>NZ_JAKWJO010000009.1 GCF_022760995.1 Dyella sedimenti | reverse complement strand
GGACTGGCGCGGCAAGGAGCCGAGCATCGAGCCGATGCTGCTCAACCGTGGCCTGAAGGAAGCACCGCAGAAGAAGTGAGGCTTCCCGTCTCGCTGCATGAAAGGGCCGGCGCATGCCGGCCCTTTCTTTTGGGGGCGGGGCTTGCCAGGGGGGCGTGGGATTGGCGGCGCTGCTGAACCTCGACGCGAACCTGGTTTGCCTGAGGCTGCTCACGCCCTACCAGGACGGCGACGTGAACCTGGCTTCCGCCTGGGAATGCTCGCGCAACGACGTCTGCGCGGGCATCGCGGTGCTGGCTGCGGCGCTGCTGGCCTGGTTGTTCGGCGCAGGCTGGCCGGACTTGCTGGTCGCGCTGGCGCTGCTGGTGGTGTTCCTGCGCTCTTCCGCCCGGGTATTCAAGGCCTCCGCGCAGGCGCTGCGGACGGCCCAGGCGTGAGTCAGCCTTGCAATGAGGCCTGGTCACCCAGGCGGGTTACTTCCACGGTGACGTGGACCAGTTCCTCGTGGACGGCCAGATGGCTCCTCACGGCCTCCGGCGAGATCGCATCCGGCGTGGCCAGCGCGAGAATGCAGGCATAGCCGCCCCGGCCCACGCGCCAGACATGGAGGTCGGTGATGCGGGCATCGGGCAGGCAATCGCGTACGACGTCGCGCACCTCCTGCACCACGGGCGCATCCATCTCGGCATCGAGCAGGATGCGTCCCGATTCACGCAGCAAGCCGATAGCCCAGCGCGCGACGAGCAGGGCACCGACGATGCCCATGACCGGGTCAAGCCAGGAGGCGCCCAGGTACTTGCCGCCCAGCAGCGCCGCGATGGCCAGCACCGAGGTCGCCGCGTCGGCGATCACGTGGACATAGGCGGAACGCAGGTTGACGTCATGGTGGGCATGGCCGTGTCCATGCCCATGATCGTGGCCGTGGCCGTGCGAATGCCCGTCGCGCAGCAGCCAGGCGCAGGCGACATTGACGGCCAACCCGAGCACGCCGATCAGGATCGCCTCGTCGTAGTGGATCGGCCCGGGCGAGAGAAGGCGCTCCGCCGACTGGAACAGCATCAGCGCCGCCACCATGGCCAGCAGCACGGCGCTGCCGAAGCCGCCGAGGATCTCGATCTTCCAGGTGCCGAAAGCAAAGCGTGGATCGCCGGCATAGCGCCGGGCCAGCACATAGGCCAGCAGCGACATGCCCATGGCCACGGCGTGCGAGCTCATGTGCCAGCCATCGGCCAGCAGCGCCATCGAATTGAGCGCATAGCCGCCCGCGATCTCGATCACCATCATCGCGGCGGTGATGAGCACCACCACGCGCGTGCGGCGCTCGCCCTGGCGGTTGCCGTCATGGAAAACGTGACTGTGCGTGTAGGCGGCGAGGTTGCTGGCGGACATGGGCAGGCTTGATTCTATATACTACCCCCCAGTATAAGGAGGATGCAGGCATGTCGCACGTCGTCCACGACAAGAAGCTATTGGCGCGCGTGCGCCGGATCGGTGGCCAGGTCGCCTCGCTGGAGCGCGCGCTGGGCGGCGAGCCGGAATGCGGCGCGGTGCTCCAGCAGCTGGCGGCTGTCCGCGGCGCCGTCAATGGCCTCATCCTCGAAGTGCTGGAAGGCCACCTGCGTTCGCATGTCGGCCTCGAAGGCAGCGAGGAGGAACTGGCGCCGGTGCTCGCGGTGCTGCGCAGCTACCTGAAGTGACGTTGCCGAAACCACCGGTGTCCATGCGGCATGGCACACTGTCGCGTCTCCAGCGTGCTCGCGCCCGGTAGGCGAGGCACACGAAAGCACGCCGGCCCACGGAGGTTGCCTTGTTCGTCCGCCAACTCGCCTATCTCGTTGCGTTGTCGCAGTACCGGCATTTCGCCCAGGCGGCGGAGAGTTGCCAGGTGACGCAGCCGGCACTGTCGGCCGGCCTGCGGCAGTTGGAGAAGGAACTGGGCATCACCATCATCCGGCGCGACCGGCGCTTTATCGGCTTTACGCCGGAAGGCGAGCGCGTATTGCTGTGGGCGCGCCAGACGCTGGCGTCGCTGGATGGACTGCGGCAAGAAGCGGAGTTTTCCCGTTCGGTGGCCGGCGGGCATCTCGCCGTGGGCACGGTGCCCTCGGGCCTGCAGGCGTCGATGCTGCTGACGGTGGCCTACCGCCACGTCGTTCCCGAAATACGCCTGGGGCTGCACTCGCTGAGCACGCGCCAGATATTGCAGCGCATGAAGCGGCAGGAGCTTCACCTGGGCGTCACCTATCTCGACCAGGTGCCGCAGCAGATCTTCGAGGTGCAGCCGCTGTATGCCGAACGCTACGTGCTGGTCGCCAGCGAGCATCCCGGGCGCAAGCTCAAGCCTCGCCTGAGCTGGGGCGAGGCGGCGCGCCTGCCGCTGTGCCTGTTCAACCACGAGATGCACAACCGCGCGATCATCGACGAGGCCTTCCGGCAGGCAGGCGTGGCGCCCCGGGTGATCGTCGATACCAACACCATCAGCGTGCTGTATGCGCTGGTGCGCAGCGGGGAGATGTGCAGCGTGATGCCGGTCAGCGCGTTGCCCGACTACTTCCTGGGACGCGAGATCACCCTGCATGCCATCGAGCCGGCGCAGTCGGCCATCGTGGGCATGCTGCGACTGCGGCAAAAGATGGCCCCGCCCCTGCTCGAGGAAGCATGGCAGTTGGCCTCGCGGCTGGACTTGCAGGGGCAACTGGACGCCCCGCTCGCGGGCATGCTCGATTGAGCGGCGCAGCAAAAGGGGCGCGACATAAGCGCCGCTTATCAGAACGTTAGTGCCGTGGTTTGGCGCAGGGGCCGGGCCTGACCACACTCCGCCACCGCGCACGGCCAATCCCGGTCGTGCCGATGCGTTCGGAGAATGATCATGGCAAAAGTGCTTTGCGTTCTTTATCCCGATCCGGTCACGGGCTATCCGCCCAGGTACGCGCGCGACGATATCCCCGCCATCGCCGGATACCCGAACGGGCAGACCGCGCCCACGCCGAAGGACCTGGGCTTCAAGCCGGGCGAGCTGGTGGGCTGCGTGTCCGGCGAGCTGGGGCTGCGCAGCTACCTTGAGAGCCTGGGTCATGAGCTGGTCGTCACCTCCGACAAGGATGGCGCCGACTCCGTGTTCGACCGCCACCTGCCTGACGCCGAGGTGGTGATCTCGCAGCCGTTCTGGCCGGCCTACCTCACCGCCGAGCGCATCGCCAAGGCCAAGAAGCTCAAGCTGGCCATCACCGCGGGCATCGGCTCGGACCACGTGGACCTCAAGGCTGCCGCCGAGCACAAGGTCACCGTGGCCGAAGTCACCTTCTCCAACTCCATCAGCGTGGCCGAGCACGTGGTGATGATGGTGCTCTCGCTGGTGCGCAACTACCTGCCGTCGCACCAGTACGCCGTGAACGGCGGCTGGAACATCGCCGACTGCGTCAGCCGCAGCTACGACCTGGAGGGCATGCATTTCGGCACCATCGCCGCCGGCCGCATCGGCCTGGCCGTGCTGCGACGCCTGAAGCCGTTCGACGTGCACCTGCACTACACCGACCTGCATCGCCTGCCCGCCGACGTGGAGAAGGAACTCAACGTCACCTACCATGCCGATGCCGAGTCGATGATCAAGCAGGTCGACGTGCTCAACCTGCAGATGCCGCTGTACCCATCCACCGAGCATTACATCGACGAGAAGAAGCTCAAGCTGATGAAGCGCGGCGCCTACCTGATCAACACCGCGCGCGGCAAGCTGGTGGACCGGGACGCCATCGTGCGCGCGCTGGAATCGGGCCAACTGGCCGGCTATGCGGGCGACGTTTGGTACCCGCAGCCGGCGCCGGTGGATCATCCCTGGCGCCGCATGCCGAACGAAGGCATGACGCCGCACATCTCCGGCTCGTCGCTCTCCGCGCAGGCCCGCTACGCGGCGGGTACGCTGGAAATCCTGCAGAACTTCTACGGCAAGCAGCCGATCCGGCCGGAATACCTCATCGTCGACGGCGGCAACCTCGCCGGCGCCGGTGCGCATTCCTACAAGCTCAGCTGACCGGCCGGGCACCCTGGCCGGAAACGGCCGGGGCGCCCTTTTTTGCCAGGGCCGGCCGGCGTGCCGCTACGGCTTGCCGTAGCTCACCCGCCAGATGACGTTGCCGCCGTCGTCGCTCACCAGCAGCGAACCGTCGCCGGCGGTGGTGACACCGACCGGGCGGCCCCATGCCTGGCCGCTGGGCAGCACGAAGCCGGTGAGGAAGTCCTGGTATTCGCCGCTGGCGCGTGCGGTGCCGTGGCGCGGCAGGCGGATCACCTCATAGCCCACGCGTACCGAACGGTTCCAGGAGCCGTGTTCCGACGCGAAGATGTCGCCGCGATATTCCTCGGGGAACTGGCTGCCGGTATAGAAGGTGAGCTGCAGCGAGGCGTTGTGGGGATTGAGCAGCACGTCGGGCACGATGGCCTTGTCGCGCAGCTCCGGGTGCTTGCCGGCATGGCGCGGGTCCTGGTGCGGGCCGAGGTACCACCACGGCCAGCCGTAGAAGCCGCCCTCCTGCACGTGGGTGATGTAGTCGGGCACCAGGTTGTCGCCCAGGCCGTCGCGCTCGTTGACCGAGCACCACAGTGTGCCGTCCTTCGGATCGACGGCCAGGCCGACCGGGTTGCGGATGCCGGAGGCATAGACCTTCATGTCCGAGCCGTCCGGACGGAATACCAGGATGTTGGCGCGATACTTTTCGCCGGGCGTGGTATCCGGGTCGTCCACGTTGGAAGCGGAACCCACCGACACGTACATGCGCTTGCCGTCGGGCGAGAACGCGACGTCGCGCGTGGAGTGCCCGCGGTCGCCGTGCGGCAGGTCGGCGATGTGCTCGGGCGCTCCGCTGGCCTGCAGGTCGCCGTCCCGGTAGGGGAAGCGCAGCACCGCATCGGTGTCGCCCACGTAGACCCACTGCGGATGTTCGGCCGGATAGAAGGCGATGCCGAAGGGCTGGTGCAGGCCCGTGGCGAATACGTGGGTTTCCTTCGGATGCCCGTCTGCGGTGATGCCGCGGAACACGGTGATGCGCCCGGCGCGCGTCTCGGCCACGAATACATCGCCGTTGGGCGCCGTGCGTAGCAGGCGGGGATTCTCCAGGCCGGTGGCGAACAGTTCCACCTTGAAGCCTGGTGGTGCCTTGGGCCACGCACCGGCTGGGCGCGCCACCAGTTGCGGCGCGTTGCCCGCTGATGACGTGGCATATGGCTGGGGCAGGTCGGCCACGGTGATCTTGCGGACGGTGCCCGGCGCTTCGTAGCGGAAGTCGGTGAATGGTGCGGTGGGTGGCGGCCAGTTGCCCGCTGTCGTCGAGGCGACTGCGGTCGGTGCATTGCTCTTGCTGGCGGAGGCGCTGTCCAGCGATTGCAGGTAGCTCACCAGTTCCCAGCGCTCCTGTTCGGGCAGGCTGTTCCAGGCGGGCATGCCGTTGTTGACGTCGCCCTTGCCGATGAACCAGAACAGCGCGCCTGCCGAAGCCTGCTTCACCCGCGCACTGGCCAGCGGCGGCACGTTGCCGTTGCCCTGCGCGGACGCGCCATGGCAGCTCGCGCAATGCGCCGCGAACAATGCCTTGCCGGCATCGGCGGCGCCGGCGTAGGGATTGCGTGCCTGGTCGACGGACGCTGGCGCGTCGTGGAAGCGCGCCAGATCCTGTTGGGCGAATGCAGGGAAGGAAAGCCCCGCAGCGGCGAGCGCGCAAAGCGCGGCCCGGGAGCTGAAGGGAAAGCGTCGGATCAAGGCATGCGAGCGGCGAGTCATGATGGCGTTCCCTTCGGCGGTCGGTAGTGGCGGGGAGTGGGATGTCAGCCCGGTGGCAGGGCTGGCCCGCTGCCGGCGCCGGTACGTTCGATGGTGTCGGCGATGAAGCCTAGTTCATCGCGGGTGAGTTCCAGCGTAGCGGCGGCGAGCCAGCCATCGACCTGCGCGGGGCTGCGCGCGCCGACGATGGCGCCGGTCACGCCCGGCCATGCCAGCGTCCACGCGACCGCTACCGCCGCTGCGCTGGTGCCGCGGCGTTCGGCCAGCACGCGGAAGGCGTCGGCCAGTTTCAGGTTGGCGGCCAGCTTGTCGCCGGTGAATTCCGCGTTGCGCGAGCGCCAGTCGTCCTTCGGCAGCGCCTTGGCGCGTTCCGCGCTGAACGCACCGCTGAGCAGGCCGGCCTGCATCGGGCTGTAGACGATGACGCCGGTGTCGTGCGCATGGCACCACGGCAGTTCCGCGACGGCGGTGTTGCGGCGGATGGCCGAGAACGGCGGCTGCAGCGTGTCGACGTGGCCCAGCGCCTCGGCGTCCGCAAGCTGCGCCGCGTTGTGGTTGGAGAGGCCGACCGCGCGGACCTTGCCCTCCTGCTTGAGGTCCAGCAGGGTCTGCCAGTACACCTCCAGCGGCGTGCCGTCCTCGGCGGGCCAATGCATCTGGTAGAGATCGATGCGCTCGACGCCAAGCCGGCGCAGCGAATCCTCCACTTCGTGCCGGAGGCTGGCTGGCGCGCCGACCTGGCGCGGCGCCGCGTGTCGGTCGCGTTCGTTCCAGACCAGCCCGCACTTGGTGAACACGTAGGGGCGCTGGTCCTGCGGCAAGCCGGCCAGGGCACGGCGCACGACCTCCTCGGAATGGCCGAGGCCGTAGATCGCCGCCGTATCGATCCAGTTGATGCCGCGCTCGACTGCGTGGCGGATCGCGGCGATGGAGTCGTTGTCGTCCTGCGCGCCCCAGCTGACCGCCCAGTCGGGGCCGCCGATGGCCCACGCGCCGAAGCCGACGGGTGTGATGTGCATGTCAGTGCGGCCGAGGCGGCGCGTGGGCAAGGCGGAGGGGATCGATGCGGTGGTGGCGGGGATGGCCAAGGGGAATCTCCTTGCAGGTATCCGGGGAAAGGTAGTCAGCCGTCCTCCATCGTTCAAATTGAATATATTGATACGATTGATCTGTTTCGAAGATATTTCCTGGGAGGTGGCGACGTGGAACTCCGGCAATTGCAGCACATGGTCGCGCTCGCCGAGGAACAGCATTTCACCCGCGCGGCCAGGCGCGTGAACATCGTGCAATCGGCGCTGTCCACCTCGATCCGCCAGCTGGAGGCCGAACTGGAAGCGCCGCTGTTCGTGCGCAGCACGCGGCAGGTGCGGCTGACCGCGGCCGGCAGGGTATTCCTCGGCAAGGCGAAGGCGGCGCTGGCCGCCATCGAGGACGCGCGCGACGCGGTGGCGGCCGTGCAGGGATTGCGGCGTGGCACGCTGAGCATCGGCACCATGCAGAGCCTGCCGGCCTTCCTCGACCTGCCGGCGCTGATCGAGCAGTTCCACTCGCGCCATCCCGGCATCGAGGTGCGCCTGTCGCAGGGCGCCTCGTCGGACCTGCTGGCGCAGGTGCGCAGCGGACGCCTGGACCTGGCCTTCGTGCCGGTGTCCGAGCCGCCGGAAGACGTCGCCACCACCATGATCGCCTGCGAGGCGCTGGTGGTTGTGTGCGCGCCGGGCCATGCGCTGGCGGGGCGCGTCGACGTGCCGATGATGGCGCTGAAGGGACAGCCGTTCGTCGATTTCGAGCTCGACCGCGGCACGCGCAAGCTGATCGACCGCGGTTTCATGGAAGCGGGCATCGAGCGGCATATCGCCTTCGAGGTCAGCGACCTGGAAACATTGCTGGAACTGGTGCGGCGTGGCCTGGGCATCGCGCTGTTGCCCGAGGCCGTCGCCCGCGCGCGCCAGCCGGCCTTGGGCATCGCCGAGCTGGCCGAGCCGGAGATGTGCTGGGAACTGGTGGTGGCCCACGCCGCCGGCGTCTCGGATGCGCTGCCTGTCGACAAGGCGACGCAGGCCTTCCTGGCGCTGCTGGACGACACCCGCGCCATGGCGGCATGACGTGGCGCGCGGTCGTCGTTCTCGCCTAGGCGAAGGGGAACGCGACGCCCGTCAATTGCTCACTCAGCGTCCACAGCCGTTCGGCCGCGGCCGGATCGACCGCCCAGGGACGCACGCCGGCGGAAAGGCTGGCGCTGCCCGGCGCCGTCTGTTCGGCATCCTCGGCCAGCACGGCGATATCGCAGTCCTCGCAATAGACGCCGCCGAACCCGTCGAGCTGCGGGCTGGTCGCCGCCCACACACTGGTGGCGGCGCCCTGTTCGGGGTTTTTCATGCCGCGCGCGAGATCGGCGATGGGACGGCCCTGCTCATCGAGCGCACCGATCTTCTGCAGTTCCTCGGTGCTCATGTGACGGGCCAGGTCGGTCGCGATGCGTCCGGGATGCACCGAGAAGGCGCGCACGCCATGCGCCTTGCCACGCGCATCCAGGTCCACCGCGAACAGCGCATTGGCGGTCTTGGACTGGCCGTAGGCGATCCAGCGGTCGTAGTCGCGCCGCTCGAAATTCGGATCGTCGAAGTCCACCGGCGCATAGCGATGGCCCAGCGAGGAGAGCGCGACCACGCGCGCGCCGCCGGCTCGCCGCAACGCCGGCCACAGGCGCGCGGCCAGCTGGAAATGGCCGAGATGGTTGGTGGCGAACTGCATCTCGTAGCCGCGCGCGTCGCGGGCGAGCGGGCAGGCCATCACGCCGGCGCTGTTGATGAGCAGGTGCAGCGGCGCGCTGGAAGCCAGGAACCTCTCGGCGAAGGCGTCGATGGAAGCCGGATCGGCCAAGTCCATCGCCGCGATCTCGACGTCCATGCCGGCCAGGGTCGCCTCCGCCTTGGCGGTGTCGCGCGCCGGCACCACCACGCGCGCGCCCTTGGCGCGCAGCGCGCGGGTGGTTTCGGTGCCGATGCCCGAGTAGCCGCCGGTGACGATGGCCGTCTTGCCGGACAGGTCGATGCCGGCAAGCACCTCCATCGCGGTGGAGGCGGCGCCGAAGCCGGAATGGATAGGGGTCTGCAATGGGGACATGGGGAAGCTCCTGTGGAATGCGACCTAGCCTAGGGAGCCGTTGGCGGACGATGAATACTTGAAAGTCCGCCATGCATGCGCAATCGTTCGGGCATGCTCGACGATCCTCTTTCCGACGTGTTGAAGCTGGCGGACGTGCAATCGGTGATGTCCGGCGGTTTCCTGGCGGCGGGACGCTGGTCGATCCGTTTCCCGCTGCCCGACAAGATCAAGTTCTTCGCCGCCGTGCGCGGCAGCTGCTGGCTGCAACGGGATGGCGGCGACGATCCGGTCCGTTTCGAAGCAGGCGATGTGGTGCTGCTCACGAGCGGCGCCGGCTTCGTGCTGGCCAGCGACCTCACGCTGGCGCCGATGGAAGCGAAGGCGCTGTTCGCCCAGCGCACCGAGGCCATCGTCAACGTCGGCGTGCCCGGTGGCGACGACGAGGTGCTGCAGATCGGCGGCCACGTGCGCCTGCATCCGGCCTATGGCGCGTTGCTGTCCGACGTGCTGCCGCCCTTTATCCACGTGCGCGGCAACGCGCCGGAGGCTCGCGCACTGCGCTGGATCCTGGATCAACTGGTGCAGGAGCGCGCGGGCCTGCCCGGTGCCGGGATGGCCACCACGCAGCTGGCGCTGCTGCTGTTCATCCAGGTCCTGCGTGCCCATCTCGCCACCGGCGGCGCCTTGCCGGCGAGCTGGCTGCGGGCGGCCACCGATCCGCACATCGGCCCGGCGCTGCGCCTGATGCACGGCGAACCGGGCCGCGCCTGGCGGCTCGAACAGCTTGCCCGCGCCACGGCCATGTCGCGCACCCGCTTCGCCGAGCAGTTCAAGGCGGTGGCGGGCGAGGCGCCGCTGGCCTACCTGGCCCGCTGGCGCATGCGCCTGGCCGAACACGCGCTGCGCCAGGGCGATACGCCGGTCGCCGTGCTGGCGCACCGGCTGGGTTATGCCTCCGAAAGCGCATTCAGCCACGCCTTCAAACGCATCGTCGGGTTGTCGCCGAAGCGCTACGGTGACAGCGTGCGCTTGGATCGCCTGGGCGGGTAGGCGCTCAGGGCCATCAGGCTCACGGTTGGATTGTAGGCGGCTAGCGTCGCGTGGCCGCGTCGTGATGGCGGGTTGCGAGGCATCGCAACATCACGAGTGGCACAAGCGGAATTCACCACCTTTGACCGGCCTCGCCATGGCTGCGCCCGCATGCAAGTTCGCCGGTGGCGAGCACAAACTACCCCTGCGACCGCGGCGGAGGGAGCCAAAGCGTGCATGCCTTGGCGCCTCCCCCTGTGGACAGGGGGAGGCTGGAAGGGGAACTGCGCTCAGTAGGCGAACTCGTGGAACACCGGATCGACGCTGCCCCGCCATGGGCCATTGAACAGCTCCAGCTTGCGCTCGGCGGGCGTCTGGTTGGCCTCGACGATCTCGATCAGCGGTTCGAGGAATACACTCTCGTCGGCGCCGTTGCGGTTGAGGCGGGCGCGGCGCTTGAGTCCGTGGGTGGCGATCTTCAGCGTCTCGTTGGCCAGCTCGCGCACGGTGTGGTGGCGGAACGGCAGCTTCAGCGCCTGGCACGGCACGCCGTCGCGCAGCGCCTGGCGCTCGGCGCGGGTGAAGTCCTTGACCAGGTCCCAGGCCGCGGCCAGCGCATCGTCGTCGTACAGCAGGCCCACCCATAGCGCGGGCAGCGCGCACAGCCGGTTCCACGGGCCGCCGTCGGCGCCGCGCATTTCCAGGTACTGCTTGAGGCGCACCTCGGGAAAGGCGGTGGTGAGGTGGTCGGCCCAATCCTTCAGGGTGGCGCGCACGCCAGGCAGGGCGGGCAGTTCGCCGGCCATGAAGCGCTTGAAGTCCTGGCCCGAGAGATCGACGTAGGTGCCGTTCTGGTAGCTGAAATACATTGGCACGCCAAGCATGTAGTCGACGTAGCGCTCGTAGCCGAAGCCGTCCTCGAACACGAAGTCCAGCATGCCGGTGCGGTCGGGATCGGTGTCCTCCCAGACGTGCGAGCGGTAGGAAAGATAGCCGTTTGGACGTCCATCGGTGAACGGCGAGTCGGCGAACAGGGCCGTGGCGATGGGCTGCAGCGCCAGGCTGGTGCGGAACTTGCGCACCATGTCCGCCTCGCTGTCGAAGTCCAGGTTCACCTGCACGGTGCAGGTGCGCGTCATCATGTCCAGGCCCAGGTTGCCGACCTTGGGCATGTACTCGCGCATGATCTTGTAGCGGCCCTTGGGCATCCATGGCATCTCCTCGCGGCGCCACTTGGGCTGGAAGCCCATGCCGAGGAAGCCGATGCCCAGGTCGTCGGCGATGGAGCGCACCTCGGCGAGGTGCGCGTTGACCTCGCTGCAGGTCTGGTGGATGGTTTCCAGCGGCGCGCCGGACAGCTCCAGCTGGCCGGCGGGTTCCAGCGTAATGGAGGCCATGTCGCGCGACAGCGCCACCGGGTTGTCCCCCTCGCGGGCGATCTCCCAGCCGTAGCGGGCGGCGAGGCGCTCCAGCAGCACGCGGATGCCGCGCTCGCCCTCGAAGGCGGGCGGGCGCAGGGTGTCGGTAAGAAAGCCGAACTTCTCGTGCTCGGTGCCGATGCGCCAGGCGTCACGCGGCTTTTCCCCGGCCGCTAGGTAATCGGTGAGCTGCTGGCGGCTGCCGATGGGCGTGCTCTTGACGGCACTGGGTATGGACACGGAGAAGCTCCTTGCAAAGGCTGCCCCCACTTTGGGGGTGCCAGGTTCAAATTCAAAGTGCCGGGCGATGACGCGGCCGTGTCAGCCGGCCGGGAAGTCGATGCGCATGCGCGTGCCCATGCCGACGCTGCCGTCGTGGATGCTCAGCCGGGCGCCGTGGACGCGGGCCACCTCGTCGACGATGGACAGGCCCAGGCCGCAGCCATCGCCCTCGCCGCCGTGGCCCCGGTAGAAGCGTTCGCGCACCCGTTCGCGCTCGCCGGGCGGGATGCCGCTGCCGCTGTCGTCCACCTCCAGGAAGGGCTGGCCTGCCTCGATGCCGCAGCGCACGGTGATGGTGCCGCCGGCGGGCGTATGGCGGATGGCATTGTCGATCAGGTTGCCCAGCAGTTCGTGCAGCAGCCAGTACACGCCGGTGACCTGCGCGGGCCGGCTGTCGGCGCCCAGGTCGATGCCGCAGGCGATCGCGCGGTCCAGCGAGGCATCGATCATCTCGCCGACGAGGTGGGGCAGCTCGATGGGCGTGAAGTGGCTGGCGCGGTGCGCGGAAGGTTCGGAGCGCGCCAGGGTGAGCAACTGGTTGGCGGTATGGGCCAGCCGGTCCACGCCGCCTTGCAGCAGGGCGATGCGTTCCTGCACTGGCGTGCCGGCGGTCTCGTGAGTGAGCACTTCCAACTGGGCCTTCAGCCCGGTCAGCGGCGTGCGCAGCTGGTGGGCGGCATTGGCCAGGAAGTGCTGCTGCGACAGCACCGAGTCGCGGACGCGGAGCAGCAGGGTATTGAGCGATTCCACCACCGGCAGCACCTCGGTGGGCACCTCGCGGGTGGACAGCGGGGCCAGCGCTTCGGGCGGACGGCCGGCGATCTGCCCGCCCAGGCGCTGCAGCGGGCGCAGCGCGATGCGGATGCCGAGCAGAGCGATGATCAGCACTGCGGCCATCTGCACGGTGTCGTTGATGAGGAAGGCGACGTCCAGGCGATGCACGGCGCGGTCACGGCGCAGCGGCGTCTCGGCCACGGTGATGATCAGCGGCGTGCCGGTTTCGCTGGTGCGGTAGCTGGCCAGCCGGTACGCCTCGTCGTGGTAGGTGATGTTGGCGTAGCTGAAGCCGTCGGCCGAGCCGCTGTCGGGCGCCAGCGGCAGGTCGGGAATGCCCGCCACGGTCTCGCCGCCGGGCCGGCTCACGCGATAGAAGAAACGCTCGCCGTTCATCGCGCGCAGCGGCATCGGCGGGTTTTGCGGCAGCGCCACCACGGGATGGCCGTCGGTGCCGGGGCGCACCCGTGCCACGATGGCCAGCGCCGAGCGCGACAGCGAATGGTCGAAGGCGCTGTGGATGGGGCTGACGATGACGTGGTGGTCCACCGCCACGCCCGCCACCAGCAGCAGGAACAGCGGCAACAGCAGGTAGCTCAGCAACCGACCGTGGACACTGACGGGACGCGTGTTCCTAGCCATCTTCGAGGCGGTAGCCGAGCCCGCGGATGCCGCGCACGGTGGCCGCGCCGCCCAGCTTGCCGCGCAGGCGCGAGACATGCACCTCGATGGCGTTGCCGGAGATGTCCTCGCTCCAGCCGGTGATGGCCTGGGTCAGCCGTTCCTTGCTCACCACCCGCCCGCTGTGGTGGGCGAGGCATTCCAGGATGGACCATTCGCGCCGGGTCAGTTCCAGCACTTCGCCGGCGGCGTTCATCGCGCGCCGGCCGGCCAGGTCGATGCGCAGGCGGCCGACCACGATCTCGTTGGCGGCGGCGGCGGTGGCGCGGCGGATCAGCGCGCGGCAGCGCGCGGCCAGCTCGGGCAGGGCGAACGGCTTGACCAGGTAGTCGTCCGCGCCGAGGTCCAGCGCGTTGATGCGGTCATCCAGCCCGTCGCGCGCGGTCACGATCAACAGGGGCAGCGGGTTGCCGCCGCGCCGCAGCCGGCGCACCAGGCTCAGGCCATCCTCGCCGGGCAGGCCGAGGTCGATGATGGCCAGGTCGTAGTGGATCTCGGCCAGGCGGGAGTTGACCGCCTCGGCATTGCCCACCGCATCGACCACGTAGCCACCGTCAACCAGTCCCCGCGTGATGGCATCGGAGACCAGGGAATCATCTTCGACCAGCAGGATACGCATAAGGCATCAGGGTGGATGGGTGCCCACATGCTAGCAGGCGGCCCGGTGGCCCGGCTAACCGGGCGTGGCCGCCTGCAGCCCAAAAAAGAAGGCCACCGGGGACCCGGTGGCCAAGTTCGGGAAGATACCCCGGCAGTCCGCCTATCGCCAGACGGCTGCCGGGACGTGTTCTCACTTACAGTGAGAAGTCGTAGCGGGCGCCCAGGCGGATGTAGCGGGGATCCTGGAACGAACGCGCGATCTTGTAGTCCGGGCTGGCCACGCCCAGCGCCGTTTCGCCGTTCTCGTACACCTGCGTGATGGCCTGCTTGCCGAGCACGTTGAAGATGTCGGCCGAGAAGGTCACCTTGTGGTTGAAGAAGGCCGGCTTCCACGCGGCGCTCAGGTCGATGTTGTAGGTCCACGGCGTGCGGCCGAAAGAGCCGCGCGGCGCGGGTTCGCCGTTGCACCAGAAGTAGTTGCCGCCGTAGCCGTACGGATCCTCCGGGCGGTAGCCCAGGCAGCTGATCGGGTAGCCCGAGGCGATGCGCGTCACCGTGGAGAAGGTCCATTCCTCGGTCGGCTGGTAGATGGCCTGCGCGCGCAGCTGGTGCTTCTGGTCGTTCGCCAGCGGACCGTTGGTGTTCTCCATGATCTGCGGGAAGTCCCAGCTCTCGGTGGTGGACACGTCGGCCTGCACGATGTCCGAATCCAGCTGGCCCTCGGAGTTGCCGTAGCTGCGCGAGAAGGTGTACTCGATCTTGCCGTACCACTTGCTGCTGAACTGGTGCTCGGCGTACAGGTCGAGCATGTAGTAGGCGCGCTTGGGCGTGGGCTCGCCGATTTCCGCGGCGGTGAGCGGCACGCTCAGGTACTGGCCCGGCGCGATCGCCAGCAGGAAGGTGTTGGCGCGGCCCGGGTTGTACAGCCAGCAGCCGGTACTGGCCGCGATGCCCGCGTCCACCTGGGCGCGCAGGCCGTGGGCGTCGCCCCACTTCTGCATCGGGCCCTCGAAGCCGGCCAGGCCGTTGTCGCAGGTATCGTCGATCAGGCTGCGCAGCTTGCGGTACATCGCCTTGGCGCCGACCAGCCAGTTGTCCGGCAGCTGCTTGTCGAAGCCCAGGATGTACTCGTCCTGGTAGTACGAGTGCAGGTCCTGCGCGGCCACGGTCTTGCCGTCCGGCGGCGTGCCGTTCTCGTTGTTGAGGTAGAACAGGCCGGAAGCCGAGGTGTTGGTGAGGCCGGTCGGCACGCCGGTGACCGGGTCGATGCCGGTGAAGGCGTAGTACTGCGACGGGTAGCTGGAAGGACCGGCGCCGCGGATCGCCACGCTGGTGGGCAGGCCCAGGTGGTAGCGGCCGGCGTTCGCATAGACCTTCAGCGAACTGTCGCCGTACACGTCCCAGGTCACGCCCAGGCGCGGGTCGAGCTGGTGGCGCGACTTGGCGTACGCCACGCCCACGCCGTTGTAGTTGGTGAACTGCTCGTTGCGCAGGCCGATGTAGGCATGCCAGCGGTCGCTGACCTGCCAGTTGTCCTCGACGAACTGCGAGGCCTGCTCGGTGCGGGCCGAGGTGCCGGTGGTGAGGCCGGTGGACTCGACGAAATAGCCGTTCGGATAGTCGGCCGGGTTGAACAGCGACGGGTCGAGGCCCAGGTTCTGCAGGCGCTGGGTGATCAGCGAGCCGTCGCCGACGTCGTGGTAGATATAGCCGGTGCCGCCCACCGGCGAGTTGCCCCAGGTGGCGCGCAGCACGTAGCGGTCCACGCCGGCCTTCAGGTCGTGGTCGCCCAGGCGGTATTCGACGTTGAGGTTCCAGCCGTTGGTGCGGTCTTCCGAACCCGGCAGCAGGATCGAACCAGTGCCCACGGTGCAGTGCGGGGCGGTCAGGCCGGCGCGCTGGTCGGAGATGGTCGGGCAGACCAGGCCGTTGCCGCCGGTGACGGTCTGCACGTGGTCCGAATTGCTCTTGCCGTACATCGCCGTCACGGTCAGGTCGTCCGTGATGTAGCCGGTGTAGTTGGCGATGTACATGTTGCCGCCCGGCGTGCCGTTGGTCTGGGTGCCGTTGTAGTTCTTGGTGTACTGGTGGCCGATGTAGCTGCCCAGGCCGGTGTCCGGGCTGTAGTTGTACAGCTGCTGGTCCTGCTGCTCGTCGTCGCCGATGGCAGTGAACTCGAGGATGTTGTTGTCGTTGATGTTCCAGTCCAGCTTGGTCAGCCAGCGGGTGGTCTTGTTGTTGATGTTGGCCTGGGTGCCGTTGAGCACCGGCAGGCCGCGCACCACGCTGTCGGTCGGGCCGTCGATGTAGCCGGCCGAGCGGATCATGTCGGCCGCGGCGAACAGGTACAGCTTGTCCTTGATCAGCGGGCCGCCGATGGAGCCGGAGTACTGCATGCCGCCGTTGTCCTGCATCGCCCACGAGTTGCCGTTCTGGTACAGCGTGCCGTCCTTGCGGTAGATGCTGCGCGGATCCTGCGCGAGGGCGCTGGGCGACCAGAAGGCCTGCACGTCGCCGACCCACTCGTTGGAGCCGCGCTTGGATACCACGTTGATCACGCCGCCGGTGGAACGGCCGTATTCGGCGCCGTAGCCGCCGATCAGCACCTGCTCCTGGTCGATGGCGTCGTACGGCAGCTGGCGCGAGCTCACGCCGGTCAGCGGGTTGGTCACCGAGAAGCCATTGATGTAGTACGCGTTCTCAGAAGCGGACGAACCGCCGAAGGACAGCGCGTTGCCGTAGCCGCGCGCCGCCGGCGTGGTGCCCGGGGCGATCAGGGCGATGGAACTGATCGAGGTGCGGTTGATCGGCAGCTTGGCCAGCTGGTCGGCGTCCAGCACGGTACGCGAGTCCACCGAGCTGACGTCGATGGCGGGCAGGGCGTTGGCCGTGACCGACACGGCGGCGAGGTTCTGCGCCGTCTTGGCGACCACGAAGCTGACCTCCGTGCCCTGGCTGATCTGCGTCTGCACGTTGTCGCGCGCATCGACCTGCTTGCCGTCCTTGAGCAGGGTCACGTGGTACACGCCGATCGGCAAGGCCGAAGCGCGGTAGCGACCGCCCGCGTCGACCTGCAGGTCGCGCTTGAGGCCGGTGCCGGTGTTTTCGATATGCACGACCGTGCCCGGTTCGGCCTGGCCGAAGATCACGCCGGTGGCGTTGCTCTGGGCCATGGCGGCACCGCCGGAGGCGCCGAGCGCCAGGCCGACCGCGAGCGCGATCGCACGCCGGCTCGGGACGTACGAACGTTGAAGTGACTGCATGACTATCCTCCCGTTAAAGCGGTCGGCGTGGCCGCCGGCCGCGAGTCCCCACAAAGCAGCGATCAAGACGCTGCAAGCGTTTTTTTGGCCAAAACAAACCCGCACCACCCCGAACCCTCGGAGGCGATGGCTAGCGTCTGGTATTGGCGTGTTGCTCCCCAGCAAAGCGGCTCATGCCCGAGGCATGACGGCGCGTCGCAATTTCGACATTACGTGATCCTGCGAGGCGCATACAACGGCGATGGCGGGGTTTGCGTGGTGGCGCAAGAAAACGCCGCAATAATCGACTGGCTATCGCCGGATGGTTTTCTAATTCCTAGGACAAATTCCTAGGACATGACGTCGAACGGCGATAGCTGCCCGAAGCCCTTGGGCGACGTGTCGCAGAGGTATCGCATGTTCTTGCGGTCGTGCGCAGGGAGGAGCTGCAAGATTGGTTGCAAATTCGCCAGAAAGATGAACGCCAATTAAATTTAACTAAAGCATTACACGCACGAACTGAAATAAAAACGCCCGCGGATGCGGGCGTTTTGTGAACTGTCTCGAAAACAGAGCGTTGTTCAGTAGCGGGGCACCGAGGGGTCGATCTCACGCGCCCAGGCATCCATGCCTCCTTCGACGCTGTAGACCTTGCCGAAGCCATGCGCGGCGAAGCGCTCGGTCACGCCGCGGCTGGAGATGCCGTGGTGGCAGATGAAGGCGATCGGCGTGTCCTTGGGCAAGGCGGCCAGGGCCTCGTAGCCCTCCTCATCCAGGATACGGGCCTGCGGCAGCGGGGCCGCCAGGGCGCGGCCGTCGGCCGGGCGCACATCGACCAGGGTGATGTCGCCGGCGGCCAGGCGGGCCTGCAGCTCCTGCACGGTCATCGAGCCGATCTCCTGGGCGCCGGGGAACTTCAGGCTCAAGCCCTCGCCCTGCACGGTGGATACCCAGTCGATCACGATGCCCTTGGCGCGCTGGGCGCTGCCCGGGTCGAAGTGCACCTCGATGCCGTTGGCGGTGACCACGATGTCATGGTCGCCGGCCGGCGCCAGCTGGAAGCCGGCGCTGTGGTCCGGGCCGATCTCCAGGTGCAGGGCCAGGCCCTGCGCGTTGGCGGTGCCCTGGCGGATCGCCTCGGCGGCCTTGTCGGTGATGGTGATTTCCGGCGGCGTGCGGTCCGGCGGGGTCGCGCCGAACAGCTGGTGCAGCTCGCCGCTGGCATACATCTGGCGAATGATGTCGGCGCCGCCCACCAGCTCGCCCTCCACGTACAGCTGCGGGATGGTCGGCCAGTCGCCGTAGGCCTTGATGCCCTCGCGGATCTCCGGGTCCTCCAGCACGTTGACCGTGTGGTATTCGGGCAGCAGCTCGTTGAGCGTATTGGTGGCGGCGGCCGAGAAGCCGCACATCGGCTGGTGGCGGGTGCCCTTCATGAACAGCACCACGCGGTGGTTCTGCAGCAGGGACTGGATTCGTTCGCGGGTGGCGCTGTCGAGGGACATGGGACGGGGACTCCGGCAAAGAGGGCGGATTGTACCCCCTGCCATATGCCGGCGGTTTGGAGGGAAGCAAGGGGTAGGGACGGGTAGCGAGGGCGCTAGGTCCGACCACCAAGGGCGACCTTGCATGGTGCGACGGGCGTGTGGACTTGCGCCCTCGCTACTCGCCCCTACGCCGCCGGCCGCAGCTCGCCCAGGTCCAGCCGGCTGCGGGTCAGGGGCGCCAGCGCGAGGGCGGCGGCGGGGGAGGGCAGCACCAGTTCCCGGCTGGCGCGGCCCAGCGGGGCGTACTGCTCGCTCCAGTGGATCAGTTCCATGGCGCCGGTATGGTCTTCCACCAGCACCGTGCAGTGCTCCACCCAGTCGCCGTCGTTGAGGTAGAGCACGCCGTCCATCTCGCGTACGTGGCCGAAATGGATGTGGCCGCAGATATGGCCATCGAAGCCGCGCTCGCGCGCATCGCCGGCCACGCGTTCCTCGTAGGCGCGGATGTAGGCCAGCGCCTGGCCGATGTGCGACTTCACGATGATCGACAGCGGCAGGTAGGGCAGTTCCAGCCGGCGACGCATCGCGTGGAGCCGGCGGTTGGTCCAGCAGATGAAGCGATGCATCACCTCCCCCAGGTGCACCATCCATGTGCGCCCGACCTGCTCCGGATCGAATTCGTCGCCGTGGCTGACGCGGTAGCGGCGCCCGTCCGCGCCCTCGTGCACCGCGTCCAAGGCGATCTTCACCCCGCCGAAGCTTTGCCCGGCCAGCCCGCGCACCGGCGCGTCATGGTTGCCGGGGATATAGACGACCTCGACGCCGCGGTTGGCCATGTCCAGCAGCTCGGCGACCACCGCGCCGTGGTCCGGATGCCACCAGGTACGGCGTGCCAGCGCCTCCATGTCGATGATGTCGCCGACCAGGTACAGCTTTTCGCAGCGCAGCTTGCGCAGGAAGTCGAGCAGATAGCCGGCCTTGCAGTCGGGCGTGCCCAAGTGCACGTCGGAGATGAAGGCGCTGCGGCAGTGGAAGGTCGCCATGGCAGTCTCTCCCGGTGGTTACCGGGAGGCCAGGATGCCGTGTCCACGTCACCGTGCGATGGCGGAATGGTTGCAGAAGCATTGCGAGCGCTTCCTTGCGATATCTATAGACCTTGTGGGAGCGCACCCTGTGCGCGACTGCCGGAGATTTCATGCGGAGCAGCGGCAGTCGCGCACAGGATGCGCTCCCACAGGCAAGCGTGATCAGCCCAGGATGTTTCGCGCGACCGGCAACGCCGCCTCCGCCCACAGCGCGTACTGCGCCGCCGAGGGATGCAGCCCGTCGTCGGCCAGCAGTCCGGCATGCCGGCGCGAAAGCCCCGTGACGTCGACCCAGTGCGCGCCGGCGGCCTTCACGGCATCGGCGGCGATGGCGTTATAGACGTCCAGTTCGAGGGCGATGCGCGCCGCGTCGCGCCCGCCGGCATGGGCGAACGGGGTGACGCCCCAGTCGGGGATCGACAGCACCAGCACGCGCCCGGCGCGGCCGCCGGCCAGTTCGACGGCGCGGCCGAGCAGGGTCCGGAACTCGGCGCGGTAATCCTCCGCGCCGCGTCCGCGGTACTGGTTGTTCACGCCGATCAGCAGGCTGACCAGGGGATAGGGCGGCATGAGGCCGGCCACGTCCATCGCCGCCGCCAGCTCGTCGGTGGTCCAGCCGGTGGTGGCGACGATGTGCGGATCGTCCAGGTCCAGCCCTTCCTGGCGCAGCCGGCGGGCCAGTTGCACCGGCCAGCGCCCGGCCTCGGGCACGCCCTCGCCGATCGTGTACGAATCGCCCAGCGCGAGATAGCGCACGCGCCGCCTTCAGGCCACGGCGGCGGTGCGCGGCGCCTGGGCGGCGGCCATGCGGGTCAGCACGCGCTCGATGCGCACGAACACCTCGCGGATCTGCTCGGGCGGCGGCAGCAGGGTCAGGCGCAGGTGGCGGCTGTGCGGCACGTTGAAGCTGCTGCCCGGCACCACCAGCACCGATTCCTCTTCCAGCAGGCGCAGGGCGAAGGCGTTGTCGTCGAACTCGGCCAGGCGGTCGGCGCGCACGCGCGGGAAGGCGTACAGCGCGCCGGCCGGCGCGACGAGGTCGAGGAACTGGCTGGCGGCCACGCCTTCCAGCACGGCGCGGCGCGCCTCGTGCAGGCGCCCGCCGGGCGCGGTCAGCGCCTGGATGGTGGGGGCGCTCTGCAGCGCCGGGCGCACCGCCCATTGCGCGGTGACGTTGGCGCACAGGCGCAGCGCGGCCAGCAACTGCAGGGCATCGCGGTAGTCGGCGCTGCGCGCCGGATCGCCCGACAGGCTCATCCAGCCCACGCGGTAGCCGCAGGCGCGATGCACCTTGCTCAGGCCGCCGAAGCTCACGCAAGGCAGGTCGCCGGCCACCTCGGCCAGCGGCTGGAACGGCGTGCCGTCGTAGAGGATCTCGTCGTAGATCTCGTCGCAGAACAGCAGCAGGCGATGCTTGGCCGCGATGGCGACGATGCGCTCCAGCAACGCGCGCGGGTACACCGCGCCGGTCGGATTGTTGGGATTGATCAGCACCAGGGCCCGGGTGCGCGGGGTCACCAGCGACTCGATCTCGGCCGGATCGGGCAGGTGGCCGTGCTCGGCCAGGCAGCGGTAGTAGCGGGGCTTGCCGTCGTTGAGGATGGTGGCCGCGCTCCACAGCGGATAGTCCGGGCTGGGCAGCAGCACCTCGTCGCCCGGCTGCAGCAGGGCGCGCAGGCTCAGGTCGATCAGTTCGCTGACGCCGTTGCCGACGAAGATGCGCTCGACCTCCACCCCGCGCGCGCCGCGCTGGCGCTGCTGGGCGGCGATGGCCTCGCGGGCCTCTTCCAGGCCCTGTTCGTGGCCATAGGCCTCGCTGTCGTGCAGGTGGCGGGCGATGGCCTCGCGCAGGTGCGCCGGGGTCTGGAAGCCATAGCGGCCCGGGTTGCCGATATTGAGCTTGATGATGGGAAGGCCGGCTGCCTCCAGCTCGCGCGATCGCCGGGTGAGTGCGCCACGGATTTCATAGCGCACGTCCGCCAGGTGCGCACTGGGTTTGATCGAGGCCAACGCGAGCGTCCTTCGTTTTTCTGTTGTTGCGGCGCACGAACGCCGGGCTTTTCCGCATCCTAGCAGCGTCCCGGCGCCCGGTGGGAGTCGGAAACGGCCTCGTATCGGGCTTTTCGCGGGCAAGGCATAATCGACGGCCATGAATGCCCAGATCATCGAGCGACTGCGCCGGATCGGTTGGCGCGGCGACGCCCTGCCGGCTGGCGGCCTGCAGCTGGCCCGGGTGGTGGCCCAGCATCGTGCCGGCTACGAGCTGCACGATGGCGAGCACCTGTTCGGGGCTCAGCCGGCCGGCCATTTCCTCAAGCGCGGCCTGGACCCGGCCGAGCGCCCGGCGGTGGGCGATTTCGTGGAAGTGGAGCCGGGCAAGCCGCCGCATATCGCGAAGGTGCAGCCGCGCCGCACGGTGCTGTCGCGGGCGGCGGCGGGGGAGCGCTACGAGCGCCAGATCATCGCCACCAATATCGATTACGTGCTGGTGCTGACCGGCCTGGACGGCGACTTCAATCCCGCCCGCATCGAGCGCTATCTCTCGCTCACCGAGGGCTCCGGCGCCCAGCCGGTGGTGCTGCTGAGCAAGCTCGACACCCGTGGCGATGCCGGCGAACTGCTGGCCGCCTTGCGCCGGCGCCTGCCCGAGGGCACCCCGGTCCATGCCATCAACGGCAAGGACCCGGCCAGCGTGGTGGTGCTGCTGCCCTACCTGCAGCCGGGCGACAGCGCCGTGCTGGTCGGTTCGTCCGGCGCGGGCAAGTCCACCCTCACCAATACGCTGCTGGGTACGGAGAAGATGGCCACCGGAGCCGTGCGCGACCACGACAGCCGCGGCCGCCACACCACCACGCACCGCGCCCTGCTGCAGTTGCCCAGCGGCGGCTGCCTGATCGATACGCCAGGCATGCGCGAGCTCAAGCTCACTGGGGAGGAGAACCTCGACCTGTTCGCCGACATCGAGGCGCAGGCCGAGCAATGCCGTTTCGCCGACTGCGGCCACGGCAGCGAGCCCGGCTGCGCCGTGCAGGCCGCACTGGACAGTGGCGAGCTGTCGGCGGAGCGCTGGCGCAATTACCTGAAGCTGCGCGACGAGCGCGAGGAACAGGCCTCCACCCTGGAGGCGCGGCTGCGCCGGCAGCGCGGCGGACGCCCGATCGCGCGGCCCCATGGGCATCGGGGCACGCGGGACCGCGAATAGGCCTGCGCCGCGCAGAAGGCACTACTATCGGGGCGTCATGGCCCACGGGAGCAGGCATGCAGCGACTTTCGTCGCGTTCGATCTTCGACCACCGGACATGCCGTGCGGCCAGGCCGATGCGGCGGAGCCAGGCATGAGCGCGAACGACGCCAGCGCATCGCCCGCGCTGCAGCGCTACGCCGAGCTGGACCGGCGCCTGCTGGCGGCGGTGAAGGGCATCCGCATCCTGCCCACGGTGGCCTGGCCCGCCTCGCTGGAGGGCCGCATGATCGCGGCCTATGCCCAGGGGCGCTATTCGTTGCCGGAAGTGAGCTATCCGCGACCGGATTTCGCGGCGGAACGCGCGGAGCTGGCGGCGATCGAGCGCGAGGCCGGCTACGACGATCCGCTGGGCGAGTACCTCTGCCGCACCGCCGAATCCTGGCGCATCGCGGCGGAGATGCTGGAGGCGGTGGGCACCGGCGGCGTCACCGCGCCCTCCATCGTGCTGTACGGGCGGCCGGGCGACGCCATCCCCGGCAGCGACCGCAGCAACGTCGACGCGGCGCGTTACTTCGTGGAGCTGTCCGACGAACTGGGCTCGGACCTGCTGGCCGACGACGTCGACGTGAGCATCTCCGCCGACGACCTGCGCGCCGACCTGGCCAAGTCGCTCGACGCCTTCTTCGGCGAGCCGCTGATCTCAGTGGAGGTGGACCCCGAGCTGACCGCCAAGGCCGCGGCGGGCGCCACGCGCATTCGCCTGCGCGGCGGCACCCGCTTCAGCGAATACGATCGCCACCAACTGCTGGCGCACGAGGCGCTGGTGCATTCGCTGACCGCGCTCAACGGCCGGGCGCAGCCGCTGCTGGCCTCGCTGGGGCGCACCTCGCCGCGCGTCACCGCCACCCAGGAGGGATTGGCGGTGTTCGCCGAACTGATCTCCGGCGCCATCGACATCGCCCGCCTGAAGCGCATCAGCCTGCGCATTCTTGCGATCGACATGGCGCTCAACGGCGCGGATTTCGTCGAGGTCTACCAATTCTTCAGCAACTGCGGGCAAAGCCCGGCGGACAGCTTCCATTCGGCGCAGCGCGTGTTCCGCGGCGTGCCGCTGACCGGCGGCGCGGCCTTCGCCAAGGACAACGTCTACCTGTCCGGCCTGCTCACCGTGCACACTTTCTTCCGTTGGGCCCTGCGGCAGCGGCGCATGGACATGCTGCGGCATATGTTCGCGGGCAAGCTGGCGCTGCATGACGTCATCAGCCTGCAGCCGCATTTCGAGTCCGGCGTGATCGCGCCGCCGCGCTGGTTGCCGCCGTGGATGCAGCACGTGCACGGCCTGGCCGGTAAGCTGGCGTTCTCGCTGTTCGTCAATCGCATCCACATGGGCAAGGTGCAGGCGGAGGCGCTGTCGCTCAGCCTGTGACGGCCGCCGCCGGGGACGGTGCCTCACGTCGCCGCCACGCCGTCATGCTGCGATGCGTCGTCGGGGAAAGGGGAGGCAGGTGTTAAGATTCGGCCATGCCGCTGGCCGGCAACCGGCTTCCCCTCATCCGATCAACGCATCCCATGGCCCTCCCCGAAGAATTGCGCCACGCCGCGCTCGAGTACCACCGTTTCCCTCGCCCGGGCAAGATCAAGGTTTCGGCTACCAAGCCGATGCTGACCCAGCGCGACCTCGCACTGGCCTACTCGCCCGGCGTGGCCTACGCCTGCGAAGCCATCGTGGACGATCCCACCGTCGCCAGCGAAGTCACCGCGCGCGGCAACCTGGTGGCGGTGATCACCAACGGCACCGCCGTGCTGGGCCTGGGCAACATCGGCCCGCTGGCCGGCAAGCCGGTGATGGAAGGCAAGGGCGTGCTGTTCCAGAAGTTCGCCGGCATCGACGTGTTCGACATCGAGATCAACGAGCACGACCCGGACAAGCTGGTCGACATCATTGCCTCGCTGGAGCCGACCTTCGGCGGCATCAACCTGGAGGACATCAAGGCGCCGGAGTGCTTCATCGTCGAGCGCAAGCTGCGCGAGCGCATGAAGATCCCGGTGTTCCACGACGACCAGCACGGCACCGCCATCATCGTCGGCGCCGCCGTGCTCAATGCGCTGGAAGTGGTGGGCAAGAAGATCGGCAACGTGAAGCTGGCCACCACTGGCGTCGGCGCGGCCGGCATCGCCTGCCTGGACATGCTGGTGGCACTGGGCCTCAAGCCCGAGAACATCCTGGCCTACGACCGCGACGGCGTGCTCTACACCGGCCGCGACCAGATGGATCCGGACAAGCAGCGTTATGCGCGCGACACCGACAAGCGCACCCTGGCGGAGGTGGTCGCCGGCGCCGATGTGTTCCTGGGCCTGTCGGCGGGCGGCATCCTCAAGCCCGAGATGGTCGCCAGCATGGCCGACCGGCCGATCATCCTCGCGCTGGCCAACCCCAATCCCGAGATCAACCCGGAAGACGCCAGGAAGGTGCGTCCGGACTGCATCATCGCCACCGGCCGCTCGGACTATCCGAACCAGGTCAACAACGCGCTGTGCTTCCCGTACATCTTCCGCGGCGCGCTGGACGTGGGCGCCACCGTCATCAACGAGGCGATGAAGACCGCCTGCGTGCGCGCCATCGCCGGGCTGGCCCGGATGGAAGCCGGCGATCTCGCCAGCGCCTATGGCGGCGACGTGCCGACCTTCGGCGCGGACTACCTGATCCCGCGCCCGTTCGACCCGCGCCTGCTGGTGATGCTGGCGCCGGCCGTGGCCCAGGCCGCGATGGACTCGGGCGTGGCCACGCGCCCCATCGTGGACATGGAGGCCTACAAGGAAAAGCTCGGCCAGTTCATCTACCGCACCGGCCTGGTGATGAAGCCGGTGTACGAGCAGGCGCGCGCCGACCGCAAGCGCGTGGTCTATGCCGAGGGCGAGGAGGAGACCGTGCTGCGCGCCGTGCAGACGGTGGTCGACGAGCGCCTGGCGTTCCCGATCCTGATCGGCCGCCCGGACGTGATCGAGTCGCGCATCCAGCGCCTGGGCCTGCGCCTGCGCGAGGGCGTGGACTTCGAGCTCACCAACATCAACGACGATCCGCGCTTCAACGAGTACTGGCAGCAGTACTACGCGCTGACCGAGCGCCGCGGCGTGACGCCGGCGGCGGCGAAGAACCTGATGCGCTCGCGGCCCACCCTGATCGCCTCGCTGATGGTCGAGCGCGGCGAGGCTGACGCGATGATCTGCGGCCTGGTCGGCCGTTTCCACAAGAAGCTCGGCTACCTGCGCACCGTGTTCGGCCTCGACCCCGGCATCCAATGCACCTCGGCGATGACCGGCGTGATCAACGACCAGGGCGCCTGGTTCTTCCTCGACACCCACGTGCAGTGCGACCCCACCGCCGAGCAGATCGCCGAGGCCACGCTGCAGGCCACCTACCGCCTGAAGCTGTTCGGCGTGGAGCCGAAGGTGGCGCTGCTGTCGCACTCCAACTACGGCAGCCACGACAACCCGAGCGCGGCCAAGATGCGCAAGGTGTGGCAGATCCTCAAGCAGCGCGCGCCGAAGCTGGACATGGACGGCGAGATGCAGGCCGACACCGCGTGGGACGAGGCGCTGCGCCAGCGCCTGTTCCCCAACACCACGCTGAGCGGCCGCGCCAACCTGTTCGTGATGCCGAACCTGGACGCGGCGAACATCGCCTACAACATCGTGCGCGTGATGACCGACGGCGTGGCCATCGGCCCGATCCTGATGGGCATCAACAAGCCGGCCCACATCCTTACCCCGGCGGCGACGCCGCGCCGCGTGGTGAACATGACCGCGATCGCGGCGGTGGATGCGCAGATCCGCGCGGCGCAGAGTGAGCGGCGGAGTTGATGGGGGAGGGGCGGGGCCTTCGGGCCCCGTTTCCTTATTTTGGCGTGTCGCCCCATGCCGCTTTCCGTAGGAGCGCACCCTGTGCGCGACCTCCTTTCGCCTCGGTCTTTGACGCCATCCCGGCCCTTGCCCCCTTTTGTGGGGTGCGCCAGGATGACGAGCAAAAGGCGGTCGCGCACAGGGTGCGCTCCTACAGTCGCGATGGAAATTTGCGGCAACGCAACATAAAACATCCAACCCCATTCGCCGCCGTACTGCCACGATCCAATTGGCGAAAAACCCCGCCAGAGATAAACTCGGCCAGTTCCCCGCCTCCCCAAGCCCGAGGCGTCCACCTACAGCCGCGCCATCCCCCGGCGCCGCGGAGAGAGAAGCTCCCCATGGATCAGCTCGACGACATCCTCCACCAGGACCTCGACCCCACCGAAACCCAGGAATGGGTCGAATCGCTCAATGCGGTCATCAACCATGACGGCACCGAGCGCGCGCACTACCTGCTGGAGAAGATGGTCGATTCGACGCGCCGGGCCGGCGGCTACCTGCCGTTCAACCCGACCACCGAATACGTCAACACCATTGCCCCGGCCAACGAGGCCAAGATGCCGGGCGATGCGGCGATGGAATGGCGCATCCGCACCCTGATCCGCTGGAACGCGATGGCCATGGTGGTGCGCGCCAACCGCAAGCCGGGCGAGCTGGGCGGCCATATCGCCAGCTTCGCGTCCTCGGCGACGCTGTACGACGTGGGCTTCAACCATTTCTGGCGCGCGCCCAGTGCCGACCATCCGGGCGACCTGGTGTTCCACCAGGGCCATTCCAGCCCGGGCATCTATGCGCGCTCCTTCCTGGAAGGCCGCATCGCCGAGGAGCAGTTGGACCTGTTCCGCATGGAAGTGGCCGGCCACGGCCGTGGCCTGTCCTCGTACCCGCATCCCTGGCTGATGCCGGACTACTGGCAGGTGCCGACGGTGTCGATGGGCCTCGGTCCGATCCAGGCGATCTACCAGGCGCAGTTCTGGAAGTACCTGGAACACCGCGGCCTGATGCCCAAGACCGACCGCAAGATCTGGTGCTTCATGGGCGACGGCGAGACCGACGAGCCGGAGTCGCTGGGCGCCATCTCGCTGGCCGGCCGCGAGGGCCTGGACAACCTGGTGTTCGTGATCAACTGCAACCTGCAGCGCCTGGACGGTCCGGTGCGCGGCAACGGCAAGATCATCCAGGAATTGGAAGGCGTGTTCCGCGGCGCCGGCTGGAACGCCATCAAGGTGATCTGGGGCAGCTACTGGGATCCGCTCCTGGCTCGCGACACCAAGGGCGTGCTGCGCAAGCTGATGATGGAGACCGTCGACGGCGAGTACCAGGCGTGCAAGGCCTTCGGCGGCGCGTACACGCGCGAGCACTTCTTCAACAAGTATCCCGAGACCCGCGAGATGGTCGCCAACCTGTCGGACGACGACATCTGGCGCCTCAACCGCGGCGGCCATGACCCGCACAAGGTCTACGCGGCCTACCACCAGGCGGTGAACACTCAGGGCATGCCCACGGTGATCCTGGCCAAGACGGTCAAGGGCTACGGCATGGGCGCGGCCGGCGAGTCGCAGAACCCGACGCACCAGCAGAAGAAGCTGGACGCCGACGCCGTGCGCCACTTCCGCGACCGCTTCAACATTCCTGTGACGGACGACAAGCTGGCCGACGTGCCGTACTACCACCCGGGCAAGGATTCGCCGGAAGTGGAGTACATGCTCGAGCGCCGCCGCGCGCTGGGCGGCTTCCTGCCGCAGCGCCGCCGCCATGCCGACGTGAAGCTGAAGGCGCCGGAGCTGCCGGCGTTCGCGCAGATCACCAACGGCACTGGCGAGCGCGAGATCTCCACCACCATGGCGCTGGTACGCGGCATGAACCTTTTGCTGCGCGACAAGCAGATCGGCGAGCGCATCGTGCCGATCGTGGCCGACGAGGCGCGCACCTTCGGCATGGAAGGCATGTTCCGCCAGATCGGCATCTACGCGCCGTTCGGCCAGAAGTACCGCCCGCAGGACGCCGACCAGCTGCTGTACTACCGCGAGGACCAGAAGGGCCAGGTGCTGCAGGAAGGCATCTCCGAGGCCGGCGGCATGGCCGCCTGGATGGCTGCGGCCACCAGCTACAGCATCAGCAACCAGCCGATGCTGCCGTTCTTCATCTACTACTCGATGTTCGGCTTCCAGCGCATCGGCGACCTGGCCTGGGCGGCCGGCGACATGCGCGCGCGCGGCTTCCTGATCGGCGGTACCTCGGGTCGCACCACGCTCAACGGCGAGGGCCTGCAGCACGAGGACGGTCACTCGCACCTGTTGTCCGGCGCGATCCCGAACGTGAAGTCGTATGACCCGACGTTCTCCTACGAGATCGCGGTGATCCTGCAGGACGGCACCCGCCGCATGCTGCAGGAGCAGGAGGACGTGTACTACTACATCACCGTGATGAACGAGAACTACAGCCATCCCGACCTGCCGCAGGGCGTGGAGGAGGGCATCATCAAGGGCATGTACCTGTTCAAGGACGCCGGCAAGCCGAAGAAGGGCGAGCCGCGCGTGCAGCTGCTGGGTTCGGGCACGATCCTGCGCGAGGTGATCGCCGCGGCCGAGCTGCTGGAGAAGGACTTCGGCGTCACCGCCGATATCTGGTCCTGCCCGAGCTTCACCGAGCTGCGCCGTGATGGCTTCGACGCCGAGCGCTGGAACCGCCTGCATCCGGAAGCCGAGCAGCGCGTGCCGTACGTCACCGGCCTGCTGCAGGGCCGCCAGGGCCCGGCCATCGCCGCCACCGACTACGTGCGCGAGTTCGCCGACCAGATCCGCGCCTTCGTGCCGGACGGCATGCACTACACGGTGCTGGGCACCGACGGCTTCGGCCGCTCGGATACCCGCGCGCACCTGCGCGGCTTCTTCGAGGTGGACCGCTACTGGATCGCCCACGCCGCGCTGGCCGCGCTGGCGAAGGACGGCAAGGTCAATGCCAAGGACGTGGCGCGCGCCATCAAGACCTACAAGCTCGATCCGGACAAGCCCAATCCGCTGACGGTCTGAGCCGGGAAGGAACGGTCACGAAAGGCCCCGCCCTGTGCGGGGCCTTTCGTTTTCATGCGTCCTGGATGGCGGGGCATTCCGGCCCGGCCCCCGCCCGTGCGATAACGGAAGCGACCACCGGGAGGCCGCGCGATGTCCGAGATGCCCCATGCCGAAGGAGACCATGTACCGAGCCTGCTGCGCGCCCGCCAGCCGGGCGAGCATGGCAAGGTCACGAATGTCGAACTGTTCTTCGACCTGGTGTTCGTCTATGCGGTCACCCAGCTCTCGCATACCTTGCTGCACAATTTGGACGCGACCGGTGCCGCGCGCGTGCTGCTGCTGTTCCTGGCGGTGTGGTGGGTATGGATCTTCACCGGCTGGATCACCAACTGGCTGGACCCGGAGCGGCTGGCGGTGCGCCTGCTGGTGCTGGTGCTGATGTTCGCCGGCCTGCTGCTGTCCACCGCGCTGCCGGATGCCTTCGGTGGCCATGGGCTGATCTTCGCCGGCGCCTATGTGTTCATGCAGGTGGGCCGTTCGTGCTTCATGGTCTGGGCCCTGCACCGCTCGCCGCGCGAGGCCCGCTACAACTTCTACCGCATCACGCTGTGGCTGTGCGCGTCGGGCGCGCTGTGGATCGCCGGCGGTCTGGCCGGTGGCGAGGCGCGCCTGGACTGGTGGGTCGTCGCGCTGGGCATCGAATACCTGGGGCCGGCGGCGTTCTTCTACGTGCCGGGCCTGGGGCGCTCCAGCACGCGGGAGTGGGACGTGGAGGGCGGCCACATGGCCGAGCGCTGCAGCCTGTTCGTCATCATCGCGCTGGGCGAGTCGGTGGTGGTGACCGGCAGCAGTTTCGCCGAGGGCGGGCGCGAGCCGGCGGCGTGGCTGGCCTTCGCCATTGCCTTCGTCGGCTGCGTGGCGATGTGGTGGATCTATTTCGACCTCGGCGCCGAGCGCGGTAGCCGCTCGATCCGTCAGTCGGCCGACCCTGGCCGTGCCGCCCGGCTGGGTTATACCTACCTGCACTTGCCGATCGTGGCGGGCATCGTGGTCGGCGCGGTGGGCGACGAGCTGAGCCTGAGCGAACCCCACGGCCATGCCGGTCCGGCCCAGGTCGCGGTGCTGCTGGGCGGGCCGGCGCTGTACCTGCTGGGCAATGCGCTGTTCAAGCAGAGCGTCAACCGAACCCATCTGCCGTTGTCGCACTTGGTGGGCATTGCCCTGCTGCTGGTGCTGCTATGGCCGGCCGCCTCGCTGCCCACGCTTGCGTTATCGGTGTTGACGACCGTGGTACTCGTGCTGGTGGCCGTGTGGGAGACGCTGTCGCTGCGCAACCTGCGACGCGAGCTTTATGCGGCGCAGGAGTAGCCCTTTCCCGCCCCGCCCACACAACCATGTAAGAGCGCACCCAGTGCGCGACCGCGGCGCGCCAGACATACGCCCCGCATCCACGGAATGCGACATGGCGCATTGCCGTTCGTCCTGCGTTTCCGCGTCACCGGTCGCGCACTGGGTGCGCTCCTACAGGGGGGAAGGGAGGCGCTGCAGTTCGTGGAGCAGCGAGGCGGCGTCCCAGCGGCGCGGCGCCTGTTCGGCCTCGTGCACCAGCGCTACCAGGCGAGCATTCACCGGCGCGGGCAGGTGTTGACGTTCGGCAAGGCGCACGATCTCGCCGTTGATCGCGTCCACCTCGGTGGGCCGCCCGCGTTGCAGGTCCTCCCACATGGACGAACGCGCGAGCGGATCGATCGCCAGCATGCGCGAGGCGATGCGGCGGAAGCCGGCATCCGGCAGTTCCAGCACGCGCGGCAGCCAGCGCGGCGGCAACGGCGTGAGGCGGGCGGGGCGGATGCCGGCCGCGGCGAACGCCGCCAGCGCCTCGCGTTGTGCCATCGCAAGGCAGCGCCGCCAGGCGCGCTGCGACAGTTCCTCGCGCAGCGGCAGGTCCGATAGCGCATTGAGCGCGTTATTGAGGTTGAGCAGCAGCTTGGCGGCCAGCACGGCGGGCATGTCCTGGCGCGGCAGCAAGGGCACGCCGGCGGCGGCGAATAACGGCAGGTAGGCCGCCAGCGCCTCGTGCGCCTGCACCATCAGCGCGCCGCCCGAGCCCTGGTGGAAATCGCCCGGCACGCGCTGCAGCACGTTGAACGGCACCATGCCCGCCAGCACGGGATGGCCGGGCAGCGCCTCGCGCAGGATCGCGGCGTTGTGCAGCCCGTTCTGGAAGCTGACCACCGGCACGCCCGGCGCCAGCACCGTGGCGAGTTCGCGCGCCACCGTCGCGGTGGCCGCGGATTTCACCGTTACCAGCACCAGGTGCGCCTTGGCGGCGGCGAACGGGTCGGCCTTCAGTTCCACCTCGCGGGCCGCCACGTGCTCGTGGCCGCCCTCCAGGTCGCTCCAGTCCAGTCCGTGCAGGCGCCAGGCGTCCATCACCCGGCGGCGGCCGATGCAAGTGACGCGCGCCTGTTCGTGCAGCCGCGCGGCCAGGTAGCCACCCACGCTGCCCGCGCCATAGATGGCGATGCGCGGCAAGGCGTGCGCGCTCATGTGATCGCCATCGCCACCGCGCGCCCGGCGATACGGCCGGAGAACAGGCAGCCGCCGAGGAAGCTGCCTTCCAGGGCGCGGTAGCCGTGCAAGCCGCCGCCGCCGAAGCCCGCCGCCTCGCCGGCGGCGTACAGGCCGGGCAGCGGTTGGCCGTCGTGGCCCAGCACGCGCGCCTGCAGGTCGGTTTCCAGTCCGCCGAGGGTCTTGCGGGTGAGGATGTTCAGCCGTACCGCGATCAGTGGGCCGTTGGCCGGGTCGAGCAGGCGATGCGGCCTGGCCACGCGCACCAGCCGGTCGCCGCGATAGCGGCGCGCGTTGTGGATAGCCATCGCTTGGCCGTCCTTGGCGAACGGGTTGTCGAACTGCAGGTCGCGCGCCTCGATCTCGCGGCGCAGGTGGGTCGCGTCGAGCAGGCCATTGCCCGCCAGCGCGTTCATGCTGGCGACGAGTTCTTCCAGCGTGTCGCGCACCACGAAGTCGCGGCCATGCCGCTTGAACGCTTCCACCGGGGCGGGCGCGGCCTTGCCGATGGCGCGCCGGGCGACCTGGCGCCAGCTCTTGCTGGTGAGGTCGGGATTCTGCTCCGAGCCGGACAGCGCGAACTCGCGGCGGATGATCTGCTGGTCGAGCACGAACCAGCTGTAGTCATGGCCGGTGCGGCGCAGATATTGAAGCGTGCCCAGCGTATCGAAGCCCGGCCACAGCGGCCCCGGCAGGCGCTGGCCGGTGGCGTCGAACCACAGCGGGGACGGCCCGGGCAGGATGCGGATGGCGTGCATCGGCCAGATCGGGTCCCAGTTCTCGATGCCTTCCACGTAGTGCCACATGCGGTCGCGGTTGATCAGCCGCGCGCCGGCCGCTTCGCTGATGCCGAGCATGCGCCCGTCCACGTGCGCGGGCACGCCGCACAGCATGTGCGCGGGTGGCGGTCCCAGCCGTTCCGGCCAGTGGCGCCGCACCAGCTCGTGGTTGCCGCCGATGCCGCCGGAAGCCACGATCACCGCCTGCGCATGCTGCTCGAACGGCTGCGCCACCTCGCGCGAGCTGGGCCTGCCGCGTTCCGCCGCATCGGGGACGAGCACGCTGCCGCGCACGCCCGTCACGGCGCCGCCCTCCACGATCAGTTCGTCCACGCGGTGGCGGAAGCCGAAGCGCAGCGTGCCCTTCGCCTCCGCCGCGCGGGCGCGCCGCACGAACGGCTCGATCACGCCCGGGCCGGTGCCCCAGGTGACGTGGAAGCGCGGCACCGAGTTGCCGTGCCCGATCGCGCCATGCCCGCCGCGCTCGGCCCAGCCCACCACGGGGAACCAGCGCATGCCCATCGCATGCAGCCAGGCGCGCTTCTCGCCGGCCGCGAAATCGACATAGGCCTCGGCCCAGCGGCGAGGCCAGTGGTCTTCCGCGCGATCGAACGCGGCGGTGCCCATCCAGTCGGACAGCGCCAGCGCGTGCGAATCGCGCACGCCCATGCGCCGCTGTTCCGGCGAATCGACGAAGAACAGGCCGCCGAACGACCAGAAGGCCTGTCCCCCCAGGCTTTGTTCCGGCTCCTGCTCCAGCACCAGCACGCGCCTGCCGGCACCGGCCAGTTCCGTGGCGGCGACCAGGCCGGCCAGGCCCGCGCCCACCACGATCGCATCCCATCCCTCGCGCATCCCACGACTCCCCTCATGGCGATCCTTGCGGTCGAAAGTAGCGTGCCGGCCAGGGCATTCCTATGCGCGCTGCGTCATGGCGCGGAAGATGGCCATGACCGATGGCACGCCATGACCACAGGCCCATGCCCCCGCACCGCAACATGGTGCATGGTGCAGGCTTGGCCTGCGCGGTGACGGATCCATCGGGGATGCCGCCCGCTAGCAACGGCCGCAAGAACACGACGGATAACAAGAAGCTGGTAACAGCCAAGGATCGTGCGCGCGCCGGCTGAGGCGACTCCGCGCACGCATCGACCGGTCGCCTGCTCCCCAGCACGACCTTGGGCCGCGTCCTTATCCTCGGCGCGGCTTTTTTACATGGGCATGCAACGGAACCTTGATCGCCGGGCTGCTAGTCTCGCGGCGGTTTGTCCGCACGAGTCGCCCATCCATGCACGATCTGCTCACCCGCCTGCATTTCTCCGAGACCGCCGTCACCACTCTCATCAACCTGTGCATCGCCCTGGTGATGCTGCTGGTCGGCCTGTGGCTGGCCGCGCGCACGGCCAATCTGGCGCGCCGCGCGATGCACCGCGCCAACGTCGATGAAACCCTCAGCGGCTTCCTGCGCAACCTGATCAATGGCGTGCTGATCGCGCTGCTGGTGGTGATGGCGCTGCAGCAGGCCGGCGTGCCCTCGGCGCCGCTGGTCGCCGCGCTGGGCGCGGGCGGCCTGGCCATCGGCCTGGCCCTGCAGGGTTCGCTCAGCAACCTGGCCTGGGGCGTGCTGCTGATCGTGTTCCGCCCGTTCCGGGTGGGCGACTACGTGCTGGCCGGGGGCACCGAGGGCACGGTGGAGAGCGTCAGCCTGATGCATACCCTGCTGGTGCTGCCCGACAACCGCGAGGCGGTGGTGCCCAACGCCAAGATCGGCTCGGACGCCATCGTCAACTTCAATCGGCGCGGCACCCGCCGCTTCGAGCTGCGGGTGGGTATCGGCTACCAGGACGACATCGGCAGGGCGATGGAGGTGATCCGCCAGCTGTTCGCCGCCGACGCGCGCATCCTGCGCGATCCCGCGCCGGGCGTATGGACCGAGAGCCTGGGCGACAGCGCCGTGGTGCTGGTGCTGCGCGCCTACACCCGCAGCGCCGACGGCTGGGCGGCGCAGACCGACCTGCTGCGCGCGGTGAAGGAACGCTTCGGCGCCGAGGGCATCAGCATCCCGTACCCGCAGCGGGAAGTGACCTGGACCCAGGGCCAGGCGCCGGTGCGGCCGGCCGCTCCCGACCGGGCCGGGACAGTGGGTCCGGACGGCATCCGGTAGGGCTGCATACGTATGCGCATGGTCGATTTAAACGATCCAAAAGCGACCGAAAACGGGTGTCGTTCGCTATGATTGACGCCTTGCGCGGCCGTCATCCCCGCCGGCCCGCCATCGCCATCCCGTAGGAGAAACCATGGCCGACCTCAAAGAAGCACGCGTTCCCGATATCGGCAGCGAGAACGTGCCGGTGATCGAAGTGCTGGTGAAACCCGGTGACAGGGTCACCAAGGAACAAGGCCTGGTGACCCTGGAGTCGGACAAGGCGACCATGGAAGTGCCCGCGCCGTTCGCGGGCACGGTGAAGGAAATGAAGCTCAAGGTTGGCGACGAGGTGTCCGAGGGCGCCCTGATCGCCATCATCGAAGCCGAGGGCGAGGCCGCCGCGGCCGCCGCGGCGCCGGCCAAGGCCGAGGCGCCCGCCAAGTCGGCCCCCGCACCCGCACCCGCACCCGCTCCGGCTCCCGCCACCGTGCCAGCCACTGGCGGCGGCGTGCGGGAAGTGCGCGTGCCGGATATCGGCAGCAGCGACGTGCCGGTGATCGAGATCCTGGTCAAGGTGGGCGACACCATCGCCAAGGACCAGGGCCTGATCACGCTGGAATCGGACAAGGCCACCATGGAAGTCCCGGCGCCGTTCGCCGGCGTGGTGAAGGAACTGAAGGTCAAGGTGGGCGACGAGCTTTCCGAGGGCGCCCTGATCGCCCTGGTCGAGGCCGCCGGCGGCGGCGCCGCACCAGTGCCGGCCCCGCAGGCCACGGCGCCCGCCAAGGTGGAAGCGCCCAAGGTCGAGGAAAAGCCCGCCCCGATCGGCGGCCGCAGCGTGCTGCCGGGCAATGCGCCGGAAGGCGACGTGCCGCCCACCGTGCGCCCGCCGTTCGACGCCGGCATCGTGATGCCGGGTGACGCCCCCTACGCCAGCCCGGCCATCCGCGCCTTCGCGCGCGAGCTGGGCGTGGACATCCGCCAGGTGAAGGGCACCGGCCGCAGCGGCCGCATCCAGCGCGAGGACGTCACCGGCTACGTCAAGCACGCGCTCGCTTCCGGCGCGCGCCCCAGCGGCGCCCCGGTCGCCACGGGCGGTGGCCTCAACCTGCTGCCGTGGCCCAAGGTCGACTTCAGCAAGTTCGGCGAGATCGAAGAGAAGCCGCTGTCGCGCATCCAGAAGATCTCCGGCGCCAACCTGGCGCGCAACTGGGCGATGATCCCGCACGTCACCCAGCACGAGGACGCCGACATCACCGAGCTGGAGGCCTTCCGCAAGAAGCTCGGCGAGGAGAACAAGGACCTCAAGATCACCCCGCTGGTGTTCCAGATCAAGGCGGTGGTGGCGGCGCTGAAGAAGTTCCCGCAGTTCAACGCCTCGCTGGACGAGACCGGCGAGAAGCTGGTCCTCAAGAAGTACTTCCACATCGGCATCGCGGTGGACACGCCCGATGGCCTGGTGGTGCCGGTGATCCGCGACTGCGACAAGAAAGGCCTGCTGGACCTGGCCATCGAGCTGGGCGAGATCTCCAAGAAGGCGCGCGACAAGAAGCTCGGCCCCAACGAGATGTCCGGCGGCTGCTTCTCGATCTCCTCGCTGGGCGGCATCGGCGGCACCGCGTTCACGCCGATCGTCAATGCGCCGGAGGTGGCCATCCTGGGCGTCTCCAAGGCATCCACCAAGCCGGTATGGAATGGCAAGGAGTTCGCTCCGCGCCTGATCCTGCCGCTGTCGCTCTCCTACGACCATCGCGTGATCGACGGCGCGCTCGCCGCGCGCTTCGCCACCTTCCTCGCGCAGCAGCTGGGCGACATCCGCCGCCTGCTCCTCTAATGGCTCCCTCTCCCCTGCGGGGAGAGGGTTGGGGTGAGGGGGCGGCTCTTGCGTCGCCCCACATGCGTAGCGAATAGAAATTCCAAGGATTCCCCATGGCAAGCACCATCGAAATCAAGGTTCCCGACATCGGCGGTCACGACAACGTGCCGGTGATCGAGGTGCTGGTGAAGGTCGGCGACACGGTCGCCAAGGAACAGAGCCTGATCACGCTCGAATCGGACAAGGCGACGATGGAAATCCCGTCGAGCGCCGCCGGCGTCATCAAGGAGCTGAAGGTCAAGGTCGGCGATGAAGTTTCGGAAGGTGCGGTGATCGCCGTGATGGAAGCAGCGGACGCCGGCACTTCTTCCTCTTCCCAGCGGGGAGAGGGCCGAGGTGAGGGGCCGACCGCGCCCCAGTCCAGCTCAAGCGCCGGCGCGAGCAACGCTCCCGCAAGCCCCGTCCCCTCACCCCAATCCTCTCCCCAAAGGGGAGAGGGAGTAAAGGCGGCGCCGAAGGCTGCCGGCGCCTCCGGCCGCACGCCCGACATCACCTGCAAGCTGGTCGTGCTCGGCTCGGGCCCGGGCGGCTACACGGCCGCGTTCCGCGCCGCCGACCTGGACGTGGACACCGTGCTGGTGGAGCGCTATGCCGCGCTGGGCGGCGTGTGCCTCAATGTGGGCTGCATCCCTTCCAAGGCGCTGCTGCATGCCGCGGCGGTGATCGACGAGGCGGCGGCGATGGCCGAGCACGGCGTCAGCTTCGGCGCGCCCAAGCTCGACCTGGACAAGCTGCGCGACTTCAAGACCAAGGTGGTCGGCAAGCTCACCGGCGGCCTGGCCACCATGGCCAAGCAGCGCAAGGTACGCACCGTGCAGGGCGTGGGCACGTTCGTCTCGCCGAACGAGATGGAAGTCCAGACGGCCGAAGGCACCAAGCTGATCCGCTTCGAACAGGCCATCATCGCCGCCGGCTCGCAGGCGGTGCGCCTGCCCGCGTTCCCCTGGGACGATCCGCGCGTGATGGATTCCACCGGCGCGCTGGAGTTGAAGGACGTTCCGAAGAAGCTGCTGGTGGTCGGCGGCGGCATCATCGGCCTGGAGATGGCCACGGTGTATTCGGCGCTCGGCAGCGAGGTGACCGTGGTCGAGTTCATGGACCAGATCATCCCCGGCGCCGACGCCGACCTGGTCAAGCCGCTGGCGCAGCGCCTGGGCAAGAAGCTCAAGGGCGTGCACCTCAAGACCAAGGTGGTGGAGGCCAAGGCCACCAAGAAGGGCATCGAGGTCGGCTACGAGGGCGAGAGCATCCCCGAGACCACCGTGTTCGACCGCGTGCTGGTCGCCGTGGGCCGCTCGCCCAACGGTAACAAGATCGGCGCCGACAAGGCCGGCGTGGCCGTCACCGAGCGCGGCTTCATCAACGTCGACACGCAGATGCGCACCAACGTGCCGCACATCTTCGCCATCGGCGACCTGGTGGGCCAGCCGATGCTGGCGCACAAGGCCACCCACGAGGCGCGTGTCGCGGCTGAAGTCGTGTCGGGCATGAAGAGCCATTTCGACGCGCGCGTGATCCCGTCGGTGGCCTTCACCGATCCGGAAGTGGCATGGGTGGGCGTGACCGAGCGCGAGGCCAAGGACAAGGGCCTGAAGATCGGCGTGGGCAAGTTCCCATGGGCGGCCAGCGGCCGCGCCATCGGCATCGACCGCACCGAGGGCTTCACCAAGCTGCTGTTCGACGAGGAGACGCACCGCATCGTCGGCGGCGCCATCGTCGGCCCGCACGCGGGCGACCTCATCAGCGAGATCGCGCTGGCGATCGAGATGGGCGCGGAGGCGGCCGACATCGGCCTGACCATCCATCCGCACCCGACCCTGAGCGAGTCGGTGGGCATGGCGGCCGAGGCCTACGAAGGCACCATCACCGACCTGTACCTGCCGAAGAAGAAAAAATAGGTCCTGGGACCGTGTCGAGAAAGCCCGGGCCAGCCCGGGCTTTTTTTCGCCGCTACCGCGCCGGCGCCGACAACGCGGGGCCGGTCAGCTACCCCGGACGGACGTCGGCATGCCGAACAGGTCGCTCTGCGCGGCGAAACTCTCGGCATCGACGAAGCCGGCCAGGCCCACGCCCACCAGGCGATAGCGCGTGTCGGCGGGCCGGTCCACGCGTTCGCGCAGGTCGCAGGCGATGGCCGCCAGTTCGGCGGCGGAGACGGGCAGCAGGGGCGGCGTGAGGCTGCGGGTCAGCGTCTGGAAGTCCGAGGTCTTGAGCTTCAGCACCACGGTGCGGGCCACGCGCCCGTGCGGTCCCTGCGTCTCGCGCTGGTATCCGGCCCAGGTCTTTTCGGCCAGCCGGTGGATATGGGGCGCCAGTTCGTCCAGGGCCAGGTCGTGCTCGAAGGTGTCCTCGGCCGAGACCTGCAGGGTGGGACGGTCCGGCTGCACCGGGTGCTCGTCGATGCCCAGCGACAGCTCGTGCAGGCGCCGTCCCCAGCGGCCGAAGCGCTGCTCCAGTTCCTGCGCCGGATGCGTGCGCAGCTCGCCCACGGTGGCGATGCCCAGTTCGGCGAGCCGGCGCTCCATCACCTTGCCCACGCCCGGCAAGCGGCCCACCGGCAGCGGTGCGAGGAAAGCCTCCACCTGGTGCGGGCGTATCACGAACAGCCCGTCGGGCTTGCGCCAGTCTGAGGCGATCTTGGCCAGGAACTTGTTGGGCGCCACGCCGGCCGAGGCGGTGAGCCGGGTTTCCTCGCGGATGGCCGCACGGATCGCCTCCGCCGTGGCGGTGGCCGAGGGCAGGGCGGTCCGGGTGGCGGTGACGTCGAGATAGGCCTCGTCCAGCGACAGCGGCTCGATCAGCCCGGTGTGCCGCGCGAAGATCTCGCGCACCTGCCGCGACACCGCCTTGTAGCGGGAGAAATCCGGTGGCACGAAGATCGCCTGCGGGCACAGCCGCTCGGCGCGCACCGCCGGCATCGCCGAACGCACGCCGAACCGGCGCGCCTCGTAGCTGGCGGCGCACACCACCGAGCGCGCGCCACGCCACGCCACCACCACCGGCTTGCCGCGCAGCGAGGGGTCGTCGCGCTGCTCCACGGAGGCGTAGAACGCGTCCATGTCGACATGGATGATCTTGCGGGACGAAGGCGGCACGACGGGCTTGCGGGTGGACGGGTGCGCACAGTCAAGCACGAAACGCGCGGGAAAGCGCGGGACGCATGCCGTGCTCGCGCAAAAACAGCCATCCATTCCGGGAGTTGCGGATGCCTGTCGATGCGGGTGGCGTACTCGCGCTATCGTCCGTGCTTCGTATCCGCCGCCCAGCAGGCCGCCGCGCCCCATGATCGCCGAGACTCCTCCCTCGTACCTGCGCCGCCTGGGCACCTGGGATGCCGCCGCCATCGTGATCGGCGGGGTGATCGGCGCCGGCATCTTCCGCAGCGCCTCCACGGTGGCCGAGCGCACCGCCTCCGGCGCGCAGCTGCTGTCGCTGTGGGCCATCGGCGGCCTGCTCACCCTGGCCGGCGTGCTGTGCTACGCGGAACTGGGCGCGCGGCGGCCGCAGGCGGGTGGCGTCTACATCTACCTGCGCGAGGCGTTCGGGCAGCTGCCTGCGTTCCTGTTCGGCTGGACCATGGCGCTGATCAACTACCCCGGCAGCGTGGCGGCGGTGGCCACCACCTTCGCCAACTACGCCTGCGCCGCGATCGGCCTGCCGACGCCCTGGGTCAAGCCGGTGGCGGCGGGCGCCATCGCGCTGATCGTGGGCGTGAACTTCTTCGGCATCCGCGCCGGCTCGCGCATGCTCAACCTGTTCACCCTGCTCAAGCTTTCGGCCATCGCGCTGGTGGTGGTGGCCGGCGTGGTACTGGCGCACGGCTCGTTCGGCGCGGTGCTGGCAACGGATGCCGCGCACCCGGTGCCGCCCGGCGCCTTCCTCGGCGCCCTGCTGCCGGTGCTGTTCACCTATGGCGGCTTCCATTACCTCAACGACCTGGCCGGCGAGGTGCGCGATCCGCAAAAGACCTTGCCGCGCGCGCTCGGCCTGGGCCTGGGCGGCGTGGTGGTGTGCTACGTGCTGGTCAACATCGCCTACCTGGCGGGGCTGGGACATGGCGGACTGGCCGCCAGCCACGCGCCGGCGGCTGACCTGATGCGCCGCCTGTTCGGCGAGCGCGGCGCCACGGTGATCGCGGTAGGCATCGCCTGCTCCACCTTCGGTTATTGCAGCATCGCCATCGCGGGCGGCGCGCGCGTGCTGCAGACCATGGGTGCCGACGGCATGCTGTTCCGCGCGGTGGGCCGCATCGACGCGCGCTCGCACGCGCCGCGCGTGGCGCTGGCGGTGCTGGGCGGCTGGGCCATCGTGCTGGTGGTCTCCGGCAGCTTCGACCAGCTGGTGGACTACACCACGGTCGGCGAATGGCTGTCGCATGCGTTCGGCATCGCCACGCTGTTCTGGTACCGCTGGCGTTTCCGCGACCGGCCGTCGCCGTACCGGGTGCCGCTGTATCCACTGTTGCCACTGCTGTTCGTGGGCACCGTGCTGGGCGTGATCGTGATCACCGCGATCCGTTCGCCGGGCGACGCGGGCATGAGCCTGCTGCTGATCGGGGTCGGCGTGCCGGTGTACTACGCATGGCGCGCGTGGCAGCGCCACACGGCATGAAATTGCGTCCCGGCCGCGGCGGCAGGCAGCAAGGCAGCCTTCAGTCGAGGCAGGCATACTGCCGCCATTTCCACGTGCCGAGCCGCCGATGAACCGGATCGCTCCCCTTGCCCTGTCCTGCCTGCTGGTGCTGGCCGGTTGCCACAAGGCCAGTGACACCGACCGGGCGGACCTCAGCAAGGCCGCCACGCCGGTTCCCGCGCCCCAGGCCCAGTCGCCGGCCGCCGGGCCGGTCACGCAGACCGTGCTCGACCATGTACAGCGCGACGGCGCGCCGGTCACGGTGACCGGCATGTCGCTGCAGCGCTACGTGTTCCAGCCCGCGGCGCAGCCGCAGGTGGTGGTATCGCTGAGCCAGGGCGAGTGGGACTGGTCGAAGGAAGGTGCCATGCGCGTGGACGTGCAGAACGCCATGTCCTGGGCGGTGACGCTGACGGTGGACATCGACGGCGCGAAGGAGGGCGAGCGCCTGCATGCCACCATCGGCATTCCGGCCGGACCGCCGCAGACGCTGGTGATCCCCCTGCATGCGACCTCGCCGCGCGCGATGGGCATGCAGGTCGGCCCGCCGATGCCGTACCTGGCGGGCGGCAAGCGCGTCTACGTGGCGACCACGGTGGAGGGTTCGCTCGACCTCGCCCACGTGAAGGCGGTGCGCCTGGGCATGCCCGCGCCCACGGCGCCGCAGACGCTGCTGTTCGGCAAGCTCGACACCTCGCGCGGCGACCACGAGCTGCGCGACGCCTATACCGGCATCGTCGATGCGTGGGGCCAGTACACGCGTGGCCAGTGGCCGGGCAAGGTGGATTCGGACGAGGCGCTGCGCGGCAACCGCCATGGTTCCCGTACCGTGGCCGTGCCGGCGCCGGAGGTGCGCAAGGGCTTCGACCGCTACGGCGGCCGCACCGACCTGGCCGCGTTCAAGCCCAGCGGCTGGTTTCGTACCGAGCACCGCGACGGCCGCTGGTTCCTGGTCACGCCGGAAGGGCACGCGTTCTTCTCGCTGGGCGTGAACGTGGTGGACGACGACGGCGGCCGTACCTACATCGACGGCCGCGAGTTCATGTTCAAGGACCTGCCGCACCACAACGGCCGCTGGGCGCCGTTCTACGGCAGCGACGGCAAGCCGGCTGGCGGGCAGCAGGCTTCCGCCGGGCTGGGCTTCCACCAGGGGCACTGGTTCGACTACTACTCGGCCAACCTGTTCCTCGCCGACGGCCACCGCTGGCGACAGGCCTGGCGTGCACGCACCGTCGAGCGACTGGCGCACTGGGGCTTCAACACCCTGGGCGACTGGAGCGACGATGCGCTGGCGCAGATGCACCGCTTCGCCTATACGCGGCCGATCAACATCAGCGGCGTGTTCGGCAACGTCTCCAGCGGCTACGACTACTGGGGCCGCATGCCCGATCCGTTCGACCCGCGCTTTGCGCAGGCCGTCGACATCGCGGCGGCGCAGGCCGCCAGGGAAGTGCGCGACGATCCCTGGCTGCTCGGCTATTTCGCCGACAACGAACTGGCCTGGGCCGGGCAGGGGCCGCAGGGCCGGTGGGGACTGGCACAGGGCACCTTGCGCGGCGAGGCGCGCAGTCCCGCCAAGCAGGCCTTCATCGCGGCGCTGAAGCGCAAGTACGGCGATGCCGGCAAGCTCGCCGCCGCCTGGGGCATCGCGTTGGATGGATGGGAGGCGCTCAATGCCGCCAACTTCCCCGCACCCACGCCGGACGAGGCGCATCCGGCCATCGCCGAGGACTACAGCACCTGGCTGCGCCAGTACGCCGACCAGTATTTCCACACCGTGGCGCAGGCCATCCACCGGCACGACCCGCACCACCTGTTCCTGGGCGGCCGCTTCGCGGCCAGCACGCCCGAGGCGGTGGCCTCCTGCGCGCAGTTCTGCGACGTGGTCAGCTTCAACGCCTACGCCGACGTACCCGAGCACGCGTTCGACGCGGCCGCCTTCGCCAAGCTGGACAAGCCGGCGCTGATCACCGAATTCCACTTTGGCTCGGACGACCGCGGCCCGTTCGGCAAGGGCCTGGTGCCAGTGTGGACCGAGCAGCAGCGCGGCGAGGCGTACGCGCGCTACATCGCGGCGGCCGCGGCCGATCCGGTGATCGTCGGCGCGCACTGGTTCCAGTACGTGGACCAGCCGATCACCGGACGCCTGATCGACGGCGAGAACGCGCACATCGGCCTGGTGGCGATCACCGACCGTCCGTTCAAGGACTTCGTGGACGCGGTGCGCGAGGCCAATCGCAAGACGGGTTATTAGAGCCCGTTTCGTTTCTCCTGTGGGAGCGCACCCTGTGCGCGACGGCATTGCCGGTTTCGCTGCGCAGGCCTGTCGCGCACAGGGTGCGCTCCCACAAAAAGCCGGCGGCTATTTCGGCTTCTTCTCCGCTTGTTCCTTGCGCCACTGCTGGTATTCGGCGACGTGCGGCTGGTCGCGCAGCAGTTTGCTGCGCGGGTCCAGGATCACCAGCGTGCCGGCCGGCGCTTCCACGCTGCCGTCGCCGCCGGCCATCGGCAGGGTGACCAACCGATCGCCGACTTGCACTTCCACCGGCATCGGGAACGGTTTGTCGTGCGGCACCTTCCAGTGCACATGCAAGATGTTGCCGTCCTGGCGCGTTTCCAGCGATGGCAGGGCGGCCTCGCGCAGGTAGACGTCGAAAAACCAGCCCAGGTCGCGCCCGGTCACCTGGTCCACGATGGCGATGTAGTCGCCGGTGGTAGCGTAGTGCGGCGCGAAGTTGCCGGGCTCGGGATCCGGACGTCCATACACGAGCCGGCGGATGCTCTCGAAGAACGCCCGGTCGCCGATCAGCTGCCGCAGCGTATGCAGCATCAGCGAGCCCTTGTAGTAGATATCGTTGGCGGGACCGTGGCCGGCGTCGTACACCTCGTGCTCGAACTGGCTGCGCCCGGCCACGATGGGGTAGGCGTTGCGCACCATGCCGCGCTCGTTCTGCAGCATGGCGAAGTACGGCATGTCGCCGTACAGGTACTGACCGTACAGCGGCTGCATGTAGGTGCCGAAGCCTTCGTGCAGCCACATGTCGTCCCAGTCGGCATTGGTCACCTGGTTGCCGAACCACTCGTGCGAGAACTCGTGCTGCAGCAGCCAGTCGAAGCCGTACTCGCTGCGCGGGTAGCCGTTGCCGTAGGCGTTGATGGTCTGGTGCTCCATGCCCAGGTGCGGCGTCTCCACCACGCCCATCTTCTCGTCGCCGAACGGGTAGGGTCCGATCTCCTGCTCGAAGAAGTCGAGCATGCGCGGGAACTCGCCGAACAGCCGCCTGGCCTGCGCCTCGTGGCCGCGCAGGTACCACATCTGCATCGGGATCGTGTTGCCGTAGCGGCTGTGGTAATCGCCCTTGAGCACCTCGAACGGGCCGACATTGATCGAGACGGCATAGGTAGTGGGATGCCTGGCGCGCCAATGGTAGGTATGGGTGGCGCCATGCTCCCTGATGTCCACCAGCACGCCGTTGCCCGGCGCGGCCAGCGACTTGGGTACGGTGACATAGGTATCGACCAGGGCGGGCTTGCCCTGCGGATGATCGATGCACGGCCAGAACAGGTCGCAGCCCTCGCCTTCCACCGCCGTGGCAATCCAGGGCTGGCCGTCCTCGGTGTGGCTCCACACGAAGCCGCCATCCCAGGGCGCCTTCTTCGCCACGTGCGGCTTGCCGCCGTAATGGATTTCCACCGTGGCCTTGCCATCCTTGGCCAGCGGCCTGGGCAACTGGATGCGCAGGCGTCCGTCCGGATTGCTCCACTGGCCCGCATCCAGTGTCTTGCCGTTGACGCTGAGGCGATGGATGGCGAGGTTGGGGTCCAGGTCCAGCAGCAGCGCGTCCGTGGCCTCACGGGCGCTGAAGGCGAGCTTCGCCGTGGCATCCAGGGTCTGCTGCGCCGGATCCACGCTGAAGTGCAGCTCGGCATGCTCGAAGCGCACGCGCTGCTGCTCCACCGGCATTGGGCCGCCCGAGCGCAGGGTCTGCTCGCTGAGCGGGGGCTGGGTGGCCTGGGCGTGGGCGAGAGAGGCGAGCGCGGCGCACAGGGCGAGGGTGAGCAGGCGGGGTACCGTCATGAGTGGTTTTGGTTTTTTTTGCGCGTGGGCAGGATGGGGTCTTGTTGTCGTGGTGGATAGCGGGGCTATCGGCGGGCGGCAATCCAAGACCCATCAGCGCTTGTAGCGCCCCCTCAAGAACGCAAAGAACGCCCTCAACCCCAGCGCCTCTCCGCCCCGCGGCCGTCCCGGACGATCCGCGTCGTTCCATGCATAGGTATCCAGGTGCATCCACGGCGTGGCTTCCGGTACGAAGCGTTCCAGGTACAGCGCGGCGGTGATCGCGCCGGCGTGGCGCGAGGTGCCGGAGTTGGCAAGGTCGGCCAGGTAGGATTCGAGCATCTTGCGGTAGGGGCGCCACAGCGGCAGCCGCCACAGTGAATCGCTCGCCGCGCGGCCCGCGGTCAGTACCTGCTCGGCGATGTCGTCGCGGTTGGCGAACAGGGCCGGCAGGTCCGGGCCCAGCGCGATGCGCGCCGCGCCGGTGAGGGTGGCGAAGTCGACGATCAGTTCGGGCTGCTGCTCGCTGGCGTAGGCCAGCGCGTCGCACAGCACCAGGCGGCCTTCGGCGTCGGTGTTGTCCACCTCCACGCTGAGGCCGGCGCGGGTGACGATCACCTCGCCCGGGCGCATGGCGGCGCCGGATACGGCGTTCTCCACGGCGGGAATCAGCAGCTGCAGGCGCACCGGCAGCCTGGCCTGCATGACCAGGCCGGCCAGCGCGATCGCGTGCGCGGCGCCGCCCATGTCCTTCTTCATCCAGCGCATGCCGTCGGCGGGCTTGAGATCGAGGCCGCCGGTGTCGAAGCACACCCCCTTGCCGATCAAGGAGAGCTTGGGATCGCCGGCCTTGCCCCAGGTCAGCTCGACCAGGCGCGGGGCGCGATGGCTGCCGCGTCCCACCGCGTGGATGGTGGGGAAGTTCGCTTCCAGCAGTTCGTCGCCCACCCATTCGCGCACCTTGGCCTTGTGCGCCTTGCCCAACTGCTTGACCGCCTCGGCCAGTTGCTTCGGGCCCATGTCCTCGGTCGGTGTGTTGACCAGGTCGCGCACCAGCGTGGTGGCTTCCACCAGCGGCGCCAGCTCGGCGAGATCGGCGGCGGCGATGGCCAGCCGGGCCGGCGCGCGGCGCGGCTTGCGGTAGCGGGTGAACTCGTAGGCGCCCAGGGCCCAGCCGAGCGCGGCCTGCCGGACGTCCCTGAGCACGCCTTCGTCGGCCAGGTGGTAGGTGGCCTCGGGCAGCGTGCGGGGCAGGGCGCCCAGCGCACCCAGCGCATCGCCCGCATCGACGCCGGCCAGCACGCGCACCAGCTTGCCGCCCTCGTCGGCGAGCAGGGCGAAGGTGCCGGGCGCGGCCTCGAAGCCGCTGTCGCCCAGCCAACGTCGCTGGGCGGCGGTGAGGCGGCGTTTGGTGGCAGTGTAGTGGGCGGCGTCGGTGGTCTCGATGGCGATGCTGTGGCGATCGCCGGTCTTGCGTTCGATCAAGGCGGACATGAGGTTCCTTGGCGCGGCAGGTGCTGGCCGGGATGCGATGGGAAATACCCTCCATGATGCGCGCTTTTGCCGTGGGGGGCGAGGTGGACCTATGTCGACGGACCGTGATCGCACGCCCGTGCGTGGCCCTCGCGGGCCTGGCGTTTCCTGAAGCGTGCGACGGCTTTGGGCCCGCCGGTCGCTGTCACGGGGTTGACACTTGCGCATCGCAGCAAGACAATGCGCGCGCCGCCCGGCGCGTCGCGCCCGGTGGCTTCCTGTCCTACCAACCCAAGGCATATGGACGTTTACCCTAGTCGCAACGTCGACATCCGCGAGCATCGGGTGCCGGCATTGCATAACAAGCTGAACTGCTGCGGCGACCGCCTGCGGTCGGCTGGCGCTTTCCTCGACTAGGGAAGTCCGGCCCGCCTCTGACGGCGCCGTCGGCGCCGTTAACGAGGAGAAAGGGCCATGAAGCTCCTTCGCGATTTCTTCCGTCTGCGTCCGGGTCGCCGCGCGGATACCCGCCGTTCCTGGACGATCACCGTTCCCGCTCCCCTGGACGAGGTCCAGGCTCAGGCCGCGCTCGACATGCGCTGGAATGCCGATGCCTCGCGCGGCCGTCCGGTCGCCCGCTGGCACGAACAGGCCGCTTCGCAAGCTCATCGTCATCTGCAGCTGGTATCCAGTCACTGATGAAGGCCTCGTCGCGCCCCGAGCCGCTTCCTCGCAAAGGCTGGCCTCCGCCAGTCCCGGGGACGCGGCTGCGACGAAGTCCGTAGCGCAGGTCCTGGCGTCACGCGCGGGATGATCCCGCCGGCTCGCTGGTCCGGCCCAGATGTCACCGATTTCACGGAAGCGAGTCATGCTCAAGCACTCCACCCAGACCGTCACCGGCAAGGCGGCCGGCAAGGCTGCCACGGCCCCCGTGCGCGTGGCCGTCGCGCAGGAAGCGTTCCGCCACAACGAGGCGCTGTACGCCGCGCTGGACACCAGCGCCGCCGGCCTCGACGAAGAACAGATCGCCGAGCGGCTGGACCGCGACGGCGCCAACGAGGTGTCGCACGAGAAGCCGCCGCACTGGTCGCTGCAGTTGCTGCGCGCATTCAAGAATCCGTTCATCGTGGTGCTGCTGGTGCTGGCGGCGGTACAGCTGGCCACCGATGCCAGCGATCTCACCGGGCCGATCATCATCGCGGCGATGGTGGGCATCAGCGTGGTGCTGAGCTTCACGCAGGAATACCGTTCGTCCAAGGCGGCCGAGAATCTCAAGGCGATGGTGCGCAACACCGCTACGGTGACGCGCCGTGCTTCCGACGGCCATAGCGAGCGCATCGAGGTGCCGGTGGGCGAACTGGTGGCCGGCGACATCGTGCACCTCGCCGCAGGCGACATGGTGCCCGCCGACCTGCGCCTGGTCTCGGCCAAGGACCTGTTCATCAGCCAGGCCATCCTGACCGGCGAGTCGCTGCCGGTGGAGAAGTCGGCACCCGCGCACAGCCATCGCGAGGACGAGCTGGACAACGGCCAGCACGGCGACAACCCGCTGGACCTGCCCACCGTCTGCTACATGGGCACCAACGTGGTGAGCGGCAGCGCCACCGCCGTGGTGGTGGCCACCGGCGCGCGCACCTACCTCGGCTCGCTGGCGCACACCATCGTCGGCCAGCGCGTGCAGACCAGTTTCGACCGGGGCGTCAACAGCGTCAGCTGGCTGCTGATCCGCTTCATGGCGGTGATGGTGCCGATCGTCTTCGTCATCAACGGCTTGGACAAGCATGACTGGCTGCAGGCGTTCCTGTTCGCGCTGTCGGTGGCGGTGGGCCTGACCCCGGAGATGCTGCCGCTGATCGTGACGGCGAACCTGGCCAAGGGCGCGCTGGCGATGTCCAAGCGCAAGGTGGTGGTCAAGCGTCTCAACGCGATCCAGAACTTCGGCGCGATGGACGTGCTGTGCACCGACAAGACCGGCACGCTGACGCTGGACAAGATCGTGCTGGAGCGCCACCTCGACCTGTACGGCGAGGAATCGGACGAGGCGCTGGAATACGGCTATCTCAACAGCCGCTTCCAGACCGGCCTGAAGAACCTGATGGACAAGGCGGTGCTGACCCATCGCGACCTGGAAGAAGTCGCGCAGCACTACCGCATCGTCGACGAGATCCCGTTCGACTTCCAGCGCCGCCGCATGTCGGTGGTACTGGGCAACGGCGACGGCCACGAGCTGCTGGTGTGCAAGGGCGCGGTCGAGGAGATGCTGTCGATCTGCGCCTACGCCAAGGCAGGCGACGAAATACTGCCGATGACCGACGAGATGCGCGCGGACATCAAGGCGATGACGCGCCGCCTCAACGAGGACGGCCTGCGCGTGCTGGTGGTGGCGATCAAGCGCCAGCCGCCGGCGGAGCGCGCCTACGGCGTGGCGGACGAGGCCAACCTGGTGGCGATCGGCTGCCTGGCCTTCCTCGATCCGCCGAAGGATACGGCCGCCACCGCCATCGCCGCGCTGCACCACCATGGCGTCGAGGTGAAGGTCATCACCGGCGACAACGAGGCGGTGACGCGCAAGATCTGCCGCGAGGTGGGCCTGGACGTGGAGCATTCCGCGCAGGGCAAGCATATCGAGCCGCTGGACGACGACGAGCTGGACGCGCTGGTCAAGCGCACCACGGTGTTCGCCAAGATGTCGCCGCTGCAGAAGGCGCGCGTGGTGAAGGCGCTGCAGCGCCAGGGTCACACGGTGGGCTTCCTGGGCGACGGCATCAACGATGCGCCGGCGCTGCGCGAGGCGGACGTGGGCATCTCGGTGGACACCGCCACCGACATCGCCAAGGAGTCGGCCGACATCATTCTGCTGGAAAAGAACCTGATGGTGCTGGAAGAGGGCGTGATCGAGGGTCGCATCACCTTCGGCAACATCATCAAGTACATCAAGATGACCGCCAGCTCCAACTTCGGCAACATGTTCTCGGTGCTGATCGCCAGCGCGTTCCTGCCGTTCCTGCCGATGCTGCCGCTGCAGATCCTGGTGCTGAACCTGCTCTACGACATCTCGCAGTTGTCCATTCCGTTCGACCGCATGGACGATGCCTACCTGCGCAAGCCGCGCAAGTGGGACGCCAGCGACATCGGCCGCTTCATGGTGTGGATCGGCCCGGTCAGCTCGATCTTCGACGTCACCACCTTTCTGCTGCTGTGGTACGTGTTCGGCGCGAACTCGCCGGAACACCAGTCGTTCTTCCAGTCCGGCTGGTTCATCGAGAGCCTGCTCACGCAGACGCTGATCGTGCACATGATCCGCACGCGACGCATCCCGTTCGTGCAGAGCATCGCCTCCGCGCCGGTGCTGGCGCTCACCACGGCGATCATCATCGTCGGCTTGCTGGTGCCCTATACCGGCCTGGGCGCGAAGATCGGCATGGTGGCGCTGCCGGGCGTGTACTTCGGCTGGCTGGCGCTGACGGTGCTGACCTACTGCGTGCTGACCCAGCTGATGAAGCTGATCTATATCCGGCGCTACGGGCGCTGGCTGTGAGGTGAGGGCGCGGCGGCTGGTAACGTCCGCCGCGCCACACACAACGCTCGTCATTCCGGCGCTGGCCGGAATCCAGTAGCGGCACGATTCGGTTGCCGTCGAAGAGCTGACCGGCCTTGACGCGACGATCCACCTTCAGCGCACCTGGATTCCAGCCTGCGCCGGAATGACGGCGAGGGTACTCTGGCGCGCTGGGCATCCCGTCTTAGCGCCTCCCGCAAGGGAGCACGGGGATGCTGCGTGCATTCCGTCCGCCCCGAGGAGACCGCGCCATGAAAGGCACCTTCGCCCTGCTCGACATCGCCGGCTACGTCGCCCTGCTGCTGTGGGGCACGCACATGGTCACCAGCGGCGTGCTGCGTGGCTACGGCAGCATGCTGCGCCGCTGGATGGGCCGCTACCTGGCCCATCGCCCGGCCGCGTTCGGCTTCGGCGTGTGCGTCACCGCGCTCCTGCAGAGCAGCACGGCCACCGGGCTGATGGCGACTTCGTTCGCCGCCAGCGGCTTCCTCGGCCTGGCGCCCGGGCTGGCGGTGATGCTCGGCGCCAACGTGGGCACCACGCTGATCGTGCAGGTGATGTCGTTCGACATCGCCATCGTGGCGCCGGTGCTGGTCCTGGTCGGTTTCGCGATCCATCGCCGCACCGACGACGTGAGCTTCGAGAACATCGGCCGCGTGTCGATCGGCCTGGGCCTGATGCTGCTGGCGCTGCACCTGCTGGTGGGCGCGATGGCGCCGGTGGAGAACGCCCAGGTGCTGCGCGCGATCCTGCAGAGCCTGGCCAGCGAGCCGGTGCTGGCGATGCTGGTGGCCGCGCTGCTGACCTGGGCCTGCCATTCCAGCGTGGCGGTGGTGCTGCTGATCGTGTCGCTGGCCAATGCCGGCGTGGTGGATGCGGCCGGCGCGCTGGCCCTGGTGCTGGGCGCCAACCTCGGCGGCACCATCCCCGCGCTGATGGAGGCGCATACGCCGGTGGCGCGGCGCCTGCCGATGGGCAACCTGCTGGTGCGTGCGGCCGGCTGCGTCGTCTGCCTGCCGCTGCTTCCACTGGTCGCGCACTGGCTGGCGCCGCTGGGGGCCTCCCCTGCGCGCATCGCGGTGAACTTCCACACCGCGTTCAACCTGGCGCTGGCCGTGGCCTTCATCGTGCCGGTGCAGAGCCTGGCGCGCCTGCTGGTGCGCCTGTTGCCCGAGCCGCCCGCGCCGAACGATCCCGGCGTGCCGCAGTACCTGGACGAAGGGGCGTTGGATTCGGCCAACGTGGCCCTGGCCAACGCGGTGCGCGAGTCCATGCGCATGGCCGACATGGTGGAGGGCATGCTCAAGGGCCTGGTCGAGGTGTTCGGCAAGGACGACCGTGCGCGCGCCACCGCGATCGGCCGCACCGACCAGTGGCTGGACCGCCTGGGCATGGCCATCCGCGAATACCTGGCCGACCTCGGCGGCGAGGCGCTGAACGAGGAGGACGGCGAGCGCAGCCAGGAGATCCTGGCCTTCGTGATCAACCTCGAGCACATCGGCGACATCACCGCCAACAACCTGATGGAGTTCGCCGCCAAGAAGGCGCAGGCCGGGCAGGACTTCTCCGCCGAGGACATCCAGGACCTGGCGGCCATGCATGCCCAGGTGATGGAAAGCCTGCGTCTGGGCCTCACCGTGTTCCTGCGCGGCGACCTGCGCGCGGCGCAGCAGCTGGTGGCGCGCAAGGAGGCGCTGTGGCGGCTGGAGAACGAGGCCTCCGAGCGGCACATCAAGGCCTTGCGCGAACGCCGCGACGGCGGTGGCGGCGCGGACGTCTATCTGCGCATCCTGCGCGATCTCAAGCGTGTCCATTCGCATCTGGCGGCCTTGGCCTACCTGCCATTGGAACGGGCCGGGATGCTGCAGGACCGGCTGGTGCGCGAGCCGGCGGCGGGCTGACGCGGTTCGAGCGGGGAAGGCGTCAGCGCGAGCCCGACTCGCAGGCCAGCCGGCGCTTGTGCCGCCACCACAGCGCCAGGGTCACCGCCAGGACCAGCCCGCCGACCACCCACAGGCCGTTCTGCCCGCGATGGATCCACATGGCCAGCCATTCGTGGTTGTCGGCGCCCAGGTAGCCCAGGTACACCCAGATCGGCACGCTGATCAGCGCGGCCAGGCCGTCGAGCAGCAGGAAGCGCAGGAACGACACGCGGTGGGTGGAGCCTGCGGTGATGAACACCGCGGTGCGCATGCCCGGCAGGAAGCGGGCGATGAACATCAAGCGGTTGCCGTAGTGCTCGAATTTCTCCTGCACCTTGGCGTAGCGCCCGGGCGTGAGCACGCGGGCCACCAGCCGCCATTGCAGGATGCGCGCGCCGTAGTGGTGGCCCAGCAGGAACATGCCGGCATCGCCCACCAGCACGCCGGCCATGCCGACGCCGACCATGACGTGCACGCTGCCGTAGCCCAGGCCGCTGATCACGCCGCCGGCGACCAGGGTGATGTCCTCGGGCAAGGGCAGGCCCCCGCCGCACAGCAGCAACGCGATGAACACCGCGAGGTAGCCGTTCTCGGCGAACAGGGTCACCAGTCGTTCAAGCAGTTCCATCTACGTATGGCCCGGAGTGTGTTGCCATGCCTTCGAGTATCGGTCGATGATCCCATACGGAGGCGTCGGCATGTTTGCCGTGGCGCAGGTGTCCGGCGCCCTCGCCGGGGACGCGGGATGAGGCGGCCATCTTGCCGGGTCGTTGGTTAGAAGCCTGTTCTTTGGAACGCCGCTGTCACAGGGCGTGCGGATTCAGCCCGGCACCGCCCTGGCGGCCAGCAGTTCGCGCAGCTCGGCCTTCTCGGCGCTGTCCAGCGCGCCCTCGCGGCTCTTGGCGGTCAGCCAGTCGCGCCGCTGGATCACCGCCTGTTGTTCCATGCGCTTGAGCGCGTCGAAGAATTCCGCGCGCTGCGCTTCCGGCTCGCCCACCACCATCGCCGCCATCAGCTTCTGCAGGGCGGCGTACTCGGGACGCTCGGCGAAGTGTTCCACCAGCATGGCGGGGTTGATGCCGGGACGCGAGCGGGCCAGGTCGATCAGCTCGGCCAGCAGCTCCACGCCCGGCTTGTCCAGGCGCAGGAAGCCGTAGGGCCGCTCCACCTGGTCGGCCATGCCCGGCTGCGCGAGCAGCAGGGCGATCGCGCTGCGCACCAGCGAGCGCTGCACCACGGTCGGCCGCTGCACCGGGCGGCGCGACGAGGGATCGGCCTGCAACACCGCGCGCGCGCCGGTACGCTTTTCCAGCTCCTGCGCCATCAGGTCGCGGAAGGCGCCATCCGGCAGCCGGGCGATCAGCGGGCGCGCCCGCTCGGCCAGGCGGGCACGGCCGTCCAGGCTGCCGACGTCCACCTCGTGCGCGAGTTCGCCGAAGAAGTATTCCGACAGCGGCGTGGCCGCCTTCAGACGCTGCTCGAAACCGTCCTTGCCCTCCTTGCGGATCAGCGTATCCGGGTCCTCGCCCTCGGGCAGGAACAGGAAATAGGCCTGGCGGCCGTCGCGCAGGCGCGGCAGCGCCGATTCCAGCGCCTTCCACGCGGCGGCGCGGCCGGCACGGTCGCCGTCGAAGCAGAACACCACGTCGGGCGCGGCGCGGAACAGCACCTCGGTGTGCTCGGGCGTGGTGGCGGTGCCCAGGGTGGCCACCGCGATGGGCAGGCCGGCCTGGTGCATGGCGATCACGTCCATGTAGCCCTCGACCACCACGATGCGCGACAGGCTGGGATTGGCCTGCTTCACCTGCCACAGCGCGAACAGCTCGCGGCCCTTGTGGAACAGCGGGGTTTCCGGCGAGTTGAGGTACTTCGGACCATCGCTCTTGCGCGCGTCCGGCGCGCCACCATCGCCGGAGGGGATGATCCTTCCGCCGAAGGCGATCACGCGCCCGCGCCGGTCCAGGATGGGGAACATCAGGCGTTCGCGGAAACGGTCGTAGCGGTGGCCGCGCTCGTTGCTGGCCACCATGCCCGCCTCATTGAGCAACTGCATGCGGCGGTCGTTGCCGCCCAGCGCCTTGATCACGCCGTCGAAGCCGGCCGGCGCCCAGCCGATGCGGAAGCGCTTGATGGTTTCGGCATCGAGCCCGCGCTTGCGGCAATAGGCCTGCGCCTCGGCGCTCCTGGGCAGCTCGCCCTCGTACCAGCGGGCGGCGGCGTCGAGCAGGGCGTAGAGATCGGTCTTGTCCTCGCGCGGGGCGCGGTCGTCGCCGCCCTCGCGCGGCACGGTGAGGCCCACCGACTGCGCCAGTTCCTCCACCGCGTCGGGGAACTCCAGTCGTTCGTAGTCCATCAGGAACTTCAGCGCGCTGCCGTGCGCGCCGCAGCCGAAGCAGTGGAAGAACTGCTTGGCCGGGCTGACGTAGAACGAGGGCGTACGCTCGTTGTGGAACGGGCAGCAGGCGGTCCATTCGCGCCCGGCCTTCTTCAGCGGCACGCGCCGCTCGATCACATCGACGATGTCGACGCGGGCAAGCAATTCGTCGATGAAGCTGTCAGGGATACGTCCGCGCATGAGGTGCCTAGTGTAGAGGTTCCCGGGAGAGCCTGTTCACGATGGCCGCTTTGGCCCCCTTGCCGGGCCGCGCCGGCCACTGTGCCGGCCGGTGGCCTGTCCTTATGCTGCCGCGGGAGGCCGGCGGGTTCCGGGGGCGATATGGCGGACATGGCAGGGGCGGGCCAGCGGGTGCGTTTCCGCCCTGCCATGCCCGGGGATGCGGCAGCGGCGGTGCCGCTGATCTACAGCTCGGGGCCGGCGGCGTTCGACTACGTGTTCGCCACTGCGCGCGGCGGCGACGCGCAGGCCTTCCTGCACCGCTGCTTCATCGACGGCGCGGGCGAGTTCGGCTGGCGCAACCATGCGGTGGGCGTGCTCGATGGCCGGGTAGTGGCGGTCGGGGCCGGCTATGGCGCCGACCGCAAGTGGCCATTCACCCTGGCGGCCGCCCGGCAGATCCTGGGGCACTACGGCGCCGGTGCCGGGCCGGGTGTGATCGCGCGCGGCCTGCGCGTGGAGGCGGTGATCCGGCCGCCGGACGGCGACATGCATTACCTCGCCCACCTGGGCGTGGCGCCGGCATTGCGTGGCCAGGGCGTCGGACGCGCCTTGATCGACTGGCTGGCCGATGCGGCGCGCGAGGCGGGGCGCCGCCGCCTCGCGCTGGATGTTTCCACCAGCAACCCGCGCGCCGAGGCGCTTTACCGCCGCCTCGGCTTCATCGTGGTAGGCGAGCGACGCTCGCGCCTGGCCAACGGGCAGGGCCGGGTGGCCGATCATCGGCGCATGGAGCGCAGGCTCGATGCGGTCTCGGCTAGACCACCTTGAACACGCCCACCACCGCCAGCAGGGCCAGCAGGAACAGGATCAGGAAGATCGCGAACAGGACCTTGGCGATCGTGGCGGCGACGCCGGAGACGGTGCCGAATCCCATCCAGCCGGTCACCAGCGAGACGATGGCGAAGATGATGGCCCACTTGAGCATGCGTCACTCCTTGCATCCGCCAGGGGATCTGGCCGCCCAGTTGTAGGCAGCGGGATGTGAAGGGCATGCAGGCAGGAGCTGCGGGTGGCGTGCAAGTTGTCCCGGCAGGCCGGTCCGGTCATCGGCCGGACAGCCGCCAAGTGGCGCGTGAAGGCGGCGTCGATCAGCCGGCCAGGCGCGCCTTGATGCGGCCGGACACCACGCCCATGTCGGCGCGGCCGGCGGCCTTTTCCTTCACCGCGGCCACCACCTTGCCCATGTCGCGCGGCGAGCTGGCGCCGGTCTCGGCGATCGCGGCGGTAATCAGCGCGTCGATCTCCGCGTCGCCGAGCTTGGCCGGCAGGTAACCCTCGATCACGCCCATCTCGGCGCGCTCGACGTCGGCCAGGTCCTGGCGGTTGGCGGCCTCGTACTGGCTGATCGAGTCCTTGCGCTGCTTGACCATCTTCTCCAGCACGGCCAGCGTCTGTGCGTCGTCCAGCTCGATGCGCTCGTCCACCTCGCGCTGCTTGACCGCCGCCAGGATCAGGCGGATCACGCCCAGGCGTTCCTTGTCGCCGCCGCGCATGGCGGTCTTCATGTCGTCGGTGAGCTGCTGCTTGAGAGTCATGGTCTTTCCTCGGAAACACACAAAGCCGGCGTCGCATGGAGCAACGCCGGCCAGTGTAAGGTTTCGAAGGCAGTGGCAGCGAATGGACGCGCCAGCTGCCGAGCTACCCGCACGGCGCCAGGGGCGCCGGAGCCTTCAGGAGCATCCGCGACGAGGCGGACGCAAGACTCAGTACAGGCGGGTGCGACGCGAGGTATCGCGCGAGAGGCGGCGCAGGTGGCGCTTCACGGCGGCGGCACGCTTGCGCTTGCGCTCCTGGGTCGGCTTCTCGTAGAACTCGCGCTTGCGGGTCTCGGCCAGGATGCCGGCCTTCTCGCAGGTGCGCTTGAAGCGACGGAGGGCAAGCTCGAACGGCTCGTTCTCGCGGACTTTTACGCTGGGCATGGAAACTCCAAGTGGTAGACTGGCCCGCCTTGACGAGCCGTAGGAATACGGTGAGCCGCGAAGTATAACGTGGAAACGACAGCATTTTCAAAGCCCCATCCCGGCAAGCCGGTACTGGGCATCGAGACCTCCTGCGACGAGACCGGCGTGGCCCTGCTGCGCTGGGAGCCGCGCTCGCCGGGCCGGGGCCTGCTTTCACATACCCTCTACAGCCAGATCAAGCTGCACGCCGAATACGGCGGAGTGGTGCCCGAGCTGGCCAGCCGCGACCACGTGCGCAAACTGCTGCCGCTGGTGCGCGAGGCGCTGGCCGAGGCCGGCCTGGCCCCGTCGGACCTGGGCGGCGTCGCCTATACCGCCGGCCCCGGCCTGGTCGGCGCCCTGCTGGTGGGCGCCTCGGCGGCCCGCGCGATGGCCTGGGCCCTGGGCGTGCCGGCGATCGGCGTGCACCACATGGAAGGCCACCTGCTGGCGCCGCTGCTGGAGGACGACCCGCCCGAGCCGCCGTTCGTGGCGCTGCTGGTGTCCGGCGGCCACTCGATGCTGGTGGAAGTGAAGGGCATCGGCGAGTACCGCATCCTCGGCGACACGCTGGACGACGCCGCCGGCGAGGCCTTCGACAAGACCGCCAAGCTGATGGGCCTGCCGTATCCCGGCGGCCCGGCGCTGGCCCGGCTGGCCGAACAGGGGCGGCCGGGGGCATTCCGTTTCTCCCGTCCGATGACCGACCGCCCCGGCCTGGACTTCAGCTTCTCCGGACTCAAGACCCAGGTACTGCTGGCGTGGCAGCAGTCGGACCAGGGCGAGCAGACCCGTGCCGACATCGCCCGCGCCTTCGAGGAGGCGATCGTCGATACCCTGGTCATCAAGTGCCGCCGTGCCTTGCAGGCCAGCGGCGCCCGGCGGCTGGTGATCGCCGGCGGCGTGGGCGCCAACCAGCGCCTGCGCGCGGCGCTGGCGGCGGCGGGCGAAAAGGACGGCTTCAAGGCCTACTTCCCGCGCCTGGCCTTCTGCACCGACAACGGCGCGATGATCGCGCTGGCCGGCGCGATCCGTCTCGCTCATGGCCAGCACCAGGACGCCTCGGTGCAGGTATTCCCGCGCTGGGATCTGGAAAGCCTGCCGCCGGCGACCTAACCGATCACCTGGTTGCCTGTGGGAGCGCACCCTGTGCGCGACGGCGAGGGACCCAAGCCCGGAAATCTGTCGCCGTCGCGCACAGGGTGCGCTCCCACAACGACGCCGTTACGCTATCCGCCATGGATATCGTTTTCATCGAAGACCTGCGCATCGACGCCGTGATTGGCATCTACGACTGGGAGCGCCGCGTGCGCCAGACCCTTGCGTTCGATATCGAGATGGCGTTCGACAACACCGTGCCCGCCGCCAGCGACGACATCGCCCACACGCTCAACTACAAGGACGTGTCCAAGCGGCTGATCGAGTACGTCGGCGCGTCCAGCTTCGGCCTGGTGGAGACGCTGGCCGAGCGCTGCGCGGCGATCATCCGCGAGGAGTTCGGCGTGGCCTGGGTGCGCCTGAAGCTGTCCAAGCCCGGCGCCGTGCGCGGCGCCAGGGCGGTGGGCGTGCGCATCGAGCGCGGCACCCGGCCGCAATGACGATGGCGCGCGTCTACCTGAGCCTGGGCTCCAACCTCGAACCCCATCGCTACCTCCGCGCCGCGTTGGAGGAACTGCGCGCGCGCTTCGGCACGCTGACGGTGTCGCCGGCCTATCGCAGCAAGTCGGTGGGCTTCGATGGCGCCGACTTCGTCAACCTCGCCGTGGGACTGGACACGGACCTGTCCCCGGAGGCGCTCAACGACTGGCTGCACGCGCTGGAGGACCGCCACGGCCGCCGCCGCGACGTGCCGCGCTACGCCGACCGCACGCTGGACGTGGACATCGTGCTCTACGACGACCTGGTGCGGCAGGGCGAAGATCACCTGGACATCCCGCGCAAGGAACTGCGCCACGCCTTCGTGCTCAAGCCCATTGCCGACATCGCGCCGCAGCTGGTGCATCCGCGCGACGGCCGCAGCATGGCCGAGCTGTGGGCCGCCTTCCCGGCGGAGAGCGAGCCGCTGGCGGTCGAGCCGCTGTGAAGCGATGCAGCCTCGCCTGATGTGGGAGCGCACCCTGTGCGCGGCGCGGTGGCGCCGGATGGGTCAAGTCGCGCACAGGGTGCGCTCCCACAATCCAGGCGTCGGGTCCCGGATGAGGCCGCAGGATCCCGCGATGCGTCTCCTCCGGCGCTTCTTGTAAGGGCCGGGCGCGGGAGGCATAGTCAACCGGCAGTTCGGCATGGCCGGGAGAACACATGCGGGTACGCCTGGAAGATGTAGCGCGCGCGACGGGTGTCTCGCCCAAGACGGTGTCCCGTGTCCTCAACGAGGAACCGTCGGTCAAGGAATCCACGCGACAGAAAGTGCTGGCCGCGATGGAGTCGATGAACTACCGGCCCAGCCCCGCGGCCCGCGGGTTGGCCGGTAGCCGTTCGTTCCTGGTGGCCATGCTGTACGACAACAACGACAACCCGGCCTCCACCTATCTCGCCGAGATCCAGGATGGCGTGCTCGATGCCTGCGACGCGCATCGCTACAGCATGATGGCCTGTCCGCTGCGGGTGCGTGGCAAGGATTTCATCCGGCGCGTCGATGCGCTGGTGTCCGACCACCATATCGACGGCGTGATCGTGACGCCGCCGCTTACCGACTACGCGCCATTGCTGCAGCGACTGAAGGAGCGTGGCGTGCCCTATGCGAGCATCTCGCCGGTGCATCACGACGATGCCATCGGCGTGTGCATGGACGAGCCGTTGGCCGCCAAGGCGCTGGTGGGACACCTGGTGGAACTGGGGCATCGGCGCATCGCCTATATCGCCGGCTTCGCCAACCATGGCGCGAGTCGTTGGCGCCTGGCCGGCTACCGCGCCGCGTTGGCGGAAGCGGGCATCGCCTTCGATCCGGCCTACGTGGCGCAGGGCGAGTTCACCTTCGGCTCGGGCGTGCTGGCCGCGCGGCAGCTGTTCGCGCTGCCCGAGCCTCCCACCGCGATCTTCGCCGCCAACGACGACATGGCCGCCGGCGTCATGTGGGCGGCGAACGAGCGCGGGCTGAAGGTGCCGCGCGACCTCTCGGTCTGCGGCTTCGACGATACGCCGCTGGCCACCCAGCTGTGGCCGCCGCTGACCACGGTGCGGCAGCCCAGCCGCGAGATGGGCAAGCTCGCGGCCCTGCAGCTGATGGAAGTATTGCGGGGGCGCGGCAAGGGCCTGCTGGTGCAGGTGCCCTATGCGCTGCAGTTGCGCGAATCGACCTCGGCGCCGCCGCGATCCGCCCAAGCCAGGGGGCGGCGCAAGACAGGCGCATGACCACCCGTTTCGGGCGGCCGCGCGCATCCGTCATCGCTGACGAAAATCAGCGCTTGCGCGCGCTGCGCCGCATGGCTACCCTGCGCGTCCCATCCACCCAGCCACAAGGAGGAAACAGACAATGAATGTTGCAGCAGCCTCCGCCGGGTCGTCGCGCATCTGAAGATTACGCTGGCTTGCCGCCGGCGCGCTTCATCCCCTTGCCCACGCACCCTGGCGTTTCGCTCGGCCCCGCATCGGGAGGCCGTCGTTTCTCCTATTTCCAGGGTGGCTCCATGTCTTTCCGGACGTTTTCGCTGCACCAGCTCGGCTGGCGGCCCGACTACGCGCAACATCTGACGCTCGACGATTTCGAGGCCGGCACACCGGCCAGGGTGCTCGCCGTGCATGCCGCCAGGCTGGAGGTCTATGCCTCCAGCGGCATCCGCCGGGTGGAACGGCCCGATCACCTGGCCGGCGCGGACGTGGCCGTCGGCGATTGGCTGATGGTGGGGCGCGAATCGCCGTCGGTGCGGCGGCGGTTGCCGCGCCGGTCGCTGCTGGAAGGTCTTTCGGCGGATGGCGCGGGGCGCATGGCCGTAGCCAATCTCGATACGCTGCTGGTCGTCCTGCGCGGCGACGACGACCTCGCCGTCACGCGTGCCGCGCGGCACGTGGCGCTGGCGACGGATGCCGGCATCGAACCATTGGTGCTGGCGATGGGGACCGCCGCGCGGTTGCCGTCGCCGCAACTGCGTGCCGCGCCGACGATCGTGGCGTCCGCGGAGGGCGCCGGCGTCCTGCGGCAACTGGCGTCCTGGCTGGTGCCGGGCCATACGCTCGCCATCGCCGGTCCCTCGGGAAGCGCGACGCGGGGACTGATCCGCAGCCTCACGGCCGGCGCGTCGCCACGGGCTTCCGTGGGCGACGATGCCCGGGTCCGGGTGCCGGGCGGATTGCTCGCCACGGCGACCGGTGCCTGGATCGTCGACCTGATGGTGCGGCGCCACGGCCAGCGCGTGACGAGTGGCGGGCCATGCCACGCCAGGCGATGCGGCGGCGCCCCGGCGGTGGCGTGGATGCCCCTCGCGCATTCCTGAGCGCGGTGAAAGCCGGCGCCCATGCCGTGCGGAACCTCACGATCTTGCGCCGGCCAACGCCTGGCGTGTTCGCGCGTTCCATGCGTGGTTCGTCACTGGCGTCTGAAACTGAAGGGGAAGCATGCGCGCGAGCGAATTCCAGCGTTGGACCAAGATCCGCAAGCAAGGAATGCTGCGTTTCGTCATGCGCAGCGGGGTGGTGTTCTACGGCATACCCATGTTCGTCATCATGACTTACCTGATTCCGCATCCGCGCCTGTCCACGGGGCAATCGGCCCTGCTCTGGCTCGTGGCGGGCGCGTGCTACGGCGCCGCCTTGTGGCTGGTGCAGGAGCGCCGCTACCACAGGATGGCCGGCCGATCCTGATGCGGGCGCATCGCCGCGATGCGACCGATGTTCATCTGATGTTTCACTGGAACGGTGCATGGTTGCTGCGCGGTGGCCCGCTCGCGAGGGCCGTCGTTTCATGCTGTCCATTGCCGGAAATGGACGTCCAACGTCCTGCGTGAAGCCGCTTTTCTTTGCATCGGCTTGACGTCTCCGGCGGATACTTCCCGGCGCGGACGCTGGCCGTCGAAGCGGGCATGCGTGCGCGCCGCCAACGAAGAGGAGACCAGCCATGGCAAGTGCAGGCTATCGAATCGGTCGTGGATGCGCCGGCATTTTCGTCGCCGCGCTTTGCGGCTGCACCGGGTACGTCAAGCAGAGCGATTTCAACGCGGCCATCGCGGAGCTACGCAGCAACGACCAGAAGCAGCAGCAGGAGATCGACGCGATCACGCAGGAGATGCACCAGAAGTTCGCCCAGTACGATACGCAGATCACAGCCATGCAGGGCCGCATCAGCGTGGATACCATCGCGCACTTCGACACCAACCAGAGCACCTTGCGCGACGAGGACAAGCAGCGCCTGGACGACTTCGCGAAGGTGATGCGCGAACACCATGCGAGTGCGGTGATCACCGCCGAAGGCTTCGCCGATCCATCGGGTTCGGCCGGCTACAACCAGCGCCTGGCGCTCAAGCGCGCGCAGGCGGTGCGCGACTACCTGGTGCAGAACGGCAGCCTCAACGCCGACCAGGTGCGCGCCGTGGGCTACGGCAAGGTATCCAACCGCCAGGTGGTGAAGGGCGCGACGGGTGACCAAGGGCTGCCCAATCGCCGCGTGTCGCTGGTCACCGACTTTGCCGGCAGCGCCACCGGAAGCACGGCGGATGCTGGCCATACCTGAGATGCGGCAGTTACGCCATGAACGACAAAGGCCGCCCTCGGGCGGCCTTTGCTTGCGGCGGGCGATGGGCGATCAGCGCTTCATCGAATTGAAGAACTCGTCGTTGGACTTGGTGTTCTTCATCTTGTCGAGCATGAACTCCATCGCGGCCAGCTCGTCCATCGGATGCAGCAGCTTGCGCAGGATCCAGATCTTGGAGAGCAGGTCCGGCTCGATCAGCAGGTCCTCGCGGCGGGTGCCGGAGCGGTTGATGTCGATGGCCGGGTAGACGCGCTTCTCGGCGATGCGGCGGCTCAGGTGCACTTCCATATTGCCGGTGCCCTTGAATTCCTCGTAGATCACCTCGTCCATCTTGCTGCCGGTGTCGGTCAGCGCGGTGGCGATGATGGTCAGGCTGCCGCCTTCCTCGACGTTGCGCGCCGCACCGAAGAAGCGCTTGGGGCGCTGCAGGGCGTTGGCGTCCACGCCGCCGGTGAGCACCTTGCCGGAGCTCGGCACCACAGTGTTGTAGGCGCGGGCAAGGCGGGTGATGGAGTCGAGCAGGATCACCACGTCCTTCTTGTGCTCGACCAGGCGCTTGGCGCGTTCGATCACCATCTCGGCGACCTGCACGTGGCGCACGGCCGGCTCGTCGAAGGTCGAGGAGATCACCTCGGCACGCACGGTGCGGGCGATTTCCGTCACTTCCTCCGGACGCTCGTCGATCAGCAGCATGATCAGGTGGACGTCCGGATGGTTGTACTGGATGGCCTGGGCCACGTTCTGCAGCATCATCGTCTTGCCGGACTTCGGCTGGGAGACGATGAGGCCGCGCTGGCCGCGACCGATCGGCGCCACCAGGTCGAGGATGCGGCCGGTGATGTCCTCGGTGGAGCCGTTGCCGCGCTCGAGCTTGAACGCCTTGCGCGGGAACAGCGGCGTCAGGTTCTCGAACAGCATCTTGTTCTTCGACGCCTCCGGCGGATCGCCGTTGATGTCGTCGACCTTGAGCATCGCGAAGTAGCGCTCGCCTTCCTTCGGGTGGCGCACGCGACCGGTGATGTAGTCGCCGGTGCGCAGGTTGAAGCGGCGGATCTGGCTGGGCGACACGTAGATGTCGTCCGGGCCGGCGAGGTAGGACTCGTCGGCCGAGCGCAGGAAGCCGAAGCCGTCCTGCAGGATCTCCAGCACGCCCTCGGCCCAGATGCCGCCGCCGGAGCGGGCATGGGCCTTGAGGATGGAGAAGATCACGTCCTGCTTGCGGGCGCGCGCCACGCCTTCCTGGATGCCCAGCGATTCGGCGAATTCCAGCAGCTGGATCGCGTTCTTGCGCTTGAGCTCGGTGAGGTTGATCAGGCGGTCGTTGCTGCCGGCGTCAGCGTAGTCGTCGTCCACCGGCAGGCCGTTGTTGTTGCGCGGGTGCTGCGGGTTGCCGCCGCCTTGGCCGCGCTGCTGGTTGCGCTCGTGGCGACGACGGCGGCCGCGGTCGTTGCGGTTGAAGTTGCCGTTGCCGTTGCCTTGCGGCTGGCCGCCTTCGCGGGCCTCCTGCGGCTGGCGCTGGCCACCTTCGCCCTGCGGGGCGGATTCGGCGGCCGGCGCGGGCGCCGGCGAAAAGGACGTCTCGACCGGCGGTGCGGCGCGCTCGACCGGCGGCAGCGAGGGCATGTCCAGCTGAGCCTGGCGCTCGGCCTTGGCCTCGGCGGTCATGGCATTGGCGGCGGACTTGCGTGGTGCGCGGGTACGGGTCTCGGACACGGGCTTGGCTTCGGCGCCCTGGGCGTCGGTGGTTTCTTTGCTTTCGATATCGGACACGGGCAAACCTCTGCGGGGCGCCGTTGATTGACAGGAGGGAAGGGTTGCGTCGCGCGGACGGCGCGGGGGACAGGACAGTCCCGACGGACACTTGGAATCTATCACTGCGCCCGCGGCGCCGTAAAGCGTCGCGGGCGGGGGCAATTCACGAAACTCAGATGGCCTTGTCGATCATCTGGGCCAGCTGGCCCTTGCTGACCGCGCCGATCTGGGTGGCCTCGACTTTGCCGTTCTTGAACACCATCAGGGTCGGGATGCCGCGCACGCCGTAGTTGCGGGGCGTCTTCTGGTTGTGGTCGATGTTGATCTTGGCGATGCGCAGCTTGCCCTCGTACTGCTTGGCCAGCTCGTCGAGGATGGGAGCGATGGCCTTGCATGGGCCGCACCATTCGGCCCAGAAGTCCAGCAGGACGGGGGTATCGGACTTCAGCACTTCCTGCTCGAAGGCATCGTCGCTCACGTGGGTAATCAGGTCGCTCACCGGGGTCTCCGAAGGTAGGCGGGGGAAGGGTTTCACGACCGCGCGCCCAGCATCGGCTACACTGGGGCGCCCACGAAGCGCGGGGTCGTACCGGGAAGGAAGGCTTTGGCCATTGCGGCTGGCCTCCATTCCAGCGTAACTCGGGGCACGATTCAAGCGATTCAAGGGAGGCCCATGGCTCATTCGGCGCGGCGACACCGGGCTGGCTGGGGCAGGATCTCCCGACAGCGGCCACGGATGGTTCCGTTGACATAGGTGAGAGGGTTTCCCTTGGGATCCAGGGCCTTAGGCTCCATAACCCTTTGACCTATGCCAGCGGAACTGCCGGGTGCCGCCACTCCTCCGGCGCCGGTCCGCGCAGAGGTGTCGCCGGCACGCGCCATCGGTTCGCCCGGGGCCTGCCGCCACCTCCCGGCCCGCCGGCCTTCCACCCGTTCCTTGTAGCGTCTCACCGGCAAGGAGCCAGGCCGCCCCATGGCGTCGCCTGACCAGCGTCCAATTCACAACTCTAATGTCACAAACCGTACTCACCGATACCTTCTTCACCCATTTCGACCTCCATCCGCTGCTCCAGCAAGGCCTCGACGAGGCGGGCTTCACCCGCTGCACGCCGATCCAGGCGCTGACCCTGCCGGTCGCGCTCACCGGCCGCGACGTCGCCGGCCAGGCGCAGACCGGCACGGGCAAGACTTGCGCCTTCCTGGTGGCGATGATGAACCGCCTGCTCACCCAGCCTGCCGTGGCCGAGCGCAAGGACAGCGACCCGCGCGCCCTGGTGATCGCGCCGACCCGCGAACTGGCCATCCAGATCGAGAAGGACGCCAAGGCCATCGGCCGCTACACCGGCCTGCGCACCGCGCTGATCTACGGCGGCGTGGACTACGACAAGCAGCGCCAGCAGCTCAAGGATGGCTGCGACATCATCATCGCCACCCCAGGCCGCTTGCTGGACTACTACAAGCAGCACGTGTTCGGCCTGGACAGCGTCGAGGTGATGGTGATCGACGAGGCCGACCGCATGTTCGACCTCGGCTTCATCAAGGACGTGCGCTTCATCTTCCGCCGCCTGCCGGCGCGCGAGCAGCGCCAGGTGCTGCTGTTCTCCGCCACGCTGAGCCACCGCGTGCTGGAGCTGGCCTACGAGCACATGCACAACGCCGAGAAGCTCGAGGTGGAGACCGACAACGTCACCGCCGACCGCGTGCGGCAGGTCGTCTACTTCCCGGCCAAGGAAGAGAAGATGCCGCTGCTGCTCAACCTGCTCGAGCGCACCAGCCCGACGCGCAGCATCATCTTCGTCAACACCAAGGCCGCCGCCGAACGCATCACCGACCGCCTCAAGCGACAGGGCTACCGCGTGGGCGCGCTGTCTGGCGACGTGCCGCAGCTCAAGCGCCAGAAGCTGCTGCAGCGCTTCCAGGAAGGCCAGCTCGACATCCTGGTGTGCACCGACGTGGCCGCGCGCGGCCTGCATATCCCGGCGGTGAGCCACGTGTTCAACTACGACCTGCCGCAGGACGCCGAGGACTACGTGCACCGCATCGGCCGCACCGCGCGCCTGGGCGCCGAGGGCGATGCCATCAGCTTCGCCTGCGACCTCTATGCGATGAGCCTGCCGGACATCGAGACCTATATCGGCCAGCGTATTCCCGTGGCGAATATCGAGCCGGACATGCTGGTGATGCCCAGGCCGCGCGAGCAGGATGCGCAGTTCGTGGCCGATGCCGCGGCCGACAGCGCCGCCTTTGGCGACAAGGTGGAGCAGCGCGAGAAGGACGGTTCGCGCCGCGGCCCCCGCAACCGCGGCGGCCGCGACGGCGACCGGCCGCGCGGTGACAAGCCGCGTGAGCCGCGCAAGCCCCGCGCGGAGGCTGGCCAGGAAACCACCGCCGCTGTCGTCGTGGCGGCGCCGGCGGAGAGCGCACCGGCGCCGGTGCTGGTCCAGGACGGGTCGGCCGAGGGCGTGGCGCGCAAGCGTCGCCGCCGGCGTGGCGGCCGCAACCGCCGCCGCGATGGCGAGGCGCTGGCTATGGACGTCGCTGCCAACACACCGAACGAGGCCGTCCACGCCGCGCGCGGCGAGCGTCGTCCGCCGCGCGAACACGCCAATGGAGAAGGCGGCAACAGCCATGCGCGCCCCTCGCGCCAGGTGGCCGTCACCGTGGCGAAGCCGGCGGCCGAGCCGGTCGCGCCGCCGCCCAAGGTCGGTTTCTTCCGTCGCCTCAGCCGTTTCCTCACCGGCCGCTGAGCCGTGCGCCATCCCTTCCGGCGAAAGTCGGAAGGGATGGCGCAGGGAACGCGCCCTCGGGACCGCTCTGCGGATGTTCCTTGCGCTACGCGCCTGCCCAGCCCCCGCGGGGATGGTGGGCGCGCGGCCGCTGAATCCACGGTAGCCGCTTGCCGCCGGGCTCCTGACCTTCGTGCAAGCATCCCTTATCCTTGCCGCATCCAGGATCGGGGACGCGCGGTGATCCGCTTCGACCAAGTCAGCAAGCGTTATGAAGGTGGCCACGAGGCCTTGTCGCAGCTTTCCTTCGAGGTGGGCGGGGGCGAGATGGCCTTCGTCACCGGCCACTCGGGTGCGGGCAAGAGCACCCTGCTCAAGCTGCTCGGCCTGATCGAGCGTCCCTCGCACGGGGTCATCACGCTCGACGGGCAGAACCTGGCCAAGGTCGGCCGTGGCGGCATTCCGAAGCTGCGCCGACGCCTGGGCATGGTGTTCCAGGACCACCGCCTGCTGATGGACCGCACTGTGTTCGCCAATGTCGAGCTGCCGCTGATGATCGCCGGCACGGCGCCGAACGAGCGCGCCAAGCGCGTGCGCGCCGCGCTGGAGAAGGTAGGCCTGCTGGCCTACGAGCGGCAGCTGCCCGCCACGCTTTCCGCCGGCGAGCAGCAGCGCGTGGGCATCGCCCGTGCCATCGTGGCCAAGCCCATGCTGCTGGTCGCCGACGAGCCCACCGGCAACCTCGACCCCACGCTGGCAGTGGAGATCATGGGCCTGTTCGCCGAATTCCAGCAGGTGGGCACCACCGTGCTGGTCGCCAGCCATGACCTGCCCTTGATCAAGCGCATGAAAAAGCGGGTGATCGTCCTCGATCATGGCCGGCTGGTGGCCGACGTGGCCGCCGAGGAGGTGCTGTGAGCATGCAAGAGCTGCCTCTCAACGAAAGCCCGCTGCTGGGCGAGAGCCATCCGCGCGGTGGCCGTTCCCGCGCCCGGCCGGTGGCCAGCTGGCGCGAGCACCACGGCTGGAGCGCCTTGGCCAGCCTGCGCCGGCTGATGTCGCGTCCAGTGGGCACCCTGCTGACGGTGGCGGTGATGGCCATCGCGCTGGCCTTGCCGCTCACCTTCTACCTGCTGCTCGGCAACGTGCAGAAGATGGGCGAGGCGCTGGGCCAGAACCAGACCGTCAGCGTGTTCCTGCAGCCCACGCAGGGCGGTTCCGCCGCCGAGCTGACGGCGAAGAAGCTGCGCGACCGCGCCGAGGTGGCCTCGGTCACGGTGAGGACGCCGCAGCAGGGCCTGGACGAACTGGCCCGTATGCAGGGCTTCTCCGGCGCGCTGCATACGCTGGACAGCAACCCGCTGCCCTATGTGCTCGAAGTGCTGCCACGGCCCGACGCAGGCGCCGATGCGGTGGAGCGCCTGGTGGCCGACATGCGCGGCATGCAGGGCGTGGACCAGGTGCAGGACGGCGGCGCCTGGCGCCAGCGCCTGGAGGCGTTGCTCGGCGTGGGCCGGCGCGCGGTGCTGGTGCTGGCCGCGTTGCTGGTGATCGCGGTGCTGCTGGTGGTGGGCAACACGGTGCGCGTGGACATCGCCGGCCGCAGCGAGGAAATCGGCGTGCTGATGCTGGTGGGCGCCAGCCGCGCCTTCGTGCGCCGGCCCTACCTGTATGCCGGCATCTGGTATGGCCTGTTCAGCGGCCTGCTGGCGGTGGGATTCGCCGTGCTGGTGGAACTGGCGCTGGCCGAGCCGGTGGCGCGGCTGGGGCAGGTGTATGCCGGCAAGCTGCAGGTCGACGTGCTGCCGCCCTGGCTGCTTGCCGCCGTGCCGGTGGCGGCGGCCGTGCTGGGCTGGCTGGGCGCGCGCCTGGTCAGCGCCTGGCAGTTGCGCAAGGTGGCATGAAGCGTGCGCGGGCTCACGGCCGTGGCGGGCCGGTCATGCGAGTGTGGCATGGCTGGCGCGGGGCACCGGGGCGCCGGCGGGAGTCGTCGATACATCGCCGGCAGGGAGCGCCGGCCTGGACGTGGAAGCTAAGGGGATGAGTGCGAGTTTCAGCAGTCGAGTGATGGGGGCGGCGCCCAGGGTGTTGGTGGTGGACGGCTCCAGGCTGGTGCGCCAGCTGATCGCCCGGGTGTTGACGACGGAACTGCCCGACGCCCAGGTGGTCGGCGCCGGCAATGGCGCGGAGGCGCGCGAGCTGCTCGACGGCGGCGCCTTCGACTTCATCACCATCGCATTGCGCCTGCCCGACATGGATGGCCTGGAGCTGGCCCGCCACGTGCGCGAATCCTCGGCCCAGGCCTACGTGCCGATCGTGGTGGTGTCCGGCGACGTGGACGACCGCCTGCATAGCCGCACGCTGGGCGAGCACGTCACCGACTATTTCGACAAGTCGCTGGGCTTCCAGGCCCTGGCGGATTTCATCCGTGGCTACGTGCACCCGGATGCCTCGGCCCAGGGCGAGGTCCTCTACGTGGAGGACAGCCGCGTGGTGGCGCTGGCCACCCGCCGCATCCTGGAGAAGCATGGCCTCACCGTGCACCACGTGATCAGCGCCGAGGACGCGCTGGCCCTGCTGGAGACCTCCCGCGCCCAGGGCCGGGTGGGAGCCGACATCGTGCTCACCGACGTGAGCCTGAAGGGCGAGCTTACCGGCGGCGACCTGCTCGAACGCATCCGCCGCGACTATGGCTACGGCAAGGGCCGGTTGCCGGTGCTGGTGATGACTGGCGACGAGAACCCGGCCAACCAGGCGGCGCTGCTGCGCGCGGGCGCCAACGACCTGGTCGAGAAGCCCATCGAGGAAAGGCTGCTGATTACCAAGCTGCTGTTCCAACTGCGGGTGTCGCAGCACCTGCGCGAACATGGCGAGGCCGCATGAGCGAGGACCGCATCAAGCTGGAGCCGTCCTGGAAGGCGCGCATCGGCGACTACCTGCTGCGCCCCGACATGCGGGCGCTGGGGGAGTTCCTGCGCGCCGAAAAGCAGGCCGGCAAGGTGATCTATCCGCCCGGGCCGGAAATCTTCGCCGCCTTCGAACACACCCCGTTCGACGCGGTGCGGGTGGTGATCCTGGGGCAGGACCCCTACCACGGCCCGAACCAGGCCCATGGGCTGTGCTTCTCGGTGCGTCCCGGCGTGCCGCCGCCGCCATCGCTGCAGAACATCTTCAAGGAGATCCAGCGCGACCTGGGCCTGGCCCCGCCCGACCATGGCTGCCTGACGCCCTGGGCCGACCGGGGCGTGCTGCTGCTCAACGCGGTGCTGACGGTGCAGCAGGGGCTGGCCGCCTCCCACCAGGGCAAGGGCTGGGAGGGCTTCACCGACGCTGCCATCGATGCCCTCAACCGGGAGCGGGAGGGGCTGGTGTTCATGCTCTGGGGCTCCTACGCCCAGCGCAAGGGACAGCTGATCGACCGCCAGCGGCATTGCATCCTGACCTCGGTGCACCCATCTCCGTTGTCGGCGCACCGCGGCTTCCTGGGCTGCGGGCACTTCTCGGCGGCCAACCGCTACCTGGAAAGCCGGGGCGTGCTCCCGGTCGACTGGTCGCTGCCACCTCGCGCCGAACTTGGCTGAACGGGCTCTTCACTCCTCCTGAACCGCCTGGCCGGCATAGTGGCACCTCCCCTGGGAAGCCCCACTGGACAGGCGTCTCAAATTCCTGTACTATTCAGTACATCAAAGGCCCGGAACTTGCCGGTGCCTTTAGCACTCTCACTACGCGAGTGCTAAGCTGATCCCCTCACAGGAGGTTCCAACATGTCTCAAGCTTTGGTGACCGCCAATCTGCCGGTACCGAGTGTCGTTGGCAGTCTGGATGCCTATATCGCGGCGGTCCACCGGATCCCGGTGCTCAGCCAGGAAGAAGAGCAGGCGCTGTCGCGCCGCTACAACGAAGAGAACGACCTGGATTCGGCCCGCAAGCTGGTGATGTCCCACCTGCGCTTCGTGGTCCACGTGGCCCGCGGCTACAACGGCTACGGCCTGCAGCTGTCCGACCTGATCCAGGAAGGCAACATCGGCCTGATGAAGGCCGTCAAGCGCTTCAACCCCGACCAGGGCGTGCGCCTGGTCAGCTTCGCGGTGCACTGGATCCGCGCCGAGATGCACGAGTTCATCCTGCGCAACTGGCGCATCGTCAAGGTGGCCACCACCAAGGCGCAACGCAAGCTGTTCTTCAACCTGCGCAAGAGCAAGAAGCGCCTGGGCTGGATGAACGCCGAGGAAGTGCGTACCGTGGCCAAGGACCTGGGCGTGCCGGAAGCGACCGTGCGCGAGATGGAGTCGCGCCTGTCCGGCCGCGACATCGGCTTCGAGGCCCCGGCCGACGCCGAGGAAGATGCCAAGCCCGCGCCGGAGGCGTTCCTGATCGACGACGGCGCCGACCCGTACGAGAACGTGGCCGACGCCGACCAGGCCGACAACCAGCTCGACACGCTGTCGGCCGCGCTGGAGAAGCTGGACGAGCGCTCGCGCGACATCATCCAGCGCCGCTGGCTCAACGAGGATAAGGCCACGCTGCAGGACCTCGCCGACGAGTATGGCGTCTCCGCCGAACGCATCCGCCAGGTCGAGGCCAACGCCATGAAGAAGATGCGCAGCCTGTTTGCCGCGTAAGCGACGGATCGGCGTAACATGCCAACGGCCCCGCACGGGGCCGTTTCGCTGTGCGGAGACGGGGCAGGCTCCGCATCCCCTGGATCTGGATTCCCGGTTTTTCCTCTCGCTATGTCCCGAGTGCTGGTCATCGAAGACGACGAAACCACCGCGCGCGAGATCGTCGCGGAGTTGAGCGTGCACGGCATGGTCGCCGAATGGGTGGCCGACGGCAGCGAGGGGCTGGAACGCGCGCGGCAGGGCCATTACGACCTGGTGACGCTGGACCGCATGCTGCCGGGCCTGGACGGCATCGACGTGGTGGCCGAGATGCGCCGGGCCCAGATCGATACGCCGGTGCTGATGATAAGCGCGCTGAGCGATGTCGACGAGCGCGTGCGTGGCCTGCGCGCCGGTGGCGACGACTACCTGACCAAGCCATTCGCGCCCGACGAGATGGCCGCCCGCGCCGAGGTGCTGCTGCGTCGCCGCCAGCCGCAGGCCGCGCAGCGCCTGCGCGTGGCGGACCTGGAACTGGACCTGGTCAGCCACGTGGCCTATCGCGGCGGCCAGCCGCTGACGCTGTTGCCCACTGAATACCGCCTGCTCGAGTTCCTGATGCGCAATTCCGGGCAGGTACTCACCCGCACCATGATCTTCGAGACGGTGTGGGGCTTCCACTTCGATCCGGGCACCAACGTGATCGACGTCCATATCGGCCGCCTGCGGCGCAAGATCGACGGCGTGGGGCAGCCGGCGCTGATCCATACCGTGCGCGGCACCGGCTATATGATCGCAGCGGCTTCCGAAACGGCGACGATGTCATGAACGCATCCCCCAAGGCCTGGCATTCGGCCACCTCGCGGCTGATCCTGATCTACGGCGCGCTGTTCACGCTGTGGGGCTTCGTGCTGGTCGGCACGATCCAGTGGGAGACCTCGCGCTACCTCAACAGCGTGATCGACCAGATGCTGCTGCAGCGCATGCACTACATCGCCTCGACCGATCCCGAGCGCCTGCCGGCGACGGTGGACGCGGCCAGCGCGATCGATCCGCACGGCATCATGTCGGTGGGTTTGTTCGATCGCGACCATCGCCCGGTCGCCGGCAATATCGATCGCCTGCCGGTCTCGCTGCCGCAGGACGGCCAGGTGCATCTGCTCAAGCATGGCCTGCCGCGCCCGGACCGGGATGCCGAGCGCGTGCGCGCGCGCGGCCTGGCCACCCGGCTGCCCAATGGCAGCATCCTGGTGATCGCCAAGGACACCAGCACCATCGACGGCATCGGCGCGATCATCCGGCGCGCGTTGCTGTGGGGCATCTCGCTGACCATCATTCCCGGCCTGTTGGGCGGCTTCCTGCTGCGGCGCGGACCGCAGAAGCGCATCCGCGCCCTGCAGGACGCCACCGACCCGATCCGCCAGGGCGACCTGTCCAAGCGCCTGCCAGTCAGCCGGCGCGGCGACGAGCTCGACCAGCTGGCCGCCATCGTCAACACCATGCTGGGCGAGATCGAGCGCCTGATGAACGAAGTGAAGGGCGTTTGCGACAACATCGCGCACGACCTCCGCACGCCGCTCACCCGGCTGCGCGCGCGGCTGTACCGCACCCAGCAGCAATTGGATGGCCAACCGGAGGCGGCCCTGGTCGAGGCCTGCATGGTCGACATCGACGCGGTGCTGACGCGCTTCCGCGCGCTGCTGCGCGTGTCCGAGCTGGAGGACCGCAACCGCGCGGCCTGCTTCGACGAGGTCGACGTCGGCCAGGTGCTGCGCCAGGTGCATGAGTTCTACACGCCGGTGGCGGAGGATCGCAACCAGCCCTTCGACCTGGATGTGCAGCCGCTCGCGCCGGTGCGTGCCGATGCGCACCTGCTGTTCGAGGCATTGGCCAATCTCGTGGGCAATGCAATCAAGTTCACTCCGCCTGGCGGACGGGTGAGCCTGCGCGCGAGCATGGACAAGCGCGGGCCGCGCATCGACATCATCGACAGCGGGCCGGGCATTCCGGCGGACGAGCGCGACGCTGTCACGCGGCGTTTCTATCGCGGCGACAACAGCCGCACCACGGCCGGTTCGGGACTGGGGCTGAGCATCGTCAGCGCGATCGTGCGCCTGCATGGCTATGCGCTGGACATCGGCCAGGCCACCAGCGGCGCGCGTCTCACGCTGTATTGCTATGCGCTCGCGCCGGGCGAGAAGCCGGGTACCTGCCTGTCGCGCGCCGTGCCGGAAGTCACGGCCGCCGTCGCCTGAGCATTCGCGCCCGCGCGAACATGAAAATATCTTCATGCGTCCGGGTGATCCGGGCGCGCTGAACCCGTGCGAAAATTTGCCGCGACGCATCATTCGCGCACGGAATTCCCCACATGCTCGGCATCGTCCGGATCGCGCTAACGCGGCCCTACACTTTCGTTGTCTTCGCACTGCTCATTCTGATCTTCGGGGTGCTGTCGGCCCTGCGTACGCCCACCGACATCTTTCCCGAGATCAACATCCCGGTGATCGCGGTGTCCTGGCAGTTCACCGGCATGACGCCCGACCAGATGGCGGGTCGCATGAACACGCCGTTCGAGCGCACGCTCACCACCACGGTCAACGACATCGAGCACATCGAGTCGACCTCGATCAATGGCATGGGCATCACCAAGATCTTCTTCCAGCCGGGTGTGAACATCGCGGTGGCCAATGCGCAGGTGACCGCGATCGCGCAGACCTTGCTCAAGCAGATGCCGCCGGGCGCGACGCCGCCGCTGATCGTGAACTACAACGCCTCGACGGTGCCGATCCTGCAGCTGGCGCTGTCGGGCAAGGGCCTTTCCGAGCAGCAGCTGGGCGACCTTGGCCTCAACCTGCTGCGCCCGCAGCTGGTGACGGTGCCCGGTGCGGCGATTCCCTATCCGTTCGGCGGCAAGACGCGCCAGATCCAGCTGGACGTGGATCCGGCCGCGCTGCAGGCGCGCGGCCTGTCGGCGCAGGACGTGGCCAACGCGCTGGCGGCGCAGCAGCAGATCAGCCCGATCGGCACGCAGAAGATCGGCAAGTACGAATACGTGATGGTACTGAACAATGCCGCCATCCACGCGGATGAGCTGGAAGACCTGCCGGTCAAGAGCGCCAACGGCACCACGATCTACATCCGCGACGTGGCGCACGTGCGCGACGGCGCGCCGCCGCAGACCAACATCGTGCACGTCGATGGCGTGCGCTCGAGCCTGCTGTCGGTGCTGAAGAACGGCTCGACCTCCACCCTGGCGATCGTCGCCGGCATCCGCGAGCACCTGGCGGCGCTGAAGGACGCCTTGCCGGACAACCTGACGGTGACGCCGATCGGCGACCAGTCGGTGTTCGTGCGCTCGTCGATCGACGGCGTGGTTCGCGAGGGCATCATCGCGGCGGCGCTGACCAGTCTGATGATCCTGCTGTTCCTGGGCAGTTGGCGCTCGACGCTGATCATCACCACCTCGATCCCACTGGCGGTGCTGGGCTCGGTGTTCACCCTGTCGGCGATCGGCCAGACGCTCAACATCATGACGCTGGGCGGCCTGGCGTTGGCGGTGGGCATCCTGGTGGACGAGGCCACGGTGACCATCGAGAACATCAACTGGCACCTGGAGCAGGGCAAGGACGTCATCACCGCGATCGTGGACGGCTCGGCGCAGATCATCGTGCCGGCGTTCGTGTCGCTGTGCTGCATCTGCATCGTGTTCGTACCGATGTTCTTCCTGCCGGGCGTGGCGCGCTACCTGTTCGTGCCAATGGCCGAGGCGGTGATCTTCGCGATGATCTTCTCGTTCATCCTGTCGCGTACGCTGGTGCTGACCATGGCCAAGTACCTGCTGCAGATGCACCCGGCGACGGTGGACGAGCACGGCCAGCACCTGCCGCTGCCGCCGCCTAAGACCGTGCTGGGCCGTTTCCAGCGCGCCTTCGTGGATCGCTTCGAGACGTTCCGCGCCGGCTACAGCGGCGTGCTCAACCTGGCTCTGCATCATCGCAAGGTGTTCGTGGCCGGCTTCCTCGGTTTCGTGCTGCTGTCGTTCCTGCTGGTGCTGGGCCTGGGCAGCAACTTTTTCCCCGACGTGGACGGCGGCCAGATCCTGGTCCATGCCCGCATACCGGTGGGCAGTCGCGTGGAAGTGACCTCGGCGCAGTTCGCCGACATGGAGAAGGCCATCCGCCAGATCATCCCGCCGGATGAACTGGATGCGATGGTCGACAACATCGGCCTGTATTCCAGCTCGATCAACACGATCTACAACAACACCGGCGAGATCGGCGAGCAGGACGGCGACATCCAGATCTCGCTGAAGGAAGGCCATCGCCCGAGCGCGGAGTACGTGAAAATCCTGCGCGAGAAGCTGCCCAGGCTGTTCCCGGGCACGACGTTCGCGTTCCCGCCGGCGGACATCGTCAGCCAGATCCTGAACTTCGGCTCGCCGGCGCCGATCGACCTGCAGGTCCGCGGCTTCCACCTGTCCGACAACTTCGCCTACGCGAACCTGCTGCTGAACAAGATCCGCCAGATTCCCGGCGTGGCCGACGCACGCATCCAGCAGTCGCAGGCCGAGCCCACGTTCCGCATCGACGTGGACCGTACCCGCGCGCAGCTGCTGGGCCTCACCGAGGGCGACGTCACCAGCAGCCTGGTGGCCGACCTCTCGGGTACCGCGCAGGTGGCGCCGACCTACTGGCTCAACCCGGACAACAACGTCACCTACCCGATCTCGGCGCAGGTGCCGCAGTATCGGCTCGACTCGCTGGCCCAGCTGAGCAACCTGCCGATCACCGCCAAGAACGGCGGCAATCCGCAGGTGCTGGGCGCGCTGGCCAATGTGACGCGTACGCACAGCAACATCGTGGTAAGCCAGTACAACATCCAGTCGATGGTGGAGATCTTCGCCACCACGCAGGGCCGTGACCTGGGCGCGGTGGCGTCCGACATCCAGAAGGTCCTGAAGGATACCGAGCAAGCCAAGCCCAAGGGTGCCAGCATCGCGCTGCTGGGCCAGGTGCAGACCATGCACGATGCCTACTCGGGCCTGCTGTTCGGCCTGCTGGGCTCGGCCGTGCTGGTGTACCTGCTGATCGTGGTGAACTTCCAGTCGTGGACCGACCCATTCGTAATCATCACCGCGCTGCCCGCCGCGCTGGCCGGCATCGTGTGGATGCTGTTCCTCACGCACACCACGCTCTCGGTGCCCGCGCTGACCGGCGCGATCATGTGCATGGGCGTGGCCACCGCCAACTCGGTGCTGGTGGTGAGTTTCTGCCGCGAGCGCCTGTCCATCCACGGCGACGCCACGCTGGCGGCGCGCGAGGCCGGCTTCGTCCGCTTCCGCCCGGTGCTGATGACCGCGCTGGCCATGATCATCGGCATGGTGCCGATGGCGCTGGGCCTGGGCGACGGCGGCGAGCAGAACGCGCCGCTGGGCCGCGCCGTGATCGGCGGCCTGCTGTTCGCCACCACCGCCACGCTGATCTTCGTTCCCGTCGTCTTTTCCATCGTGCATGCGCGGCGTGGCCGCGCGCCTGATTCGGCTCCCGCTGCCGGAGAACCTGTCCATGTCTGAGCATCTCACTACGCTTCCCGAGTCGACGCCTTCGCCGCGCCGGCTTCGCCTGGCCGCCGCGATCGGCGCGGTCGTGTTCGGCTCGATCGTGGTGATCGGCGTCGCCACGCGCCTGTCCGAGGCGCGCAGCCTGCGCCAATGGACCGACGAGCAGGCCATTCCCACCGTGACCGTGTCCGAGCCCGAATCGGCCGACGGCAAGGCGCCGCTGGAGTTGCCCGCGCAGATGGACGCGTTCACCAACGCGCCGATCTATGCGCGCACCAGCGGCTACCTGAAGTCATGGAACAAGGACATCGGCGCGCCGGTGAAGGCCGGCGACCTGCTGGCCGAGATCGATACGCCCGACCTCGACCAGCAGCTGCTGCAGGCGCAGGCGGACCTGGCCAGCGCCAAGGCGAACGCCGCGCTGGCCGCTACCACCGCCAAGCGCTGGCAGGCGCTGCGCGCGACCGATCCCGATTCGGTGTCGCAGCAGTCGGTGGACCAGTACAACGGCGACTACGCGGCCAAGCAGGCGCAGGTCAATGCGGCGCAGGCCAACCTCGACCGCCTGAAGGCGCTGAAGTCGTATGCGCGCATCATCGCGCCGTTCGATGGCCGCGTGACCGCGCGCAATACCGACGTGGGCGCGCTGGTGACGGCGGACAGCGCCGGCGGTACGCCGCTGTTCCAGGTATCGGATACCGGCAAGCTGCGCGTGTACGTGCGCGTGCCGCAGGTGTATGCGCCCAGCATCCACCGCGGCGACGAGGCCACGCTGACCGTGCCGGAATACCCTGGCCAGACCTTCACCGCCAAGGTGGAGGCCGATGCGCGCGCGATCACGCCCACCTCGGGCACGACCCTGGTACAGCTGCTGGTGAACAATCCCGACGGCAAGCTGCTGCCGAGCAGCTACGCCAGCGTGAGCTTCAACATCGCCGCCAATGCCCTGGGGCTGCGGGTGCCCGCCGAGGCGCTGATCTTCGACGACAAGGGTCTGCACGTAGCCACGCTGGACAATGACGACCACGTGCACTTCAAGGCGGTGACCATCCGCCGCGACTACGGCAAGACGGTGGAAATCGGCTCGGGCCTGGGACAAGGCGACCGCGTGATCATCAACCCGCCCGACGGCTTGGTCGATGGCGACCAGGTGCGCATCGCCAGGAGCCCGGAACCGGCGGGGAAGCCCCATGACAAAGCCTAAGAGCCTTGCCGCGACGCTCGCGGCCACGCTGGCGCTGGGCGCGTGCTCGCTGGCGCCCAGCTACAAGCCGCCGGCGGCGCCGGTGGCCGACAGCTACCAGTCGGCCGGTCCCTGGACCAGCGCCGCGCCGGCCGACCAGCTGCCGCGCGAGGGCTGGTGGAAACTGTATGGCGATGCACGCCTGGACGAGCTGGAAAACCAGCTGATCGCGCACAATGCCGATCTGGCCGCGGCCGATGCCAGCTACCGGCAGTCGCGCGACTTCCTGCGGCAGGTGCGGGCGGATCTGTTCCCGCAGGTATCGCTGGGCGCGAGCGCCATCCGCAACCGCCAGTCCGACAACTCGGCGCTGCGCGGCCCGACCTCGCCGACCTGGTACGACGCCTACTCGCTGACCGGCCAGGCCAGCTACGAAGTGGACCTGTGGGGCCGCGTGCACGACAACGTGGCCGCCGGCCGCGCCGACATGCAGGCTTCCGCCGCCGACCTGGCATCGGTGCGGCTGAGCCTGGAAGCTTCGCTGGCCGACAGCTATCTGGTGCTGGTGGGCCTGGACCGCCAGATCGACCTGCTGCAGAAGAGCGTGGACGCCTACCAGCGCGCGCTGCAGCTGACCCGTACGCTGCACGAGGGCGGCGCGGTGTCGGGCTTGGACGTGGACCGCGCGCAGACGCAGCTGTCGTCCACACGCTCGCAGCTGTCGCAGACCAAGGCGCAGCGCGAACTGCTGCAACACGCCATCGCGGTGCTGGTGGGGCAGTCCGCCTCGACCTTCGCACTGGAATCGAAGACCGAGCTGCCGGCGATGCCGGTGGTTCCGGTCGGGCTGCCGTCGACGCTGTTGCAACGCCGGCCGGACATCGCCGCCGCCGAGCGGCGCACCGAGGCGGCCAATGCGCAGATCGGCGTGGCGCGCTCGGCCTTCTTCCCGTCGCTCACGCTCAGCGCGGGCGGCGGCTTCGGCAGCAGCGGCTGGGGCAACCTGCTGACCGCGCCAAGCCAGGTGTGGGCGCTGGGACCGAGCCTGCTGATGGACGTGTTCGACGGTGGCCGTCGCCGGGCGCAGGTCGATGCGGCGCACGCGGCCTTCGACCAGGCCAGCGCGCAGTACCGCAGCACCGTGCTCACCGCGTTCCAGCAAGTGGAGGACAACCAGTCGCTGCTGGTCAACGATGGCAATGCGCTGGTCGACCAGAAGGATGCCACCACCGCGGCGGATCGCACGCTGAACCTGTCGCTGGCGCTGTACAAGCAGGGCGCCAACAGCTACCTCGACGTGGTGACCGCGCAGGTGGCTTCGTTGGATGCGCACCTGACCCTGCTGGGCCTGCAGACCGACCAGTTGCGCGCCAGCGTGGGCCTGGTACGCGCGCTGGGCGGCGGCTGGTCCAGCGAGGAGATCGCGCCGGAGCGCCTTGCGCAGGAAGCGAAGGCAAAGGGAATCAAGTAAGGGCCTGCACCTGTAGGAGCGCCCCTGTGCGCGACCGCAGGCATCGCCTCACGCTGCGCCGGCTTGTCGCGCACAGGGTGCGCTCCTGCAGAAAATCGCGCGAACAGGAACGCCCCGGTCAGCCGGGGCGTTCCTGCTTTCAGAGCTTGCCGGCCAGCAGCGTTTCCAGCTTGCGCTGGTCGGCGGCGAACTTGCGGATGCCGTCGGCCAGCTTGTCGGTGGCCATGGCGTCCTCGTTGTGGCCCCAGCGGAAGGCGGCCTCGCTGAGCGGCGCGGGCTTGGCCTCGGTGGCGCCGCCGTCGCTGAGCGCCCGTGCCAGCGGGGCGTTCTCGTGGTCGAGCTTCTCCAGCAGGTCCGGGCTGATGGTGAGGCGGTCGCAGCCGGCCAGCGCCTGGATCTGGCCGATGTTGCGGAAGCTCGCACCCATCACCACGGTGGCGAAGCCGTGCTGCTTGTACCAGGCATAGATGCGGCGCACCGACCGCACGCCCGGGTCGTCGTCCGGCGCGTAGCTCTTGGTACCGGTGTTGCTCACGTACCAGTCCATGATGCGGCCCACGAAGGGCGAGATCAGGAATACGCCGGCCTCGGCGCAGGCCACCGCCTGCTCGAACGAGAACAGCAGGGTGAGGTTGCACTGGATGCCGCGTTTTTCCAGTTGCTCGGCAGCGCGGATGCCTTCCCAGGTGGAGGCGATCTTGATGAGGATGCGGTCGCGCTTCACGCCCGCCTGCTCGTACAGCTCGATCAGGCGCTCGGCCTTGGCGATGGTGGCTTCCGTGTCGAACGAGAGGCGCGCATCGACCTCGGTGGAGACGCGGCCGGGCACCAGCTCGACGATCTTGCGGCCCACCGCCACGGCCAGGTGGTCGCTGGCATCCAGCAGGCGCTGCTCATGCGACGTGCTGCGGCCCTTGGCCCAGGCCACGGCCTCGTCGATCAGCGGCGCATAGGCCGGCAGCTCGGTGGCCTTCAGCAGCAGCGAGGGGTTGGTGGTGGCGTCGACCGGGCGATAACGGGCGATGGCTTCGATATCGCCGGTGTCGGCGACCACGGTGGTGTACTGGCGCAGTTGTTCGAGTTGGGAAGACACGGCGGTATCCGTCTGGGTGAAGGCACGATTTTCCATGCTATCCGTCGCGGGGCAAGGGCGACGGCGCGGTGGCGGATCGGTTCAGTAGAGATCGATGGGATCGACGTCGAGCGACCAGCGCACGCGCCGCGCCGGGGGCAGCGTGGACAAGGTACGGAACCACGGTCGCAGCGCGGCGTGGAGCACGGCGCGGCTGTCGGCCTCGATCAACAGTTGGCCGCGATGGCGGCCGGCGCGCAGCGGCATCGGCGCCGGCATCGGTCCGGCGAGCCGCACGGGCGCCCCGGCCAGTCCGCTCGCGGCCTCGGCAAGAAAGGCATCCACGTGCTCGCGCTGGTGGGCATCAGCGCGCAGCAGCACCTGGTGGCCGTAGGGCGGCAACTGCAGGCTGCGGCGTTCCTCCAGCAGGGCGGTGGCGGCCGCGGCGTAGCCCTGGGCCAGCAACTGGCGCAGCAGCGGATGGTCGGGATGGTGGGTCTGCAGCAGCACACGGCCCGGTTTGGCGGCGCGGCCAGCACGGCCGGCCACCTGTACCACCAGCTGCGCGAGCCGCTCGCTGGCGCGGAAGTCCACGCTGTGCAGGCCCTCGTCCACGCCCACGATGGCGACCAGGGTGAGATTGGGCAGGTCGTGGCCCTTGGCCAGCATCTGCGTGCCCACCAGGATTGCCGCGCGGTCGTCGCGCAGGCCGTCGAGCAGGTGCTCGAAGGCATCGCGGCGGCGGGTGGTTTCGCGGTCGATGCGCAGCACCGGCACCTCGGGGAAGCGCGCGGCCAGGGCTTCCTCCAGGCGTTCGGTGCCCTGGCCCTGCGGCTTGAGTTCCGGCGCGCCACAGGCGGGGCATTGCAGAGGCACGCGCGCGCTGTAGTCGCAGTGATGGCAGATCAGCTGGCGGCGGCCGGCGTGCAGGGTCATCGGGTGTTCGCAGCGCGGGCACTCGGCGTGCCAGCCGCAGCCATGGCACAACAGCACTGGCGCATAGCCACGGCGGTTGCGGAACACCAGCGCCTGCTCGCCGCGCGCCACGGTATCGGCCACCGCAGCCAGCAGCGCGGGCGACAGGCCATGGTCCAGGCGTTGCGCCCGCATGTCCACGATTTGCACCTGGGGCGGACGGAGCGCGCCTGGACGCGCGCGCAAGTGCAGGGCCTGGTAGCGGCCGGACTGCACGTTGGCCAGGGTCTCCAGCGAGGGCGTGGCCGAGCCCAGCACCACCGGCACGCCCAGCGCGCGGGCGCGCAGCAGGGCGAGGTCGCGCGCGTGATAGCGGAAGCCCTCCTGCTGCTTGTAAGCGCTGTCGTGTTCCTCGTCCACCACGATCAGGCCGGCCTGCGGCAACGGGGTGAACACCGCCGAGCGAGTGCCCAGGATCACCTTGGCCTCGCCCGAACGGGCGCGCAGCCAGGCGCTCGCGCGGTCGCCCTCGGCCAGGTTGGAATGCAGCACCTGCACCGCCACGCCCAGGCGTTCGCGCAGGCGCCGCACGGTCTGCGGCGCCAGGCCGATCTCGGGCACCAGCAGCAGGGCCTGCCGGCCCTGGGCGATCACCTGCTCGATCAGGGCGAGGTAGACCTCGGTCTTGCCGCTGCCGGTGACGCCGTCGAGCAGGAACGGCTGGAAACGGCCCAGGGCGCCGCCGATGGCGTCCACGGCCTGTTGCTGTTCGGTGCTCAAGGCGGGCGCCGTGCTGGATGGCGCGGGCGCGGCGGCGAGGGTCTCCGCGCGCTCGATCAGTCCTGCCTGGTCGAGCCGGCGCGCGGCGTCGCGCCAGCCTGGCAGCCGCTCGTGCAGCCGTTCGGCGGTTTGCGGTCCGCGCGCCAGGGCTTCCAGCAAGGCCCGGCTGCCGCCGCGCCGGCTGCCGGCATCGAGGGCGCTTTGTCCGGCCGGGGTGAGTGCCCAGGCTTCCTCGCGCAGGTCCGGCAAGGGGCGGTCCTCGCGCAGCGCCAGCGGCAGGGCGTTGGCATAGGCCTCGCCCGGCGCGCCCAGCCAGTAGTCGGCGGCGCGGGCCAGGGTGGCGATCAGCTCGGCATCGAGCAGGGGCGCATCGTCCAGCACGCGCAGCACGCGCTTGAGGCGGGTGCTGCCGACCGCCGGCTCGGCCTCGGCCTCCACCACGATGCCCACGGCCTTGCCCTTGCCGAACGGCACCAGCACGCGGCTGCCCGCCGCCACGGGTCCTGTGGCGGGCGGCAGGTAGTCGAACAGGGTCGGCAGGGGAACCGGGAGGGCGATGCGTAGGACGGCGGGCATGAAGACCTCGTGGCGGTCCAGTGTAACCGGCCTATCGCCGCGAGCGGGGTTGGCCGAAGCGGCTTTCCCGGGGCGAACGGCCGGTTGTCCGTCGCTTGCAGGGGCTTGCTGCCCTGTCATCTAGGAACCGGGGCTAAGTGGCTATCAGCAGGGAGCTTTTGCCTTTATCCACAGTGACTGTGGATAAGTCTGTGGATGCAGCGTTGAAGGAAGGCCCCGAAGGCGCATGAAAACGGCTTTCCGTACGCGCTGTTCAAGTTTTAGCCAGCCTTGATAGCCTTTTTAAATCAATTACTTAAATTTTTTGGCCGATAGGCGTTCACACAACTGCCATCGGCACGGGACTTGCCTTGACAGGTCCATGACGCTGTGCAAAACCCCGATGCGGAATGCCGCGGTCCCCCGGTTTGGCGGCCTTGCTGTGCAGGATTTGTGTGAGTGAGGTCACGAAGTGACGCCGTCCGGAAAGGCTAGCGGGTAAGCCCCAGCGCCACGGCGGCGACTAGCGCGATGGTCATCAGGAACACGTAGCACCAGCCGACGAACAGGTACTTCAGCGTAGTCATCAACCAGCCCTGGCGATAGATCCGTTTCTGCATCAGCAGCAGGTACAGCGGCATCCAGATCGCCAGCGCCCAGATCGCCAGCGACAACGGCGGCCGTAGCCAGGCCGCGTGCGGCGCCAGCCAGGCGCGCAGCCCGCCCAGAAGCACGCCCAGCATCAGCGCCAGGAACAGGAAGGCATGGCTGTGCAGCGCCACGATCAGGTGCTCCATATAGAGGCGGCGCTTGAACAGGTAGACGATCTTCAGCAGCAGCGCGAACAGCGGCATCACCACGAACATGGTCTGCGGCAGCACGCCGAAGGTAGCGGCGACCAGGTGCTCGCGGGCCTCGCTGCCCCGGTCCCCGTCCTCGCTCGCCTGCTTCAGGTTGGAGACCATGTGCCGCGCCGTGCGGTTGAGCGAGGCGTTGACGCCGTCCGGCAGCCAGCCGACATGGATGGGCTGCTCCATGCCCTGAAAGTCATTCTCGGTTTCGCCATGCCGGTCCAGCGGCGATGCGCCGAGCTGGACCAGGCGATGGTTGGCCTGGTTGCGGCGCGCCGCCAGCTGTTCGGCGCGTTCGTCGCCATGCAGCGCATGGCCGGCAAGCTGCTCGTCGCTCGCCTGGGTCAGCTGCTGGTAGTGCGCGCGCACGGCCTCGGGGGTAGCATCCTTGGCGAAGTCGCCGTTGCCCGTGCCGACCACGTTGACGTGGATGAAGGGCAGGTTGTCTACCGCCAGGTGGCAGACGAAGAAGGTCAGCAGGCACAGCACGAACATCAGGCGGAACGGCGCCACGTAGCGCTGGCGGCGGCCGGCGAAGTATTCCAGGGTGAGGAAGCCCGGTCGCATGAACAGCGGCGGGATCGTATGGACCACGCGGCCGTCGATGTGCAGCACCATGTCCAGCGTGTCTTCCACCATGTGGTGCATGGGGCGCAGCACGCTGTGGATGGATTGCCCGCATTCGTGGCAGAACTCGCCCTGCATGGGCGCGCCGCAATTGGCGCAGTGCACGCCCTCGAACGACACCACTTCCTTCTTCATGCCTCTCCCCCGAACCGATCGGCTCGCGATCTTGGCACAAGGCGTCGCCGCCGGCCTGTGCCGCCGGCAGCGTAGCGCGGGTGCGCTAGAATGCCCGGCCCAGGAGCCCTGCCATGTTGTCATTACGCCCCGATCGCGCCAGGGTGGCGCGCGAGGTCGGCGCCACCGTGCGCCTTGCCCTTCCCCTGATCGCCGCGCAGCTGGCCGCGGTCGGTCCGAACTTCGTCGACGCGGTGCTGGCCGGGCACCTGAGCGCGCACGTGCAGGCGGCGGTGACCACCGCGGTGAGCATCTGGGCGCTAGCCCTGGTGAGCGGGCTGGGCATGATGATGGCGGTGCCGCCCTCGGTGGCGCAGCTCGACGGCGCGGGCAAGCGCCGCGAGGTGGGCGCGGTGTTCGTGCAGGCACTATGGCTGGCCTGGTTCATGGGCCTGCTGATGTGGTTCCTGGTGCGCCACGCCACGCCGGTGCTGGACTGGATCGGCGTGGTGCCCACGCTGCGCGGCGACGTGATGCGCTTCCTGCACGCGATCAGCTGGGCGGGGCCGGCGCTGACCAGCTATTTCGCGCTGCGCGGCCTGTCCGAGGGCCTGTCGATGACGCGCCCCTCGATGTACTTCAGCTTCGGCGGCCTGCTGGTGCTGGCGCCGCTGGGCTATGTGCTGATGTACGGCAAGCTCGGCTTGCCCGCGCTGGGTTCGCTGGGCAGCGGCATCGCCACCGCCACCGTGCTGTGGCTGGAAATGCTGGGCTTCGGATGGTTCGTGGCCAGGCATCCGGCCTACCGCGACCTCGGGCTGCGCGAGGGCCTGGCCTGGCCCAAGCCGAAGGTGCTGCTGGAACTGCTCAAGATCGGCGGCCCCATGGCGGTGACCCTGCTGGCCGAGGGCGGCTTGTTCGTGGCGGTCGCGCTGGCCATCGCGACGCTGGGCGAGACGGTGGTGGCCAGCCACCAGGTGGCGCTGAGCGTGGCCACGGTGGCCTTCATGGTGCCGCTGGGGCTGTCCATGGCCATCACCGTGCGCGTGGGCAACGCGGTGGGCCGCGGCGATGCGCGCGGCGTGCGCTATGCCGGGATGTGCGGCATCGGGCTGGCGCTGTGCGTGCAGACCGTCTCGTCCTCGCTGATGCTGGGCATCCCGCACCTGCTGGCACGGCTGTATACGCACGACGCGGCGGTGATCGCGCTGGCCGCGCAACTGATGGTGCTGGCCGGCGTGTTCCAGTTCTCCGACGGCATCCAGGTCACCTCCAACGGCGCCCTGCGCGGTCTGAAAGACACCCGCGTGCCGATGGTGATTACCCTGTTCGCCTATTGGGGCGTGGGCATGCCGGTGGGTTGGTGGCTGGCCTTCCACCAGGGCCTGGGCGCGCGTGGCATGTGGATGGGCCTGGTCGCCGGCCTCACCATGGCGGCGCTGATGTTGTTCGCGCGCTTCTGGCGGAGTGCGTGGAAGCTGGGATGAAGCGGGGGGATGGGCAGTCGGCGCCAAGGCTGTCGACCCGAGGCAACCCCGATTGTTGCGCCTTCACCCCCTTCCTGCCCATGACCCCGACCGCGCGAAACGCTACGCTGTCACCGACCTTCTGAGGAACTACGCATGACGGAGCGCCGCCCCCACGGTTTCTGGGCCTTTCTTCGCACCCTTGGGCGCGGCATCAACGCGGTCAGGCTGGTGATACTCAACCTGGTGTTCTTCTTCCTGCTGTTCATCGTGCTGCTGGTCGTGCTGGCCGGTTTCGTGGGCAGCCGCGCCGAGCGCAACATCCAGAACGACAGCGTGCTGGTGATCCAGCCCAAGGGCGAGCTGGTCGAGCAGTACAGCATCGATCCGATGCAGCGCGCGCTGACCCAGCTGTCGGGCAACCCGCCCAAGCAGATCCAGCTGCGCGACCTGGTGGCGGCGATCGACGCGGCGGCCAAGGACGCGCGCATCACCCGCATCCTGCTCAAGCCCGGCGAGCTGGAGGGCGGTGGCTTCGCCGCGCTGCGCGAGGTGGGCGCGGCGCTGGACCGCTTCCGCGCCGCCGGCAAGCCGGTGATCGTGTGGGCGCCGAGCTACGACCAGGGCCAGTACTACCTGGCCGCGCATGCCGACCGCATCCTGGCCGATCCGCAAGGCGGGGTGATGATTACCGGCCTGGCCAACTACCGCCTGTTCTACAAGGACCTGCTGGACAAGCTGGGCGTGGAGGTGCACCTGTTCCGCGTTGGCCAGTTCAAGAGCGCGGCCGAGCCGTACATCCTCGACCACGCCTCGCCCGAGGCCAAGGAGGCGGACAGCTTCTGGATGGGCGGCCTGTGGGATACCTATGTCGACGAAGTGGCCAGGCTGCGCAAGCTCGATCCGGCCACGCTGCGCGCGGACATCGATGGCCTGCCGGAGAAGATCGCCGGCACCAGCGGCGACCTTGCCCAGCTCTCGCTGGACGAGCACCTGGTCGATGGCCTGGCGACGCCGGCCGACCTGGAAGCGATGATGCGCAAGGAAGGCGTCCCCCCCGGCAAGAAGGGCGAGGGCTTCCGCCAGGTCTCCCTGCAGCGCTACGGCACCAACCTGCCGGACATGAGCGGCGGCACTGATCCGGGCGTGTCGGTGGTGGTGGCCGAGGGCGAGATTTCCGGCGGCAAGCAGCCGCAGGGCTCGGTGGGCGGCGACTCCACCGCCGCGCTGATCCGCAGCGCGCGCGAGGACAAGCGCACCAAGGCGCTGGTGTTGCGCGTGAACTCGCCCGGTGGCGAGGTGTATGCCGCCGAGCAGGTCCGCCGCGAGGTGGCGCTGACCCGCGCGGCAGGCATCCCGGTGGTCGTGTCGATGGGCAACGTGGCGGCCAGCGGCGGCTACTGGATCGCCATGAATGCCGACCGCATCTATGCCGAGCCCAACACCATCACCGGCTCCATCGGCATCTTCGGCCTGGTGATGACGGTGCCGGGCACGCTGGACAAGCTGGGCGTGAAGAACGACGGCGTCGCCACCGGCCCGCTGGCCGGCGCGTTCGACATCACCCGTCCGCTCGATCCCAAGGTGGGCACGGTGATCCAGGCCACCATCGACAAGGGCTACCACGATTTCGTGGGACAGGTAGCCAAGGCGCGCGGCAAGCCGTACGACGCCATCGACACTATCGCGCAGGGCCGCGTGTGGACCGGCCAGCAGGCGCTGGAGCGCGGCCTGGTCGACCAGCTCGGCGGCCTGGGCGAGGCCATTGCCGATGCCGCCACGCGCGCCAAGCTGGGCAAGACGTATCCGGTGCGCTATGTGGAGGAGCCGCTCAGCGGTTTCGAGCAGTTCCTGGTCAACCTCAACCAGAGCGCGATGGTGCAGGTGGCCGAGGCCTACGGCGTGCGCCTGCCGGCCTGGATGGGACGCATCGACACGCTGGCACCGGAGCTGAAGCTGCTGCGCACGGCGCAGGCCGGCCGGCCCAACGTGTACGCCTACTGCTTCTGCTCGCCGCGCTGATACGCGCCGCGCCAGAGGTGGATGAAGCCGCCGCCGGGTTGCCGGCGGCGGTTTTTTTTCAGACCTTGGCGGCCATCCCGGTACGCATGCGTCGCGCGGCCTCGACCATCGCGGTGAGCGCGGCCCGCACTTCCGGCCAGCCGCGCGTCTTCAGTCCGCAGTCCGGGTTCACCCATAGCTGTTCGGGCTTGAGCACCGCCACCGCCTTTTGCAGCAGGTCGACCATCTCGCCGGCATCGGGCACGCGCGGCGAGTGGATGTCGTACACGCCCGGGCCGATCTCGTTGGGATAGCGGAACCTCACGAAGGCGTCGAGCAGTTCCATGCGTGAACGCGAGGTCTCGATCGAGATCACGTCGGCATCCATCGCCGCCACCGCCTCGATGATGTCGTTGAACTCCGAGTAGCACATGTGGGTGTGGATCTGGGTCTCGTCGCGCACGCCCGAGGCGGTGAGGCGGAAGCACTCCACCGCCCAGCCGAGGTAGGCTTCCCAATCCTTGCGGCGCAGCGGCAGGCCTTCGCGCAGGGCCGGCTCGTCGATCTGGATGATGCCGATGCCGGCGGCTTCCAGGTCGAGCACCTCGTCGCGCAGGGCCAGCGCGATCTGGCGGCAGGTGGCCGAGCGCGGCTGGTCATCGCGCACGAACGACCATTGCAGCATGGTCACCGGGCCGGTGAGCATGCCCTTCATCGGCCGTGGGGTGAGCGCCTGCGCATGGCGCGACCAGCGCACCGTCATCGGCGCCGGGCGCCGCACGTCGCCAACGATGATCGGCGGCTTGACGCAGCGCGAGCCGTAGCTCTGCACCCAGCCCAGCCGGGTGAAGGCGAAGCCGTCCAACTGTTCGCCGAAGTATTCCACCATGTCATTGCGCTCGAACTCGCCGTGCACCAGCACGTCCAGCCCGATCTCCTCCTGGAAGCGCACGCAGCGCTCGGTCTCGGCGGCGAGAAAGGCATCGTAGTCCGCCTGCGGGAGCTTGCCCGACCTGTAGCGGGCGCGGGCCTCGCGCACCTCGTGGGTCTGCGGGAAGGAACCGATGGTGGTGGTGGGGAAGGCCGGCAGGCCGAAGCGCTGCCGCTGCGCCTGGCGGCGCTGCGGATATGCCGCCTGCCGCGCGAGCGAGGACGCGTTCAGCGTCGCCAGCCGCTCGGCCACCTCCGGCCGATGCACGCGGGGCGATCGGCGGCGCGCCTGCCACAACTCGCGCGCGGCATCGAGCGTGTCGAAGGCCTGCACCAGGCCCTTGGCCGCGTCAGCCAGTGTGCGCAGTTCGCCGATCTTCTGCGTGGCGAAGGCCAGCCAGGAGCGGATGTCGGCGGGCAGCGCCGCTTCCACCGCGGCATCGACCGGCACGTGCAGCAGGGAGCACGAAGGCGCGATCTGCAGGCGCCGTCCGCCGATGCGTTCATGGGCGCGGCGCAGGGTCTTGAGCGCCCGGTCCAGGTCGGACCGCCACACGTTGCGGCCATCGACCAGGCCGAGCGACAGCACCCGGCTGTCGTCCAGGCTGTCCAGCACGGCATCCAGTTGCTCGGGCGCGCGCACCAGGTCGATATGCAGGCCATCGATGGGCAAGCCGGCAGCCAGTGCCAAGTTGCCGGCGAGCGCGCCGAAATAGGTCGCCAGCAGCAGGTGGGGACGGTCCGCCGCGGCGAGCGCCTGGTAGGCGCGGCGATAGGCGGCGTGGTCGTCGTCGTCCAGGTCGAGCGCGAGGCAGGGCTCGTCGACCTGCACCCACTCCGCGCCGGCGGCCTTGAGCCGGCCCAGCAGCTCGGCATACGTCGGCAGCAGGCGATCGAGCAGGGCCAGGCGGTCGCTGCCGTCCATCGTCTTGGAAAGCAACAGGAAGCTCACCGGTCCCAGTAGCACCGGCCGCGCCGGGAAGCCCTGCGCCTGGGCTTCGAGGAATGCCGCCACCGGCTTGTCGCCGCGCAGCCGGAACGACTGGCCGGCATGCAGCTCCGGCACCAGGTAGTGGTAGTTGGTGTCGAACCACTTGGTCATTTCCAACGCGTGCAGGTCAAGCCCGTCGCGCTGCACGCCGCGCGCCAGCGCGAAGTAGCCGGCCAGCGGATCCGCCTCGACCAGCGGCCGGTAGCGCTCAGGGATGGCGTCGAACAGGAAGGCGGTGTCGAGCACGTGGTCGTACAGCGAGAAGTCGTTGCAGGGCACCACATCGGCGCCGGCGTCGCGTTGCAGCTGCCAGTGGCGCCGCCGCAGCTCGCGCGCCGTGGCCTGCAACTGCGATGCATCGTGTTCGCCGCGCCAATAGGCCTCCAGCGCGTGCTTGAGCTCGCGCCGTGGGCCGATGCGGGGAAAGCCCAGGTTGGTAACGGTAGTCATGTGTGCGTGTCCTCGATTCGTGATGAATGAGGAACGAAGGAACCGCGCACGGCCGGGTGCCCGGAATGGCGCCGACCGCGGCGACAGCGACCTTCGCCCCCTCGGGCGAACCGGCGCCGCCGCGGCAAGGGGCACGGGACGACGCGCCCCGGCGATGGCCGTGGCGCGGGCCCGGGCCGCCTCCCCTCGGAAGCGCCAGGTCTGGCGGGAGGCGGCAAGCCTCCCGGCTGGGGCAGGTCTTCGGGCTCGTGGACGTGAGGCTGGGCCTCGCCTACGGTTCGCCGCTTCCCAGCCCGGAGGGGCCAGTGCGTATGGCGAAGATCGTTTCCACCTACCGCTGCGGGGCAGCGCCGGCATGGGCCCGAGAGGGCCGCACCGGCTTCCCTTTTAATTCCATCCTTTCATCGCGATGAAAGGATAAAAACCGCCAGCCCGCGCACGGTACGCCCGGCCGGGAGGAGCGTCAAGCGGCGGTCACTCGAGCGCGGCGTTGTAGTAGTCGCCGTGGCGCTGCACGCGTACCGGCATGCCGAAGGTGGACGACAGTGCCTCGTCAGTGAGCACCTCGGCCTTGCGGCCCTGGCGCAGCAGGCGGCCGTCGCGCAGCAGCACGACGCGCCCGATCTCCGGCAGGATTTCCTCGATGTGATGGGTCACCAGCAGCAGGGTGGTGCCGCCGCGCGCGAGGCCGCGCAGGCCTTCCAGGAAGCGCCGTCGGCTGGCCATGTCCAGGCCGGCGCAGGGCTCGTCCAGCAGCAGCGCGCGCGGACGGTGCACCAGCGCCCGCGCGATCAGCACGCGGCGTGCCTCGCCGGTGGACAGGCTGGCCATGTGGCGGCCGAGCAGGTGGGTGGCGCCGGCCTGGGCCAGCGCCTCGCCGGCGCGCTCGCGCATGGCGGCGGTGACGCGGTGGTCCAGCCCCAGCCGCCGCGCGGCGAAGAAGCTGGACAGCACCGCCTCGGTCACGTCCAGCGACGGATCGCTGGTGCAGTCGTCCTGCAGCGAGGGCGAGACGATGCCGAGCAGGCCGCGCAGTTCCGAGACGTTCCAGCGGTCGCGGCCGAACACGCGCATGGAAGGCGTGCCGTCCTCCCGCGCCAGAGGATAGAGTTCGCGCGTGACCAGGCGGACCAGCGTCGACTTGCCGGCGCCGTTGGCGCCCAGGATGGCGGTGTGCTCGCCGGCGCCGATGCGCAGGCTGAAGTCGTCGAGGATGAGGCGGTCGCCGCGCATCACGCTGGCGCCGTCGATCTGCAGCAGCGGCACGGAGGCCAGTTCGTCAGGGCGGTGGGCGTTCATGCGTTCCACCATGCCTGCAGCGGACGGCGTTGCCAAGCCCCGACGGTCTGGACGTCCATTCGCCAGGGAGCCGATCTGCTGGCGTGGCCGGGAGGCAGGCTCTAAGCTCATCGGCATGAACGCACGCATCGACGCATGGCAATTGCAGGGACATACCGCCTTGGTCACCGGCGCCAGCAAGGGCATCGGTTACGCCACGGCGCGCGAACTGGCCGGGCTGGGCGCCAACCTGCTGTTGGTGGCGCGCGACGCCGACTACCTGGAACAGGTGCGCATCGAATTGCTGGACGACTTTCCCGGCATCGAGGTGCTGGCCTTCGGCGCCGACCTCGGCGAGCAGGAGGAACGCCTGGCGGTGTTCGACTGGATCGCCGACCTGGGTGCGCCGCTGTCGCTGCTGGTCAACAACGCGGGCGGCAACCAGCCGGCCGCCACGTTGGCCTATCGCGAGGAGGAGTACCGCGCGATCTTCGAGCAGAACCTGTTCTCCGCCTTCGAGATGTGCCGGCTGGCGCATCCGCAGCTGGTGCAGCACGCCAACGCGGCCATCGTCAACGTGGGCTCGGTATCCGGCATCACGCATGTGCGCACCGGCTCGCCCTATGGCATGACCAAGGCGGCGCTGCACCAGCTCACGCGCAACCTGGCGGCGGAGTGGGCGGCCGACGGCATCCGCGTCAACGCGGTGGCGCCGTGGTACATCCGCACGCAGCGCTCGGAACCGGCGCTGGCCAATGACGAATACCTGGACGAGGTGCTCGACCGCACGCCGCTGCGCCGCATCGGCGAGCCGGAGGAAGTGGCGGCGGCGATCGCCTTCCTGTGCCTGCCGGCGGCGAGCTACGTCACCGGCCAGGTGCTGGGCGTGGACGGCGGCTTCCTCAACTACGGGTTCTAGACCTGAGCCCCAACGCTGATCGCCCTCCCCCCTTTTTTGTAGGAGCGCACCCTGTGCGCGACCGCCTTTCACCCCGGTTCCCACGGCTCGTCATCCCGGCGCACCCCACAAAAGGGGGCAAGGGCCGGGATCCAGTAGCGCCGGTTCCCGGTTGTCGCCTTATCGCCAGTTTGCCGCCTACGATCGAAGGGAGTCCCCGTGGGACGCGGCGGGCGTTTCGACGCCCTGCCGGCGACGCGAAGCTAGTCCCCGTGGGGCCGCCGAGTCACTTTTCTCTTGCTGGCCCAAGAGAAAAGTAACCCAAAGAGAATGGCCTCACAGGCTCGCAGCGCCGTGTTGAATACAAGCCCGGTGGACCGAGGCCAGCCTGATGAGTGACGTGCTACCTCGAACGGCGCCGCTACCCCGCAACGCGCCATGGCGGAGAGGAAGCGCAGCACTGCGATAGATACAAGCCCTGCAGCCCTCGCAAGCCGAATCGGCTTCTCCTTCCGCTACACCCAGCGGCTACCCCGCGGCGCGGCGATGGACTGAGGGCTTAGAGCCTGTTCGAAGTCGTCGCTTGGCCGGATCATCCATCCTCGCCCGCTTCGACTAGCCCCTCTCCCGTCGGGAGAGGGGTTGGGGTGAGGGTGCGGACTTGCCGTAGCGTTCGACATCTCCCTGTGAATAGGTTCTTGGCCTCGGGTTGTCCACAGCCTGTGTGGATGGCCGTGGGGCAAGCCTGTGGATAGGTGCGCCAAGTGCTTGCCGGCGCGTGGCTTTCATCATCCTGGTCAAATCCACGCCATGGCCTGGCGGGTTGTCCACAGCGAACGGGGATAGCCTGGTGGCAACCATGTGGATAACCGCGCGGCGGCCTTGCGTGGCGGGCACTTGCATGGCTTTGCGCAAGGAATGCGCAACATTCAGCAGTTGCGCAGCTGCTCGCGCAGCTCGCGGTCCTTTCGCTCCAGCGGCGGCTGGTCGCTCTTGAAGGCGTGCTGCAGCCGGGTGGCGTTGTCGTCGTAGGCGTCGCGCAGGGCGCGGCAGGTTTCCGCGCGGCTGAGTTCGCGGCACTGGTCCTGCACCCACACGTAGCGGCTGGCGATCAGGCCCGGGGTGATGCGGCCCCGGTTGAGTTCGGGGGCCGAGGCGCCCGCGCCGGGCGGGCCGTAGACCTGCGACAGGGAAAACGAACTGGCGCCGAGGATGCCGTAGGGCACCTGGTAGGGCTGGGGATCGCCGTTGCTGCTGATATAAGCCTTGCCGTCGGTGGCGCGCACGCAGCCATACATCAGCGGCAACGGAGCGGGAGGCGCCTGTGGTTCGGGCGGTGGCGGCGGAGGGGGTGTTGCGGCCGGTGGCGGTGCTGGAATGGAAGCTGGCGCCGCGGGCTGCGAATCGTCCAGTTGCAGCACCTGTTGGCGCTGTCCGGCCGCGCAGGGCTTGTCCTGGTAGGCGGTGCGGCCGTCGGCGGCGGTGCACTGGTAGGCCGTGCCGGCGGCGGCCGGCATGGCGAGCCAGGCGAGCAGGATCAGCAGGCACAGTCGGATCATGAGGTTGGAGTATTCCATGCCGGAGCCGAGCATGGCTTGACCTAGAATTCGGTGACGTGTTCCTCGGCGGCGAAGCCCAGGGTCACCGCGCCTTCGCCCACGTTGACCATGCCGGTGATGCTCATCGGGGCCTCCATCAGCTCCACGCCGCATTCCTCGCAGGCCGCGCGCAGGCCGGCATAGCCCGGCAGCTTGGGCAGTTCCGCCAGATCGCCGCCGTAGCTCACGCACACGACCGGCACCAGCAGGCCGGCATGCACGCGCTTGGCCGTGTAGTCGAACAGCGTCTCGGCGCCATGCTCGAAGCCGCGCACCTTGCCCACCGGGCCGGTCTCGCCGCGATAGCCGCGCAGCAGCGGCTTGATGTCCAGCGCGGAGCCGAGCACGGCGCTGACCAGGCCCACGCTGCGGTCGCCCTTCTTCTTGGCGCGGGCGCGCAGGTAGTACAGGTCGCGCGGCAGCATGTAGCCGTAGGAGTTGTTGGCGATGTAGGTGAGCCGCTCGCGGATCGCCGCCGGCGTTTCGCCCGCCTCGATCAGGCGCACGGCCTCGACGATGGCGGGGGCCGAGCCGGCGAACAGGCTGCGGGTGTCGATCACGCGCATCAGGAAGGGGCCCGCGATGTTGTTCTTCTCGCGCACCTCGCGATAGTTCTTCAGCACCGCGAAGCTGGCCTTGATCACGTGGTCGTTGATCGCGCTGCGCGTGGCGGTGATGGTGAGGCAGAACACGCAGTCCTGCTCCAGCACCAGCTTGTCGAGGAACAGCCGCTGCACGTCCTCGATCGAGCACGGCTCGGTTTCCGCCGAATGGCTGCGGCTGCCAAGGTTGCGGTCGAGAAAGCGATGCAGCTCGACCTGGCTGCGGTTGTCCAGGAAGACCTCGTCGTCGACCCGGATGGTGATGGGCATCACCGCGATGTTGTGCTTCTGCAGGAACGCCTGCGGCAAGTCGCAGGACGCATCGATGGCCAGCCCCATCCGCATCGGTCACCCCCAGTCTGTGGCGCGGCCAACATAGCACGCGCCCGAGTAGCTGCCGACCCCGACGATGGGAATAGGGTGGTGCCGGTTTCTCCTGTCGGCTGTTAGCGCAATTGCTTGTAGGTGTCGGGGGCGAACGCATCGACCTGCACTGCCGCGTCGCGTGCCTCATTGGCCTCGTCGAGCGCGGCGTACTCCTCGGCGCTGATGATGCCGGCGGCCAGCGCGCGCTGGTCCAGGTCGTCGCGGGAGCCCCGGTCGAGCTGGCCGGCGCGCACGGCATCGCGCAGCTTGGTTTCCACCGGGAGGGCGCGTACCGCCTTGTCCAGCGCCGCCTCCAGCTGGCCCAGGCCGGGCTCGTCGGGACCGGGCACGTGGATGTCCCCGGTAAGGTGGATGCGCGCCTCGCGGTCTTCCAGGATCGCGCGCGCCACGCGCTGGCCCAGCCGGTCCGATGGCGGGCGGAAACGGGCGCCGAGCGGAAACACCAGTCGGCGTGCGAAGCCGGCGGCGAAGGGCGAGGGCAGGTTGTCCAGCACCCCGCGCAAGGCCTCCTGCGTGCGGAACAGCGCCAGCGCCACGCCCCAGCGGGCCAGGTCGTAGCTGGCGGCGAGCTTGGGCTCGTCGTGGTAGCGCTTGAGCGTGGCGGCGGCCAGGTACTGCCAGGCCAGCGCGTCGGCCAGCCGGCCGGAGATCTTCTCGCGCCGCTTCAGCGAGCCGCCCAGGGTGGCCATGCACAGGTCGGAGACGAAGGCGAACGCCGAGGCATAGCGGGTCAGGTGCTGGTACTGGCGGCGCAGCTCGCTGCCGGCCGGCACGCGGGCCAGTCGGGCGCCGCTCAGCCCCAGCAACAGGGCGCGCACGCCGCGGGTGAACACGAAGTTGAGATAGCCGAAGGCGCCGCGGTCGACCGCGGCCAGGTCCTTCGCGTCGATGGCCGCGATCAGCTTCTGCACCCAGGGATGGCAGCGGATCGCGCCCTGGCCGTAGATGATCATCGAGCGGGTGAGGATGTTGGCGCCTTCCACCGTGATGCCGATCGGCACCGACATCCACATGCGCGAGAGCGCGTTGCGCGGGCCGCGCTGGATGGCGGCGCCGGCGCGGATGTCCATGGCGTCGCTGACCACCTCGCGCATCGCCTCGGTCAGGTAGGCCTTGGCGATGGAGCCGAGCACGGCCGGCTTCTCGCCGGCATCCAGCGCGCCGCAGGTGAGCGTGCGCGTGGCCGTCATCAGGTAGGTGAGGCCGGCGATGCGCGCCAGCGGTTCCTCGATGCCCTCGAAGCGGCCGATCGGCGTGTCGAACTGTTCGCGCACGGTGGCGTAGGCGCCGCAGATGCGCGTGGCCATCTGCGCCGCGCCCACCGCCAGCGCGGGCAGCGAGATCGAACGGCCCGCGGCCAGGCTTTCCATCAGCATGCGCCAGCCATGGCCGACCTGCGCCACGCCGCCGATGATGGCGTCGATCGGCACGAACACGTCGTGTCCCTCGATCGGGCCGTTGGCGAACGGCACGCCCATCGGGTCGTGGTGGTTGCCGATCACCACGCCGGGCAGGTCGCGGGGAATCAGCGCACAGGTGATGCCGCGGTCGGCGGGGCCGCCCAGCAGCCCATCCGGGTCCTTCAGGCGGAAGGCCAGGCCGATCAGGGTCGCGACCGGCGCGAGGGTGATATAGCGCTTGTTCCAATTCAGGCGCAGGCCGATCACGTCCTCGCCCTGCCACTTGCCCCAGGTCACGATGCCCTCGGACTGGGTGGCCGCGGCATCGGAACCGGCCTCGGGGCCGGTCAGCGCGAAGCAGGGCACCTCGCGGCCGTCGGCCAGGCGCGGCAGGTAGCGCAGCTTCTGTTCCTCGGTGCCGTAGTGCAGCAGCAGCTCGCCGGGCCCGAGCGAGTTGGGCACCATCACCGTCACCGCCGCGGCCACCGAGCGGGTGGCGATGCGCGTAACCACGCGCGAATGGCCGAGCTCCGACAGGCCCAGTCCGCCATACTGCTCGGGCAGCACCATGCCGAAGAAGCGCTCGCGCTTGATGAACTCCCATACCTCGGGTGGCAGGTCGCGGTCCTGCTCGATCCGCCAGTCGTCCAGCATCTCGCACAGGCGAGTCACCGGGCCATCGAGGAAAGCCTGCTCGCGCGGACTCAGCGGCTTGCATTCGAAGCGCAGCAAGGCTTCCCAATCGGGCATGCCCGAGAAGATCTGCGCATCCCACCACACGGTGCCGGCTTCCAGCGCGATGCGCTCGGTATCGCCCAGGCGGGGCATCACCTTGCCCAGCCGCGGCAGCAGTGCCCGCGCGAACAGCGCGCGCCGCAGCGGCGGCCAGCCGGTGGCCAGGGCGAGCAAGGCGGCGATGGCGAGCGACACATACATAAGCCGTGGCGAATCCACGCCGCGCAGCGCCCAGGTGGCGAACAGCACGGCCACCGCCGATACCCAGGCCAGCCAGCCGCGGCCGGCGAAAGCGAAACCGAGCAGGGCGACCAGGGCAACAAGCCAACCGATGAGCAGCATGGGTCTATCTCCTCCGAGCTTGGGCATCGTGGGCGGTGCCGCTTCAAGATAACGTGTGCGCAGGCTCCCTGGACCGGCACCGCAGCCGCTAAGATGCCCACACTTAATCTGGCATCTTGCCGGCGTGGCGTCGCCGGTAACGCGCAGCGGCACACCCACGCTGCGCCGGCCTCATGGGGTCATATGAAGGACAAACAGGAGATCGTCTCCAACTGGCTGCCGCGCTATACCGGCACGCCATTGGAGCAGTTCGGCCAGCATATCCTGCTGACCAATTTCGGCCATTACGTGGATCTGTTCGCGCAATGGCACGGGGTAGAGGTGCAGGGCCGCGACCGGCCCATGCCCAACGCCACCGCCGACGGCATCACGCTCATCAACTTCGGCATGGGCAGCCCCAACGCCGCCACGGTGATGGACCTGCTCAGCGCCATCCGGCCCAAGGCCGCGCTGTTCCTGGGCAAGTGCGGCGGCGTGAAGAAGAAGAACGCCATCGGCGACCTGGTGCTGCCGATCGCGGCCATCCGCGGCGAAGGCACTTCCAACGACTACCTGCTGCCGGAGGTGCCTGCGCTGCCGGCCTTCCAACTGCAGCGCGGCGTCTCCACCATGATCCGCGACCTGGGCTACGACTACTGGACCGGCACCGTGTACACCACCAACCGACGGGTCTGGGAGCACGACGAGGCTTTCAAGGATTACCTGCGCCGGACCCGGTGCATGGCGGTGGACATGGAGACGGCCACCATTTTCGCGGCAGGCTTCGCCAACCAGATTCCCTGTGGCGCCCTGTTGCTGGTATCGGACCAGCCGATGATCCCGGAGGGCGTTAAGACGGAATTAAGCGATCGCCATGTCACGGCGCAATTTGTCGAGCGTCACATTCGCATCGGCATCGAGGCGCTGAGGCTAGTTCGCCGTAATGGGAGAAGCGTAAAGCACCTGCGTTTCGAGGATGACGACGGGGAGCATTGAAATGCCGTTCAATCAGTGAGTTGGCGGCGGTATTAATGCCGCCGTCAGTTTGTCGTCAGGTTATTTTCACTCTCCCTTCACCGCCTTCCTACGATGGTCATCGCAGCGCCGCGTCGCACGGGGTGATTCTGGCGTGAAGACATTATCAAGATAATCGAAATTTGATGCGAAGAATGCCCGCATCGCGATATTTCTTGCCGTATAGATTTTATTGACTGTGTGTAAGTAAAGCGTGATAAATGCGCAGCGCTGTGGACCAATGTCTGACCCTGTTCTTGGGTAGTTCGGGCGCGGGTTTGATGCGGGGAAGTGTTCAGGCCCAGTCATAAATAAATAACGGGAGGGTGTTCTCATGAAGTTCGGGGAAAATAAACTGTGCACGTCGGTACGCCTGGCGCTTTCGCTGGGCATGCTCGCGGTGAGCGCCTACGGCACGGCGGCATTCGCGCAGGACGCGCAATCCGGCACGCCGCCGCCGGACCAGGGCAAGAGCAAGACGCTGGAAACGGTCACCGTGACCGGCTCGCTGATCCGCCGCGTGGACGTGGAGACGTCCAGCCCGGTCGTCACCATCGACCGCGCCCAGATCCAGGCCACCGGCAAGCAGACGCTAGGCGACCTGGTGCAGCAACTGCCCGCCATGACCGGCGGCAACGTCAACCCCCAGACCAACAACGGCGGCGGTACCGGCGGATCGTCGATCAATCTGCGCGGCCTCGGTTCCCGCCGCACCCTGATCCTGATCGACGGCCAGCGCCTGCTGAGCAAGGATCCGAACGCCATCCCGGCCGATGCCATCGAGCGCATCGAAGTGCTGCCGACCGGCGCCTCGGCCACCTACGGTTCGGACGCCATCGGCGGCGTGGTGAACTTCATCCTGCGCAAGAACTACCAGGGTGCGACCTTCACCGCGAACGTGGGTGAGTCCGACCGCAACGACGGCGACCAGAGCGGCTACACCTTCACCTTCGGCCAGACGTCCGACAAGGGCAGCATCATGGCCGGCATCAACTACAACAAGCAGGATGGCGTCGAGGCGGCCAATCGCGCGTTCTCCAAGAACTCGCTCTCCATCACGGGCAGCCAGGTCTCCATCGGCGGCTCGTCGTCCACGCCGTACGGGCATATCCAGGTGCCGCCGGGCAGCCCGGCGGCCGGTGCGTTCTCCTGCGGCTACGTGACGCTGAACCCGGGTGGCAATGCCACGTCGATGACGCCGGCGAACTACCACTGCTACGGCAACGCCGACAAGTACAACTACGCGACGGTCAATCTGATCATGACTCCGCAGGAGCGCACCGGCGGTTTCATCACGGGCGACTACCATCTCGGCGACCACGTCACTGCCTATGTGGACGCGATCTACAACAAGACCTCGTCCAACTTCCAGCTGGCCCCGGCGGTCTACGGCAGCATCACCGGCGCCTACCTGGACCCGTTCAATGCGTTCAATCCGAACCAGGGCTACCAGTACGGTGTCGAGAACGGTACCGCCGGCAGCGCTTGGGGGTCGCGCCTGTCCGCGCTGGGCAACCGTACCGCGGCATTCGGCCGTCAGGACGCCCAGATCAACGCCGGCTTCAGGGGCGACTTCACCGTTCTGGACAAGAACTGGAACTGGGACCTGGGTTACAACTACGGCCACCAAAGCGTAACCACCACGACCGCGGGCCTGGTCAACCAGAACAACCTGTATACCGGCCCGTCCACGCTCAATGCCGACGGTACGGCAACCTGCCCGGCTGGTGTCGATCCGACGGCATGCCAGTTCAATCCATTCGACCTTTATTCGGCGGGCAGCATCGCGGCGCTGAAGGCGGCGCAGGCCATCGCGGTCAGCAACCAGTATTCGATCGAGAAGACCTGGCATGCGGGCCTGAGCGGCGAGCTGTTCAACCTGCCGGCCGGTGCGGTGCAACTGGCGGTGGGCTACGAGTTCCGCAAGGACTATGAGAAGGTCGTCACCGATCCGGAGCTGCTGCTCAATCCCGAGACCGGCTCGTGCGTGCTGGGCAGCCAGTGCGTGGCCAACCTGTCCGGCGGCTACACCACCAAGGAGCTGTACGCCGAAACATTCATCCCGGTGCTTTCCAATCTGCCCGGCGTGCAGTCGCTGAATGTCACCATCGGCGACCGCTACTCCAAGATCAGCACCTTCGGCAGCACGAACAACTTCAAGTTCGCGCTGGAGTGGAAGCCGATCGACGACCTGCTGCTGCGCGGCACGATGCAGGAAGTGTTCCGTGCCCCGAACCTGGCCGAGCTGTATTCTTCCGGTTCCGACGCGCCGCTGCTGCACTCAGACCCGTGTACCGGCTACACCGGCGCGCCGGCGGGTTCACCGCTCGCACTGGCCTGCCAGTTCGTGCCGACCAACGGCACGTTCCAGAACGTGAACGTGGTCGACCAGACCCAGGCTTCGGCGGTCATCCAGGGCGCCTCGCTGGCGGGCTTCCCGATCAAGCCCGAACACGGCAAGTCGTTCGACCTGGGCCTGGTGTACAGCCCGTCCTATGTGCCTGGCCTGTCCACCACCCTGGACTTCTGGCACGTCTACCTCAACGACACCATCGTCCAGGTGGGCCTGCAGAGCGTGCTGAACCTCTGCGCGGCCGGCCAGACCGCGTTCTGCCCGTACATCAGCCGCTTCGACTCCGGTCCGAACGCCGGCCAGCTCACGCAGGCCTCGGCCGAGCCGTTCGCCAACCTGGGTAGCCTGAGCACCGGCGGCATCGATTGGTCGGCGAACTACAAGCTGCCGCAGTTCTCGTTCGGCCAGTTCAACATCGGCCTCAATGCCACCTACCTGAAGTACTACACGCAGGAGACCGCGCCGGGTACCTCGGGCAACGTGACGTTCAACGATGCGGGCCACTTCCTGCCGTATGGTTCGGCGCAGGCCTCGGCCTGCCCGGACAACGCGGGCATCTGCCTGTTCCCGCGCTGGCGTGCGCAGGGCTTCGTGGATTGGCAGGCGGGCGGCTGGAGCGCCGAGTGGCGCCTGCGCTATATCGGCCGCTTCCAGAACGGCGGCCCAGCGGGCACGGTCCAGGATACGGCGCCGAATTTCGTATCAGGCACGGTGTTCAAGTATGGCGCGACCGTCTACAACGACGTGTCGCTGGGTTACAACATCGCCCCGATCAACACCCGTGTGGACTTCGGTGTGAACAACCTGTTCGACAAGCAGCCGCCCATGCTGTACGCGAACAACACCCTCAACGCCAATACCGACCCGAGCGACTTCGACCTGATGGGCCGCTACTTCTGGGCTCGCGTGACGGTCAAGTTCTAACCCGCCGCGACTGGCGTTAACCTTGAGGGCCGCGTGGCGATCACGCGGCCCTTTTTTTGGAAACCATGACCGCCAACGCTCTTGCCCAGATCGCCGCCTCGATACAGGCGGGCCAGCCGCTGCAGGCCGAGCAGCTGTGCCGCTCGTGGCTCTCGACCCAGCCGAAGGATGAGAACCTGCTGCTGATGCTGGCGATCAGCCTGCATATGCAGCAGCGTCGGCCCGAGGCCAGGGAGATCTATGCTGAATTGACCCGACTGTGTCCGCGAAGCAGCGTGCACTGGGGCAACTACGGCACCATCCTGATGGAGCTCGGGGCGCTGGACGAGGCCGAGGCCGCCTATGCCAGGGCCTGCCAGCTCGATCCCGGCAATGCATCGCCGAAGATCCACCAGGGACTCCTGCTGATCCGCAGGCACGATTATCTGGCCGCCCGCGAGGTGCTGCTCGACGCCTACCGGCTCGACCGCGAATTTCCCCTGGCAAGGATCCACGCCGCCCGGGCCTGTTGCCTTTGCCAGGACTTCGAAGGGGCGGAAGAGTTGCTTGCTCCCTGGCCGAAGTGGCTGCCCCTGGCCGACGCCAGCCTGCAACTGGAACTGGCCCAGGCGCTTTCGCTGGTCGGCGACGTGCCGGCGACGGTCGCCTTGCTGGAGGACCTGCTGGCCCGCCAGCCGGGTTACCTGGATGCCGGGCTGCAACTTGCCGTCGCCTATGAGCGCTCCAACCGCCTGGCCGATGCCGAGTCGATCGTGGCACCGATAGCCCGTGCGACCTCGGGTGTGACGGAGCCACAGCGCGGCAAGGCGCGGCACGTCCTGGCCACTCTGGCGCTGCGACGGAACGATCCGGCCGAGGCGCGGCGTCTGCTGGAGCAGTGCGGTCCGAACGACGACGAGGACTACGCGCATTATTTCGAGCTGGCGGCCGCCTGCGACAAGCTCGGCGAAGCGGAGGCGGCGATGCAGGCCCTGCGCGAGGCGCATCGGCGCCATGCCGCGGAACTGCGGCTGGCTTTTCCCGCCTACTTCGCGCCGGATGCGCCGGCGTTGCCCACGGATGCTCCGCGCGTCGCCGCGGAGCAGTACCGGCGCTGGCCACGGTTGGCCGCGCCCGAGGCGCTTGACTCGCCGGTCTTTGTGGTGGGTTTTCCCCGCTCGGGCACGACCTTGCTGGAGCAGATGCTGGATGCGCATCCGCGCCTGCAGTCGATGGACGAGAATCCCTTTTTCAATCGCCTTGCCGGCATCCTGCGCCGGCACGATCCGCGCATCCTCGACGACTTGAGCGTGCTCAGGCAGTACGACTGCGATGAATTGCGCAAGCGCTACCACGCCATGGCGGGCGAGCGCGTCGTTCGCCGCCAGGATACGCAACTGGTCGACAAGAACCCATTGAACATGCAGTGGCTGCCGCTGATCCACCGCCTGTTCCCGGAGGCACGGTTCATCCTTGCTCTGCGCCATCCCTGCGATGTGATCCTGAGCTGCTACATGCAGAACTTCCGTTCCAGCATGCTCTCGGCGGCGTGCGCCAGCCTGGAGCGGCTGGCGCACGCCTACGTGGAAGCGATGACGCAATGGTTGGAGGATGTGGACGTATTCAAGCCCACCGTGCTGGTGTCACGCTACGAGAGCCTGGTCGACGATGTCTCCGGGCAGGCCGCGCGCATCGCGCGGTTCCTGCAACTGGACGAGGTGGCGCCGATGCTGGCGTTCGACCGGCACGCGCGCGGCAAGGCGTTCATCGCCACGCCCAGCTATTCGCAGGTCATCGAGCCGGTCAACCGCAAGGGACTGGGCCGATGGCAGCGCTATCGCCACGAATTCGAGCCGCTGCTGCCCATCCTCGAACCGATGCTGCGGCATTGGGGCTACACCGCCGACATGCCGGGTTAGCGGGTCAGGCGTCCGGGATCTTCAGCAGTTCCGGCAGGTACGCCGCGTAGTGCCGCCAACGCCCGACCGAGCGCGTATACACCGGCTGGCGCGCCTGCCAGACGCTGGCGGTACCGATGCTACCGGCTGGCGCGTCGGCGGCATCCGCCTCGGGCAGGCCCAGCCAGTGCGCCAGCTTGCCCAACTCGTCCTCGGGCGAGCCGACCAGCGCCTCGTAGTGGATGGTGCGAAAAGCGTCGGGATGGCGTTGGCGCCAATGCGCCGCCAGCCGCCGGCAGTCCTGGATCACCGTGGCAATCTCGCCCAGGTCGTAAGCGTAGTCGTGCGCCGGATCGTGGAACGACTGGAACCATAGCGAGAGCGCCGTATCGCGGGCATGGCGCTCGCAATGGATGATCCTGGCGTTCGGCCATAGCGCCAGGATCAGCCCGACATGCAGCAGGTTCAACGGCTGCTTGTCGATGAACCAGCGGCCATCGGCATCGTCCTGCCGCAGCTGTGCGGCGTACTGGGCCGCGGCAGCCTCGAATGGGGCGCGCTGGCCGGGCGGCGCCAGGGAAAGCCGTTGCGCCAGCACCTGCAGCCAGCCCAGTTCGCCGCGGTTGCGCACCCCGGGATAGCGGGACAGCCGTTCGGCCAGCAGGGTCGTGCCGGAACGCGGCACGCCGACGACGAACAGCGGCGCCCAACCTTCCGATGGCGGCAAGGCCGGCGCCCGGGGCGGCGCGGCGAGAAGCGCCTCGATGCTCCGCCTCCAGCGCTTGCGCGACCAGGTGCTGCCGGCATGCGCGCGGGCATTGGCCTGGCGCAGCCAGTCGGCGGCCTGCCGGAAATCCTCCAGGTCATCATGGGCCTTGCCGAGCGCGAACATCGTGGCGGTGCGCGTCCGTTCGCTCAGTCCGGGACGCTGCAGCACCTCATGGAAGAAGGCCAGGTCGGGGTGCCGCGGATCGCGATAGCGCTGCAGGCTGGCCAGGCCCAGCGGGATGTTCCATTCGACCGCCTGGCCATTCCGGGCCAGCGCGTAGGCATAGCGTTCCCGCACGCGTTCGAACTGCCCAAGTTGCAGGGCCAGCATGCCGGCGTAGGCGTGCAGGCGGGGATCCTCCGCGCCGGCGGCGATGGCCTGCTCGCAGATGGCGGCGGCATCCGCCTGGCGGCCATAGTCGTCGAGCATCTCCACCGCCTGGATCACTGTGTCGGCATCGTGGGGGCCGTGCCCGAACAGCCGATGCATCGCATCGGCGGCGGCCTGCAGGCGCCCTTCCTCGCGCAAGCATTGCACCAGCAGAAACGTGGCGGCCGCGTGCCCGGGATGGCCGTCCAGCCATGCCCGCAGCACGGCCTCGGCTTGCGCGCGCTGCCCGCTTTGCCAGCAGAGCCCGGCCATGCCGAGGCGAGCGTCGCCTGAGTCCGGGAAACGGATGGCGGCCTCGGCGAAGACGGCCATGGCGGCGGCCACGTCGCCCTCTCGTTGCAGGGCACGGCCGCGCTCCAGCCAGGCCGCCTCGGGCGCGCCCGCCAGCGTCTCCAGCAGTGGCTTCCATGCGCGGGCCGGCGGGGAGGGCGTCATGCCGTGGCCGTCGGCAATCCGAGGGCCTTGCGCAGCGGATCGAGCAGGGCGCCGTAGCGCTCGGCGCGGGCGGTGTCGCGCCGCAGCGGCTGGCGCACCTGGGTGGCGCTGGGCGAACGCACTTCCCGCGTGTTCCGGTGGAAATCCAGGCAGGCCTGGTCGAACGGCAGGCCGCAGAAATCCAGCAACTGGCGGATGTTGGCCTCGGGATCGGCGAGCAGCGCCTCATAGCTGTGCTCATAGACGTGCGATGGGTGCAGCGCCTTGCCGGCGCGCACGCACTCGTCGAAGTCGCGCCAGAAGCGGGCCAGGTCCTCGAAGGTGCGGGTATAGCCGTTGTTGCCGTCCAGGTGTTGGCGATAGCAGGAGAAGCAGGTTTCCAGCGGGTCGCGCCGGCAGGCCAGGATGCGCGCCTGCGGCAGCATCGCGCGGATGGCGCCGATGTAGATCCAGTTGTTGGGCAGCTTGTCGGTGAAGAAGGCATGCTCGCCGCGCCAGCGCGCGGTGCGCTGCAGGTAGCGCTGGCCCAGCCGCAGCCAGTCCCCGGGCTGCATGTCCTTTACCCACTGCGGGAAGGGCTTGCCGCGCCGGCGCGACTCCTCCCCCAGCACCTGCGGCAGGTCGGGCAATTCGCCCGCGCCTCCCACCTGGGGATGCGAGGCCAGGATCTGTTCCACCAGGGTGGAGCCAGAGCGCGGCAGGCTGACGATGAAGATGGCCTCGCCACCGATCGGTTCCCCGGCGCCGCGCGGCGGTGGCGTGAAGGCCTGGCGGACGCCGGCCACGCTGGCCGAGAAGGCGGTGGCGTTCCAGGGTTGCCGGCGTTGCGCGATGGCATTGGCGGCGGCCAGGGCGTCGAGCGATTCGGCATACCGCCCGGCTTCGTCCAGGGCCTTGGCCAGGGCGAAGCCGATCGCGACGCGGTCGTGCTCGGCGGTGCCGGGCTGCTGCAGGGCGGCGCGCATCCGCGCCATGTCCTCGTCGCTGAAGCGCTGCGTACGCAGGTCGGCCAGGCCCCACCAGGCCAGGCCGGCGTTGGGCTGGGCGGCGATCAGGCGGCGGTATTCGGCGGCGGCCTCGTCGGCCATGCCGCGCGTGCGCAGGATGTCGGCGAGCAAGGCACGGGCGGCTGCGTATTCCGGCGCCAGCGACACGGCGCGCTGCAGGGCCTGGGTAGCTTCCTCGTTGCGCACGCATTTGGTCAGCATCACGCCCAGGTTGTACCAGGCCAGGGCCAGGCCGGGCTGCAACTCGCAGGTGCGCCGCAGCGCATCGATGGCCGCCTCGTACTCGCCCGCGGTGCCCAGCAGGGTGCCAAGGGTGTTGTGGTAGAGCGCATCCTGGGGGCGCTGGGCCAGCGCGCGACGCATCATGGCCATGGCCTCGGCGTGCCGGCCGCGCAGGCTGTGCACGCCGGCCTTCATGCGCAGCACCTCGGGATGGTCGGGGTAGGCGGACAGTACGCGCGCAAGCTGCTGGTCCGCTTCGTCGACGCGGCCGGCGTCCAGGGCCTGGCCGGCGATCATGACGTGCTGGGTGGCGGTGGGGTCCAGCCCTTGCAATCGGGGATTCATCAATGGCTCGGTTGGGATGAACTGGTGGCCACGCATCTTCCCGCGAAGGCAGGCAGTGCGTACGGTTCGTGTCTATTATGCCCATGGCCGCCGCATTGGAACCGGCGGTGGACTTGGCAACGACACGGCGGTGGTGGATCGAGCATGAACAGCGAGGTGATGGGGGGAATCGCGGTCTTGCGTGAGATGGCCCAGAACGGCCTGCGCCAGGGCGATGCGATGCTGGCCGAGCAATATTTCGCCCGGCTGCTGGAGCAGTCGCCCGGCGACGTGGAGGCGCTGCAGTTCGTGGCCGGCCGCCACCTGCTGCGCGGCGACGCGCTGCGCGCCGTCGCCATGCTGCTGGCCGCCGCGCAGGCCCGGCCGACGCCGGAGCTCCTGCACCAGTTGGGCGCGGCGCAGATGGCGGCGGGGGATTACCGGGGCGCGGCCGACAGCCTGGCGCGCTGCGTGGCGCAGGCGCCGCAATTGTTCGTGGCGCGCCTGCGCCTGGCCATTTCGCTGGAACAGCTTGGCCAGGGACAACGGGCGCTGCTGGCCTATTTCGGCGCGGTCAACGCGGCCCAGGCGCAAGGCCGCTGGATGAGCGACGACACCACCGCACCGGGGCTGCGCGAAGCGGTGCAGCACGCCATCCGCTACATCGACGCCGGGCGGCGCCAAACCTTCGATGCCGTGCTCGAACCGCTACGCCAGCGCTACGGCCGTGCGGAGCTGGCGAGGGTAGAGCAATGCCTGGCCATCTACCTGGGCGAACAGCCGGCCCACCTGCCCGATCCCCGCCAGAAGCCGAAATTCCTCTATTTCCCCGGCGTGCCCAGCCAGACCTACTACCCCACCGGACGCTTTCCCTGGCAGGCGGACCTCGAAGGCGCCTTCGAGGCCGTGCGCGAGGAACTGCTGGCCGTGCTTTCGGAGAATCAGCCGCTGCAGCCCTTCCTGGGCGAGCAGAGCGCGGAGAGCCTCAAGGGCCACCTGGCGGCCTCCGGCCAGCAGCCGGCGGCATGGGACGCGTACTTCTTCTATCGCCATGGCGAGCGGTTCGACGAACATGTCGCGCGTTGCCCGCGCACGGCCGGGCTGCTCGATTCGCTGCCGCTGGTACGCATCCGCGACCACGCGCCGGAGACACTGTATTCGGTGCTGCGCCCAGGCACCCACATCCTGCCGCATCGCGGCGTCACCAATACGCGCCTGGTCACGCACCTGCCGCTGATCGTGCCGTCCGACTGCGCCATCAACGTCGGCGGCGAGCTGCATGCCTGGCAGGAGGGGCGCTGCGTCACCTTCGACGACACCTTCGAGCACGAGGCCTGGAATCGCAGCGACCGCACCCGCGTGGTGATGATCCTGGACAGCTGGAATCCGGATCTCACCGAGGTCGAGCGGTTGGCCGTCACCGACCTGGTCGAGGCCATCGGCGATTTCAACCAGGCCAGCGAAACGCCGGTGCCCGCCGGCTGACGCTCAGCCCGCTTCGGCGGTACGGGCCTGGCCGACCAGGCGCAGGTGGGGGGCCGTGCGCGGGCGGTGGGCGCCGCAGAGCGCGCGCAGGTCGTCATACGAGGCCAGGTGTGTCTGCAGCCAGCGCTGCATCTTCGGCCCGAACAGGCCGTCCACCTTGCGGTCGGCGGGGCGCAACTGGCCATGGATGGCGGAGAGCTTCCATGGCTCGTAGTCGAGGTTGGCGATCGACTGCTGGCAGGCGCTGTCCAGCGGCACGTCGGCCGGCAGGTCCAGGAAGGCGCACAGCCGTTCCCATTCGGCCTCCGGCTGGTGCACCAGGTCCTCCAGGAACACGAAATGGTGGCTGGGATGGCCCACGTACCGGCCATGGATGTCCACGGCGCGGTTCCAGCGCCGGGCCCAGTGCACCGCCCCACCGCCGAAGGCCGCGTCGTTCTCGAAGCGTAGGTAGACATCCATCAGCGAAGCGAGCACGTCCTCGCCCCGGCGCACCACGTGGATGAAGCGGGCGTCGGGGGCCAGCGCCTGGATCTCGGGGATGTAGAGCAGGTGGTTGGGGGTTTTCTCCAGCCACATCTGGCGCCCGGCGGCCGCGGCGGAGCCGTCCAGCAGCGCCAGGAAGCGCTGGGCGAGCGTGCGGCGGTGCAGCCCGGTGGGGCGGATCGGCCGGCGGCCGGTCAGCTGGAGGTGGAGGGCGGCGAAGGCCTCGCGCATATGGCGGCGGGTCAGGCCCAGGCGCTGCCGCCAGCGGCGGCGCGACGGCCGGACCTGGGCATCGCCCCAGCGCCATGCCAGATCGCCGTGCAACTGCTCGAAGAACGCGGTTTCCGGGAGGGTGTAGATCGCTGGATGCCGCGCCAGCAAGGCTTGCACGATGGTGGTGCCAGAGCGTGGACAACCCACGACAAAGGTTCGCCGCATGGCGCTGTCTCCCGATACATGAGCCGTGAAAACCACGGCTAATGGACGTGAACAACGGGTGATCTTGCGCGTGGTTGACGAAAAAGTACAGTTTGCCGCAAGGAAATGACCTGATGAGGTCACATTTCGGCTGGCCCGACTGCCTGGGGCGGGGTTTCCAGCGTCTCGGGGCCGGCACCATCCTGGCCCGTGCGGCCTCAGCCGGCGGGCGTTGCGTCGTCGAAGCCGGTATAGCCCTCGGGGAACACCGGGGCGCCGTCGTCCTCCAGGCCCACGATCGCCGCCAGCGACTTGGCCGCGGCGGCCTCGGCCTGTTCGCGATCGCGAAAGCTGCGGTTCTCGCAGATGGCGTAGTACACCGGAAAGCCGTTGCGGCGGCGCGGCGTGACCACGAGGCAGGCGGTGAAGCGCGAGCCCTCGGCGACGGCCGTCGAACGGGCCACGTAGTCGTCGAAAAGGCGTTCGCTCATGTCGGCAGTCCAGGAAATGGGACGCCATCTTAGAGCCTGTTCACGATTTCCACGTAGCCCGTGTATGACACCATGCGCGTCATGCCCGCCTCCCCACCCTGGCTCGTCCTCGACACCAATGTCGCCCTCGACCTGTTCGTGTTCCGCGATCCGGCCGTGGCGCCGTTGCGGCAGGCCCTGCACGGCGGCCTCGTGCAGGCGGTGGTGGACGACGCCTGCCGCGACGAATGGCTGGCCGTGCTCGACTACCCCGCACTGGCCCTGGATGCCGTGGCGCGCGGCGAGGCTGGCGCGATGTTCGACCGCTGGGTGCGGCGCCTGCATGGCCTCGCGCTTCCGCCCGGGGTGAAGCTGCCGCGCTGCGCGGATCCGGACGACCAGAAATTCCTCGAGCTGGCCTACGCCGCCGGAGCGCAATGGCTGCTCAGCAAGGACAAGGCGGTGCTGCAGCTGTCGCGTCGCGTGGCGCGCGAGGGCTGGTGCCGGATCCTGCCGCCCTCGGCCTGGCCGCCGCGCGAGGGATAGCGGCTTGCTGCACAGGCCGGGCGCGTCGTCTTCGCGTATGCTCGCAGGCCGTGGATCGTTCCCGTGGAGTGCTGGACATGAAGATCGCGCATTGGGCAATGGGCATGGCGGTGGTGGGGTCGTTGGCCCTGGCGGGTTGCGGAGTAGCCAGCAACCACGACACGGTGATCAGGGATGCGGTGTCCAACCGGGTGTTCCTGTACCAGGCGCCGGGCGGCGGCGATGCCACCCTGCAGGTGGTGCGCGACAACGGCCATTTCGGCGGCGGCTGCTCCAGCCAGATCCTGATCGATGACAAATTCGCCGCGCAGTTGGAAACCGGCGAGCAGGTCGCGTTCTACCTGCCCAGCGGCGCCCACGTGGTGGCCCTGCGCAATTCGGGCGCCTGCCACGAGCCGGGCGACAAGGGCCAGCTGAACACCACGCTGGCGGCGGGCGAGAGCGTGCTCATGCAGGTGAATGCACGCGGCTCGTCGCTGTCGCAGGCCAAGCGCTGACGCATGACGCCGCCGTGAGTTGAGCGCCATGCAGGATGAGGTCGTCATCCACTGTCCCTATTGCGGCGAGGCCATCGAGATCCTGGTCGATGGCTCGGTGGGCAGCCAGCGCTACATCGAGGACTGCCAAGTGTGCTGCCGTCCCATCGAGATCGGCGTGACCGTCGATGGGGACGGCGAGCCGCAGGTCAGCGTCGCCGCCGAGAACGACGGCTGAACACCGGCAGGCTTTCAGGCGGGCATGCCGTGCTCGATCACCTGCACGCCCAGCTGTTCGTAGCGCAGGCGCGTGGCGAGATCGGTGTCGGGCGAGACGGGGCGGGTCAGGTCCCACAGCACGTGGGTGCGGTAGCCCAGCTCCACCGCGTCCTGCACCGTCCACAGCACGCACACGTCGCGCGCCAGGCCGCACACGTACACCTCGTCCACGCCGCGCCCGCGCAGCCATTCGTGCAGCCCGGTGGCCGGGCGGGTGCCGTGGGGGCCATGGTTCTCGCGGAACCCGCTGTAGGAGTCCACCTTCGGGTCGTCGCCCTTGCGGATCACCGTGTCCACGCCGGACCAGTCGATGCCCGGGTGCAGCGCCGCGCCGGCCGTGTCCTGCACGCAATGGTCGGGCCACAGCGTCTGGGCATGGCCGTACAGCGGGATACGCTCGAAGGGAGCCCGGCCGGCGTGCGAGCTGGCGAAGGAGACGTGGCCGGCCGGATGCCAGTCCTGGGTGGCCGCCACGTGGCGGAACGCGCGGCGTCCCAGCAACCGGTCGATGCCCGGCACGATGGTGTCGCCTTCATGGCAGGCCAGGGCGCCGCCGGGCATGAAGTCCGGCTGCACGTCGACCAGGATCAGGGCGGCGCGGCTGCTGATGGTGGGATTCATGGACGCGTGTTGGCTCGCAAGAGACTACGTCCAAAAAGTCTAGTAGGCGTTCGTATGACTGAGGTGTGACGGGTTCGACGTGCGTCTTGTACGGTATGTCCGAGGTTCAGAGTAAGAGATTTCTTACACAAAAAGACGGCTCCACTTCCATGCAGGCATAATGCCTGCACAACAACACAATAACGGTGGAACAGGGGCATGCCTTACGACCAGTCGTGGATGGGATATGGCCTGATCGGTGGGCTGGAAGCCGGTGCGATCGCCTTGGTAGCGGGTTTCCTGGCGTTCGGCCTGCTGCACTGGTTCGGACGCGGCCAAGGCTGGAGTGTGGGCCTGGAGGTCAGCTGGGCCTATGTGGCAGGCATGGTGCTGGCTGGCGGCCAGGATTTGTGGAACCTGTTCTATTTCAATTATGGCCGGCTGCAGTCGCTGCAATTGCTGCGTGCGCGCCTGGCCGAGGTGCACGACGCGGACAGCCTGGGGTTGCGCGTGCTGTTCGAATTCATCGGTGCCGGCGTCGGGGTTTTCCTGGGTTGGCAAGTGTTCGCCGGCCGCCTGCGTCGCCAGTGATCGCGCGTCGCCGTGGCATCCAGCGCTGACCCGCGCCTGCAAGCGTTTCCTTTCCACGCGTCGTACCCATGTCCAGCCAAGCCGAAACCGGGAGCGGTCCACCGCTGACTCTGCGCATCGTCCAGGTCGTGTGCTTCACGTTCCTGGCCTACCTGGTGATCGGCATGCAGCTGGCGGTACTGCCGCCGTTCGTGCATGACACGCTCGGCTATGGCGCGGTGCTGGCCGGCCTGGTTATCAGCACGCAATACGTCGCCACCCTGCTCAGCCGCGGCTTCGCCGGGCGCACCTCCGATATGGCTGGCCCCAAGCGGGCGGCCCTGATCGGCCTGCTGGCCTGCGGCGGCAGCGGGTTGCTGATGACCGTGGCGGCCTTCCTGCGCGGTGAACCCGCGCTAGCGCTGGGCACGATGCTGCTGGCACGGCTGGCGCTGGGCATGGGCGAGAGCTGCGTGGCCACGGGCTGCATCATATGGGGCATCGGCCGGGTCGGCAGCGCGCACACCGCCAAGGTCATCTCCTGGAACGGCATCGCCACCTACGGCGCGCTGGCGGCCGGCGCGCCGCTGGGCGTGCTGCTGGTGGCGGCGGGTGGTTTCGTCATGATCGGCCTGTCTGGCGTGGCGCTGATGGCGCTGGCGCTGCTGCTGGCCTGGGGACGCCCGCCGGTGCGGGCGGAAGGGGGCGAGCGCCTGCCGATGCACCGCGTGTTCGGCCGCGTGGCGCCCTACGGCATGGGGCTGGCGCTGGGCTCGGTGGGCTTCGGCGTGATCGCCACCTTCATCACCCTGTACTACGCCAGCCAGGGCTGGGCTGGTGCCGCGCCGACGCTCAGCGTGTTCGGCGTGTGCTTCGTGGGCGTGCGCCTGGTGCTGGGCTGGACCATCGCCCACTTCGGCGGCTACCGCGTGGCGCTGTGCTCGCTGCTGGTGGAGGCGGTCGGACTGGCCATGCTGGCCGGCGCCGGCCAAGCCGGCGTGGCGATGCTGGGCGCGGCGCTGAGCGGCATCGGCTTCTCGCTGATCTTTCCCGCGCTGGGCGTGGTAGCGGTGGAACGCGTGAGCGCGAGCAACCGTGGGGCAGCGCTGGCGGCGTACTCGGTGTTCATCGACGTGGCGCTGGGCGTCACCGGCCCGCTGGGCGGCTGGATCGCCTCGGGCGGGCGCTACGGGCCGATGTTCGTGGTGGCCGCCGCGCTCTCGCTGGCGGCGGCGGCGCTGACCGGCGGCCTGTACCTGGGCTATGGGGGCAAGGCCCGCGGCTGACCGGGGACCTAGAGCCTGTTCAAAGTCGTCGCTCGGCCCCTCCCCGCTGACGCTGATCGGTCCCCTCTGTAGGAGCGCACCCTGTGCGCGACCTCCTTTTGCCTCGGTCTGCACGGTTCGTCATCCTGGCCCTTGCCCCCTTTGGCGGGAGGCGCCGGGACCACGAGCCATGAGGCAAAAGGCGTCGCGCACAGGGTGCGCTCCCACAAGGCTGCGTGCAGGGGGGAGGAGGGCCCACCAAGATTTTGAACAGGCTCTTACAGTACCGGGTCGAACAGCCGCGCCACGTGCATGGCCAGCCGGCGCAGGTACGGGGCCTGGAGGTATTCCGCCTCCGTCACTTCGCGCGCCTGGGCGAAGTCCTCGTCCAGCATCCGCTCCACCTCGCCCGCGAAGCCGCGGTCGACGTGCAACGAGCCGATCTCGAAGTTGAGCCGGAACGAGCGGTTGTCCAGGTTCATGCTGCCGACCGTGGCGGTGTCGTCGTCCACCAGCGTTACCTTCTGGTGCAGGAAGCCGGGCTGGTAGCGGAACACGCGGATGCCGGCGCGCACGGCGTCGTGCGCGTACAGGCCGGTGGCGAGGAATACGGTGTGGTGGTCCGGGCGGGCGGGAATCAGCACGCGCACGTCCACGCCGCGGAACACCGCCAGCCGCAGGGCCGCCATCACCGCGGGGTCCGGCACGAAATAGGGCGTGGTGATCCACAGCCGCCGCCGGGCCGCGTGGATCAGCGCCGTGAAGAACAGCGAGCAGGTCTCCTGCCGGTCGGCCGGGCCGGTGGCGGCGACCAGCGTGCGTGCGCCGCCATGGCCCGGGCCGGGGCGCAGCAGCGGCGGCAGTTCGCCGGTGACCCAGTGCCAGTCCTCGGCGAAGCTGCGCTGCAGGTCGGCCACTGCGGGCCCTTCGATCTGCAGGTGGGTATCGCGCCAGGGCGACAGCGGCGGCTTCAGGCCCAGGTATTCGTCGCCCACGTTGAGCCCGCCGACGTAGCCGCGCGTCCCGTCCACTACCACGATCTTGCGGTGGTTGCGGAAATTGAGCTGGAAACGGTTGCTGCGCCGCTGCGTGGCGAACGGATGGATGGCCACCCCGGCCTCGCGCAGCGTCTCCACGTACTGGCGCGGGAGCGCGTGGCTGCCGATGCCGTCGAACAGCACGCAGACCTCCACCCCGGCCCGTACGCGTTCCAGCAGCGCCTGCTGCAGGCGGCGTCCCAGCGCGTCGTCGTGGATGATGAAGAACTGCACCAGCACGCAGCGCCTGGCTTCGCCGATGGCGCCCAGGATGGCCTCGAAGGTGGCCTCGCCGTCGACCAGCAGCTTCAGCCGCTGGCCGTCGTGGAAGCGCGCGCCGAGCAGGCGGGCGATCTCGCTATAGCGCTCGCAGGCCTGCTGCGAGGCCGTGCCCGTGGGCAATTGGCCATTGGCCAGGGCCTGCATCTGGCCACGGCGGCGGCGATGCAGGTCGACGTAGCCGTGGAAACGGCTGCGCCCCAGGTAGAGATAGGGCACCAGCGTGACGTAGGGCAGGAACACCAGACCCAGTGCCCATGCAAAGGCTCCTTGCGGCGTACGCGTATGCATCACCGCGTGCATGGCCGCCAGCACACCGGCCAGGTGCAGCAGCACGACGACAGCGCCGACCAGGGTGGTCAGCATGCCAGGCACCCGGGGGCGGGAGGGGAAAAGGGCTGGCCGTGGTTCGACATCGCGTCCTCGTCGCTGTCAGCGCATGGCTTGGCGCACGGTATCGAGCACGTCGCGCTCGCGCATCTGCAGTTCATGCTGCAGATGATCCACGAACAGGCGGATGCGCGCAGGCAGGTAGCACCGGCTGGGATAGATCGCGTAGATGTGCGCGTCGGGCAGGATCACGTCGCCCAGCAGGGGCACCAGGCGGCCGGCACGCACGTCCTCGGCGATATCCCAGGCCGCCTTGAAGGCCAGGCCGTGGCCGGCCACGGCCAGGGCTCGCATCAAGTCGCCGTTGTCGCAGGTGATGCTCGGCTCCACCCGCAGCGGGCGCGGGCCGTCGGGCGTCTGTGCAATCCACGGCAGGATGCCGTGGCCGGGGCGGTGCAGCATCAGGCAGCTGTGCCGCGCGAGGTCGTCGATGCCGGCCGGGCGGCCGTGCCGTTCCAGGTAGGACGGCGCGGCGCACAGCACGCGGAAGTTGTTGGCGAGCAGGCGCGACACCAGCCGCGAATCGGCCATGGTGCCGCCGCGCACGGCGACGTCCACGCCGTGCTCGAACAGGTCGAGCATGGCGTCGGAGTTGGTCAGCCGTAGCCGCAACTGGGGATGCTGCGCCGCGAAGTCCGCCGCGATGGGGCCGATGTACTGGCGGCCCATGTCCACCGAGGCGGAGACGTGTAACTGGCCGCCCACTTCCAGCTGGCGCAGGCTCACCGCCGAGTTGGCGTCGTCCACATCGGCGATGATGGCCTGGCAGCGCTCGAAGTAGATGGTGCCTTCCTCGGTCAGTGCCAGGCGGCGCGAGCTGCGCTGGAGCAGCCGCACGCCCAGCGCCTGCTCCAGCCGGTTCAGGCGCTTGCTGGCCGCCGCCGGCGACAGGCCAAGCTCCCGCCCGGCGGCCGACAGGCTGCCCTCGGTCACCGCGCGCACGAACAGCCGCATGTCCTCGAAATCGACCATCTTCAACTTTTTGGAAAAGATGCCTCTCTAGTTTGCTCAATTCACGTGGGCGGCGACAAGGCGCACAGTGGCGGCCGTTTTCCTTGACGGATACCTTCCATGTCCTCCCCGGACTCTCCTGCTTCCCCTGGCGCCGCCACGTCCCGGCTGGCCTTGCTGGCCCTGTCCGTGGCGGCCTTCGCCATCGGCACCACCGAGTTCGTGATCATGGGCCTGCTGCCGGAAGTGGCGGCCGACCTGCGCGTGAGCATCCCCTCGGCCGGCCTGCTGGTCTCGGGCTACGCGCTGGGCGTGGCGGCCGGCGCGCCCCTGCTGGCGGCGCTGACCGCGCGGATGGAGCGGCGCAACGCGCTGCTGCTGCTGCTGGGCCTGTTCATCCTGGGCAACGCCTTGTGCGCGGCGGCGCCCAACTACGGCGTGCTGATGGTGGCGCGCGTGGTGGCGGCGTTCTGCCATGGCTCGTTCTTCGGCATCGGCGCGGTGGTGGCCTCGCACGTGGTGCCGCGCGGGCAGGGCGCCCGCGCCATCGCGCTGATGTTCACCGGCCTCACCCTGGCCAACGTGCTCGGCGTGCCGTTCGGTACCTTCCTCGGCCAGTGGGCCGGCTGGCGCTCCACCTTCGTCGCGGTGACCGGCCTGGGCGTGCTCGCCGCCATCGCCGTATGGCGGCTGGTGCCGCCGCTACCGGACCTGCCCGCGCCGCACATGGGACGCGAGCTGGGCGTGCTGAAGCAACCGCAGGTTCTGCTGGCGCTGCTGATGACCGTGCTGGGCTTTGGCGGCGTATTCACCGTGTTCACCTATATCGCGCCGATCCTGCAGCAGGTCTCGCATGTGAGCGTGGGCGCCACCGGCTGGGTACTGATCCTGTTCGGCGTAGGCACCACGGTCGGCAACATGCTGGGCGGCCGCCTGGCGGACTGGCGCCTGATGCCCTCGCTGGCCGGCGTGCTCGGCATGCTGGCGCTGGTGCTGCTGGCCTTCGCCTGGACCATGCACGGCACCATGGGCGCCATCGTCACCGTGTTTGTGTGGGGCGTGTTCGCCTTCGCCACCGTGGCGCCGCTGCAGATGCGCGTGGTGCAGCAGGCCAGCGAGGGGCCACACCTGGCTTCGACCCTGAACATCGCCGCGTTCAACCTGGGCAACGCGATCGGCGCCTTCATCGGCGGCTCGATGATCGACCTGGGCCTGGGCTTCCCGTCGGTGAGCATCGCCGGCGCCGTGGTGAGCGTGCTGGGGCTGCTGGCCACGCTGCTCAGCATGCTGCTGGAGCGTCGTGGCGCCGCCGCCATGGCTGCTTGCCCGACGGCCAGCTGAGCGCCGTTTCCCCTTTCCCTCGCTTCATCAAGAAGGATCGTCATGGCCGTATCGAAGGTGGCGTTGGTGGTGGGCGCGCAAGGAGTGATCGGCCGCAACCTGGTCGATCACCTGGCGACGCTGGACGACTGGCGGGTGATTGGCCTGTCGCGCCGTGGCGGGCATGCCGAGGGGCGCGTGCGGCACGTGGCGGTGGACCTGCTCGACGCCGCGGATGCGCGCGACAAGCTGGCGCCATTGCGGGAGGTCACCCACGTGTTCTATGCGGCCTACCAGGACCGGCCAAGCTGGAGTGAACTGGTGCCGCCGAACCTGGCCATGCTGGTGCACGTGGTCGACGCCATCGAGGCCGCCGCCGCCGGCCTGCGGCACATCAGCCTGATGCAGGGCTACAAGGTCTACGGCGGCCATCTCGGCCCGTTCAAGACGCCGGCGCGCGAGACCGATGCGGTGTTCATGCCGCCGGAATTCATGCATGACCAGCAACGGTTCCTCGAACAGCGCCAGCAGGGCGCGGCGTGGAACTGGTCGGCGATTCGCCCGGCGGTAGTAGGCGGGTTCGCCCTGGGCAACCCCATGAATCTCGCGCTGGCCATTGCCGTCTATGCATCGATGAGCAAGGAGCTCGGGTTGCCGTTGCGCTTTCCCGGCCGTCCGGACGCCTATGGTCCACTCCTGCAGATGACCGATGCGGGACTGCTGGCGCAGGCCACCGTATGGGCGGCCACCGAGCCGCGCTGCGCCAACCAGGCGTTCAACATCGCCAACGGCGACCTGTTCCGCTGGAGCGAGATGTGGCCGTTCATCGCGCGCTACTTCGGACTGGAGCTGGCGCCTCCGCTGCCGTTGTCGCTGGACAGCGCGATGGCCGACAAGGAGCCGCTGTGGCGTGCGATGATCGAGCGGCATGGCCTGGCGCCGAACGCCTATGCCGGCGTGTCGTCGTGGCGTTTCGCGGACTTCGTATTCTCGTGGAATTACGACATGTTCGGCGACGATGCCAAGGCGCGCCGCTTCGGTTTCCATGCCTACGTGGATACGTTCGAGATGTTCACGCGGCTGTTCGATGACTTTCGCCGACGCAACATCATTCCCTGACCTTCCCATGCCAAGGAGCACTGCATGAAAGCCGTTGCCTACCGTCATAGCCTGCCCATCGACGATCCGCAGAGCCTGCTCGATGTCGAGCTGCCCGCGCCGGTGGCGCAAGGGCGCGACCTGCTGGTGAAGGTCGAGGCGGTTTCCGTCAATCCGGTCGACACCAAGATCCGCAGGCGCACCGATCCGCAAGGCGCCGACAAGGTGCTCGGCTGGGATGCCGCTGGCACCGTGGTGGCGGTCGGCGCCGACGTCACGCTGTTCAAGCCGGGCGACGCGGTGTACTACGCCGGCGCCATCGACCGTCCCGGCAGCAACGCGGAGCTGCAGCTGGTGGACGAGCGCATCGTCGGGCGCAAGCCGGCCACGCTGGACTTCGCCCAGGCCGCGGCGCTGCCATTGACCACCGTCACCGCCTGGGAACTGCTGTTCGATCGCCTGGGCGTGCCGCGCGGCAATACGGGACGCAGCGGCGTGCTGCTGGTGGTGGGCGGTGCCGGCGGCGTGGGGTCCATGGCGATCCAACTGGCGCGGCGCCTCACCAACTACACCGTGGTGGCCACGGCCTCGCGCGAGGACAGCCGCGCCTGGGCGAGCGGGTTGGGCGCGCACCACGTGGTTGACCATCGCGGCGACCTGGAGGCCGCGGTGAAGGCGGTCGCGCCGCAGGGCGTCGACGCGGTGCTGGCCTTGACCCATACCGAGCAGCATTTCCCCGCGCTGGTGGCCCTGCTCAAGCCGCAGGGCAAGCTGGGCATCATCGACGACCCGTCCACGCCGCTGGACATCACCCTGATGAAGTCCAAGAGCCTGTCCCTGCACTGGGAGCTGATGTACACCCGCTCGCTGTACCACACCGAGGACATGCAGGCGCAGCACCGCATACTGAACGAGGCCGCGGACCTGGTGGACGCCGGCATGCTGCGCACCACGCTGCGCGAGAACCTGGGCACCATCAACGCCGCCAACCTGCGCCGTGCGCACGCGCAACTGGAAAGCGCGAGCACCATCGGCAAGCTGGTGCTCAGCGGCTTCTGAGGTGCAGAGAGGCGAAGCGGGAGGCGCGTTTCCTCCCGCTCTCCGGGCCTAGCCGGCCAGCAGGCGGTCCGCCAGTTGGCGCGCCTGCTGGCGGATCTCGGGCATCGCGGTGGATTCCCACAGCATGCCGCGCAGCAGCGTGCCGATGGCGTAGAAGTGCGGCCAGGCCTGGCCGTCGTGCTGCAGGCGGCTTTCGCCGGTGGCGACGAAGCCCAGGCCGAGCGGATCTGGCGTGACGTGGCCGTTGGTCGCCAGCTGGCGAACCAGCGGATGCCGCGTGCGGCGCACGTCCGTGTTGAGGCCCACCGTCTGGATCACCAGGTCCGCATCCGTCGTCTCGACGCCGCCGCCATGCGGCAGGCGGATGTCCAGGCGCAGCCTGCCATCGGCGATGTCCACCGCCTGCAGGCGGCCACGCTGCCGGTGCAGGCGGCCATCGCTTTCCAACTGCTGCATGGCGGTCAACACCTGTGGCGGCATGCGGTGGCGCACGCGTTCCCAGGCCCAGCGCGCATGGCGCAGGAAGCGCGCACGCTCCGCTTCCGGCAACAGCGCCCATAGCGAGGGCGTATGCGGGCGCAGGCTGTCGATCACCGTGCGCCAGTCGCTGCTCTGGGCGATGGCCTCGCGCAGCAGGCGCATCCAGGTGCGGATGTCCGGCGCCTCGCGCATCGCCTCGACCAGTTCGCCGCTGTCATCCGCGGGTGCGGAAGCGGTTTCCAGGTGCGGTTCCGGCAACAGTCCATGGCGCGAGAGCGCGGTGAACTCGGCGTTCGGCCACTGCGCCGACAATTCCAGCAACACGTCCACGGCGGTCAGGCCCAGGCCGATCAGCACGACCTTGCGCGGCTTCGCGTCCGGTTTCACCCCGGCAAGGAAACCCCACGGCTCGGTGACGTAGAGGCCGTTTTCGAGCGCGGCCTCGCTCACGCCGCCGAGCGGTTGGGGCGGCAGCGAGCCCACCGCCAGCACGGCGGCATCGACACGGCTGTTCTCCTCGCCATGGATCACGGTGACGCCGGTGTTTTCCGGCACCATGGCATCCACCGCGAACGGCAGCACGCGCACGTCGTGGCCCGCGGCACGGGCGCGCTGCAAGGCGTGCGCGACTTCCGCTTCCAGGTAGTCGCCATAGAGGCGGCGCGGCAGGAAATCGGTGCCGGCGATGCTGCCGTCGCCCCGCTGGGCGAAATCGAGGAAGCCATGCGGCTTGGCCGCGAACATGCTCATCGATGCCGCGCGTACGTTGAGCAGGTGCCGGTCGGAGCACGTGCCGTATGCCACGCCGCGCGCCGGTGTGCCGCCGCCGGTATACCAGTCCAGATGAAGCGGCTGCGGCAGCTGGCGTTCCAGCAACTCGCTCAGCAGCGCTGCCGCTGCAGCGCCGCCGCCGATGATGGCGACCCGTCGATACATGCCACTCCCTGAAGATAAGGCGGAATTGTCTGGCGCGGCTCAGGCGTACAGCTGGCCCGTAATGGTGCTGAGCTGCGGCCTGGCGAGCCACTGGCCGGTGGAGCCGGCTTCTTCGTAGGTGAGGTACTGTGCCAGATCGCCACCATAGACGTGAAGCGTCAACGCCGTTTCGTGGCGGGAGAGGTTGCGGCAGCGGTGCGCGTAGCGGTCGTCCGCGTCGAACCAGCTGGCGTCGCCGGGACCCAGCCAGTCGCGGCCGACCTGGCGCAAGATATTTCCGTGGGGATCGCGGTCCCACGATTCGACTTCCAGCGCGCCATGCAAGGCCAGCTCCAGGCCCCACAGGCCGGCATGGTCGTGGATGGGCGTGGCGTAGTTGGCGGGCCACGCCATGACCAGCACGCTGATCGCGGGCTTGCTGCGTTGCGCCACCAGCCAGCGCTCGAAGCCTTTGCCGCGCGTGCGCAGGCTGGCCAGGTCGTGCTGGAGCGAGGTCTTGTGCTGCAGTATCGCGCGGCTCAGTTCCCTTGCCATCGTGGCAAGGTCCGGGTGTTCACCCACGCCGTAGTCAAACGCGATCTCACGCAGCGCCTTGAGGGGTTGCATGTGTTTGGCCATTGCGATGCTACTCGACGGATAACGGGGCGCAGTGGAGCATGCGCATCGTTAAAGTCCTGTAACCCGTTGTTCAAACGCAAAAGACGCGTTGCGGCATGACTTTCGAAACATGCGCGGCGCGCTGCGGGAGCGCACGATGGTTTTCGACAGGACCTTGAAAAGCGCATCGGGCGCCTGCATGACGACGGTGCGCAAGGTTCACCGGCAGTGGAGTCGGAGGAGGGGCGTCATGATTGCCATGAGCGTACTGTTGATGTTGTTCGTCGGTGTATGGCTGACGGCAGCTTTCGTCGGGCTGGTGTTCAAGCTGGCCTTCGGCCTGATCGGCGGCTTGTTCAGTCTCGTGGGCGCCGTCCTGGGCCTCTTGTTCGGCGGCGTGGCGCTGCTAGTCGTGGCGCCGATCGTGGCGTTGGCCCTGTTGCCGTTCTGCCTGCCGCTGATCCTGCTGGTGGCTGTGGTGTGGGCGATCGCGCGCGGCTCGCGCCGCCACGCGACGCCGACCGGCGCCGCCGTGCATTGATTCGTTTTGCCGTGGAGTGGCCCGGCCTGGCAGGCAATGCAGGCCGGGCCTTTCCTTTGGTGCTGACTCGGTGGGGCTACAACTGGTTGATGCTGAACGTCACCGGCACGCGCGCCCAGGTGCGCACGGGCTGGCCGTGGGCGGTGGCCGGTTCGAAGCGCCAGTTCCGCACTTGCTCGCGGGCGCTGCGATCCAGCAGCGCGTAGCCGCTGCTCTGTTCGATCGCCACTTCCAGCGGCGTGCCGTGTTCGTCCACCAGCACCTTCAGCACGACGGTGCCCTGCATGCGGTTGCGCAACGCTATCGGCGGGTAGGCCAGCGGCACGGCGCGGTAGGCCAGCGTGGCTTCCTCCGGCGTGGGGTTCGACACGGGCTCGGGACTGGTCGGCGCCGTGTCCGCTATCGCCGGCATGGAGGCGACGCTGCCTTCATCGGTGGACGTGGCGACCGGCGGCGATAGCGGCTGCGGCAGCACGCGCGGATGCGGTGCGGCCTTGGGCTGCACCAAGGGCTTCAGTTCGATCGTCGGCGTGGGCACCACCTCCTGCTTGGGCGGCGGCGACATCCAGCGCACCGTCATTTCGGGCATATGCTGCTGGACTTGCGTGATCCATGGCGCCGCCGCGGGCCGCATCACGGCCAGCAGAGCGGCCAGGTTGATGGCGATGGCCCCGCTCAGCGCGGCGACACGCGCGCTGTCGGGGTGGGCGTGGGCATGACGGGGTACGGCCAGGCTTGCGGACGACATGGGCGACCTCCTGACGTTTCGATGCTGGGTTGACACCTCTGGCACGCCGCGTGGGGACGCGGGAGGAAACGTGCGGGTGCGGATCCAGCCTATGCCGCCCGAAAGCGCTTGCACAAGCAGCCGTCTGGAAGGCTATTCTGTACGGATCGCCCATCGCTTGCGCGAAACGGGTTTTTTCAGTGCGCCACCAGCATCGGCACGTCGCCGTGCATGAACAGGTGGCGCGTGGTGCCGCCGAGCACCATCTGCGCCAGGCGCGAGCGGCTCCAGGCGCCCATGACGATGAGGTCGGCGCCCCGTTGGTGCGCCATGTCCAGTACCGCCGGACCGGCGGCATGGCTGGGACCGGCATGGAGGATCTCGATATCGGCCTGGATGCCGTGCCGCCGCAGCCAGTCGGGCAGGCCCGGCGGCGGCAGCACCGGCAGCATCTCGGCGTTCATCTCGCTGCCGTCGAGGATATGCACCCGCTTGGCCTGGCGCAGGATCGGCACCGAGGCGGCCAGCGCCAGGGCGGATTCGCGGCTGCCATTCCATGCCACCAGCACGTCGGCGCCGATGCCGGCCACGGGCGCGACATCCGGCACCACCAGCACTGGGCGGCCGCTGGCGAACACGCAACGCGACACCGAGCCGAAACCGACCGGCGCATCGCTGCGCTGCTGGCTGCGCTCCATCACCAGGAAGTCGTAGCCGGATGCCGCCAGGCTCACGGTCTGCACGGTATCGCCCTGGGTGACCCGCCACGCGCCTTGCAGCGAGCGGCTGGCCATGGCCTGCCGCCAGGCGCCTTCGTGCGCCTGCGCTTCGGCCACCCGGCGCTGGGTTTCCTCCAGTTGCACGGGCACGGCCTCGGGCAGGCTGAAGGCGGTGGCGGGCAGGTCGGCCACGTATAGCGCATCCAGCCGCGCGCCCAGGCGGCTGGCCAGCGCCATCGCGGCGCGCGGCGCGGCCGCATCCAGTTCCAGATGCTCCAGATGCAACAGCAGGTCGATGGGGGGCATCGCGCGGTTCTCCTGTTCCTGGCTGGCATCCAGCATAAGGTCAGCCGCCGCCGGGTGTGTAGCCTGCGGTGTCGCATGGCGGGCCGGCCTGGGCGATGGCAAAAAAAAGCCCCGCACAGGGGGCGGGGCGGCAAGTCCGGACGTCGGGGGAGAGAGAGGGGACGCCCGGTCGAACCATTCTCGAAAGCGACGGCTTGATTTAGCGTTCATCCCGGGTGAAGGACATATTCACGTCGGAGACGGCGCCGGCTTGCCAGAATCCGGCGCCCCGGGGGCAGGCATTCATCAGAGGAGAAGACGACATGGCAGGATGGCAGAGCATCGGCGTGGTGGCATTGGCCCTGGCCGCGATGGCGGCGGCGCCGGCCCATGCGGGCGAGCTCGAGTGCAAGATGAATTTCCGCCTGTCCGGCTGGTCGGTGTTCTACCAGACCGCCGAAGGCAGCGGCACCGTCCATTGCAGCAACGGCCAGAGCATGGGCGTACACATCCGGGTGAAGGGCGGCGGCATCACCTTCGGCAAGAGCCGGATCGACGACGGCGTGGGCAAGTTCACCGGAGTCGGCAGCATCGGCGAGATCAAGGGTCATTACGCCGACGCCGGCGTGCACGCGGGTGCCTCCAAGTCCGCCGGCGCGCGGGTGATGACCAAGGGCAACGTCTCGCTGGCGCTCAGCGGCACCGGCAAGGGCTGGGACCTGGGCGTGGCCTTCGGCGCCTTCATCATCGAGTAGGCGCGGCGTGGTGTTCCATGCGCCGGCCGGCCTTGTTGAAAGACCGCGGGCGTCCTATCGTGGGGAGGCCGTACGCTTCGGTACGTTCCCCTGAGGTCTCCCCATGTCCGCCATCGCCGGCACGGCTCTCCCCCGCTATGCCTTTGGCGACGAACTCGCCAGCAGCATCATCCACGGCATCGGCATCCTGCTCAGCATCGCCGGGCTCGCCACGCTGGTGGCGTTCGCGTCGCTATACGGCGATGCGCGCGTCATCGTGGCGAGCGCGGTGTTCGGCACCACGCTGATCCTCTGCTACACCGCCTCCACGCTGTACCACTCCATTCCAGGGCAGACGGCCAGGGGCGTGCTGCGCACGCTGGACCATATCGCCATCTTCCTGCTCATCGCCGGCACCTACACGCCGTTCACCCTGATCGCGCTGCCCGGCGCCTGGGGCTGGAGCCTGTTCGGCACGGTCTGGGCGCTGGCGGTCATGGGCATCGCGCTCGAACTGGGCCTGTTGAAGAAATACCGCAAGCTCGCCGTGCTCATGTACGTGGGCATGGGCTGGGTGGGCGTGATCGCGTTCAAGCCACTGCTGCAACACCTGCAGGCCGGCGGCATGGCCTTGCTGCTGGCCGGCGGCGTGGCCTACACGCTGGGCGTGCCGTTCTACCTGTGGCGCAGGATGCCTTACCACCATTCGATATGGCACTTCTTCGTGCTGGCCGGCAGCGTGCTGCATTACCTGGCCGTGTTGCTCTACGTGATCCCCGACGTGCCGATGGCCTGAACCCGGCGATCGCGGTCCCGCAACGCAAGAGGCCGCGCCCAAAGGCGCGGCCTCGTCAACGCGATGCCGGTACTGCGCCTACGGCTTCTTCTGCGAGGGAATGAACTGCGTGCGCACCGCCTCGGCGAGCTGATCCGGCGGCAGCAGGCCCTGGCCGATCACGAAGTCGTTGAAGGCCTGCCGATTGAAGTCCTTGCCCAGCGACAGCTCGGTGTCCAGGCGCGTCTGCTGCAGGCGCATGTAGCCGTAGAAGTACGCGGTGGCCTGGCCGGGGCTGTTGAAGGTGTAGCGATCCAGCTCCTGCTGGGTCATCGCCTCGGACAGGCCCACGTCGTTGCGCAGCACGTCATGCGCGCGCTCCTTGCTGATAAGGCCCAGGTTGAGCATCGGGTCGAGGTAGGCGCGGGCCGCGCGCATCAGGCGCGCCTGCAATGCGGCGAACTGGCCGGCCGGCGGCTCGTACGGCAGCATTTCCGATTCCGCGTACAGCGCCCAGCCTTCCACGTTCACGCTGTTGAAGGCGAACAGGCTGCGCGCCAGCGACACGCCACGCTCCACCATCGCCGCGAACTGCAGCTCGTGGCCCGGGCGGCCCTCGTGCGCGGTCAGCGTCCACGCGGCGGCCTTGTAGGTGAAGTCGTCGTAGGCGTCGGACTTGTCGCCGCCGGGATTGCCCATGGTCAGCACGAAGGTGCCCTGTTCGCCGTGGTTGTTGATGAATGGCGGCGGGTCCATGTGCGGCGCGGGTACCTGGGCGGTCTCCGCTTCCGAGGCCAGGCGCATCTGCATCTTGCGCTGTGGCAGGGTGACGATGTGCTCGCGGCGGATGGTGTCCTCGATCTTGCCGATGATCTCGTGGTACCAGGGCACCACGTCATCCTTGCCCAGCTGCTGCTGCTTCAAGGCCTTGAGCACGTCGCGGTAGTCGGTGGCCTGGATGCCTTCCGCCTTGGCCACCACCGGCGCCATCATCTGCAGGGTGGAGCGCAGTTCGACGAACTCCAGCTGCGCCTGCTTGATCAATTCTTCCGGCGGGATGTCGATGCCCACCTGCTTGAGGTTGTAGGCATACAGCGGCTCGGGCAGGCGGAAATCGGCGCGGGCGCGCGGCACGATGGTGCCGCGCACCCAGGCGTCGTAGTCCTTCAGCTGGCTGTCCAGCGCATCGAGCGCGGCCTTGCCCTCGGCATTGTCCAGCTTGTACTTGGCGAACAGCTGGCGGATGCCCTGGGTGTAGCGCGCCGTGTTGGACAGCTTCTGCTCCACCTCGCCCTTGTAGGGGCCGATCAGGTTCTTGTCGCCCAGGCGCGCCGTGGTCTGCGCCTTGGCAAGTTCGGTGATCGGCGTGCAGCCGGGCGCCTTGCCCACGTAGCATTCCAGGCGCTTGAGCGCGGCGGGACGGCGCTTGGCGTCCACGTCATCCTTCAGCAGGGCGAATTCGCCGGAGAAGACCAAGTCGCCCACGTCCTGGTAGGGCAGCATGTACTTGCGGTTGAGGTCGATGCCCTCGATCTGCCTGTCGGTGGCGCGGATCATGATCTGCAGGTCCTGGCGGACGTTGGTGTCCTTCTCCGCGGCCAGCATTTTCTCGAGCTTGGCCTTGGCGTCGACCAGCGCCGCGCGCGAGCGTTCGTCGACGCCCGGCTTGAGGTCGGCCACCTTGTCGTCGTAGCCAGGCAGGCCGATCTGCGAGGCGAATTCCGGGCTGAACCGGGCGAGCACGTCGAGCATGACCTTGGCATCGTCGTTGCTGCGATCGATCCAGCTCGGCGTCTTGGTGTCGGCCTGGGCCGATCCGGCGGCCGCCAGCGATACCGCCAGGGCAAGGGCAAGGCGTTTGGACATGTGGGTTCCCCTAGGGATGTGTGTGGGCCGAGCCTAAAGCGGGGCGCGGGAACGTACCATGTGCCGAAGGTCGCTTCCGCTCAGCCCACCAGCATGGCAAAGCCGAACAGGCCGATCATCAGGAAGGACAGCACCAGCTTCACCAGCGTGCCGAACAGCAGGCCCAGCCAGGTCGCCGCGCCGACGTGGGCCGAGCGCAGCACGCTGGTGCCCGAGGCCAGCTCGCCCAGCACGGCACCGATGAACGGCCCCAGCAACAGGCCGGCGATACCGAGGAACATGCCGATCAGGGTGCCCAGCGCCGCGCCGGTGAGAGCGAGCCGGCTTGCACCCACCCGCTTGGCGCCCAGCGTGCCCGCGACGAAATCGACGATGACGCCCAGCGTGCCCAGCACGCCGATGGCGACCAGCCACCACAGGCCCAGGTGGCGATACTGGTCCACCGCCGCGGCCAGCCAGATGCCGCCGAAGATCATCGGAATACCCGGCAGCGCCGGCAGGATGTTGCCGGCCAGCCCGCCGATCATCAGCGCGGCGGCGAGCACGTAGAGGGCGATGTCCAGCATGCGGTCCTCGTCGTGGAGCGATACGACTGACGGAAGCACGGCGGGAGCGGGATGGCAATAGCCGCGCATGGACGCGGCCATGTGGGAGCGCACCCTGTGCGCGACTGGCGCCCTCATTGCGCTGCCATTCGACCGTAAGTCGCGCACAGGGTGCGCTCCCACAATTACTTGTCGACGAAGGCGCGCTCGATCACGTAGTCGCCCGGCTCGCGGGTGCGCGGTGACACCTGGAAGCCACGTGCGTCGAGCAGGGCGCAGGTGTCGTCCAGCATCTGCGGGCTGCCGCACAGCATGGCGCGGTCCGTGGCCGGGTCCAGTGGCGGCAGGCCGACCGCCTTGCACATCGAGCCGTCGACGATGGCGTCGGTGATGCGGCCCTGGTGACGGAACGGCTCGCGCGTCACCGTGGGGTAGTAGAGCAGCTTCTCGCGCACCAGCTCGCCCAGGTACTCGTGCTGGGGCAGCTCGTTTTCCAGGTAGTCGCGGTAGGCCAGGTCGTTGACGTTGCGCACGCCGTGGACGAGCACGATCTTCTCGAAGCGGTCGTAGGTTTCCGGATCGCGGATGATGCTCAGGAACGGCGCCAGGCCGGTGCCGGTGCCCAGCAGGTAGAGGTGCTTGCCGGGCTTGAGGTCGTTGAGCACCAGCGTGCCGGTCGGCTTGCGGCTGACGATGAGCGGATCGCCGGGCTTGAGATGCTGCAGGCGAGAGGTCAGCGGGCCGTTGGGCACCTTGATGCTGAAGAACTCCAGGTGCTCCTCGTAGTTGGCGCTGGCGATGGAATAGGCGCGCATCAGCGGACGGCCGTCCACCTCCAGGCCGATCATCACGAATTGGCCGCTGTCGAAGCGGAATCCCGGTTCGCGCGTCGTGCGGAAGCTGAAGAGACTGTCGTTCCAGTGGTGCACGTCGATCACGTGCTCCGTCGCCAATGCCACCATTGCCGTTACCGTCGTCCAGGAGTGAAGTTGCAGGCAGGGCGCCGGCGACTAGGCCGGTACCGGACTCGTGTGGGGAGGCGATAAGCCGCTGCGCCTGACGAGTGCTGCCTTTGGGTGCAGCGTAAGTCGCCATTATGCCATGGCAGGTTGCCTCGGCGGCTGGGTATTCCCAGCGGGGCACTGACGGGCGCGTCAACTTGCCGCAAGCGCCGCCGGCCACGTCGCCAGGCCGGGTCACGGCTTTCCAGGCCTGTCGGTACACTAGGCGGCATGTCAGCTTCTGCCTCTTCGTCTCGTCAGCCGCTTTCCAAGACGGCTGGCGCTTCCCAGGGCGGACAATTCGAATGCTTCGCTTCGCTCAAGAAGAAAAGCCCCGCCAAAGCGAGGCTTTTCACATAAACGCAGAGCGAAAACGTCAGTCAGGTCGCGTCGTGATGGTGACGCTGCAATGAGGGACGGAGCAGATTCCCGAACCCAACGCCACCCAGCCATCGCCACTGGCGGCACCGCCAGCCTGGTACTGGTACTCCCAGACTTGATAGGTACCGTTAGGCAATTGGTTGGTGATCGTGATTTTTTGGCCCGGCGTACCCGTCATAGGCAAGCCCACCGGCGGAGGGCCGCCTGCATCAGCGGGAGCGGCAACGGCATGGAGCGGCGCAGCGGATACCGCCCGAGGGGTAGGGTCCGCTGACACCACCTTGATGGTGATGACGCCAACACCTTTCGCGCTCAGTTGCGGAATATCTTTCCTGGCCTGCTGCTGCTTGATCCATGCTTCCCATGACGAGTAGGCCGTAGAGCCCGGGGTCAAGATATACGTCTGCTGGGATGCACTGACGACCTGGTCTTGAACGGCGCCGGCTAACAGCACAGTGGGGAAGCCCGCCGCGATGCCGATGGCGAGAGCAAGCGGACTACCAAACTTTTTCATACAGTTTCCTTTGCATGGCGGTTTGAAGTTGCTCCTGATACGCCCCGAGCGATGCTTGCACCAACCTTGCGCAGGGCAAGTAGTTTTATTCCAGCACCGCAGTGGGATTTTCGTGAATCGAAATAATTGACGACTTCGTGCGGAAGATCGCAATTAATTGCGAGTTGCCGATAGCGCAATGCCGCATGCGACGGGCATCGAGCAAGGCCGCTACGCCCCTCCGTTGACATCGCATTTCACATTGCGCACGTTTTCGGGAAGCGGATAGATGGAAGTCTTCCACTGGTCGCCGCCCGAGCGGCAGCCGGATGCATGGGGCCGCTTTCGATGGCGTGCCTCAGGCTTTCACTTGCACAACATCGTCAAGGAACGCACGAATGGCCGCGACCATCTGGTCAAGCCCGGCAAGCTCGATGGGATAGTGGCCGGCATCGTCCAGCATCACCCTGCCAACCGGTACATGGCGGATGCGGCGAAGGAACAGTTCGCTGAGGTGCCGCGGGGTCCAATGGTCCTGCGCCGGTTGTGTCAGCAGGATGGGGCATACCTCGAAGTCTTCCGGTTCGACAGTCGGTGCATAGTTCATGTAGCTGGCGAGGAAGCGGGTCGTAACCCAGTTGCCGGCGGAGGTTCTATCCGCCATGCAGGCCTTCAATGCCGCCTTGTCATTGACCAGCGCGTGCATTTTGCTCGCCAGGGACATCGGCAACCGCATGCCTGCGAGTGGCGTCTTGGCGCACAGCGTCAATAAGGGGCCGCCGATGCGGCTCATGAACCTGTTCAACGCCGTCTCATCGCGCACTTGTTGCAGGCGTTGATCGAGGAAGGTCATGCCAATAATGCCCTTGACCCTGCGGTTGAGCGAGGCGACGTGGTAGGTCTCCATGCCGCCTGCACTCAGTCCATAGAGCACAATGGGACGCGAGTCTCTGGCCAGCTCGGCATCAATCAGGTCACTGCCGATCTGCACCCAGTCGTCATAGCGCACAGGTACGCCGGAAGCCACGTCGGAGAGGCCGTAACCTGGCATGTCGATGGCGATGGTCTCAAAGCCGTGCCGGGCAAGCGGAGCGCCGAGGATGGTCGACATTTGCCGGCCATTGGTGCCGACGCCATGGAACAGGATGACCTTCAGTGGCGCAGCGGAGTTGCGATAGCAATCGAGGTGGATGCGATGCTGCCGCCACGACCACCACTCCTCCCGGGGTTCGTTGCCGGGCTGAAGCTGATAGGCCTGTGGCAGGAACGACTGGATTCTTCGCCATGCGGCTTGATCGGTGTAGTTCACGAAACGCTCCGGAATGGCTGCTGTTGATGCTTGCACAGCCTATTCGGTGCATGACCGTGGGCGGAGAGCCGCATGGGCCAAAGGCTTTATATGTTGGGCCATGTCTATAATGGCTCCGGCCACGGCTTCGGCACCCCGCGCATGAACTACTGGAACTTCGCCCGCAGTCCGGCAAGTGTCCGCCTGCTCCTTGATTTCGGACGCGCCCGGGGCATTGCCGCGACCCGGTTGCTGGCCGGCACGCGACTGACTCAGGTACAGGTCGGGAACGCACAGGTCAGTCTTAGCCCAGGCAAGGAACTCGCCGTCATCGCCAATCTGCTGCGTTTGTGTCCCGAAGGCGCGGGCATGGGATTGGAGCTGGGCCTGAGTTACCACCTCTCGGCCTACGGTGTACTTGGTCTGGGCATGATGAGCAGCGCGACCGCCCTCGACGCCTTGCGTCTGGTGCAGCGCTTCCTGCCCTTGACCTATAGTTATGTCGCTATCACTCATCGCCGCGAAGGTGATCTCGACCTGTTGGGATTCGAGCCGCCTGCGAATATCGATGACAACGTACAGAGCTTTGTTGTTGAGCGAGCGGTGGGCGCGACAGTGCGCGTGCTTTGCGATATCACCGGGGCCGGGGCACCCGTGGTCGCCATGCAACTGCGTGGTCTGCCTGCGCCGGCGTCGATCAAGCACGAGCTGGCCAGGGAGCTCGGGTGCGCGCCACGCTGGGGGGCTTCGGAAAACCTTGTTGCCATTCCACGGGCGCTGACAGGGCGTGGGCTGCCGCAAGCCAATGCCACCACGGCAGCCATGTGCGAACGCATGTGCGAAGAGCTGATCGAGCAGCGCAGAACGCAGCTCGATACGCCCACACTCGTTCGCGAATACCTGGCCGCGGCGCCTGACTCCTGCACACCGAGGCTGGCCGACGTCGCCGCCTTCCTGTGCACCAGCGAGCGTAGCCTGAAGCGATGGTTCCGCGATGACGGCACATCGTTCCGGGAGCTACTCGAGGAGAGCCGACGTGCAAAGGCGGACAGACTGCTGGGTAATCCGCGATATTCCCTGGCCGAGATCGCCGACCGCCTGGGCTTCAGTGACCTTTCTTCCTTTTCCCAAGCCTATAAGCGGTGGACCGGCAACGCACCCAGCTTTTCACCCGTGCGCCGCAGACCGGTCCGCGGAAAAGTGTAGGCCTGGGGAATGTTCGCCTCCGACCCATGGCAGTCACTCCTGGCTCCTCAGCCCGCTCGTCTAAAGGCTGTGCGGTAAAATATTTACCATGTGCAGCATCAATCGAAACGATTTCCGCCTATTGACGGCGCCTATGATGGACTGGACGGACAGGCACTGCCGGTATTTCCACCGGCTGCTGTCGCCGCATGCCCGCCTGTACACCGAGATGGTGACTAGCGCCGCGCTGGTGCGCGGCAGGCAGCTGCGGCTGCTTGAGCATAGCCAGCAGGAGCACCCGGTGGCGCTGCAGCTGGGCGGCAGCGACCCGGCGGAACTGGCCGTCGCCGCGCGCCATGGCGCGGCGGCCGGCTATGATGAGATCAACCTCAATGTAGGCTGCCCCTCCGACCGCGTGCAGTCGGGCCGCTTCGGTGCCTGCCTGATGCGCGAGCCGGCGCTGGTGGGCGATTGCGTGAAGGCCATGCGCGATGCCGTGGACGTGCCGGTGACGGTGAAGTGCCGCATCGGCGTGGACGAGCAGGACGACTATGCCGACCTGCAGCACTTCACCGAGACCATGCTGGCCGCCGGTGTGGAGGTGCTGGTGGTGCATGCGCGCAAGGCCTGGCTGCAAGGGCTGAGCCCGAAGGAAAACCGCGAGATCCCGCCGCTGGACTACGAGCGGGTGTACCGCCTCAAGCGCGAGTTCCCCGGGCTCATCGTGGTAATCAACGGCGGCATCGCCACGGTGGAGGCGGTGCAGGCGCACCTGGCGCGGGTGGATGGCGTCATGCTGGGCCGTGCCGCCTACCACGATCCCTATGTGCTGGCGCGGCTGGAGGCGGTGCTGTACGGCGAGCCGTTGCCCACACGCGAGGACGTGCTGCGCCGGCTGCGCCCCTACGTCGAGGCCGAACTGGCCCGGGGCACCGCGCTCAAGCACATCAGCCGCCACCTGCTGGGGCTGTACCAGGGCGAGCCGGGCGCCCGTGGCTTCCGTCGCCGCCTGAGCGAGGGCGCGCATCTGCCGGGCGCCGGCTGGTCACTGATTGAGCAGGCTGTCGCTACTCCGCGCGAGGCTGCGTGACGGCGCCCGTTCATCCGGTCAATATTCAGCCCCGAGTCCATAGTCTGAACGGCGATGCGTTCCGTCCCGCAGGTGATCCGGGTTGCTTAACGAAATGAAAACAATCCTGCGCATGTCGGCCCTGCTGCTCTGCCTGTCGGCGGGCACCGTGGCGTTCGCGGCGCAAAGCGGCGGCGAGCCGGCCGTGTCGCTGGAGCAGGCGGTGACCCAGGTGCAGCACGAGACTGGCGGCAAGGTGCTGTCGGCCAGTACCGTGCGTCGCGGCCGCAGCACTTTCGAGCATCGCGTGAAGGTACTGACGCCGGACGGGCATGTACGCGTGGTGACCGTGACCACGGAGGCCAGCAAGGCGCCGGCCTCCGCCGATTCGACCAAGAACCCGTCTTCGGACGGCGTGAGCAACAAGGAGAAACACTGATGCGCATCCTTCTGGTTGAGGACGAGGCTCCGCTGCGCGAAACGCTCGCCGCGCGCCTGAAGCGCGATGGCTTTGCCGTCGATGCGGCCCAGGACGGTGAGGAGGGCATGTACCTCGGCCGCGAGGTGCCCTTCGACCTGGCCATCATCGACCTGGGACTGCCCAAGATGTCGGGCATGGACCTGATCAAGTCGCTGCGCGAGGCCGGACAGCGCTACCCCATCCTGATCCTGACCGCCCGCGGCGGCTGGCAGGACAAGGTGGAGGGCTTGAAGCACGGCGCCGATGACTATCTGGTCAAGCCGTTCCACGTCGAGGAGCTGCTGGCGCGCATCAACGCGCTGGTGCGCCGCGCCAGCGGCTGGTCCAAGCCGGTGCTGGCCTGCGGCCCGATCAAGCTGGACACCACCGCGCAGACGGTGGTGGTGGAAGGCAAGCCGGTGGACCTCACCAGCTACGAGTACAAGGTGCTCGAATACCTGATGCTGCATGCCGGCGAGCTGGTCTCCAAGGCCGACCTCACCGAGCACATCTACCAGCAGGACTTCGACCGCGACTCCAACGTGCTGGAAGTTTTCATCGGCCGTCTGCGCAGGAAGCTGGACCCGGAAGGCAACCTCAAGCCCATCGAGACGGTACGTGGACGCGGATACCGCTTTGCCATCCCCCGCAGCGAAAGCGAAGACGAATGATCCGCTGCCGCCGCGCCGCCCGTTCTCACTGGCGGCGCGCGCGGCGCTGGCCACCGGCTTCGTGCTGGCGGCATTCCTCGGCGTGGTGGGCCTCACGCTCACCCGCACCGCGGCGGACAGCGCGCTGAAGGGACTGCAGGATCGCCTGCAGAACTTCGTCGTGGCCTACCTGGCCGGTACCGAGGTCGGCCGTTCCGGCAAGGTGCTGCTGCCCGATTCGCTGCCCGATCCCAGCTTCTCGCGCCCGGGCTCGGGCCTGTATGCCGTGGCCATCGGCGACAACGGCTTCAAGTGGGAATCGCCTTCGGCGATCGGCCGCGACTTCAGCTTCCTGCATCCGCTCGCGCCCGGCGAGGGGCAGTTCGTCGGTCCCGTCGATACGCGCATGGGGCGGCTGTACTACTACATCTACGGCGTGGCGCTGGACACGGCCGAGCGCAAGTCGGTGCATCTCACCTTCATGGTGGCGCAGACGGAGGACCAGCTCGAAGGCCGCAATGCGGTATTCCGGCGCAGCCTGATTTTCTGGCTGGCCTCGCTGGGCGTGATGCTGATCCTGCTGCAGTTGCTGCTGCTGCGCTGGAGCCTGACGCCGCTGCGCAAAGTGGCCAACGAGATGTCGCGGGTGGAGCGCGGCGAGCGCGACCACCTGGGGGACCAGTACCCGGCCGAGCTGACCGGCCTCACCGAGCGCATCAACGCTTTCATTGACAGCGAGCGCGAGCAGCGCGTGCGCACGCGCAACACGCTGGCCGATCTCGCGCACAGCCTCAAGACGCCGCTGGCGGTGATCCGTTCCAGCCTGGAAAGCATCGGCGAATCGAGCCTGCGCGACCCGGTGCTGGAGCAGGTGCGCAAGATGGACGAGCTGGTGGCCTACCAACTGGCGCGCGCGGCCACCTCGGGCCGACAGACCTTCGCGGCGACGGCGATTCCCATCGCCGAGCATGCCGAGGACCTGGTGCAGAGCCTGGAGAAGGTCTATGCGGCCAAGAACGTGCTGTGCGAGTTCGACATCGATGACAACGCCGCGTTCTACGGCGAGCAGGGCGACCTGCTGGAGCTGATGGGCAACCTGCTGGAGAACGCCTTCAAGTGGGCACGCCACCGCGTGCTGCTGGTGGTGAAGATGCGCCCCGTCGCGGGCCGCCAGCGTCCCGGCCTGTGGCTGAGCGTGGAAGACGACGGCCCCGGCATCGACGACGACAAGATCGAGAGCGTGCTCCAGCGCGGCGTACGCGGCGACGAGCGCGTGCAGGGCCACGGCATCGGCCTGTCCATCGTGCAGGACATCGTGCGCGCCTATGGCGGCGAGCTGCTGGTCGACCGCTCGCCGGAATTCAACGGCGCGCGCTTCAGCGTGAAGCTGCCGCCGGGCTGAACCCAGAAATTTCTGTAGGAGCGCACCCTGTGCGCGACCGCAGCGATGTGTCGTTATCGCGCCATGTGGCTGTCGCGCACAGGGTGCGCTCCCACAGGTGAGAATCTTTCTAGCCCGGCGCCGGCGACGGCCCGTAGTACGCCTCCAGCAGGTCGGCCACCGCCGCATCGGCGCGCCGCAGCACCGCAGGCTGCGACCAGTGCAACTCGCTGGTCACCGCGAAGAACTCGTCCGCGCCTTCCGCCGCGTAGGGGTCGATCAGCGTCCCGCGCCCGCGCGCCACATCGTTGGAAAGGTGGTCGAAGGCGCGCTGGAAGGCCACGATCCACTGCCGCCGCGACAGGGCGGGCGGCAGCGGCGGCACGCCGTCGGGCGGACCGTCCAGCATGTCCAGCTTGTGCGCGATCTCGTGCACGATCACGTTGTAGCCGTCCCAGGGCTGCCGCAGGTCCAACTGCACGTCAGCCAGGGACAGCACCAGCGGGCCGCGCTCCCAGGATTCCCCGATCAGCACGTCGTCGCTCTCGGTGACGACGCCGCTGCGGTCGTCGTGATGGCTGCGGCGCACCTTGAACTCGCCCGGATACACCAGGATGTCGCGCCAGCCGCGCAGGGCGCGCGGGCCCTGTTGCAGCACCGGCAGGCAGGCCTGCATGGCGATCAGGATGCGCAGCGGCCCGGTCAGCTCGGCATCGGCCAGGGGCACGAAGCGCTTGCGCGCCAGGAAGACCGCCACCAGCGGGCGCAGATCGTCCAGGCGCGCGGCATCCAGGCGCCGGGCGAGCGGGCAGGCGGCCACGGCATCGTGCCAGTCGGGATCGGGGAGCGGGGGAGGTGTCAGGTAGGCGCGAAGGCGCCGCCACAAGGTCGCCGGCACGGCCCGCGAGCGTTACTGGATGGACCCGGGAAGCAGGGACTGCCAGCCGAGGTTGGCGTGGCGACTGCGCAGGGGCGCCACCGGACTGCCACTGGGGCAATTGTCGCTGCAGGAGGAGGAGCCGCTACTGGCTGGCACGGTGTTCTCGCGCGACAGCCCCAGCGCATCGCCGCCGCTGCTGCTGCTGGCGCCATCGCGGCTGCCGGCGCCGCCGTCGTGCTGCATCGAGGCCAAGTCCTGGCCGTCCGCGTCCATGGCCGATGCGACGCCTACGCCGCCGACGCACAGAACGCAGCCAATCAAGAACTTCCCGATGCCCATGGCGGCTCAACCCCTTGATCCGCAATTGAAGAGTTCGATGCTGGCAGAAATGGATGGCCGATGCCAGTGCCCCAGTCAAGGGGCTGGAAGGGCCAGCGAGTCCCAGAAGTCATGGGACACCGCCATCATCCCGCCTGCCTGGCGGGCTAAAATGCCTCGATGCCTTGCCCTCCCTCCTTGACCGATCGCCCGACCGGCGGCCCTGACCGTGGCCCGGCCGGCATGGATGCGCCCTGATGCAGGCGCAGGAACTGCTGATGGCGCTGGCCGGCGGCGCGACCGTATCCGGTGCCTCCCTGGCCGAGCGCGCCGGGGTGACCCGGGCCGCCATCTGGAAGCAGGTAGAGGCCTTGCGCGCCCGGGGCGTGCCGGTGGAATCCCGCGGCACGGCGGGCTACCAGTTGCCCTGGCCGGTGCAGTTGCTGGATGCCGCGGCGATCCAGGCAGCTCTGCCGCCCGTGCTGCGCCGCTCGCTCGGCACGCTGGAGCTGCACTGGGAGCTCGACTCCACCTCCAGCGAGATCCAGCGCCGGCTCGGCGACTTGCCTGACCTGAGCATGGTCATGGCGGAGACACAAAGTGCCGGCCGAGGCCGACGCGGACGTCAGTGGTTGTCGCCCCCCGGCCTCAATATCTACCTGTCCTGCCTGAAGCGGTTCGAGGCCGGCTTCGCCGCGCTGTCGGGACTGTCGCTGGCGGTCGGGGTGATGGTGATGCGGGCGCTGGATGCGCTCGGCATCGCGGGCGCCGGCCTGAAATGGCCCAACGACGTCCTGAGCGAGGCTGGCAAGCTGGCCGGCATTCTGGTCGAGCTTGGCGGCGAGTATCAGGGGCCGTGCGCGGCGGTGATCGGCGTGGGCATCAATGTGCGCCTGACGCCGGCGCTGCAGGCCCAGGCCGGGCAGCCGGCGGACGACCTGGCTGCGCTCGCCGGCGGTACGCCGCCCGACCGCAATCGCGTGGCGGCCGCCCTGGTCGGTGCGCTTGGCGAAGGGCTGGTCCAGTTCGAGCGCGAGGGTTTTGCCGCCTTCCTCGACGAATACGCCAGGCACGACCTGCTGCGCGGCCAGGCCCTGCGCGTGCTGGGAGCGCAAGGCACGCAGGACGGCGTGGGCGCGGGCATCGATGCCCGTGGTGCGCTGCTGCTGCAGACTGGCGACGGGTTGCGGAGGATCGACAGCGCGGATGTCACGGTGCGCCGCGCATGAGGCTGCTGCTCGATCTCGGCAACACGCGCCTGAAGTGGGCGCTGCGCGAGGGCGCCGGCTGGGCCGCGCAGGGCGCGGTCAACTGGAGCGACGACGTGGCGCTGGCCCTGCACGATGCCTGGCGAGGGTTGCCGGTGCCGCGCGACGCGTTCGGCGCTTCGGTGGTCGATGCCGGTCGCGAGGCGCAGGTGGCCGCCGTGGTCTCGGCCTGCTTCGCCAGGCCGACCGAATGGCTGCGCACCCCTGCTCAGGCCTGCGGCGTGCGCAATGCCTATGCGGAATCCTCGCGGCTGGGCGTGGACCGCTTCCTCGCCATGGTGGCCGCCCATGCGGAAGGCCTGTCGCCCTGCGTGCTGGCGGGCGTGGGCACGGCGCTCACCCTGGATGCGCTGGCCGGCGACGGGCGGCATCTGGGCGGCCTGATCGCGCCGGGTCCGCAGCTGATGCAGCAGTCGCTGCTGGGCGCCACCGCCCGCGTGCGGGTGGAACGGCCCGGCAAGGTACTGGAGGCCGCCGACAACACCCCCGATGCGGTCGCCTCGGGATGCTGGCAGGCCGCGGCGGGGCTGGTCGAGCGATTCATGGCGCACATGTCGCCGCCGCTCGGCGGTGCGCCGCAGCTGATCCTGGGCGGCGGCGACGCCGAGGCCCTGCGGGGGCTGCTGTCGATGCCCTCCCGGTTGAGCGCGGACAGCGTGCTGCGCGGACTGGCCGTGTGGGCCGATGCACATTCCCCCCTGGCGCCGGCTCTCTAGAATGCCGGCTTTCGCCGTTTGCCTGACGGATCGACGATGTTCCTGCGCCTGCTCTTCGTATTGCTGATCGCACTCAATATCGCGGTGGGCGCGTGGCTGCTGCTGGGCCAGGATGACGTGCACGGCCGCAGCGCCACCGATGTCGGCGTGCCGGAACTGCGGCTGCTGAGCGAGCGGCCGACGCCGCCCTCGCTGGCGCCGCCGGTGCCGACGCCCGCCACCACCACGGCGCCCGCGGCCTCCACGCCTCCGCCGGCCGCGACGCCACGCCAGACTTCCTACACCTGCCTGGCGCTGGGCCCCTTCGCGACCCAGGCCGACCTGCGCAGCGCCCGCGGCGCGCTCGGCGGCCAGGCGGCGCGCATGCGCTCGCGCCAGGAGCAGACCACCCAGACCAGCGGCTGGTGGGTCTATCTCCCGGGAGGCGGCAGCCGCGAGAAAGCCCTGGAACTGGGGCGTCGGCTCAGCGCCGCGAACGTGGGCGAGTACTTCATCGTCAGTGGCGGCGACCAGCCCAACACCGTCTCGCTGGGCCTGTTCAAGGACCCGGCCAACGCCCGCCGCCGCCGCGAACAGGTGGTGGCCGCCGGCTTCCCCGCCCAGATGGTCGAGCGCACCGAAAGCGTTCCCGAATACTGGCTGGACGTGGTTCTGGCCGATGGCCACGGCGACTGGCGCAGCCGCGTGCGCGGCGTGGGTTCGCACAGCACTGGCTGTTTTTGAGTCGCGTCGTGGCCTGCTAGACTTCGACGCCTACGCCGGTATAGCTCAGTCGGTAGAGCAACTGATTTGTAATCAGTAGGTCCCCAGTTCGAATCCGGGTGCCGGCACCATTCGAGGAATCCGCATGCGACACCGGCTCCTGGCCGCCTTTTTCCTGCTGGCGGTGGCGGCGGTGGCGATGGCCACGGATGCCCCGCTCACGGTGGGGCAACTGGTCGAACGGCAGCAGGCCGGCCATGCCCCGTTGCTGCTCGACGTGCGCCATGCCGACGAGTACCGCGATGGCCATATCGCGGGCGCGCTGAACATTCCGGTGGAGCAGCTCGGCAGCCGCGCGGGCGCGCTGGGCGTACCGCGTGATCGCGAGATCGTGGTGTACTGCGTCTCCGGACGCCGCGCGGGGCGGGCGCAGCAGGCATTGCAGGCGCTCGGCTACACCCGCGCGAGGCTCCTGGAGGGTAGCCTCCAGGCCTGGCGGCAGGCGGGTCTGCCGCTGGCGCGCGAAGGCGCCGTCGCTCCCGATCATTCCCACTGACAGGTTTTCATGGTCAACAAGGCAATTTCCCTGATCGGCGTTCCCACCGACATCGGCGCGGGCCATCGCGGCGCGTCCATGGGGCCGGAAGCCCTGCGCGTGGCCAACTTGGTCGCCCGGCTGGCCAAGCGCGGGCTGGAGGTGATCGATCGCGGCAACCTGCAGGGGCCGCTCAATCCCTGGCTGCCGCCGCATGGCGGCTATCGCCACCTGCCCGAGGTGGTGGCCTGGAACCAGGCGGTGCACGAGGCCATCCATGCGGAACTGGTGGCGGGCCGCCTGCCGGTGATGCTGGGCGGCGACCATTGCCTGGCGATCGGTTCGATCAGCGCGGTGGCGCGCCACTGCCGCGAGCAGGGCAAGCAGCTGCGCGTGCTGTGGCTGGACGCGCACGCCGATTTCAACACGGCCGAGGTCACGCCCTCGGGCAACATCCATGGCATGCCGGTGGCCTGCCTGTGCGGCAACGGACCGATGGCGCTGGTGGAACTGGGCGGCCACGTGCCGGCCACCACGCCGGACGTGTTCCGCCAGGTCGGCATCCGCTCGGTGGACGAGGACGAGAAGCGCCTGGTGCGCGAGGCGAAGGTGCGCATCTTCGACATGCGCCATATCGATGAGGTGGGCATGAAGCGCACCATGGAGGAAGCGCTGGCCGGCGTGGACGAGAATACCCACCTGCATGTCAGTTTCGACGTGGATTTCCTCGACCCGACCATCGCCCCGGGCGTGGGCACCACCGTGCGCGGCGGCCCCAACTACCGCGAGGCGCAGTTGTGCATGGAGATGATCGCCGACACCGGCCGCGTCGGCTCGCTGGACATCGTCGAGTTGAACCCCGCCTTCGACAAGAAGAACCAGACCGCACGCCTGGCGGTGGACCTGGTCGAATCGCTGTTCGGCAAGTCCACCCTGATCCGTTGACCCCTCACCGATACCAAGAAACGAGCCCCATGAAGACCCGCGTACTTACCGGCATCACCACCACCGGCACGCCGCACCTGGGCAACTACGTCGGCGCGATCCGCCCGGCGGTGGCGGCCAGCCGGCGCGATGACGTCGATGCGTTCTACTTCATGGCCGACTACCACGCGCTGATCAAGAGCGACGACCCGGCGCGCATCGAGCGTTCGCGCCTGGAGATCGCCGCGACGTGGCTGGCCGCGGGCCTCGATCCGCACAAGGTCACCTTCTACCGCCAGTCGGACATCCCCGAGATTCCCGAGCTGACCTGGTTCCTCACCTGCGTCACCGCCAAGGGCCTGCTCAACCGCGCGCACGCCTACAAGGCGGCGGTGGACAAGAACACGGCCGCGGGCGAGGACGCCGATGCGGGCGTCACCGCGGGCCTGTACATGTACCCGGTGCTGATGGCGGCGGACATCCTGGCCTTCAACGCCAACAAGGTCCCGGTGGGGCGCGACCAGATCCAGCACGTGGAGATGGCGCGCGACATCGCGCAGCGCTTCAACCACATCTATGGCCGCGAGTTCTTCGTGCTGCCCGAGGTGGCGATCGAGGAACAGGTGGCCACGCTGCCGGGCCTGGACGGCCGCAAGATGTCCAAGAGCTACGACAACACCATCCCGCTGTTCAGCGGCGGCCAGAAGCACCTGCGCGAGGCCATCCTGCGCATCGTCACCGACTCGCGCCTGCCGGGCGAGCCGAAGGACCCGGACAGCTCCTCGCTGTTCACCATCTTCCGCGCGTTCGCCAGCGAGGCCGAATCGGCGGCGTTCCGCCAGGCGTTGGTCGACGGCATCGGCTGGGGCGAGGCCAAGCAGGTGCTGTTCGAGCGCATCGAGGTGGAGGTGGCGCCGATGCGCGAAAGCTACGACGCGCTGATCGCGCGCCCGGCGGTGATCGAGGAGATCCTGCGGGAAGGCGCCAGCAAGGCGCGCGCCATCGCCGCGCCCAAGGTGGCCGAGCTGCGCGATGCGATCGGCTTGCGCTCCGGCGTGTTGGTCGCGCCGCAGGCGGCCGCCGGCAAGGCGGCGCCCAAAGCCGGCAAGCCGCCGCGCTTCGCCAGCTTCCGCGACAGCGACGGCCGTTTCCGGTTCCGCCTGTTCTCGGCCGATGGCGAGGAGTTGCTGTTGTCGCAGCCGTTCGCCGACCCGAAGGCGGCCGGTGCCCTGCAGAAGCGCATCAAGGAGCAGGGCGCTTCGTCCGCCATCGTCCAGGTACAGCCGTTGTCGCTGTCGCTGGAACTGGATGGCGAGCCGGTGGCTGCCTCGCCGGCATATGCCGACGAGGCGGCACGCGACCAGGCACATGCCCGGTTGCGCGAGGTGCTGGCCCAGCTCGCCGCGCTCGACTGATCGCGGGGGCGTCGTCGCATGCGCTATCTCGCTATCCTGTTGCTGGCCCCCTGGCTGCTGATCCTGGGCTGGGCATTCTGGACATTCCCCAGGCACTTGCCGCGCACGCGCCTGCGACGGAGCTTCGACATGGTGGCCTTGCTGCTGGCCGCCTTCGCCGCGGTGCAATGCGCGAGCGCCGCCTTCGATACGGCCAGCGTGCCGGCCGTGGGGCAATACGGGCCTTCCAGCGGCGCGATCTGGCAACAGGTGTTGCCGGCCCTGTACGGCTATGGCGCGTGCGTGCTGGTACTTGTGCTGGCGACGATCGTGCGCCAATTGCTATGGCGGCGCCCACGCCACTGATTGCCGGAGCGAGATCCCATGCAGGACACCGAGCTACAGCGCCACCTCCTTCGCCTGTTCGAGCGCCACGACGTCGAGTTGGAAGCCGATGAGGGCTGGCTGGTGACCGACGGTGATTTTCCCGCCGTGCGGGCCAGCTGGCATGAGGGCGCTGCCGGCGAGCCTGGACGTCTGGACGTCGATATCGTGCTGAGCGAGGAACGGCACATCGAGGAGAGCTTCGCTGGCCGCGACGGCGCTCGCGATGCGTTGGAAGCCTTCGAGCGGGGCATGTTCCATGTGGCCCTGGCGGCCTGTTGGTACGTTACCGACGAGCGGCACATGCAGCTGTTCGGCTGGGAATTGGGTGTGCGCACCTGGGATGTGTTCGTGGCGCCCGCGCTGTCCAGCCGGACCGACGTGGCCGCGCCGGACGGGTTGCTGCCGGCCCTGCGCAGCGCGTTGCAGGACGAGCCGCTGCGCGGTGAACTGCATTGGGTACGCTGGTTCCATCGGCGCGACGAGCAGGGGCGGGTCAGCATGGAAGCCCGGCTCGACAATGAATCCTGGGCGGCGGGGGACCGCTGGCTCGCCTCGCTGGCCTGGCCGGCGGTGGCTGGCGCCTACAACCTGCGTGGCTTCGTGGCGCTGGATATCCGCGACTACTGAGCTTGGCGTTTCAGGGCAGCAGCTTGCCCGGGTTGAGGATGCCGTCCGGGTCGAAGGCGGCCTTCACACTGCGCATCAGGTGCAGCGTGCTCGGCTGCAGGGCCAGCGGCATGAACTCGCGCTTCACCAGGCCGATGCCGTGCTCGCCCGACAGCGTGCCCTCCAACGCGATCACCAGGGCGAACACCTCGGCCAGGCAGGCATGCGCCCGCTCGCGCTCGGCTTCGTCGCGCGGCAGCAGGTTCACGTGCAGGTTGCCGTTGCCGGCATGGCCGAAGCTCACGATCAGCACGTCGTGCTTCCTCGACAGCGCCTTGATGCCATCGACCAGCGCGGGCAAGTGGCTTACCGGCACCACCACGTCCTCATTGATCTTGTTGGGCGAGATGGTGCGCTGCGCCGGCGAGAGCGCCTTGCGGGCCGACCACAGCGCCTGCGTTTCCTCGGTGGTCTGCGCCACCTTGAGGTCTTCCAGGCCCTCGCCACGGGCGGCGCGCGATACCGCCTCCACCGCGCTGGGCAAGGTCTCGGGTTCGCCATCCACCTCGATCATCAGCATGGCGCCGGCCAGCGGCACGCTGTCGCCGCCGTGGTCGTGGGCCAGCTTCAACGCCACGTCGTCGATGAACTCCAGCGCGCAGGGCGTCACCGGCTGCGCCATGATGCGCGCCACCGCGTGCGCCGCGGCGCCCACGTCGCGGTAGGTGGCGCGGAGGGTACGCAGGCCGGAGGGCTTGGGCGTGAGCTTGAGGGTGGCCTCGGTAATCAGCGCCAGCGTGCCTTCCGAGCCGATCAGCAGGCGCGTCAGGTCGTAGCCGGTGGCGCCCTTGCTGGTGTAGGTGCCGCAACGGAAGCCTTCGCCGGTGCCGGCCACGGCGCGCAGGCCCAGGGTGTTCTCGCGCGGGCTGCCGTACTTCACGGCGCGTGGGCCGGCCGAATTGCAAGCCAGGTTACCGCCGATGCTGCACCAGGGCGAGGAACTCGGGTCCGGCGGCCAGAAGAAGCCGTGCGGCTTCAGTGCCTGCTGCAGGTCGCCGTTGAGCACGCCCGGCTCCACCACCGCCAGGCGATTGTCCGGATCGATGCGCAGGATGCGGTTCATCCGCTCGAAGCTCACCACCACGCCGCCGTCCACCGGCACGGTGGCGCCGGTGGTGTTGGTGCCGCGACCCCGCCCGATCACCGGCACGCGATGGACGCGGCAGGCCTGCACCAGGACCTCGACCTGCTCATGCGCGGTGGGAAACACCACCGCGTCCGGCAGCGCGTTGCGGCGCGAATTGTCGTAGGCGTAGGCAAGCCGGTCGCCCATGTCGACGGACATCGCGGTACCGGGGAAATGCACGCCCAGTGTGGTGAGCAGGGTATCTGGCAGGTTCATGCGGCTAGTATCCCATCCCGGAAGATTCCGGGGCGTCATGGGCTGGGCTAACCCGCCTCGAAGGCCTGCCGCCACCATTGCATGGAGGCCCGCTCCGCCGGGCCGTCATAGCTGACCACGTCGAAGCGGCAAGGGCGCAGGGCATACTGGGGATGCTGCGCCAGCCACAGCTCCGCCGTGCGTATGAGCTTGGACTGCTTGGCCTGGTTGACCGAGGCGGCGGCGTCGCCCCGGCTGGCACCCAGTCGATGGCGCACTTCCACGAAGACGACCGTGTCGCCATCCAGCATAACCAGGTCGAGTTCGCCGTAGCGGGTGGTGTAGTTGCGCGCCAGCAGCGTCAGGCCGACGCGCTGCAGTTCGGTGCAGGCGCGCTGTTCGAAGACCGCACCGGCCGCGCGCATCAGTGGCCGGCGGGCTGCGGTTCGTTGCTGGCCGGGGCGGTGCTGTCGACCGGTGGCGCCAGGGCCGGGGCGCTATCCATTTGCAGGCTGCCGTTCAAGGGGTGGGCGAGGCCGTCCTGGAACTTGGCCCATACCAGCACGCGGCGGATGCGGCCGAATTGATCGGATGTCAGCTGGCCACTCGCGCCGGGCAGGTAGCTGCCCGGATGCGCACGCAGCCAGTCGAGATAAGGCGCCAGGTTCCATGCGTCCATGCCTAAGGCGAACAGGCGGGCCGAAGTGCCACGCGCGGAAGCCAATTGGGCGGCGATGTCGCCGTGGTTGGGCAGGCCGGGCTGCACGTCGAACAGCCATGGCGCATCGCAGAACTCCACGCCTTCGAGGTCGCGGTTGGCGCCGGCGTCGTCGATGCCCGCGTAGACATGCGAGGTGCCGACCACCGGCAGGTTCACGCGGGCCAGCTTGATCTGAGGCAGCAGAAGGCGTGCCTGCTGCGGTCGCATGCTGATGAAGATGCCGCTGGTGTTGGGTGTGGCCGGTGCGCCGGCGTCGCCGTTGTCGGTGGGCATGCCCAGGCCGCCGATAACCGAGGCATAGTTGACGCCGCTGCCCGCGAGGGTGCCCATGCCGGCGACCTTGCCGCCACGGGCTTCCATCTCGGCCCGGAAGGCCTTGGCGGCGCGCTGGGCGAAGTCGTCGCCGCTGATGATGACGTAGGCGGTGAGGATGCCTTGCTCGGCCATGTGATCGGCCGCCTGTGCGCCTTCGGTTTCCGGCAACAGGCCGAACTCGCTGACGCCGTTGGCGGGCAGGCTCTTGTCGTCGGGGTGGTTCAGCGCGAGCAGCGCCGCCGGCAGCTGCGGCAGGCCGAACAGGGCGGACACCTCGCCGCGCGTCAGCGGGCCGATCACCAGTTGGGCGCCATCGTTGACGGCCTGCTGGTAGGCCTTGACCGCGCCGGCGGCAGTACCGCCGCTGTCGTAGACGCGTACCGGCGGACGCGGCAGATGATTGCGCGCATCGTCGGCATAGGCGGCGAAGAAGCCTTCGGCAACGGCGGTGCTGGCCGCGGCGAGGTTGCCGCTGGTGGGCAACAACAGGGCCACATGGGCGGGCATCTTGAAGCCTTCGCGCACATTGGCGCCTTCGCCGGGGATCATGGTGCCCACTTCCTGGTCCAGCGATGGCGCGGGACGCGCCACCGCGACGCCAAGCTGGGACAGCGCCTCGTTCACCCACGGCAGCATGCGGTCGCCCGGTTGCATCGCGGCGGCACGCTGCTTGAGCGGCTCGACGCCGAGCTGGGTGAGCAGTGCCACGATCTGCTTGCGGTTCTGCGCCTGGTCCAGGCCGGTCAATTGGCCGTCCATTTCCACGCGGCTGCGCGCCGCGCCCCAGGGATCGCCGGTCTGCTGCATGGCCTGCGAGCGCAGCTCGAGCAGGCGCAGTTGCAGTGCGGGTGCCACGCTGACGCTGGGTTGCGTGGTGAGCTGCAGCGCGCGCGGGGCATTGTGCTGCTTCAGCGCCAGCTCGGCCTGCAGCAGGTCCAGGTGGGAGGGTTCGTCGCCGGTCAGCTTCGTGCGGCGGACACTGTCGAGGAACGGGGCGGCGCGATCGAGCTGGCCCTCCTGGCGGTAGGCTTCGGCGGCGAGCAACTGGTAATGGTCGCGGCTGCTGCCGGTCTGCGCCAATGCGAGGTAGGCCTGGGCCGCGTCGTCGAACTTGCCTTGCTGGGCCAGCGCATCGGCCTGCTGGGCGGCCGCGACTTCCGCGGGCGAGCGCTCCGCGGTCGGCGGCACGCAGGCGGTCAGTGCCAGTGAAATCAGCAGGACGATGCCTGCGGCGCGGGTCAAGCGCATGGCCAAATCCCTTCGAGCTTTTGACGACATGGTCGGCGGATGGGCGATGATAGCCCATTGAATCGCCGCCCCGCGGCCGAGGAAGCAGCAAGATGTCACAGATTCAGCCGGGCCAGTTGTGGGTGGTCGCCACCCCCATCGGTCATCGCGACGACTTTTCCGCGCGGGCCATCGAAACCTTGCGTTCGGTGGCGGTGATCGCGGCGGAGGACACCCGGCACAGCCGCCCGCTGCTGGTGCACTACAACATCGGCACGCCGCTGGTGGCCCTGCATGAGCACAACGAGCGCGAGGTGGTCGATGCCATCGTGCGGCGGTTGCAGGGTGGCGATTCGGTGGCGTTGATTTCCGATGCCGGTACGCCGCTGATCAGTGACCCGGGCTTCCGCCTGGTGCGCGCGGCGCGGGCGGCGGGCATCCGTTGTGCGCCGGTGCCGGGCGCGTGCGCGGCCATCGCCGCGCTGTCGGTGGCGGGCTTGCCCAGCGATCGCTTCGTGTTCGAGGGTTTCCTGCCGCCCAAGGCCACCGCGCGGCGCGCGCGCCTGCAGGAACTTGCGGGCGATGCGCGCACGCTTATCTTCTATGAATCCTCGCACCGCGTGGCCGAGAGCCTGGCGGACATGCGGGACGTGTTCGGAGCGGCGCGCGAGGGCGTGCTGGCGCGGGAGCTGACCAAGCTGTTCGAGACGGTGATCGGCGAGCCACTGGGCGAACTGGCCGCCCGGGTGGCCGGCGATCCGGACCAGCAGCGCGGCGAATGCGTGATCCTGGTGGCTGGCCGCGGCGAGGAGGCGGATGCGCGCGAAGCCGAAGGGCGCCGCGTCTTCGCCATCCTGCGCGAGGAACTGCCGCCAGCGAAGGCCGCCAAGTTGGCGGCGGCAATCACTGGCGCGCCGCGGAAGCTGTTGTACGAGGGCTGACCTGGGCGCTTCTGCAGGCGGTTCAGCGAGGAACGCCGACATTCCAGTAGAATGTGCCCCGGAGTCGGCCGGACAGTCGCGTCGCGCGCAAGCGCGTCGAGGAAAGTCCGGGCTCCGTAGGGCAAGGTGCCAGGTAACGCCTGGGCAGCGCGAGCTGACGGCCAGTGCAACAGAGAGCAGACCGCCGAACGGCGCCTTCGGGCGCGCGTGGTAAGGGTGAAAGGGTGCGGTAAGAGCGCACCGCGCGCGGGGTCAACGCCGCGTGGCACGGTAAACCCCACCTGGAGCAAGACCGAATAGGGGAACGATGGCGCGGCCCGTGCCGTTCCCGGGTAGGTTGCTGGAGCCTGGCGGCGACGCCAGGCCGAGAGGAATGACTGTCGCGCCGCAAGGCGTACAGAACCCGGCTTACAGGCCGACTCCCCTCTTTCATGGCCACTCGCTACCACCCTGTCCCACCGGCAGGGTGGTAGCGATCGCTGTGCATGGGCGGTTCATCTCCCATCGACGCATGGCAAGGGTCGGGTGGAGTGTTGGGATTTCAAAAAAGCCCAGCCATTCAAGTACCTCTGCGCATTTCCTGAGAAAGGGCTGGAAATGCTGCCAGATCGCTGCCTTTCTCATTGATTCACAAGCAAAATTCCCTTGACAGTCTCAGGGGGCGAGACTATCGTGGATTCCTGTGTGAAATCGTGGGAATTCGTGGAGTCCATTGATCGTGTTCCAGGGCGAAACCGCCATCACCGTTGACGACAAGGGCCGGCTGGCCATACCGACCGCGTACCGCGAGTTGGTGGCCGACGCCTGCGCCAATCGTCTGGTGATTACCTACAACCCCTTCGAGTCGGGCTGCCTGTGGCTGTTCCCGCATGCGGAGTGGGAAAAGGTGCGCGACCAGGTCAACGCGCTGCCCAAGGTCAAGGCGGCCCATCGCGACATGCAGATGAAGCTGGTGGGCGCCGCGGCCGTCGTCGAACCTGATTCCGCCGCGCGCATCCTGTTGCCGGCCAGCCAGCGCGCGACGACCGGCATCGAGAAGAAGGCGGTTCTGCTGGGCATGGGCAACAAGTTCGAGCTTTGGAGCGAGCAGGCCCACCTGGCCAAGATCCGCCAGACCATCGGCGAAGACGAGATCACCGACGAGATGGCGGAGCTGCAGCTGTAACCGGCGACGGTGCGGCGCGGCGTAGTAACGGGACGGGAGCGGGAGTGCGCGGCATGGCCGAGCAGCAGCTGAAGCACATCCCGGTGATGCTGGGTGAAGCAGTGGAGGGACTCGCCGTGCGTGCTGGCGGGCGTTATCTCGATGGCACCTTTGGACGCGGCGGCCACGCTCGCGCCGTGCTGTCGCGCCTGGGTCCCGAGGGCCGCCTGCTGCTGATGGACCGCGATCCCCAGGCCATTGCCACCGCACAAGCCGAGTTCGCCGGCGATCCGCGCGTGGCCATTCGCCACGCCAACTTCTCCGGCATGGCCGAATGGGAGGAAGCCGTCGGCGGCCTGGACGGCATCCTGCTCGACCTCGGCGTTTCCTCGCCGCAGCTCGATGAGGCCGCGCGCGGCTTCAGCTTCATGGCCGATGCGCCGCTGGACATGCGCATGGATACCACCCAGGGCGAGAGCGCGGCCGATTTCCTCGCGCATGCCTCGGAAAAGGAGATCGCCGACGTGCTGTGGATCTACGGCGAAGAACGCTTCAGCCGCAAGATCGCCCGCGCCATTGTCGAGGACCGTGTGGAACACCCGATCACCCGTACCGGCCAGTTGGCCGGGCTGATCGAGCGCATCGTCGGCCGCCGCGAGCCGGGCAAGCATCCGGCCACGCGCAGTTTCCAGGCCCTGCGCATCCGCGTGAACGGTGAGCTGGACGCGCTGGAGCAGGGCCTCGATGCGGCCCTCGAACTGCTCAAGATCGGTGGACGGCTTTCCATCATCAGCTTCCACTCGCTGGAAGACCGTGCGGTCAAGCTGTTCATCCGCGACCATTCCGGCCGCGTGCAGGGCAGCCGCCGCGGCCCACCGGTGGCCGCCGCCCCCGCGCGCCTGGTGGCCGTGGGCAAGGCGCAGTTTCCCTCCGAGGCCGAGCTGGCCGCCAACCCGCGCGCCCGCTCGGCGGTGCTGCGCGTGGCGGAGAAACTCGCATGAAGGTGCTCGGCGGCCTCTTCATGCTGATCCTGGTCGCGGCGGTGCTGTCCAGCGCCATTGCCGTGGTGTGGACGCGCCATGAGAGCCGCGTGCTGTTCGTCGAGCTGACTCGCCTGCAGAACGTGCGAGACGAACTCAACATCGAGTACGGCAAGCTGGAACTGGAACAGGCCACCTGGGCCGAGCCGCGCCGTGTCGACGACGAGGCCCGGCAGAAGCTGGGCATGGTCAATCCCAAGCCGCAAGACATCCAGCTGGTGCGCCGATGAAGCCGCGCCAGCGCACGATGACGCCATCTTCCCGCCGCCGTGCCGCGGCCCCCAGCACCCGCCGCCGCATGCTGGTGGTGACCGGGGTGCTCACGCTTGCCTCGCTGGGCCTGGTGGCGCGCGCCTTCGACCTGCAGGTGGTGCGCAAGGAGTTCTACCAGAACCAGGGCGACGCCCGCTTCCTGCGCGAAGTGCCCATCGCGGTATCGCGTGGCACTGTGTTCGATCGCAACGGCGAGCCGCTGGCGGTATCCACGCCGGTGGTGTCGATCTGGGCCAATCCCGCCGAAGTGCTGGACAACGAGGACAAGCTGCCCCAGCTCGCCGCCGCCATCGGCATGGATGCGGATGCGCTCAAGCAATACCTCGCGCAGCGCTCGGAGAGGGAGTTCGTCTACCTCAAGCGCCAGATGTCGCCCGATGCCGCGCAGGCGGTGCTGGACCTGGGCGTGCCTGGCGTGAATGGCCAGCGCGAATTCCGCCGCTTCTATCCGTCCGGCCCGGTGACCGCGCATGTGCTCGGCTTCACCAACATCGACGACCACGGCCAGGAAGGCCTGGAGCTGGCCTTCGACGACTGGCTGGCCGGCAAGCCGGGCGCCAAGCGGGTGATCCGCGACCGCATGGGCCACATCGTGGAAGACGTGGAGCTGGTGCGTGCGCCGCAGCCGGGCCGCGACATCACGCTCAGCATCGACCGCCGCATCCAGTTCCTGGCCTACAACGAGCTGAAGAACACCATCGAGCAGGCGGATGCCGACTCCGGCTCGATGGTGATCGTGGACGTGCGCAACGGCGAGATCCTCGCCATGGTCAACTGGCCCACCTACAACCCCAATGCGCTGCGCGGCAGCAGCCCGTCGAGCCGCCGCAACCGCGCGATGACTGACGTGGTGGAACCGGGTTCCACCATGAAGCCGTTCGTCATGGCGGCGGCCCTTTCCAGCGGCAAGTACACCCCGACCGGCCCGATGGTCGACACGGGCAACGGGCATTTCTTCTACCTGACCCATGACATCCGCGACACGCATGCCTACGGCCTGCTCTCGCCCACCGGCATCCTTGCCAAGTCCAGCAACATCGGCGCCGCGAAGGTGGCCATCACGCTGGACACCGGCCTGCTGTACGACACCTTCCGCGCCTTCGGCTTCGGCAACAGCACCAATAGCGGGTTCCCGGGCGAAGCCTCCGGCTACCTCAAGCCGGGTCGCGGCTGGGGCCAGCTTGAGAAGGCCATCATGGCCTACGGCTATGGCCTCAACGTGACGCCGCTGCAGCTGGCCAACGGCTACGCCACCATCGCCGACGGCGGCGTGATGCACCTGCCCACCTTCGTGAAGGGCTCGGACAACGAGGCCAAGCAGATCATCGACCCGAAGATCGCCGGCGAGCTGGTGCAGATGCTCGAGGCGGTGACGCAGCCCGGCGGCACCGCCGCGCCGTATGCGTGGATCGCCAACTACGCGGTGGCCGGCAAGACCGGCACCGCGCACAAGGCCACCGCGGGCGGCTATTCGAAGAACAACTACAGCGCCGCCTTCGCCGGCATCGTGCCGGCTTCCGCCCCGCGCATGGCGGCGGTGGTGGTGATCGACAACCCCAGGAAGGGCAGCTACTACGGTGGCCTGGTGTCCGCACCCGTGTTCGCCAAGGTCATGGACGGCGCCCTGCGCCTGATGGACGTGCCGCCCGACAACATCGGCCGCTGGTACGTCGGCGGCCCGCTGCAAGGACAGAACGGTTTGACAGGCAACAAGCAGCCCGCCGTGGAAGCGGTGGACGACGCACCGGTCGAGGAGGCGACGCCATGAGCGCCCGGCTCGACCAACTGCTAAAGGGCATCGCCGACACCCCGGGTGTCGGCGATATCGTCGTATCGGGACTCACGTTGGATTCGCGCCAGGTACGTCCGGGCGACGCCTTCTTCGCCCTGCGCGGCACGCGCGAGCACGGCATCCGCTTCGCGCCGGGCGCGGTGGCGCGCGGTGCGCGCGTGGTGCTGGCCGAGGCGCCGGCCAGCGACACCGCCGGCATCGATGCGCCGGTACTATGGGTGGAGGGCCTGCATGCCCAGGTGGGCGAGATCGCATCACGCTTCTTCGGGCGGCCGTCCGAATCGCTGCGGGTGATCGGCGTGACCGGCACCAACGGCAAGACCTCCACCGTGCAGTTGCTGGCCCAGGCGCTGGAACACCTGGGGCACCGCGCGGCCACCATCGGCACGCTGGGCGCGGGCTTGCACGGCCGGATCAGCGAGGGCGAGCGCACCACGCCGGATGCGATCAATGTGCAGGGGCTGCTGGCCTCGTTCCGCGACGAGGGGGCCACGCACGTGGCGATGGAAGTCTCCTCGCACGCGCTGGAGCAGGGGCGCGTGGCGGCGGTGGCCTTCGACGTGGCTGCCTTCACCAACCTCACCCGCGACCACCTCGACTACCACGGCAGCATGCAGGCCTATGGCGAGGCCAAGGCCAGGTTGTTCGCCTGGCCGACGCTCGGTGCCGCGGCCATCAATATCGACGACGGTTTCGGTCGCGTGCTGGCGAACCGGCTGTCGCCGGGCCTGCATGTCCTGCGCCTGAGCGCGGAAGGCGATCCGGTCGCGGACGTGCGCGCCACCGGCGTCGCGACCTCAGCCGAAGGGCTGGCCTTCGACCTGCATACGCCCTGGGGCAGCCAGGCCATCCGCAGCCGCCTGCTAGGTCGCTTCAATGTCGCCAACCTGCTCACCGTGGTGGCCTGCCTGGGCGCCTTGGGCGAGGCATTCGAGCGCGTGGTGGCCGCCGTCGAGGCATTGGAACCGATCGCCGGCCGCATGAACCGCCTGGGCGGCGGGGATGGCCTGCCGCTGGTGGTGATCGACTACGCGCATACGCCGGACGCCCTTGAGCAGGCGCTGGCGGCCCTGCGTGCGCATTGCGACGGCAGGCTGATCTGCGTGTTCGGCTGCGGTGGCGAGCGTGATGCCGGCAAGCGTCCGCAGATGGGCGCCATCGCCGAGCGCCTGGCGGATCGCATCATCGTCACCGACGACAATCCGCGTGGCGAGGATGGCGACGCCATCGTCGCCCAGATCGTGGCCGGCCTGCGCCATCCGTCCGAGGCCGTCGTCGAGCGTGACCGCGCCGTGGCGATCAGGCTTGCGCTGGGCATGGCCCGCGCGGGCGACGTGGTGCTGATCGCCGGCAAGGGCCACGAGACGTATCAGGAGGGTGCGCACGGCAAGCGCCCGTTCGATGACCTGGTGGTGGCGCGCCATGCGCTGGGAGGGCTCGCATGATGCGCCTGAGCGCCATTGCCCTGTGGACGCGCGGTCGGCTGCTGGGCACGGACGTGGACGTCGGCGGCGTCGCCATCGATACGCGCAAGCTGCAGCCGGGCGACCTGTTCGTGGCGATCAAGGGCGAGCGGGTGGATGGGCATGATTTCCTCGCCGAGGCCAAGGCGCGGGGCGCCGTTGCTGCCCTGGTCACGCGCAAGGTCGATTTCGACCTGCCGCAGGTGCTGGTGGACGACGGCGCGCTGGCGCTGGGCGACCTGGCCAGCGCCGTGCGCGCGCAGAGCAACGTGCGCGTGATCGGCATCACCGGCTCCAACGGCAAGACCACGGTCAAGACGCTGGCCGCCTCGATCCTGTCGCGCCATGGCCGCACCCACGTCAACGCCGGCAACTACAACAACGAGCTGGGCCTGCCGCTGACCCTGCTGTCGATGCCGGCCGACACCGAGTACGCGGTGCTGGAGATGGGCGCGGGCAAGCCGGGCGACATTGCCTACCTCGCCGCCATCGCGCGGCCCGACATCGGCCTGGTCAACACCATCGCGCCGGCGCACCTGGAGCGCATGGGCAGCGTGGAAGGCGTGGCGGAGACCAAGGGTGCGCTGTACCAGGCGCTGCCCGCCGACGGCGTGGCGATCGTCAACGCGGACGACGCCTTCGCCAGCTTCTTCACCGGGCTGGCGGGTTCGCGCCGCCAGCTGCGTTTCGCGCTCAGCCACAAGGCCGACGTGGGCGCGGACATCGTGGACCAGCGCGTGGACGGCTCGCATTTCGTATTGAGCACCCCGGTGGGCGATGCGGATGTGCACCTGCCGCTGGCCGGCCGGCACAACATCGCCAACGCCATGGCCGCCGCCTCCATCGCGCTGGCGCTAGACGTGCCGCTGGACACCATCGTGGAGGGCCTGGAGAACGTGCCCGGCGTGGCCGGCCGCCTGCAGCTCGAACGCATGCCCGGCGGCTGGACGCTGATCGACGACAGCTACAACGCCAACCCTGGCTCGGCCGGCGCGGCCATCGACACGCTGGCCCTGGCCGAGGGCGAGCGCTGGCTGGTGCTGGGCGACATGGCGGAGCTGGGCGAGAACGCGGTGGCCCTGCATGCCGGCATCGGCGAGCACGCGCGACAGCGCGGCATCGACCGGCTGTTTGCGGTGGGGCCGCTGAGCGTGGCGGCGGTGAAGGCTTTCGGCGAACACGGCGAGCACTTCGCCGACAAGGCGGCATTGACCGCTGCGCTCAAACAACAGCTGCACGGCGGCGTCACCTGCCTGGTCAAGGGCTCGCGCTCGTCGGGCATGGACCAAGTGGTAGCCGCGCTGCGCGACGACAAGAAAACAGGGGAGGGCGCATCCGATGCTGCTTGAACTCGCAGACTGGATGGCGCGGCACTTCACCGCCCTGCACCTGTTCCAGTACATCACGTTCCGCACCATCATGGCCGCGCTGACCGCGATGGCCATGTCGCTGCTGTTCGGCCCGGCGCTGATCCGCAAGTTGGCCGAGCTCAAGGCCGGCCAGGTGGTGCGCAAGGACGGCCCGCAGACGCACCTGTCCAAGGCTGGCACGCCGACCATGGGCGGCGTGATGATCCTGCTGGCGGTGACGCTTTCCACCGTGCTGTGGACCGACCTGCACAACCGCTACGTGTGGCTGGTGCTGGCCGTGCTGCTGTGCTTCGGCGTGATCGGCTTCTACGACGACTACAAGAAGCTGGTGCTGAAGGATAGCCGCGGCCTTGCCTCGCGCTGGAAGTACTTCTGGCAGTCGGTGTTCGGCCTCGCCGCGGCGCTGTTCCTCTACTACACGGCGCCGCACGGCGTCGGCAACGCGCCGGTGGCCGAGACGGCGTTGTACGTGCCGCTGTTCAAGCAGGTGGCGGTGCCGCTGGGCGTGATGTTCGTGGTCATCGCCTATTTCATGATCGTGGGCTTCTCCAATGCGGTGAACCTCACCGACGGCCTGGACGGTCTGGCCATCATGCCGACCGTGCTGGTGTCGGGCGCGCTGGGCGTGTTCGCCTACCTGGCGGGCAACCGCGTGTTCTCCGAATACCTGGGCATTCCCTCCATTCCGGGGGCCGGCGAGCTGGCGATCTTCTGCGGCGCGCTGTCCGGCGCGGGCCTGGGCTTCCTGTGGTTCAACACCTATCCCGCCCAGGTGTTCATGGGCGACGTGGGTGCGCTGGCGATCGGCGCGGCACTGGCCGCCATCGCGGTGATCGTGCGCCAGGAAATCGTGCTGCTGGTGATGGGCGGCGTGTTCGTGATGGAAACCGCCTCGGTGATGATCCAGGTGGCCAGCTTCAAGATGACCGGCAAGCGCGTGTTCCGCATGGCGCCGATCCACCATCACTTCGAATTGAAGGGCTGGCCCGAGCCACGCGTGATCGTGCGCTTCTGGATCATCAGCGTCGTGCTGGTGCTGATCGGCCTCGCCACGTTGAAGGTGCGCTGATGAGAACAGTGAACAGCCAATGGGGGATGGTGAACAGGAAGTGCGTGCTCGCGCCGCGCACCGTCGTGCGCGCTTTTTCCCATTCGCTGTTCACCATTCACTGTTCACCGCTCGCGGAGCGAGCCCATGTTTGACACCACCCAGGCCAAGCGTCGACAGGGACCCCGCGGCAGCTTCGACATGCCGCTGGTGGTCGCGCTTGTCGGCCTGGCATGCATCGGGGTGGTGATGGTCACCTCCAGCTCCATCGCGGTGGCGGACAGCCAGCACATCGGCGCGTTCTATTTCCTCAAGAAGCACCTGCTGTTCCTCGGCCTTGGTGCCGTGCTGGCGGGCTTCGCCATGCGCACCGAGCTGAAGCTGCTGGAAAAGCACGCCTACCTGCTGCTGGGCCTTGCGGTGCTGCTGCTGCTGCTGGTGTTCGTGCCGGGCATCGGCGCGCGCATCAACGGTGCGCGGCGCTGGCTGCACCTGGTCATCACCACCTTCCAGCCGGTCGAGGCGGTGAAGCTGATCCTGGTGGTCTATACGGCCAGTTACCTCGTGCGCCACCGTGAAAGCGTGGAGACCAGTTTCTGGGGCCTGTTCAAGCCGATCATGGTGGCGGGCCTGTTCGTGGTGCTGCTGTTGCTGCAGCCGGACTTCGGCTCGGCCACGCTGATGATCGCGGTGACCATCGGCATGATCTGGCTAGGTGGCGCCAAGCCGGTGTACCTGGGCGGCATGGGCCTGCCGGTGGTGGCCCTGCTGTGGTTCGTGGCCAAGTTCGAGCCCTACCGCATGCGTCGCCTGACCTCGTTCATCGATCCCTGGGCCGATCCGTTCAACGACGGCTTCCAGCTGACCCAGTCGCTGATGGCGATCGGCCGCGGCGAGTGGACCGGCGTGGGCCTGGGTTCCAGCGTGCTCAAGCTGTCCTACCTGCCGGAGGCACACACCGACTTCATCTTCGCGGTGATCTCCGAGGAACTGGGCTTGGCCGGCATCCTGCTGGTGATGGGCCTGTTCGCGCTGGCGGTGGGGCGTGGCCTTGCCATGGGCCTCAAGGGCATGGAGATCGGCCAGCGCTTCGCCGGCTTCGTGGCCTGCGGCGTATCGCTGATGCTGGGCCTGCAGACCATGGTGTCGGTCGGCGTGAACCTGGGTGCGCTGCCTACCAAGGGCCTGACCCTGCCGCTGATCAGCTATGGCGGCTCCTCCATCGTGCTGACCTGCGCGATGGCGGGCGTGCTGCTGCGCACCACCTATGAGATCAACCGCGCGATCGACGCGCGCCAGATGGCCGCGCGCATTCCCGCCAACGCCGTGCCCGACGCCAATCCGGCCGTGGCCGCCAGTGCGCCCGCGCGCGAGGCGGTGACCGCATGAGCGCGCCGGTCCTCATCATGGCCGGCGGCACCGGCGGCCATATCTTCCCCGGCCTCGCCGTGGCGGAGGCGCTGCAAGGCAAGGGCGTGCCAGTGGTGTGGCTGGGCGCCGTGGGCGGCATGGAAACCAAGGTGGTGCCGGCGCATGGCATCGAACTGGTGACGGTGCCGGTGGGCGGCTTGCGCGGCAAGGGGTTAAATACGCGCTTGCTGGCGCCGTTCATGCTTGCCCGTGCCCTGCTGGCTTCGCTTGCCGCGCTTCGCCGCATCAAGCCGCGCAGCGTGCTGTCGATGGGCGGCTACGTGGCCGGGCCGGGCGGCGTGGCGGCACGTCTGCTGCATCGCCCGCTGCTGGTACACGAGCAGAACCGCGTGGCCGGCTTCACCAACCGCAAGCTCGCCGCCCATGCCCAGCGCGTGCTCGCCGGTTTCAGCGATGCGCTGCCGGGCGCCGAATGGGTGGGCAATCCCGTGCGCGGCGCTATCGCCGCCCTGCCGCCGCCGCGCGAGCGCATGGCCGGCCGTGGCGGCCGTCCGCGCCTGCTGGTGCTGGGCGGCAGCCTGGGTGCGCGCGCGTTGAACCTGGCGCTGCCGCAGGCGCTGGCGCTGCTGTCGCCCGCGCAGCGCCCCGAGGTGCTGCACCAGTGCGGCAACCGTGGCATCGACGAAGCGCGCGCCGCTTATGAAAAGGCCGGCGTTCAGGCGCAGATCGTGCCTTTCATCGAGGACATGGCCGGCACCTATGCCTGGGCGGACCTCGCGGTATGCCGCGCCGGCGCGCTCACCCTGGCCGAGCTTACGGCGGCCGGGCTCGGCTCGGTGCTCGTGCCGTTTCCCTATGCGGTGGATGACCACCAGACCCGCAATGCGGAGGCGCTGGTCGCCGCGCATGCGGCCGAATTGATGCAGGAGAAGGATCTGGACGTACAGCAGTTGGCGCAGCGCCTGGAGGCGCTGCTGGATGATCGCGCCCGCCTGGTGGCAATGGCCGAGGCCGCGCGCACGCTGGCCAAGCCCGACGCGGCCGAGGTGATCGCGCGCGCCTGCATGGAGGTGGCCGCATGACGCCGCGCCGCTTGCTCGCGCATGAAGATTTGATGAGCACTTTCCGCCGCGTGCACTTCATCGGCATCGGCGGCGTGGGCATGAGCGGCATCGCCGAGGTGCTGCACAACCTCGGCTATGCCGTATCGGGTTCCGATCGCGCCAACTCGCCGACCGCGCAGCGCCTGGCGCAGCTGGGCATCGAGGTGCATGTCGGCCATGCCGCCGAGAACATCGGCGATGCCGACGTGGTGGTGACCTCCAGCGCGATCGCCCAGGACAACCCGGAACTGGTGGCCGCGCGCGCCGCGCGCGTCCCGGTGATCCCGCGCGCGGAAATGCTCGGCGAGCTGATGCGCTTCCGCCGTGGCATCGCCATCGCCGGCACGCACGGCAAGACCACCACCACCAGCCTGGCCGCCAGCGTGCTGGCCGAGGCAGGCTACGACCCGACCTTCGTGATCGGCGGCCAGCTCAATGCCGCCGGCGCCAACGCGCGGCTGGGCACGGGCCAGTACCTGGTGGCCGAGGCCGACGAGTCGGACGGCTCCTTCCTGCTGCTGTCGCCGGTGATCGCCGCGATCACCAATATCGACGCCGATCACCTGGAGAACTACCACGGCGATTTCGCGCTGGTGAAGAAGGCTTTCGCCGACTTCCTGCACCGCCTGCCGTTCTATGGCCTGGCCGTGCTGTGCGTGGATGACCCGGAAGTGGCCGCGCTGGCCAAGGACACCACGCGCCGCGTGATGACCTACGGCATCGATGCCGCCGATGCGGACGTGCGCGCCGGCAATGTGCAGCAACAGGGCTTCCGGATGCATTTCGACCTCCACCTGCCGGGCCGCGACAGCGCCTTGCCGGTGGAGCTGAACCTGCCGGGCCGGCACAACGTGCTCAACGCGCTGGCCGCAGCCACCATCGGCTGGCAGCTCGGCGTGGAGCCGATCGCCATCGCCCGCGCGCTGTCGAACTTCCAGGGCGTGGGCCGCCGTTTCCATCGCCGCGGCGAGATCGCGCTGGACCAGGGTTCGGTGCTGCTTGTGGACGACTACGGCCATCATCCACGCGAGCTGGCGGCGGTGTTCGCCGCGGCGCGCGGCGGCTGGCCGGAGCGCCGCCTGGTGGTCGGTTTCCAGCCGCACCGCTACAGCCGTACGCGCGACCTGCTGGACGACTTCGCCAACGTGCTGGCCGAGGCCGACGTGTTGGTGCTGACGGACGTCTATCCGGCCGGCGAGGCGCCCATCGCCGGTGCCGACGGTCGCGCCCTGGCGCGTGCCGTGCGTGCGCGCGGCAAGGTCGATCCGGTGCTGATCGAGCACCCGCGCGAACTGAAGGACACGCTGCCCGCGCTGCTGCGCGATGGCGACCTGCTGCTGCTGCTGGGCGCCGGCGATATCGGCGCGGCGGCGGTGGAGCTGGCCCAGGCCGGCCACCTGAAGGCGAGGGAGACTTCCAAGTGACGAAGACGATGACCGATCCCGCCCAGTTTGGCCGTGTCGCCGTGGTGATGGGAGGCAGTTCGGCCGAGCGCGAGGTCTCACTCGATTCCGGCCGCAACGTGCTGGCCGCGCTGCAGGCGCGCGGCGTGGACGCGCACGCCATCGACGGCATTCCCGCATTGCTGGACGCGGTGCGCGCCGGCCATTTCGCCCGCGTGTTCAACATCCTGCACGGCGGCGGCGGCGAGAACGGCGAGCTGCAGGGCGCGCTGCAGTCGCTGCGCGTGCCGTTCACCGGCTCCGGCGTGCTGGGTTCGGCGCTGTCGCTGGACAAGATCCGCGCCAAGCTGGTGTGGCAGGCCCTGGGCTTGCCGACGCCGCGCTTCAAGGCGCTGCCGCGCGGCGCCGACGTGCACGCTGCCGCGCGCGAGATCGGCTTCCCGCTGATCGTGAAGCCGGCCTGGGAGGGTTCCAGCGTGGGCGTCACCCGCGTGTTCAGGGAAGATGACCTCGACGCCGCCGTGGCGCTGGCCCAGAAGTACCCGGGCGACCTGTTGATGGAAACCCTGATCGTGGGCGGCGAATACACCGTCGGCATCCTCGATCGCCAGGTGCTGGCCACCATCAACATCGTGCCCAAGGGCGAGTACTACGACTACAACGCCAAGTACATCGCGGAGGATACCCAGTATCTCTGCCCGGGCCTGCGGGGCGAGGCCGAGCGCGAGATGCAGGCGCTGGCGCTGCGCGCGTTCGATGCACTGGCCTGCTCGGGTTGGGGCCGTGTGGACATCATGCGCGACCGCGAGGGCCGCAACTGGCTGCTGGAAGTGAACACCGCGCCGGGCATGACCTCGCACTCGCTGGTGCCCAAGGCCGCCGCCGTCGCCGGCATCGACTACCAGACGCTGTGCTGGCGCGTGCTCGAGACGAGCTTCCGGGAGGGCGCGTGAGGGGAACCATCCGCCTCGTTGCCTGGGTACTGGCCATCGCGCTCGTGGCGCTGCCGATCGTCGGCGTGCTGCGCGGGTGGTTCGCGGCCCATCGCTGGCCGGTGACCCAACTGACGGTGCAGGCCGAATTCAAGCACGTGACCGCCGAGCAGCTCCGCGAGGTGGTCATGCCGCGCCTCGGCAAGGGGTTCTTCGCGCTCGACCTGGACGGCGTGCAGAAGGCCGTGGCCACGCTGCCGTGGGTGGAATCGGTGGAGGCGCGCAAGCGCTGGCCCGACACCCTGGTGCTGCGCATCTACGAGCGCCAACCGTTCGCGCGCTGGAACGAGAAGCAGCTGATCAGCCGCCAGGGCCAGGTGTTCGACGTGCCGGACGCGGCGGCGAATACCGGGCTACCCGACCTGCATGGCCCCGATGCGCGGCTGGCCGAAGTGGTGAGCTTCTATGCCGAGACGCAGAAGGCTTTCGCCAATACCCACCTGAAGATCACCGGCGTGTCGCTCACCGAGCGCGGCAGCTGGAGCCTGACCACCAGCAGCGATGCGCTGATCGTGCTGGGCGACCGCGAGCAGGCCGGCCGCCGGCTGCGCCGCTTCCTGGACGTCTACCCGCAATTGATGGCCGGCCACGCCGAGGGCTTCGCCTATGCCGATCTTCGCTACACCAATGGATTTGCCGTTCGATGGCCGCCACAGGCGAATGCCGTGAACGCTGGAGGCTCGCCGCGCACATGAGACCCAAGAACGATAAGCAACTGGTGGTCGGCCTCGACATCGGCACCTCGAAAGTGGTGGCGATCGTGGGCGAATACGAACCCGGCGAGCCGATCGAGGTGATCGGTATCGGCACCCACGTGTCGCGTGGCATGAAGCGCGGCTCGGTGGTGGACATCGAATCGACCGTGCACTCGATCCAGCGCGCGGTGGAGGAGGCCGAACTGATGGCCGGCTGCGACATCCGCTCGGTCTACGCCTCGATCTCCGGCAGCCACCTGGAGACCAGGAACTCGCACGGCACCGCGGCGATCCGCGACCGCGAGGTCACCCCGGGCGATCTCGACCAGGTACTGGAGGCGGCCAGCGCGGTGGCGATCCCGGCCGACCGCAAGGTACTTTACAAGGAGTCGCAGGAATACCGCATCGACGGCCAGGACGGCATCCGCTCGCCGGTGGGCATGAGCGGCGTGCGCCTGGAAGCCAGCGTGCACCTGGTCACCGGCGCGGCGGCGGCGGTGCAGAACATCTCCAAGTGCATCCAGCGTTGTGGCCTCACCGTGGACGAGCTGGTGCCCTCGGCCGTGGCCAGCGCCAAGTCGGTGCTGACCGATGACGAGCGCGAACTGGGCGTGTGCCTGGTCGACATCGGCGCGGGCACCACTGACATCGCCATCTATACCCAGGGCGCGATCCGCTACACCAAGTCGCTGCCGGTGGGCGGCGACCAGGTCACCAACGACATCGCCTACGGCGTACACACGCCGACCGCGCATGCCGAGGAGATCAAGATCAAGTATGCCTGCGCGCTGGCCCAGCTGGCGCACGCGGAAGAGACCATCCAGGTGCCCAGCGTGGGTGACCGTCCGCCGCGTCGCCTGGCCCGCCAGTCGCTCGCGCAGTCGGTGCAGGCGCGCTACGAGGAAATCTTCGAGATGGTGCAGGACGAGTTGCGGCGCTCGGGCTACGAGAGCCTGGTGGCGGCCGGCGTCGTGCTCACCGGCGGCGCTTCGCGCATGGAGGGTGCGCTGGAACTGGCCGAGGAGATCTTCCACAAGATGGTGCGCATCGGCGTACCGCAGCACGTCTCGGGCCTGGGCGAGGTCGTCGCCAATCCACTGCATTCCACCGGCGTGGGCCTGCTGCTGCATGGCGCGCGCACCGGCGGCATGCGCGTGAGCGGGCCGGCGGGCGGCAGCGTAGGGGGCCTGGTCGACAAGCTGCGCGGCTGGATCACCAAGAACTTCTGATACGGGCGGGGCAGGGAGGCTCAGCCACGGACGAATGGACGTTCGTCCACCACCCAGGGAACGACAGGAACGTCGGCACCCGCGGTTACAACGACAACGATGCTCTACGGAGGACGGGAAATGTTTGAACTGATCGAAAAACTCGCACCAAATGCAGTCATCAAAGTCATCGGCGTGGGCGGCGGCGGCGGCAATGCCGTGGCGCACATGCTCAATGCCAACATCGAAGGCGTCGAGTTCGTCGTCGCCAACACCGACGCGCAGGCCATGAAGAGCTGCGGTTCGCGCACGCACCTGCAGCTGGGCGCGAACGTGACCAAGGGCCTGGGCGCCGGCGCCAACCCGGAAGTGGGCCGCCAGGCCGCACTGGAAGATCGCGAGCGCATCGAGGAAGTGCTCGAGGGTGCGGACATGGTGTTCATCACCGCCGGCATGGGCGGCGGCACCGGCACCGGCGCGGCGCCGGTGGTGGCCCAGCTGGCCAAGGAAAAGGGCATCCTCACCGTGGCGGTGGTCACCAAGCCGTTCCCGTTCGAGGGACGCCGCCGCATGCAGGTGGCAGCCAAGGGCATCGAGGATCTCTCCCAGCACGTGGATTCGCTGATTACCGTGCCGAACGAGAAGCTGCTGTCGGTGCTCGGCCGCGAAGTGACGCTGCTCAATGCCTTCAAGGCCGCCAACGACGTGCTGCAGGGCGCCGTGCAGGGCATCGCCGACCTCATCACCGCACCGGGCCTGATCAACGTTGACTTCGCCGACGTGCGCACCGTGATGTCCGAGATGGGCATGGCCATGATGGGCTCGGGCACCGCTCGCGGCGACGATCGCGCCCAGGCCGCCGCCGAGGCCGCCATCAACAACCCGCTGCTGGAAGATGTCAACCTGAATGGCGCGTGCGGCATTCTGGTCAATGTGACGGCCGGTCCCAACCTGACCATGCGCGAATTTGACGAGATCGGTCGCATCATCCACGACTTCGCCAGCGAGGACGCCACCGTGGTGATGGGCACCTCGCTGGATCCGGAGATGCAGGACGATGTGCGCGTCACCGTGGTGGCCACCGGCCTCAACCGTGCCGCGGCCCGCCAGCCGATCCGTCCGGTGGTGGCCCAGCAGGTGGAGATGCGCCAGCGTCCGCGTCCGGTGGTGCTGCGTACCGGTACCGGCAACGAAGTGGTGGATTACGCCCAGCCGGAAACCGTCACCAGTAGCCGTACGGAAGCGAATGGCCCGGCCAAGGGCGCCGATCCGAGCTTCGATTACCTGGACATCCCGGCCTTCCTGCGCCGCCAGGCGGACTGACAAAACTGACAGGTCAAATAATTTGAAGAAAAATTGAACAAAACGCCGGTTTCACTTGTCAGTAACGAATCGCGCACGGTACCGCCCCGGTGGTCCGCGCGCGGAAGGGCCGTTTTCCCCTCGGGGAACGTGGCTCGGCTGACGCTGTCCGGCGCCCGTTCTTGAGTACACAAGCTGTGCCTCAGGGATGACGCATGACCCGCCAGGTATCGAATCCCCGGTGGGTTCGGCGCCCCGTGATCGGATCCCGTCCCGGTCCGGGGTGCTGTGCTGAAGCCAAGTTTTTGAAAGTTATAGGGAAATTCCTGCTCGCCCCATGAATGAAACTCATTCATGAATGAAAGGAGGATGAAAGGGTGCGCAGAGTGTGTGGGGCCGGTTGGCTTTTCACAGGTTAAGACTGTGTTAGCATCCCTCCCCTAATTTGGCTGCTGCCCCTTACAGGTACCAAAAAAATGATCAAGCAGCGTACGCTCAAGAACATCATTCGCGCCACGGGCGTCGGTCTGCATACCGGCGACAAGGTGTATATGACGCTTCGCCCCGCTGCCCCGAATACGGGCATCGTGTTCCGCCGTACCGATCTCAATCCGCCGGTCGAAATCCCGGCGCGTCCCGACAACGTGGGCGACACGCGCCTCTCCACCACCCTGGTGAACGGCGACGTGCGCGTCTCCACGGTCGAGCATCTGCTTTCTGCGATGGCTGGCCTGGGCATCGACAATGCCTACGTGGACCTTTCCGCGCCGGAAGTGCCGATCATGGACGGCAGCGCGGGTCCCTTCGTGTTCCTGCTGCAGTCCGCCGGCATCGAGGAACAGAATGCCGCCAAGCGCTTCATCCGCATCAAGAAGCCGATCAAGGTGCAGGAAGGCGACAAGTGGGCCAGCTTCGAGCCGTTCGAGGGCTTCAAGGTCGGCTTCTCGATCGAGTTCAACCACCCGATCATCAGCAAGCGCGCCTCGAAGGCGGAGATCGACTTCTCCACCACCTCGTTCGTGAAGGAAGTCAGCCGCGCGCGCACCTTCGGCTTCATGCGCGACATCGAGATGCTGCGCGAGCACAACCTCGCGCTCGGCGGCTCGATGGACAACGCCGTGGTGCTCGACGACTACCGCGTGCTCAACGAGGACGGCCTCCGCTACGAGGACGAGTTCGTCAAGCACAAGATCCTCGACGCCATCGGCGACCTCTACCTGCTGGGCCACAGTCTGGTGGGCGCCTACTACGCGCACAAGTCGGGCCATGAGCTCAACAACAAGCTGCTGCGCACCCTGATGGCCGACGCCTCGGCCTGGGAAGAGGTGAGCTTCGCCGACGACCCGGCCACCGCGCCGATCTCCTACGCCCATCCGGCCCAGGCGATCTGACCGCCTAAGTCCGCATCCAGGCTGAACAAACTGAACGGCCGCGTCCTTGGGACGCGGCCGTTCGTTTTGTGATATACCTCGCCCCTTCCATTGGCAGCTGTTCACGTACTGATGACATCAGGGTCTATCAGGTCCGTGGGGGCATGGTATAAACCGACGTACGCCGATCCGAAGATCGGTGTCAGGAAAGTACGCCAATGGAGTCGGCGAGGGCCGGATGTCAGTCCGCCGCCCCGTCGGGTCGGGAAACAGAAACTTCGGCGACGGACGCCAGCTCGAGGAACAGTGCCCGCAATTCGGGGTCTGTGGTTGAGGCCGCCGCGGCTCTCAGGTGAGAGGCGGCGGCGGGCGAAAGCGGTTTTGACCGATCCGGCGCGTTTTCCGTCGGTGGAGGGGGGGCCACTTTCACGGTGATTGCACGGGCGTACGTGCCGATGGCGCGTGCGGTCGAGAGGATTTGCGTCTGGAGAAGGCGCAGCCTGGCGGCCAGGGCCGGTGTGGGAGCCAGAAAAACGAGGCGGCCGTCTTGCAGGTTGGCGAAACGAACCTGCTCGCGGAGTGGTGACGGTAACGTCTGGCGCAGTGCGCGATCCAACGCATCCAGCTCACGGGCCTTGCGGGCCAGTGAGGCGATAGGGCCGAAGGCGGTAATGGGCGTGAGTCCGGAACCGGCGCGGCGGGAGGGTGGTGGAGCGTCGCGCTGCATGGATGCCGACATCTTCGACGAAGAAAGACATGCAAATCATACTTGTGTCCCGCACCAAAAAGGTGCCGAAAACCCTGAATCTGGCCGACCGGCGGCTGCGTTACCGCCTGATCGGCATGGCGGCGGTGGCGGTGCTCGGCTGCGCGGGCCTGGGCGGGGCGATCGCGATGGCGGTGTCCAGCCCGCATGACCGGGCGCTGGCGGAGATCCGCCGCCTGCGGCAACAGGTGCAGCAGCAGAACCAGCAACTGGCCGAGGTGCGCAAGGACGCCCAGCGGGATATCGACGGGCTGGCGGTGAAGCTCGGCCAGCTGCAGGCGCAATCGACCCGCCTCAATGCGCTGGGCGAGCGCCTGACCCAGGTCGGCAAGCTGGACGATGGCGAGTTCAACTTCGACGAACAGCCAGCGGTCGGCGGCGTCGAGGATGGCCAGGACAGCGGCTATGCCCTGCCGCAGACCCTGGATACCAGCATCGACCAGCTGGCCGGCCAGTTCGACAGCCAGCAGGCGCAGCTCTCGGCGCTGCAGAGCCTGCTGCTGGATGCCAAGATCGAATCCAATCTCAAGCCCACCGGGATGCCGGTGGATGGCTATATTTCCTCCTACTTCGGCGGCCGTCCCGATCCGTTCAGCGGCCACGCCGCGTATCACACTGGCCTGGACATCTCCGCGCCCAAGGGCACCCCGGTGCATGCGGTGGCCGAAGGCATGGTCACCTATGCCGGCGAGCGCAGCGGCTACGGCGAGGTGATCGAGATCGACCATGGCAACGGCTATATGACCCGCTATGCCCACAACAGCCGGCTGGAGGTCCACCCGGGCCAGCGCGTGCACGTGGGCGACGTGGTTTCCGAGGCCGGCTCCACCGGCCGTTCCACCGGTTCGCACGTGCATTTCGAGGTCTGGTACAAGGGCCGCGTGGTCAATCCGCTGGCTTTTGTGAAAAACCACCGCTGAGCGGCCTATCCACCGGACCTTGAAAGCCCGGAAGCCCGCCGCCACTCCCTATCCGGGACGATGATCGGGGGAGTCCGCGGTGCCGGCCGGCCTCGCCGCGTGCCGTGGCGCCGACCCGCGCCACTGGCGGCGTGGCGTTTGGGATAGCCCGCCGACCCTAGTATCATCAATCCTTTCGTCCTGCCCCGGGTTTGCCGGGCGGGCGGCTCATGAATCCCCAGATCCGGAAGATCGATGCTCAATCGTGCCCTGACGAGCCTTTTCGGTAGCCGCAACGAACGCGTGCTGCGTCAGCTCTCCAAGACTGTCGCGCGCATCAATGCGTTGGAACCGGAGTTCGAAAAGCTCAGCGACGAGGCGCTGCGCGCCAAGACCGACGAGTTCAAGCAACGCGTCGCCGCGGGCGAGTCGCTCGACAAGCTGCTGCCGGAAGCCTTCGCCACCGTGCGCGAGGCGGCCAAGCGCGTGCTGGGCATGCGTCATTACGACGTGCAGATGATCGGCGGCATGGTGCTGCATTCCGGCCGCATCGCCGAGATGCGCACCGGCGAAGGCAAGACCCTGGTGGCGACCCTGCCGGTGTACCTCAATGCCCTGGAAGGCAAGGGCGTGCACGTGGTCACCGTGAACGACTATCTGGCCCGTCGCGACGCCGGCCAGATGGGCCGGCTGTACGGTTTCCTCGGCCTGACCACGGGCGTGGTGTGGCCGGGCATGGACCATGCGGACAAGCATGCCGCCTACGCCGCCGACATCACCTACGGCACCAACAACGAATTCGGCTTCGACTACCTGCGCGACAACATGGCCTTGTCCAAGGACCAGCGCTACCAGCGCGGCCTCAACTACGCCATCGTCGACGAGGTGGATTCGATCCTGATCGACGAGGCCCGGACCCCGCTGATCATTTCCGGCCCGGCCGAGGATTCGCCGCAGCTGTACATCGCGGTGAACAAGATCGTGCCGAGGATGATCCGCCAGGAGAAGGAAGACGGCCCGGGCGACTACTGGGTCGACGAGAAGCAGAAGCAGGTGCACCTGTCCGAGGAGGGCATGTCGCACGCCGACGAGTTGCTGCGCGAGGCCGGCGTGATTGCCGCCGACAGCGGCCTGTACGACTCCACCAACCTGGCGGTGGTGCACCACCTCAACGCGGCGCTGCGTGCCAATGCCATCTACCATCGCGACGTGGACTACATCGTGCGCGACGGCGAAGTGGTGATCGTGGACGAGTTCACCGGCCGCACGCTGCCGGGCCGCCGCTGGTCGGACGGCCTGCACCAGGCGGTGGAGGCGAAGGAAGGCGTGCCGATCCAGCGCGAGAACCAGACGCTGGCCACGATCACCTTCCAGAACCTGTTCCGCATGTACAAGAAGCTGGCCGGCATGACCGGCACGGCGGACACGGAGGCCTACGAGTTCCAGCAGATCTATGGCCTGGAGGTGGTGGTGATCCCCACCCACAAGCCGATGATCCGCAAGGACAACCCGGACATGGTGTTCCTCGCCCAGCAGGCCAAGTACCGCGCGGTGATCGAGGACATCAAGGACTGCCACAAGCGCGGCCAGCCGGTGCTGGTGGGCACCACCTCGATCGAGGTGTCCGAGCTGCTGTCGGGCCTGCTGCGCAAGGAGAAGATCCCGCACGAGGTGCTCAACGCCAAGCAGCACGAGCGCGAGGCGCACATCGTGGCCCAGGCCGGCGCGCCGGGCTCGGTGACCATCGCCACCAACATGGCCGGCCGCGGCACCGACATCGTGCTCGGCGGCAGCCTGGAGGCAGCGCTGGCCGCGCTGCCGGAGAACGCCACCGAGGCCGACCGCGCCAAGGCCAAGGAAGAGTGGAAGAAGCGCCACGAGCAGGTGCTGGCCGCCGGTGGCCTGCACATCGTGGGCACCGAACGCCACGAGTCGCGGCGCATCGACAACCAGCTGCGCGGACGTTCCGGCCGCCAGGGCGATCCGGGTTCCTCGCGCTTCTATCTGTCGCTGGAGGACAACCTGCTGCGCATCTTCGCCGGTGACTGGGTTGGCCGGTGGATGCGCATGTTCGGCATGAAGGAAGACGACGCGCTGGAGGACCGCATGGTCAGCCGCCAGATCGAAAAGGCGCAGCGCAAGGTCGAGCAGCACAACTTCGACATCCGCAAGCATTTGCTGGAGTTCGACGACGTCGCCAACGACCAGCGCAAGGTGATCTACAGCCAGCGCGACGAGTTGCTGGAAGTGGACGACGTCTCCGAGACCATCGCCGACATCCGCGATGACGTGGTCACCGGCCTGGTGCGCCGCTACGTACCGGCCGACAGCGTGGACGAGCAGTGGGACCTGGCTGGGCTCGACCGCGAGCTGGAAAGCGAATTCGGACTGGCGCTCGACGTGAAGTCATGGGTCGAGCAGCAGCACGAGATCGACGACAAGATGATCCTCGACCACGTGCGCGAGGCGGTGGAGCAGCTGTTCAAGGCCAAGGAACAGCAGATCGGTCCCGAGACCATGCGCCAGCTCGAAAAGCACATCATGCTCAGCGTGCTGGACAACGCCTGGAAGGAGCACCTGGCGAGCATGGATTACCTGCGCCAAGGCATCTACCTGCGCGGCTATGCGCAGAAGCAGCCCAAGCAGGAGTTCAAGCGCGAGTCGTTCGAGCTGTTCTCCAGCATGCTCGACCGCATCAAGGTCGAAGTGGTGCAGATGCTTGCGCGCGTGCGCATCCGCAGCGAGGAGGAAGTGGCCGCGATGGAGGCCGAGCAGCAGCGCCTGGCCGAGCGCCTGCAGCGCCAGATGCTGGCCAGCGGCGGCGGTGCCCCGCTGGCGGCGCTGGGGGCGGACGCGGAAGCGGTGGCCGCCGGCAGCCTGGCCGCGCCGCCGCTGCCGAGCCCGAACGAAGGGCCGCGCGTGGGCCGCAACGATCCTTGTCCTTGCGGCTCGGGCAAGAAGTACAAGCACTGCCACGGTCAGCTGAACTGATCTCGAAAAAGAAACCCCGCCGAGGCGGGGTTTCTTTTTGTCTCTTCTTTTTCTGTGGGAGAGCATCCTGTGCGCGACTGTGTGGCGGAACGGAGGGGATAGGGATGAGTAGTGAGGGCGCAGGCCCGGAAGTTCGTCGTGGCATGCAAACTGGCCTCTGGCCGTCTGACTTGGCGCCCTGACTACTCGCCTCTAACCCCTAATCCTGCCGCAGTCGCGCACAGGGTGCGCTCCTGCAAGGTGTCTACGAGAAGAGGGGGACTCAGTCGCCGCCGCCGGGCGGGCGGGTGCGGTAGGGTTCGGCATTCACGGTGATGTATTGCGGCTCCTCGCTGTCCAGGCGCATCGCGGTGAGCTGGCCGCCCCACACGCAACCGGTGTCGATCGCGTAGATGCCCATGCCTGCGAAGCGGCCCAGGGCCGACCAATGGCCGCATACGATGCGGGTGTCGCGCCGGCGCATGCCCGGGACCTCGAACCAGGGATACATGCCCGGTTTCTGCGTGCCCGGGATGCCCTTGCTCTCGAAGTCGATGCGGCCGTGGATGTCGCAATAGCGCATGCGGGTCAGCGTGTTGATCGAGGCGCGCATGCGCTCGATGCCTTGCAGGCGGCTGTTCCAGGCGGCGGGTCGGTTGCCGAACAGGTTCTTCAGCAGGCGCGGGTGGCGTGGACTGCCCAGCTCCCGCTCGATCTCCTGCGCCGAGCGCTGGGCCTGGCGCAGCGTCCACGACGGGGCCAGGCCGGCATGCACCATGGTCCAGTTCAGTTGCTCGTCGTGGTGCAACAGGCGCTGCGAGCGCAGCCATTCCAGCAGCACCGGCGCATCGTCGGCGAACAGCACCTCGCGCAGCTCGGGATTGACCTTGGACTGCGCCTCGGGCCTGCGCTGCGCGATGGCCAGCAGGCTGAGGTCGTGGTTGCCCAGCGTCACCACCGAATGCTCGCGCAGGCTGTGGATCAGGCGCAGCGTGGCCAGCGACTGGCCGCCGCGGTTGACCAGGTCGCCGCAGAACCACAGGCGGTCGCTGGCGGGATCGAAGCGGAGCTTGTCGAGCAGGCGTTGGAGCTCGGGATGGCAGCCCTGCACATCGCCGATTGCGTAGATGGCCATCAGTGCAGCGTACGCGGGATGGACAGGGTGAAGGGCGGAATCGGCGCCTCGAAGCGCGTGCCGTCGTCGGCCAGCATCTGGTAGCTCCCTTGCATCACGCCCACCGCGGTTTCCAGCACGGCGCCCGAGGTGTATTCGTAGTGGTCGCCGGGACGGATCCACGGCTGCTCGCCGACCACGCCTTCACCCTGCACTTCCTCTACCTTGCCATTGGCGTCGGTGATGATCCAGTGACGGGTGAGCAGGCGCGCGGGCATGTCGCCCGCGTTGTGCAGCGTGATGGTGTAGGCGAAAACATAGCGGTTGTCGCCGGGACGGGATTGGTCGGGGACAAAGCGGGGTTCGACCTGCACGTCGATCGTGTAGGAAGATCTGTCGTTCATGCCGCGATTGTACGGGTTGTCGTGCCGCATGGGGCAAGCTTGCGGGCGGCGCGCTGAATCGGGGCCGGCCGCTTGCGCCGTCACTCCGCGGCGATGCGGGCCAGCCGCACGTAGTCCTGCGGCGAGAGCGTTTCGGCGCGCGCCTTGGGGTCCACGTCCGCGGCGAGGATGGCGCCGGCGTCCATGACATTCTTCAAGGCATTGCCCAGCGTCTTGCGACGCTGCGCGAACGCGGCCTTCACGATCGCGTGGATGCGCGCCGGGTCGGCGTCGGGCAGTTGCGCGGGTGGCAGCGGCACCAGCCGCACTACCGCCGAATCCACTTTCGGCGGCGGCCGGAACGCGCCCGGCGGCACCACGAACAGCGATTCCACCCGGCAGGCCAGCTGCAGCATCACCGATAGCCGTCCATACACTTTGCTGCCGGGCTCGGCCGCCATGCGGTCCACTACTTCCTTCTGCAGCATGAAGTGCATGTCCTGGATGGCGTGCGCGTGCGCCACGCAATGGAACAGGATGGGACTGGAGATGTAGTAGGGCAGGTTGCCGGCGATGCGCAGCCGAGCCACGCCCAGGCGGTGCGCCAGGGCGGTGAAGTCCACCTTCAGCACGTCCGAATGGATGATGTCCAGTTCGCCGGCGCTGGCCGCGCGCTCCTGCAGGCCCGGAATGAGGTCGGTATCCAGCTCGATGGCGGTGAGCCTGCCCGCGGCGGCCAGCAGGGGCAGGGTCAGCGCGCCTTCGCCCGGGCCGATCTCCACCACCACATCTTCCGGGCGCGGGGAGATGGCGCTGACGATGCGGTCGATGTAGCGCTTCTCGTGCAGGAAGTGCTGGCCAAAACTTTTCTTGGGACGGGCATTCATGGCTGGCGATGGGAGAGGAGTAGCGGGGGCGCGACGATCATGCGTCATGGCCGGCCGTGGGGATACGAGCGGCCGCCAGGGAGGCGCTCCGGCGCCTCGCCACCAGGTCCAGCGCCATCCTCGTCGCCGCGATCAGACTCGACGGATCGCCCTTGCCGGTACCGGCAAGGTCCAGCGCCGTGCCATGGTCCACCGAGGTGCGGATGAAGGGCAGGCCCAGGGTGAGGTTGACCGTGCGGTCGAAGGCCTCGCTCTTGAGCACCGGCAGGGCCTGGTCGTGGTACATCGCCAGCACGGCGTCGTAGCGCGCGCGCTGGGCTGGCACGAAGGCCGTGTCGGCCGGCAGCGGGCCGATCAGTGCCATGCCCTCGGCGCGCAGGGCGTCGAGCAACGGGATGAGGGTATCGATTTCCTCGTGGCCCAAATGGCCGCCCTCGCCGGCATGCGGGTTGAGTCCCAGCACGGCGATGCGTGGCCCGGTCAGGCCGAACTTGGCCTTCAGCTCGAGGTGGACGATGCGCAGCACCCGTTCCAGGCCCTCGCGGGTGATGGCGGCGGGAACGGCGGACAGCGGCAGGTGGGTGGTGGCCAGCGCCACCCGCAGTTCGGGGCTGGCCAGCATCATCACCACGTCGGCCCGGGTGCGTTCGGCGAAGAACTCGGTGTGGCCGCTGAAGCGTATGCCCGCCTCGTTGATCGAGGCCTTCTGCAGCGGGGCGGTGACCACCGCCGCATAGCGGCCCGCCAGGCAGCCGTCGGCGGCCTCGGCCAGGGTGGCCAGCACGTGCCGGGCGTTACGGGGATCGGGACGGCCGGGCACTTCCGGCGTGCCCAGTGCGATGGGGCGGACCCTCAGCTGGCCCGGGCGGCGTTCGGCGACCGGGGCGCCATCGTCGTCGATCAGCTCGACGGCCTCGCCGCAGCGCGCGGCGGCGCGTTCCAGCAGGCCACGGTCGGTGAGCGCAATGAGATTGGCCGCCAGCGGCGTGGCGGCCAATCGGATCAGCAATTCGGGCCCGATCCCCGCCGGCTCGCCTGCGGTGACGGCCAGCCGGGGCAGGGCAGTGGCGTTCAACCCGGCCTCAGGAGGACTTGGCGTTCTGCTGCTCGTTGGGATCGCGCAGCTCGGGGACCAGGATGTTCACGTAGGCGCTGGAGCGCATTTCGCGCAGGTAGTCGTCGTAGGCCTGGTCGGCCTTGCGGTTACCGATGGCCTGGCGTGCCTGGTTGCGTTCCATCTCGTCGGTGCGGTCGCTCTGGCGGGTGCCAAGGCGTTCGAGGATGTGCCAGCCAGCCTCGCTCTGGAACGGCTGCGAGATCTGGTCGTCCTTCAGTTCGACCAGGTGCTGGGCGATGGTGCTGCCCCAGTCGTTCTGCATGAACCAGCCCATGTCGCCGCCATTGTTGGCGGTGGTGTCGTCCTTGGAATTCTCCTTCGCCAGCGTGGCGAAGTCCTCGTGCTTGTTGACGATGCGGTTGTACAGGTCCTCGGCCTTCTGGCGGGCCTGCTCCGGCGTCAGCAGCTCGCTGGGCTTGATCAGGATCTGGCGGGCGTGGAATTCCTGCACGACCTGGCGGCTGGGCGCGCGCTGCTCGATCAGCTTGAGGATGTGGAAGCCGGTGGGGCCGCGCAGGGCCGGGGTCACGTCGCCGGGCTTCATGGTGGCCACGGCGTCGGCGAAGGCCGGCGGAATCTCGTCCATGCGGCGCCAGCCCAGGTCGCCGCCGTCCAGGGCATCCTGGGCGTCGGAATAGCGGATGGCCGCGGCGTGGAAGTCCATGCCGCCCTTGACGGCGTCGATGGCCTGGGTGGCCTTGTCCTGGGCCGCCTTGATGTCCGCGGCGCTGGCGCCGGTCGGCAGGCTGACCTGGATGTGCGCCAGGTGGACCTCGCCCGCCTTGTAGGTGGGGCTGGCCAGCATGTTGTTGATTTCGCTGTCGGTGATGTTCACCTGGTCGCGCACCACGCTGTCGTGCAGGCGCTGGGCGATCAGCTGGTCGCCGAGCTGGCGGCGGAACGCGGCGAAGCTGGATCCGTCCTGCTCCACGGCCGCGCGCAGCTGTTCGGGGGTCATCCGGTTCTGCTGGGCCACGGCGTTGACGGCCTGGTCGATGTCGGCGTCGGAGACGCGGATGCCCTGGTCGTCGGCGCGCTGCACCTGCAGTTTCATCAGGATCAGGCGCTCCAGCACCTGGCGACGCAGCACGTCCATGGGGGGCAACTGCCCGGGATTGCTGGCGTACTGCTGCTGCACCGAGCGCACGGCCTCGTCCAGTTCGCTCTGCAGGATCACGCCCTCGTCCACCACGGCCACGATGCGGTCGAGCGACTGGTTGCCCTGCTGGGCCTGCGGCAACAGCTGGGCATGGGCGGGCAGGGCGGTCGCGGTGGCGACCGCGAGCAGGAACAACGCGAGAGGCTGCTTCATCTAGTCCAGGGCCTTCAGTCGCCGGAGGCGACAGGGAAGTTATTGATAACCAAGAATACCATTGCGCAGGGCGTTTTCCGACTGACCGGTGAACTGGCCCATGCCCTTGAACTCGACCTCCAGCATGATCGCGGTGTTGGCCGAGCCCAGCTGGGTGGTGTAGTTGTAGGTATTCACGTAGTGCCGGCCGACCAGGCGCAGCGCGATGCAGCAGCTGTCGTACTCGACGCCGGCCAGGGCCTCGATGGTCTTCTTGTCCAGCGTCGAGTAGGTCCAGTGGCCGAGCAGGCGCCAGCGGTCCGAGATCGGATAGACAATGGAAGCGTCGTATTGTTCCAGCATCGGCGTGGTGCTGCCGGGATAGCGGCGGTAGCGGTAGGAAAAGTTGATGATGCCGTCGGTCTTGATGCGCTTCTGCAGGGTGATGGAGCCCAGGTCGGTGAGACGGGTGTTCGGGTTCCACTGGTACTGGGACATCAGCCGCCAGTCGTCGCTGAGCTGGCTGGTGAGGTCGATGGCGTAGTCCGAACCGGACCAGTCGGTCGGTACGGGCACCGTGGTGTTGCTGTTGGGCACCTGCACCCGCTGCTGGGTGAAGTAGCGGATCTGGCCGAAGCTGGCCGACAGCCGTTCCACGCCGTTGTCGTCCAGCAGCCGGCTGGTCAGCATGGCGCTGAGGTTGTTGGCGTTCATCTGGCGGTCCGCGCCCGAGTACATGTTCGTGGTGAACAGCTGCCAGGTGTCGAACGACATCAGGTTGGTGTCGAACAGCGGGATGTTGTCCTGGTTGCGGTATGGCACGTACAGGTAATACAGCCGCGGCTCCAGCGTCTGGGTGTAGGAGGTGCCGAACAGCGAGGTGCTGCGGTCGAAGATCAGGCCGCTGTCGACGCTGACGACGGGCAGCGAGCGGCTGGGCGAGCCGCTGTTGAAGGGCGAGGTCTGGCCCTGCCCCAGCAGGCCGTAGAAACCATACTGCTGGTAGTTGCCGGTAAGGTCGTAGGCCGTGTAGCGGTAGGCCACACGGGGGCGCACGAACCAGGCGGTGCCCTGGAAGTCCGCCTGCAGGTAGGGATACACGTCCAGGCGGTTGCCTTCCACCGAGTCTTCCTTGCGGAAGGCCACGGCCTCGGTGTTGGCGCCCACTTCCAGCCAACGGTTGATCGGGTAGTCGACGTTGAAGGTCGCGCGCGGCCAGCGCTTGTACTGCGCCACCGTGTCGGGCAGGCCGGGATCGACGTTCTGGTAGGCGTCGGCGCCGAACGAGGCGCTCCAGTAGGCCTTGCCCCAGGTGCCGCCGCCATTGATGTAGGCGCTGGAACTAAGCGTGCCGATGGTGGCGGTGTACAGGTCGTTGCCGAAGTCGCGCAGGTAGCTGCTGTCCGAGGCGCGGTTGATCGACACGTTCAGCGACCACGGCCCGTACAGGTGCGTGACGTCGTTGTACTTCAGCAGCCAACGATCGTCGCCCTTGGTGTTGGCGAGGCCGTCGGGATCGCTGGGGCCATGGTCGTTCGGCAGGAACTCGAAATTCAGCTGGCCGATGCTGCCCGGCACCAGGTAGCGGAATTCGCTGGCCAGCATCACGCCGCGGTCGGTGTAGATGCGCGGGTCCAGCGTGGCGTCGTAGTTGGGCGCCAGGTTGAGGTAGTACGGCGCGCTGACCATGAAGCCGGAACGGCTGGAGTTGCCGATCGTCGGGGTCAGGAAGCCGCTCTTGCGCTCGTCGTTGATCGGGAAGGTGAAGCTGGGCAGCCAGAAGAACGGCACCCCGTACAGGTACATGGTGGCGTCCTTGGCCACGCCTTCGCCGGTTTCCTTGTCCGTGCGGATGTCCTTGGCGTGGATCTCCCACACGTGGTTGCCCACGTCGCAGGTGGAATAGGTGGCCTGCAGGTAGCGGCTGCGCTGGTCGTCCAGCATCTGTCCCTGCACGGCCACGCCGTTGCCGCGGTTGGTCAGCATCTGGTAGGCGACGTTGTCGGCGATGCCGGTGCTGGCATCCTGGTTGCCGCGCATGTGGTCGGCCGACACCAGCTGTCCCACTTCCTGATAGTGCACGCCGCCGCGTGCGTCGTAGTCGGTGGTGTCGTCGTTGTAGTCGGCCACGTCCGACTGCATGCGCTGGTCGGCGCGCTGCATCTTCACGTCGCCTTCCAGGTGATAGACGCTCTGGTTGGAGCTGTCCACGCGCTGCGCCCACACGTAGGTGTTGGAGATGTCGCGGACCGAACTGTCCTTGCTCAGCGTCGGGTCGTAGAACGACAGCATCGCATTCGGCCGGCACATCGAATAGTTGAGCGGCCGGGGCGGGCAGCGGAACGAGCCGAGCGGGCAATTGGGCACCTCCGGCGGGCGCGCGTTGCTTGGCGGCGCGACGGTGGTCGGCGAGGTGGTGTCGGCGGACGATCCCGTGCTGGCGGGCGTGGTGGGCATGGACTGATCCGGTACCGTCTGGGCCTCGACCGTTCCGCCGAACAGGGCGAGGGCGGCGGCAACCGCCAGCAGGCGGCGCGGAGGCAGGTGGCGCGGAGTCAGCTTGGGCGTCACGATGGCAGTCTGTCGGCTGGGAGGCTCGTAAAGCTAGCAGAAAGCCCCCATGGACGGCAGTTGGACGGCCCATCCAGCGACCAGAACCGGGACGAGGATTCAGCATGAGTGAGCAGAAGATCGACAAGACCGATGCCGAATGGCGTGCCCGCCTGACCCCGGAGCAGTACGCCGTCTGCCGCTGCTCGGCCACCGAGCCGCCGTTCAGCGGCAAGTGGTACCGGCACAAGGCGGCCGGCACCTACCTGTGCGCGGCATGCCGGGCCCGGCTGTTCGCCTCGGAAAGCAAGTACGACTCCGGCTCCGGCTGGCCGAGCTTCTTCCAGCCCCTGATGCGCGCGGCCGTGACCCTGCACCAGGACGACAGCCATGGCATGCGCCGCACGGAAGTACGCTGCGCCGCCTGCGACTCCCACCTGGGGCACGTCTTTCCGGATGGTCCCAAGCCGACCGGCCTGCGCTACTGCATCAACTCGGTGGCGCTGGATTTCCTGCCCGGCTGAGCCGGGTCGGTCGTCAGGCTTCCAGCAGCTCGGTGACGTGGGCCGCCACGCTGGTGGCCAGGGCCAGCAGGTTGTAGCCCCCTTCGAGGGTGGAGACCAGGCGGCCGTTGGCGTGGGCGTCGGCCAGGTCGCGCAGGCGGCCGGTGATCCAGGCGTAGTCCTCGCTGCCCAGGCGCAGGTCCGCCAGGGGATCGTTGCGGTGTGCGTCGAAGCCGGCCGAGACCAGCACCAGCTGTGGCTTGAAGGCATGCAGGCGCGGCAGCAGCGCGCCGTCCCACAGTTCGCGGAATGCGTAGGAACCGTCGCCCGGCGAGAGCGGCGCGTTGACGATATTGCCCACGCCGCGCTCGTCTTCCCGGCCGGTGTCCGGATACAGCGGCATCTGGTGGCTGGAGACGAACAGCACGCGGGATTCGCTGGCGAAGATGTCCTGGGTGCCGTTGCCGTGGTGCACGTCGAAGTCGGCGATGGCCACGCGCTTGAGGCCGTGCGCGGCGATGGCATGGGCGGCGCCGACCGCCACGTTGTTGAACAGGCAGAAGCCCATGGCGCGGTCGGGCGTGGCGTGGTGGCCGGGCGGGCGCACGGCGCAGAACGCCTTGCCGCCCCGGTCCAGCACGGCATCGACCGCCGCCACCATCGCGCCGGCCGCGCGCAGGGCGGCCTCGGCGGAACCGGGGGACATCAGGGTGTCCTCGTCCAGGCGCACGGTGCCGCTGGGGGGAACGGTACCCAGGATGCGATCGACGTGCTGCGGCGTATGCACGCGCAGCAGTTGCTCGCGGGTGGCGCGGGGCGCCTCGATGCGGTCCAGCGCGGCGAAGCGGTCCTGGTCCAGCGCCTGCAGCACGGCGCGCAGGCGCGCGGGCGATTCGGGCTGGTCCGGGCCCGGATCGTGCTGCAGGCAATGGGCGTGGGTGTAGAGCCGCAGCATGCTCGGCTCTCAGTCCTTGGGCTTGCGGCGGCGCTCGTGCTGCCACAGCACCTCGCCGTGGCCGCTGGCGCGGGCCAGCACGCGGGAAATCACGAACAGCAGGTCGGAAAGGCGGTTGAGGTAGCGCTGCGCCTGCGGGCGCACCTCTTCCACGCGGCCGAGCGCGATCACCTCGCGCTCGGCGCGGCGGCAGACGGTGCGGGCGAGATGGCAGCACGAGGCGGCCATGCCGCCGCCGGGCAGGATGAAATCCTTCAGCGGAGGCAGCGGATCGTTGAAGCCGTCGAGCACCTGTTCCAGCCGCTCGATGTCGCCATCATCCACCATGGCCATGCCGGGAATGCACAGCTCGCCGCCCAGGTCGAACAGGTCGTGCTGCACCTGGGTCAGTGTTTCGCGCACGTCGTCGGGCACGCCATCGGCGGCCAGCACCATGCCGATGGTGCTGTTGAGCTCGTCCACCGTGCCATAGGCGCCGACCCGCGGCGAATCCTTGGCGACGCGCGAGCCATCGCCCAGGCCGGTGCTGCCGTCGTCGCCGGTGCGGGTGTAGATCTTCGAAAGGCGGTTGCCCACGCGCCGCCTCAGCGCGACAGCTTGGAATGGCCGCCAGCGTGGCCGAGCGTGCGCGACAGCTGCACGGCGAAGGCGTGCACCACCAGGCCGAGCGCGACGTACAGCGCGGTGGCCTCGAGGAAGAACAGGTACCAGTCGCCGAGGTTGGCCAGCCACGCGCCCACGCTGCGCGGCTGCGGCACACTATGGCTCAGCCAGTAGAAGCTGCCGTTGGTGAGCACGTAGCAGGCGGCCCAGCCGGCCAGAAATGCCACGGCGGCCTGGCCGAGGCCGCGCAGGTTCAGGCCCGGACGGCGGTCCGCCAGCCAGCTGCCGGCCGCCCACAGCGCGAAATACGCGGGCACCAGGAACCAGTAGGCCGCCGACACGCAGTAGTGGTTCCAGAAATCGATGCCCTGGCTGTTGATGACTACGTAGTCCACCAGCACCGCCTCGACCATCAGCAGGGGGAAGGCCCAGCGCGCCGAGCCGCGCAGCCAGAAGCCGGCCAGGAAGAAGATGCCCCACGAGGCGTCCCACACGTCGTGATGGAACAGCGAAAGGTGCACGCGGGTGGCGGCCATGACCAGGGCGAGGGCCAGGAAGATGCCGAGCCGCTGGTTTTGCGTCGTAGCCATGAATTGCTCCAGAGTGTTGCGCCAAGGGCAGACCGCCAGTCTATCGCAACTGGATAGGGCCTGGCCGCCGCAGCGCGTATCATGCCGGCCCATGACGACTCCATCCTATCCCTCCGGCGCGACCTCCCGGCGGCCGGTGCTCATCGTCGGCGGCGGCCTGGTCGGCGCCAGCCTGGCGATCGCCCTGGATGCGGCGGGCATCGACGCAGTGATGGTCGAGGCCGCCGCGCCGCGCATCGGCGAGCAGCCCAGCTACGACGAGCGCAACCTGGCCCTGGCCCGCGCCACCGTGAACGGACTCGGGGCGATCGGCGTATGGGCGCACGCCTCGGCGCAGGCCACGCCGATCCGCCATATCCACGTCACGCGTGCCGGCGAGTTCGGCAGCGTGCGGCTGGATGCCGCCAGGCATGGGGTCGATGCCCTGGGCTGGACCCTGCCCGCGCGCGAACTGGGCGCGGCCCTGCTGCGCCGGCTCGACCAATGCACGCGGTTGCGCCGGCTGGCACCGGCCCGCGTGGAGACGCTGGAGGCGGAAGCGGACGGCTGGCGCGTACGCATCCAGGCGCACGAGGGGCCGGTTGAGATCAGCACGCCCTTGCTGGTGGGCGCGGACGGCACCGGTTCGTTCGTACGCGAGCGGCTGGGCATCGGCGTCGAGCGCCATGATTACGGACAGACATTGTTCGTCTGCACGGTGACGCCGGAACGCGACCATGCCGGACGGGCCTACGAACGCTTCGCGGACGAAGGTCCGGTGGCGTTGCTGCCGTTGGCCGGGCGCCGTTGCGGACTGGTGCTGACGGTGTCCGCCGGCCAGGCCGAGGCGGTGGCGGCGATGGACGACGAGGCCTTCGTCGAACTTGCGCAGCAACGCTTCGGCTGGCGCCTGGGACGGCTCAGCCGGCCTGGGCGGCGGCATCCGTATGCCATCCAGCGCGTGGCCGCGCGCGAGCTGGTGGCCGCGCGCGCGGTGCTGGTGGGCAATGCGGCGCAGACCATCCATCCCATCGGCGCGCAAGGCTTCAACCTAGGCTTGCGCGATGCGCTCACCCTGGCCGAGCTGGTCGCCGATGCCACGGACCCGGGCGCGGAGGAACTGCTGGCGGACTACGCGCAGCGCCGTGCCGCCGATCGCGAAGGGACGATGGCGATGAGCCATGGGCTGATCCAACTAGCTTGCCTGCCGCAGCCCCTGTTGGCGCCGCTGCGCTCGCTGGCGATGCTGGCGTTCGACCGCGTGCCGCCACTGCAGCAATGGCTGGCGCGGCGCGGCATGGGTTTCCGCGCCGCACCGCCGCGCGCCGTGCTGGAGCGCCTGCCATGAGCGCGGTAACGACCTTGCGCGGTGAGCCGGTGCGCCGCCGCGGACCTGCGCTGGACGTGGCGGTGGTCGGCGGCGGCATGGTCGGCGCCGCCACGGCGCTGGCGCTGGCGCGTGCGGGGTTCGCCACGGCGCTGGTCGAGGCGCGCGAACCGGCGGCGTGGTCGCCGGACGACGAGCTGGACCTGCGCGTGGTCGGCCTGGCGCCCTCGTCGATCGCCTTGCTGGACATGCTGGACGTATGGACGTCCATACGCGATGCCCGCTCGGGCCCCTACGCGCGCATGCATGTCTGGGATGCCGCGAGCGGTGCGGCGATCGATTTCGACGCGGCGGACGAAGGTCGCGACCTGCTCGGCCACATCGTGGAGAACAGCCTGGTGCAGTGGCGCCTGTGGCAGGCGCTGGAGGCTTCCGGTGTGCGCCGCATATGCCCGGCGCAGGTCCAGGGCTACGAGGTGCAGGAAGACCGCGTGCAACTGGCCCTGTCCGGCGCGGAGGCCGACACGCTTTCCTCGCGCCTGCTGGTGGCTGCCGATGGCGCCGACTCGCCGCTGCGCACCCTGGCCGGCATCGGCACGCGGGGCCGCGACTACGCGCAGCGCGGCGTGGTGGCCCATGTCGCCACCGAGCGCCCGCACGAAGGCACCGCCTGGCAGCGTTTCCTGGACACCGGCCCGCTGGCCCTGCTGCCGCTGGCCGACGGGCGCAGCTCCATCGTGTGGTCGTTGCCCGAGCACGAGGCGCAACGGGTGATGGCCTTGGATGACCGGACTTTCCTGGACGAGTTGGGCGTGGCCAGCGACTTCCGCCTGGGCCGCATCATCGGCGCCACGCGCCGCGCCGCGTTCCCGCTGCGCCTGCAACTGGCGGCGAATTACCAGGCCGAGCGTCTCGTCCTGCTTGGCGATGCCGCGCACGCGGTGCATCCGCTGGCCGGGCAGGGCGTCAACCTGGGCCTGCGCGACGTGGCCGAATTGCGCGACGTGCTGCTGGCCGCGCGCGCGGCGGGGCAGGATATCGCCGCGCCGCACGTGCTGCGTCGCTATACGCGCCGCCGGCGCAGCGCCGACACGCTGGACGCGCTCGGCTTCGATGCGCTGGCGCGCATCTATGGCTGGCGCGCCGCGCCGCTGGTCGCCGCACGCGGCCTGGGCGTGCGCCTGCTGGACCGCCTGGCACCGATCAAGCATCGTCTGGCCGCGCATGCGGCCGGCCGGTGAAGCGTTTCATCCCCGCCATCCCGAAGGAGTGAAGCTCATGCGTATCGCCCGACTTTGCTGTGCGCTGCTGTTTTCCGGTGCGGCCTTCGCCGCGCAGGCCAAGATGGTGCACAAGCCGGTGGAATGGACCCAGGACGGCACCACCTTCCACAGCGTGCTGGTCTACGACGATGCCGTCGCCGCCAAGCGTCCCGGCCTGGTGATGGTGCCCAACTGGTACGGCGTCAACGACCTGGCCGTGAAGAAGGCCGAGGGCATCGCCGGCAAGGACTACGTGATCCTGGTCACCGACATGTACGGCGCCACGGTGCGCCCCGCCAGCGACCAGCAGGCGATGGCGGCGGTGAAGCCGCTGTACGGCGACCGCGCGCTGATGCGCAAGCGCGTCGACCTGGCCCTGGAACAGCTCAAGGCGCAGGCCAAGGACGCGCCGATCGACCTCGCCAGGCTGGCCGCGATCGGCTTCTGCTTCGGCGGCTCGGCGGTGCTCGACCTGGCCCGCAGCGGCGCGGACGTGGCGGCGGTGGTGTCCTTCCACGGCGCCCTGCAGACCGACGACCCCACCCTGGCCCGGCAGATCAAGGCGCGCGTGCTGGTGATGAACGGCGCCGACGACAAGGGCACCATGCCCGACGCCGACAAGTTCATGGACGAGATGCGTGGCAGCAAGGCCGACTGGCAGTTCGTGGTGCTGGGCAACGCGGTGCATTGCTTCACCGAGACCGATCAGCACTCGCCGGGCTGCGCGTATGACGAGCGCGCGGCGCAGCGCAGCTATCGGTTGATGCGGGATTGGTTGCGCGGGGCGTTCAGCGGGACGCCGTGAGGAGGCTGGGGGCTGGGTGGCGGGGACGCAAAAACCTGCCACCTGAGGTAACCATCTCCCACCCCCGCTCTCAAAACGTCCTTTGCACTGAATAATCCGCCAGCGTCTCCATCGCCTCGCGCCAAGGCGAATCCGCCAGCACGCGCAGGGCGTCGCGGGCGGCGCTGGCGTGGCGCACGGCGCGCTCGTGGGTGCGTTCCAGCGCGCCGGAGTCGCGGATGGCGGTGACGATATGGTCCAGCGAATCCAGTCCGCCATGCTCGATGGCGTGGCGCAGCGACAGGCGCTGTTCCTCGCCCACCTTCTGCAGCGCATAGATCAGTGGCAGGGTCGGCTTGCCCTCGGCGAGGTCGTCGCCGATGTTCTTGCCCAGGGTGCCGGCATCGCTGACGTAGTCCAGCAGGTCGTCGGCGATCTGGAAGGCGTAGCCCAGCTCCATGCCGTAGCGGCGCAGCGCGGCGACGTGCTCGGCAGGCAGGCCGCCGAGCAGGCCGCCCAGCTCGGTGGCGGCGGCGAACAGCACGGCGGTCTTGCGCTCGATCACCGCCAGGTAGGCGGCCTCGTCCACGTCGGCGTTGCCGATGTTGAGCAGCTGCAGCACCTCGCCCTCGGCGATGGTGTTGGTGGTGTCGGCCAGGATGCGCATGATGCGCATGTCGTCCACCTCGACCATCATCTGGAACGAGCGCGAGTAGAGGAAATCGCCCACCAGCACGCTGGCGGCGTTGCCCCACAGCGCGTTGGCGGTCTTGCGGCCGCGGCGCAGGTCCGACTCGTCCACCACGTCGTCGTGCAGCAGGGTGGAGGTGTGGATGAACTCGATCACCGCCGCCAGCTTGATGTGGTGCTCGCCGCGGTAGCCGGCCGCGTTCGCCGCCAGCACGTGCAGCATCGGGCGCAGGCGCTTGCCGCCGCCGGCGATGATGTGATCGGCGATCTGGTTGATCAGCACCACGTTGGAGGACAGCCGCGCCCGGATCAGGGCGTCGACGCGCTGCATGTCACCGGCGGCGAGCTGCTTGACGGCGGCGAAGTCGGCGGTGCGGCGGGTGTCGGCGTGGGTCGTGGTCATGGGGGCATCGGGGCGGCGTATCGGGGGATTATAGAGAGAGATGGGCGCAAGAATCCGCCGCGACATGGCACCACGGTTGGTTTTGTGGGGTGAAACGTATAATCGGGCCAGTCCGAGCCTATAGATCCCTCCCGTGAGCAAACTCTCCTCGCTCGAGCGGCGCAGCGCCTTGACGCTCGCCTGCGTGATCAGCCTGCGGCTGTTCGGCTTGTTCCTGATCATGCCGGTGTTCTCGCTCTACGCGCAGCACATGCCGGACGCGACCCCGCTGCTGATCGGGCTGGCGCTGGGCGTGTACGGGCTGGGGCAGGTGCTGCTGCAGATCCCGCTGGGCCTGTTGTCCGACCGTATCGGGCGCAAGCCGGCCATCACCCTGGGCCTGCTGGTGTTCGCGGCGGGCGGCCTGGTGGCGGCGTGCTCGCACAGCCTGCTGGGCATCGTGGTCGGCCGTGCGCTGCAGGGCATGGGCGCGGTCGCCGGCGCGGGCACGGCCCTGGCCGCCGACCTCACCAGCGAGGAGAACCGGGGCAAGGTGATGGGCATCATCGGCGTCTCCATCGGCGTGGCCTTCCTGCTGGCGTTGATCCTGGGGCCGCCGCTGGAAGCCATCGACGGCTTGTCCGGCCTGTTCGCCGCCACCTCGATCCTGGCCCTGGCCGCGCTAATGCTGCTGTGGCTGATCGTGCCGGCGCCGGCGCGGCGGAAGGCGCCGGCCGCGGCCGCGCTGGGCAGCGTGCTGGCCATGCTGCGCGACGGGCGCATGCTGGTGCTCAACGGCTCGGTGTTCTTCCTGCACATGCTGCTCACGGCGAGCTTCGTGGGATTGCCGCTGCTGCTGGCCGACCGGCTGCACCTGCCGGTGAACCGGCATTGGGAACTGTACCTGCCGGTGATGGTGATCGCCGCCTTCGTGATGGGCGCCTGCCTGCACCGCATGCGCGAGGTGGCGCAGAGCCTGCGCATCGTGGCGATCTGCGTGGTGGCGACCGGGCTGGGGCTGCTGGGCTTCGGCCTGTCGGGCGACCATCTGGCGCTGCTGGGTGTGACCGCGGCGGTGTTCTTCTCCGCCTTCAACCTGCTGGAGGCGGCACTGCCCAGCCTGGTATCGCGGCTGGCGCCCGCCAGCCTGCGCGGCGCGGCCATGGGCGCCTATTCCACCAGCCAGTTCCTGGGCGCCTTCGTGGGCGGGGCGGTGGGCGGCATCGCGCTGGGGCGGCTGGGCACCGAGGGCGTGTTCCTGTGCGCGGCGGCGCTGACGCTGGTATGGCTGCCGCTGGTGCTGGCCGGCCGGCGGCGCATCGCCGGGGACGCCTCCATGGATGCCGATGCCGTGGCGGGAGCCGCGCGGGGCGCCTGACGTGCCATCGGCACTTCCATGCGCGAGCGCATGCTGGCGATGACGCTGGCGTGACGGTTCCCGATGGGTGTATCAGGGTGGTTGGGACAGCCTGCCGCTGTCCATCGCGGGGCGGCCGTCGAGGGGGCCGCGCTACCTACCGACCCTGAAAGAGAGTGTTTCCATGATCCCCATTCGCTTTACGCGCTGCTGCCGCCTCGCGCTGGCGGCCGCGCTCGCCAGCGCGCTCGCTGGCCACGCCGCCGCCGATGACATCGGCCGCGGCGACCGCTATTCCGGCCAGGCCTGGGCCTCGCGATCGCCTGTGATCGCGCAGCACGGCATGGCCGCCACCGAACAGCCGCTGGCCTCGCAGGTGGCGGTGGACATCTTGAAGAAGGGTGGCAGCGCGGTGGACGCCGCCATCGCCGCCAACGCGGCGCTGGGCCTGATGGAGCCGGTGCTCAACGGCATCGGCGGTGACTGCTTCGTCATCGTGTGGGACCCCAAGACGCACCAGCTCTACGGCTACAACGGCTCGGGCCCGTCGGCCAAGGGTCGCGACCTGGCGAAGATGCGGGCGGAGGTGAAGGCCGCCTACGCCAAGGCCGGGATGCCTGCGGAGAACTACATCCCGGCCCTGGGTTCGCTGCCGGTCACGGTGCCGGGCACGGTGGACGCCTGGTTCGCGCTGCACGAGAAGTTCGGCAAGCTGCCCATCGCCGACGACCTGGCGCCCGCCATCGCCTATGCCAAGGACGGATTCCCGATCACCCAACTGGTGGCCAAGTACTGGAAGGGCAACTTCGCCGCGTTCGAGCGCCATCACGGCCTGATCGAGGAACTGGACAACGCGCGCCACACCTACCTGATCGACGGCCATACACCCGCCGAGGGCGAGGTGTTCCGCAACCCGGACCTGGCCCGCACGCTGACCCTGATCGCCGAGGGCGGCCGCGATGCGTTCTACAAGGGCGCCATCGCGCACACCATGGACGCCTATTTCAAGCGCATCGGCGGCGACCTGCGCTACGAGGATTTCGCCGGCTACCACGGTGAATGGGTGACCCCGCAGTCGGTCAACTACCGCGGCTACGACATCTACGAGCTGCCGCCCAACGGGCAGGGCTTCGCGGCGCTGGAAATGCTGCAGATCCTCAAGGGCTTCGACCTGCGCAAGATGGGCGTGGGCAGCGCCGACGCCATCACCGCGATGCTGGAAGCCAAGCGGCTGGCCTATGAGGACCTGGCCAAGTACTATGCCGACCCGCGCTTCGTGCACGTGCCGATGAAGGGGCTGATCTCCGAGGGCTACGCCGAGCAGCGCCGCAAGGACATTCACCTCGACCATGCCAACCCGGCCATCGGCCCGGGCGACCCACGGCTGTTCGATGGCGACACCACGTATTTCACCACCGCCGACAAGGACGGCATGATGGTCTCCATCATCCAGTCCAACTACCGCGGCATGGGCTCGGGCCTGGTGGCCGACGGGCTGGGCTTCATGTTCCAGGACCGCGGCGAGCTGTATTCGCTCGACCCGAAGGCGGCGAACGTCTACGCGCCGGGCAAGCGGCCGTTCCACACCATCATCCCGGGCTTCGCGATGAAGGACGGCGAACCGTTCCTGGCCTTCGGCGTGATGGGCGGCGACATGCAGCCCCAGGCCCACATCCAGGTGCTCACCAACATCATCGACTTCGGCATGAACGTGCAGGACGCCGGTGACGCCGCGCGCTGGCGCCACTTCGGCAACGCCGAGCCGACCGGCGAGCCGTCGCAGGGCATCGGCACGGTCGAGATGGAATCGGGCTTCGACCCCAAGGTGAAGGAGGAACTGGTGCGCCGCGGCTACAAGGTCGTGCCGGGCACCGGCAACTTCGGCGGCTACGAGGCCATCCTGTTCGATCCCCGGCAGCACGTGTACTGGGGCGCCACCGAGATGCGCAAGGACGGCGAGGTGGTGGGCTACTGACGGGCCCGGCGGGCGGCTCCGAAATCGATTGCATTCGGGGCCGCCCGCCCCAATGATCTGTGGCCTGCCTGGCTTCGCCGGCCGAGGTTCCCATGGCGCACCACATCATCGAACTGATCGCGCAGTACGGCCTGTTGCTGGTTTTCCTGAACGTGCTGGTCGAGCAGGCCGGCGCGCCCGTGCCGGCGGTGCCGACCATGGTCGTGGCCGGCGCCCTGGCGGCGGCCGACCGGCTGCCGCTGGCCGGCGTGCTCGTCGTGGCGGTGCTGGCCTGCCTGCTGGCCGACTTCGCCTGGTACGCGGCCGGCCGCCATTTCGGCGGCGGGGTGATGCGCACCCTCTGCCGCATCTCGCTCTCGCCCGATTCCTGCGTGAAGCAGTCCGAGCTGCGCTTCCAACGCTGGCGCGGCGGCATGCTGCTGCTGGCCAAGTTTGTGCCGGGCCTGTCCACCGTGGCGCCGCCCCTGGTGGGGGCGATGGGCCTGCGGGCGACGACGTTCGCGCTGTTCGACGGCGCCGGCTCGCTGTTGTGGGCGGGCGTGGCGGTGAGCCTGGGCTATGCCTTCGCCAGCCAAATCGACCATGTGCTCGATACGCTGGCCAATGCGGGCAGCGTGGCGCTGATGTCGCTGGGCTGCCTGCTGGCGCTCTACATCATCGCCAAGTGGTGGCAGCGCCATCGCCTGCTGCGCACCCTGCGCATGGCACGCATCACGGTGGACGAGCTCAACCAGGCCATGACGCAGGGCGGCCGCACCCTGGCCATCGTCGACGTGCGTTCGGAAGCGGCGCGCACGGTCGATACGCGGGTGATTCCCGGCGCGCTGCTGGCCGACGTCAACAGCGTGGACCGCATCGCCAGGGAGGTGCCGCTCGACGCGGAGCTGGTGATCTATTGCAACTGCCCCAACGAGGCCTCGGCGGCGCTGGTAGCCAAGGCGCTGATGGCGCTGGGCTACAAGCGCGTGCGCCCGCTGCTGGGCGGCCTGGATGCGTGGGATGCGGCGGGCTTCCCGCTTAATCGGTTGCCGCTGGCGGAAGACATCGCGATTTCGACCGCGGCCTGAGAGCCTGTTCAACATCTCGGTGTGGCCACAGAGTACCCCCTCCCCAACCCTCCCCTGCGACCGTAGGGAGTCCCTTCTCGGGACGAGCAGGGGAGAGGGCCAGAGCGCGCATGTTTTGACTCTTCCCCCTGCGTGCAGTGGGGGGAGGACGCTGGGATAACACCGAGATGTTGAACAGGCTCTGAGAGCTTTTTTGTGGGAGCGCACCCTTTGCGCGACAAGCCTGCCTGGCGGCAACGACGTGGCTCTGCGGTCGCGCACGGGGTGCGCTCCTCCAGGGCGGGCGACAAAATTTTACGGGGTTTATACGCGGGGTAGCGGTTTCGCTACCCCTTTCTTATGCGCCGGTTCCGACAATGCGCACCGTTGCATAACACGGTGAGCCGGTTCCCCATGGACGTCGTCTATCTCCTGTTTTCACTGGTGCTGTTCGCGGCATCGATCGGCTTCCTGCTGATCTGCGACCGGCTGGGCCGGCGCCCCTGACCGTCGCCGCGCCGGCGGCCTTGCCCCGGTTTGCGTTTTCCCTGCGGGAGTTCAACCCATGAACGTCATCTATGCCGTGGCCGCCGTCATCGCGGTGGCCCTGACGGGCTACCTGTGCGTGGCCCTGCTCAAGCCGGAGTGGTTCGAATGACTACCTTCGACATCCTCCAGGTCGTGCTCTTCCTGGCCGTGCTGCTGGCGCTGGTCAAGCCGGTCGGCGGCTACATGGCGCTGGCCTTCGCCGACACGCCGAACGGGCTGCTGCGTGCCGGCGGCCGGGTGGAGCGCGTGCTCTACCGTCTCGCGGGTATCGATGCCGATCAACCGATGGGCTGGCGCCGCTATGCCGTCGCCATGCTGGTGTTCAACCTGGCGGGCCTGCTGGCGGTGTACCTGCTCGAGCGCGTGCAGCAGTGGCTGCCGCTCAATCCGCAGCACTTCGGCGCGCTGGCGCCGGACCTGGCGATGAACACCGCCATCAGCTTCATCTCCAACACCAACTGGCAGGCCTATGGCGGCGAAAGCACCATGAGCTACCTGACCCAGATGGCGGGCCTGGCGGTGCAGAACTTCCTCTCCGCGGCCACCGGCATCGCCGTGCTGCTGGCGGTGGTGCGCGGCTTCACGCGCCGCAGCGCCGACAGCATCGGCAACTTCTGGGTCGACATGACGCGCAGCACGCTCTACGTCTTGTTGCCGTTCTCGCTGGTGATCGCGCTGCTGCTGGCCTCGCAGGGCGTGGTGCAGAACTTCAAGCCGTACGTGGACGTGCCGCTGGTGCAGCACACGATGGCGGTGGAAACGGTGACGGATGCATTGGGCAAGGGCGTGACCCGGGAAACGCCGGTGGCCACGCAGACCCTGCCGATGGGGCCGGCCGCGTCGCAGGTCGCGATCAAGCAGCTGGGCACCAACGGTGGCGGCTTCTTCAACGCCAATTCGGCGCACCCGTACGAGAACCCGACGCCATTCAGCAATTTCATCGAGATGCTGGCGATTTTCCTGATTCCCGGGGGACTTTGCGTCACGTTCGGCCGCATGGTGGGGGACCGCCGCCAAGGCTGGGCGATCCTCGCCACGATGCTGCTGATCTTCGTTCCGCTCGCGGTCGGCGCCATCGCCGCCGAGCAGGCCGGCAACCCGGCGCTGCACGGGCTGGCCGTGGACCAGCAGGCGTCCGCGCTGCAGGCCGGCGGCAACATGGAAGGCAAGGAAACGCGCTTCGGCATCGCCGCCAGCGGCCTGTTCGCCACCATCACCACCGCTGCCTCCTGCGGCGCGGTGAACGGCATGCACGATTCGATGACGCCACTGGGCGGCCTGGTGCCGATGTGGCTGATGCAGCTGGGCGAGGTGATCTTCGGCGGCGTCGGCTCGGGCCTGTACGGCATGCTCGCCTTCGCGGTGGTGGCGGTATTCATCGCCGGCCTGATGGTGGGCCGCACGCCCGAGTACCTCGGCAAGAAGATCGAGGCGCACGAGATGAAGATGGCCAGCCTGGCCGTGCTGGTGCCGTGCGCGCTGGTGGTGACCTGCACGGCCATCGCGGTGATGACGCCGGCCGGCGCCGCCGCCGTGGGCAACCCGGGCGCGCATGGTTTCAGCGAGATCCTCTACGCCGTCTCGTCCGCCTCCAACAACAACGGCAGCGCCTTCGGCGGGCTCTCGGCGAACACGCCGTTCTGGAACGTGCTGCTGGGCGTGTGCATGTACTTCTCGCGCTTCCTGCTGGCGATCGCCATGCTGGCCATGGCCGGCTCGCTGGCCGCCAAGCGCCACGTGCCGCCCTCGGCGGGCACGCTGCCCACCCATACGCCCTTGTTCGTCACCTTGCTGGCCTGCGTGGTGATCGTGGTCGGCGCGCTGACCTTCCTGCCGGCGCTGGCGCTGGGGCCGATCGCCGAATTCCTGATGTCGGTCCGCTGATAGGACGCCGATCCATGACGAGTATGCATACCCCTGTCCATGCGGCGCGCGGTTTCGACCGCGCGCTGGTCCTCAAGGCGATGGCCGATGCGTTCGGCAAGCTGTCGCCGCGCCGGCAGTTCCGCAATCCGGTGATGTTCGTGGTGTTCGTGTGCAGCGTGCTGACCACCTTGCTGTGGGTGCAGGCGCTGGCCGGGCACGGCGAGGCGCCCACCGGCTTCATCTTCTGGGTCAGCCTCTGGCTGTGGTTCACCCTGCTGTTCGCCAACTTCGCCGAGGCGCTGGCGGAAGGCCGCGGCAAGGCCCAGGCGGCCGCGCTGCGCGGCACCCGCAAGGACGTGGTGGCCAAGAAGCTGGCCAGCCCGCATCGCGATGCCGCGATCACCTTCACGCCGTCGTCGGAACTGCGCGTGGGCCATCACGTGCTGGTGGAGGCGGGCGATACCCTGCCGGGCGACGGCGAGGTGGTGGCCGGCGCGGCCAGCGTGGACGAGAGCGCCATCACCGGCGAGTCCGCGCCGGTGATCCGCGAGTCGGGCGGCGACCGCAGCGCGGTCACCGGCGGCACCCGCATGTTGTCCGATTGGCTGGTGGTGCGCATCACCAGCCATCCGGGCGAGAGCTTCCTGGACCGCATGATCGCGATGGTGGAAGGCGCCGCGCGGCGCAAGACGCCCAACGAGATCGCGCTGACCATTCTACTGGCCAAGTTCACCCTGATCTTCCTGCTCGCCTGCGCCACCCTGCTGCCGTACTCGATCTACAGCGTGCAGGCGACCGGCGCCGGCCATCCGATCACCCTCACCGTGCTGGTGGCGCTGCTGGTGTGCCTGATCCCCACCACCATCGGCGCGCTGCTGTCGGCCATCGGCATCGCCGGCATGGATCGCATGATCCGCGCCAACGTGATCGCCACCTCCGGCCGCGCGGTGGAGGCGGCGGGCGACGTGGACGTGCTGCTGCTGGACAAGACCGGCACCATCACCCTGGGCAATCGCCAGGCGGTGGCCTTCCTGCCCGCGCCCGGCGTGGAGGAAGGCCGCCTCGCCGACGCCGCGCAGCTGGCCTCGCTGGCCGACGAGACGCCGGAAGGCCGCAGCGTGGTGGTACTGGCCAAGGAGCGTTTCGGCCTGCGCGAGCGCCAGCTGGAAGAAGGTTACGCCGAGTTTGTGCCGTTCACCGCGCAGACCCGCATGAGTGGCGTGGACATTGGCGAGCGCCGTATCCGCAAGGGTGCGCTGGACGCGGTGGAACGCTACCTGGAATCCAACGGCAGCCACCTGCCGCCGCTGGTGAAACACATGGCCGAGGACATCGCGCGGCGTGGCGCCACGCCGCTGATCGTCACCGAAAGCGTCTCCGCGCTGGGCGTGATCGAATTGAAGGACATCGTCAAGGGCGGCATCCGCGAGCGTTTCGCCGAGATGCGCCGCATGGGCATCAAGACCGTGATGGTCACCGGCGACAACCCGCTCACCGCGGCGGCCATCGCCGCCGAGGCGGGCGTGGACGACTTCCTCGCCGAGGCGACGCCGGAGGCCAAGCTCAAGCTGATCCGCAGGATCCAGGCCGAGAACCGCCTGGTGGCGATGTGCGGCGACGGCACCAACGACGCGCCCGCGCTGGCCCAGGCCGACGTGGCGGTGGCGATGAACACCGGCACGCAGGCGGCCAAGGAGGCCGGCAACATGGTCGACCTGGATTCCAACCCGACCAAGCTGATCGAGGTGGTGGAGATCGGCAAGCAGATGCTGATCACGCGCGGCGCGCTGACCACCTTTTCCATCGCCAACGACGTGGCCAAGTACTTCGCCATCATCCCGGCGGCGTTCGCCACCACCTATCCCGCGCTCAACGCGCTGAACGTGATGAAGCTCGCCACGCCGCAGAGCGCGATCCTGTCGGCGGTGATCTTCAACGCGCTGATCATCGTATTCCTCATCCCGCTGGCGCTGAAGGGCGTGAAGTACCGCGCGCTGGGCGCGGGCGCACTGCTACGCCGCAACCTGCTGGTCTACGGCCTGGGCGGCATCGTGGTGCCGTTCGTGGGGATCAAGCTGATCGACCTGCTGCTGGTACTGATCGGACTGGCGTGATCTCTCCCGTCATCCCGGCCTGCACCGGGATGACGAACTGAGACGCCACCACTTAGAGCCGCTAACAAAACCGGGTTGAAGGCTGGTTCGCGGGTGGCAAAATTGCAGCATGGCCCG
>NZ_JAKWJO010000008.1 GCF_022760995.1 Dyella sedimenti | reverse complement strand
CGGGCCATGCTGCAATTTTGCCACCCGCGAACCAGCCTTCAACCCGGTTTTGTTAGCGGCTCTTAAAGCGGATTACGAACGCATAGTGGAGCTCCGGGCTCACTGGGCGCTCTACCTGATTGGCGCGGATGCGAAACTGAGCGCGGAACCCTCGCCTTGATTCAGTGGCCGTAGCCGTCTTTACCTGAATCCTCCACATTGCTCCAGTCGCATCATTCACTACGAATACGTCGTCACCAACATCAATCTGTGGAATAGCTACGTTGTAGCCCCTTGCAGCTAACTCGGCCATTACAGCCAGTTGGCCGCCCATCCCTAAGTAATGAGTGCTCACGCAGATTCCCCCTGAGAGCTAACTACCCAATAGCCGGATCCCTGGGTCCGGTTATACGACTTATCCTCAGCGCACCATGTGGTGGGCTATCCCCTTGATACGACTCGATCTTAGGGCGACTGGGTCCGGCTAACAAGCCGAGGCATAACCGGACCCAGCAGGGTGCAGAGCGTGCGCTCCGGCAGCTGTCCGCTTTGGGTCGTTTGGAGCCGGCTAGGCGATAACACCAAATGTCCGATATCAGCCTGAAGTATCCTCTTCGTGTCTAGGCTGTGATGCACTCATGCCGAACAATACCGGGCATCAGCCAACTCCCCTCGCCTTCTCTATTGTCCCACCAACGACTCACAGACGATGCCTCCAACATCCAAGATCGTCCCCGCCGTCACGATCTCCAATGGAGAACGGTCAAACAGCCGAGCCGTTGGAGTAGCGAGGGCCTGATAGACTACCCAAGCATCTGCGTCTTCCGCGTGAGTCAGCACGACCAAGGTCAGCAAATACTTCGTGGGGTCCAACTGCCAGTCAGGGATGCGATACCCCCTATCGCACAGATGCAGGGCCAATAGTCGGCCAGCGCGGATGTCTTGGAGGATTTGCTCCTCGGGCTTCTCTGCCAAACTAGCGAATATCGACAGCGGAAGGTTAGTCGGGCATTCATAGATGCTCAACTGCTCGCTCTCTGACAGGAGGGATGCCCTTGTTGGCGGCTTCGGTGTGAGAGCCTTCAACCCGGCCTTGTTCTTCGCATGGCCCGCAGAGATGGTGATGGTCACCGTGGTGCCGCCATCCAACTCGACCACATTAGCGGAGGCGGATTCGGCTTGTTTCCACTGGGGTAGCTCTTCAGGTACGCCTCGCGCAGGCGCACGCGCTGCGTCCACGTTACCCTGCTCCAGCAGATCCAGGCGATCCGCCCAGTCCTGCATCATGTGGCGACGCTGTTCGATATGTGCGGCATGGTTGTAGGCATCCTGGTCTCCTTGAGGAGCCACGTGCGACAGTTGAGCCGCCACCCAGGCATTCGGGTACCCGAATTCGTTCAGAGCGGTCGAGATGGTCGCCCGGATGCCATGTCCGGTCAGCAACCCGTCGAACCCGAGTGTCTTGAGACCCTGGTTCAGGGTGCTCTCACTGATGGGTCTCCTGAGATCGCCACGATGTGGCAGCAGATAGCGCTGGGCTGGGCACATTGCTTCCAGCAATTGGCGGACGACCCCCAGCGCCTGTGTTGACAGGGGCACCAGATACGGAGGCACATCTTGGGGGGTGAGGCCCTCCTTTCGCATCTTGGCATGCAGCTGCTTCACATGTACCGCTGGGATGGTCCAGAGTCCTTGGGTCAAATCGAACTGGTTTCGCGTGGCCTGCCTCAACTCGCCGGTCCTAACGCCCGTCAGCAGCAGCAGGCGAAGCCCCATTTGAACGGCTTGGGTTCCCCGATAGTTGCGTAGTGCCTGAAGCAGATCCTGCAGATCCTCAATCTGCAGGAAGGGGTTGTGGACTACTGGCGGTTTGGGCATGGCCGCCACGACCAGATCCCGCGCCGGGTTCTTGTCCAACCCAGGAACCTTGACCATGGCAAACCGGAAGAGTTGCCTGAGCCATGAGCGGCATTTCTCGGCGATGGTGAGTGCCTCGCGTTCCTCAATCCTGGACAACACCTGTAGCAGGTCGGCTTGGGTGATCTCATAGATCGACCGCTTGGCTAGGATGGGCAGGATGTCTTTGCGGAAGATCCGTTGGATTTGGTCGAGCGTACTTTGGCGCCCCGGTTGCAGGACGAGGCTGCGGTGTGTGAGCCATTGCTCGAAGACGCTCTGGAACAGCCGGTCTTCGGCCAGGCGCTTGACCAGAACCTCCTGCTGCCGACGCTTGAGCGGGTTGGTTCCCTGTGCAACCAAGGCGCGGGCAGCTTCGCGGCGGCCGCGCGCCTCCTTCAGGCTGATCTCCGGGTACTTGCCCAGCGCGATGCGCTTTTGTTTACCTGACCAGTAGTAGCGAAAATGCCAGCTCTTGCCGCCACCGGGCTTCACGCACAACCCCAGTCCACGACCATCACTGAGGGTGTAGACCTTGTCCTTGGGCCGGGCTTGCCGGACTGCGATATCCGTGGGTGGCATGGCGCCCATCTTCTCAGGGCAGGGGCCCGGATCGTAGCCCCACAGCCAGCGCCACCTCCGTAAGTACCGCCCTATTGCGGGGCAGATGATAGCCTCAAAAAGGGCCTTAAAAAGGCTGGCTGTAGGTGGACGTCCTTGAGCTTCCGTGGACGATCCCCAACGAAAAAAGGAGCCGAAGCTCCTTTTCTCGTGCGTTCCATGGCTCTCTGTGGAGTTCCATGGACGCTATTCATTGGAGCGGGAAACGAGACGTGTACTAGGACAGTAAGTCGTTGTTTCCCAAACACTTTCTTCGTTGGGCTGGCCAGCGAAGACCTCAATTGTAGCCTTGTTTTTCGTCCTCGGCAACAAATTCGTCCAAAGAGTTCCACGGACGTCCATAGAGCTGCACTCAGCACACCACACCCACGATCGGTACATCGTCGTAGGCGACTGCCTCGAACTCATCACCCACGCCCGGTTGTCTGCCCGCATCCATCATCGCGAAGACAACCCAGGTAGATGGTTCTGGTGATGGCACAAGTCGGATGCCACCTGGAAGCGCCAGCACCACAACTCACAGGCGACCTTCTGTCCAAGCTCCTTTGGAAGAACGCTCACGCTGGCCACCGCGTTCCCACACACGATTCTTTATCGATATATCAGGATGACGGGGCAAGCATGACAGGTGCGGGTTTGCTGCGTCCGGCTGGACATTGGGCGACGATTGCGGCCCCCTCGCGCTTCCTAAGACCGCTGGCATATCAGGTCATACCTAGACGGTTTTGCAGAAACCGTAACTTCTCACGACCCTGATAGCGTGAGCGTCGCTGTCGAGCCTACGTCCCGATGCTCGACCTTCTAATCGATGATTTTTACACATCGAACACACGACGACTACCAGTTGCGCGAACTGGTGAGAAGTATTCAAACCACATGACGAAGCGGCCTTCGGGACCCACTTCCTACACAAGCGACAGGCCGACCATGAGGTCGGCGACAAAGGAGTCGGTCATGTAGTTCTTCTCCTGGAAGGAGACGGAGCATGCACGAGAACAAGAATGATGCACCAACATCAAAGGTGTTCTATCGCCCGATCGAAGCGTCCATCCGCTGGGCCGGGCTGCTGCGATACGAGCAGGTGATCCTGGCTTCGATTTCGTCGCCAAGGCGCCTGCCGCAGTCGTTGGACTGTCCACGTTGTGACGAGCTGCGGCTTTGCACCGAACGCATCTTCGACGGCATCCTCAATGGAGAACTGCCCTTCGGACGGAACGGCATCACGACGCGCGATTCCGCGCTGATCGACTCCCCTGATCTGACGGTGCGCCACGTCGATCTGAAGAGCTGGATGCGCCAGCACTATCCCGAGCAACGACCGTGCTTCCTCTTCTCCCGGAGCGAGCGCATCGCCCATCCCTTCATCTCGGTGGAAACTGGGCAGGCGATGCTAGTCGAGCGCCTGGCCCTGAAGTCCACCTTGGACCAGTACAAACGCCAACTGCATGAGTTGCAGGAAAAGCACGGGGCGCTTCTCAAGCAGATGGCGCCCTCTACTGGCGCACAGTGCCTGATCAGTGATCGCGCCGAAGCCACCTACCTGAACATTATCGGCAGCATGCTGGACCTGATGCTCGGCCAGTCGCCTTCGGGCGTGCCGTACTCCAGCTTCAAGACGCAGGAGGCGGTGGTCAGTGCATTGGTCGCCCATCACAGCGGCGCAATGGGGATCGCGGAGCGGACGCTAAACGGCAAGTTCGCCACTGCCAGACGCCGGCTGCGTAGCGCAACAGTCTGAGGTTTTCCATCTTGTATGTGCAATCGCGGAGATTGCATTTGCAATGTCTTTTCCCATCCATGTCTATTGAATGGAGGTCACGCCAACAAACGCCACTGAGCGTTCAGGAGTGACCGCCATGTCGCAAACCCCTGCACTGCCCGCAAGCGAGCGCCGCATCCTGCGGCTTGATGAAGTCGAAACCAAGTCGGGTTTCAAACGCGCCCACATCTACAACCTGATGCGCAAAGGCCTGTTCCCGAAGGCGCTGCGCCTGGGCGTGCGCGCGGTCGGTTGGGACTCCATCGAGATCGATCAGTGGATCGCCGAGCGCGTCAACAACCGGGCCTGACCCGTTCTCCAGCGGACTTCCCATCCTCACACGGAGAACGCCATGCAGGTCGTATCCATCATTTCAACCAAAGGTGGCGTCGGCAAGACCACCACAGCCGCGAACCTCGGCGGGCTTGCCGCGGACGCGGGGCTGCGTGTACTGCTGCTCGACCTCGACGTGCAGCCCACCTTGTCCTCGTACTACGAGCTAGGCCACCGCGCACCTGGTGGCATCTACGAGTTGCTGGCCTTCAACGAGCGCGACCTCGGGCTGCTTGTGTCCCGCACGATCATCGAGGGCCTGGACTTGGTGCTCTCCAACGACCACCGAGGCGAGCTGAACACTTTGCTGCTGCACGCGCCGGATGGGCGCCTACGGTTGCGCCATCTCTTGCCGATCCTGGCGCCTCTCTATGACCTAGTGCTGATCGACACCCAAGGTGCGCGCTCGGTGCTGCTGGAGATGGCGGTGCTCGCCTCCAACCTCGCGCTGTCGCCCGTGACCCCGGAAATCCTCGCGGCGCGCGAGCTGCGGCGCGGCACCATGCAGTTGCTCGAAGACATTGCGCCCTACCGGCACCTGGGCATCGAGCCTCCACCTCTGCATCTGCTCATCAATCGTGTCCACCCTGTGTCAGCCAATGCACGGCTGATCCAGCAGGCCCTGCGCGATCTTTTCCAGGACCACGCCGGCATCCGCGTGCTGGCTACCGACGTGCCGGCCATCGAGGCGTATCCGCGTGCAGCTACGCGCGGATTGCCAGTGCATCGGGTCGAATACCGCCAGCCGCCGGGCAGAGTCGCCCCCGCCGCGCTCGACACCATGCGCGGCCTCGCAGACGAACTATTTCCGCAATGGCGGCACCGATTTGCCATGGTGTCCGGCCGTCCGCCACACCCTCTTGATGCCGGGAGGTCCCATGGCGAACGCACATGAGCTTGCCCGTGGCCACAAGCGGCTTCGCGCCCTGATCGAGTTCGCGGTTGGCGAAGGTTGGCACGTCAAACGCACGCCTGGCGGCCACCTCAAGTTCACCAAGCCTGGCTGCGCCGCGATCTACACCAGCTCGACGGCCAGCGACCACCGGGCGACCCTGAATGCCCGTGCGCAAATCCGCCGCGCCGAGCGCGAGGCCCGATACCAAGCGCAGGGAGGCGGCCATGGCTGAGATCACCTCCCAGCAGATGGCCGGCAAGCTACTCGCGGCCGGGTTCGAGCGTAGCGGCCCGTCAACCTCGACCTTGAGCGACCCGATCGCCGACACACCCATGGTCGTGACCCTAGATCAGTTGCGCCCCTACGACCACGATCCCAGGAAAAAACGCAACCCGGCCTACGAGGAAATCAAGGCGTCCATCCGCGAGCGCGGTCTGGACGCGGCGCCGGCCATCACTCGCCGACCAGGTGAGGACCACTACATCATCCGCAACGGCGGAAATACGCGGCTGGCGATCCTGCGCGAACTATGGTCAGAGACCAAGGACGAGCGGTTTTTCCGTGTATCGTGCCTGTTCCGGCCGTGGCCCAGCCGCGGCGAAGTCGTCATGCTGACCGGCCACCTGGCCGAGAACGAATTGCGCGGGGGCCTCACGTTCATCGAGCGCGCCCTCGGCGTCGAGAAGGCGCGCGAGTTCTACGAGCAAGAAGGCGGCACTGCCTTGAGCCAGTCCGAGCTGGCCCGCCGCCTCGCCGCCGATGGCTTCCCGGTACAACAGTCGCACATCAGCCGCATGAACGACGCGGTGCAGTATCTCCTGCCCGCGATCCCGACCGTGCTCTATGGCGGTCTCGGTCGCCATCAGGTCGAACGCCTGTCGGTCATGCGCAAAGCCTGCATGCTCGCGTGGGAGCGCTACGCCAAGGGCCACCCACTGGTTCAGGACTTCGACGAATTTTTCCAGGAAGTGCTGTCGCAATTCGACGTCCAGGCCGACGAGTTCTCCGCGCAGCGTGTACAGGACGAGCTGATCGGCCAGATGGCCGAGATGCTGGGTGTCGATTACGACGTGCTCGCTCTGGACATGACCGAATCCGAGAGCCGGCAGCGCGCATTGGTCAGCGACCCAACGCCGCCCTCGACGCCGCCTGCGTTGCCGGAGCCGGGAACCATCGCGCGCCCACCTGCAAACACTGCGCCACCCATCGCAGGGGCTGCATCCGCAGCGCCGCCTGCAGGCCGACCTGCGGCAACGCCCTCGACGCGCGAGAGCGACACGGATGCCAGCCAGGCAAGTCCAGCCAACCCTGCGGCGGGTGGCGATCTGCTTCGCGAGCACATCGTCTCGCCGGCACCGACGACCGAACGGCTCCAGTCCATTCAGCGCATGGTCGCCGATCAGTTGGGTGATGCGCTGCCGCCCGACTTCTCGGCGAGCGTCTTGCAGTCCATCCCCGTACAGGCTGGCGGGCTCTATCCGATCTCCGATGTCTGGTACATCGATCCCGGCCTGGACACAGCCGAGCGCTTGCGCATCCACATCGCACAGTTCGCCCGCGAAATCGCGGGCGAGGCAGACCTGGACGAGTGCATTGATGATCGTGCAGAGGGTATCGGTTTCGCGTGCCGGGCCCGTACCCAAAGCCCCGCGCCGCTGGGCCGTGCCGTCCTCGCGTTGTTGGCGTGCCTGGCCGGTCAGCGTCCCGCCGACGTCGGCTTGCACGACGGGCAAATCGTCATCGACCTGCCGGCGCTGCTGCACGGCCAGGGTGATGCGACCCAGCGATTGAGCGACACCTCGCTGGTCAAGCTGTTCCGGCTGCTGCGGCTGGCCCGGCGCCTGCTCGACCTTGAAGCCGGCGCTGCGGACCTTGGAATGTGAGCGAGGGAGGCCAGCATGTCCGCACCACACCCACTCAACCAGGCCGTCATCGCCCAGGCCCTCTATGACTTGCGCAATGGGCAACTGCGCCGGTGCAAACTGATGGGGTTTGGCGAGGAAGAACTGGACGCCCTCAAGCATCCCGCGCTCATCAGCGTGCTGGCCAACGCTAACGTCTCCTGGTGCTCGGTGACGGTCAACCGCGAAGTGCTCCGGCGACTGCTCAAGCAGGCGCAGGACGTGGAGAAGGAAATCGCCACGGTCGATCGCATGCTCAGGCTGGGCGCGAGCACCGAGATGGTCAGTCGGTTCTATGGCCTGACCCACCAGGAGGTGGCGCTTCGCCGCGAAATCCTCGGCCTGCCGAAGCGCAAGGGCCGCCACCCCGTGCTGGACGAGAAACAGGACACGGAGCTGTGGCGGCAATGGAAGGCCGTGACCGGCAGCAGGAATGTCGATCTCGAAGACGAAACCTCCATCCTCGACGCCACCATGGACTTGGCCGAAGGCATGTCGCTGCCTCTGTCGGTGGTCTGGGCCTCGATCAAAAGCTGGGTCGATCAGGGATTGGGTTGAGCCATGGCCGTGGACGACACCGCACCACGCCGTGGCCCCGTCGCACTTGCTGACCTGTTCGACGCCGCCTTGAAAGACCTCGTGCCCAAGCCCAACCCCAGTGCGCCAGCACCCATGCCTGCGCCGACGCCCGCCACGTCCGGCGATGCCTTCCTCTTCAGCGGCAACCGGCATGAGACCGTGCCGCGGCGGCTGTTCCTCGACCGTCGCCTGACGCCGCTGGAGCGCAACGCCTGGCAGGTGTTCCGGCTGATGCTCAACGACGATGGCGTGACCGCCTTCCCGACGTATGAGCAGCTTCGACCATGGCTGGCGTCGATGCCCTGCGCCGGGCAGGCCTCGCATGAAACCGTGGCCCGAGCGTTGACGCTGTTGCGCCTCACCAGATGGTTGAGCCTGGTGCGGCGACGGCGTGACCCCAAGACCGGCCGCATCCTCGGCAACCTCTATGTTCTGCACGACGAACCGCTGACGCCCTTCGAGGCCATGCAGCTCGACGCCGACTACCTGGCACTGGTCAGCCAGTCCCTTGGCCATTCGGCCAAGGCCGTCCAGATGGTCGGCCTGAACACCCTCAAGGAGATCGCGGAAGATCCGCTGCTCTCCGGGCGCACACTGCCGTCGCGGCTGCAGGTCCTGGCAGAACGCCTCGCCAGCCAAGGCATCACGGCCGCCGAGAGTTATCCACAGGAGGATGCCGCCCACGAATCCGAAGAAGGAGCATCGAGCCTTCTTCGGAATGCGGATGACCCGTCTTCGGAATCCGAAGCAGAGGCGAAACCTGCGCCAGACGCCTATCTTCGGAATCCGAAGCAGGCCCGTACAGTACGTAGTAGTCGTATTAATGAAGTACGTACTACCGCGCAGGCGCGCGCGCTGGGCGATCTGCAATGGCCCAAGCGCTTCACGGAACTGAAGGCAGAACAGCAGACAGGTGCCAGGGTGGCATTGCAGCAGGTCGATGCCGCGCTGAGACAGGCCGTGCTGGACGAATGGGCCACGCGATGCAGCAATCATGGCATCCGCAATCCTGCGGGGTATCTGTTCGGCATCATCCAGCGCGCCATCCATGGCGAGTTCAATGCCTGGGCCAAGAAAGACGCGCCATCGGCATCCGTCCCGCCAAACGAGCGGCCACCACCAGCACCGCCACCTCAGCCGCAGGGTAAGCCAGTGCCGCCGGAAGTCGCCAAGCAGCACATCGAGCGGCTACGCAATCTGCTCGCCAGCAAGTGAGTCGTCATGCAAGGCGGTGAAAGTAGATGTCCATGGCCGCCAGTAGAGCTATCCCCTGGGGATAGTTCCGCTGCTGGGCACAACGCCAGGCTGTCGCAGGCCTGGGATCGACCCTCTGCCGCAGCATCGGTGTTGTCCCCCCTGATCCCGGCGTGCAGCGTTCGTTGGCGCTCCATGGAGCTATCCCCAGGGGATAGCTCATGCCGCATGCAACCGCCACGCCCTAAACCGGGGCCGGCCGGGATTCGGATTCTTGACTGACTGCCTTCCGCTTCCTGCCGAAGCTGGCCGCTCCTTTTCCAACAACGAGCGGACACCATGGCAACCAATGAACCTCTGCAACTGAATCTCGGCTCCCTGCGCAGTGCGATGTCGCTGACCCTGCACACCCACCACGCTTCCCGCATCTGGCACGGCCGCGCCGCCACCGAGGGGCGACCGGGCATCGTCGGCCTGAACGGCTACATCGCCCAGATGAACAAGATGCGGCGGGGCTCGGAGCAGGACGACCCATACAGCGACTTCTGGATGCTGCGCATTGAGGAAAAGCTCGACCACACCAAGGCCACGCTGCAATCGCTGCGCGAGCAGGTTGACCAGGCGCTGGCGAGCGTGCCGCCAGCGCTTAGCCTGGGCGAAAACCTCAACGTGCAGCCGGTCAAGCTGCCGCTCTTCGTCAACGCGCAGCTCGGCTTTGCCGCGGTCTATCTTCTGGCCGACTACGACGACATCGCCCGCAAGCTGATCCTCGCCCATCACACCGCGCTCATTGACCGCAGCACCTTGGAACGCTGGCTCAACGAGGGCGCACATTCACTGCGCAGCCTGTTCTCGCTGGCCCAGCAGTACCGCTATTCGGGCTGCACACGCGATGATTTCGCGTCGAAGAATGCCGCAGCGCGGGCCGCGCTGGAGAAGTACGGCGAACTGCCGCAGGACGTGCTGGAAGGCACTCGCCGCTCGAAGTTTGCGCCGCCCATCGTGCGCCGTGGCCTGCAGCAGCGCAGCGACGGTCCTGCCGAAGCACCTCCGCCCGGAGATGAAGCCACCACCGCAGAGCCGCCCGAAACCGCAGCCGACGAGGACGAGCCGGCATGAGCGATCCGAACCAACCGACCCGCTACTTCCGAGGCCTGCAACAGGGTGCCTTCATGCGGCTGGAACACGCAGCCTCTCTAAAAGGCCTTTTAAAGCCTTTTAAGGGTAAAGGGGACTTCGAGGCCTGGGCCAGCCAGTGCTTCGCCATGCGCGACGAGTTGATTGCCCTGGCACAGCGACAGGTGCTGGAGCAGGCATGCGGGCACCCCTTCCACCTGCTGTCCATCGAACTGGCCCAACAGACAACCGGCGCAGGAACCGTCTTCTTGCGCTGGCGCAGGCACGACAGGTCGGCCATGGGCGTGGCGCTGTGGCGGGAGCTGATCGCCAGCACCAGCACGCCCGTCAACCTGCTGGCCGACCTGCACGCGATCGAGCTGCAGCGCATCACGTTGAACATGCAGATCAGCCTGCTGCACACCTTGGGCAGGCAGGCGCAGGAATGCGCCAGCAAGGCGGCCCAGGCGGACGACGCCTACCTGCGCCGACTCACGCCCATTCCCGCCCCAATGCGCGATCGATGATTGCGCCGGGCATCCAGCACGCTCCCGACGCCGACGAGGCACGGGTATTCGACCACCACGGAGATCACACCATGAGCACGCATTTTTCCGGCGAAGGCAACATCGGCTCGCCACCGGAGTACCGCGAATTCCCCAACGGCAACGACGAACCCAGCCGCCTGCTGCGCCTGAACGTCTATTTCGATAACCCCGTACCCAAGAAGGATGGCACCTTTGAGGATCGGGGCGGCTTCTGGGCGCCGGTGGAAATCTGGCACCGCGACGCCGAGCACTGGAAGGACCTGTACCAGAAAGGCATGCGCGTGCTGGTCGTCGGCCGCATGGAGCGCGAACCCTGGACGGACAACGAGGATCAGCCGCGCGAGACCTGGCAGATCAATGCGCGCAGCGTCGGCATCCTGCCGTTCCGCATCGAATCCGTGACCCTCAGCCCAAAGCCGCAGGAGGCAGAGCCCAAGCCCCAGGCCGCGCAGGAACCGGCTGCGCCGAAAGAATCCAAACGCAGGAAGTGAACCAGCTTGGAGGGCGGTGGCACGTCTTCGCCGCCCTCCATGCGCTGGTGGAGCTATCCCCAGGGGATAGCTCCACCAGCGTCCACTGACTTCCACGCGCTCCCGCAAATCGCAGCTCCCGATCCGCACACCTGCGGCCACGCGCGCCTCCCGTACAAGCGATTCCATCCCGTGAAAGCGGTCGCCGCCGCATGCGGCTTGTTTGCTGCTGCCCCAGGCGGCGCTCGGCATCCTCGATTCCAGCAACTCCATGAACAACGGGAATCGGGATGGACGGACATGCGGCTGTTCTTGTGCGAGAAGCCCTCCCAGGGCAAAGACATTGGCCGGATTCTCGGTGCCACGCAGCGCGGTGAAGGCTGCCTCAACGGTTCCGGCGTCACCGTCACCTGGTGCATCGGCCATCTCGTCGAAGCGGCAGCCCCCGAGGTCTATGACGCGGCGCTCAAGCGCTGGTCGCTGGAGCAGTTGCCCATCATTCCTCAGCACTGGCGGGTCGAGGTCAAACCGAAAACCGCCACGCAGTTCAAGGTCGTCAAGGCGCTTCTGGCGAAGGCGACCCAGCTTGTCATCGCCACTGATGCCGACCGCGAAGGCGAGTTGATCGCCCGCGAGATCATCGATCTGTGCGGCTACCGCGGTCCCATCGAACGGCTGTGGCTGTCGGCGCTCAACGATGCGTCCATCCGCGCCGCGCTCGGCAAGCTCCGGCCGTCGGCCGAGACCCTGCCGATGTACTACTCGGCACTGGCGCGCTCTCGGGCGGACTGGCTCGTCGGCATGAACCTCAGCCGCTTGTTCACGGTGCTGGGACGACAGGCCGGCTATGACGGCGTGCTGTCGGTCGGCCGCGTCCAGACCCCCACGCTCAAACTGGTCGTGGACCGCGACCGCGAGATCGCCGCCTTCGTGTCCGTGCCGTACTGGGCCATCGACGTGTCCCTGTCCGCTGGTGGCCAGACTTTCACCGCGCAATGGGTTCCCCCGAAAGCATGCACCGACGACGCCGGCCGCTGCCTGCAGCAGCCCATCGCGCAGCACGCCGCGCAGCAGATCCGCGTCGCGGACAGCGCCCAGGTGGTGTCGGTCGAAACTGAGCGCGTGCGGGAAGGCCCGCCGCTGCCGTTCGACCTGGGGACCTTGCAGGAGGTGTGTTCCAAGCAGCTTGGGCTGGATGTGCAGGAGACCTTGGACATTGCTCAGGCCCTGTACGAGACGCACAAGGCCACGACGTACCCGCGCTCCGATTCGGGATACCTGCCCGAAAGCATGTTCGCCGAGGTGCCAACGGTTCTCGACAGCCTGGTCAAGACCGATCCGTCGCTGCGACCGATCATGGACCAGCTCGACCGCACTCAACGCTCACGCGCCTGGAACGACGCAAAGGTGTCCGCGCACCACGGCATCATCCCGACGCTCGAACCGGCGAACCTCTCGACCATGAGTGAGAAGGAACTGGCAGTGTATCGGCTGATCCGGGCGCACTACCTGGCGCAATTCCTTCCTCACCACGAGTTCGACCGCACCGTGGCGAACCTCTCCTGCGGCCAGCAGACGCTGGCGGCCACCGGCAAGCAGGTCGTCGTCAAGGGTTGGCGCCTGGTGCTGGCCGAACCGCAAATTGAGGAGGATGGCGCCCCTGCGGCGCGCAGCCAGGTACTGCCCGCGCTGCGCGAGGGGCTGGCATGTCAGGTGGCCGACGTCGATCTGAAGGCGCTCAAGACGCTGCCCCCTCGGCCCTATACGCAAGGCGAGTTGGTCAAGTCCATGAAGGGCGTCGCCAAACTGGTCTCGGACCCGCGCCTGAAACAGAAGCTCAAGGATACGGTCGGCATCGGAACCGAAGCGACGCGGGCCAACATCATCAGTGGCCTGCTGACGCGGGGCTACCTCGTGAAGAAGGGCCGCGCCATCCGTGCCTCGGATGCGGCCTTCACCCTGATCGACGCGGTACCCACAGCGATTGCCGACCCAGGGACAACCGCCGTCTGGGAACAGGCGCTGGACATGATCGAAGCTGGGCAGCTCACGCTGGACGTATTCATCAGCAAGCAGGCTGCATGGATCTCACAGTTGATAGCGCAGTACGGCAACACGTCCCTGTCCATCAAGGTTCCCCAAGGGCCGGCTTGCCCGCAGTGCGGTGCGCCCACGCGCCAGCGCACCGGCAAGAGCGGCCCGTTCTGGTCATGCAGCCGCTACCCCGACTGCAAAGGCACTCTGCCGGTCGAATCCGGCACGTCCAAGCGTAGTGCCTCGCGTCCGCGCAGTGGCGGCCGCAAAGGCTCCTGACCGACCCCGTTCCCCGTGAGCCGTGCCCGCCATCGGCGGCGCGGCCTGTGTCCCGCATGCCCTGCGGGACACCCAGCGCGCAACGCCTTCTTGTCCGTGTGCGCGTCCCGCTTGGTCATCCCCGGCCGCGGGACCTGAAGGTAGCTTCTCCGCGAACCGCCTCCCGCGCGTTCTGCTGATCTGCATTTCTCCCGCCTCTGCGAAGGGTCCCCCGATGGCTTGCCAAGCTGCGCGAGCCACCCGGAGACCCTTCGCGGTCAGCGGTATTCGGTGCCGGTGCCCGCCGGCGCAAAAACGGGCTCCCTTTGTGCGCGGATGTGCGCCAGACGATGCCGACGCGAACCACGACATGCGCCGGGTGTGATTGCTGATGAGCAGACGGTTCTAGCGACGACCGGGCCTGCACCAGCCCACGGGTGGTTCTTTCCTCCCGAGCCGAAGGCCGCAAGGCCTTCGGCGCCTTTCTCCTGCCTATCAACGTCCCGGCCCGCCCCGGGCCACACGAACAGGAGACCCGACATGAACCCGCAACCTTGCACCCTTCGCGGTGCGCCCCAGGCCGCGCCACTGCTGTATGGCAGCGTGTGCAGCGGCATCGAGGCCGCGAGCCTCGCCTGGCAACCCCTCGGCCTTGAAGCCGCGTGGTTCGCCGAGATCGACCCGTTCCCGAGCGCCGTGCTCGCTCACCGTTACCCCCACGTGCCCAACCTGGGCGACATGACCGCGATCGCCCGTCAGGTGCGCGCCGGCACCGTGCCGGCGCCCGACATCCTGGTCGGCGGCACGCCATGCCAGTCGTTCAGCGTTGCCGGCGCCCGCCAGGGACTGGATGACCCGCGCGGCGCCTTGACCCTTGCCTATGTGGAGCTTGCAAATGCCATCGACCAAACCCGCCACCAAGACCGCCGCCCGCCGGCAACGCTCGTCTGGGAAAACGTCCCCGGCGTCCTCAACGACCGCAGCAATGCCTTCGGACATTTCCTGGGGGCACTGGCCGGAGAAGGCCGTGCGCTCCAGCCACCAGGGGAAAAATGGGCGCACGCTGGTTGTGTGTCTGGACCCCGCCGCCGCATCGCCTGGCGCGTGCTCGACGCTCAATATTTCGGTGTCGCCCAACGCCGCAAGCGCGTGTTTCTTGTGGCAAGTGGTGGAGATGGTCTCGATCCCACCGAAGTACTTTTTGAGCGCGCAGGCCTGCTCGGGGATTCTTCTGCGGGCCGCGCGCCGTGGCAAGAAGCTGCCCGCGCTGTTGAACCAGGTGCTGCAGCAGCAGGCGGATACGCAGGATTCGCCGGGCTGACGCAGCCCTACGGCAAGGTCACCACGATGGCCGGATTCAGCGGCGGCACCGGCCCCGTCGATGTTGCGGCATGCCTGATGGCCGCGGGTCCCAAGCACGACATCCGCACCGAGACGTTCATGGTGCAGTCCGTCGCCGGCAGCATCGCCCATACCCTCGACACCGCCAACAACGGCAAGGGCAGCAGCGAGGACGGCACTGGCAAGGGCGTGCCGATCATCGCCTTCACCGCCCAGGGCAGCGGCGCGGATGCCACGATCGACCTGACGCCAACGCTGCGTGCCGGCGGGCATCGCAACAGTCATGCAAACGCCGGCGTCGTACCCGCCATCGCCTTCGCGCAGAACAACCGCGGCGAAGTGCGCTTCGAGTCAGGCCATGGACAGGTAGCTTGCACCGTCCTGTCCAACGGCAAGCCGGGCTACGGCGTGCCTATGGTGGCCTGCGTTGCCCTCCGGGGACGGCCGCAGGGTCTTGCCGCCGAGCTGGGCGGCAGCGTAGCGGCCGCGCTGCGTACCAGCGGCGGCGGTGCTGACAAGCCCCATGTGCTGGCCCCCGACTTCGAGGCCCATTTCCGCTACGACTGGAACGACCCCGGCCCCGGCGACTGGTCGCAATGGCGGGTGCGGCGGCTGATGCCGATGGAGTGCGAGCGGCTGCAGGGCATGCCCGACGACTACACGCTGATCCCGTATCGCGGGAAGCCTGCCGCTGACGCTCCGCGCTACAAGGCGATCGGCAACTCCATGGCCGTCCCATGCATGGGTTGGCTGGGCCACCGGCTGGTGCAGTGCCTGCACAAGACGGGCTCGACCGCTTCGGATTGATCGACGACGCAGCCTGCGCGCCGCGCCATTCTCGTCCCTGCATTGCCGATGTATCGGCAGCAGCCCGCAGCCAGGGTGTCAAGGCTGCCGTGGGTTCCGCCCACGCCACCCGCCAGTTCGCTTCGGCATCTCACCGGCGAACGCTGCCCACCGGGGCATCGATGCCTCCTTTCTCTAACCCACGGGATGGTCGCCACGTCCCGTCAGGGACGTGTCGTCACCCGGTCGATTTCAGGACTTCCCATGGACACCATCACCAAGCAAGACCGCATCATGCTGAAGAACCTCAAGGTCGCCGACTTCGCCAGCGAGGAAACGCTGTGCTTCACCGCGACCGTCGTGTTCGACGGCACTCCCATCGCCGAGGCCCGCAACGACGGCCACGGCGGCTCGACGTTCATCCGCGCGCTCGAAGGCAGGGCGGCGCTGCTGGCTCAGGCCGAAGCCTTCGCCAAGGGCCTGCCGCCTTCGCCTCTCGATCTCGGCAAGGAGGGTGAAGACCCTCATTACATCGACATGACGCTCGACTTCCTGGTCGATGAGCTGGCCGATACCATGCACGCGGAACGCAAGGTGCGATCCGCTTTCAACCGCGACATCGGCAACAAGGTGCTGTTCATCAAGGACGGCAAACTGCTGTTCATCAAGGGCATCAAGCTCAAGGCCATCGCCGACCGCAAGGCGTACTTCGCTTCGCTGCGCGCCCGGCAGGCCCAGCCCATCGTCATCCTCGCCGAGCTTCCGCCCGAGCAGGCATTCGACCTGTGGAAGCAGCATGTCCTGGGCGACAAGCCCGATTGACCCAGCGCCACCGCACCCTCCTGACAGCCCCGCACTCGATGCGGGGCTTTTCTTTTCTGCGCCCATCAATCGGGGCTGGGTCGGATGCCGTTTTCCCACTGACGCCGAGCGGCCCTCGCACGAAGCTGCCCGCATGTTCGCTGATTCGTCAGCACATGCCAGCAGCCAGGGTTCCAGGCTGCCGCGGGTCTCTCCCGCGTTGCCCACCAGTCCGCATCGCATCAAGTCTGCGGACGCGCGTCCTCGTGACGTCGATGCCTTTTATCAACCGCGTGCGGGAGCTGCCATCCCGTGAGGGACAAGGCCCCGCTTTTCAAAGGAGTCCGTCCATGTCCCAGCAAGCCTCTTTCGGCCAACTGGCCTCGACCTACTGCGGCAAGTTCCTGCCGCTCGAAGTCCTGCAAAGCGCCGCCGGTCACTACATCGGCACGCACGATACCGAAGGTCCCGTTTCGCGGGAATCCCGCGAGTACTTCCGCAGCTACGCCGCAGCTCAACGTGCGCTCGAAAGAGGCGGCTGGACCCAGCTCGCCACGCCCTGATCCAACTGGAGGAATCACGTCATGAACCAGCTTCTGCCGCAGGAAGTCGTCGATCAGATCATGCGGGAAGAGCAGCATTTCGCTGCCGCGCCCCAAGCCTTCTTCGAGACCTGGAAGCGTGGTGTCGAGATCGCCGGCCCGCAATGGTTCGGCGACGGCACCCGCGAAGGCCTGAACCAGGCCAACACCAAGTGGGATTTGCGTCCCGACATGCTGCGGCTCAACGATGCCCTCGGCGTCCTGAGCAGCGGCGAACGCATGTTCCTGTCCGCCATGGTCAGCTTCTACAACGCGCGCGAGGGCGGTGCCATGCTCAAGCGCTGCCACTTCGACGGGCTGTCGGACTTCGACGGTCTCGACCTGGAACGCCGCAAAGTCATCGCCGACCTGCTGGTGAACTACAGCGGTTGGTGAGCCGGTCTCCGGCACGCCACTGTCCTCTCGATCCCACGTGAGGGACATGCGCCCATGAGGCCATGTCCCTCAATTTTTCTTACCCATCGCCCGGCGCCAACGGCCTTGGGCTATTCCCGCGGATGCCATCGTCCGCATGGGCTGGCTCCGCTCACTTCCCCGAAAGGAGCCACCATGGCAAACAACTACTACGAAGGCACGGGCGTTCTCGTGCTCGACCGCGTTACTCCCGTCATCAAGGCGCTGTTCGGCGCCTTTGCGCTGGATGAAAACCATCCCGGCAATGGACAGGCTTACATCGCCCAGATCGCCGAGACCAATGACCCGCGCTGGACGGATGTGCTGGATGGCCTGGAAGACCTGGCCACACAACTCGGCATCCCCATGCCCGACGACGAAGAACTGTCGATTCCACCTCTGCTTGAACGGCTGACCGGGCACTTCGGTGCTGACCAGGACTGGGAGCTGGAGAACCTCATCGAGCACCACCAGTTCGAGGACAGCGCCGACCTGGAAGCCTTGTTTCTGATCGCCTCCTGCCTCGATGACGGTCATCACCTGACCGCCATCCAGTTCGAGGGTTGCTGGCATTGCAGCAAACCGAGGCTGTTCGAGTTCGGCGGCAACGGCTGCTACCTGAGCCGCGAGGCCCAGGTCTTCAGAACGTCCTCGCAGGCACTCCAACTCGGCGACCAACTGCGCAAGACCATCGTGGCCACCGACATCGAAGAGGCCTCGGCGTTGATCGCGCTGGAGGCCGCCAACCTGCTTGCCGGCATCACCGACGAGCATTTCCGCCTGAATGTGCGCCATCGCATCGCCGAACGGTTGGCCCAGACGCCAACGATCAGCGCCGACTGACGCATTTTCCACTTTCAACCCACCGGGTCCAATTCCCGGTGGCGGGGATTGGCTCCATTATTCAATTCTGGAGAGTTCCCATGTCCCTGAAACCCAATCCCTTTCTCCGCGGCTACTGGAATCTGAAAATCGTCCGCACGCTGTGCATCGGCTACGACGACGGAAGCCCGCATGTCTGGCGAATCATCCACGCCAGCCAACAGCACTTTTCCGACGAGGAGCTGATTTCATCCTCGTGCATCGTCACAAGCGATTTCGCCGTGGTCAGGAATGGTCCCGAACCCGTGAGTGCCGAGGTGCTGGCCGAATGCGATGCCGGTGAAGGTGTCAGCGGCGAAGGCATAATCGGCGCCGTGGTCTATGCCATCCATGGCGATGACTTCGACGGCCGCCCCGTCCACGTCGCCGACACCTATTCGGCTGAAGCAGCACGGAAAGTCGTGCAGCGCCTGAGTTTCGAGACCGGCTACTACAGCCGGTGCTGGGAAATCAGCAGTGCACACATAAGCGAGGAAACCGGCCAATACCTCGCCAACCTGGCAGACCTCGCCACGCCGGAGGCCTTCCTGTTCATCGCGTTCCGGGTTCCTTACAGCCCGGCGATCGGCATCAAGCTGATCTCTACCCCCTGGACGGGCAAGAACCTGGAGCACGTCGAGGGGATCAGTGCGGAGCAGCTTCGCCAGGAGCACCGAAGCAAAGGCATGCCGGATGACCTGGCGAACGTCATTGAACTGGCTGGCCAAGCCGATGTGCGCATCCTGATTCTCGACGCCGACGCGCCCGTGCTGTTGGGCCTGCCGTTGGCCGAGTCCTAGCAGCCACGCGACACAACATCCTTCCTCTTTGTTCTCCCCATACCAGCCCGTCTCCCTCCCGGAGCCGGGCTGGTTCATTTTCATAGGAGCAACCTCATGTTCCCCGACCTCATCCCTAGCACGTCCGACTTCGAGTACCAGCTCGGTTCCTGCGTCAATGCCATGGGCCAGGACGACGCCATCGGCCAGATCCTGGTATTCGAGCGCATGAGCGGCACGCTGCACATGCGCCATGTCGCCAGCGCCGAACTGGTGGACACCGACATTGACGACTACGAAATGGTCGTCTTCGACGGTGGCAACACCAGCGGCGATACATGGAAACATGTCTTCTTCCCACGTCAGCGAGAACACTACTTCGTGTACGAAGCCTGACCCAACCAAGCCCCTTTCGAGGGGCTTTTTCTTGTCCGAAGCGCTGGAAATCGGGTGCGACGCTGTGCGATTTCTTGCGGGCAGGCCGCCCATTTCAGAGCCATCCTTGCTCCATGTTCGTCGGCGTTGCCGACACATGCCCTGGCAGCCGAGGCCTTCAAGGCTGCAAGTGCGGGACACCGTGCTGGTCGATTCTTCCTACGGACGTACCGCGTCCATCCACCCACAAGGGACCTCTCCCTTGTGGGCGGGGAATCCCTTGTTCTTTCTCAAGGAGATTCCCATGGATCGCTCTCTCATCAAGACCCTGATGCCTTCGCTTGTCGCAGGCCATGTGCCCCGCAACGTGCGGTCGTTCAAGTACCGCGTGTTCGATGATCAGCCGCAATCCTCGACGCTGGGCTTCGCCATCGATCCCCAACCCTTCGACGGCAAGGTGGTCGCGGCGAATGACGATGCCATCGTCGTCAAGCTCAAGCCCAGCGAGTTCGCGGTGCTCGACCCCAACCTGGTGACCACCGTCCCGAGCGAGGGCGCCAAGGTTCATGTCCAACCCTACGCCCGGCGACGTTTCGACGGCCTGCGCGCGGACACCCCGGAAGTCGTCACCGAGAAGACTTCGGATGGCACGCCTTACACCATCACGAGGCATATCCTCGGCAAAGCGCCCGCCAAGCTGCCCATTCCCGAGCCGCAGTGCATGGAACTGGGCCAACTCATCGAGCAGTTGGAGGAGATGCCCGCGCCCGACGGGTTCCGGTGCATCACCCACATGCTGGTCGATGCAGGTGCCCGCGACTTCGTCTGGGTCGATCCCAAGCCCTCCAAGATCATCGAGACCCCGCCGGCGATCAGCTTCACGGTTTCAACCACCAAGTTCGAGGGTCAGGTGACGATCCTCTACGACCGTGGCGGCGACACCTACGTGGTGGAGCTGCATCGCGACGGTGAATTGATCGATCGGCACGACGAGGTGTATTTCGACATGCTCGGTGACGTGCTAGAGCGGCTCATCGACGACGGGCGCTGGCGCCTGATCGACGTCAGCGTGATCGACGCCAAAGCTCCTCGGCGACGTCAGGCGGTTCCAGCCTGACATGCCAGACAGGAAGCCCAGCGGCACGACTGACCAGTCCATAGCCTACCGGCGACTGCCCCACAAGCCTTCCATCCGTTTGGGTGGAGGGCTTTTTCTTCATCCATACAGGAGATTTCAACCATGTCACTGCGATTCAGAGGCTCCGACCTGCGCCCAGTGCTTGCCGAGGCCATCGCCAACCAATGCCGCGTCGCCCTGGCCAAGGACCAGGGCGTGTACTTCCTCGCCGAGCGCGGAGAGCGCCGCCCCGATGGCCGCGTGAAGCTGCTGGCCTATGCCGTCGGCTGCAACCCGGATACCGACCCGTTCGCTGACTGGTGGGAACTGGCACGCGCCGAACTTGGAGGCGACGACTTCGGCGAGTTCTTCGACCCGAAAGACAGCGTTTTCACTCGCATTCTGCAAAGCTCAGATGATCTGGAGCTGTCCGCCACCGCTACGCATCTGTCACTGGCGGCGGTGGAATCGGCGTAGTCAAAAATGTCCGCATACCCTTTGAAGCCCCCATTTTGGGGGCTTCTTTTTGGGCGGAACTGGGCAGCCTGGAAAAAATGGGAAGCGCCCGGATGCCGATTGATTGCTGTCGCACGCGCGAGGCCCGGCCATTCTGCCCCCATGCCTGCTGACGTCGTCAGCGACATGCCAGGCAACCATCGGTCTTCGAGGTTGCGGCGCAGTTTCGACTGCGTGACCGAGCCAGCTCGCACCGCATCCATTCGCGAGCGGCCACCAGTCTCTGGTGGCGGATGCTTTCGCCTTATCAACCCACCGCGGGGTTACGCACCTCTCCCCGCATGCGTGGGCTGGTGTGTCTCCGCTTCATCCCTATGGAGATTCACCATGAACACCACTTCAAACGAGAAATCGTATTTCGACCTCCACACTTCGGGCATCGGCTACATCCAGCGTGTCCGTGAAGTGCCCGTCAGGGGCGGCCGCCGAGCGCAGCCTTTCCTGGCATGCACCATCGCCGCGCTGGTCGGCCCTGCCAGGGACCCCAGCTACCGCTACTTCGACGTCAAAGTCTCGGGTGCCGAGGCCAAGAAGCTCGTCCAGCGCTACATCGGCGTTGACGATCCCAAGCAGCGCCCACTGGTGCGCTTCCGCACTGGCGATCTGCGCGCCGATCCCTTCATCCGCGACAAGGGTGAACGCAAGGGCGAAGTAGGCGGGTCTCTCAAGGCCCGGCTGCTCAAGACCGAACTGATTGACCGGGCCGAACTGGCCTCGATCAAGCAGCACGAGCTGATCACCCGCGGCATCGGCTACCTCAGCCGCCCGAAGGACGTCACTCCCAAAGACGGTGATCCCTTCCTGTCGTGCTGCATCGCAGCGCTGACCGGCCCTGTCGATGAACCGGAGTATCGGTATTTCGACACGATCGTCGCCACCCCTGAAGCCGAGCACCTGGTTCGCCGGTGCGTGCAGGCCATCGAAGCGGATCGCAAAGTGCTGGTCGCCTTCCGTCTGAACGACATGAAGATCGATCCGTACATCCGCACCAAGGGCGAGCACGCCGGGGAACCGGCCGCGAGTCTGGAATCGACGCTGGTCCACATCGGTCTGATCAAGATCGATGGCACCCAGGTCTATCCCACGAGCCAGGCGCAAGCCGAGGCACCGCAGGCCCAGGACGCATCCGCGCCCGAAGCCGAGGACGCTGCCGACACCGCTGCCGAGCAGCCTGCCGCGGCCGCCGAGCGCGAGCCCGCAGGTGAAGTCGAGGAGCAGGAGCCGGCATTGGCTGCTTCGTTCTGATCCGGCATGGCCCCTCACGGGGCCTTGCCTTTTTCCTATTTCTCAAGGAGAAGCATCATGGCAGTCACATCGGCACCCGAGAAATCGGCCACGCCCATCATCGTCCCGGGCCAGCTCGCGCTGCGCACCATTCACGGCCGCAACGGAAAGTTCAACGTTGGCAAGCTCGAATGCCAACTCGGCAAGTTCACGATAAAAGATGCCGAACTGGAGCAGTACCCCGAGGGCAAGTACCAAGGGGAATTCGTGCTCCGCTACATCTTCCTCAAAGGCTATCCGATCAGCGACGGCAGCATGCGTTTCGAGATGCGCGCCAACCTGGACGGCATGACACTTTTCGGCATCGACAAGCTGAGCAAGGCCGAAGCACATAGCTTCGCCCCGCAGGAAGTCGATCCGCTCGATGAAGAGCAAGGGCCGCCGTCTGCGACAACGCCGGTCAAGGCCGCCAAGGCATCCAGGTCCGCCAAATCTGCACCCGTGCAGGCCTCCGCGGACCCGCTGATCGATACGACGCCCTTCGGCGTGGACGCGCCGCCGCCTGCTACGGCTGCTGCCCCCGGCAGCACCGAGGATGGCGACGCCGCACTGTTCGGCCTGTTGTGGCCGCTGGGCGAGTCCGTGAAGCTGGATTCGACCATCGACCGCCGCGCCCTGCGCGCGCAGATCGCCCGCCTGGGCGAACTGGGCTACGCGCTGGACTTCAAGACGCAGGAGTGGAGCCGCCAGGCCGAACTGCAACCTGCGTGACCATGGGCGCCGCATCCGCGGTGTCCTTCATCCACCCGCCGGGGTTCCTTCCCCATGCGGGGGAGGCCTCGGCTCCTTTTTGGAGGTCTCCATCATGTCCACCATCGCTTGCGATTCCCCTCGCTCCGCTCTGGATGAACCCGCTTGGCGGGCTCTCTGCGAGACGGAAGCCGCACAAGCCACCAAGGGGTGCGGACTGTCTCACGACTACTACGTCGAACGCTTCAGTTCGGCGATCGACGAGCAAGTTGCTCGATTGCCCGAAGACCAACGCGCACAAGCGCTGCAGATCGCACAGGAATGGGACTACGCGACACCGGCCGAAAGGCAGGAAGCCCAGGACTGGAACGCTGAACACGGCTATTGCTCGCACGGAATCGAACTGGGTTATTGCCCGGCCGGTTGCGATTCGGACTACTGAAGTCCGGCACACGTCATCGCCGCTTGATCGGATTTTCACCACCCGTCGGGGTTCTCCCCCTGCGGGAGGCCTCCGACTCTACTTTTTCCAGGAGGCCTCTCATGGGCTGGTATTTCTCTCATCAATCGCGGTCTGAACTGATCGCGGAACTGATCGCCCCGCAGGAGACCGAGCGCGTCAGCGCGAAGGTCATCGCTCACGCACTGCGCGGTAACGTGCTGTGGTCCGTGGTCGAAATGACCGCCAAGGTCGAGGGTGTGCATCGTGATCTCGCGCCGGGCCAGTCCCTGCGCTACATCCGCTGCGATCTGCTGGAACGCAGCGGCAACCAGTGGGGCTACAAACCGCTGGAAGAGTCCATGCACCCGTACTACTACTCGTGCCCGCTGTCCTATCTGGACCTCGCACCGGAGCAGTCCGCCGACTGGCGTGCAGGCGTTCGCGCCTACCACGCACGGCGGCGCACACCCACGGCTGTCACGGCTCCCGCCGCGACGCTGATGGCCTGAGTCAGGAGGAACCGACATGGACCCGATCCTGGCTGCGCTCTCACCCTCGCTGCTGGCAGTCGTTGAAGGAAGTTTGTCCAACGACGAAGTGTCTTCCGACGAGGAAATGCAGGAGTACTTCATCAGCAACGGCCTCACCGAGGAACAGGCACGGCAGGCTCTGACCTACCGCGACCAGTACCTCAACAACATCTACCTGGACGGCTTCACGCCGATCACCGCGGTGGACGAGGCGCTTCACTTCAACCCGCACACCCGGCAGTTCGAGCCGGACTGAGCGATTTTCTTCCACCCCCTGGGGCAGTACCTGCCCCAGCGGGCGGTGCTGTTCCCGTTCATCCGAGGACACCACCATGCCCGCAAACACTTCTTCCACGCTGTACCGCATCGACGAATGCCCGGACGTGATGGCCGACGCCTGCGTCGGCGATGACCAGGGCAACCTGATCTTCCTGTCCATCTGGGCACGCGACACCGCCGTCCAGCAGTTCCTCGCTCGCCTGACCCTCGGGCGCGACGAGCAGGGACTGGACCAGTTTCACGTCATCACCGACCAGGGCGGCAGCGTCCCGGTGTTCATCGGCAACGTCGATCGGCTGGAAAAGCGCATCACGCGCGCCTATCGGCGAACGCTGTTCGGTTCGCTGTCCAACGTGTGGCTGTTCGACCGGCGCTGCGTCAAGCCCGACAAGGCCAACGCCAGCGCATTGGCATTGCTGCCGCGCGACAGCGCCCACCGGCTTGACCGCCTGTGGATGCTGGTGCGGGACACCTGCCCGTTGCCGCTGCTCGACCACTGGCGCGAGACCGTGCTGGAACTGCTGCAAAGCCGCGAGATGCTGGCCCGCCTTCCGTTCGCCCTCGGGCCGCTGGAAGGCCATCGGCTCGCCATCGACGTGCCGGCGCTGACCCTGGCGCTGGGCTCCCTGATCCGCAGTGACGCGCTCACCGCCTATCCCTATCCGACCAAGATTTGGACGCCGGAAGCGGTAGCGGCTTGACCCCCTCGGAGGCACGTCTCGGCGTGCTTCCGTCTTTCATCCCCCGCCAACCAGGAGACTTCCATGGCCCTCATGTTCCCGCGGCTCGCCCGCAATTTCGCCAAGAACGGTTACTACCCGACCGACGAACCCACGCTCGAAAGAGCCCTCAACGCACTGATGCCCAGCGACGGACCGATGTGCATCCTCGATCCCTGCGCCGGCGAAGGCGTGGCGATCGCCGAAGCCGCCCATGCCCTCGGGCGCGGGCAGGCCAAGGCGTTCGCCGTCGAGTTCGACGCGGAGCGGGCACGCCATGCCCGCAGCCTGGTCGATCACTGCCTGCACGCGGACCTGATGGACACGATGGTCTCCAAGCAGTCCTTCGGGCTGCTCTGGCTCAACCCGCCATATGGCGACCTGTCCAAGGATGTCAACGGCAACATCGGTTACCAAGGCCAGGGCCGTGCCCGCCTCGAAAAGCTGTTCTATCAGCGTTCGCTGTCGCTGCTGCAGTACGGCGGCATGCTGATCTTCATCGTCCCCGGCTACGTGCTCGACGCGGAGCTGGTTGGTTGGCTGACACGCCACTACATCGATCTGCGGATCTACCGAGCGGTGGAAACGCAGTTCAAGCAGGTGGTGATCTTTGGCCGAAGGGTGCGCCAGCGCGAGCAGGCCCCCGATGGCGTCAAGGCCGTGCGCAACCTGCTGCTGCAGGTTGGGCTTGGCGAAGTCGAAGCCGAGGAACTTCCGAGCGAGTGGCCGTTCCTGCCATACATCGTCCCCGCCAGTCCGGCCGAGCCGGAGCATTTCTTCCGCGTGACGATGGAGCCCGAACAGTTCGCCGACGAGGTTGGCAGGCTGCAGGGCCTCTGGCCGTCGCTGGACACGCACTTGGGGGCCGCGCAGCAGTCGCTGCGTCCACCGGCGCGAGCCTTGTCCCACTGGCATCTCGCCCTGGCCTTGGCCGCGGGCGCGATCTCCGGCGTTGTGCGCTCCCAGACGGGGCGCGTGCTCGTCGTCAAAGGTGACACCCACAAGGACAAGACGCTCCAGCGGGAATTCACCGAACGCGAAGACGGCTCCATCGCCGAGACCCGCATCCTCACCGACAAGTTTGTGCCCGTCATCCGCGCGTGGGACATGACGCCTGGCTCCGCGACACGGGGCGAAGTGTTGACCATCCGCTGATCCACCGGACGCGCTGCCGTCCTGCTGTACCACATCGAAGGAGAAACACCATGTTCCCCAATCCGTTCAAGCGGCCAGCGCCGCACAAGCAACCGTTGTTCGCACCGAGTACGTTGAAGTTGAGCGAGAAGGTGCATTGGCTGGCCCGAAAAGGCCTGATCGACCCCTTAGCCTATGTCCAGCGCCATGTGCGCGGGGACTGGGGCGAGATCGATGAGGCCACACGCCAAGCCAACGACGTGGCGATCCAACAGGACAACCTGATGATCTCGCAGTTCAGGATCACGCCGGACCTGGCGCTGATCGTCAAGACCAGCGAGGACCACCAGACCACGGTGATCCAGCTTCCCGAAGAGCGGGACCTGATCTGACGTCCCCACATCGTCATCCTCATTCTCCTGACGGAGCCACTTCACTCCGGCAGGGGTGTCGTGGCTCAATGACTCATCAAGGAGGAGCCCATGGCATCACATCGCATCGAAACCTACTGTCAGAACCTGGCGTTCCCCATCGGGGCGCTTATCTTCAGCAAAGGCATTGACCGCCTGGTCCGCTCGGGTCGCCTCGACCCGATCCCGTACTTCAGGCGCCACACCCGTGGCGACTGGGGCGACGTCAACGTCCAGCAATGGCAGGCCAACAGCACCGCGCTTCAATCAGGCGCATCGCTGGCATCGCACTACGTGATCCATCCGGGGCTGGCCATTCGCATCGTTACCGACGCGGAGCGCCACGCCACCGTCATCGTTCTGCCGTCCGAGGACTGAGCACGGTTCAGCCGCTGACCACCCAGGCCAGCACCTTCAATCACCTTCGGCCAAGCGCCGATTCTCTTCCCACCACGGGGCATGCCACTGCCCCGCTGGGGGTGGTGCATGCCCCATTTTCTTTGGAGCATCACCATGTCCCTCGATCTCGAAACCAATGCCGCTGAAGCCGCACCCGTACAGGGCGAGCTGCTCGACGCGGAATCTTCCCCTCTGACCCTGAGCCTTCAGGATTTCGTCAGCGAGTTCGGCGACGAACTGCTCGACGCCCTCAACAGCGCCAATCCGCCGGTCTATACCGGCCAACCGCAGGCGCACCGGCAACTCGTCGTCGCCAGCCTCAAGCGCAAGCTGTTCCAGGCCCAGGCCGAAGTCGTCCACGCCGCCGCCGAGTTGCTGATCGACCGTGGCGAACGCGCCGCGATCGTCAATGGCGAAATGGGTTGCGGCAAGACGACCGTCGGCATCGCCACGGCCGCCGTGCTCAACGCCGAAGGCTACCGCCGCACCCTGGTGCTTTCGCCACCGCACCTTGTTTACAAGTGGCGGCGCGAGATCCAGGAGACGGTAGCGGGCGCCAAAGTGTGGGTGCTCAACGGGCCGGATACGCTCGTCAAGCTCATCAAGCTGCGTGAGCAGTTGGATGTCCAGCCCACGGGTCAGGAGTTCTTCGTCCTTGGCCGCGTGAGGATGCGAATGGGCTTCCACTGGAAGCCTGTCTTCACCCAGCGGCTCACCCGCCACGGCGACGTGGCGGCCTGCCCGGACTGCGGCACGGTCATCACCGACCTCGACGGCGAGCCGGTCAACCCGGTCGCGCTCGAAGCCGAGGAGTACCGCAGGAAGTGCAGCCATTGCGCAGCGCCCCTGTGGACGCTGATCCGCCCACGCAGCCTGTCCGGCAGCGACCAGTCCTCGGCCGTGCTGAAAGCCTTGAAGCGCATCCCGACCATCGGGGCAGTCACCGCGCAGAAGCTGATGCAGAAGTTCGGAGACGGCTTCCTGGCCTCGATGCTCGGCGACAACATCCATGAGTTCATCAACCTCATGGACGGCAACGGCGAGCTGGTGTTTTCCGACCGTCAGGCCACCCGCATGGAACGTGCGATGGCCAACATGGAGTTCGGCTTTGGCGAAGGCGGCTACCAGCCGTCCGAGTTCATCAAACGCTACCTGCCGCAAGGCACGTTCGACCTGCTCATCGCCGACGAGGCGCACGAGTACAAGAACGGCGGCAGTGCCCAAGGCCAGGCCATGGGCGTGCTGGCAGCGAAGGCTCGCAAGACCTTGCTGCTGACTGGCACGCTGATGGGCGGCTACGGGGACGACCTGTTCTACCTGCTGTTCCGAGCCCTTCCGGGGCGGATGATCGAAGATGGCTACCGCCCGACCACGAGCGGCAGCATGACCTCGGCCGCGATGGCGTTCATGCGCGATCACGGGGTCTTGAAGGACATCTACTCCGAGAGCACCGGCACGGCGCACAAGACGGCCAAGGGCACCAAGGTATCGGTGCGCACGGTCAAGGCCCCGGGCTTCGGCCCCAAGGGCGTCTTGCGCTGCATCCTGCCGTTCACGATCTTCCTCAAGCTCAAGGACATCGGCGGCAACGTCCTGCCGCCGTATGACGAGGAGTTCCGCGAAGTCGCGATGGACACGGCGCAAGCCGCGGCCTCCCGCGATCTGGCGGGTCGGCTGACCGCGGAGCTGAAACAGGCTCTTGCACGACGCGATACGACCTTGCTGGGTGTGGTGCTCAATGTGCTGCTGGCTTGGCCAGATTGCTGCTTCCGGTCGGAGACCGTGGTGCATCCGCGCACGCGCAACACCTTGGCGTTCGTCCCGGCTCAGTTCAACGAGTTCGAGATCAGCCCCAAGGAGCGTGAGCTGATCGACATCTGCAAACAGGAGAAGGCACAGGGCCGCAAGGTGCTGGCCTACACGGTCTATACCGGCACGCGCGATACCACGTCGCGCCTGAAGGTGCTGCTGGAGCAGGAAGGTTTTCGGGTGGCAGTGCTGCGCGCAAGCGTGGATGCCAGCCGTCGCGAAGACTGGATCGCCGAGCAGTTGGACCGGGGCATCGACGTGCTCATCACCAATCCCGAGCTTGTCAAGACGGGGTTGGACTTGCTGGACTTTCCCACGATTGTGTTCATGCAATCCGGCTACAACGTTTATTCGCTCCAGCAGGCGGCACGCCGCTCTTGGCGCATCGGGCAGAAGCACCCCGTGCGCGTGATCTACCTCGGCTACGCCGGCTCCTCGCAGATGACCTGCCTCGAACTGATGGCCAAGAAGATCATGGTCTCGCAGTCCACCTCGGGCGACGTGCCCGAATCGGGGTTGGACGTCCTGAACCAGGATGGTGATTCGGTCGAGGTCGCACTGGCCCGGCAACTGGTCGCCGCCTGATCCCCACGCCAACGCCGGCCTAGCGCCGCCGGCTTTCCGTTGTTCCCACCTTGCAGCCACGTCCACGGTCTCCGTGAACGTGGCTGCGCTCTTTTCATTCCAAGGAGATTTCCATGAACACCCATACCCAAACTACGCACGAAGTCGCTAACGCTCGCCTCACGCTGGACGTGGCCTACCTGCTCAATGACGAGGCCGCACCGGAGATGCTGGCCCGGCTGCGCGGCATGTGCGAACGCGCCATCGGCGAGGGTCTGCTGACCGGCGACACCGCCGCGGAAGTGGATGCCTGGTCGATCGACGTGTCCGTGGCGCAGCCGGCGACTGACCGCGATGCGCTGGAAGCCGAGATCGCCGCCTTCATGCAACAGCGCATTGAGGATGGCGGTCTGGACGCTGAAGACATCCCCGTGCGCCTGGCGCGCTATGGCCTGATGGCCTCCGATGCATTCGTCGCCGAAATGCGCGAACGCATGGACATGGCCAACGAAGAAACCCAGGGCCAAGCCCTCATTCCTTCGGCCGACCCAGCCGATGAAGGCGAGATCGAAAGCCAAGTCGCCATCGCCTGCATCAACGCTTCGGGCATGTCCGAGATGCCAATCTTCACCGTCAGGACCACCCAGGAGGAATACGACCTGGGTATCCACCGCGACAAGGCCAAAGACCTCGCCGAAGAAGCCGGGTACGAATGGCCATTCGTCTGCTTCGACGCTGCCGAACAAGGAGCCATCCTGTCAGCCGCCCGCGAACTGGGCCTCGTCCGGCAGGTGGTCGTGGTCGATATGACCGACGGCCAGATCCACTCCATCCGCTGCGATGCCGGCGAGATCAAGGTCATCTGTTACGACACCCGCGATACCGACGAGTATTCGGCGGCGGTGGCGGATCGGCCCCTCGGCGAGAACGGCCAGCTCGTGCGCTGCTGGGCGCATGCCCAACTGGCACAGGTCGATCCCGGCTTGAAGCTGGCTCGGGATTGATTCGGCAGGGTCCGATCTGCGCTTTCACTGGCCCCTTCGGGGGCCTTTTTCTTTGGAGTGAGGCTGTCGGGAAATCGGGCGCTGCCTGGTTCGCATTGTTTGCTGCTGCTCGTGACCCGAGCGGCGATGGTGAGGGCTCGATGTTTCAGGACGACGCGCCATGTGCCCCTCTCCACCCTGGTTTCACCATCCCGAACGCCGCCTGCTGACGGGATTTCTCGGCCTGCTTTGGTCGGTACTGGCTGGCGGCTGCGCGACAACGACTGCGCCGCACGCACCCGATGCCTTCGAGGAAGTCTCGACCGCGCCCGAACCCGAAGCGCCCGAGTACATCCCCGTTGTGCGCTACGGGCGCTACACATTGGTCGAGCTGGCCCCCACGGCGGCGCAGCGCGACCTGCTGTTGCAGACCATCGATGTTTCGATGCCGGCGGATGCCCGCGTCACGGTCGGCGATGGGCTGCGGCATGTGCTCAAGCGCAGCGGCTACAGCCTGTGTCAAACGGCACATGCCGTGATCGAGTTGTATGCGCTGCCTCTGCCGGCGGCGCACCTGCATCTCGGTCCCATGACCTTGCGCGACGCGCTGCTCACCCTGGCTGGTCCGGCCTGGGAACTGCACGCGGATGACCGCGCACGACAGATTTGCTTCGAGCGGCCCGGCGACAGCATGACCATCGAACCCATGCCCGAACCGGCCGCCGCCGATGCGGTGCAGACCTTCCCACTGATGCCCTCCATTCCAGGCGGCCAGCCATGAACACTCCCCAATCTTCGCGGCGCCCGGCTGTCGCCGTGGTGGTGCAAAGCCTGCTCTGGCTCTGGCTGCTCGGTCTCAGCGTCATCGTGGCCCTCGGCTACCAGGCTATGAGCGACCAGGCCGACGAGGAACGACTCGACTCCCGTTTGCAACGCCTCGAAGCGCAGACGGTGGCCCTGGCTGAGACCATCGGAACCATCCAGCAGCGTCCGCCTGTCGCAACGGCGGCGGACCTCAAAGACACCCGCCAAATCCTGGAAGCACGCGCTTCCCAGGTTGAGAAAACATTGAGCAGCTACGCAGCCGCCGACGACCTTCAGGCGCTGCGCGCGGAGATCGAGCAGATCAAGACGCGCCAGACCGCCGCGCGTGCAGCAACACCCACCCAGCCGCGCACATCGAGCAAGCCCGCCGCCAAGCCTGAACCGCCGCCACTGCCGTTCCGCATCGTCGGCGCCGAACTGCGCGCCGGCCAGCTCAGCGTGTCCGTCGTGCCGAGCAGTGGGAACTTTACGCCCGACCAGCTTCAGGTGCTGCTGCCCGGTGATGCGGTCGGTCCATGGCGCTTGCAGGCAATCGATGGCAGCGCCGCGGTGTTCCAAGCCGGCGACCAGACCCGTCGCGTGGCGATTCCCTGATCGGAGCACACGACATGAAGCCGTCGATCATCCTTTCCGCACTCCTGCTGGCTTCAGTCCAGTGGCCCGCGTGGGCGCAGCAGCCAGCCACAGCTCCCGCCCGCAATGCGCAGAGCCAGGAGCGCCCGCTGGCCGCCCGCGTCCTGGACGACCGAGTAGCAAGCAACTGGGGCCTCCAACCCCAGGAATGGGCGCGTTACCGCGAGCTGATGGATGGGCCACTGGGCATCTACTCGCCAAACCTGGACCCGCTGTCTGCCCTAGGCATCGAAGCACGCACCGACGAAGAACGGCGGCGCTATGCAGAGCTGCAGGTGCAAGTCGAGGCACGCCGCGTCGAGAAGCTGCTCGCCTACCAACGTGCCTACGACGAAGCCTGGCAGCGCCTGAATCCTGGTATGCAGCGCGTGAACCTGCCCGACGACGGGCCGGGCACCGGCACCGCGCGCGGCAGCGGTCGCATAGCGGTGTTCGTCAAGGACGGCTGCGCGGCCTGTGGGCAGCTCGTGCAGCGGCTGCAATCCTCGGGTGCCGAGTTCGACCTGTATATGGTGGGCAGCCGCCAGGACGACGCACGCATCCGCGACTGGGCCAAGCGCGCGCAGATCGACCCGGCGCGCGTGCGCAGCGGCAGCATTACCCTCAACCACGACGGCGGCCGCTGGCTGTCGCTGGGCCTGCCCGGTGACTTGCCCGCGGCTGTGCGCGAGGTGAACGGCCAATGGCAGCGCCAGCCGTAGCGGCCACCTCCGTCTCGCAGCTCTTGCGCGCACTGGTGCTCGCTACCGGCCTGTGCGCCTGCGCCGTCCATGCCCAGGAGATTCCGCCACCTGCCTACCAGCTCGCCGCCCAGCGGGCGGGCATCCCCTCGACCGTGCTCTACGCCGTGGCCTTGCAGGAGAGCGGAGTTCGACGCAACGGGCGCATCGTCCCGTGGCCGTGGTCCCTCAATGTCGCCGGCCAGTCGCGCCGCTTCGCCACGCGCGCCGATGCCTGCTCGGGCTTGCAACAGGCGATGCGCGCCACGCCCCACACGCGCATCGATGCAGGCCTGGGCCAGATCAACCTCGGCTACCACAAGCACCGTTTCACCAGCGCGTGTGACCTGCTGGACCCGTATCGCAACCTCGCCATCGCCGCTGAAATCCTGAAGGAGCAGCACACGTCCGGCGAAGACTGGCTGCTCGCGATCGGCCGCTACCACCGTCCTGCGGGCGGCGAGCCCGCCGCCCGCTACCGGCGCAGCGTGTCGCGCCATCTCGCGCGTGTGCAGGGCGCACGTCCAAACGCCGCGGTGCTCGCCGCGCGCCAGGAGACTTCCCCATGACGAAATCCCATCTGGCCTTGCGGGGCCTGCTTGTGCTGCTGGCAGGTCTGCCGCTGGCAGCGCGTGCCGGCGATCCGCTGATCGTGGTCGAAGATCGCGGTGGCACGTCGGCGCTGCCGTACTACGAGGCGCTCAACCTCCAGCCGCGCGCCGATGTCCCGGCCCGGCCGCCCATTCCGACGCCCCAGGTTCCCGCCACACCCGCGGACGAGGCAGCGATGCTGCCGGTGCGCAGCGCCAAGCTCACGCCCGGCACCGTCGCGCGGCGCGTGATCGAAGCGCCTGGCCTGCGGCCGTTCGTGGTCATCGGCGACGACGACGCCTCCCGGGCCTGGTTGCAGCGCCGCGGCGCTGCTTTGCGCGAACGCGGCGCGGTCGGCTTGGTGGTCAACGTCGAGACCGCGCAGGGGCTGGCACGGCTGCGTGCCCTGGTGCCGGGCGTGCCACTCGCGCCCGTAGCCGGAGACGACCTGGCCGATCGCCTGGGCCTGCGGCACTACCCGGCGCTGATCACGGCCACCGGCATCGAGCAATGAAACCATGTCGGGGAAACAGCCGGTCGAGGTTCTGCTACGCCCAGCGGTGGAGCTATACACCGTCGCAGCGTGTGCAGGCGCCGCGTTTCTGTCCCTGGTGGCCCCATGGTCGCTCGCGCTGAGCCCGGCCATGGGCGTCGGCAGCGCCTTGGCGTTTGGCGCCTATGGCGCGATCCGCTACCGCGATGCCCGCGTGATCCTTCGCTACCGACGCAACATCCGCCGCCTGTCGCGCTACGTGATGACGAGCAAGGACGTGCCCGTCAGCCAGCAGCGGCTTTTCATCGGGCGCGGGTTCCTGTGGGAACAAAAACACACCCATAGGCTGATGCAGACGTACCGGCCGGAGTTCCGCCGATACGTCGAGCCGACGCCTGCCTACCGGCTGGCACGGCGACTGGAGGAGCGGCTGGAGTTCGCGCCGTTCCCGCTATCCCGGCTGTCCACGCTCACGGGCTGGGATGTGCCTTTCAACCCGGTGCGTCCGCTGCCGTCTGTGGGCGGCCTGCCACGCCTGCACGGCATCGAACCGGACGAAGTGGACGTCAGCCTACCGCTCGGCGAGCGTGTCGGGCACTCACTGGTGCTGGGCACCACGCGCGTGGGCAAGACGCGACTAGCCGAGTTGTTCGTGACCCAGGACATCCGCCGCAAGAGCGCTGCCGGCGAGCACGAAGTCGTGATCGTCATCGACCCCAAAGGGGATGCGGACCTCTTGAAGCGCATGTATGTCGAGGCCAAGCGCGCGGGCCGTGAAGGCGAGTTTTACATCTTTCACTTGGGCTGGCCGGAGATCAGCGCCCGCTACAACGCGGTGGGCCGATTCGGTCGCATCTCGGAAGTCGCCACCCGTATCGCAGGGCAACTCTCCGGTGAAGGCAATAGCGCGGCCTTCAGGGAGTTCGCGTGGCGCTTCGTCAACATCATTGCCCGTGCCCTAGTGGAACTGGGACAGCGCCCGGACTACATGCTGATTCAGCGGCACGTCATCAACATCGACGCGCTGTTTATCGAGTACGCCCAGCACTACTTCGCCAAGACCGAGCCCAAGGCCTGGGAGGTGATCGTCCAGATCGAGGCCAAGCTCAACGAGAAGAACATTCCGCGCAACATGATAGGGCGCGAGAAGCGCGTGGTTGCGCTGGAGCAGTATCTCTCCCAGGCGCGCAACTACGACCCGGTGCTCGACGGACTGCGCTCGGCAGTTCGGTACGACAAGACCTACTTCGACAAGATCGTCGCGTCATTGCTGCCGTTGTTGGAAAAGCTCACGAGCGGCAAGATCGCGCAGCTCCTGGCACCGAACTATTCCGACCTGGCCGACCCGCGCCCGATCTTCGATTGGATGCAAGTCATCAGGAAGCGCGCCATCGTCTATGTGGGACTGGACGCGCTGTCCGACGCCGAGGTTGCCGCAGCGGTCGGGAACTCCATGTTCTCCGACCTGGTTTCGGTGGCAGGCCATATCTACAAGCACGGGATCGACGATGGCCTGCCGGACGCCTCTGCTGGCGCGCGCGTGCCGATCAACGTCCATGCGGATGAATTCAATGAACTCATGGGCGACGAATTCGTGCCGCTTATCAACAAAGGCGGCGGCGCCGGGCTGCAAGTCACCGCGTACACGCAGACCCTCTCGGACATCGAGGCCCGCATCGGCAACCGCGCGAAAGCTGGCCAGGTGATCGGCAACTTCAACAACCTGTTCATGCTGCGCGTGCGCGAGACGGCCACCGCCGAACTGCTGACGCGGCAGTTGCCGAAGGTCGAGGTCTATACCACTACCATCGTCTCAGGGGCAACCGACAGTTCGGACATCCGCGGCGCGACGGATTTCACGTCGAACACCCAGGACCGCATCAGCATGTCCAGCGTGCCGATGATCGAGCCATCGCACGTAGTCGGCCTGCCCAAAGGCCAGTGCTTCGCGCTGCTGCAGGGCGGCCAGCTTTGGAAGGTTCGCATGCCGCTGCCGATACCAGACCCGGATGAAGTGATGCCGGCGGACCTGCAACAACTGGCGGGGTACATGCGCCAGAGCTACAGCGAGGCTACGCAGTGGTGGGAGTTCACCAGTTCCCCGGCCTTGCAGGATGCGGCCTTGCCCGATGACCTGCTGGATGATGCGGCTCCAGCCGAGTCTGCTGCGGTGGCCACCGCCACCGACCACAGTGCCGACGAGGCCGCGCCATGAAGGACGCCGCATCGACCGCGCAGCGGGAGCAGAACCAGCGCCAGGGCCTGATCGTCGGCACCGTCACCTTGCCGTTTCGCTTGCTTGGAGTGCTGATCGGCTCGCTGCTGTTCTCGATCGTGGTGGAGTGCGTCGGCATGCACCTGTTCTGGAAGGACCAGGGCTGGCGCCATTCCCAGCAGATGTTGCAGTACGAGCTTGGACACCTGTCCAGCCACTTCACGCGCAGCGTGGTCGTGCAGGAGCCGGGGCGCACAGCGCACGAGTTGGTGGATACAGGCTACGAATGGGTGTTTGTTCGCTCCGGGCTGCTGGCGCGCATGAGCCAGACCGCCGAGCGCGTCCGCGCGCCCAGCCACGAGCAGGCGCGCAACTTCCGCTACTACATCAGCCAAGTCTATGTCTGGGCCGAAAGCTACCTGATCGCCGCGGCCTTCACGACGCTGACCTTCCTAGTGCGCCTGCTGGTCCTGGTGCTCACGCTGCCGCTGATCTTCACGGCCGCTTTCGTCGGTCTGATTGATGGTCTGGTGCGACGCGACGTGCGCAGGTTCGGCGCGGGCCGCGAATCCGGGTTCATCTACCACCGCGCGAAAGCCAGCCTTATGCCCCTGGCCGTGCTGCCGTGGATCACATACCTGGCACTGCCGATCTCGGTGCATCCATTGCTGATCCTGTTGCCGAGCGCCGCCTTGCTGGGACTGGCCGTGAGCCTGACTGCGGGCAGCTTCAAGAAGTACCTTTAGTTGGCCGTCCATTTCCCTAACCGTACATGGCAGAAAGGACTAGGTGTCGTTCATCTCTCCGCTGCACGGGCGAAGGGGGATTCCTCGGCAACGGCCAGAAAGTAACGCGGATGCCGGAAATCCATCGCATGCCTCCCTTTATCAGTCCGCAGACCGCTGCGTTCTCGCCAGCATCAGCAACAGCACGCAAACGATCAGGGCCGCGCCCAGGTTGTAGAGCATGCCGGCCACAAAGGCCGATGCGTACTGGCCAGCCTGTGCGGCCACGCCTTCATCGGCAGCCAGCGCCGCTGCGAACAGGATGCCGACCACGGCCACGCCCAACGCTGCGCCGACCTGCTGCACGGTCGAGATCACACCCGACGCCATGCCGGCCTGCGCTTCATCGACAAAACCAAGCACCAGATTCAGCAGCGGGGTCATGATGAAACCCTGACCCGCGCCTACCACGACCAACACGGGAATCAGCCGCGCGGGCACCAGCACCGCGCCCGCGATCTGCACCTGTGCAATCAATAGCCCGATGGAAGCCGCATAGACCAGCGCACCCGCGACGATGGCCCGCGCTCCCCAGCGCGCCACCAGCCGCGGTGCGGCCAGCGATGCCATCACGAAGCCCGCGCTGCACGGCGCGAAGATGCTGCCCGCTGCGAAGGGGTCAAGCCCCAGTCCGGTCTGTACCAACAGAGCGAAGCAGAGGAAGAAGGAACTGGACGTGGAATAGACCAGCAGCACCAGCACCGCGCCCAGCGCGAAGCGGCGCTGGGCCAGCAGGCGCATGTCCACCAGTGGCAAGCCGCCCGCCATACGCCGTTGTTCCTGCTGCCGGTAGAACAGCGCAAGCAGCGCCGCCGCCACACCCAGCGATCCCACGCTCCAGGCCGGCCAGCCTTGGCCCGGCCCCTCGATCAGCGGCACCAGCAGTAACGCCAGCCCGGCGCTGACCAGTGCCACGCCCGTCCAGTCCAGTGCCGGGCGCTGCGGTGCGCGGGATTCGGGGATGTGGCGCGCCGACGCGATCGCGAACAGCCCGATGGGCACGTTGATGAGAAAGATGCTGCGCCAGCCCAGCCCGAACAGGTCGGCATGCACCAGCCAGCCGCCCAGCACCTGCCCGGCGATGGCGGCCAGGCCCAGCGTCATCCCCAGCAGGCCGAAAGCATGGCGGCTGTCGTCGCCGTCGAAGTTGACGCGGATGGACGCATAGACCTGGGGGAACAGCAAGGCGGCGGCCAGCCCCTGCAACACCCGCGCGCCGATCAGGAAGCCGGCGCTGGGCGCCAGCCCGCACAAGGCCGAGGCCAGCGTGAAGCCCGCCATGCCGACGACGAACAGGCGCCGTCGCCCGAACAGGTCGCCCAGCCGCCCTCCGGTAATCAGCAGCACGCCAAAAGCCAGCTCGTAGCCGGCCACGATGAAGCCGATCTGCGCGAAGCTCGCGCCCAGCCCGGCCTGCATGCTGGGAATGGCGACGTTGACCACGAACAGGTCAAAGATCGTGACGAAACCGGCCAGCAGCAGCACGGACAAACCGAGCCACGGCGGGCCGCTGACGGCGCGCGCAGGCGGCGTCGCAAGGCAGGAATTCGAGTTCATCTTGCGTATCCAGGGTAAAGACGCGATCATTCTCAAATTCCTTTTAAACAATTACAATTTAACCATTTATGCTATTACTGAAAGCAATGAGATAAGCCATGCGAACCCTGGAGCGAACCCGCGCCGATCTGGCGGCCTTCCTGCGCGCGCACCGCGAGCGCCTGTCGCCTGCCGACCTGGGCCTGCCCAGCGGTGGCCGCCGCCGCACGCCAGGGCTGCGGCGCGAGGAAGTCGCCGCGCTCGCCGGGGTCGGCCTGACTTGGTACACATGGCTGGAACAGGGGCGCGACATTGGCGTGTCGGCCACCTTTCTGGACAACTTGGCGCGGGTGCTGAAACTGGATGCCGCCGAGCGCCGCCACCTGTTCCTGCTGGCCCACGAACGACCGCCCGCCGAGCCGGGCAAGACGTGGTGCGTGCTGCCGCCACTGGTGCGGCGCCTGATGCACGACCTGTCGCACCCGGCCTTCGTGCTCAACCTGCGTTGGGACGTGCTGGGCTTCAACGCGCCGGCCGATGCGCTGTTCGGCTTCGACACGCATACGCCTGAGCGGCGCAACCTGCTCTGGCTGCTGTTCACCGATTCCACCCTGCGTGCCTGTTTCCACGAATGGGAAGCACAAGCCCCGCTGATGCTCTCCAGCTTCCGCCGCGACTTCGCCCGCGCCACGCAGGAAGCCGACATTCACAAGCTGGTGGACGAGCTGGAACGGGTGTCGCCGGAGTTCAAGGCGTGGTGGCGGACGCATGACGTGCATGCGCCCTGCAACGGGGTACGCCAGTTGGTGGTCGAGGGTCAGGCCGAGCCGTTCGAGCACACCTCGCTGACCGTTGACGAAGACCGGCACCTGCGGCTGGTGGTCTATGCGCGGCAGCAGGAAGGTAGTGCATCTGATCGCTGATCGGAACGGCGGCAACTGCTCGACATGCAGCTTCTCCGCCGCGCGTGCGAAGTGGAGTTCTTCGGCAACAGCCAGGAAGCAGCGCAGATGCCGTAGCTCCATGACGCACCTACCCTTGAAGCCTTGCGGCCAGGAAGGCGGGGCGCCGCATCTGCCACAACATCCAGACGATCCCCAACCCCACGGCAACAGCGCCGACCCACGCCGTGCTGGTCAGGCCCATCGCCTCCAGGCTGGCGCCGCCCAGCAGCGAACCCAGCGCGATACCGCCATTGAAACCAGCGATGTTCAGCCCGGCGGCGACCGCCGGTGCCTGCGGCGCATGCAGGTGCGACAGGCCGATCACCCGCGCCTGCAAGGCCGGCACTGCCGCATAGGTCAGCGCGCCCAGCACGCCGGTCAACAACACCATCAGCGGCAGGGATGATGCCGACAGCCAGATCGCCAGCAGCACCACCGTCAGGCCGACCAGCACGGTCATCACGGCTGCATCCGCCCCCTTGCGGTCGGTGAGCCGTCCGCCCCACACGTTGCCGATGGCCGCCATCACGCCATAGCCCAGCATCAACAGGCTGGCCGTGCTCTCGGTGACGTGCGTGACCTGCAACAGAATGGGCGAGATGTAGGTGTAAAGCGCGAACGACCCCGCATAGGCCAGCACGGTGATGCCGGCCCCGGCCAGCAGGCGCGGGTTGAACATGGCTTTCAGGCCATCCATCGCATTGGCCTGCGCCGAGCCATCGTTGCGATCCGTCGGCATCAGCGCCAGCAGGCCCAGGAAGCCGATAGCGCCGCTCGCGGCCACGGCCATGAAGATGACCTGCCAGCTCAACACGCTGCCCAGGTAGGTGCCCAGCGGCACACCCAGCGCCAGGGCCAACGTCAGGCCGCCGAACACCACCGCCACCGCCGCACCGGCACGATGCCGTCCCGCCAGTTGGGTGGCGACGCTGGACGCCACGGCCAGGAACACGCCATGCCCCAGCCCCGAGGCGAAGCGGGCAATCAGCATGGGCGTCAGCGCATCGGACAGGCTGACCACCGCGTTGCCCAGCGTGAACAGCGCCATCGCCACCAGCAGCAGCCGCTTGCGCGGCCAGCGCGTGGCTAGCGCCGTCAGGCCGGGTGCGCCGATCACCGCGCCCAGCGCATAGGCCGTGACCGCCGTGCCGACCTGGCTGACACTGGCATGCAGGTCAGAGGAAATGGTGGACACCAGGCCGATGGTGACGAACTCGGTGAAGCCCAGGGCAAACGCGCAGAGCGCGAAGACATAGATGACGAAGGGCATGCGCTCGTTCATGGTTCAGGCCCGTCCTGCTGCCAGCAGGGGCAGCATCGCCTCGGCCACGCCCTTGGCCGAAGCGGGGTTCTGGCCCGTGACCAGCCGTTCGCTCACCACCACCTGCGCCTGGAAGTTCGGCGCGGGCACGTGGCGGGCACCGCGTTCCTGCAAGGCATCGGCCAGCAGGAACGGCACGGTGTCGTACAGGCCGACCGCGCGCTCCTCGTCGTTGGTGAAGGCCGACACGTCTTTACCTTCGACCAGATAGCGGCCATCGGACAGCTTGAGGTTCACCAGCCCGGCCGGGCCGTGGCAGACCGCTGCAACGATGCCGCCACGCTCGTAGATGCGTGCGGCAATCGCGGCCAGCTCGGTGCTGCCGGGGAAGTCCCACATCGTCGCGTGGCCGCCGGCATAGAAGATCGCGGCATAGGCGTCGGCATCGACCTGTGCCGGCGCCAGCGTGGTTTCGGTGGCGCTGCGCAGGGTTGCATCGTTCCAGAACGCGGCATTGACCGGATCGTCTAGATCGAGGCCATCGACGTGCGTGGCGCCGCCCTTGGGGCTGACGAAATCGACCGTGTAGCCGGCTGCGGCCAGCACCGCGTGCGGATGCGTCACTTCCGACAAGTAAAAGCCGCTGGGTGCCGCGTCGGCGGCATCAGCCGGCCCCTTGCGGTCGTGGCTGGTGAGGACGAAAAGAATGCGCTGGTTCATCTGAAACTCCTGTCGGGATGCGCTGCGGGGCGCACCTCCAAAGGGAGCATGGCGACGGCAGCATGGGGGACAAAGAGTGTCAGTCTCGCGGATTCGGTATATCCTTTAAATGACCAAAATAGACAAACACTTTCTACGAAACGACCCAAATGGCCTTGCGCAACCTCGATGACCTGGCGGTGTTCGTGCATGTGGTGGAGCGCCAGAGCTTCTCCGCCGCCGCGCGCGACCTGCACCTGGCGCCCAAGACAGTGAGCAAGCAGATCGCCCGGCTGGAACAGGCGCTGGGCACCACGCTGTTCGAGCGCAACACCCGAAACCTGCGCATCACCGACGAAGGCCGCGCCATCGCCGAGCGCGCGCGCGTGGCGCTGGGCGTGCTGGATGAAGTGCAGGAACTGGCGACCGGCGGCAGCCGGGAACTGAATGGCATCGTCCGCCTGACTGCCCCCACGCCCTTCGGCCGCAAGTTCGTGGCCCCGGCGATTCATGACTTCTGCCGCCTGCATCCCCGTGTCGGATTCGACCTGCGCCTGTCCGACCAGGTGCAGGATCTGTATGGCGGCGACCTGGACTTGGCGATCCGCATGGGCGAGCTGGCCGACTCGCGGCTGGTGGCGCGGCGCGTGGCCAGTAACCGGCGCGTCCTGGCTGCGTCTCCGGCCTACCTGAAAGCGCAGGGAAACCCTGAAACACCGGAAGATTTGGCGCGGCACAACTGCCTGGTATTCGCCTATCCGGGCTTGCTGCAAAACACCTGGCCGCTGCGCAAAGGCCGCCGCGAGAAACCCGTCACCGTCGGCGGCACGCTGTGCAGCGACAGTGGTGACGTGCTGCATGCGTGGTGCCTGGCCGGGCTGGGCATCTCGCTGCGCGAGACCTGGGACATTCACGAAGAACTGCGCGACGGGCGGTTGGTGCGCGTGCTGCCTGAGTGGGAAGCTGCACCCTCGAAGATCAGCATCGTGCGGGCGCGGCGCGAACCCGTGCCGCGGCGGCTGACGGCATTCAGTGATTTCCTGCTGGAACGCTGGCGCGATGCGCCGTGGGATCGGTGACTGAGGTTGTCGCCAGATCATCTAACGGCCATCCCGCCAGGCTACCGCAACGGCAGCCCTCAACCATGCGTGCAACGCCGCCTGGCACATGGAAGCCTCCCGTCAGCCCGCCGCGATCCGATGGCCGGGCCGGAAGGCATGCATCCTGGCTGACCACGCCACGGCCAGAGCCAGCAACGCCAGCGCGGCCAGAGCCCACGGTAGCGAGGCCGCCCCTTGGCGCTCCAGCAAGATGCCGCCGACCACGCCGCCCCCCGCGACCGCCAGGTTGAAGACCGTCACCAGCATGGACTGCGCCACGTCCGCCGCTTCGCCCGCGTTGTCGGCCAGCGCCGTTTGCAGCAAGGTGGGCGCACCGCCAAAGGTCAGGCCCCAGGCTGCAACACCAATCAGAACCGCGACGGCAGAACCGCCCGAGAACCCGAGCACCAACGCAGCGGCGGCGAACACGGCAAGACTCGACAGGGTAAGTGCGCGCAGACAGCGATCCACCAGCAGGCCGGTGAACCAGATCCCAGCAATGGATGCCACGCCGAACAGCACCAGCTGCACCGGGCGGATGCCCGGCATCGTGAAGACGCGCCGAATGGGCAACCGCTGCCCGGCAGACTGGCCGGCAAAATCCGGCACCGCCAGCCGCACCCACGCGGACAGCAGCAACGACAGCGCCGACATGATCCAGAACACGCCACGCCAGTCGAACAGCGTGCCCAGCCACGTTCCCAACGGAACGCCGATCGCCAGCGCGATGGGTTGCCCGACACCCGCAACTGCCAGCGCCCGACCCTGCAAACGGGGCGGCACCAGCCGTCGGGCATAGCCGGCCAGCAGTCCCCACACCACGCCAGCGGCCATGCCCGCGACGAAGCGCGCGGCCAGCGTCAAACCGTAATGGGCGGACAGGGCCGTGATGGTGTTGAACACCAGGAGGCCGCCAATCGCCATCAGGAACAGCGGGCGGCGATTCCATCCGCGTGTGGCGGCGATGACCGGGATGGCCGCCAGCACCGAACCCAGGGCATACAGCGTCACCAGTTGCCCGGCCAGGGCTTCGGAGACACCCAGGCCATGACTGATCTGCGGCAGCAGCCCGGCAGGCATGGTTTCAGTCATGATGGCGAGGAAACCCGCCGCGCTGCGCTGCTTCGAGGCAGCGGCGCGGCTGGAGAACTTCAGCCACGCGGCCAACGAACTGCACCTGACCCACGGCGCGGTCAGCCGCGCCGTCCGCCTGCTCGAAGACGAGCTGGGCGTGGCCCTGTTCGAGCGGCGCAGCCGGCGCGTGTTCCTGACCGATGCCGGCCGCACCCTAGCGCGGGCCGTGGGCAACGGGCTGGATCTGATGCGCCAGGCCGTCGGCGAGCTGCGCGCCAGCGCCCGCCAGGGCCGGCGCTGGGTGCTGTCGTGCGAGCCGACACTGCTGATGCGCTGGCTGATCCCGCGCTGGCCGGACTTCCAGGCCCGGCATCCAGGGATCGACGTGCATCTGGTCGCCGGCGGCGGGCCGTTCTCCTTCGCCAGCGGCATCGACCTAGCCATCCGCCGCGACTACTTCCCCTGGCCCGAGGGCTACCACGCCGAACCCCTATTCGCGGAAAAGGTCGGCCCGGTCTGCCGACCGGACAAGGTGGCGACCTGGTTCTCCATGAACAAGGCCAGCGCCGCGCTCAAGGCCGGCGCGCCGCGCCTGCATTCGCGCACCCGGCCGGGCGCATGGTCGTCGGAATGGGTGGTGGCCCGAGGCCAGCCCGTGCCGGACGCGCCAGGGCTGACCTTCGAGCACTTCTATTTCAGCTTGCAGGCGGCCGTGGCCGGCCTGGGCGTGGCCATCGGCCCGTGGCATCTGGTGCGCGACGACCTCGACAGCGGTGTGCTGACGGCGCCGCTGGGCTTTGTCGAGGACGGCTCGCGATACTGCCTGTTGTCGCCATAACCATTGCAGCCGGATAGCCCGCAGGCCAATTTGTTGGCCTGACTGCAAGCAATGACATAGCCCGCCGAATTCTGATAACCACGAATTTGCGTGAAGGCCGCCAGCGGGCATCTACGCATCGAGGCATGCCACTCGGATCGGCGCATCAATCCGGGCACGGCTGGGTTCCTATTGTTTGCGGCCTGAAACAGCCCTGCTCTCCACGATCTAGCCATTGCTGATCACACAGGAATGGCGCGATGTTGGCTCCGATCTGGCTGCGCGCCGCGCATCGCGGCGTGCCCACTTTTCTCGTGACGGCCCTTGTGCTGGGCCAGTCCTCGATGGCGCTGGCCGAGTCTCCGGCACAACGCCAGGAACTGGCCGCTGCGTTGCGCCAGCTCGACGCGCTGGAGCGCACTGTCGCGCACAGCGCCACGCAGACCTCAGTCACACCGGGCGAGCGCTACCACTTCGACTACCCGAGGCTGCTGGCTGACCTGGCGCGCGTGCGCGCCGGCATCCAGGCCCATCTCACCCCGTCGCGCGCCCAGCCGCGCGACCCCTCCGAACTGGCCGGCGACTACCGCACGGAACGGGTCGTCCCGCCATCACAGCCGACGACCGCAGAGGCCAAGCCATGAACGGCGCCCAGGTCTCGGCATTTCAAGCCAACAGCGGCATCGCACCTTCAGCGATGGCGACCGTCCTGGTCGGCGTCGTGTTCGCGGTCCTGCTCGTCTGGGGCGTCTGGGCCATGCGAACGGCCTACGTGGGGTGGTCCGAGAGCCGCCTCAACCAACGCCAGTTCCTCGGCGTCTGCATCCGATTCGTCGCGATGTACCTCGTCCTGACTTTCTTCCTCCTCTCCTGACCTGAAAGGCATGACCATGCAAAACCGCATCCTCACTTCCCGTCTTGCCCAGCGCGCCGCCGTGGCCCTGGGTGCCGCTGCGCTGCCTGCGCTGTCGTTCGCGCAGGGTCTGCCGCAGTTGGAGAACCCGACCCGCGGCACGGGCAACGGCATCATGGAAACGATCAGGAACTACGGCTACGACATCATCATGCTCGTGGCCCTCCTGGTCGTGGCGTCGATGTTCATCGGCGTCTGCTACCACGCCTACGGGACCTACGCGGAAATCCACACCGGCCGCAAGACGTGGGGCCAGTTCGGCCTCACGGTCGCCATCGGCGCCGTCCTGCTCGTGATCGGCATCTGGCTGCTCACCGAAGCCACCGGCATCCTGTAAACGAGGCTGGTATGTCCGAGCAGCAGCACGTCCGTGCGGATGGGACCGTGACGTTCCTTCCGCACCGGCTCAACCGCCATCCCGTTGTCGTGCGCGGCCTCACCGCCGACGAGCTGTGGATCTGCTGCGGCTTGTCCGGCGCCGCCGGCCTGCTGGTCGGCGCGCCGCTGTCGTGGGTGTTCCGCACGATCGCGCTAGCTCCCACGTTCGTCGTCCTGGGCGTGGCCCTGGGCGTGTTCATCGGCGGCGGCATTCTTCGCCGCCTCAAGCGCGGGCGTCCCGACACCTGGCTGTATCGGCAACTGCAATGGCGCATTGCGACACGTCATCCACTGATGGCGGGCTGGGTGGGCGGCCATGTGCTGATCTCGCGTTCCGGCTTCTGGACCACCCGAAGGAGCGCGCGATGAGCCGCTTCAAGAACGAGATCACCCACCTTCAGGCGCACATCAAGACGCTTCGCCTGGGGGCTGGTGCCCTGGTCATCGTCGCCCTGGTCATGGGTGGCGGCTGGTGGAGCGCTCCGCGCGATCTGACCATCCACGTCCCGCCTGACCTGCGCTCCGGCAGTACCAGGAAGTGGTGGGAAGTGCCGCCCGAATCGGTCTATGCGTTCACGTTCTACGTGTTCCAGACGCTCAACCGCTGGCCGACGAATGGCGAAGAGGACTACGCGCGCAACCTCCACACGCTCTCGCCGTACCTCACCCCGTCCTGCCAGGCCTTCCTGCGCGCAGACTACGACTACCGCCGCAGCACGGGCGAGCTGCGCCAGCGCGTGCGCGGCATCTACGAAATCCCCGGCCGCGGCTACGGCGACGACCCCACGGCCCGCGTGCGCGTGGTTTCCGACCGCGACTGGGTAGTGACGCTGGACATCACCGCCGACGAGTACTACGGCGCCGAGCAAGTCAAGCGCGCTCTGGTGCGCTATCCCGTGAAGGTCACGCGGGTGGACGTCGATCCTGCCCGCAACCCGTTCGGCCTGGCGCTCGACTGCTATGAGGGCGCACCCCAGCGCATCAGCACGCCGGAGCCGACGCGCCCGGCGTCTGGCGGCCTGTCTCCGCAAGCGCCTCAAGGAGAAATCCCATGAAGCATCCTGTACTCACTTTGCTGGGGCTGTTGGCAGTGGCCGCGGCTCCCGCTGTTCAGGCGGTGGAGATCCTGCGCTGGGAACGCATGCCGCTGGCGGTGCCGCTGAAGGTCGGCCAGGAGCGCATCGTGTTTATCGACCGCAACGTCCGCGTGGGCGTGCCCGCGGGCGTGGGCGAGCGCCTGCGGGTGCAGAGCGCGGGCGGCGCGGTGTACCTGCGCGCCAGCGAGCCGATCGAGCCCACGCGGCTGCAATTGCAGGACGCCGACACGGGCGCGCTGATCCTGCTGGACATTGCGGCCGAGCCAGCGAAGGACGGGGAAGCCGAGCTGGAGCCGGTGCGCATCGTCGAGGGCAACAGCACCCCGGGGCGCTATGGCGATCAGCCCGGCGATGCCGACGAGGCCACGGCGCGCGCCCAGGACCACGCAGGCGCGAGGGCGGCGCGGCGCGAAACCCCGGTGCCGGTTGTCCTGACGCGCTTCGCCGCGCAGAACCTCTACGCCCCGCTGCGCACCGTGGAGCCGCTGCCCGGCATCATGCGGGTGAACCTGCGCCGTGACCTAGACCTCGGCACGCTGATGCCGACGCAGCCCGTGCGCGCGGTCGCGCTCGCGTCGTGGCGTCTGGAAGACCAGTGGGTCACTGCCGTGCGACTGACCAACAGCAGCAGCGGCTGGATCACCCTCGACCCGCGTGTGCTGCAGGGCGATTTCCTCACCGCCACCTTCCAGCACGAAGCACTCGGCCCGCGTGGGACGCCCGAGGACACGACTGTCCTGTACCTGGTGACGCGCGGGCGTGGCCTGGCGCAATCGCTGCTACCAGCGGTCAACCGCTTCGACCCGGCCGTGCATCTCCCGCAATCGGAAGCCAGTTCCCAGGATGGCACCGACCGCAAGGAGGTCCGCCATGCGCAGTAATGGACTCCTGAAGTGGCTGATGATCCCGGTTGCCGTGCTGGTGCTGTTCGTCGCCATCCGGCTGTTCTCGGGTGGCAGCACTTCGGCACCACCGACCGCGGACGCCGGCGCCAAGCTCACTCCAGCGGAAATGAAGGCGCTGGGCATCGAGGGCGATACCCCGCGCGACACCGTGGCGACGCTCGTTGCCCAAGTGAAGCAGTTGCGCACCGAGCTTCAGACCGCGCTCTCGGACAACAAATCCCAGCGCGAAGAGAACCAGCGACTGCGCCAGCGCGAGAACTCCATTGACCAGCGCATCAATTCGGCCCTCGACTCCGAGCGCACCAACCTGCGTCGCGACCAAGAGCAGGCAGCCAGCGCACGCCAGCAGACCGAAGGGCTACTTGCCGACCTGCAACGGCGCCTGGACAGTATCGGCGGACGTGGCGGCGGCCATGCCGACCTGCCGGTGGGTCTGGGGCTGCGTGACGGCGACGAGGCCGGCATGGAAGGCGGCGTGCGCTGGGTCGAACCCGACGATGCGAGGAAAGTCGAGGGGCGCAACAGCAGTCGTGGCACGGGTAGCGGCATGAGCTTCCCGACGAGCTTCGGCCCCGCGCAGAGCACGTTGGAAACCACGGCGGAAACCGTGGCGAACGCGGGCGCACGCGCCGCAGGCGTGAAGAGCGCCAAGGCGGTCTATACCGTACCGACCAATTCGACGCTGATGGGGTCGGTGGCGATGACGGCGCTGATCGGCCGCGTGCCGATCGACGGAACCGTCAACGATCCGTACCCCTTCAAGGTGTTGGTCGGATCGGACAACCTGACCGCCAATGGCATCGACATTCCCGACGTGGCCGGTGCCGTGTTCAGCGGCACCGCATCGGGCGACTGGACGCTCTCGTGCGTGCGCGGCCAGGTACGCAGCATCACCTTCGTCTTCCACGACGGCACGATCCGCACCATCCCCGAAGACCGCGACGGCAACCAGCAGAACAACCAGCAGCAGAACTCTCAAAGTGGAGGCCTGGGCTGGATCAGCGACCCATACGGCATTCCCTGCGTCAGCGGGGAGCGTCGCAGCAACGCCCAGCAGTACCTTGGCTCGCAAGCCCTGATTACCGCCGCCGGTGCCGGCGTCGCCTCGCTGATCGACAGCGACAGCGGCCAGATGTCCTACGTCGGCGCCGACGGCTCCATCGGCAGCGTCGGCATCTCGGGCAATGAAGCCGTGGGCCGCATCCTGGCCGGTGGCGTGCGCGACATGGCCGACTGGGTGAACAAGCTATACGGCCAGGCGTTCGCCGCCGTCTATGTCCAGCCCGGCGCGAAGGTCGCCGTCCACCTCGAAAAGCCGCTTGCCATCGACTTCGATCCCGAAGGCCGCAAGGTCGATCACCGCGCAGGAGAAAGCCATGCTCTCGAACTTGAATAAGGGCCTGGCGCTGGCCCTCGCCGTCGCGGTGCTCGGCGGCTGTGCCACCAGCAAGGAAAAGCTGCTCCCGCACGGCGACAGCACGATGATGGACATCTGGCAGCAGAACGCCGGCGACGGCAGCGGTGGCGCCGGCCAGGTGGCGCGCAGGCAATTGCTCGATGCACGCCAGAGCCTGCGCCGGCCGCTGACCGAGGCCGACGTGGAGGCCGCACCCGCCGAACAGATGCGCTACACGCGCACGGCGCGAAACGAGGTTTATCGCCAGTTCCACCGCCTGCCGAACCCCGACCTTGTCATGTATGTGTACCCGCACCTGGCGGGTACCGACCCCGTGCCGGTTCCGGGCTACACGACAGTCTTCCCCCTGTACCAGCGCGTGCAGTACGCCATGCCGGGCGAGCGCGTGGAGGACTACTGATGCGCTGGAAACTCCCTTGGCCGAAGCTGGCTGCATCCGATGGTGGCAATGACGAGCAGCCGGACGGCTGGCAGCGCCACGTCGAGGCGTTGCGCCAGGCCGGCATCGCCGAACCCGGAGCGACGATCCAGGGCCGCAAGCCGGCGACCGTGGCGGACGAGCAGGCGCTGTACGACGTCGCGCAGTCGTTCGCGGAGCTGCTGCCGTGGGTGGAGTTCCTGCCGCCGTCGAAGTCCATGCTGCTGGAGGACGGGCAATCGGTCGCAGCCTTCTACGAGCTGGTCCCGCTGGGCACCGAAGGTCGGGAGCCTGGCTGGCTCGCGCATGCCCGCGACGCGCTCGAAAACGCGCTCCAGGATTCGTTCGATGAGCTGGACGAGAACCCCTGGGTGCTCCAGCTCTACGCCCAAGACGAACCCAGCTTCGACCAGTACATGCAGACCCTGCGCAACTACGTGCAGCCGCGCGCTCGCGGCACGGCCTTCACCGAGTTCTATCTTCGCTTCTTCGGCCACCACCTGCGCGCGGTGGCCAAGCCCGGCGGCCTGTTCGAGGACACGGTGGTCACGCGGTTGCGCTGGCGCGGCCAGACGCGGCGCGTGCGCATGGTGGTCTATCGCCGGGCCACCGGTCAGGCGAACCGCCGTGGCCAGACACCCGAGCAAATGCTGAACATCGTCTGCGATCGCCTTTGCGGCGGCCTGGCGAACGCCGGCATCCAGGCCCGGCGCATGGTCGCGGCCGATGTTCACGACTGGTTGCTGCGGTGGTTCAACCCACGGCCAACGATGCTCGGACCAAGCGCTGAGGATCGAGAGCGCTTCTATGCGCTGGCCCGCTATCCCGACGAGGTGGAGGAAGGCGAGATCGAGCTGGCGAGTGGTCGGGATTTCAGCCAACGGCTGTTCTTCGGTCAGCCTCGCTCCGATGCCGGGCACGGCACCTGGTACTTCGACGGCATGCCGCACCGTGTGCTGGTCACCGACCGACTACGCATGCCGCCCGGTACGGGACACCTGACTGGCGAAACCCGCAAGGGCGATGCGATCAACACGCTTTTCGATCAGATGCCCGAAGACACCACGATGTGTCTGACCATGGTGGCGACGCCCCAGGACATCCTCGAATCGCACCTGAATCACCTGGCGAAGAAGGCTGTCGGCGAAACACTGGCATCGGAGCAGACGCTCAAGGATGTGCAGGAGGCGCGCTCGCTCATCGGCAGCGCGCACAAGCTCTACCGCGGCACGCTGGCCTTCTATCTGCGCGGACGCGACGAAGCCGAGCTTGACAGGCGCGGCCTGGACCTCGCCAACGTGATGCTCAACGCGGGGTTGCAGCCCGTGCGCGAGGACGATGAAGTCGCGCCGCTCAACAGCTACCTGCGCTGGCTACCGTGCTGCTACAACCCTGCGCAGGATCGGCGGAACTGGTTCACCCAACTGATGTTCGCCCAGCATGTGGCGAATCTCTCGCCGGCGTGGGGTCGCAGCCAGGGTACGGGCCATCCGGGCAACACGTTCTTCAACCGCGGTGGCGGGCCGATCACGTTTGATCCGCTGAACCGCTTGGACAGGCAGATGAACGCCCATCTGTTCCTATTCGGCCCCACCGGCTCGGGCAAGAGCGCAACGCTCAACAACCTCTTGAATCAGGTCACGGCCATCTACCGGCCGCGGCTGTTCATCGTGGAAGCCGGCAACAGCTTCGGTTTGTTCAGCGACTTCGCCAAGCGCCTGGGTCTGACCGTAAACCGAGTCAAGCTGGCTCCTGGCTCAGGCATCAGCCTGGCGCCGTTCGCCGACGCTCGCCGGCTGATCGAAACGCCCAGCAACGTGCAGACGCTTGATGCCGATGCACTGGATGATGAATTGCCAGCCGATTCCTCGGTCATGGAGGAGGACGAGCAGCGCGACGTGCTGGGTGAACTGGAGATCACGGCACGGCTGATGATCACAGGCGGCGAGGACAAGGAAGAAGCTCGGATGACGCGGGCCGATCGCTCGCTGATCCGCCAGTGCATCCTCGATGCCGCCGAGCACTGCGTGGCCGAGAAACGCACGGTGCTCACGCGCGACGTGCGCAACGCGCTGCGCACGCGCGGCCAGGACCCGACGCTGCCCGAGATGCGGCGCGTGCGGCTGCTGGAGATGGCGGACGCGATGGACATGTTCTGCCAAGGCACGGACGGCGAGATGTTCGATCGCGATGGCACGCCGTGGCCCGAGGCCGATATCACCCTGGTGGATCTCGCGACCTATGCTCGGGAGGGCTACAACGCGCAGCTCTCCATCGCCTACATCAGCCTGATCAGCACGGTGAACAACATCGCCGAGCGCGACCAGTACCTGGGCCGTCCGATCATCAATGTGACCGACGAAGGCCACATCATCACGAAGAACCCGCTACTCGCGCCCTACGTCGTAAAAATTACAAAAATGTGGCGCAAGCTAGGGGCCTGGTTCTGGCTGGCTACACAAAATATCGACGATCTGCCGCGTGCCGCGGAGCCCATGCTCAACATGATTGAGTGGTGGATCTGCCTGTCGATGCCGCCCGATGAGGTCGAGAAGATCGCACGCTTCCGCGAACTCTCACCCGCGCAGAAAGCGCTGATGCTTTCTGCGCGCAAGGAGGCGGGGAAATTCACCGAGGGCGTCATCCTCTCCAAGAGCATGGAAGTGCTGTTCCGCGCCGTGCCGCCCAGCCTGTACTTGGCGTTGGCGCAGACCGAACCCGAAGAGAAGGCCGAGCGCTACCAGCTCATGCAGCACTACGGCTGCACCGAACTGGAAGCGGCCTTCAAGGTGGCCGAGAAGATCGACCAGGCGCGCGGCATCGAGTCGCCGGCCCTGGAACTGTCGTAAGACGGAGAACGCCATGGAACAGAAACGTCCTTCCATTCCGATGCAGGTCCAGGCGTTCCGCCGCCGCAACGGGCGGCCCCGCTGGCCCTGGGCATTGGCTGCTGTGCTGGTCGCGCTGCTGCTGATCTGGCTTGTGTCGAGATCGCCCGGCGAATCCCCGCCGCAGCCGCCCACGCCGGTCAGCATGGCACCGGTGGCCGGGCCGCCCTGGCTAATGGGCAACCCCAAAGGCCGTTTCACGCTGACGCTCTATGCTGACCTGGAGTGCCCGTTCTGCCGGGAGTATTTCCCGCAGCTCAAGCGGTGGGTGGGCACCAACGCCGACGTGGCGCTGCAATGGCACCACCAGCCGCTGGCCGCGCACGAGCCGGCTGCGTCGGCCGAGGCACGTCTGGCCGAATGCGCAGCCGAAGCTGGCGGGCATGCCGCGTTCTGGCAGGCGGTCGAATGGGTCTATGCCCACACGCGCAGCGACGGCCAGGGCTTGCCGGATGGCTTGCGCTACCCCGAATCGACGCCAGCCATCGAGCAGTGCATGTCAAGCGAAAGACCCAGTGCGGCTATCCGCGCCCAGGCTGCGGAAGCCACCAAGAGCGGCGTAACCGCCACGCCATCACTGCGCCTGCTCGATCGCCAGACGGGCCAGGCCATCCTGCTGCAGGGGCCGATCGAGGGCGATGCCTTGCTGTCAGCCATGGACATGCTGGCGGCTGACGGTTCGACCAACACACCCACATCCGAAATGCCTGCCGACGTCGTCGGCGACATGCCCAGGTAGCCCCGGTCTTCAAGGCTACGGCGCAGTCCTCTGCGCTGACCGCGACTCGTTCGCCTTGCATCCTGGCCGCGAACGGTCACCGCAATCGCGGTGATGGATGCACCTTTTCATTCTCATCCCCAGGAGGGCTTGCCCTCGGGGGCGCGCGCCCTCCGATCTCACCGTCTGGAGGTTCGCCATGTCTTTCGCCATCAATGACTCCTGTGTGGAGTCGCTTTCCGCCGTAGCTGCCCAGCACGAGGACTGGATCATCCGGCAGGCCATCGTGCTGCTGGAAAAACGGATCTTCAAAGCTGGACCGTGCCTCAGCCGGCCGGCCGCCGTGCGGGACTATCTGCGCGTGAAACTGGTCGCTGAACCCAACGAGATATTCGCCGCTGTGTTCCTGGACAGCATGCACCAAGTGCTGGCCTACGAGCCATTGTTCAGGGGCACGATCAACTCGACTTCTGTTTATCCACGTGTCGTCGTACAGCGTGTGCTGGAGTTGAACGCCGCCGCGGTGGTCTTCGCGCACCAGCACCCCTCGGGCATCTCCGAGCCGTCGAGCGCGGATCGCGTGCTGACCCAGCAACTGCAGGCCGCGCTGGCGCTCATCGATGTACGGGTACTGGATCACATCATCGTAGGCCAAGGTTCCCCGTTCTCCTTTGCGGAGTCAGGCCTGCTGTAACGGTCGCATTGCTTCATTGATCCTCGCGGAGGCTTCGGCCTCCGTTTTTTTATTGGCGCGGGACAAGCAGGTATGCGGGCAGCCCGCGATGCGCATTGTTTGTTGGGGTGGCATCGGGTTCGCGTTTGACTATGGCCCTGATCAACTTTCGGGGCACGCGACATGCCGGCATCCTTTTCCACGTTCGCGCCGGGCTGGCGAACCCTTGGCCTGGTCGTGGCGCTGCCGGCGTCCCTGGCCGTGTTCAGCCCCGTCACCTTCGCCGCCGACGTACTGGTCGTCACCGACAGCCACCACCCGGTCAAGACCATGGGCGGCGAGCGGCTGATCGAGCTGGACGAAGCCCGCCGGATTGAAGCGGAGCTTTCTGCTGAACTGCCCGCCGCCCCCGAACAGGCGGCGGCCACCGTCAAGCGTCGGCTGAACCAAGGCGGCGCCGACCTACAGCGCCGCATCGCTTCCGCATACCAAGGCGTCACCGACGCATGGAGCCTGGGCATCACCAGCATCCCGGCTGTCGTGGTGGATCAGCGCTACGTGGTCTATGGCGAGCCGGATGTGGCCCGCGCCGTCGCGCGCATTGAGCAGCGTCGGAGGGCCCAGCCATGAAGCGGCCATTCGACCTTATGCGCCGCATGCGGGCTGGCGTGGCTTCCTTGCTGCTGCTCAGCGCCACGGGTAGCTACGCCTTGAACACCACCGCCATCGTTGCCTCGGTGGCCTCGCCCGATTGCTTGGAGTACCGGGTGGTGGGTATCTGCTACTGGCTCTACTGCACCTGGGGAGGCTGCACGGTGCGCACCTCTGTCAAGGTGCACCACTACATTCCCGATGCGGTCGTCTCCAGCTACAGCAACACGGGCGAGAACCCGTGGGTCGAAGTCCGGGCGATGAGTACGGCCAACCCGTCCGCCCAAGCGGGCGGCGATGGAACGACGAACGAGGATCACGAAAACAATCTCGCGAAATTCAAGAACGCCGACGTGATCGGCCATCCCGGCGTCGAGGTGTTCAACCAGTTTGTTTCGTCCTCGGGCTACTTCTGCGAGGGCGCGGGAACGGCATTCATGCCGTATCTGCTCAGCACCTTGGACACGCTTGCCTGGCGCTACAACGTGCCCGAGATGGCCTACCCGGAGGCATTGATTCCCGGCATGCGCGAGGTCGGCGCACGCACCACGATGAACCTTTGGGGCAACGTGTATCCCCGCGGCGGCTTCCTACACCAGACCGACGACCACAAATCGGGAGCCGTGGTGGCCCAGCGTGCGGGCGATGTCGTCACGCGCCGCGGGCAGTTGCACGTGTACCAGCCGTTGCTTGCCAATGCCCGCGATGGCTACTGGCCCGCCGGCGCGCTGATGGAGGGTGATGCCTCGACTGGCAAGTGGCAGGAACTCACGCCCGTCCTGTCCTCGTCCTGCACGGTTTTCCCACGCACCGGCTTCCTGACCCAGGCCCAGCAAGGCGACTACGCCTGGGCGCTGTGGCGGCCGTATGCCTGCTGCGAACGCCGTGGACAGGTGTTCCTTGGCAGCGTTGATTTCCTTTGAGGTGTCGCGATGAAGCGTTCCGACTCTATGCAGTTCTCCCCACCGGCTCGTGGCAAGAGGATCTGTTTGGCGCTTACCGGCGCGTTGGTTCTGGCAAGCGGCGTGGCCTGGGGCCAACTGGGCTACCAGACCAGCGGCAACGTCATCGGCGATGACGTCATGTACTCCATCGGCGGCGGCAGCGCCGTTTCGATGGGCCGCGCAGCCGGCATGCGCTCGCTCGGCGTGGGTGTCGGCTGGAACAGCAATCTGATCTGCGGCGACATGAGCATCCAGACCACGTTGAAGAATCAACTCAACGGTGTCACCAATGGCTTTCAGCAGATCATGTCCTCGGTGATCCAGAGTGCTACGAGTGCTGTGGCGTCCCTGCCGGCGTTGATCATCCAGCGGGCAGATCCAGGCCTCTACAACCTGCTCACCAACGGCGTTCTGCAAGCGCGGCTGGATTTCGACCGCTCGAAGCTGACGTGCCGCGCCATGGCCGAAAAGATGGCCGAAACGGCGGGCGGCCAACTCGGCTGGAGCCAGATGGCCGAAGGCATGGCGTTGCGTGATGCAGTGTCGAGCACGGATGCCGTCTCGGCCATCGAGCAGGCCGAGACGCGCCGTGGCAACGATGGCGTGCCCTGGGTCGGGGGAAGCAACGCCGGCGGCTCCGGTCAGCCCGCGATCAAGGTGGTCGGTGACGTCACCCGCGCGGGCTACAACCTGGTCAATGGCCGCGGGGTGACCGACACGTCGGCAATCGCTCCGGCCAGTTGCACGAGCCTGTCGTGCCAAACCTGGACCACGCCGCAGGCGGCCATCGAGTGGGCAACACGGGTGCTCGGCGAGAAGGAGCAGCGCACCTGCGACGCCTGCACCAAGACGGAGACGGTGCCCGGCGTCGGGCTGACGCCCCTGATCCAGGAGGAGTACGACGCCAAGCTGCAGGCGCTCCAGGACCTGGTCTCCAAGGCGAAGAACACGACGCCCGAAAACCTGCGGGAGGCCGGCAGCGCGTCGCTGCCCATCACGCGCGGCGTGGTCGAGGCACTGCGCGACGAGCCGGACCAGCACCTGCTGTCGCAGCGCCTGGCGTCCGAGGTTGCGCTGGCGTCGGTGCTGGAGAAGGCGCTACTGCTGCAACGCACGCTGCTGACCGGCAAGAAGGAGCCCAACGTGGCGGCCAACCAGCTCGCCGTGGAGGCGGTGAACCACGAGAGCGACACGCTCGATCGCGAGATTCGCAACCTCAAGACCGAGCTGGAGCTGCGCCGGGAGCTGGCGAACAACTCGCCTATGGCGATCATCCAGCGCCACGGCACGCGCGCGGCGGGCTCGCGTGGCATCTACGAAGGCGATCCAGTGCCTGACCGCCTCGATCAGTTGCAGAAGGGCAATCCGGGAGGCCGGCCATGAGCCTGATGCGTGCGACCTGGCTACGCCCGCGCTGGCTGTTCAGCCGGCGCGCAGCGAAGGCGCTGCTGTGGACGGTGGTACTCGCGGCCGTCGCCGTGAGCGCCAACATCGTTGGCATCTACCTCGTCGGAAGCGTCGCGGGCTGGGAGCGTTGGCTGGCGGCAGCAGCGGGCTACTTCCTGGTCTGGCGGCTGTGCCTGTATGGCGCGACGGCCTACGGCTGGGTCTGGATGCGTCGCCGGCTGCTTGCGCGTGAGGACGACGCGCAAGCGCGGCGCCGCCTGGTACGCAGCGAGATCGCCGGCGTCGTTGCCATCGTGGCGCTTGAAGCCAGCCTGTTGATGCAGGGTTGACGGGAGGTCCGAGCCATGACGCTTTTCACGACCGACTACCTGGAGTACTACCTGACCCTGGTGTCCTGGATCGTCAACAACGGCATCTGGGCGGTACTGGTATCCAGCGGGGTATTCGCACTGCCCTTCGTGGCGATCATCGTGCAGGAATGGCTCAAGGCCCGTGCGGAGGGTGCCGACGAAGGCAACAAGGGCGTGCTCTCGGCCGCACGCATCGAGAACCGGGTGTTCGTCGCCATCGTAGTGGTGATGTTCGCCGGCATCCCCTTCATCGACGTGGACCTCAACACCATTCAGTACGACAGCTCGCGGTCGGCCCAGTGCCAGGTCAGCGTGCCGCAGCCCACGGATACCGGCTGGTCCCAGTCCTTCAGCACCATCAACAACCAGAGTGCCAAGGTGCCGGTCTGGTGGGCCTTCATGCACGCGCTCTCGCGCGCCGTCACCAGCGCCTCGGTGGCGGCAATCCCGTGCGGGACAGACCTGCGACAAATGCGCATGGAGATCGACGCTACCCGCATCAACGACCCGGTGCTGGCTCAGGAAGTGGCCGATTTCACACACGACTGCTACGGACCTGCACGCGCTAAATTGTTCATGGCGCGGCCGGAGCTGGACGAAGCTCAAATGAACGACGTGACCTGGATCGGTTCGAGGTTTTTCACGGACACCGGCGGCTACTACGACAGCTACCGTTCCGGCACGGCGCGCGAGTCATGGCCCTATGACGACACCCGCGACGCAGGGCTTGCGCAGGTGGCCAGTGGCGGCGGTTACCCGACCTGCAGGCAGTGGTGGGCCGATGGCAGCAACGGCCTGCGGGCACGGTTGCTGAGCCAGGTGGACCCCAGCCTGTTGAATCGCTTGGCGGGCTGGGCCGGGTTCCTGAGCCGTACCGAGGTGGACGATTCGGTGGTCCGTACCATCGCGTCACCGCGACAGCAGAAGCTCAACCAAGGTTCGGTCTATACCGACTACGGCGGCCAGATCGACAAGACCCTGCCGAACATCGTGACGCGGGCCACGGGGGATGCAGGAATGGCGGTCGGGGCACTTGCCGCATTTCCCGCCATGGACGTGGTGCGCCAGGCGCTGCCCATGGTGCTTGCCTTGCTCAAGATGGCACTGGTCATCTGCATCCCGCTGGTGCTAGTCGTGGGCACCTATGACCTGAAGACGGTCGTCACCGTCAGCGTCGTGCAGTTCGCGCTGTTCTTCACCGATTTCTGGTTCCAACTCGCACGCTGGATCGACAGCACCATCCTCGATGCGCTCTATGGGTGGGGCTTCGGATGGAACCGGCCACACACTAACTTCGATCCACTGGTGGGGCTGAACAATGCCTTTGGCGACCTGCTCCTGATGTTCGTCATGGGCACGATGTTCCTGGTCTTGCCGGGCTTTTGGCTTGCGAGTCTTACCTGGGTTGGGATTCGGGCCGGGCACGTCATCCAGGGGCTTTCAGATGGCAGCAAGAGCGCCGGCCAAGCAGGCGGTAAGGGCGCTGGGGCCCTTACCGGAGGTAAACTGAAGTAGCGCGGTGCCGATCAGTCGTCGGTGTACAACTCGTGCGACGTATCGTTGTACAGATTGGGATCGTAGCCGGGTGTCTTGCGCAGTTCGGTGAGGTCGGTGAACGGCCACTCGTCTTCTTCCGCGGTATTGGCAGCCGCCGCCCATCCCGCCACCACGACTCCCAGCAACACGAGTGCGAACCAGAAGGCGGCGTAGAGCAGCGCGCCCAGCACAGCCAGCTTGACCGCCCACAGCAACACTGTGGCACCAACCGAAGGCACCCCTTTGGCCACCAACCAATTCGATACCCGCCGTTCGCCACGCGCATAGGCACGCCATCCACGGCCAAAGGCGCGGCCGATACGTTCTGCGGTGCTGGTGCGGGTTGTGGTGTTCATGGTCGTCTCCTGCTACTGAGGAATGCCTATTCCAGTGTGCTCCACTTCATTCCGTTTCGGGCTTCCAATGTGTCTTCCCGCTGCTTCAGGACGCTTCGTCATCCGGTTCTATCGGCCCGGGGTCGGGTTCCACGCCGATGCGGTAGGTGGCAACGAAACGCGGCCAGTCCACATGGTCAACCAGATCGATGTCCTCGATGACGCTGACCTTCGTTCCCGCACGCTCGAACAGGGCGATGCTCTTGGCGGGATAGTTGTTGCGCGACGGATAGAGTACCCCGTCAAACAGAGGTTGGCCGTCGTCGCCGACCATCGCATGCACATGAGCGGACACCTGCTGCGTGTGCGTGTAGCCACGGCTGGCCAACTGCTCCAGGTTCAGGCCAAAGTAGCCCGCCATGACGCCTGGTGCCGTGAGATCGGCCAGAAGCACGTCGGCCATCACCCCTACGGCGCGCACCATCCTGCTCTGGACTTCTTTCAATGCGATCGAGCGCTTCGCGTCATCAAGCCACTGATGCTTGTGAAACACCGACTCCATCAGCGCCGTGGGCAGGTCGCGCCCCAGGTAGAGCACGCCGTAGGCCTGGGCAGGGTCGTCGTAGCGATTGGTGCTGCTGCGGCCATAGTACAGCGGGCTGCCCCGATAGACGACGCGGCTCACATGCTGGAGCAGTTCACCGGCATCGATCAGGAACGAAGGCAGCTCGTGGCTCATGGCAGTCTCGCTTCAATGCACCTGAACGCCCAGCACGTTGAACACGGCCTCGGCCACGTCGTCGATCGTGCCATGCGTCACCGCGTCCACCGGCGAGCGACCGCCCAAGCCTTCGAGCGGTTCGGACAGTGCGCGGTAGATCGTCCAGTGATCGATACCCTCGACCTCCTGAAGCACGGTTTGGGTCAACTGCTGCTTCACCGGGTCGAGCTGCCAGTCGGGCAGCTTCTGACCGCGCGGCCCCACGTTCAGCGCCAGCAGCCGACGCGCGAGGATGTCCTTGTAGATCTGCTGGCGCGACTTGTCCGCCAGCTTGGCGAACTCTGCGGGCGGCAGGTTGTGCGGCTGGTTGAAGGTTTCCAGCAGCACGGCACGGCCTCGCTGGACGTCGGTTTCATTCGGTGCCCAGCGCGTGTCGGCGCGCAGCGCGGCCGCCTTGCGTGCAAGGGCCTGCCCAACGGTCTCCCCCTCCAAGTTGGCGGGCAGTGTCACCGCTTCCACACGCTCGTGGACGAACGCCTGCAACTCGGCCGCGAAAGCCGTGGCATCCCGGATTTCGACGGTATCCGCGAAGCGGCGTACATCTTCCACCGTGACGCGCGGCAGACGGTCGGCAATGAATTCAATGGCAGTGGGCATGGTCATCTCCCGAGTAGGTTAGGCACAGGCTTCACTCTAGTCGCCTTTGTCGCGTTTGTCAACTTTGACGCCTAGAGAGCAACCTACCCGGCGGAAGCAGCGCCTTCGCAGCATAGACCGAGGCCGGCGCCTGGTCGCCGTCCAATGCATTCGAGCTGGTTCCACATTGACGGTGGAGCCGCGGTCCAGGCCCCGCTATACCGAAACGGTTAAAGGCCAAAGGGTCGAAATGGCAAGGGAATGGGGTGCAAGGGGAAAGGCCCTACCTCGAAAAGGCCAAAAGGCCTCCCGGTCGGCCCGTCATTAGGACACCTCACATGCTCTCCCTGTTCCAGCGAAAACGGCCCCCGGTCGCTGCCGCACCGACGCCACCACCCGTCACCGACCTCCCGAAAGGGCTGCTGCGTCCTGAGTCGGCCGCATCGCTGCTGGCCACCCCACGCCGGCAGAAGCTGCTGGAGCACATCTGGCAGCGCACGTCGCTCTCACGCCGGCAATTCGCCACCCTGTACCGCACGCCCCTGGAACGCTACGCCGAACTGGTCCAAGCCTTTCCGGCCTCCGAGGCGCATCACCATGCCTATCCGGGCGGCATGCTCGATCACGGCCTGGAGATCGTGGCCTACAGCCTGAAACTGCGGCAGTCCCATCTGCTGCCCATCGGTGCCAGTCCCGAAGACCAGGCGGCGCAGTCCGAAGCCTGGACCGCCGCCGTCGCCTATGCTGCGCTGCTCCACGATATTGGCAAGATCGCCGTCGATCTACACGTCGAACTGGCCGACGGCAGTACTTGGCATCCGTGGCATGGCCCGCTGCACCAGGCGTACCGATTTCGCTACCGTGACGACCGCGAATACCGCCTGCACAGCGCCGCAACAGGCTTGCTCTATCGCCAACTGCTCGACCGCCACGTCCTGGACTGGCTCAGCGACTATCCGGCTCTCTGGGCACCGCTGCTCTATGTGCTGGCCGGTCAGTACGAACATGCCGGTGTACTAGGGGAACTCGTCGTGCAAGCAGACCGGGCGTCGGTGGCCCAGGAGCTGGGCGGCGATCCGGCGCGCGCCATGGCCGCGCCCAAGCACGCACTGCAACGCAAGCTGCTGGACGGGTTGCGCTACCTGCTCAAGGAACAGTTGAAGCTGAACCAGCCGGAAGCCTCCGATGGCTGGCTCACCGAGGATGGTTTGTGGCTGGTGAGCAAGACGGTCTCCGACAAGCTACGCGCACACCTCCTGTCTCAGGGGATCGATGGCATTCCTGCTAACAACACCGCCGTGTTCAACGTGTTGCAGGACCACGGCATGCTCCAGCCCACCTCGGACGGCAAAGCGGTCTGGCGCGCGACCGTGACCAGCACGACCGGCTGGTCCCATTCGTTCACCCTGTTGCGTCTCGCTCCCGCGCTGATCTGGGAGTCTGGCGAGCGACCAGCACCTTTCGCAGGCACGGTAGAGATCGACGCGACGCCCGCGGAAAACGACGCCAGCATGTCGGCTCCCGCGCCAACCGTCTCGGTGAACCCAGCGCAGGGAGGTCAAGAGCCTCCAATTTGGGAGGGCGACAGCACCACCATCGTTTCACCGCCCGCGGCCCAGCCCGTGCCCGACGTCATGGAGGACTTGCTCGCGATGGTGGGCCTCGGTGAGTCGGCCGACGTTGGTCAGGATGCCGAAGAGTTCCTCCACCCTCCCGCGCCAGCAACAGCCGCGACGTCCATTCCATCACCTGCACCCGCGCCTACACCTGAGTCATCGGCAACGAAGCCATCCGGGGAACAGTTCATGGTTTGGCTGAAGCAGGGAATCACCTCACGACGGCTCATCATCAACGACGCGAAGGCGCTCGTGCATACGGTGAATGACACGGCCTACCTGGTCAGCCCGGGTGTGTTCCAACGCTATGCGCAAGAGCATCCCGAAGTGGCCGCGCTCGCCAAGCAGGAGAATCAACAGGATTGGCAGTGGGTGCAGAAGCGCTTCGAGAAGCTGCTGCTACATCGCAAGCACCCCAATGGCCTGAACATTTGGACCTGTGAAGTCACGGGCCCGAGGAAGTCCCGCCGACTGCATGGCTACCTCCTCGAAGATGGGTGCTTGGCATTCCCCGAAATACCGCCCAACAATCCCTATCTTGCTCTGACTCAGGAAGGATGACGCGATTCGGGCATTGATCGCCACCGTCGTTTGGCGACGATCAATGCCCCGCGAAAGCTGGCAACATTTGGCGAACTGAGTTACTCGGCCCGCGCCAACTCCTGTGCAAGGAACGGAGCGGTTCGGCTGCCAGACGTTCGGGCCACCTGCTGAGGGGAGCCCGCCACCACGATGCTGCCGCCGGCAGCGCCTGCACCAGGCCCCACGTCGATCACCCAATCGGCCTGAGCCACCGCGCGCATGTCGTGCTCGATCATCACCACGCTATTGCCGGCATCGACCAGGCGCTGCAACTGCACCAGCAGCCGGTCGGCATCCGATGCATGCAGCCCGGTGGTCGGCTCGTCGAGTACGTACAGGCTTCGGCCGCGCTGGCTGCGCTGAAGCTCGGTCGCCAGCTTGATGCGCTGCGCCTCGCCACCGGAAAGTTCCGTGGCCGGTTGCCCCAGGCGCAGATAGCCCAATCCGATATCGCGCAGCAATTGCAGGGGGCGGGCCACGGCGTCTTCACCCGCAAAGAATTCGCTGGCTTCGTCCACGGTCATCTGCAGCACCTCGGCGATGTTGCGCCCGTTCCATTGCACCTTCAGCGTGGCCTCGTTGTAGCGTGCGCCATGGCACGTCGGGCACGGCGCGTACACGCTGGGCATGAACAGCAGCTCCACACTGACGAAGCCCTCGCCCTCGCAGGTCTCGCATCGCCCCTTAGCCACGTTGAACGAGAAGCGCCCGGCGTCATAGCGGCGGCGTCGCGCATCGGGCGTGGCGGCGAACAGCTTGCGCACGTGGTCGAACAGACCGGTGTAGGTGGCCAGGTTGGACCGGGGCGTGCGCCCGATCGGCTTCTGGTCCACCTGCACCAGGCGCTGTATGGCGTCCACGTCGCCCGCCAGATGACCGCCAGTCGCTTCGATCACTGCCGGCCCTTCGCTGGTGGCGCTTTCGGCCGCGTCGTCCTCGGGCTCGTGGCCCAGGTGCAGCAGCACCAACTCGGGCAGGGCCTGCGCGACGAGGCTGGACTTTCCCGAGCCGGAGATGCCGGTGACGGCCGTCAGCACGCCCAGCGGAATGCGTGCGTCCACGCCATGCAGGTTGTGGCGGTGGACGCCCTGCAGCTCCAGCCAGCCGGTCGCTTCGCGTGCCCGGCTCCCCGGCGCGGGGATCTCGTCGAACAGGTAACGGGCGGTGCGCGATTCGGCAATCTTGCGCAGGCCATCCGGCTCGCCACTGTAGAGCACGCGGCCGCCACGCTCCCCGGCATCCGGCCCGACATCCACTAGCCATTGCGCGCGGCGCATCAGTTCCAGGTCGTGCTCCACCACGAACACCGAGTTGCCGGCGTCGCGCAGCCGATCGAGTGCGTCGTACAGGGCCTGGCTGTCGGAGGGGTGCAGCCCCGCCGAGGGCTCGTCGAGCACGTACACGACGCCGAACAGCAGGGAACTCAATTGCGTAGCCAGCCGCAGGCGTTGCAACTCGCCAGCCGAAAGCGTCGGCGTGGCCCGGTCCAGCGTCAGGTAGCCCAAGCCCAGCCCGCGCAGTTGGCGCAGGCGTGCCATCACGCCACCGGCCAGGCGCTGCGCGGCGAGGCGCTTTTCTTCCGACAGCGCGGAGGTGCGGCGCACGTCGGGCGATACCGCGTGTACGGCACGACCGGAGGCCGCGCGTTGGGCACGGTCGCGCCGGGTCGCTTCCTTGTCCGTAGCCGCCCCCGCTGCATGGGCGCGGAAATCACCCTGGGCAATGGGTTCGAGCAAGGCCGCCAACTGGTCCAGCGGCATCTGCATGAACGCGCCGATGTCCACGCCGGCGAAGGTGACCGACAACGCCTCGGGCTTGAGCCGCTTGCCGTGGCAGGTGGGGCACGGCTTGCCCTCCATGAACCGGGACACGCGCTTTCTCATCAGCGCGCTCTGGGTGTTGGCAAAGGTGTGCAGCACATACCGGCGAGCACCGGTGAAGGTGCCCATGTAGCTCGGCTCCATCTTGCGCTTGAGCGCGGCGCGGGTTTCGGCGGGCGTGAAGCCGGCGTACACCGGCACCGTCGGTGTTTCCTCGGTGAACAGAATCCAGTTGCGGTCCTTCTTCGGCAGATCCTTCCATGGCCGGTCAACGTCATATCCCATGCTGACCAGGATGTCGCGCAGGTTCTGGCCTTGCCAGGCGGGGGGCCAGGAGGCGATCGCCCGCTCGCGGATGCTCAGGGAGGGATCGGGCACCATGATGGCCTCGGTCACCTCGTACACATGGCCCAGGCCGTGGCAGGTCGGGCACGCTCCCTGCGGCGTGTTAGGCGAAAAATCCTCGGCGTACAGCATCGGCTGGTTGGCTGGGTAGGCGCCGGCGCGCGAATACATCATCCGCACCAGGCTGGACAGGGTGGTCACACTGCCCACGGAGGAACGCGCGTTGCTGGAGCCACGCTGCTGCTGCAGCGCCACCGCCGGCGGGAGGCCGTCGATCGCATCGACGTCGGGCACGCCGGCCTGGTCGATCAATCGCCGCGCATAGGGGGCCACCGACTCGAAGTAACGTCGCTGAGCCTCGGCATAGATGGTGCCGAAGGCCAGCGAGGACTTCCCGGAGCCGGAGACTCCCGAGAACACCACGAGCGCGTTACGCGGGATGGAAACGTCCACCTCTTTGAGGTTGTTCTCGCGCGCCCCGCGCACCTGCACGAGGCCGCTGGCCGCAGCGGTACAAGAGGATTCACCGAAAGAATTGTTTGGCATGTTCTTATCCTGTAGTTCGTCCCGCTCAGGACGGGACTTCCTGAGTTCGTGGGCCGCGGCGACTGGCTTCGAGCGCTGCGGTGACAGTGCGGGCGTCGTAGCTGCCGCGCAGACGACGACCCTCGACGAAGAACGTCGGCGTGGCGTGCGCACCGCTGGCGACCGCACTGGCGAGGTCGCGCTCGACACGCTCGATCACCGCGGTGCTGTCGAGATCCGCGATGAACCGTTCGACGTCGAGCCCAAGCTCGGCGGCGTAGCCGATCAGATGCTCGCGCTCCAGCGCATGCTGACGGGTGAACACGAAGTCCAGCCACGGCCAGAACATCCCCTGGTTCGCCGCTGCCTCGGACGCCCGCGCGGCGATCGGCCCGTGCGGGTGGTGCGGCAGATGGCGCACCACATACCGCAGGTCGTCCCCGAAGTGGGCGCGCAGATCGTCCCAGGAACCGGTGGCGTGCGCACAGTACGCGCACTCGAAGTCCACGTACTCGACGAGTGTGAGCTGGGCGTCCTCCGGCCCGCGGATGTGATCGATCTCCGGATCGACCGGTGGCTCAAGCACCATCGGCAGGTCAGCGGTCTTCTCACCCCACCGCTTGGCGGCGACCTTGAAGATCAGCCACCCGAGCAACGTGGCGAACACCATCGACACGAGCACGCCGACCGTCGCCTGGCGGCCCAGGTCGGAGGTCGTGCCGAACGCGAGCCCGATGATCAGCAGCGACACGGTGAAGCCGATCCCGGACAGTGCCGCACCACCGAACACGCTCCCCACCCCGACGCCCTCGGGCAGCCGGCCCAGGCCGAGACGGACGGCGACGAGCGTGATGAGCCCGATGCCCAGGAGCTTGCCGAGCACGAGCCCTGCGATGACGCCCCACGTGACTGGCGAGCCGAAGGCCTCGGCGAGCAGCCCGCCACGCACGTCCACTCCGGCGTTCGCCAAGGCGAACACCGGCACGATCAGCAGCGCCGTCGGCAGCCGCAGGAACTCGTGCAATCGCTCGTTCACCGAGATACCCCGGGACAGCCCGCAGTCCACCGCGCGGGCCGATGCGGCACTCGGAGACTGCCAGAAGTCGCGGAACAGTTGTTTTGCCGCGACGACCTTGTGACGTTGCGTCGCGTAGGCAGGGATCAGCAGCCCCGCGGCCATCCCGGCGAGAGAGGCATGAATGCCGGAGTACACGGTTGCGAGCCACAGCATGATCACGATCAGCACATACGGCATTGCCCGCCACTGGCGGGTGCGCCCTAGCCACCACAACGCAACGAGACTGGCGAGGGCGATCAACAACGGGACGATCCGAATCTCCTCGCTATAGACGATGCCGATGATGGACACGGCGAGGAAGTCATCGACCACGGTCAGGGTGAGCAGGAACACGCGCAACTGACCGGATAGCCGCGGGCCGACGATCGCCAGGGTGCCCAGCATGAATGCCGTATCGGTGCCGACCACCGCCCCCCACCCGTGCAGGCCTTCACTTCCGGCCAGCCCCACGATCAGGACATACACCAGCGCGGGAAGCACGACACCTGCGACACCCGCGATCAGAGCGAGACGGGCACGGCTGCGGTCCCTGAGCGATCCGTGGGCGAACTCCTGACGCACCTCCAGGCCGATCAGGAAGAAGAAGACCACCATCAGGCCGTCGTTGACCCAGTGATGCAGATCCATGTGCAGGCCCAGCGGCCCGAAGTCAAACCCGACGTCCAGGTGCCACAACGCGAAATAGGCATCGGATAGCGGCGAGTTCGCCCACGCCAGCGCCACGACCGTGACGATCACCAGCAGCACCGCAGCACCAGACTCCGTGCGCAGATAGCGGGCAACGCGTCCCCGGCTGATATTCGCCGAGGATGCACCGAAAGAAGTGGCTGACATGTTCTTATCCTGTTCCTGTAGTTCGTGAAGTCGCGATGAGCCGGTTTCGGAGGCGACCGGTCAGGCGTCCGCCTCTGGCAGCGTCCCATCATCCAGCGAGCGCAGCCAAGTAAGCCTTTCTCCCAGCCTGCGCTCAACACCTCTGTCCGTTGGCTGATACCAGCCCGGCCGCGCCACGCCCTCGGGAAAGTAGCTTTGCCCAGCGGCATAGCCGTTGGGCTCGTCATGGGCATAGCGGTAGCCTTCGTGATACCCCATCTGCTGCATCAGCTTCGTCGGCGCATTGCGAAGATGGAGAGGCACAGGCAGGGAGCCGCTGTTCTTGACGAAGGCCTTCGCCTTGTTCCAGGCGGCATAGGCAGCGTTCGACTTGGGGGCGGCAGCAAGGTAGGTCGCCGCGTGGGCAATCGGTATTTCGCCTTCGGGGGAACCCAGCCTCTCATAAGCCAGCGCGGCATTGAGCGCCAGTTGCAGCGCCTGCGGGTCGGCATTGCCGATGTCTTCGCTGGCCACCACGATCATGCGGCGCGTCACCTGGCTGACGTCGCCGCTGCCGTCGAGGATGCGGGCCAGCCAGTACAGGGCCGCGTCGGGGTCGGAGCCCCGCAGCGACTTGTGGAAGGCGGAGAGCTGCCAGTAGAACTCGTCGCCGCCCTTGTCGAACCTGCGCAGTGATGGGCTGGTGGACAGTTTGGCAAACTCGCCATCGACCACGGCCTTGCCCGCGCCCGACGCAGCATTCGTCACCTGCTCAAGCAGATTGAGGAAGCGCCTGCCATCGCCATCGGCAAAGCCCTTGAGCAGATCCAGCGCGTCCGCGTCCAACGTGACGCCCTGGAGATGCGGCAGTGCGCGTTCGTAGAGCTGGTTCAGTTCGTCGCCGGACAGCGGTTCGAGGGTATAGACCTGCGCGCGCGAGAGCAGAGCGGAATTGACCGCCAGCCCCGGATGCTCGGTCGTCCCCCCCACCAGGGTCAGGAGCCCCGACTCGACATGGGGCAGTAGGGCATCCTGCTGCGCCTTGTTGAAGCGATGGATCTCATCGACGAAAAGCACCGTCGATCGACCATGGTTGTCCAGTTCTGCCTGGGCCTCGTCGATGGCTTGCCGGATGTCCTTCACCCCGGCAAGCACGGCCGAGATGGCGATGAATCGGCTGTCGGTCGCACTGGCGGCCAGGCGCCCCAGTGTGGTCTTGCCCACGCCTGGCGGCCCCCAGAGGATGAACGAGTGCAACTTGCCCGCCTCGAACGCGAGACGAAGCGACTTGCCGGGGCCGAGCAAGTGCCGTTGCCCGACGAATTCATCCAGCGTCTTGGGCCGCAGGAGTTCGGCCAAGGGAGGCTTGGGCTTTGTCGTGAATAGATCGGTCAAGTTCCTCTCCCTGGTATTTCTGATAGTTGACGTTCCGATAAGGTGGGCACCTCAATCCAGAGAGCCGGATTTATCCAACGCCGTGGGCTCTTTGTCGCTAATCGCATGCATGATGATGCGAGAGCCGCGGTAGCCGATGCTATGGTTCCATACCCAGCTCAACGCGACGCTGAGACGATTTCGCGTACCGATCAGAAAGTAGATATGCGCGAGCTTCCAGATCCACCACGCAAAGGCTCCACGCAGCTTAACCCGCCCCATGTCAATTACGGCCAGGCTGCGGCCGATGGTGGCCAGGTTCCCCTGATGCCGGTATTTGAAAGGCCCGTCAGCGGGCTTGCCTTGCAAACGCCGTCCAATGAGGTTGGCGACGTACTTGCCTTGCTGTTTGGCGGCGGGGGCGATGCCCGGTACGGGCTTCCCATCAGCCATGGTGCACGAGGCGGTATCGCCGATGGCGAAGACCTCCGGGCGACCGGCCACCGTCAGGTCGGGACCAACGACCACTCGACCCGCACGATCAGACGCAGCACCCAACCAGCGAGCCGCGGGAGACGCCTGGACGCCGGCGGCCCAAACGATGGTCTTGGCCGAAAGAGGCTTGCCGCCATACACCACGCCGTCGGCCGAGCATTCGGTGACCGGCGTACCCAGCACGACCTCGACCCCGAGCTTTTCGAGTGCCTGGCGCGTATAGGCCGAAAGATCCTCTGGAAAGACGGACAACAGACGCGGGCCCGCCTCGATCAGTACAACCCGGGACGTGCTCGGGTCGATCGAGCGGAAGTCACGCGCCAGCGTGTCTCGTGCAAGCTCGGCGATGGTCCCGGCCAATTCAACCCCGGTGGGACCACCACCGATGATGACGAACGTCTGCAGCGCGGCACGCTGCTGAGGATCGCTCGTGCGCTCGGCCTCCTCGAAAGCCGCGAGGATTCGGCCTCGAATGGTCGTGGCATCTTCCAGCGTCTTCAACCCCGGCGCGAAAGCCCCCCATTCGTCGTGTCCGAAATAGGCATGGGTAGCACCTGTCGCGAGTACGAGCGTGTCGTAGGTTTGGCGCGAGCCATTGTTGAGAATGACCTGACGCGCGTCCTGGTCGATACCTTCCACTTCCGCCATCAAGGTGTTCACTTCCGGGCGATTTCGGAATAGATAGCGAATAGGCCAGGCGATCTCGGATGTCGAGAGAGATGCCCCTGCGACCTGGTAAAGCAGCGGCTGGAACAGGTGATGATTGCGCCGGTCGATGATCGTCACATCGACCTCGGCACCAGCAAGCTGGTTGGCAACCTCGATCCCGCCGAAGCCCGCTCCGATAATGACGACGTGATGTCGGTTTTTGGAGGTCTTTGTCATGACCTGATCTCCTCTCTCTCAGCGTTTCAGCGCCGATGCGTGGTGTGCCATATGCTCGCCAATGAAACTGGCAATGAAGTAGTAGCTGTGGTCGTAGCCTGGGCGCAGATTCAACGTGAGCGGGTGCCCCGTCTCGTCGCAGGCCTTGCGCAGCAGATCGGGCTGAAGCTGACTCTCCAGGAACTCGTCGCCCAAACCCTGGTCCACCAGCAACGGCAAACGCTCCTGCACGGTGCGAATCAGCTCCACGGTGTCGTACTGCTTCCACGCCTCCCGGTCGCTGCCCAGGTACGCCTCGAAGGCCTTGTGTCCCCAGGGAACCTGGGTGGGGGCGACGATGGGCGAGAAGGCCGAGACGCTTCGATAACGGCCCGGGTTGCGCAGGGCGATGACCAGAGCACCGTGCCCCCCCATGGAATGGCCACTGATGCTCCGCTCCGCTGTCACGGGAAAGTGGGCCTCGATCAGCGCCGGTAGTTCCTGCACGACGTAGTCATACATCCGATGATTCGCAGCCCAGGGTTCCTGTGTTGCATTGACGTAGAAACCCGCCCCCTGTCCGAGGTCATAGGCGGGATCGTCGGCAACGCCTTCGCCGCGAGCGCTGCTATCGGGCGCGACGACGGCAATGCCATGCTCGGCGGCGTAGCGCTGGACGGCGGACTTGGTGATGAAGTTCTGCTCGGTGCAGGTTAGGCCTGAAAGCCAGTACAGCACCGGCACCTTGCCGTGTTGTGCCTGCGGAGGCAGATAGACGCCGACTTTCATCGTGCAACCGAGCGTCGTGGATTCATGCTGATAAACGTCCTGCCAACCATCAAAGCTGGCGTGATGTTCGATGCGTTCCATGTAGTTCTCCTATGTTCAAAGGAACGGCGCAGCTCTCGCGCGCCAGGACGGCAGCTCGTCAGGAAGATTTTTCTTCCGCTGCCGTGTCGCCGTGGGCGTGTCTGATCCTGCGCACGATCCACCAGATCGTCAGCATCACCGCAGGCACCAGAACCGCCATCACCGGCGCCACGCTGTCGTGAACCATCGGAATGCCCTTGAGCAAATAGCCGAGAAGACTCACGACGTAATAAGAAATTGCCGCGACCGACAGGCCTTCGACGGTTTGCTGAAGGCGCAATTGCATCTTGGCCCGGTTGTTCATCGACGCAAGCAGATCGCGGTTCTGGCGTTCAAGCTCGACGTCGATCCAGGAACGCAGCAACGCGATGGCCCGGGTCAGCTTGTCGGAGAGCTTGGTCTGGCGCTCCTTTACGGATTGGCATGTCCGCATGGCGGGAGCGATGCGACGCTGCAGGAAATCCGCCCAGGTGCAGTACCCGGATACGGCCTCTTCCGAAAGCGCTGCCAGCCTTTCCTCGACGATCTCGTAGTAGGCACGACTGGCGCCGAAGCGATAGAGATTCGCCGCAACGCCAGCTTCCAGTTCGGCAGCCAGGCCGGTCAATTCGGACAGCAGCACGTCGCTGTCGCGCCGTTCCACCAAGCTCGTACACATCTCGTCGGTGATCGCCGCAAGGCGCGACTCCATGCGCCGCAGCTCCGACGTCATCGACCGCGTCAACGGCAAGGACAGCAACGCCAAGGTACGGTAGGTCTCGATCTCCAGCAGACGTTGAGCCAGCGCACCCGCCCGCGCCGGGGTCAAATCGCGGGCAAGGACGAGGATCTGCGTCAGGCCATCCTCATCCTGTCGGAAGTCGGTGAGGATGGCGGCAGAGCCGTTCTCCACCAGCGAGTAGCACAGGCTGGCAGGATCGAAGCGATCGGCCTCCTTCTCCGTTTCCGGCGTCCATGGAAGAAGTCTCAAACGGATGCCGGATACGACCGGGCCGGGAGGAACAAATCCATGCTTGAACGGATTTTCGCCGCACGGCTCTCCCGTCTCGGAATCCAGCGAAGCGCACCAGAGATACGTTGAGAACTCGGTGTGCTTTTCACAGTGCAGGTCTCCCTCATCCCATGTCATGCCGTGAAGCGGCGTAGCGTGGTCGGGCTCGGCAACGCCGAAGCGATGAGACAACTCACTCATCGCCATCTGATCCCTGGCCTGATCGCCTTCGGTCATGAAAGCGAGCTGCAATATGCCGCGGGGGGCCTGAATCAACAGATGCGGGCGCGCATGCACTTCACCCACGGCCGCAGCACGATCGGCATAGGCCGGCATGCCGTACACGGTGGCGGTCGGGGCGGGTTGTACGGTCGTCGCATTGATGTTGGCCGGCTCTTGCATAACGACCTCATTTCTCATTGGTTGAAAAACACGCTTCAAAGCAAATGCCCGCAGCCATGCGTTTCGCACATGGCTGCGGGCCGATCTTCATGAGCAGGCACCGCTCTACACGGTCCGTCTAATAGGCTCGCCGTATAGAGGCTTGTGCTGGCCCTTTCAGAACGCCCTCAGCTTCCTTGCTTTCAGACGAAGGTGTACGAGCAGACCTTGTTGCCCGCCGGATCACGCAGGTAGGCCGCATAGGCACCCGGCAGGTGACCACGTGCGCCAGGCTGGCCCTCGTCGGTGCCGCCTGCGGCAAGGCCGGCAGCATGGAAGGCATCCACTTCGGCGGGAGTGGCGGCCGCAAAGCCGATCGTCACGCCGTTGCTGGAGGGCGCTTCACCATTGCCCGGACGGGCGATGATGAAAGCCGGCTTTTCGCGACCGAAAAGTACCCATCCGTTGTTGAAAGGACCGAGGTTCTTGATGCCAAGAGCACCCAGAGCGGCGTCGTAGAACGCGACCGACTTCTGAAGGTCGGCAGCGCCGATAAAAATGTGCGAAAAGATGCCATCGCCAGAAATGACAGGAGTGGACATGATTAATTTCCTTGGTGGTTGGTGTTGAATGGGTAGTGGGCGGTCAGTAGTGGATCACCGTGCGAATCGACTTGCCTTCATGCATCAGGTCGAAGGCCTTGTTGATGTCGTCGAGGCCCATGGTGTGGGTGACGAACGGGGCGAGATCGATCTCGCCTTTCATTGCGTCCTCCACCATGCCGGGAAGTTGAGTGCGGCCCTTGACCCCGCCGAAAGCCGAGCCCTTCCAGGTGCGACCGGTGATCAACTGGAACGGGCGCGTCGAAATTTCCTTGCCGGCACCGGCGACGCCGATGACGATCGACTGGCCCCAGCCACGATGTGCTGCTTCTAGTGCCGAGCGCATCACGTTGACGTTGCCGATGCACTCGAAGGTGTGATCGACACCCCAACCGGTCATCTCGATGAGAACCTCGTGAATCGGCTTGTCGAAGTCCTTCGGGTTGAGGCATTCGGTCGCGCCGAAGGTACGAGCCAGCTCGAACTTCGCTGGATTGGTGTCGATGGCGATGATGCGACCTGCCTTGGCCTGGCGTGCCCCCTGAATCGCAGCGAGCCCGATGCCGCCGAGGCCGAAGATGGCCACAGAGTCACCCGGCTGAACCTTGGCCGTGTTGTGAACAGCGCCGATGCCGGTGGTCACACCGCAACCCAGCAGGCAGACATGCTCGGGATTGGCGTCCGGGTTGATCTTGGCCAGCGAGACTTCGGCCACCACCGTGTATTCGCTGAAGGTCGAGCAGCCCATGTAGTGGTAGATCGGCTGGCCGTTGTAGCTGAAGCGGGTGGTGCCATCGGGCATCACGCCCTTGCCCTGGGTGGCGCGCACCGCGACACACAGGTTGGTCTTGCCGGACTTGCAGAACAGGCACTCGCCGCACTCGGCGGTATAGAGGGGAATGACGTGATCGCCAGGCTTCACGCTGGTCACACCTTCACCCACCTCCACGACGATACCCGCACCTTCATGACCCAGCACGACCGGGAAGAGACCTTCGGGGTCGTCGCCCGACAGGGTGAAGGCGTCGGTATGGCAAACGCCGGTGTTCGTGATCTTGATGAGCACCTCGCCCTTGCGCGGCGGCTCGACGTCGATCTCGACGATTTCCAGCGGCTTTCCTGGCCCGAAGGCAACTGCTGCACGTGATTTCATGATGTCGCTTCCTTTACTAGCTAACTAAATTTGCCCTCACCGAGGGCACCCTGGTGCCTCTACCGCAGATAGGAGCGGACGATAGAGATGGTCTCGTCAATGGACTTGTTCTGCGAATCGCTCCTGATTTCGCTACTGGGAAACTCTTCCCGCAGATAGCTCTCCAGAACGGTTGCCATCAATCCGTTGACTGCCCCACGAACGGCCGCAAGCTGCTGAAGAATTGCAGGGCATTCCGCACCTGCATCGAGCGCTTGCTCAAGAGTCGCTACCTGACCTTTGATGCGCCGGATGCGCGTCAGGGCTTGCTTCTTTTCTTCCGGGCTGTGTGGCATCGAACACCTCTCTACTTGGGTACACCGCCGCATTATACAATACTCCACCATAGTATATGCGGCCGAACTTCGCCACAAATTCTGTGCTCTTCGAGCACTATTACAGGCTAGTACAGATTTGTTCCCAAGAAGCGCAAAACATTCAAATCAATGAATATTTCTTGCATGTATCGACAGCATCGGGGCAAGTTCAAAACCGGTCAAACTGGAAAAATCTATGCGCAGATAGATATGGCCTATCTAAGCCAACTCATCGAGCTGAAGCTATCAAGATGAGACCGGCTAGGCGACCTGACGACCCGAGTACCGAGCCTTCCTCAGTGCAGGCAACATCTGGCCGTCCCAGTCACGATCGACCGCAACCTGGGCCTGTTCCTGGTTTCGTTCGAGGGCTTCAACGTCCAGATCAGCAATCGCCCATGTCTGCGTGCCGCAAGTCGTCGCGAGAATGCCATCCTCCGGGAATCCGCGATCCATGGGTGCATAGATCGTGGCCTCGCCAGTATTCGTGTCCAGCGCCGGGCTCCAGTCAGCAGCTCCGGTCGTCACGGCCTGCGCGATGAACATTCGGTTCTCCAGTGCCCGCGCCATGCAGCCCACACGGACCCGGGTTGCACCTGCTTGGGTGTCGGTACAGCTCGGGACCAGCAGCAGGCGCACTCCCGCCTCTCGCTGGGCTCGCACGGGCAATGGAAACTCACTGTCATAGCAAACAGCGATGCCGGCACGCACGCCTTTCAAATCGAACACCTTCAGTTCGTCGCCACCCTCGATGACGCCGGCGTCTTTCTCGAACCCCGTCAACTGCAATTTGTCTTGGTAGTCGCGTGTGCCGTCAGGCGCAAACCACCAAGCCCGGTTGCGGTAGCGGTCCAATCCAACCTGGGTCAAAAACGTACCGGCCTGAATGGTCATGCACAACTCGCGCGACAGGTCGGCATACAGTGCCAGCCACGCAGGCTGCAAGGCCTGCAGCGCGGCCAGAGAGGCGTTGAAATCATGGCGGATGCCAGGCTCGAACGTTGCAGCCAGTTCGAGGGATAGATACTCGGGCAACACGGCCAGTTCCGCCCCGCCACGGCGCGCCTCCTCCAGAACCAGCCGCTGCCGCGCAGCAAATGCCTCGAAGCCCGCGGGCTGACCCACTGAGTATTTCGCAACTGCTACTTTCATTTCGCGTTCTCCAGGGAGTGCAGCCACATCGTGAGCGTCTGCTCGGTTTCGCTCGGCTCACCCACCTGCTTCCAGGGCAGCGTAACCTTCATGTCCGACTGCCGCACGTAGCCGCGACGGGTCCAGAAGGGGTCATTACTGCGGTAGTTGGAAGGACGCCGGAGATCGTCGTCTGCACGATCCACCGACGCGAACGATGCCCACTGCATGCCGCCCAACGAACGGGCATGCGCTTCGCGCTCGTCAAAGAAGCGATGGCCCAGGCCAAGGCCCCGGAAGGCCGGGAGCAGGACTGATTCGCCACAGTAAAACACTGCCTCCACCGGGATTCCTCGATCGGCGAACGGCACATGGAAGGCCGGCTCCGCATCGCCGAGCGGCAACCCCGTGGACGCACCCACGACCACATCATCAGCGAGCGCGAGTACCAGCAGGCTGTCTGCCGAACGGGCGTACATGGAAAGGTAGTGCTTCTCGTATTCGATGTCGCCCTCGTACAGGTATGGAAAGCTGCGGAAGACCTTCGCCCGCAGATGTGCCACGGTGTCGAACCATTCGGCAATGTCCGGCCCACGACGAACCAGCACCTGCGCGTTGCTGGTCATTTCAGGCGTCCCCTCCGACCTGTGCGATCCAGTCGCCGAGGTTGTAGTAGTTGGTGACACGAGCGATCTTGCCATCGCGGATCTCGAAGAACGCGCCGCCCGGCAGCACGTAGCGCTGGCCCTGAGCTTCCGGCAGCCCGTCGTCCGTCACCTTGTATTCGCCGTGCACCACGTACTCCGCGCCTGCGCGCAGGCCGTCGGCGCTGACCATCACCACGATCCCGCGCAGTTGCTCGCCATAGCAGCGGTCCATGCGCTGCAGGAAGGCGCGGAAGGCTTCGCGACCGACCTCACGAGCGCCCTGGTTCAAGTCGTGCGCGACGTCATCGGTCAACATGGACAGCATGGCCTCGCGGTCGCCGCGGTTGAAGGCGTCGTAGTAGGCAGTGATGAGAGTCGCAGCGTTCATTCGCGTTCCTTGTTGTGTTGTTTGGAGCGGAGCATTCCGGGGTGTTGCCAGTCTGGGCAACCGCGCCTCCCTTGTATATGGAATTGTTGCGATTTTATAATTCCAAATTCTGGAACAATTAACGAGCAGCGAAACCGGCCATGAGGCGTGCGTCATGAACAAGGAAATGGAACTGCTGCGCATCTTCCGGGTGGCGGCCGAAAGCAGCAGCTTCCGCGATGCGGCCGTCCGGCTGGGAACTTCCCCGCAAGGCGTCACCCGCGCCGTCCAGCAACTGGAGCAACACTACGGCGAGGTGTTGTTTCATCGAAGCACGCGCCAGGTGCGCATCACCGCCTTCGGCGAAGGGCTGTTGGACCAGGTGCGCCCGGCATTGGAGCGGTTCGAGGATCTGTGGCGAACGCCTGGCTCCGACCAGCAGGCATCCCTCTCCGGTACGGTTCGCATCACCGCACCGCACAGCTTGGGCACCAGAGCGGTGCTGCCGGCACTGGAGCGCGTGGCTGCGCGTCATCCCGGCATCACGCTGGATGTGCGCCTGTCCGATCGCATCAGCAATACGGTTGACGAAGGGATTGACGTCGGGATCAGGGTCGGATTCATGCGCGATAGCCGCTTCGTCGCACGCAAGGCGGCCGACATGAGGCTCCCCATCGTTGCCGCCCCGCGCCTGATCAAGAAAGTGGGCGTACCTGAAAACATCGATGCGCTAAGCAGCCTGCCAGTTACCGTGGCCTTGGATATCAATACCGGCCGTCCCTGGCCTTGGCACTTCAAGGCGGGACGCCAGTGGACACCTACCGCACCCACTCTCGTCGCCGACAATGCCGACATGGAAATGGGAGCGGCGCTGGCCGGGATCGCGTTCGCGCAACTGGCGGACTACATGGCCGCCCCCTACATTGCCAGCGGGAAGCTCGTGCGAGTGCTGGAGAACGAAGAACCTCCGGCGTGGGGGTTGTACGTCTATCGGCCTCAGCGTGGCCCCATTCCGGGAAGGGTTCGAGCGGTATTTGATGAAATGCTAGTCGCCGTTGGATCGTTGCCAGCTTTGCGCTGACACGTCGCAAGAGGCTGTAGGGCACACGCCTTGGAAAGCGGGGCACTGAGCCTCGGCGGCTCACCCCCTCCGGTGGAATGATGAGCCGACCGTCTGCCCGCTTGCCCCAAATGCAGATCGGTCGGCCATGCAACCCAATGCCGGCGAACGATTAGATGTAAATGAATTGCCGGTACAACCCATCCAACTGACGACGAATGTCTTCGACGCGCTGCTCGTCACCGGTATCGGTAAATTCGAGTAGCTGCTGTTCCTTGGCAGTGATCTGATCGCAAAGGTCGGACAAGTTCTCGCAGAAAGCCTCGGAATGAACGGTGGGCTCCTCCGTATTCGTCTCTTCTCCTGCTAGTTTTCGCACAGACGAGGCTGGAGAAATCCCATTTTCCTCGTTAAAGGCAATTTGAAGCTGCCTGCGCCTATTGGTCTCATCGATCGCCTGTTTCATCGCCGGCGTCACCGCGTCGGCGTACAAGATCGCCTTACCGTTCTCATTCCGAGCGACTCGACCGATCATCTGAATGAGCGCATGGGCCGAACGCAAGAATCCTGCACGGTCTGCATCGAGAATGGCAACCAATGATGCCTCTGGAATATCCAGCCCTTCGCGCAAAAGACTAATCCCAATCAAAACATCGAACTCTCCTGCGCGCAGGCCATTGATGATCTCAACACGATCCTCCGCTTTTATGTCCGAATGCATGTAGCGCGCTCGAATCCCGTTGTCCGTCAAGAAATCCGTTAGCTCTTCTGCACTGACCTTCGTCAGCGTAGTCACAAGCACTCGATTCTTTCTCTTCACGCACTTCGATATTTCGGCAAGCAGGTCATCTATGTATCCGTCCGCTTTCCGCACTTCAACCTTGGGGTCAAGCAGTCCCGTTGGCCTGATGACCTGTTCGACAACCCTGCCTTTCGACACCCTCAGCTCGTATTCGCCCGGAGTAGCGGAAACAAAGACGGTCTGAGGCTTAACCTTCTCGAACTCGTCAAAGTTCAATGGCCGGTTGTTCTTCGATGAAGGCAAACGGAACCCGTAATCGATCAGCGTGTCCTTGCGCGCCTGATCCCCCCGGTACATTGCGGATATCTGTGGCACCATGACATGGGATTCATCGACGAACAGCAGCCCGTCTTTCGGCAAATAATCCAGCAACGTGATCGGAGGAGAAGCTGCGTCTCGGTCGCTGAAATAGCAGGAGTAATTCTCCATCCCCGAGCAATAGCCGACCTCGCGCATCATTTCCACGTCATGCGTGATCCGCTCGTACAGCCTGTTTGCCTCGACCAAGCGATTATTCCTGTTCAGCTCGTCAACCCGCTCTTCCATATCAGCGAGTATCTTTTTGGATGCGGAATCTATTTTATTCGTGGGCGGGGCAAAAAGCGTTTTTGGCGAAACCAAATAATGGTCTATCTCTCCCAACGTCTTGCCGGTAACAGGGTCCATCCATTGGACAGACGCAACAGTGTCATCCAACAGCTCCACCCGAACCGCCCTGTGCTCGGAATCAGCGGGGAAAATATCAATCACATCGCCTTGGACGCGGAACGTTGCGCGCTTGAGGGTGCGCTCAGTGCGATCATATTGCAGCAAAGCCAAGCGACGAATTAGCTCTCTCTGGTTTAGTTTGACCCCAGGGGACAGAGCGATCTGTAGCGCTCGGTACGCATCTGGATCACCCAGGCCGTAGATTGAGGACACCGAAGCGACGACGATCACGTCACGACGTTCAATCAAGGATTTGGTCGTGGACAGACGCAGGCGCTCAAGGTGGTCATTGATGGCCGAGTCCTTTGGAATGAAACGATCGGTGCCCGGCATATAGATTTCGGGCTGAAAATAATCGTAGTAGGAAACGAAGTACTCGACCGCGTTCTCAGGAAAGAAGTGCTTCATTTCACCATAAAGCTGCGCGGTCAACGTCTTGTTAGGAGCCAAGATCAACGTAGGCCGCTTCAGACGATGAATCACATTGGCCATGGTGAAGGTCTTACCTGAGCCGGTGATACCTTTCAGCGTCTGGTGCGTCGCACCTTCTTCTATGTCCGACAGCAGGCGCGCTATCGCCTCTGGCTGGTCCCCCGCCGGCGTATAGTTGGAGTGCAGAATAAACATACCGGTTGACATTAGATATCTCCTAATTGAGCTACTTCAATTTGTCCTGATGTATCGGCTATTTCAGAAGACCTATAGCAGTACCAAACTGGGGTGTAAATGACGGCGATCCTGCCGCGCCCCACCTGGGCGTAGGCGTCGCCAACATGATAGCCCAACACATGGGCGGGCTTCCCAGTACATATCGGCCAAGCACCACGACGCCAGCCAGCGGCCCGTCTCCAATGCACCTGAAGCACTTGCCTTGTTGAGCACCGACATCGAGCTGTGACGGGCGAGCTTGCTCTGTAGGCCAAATGTGTGGCGCTGGCTCCCGTCGATACGTGCCTTTGTCGCTCTCAGCCCTCAAGACGAGGTGCTGGGGGCGCGGAGCTACGTCGCCCCTCTAAAGATGCACGATCTCAACATTCGGCCATTTGCCTGCAAGGTACTCGGCCACTAGCCTCCGATGGCAGTGATGGGGCTTGTCTTCGCTGCAAAGCAGGCAACTGTTATCAATCTTTTCTTTATCGATTGACTCAATCTTTCGGGACGACATTAAATCCAGAAATTTACTGGCGTAGATATCCCAATCTCCCCCTTTTATTTTATATTCCTCGAACATGTCTTTGGTTGGAGCAAGTGCTGGTAGATGTTCATATTCCATCCCACACAACGCCTCGGAAAAATATCGAAGATCCTCGCGTTTAGCGAATCCGGCCAATTGCGAAACATTATTCAGGCGAACATCGACAAGGCGCTTGGCACCAGAAGCACTTAACTTGGTGAAGAAGGACCGCGCGGAGGTCTTAGTGAATCCAATCGTGAATATCTTCATCTGCCTTATTCCCCTCGTTCCTTCATCCATAAATGGCTGTTATTGAGCTACCGCCAGGCATGCCCGTCAATCGCAGCTAAGGAAACGCTGGGGGCATGGTGTACTAGCTGCGCCACAACGGCCATGGCAGGCTCCATTCTCTCGCCGCTTCAACGGCCACGACCCGAACAGCTCAAGAGCTTAGCACCGCCTTTTGCGGTTGCGTGCCTCACCACTCACGCTTACTCCCTTCCAGAACGCGCCAACTGCTAAGCTACATGAGGACGACTCGCCCACAGCGCAAAGCACCTGTGTTCGCGCTATTGGCTGTCCCGTGCGTTGTGGTGCTGACCGTCGATGACGAGTCGAACCTACTGTATGGACACTGCGCGCGGCAGCCTTTCATGCGTGCCAGCTACGTGCCCAAGGTTGGACGCGGATCGAAGCGTGCGCAGGGTTTTTCGTGAAAGTATAAAATCCAATCAACTTTATCAGAAGAAAATATATGATCGTAAGAAACTTTGAATACTTGCTTGCTTTGCACCGTGAAGGCCATTTTGGCAACGCGGCCAAAAGCTGCAATGTTTCTCAGCCGACACTCTCCGCGGGCATTAAGCAATTGGAGGAAGACATGGGTGTCGAGATCGTGCGTCATGGCCGACGCTATGACGGCCTCACTTCTGAAGGGATGCGCGTACTGTCTTGGGCTCAGCAGATGTATGACGTCTGCAAAGGGCTGGAGCGAGAACTCTCCGCACTACGGCGAGGTATAGAGGGGCAATTCCGGCTAGGGATACTCCCAGGAACTGCCGGTGTAGCGCCCACATTAAGCATCGCCCTTGCTGAAAAAACACCCTTACTTCAACAATCAGTTCTGGTTTCCGGCGCTTCTTCCCTGCTACAGGCGATTCGAGAAAACAATTTGGATATCGCACTCATGCATTTGGAGGATATCCCAGGGGAAGACTTCGATACTCACCTTCTGTACCGTGAACGCATTTTCCTTTTTCACGCCGCGAGAACACAGCAACCCCGAAGCACAACGTGGGACCATGTTCTCAATAGACAACTCTGCGTGCTGAACTCGGCAGTACCTGAACCCATTCAAGATAGGCTGATGCAATGTACCGCGCAGACTATTCGCACTGATTGAATTGACGTGCTATCGGCACACGTGGCGACAGGAAAATATTCGGCAGTTCTTCCGCAATCTCTCGCCGGCCAACTCGCGCACATTCCAAATCTCCACGCAATCGCAATCAATGGACCAATGTCGCACTCAAATGTCGGATTCGTTGCTGGGAAAAATGCGTTCGAGGCACCGTCATCGCGTGCATTGCTCGAAATGGTGCACACCCCCGAACTCGCCGCCACTCTTCAATCCGTTATATCGATCCATCGTCGGTTCCAGCCCAAAGCAGACTCATCTCAAAGCCCCCTGAAATAGCGAGTCTTGAAGAGCAACTCTGTATTGCTTCAACCAGGCGAAGATTGCAGGCATGCCGTGTGCGCCGCTAACAGGCGCCACGTGCTGAGCAACCCATCGAAGGCCACTAGGTCCAGGGGCAACTCGGGGGGCAGGAGTACCTGCTGCATGCGGCCTCCTCATGTCTCGCTGGGTCGAGCTGACTGTTCCTAGATCAAGCTAGGAGGCGCGATGTAGCGATGATCGTTGCCCTCTCCCGGCTAGGAGACGAGCACGGCTCGACGATCCCGCGTAGATAGATCGTGCCTATCTGCACATAGATTATTCCAGTTTGACCACTTCTGAGCTTGATCCGATGCTGTCAAGACCGCAGAAGGAGACGCGACCAACGGCTAGGCAATACCACGATCGTTCTTCTTGACAGCGGTAAATTTCGTTTCCCACTTCGATTTAGAAGATGGAAACATTAACGCACAGAGGTGACGAAATGACTCCGACCGGTAACCGAATCGTGACTTTCGAGAAGCCCTTGGAAATGAAGGTCAACACCTTCAAATTTCCAGAGCTGATAACCCCTCAAGGGAAAAGCGCACCCCATGGCGCTATCCTCAAAATAGTTACCACAAATATCTGTGGCAGCGACCTTCACATTTATCGCGGTTCGTTTGCTGTTCCCAAGGGAATGACCATGGGCCATGAAATGACCGGCGAAGTGATCGAAGTGGGATCAGACGTCGAAGTCGTGAAGAAGGGCGACATCGTTTCCGTTCCCTTCAATGTGGGGTGTGGGCGTTGCTACAACTGCAAGCATATGCGCTCCGATGTATGCGAGAACACCAACCCCGAAATCGACTGCGGAGCCTACGGGTTCAACCTCGGTGGCTGGACGGGGGGGCAAGGTGATTATCTCTTCGTACCGTATGCGGATTTCAATCTCCTTCGCTTCCCTGACAAGGATGCCGCCATGGAAAAAATCCGCGACCTGACCCTTCTCTCTGACGTATTACCCACAGCTTTCCATGGGTTCGCTGGCCCAGACTGGCCAGCCGCGCCGGCCTACGTCGTCGGCGAAAACATCCTGATCTTCGGTGCCGGGCCGGTCGGCAGAGCGGGTGCCGCCTGCGCCAGACTTCTGGGTGCAGGCGCCATCATCGTTGCCGATTACATTCAAGAGCGGCTGGACCTTCTCAAGCCACACGGCGTGGAAACCATCAACCTTTCCGACGGCGTGCCGATCGAGGAGCATCTCGAACGCATTACCGGGCACAGGGAGGTGGATCGCGTCATCGACTATGTTGGTGTGGACTGCCGCGGGTTTGGCGCGGAGGCTGACAAGATCGTGGAGAGCGCTGTTACCAACGCAATGCTCAAATATGTCCGCTTCGGCGGAATGACCAGTACGGTCGGTGTGTACTGCGCAAACCCGATCTCGAAAGACCCGAAAGCCAAGAAAGGCCATATGGATCTGGAATGGTCCAACGCCTGGATCAAGTCGCCGCGAATGTCGGCTGGTCAATCTCCGACGGCCAACTACAACCACGCGTTAATGCGGGCGATACTGAACGATCGCATGCCTTACCTTTCGCCGATGATGAACACTAAGTTCATCAAGCTCGAAGACGCGCCCGCCGCGTACAAAGAGTTCGACGCGGGTTCTGCATACAAGTACGTCATCGACCCGCATGGTTCAGTGCGGCATTAAGCATCCGGCGCGGGCTAAGCATCAGGATGTCTCACACTTTCTGGTGAGAGGCATTCTGGTCCCGCCAGTCTCCGGGCAGCAACTGGAGCCGGCGAATATTTTCGCCGGCATTTGCCGTCTGCCCCAGGGTACTTGCCTTGGCTCGGACCAGGAGCAGAGCCTCAGCAATCCGCAGGTGATGATCAACCGCAAGCGTGTTCAAGCGCTTGGTTCGCAATCGGCCAAGGGTCAGACGGGGACGATGCACGGCATCCATTGACGTGCGTGGCTGGAGATAGCCTTCGTCTGATCCTTATCACCCCACGGACTTGACAGGCTCGCCTGGTGTTGTGCCTGCCTCGGGCCATCGCACGGTCAACCCAGCCCTGGCTCATTCAGCCAGAAGTTTCCAATGATGTGGCCGAACTCGCCGCCGCCAGAATGGCAGTCACTTCTATAGGGAGATAGCACAGTGTTGGATAAGTCGGAACGGGAGGGTGGCCTATGGAGCTGCGCCATCTTCGCTGCTTCGTAGTTCTTGCTGAGGAGCTACATTTCACGCGGGCGGCTGAGCGCCTGCATATCGAACAACCACCGCTATCACGAGCCATCAAGGAACTTGAGGACGAGTTGGGCGTAGTGCTCTTCGACCGAAACCGACGAGGAACAGTTCTAACGGCGGCGGGCGCGGTCTTCTTGCAAGATGTTCGCCGTCTATTCACAGTGCTGGAACAGGCTCGTGAAAATGCCAAGGCTGTGGCATCGGGCTTGCGCGGTAGCCTGCGCATCGCTGTATCAGATGGGGCTATCGATCCACGGCTGTCGGCATTTCTGGCTCGTTGCCGCGCCGAGGAGCCGGAGATCGAAATACGCTTGTCAGAAGTGCCTCTGGCAGAGCAAGTGCGTGGCTTGCGTTCGGGCGACTTCATGATCGGGTTCGCGCACACGGGCGATGTCGGCGACGGTATCGCTGCCGAACCAATCTGGCACGACCCGCTGGTGATTGCGGTGCCAGCTCGTCACTCATTGCTCACCTACAAGGAGGTGCCACTTCAAGAACTTCAAGGCCATCCACTTGTCCTGTGCGACCCGCAGGTATGCGAGGGCTATTGCCGCGAACTCAAGCGGCTGCTCAACACGTTGGAGCACAAGCTGAATGTTGTCGAGGAAGTGTCCTCGCTGGACATGATGCTCACGTTGGTCGGCGCCGGCTACGGCATCGGCTTCATGACGGCGACCAAGATTCCCATCTCCCAACGGCCGGATGTGGTGATCCGCCCCTTGGCGATGGATTCTGCCGTGATCACCACCTACCTGCTTCGGCCCGACGGCGGCAATTTATCGGCTTCGGTGGAGCGATTTATCGTTCGCCTTCGCGACTCTTCGGACGGTTGACGGAGCCTGGCAGGCTAGACACTCAGGGATCAGTGTCGGCACGCAGATTGCGTTCGGTCGCCGTCATCAGGTCAGCCGCGCTTATTCCAAGTGCCGTAGAAATTTTCAGTATGAGCGGAAGCGTGGGCACGTGCTCACCACGCTCGATCTTACCCATGTGAGAACGCGAAATGCTTGCCCGAGATGCGAACTCGTCTTGCGCGACTCCTTGAGCGACGCGCGCAGCGCGCACGGCCTGTCCGAAGGCTAACGCCGACTCGGATTCATACGTCGATGTGCCAGAAGGACGGCCTGGCTGAATTGTTGATTTCTGCATTAGCAGAAGCGTCAAACAATCTGCCACAATTAACCACGTTAAAGATAACGACGTTAAACTTCACTCTTTCCTGCAACGCTGGTTTGCCTTTCTGGACAGATCGCTTATTGGGGGCCCTCATGCATGACGCCACCAGCCAGTTTTCCCATTTCAGGCTTGCTATCGCGCCCGGAGTGCCATCCTCTTGCCTCACAACGCTTCTTGCCCTACAGCGCGCGGAGGAACCAGAAGTCACCATCACGTTCTTTGAGACCTCAGCCGATGATCTGTTGACGGGCCTTGAGGAAGGCCGCTACGACGCTGGAATGACGCTTCGGAACGCTGGTGCTCCGGCCGTGAAAAGCCAACCGCTCTGGGTGGAGAACGTGGCTGTTGCAGTGCCGCTGGGGTCCCCCTTAGTTGCCCAGGCGAAGATCACGCTTGCCGAGCTTCTGGACTATCCGGTGTTTCGCTGGCCGGCGGAGGCTTGCCTACTGCTGGATCAGCGACTGTCCTTTCTTCCGTTGAGCCAGCAGAGCATTCAGCACGTGACTTCGTTCGAGATGATGGCGCTTTGGGTGACCGCTGGCTACGGAGTGGGGCTCTCCGCGCAATCGCGCATTGAGCGTGCCCATGCGTGGGGGATCACTATGCGACCGCTTTCAGACGGCCCCTACGAGATCGTGACATATCTGCAGCGGCCCCACGGACGAGCCAATGTTGTTTCTGAGCGGTTCGAGCACAGGGCAATGTTGGTTGCCAGGGACAGGGCGGCTTGCTCGAATACCCCATAGCCCGCTCTCGCCGAGGCTGCGTGCGGGTAATTGCAGCGGCACGCGCCTGTTAGCGCGCCAGTGATAGCGCTTCCATCTCTGGCAATATGATGAATTAACATGGTCTTTGGAGGCACGAATGGTTGGAAGTGGTTGGGATCGAGTACCAATTGACTCGCAAAGCATCGATGCGCCGCTGTCGCGCGCGGCGGTGTTTCTCACGTTGACAGTCGCCGAGGGCCACGAGGCCCTTCAGGCGGTCGCCGGCGTCTTGGACGGGCTGGACGACCTGATCAAAACGGTGGGCTTCCGCGATCTCAACGGCCGGCTGTCGTGCATCACTGCACTGGGATCGGCGCTATGGGACCGTTTCCAGACCGGGAAGCGCCCGAAGGAACTACGGCCCTTCGTGCCCATCGAGGGTGCCAAGCACACCGCGCCTGCCACGCCCGGCGACCTGTTCTTTCACATCCGTGCCGAACGCGAGGACCTCTGTTTTGAATTCGAGCGCCTGCTGCTGGACCAACTGGGCAGCAGCGTGACGGTGGCCGACGAGGTGGTCGGTTTTCGCTACTTCGACTCCCGCGACCTGCTTGGCTTTGTCGATGGCACGGCCAACCCGACCGGGCACGACATCGGCGCCTCGACGCTGGTCGGCAGTGAAGATCAGGCGTTCGCCGGCGGCAGCTACTTGGTGGTGCAGAAGTATCTGCACCAAATGCAGCCGTGGGCTCGGCTCGCCAAGGACGAGCAAGAGCGGATCATCGGCCGGGAGATCGTCAGCAATGTCGAATTGCCCGACGCGACGAGCGGCCAGAAATCGCACAAGACCCTCGCCACGATCGTGGACGACGACGGCACCGAGCACGACATCCTGCGCGACAACATGCCCTTCGGCCGCCCCGGCCAGGGCGAATATGGCACCTACTTCATCGGCTACTCCAGGCATCTGTGGGTGACGCAGAAGATGCTGGAGCGCATGTTCCTCGGCGATCCGCCAGGCATGCACGACCGCCTGCTCGATTTCTCGACGGCGCACACCGGCGCCGTGTTCTTCGCTCCCGCACCGCGCACGCTGAGCGAACTCGTGGAGGCGGTGCAAGCGTAATGCAGGGGCCGCAAGGCCCCTGCAAGGTTTGAGAGCCCTATGCTCCGTCTAGAACTACTGCGCTATCCACCAGCCGACGAACGCTTTGCCGCACATCCTCGGGGATGGGGTACGGGGCAATGGCCTCGGGCATATCCGCATAGTGCTGGTAGTCGCCCATGATGACCTGGATGATCGCCGGCACGTTGGTCGGCGTGACCGCATCAATGGCCGCGCGGTCCCCCAGGTCAGGGTGCGGCTGGGTCAGCATGCGGTACAGATCCCACGAATCCGCGTGCGGGCACTGGTTCATGAGCACCTGGGCCAGCTTGTGCTTGAGCGGCACCAGTTGCCAATCGGGAACACGCTGCCCCCGATTGCCCAAACTGATGGACAGCAACTTGCCCGCTTTCAGTTCGCGGTTGATCTGGTCCTTGGACTTTCCGGCCAGCTTGCCGAACAGCGGGACCGGCAAGCTGCTTGGAGACTCGTAGATGGTCAGCATTTCCTCGCGCTCGCGCTGGATCGCGGACACTTCCGGCTCTGGGGCATGCGTCGGAGGCGGCGGTACCTGAGACAGCCGCTGGAACGTGATGCCGCCGTTGCTCGGGGTTACGACAATAGGCGTGGCCACGACGGGCGGGACGCCGGGAGGAGTGGGCTCGGCCATCGCGAGGGTCGCATCCACCGCTTCCTCCACTTCTGCCATCGCCGGCACCCCGTCGATACGGATGGTCAGATGCGCGCTCGCGGCTTCCACTTCGCCCTGTTCGAGCAGGTCGAGCCGATCGGCCCAGTCCTGCATCATCCGACGGCGCGGCTCAACGTACTTGGCGTGGTTGTAGGACGAACTCACCTTGTTGGGGTCGGAATGGGAAAGCTGCGCGTCCACCCAAATCTTCGGGTAGCCAATCTCGTTGAGCGCCGTCGAGATAGTGCCGCGGATGCCGTGGCCGGTCAGGCGCCCCTCATAGCCCATGAGCTGCACGGCCTTGTTGAGGGTGTTCTCGCTGATGCGCTTCTTGAGTTCGCTGCGGTGTGACAGCAAGTACTTCTGCGCCGGCCGCATCACCCCCAGGAGATAGCGCACGATCTCGATGGCCTGCAGGGATAGCGGCACGATATAGGGGGGCACATCCTGCGGCCGCTTCCCTGCCTTGCGCATTTCATCCTGGAGCTGCTTGACGATCTGCGGTGGGATGATCCACAAGCCCCTGTCGAGGTCGAACTGTTCGGGTTCGGCCAATCGCAGTTCGCCGGTGCGCACCCCGGTCAGGAACAGCAGCCGGACGCCAAGCTGGGTCTGCCAGCCACGGGGGTTGTAGAGCCGGAGCTTCTGGAGGAACTCGGGCATCTCGGGCAGGTGCAGGTAGGGATTGTGGGCTACGGGGGGCTTGGGCTCTGCCACCACGTCCAGGTCGGCGGCCGGGTTGACTTCCAACCCCTCGGCAATGACCAGGGCATAGCGGAACAACTGGTTGAACCAGGTGCGGACCTTCTCGGCGGTGGTGAACGCCTTGCGTTTCTCGATCGCCGCCAAGACGCCCAGGAGTTGGGGGCGGCGAATGTCGTAGATCGACATTCTTCCCAGGGTGGGCAACACGTCCTTGTTGAAGATGCGCAGGATCTGCGACAGCGTGCTTTGACGGCCTTCCTTGAGTTCCTTGCGGCGATGCTCGACCCAGGCATCGAAGACGGTCTTGAAGGTGTATTCGCCCGCCAGCTTGGCCGCGTGCCGTTTCTGGTCGCGCTCGACCTGAGGATCGATCCCCCTGGCGAGCAGGGCCTGGGCCTTGTCTCGCTCGATCCGGGCCTCGCGCAGGCTGAGAGCAGGATAGCCGCCCAGGCACAGGCGCTTTTGCTTGCCCAGCCAGTAGTAGCGGAATTGCCATGACTTGCCGCCTGCGGCTGAGACCATCAGGCCCAGGCAGTCGTTGTCGGAGAGGGTGTAGCGTTTTCCGGTGGTCTTCGCCTGCCGGACGGTCAGATCAGAGAGCGCCATTTCGAGACTCCTAAGTAATGACTTAGGCCCTATGCTCGTCATGGTCCCCGCTCAGCCCCAGCAACTATCCGGTAGCCGACCCACCCGTATTCTTGTGCCTTATTTGGTCACTCAAAAACGGTAGCTGTGGGTGGATTTCCGTGGCACTCGCTGGAATGAAAAAAGGAGCCGAAGCTCCTTTTTTCAATGACCTACAGACCCCAGTAGAAGTCTGTGGATCAAAATTTGGAGCGGGAAACGAGACTCGAACTCGCGACCCCGACCTTGGCAAGGTCGTGCTCTACCAACTGAGCTATTCCCGCATCGGAGTCGCGCATTTTAATGGCTAAACGCCGGCCGTCAAGCACCTGTCATAAGCCGGTTCAGCCTTCGTCGCGGGGAGGAATGCGTCCCGCGCCGTCACCCTTCAGGCTGGGCCAGGCGGCGCGCAGGTAGTACAGGCCCGACCAGATGGTGAGGATGCCGGCGATGACCAGCAGCGCCTCGCCGATGTGGTACAGGCGCAGTGCCTCGGCGCTTTTCTCGTGCTGCACGATCAGCACCACCAGCGCCACCATCTGCATCGCCGTCTTGAGCTTGCCGATGAAGGCCACCTTGACCGTGGCGCGCATGCCAATCTCGGCCATCCATTCGCGCAGCGCCGAGACGCTGATCTCGCGCCCCACGATGATCGCCGCGGTCACCGCCATCACGATGCCCGGCCAGCCACCGCGATGCGATTCCACCAGCAGGAACAGCGTTACCGCGACCATCAGCTTGTCCGCCACCGGGTCGAGGAAGGCGCCGAAGGCGGAGGTCATGTTGAGGCGGCGGGCGAGGTAGCCATCCAGCCAGTCGGTGATCGCGGCCAGCAGGAACACGATGGCTGCCGTGATGTTGTGTCCCGGGAATTGCCAGTAGAACACCACCACCATCACCGGCAACAACAGCACGCGGAACAGGGTGAGCCAGGTGGGCAGGTTGATGTGCATGGATCCTTTCCGGTTGATGCCTTCAGCGGGCGGCGTCTTGCCATGTCGTTCCGGCGCCCGTCATTCCCGCGCAGCCCGAAAAGGGTGCGATACCCGGAACGACGGGACAGGACCAGCCATCGGCCTAGCCATGGAGCACAGCATAAATGCGTTCGGCCAGGCCGCGATCAATGCCTTTCACCTGGGTCAATTCTTCCACGCCGGCGGCCTCCACGCCCGCCAGTCCGCCGAAAGCCCTGAGCAGGGCCGTGCGGCGGCGCGCGCCGATGCCAGGCACGTCCTCCAGCACACTGCGTTCGCGCGCCTTCTCGCGACGCTTGCGATGGCCGCTGATGGCGAAGCGGTGCGCCTCGTCGCGCACGGCCGCCACCAGGTGCAGCGCCGGCGAGGACGGGCCGGGATGCAGTTCCCGCCCCGAATCGGCCAGCACCAGGGTTTCCTCGCCGGCCCGGCGGCCCGGTCCCTTGGCCACGCCCACCACGTGGATGCCGGTGACGCCCAGTTCCTTGAGCACGTCCAGCGCCTGCGCCACCTGGCCGCCGCCGCCATCGATCAGCAACACGTCGGGACGGGCGCCCTCGCCCTCCGCCACCTTGCGGAAGCGGCGCACCAGCGCCTGGTGCATGGCGGCATAGTCGTCGCCCGGCGTGATGCCGCTGATATTGAAGCGCCGGTAGTGCGACTTCTCCGCTCCTTCCGGACCGAATACCACACAGGAGGCCACGGTCAGCTCGCCCTGCGTATGGCTGATGTCGAAGCACTCGATGCGGCGCGGCGGCTCCTCCAGTGCCAGCAATTTCTGCAGGTCGTCGAAGCGCGCGCCCAGGGTCTGCCGACTGGCCAGCCGGGCGGTGAGCGAGGCCTGCGCATTGCGCTCGGCCATCTGCAGGAATCGCGCGCGTTCGCCGCGCACGCTGGACTTCAGCTCCACCGCATGGCCGGACTGCTGGCTCAGCATCTCGCCCAGGATCCGCTGGTCCGGCAAGGTCTCGCCCAGGATCAGTTCGCGCGGCACAGGGCGATCCAGATAGTACTGCGCGATGAACTGCTCCAGCACGTCCGCCGGTTCCGCGTCCAACGGCAGGCGCGGGAAGAAGTCGCGCGTGCCCAGGCTGATGCCGTTGCGGAAGAACAGCACGCTCACGCACGCCATGGCCGCCTCGATACGGCAGGCCAGCACGTCCATGTCGGCGCTGGCACCCTGCACGTGGTGCTCAGCCTGCAGCTTGCGCAGCGCCGCCACCTGGTCGCGAAAGGCGGCCGCGCGCTCGAACTCCAGCGCCTTGCTGGCCTGCTCCATCTGTTCGGCCAGTTCATCGATCACCGCGCGGCTGCGGCCTTCGAGGAACATCTCGGCGTGCCGCACGTCGTTGCGATAGTCGTCCACCGTGACCAGCTTCACGCACGGGGCGGTGCAACGGCCGATCTGGTGTTGCAGGCAGGGACGCGAGCGGTTCCTGAAATAGCTGTCCTCGCACTGGCGCACCTTGAACAGCTTCTGCATCAGGTTGAGGCTCTCGCGCACCGCAAACGCGCTCGGGTACGGCCCGAAATAGCGGCCCGGCAGGTTGCGTGCGCCGCGATGGAAGGCCAACCGCGGGTAATCCTCGCCTCCGGACAGGTAGATGTACGGATAGCTCTTGTCGTCGCGCAGCAGGATGTTGTAGCGCGGCTTGAGCGACTTGATCAGCTGCGATTCCAGCAGCAGCGCCTCGCCCTCGGTGCGCGTCACCGTGATCTCGGCGCGCGCGATCTGCGACACCATCGCCGCGATGCGCGGCTCCATGCGCGGCTTGAGGAAATAGCTGCCGACGCGCTTCTTCAGGTTGCCGGCCTTGCCCACGTACAGCAGGTCGCCGTCTTCGTCGAAATAACGGTAGACGCCGGGCGAGGTGGTGAGGGTCTTGACGAAGGCCTTGCCGTCGAAGGCTTGCGGCATAGTGGACTGCATCGCGGGATTCTAGCCGTTCCAGCCGCCGCGCAGGCGCGCCACCAGGCCCTCTACCGCCCGCTCGGCCAAGGCCACGGACCGGCGGAAACCGTCGGCGTCGCCATGGTAGGGGTCGGGAAACGCATGGGGCGCATCGACGCCCGCCCAGGACAGGAACAGCTCGACCGGCGCGCCGCGTCCACGCCGCATCGTAAGCAGCGCGTCAAGGTTGTCCTCGTCCATCGCCAGCACCTGGTCGAAACGATCGAAGTCGCCCGCATGGACCTGGCGCGCCCGATGCGAAGACAAGTCGTAGCCCGCCGCGGCGGCCGCCTTCACCATGCGCGCATCCGCCCCCTTGCCCACATGCCAGTGGCCCGTGCCACAGGACGCCAGCGCCACATCCAGGCCCGCCGCAGCGCAGTGCTGGCGCGCCACGGCTTCCACCAGCGGCGAACGGCAAATATTGCCCAGGCAGACGAACAGTATGGATGTGGGTCGGTCAGCGGAAGCCATCGAAAGGATCCTGGGGACTGAGACTGAAAGGCCAGGCTTGGTCATATGGGCGGGTACGCCCATCCACAAGCGCAAGACAGGCGTTGCGGCTCAATGCACACCGCTGCGACCATGGCGGCAAAGGAGTATGCATGGGCTGCCTGCCACTACCGATACTTTTCGTGCTTGGCTTCCTGATTGGCCGTGCCGTGGGCGGTGTCGATGGCGCCCTATGGGGTGCGGGCATCGGGCTGGCCACCGGCATCCTGCTGGGCGGCGCATTCATCGCTCTGGTGAGACGCCGCCGCTGAGAGTGGTCAGCCTTCTTGCGCCAGCCAGCGCTCGGCACGCGCCAGGTCGGCCTCGGTATCGATGCCGGGCGGAAACGGCTCCGGCGTCAGGCGCACCGCGATGGCATGGCCGTGTTCCATCACGCGCAGTTGCTCCAGCGACTCGGCCTGCTCCAGCGGCGTGCGCGACAACGCCGTATAGCGCTTCAGGAAACCCGCGCGATAGGCATAGATGCCGATGTGCCGGAGGAAAGGCATACCGTCCGGCAGCGTGTCGCGCCGGACAGCGAAGGCGTCGCGCGCCCATGGCAACGGCGCGCGGCTGAAGTAGAGCGCGCGTCCCTGAATGGTGCGTACCAGCTTCACCACGTTGGGATCGAACAACTCGTGCGCCTCGGTGATCGGCGTGGCCAGGGTGGCGACGGGGGCGTCGTCATCGCGCAGCGCGCAGGCCACCTCGCGGATGCCGGCGGCGGGCGCGAACGGTTCGTCGCCCTGCAGATTCACCACGATGGCGTCGTCGTCCCAACCATAGTGCAGCGCGCATTCGGCCAGGCGATCGCTGCCGGAGGCGTGGTCGCTGCGCGTCATGCACACCTCCACACCCTGCCCGGCCAGCGCCTCGGCGATGCGCGTGTCATCCACCGCCACCACCACCTGCGCCGCCCCGGCCAGTAAGGCGCGCTGGGCCACGCGCACCACCATCGGCACGCCGCCGATCTTGCGCAGGGGCTTGGCCGACAGGCGCGTGGAGCCGTAGCGGGCGGGAATGGCGACGATGAAGGGCGGCGTATCGATGGGCATGGCAACCTCGAAGCGAGGCGCCAAGCCTAACCGCAAACGGCTTTTTGTAGGAGCGCACCCTGTGCGTGACAAACCGGCGAAGCGTAGCTCGCGTCCTGGCGCTGCGGTCGCGCACAGGGTGCGCTCCCACGGATTCGCGATTTCAAGCGAGCCGGAAACCGCAGCCGTTGGCCAACGCCGTGAAACCGGGGAACGAAGTCGCCACGTTGGCGCAATCGTCGATGCGCACCGGCCCGGTGGCGACCAGCCCGGCCACCGCGAAGCTCATCGCGATGCGATGGTCGCCATGGCTGTCGGTCGCCCCGCCGCCGATGACGCCGCCCTCGATGGCGGCGCCGTCCGGCGTCTCCCCGATGGCCACGCCGAGCGCGCGCAGCCCGGCCGCCATGGTGGCGATGCGGTCCGACTCCTTGACCCGCAATTCCGCCGCGCCGCGCACCACGGTGCGCCCCTGGGCAACGGACGCCGCAACGAACAGCGCCGGGAACTCGTCGATCATGTCCGGCACCAGCGCCTCGGGCAACTCGATGCCATGCAGCGGCGCGTGGCGCACTACCAGGTCGCCCACCGGCTCGCCGCCGCTGCTGCGCTCGTTCTCGACGCGGATGTCGGCCCCCATCAGGCGCAGGGCCTTCAGCAGGCCGGTACGGCGGGGATTGAGCCCCACCGACGGCAGGCGCAGCGTCGAGCCCGGCACGATGCTGGCGGCGACAAGGAAGAACGCGGCCGAGGAAAAATCCGCCGGTACGTCGACCTCCGTGGCGTGCAGGGCGTGGCCGCCACTGAGGCGCGCACGGCCGGGTTCGAACGTGATCGGCCAGCCGAAGGCGGCCAGCATGCGCTCGGTATAGTCACGGGTGGGGTGCGGCTCGATCACCTCGGTCTCGCCCCGCGCATACAGGCCGGCCAGCAGCAAGGCGGACTTTACCTGGGCGCTGGCCACCGGCAAGGTGTAGGAGATGCCGCGCAACGGCTGGCCGCCATGCACACGCAATGGCGGCAGGCCATCCTGGGTATCGATCCTTGCGCCCATCCGCGCCAGCGGCTCGGTGACGCGGCGCATCGGACGGCGCGACAGCGATTCGTCGCCGACCAGGGTGCTGTCGAAGGCCTGCCCGGCCAACAGGCCGGCCAGCAGGCGCATGCCGGTGCCGGCGTTGCCACAATCGAGCGGTTGCGCGGTGCCGCGCAGGCCATGCAGGCCCACGCCGTGCACCACGCGCTCGCCCTCGGCCGGCGCTTCGATGCGTACGCCGAGCCGCTGCAGCACCGCGGCGGTGGCGCGGGTGTCCTCGCCCTCGAGAAAACCGTGGATATGCGAAGTGCCATCCGCCAGCGCGCCCAGCATCAGCGCACGGTGCGAGACGGATTTGTCGCCCGGCACGCGCACGCTGCCATGCAGCGCGCCGCCGGGTTGGCTGGTCCAATCGAGTCGGGTCACGATAAGTCTCCGGCGGCCGCCTGGGCGGCCGCGTGCAGGTCAGGGCAGCGCCACCGGATAGGAGCCAAGCACGCGCAGCTGCGCGGCGGCATCCCCTATTTCCCGCATGGCGGCCTGCATCGGCTCGTCGTTGACATGGCCGGACACGTCGATGAAGAACGCGTACTGCCACTTGCCCGAGTGCGCCGGGCGCGACTCGATGCGGTTGAGGCTGATGCCGTGCTCGGCGAACGGCTTGAGCACGTGGTAGAGCGCGCCCGGCTGGTCGTTCACCGTAATCAGCAGCGAGGTACGGTCGTTGCCCGAGGGCGGGAACAGCGAGCGGCCGATCACCAGGAAGCGGGTGGTGTTGTCCGCGCGGTCCTCAATGGCCTTCGCCACGGTCGTCAGGCCATACACGCGGCCGGCCGTCTCGCCCGCGATGGCGCCGGCGTCGTCGGCATGGCGCGCCAGCCGGGCGGCCTCCGCATTGCTGCCCACCGCGATGCACTCCACGTTGGGCAGGTTGATGCGCAGCCAGGTCTTGCACTGCTGCAGCGACTGCGCATGCGCGTAGACGCGCTTGATGTCCTCCAGCCGCCCATGCAGCGAATGCAGGCACTGGTGCACGCGCAGCTCGACTTCGCCGCAGATGGTGGCGTCGGAGGTGAGGAACATGTCCAGGGTCACCTGGATCATGCCCTGGCCGGAATTCTCCACCGGCACCACGCCGAAGTCGGCATGGCCGGCGGCGACCTCCTGGAACACTTCCTCGATGCTGCCCAGCGGCAGGCCATAGGCGGCATGGCCGAAATGCTTGCGCACCGCCTGCTCGCTGAAGGTGCCCTCGGGCCCCAGGAAGCCCACCTTCAGGGGGTCTTCCTGCGCCAGGCAGGAGGACATGATCTCGCGGAACAGGCGCACCATCTCCGTGTCGGACAGCGGGCCATGGTTGCGGTCCACCACCATGCGCAGCACGTGCGCCTCGCGCTCGGGGCGGTAATAGTCGATGGCCGAAAGCCCCTCGCCCTTCACGCGCGCCACTTCCTGCGCCCATTCGGCGCGCTCGGAAATCAACTGCTGGATCTGCCGGTCGATGCTGTCGATGCGCTCGCGCACATCGGAAAGCGAGGATTTCTTGTCGGTCATGTCATGCGGCTATGGGAGCAAAGAAGTCCAAATAGGGAACCGGGAATACTCCCCGATCCACGTGATCGCGTGCAACGGTTTCATCCGTGACGTTTGGCGAAGTCCGCCATGAAGGCCACCAGCGCCTGCACCGCCTCCAGCGGCACCGCGTTGTAGAGCGAGGCGCGCATGCCGCCCAGCGCCTTGTGGCCCTTCAGCGCAAGCAGGCCAGCGGCCTCCGATTCCTTGAGGAAATCCGCGTCCAGCGCGCTGTCGTGCAGGGTGAAAGGCACGTTCATGCGCGAGCGCGAGGCCACCGCCACCGGATTGCGGTAGAACCCGCCGGAGCCATCGATGGCGCCATAGAGCAGCCGTGCCTTCGCCTGGTTGCGCGCCTGCATGGCGGCCAGGCCGCCCTGCTCCTTCAGCCATTGGAAGGTCAATCCCGCCAGGTACCAGCCCCAGGTATTGGGCGTGTTGAGCATGGAATCGTTCGCCGCGTGCTCGGCATAGCGGAAGATGCGCGCCATCGGACGACCCGCGCGTTCCAGCAGGTCGCGACGGACGATCAGCACTACCAGGCCCGAGGGACCGATGTTCTTCTGCGCGCCGGCATAGATCAGCCCGAACTTCGATACGTCGAGCGGGCCGGACAGGATGTCCGAGGACATGTCGGCCACCAGCGGCACGTCGCCCACGTCCGGGATGTCGTGGAATTCCACGCCATGGATGGTCTCGTTCGGCGTGTAGTGCACGTAGGCCGCGCGCGGGTCGAGCTGCCAGGTCTCGCGCGGCGGCAGGCGCAGGTAGTGCTCGTCCTTGCTGCTGGCGGCGATGTTCACCTTGACGTAAGGCCTGGCCTCGCTGGCAGCCTTCTCGCCCCAGTGGCCGGTGACGACGTAGTCGGCGCTGTCGCCCTCGCCCGCCAGGTTCATCGGGATCTGCGCGAAATGCTGGGTGGCGCCGCCCTGCAGGAACAGCACGGCGTAGTTCCCAGGGATCGCCAGCAACTCGCGCAGGTCGGCCTCGGCCTGTTGGGCCAGGCCCATGAACAGCTTGCCGCGGTGGGACAGCTCCATCACGGAAGCTCCGCAACCCTGCCAGTCCAGCAGCTCGCGCTGGGCGCGTTCGAGTACGGGTGGCGGCAGCGCGGCGGGGCCTGCGCTGAAGTTCCAGGGTCTGCTCACGGACGGTGCCTTCGCGGGGAGAATCGCCGCATTATGCCGCGTCGCAGCAACGCTGCGCCAACCCGATGCGCATCGTCCCGCGACGGCCCCGAGGCCGCCTCAGAACCGCACCAGCAGGGCCACCGCGATGCCCAGCGCGAGCACGGCGGCGGTGGCGATCAGCCACCACACCTCGCCCCGCGGGCCGGCATCCTCTTCCGGCAGGTGCGGCTGCGCGGAGGCCGGCGGGATGATCTCCGGCTCGGGTTCCAGCCCCGGCGCATCCACCACGAAGCGGTGCATGCCCAGCCCGATCTGGTCGCCCGGGCGCAAGGCCACCTGTTCCACCGGCACGCCATTGACGCGCAGTGGATAGCGGGCAGAACGCTGGCCGGCCTCCAGCAGCAATTGCCCCTCGCGCCAGCCCACCGACAGCGAGGCGGCCTCGCCCTGCGGCAGTTCCAGCGGAATGCGGCCCAGCGGGCCCAGCTCCAGCCTGTCCTGCAACGGCAGCACGCGCCCGGACAGCGGGCCGGCCACCGCACGCAGCGCCACCGTGCAGCGCCCCTCCGCGGGCACGGCCGCCGACGGGGCATGTGCAGGTTCTTCCTCGGCACGCAGCAGCATCCGGCAATCGCCCACGCTGAGAATGTCTCCCGGACGCAGCAGCGCCTTCTCGCGGACCGGACGGGCATTGACGTAGATGCGCCCGCCCTGCGGCAGCACCTGCAAGACCCAGCCGCGCCGGTCCAACTGGATGCGCAGGTGATAGGGACCGGCCTGGTGAGAGGCAAGGATCAGGTCATTGTCCGACGCACTGCCGATGCGCAAGGCAGGGGCGTCCCAGTGGAAATCCTCTCGGGCCGAATTGGGAAACTCGATGCGCATCGCTGAACCGGTGAATAGCCGTGGGGGACTCTAGCAGATGCGCACGGCTTCTTAGAGCCTGTTCACGATCTCCGCGTGGCCCGCGTTGAGCCGGTGTGCTCGCCAGGGAATCGAGCGTGGCGAAGCGCCTGACTGGCGGTCAGGTCGAGCCGCGCGCGGCTTCCTGGCGGGCACACCGGCGCAACCCTCCGGGCCGGGTCTGTTTGCCCCCAGGCCGGCGTCATCGCTCGGTCGTGTACGGACGTACACTCCCTCGCTCTTCCTTGCCCTGCGCGCAAACAGCTCCCGGCGCGGGCCACGCGGAGATCGTGAACAGGCTCTTAGTGCCGAACCGCCTGCATGCCAGGCGGCCGCGGCGGGCTCTGGCGCGCCATCTGCCTTACCATGTGCGCCCCGACGCTCCAGAGTTTCCACGCATGCCCAAGATCGACATCCGCCGCCCCCATCAGTTGCCCGTGGCCGAAGCCCGCGCCGTCATCGACCAGGTCGCCGCGCGCATGCGCGAGAAGTTCGGCATGGAAGGCCACTGGCAGGGCGATACCCTGCGCTTCTCCCGTCCCGGTGTGAACGGCAGCATCGCCGTGGGCGACGACGCCATCCAGGTGAATGCGGAACTGGGCATGATGCTGGCGCCGTTGAAGGGCATGGTCGAGCAGGAGATCCGCCGCAAGCTCGACGAGCACTTCGGCTGAGGATTCCGTCGCGGCCTGCGGCTTCCACGCACATCGCCGGTCTTTGATATCAATACGTTGGGCCTGCCGCCGAGGCGGACAGCGCATCCGCTGAACTTCCGTGGCATAATCGACCGCTTACGCAGCCATGACGGCTGCCCTTGCCCCCACCGGAACGCATGGCCAAAGACGACGTCATCGAAATGGAAGGCACGGTCCAGGAGACCCTGCCCAACACCATGTTCCGCGTGCAGCTGGAAAACGGCCACGTCATCACGGCCCATATTTCCGGCCGCATGCGCAAGCACTACATCCGCATCCTCACCGGCGACAAGGTGAAGGTGGAGATGACCCCATACGACCTGACCAAGGGCCGTATTACCTACCGCATGAAGTAAGTGCCGCCTAATTTGTGGGAGCGCACCCTGTGCGCGACTGCAGGGCTGCGGCGCCATTGTCTCGCCGGGTTGTCGCGCACAGGGTGCGCTCCCACAGGGAAGCTTCACAAAAAAGGCCGCGCGATGCGCGGCCTTTTCCGTTTCCTGGCAAATCGGCCTCAGATCACCGTCGCCGGCAACTTCTCCGCCGCCTCGGTGGTGACCACCAGTTCGCCGTCCTTCACGCTCAGGGCGACCTTGCCGCCCTCGGCCAGCTTGCCGAACAGCAGCTCGTCGGCCAGCGGGCGCTTGACCTTCTCCTGGATCACGCGGGCCATCGGGCGCGCGCCCATCTGCGGATCGAAGCCGTGCTCGGCCAGCCAGCGGCGGGCGTCCGAATCCACGTCCAGGGAGACGTGCTTCTCGGTCAGCTGCGCTTCCAGCTCGATCACGAACTTGTCCACCACGCGCAGGATGTGGTCGAAGTCCAGTGGGGTGAACTGGATGACCGCATCCAAACGGTTGCGGAACTCGGGCGTGAAGGTGCGGCGGATCACTTCCATCGCGTCCATCGAATGGTTCTGCTTCACGAAACCGATGCCGCGGCGCGAGGCCTGCTGGGCGCCGGCATTCGTGGTCATCACCACGATGACGTTCTTGAAGTTGGCTTCGCGGCCGTTGGTGTCCGTCAGCACGCCGCGGTCCATTACCTGCAGCAGGATGTTGTAGACGTCCGGGTGCGCCTTCTCGATCTCATCGAGCAGCAGCACCGCGTGCGGATGCTTGGTCACCGCCTCGGTGAGCAGGCCGCCCTGGTCGAAGCCGACATAGCCCGGAGGCGCGCCGACCAGGCGCGAGACCGAATGCGCTTCCATGTACTCGGACATGTCGAAGCGGATCATCTCGATGCCAAGCTGCATGGCCAGCTGCTTGGTCACCTCGGTCTTGCCCACGCCGGTGGGACCGGCCAGCAGGAAGCAGCCGATCGGCTTGGACGGATCGGCCAGGCCGGAACGCGCCATCTTGATCGAGGCGGCCAACGCCTCGATGGCCGGATCCTGGCCGAACACCACCATCTTCAGGTTGCGCTCGAGGTTCTTCAGCACGTCGCGGTCCGACGCGGACACCTGCTTGGCCGGAATGCGCGCCATCTTGGCCACGATGTACTCGACCTCGGGCACGTCGACCTTGCCGGTGCGCTGGTCGGCGGGCAGCAGGCGCTGGCGGGCGCCGGCCTCGTCGATCACGTCGATGGCCTTGTCCGGCAACAGGCGGTCGGGGATGTGCTTGACCGACAGGTCCACCGCCGCCTTCAACGCCTCGTTGGTATAGGCGACGTTGTGGTGTTCCTCGAAGCGCGAGCGCAGGCCCTTGAGGATCTCGAAGCTGTCGGCCACGGTCGGCTCGACCACGTCGATCTTCTGGAAGCGGCGGGCCAGCGCGCGGTCCTTCTCGAAGATGCCGCGGAATTCCTGGAACGTGGTGGAACCGATGCAGCGCAGCTCGCCCGAGGCCAGCATGGGCTTGATCAGGTTGCTCGCGTCCATGGTGCCGCCCGAGGCGGAACCGGCGCCGATGATGGTGTGGATCTCGTCGATGAACAGGATCGCGCCCGGCTGCTTCTTCAGCTGGCCGATGACGGCCTTCAGGCGCTTCTCGAAATCGCCGCGGTACTTGGTGCCCGCAACCAGCGCGCCGAGGTCGAGCGACCAGATGGTGGCGCTCTCCAGCACCTCGGGCACGTCGCCGTCGACGATGCGCTTGGCCAGGCCCTCGGCGAGCGCGGTCTTGCCCACGCCGGCCTCGCCCACGTACAGCGGGTTGTTCTTGCGGCGGCGGCACAGCACCTGGATGGTGCGCTCGATCTCGTCCTGGCGGCCGATCAGCGGGTCGATCTTGCCTTCCAGCGCCAGTTCGTTGAGATTGCTGGCGTACTCGCTCAGGGGATTGCCCTTGGGCTCGCCGTCCTCGCCTTCGCGCTCACCACCTGGCATGCCGGTGGACGGCTCGTCGCCGATCTTGGCGATGCCGTGCGAGATGTAGTTGACCACGTCCAGCCGGGTGATCTCCTGCTGATGCAGGAAATACACCGCATGGGAATCCTTTTCGCCGAAGATCGCCACCAGCACATTGGCGCCGGTGACCTCCTTGCGGCCGGAGGACTGCACGTGGTAGACCGCGCGCTGCAACACGCGCTGGAAACCCAGCGTGGGCTGGGTGTCACGCTCGTCGCCGTGCGGCAGTACCGGTACGGTCTCGGCAATGATCTTTTCCAGCTCGCGCGTGAGGCGCGGCAGGTCCACGCCGCAGGCGCGCAGGGCGCCCAGGGCCGATTGGTTTTCGGTAAGGGCGAGCAGCAGGTGCTCCACCGTCATGAATTCATGACGCTGCTCGCGGGCCTGCTTGTAGCACTGGCCGATGGTGACTTCGAGATCCTTGCTGAACATCCGGACCTTCTCCGCTCTAGATGGTAGGCGGCTATGCCGCGATGGCTACCAGATGGGGGCCGCCGCGAGCCTGTTCAATCTCGTTCCTGGTCCGCCGGCGAACGGTCGCCGGCACGGGCCGTGCAGCAAGATTAAACGAGCCCTAAAGCTTTTCCATAGTGCACAACAAAGGGTGCTGATGAGCACGTGAATATTCGTTCACCTGGGTCACCTTGGTTTCGGCGACTTCCCGGGTGAACACCCCGCAGACTCCCTTCCCGCGCGTATGGACGTGCAGCATCACCTGCACCGCCCGTTCCTGGTCCAGATTGAAGAAGCTGCGCAGCACCTCGACTACGAAGTCCATCGGGGTGAAATCGTCGTTCAGCAGCACCACCTGGAAAAGAGGGGGGCGAGCCACCTCCGGCCGCGAGGTTTCCAGTGCCAGGCCGTGACCGCTGCCTTGTTCGTGTTCGGGTTCGTGAGCCATGGTTCTACGCGAATGGTCCTTGCGGAAAAGTATAACGCTGCATGCCGGCCGGTACCGTCCCGGGCGGATCGTCTTCAGGTAATGGCACAATGCATGCTTTTCCAGTGCCCCTGGCGCCGCCATCTATCTCCCATGAACGATGCCTCCCCCGTTTCCCATGCCCTCTGGTGCCCTCACGTCTCCGTGGCCTGCGTGGTGGCCGACGGCGACCGCTTCCTGATCGTCGAGGAGGAGGTGAACGGCCGGCTGGTCTACAACCAGCCCGCCGGCCACCTGGACGACGGGGAGAGCCTGGTGACCGCCGCAGCCCGCGAGACGCTGGAAGAGACCGGCTGGACAGTGGTGCCCGAGCACCTGCTGGGCGTGCACCAGTGGCGCAGCACCGAGCACGGCGAGGGCGTGCTGCGATTCAGCTTCGCCGCCCGGGCGGTGGCGCACGACCCCGCTCGCCCGCTGGACGTGGGCATCCGCCGCGCACTGTGGCTGACCCGCGAGGAGATCGCCGCGCTGGGCGACCGCCTGCGCAGCCCGATGGTGCTGATGAGCATCGACGCCTGGCTGTCCGGCCAGCGCCATCCGTTAAGCCTGCTGCATAGCCTGCTGGCGGAGGACCGCTACCCGTGAAGGTGATGCTGGGCATCTCCGGCGGCGTGGACTCCTCGGTGGCCGCCCTGCTGCTGCAGCAGGCTGGCCATGAAGTCGAGGGCCTGTTCATGCAGAACTGGGAGGAGGACGACCGCGACGGTCCCTGCACCACCGATGCCGACCGCAAGGACGCCGTGGCCGTGTGCGGGCGCCTGGGCATCCCCTTCCATGCGCGCAATTTCGCCGCCGAGTACTGGGACGGCGTGTTCGAGCACTTCCTGGCCGAATACCGCGCCGGCCGCACGCCCAACCCGGATGTGCTGTGCAACCGCGAGATCAAGTTCAAGACCTTCCTGGACGAGGCCCGCGCCCTGGGCGCTGAAAAGATCGCCACCGGCCACTACGCCCGGGTGGACTTCCACCAGGGCCGCTACCGCCTGCTGCGCGCGCGGGACGCCGCCAAGGACCAGACCTATTTCCTGCACGCGCTGGGCCAGCGGCAACTGGCGGCCACGCTGTTCCCGGTGGGCGAAATCGAGAAGTCCCAGGTTCGCCGGATAGCCCTGGAGGCCGCCCTGCCCACCCACGCCAAGAAGGATTCCACCGGCATCTGCTTCATCGGCGAGCGCGACTTCCGCAGTTTCCTGGCCCAGTACATCCCGGCCCAGCCCGGCCCGATGCGCACGCCCGAAGGCCTTGCCGTGGGCGAGCACCAGGGGGTGATGTACTACACCCTCGGCCAGCGCAACGGCCTGGGCATCGGCGGGCGCCAGGGCGCCAGCGGCGATGCCTGGTACGTGGTGGGCAAGGATGTGCCCGGCAACGTGCTGTACGTCGCCCAGGGCGGCGAGAACCACTGGCTGCGCTCGCGCCGCCTGCATGCCGAACCGCCCAGTTGGGTCGCCGGCGAGCCGCCCGCGGCCCGCTTCCGCTGCACCGCCAAGACCCGCTACCGCCAGGCCGACCAGGCCTGCGAGGTGGTCGTGCGCGACGACGGCCTGGAGGTGCTGTTCGACGAGCCGCAGCGCGCCGTGACACCGGGCCAGTCGGTGGTGTTCTACGACGGCGAGGCCTGCCTCGGCGGCGCCGTGATCGACCGCACCGACGCGCCGTTCGGCGGCTGGAACGATGCCGCACCCCTTCCCGCCCTTGTCGAGTCCCCTACCGGTGTTTGAAGCCTTTGCCATGAATGAAGAGCGCGTGCTGGCCCTGGCTGGCCTGTTCCAGGCCACCACCCTGGCCCAGCAACTGGCCAACGACGGCCGCTGCGACGACGTCGCGATGGCGGCTGGCATGGCCAGCGTATTCCGCATCGACGCGCCCACGGTGGTGGCCGTGTATGGCGACGTCTCGGCGGTGCGCCTGGGGCTGCGCCAGCTGATCGCCCTGCTCGACGAGAACAACCGCGACGTGGCGATCACCCGCATGGCTTTCACGGTGATGCGACTGGAACGCAGCCTGTCCCGCCGGCCGGACCTGCTGGATCGCTTACAGCAAGGCATCCAGGCCGCGCAGCGGCAGGTCGAGCATTTCGGGCCGGATTCCCCGCAGGTGATCAAGCGCCTGGCCGAGCTTTATGCGGGCACGCTGTCCACGCTCAAACCGCGTGTGATGGTCACCGGCAACCCGCAGCAGTTGCAGCAGCCGGCAGTGGTCGAAAAGGTACGCACCAACCTGCTGGCGGCGATCCGCTCGGCGGTGCTGTGGCGCCAGCTGGGCGGGCGCCAGTGGCAGCTGCTGCTGTACCGCAAGCAGTGCGGCATGCTCGCGCGCGGGCTGCTGACCGGATCGACGCTCAGCAATCCCTGAGGTTTTCCGGGCGAATCACTGGCGTGGTCTAGCCCATCGCGGCAAGGCGGTCGCGCCACGTGCGCGAGACCATCAGCCATAGCGCCGCCGCCACGCTGACCGCCGCCGTCACCGCCACGTAGTGGGCCGGCGCCATGCGCCCGGCACGCTCGGCCAGGTAACCGATCAGCGTGGCCGTGCTGGCGCCGAACACCGCGTAGGCGACGTTGTAGGCGAAGGACAGGCCCGAGTAGCGGATGGCCGCGGGGAAAGCCGCCACCATCACCGTGGGCACCACCGCCACCGAGCCCACCAGGAAGCCGGCCAGGGCGGACAGCGCAAGGAAATGCGCACCGCCCGCGGCCAGGTCGTCGAACAGCGCATAGGTGACCGCCACCAGCGCGACCGACCCGGTCAGCAGCGCACGCGCAGCACCGAGCCGGTCGGTCAGCCAGCCATAGGCCACGCAGCCCACGCCCAGGCAGAAGGCGGCCACGCTATTGCCCAGGAAGGCCTGCTGGGGCGCCACGCCGAAGGATTTCTGCACCAGCGTGGGCAGCATCAGGATCAGCACCAGGATCGCCGCGGTAAGCATCCAGGTCACCGCCATCGACAGCAGCACGCCACCGCCGTGCCCGGCCAGCACCGTGCGCAGCGGCAGCTCGCGGCTGAGCGCCTTGCGCTCGCGCAGCTCGGCGAACACCGGCGTCTCGCTGAGCCAGCGGCGCAGCCACACGGCGATGAAGCCGAACACCCCGCCGAGCAGGAACGGCAGGCGCCAGCCCCAGGCCAGCACCTGCTCCGGCGACAAATGGTGATTGATCCATGCCGCGGTGAGCGAGCCGATCAGGATGCCCACGGTGAGGCCCGAGGTCAGGCAGCCGCAGGCAAACCCCACCCGCCCGCGCGGAGCATGCTCGGCCACGAAAACCCACGCGCCCGGCACCTCGCCGCCGATGGCCGCGCCCTGCACCACGCGCAGCACCAGCAGCAGCAGCGGCGCCAGCAGGCCAGCGCTCGCATAGACCGGCAGCAGGCCGATGGCCAGGGTCGGCAGCGCCATCAGGAACACGCTCAGCGTGAACATGCGCTTGCGACCCTGGCGGTCGCCGAAGTGGGCCATCACGATGCCGCCCAACGGGCGTGCCAGATAGCCGGCGGCGAAGATGCCATAGACCTCCAACTGCGCCAGCCAGGGCGCCGTGCCCGGCGGAAAGAACAGGTGGCTCAGCGGCAGCGCGAAGAACACGAACACCACGAAGTCGTAGAACTCCAGCGCGCCGCCCAAGGAAGCTAGCAGCAGCGTGCGGATGTCGCGGCCCGCCAGCGCGCCGCGCGTGGAGGCCTGCGGGGAAGCGGTCGTGAAGACTTGCGCCATCGGGATTCCCATGGATTGTGTAGGCAACGCGGCAGCATACACAAAGGGACGGCCGATCCGGCGCGTCAGGCTTCATCCAATTGCCATGACGGATTTTGCTAGCCTATGGCCGCCCGGGCCATGGCCCGGGACCGGCACTGATATCAGGAGCATGGCGAAAGCGACGCATGACGACGTGCGTTTCCCCGAAACCCTGGCAAGGAGAGTCCCCATGAGCATGGGCAAGCGTTTGGGTGCAGAGTTCTTCGGTACGTTCTGGCTGGTCTTTGGCGGTTGCGGCAGCGCGCTGTTCGCCGCGGCCTTTCCCGAGCTGGGCATCGGCTATGCCGGTGTGGCGCTCGCCTTCGGCCTCACCGTGCTGACCATGGTGTATGCGGTGGGCCATATCTCAGGCGGGCACTTCAACCCCGCCATCTCCCTGGGCCTGTGCGCCGGCGGCCGCTTCCCGGCCAAGGACGTGGTGCCTTACATCGTCGCCCAGGTGGTCGGCGGCATCGCCGCCGGCGCGGTGCTGTACGTCATCGCCAGCGGCAAGACCGGCTTTGACGCCACCGCTGGCGGCTTCGCCTCCAACGGCTATGGCGAGCACTCGCCCGGCGGCTATGCGCTGCAGGCCTGCATCGTCGCCGAGTTCGTACTGACCGCGTTCTTCGTGATCGTGGTGCACGGCGCGACCGACAAGCGCGCGCCCGCCGGTTTCGCCGGCGTGCCCATCGGCCTATGCCTGACCCTGATCCACCTGATCTGCATCCCCATCACCAATACCTCGGTAAACCCGGCGCGCAGCACCGGCGTAGCGGTGTTCCAGGGCACCTGGGCCGTGCAGCAGCTATGGATGTTCTGGCTGGTGCCGCTGGTCGGCGGCGCGGTGGGTGGGCTGATCTACCGGCATCTGCTGGAGACGCGGGACTAGTCGCGAGGGAAAACCTACTGCTCGTACAACTCGATCGGCAGGCCGTCGGGGTCGGCGAAGAAGGTGAAGCGGCGGCCGGTGTACTCGTCCACACGTATCGGCTCGCATTCGACGCCGCGCCCCGCGAGCGTGGCAACCGCCGCGTCGAGGTCCGGTACGGCGAAGGCGAGATGGCGCAGCCCCTGCGCCTCGGGCCGCGAGGGGCGCGGCGGCGGCGCGGGAAACGAGAACAGCTCCAGGCTTACGCCGGGACTTACTTCCAGGTCGAGCTTCCACGAGTCGCGCTCGGCCCGGTACACCTCGCGGATGACGCGCAGCCCCAGCGTCTGGCTGTAGAACGCCTTGGAGCGCGCATAGTCGGAGCAGATCAGGGCGACGTGGTGGATCGCCGGCAACAGCGGTTCGCTCATCCGGTCAAGCCTCGGCAAAGGGAAAGCCGAGCACGTCGGCGATGGCGTCGGTGCCGACCAGGCACATCAGCAGGCGCTCGATCCCTAAGGCCACGCCGGCGCAGTCGGGCATCGCATCGAGCACGGCGAGCAGGCGTTCGTCCATGGGCACCTCATGCTGGCCACGCGCGCGGCGCACGGCGTTGTCGCGCTCGAAGCGCCGGCGCTGCTCGGCGGCATCGTTGAGCTCGTGGTAACCGTTGGCCAGCTCGTAGCGCCCCAGGTACAGCTCGAAGCGCTCGGCCATCGGCGGATCGCCGGGCCGCACCTTGGCCAGGGCGCATTGCGAGGCCGGGTAATCGTGGATCACCGTGATGCGGTTGGCCGGGAAAGACGGCTGCAGGCGGTGGGTAATCAACAGGTCCAGCCAGTCGTCGCGAGTCAGGCCGCCCGGGTCGATGCCGAAGTCCTCCATCGCCACCTGCAGCTGGCCGATCGGCGCATGCATCGGATCGATGCCCAGCTCGTCGATGAACAGTTGGCGATAGCCCTCGACCCACACCTCGGCGCGCCGTCCCACCATGGCCAGTGCGGCCTCCACCAGGGTGATGGTCTCCTCCATCAGCCGGTGGTGGTTCCAGCCCACGCGGTACCACTCCAGCATGGTGAACTCGGGGTTGTGGCGCCCGCCCGCCTCGCCATTGCGGAACACCCGCCCCAGCTCGTAGCAGTCGCCGACGCCCTCGGCGAGCAGGCGCTTCAAGGGATATTCCGGCGAGGTGCGCATCCAGCGCTCGCGCGAGCCGGCATCGACGTGGCCGTGGAACGCGGTGCGAAAGCTCTCGATGTTGGGATCGGTATTGCCCGCGGCCGACAGGATCGGCGTTTCGACTTCCAACACCGAGCGCTCGGTGAAGAACGCGCGGATCAGCGCATACAGCCGCGCCCGCAGGTGCAGGCGCCCCGCCAGGTGCAGGCTCATGCGTCGTCCCCGTGTCCGGCCAGCAAGGCCAGCAGCTGGGCCTCGTCCCATACCGGCACGCCCAGTTCCCGCGCCTTGTCCAGCTTGGAGCCGGCGGCCTCGCCGGCCACCACGAAGCTGGTCTTCTTGGAGACCGAGCCCGCCACCTTGGCACCCAGCGCCTCCAGCCGTTCCTTGGCCTCGTCGCGGCTGAGCGAGCCCAACGTGCCGGTGAGCACCACGGTCTGCCCTTCCAGCGGCGCCTCGGAAGCCTTGGACGAACGCGGGATCGCGGCCAGCAGCTCGCGCATGGCCGCGTCCGCCTCGCGCAGCGGCTTGAGGTTTTCCTCCTGCGCAAGGAAGGCCTCCAGGCTGGCCGCGGCGGCGGACGGCAGGCCCGCGGTGATCCAATGCGCCGGGCCGGCTTCGAGCAACTTGTCCAGCGTGGGGAAATGCTCGGCCAGCAGTCGGGTGCCCTTGGGGCCGAGCTTGTGGATGCCGGCCATGTCCAGCAGCGCGGCCAGGTCCAGCCGCTGGCGTAGCTTGGGCGAGGGATGACCCTCGTCGGAGAACGTGATGCCCGCGGCCAGCAGCGCATCGACCACCTTCTGGTTGCCCTCCTGCGCGAAGAAGCCGGCGATGGAGGTCGCCACCTCGCCGCCGATGTCCGGCAGCACGCGCAGCACCGGCGCGGGCACGCGGCGGATCACCGCCAGGCTGCCCAGCCAGGCGGCCAGCGTCTTGGCCGTGCTTTCGCCGATGTGCATGATGCCCAGCGCGAACAGGAAGCGCGGCAAGGTGGTGTGCTTGCTGGCCTCGATGCCCGCGATCAGGTTCTCCGCCCACTTGGTGGCGATCTTGCCCTGCTTCACCGTCTCCGGGGTGGTGCCGTCGCGCTCGTCCGCGCGGCGCTTCATCGCCAGGAAGTCGTCGAGGGTGAGCTTGTACAGGTCGGCCGGCGTGTGCACGTAGCCGAAGTCCACCAACGCGTCGACGAAGCGTTCGCCGATGCCCTCGATGTCCATCGCGCGGCGCGCGGCGAAGTGCAGCAGGGCTTCCTTGCGCTGCGCGGCGCAGACCAGGCCGCCGGTGCAGCGCCAGGCCGCCTCGCCTTCCTCGCGCAGCAAGGCCGAGCCGCATACCGGGCAATGCGAGGGCATGTGCCAGGAATGCGTATGCGGCGGGCGCAGCTCGGGCATCACGCGCACCACCTCGGGGATCACGTCGCCGGCGCGGCGCACGATCACCGTGTCGCCCACGCGCACGTCCAGCCGCGCCACCTGGTCGGCGTTGTGCAGCGTGGCGTTGGTCACGGTGACGCCCGCCACCGCCACCGGCCTGAGCCGCGCCACTGGCGTGGCCGCGCCGGTGCGGCCGATCTGGATCTCGATCGCCTCCACCGTGGTGGTCTGCTCCTGCGCCGGGAACTTGTGCGCCAGCGCCCAGCGCGGCGCGCGCGAGACGAAGCCCATCGCGCGCTGGCCCTCGTAGTCGTCCAGCTTGTAGACCACGCCGTCGATGTCATAGGGCAGGCTGTCGCGCTTTTCGCCGATGCGGCGGAAATAGGCGATCAGGCCATCGAAGCCGCGCGCGGTGCCGACTTCCGGCGACACCGGAAAGCCCCATTCGCGAAGCCTGGCCAGCGTGGCCGAATGCGTGGGCGGCAGTTCGCCGCCGCGCACTTCGCCCACCGCATACGCGAAGAAGCTGAGCTTGCGCCGGGCGGTAATGGCCGGGTCAAGCTGGCGCAGCGAGCCGGCCGCACCGTTGCGGGGATTGGCCAGGGTTTTCTCGCCATGGTTGCGGGCGCGTTCGTTGAACGCCTCGAAATCCTTGCGCAGCATGATGACCTCGCCGCGCACCTCCAGCACGCGCGGCCAGTCCCTGCCGCGCAGGCGCAAGGGAATGGCGCGCACGGTGCGCAGATTGGCGGTGACGTCCTCGCCGGTCTCGCCGTCGCCGCGCGTGGCGCCCTGCACGAACATGCCGTCCTCGTAGCGCAGGCTGATCGCCAGGCCGTCGAGCTTGGGTTCGACCGAGAACACCGGATTGCGCCGGTCCAGCGTCTGCTCGATGCGCCGCTCGAACTCGGCCACCTCGCGGAAACGCTCGCGGTCGCCCTCGCCTTCCTGCTCGAAGGCGTTGTTGAGCGACAGCATGGGAATGGCGTGCCGTACCTCCGCGAAGCCGCCCTTGGCCTTGGCGCCGACCCGCCGCGTGGGCGAGTCGGGCGTGGCCAGCTCGGGATGCGCCTGCTCCAGCGCTTCGAGCTCGCGCAGCATGGTGTCGTAGTCGAGATCGGTGATGTCCGGATCGTCGAGCACGTAATAGCGGTAATTGGCGTGCTCGATCTTCTCGCGCAGCTCGGCGGCGCGGGCGCGCCAGTCGGGGACGTGGCTCTGGCTCATGCGGGTATCCTCATGCGCCGAAGTTTACCGAGTCGCGGCGGCATCCGGTCCATCGCGGCGCAGCGGCCATGACGAAGGCAAGCACGCGGCCATCACGCCGCTGTCACCGATACAGGTCGCCGGCCGCCTCGGGCTGGTACTCGATGTCCAGCACCCGCAGGTTGCGCACCCGGCCATCGGGCGTGGGCCAGTCGATGCGCTGCCCGACCCGCAGGCCCAGCAGGGCGCTGCCGACCGGCGCCAGGATCGACACGGTGCCCGGCGCACCGGCGCCCGACGGATAGACCAGGCTGAGGGTCAGCTCGTCGCTGGCGTCCTCGTCCTTGAAGGTGACCACGGAATTCATCGTCACCACATCGGCGGGAATCGCCGCCGGCTCCACCACGTCGGCGCGGTCCAGTTCGCTGCGCAAGGCTTCGTACTGCGACACCTGCGCGGGCGGCATGCGCTCCAGCAGCGCCTCGATGCGCTCCAGGTCCAGGCGGGAAATGACGATGGGGGGCTTGCTGCTCATGATGACTCCTGTCGATGCGGCGCGGGCGCCGATGTTGCCGGTGGCCACAAAAGACGACGCGCCGGGACGGAACCGTCCCGGCGCGCGTGGCCGCTGAGCGGTCGCGGCATGACGGGGCCGGCGACCGGGCTCGTGCATGCCCGGCGCGCTTGACGCGGCGGGAACAGGCGAACCCTAAAATGAAACGCCACTGACTTTGGACGCGCCGTCGCCCAAAAGCAAGTTCACACAACAGGTATCATGGAAGGCCATGCCAGAGCATCTTCCCGCCACGGAGGCCCACCTCCCCGTCCCGCCTCCCGGCGAAGACGCGGAGGTTCCTGTCCCGACGCCCGGTTCGTCGCGCGAACGCTACCGTGGCCTGATCTGGCTGGTGGCGGCGGCGTTCTTCATGCAGGCGCTCGATTCCACCATCGTCAACACCGCCGTGCCAGCCATGGCCGAGGCGCTGGGCGTCACGCCGCTGGGCATGCGCACGGCGCTGACCAGCTACGTGCTCACGCTGGCCATCTTCATTCCCGCCAGCCCCTGGCTGTGCGACCGCTTCGGCACCCGGCGCGTGTTCGCCGCGGCCATCGCCACTTTCACCTTCGGCTCGCTGTTGTGCGGCATCGCGCAGACCCTGCCGCAGCTGGTGGCGGCGCGCGTGCTGCAGGGCCTGGGCGGCGCCGCGCTGATGCCGGTGGGGCGCTACGTGCTGGTGCGCAGCATCGACAAGCGCGACTTCGTCAAGGCAATGAGCACGGTGGCCACCGTGGGCCTGCTCGGCTCGGTGCTGGGCCCGCTGCTGGGCGGCGCGCTGGCGCAATACACCACGTGGCGGCTGATCTTCCTTATCAACGTGCCGGTGGGCCTGATCGGCCTGTGGATGAACCGGCGCAACATGCCCGACTACCGGCTCGACGACGTGCATCCGTTCGACTTCCTGGGCTTCGTGCTGTTCGCCGCATCCTCCGCGATGCTGCTGACCGCCTCGGAAGTGGCCAGCGGCGGTGGTGGCAGGTGGCTGTCGATCTCCTTCTATGGCGTACTGGCCATCGTGTTCGGCTGCGCCTATGTGTGGCATAGCCGCCGCACCGACCACCCGGTGGCCGATCTCAGCCTGCTGCGTGTGCGCAGCGTGTGGGTGTCGCTGGCGGGCAACCTGTTCACCCGCCTGGGCGTGTCGGGCATGTTCCTGCTGCTGGTGCTGTTCCTGCAGGTGGGCTGCGGCTGGTCGCCGCTGCTGGCCGGCTTGATGATGGTGCCGCAGGCGCTGGGTTCGATCACCGCCAAGTGGGCCATCAACCGCCTGCTCAACACCCTCGGCTATCGCCGCCTGCTGTTCGCCAATACGCTGATCGTGGCCGTCCTGCTCGCCTGCTTCGCACTGCTGGGCAAGACCTCGCCGATGTGGCTGATCGCGCTGATGGTGTACGTGTACGGCGGCTTCATGGGCATGCAGTACACCGCCATGAACACGCTGATCTATACCGACCTGGACGTGAAGTACGCCTCGCAGGCCTCGTCGATGGCCTCCACCGCGCAATACCTGTCGATGAGCTTCGGCATCGCGCTGGCCTCGCTGCTGATGGAGGCGCTGCTGCAAGGGCGCGCGCACGAGGACTATATCCCCGCCTTCCGCTGGGCCGTGCTGCTGCTGGGCGTGGTGACGGCCACCGCCAGCTGGGTGTTCAGCCGGCTGCGCAAGGACACGCCTGCGCGGCAGGCCGCGGCGGCCACCGGCTGAGCGGCGTGATCCTGTAGCATCCTGCGCTTGGCTTCGCCCACGGAACGTGCATGCACCACGCCAGCGACATCCTGTTGACGCTGTTCCTCGTCTTTCTCGCCGCGCAGGTCGGCGGGGAGATCGCGCAGCGCCTGAAGCTGCCTGGCGTGGTCGGCGAGATCGCCGCCGGCTGCGTGCTCGGCCCGTCCACGCTGGGCTGGATCGCGCCGGACCAGGTAGCGACCGGCACGCCGCTGGATGTGCTGGCCGAGATCGGCGTGGTGCTGCTGCTGTTCGCGGTAGGCCTGGAAACGCGGCTGGAGGACCTCAAGAAGGTCGGCAAGCCGGCCTTCCTGGTCGGCGTGCTCGGTGTGCTGGTGCCCTTCGCCATGGGCAGCGTGTGGGCGCATGGCAACGGCTTCGACTGGAGCCGCTCGCTGTTCGTCGCCGCGGCCTTCGTGGCCACCTCGACCGGCATCACCGCGCGCGTACTGCAGGAATTGGGCGCGTTGCAGCGCACCGAGAGCAAGGTGATCCTGGGGGCAGCGGTGATCGACGACATCCTCGCCATGCTGCTGCTCGGCGTGGTGGTGTCGCTGCAAGGCGGCGAGGGCATCGACGTGGTCCACCTGCTCGCGGTGCTGGCCGGCGCGGTCGGCTTCATCGCGGTGATCGGCGTGGGCGGCGCGCGGGTGATGCGCTGGCGGTCTGGCTGGCTGGACCGGCCGCGAAACCCGCATTCGGCGCTAGCCATCGTGCTGGCGCTGTGCCTGGGCCTGGCCTACGTCTCCACGCTATTCGGCCTGGCCGCGATCATCGGCGCGTTCCTCGCCGGCATGATCGCCTCCGAGACGCGCCAGCAGCACATGCTGGAAAAACAGACCCAGCCGCTGCTGGCGCTGCTCACGCCGTTCTTCTTCGTGATCACCGGCAGCAAGGTCGACCTGCACCAGTTGGCCAGCGGCGAGGCGATCATGGCGCTGCTGGTGGTCACCCTGATCGCCATCGTGTCCAAGCTGATCGGCGGCTTCCTCGGCGCCCTGCCGCTGGGCACGCGCAGCGCCACCGTGGTGGGCTTCGGCATGGTGCCGCGCGGCGAGGTGGGCGTGGTAATCGCCAGCCTGGGCCTGGCTGCCGGCGTGTTCACCGCGCAGGTCTACGCGATCATCGTGGCGATGTCGCTGCTGACCGCGGTGGTGACGCCGCCGGTGCTGGCGTGGCTGCTGCGGCGGACGGCCGAACGCTGAGGCTCCTCACCTTCCGCGCATGGCCTGGAACGCGGCCAATGCCGCCTGCCGCGATGCCTCCACCATCGGCGCGGGATAGCCGCTACGTTTAAGCAGCGCGGCATCCTTCCAGGGTTCGTGCAGCAGCGCCGGCGGCGCATCCTTCAATTCCGGCAGCCAGCGGCGCAGGTAAATGGCTGGCATGCAGGTCGTTCTGCGTTGCTAAGAGCCTGTTCACGATCTCCCCGTGGCCCGCGCCGGGAGCTGTTTGCGCGCAGGGCAAGGAAGAGCGAGGGAGTGTACGTCCGTACACGACCGAGCGATGACGCCGGCCTGGGGGCAAACAGACCCGGCCCGGAGGGTTGCGCCGGTGTGCCCGCCAGGAAGCCGCGCGCGGCTCGACCTGACCGCCAGTCAGGCGCTTCGCCACGCTCGATTCCCTGGCGAGCACACCGGCTCAACGCGGGCTACGGGGAGATCGTGAACAGGCTCTTAGGCGCATCCCTGGCACAGGATGTGATCGTCGTCGCTAGCGACCGGCAGGCGTAATGCCTTGCCGGCAGTCACAGTAGCAGCGAGCTCACGCGTGGATCATCGCGCCGCACGCCATCCACGTTGCGTATGGCATGAACGATCACAGCTCGACCACGTCGAAGCGGCGGTCCGGATTCACGTCTTCCTGGTAGTCCACGTCATCGCGGCCGAAGCCGAACAGGCGCAGGAAGTCGTGCTTGTAGCCGGCGTAGTCAGTGAGCTGGTTGAGGTTCTCGGTGGTGATGGTGGGCCACAGCGCCTTGCACTCGCTCTGCACGTCCTCGCGCAGCTCCCAGTCGTCCAGGCGCAGGCGGCCCTCCTCGTCGGTTGCCGGTGCCTGGTGGTCCTTGCGGTACAGGCGGTCGCGGAACAGGCGGTTGATCTGCTCGATGGTGCCTTCGTGGATGCCCTTCTCCTTCATGACCCGGAAGGAAATGGCGATGTAGAGCGGCAGCACGGGGATCGCCGCGCTCGCCTGCGTCACCACCGACTTCATCACGCCCACGTAGGCGTCCAGGTGCTCGGCCTCGTGCCCGGCGACCAGTTGCCTGGCCGTGTTGTCCAGGTGCTGCTTGGCCTGGCCCAGCGTGCCGTGCCAGTACATCGGCCAGGTGATCTCGGTGCCGATGTAGCTATAGGCGATGGTCTTGGCATGGTCGGCCAGCACGCCGGCGCGGCTCAGCGCATCAATCCACAGCTTCCAGTCCTCGCCGCCCATCACGGTGACGGTGTCCTTGATCTCCTGCTCGGTGGCCGGCTCCACCGATGCCTGTACCACTGTGTCGCGGTTGGTGTCGACCGAGTTGGCGGTGAAGGTCTCGCCGATGGTCTTGAGCGAGGAGCGCACCACTTCGCCGGTGCCGGGCAGCTTGCGCACGGGCGAGGCCAGCGAATAGACCACCAGGTCGATCGGGCCGCCCATCTCGTTCCTTATCATCTCGATGGCGCGTTCGCGCGTCTCGTCGGCGAATGCGTCGCCATTGATCGAACGGCTGTACAGGCCCGCCTGCTTGGCGAACTTGTCGAACGCGGCGGCGTTGTACCAGCCGGCCGTGCCGGGCTTGCTCTCGCTGCTCGGCTTCTCGAAGAACACGCCCAGGGTGGCCGCGCCGTAGCCGAAGGCGGCGGTGATGCGCGAGGCCAGGCCGTAGCCGGTGGAGGCGCCGATCACCAGGACCCGCTTGGGACCCTCGCCCAGGTCGCCCTGCGCCTTGGTGATCTCGATCTGCTCGAGCACGTTGAGCTCGCAACCGACCGGGTGGGCCGTCACACAGATAAAACCACGCACCTTGGGGTTGATGATCACGCGATGACTCCTGGGAAGGCAGTGCAAACCGCCATATTAACCCGCGCGCCAAGCCATGCGCTCCCGTAGGGTCGAGTCGCCGGGTCACGGCAGCGATGCGGAAAGCCCGCATGCGTCATCCCACCAGGTTGACAGCCGGAGCCTCGAAAATAAGAATTGTTCTCATATCTAGCCTGTTGCAGGGCACCTCGCCTCGACAAGGAATCCACGCTTCATGATTACCCTCACGGCGTTGCTGCTGACCCTGGCTGGCGCGACGCTGATTTATCTCGCCAGTACCCGACAACGACTTCGCGCGCAGCCACTGCCCTCGCCGGCGCGTCATGCCGGCTGGTTGCTTGTGCTGGCCGGCGCCATCGCCTGGCGCTATGCGGCGGGCGTCGGTCCGGGCCTCACCGCAGCCTTGACCGCGCTGATGCTCGCCTGGGTGGCACTGCCCTATCTCGCCTGGTGGCGCAGCGGCACCACGGACGCCGGCCATCCATGATCGCGCGTTGCCTCGCTGGTACCCTGCTGGGCTTTCCCCTCGCCGCCGCCTTGCTCGCCCTCGCGTTGCAATGGCTGCCCGACCACGGGGCGGCGCTGCTCATTCCCGCGCTGATCCTGTTCTTTCCGCTGTGGATCGGGCTGATGGCCGGCGCCTACCTGTTCCGCAGCGGCCCGCGCGCCTGGCTGGTGCTGGGGGCGGCCAATGCCGCTGCCTTCCTGGCCCTGTGGGCGGGACGCCTGGGGTGGCACTGACATGAAAGCCGCCACGCTCCGCACCTTCCAGACCGTGCATACCTGGACTGGCCTGCTCGCCGGCTTCGCGCTGTTCGTCGCCTTCTACGCCGGTGCGCTCATCGTTTTCCACGACGACATCGCGGCTTGGCAGAACCCGCCCTGGCACAGCGTGGCCGACAGCGAGGTGCCGATCGACACGTTGATCCAGCGCCTGCTGACCGCCCATCCCGCCGCCCGCGACGACTTCGGCATCGTGTTGCCGCCCGACCGCTCGCATGCGGCCTACGCCTACTGGGTGGAAAAGGGCGAGACCCGCTTCGCCACCGCCGGCCAGGTCGGCGCGCCGCGCGCCGATGCGTCGGAAAACGAACTGGCCGACTTCGTCTACGCCCTGCACGACTCGCTGGGCCTGCCGGTGGTCGGCCTGTACCTGATGGGCATCGTCAGCGTGCTGTACGGGCTGGCACTGGTCTCGGGCATTCTGATCCACCTGCCGCAACTGGTCAGCGACTTCTTCGCCATGCGCGTGGGGCGCAACCTCAAGCGGCTCTGGCAGGACGCGCACAATGCCATCGGCGTGATCAGCCTGCCCTTCCACGTGATCTTCGCCCTCACCGGCGCGCTGTTCTGCCTGTTCACCCTCATGCTCGCGGCGCTCAACACACTCGCCTTCGACGGCAAGTTGTTCGATGCCTTCGCCAAGGCGACCCAGACCGCCCCCGTGGTCGCCGCCACCGGTGTGCCAGCCGACATGCTGCCCACCCAGGCACTGGTCGAACGTGCCCGCGCCGAGGCCCTGGCCAGCGGCGTCACCACCTTCAAGCCCGACTACCTGCACTTCACGCACTACGGCGATCACAACGCGGTGGCCGAGGTGCGCGGCCTGTCGCAGCGGACGCTGGGCACCTTTGGCACCGTGGCGCTCTCCATGCGCGACGGCCGCGTGCTGCAAACCCACGTGGGCGAGCGCTACTCGCTCAACGGCATCAGCTACGCCTCGCTGTTCGGCCTGCACTTCGGCAGCTTCGGCGGGCGTACGGTGCAATGGTTGTACTTCATCCTGGGCCTGGCCGGCGCCTTCCTGTTCTACTCGGGCAACCTGCTGTGGATCGAATCGCGCCGCAAGCGCCGCCATCCGGACCAGCCGCGCCGCACGCGGGCAATGGCACGCGCTACCGTCGGCGTATGCATCGGCAGTTGCCTGGCCATCTCCGGCGCGTTCGCCGCCACCTGGGCCGCGGAGCGGCTGGGCATGGAAGCGGGCGTGCCGCAGCGCGTGGCCTGCTACGGGCTGTTTCTCGCCGCCTGCGCCTATGCCTGCGTGCGCCCCATCGCGTGCGCCGCGGTGGAACTGCTGTGGGCCACCGCCGGCCTCACCCTCGCGGTGGCGATCGTCGATCTGGCCGTCAATGGCGCCGCCATCGTCCGCGACGGCACGCCAGGCGCCTGGAGCGTGCTCGCCGTCGACCTCACCGGCATCGCCTTGGGCCTCGTGTTCGCCCTGTTCGCCCGCGCCACCGCCCGCCGCGCCCGTGAGGGGGATGCCAACAGCGTGTGGGCATTCCATGGCCCATCGCGTGAGGACCCTCGCCTGAGTCAGCAAGGGCGATATGAATAAACAAGTTTGCCAGCTTGACAAATGTATCCAGTTGGATACATTTGTCGCATGACAAGGATTGTCCAGTCCGAAACGTTCGCGTCTTGGCTAGGCAGCCTTAAGGATGTCGTCGGGAAATCGAAAGTCATCGTCCGGATCAAGCGGCTCGAGCAGGGCCATATGGGCGACGTGAAGCACTTCGACGGCATCTCGGAGATGCGGATCGACTACGGGCCGGGTTACCGGGTCTATTTTGCCCGGGAAGGCGCGAAGGTCTATCTCCTGCTGTGCGGAGGGAACAAATCGAGCCAGAAGCAGGACATCAGGCAAGCCAGGAAGCTCTGGGCCGCCAGGCAACGGAACAAGCAGCCATCCATCGAGACCTGACGGGAGAACCTCATGTCCACCAAATTTTCGGCATTCGATGCCGCCGAGTTTCTCGACAGCGAAGAAACCATTGCCGCCTATCTGAACGAAGTCATGGCCGAAAATGACCAGGACCTTCTCCTGTCGGCCCTGGACGATATCGCTCGCTCGCGCGGCATGTCCAAGGTGGCGGAAGATGCCGGGCTCACCCGGCCAAGCCTTTACAAGGCGCTGAAGCCTGGTGCCAAACCGGGGTTCTCCACTGTCTCCAGGATCATGGGGGCACTGGGCGTAAGCATCGTGGCCAAGCCCAAGGCGCGGTCCAAGCCGGCGGCGGCGGTCAAGAAGAAAGCGGCGACATCCGCGGCTACGAAGAAAATCGTATCCAAAAGACCTTCGCCGGGTCCGAAGCAGCGGGCAACGGCCTGACGCATCCAATGGTTCAATAAGCCATCCGCGCCGAATTGAGGCGGGTCGCCAGCGGGGTTTCGCTCATCAGGGCGATCTCGTCCCAGATGGCGTCCTCCTCGCCATCGGCAATCAGTTCGTAGGCGGAGCGACCGCCGAAAGCGCTCTGGTGGCGGCACATCCAGCGCACGGCGCGCTGGCGGTCGCCCAGGCATTGCACCAGCATCGCGGCCAGGGTTGCGTGCCGTTGCTCGAGCACGCCGAAGGCGCGCTCCATCAGGTCGTCGCGCTGGGCACTGAGTTGGGCGAGTTCGCTGGCGACGTCCTGGAACCTGATCGTAACCTTGCGCATACGTGCACTCCCTTCCCCCTACGCCGTCTGCTCGAATGGCTCGCTCTACCCTTAAGAGCCTAGCCAGGGAGCACGCCGGGGCCGATCATGCGCAAGCACATGCTGAATCCGCGTGAATTTCCAGCACGGCTTTCGTCGGCCGGTTCCGCCAAGTCTCCATCACCGCGACTCAGGCGCGGCTCGCCGCATCCAGGATGTCCCCGCTTTCCAGCACCATCGTGGGCGCGCCGTGCCGGGCCACCGACAGCATGGCCCGGCCGATGTCCACCGTGCTCACGATATGCCGCGGGAACAGGGCGCGCAGCAGCGGCCCCAGTGGACGGAGCAGCACATAGGCCACGCGCGACAGCGTGGTCTTGGATCGTTCGCCATGCAGCGCCTGGATAAAGCCGGGACGGAACAGGTACACCGCCCGGAACGGCAGGCGCCGCAACGCGTTCTCCGTGCGCCCTTTCACGCGCGCCCACATGCTGCGTCCCTGTTCGCTGGCGTCGGTGCCCGCACCCGATACATAGACGAATGCCATGCCCGGATCAAGGCGCGCCAACACCCGTGCCGCGGCCAGGGTCAAGTCATGGGTGAGCCGCGTATAGCGCGACTCGTCCATGCCCGCCGCGCTGACGCCCAGGCAGAAGAAACAGGCATCGAAGCCCTGCAACTCCGGCTCGATGGCGGCGTAGTCGAAGAAATCGCGATGCACCAGTTCGCGCAGCTTCGGATGCGCCATGCCCAGCGGCGTGCGGCCGACCACCAGCACCTCGCTCACGTCCTCCGCCCGCAGGCACTCGCGCAATACGCCCTGGCCCACCATGCCGGTGGCGCCGAACAGCAGGATCCTCATGCCTCGGCCTCCGCCGGCCAGTGCACGCCGGTCAGTCGCTCGGAAACCTGCCATAGGCGCGCCGCCACACCGGCATCCCTGGCCTGTGCACCGATCACCGCCTCGCCGACAGGACCTTTCAGCTCGAACCGGCCGACCGGACCGTAGTACCCGCCTGGACGCGCTTCGGGCGCGGCGGCGGCATACAGCGTCGGCAAGGCGCCCTCGGCGGCCGACTGCGAGAGCAACGGCGCGAGCAGCTGGCTCAGCCTCGCGATCCACGGCAGGCCATCGCGCCTCCCCAGGCCCGGGCCGCTGGTCTGCAGTCCGGTGCGGGCATAACCGGGATGGCAGGCATTGCTCAGCAATCCCCAACCAGCCGCGTCGCTGCGCCGTTGCAGCTCGAACGCGAACATCAGCAACGCCAGCTTGGACTGCGCGTAGGCCGGCCAGGGCTGGTAGCGACGCTCCCATTGCAGGTCGTCGAAGTGAATGGCCGCCCGCAGGCGATGCGCGCCGCTGCTCACGTTGACCACCCGCGGTGCCCGGGCCCGCCGCAGCAGCGGCAGCAGTTGCGCGGTCAAGGCGAAATGGCCGAGGTAGTTGGTGCCGAACTGCAGTTCGAAGCCGTCATGGGTGGCATGCCGCGTGGGCGGCATCATCACGCCGGCATTGTTGACCAGCAGGTCGAGCGGCTGGCCTTCGCCGGCCAGCCGTCCGGCGAAACCAGCCACGGAGGCGAGGCTGGCCAGGTCCAGGTGCTCGTAGCGTATCCGCGCCTGCGGATGCCGCGCACGAATACCCGCCAGGGCCGCGGCGCCCTTGGCGGCGTCGCGCCCGGTCAACATCACCTGGGCCCCGGCGCCGGCCAGGGCCAGCGCGGCTTCGTAGCCGATGCCGCCGGTGGCGCCGGTGACCACGACACGGCGCCCGTCCTGCGGGGGCATGTCCTGTACGCTCCATGGCTGCATGGCGGCGGCCTCAGTGGCTGGGGAACGCGGGCATCGCGCCCGCATCGAAGTCGGTGGACCGGCTCACCTCGCGCCAGCGCTCCGCCGCGGCGGTACGCTGCTTTTCCACTTCGCCGAAGAAGTGCAGCGCATCGCTGCCGAGCAGCAGATGCACCGGCGGATCGTCGTGATAGGCCAGCCGCAGCACCACCTGGGCCACCCGTGCCGGATCGCCGGTCTCGTTGCCTTGGTAATCCTTGAGCATGCCGCGGAAGGCACCCACCGACGGCTGATAGTCGGGCAGCACATCGCCCAGGGTGCTGTTGGCCTCGGCCGCCCAACCGGTTCGCATGCCGCCCGGTTCGAGCGAGCACAGCTTGATGCCCAGCGGTGCCACCTCCGTCGCCAATACCTCGGTGAAGCCGCCCACCGCCCACTTGGCCGACTGGTAGGCCGCCAGTCCCGGCGTGCCGATACGGCCACCCACCGACGAGATCTGCAGGATGTGCCCCGAGCGCTGCGCGCGCATCACCGGCAACGCGGCGCGCGTGAGGTTGACCACGCCGTAGAAATTGGTATCGATCTGCGCCCTGAAATCGTCCTCGCTGCCCTGCTCGAACACGACCATGTGGCCGAAGCCCGCGTTGTTGACCAGGACGTCCAGACGGCCGAACGCATCGACTGCCGCCTTCACCGCGGCGCGCGCGGCGGCGGCATCGGTGACGTCCAGCGCGACGGCGCGCACTTGGTCGCCATAACGTTCGACCAGCTCGGCCAGTTGCCCGGGATCGCGGGCCGTGGCCACCAGGCGGTCGCCGTGCGCCAGCACGGCCTCGGCGATATCGCGGCCCAGGCCGCGGGCACTACCAGTGACAAGCCAGACTTTCGACATGATAGACTCCTTAATTGAGTGATTACTTGCTCATTAATAAGACAAAACGAATCAGCGTTTGCCGATCGCCTGCCAGAATGCCTCGAAGCCGGCCGAGCGATAGCTTTCCGTCCGCTCCGGTTCGCGCGCAATGAAATCCATGGTGGTCTCGGCCAGCGCCGACAGCAGCGCGCCCACGAAAGCCGGCGGGTGGTCACGCAACAGGCCCGTGGCCATGGCTTCGTGCAGCATGCCGCTGACGTCGGCGAAAGCGGCGGCGCCGGCGGCCTTCACTTCCGGCGTGACGCGCTCGGACACCGTGAGTTGGGCCATGACCTTGCGCTCCCGGGGATGCGCCACGCCCCAGTCGATGTAAGCGCACCACACATGACGCGCCCGTTCGCGGATGCCTGCCTCGCGCGGATAGCCCGTCAGCATGGCCTCGCGCAGCCCGGCCTTCAGTTCCAGGTACAGCTGGTTGAGCAGTTCGTCCTTGCTGCTGAAGTAGGTGAACAGGGTCCCCTCGGCCACGCCGGCCTGCCTGGCGATCCGCGCGGTGGGCGCGCTGGCGCCCTGCTCCGCGAATACCTGGATGGCGGCTTCGAGGATGGCGTTGCGCTTGTCTTCGCTGCGGGGGCGGGCCATGAGAGAACAAATGATGACTGAGTAGGCACTCAATCATAAGGGCGTCGCCAGCCATACACAAGGGCCATTCGACGCTGGGTTGTGGGAGCGCACCCTGTGCGCGACAAACCGGTGACGCGGGAAGACCGCGCCATCGCAGTCGCGCACAGGGTGCGCTCCCACAAATGGATACAGAAAGGAAACCGGCTCAGCGGCCGAAGGTGATTTCCTTGCCTTCGTGGTCGCGGTCCCAGCCGCGTAGCTCGTCGCGGATATGGGCCACGCGCTGGCGGCCGAGCGCGTTGCGCTCCTCGTCCAGCACCTGGCCGTCCAGCAGCTCGGCGAGGCGCTGGGCGGTGGGCAGCATGGTGTCCCAGGCGTCCAGGGCGGGAATCGGCGCCGGCAGGGTCATGAAGAAGCTCAGGCCCGGCGTGCGCAGCGCGTCGAGCCGGGTAAGGTCGAAGTTGCCCGGCTTGAGCATGTTGGCCACGCTGAAGATCGGCCCCTGCTCCGGGCGGCCGTCCACCAGGCGGTGATAGATGCCCATGTCGCCGTATTCCAGGCCGGCCTTCTCGGCTGCCACGATCAGGTCGGCGCCATGGAACACGCTGCCCTCGCGCGCCACCACGAACAGGGTGACGATGCGCTCGACCGGCATGCGCTCGGGACGGCGGCCGAGGTCCGAGCGCTGCGGCGGCACCGGCGCGGGTGCCGGGGTGCTCGCCGGTTCCGGCGCAGCGGCGCGCGGTGGCGGTTCGGCGCTGGCCGGGCGCGCCAGGTTCTGTTCGAACTGCTCCGGCGGCGCGCGCAGCGCATCGACGATGGAGGCGGCGATGCCCTGCGGCTTGGGCCTGGCGGCAGGCACGGGCTCCGCCTTGTCCTTGCCGCCGGCCAGCGTGGCGCCGAGGCGTTCCAGTTCCTCGCGCAGGTCCACGTCCAGTTCGCCCTGCCGCGGGTGCTCGTCCAATGCGAAGTCGTCGCGGGCATTGAAGGATGGCTCGTCCAGCGCCTCGCCCTCCTCGCCGAAGGTGGGATCGCGCCGCTCGCCGGCCGCTCCCGGCGCAAAGCGGCGGCGGCCCTGCTGCTCCTTCTTCGGCCGGCCGAACAGCCAGATCAGCGCGAGCACGATCAGTCCGACGATCAGCATGGGAATGCCGATGGCCGGATCCCAGGCGAAGGCAAGCACGGGTTGTGAATTCATGGGGAAAATCCTCAAGCGGCGCCGGCCAGTTTAGCGGCTTCGGCCAGGTCCACCTGCACCAGGCGCGACACGCCGGGCTCGCGCATGGTGACGCCGCACAGCTGCGAGGCCGCCTCCATGGTGGCCTTGTTGTGGCTGACGAAGATGAACTGCACCTTCTCGCTCATCTCCTTCACCATGTTGGAGAAGCGGCCCACGTTGGCCTCGTCCAGCGGCGCGTCCACCTCGTCCAGCAGGCAGAACGGCGCGGGATTGAGGCCGAAGATGGCGAACACCAGCGACACCGCGGTCAGCGCCTTCTCGCCGCCCGACAGCAAGGTGATGTTGGAGACGCGCTTGCCCGGCGGGCGCGCCATGATGGCCACGCCGGTGTCGAGCAAGTCGTCGCCGGTGAGCTCGAGATAGGCGTGGCCGCCGCCGAACAGGCGCGGGAACAGTTCCTGCACGCCGGCATTCACGCGGTCGAAGGTTTCCTTGAAGCGCTGGCGCGTCTCGCGGTCGATCTTCTTGATCGCCGCCTCCAGCGTCTCCATCGCGCTGGTGAGGTCGGCGAGCTGGTTGTCCAGGTAGGTCTTGCGTTCGCTCTGCTCGGCGTGCTCCTGGATCGCGGCGAGGTTCACCGGCTCCAGGCGCATGATCTTCTGGCCGAGGTCGGTGAGCTGCGCGCGCCACTGCCCGGCATCGGCATCCGCCGGCAGCTCGGCCAGCAGCGGTTCCAGTTCCAGGCCCGAGGCGGCGATGGCTTCGGCCAGTTGCTCGGCTCGCAGTTGCAGCGCTTGCGCGGCCAGGCGTTTCTGCGAGAGGTTCTCGCGCAGGCCGTTGAGTACCTGCTCGATGCGCTGGCGCTCGGCTTCCAGGCGGCGGAACTCGGCGTCGCAATCCTCCAGCGCGCGGCGCGCCTCCACCAGTTGCCGGTCCACCAGCAGGCGCTGGTCGAGGTAGGCCTGGCGCTCGGCTTCCAGCTCGGCGATCGGGTCGGAGCCGGCGGCGAGCTGCTCGGCGATCTCGGCGCGGCGCGCCTCGATCTGGCGCAACTGGATTTCCATGCGTGCCAGCGCCTGTTCCAGCGAACTCAGCGAGGAACGCTTCGATTCCATCGACAGCGCCAGCGCATGCGCCTGGTCGGCCGCCTCGCGCGCGTTCATGCGCGCTTCCTCGCGCGCCTCCAGCAGGGCGCGGCGCTCGTTCTCCAGGTCGCGGCGCTGGTCCTCCAGGTCGCCCATGTGGCCGACCGATTCGTCCAGGCGCGCGCGCGCCTCGCGCGTCTGCGTCTGCAACTCGTCGAGCTGGTTGACCAGGTCGCCGAGTTCGCCGGCGACCTTCTCGGCGCGGGCGCGTGCGGTTTCCATCTTGCCGCGATGGCTCTGCAACTGGCCGGCCAGCTCGGACTGGCGGCGGTGCGCGTTGTACAGCTCGCGCTGGGCGTCGTCGCGGGCGCGCTCGGCCTCGAACTTGCGGGTGCGCAGGTCATCCAGCGTCCGGGTGGCTTCCTCGATGCGCTCTTCCAGCGCCAGGATCTGCTCGGCCAGCGTGCGCATCTCGCGTTCGCGCGCCAGCACGCCCACCTGATTGCCCTGCGCGCGGCGCACGCGGGCCCAGCCCGGACCCAGCCATTCGCCGCCGCGCGTCATCACCGACTGGTACGGCGCCAACGCGGACAGGCCGGCCACGACCCGGTGCGCGTGCTCGATGGAGTCGGCGATCAGCACATGGTTGAGGATGGCGATGGCCGCCGCCGGGCCGCGCACGTGCGCGGCCAGCGTGCCAGCCGTGTTGGCGCCGCCCTCGGCGCCGTCGACCAGCGCCACGTCGGCGTTCTCCAACGCGCCGAATTCGGCGGCGAGCGCGTGCGACTCGTCCACCAGCACGGCGTCGAGGAAGCCGGCCAACGCGGTTTCCACCGCGGTTTCCCAGCCTGCCTCCACCTGCAGCGCCTCGCCGAGGCGACGCGACTTGTCCAGTCCCAGGCGTGCCAGCCAGCCGCTGGCGGCGCTTTCCTCCTGGCCCAGCGCGGCGTGCTGCAGCGCCTCCAGCGAGGCCTGGCGGCCGCGCGCGGCCTGCAGTTGCTGGCGCGCCTCGTTGAGCGCGGCCTGCACCTGGCGTTCCTCGTCCTGCACTTTTTCGTGGGCGAGCTTGTGCTGGTCCAGCAGTTGGCCCAGCGATTCCACCCGCTCGCGCTGGGTGTCGTGCTCCAGGTGCAGCTGTTCGGCGGCGGCGTCGAGCGCGGCGATGTCGGTGGCCTTCTGCTCGGCCTCCAGCACCTCCTTGCGGCGCGACAGGTCGATGGCCTGGCGGTCGAGGTAGTTAAGCTTGGTGCGTTCCACCTCGGCGGCGCGGCTGGATTCGCCCGCGGTGCGCGTATGCGCGTCCCAGCGCTGCTGCCAGTCGGCCAGCTTGGTCTCGGTGTCGCGCAGGGAGTCTGCGGTGTCGTCCTGCATCTGCTGCAGGGCTTCGAGCCGGGGCTCGCCCTCGGCCAGCGCCATGCGCAGCGCTTCCACCTGCGCGCGGTCGTTGGCGATGTGCTCGGCCAGCTCGGCATGCTCGCGCTCGGCCTCGCCTTGCGCGCGCTGCAGGCGCTCGGCGGTCTCGCGGTTGTAGCGCACCTGCTGCTCGACGCGGGCGATCTCGGCGCCGACCTTGTAGACCTCGGCCTGCACCGCATTGAGGTGCTCGGTGGCGCCGGTGTGGCGCTCGCGCACGCTTTCCAGCTGTGCCTCGACATGGCGTTGCGCGGCCACCTGCTTCTCGATCTCGACCTCGGCGGCGGACAGCCCCGAGCCTTCGTTGTCGTGCTGGCCTTTCAGGGCGCGGTATTCCAGCGCGCGCAGCTCGGCTTCCTTGCGGGTCTGCTCTTCCTTCAGTGCCTTCCAGCGCTCGGCGGCGCGGGCCTGGCGGTTCAGGTGCTCAAGCTGCTTGTCCACCTCGTCGCGCACGTCGCGCACGCGGTCGAGGTTCTCGCGGGTGGACTTGATGCGGCTCTCGGTCTCCTTGCGGCGCTCCTTGTACTTGGAGATGCCGGCCGCTTCTTCCAGATGCATGCGCAGTTCGTCGGGCGCGGCCTCCACGATCTGGCTGATCATGCCCTGCTCGATGATCGAGTAGCTGCGCGGCCCCAGGCCCGTGCCGAGGAACAGGTCGGTGATGTCGCGGCGGCGGCAGCGCGCGCCGTTCAAGAAATACGCTGACTGGCCGTCGCGGGTGACCTGGCGCTTGACCGAGATCTCGGCGTACTGGCCGTACTCGCCCTGGATGGTGCCGTCGGCGTTGTCGAAGATCAGCTCTACCGTGGCCTGGCCAACCGGCTTGCGCGCGTTGGAACCGGAAAAGATCACGTCGGTGAGCGAGTCGCCGCGCAGTCGGCTGGCCGCGCTCTCGCCCATCACCCAGCGGATGGCGTCGATGATGTTGGACTTGCCGCAGCCATTGGGACCCACCACGCCAGTCATATTGGTTGGCAGGTGCAAGGTGGTCGGGTCCACGAAGGACTTGAAACCGGCGAGTTTGATCGTGGTCAGGCGCATGCGGGCATCGGCGGCGAATAAGTGAAGCCCGACGTGCTCGGGCGATGGGTCACTGTGCCAAACGCGGGCGGGAGCCGCAATGCGTTCTGGCGGAGATGTTTCACTTTAGCATTGGATGCTATGTGAATGTAATGGAAAGAAATTCTTGAGACAAGGAGGGGATGGGGGATAGGTAGTGGAGGCGCCAAGGCCGGCTACCAGAGGTTAGTCCCATGGGACACGACAAGGCGCCGGGGGTGGTGGTTGTCGCAGCGATGGGACGAATCTCTGGTAGGCGGCCTTGGCGCCCCCCCTCCCATGCCTATCCCCCTCCCCGTGCCTACCGCTCCCCTGGCACCCTGGCATCGATGGACAAGGCATGGATGCCGTTGTCCATCAGGCCCTGCAGGGCGGCATAGACCTGGCGGTGGCGCTTGATCGGCAGTTGCCCGGCGAAGGCGGCGCTGACGATGCGCACGTGGAAATGCCCCTTGCCCTCGTTGGCGTGGCCGGCGTGCTTGTAGCCCTCGTCCACCACCTCCAGCTCGGCCGGCTGCAGCGCCTGGCGCAGGCGCTCGCGGATCTGCTCGACCATCGCGGCGCTCATCCGGCCAGCACCGCCTTGCGGAACGGCTTGACGGTGACGCTGGCATAGACGCCGGCCGCCACGAACGGATCGGCCTTGGCCCAGGCTTCGGCGTCGGCCTGCGAGGGAAACTGGGCCAGGATCAGGCTGCCGGTGAAGCCCGCCGGGCCCGGGTCCTCCGACTCGATCGCCGGGAACGCCCCCGCCACCAGCAGGCGCCCTTCGTCCTGCAGCTTTTGCAGGCGCTCCAGATGGGCCGGCCGCGTGGCCATGCGCTTTTCCAGCGAGTCGGGGACGTCAACGGCGGTGATGGCGAACCACATGGCAGGCTCCTGCAAGGCTAAAGCGCGCCAGTTTAGCCGACTATGCCATTGGTCAGGCGCATCCGCGTCCTTGGAATCGGCCAGCCCGCGCCCATGTCCCGGTCGTTGCCCGGGAATGGCGGGCGCGCGTCGAGCACATCACGAGGGGAAGTGAATGGCACCTTGGAACGCATTCGTGGCGGGAATCGCCCAGTTGCTGGAAACCCTGGCCCACGGCCTGGGCGGCAGCCATGGCCTGGCGATCATCATCATGGCCCTGGCGGTGCGGCTGGGGCTGCTGCCCTGGACGCTGCGCGCCGCCGAGCAGGGCTGGCATCAGCGCCGCAGGATGGAAACGCTCAAGCCCCGGCTGGAACAACTGGCCAAGCGCCATGCGGACGATCCGGTGGCGCACGCCAGCGCCATGCGCGCGCTGTATCGCGAGCATGGCGTCGGCACCGGCATGGGCGGCGGCCTGTTGACCGCGCTGGTGCAGGCGCCGCTGGGGCTCGGCGTATACAGCGCCATCCGCCAGGGCCTGGCCGGTGCCGGCTCTTTCCTGTGGATTCCACGCCTTGCACGTCCCGACATGGCCCTCGCCGTGCTGGTCGCCGCCCTGAGCTATGCCGCCATGGCCCTCAATCCGGCCATGTCGCCGCAACTCAAGACCGCCCTGCAACTGCTGCCGGTGCTGGTCTCCTTCGTCGTGGTATGGCATGCGGCAGCCGGACTCGGGCTGTACTGGGCCGCATCGAACGTGGTGAACGTGTTGCAGGCAGGACTACTGCGCCGGCGCCTGCGCGCCTATCGCTGAAGGTCAAGCCAAAAGCCCCGGCAGCGGCCGGGGCTTTTGGCTGCCACGCATCGCCTTGCCTCGCATCCCGGCAAGGGATCACTCGATGGGCTGGAAGTCGCCGTCCGCCAGGTCGAGCGCATCGGTGGTGAGCTGGCCGCTGTCGCGATCGAGCTTGAACGAGAAAAGGCGCGGCGAGGTCTCCGGATCGCCGCCGCACCTGGCGTCGTGCTTTTCATGCACGTCGATGGCTACGGTGGCGCCGTCGGAATCATCGACCAGGTAGTCGAGGCATTCGTCCCGCAGCGCGGTGAGCCGGTGTTTCCTGATCACCGCGCTGATCCGCCCGATCACCGCCTCGTCGCCATCCGGCGCCGTCGCCACGCCGGCGCTGCTGGCCGGCGACGCCGGCGTGGCCGCATGCTCGTCCTGCGATTGCGAGGGCGAGCATGCCATCAGCGCCAGCACGGCAAGGCCCGCCCCGAGCAGGCTGGGCAGCTTCCGGCGCAACCATGCGCGGCGCGGCGCCATCGGCCTACGCCTCCGGCCGCATGTACGGAAACAGCAGCACGTCGCGGATCGAGGAGGCATTGGTGAGCAGCATCACCAGGCGGTCGATGCCGATGCCGAGCCCGCCCGTCGGCGGCAGGCCCACTTCCAGCGCGCGGATATAGTCGGCGTCGAAGTGCATGGCCTCGTCGTCGCCCGATGCCTTGGCCTCCACCTGCTTCTGGAAGCGCGCGGCCTGGTCCTCGGGATCGTTCAACTCCGAGAAGCCGTTGGCCAGTTCCTTGGCGTTGATGAACAACTCGAAGCGGTCGGTGATGCCCGGGTTGGTGTCGCTCTCGCGCGCCAGCGGCGAGACCTCCACTGGATGGTCGGTGATGAAGGTCGGTTGGATCAGGGTGTGCTCCACCGTCTTCTCGAAGATCTCCAGCAGCAGGCGGCCCCAGCCGAACTCGCTCTTCATCGGGATGCCCAGGCGCCTGGCGTGGGCCGCCATGGCCTCGCGGTCGCGCAGTTCCTCGCGGCGGATATCCGGATTCAGCTCCAGCACGGCGTCTTCCATGCTCCAGCGGCGGAAGGCCGGGCCGACGTCGATCTCGTTGCCCTCCCAGGTGAGCCGGGTGGTACCGATGACGTTCTTCGCCGTCTCGCGGATCACGGCCTCGGTGAGGTCCATGATCTCGGTGTAGGTGGCATAGGCCTGGTACAGCTCCAGCATGGTGAACTCGGGGTTGTGCCGGGTGGACACGCCCTCGTTGCGGAAATTGCGGTTGATCTCGTACACGCGGTCGAAGCCGCCCACCACCAGGCGCTTGAGGTACAGCTCCGGCGCCACGCGCAGGTACAGGTCCATGTCCAGCGCATTGTGGTGCGTGATGAACGGGCGCGCGGTGGCGCCACCCGGGATCACGTGCATCATCGGCGTTTCCACTTCCATGAAGCGGCGCGGCTCGGCCTCCAGCCACTTGCGGATGAAGCCGATGATCCTCGAGCGCAGCGCGAAGGTGCGGCGCGCCTCCTCGGTGACGATCAGGTCGACATAGCGCTGGCGGTAGCGCTGCTCCACGTCGGACAGGCCGTGGAACTTGTCCGGCAGCGGGCGCAGGCTCTTGGTGAGTAGGCGCAGCGTGTCCACCTTCACCGACAGCTCGCCGGTCTTGGTACGCATCAGCACGCCTTCGGCGCCCACGATGTCGCCCGCGTCCCAGCCCTTGAACGCCTTGTACGTTTCCTCGCCTACCGTGCCCTGGTGGATGAACAGCTGGATGCGACCGCTCATGTCCTGCATCTGCACGAAGGCCACCTTGCCCTGGTCGCGCTTGAGGATGATGCGGCCGGCCACCTTCACGCGGCGGCCGAGGCCTTCGATCGCCTCGGCCGTCCACTGGCCGGCATCGGCGAACTCGGCCTTCAGGTCGCCCGCGAAGGCGTCGATCCTGAAGTCGTTGGGAAACGCCACGCCCTGCCCACGCAACGCCTTGAGTTTCTCGCGACGCTCGGCGATGAGTTTGTTTTCGTCGAGGGGTTGGGCGGGGACTTCGATGGTCTGATCGGTCATGTCGGATTCTTAGGGACGAGGGACGAGTAGCGAGGGCGCACTAACGGCTGGCCGCGGCCAGCTTGTCTTCCAGGGATTTGCGCAACCCTTGCAGGATACGACCAAGTTCATCGCAACGCTCAAGAACAGAGGCTACCTGCCGGGGATACATCATGTTCAAACGCACTATCAGGTGAATCTGGGTTTCCACTTCCGCAAGCGATCCGCGGGCTATCGCGATAAAGCGAATGAAGTCATGCGTACTGCCTCGCGCATGCCCCTCCGCGATATTGGAAGGCACGGAGACGACGGCACGACGCAACTGCGCGGATAGGCCGAACTGCTCGTCGGCCGGCAATTCCGCCACCACGGCATATACCGACTCGGCGAGTCGCATGGCTTCCTGCCACGCCACCAAGTCGCAGTAAGACACGATCCTTGCGCCCTCGCCACTCATCCCTGGTTAGGTGGTTCGCTCGCTCAGGCATCCACGCGCTTGGCGCCCGCATCCAGGCCGGCCTTCAGGCTCGCCTCGACGAATTCGTCCAGATCGCCGTCGAGCACCTTCTGGGTGTCGGTACGCTCGATGCCGGTGCGCAGGTCCTTGATGCGGCTCTGGTCCAGCACATAGTTGCGGATCTGGCTGCCCCAGCCGATATCGGACTTGGTCGCCTCCACCGCGTTCTTCTCGGCGTTGCGCTTCTGCATCTCGATTTCATAGAGCTTGGCGGCCAGCATCTTCATCGCGCGGTCGCGGTTGGCGTGCTGGCTGCGCTCGGTCTGGCAGGCCACCACCACGCCGCTCGGGATATGCGTGATGCGCACGGCCGACTCGGTCTTGTTCACGTGCTGGCCGCCCGCGCCGGACGAGCGGTACACGTCGGTCTTGAGGTCGGCCGGGTTGATCTCGATGTCGATGTCGTCGTCCACTTCCGGCGAAACGAACACCGAGGTGAAGCTGGTGTGGCGGCGGTTGTCCGAGTCGAACGGGCTCTTGCGCACCAGACGGTGCACGCCGATCTCGGTCTTTAGCCAGCCGTAGGCGTAGTCGCCTTCCACGCGGAAGGTGGCGGACTTGATGCCGGCCACGTCGCCGCCGGAGACTTCCAGCAGCTCGGTCTTCCAGCCGCGCGACTCGCACCAGCGCAGGTACATGCGCAGCAGCATCTCCGCCCAATCCTGCGCCTCGGTGCCGCCGGCGCCGGCCTGGATGTCCACGAAGGCGTTGTTGGCGTCCATCTTGCCGGAGAACATGCGCTGGAATTCCAGCTTGGCCACCTTGGCGTCGAGGCCGGCCAGGTCGGCCACCACGGAGTTGACGGTGTCCTCGTCGCCGTCGGCGGCAGCCATGTCCAGCAGTTCGCCGGCGTCGTTGAGGCCGGCGGTCAGCGTGTCGATGCCGCTGACGATGGTGTCCAGGCGGGCACGCTCGCGGCCCAGTTCCTGCGCGCGCGGCGGATCGTCCCACACGGTGGGGCTTTCCAGCTCGCGGCTTACTTCTTCGAGACGCTCACGCTTGGTGGCGTAGTCAAAGATACCCCCTAAGCGACTCGACGCGACCCTTGAGGTCCGCGATCTGCGCATGGATCGGATTGGTCTCGATCATCTGGTTTCGGTTCCGGATCAGCAGCCCGCTAGGATAACAGAGCCGCCGCGCCGGCCGCTAAGAGCCGGTGTAAACGGTCATGATGAACATGCGTTCATATCCGTTCCGGCGTTGGGTGGAACCCGGCGGCCCGGAGCAGGAATGGGAGTCGGCAAAGGAAGGAACATGGGGAAGACGCGACGGGGATGGTGGGCGCTGGGCCTGATGGGCGCCCTGGCGGCGATGACGATCACGGCGCATGCCGTCGGGGAAGCCCCGACCGGGGCCGCGACGCCGGGCGGCGAGCACGTCGCCGACGAGAACGCCGGCCTGAAGGCGATCGTGCAGGCCATGCAGGTGGCGGATGCGCCCGCCTTGCTCAAGCTGTACCAGGAAAGCGCGGACCCGATCGTGCATGTGTGGTCGGCAATGGCGCTGGAGCGCGTGCATTTCAACCTGGATGGCGCCAGCGCCGCCGCGCAGGCCTGCGAGCAGGCCCTGCTCGACACCCACCCCGGCCTGGCGCTGTCGTGCGGGCAATTCCGCATCGGCAACCTGCAGCTGGCCGGCCGCGCGGCCGAGGCGAGGCAGGCCGAGCAGGCGCTGATCGAGCATTACCGAGGCCACCGCGTGGACCGCCGGCTGGACGCCATGCAGGCCTACCTCGACAACCGCGCCGCGCAACCGCCCCTGTCCTACGAGGTGCCAGCCGGCGACGTCAGCCTGCCGACCAAGCAGGACGCCGCCATTCCCACGGTCAAGGCGAAGGCCAATGGTCATGAGTTCGAGCTCATGCTGGACACCGGCGCCAGCGACATGATCCTGGGCGAGGACGCCGCGCGCCGCTACGGCGTCAAGCCGCTGGATCGCAACGGCAAGGTCAGCGGCTGGCTGAGCAAGGGCGTGCCCACCCAGGCGGGCGTGCTCGATACGCTGGAACTGGGCGGCATCATCCTGCACAACGTACCCGTCACGGTGGTGCCGAAGCCGATCGCGCTGATCGGCAGCAACCTGGTCGCGCCGCTGGGCACGCTGCGCATCAGCAGCCAGTCGGTGCTGGTGTATGGGCGCGACTCCACCGTGCCGGCCTGCGATACGCCCATGCTGGCCGGATCGGGCCTGTGGGACGACCAGCTCCGGCTGTTCCCGCGCTTGCTGGTCAACGACCAGCCCCAATCGGTGATGCTCGATTCCGGCGCCTATCGCTACCTGATCGGCACCCGCACCGCGCTGGACGAGGTCACCGCCCTGCACCGCAGGAAAACCGCGATGCGCGACGTGGGCGGCACCCATGCGTTCGCCAACGCCGAAAGCGCGAAAGTGAACCTGACCATCGCGGGCCAGCCGTTCGACATCCTGTTCGAGGTCTATACGGACGCCACCAACATCAAGTACCCGATCACGCTGGGCGCCGGCGCGCTGCGCGACATGGATTTCCTGCTGGATTTCCGCCACCAGCGCCAGTGCTTCCTGCTTCATCCCAACCTGCGTTGACCGGCGGGCGAAGGCGTGGCTGTCCGCGCCTTCGCCGCCAAGCGGAGAACGCGATCAGGCCAGCGCCTGCTGGTGCACGCCGCGCACGGCGCGTCCCGACGGGTCCGCCGCCGCCGCGAACGCCGGGTCCCAGGCCAGCGCCGCCGGCGAGGAACAGGCGATCGACTTGCCGCCCGGCACCGTCTCCGCGCAGGCCTGCCCCGGGTAGAAGCGCTCGAAGATACGCCGGTACAGGTAGGCCTCCTTGGTGGTCGGCGGGTTGTACGGGAAACGCGTGGCGGCAGCCGCGAACTCGCGGTCGCTCACCGCCTGCTCGGCATGCGCCTTCAACCCATCGATCCAGCCGTAGCCCACGCCGTCGCTGAACTGTTCCTTCTGGCGCCACAGGATCTCGTCCGGCAGCGCGCCCCGGAATGCCTCGCGCAGCACCGCCTTCTCGATCCGGCCCTGGCCCGCCATCTTGTGGCGCGCGTCCATGCCCATTGCCACGTCCAGGAAGTCCAGGTCCAGGAACGGCACGCGCGCCTCCACGCCCCAGGCCATCATCGACTTGTTGGCGCGCAGGCAGTCGTAGCTATGCAGCGCATCGAGCTTGCGCACGGTTTCCTCGTGGAAGGCCTCGGCCGAGGGCGCCTTGTGGAAGTACAGGTAACCGCCGAAGATCTCGTCCGAACCCTCGCCCGACAGCACCATCTTCACGCCCATCGCCTTGATGCGCCGGGCCAGCAGGTACATCGGCGTGGACGCACGAATGGTGGTGACGTCGTAGGTCTCGACATGGCGGATCACCTCGGGCAGCGCGTCCAGTCCCTCCCAGAAGGTATAGACGAAGCCATGGTGCACGGTGCCCAGCGCATCGGCCGCGACCTGGGCGGCGGCGAGGTCGGGCGAGCCTTCCAGGCCGATGGCGAAGGAATGCAGGCGCGGCCACCAGGCTTCCTGGCGATCGTCCTCCTCCACCCGGCGCCGCGCGAAGCGCGCCGCGCAGGCGGCTACCAGCGAGGAATCCAAGCCGCCCGACAGCAGCACGCCATACGGCACGTCGGTCATCAGCTGGCGATGCACGGCCTGCTCGAAGGCCTCGCGCAGTTCGCCCGGCGACACGTCGCGCCCCTTGGTATGAGCATGGTCGCGCCATGGCTTGTGGTAGTAGCGACGCAGTTCGCCCACGGCGCTGTCGTACACGTGGCCCGGCGGAAACGCCGCCACGTCGGCGCACACGCCCACCAGCGCCTTCATCTCCGAGGCCACGCACAGGCGGCCCTCGCCGTCATGGCCCCAGTACAGCGGGCATACGCCGATGGGATCGCGCGCGATCACGTAGCGCGCCGCCTCGCTGTCCCACAGCGCAAAGGCGAAGATGCCGTTGAGCCTGGCCGTCCATGCGCCGGTATCGCCACCGCCGCGGTACAGCGCATTGATTACCTCGCAGTCCGACCCGGTGGTGAAGTCGTAGTCGCTGGCCGCGCGCAGCTCGCGATGGTTGTAGATCTCCCCGTTCACCGCCAGGGCCAGTTCGCCATCGCGGGAACGCAGCGGCTGCGCCCCGCTGGCGGGATCGACGATGGCCAGCCGCTCGTGCACCAGGATCACCCCGGCGTCGACGAACACCCCGCTCCAGTCGGGACCTCGGTGGCGCTGGCGCTGCGAGAGTTCCAGCGCCTGCTGGCGCAAGGTGGCCAGGTCGTCGCCAGGCTGCAGGTCGAACATGCCGAAGATCGAACACATGGTCAGGCTTTCCTCAAATAAGTCTTTCGCGTGGCGGAAAAACAAAAAGGCCCGCTGCAAGCGGGCCTTTTTGCGTGTGTCTGTATGACTTTGCTGCTTACACGCCGGCCCACCCGATACGGGTACGGTTATTGGCGTTGCGATTGTTCAGCGAACGTGCGCGCCCGTTCGCCGCGGAGGCGGCGGGCATGGCAACGAAGCGGGCATCGGGGCTGGACATGCCGCCGACTTCAGCACAGGCCACGCCGGCTGGCAATGGTTTCATGTGTTTCCATTGCCGCTGGCGGGCCGGGGCTCGCTGATCCAGGCGATCGCCTCGTCCAGTTCGGCGTCGTGGAACAGCTTGAAATGCGCGGGAATGACGAACCCCATGGCCAGCGAGGCGACCCGCAGCCAGGGCACGTCGGTCACCAGCGCCACCCGGTCCCAGCCGCTGAAGTGCCGGAAGCCGAGCATGGCGTCCTCCCACATCGCGCCCGGCTCGAAGCCGGTGAAGCCCGGCCCGGCGTGGTACAGCAGGCGCAGCTTGCGGTTCACCGCGAAGGCCGCTTCCACGTCCGGCACCAGCACGCGTTCATAGTCGGATGCCGTCACCTGCCCACTGGCGCGAAAACCAAGCGTGCCCGGCGGCAATCCCGCGATCTGTTCGATCATGGCAAACCCTCCTTGTGGGGCTTGCCGGACTGTATGGCAAAACCCGCGTTAGGGGCATGTCATGGGTCATGCGTCCGCGGAGACGGGACGATCCGGCCGTCTAGCCGTCCTCGCCGGCCTTGCGCCGGGTGCGGCGCCTGGGCGCCGGCGACTCCGCTGCGGCAATCAGCCCTTGCAGGTAGGCAATGCCTTCTTCCTCGGGGAAGAAGGCCACCACATCGGCCACGCTCAATCCGTAATGCTCGCGCAAGGCGAGGAATTCGCGTCTGGCGCGTTCCATGGGAGGCGCGCTGGCTTCCTGGCGGCGCCGTTCCTGTTCGCGTTCGAGTGCGGCCAATTCCTCCTGGAACCGCCGATAGGCTTCTTTCGAAATGGACATCGCATGCATGGGGACGTCAAGGCAGCCGCCATTGTCGCATGTCTGCCATCCGGCTCAATGGAATGGGTCACGTCCACGGCGCTGGCGTCGCGGATGCGTGAAACGGCCTCGCGCATAAGTTTTGCGTTGGCCCGGACGGGGACTTTCTTTAACCGCGCCCGAACAAGCGCATCGATAGGCTGGACTTCCACGCGACAATCCCCTTCAGGAGTGCCTATGGATCCCATGACCCTTGACTCGCCATTTGCCAGCGCGGAAACCCTCCATACCGACGCCAAGCGCGTATCGCACGAGCCCGTCGATGGCTATGTGCTCGATCCCTGGTCAGGCCTGTACCAGGAAACCGAGACGACCTACCAGAACCGTCTCAAGACCGCCCAGGACGCTCCCGCCTGATATTCGCAGCCCCGCCTCGTGCGGGGCTTTCCTTGTCGCCTTCCGGCCATGCCACTCCCAGCCGGTGATCGCATGGGGCCCATAGTGACCCGCAGCGTCAATCGCATGCGCGAAGGCCACGCAGAAGAATCTCCGCCTGGACCTGGCCGGCCACGGCCGTCTCATTGATGGCTCGCCCCTCCAGCGTCTCGCGCAGGGAGGCATCGCCATACAGCCAGGCGCGCCAGTACACCGACTCGCCTCGCTCGAATACCTCGCAGAACACGTCGATGATGCCGCCTTGCGGGTCGGTAAGCGAGAAATCGAGTTCCATGCGGGACTCCTTGAAGCTTGCGCCGCAAACACGATCCGGCGCCGCGGCCCGGCAAGCCGCGGCATAGCCGCCAAAGCGGCCAGGCCGCTTTCCATGCTGGAATCAAGGAACGTGCCAACCCTGCGGGAACCGGGCTCCGGTTCCCGCGAGACAACGACTTAACCGGCGAAGGTCACCGCCACGTCACCGTCGTCTTGTCGTGGATCGATCGCCTGGGAATGGACAGCGTGGCCACCGAGTCCTTTGCATCCCACTGCCAGTCATCCACCGGCTTGCCGTCGATGGCGAGCGACGATGGCTTGCCCTGGGCATGGATGCGCAGCGCGTAGCTACGCTGCGCGGGCTGTCCCTGGAAGCCGCCCTGCACCGCCTCGACCACCAATTGATGGCTGCCGTCGGCGCGCGTGTCGTACCGCATCGGCGTCAATGCGTACGCTCCCTTGCCGTAATCCAGCGAGATGCCGTCGTCCTCGTAGAGCTGGAAGCTGCCCTGTCCCGAGCCATACACATTGAGGATCAGCGTATCCAGCGGCCTGGCATCGGAATAATCGCTCGCCGGCTGCTCTGGAACGATCGAGCCTTCGCGCACGAACACCGGCATGTCGTCCACCGCATAGTGGCGGGTGAAGGTGGTGCCGCCCTGGAAACGCTCGCCATGGAAAAAGTCGATCCATGAACCGGGTGGCAGGTAGACCGTGCGGTCGCCGCCGGGCGACAGCACCGGCGCCACCAGCATCTCGTCGCCGTAGAAGTATTCGTGCGTGTGCCGGTAGGCCTCTTCCAGCCCGGGATGCTCCAGGTAGAGCGGCCGCAGGATGGGCAGCGCATCCCGGTGCGCCAGCCAGGTGTAGGTATAGGTGTAGGGTATGAGCTGGGTGTGCAGCGTGAAGTATTTACGCATCAGGGCCACGCCCTGCTCGCCGTAGACCCAGGGCATGCGTACGTTGCCCTCGTCCGGGTTGGCGTGCGCGCTGTGCATGCGCAGCAGCGGGCTGAAGGCGCCGAACTCGATCCAGCGCGCATACAGGTCGAAATCGATCTTCGCGCCATGGAAGCCGCCGATGTCGTGGCTGATGTAGGGCACCAGCACATTGCCGCCGCGCGTGCTGAACGCCACTTCGTAGGCCAGTACCGGCCACTCCGAATAGGTGTCGCCAGTGAAGAAGGCCGGGTAGCGCTCGCTGCCCCAGTCGCCGTAGCGGCTGAGGATAAAGCCGCGCTTGCCCGAGGATTGCGCGAAATCGTAGAACACCTTATTGGTCCACAACTGCGGGTTGAGCCCGGGCATGGCGGTCGCGCCGCCGCCGCCATCCACCCACCACTGGTCCACGCCCTGGCGCATCAGCGGTTCGTGCAGGTACCGCATGAACACATCCGCCTGCTTCCGGTCGGCAAGGTCGAAGTAGATACGGCCAGGCGGCGCCACGTCGCGCAAGGCCGTGGGACCGCGCAGCAGGCCGCCGCCCAAACGGCCGGGCTCGACGCGCAGGGCGATGCGATTGGGCTGCCCCGGTTTCAGGTAGGCGCGGATATCGGCATAGGTCAGGCGTTGCGGCCACTGGATATGGCTATGCGGCACTTCCTGGCCGTTGACGAACAGGCGGTACTGCTTGTCCACCTCGCCCAGGGTGAGGTACAGCGCCGCCGGCAATTGCTCCGGCAAGCGCACCGAGGCGCGATACCAGGCCACGCCCCGGTAACCTTCATGCCCCTGCTTCTGCCACGACGAGCCCACCTGGATCGACTGCCACCGGGCACCGCCCTTCCCCGCGTACCAGCGCTGCGCCACGCCCTCGTCCCTCGGGTCGAGGGCCAATTGCCATGCGCCGGAGAGGTCCTGGTCGAAGCGCGGCTTCACCGGCTGCGGCTGGCCCAGCGCCTGCAGCACGGCCGGCGCATGGCTGTCCTCGGGCGACAGGATGCTCTCCTCGGTATTGGCATAGCCGGGATGGTCGTTGAGGCTGAGCTTGACGCCGCGCGCGTGCAGCCAGGTGATGAAACGGTCCGGCTCGGGGATCAGCGGGCTCCAGTCGTAGCCGCCGTCCCAGCCGTAGTTGTGCCAGGCGAAATCGAGCACCAACGTGTCGAACGGGATATGGTCGCCGCGCAGCCGCGATATCTCGTCCTCAAGCATCTGCTGGTTGTAGCGCTGGAAGGCGGGACGCTTCGCATCGGCGGTGCCCGGGAAATACTCGAAATTGAAATCGGTGATCCAGGGTCCCAGCGTGTAGCGGGGAATCATCGGCACCGGCCCGCACAGCTGCGCATACTCGCGCAGCACGCGACGATAGTCCTTGCCGTAGGCGAACAGGTACCAGTCCTGCCCTCCCTGCTCCGCACGCGGCTCGATCCATTGCGCCTGCGCATTCCACAGCGGCGTGCGGCTGTCGTCGATGAAGGCGAAGCCGCTGCGGCTCAACAGGCCCGGCTTGGCCTTCTCCAGCGTCACCTCGATGCCGGGGATCACGTCATTGACGGGACTGCCCTGGTCCATCTGCCCTTCCGGCAGGTTCGCCTTGCTGATGTTGTCCAGCGAATAGGTGAGGCCGCCGAGATTCTGCGGATCATCCTGGCCGGGCTGCCACTGGTGGGAACCGCCATCGGTCCAGCTCACCTTGAGGTTGTCCGCCGTGAAGGGGCCCGAGTGCAGCTTGTAGCGCAATGTCAGCGCATCGGTACTGGCCACCAGCCAGTCGTCCTGCTGCGAGACGTGCACCGGCACCGGTGCCCAGTCGCGCTTCTGCACCACGGCGGTGGGAGCATCCACGAAATGGCCGCTGGGCGAATACTCCATGCGCACCAGCGTCGATGTAAGGAACTGGAAGCGTGCCTCCCCCGCGACCACTTCCGGTTTGCCCGGCGCGCTGGCGCAGGAGGCCAGCCATAGCGTCGCCCATACCAACCAAGCCATGCGTACCGCGAAACGATGAAACCCCATGCCTGTTCTCCCCCGCTCGGTTCAGCGTGCAGCGGCACAGGCATCCCACCGCCCGCATGCCATCCGAGGGGCACCACGATGCACAGCCGCAAGGTTATCGATCGCGCATCGCACGCCGATGACCTGGGAAACTACCGCAGCAGGCATGCGAGGTAAATGCGGGGGCGCGGATCAACGCATCGCCAGCTGCTGGCTCAAGCGGTCGATGCGCTTCTTCTCGAAGCTCTCGGGATCGGCCCAGGCGAAGGCCGGCGTCGCCGCGCTGAGCAGCTTGCGCGCCTTGTCCTTGTCGCCGGCCGCAAGGGCGATTTCCGCCGCTGCCATGTCCGCATTGGCGCCCCAGTCGGCATCGCCCACCAGCGCCGCCGCCTTGGTGCGATCGCTGGCCTGCAGTATCGGCGCGGCCTCGGCGGGATGACCGCCGAGGATCAGGCATTCGGCGACGAAGTAGCGTGCGACGTGAGCCAACGGATAATCCGCACCGAAGCTCGCCTCCACGTCGGCAAGCCCGCCGCGCAGGTTGTCCAGGCCGGGACCGGTCCTGCCGCCACGGCATTGGGCGACGCCCAGGTCCAGGCGTCCGCCCAGGGCCTGGTGCGACTTCGGCCCCAGCGACTCGGCGCCTCGCCGCCAGACCTGTTCGGCATACCCCGCCGCCTCGTCATAGCGACCGATGCGGGACAGGCTGTCGCCCATGCCGGACAGCAGGGCCAGGGTCAGGCGATGGTTGGGGCCATAGCGCTGCTCGAACAGCGGCAGCAACTGGGCATAGCCGGTGACGACCTCGCGGTCTCGGTGCTGCAGCTGGATGGCGTTGAGCAGGTTCTGCCGCGCGTTGAGCGTGTCGGCATGGTCGGCGCCGTACATGGCGGTGGCCTGGTCCACCACCTGGCGCATCTCGGCCTCGGCCTCGGCGGCGCGGCCGTCGCGCATCAGCAACAACGCATGGATGGTCTTCAGGCGCAGCGCATCGCGCGGCGTCGCCAGCGAGGGATCGGCCTGGCGCAGCGCCATGGCGCGCTCGAAGGCGGCCTCGGAAACCTTCAGGTCGCCGAAGTAGTGGGCCGTGCCCTCGGCCTTGGCGAAGGCATAGCCGATGGCGCCCCGGTCGGCGCGCGTCCCCAGCCGCGCACGCGCCGCGGCAATGATGGCCTGGGCATCCTTGACCGCCTCGGGCTGGCCCGAGGATGCCTCGGACTGCGCATGCGCCAGCCGCACCAGCGTGGCCGCCTCGCCATCGGCCTGTCCCGCCGCCGCATAACTCGCCTCGGCGGCCTTGTACTCGGCCTGCGCGGCGGGGACGTCGCCGCGTTCCTGGAAGGCCTTGGCCAGCGTGGCGTGCAGGCGCGCGGCGACCAGCGGCGCATCGGCGAAGCGCGAGTCGATCTGGGCGGCGGCGCGCTTGGCGGCCTCGCCCAGGGTTTCCTGCACGCCATCGCTGCGTGCGGGATCGGCGCGGGCCAGCAGGTTGTCGGCGAGGAAGCCATAGCTCGCCTCGGCGATGGCTTGCTGGCGCCGCGCCTCGCCGCGCTGGCGGGTGGCGATCCATGCGGCGGACGAGGTGGCGAGGATGCCGAGGATCGCGACCACGGCGGCCGCACGTATCCATGGGCGCCGCGCGTCACGCCGCTCCCTTTCGCGGCGCAGCGCGGCAAGCTGGGCGTCGCGCTCGGCGGCCGCCGCCGCTTCGGCGCGCCGCGCCTCCAGGCGATCCAGGCGATCGGCGAGCAGCGCGGCGGAGGCGAGCCGACGCGCGGGGTCGCCCGCGGCCGCCTCGGCGATATCGGTCCGCAGCACGGGATCGGCCAGTTGCTCCTCCCAACCCGGCGCGAGGCTGCGCCCGAAATCGGCGACGGCGAGCTGGAACAGGACCAGGCCGAGCGCATAGATGTCCGAACGCATCGTGGGCACGGCATCGCCGACCAACTCCGGCGCGCGGTAGAGCGCGGTGCCCGAGCGGCCACCACCGGGAGCTGGCTCATCGGTGGATTCAGGAACGGTAATGGCATAGGCAGCCAGCAGGTCGTCGTCCAGCACCTGGCCGCTGCCGAAGTCGGCGAGGCGGATGCGGAAATCCCCGCCGCGCTCCTCGATCAGGATGTTGGCGGGCTTGAGGTCCTTGTGCAGGATGCCCACGCCATGCACCGCGGCCACCGCGCGCGCCACCGCGGCGGCCACGCCGAGCCGGCGCGCCAGCGGGATGGCGGCCAAGCCGCCATGGGCCGCCGCCCAGTCGAGCAGGCTGGCGCCGCCATCGACGCTTTCCAGCATGTACGGCGCGGCCTGGAAGTTCCATTCCAGCAACGGCGCGAAGGGGCCTTCGGCACCGAGCGAGGTCATCAGCAGGCGGGCGATGGCCGCCTCGCGCTTGAGGCTGCGCAGGCGCTCGGGCGTATCGGCGAACTTGAAGATGCGCGACTCGCCGGTCTTCTCGTGCTCGGCGCGCCAGACGTCGGCGGCGCCGCTGTCGCCCAGCGCGCGCAGCAGCCGCCATTGCGGCCGGCCGGGCACCGCATCCCCGGGCTGGAAAGCGAAGCGTGCGCCCAAGGGGCCGGCGATGCTCTCCACCGCTACCTGGACGGCGAGCCGGTAGCCGACGCGCGGCACGGTCTCGATGATCCTGGCACCCTCGTCGCCCAGCGCCTTGCGCAGCTTGGAGACGGCGGTGGCCAGCGAGGCCTCGACCACCACCACGCCGGGCCATACGGCCTCGAGCAGTTCGTCCTTGGTGACCACCTCGCCGGCGCGCAGCAGCAGCTCGTGCAGCAGCTCCAGCGGCTTGGCCTCCAGCGCGGCCGGGGCGCCATCGACCAGGAGCGCCCAGCTCCCCTCGTCGAAGGTGGCCGAGGCGAAACGCCATTGTCGTCGCCGGCGCCGGCCCGCGGCTGTGGTCACGCTCATGTTGTCCCCCTGGTGCGCCTTCAGAACTTCTTCAGAAGTCCGTCAGGACACGGCGATGCCGTGCCAAACATCATCCGGCAACCGCTGGGCGGCACGCAAGCGAGGACCGGCACATGGTTCCAGCCGACATGCCGGGCCGCCCGGGGGAGCGCTCGGAGACACCACAGGGGATGGCAATATGCATCGACGTCATTTCGTCCAACTGGCAGCGGGCGCGCTGGCCGCGGCCGCGATCGGGCCGGCGCTGGCCCAAGCCGGCAGTGCGCTTCCGCCGGCGTTGAGGGGGCGGCGCACCCCGCAGGGGCTGCCGAGTGCCGGACGCATCGCCACACGGGCCGACGAGGCGCTCGGGCTGCTGCTCGCGCCGCCCTACGTGCGCCAGGGCAACGGTCCGGTCGTCACCGTCGCCGGCTATGCCGGCTGTCCCTACATGGCGGCATTCCACCGGGATTTCGGCACCCGCGGCGACGGCGTGGAGACGCACTTCTTTCCCCAGCCGCTGGGCGGGGACGACAGCGCGGAAAGCCAGGCCAGGGTTACCACCAACATGGTGTCGCTGCTGCTGCACCCGACGCCGCAGAACCTGTCGCTGTACCTGGACGGGCGCCTGCCACCCTACGTACCCAGGCTGCGCGAGGAGCACGAATACACATCCTCGATCATGCGCGCGCTGTCCGGTGCCGGGCGCAAGCCTGCAACGAAGCCGACGCCGGACGAGCCGATGACCAGGGAGCAGTTCCTGACGATGTGGGACGAGCTGCACAGGAAGCAACTGGGCAGCTTTCTGCTCCTGGCCGAAATCCTCTCCCAGAACGGCCTGTCGCCCTCGTCCACGCAAATGGCCTCGCCCAGCTTCTTCTGGGTGCGCGATGGCGCGCTGCTCTACGCGAACGGCTACACCTCCAGCCCCGAGCAGCGCGCGCGCATCGCCGCCATCTTCGCTTCCGCGCGGGGTGAGGCGTGAACGCCGGGAAGATGCCGCTGGCGTTGCCAGCCGTATGGGCCATGGCGCTGGCCGGTGCGCTGCATGCACAGGACAGCGGCCACGCGCTGCTGAGCCGAGACGAACTGCTGAGGCGGCTGAAGGATGGGCAGAAGGTGGACGGCGTGGATCCGAAAAAGGAGCGCCCGGCGACTCCGCCACCACAAGCCGCGCCCCCCCAGATCGAGGTCGTCCGGGACGAGTTCAATCCCAAGACGGTCTATCGCGCCCCTACCTTCAACTTCGACGGGAAAGATCCCTATGACCATGTGCAATGGGGCCTGATCGGATACACCGAGGGCACCAGCAGGACTTACGTGATCTATTCGGACGTGCGCAGCAACAGCAGCATTTTGTACGACAGCGGCCCGCTTGACGCGAAATTCTGTTCCATCGCGCTTTCCGGCGTGGGCGCCCTGCCCCTCTACTATTGGCAGGATACGGAGGACTGGTACAGGGTCGAACTCGATGGCGAGTTGAGCCTCGCGCAAATGCGGCAAGGCGCCATTTCAGGCCTGCGCTTCAAGTTCGCCTGCCGTGGAGACAACTGGCGGGACTACGTACTCGAAATACCGGCAGCCCACGTCAAAGCCCTGTTGACGTCGATGGGAGTGAAATAGCCATGAGCGGCACGTCTGGCGAAAAACACCCTATCGAATCGCCACTGGATGCCGGAACGGCATCAACGGCGGCGTCCTTGCCGATGGAGAGCTCGGGCACATGAAGCGATTCCTTGCATATGCGGCCCTGCTGGCGCTGGCCGTGTGGGCGAGCGGCCTTCTCCATCTGGTGGAGCGGATGGAGTGGCCGCGAAGAGACCTGGCCTACGAACTGGAAGAGTTCTCCCTCTGGGGCGCATGGCTGCCATTCGCGATAGGTGCCGGCCTCGCCATCCGGCGCCGATGGCGGTGGCGCAGTTACGGGCTGGCTCGGCTGCTGGCGCTGCTGCCGTTCGGCGCACTGGCGGGCGTGTGCCTGGTCGAGCGCGGCGTTCCCCTGATCCAGTATGTCAATGGAGCGTTCCAGGATGAGCTGCCTCACCTGTCGGCGGGTTCACCGGAGTGGACGGGATATTGGATCGGCGGCGTGGCGGTTCCCCTGATCGTGCTGGGGCTGGCGGGCATGGTGGGCATCACGCTGGGCGCCCTGCTGGCGCAGCCCATGGTGGCCATGCGGCGGCTGTCGACGGGCGATACCGGCTTCTATGCCCGGACGCTGGCGTTCCGGTGGCTGCACGGCGATGCCGAGGTGGAGGTATATACGCGTCCCTATCGGCGCAGCAAGGCCACCACGACCCGCGTGCCCCTGCATGCGTTCGATGCGACGTTCGAGCGTGAAGTGCTGCAGAAGTGGGGGCATATCCCCACCGTGACCACCATGACGGGCTATACCTCGTCGGGCGGCATGGTGACTGGAACGGCCTACGGCCCGGGCCACGCCTACCAATACAAGGTCACCACCTCGCGACAGGACGTGCGGCTGGCCGGCATCAAGCAACAGGTGACCCTGGGAGCGGCCGAAGCGCGGGAAGCCAAGTGGAACGTGCGGCGCCTGATGCGGCATGCCAGGCCGGCCGCCGAGGCACACCAACGGCAGCGTGAGGCGGATGCGCGGCAATCCACCGAGGCCACCGAGCGAAAGATCCGCGATGCGCTGGATGCCCTGGCGCACCAGGCCGGCCTGGCTGGCGAGCGCTGGACGTTCCACAAGGCATCCCGCGAGGGCGACCTGCTGGAAGCCATCGCCGCGGACCGCCTCGGCGCCGGCTACGTGGTGTGCAGCGAAGGGCTGGAACGCTGGATGGGGAACTGGCATGGCGCAATGCTGTTCAGCGTGGATGGCGGCATCGACGTCCAGGTGGACGATCCCGCCTATCGGGCGGAACACCTGGCCGAGCGCCGCTTCGTCATCGGGCGCGGCTGGCCGGCTCCCTTGCGCAACGAATGGTCCAGCCGCATCGCTCTGCTGGCGGAACGACCGGCAGCGTCCTGACGCCGAAACCTCGTCCATGTCCCTGAGAGACCATGCATGGCGGCTGTTGTTGCCGCCGCACCAGCAACGTTTCGTCGCGACGATCAACGCCGTCGTGCGGCCGGCGCCCTTGGATCCCGAACTGACCGAGGTACGCTATACGGCGCTGCCCTTCTACGAAAACCGCCGCTTCTGCCGGATCATCGATCATCGGCAGGAACTGCCCAACGAGCGGTTCGCGCTGGCGGGACCGGACGAGACCGTGCTGCTCAACAAGAGCAACGAGCCGATCCATCGCTGCAATGCCACCGCGCCGATCCGGCTCACGCCCGGCAACGTGGCCCAGTACGCGGCCTTCTTCCTCGACCACGTCGTGGGCCGGCAGGGCCGCTTCCTGATCGTCGAGTCGCCGGCTGACGTCCGTTGGTCGGAGCCGGACGACGAGGCGCGTCGATCCCTTGCCGCCTCGGCCATCGAGCCGCTGACGTTCATGGGCACCGACAGGGACGGACGATTCGCCCTCCGAGCCTGCGTCATATTCCGGGACGCGCTGTTCAGGTCGCTGATACGGGTGGCCAGGGATGGCCGGATCGAACTGACCGAGGAAACGCTGCTGGCCGAACGCCTCCCCATCCACATGGACACCACGCCACGGGACTATCCGTTGAACACCGACTCGCAGGGACAGCTATACCTTTCTTGAGCGACGCCCCGCGGAAACAGGAACACTCACACCGCCACCGGCGCGATGACCTGCCGCGCGAATCGCTCCATTTCCTCCAGCTGCGGACTCATCTGCAGCAACAGCAGGTCCAGCCCCACGGCGGAGAACTCCTCGATCCGCGCGCGTACCTGCTCGGGCGTGCCGACGAGGCCGGGCCGCAGGCCGCGATTGGAGACGGAATATTCCTTGATCTTCAGCTCCCTTTCGAGCTGCGTGCCGGAAAGCCATTGGTCAAAGTTGGCGAAGCCTGGCGCCTCCGTATCCAGGGTGGTGATGCGCTCCACCTCGGCCTGCGCCTCCTCCTCCGTATCGCGCACGATCGCGTAGGCGGCCATGCCGAACCGCATGGGCGGCAAGCCGGTCCGCGCGCGTCGCTCGCGCATGTCGGCGATCTTGGCGGCGATGAACTCCGGCTCGTCGCCGTGCATCACGTAGGCGTCGCAGCGGCTGGCGATCAGTGACTTGGCCGCCTCCGACTCGCCGCCGGCGTAGATGGTCGGGCGCGGCGAGGACAGCGGCTTGGGCTCGCAGATGGCGTTCTCCAGTTGGTAGCGCTCGCCCTTGAAGGTGAACGGCGTCTGCGACCACAGCCCATCGACCACCTGCAGCCACTCGTTGGTGCGCGCGTAGCGGTCGTCGTGCTGGTCGAACTGCAGGCCGTACTGCGTGGCCTCGTCGGCCCACCAGGACGACACCACGTTCAAGGCCAGGCGGCCGCCCGAGATGCGGTCGACATTGGCCGCCTGCTTGGCGAACAGCGCCGGCTGGTGGAAGTTGGGCCGCACCGCGACCATGATCTCCAGCGTCTGCGTCACCGCCGCCAGGGCGGCCGCACTCGACCATGCATCGAGCGCCGGCTCGGTGACGCCCTTGATGTCGTTGAGGTTGAGCTCGGCGATGAGGGTGAGGTCGTAGCCGATCTGCTCGGCGCGCCGGCACAGCCGGCTCAGGTAGTCCCAGCTGGCCTCCATGTGCTCGTCGCGCACGTTGCGCAGCCAGCCGCCAAAGACCGGCGCCCAGAATCCATACCTCATGCCGCCTTCTCCCGGGTAGCGTCGATGGCACGATCCAGGTAGTCGACCAGCGTCTCGTGCGGGTCCCAGCCCAGCACATTGAGCGGGTCGGCCACGAAGTTGGAAAGGCCGTTGATGTCGTAGAAACGGCGGGCGCCGTCGCGATCGTCGATCATGAACTCGATGCCGCCGATGTCGAGCCTGGCGGCGCGGGCGATGGCCTCGGCGGCTCGTATTTCATGGCGGTCGGGCTTGTATTCACGCACCGTGACCGCCGGCTTGTCGATCAGGCAGACATCGGCGGGGCACAGGTCGAAGGTGCCGCCATCGGTGTTCAGCGAGATGGCGTAGAGGAATTTGCCGTCCAGCGTTTCCATGCGGACCATGTGCCGGTCGCGCGCCGGCACGTATTCCTGCACCAGCGTCACGCTGTCGATGCCCTTCGGCGTGGTGCCGTCGGCGACGGCCTGTTGCAGCTCTTCCACCGTGTCGTAGCGCGAGACGCCCGCGCCCGAGCCGCCGATGTTCACCTTGACGATCACCGGGAAGCGCAACCCTTGCGCGGCGGCGACGATGTCGGCCTGCCGATGGACCACGCGCGTGGCGGGAATATCCAGCCCGAGCGACTGGATCACCGCCAGCTGGCGCGCCTTGGATGCATCGACCGCCAGGGCATGGGTGCCGTTGATCACCCTGGCGCCGTTCAATTCCCAATGGGCGTAGAGCGATTGCGCGTAGAAGATCGGGTGCTCGTCCTGGCGCAGGAAGGAACTCATCGCCAGGCGACTGAGCACGACGGGAGCCGGCGCATGTTTTTCCGCCAGGTCGAAGCGGTGGTCCTGGAAGCGGATCGCCTGGTAGGCGATGCCACGGCGGTCCAGCGCGGCGAACAGCGGCTTGAACCATTCGGGGTGTTCGTAAACGATGGCCAGTGGAGCTTGGTCGGGCATGCGGAGAGGTCGATTCGTAGCGGGTCGTCCATGGTTCACACAAGCCGCTCGTAAAGTCAATTTGATATGGCGGCATGGACGTCTCGACGTCCCTTCCGCGCCCCTGGCGAAGCGCGCCGCGACGCCGCCGGCCCCATGGATGCGCCGACAGATGACTATTCGTCATGACGATGAAACCATCGGTTATGACACCTGCCGGATGTCGCAAGATATGGCGGCGATACTCGCGCAAGCACCGTCCTGCCGCGTGGCCGTCGCAGGGACTGCCAAAGGCGACGCCATTGGGCAGAATCAACCCTTCCCTCCAGGCCAGCTGCGCATGCCCAACAAGATCGGTGTATCCCGGACATGGTTTTTCTGTCTCCTGCTGGCCTGCCTTGCCGCCCGCGTATCCGCCGGCGGACTGGACGTGGCGCAAGCCATAGCCCGCTCGGACATCGCCATCGGCCAGCCCAACGTGCTGTCCAGCCAGGCGATGGGACTGGGCAATGGCCGGTTGGGCGCGGCGTTCTGGGCGGCGGATGGATTGACCCTGCAGCTCAACCGCATCGACACGCTGCCCGACCGGCGCTCGCCCGGGCAAGTCAGCCTGCCCGACCTCAAGGCGTTGACCGCCGATCGGGGCTTCCACGGTCGCGTCGATCTTTACGACGGCGCCCTGGAGGAAAGCGGCGATGGCATCGCGTTGCGCGCCTGGGTGGACCGTGACGCCGATCGCGTGGTGATCGACCTCGCCGGCCTGCCCGCGCAAGGCCTGCAACACGTTCGCCTGCACCTGTGGGAACCGCGCGCGCCCATCGCCGGCGCAGGCGACGGCGTCGCCTGGCTTGCCGAAACCTGGCGCGACGAAGGCCGCCCCGGCGCCTCGGGCCGGCGCTTCGGTTCGCTGGCGGCGATCCAGGCCACCGGCGCGCAGGCGCGCGTGCTCGATGCACGCACGGTGGAGCTTGCCGCCCATGCCGGCCAGGACGGACGACTGCGCGTGGTGATCGCGGCGCCCGCCTTCGACGGTGCGCGGACGGCGGCCGACGTCGCCCGCGACGCCCTGGCGCCGGCCATCGATCCGGCCCGTACCGCCGATTGGTGGCATGCGTACTGGACACGCGCCTATCGTATCCAGGCGCAATCGGACGATGGCGTGGCGCGCTACGCCGAAACCCTGCGCACGCTCTACCTGTTCGCCGCCGCAGCGCATGGCGGCGGCGATATCCCGGGCTCGCAGGCCGGCATCGCCGACCTGTACGCCGCCAGCCGCGACGATCATTTCTGGGATCCGGCCGCCTACTGGTTCTGGAATACACGCATGCAGGTCGGCGCCCACCTGGCCGCCGGCCTGCCCGAACTCAACGCGCCGGTGTTCGCCCTCTACCGCAACCATCTTGACGCCATCCGCCAGTGGACCCGCGACCGCGCGGGCGGGCGGCCCGGCATCTGCGTGCCGGAGACCATGCGCTTCAACGGCAAGGGCGTGGAATACGAAAGCGACCGTTTCCGGCCGTTCGCCATCGTCACCCACAGCTGCGACCTGGCCTGGTCGCAAAGCTCCAACGCGCGCACGCTGAGCACCGGCGCGGAGATCGGGCTATGGGTGTGGCGCACCTACCTGCAGACGGACGACCGCGCCTTCCTCGAGGCCAACTATCCGTTGATGGCGGAAGCCGCCCGCTTCTTGCTCGCCTACCAGCGGCCCGGCCAGGACGGCCTGCTGCACACCGCGCCCTCGAACGCGCACGAGACGCAGATGGACGTGACCGATCCGGCCACGGACATCGCCGCCATCCGCACGCTGTATCCAGCCACCATCGCGGCCGCGAAAATGCTGGGACGCGACGACGCGCTCGCCGCGCAACTACGCCAGGCGCTGGCAAGAACGCCCACCCTGCCGCTGATGCCCGATCCGCACGACGCCGGCGCCCAGGTGCTGGCCGCCAGCCATGACGCGGATGCGCCTTACCGCAACGGCGAGAACATCGGCCTGGAGGCGGTGTGGCCCTATACCCTGATCGGCGCCGACGACGCGCTGTTTCCGGTGGCGCGCCGCACCTTCGCGTCGCGGCCCTTCGTGCACGCCGCGACCTGGAGCTACGACCCCGTGCAGGCCGCGCGGCTGGGGCTGGGCAAGGAAGCGGCGCAGGCAATCTTCCAGCTCGTGCAGCTCTACCAGGTGTATCCCAACGGCATGGCCGCCCTGCTGCACGACCTGCCGAACGAGTTCTACCTGGAACAGGCGGCGATCACCGCGCTGGCGCTGTCGGACATGCTGGCGATCCAGGACGCGGATGGGCTGGTGCGTATCGGCCCGGCCATCCCACCCGGCTGGCGCATGGCCGGCACGGTGGCGCTCCGGCATGGTGCCTCGGTCGAGGTGGAAGCCGTGGATGGGCATGCCACCGCCTTCACGCTCCAAGATGCCGGAAACGCGACGATCAATTTCGCCACGCCCTGGCAGGGCCACCAAGTGCAGCTATGGCAGGATGGCAAGCCGGACCGGCAGCTCGACGGCGGCCGCTTCGCTTTCCATGCCACGGCGGGACACGTCTATCGCTTCGCTCTCGCCGGCGAGACCGCCTCGCCAACCTTCGCCGCGCAGCCGGAAGCCACGGTGAAAACGCTGGGCCGCGCCGCCATCGGTCTGGGCCCGCCCTGCTGCGCGCCGCCAGCCGGCTACGATCCAGCCAAGGACCGCTAAGGGCCTGTTCAAAATCTTGGTGTCATCCCAGCCACCCCCTCCCAACCTCCCCCTGCGCGCAGGGGGAGGAGTCAAACCATGCGCGCTCTGGCCCCCTCCCCTGCGCTCAGGGGAGGGCTGGGGAGGGGTGCTCTGTGGCCACACCGAGATGTTGAACAGGCTCTAACTCCGCGGCATGACATGGGCGGCCATGCGAACCAGCTCGGCGAGCGAGCGCGCCTTCATCTTGCGCATGACCTTGCCCCTATGCGCCTTGACGGTGATCTCGCTGATGCCCAGGTACGCGGCGATCTGCTTGTTCAGGCGGCCCGCGATGACCATGGCCAGCACCTGGACCTCGCGCGGCGTCAGCGAGGCATAGGCCTGGCGCAATTCGCGCAGATCGTCCTCGTGGGCAAGCGCCACGCGGCTCCCGTCCAATGCTTCGGCAAGCGCCTGCAACAGGACCCGGTCGTCGAACGGCTTGGTCAGGAACTCGGCGGCCCCGGCCTTCATGGCCCGCACGGTGATCGGCACATCGCCGTAGCCGGTGATGAAGATGATCGGCATGCGGACGCGATCCTCGACGAGACGCGCCTGCAGCTCCAGTCCGCTCAGGTCCGGCAGGTTGACGTCCAGTATGAGGCAGCTGGGCACCAAGGGCCGGTCCAGGGCGAGGAATGCCTGGGCCGATTCGAGCAGCACCGGCTCCCACCCCGCGCTGCGTACCATCAGCTCCAGCGACTCCCGCACCGAGATGTCGTCATCGACGATGAATACGATCGGCATGGCGTGGGACATGGGCAACGGACCCGGCTCGCAGTCGAGGCAAGCCTTCGTGTCCAACATGCCACGCCTCCTTTCCGGTGTCGACCGGAGATTCATGCCGCCGGCAGCGCGGCGTCCAGCGCCCTCAGCAGCGCGGCCTCGCTGAAAGGCTTCATCAGGCAGTCCACCGCCCCTTGCTGGATCAGCCGCGGGCGATCGGCGGCATCGCCATGGGCGGTGATGAAGATGATGGGAATCTCATGGCCGCGCCGCACCAGTTCCTGCTGCAGGTCCGGGCCGGACATCCCGGGCATGGCGATATCGAGGATCAGGCATCGGGTCGTCTCGACATGGCCCGACGCCAGGAAGGCTTCGGCCGACGAAAAGGCCTGCACCGTGAAGCCGAATTCCCTCAGCAGGTCCGGCAGCGATTCGCGCACGGACTCGTCATCGTCGACGACCGACACGAGCAAGGCAATGCCCATCAAAAACTCTCCAAGGGATGGGGGAAAGCCACCCCGGTATCTCGAACGGTTCCGCCATTGGCCAGTTCGGCCGCGGGTTCGGGAAACGGCGGAACGGCGAAGGAAAACGTGGCACCCGGTCCATCATTGATCCTGGCCCGGAGTCGGCCACCGTGGCCATCGATGATCGAACGGCTTACCGACAGCCCGATACCCATGCCCGTGTTCTTGGTGGTGTAGAAGGCATGGAAAATCCGCTCCGCGTCCTGGGGCGCGAAGCCGATGCCGTTGTCGCGTACGGCAAGACGCACATAGCCGTCCTCATCCAGGCCGGTGCCGACGCGCATGTGCCGCGGACGATCCGAAACGCCCTGCATGGCATCCGAGGCATTGATGACCAGGTTGAGGATGACCTGCTGCAACTGGACACGGTCGCCTCTGACCGGCGGAAGGCCCTCGGCAAACTCGGGATAGAGGATCACGCTGTTGCGCTGGAGTTCGCCCAGCAGCATCGCGATCACTTCCCGCGCAGCCTCGTTGAGGTCGACCCGCTCGACCGAGAGATCCTTCTTGGCGAACAGTGCGCGCAATCGCTGGATCACGTCGGAGGCGCGGTGGCCATCGCGGATCGTGCGCCGCGCGGTCTCGCGGGCGCCTTCGATGTTCGGCGGGTCCGAGGCAAGCATCCGCAGGCAGGTATTGGCATTGGTGATGATGCCGGCCAGCGGCTGGTTCACCTCATGGGCGATCGACGCGGTCAACGCGCCGAGGCTGGCGACCCTCGCCACGTGGGCAAGTTCCGAGCGGACCCTGCCGAGCGCTTCTTCCGAAAGCCGGCGCTGGGTGATGTCCTGCACGGCGGCGATGTATTCCAGCCCACCCTCTTCGTCCTGCGTCGCATGGGCCACGAGGTGCACGTATTTCACCCGGCCATCGGGCATCAGCAACCGATGCTCGCTCTCGAAATCGCGCCCCTCGCGGCGTTGCCGCCTGAGCATTTCGTCGTGGGTCGGGATGTCTTCCGGATGGATGCGGGTATTGATCAGCTCGAAGGTCGGCGTCACGCCCGGGTCGAGTTCGAGGATGCGGTAGAGCTCTTCCGACCAGGTGATGTCGTCCGTACCCACGCGCCAGGAGAACGTGCCGGTAAGGCTGAGGCGCTGGGCCTTGGCGAGGAAGGCCTCGCTCTGCTTGAGCGCCGCCTCGAAGCGCGCCCGCTCGATGGCGATGTCGGCGAGGTGGGTGAACTGGGCGATAAGGTTATGGTGCGCCGGCGCCGGGTCTTTCACCTCACGGTGCAGGATCGAAAGGACGCCCACCACCTTGCCGCCGAAGGAAGCGATCGGATACGCCCAGCTGGCCCGCATGCCATGCGCCCCGGCGAGGGAGCACCAGTCGCGGAAGCGTTCTTCCCGCGCCAGGTCCGCCAAGAACACCGGCTCCTTGCCGATGGCGGCCAGCGCGACGGGGTCCTCGTCGGCGTCCGCGGCACGGCCCTCCTCGGCTTCCTTCAGGGCGCTTGGAAGATGCGGCGCGGCGCCCGGCAGCAGGCGAAGGCGCAGCGTGGCATCGTGCGATGGCCGGGTACGCCGCGGATCGACCAGCACGACGCTGCACAGCGCACCAGCCAGGATCGTTTCCACCAGTTCGCACAATGCTTCGAGAATCGAGGGAAGCGATGAACCGTCCGCCATCATGCCCAGCAATCGCTTCTCGCCGGCCAGCAGGGTTTCGGCCTGCTTGCGAACCTCGATATCGGTATTGGCGCCGTACCACTTCACCAGGCGGCCACTCGCGTCGCGCTGCGGCACGGCCCTGATCAGGAACCAGCGGTAGGCGCCATCGTAGCGACGCAGCCTGGCTTCGTATTCGCCCGGCTGGCCGGCTTCCAGCAATGCCTGCCAGTAAGCCGCCAGGGCGTCGGCATCGTCCGGATGGACGGCCGATGCCCAGCCGAACCCACGGGCGTCGCGCAACGCCATGCCGGTGTATTCGTACCAGCGCTGGTTGAGGAACTCGACCTTGCCATCCGGCGCCGCGCTCCATACGAAGCCGGGGATGGCATCCACGATGTTGCGCAGGCGGTCTTCCGATGCGCGGATGTCGTCGAGCGCCTGTGCGAGTGAGACCTGCGAGCGCTGGCGCTCGATGACGATGCTGGCAATCTGGGTGAGCTGGTCGATCAGCGCCATGTCCCGCGACGTAGGCGAACGCGGCCGTTCGTAGCACACCGCGAATGCGCCCATGGCATCGCCCATGGCGGCACGGATCGGCGTGGCCCAGCACGCATGCAGGCCATGCGCCATCGCCATGGCGGACCACGTGTCCCACTGCGTCCCGGCGGAGAGATCGGCCACGATGATCTGGCGGTTCAGCCGCGTGGCCGCCGTGCGCGGATCCGACCCGGCGTCCGTTGGCTGGGCAACGAAGATGGCGCTGTCCGGAACGGCCGGCCCGACCGCCTGCACGACAGGCGCACCCGCCGGATCGACCAGCAGGGCGCCGCAACGGCTGCCGCTGAGGGTTTCCTCCACGAGACGACAGAACGTTTCCAGGATCTCCGGCAGCGAACTGCCGCCGGCCACCTTCTCCAGCAACTGCTTCTCGCCGGCGAGCAGCGCCTGGCCAAGCTTGCCGTCGTCGATATCCACGTCCAGGAAACACCAGCGGGTGATGTTTCCCTGCTCATCCCGCACGGGCAGGCCGCGCACGCGAAACCAGCGATAGGCGCCGTCCGCTCCGAGAATCCGCTGTTCTCCATCGTAAGGCTGCCCGGTCCGCAGCGAGTGCGTCCATCGGGCGATGGCCAAGGGCAAGTCGTCCGGATGAATCACCCGGGTGGCTTTCCAGTTCCTGAGTTCCTCCAGCGTCGCACCGCGATAGGCACGCCCCTGGCGGTTGACGTACTCCACCGTGCCGGCCGGCGCCATGACCGTGACGGACCCGGGGATGCTGTCGAAGACGGGACGGAAGTCCACCTCCCGCGCATGCGGGCGTTCGCCGGTGCGCTGGCATGCCTCGACATCGATGTTCATGCCGCACCATTTGACGACCCTGCCATCGTCCCCGGCCAGTGGGCGAACCCGCAGCACGAACCAGCGATAGGCGCCATCGAAACGGCGCAGGCGCGCCTCCATCTCACCGGGGCCGGCGGAGTCCAGGATGGTTCGCCAGCATCCAAGCAGGCCCGGCAGGTCGTCGGGATGGACGATGCGCTGCCATGCCTGGCCGCGCGCTTCGTCAGGGGCGAGACCGGTGTAGCCGCACCAGTCCTGATTGACGAAGTCGACGTGTCCGTCGGGGAGCGCAGTCCATATCAATCCGGGAAGCACATCGACGACGCGGCTGAGTTCACTCTCCATACCGGCCCTCTCTCGGCGGTCGTCGTTGGGCGAGGATGCGCCATCCGCCGGTAACGGCCCATCATACTTTGGTGTCGGTCCACCACAGGTGAGCGCCGCGAGCCGGCGAACGGGCCTTCGCGCAAGGCGCCTCGCCTCCTACCAAGGTATCGACCGATACCATCGTGCAATCGCCAGCCTTCCAGGCGCCTGCTGTGATCGCTCCAGCCAACGTGCATCGCCACCGGCCTATCGCCTCGCACGTCCCGGCCCTCCTCCCCTCGACGGAGATCGAGCATGTCTTCAGCAGCGCAGCCCAGGCGTCACCCCTCCACCCTCCACGCCACCGCACTCGCATGCGGCCTCGTCCTGCTCACGGCCGATGGCTACGCCCGGCCCTCATGGGCTGCCGACGCGCAGTCCGATGAGAACGCCGCAGCGGCCAGGCCGGCGACCAGCAGCGAGAGCATCCGCCCATTCCGCATCCATGTCCCGCAGGCGCAGCTTGCCGACCTGCACGCGCGTATCGCGGCGACGCGCTGGCCCGACAAGGAAACGGTCGACGATGGCTCCCAAGGCATCGGGCTGGCGACCATGCAGGCGCTGGTGCGCTATTGGGGCGACGGCTACGACTGGCGCAAGGCGGAAGCGACGTTGAATGCGCTGCCGGAATTCGTGACCAGCATCGACGGGGTGGACATCCAGTTCATCCATGTACGTTCGCGCGAACCGAATGCCCTGCCGCTGATCCTCACCCACGGCTGGCCTGGCTCGCCGCTGGAATTCCTGAAGGCCATCGGCCCGCTGACCGATCCCGTCGCCTATGGCGGGCATGCCGAGGATGCCTTCGACGTGGTGATTCCCGCCATCCCCGGCTATGGCTTCTCGGGCAGGCCAACCGGTCCCGGCTGGACGCCCGACCGCGTGGCGCGTGCCTGGGATGTGCTGATGAAGCGCCTGGGCTACACGCGCTATGTATCGCAGGGCGGCGACCACGGCTCGGTCATCTCCGATGCGCTGGCGCGGCAGGCGCCACGGGGACTGCTCGGCATCCACCTCAACATGCCCGCCACGATACCCGCGGAGCTGGTCAAGCCCATCAGCGACGGCGAGCCGGCCCCTGCCACCCTGTCCACGCAGGAGCGCCGGGCGTTCGATGCGCTCAGCACCTTCTTCGGCAGGAACGCGGCCTATGGCGCGATGATGGTGACCCGCCCGCAGACCATCGGCTACGCCCTCGCCGATTCGCCCAGCGGCATGGCCGCCTGGATGTACGAGAAGATCGCCGCGTGGACCGACAGCGACGGCCATCCCGAACGGGTGCTGAGCCGCGACGAGATCCTCGACGACATCACCCTGTACTGGCTGACCAACACCGGCGCCTCGTCTTCCCGCTTCTACTGGGAAAACAACAACAACAATTTCAGCGCCACGGCGCAGAAGACCCGCGAGATCACCGTGCCGGTGGCGATCACCGTGTTCCCCGGCGAGATCTATCGCGCGCCGGAAAGCTGGGCCAGGCAAGCCTATCCCTCGCTGTACTACTTCCACGAAGCCGGCAAGGGCGGCCATTTCGCGGCCTGGGAACAACCGCAACTCTTCGCCGAGGAATTGCGCACGGCGTTCAGGCCGCTGCGCTGAGGCGGGCCAAGCATCGATGTGAACCGTAGGGAACGGCTCCGCCAGGCCATGGGCCGGATGCGGACGCCATGTGGATCACCCATTCACCGGAGTAAGACCCATGTCCTGGAAAACGATCTTCAGCCGCCGCCGCTTCCTGGCCGCGGCAACCCTCGCGATCATGGTCGCCCAAACCGGCCTGGTGGATGCGGCGCAGGCGCAATCCGCGCAATCCGCGTCCAGCACGAAGGCGCGTGATCCGCTTGGCGCGCTCAAGCACATCCATGCCGGCGCGCTGGACGTAGCCTATGCCGAGCTCGGCCCCGCCGATGGCCCGGCGGTGATTCTCCTGCACGGCTGGCCCTACGACATCCACAGCTATGAAGACGTCGCGCCAGCCCTGGCGGCGAAGGGCTACCGGGTGCTTGTTCCCTATGCCCGCGGCTACGGCGAGACCCGCTTCCTGTCCGCCAGCGCCATGCGCAACGGGGAGCCGGCCGCGCTGGCCAGGGACGTCGTCGACTTCATGGATGCGCTCGGGATCGAGCATGCGGTACTTGGCGGTTTCGACTGGGGCGCGCGATCGGCCGACATCGTCGCGGCGCTATGGCCCCGGCGGGTGAAGGCCTTGGTGACCGTGAGCGGCTACCTCATCGGCAGCCAGGCATCGGGCAAGACCCCGCTGCCGCCCAAGGCCGAGCTGCAATGGTGGTATCAGTATTACTTCGCCACCGATCGCGGCCGCATCGGCTACGAAAAGTATCGCCACGACTTCGCCAAGCTGATCTGGCAGCTGGCTTCGCCGAAATGGCATTTCGACGAGGCCACCTTCGAGCGCAGCGCCGCCGCGCTCGACAATCCCGACCAGGTCGCTATCGCCATCCACAACTATCGCTGGCGGCTGGATCTCGCCAAGGGCGAAGCGGCATACGACGCGCTGGAAAAGCAACTGGCCGCATTCCCGGCCATCACGGTGCCGACCATCGCCCTGGAGGGCGACGACAACGGCGCGCCGCACCCGCTACCCGAGGCGTATGCCAAGCAGTTCACCGGCAAATACCAGTACCGGCTGGTCACCGGCGGCATCGGCCACGACCTGCCGCAGGAAGCACCGCAGGCCTTCACCCAGGCCGTGATCGACGCCGACCACCTTTGACGCGCCACCGACGGGAGTATCCCGATGAAACGAATCCCGCTTGCGGTTCTCGCCGTGGCCGGCGTATCGACTGCCTTCGCGGCGGCCACCGCCGCCTTGGAAAAACCCGGCCATGGGGAGGCGTCGCCCATCTACGGCGTCACGCTTCCCGAGGGATACCGGCAGTGGGAACTGGTCGCCCCCGCGCAGGAAGCCGCGCCGCTGGACGAGCTGCGCGCCGTGCTGGGCAATGCGATGGCCATCAGGGCCTATCGCGCCGGAACGCTGCCGTTCCCGGATGGCACGGTGCTGGTCAAGCTGGCATGGAAGCACGTGCCTTCGCCCGAGTTCGGGCCTGCCGCCATCCCCGGTGCGGCCACGACCGTCCAGGTCATGGTCAAGGACTCGCGGAAGTACGCCACCACCGGCGGCTGGGGCTTCGGCCGCTTCATCGACGGCAAGCCCGCCGACGAAGCACAGCACCGCACCTGCTTCTCCTGCCACCAGGCCCGGGTGAAGAACCATGACTTCGTCTTTACCCGGTTCGCACCCTGACCCATCGCCATCTGACATGCGGCGTTGCGGAATCCCATGGTTCACCCCGACCGGATCCTCCCGATCCGGTCCTTCCCATCCCAAGGAGATTCGAGATGAAGAAACTGCTCGCCGGGCTGGCGCTCGCCGCCGCCATGCTCATCGGCGCGGATGCGTTTGCGCAGATGCGGATGCCCAGCAAACCTTTCATCGTGCTGGTACATGGCGCGTTTGCCGATGCGTCGAGCTGGAACGGCGTCATCAGGATCCTGCGGAAAGACGGCTACTTCGTCATCGCCGCCGCCAATCCGCTGCGCGGCGTGAAAAATGATGGCGCCTACATAGGCAGCCTGGTGACCGACCTCAAGGGACCCGTGGTGCTGGTCGGGCACTCCTATGGCGGCAATGTCATCACCGAGGCCGCCAACGGCCGTGGCAACGTCAAGGCCTTGGTCTACGTCAGCGCCTTCGCTCCCGATACCGGCGAGACCGTTGCCGGACTAGCCGGCCAGTTCCCCGGCGGCACGCTAGGACAAGCGCTTGCGCCGCCAGCCGAACTCGCCGATGGCGGCAAGGACCTCTACGTCGTCCAGGACAAATTCCCCGCGCAGTTCGCGGCCGACGTCCCCGCGGCCCAGGCGGCACTGATGGCCGCAACACAGCGTCCATTGGCGGCATCAGCGCTCGACGAGAAATCGGCCGGCGTCGCCTGGAAGTCCATCCCTTCCTGGTTCATCTACGGTGGCGCGGACAGGAACATCCCGCCAGCGGCGATGGCGTTCATGGCCAAGCGCGCGCATGCGAGGGATACGGTCGTCGTCAAGGATGCCTCCCACGTGGTGATGGTGTCCCATCCGGAAGCCGTCGCACACCTGATCGAAGAAGCCGCGACCGCGAAATAGGCGGCAGGGCCCGCGTGCGCATCGCGGACTTTCCTGATGCGGATGTCCTCCGCATTCAGCAGGGTTTCGTGCGCCCCCGCATCGAACTGGTCACCGTGGCCACCGATAGCATCGCTGACGGCCAAGCGATCACCCACCGCCTTCACCGTGCGGGAATGGACGGATTCCCGGCCCGCGCCTATGCCGACGACACACCGGACCGCCTCAATTACCTGCTGGATCCGGACTGGGGCGGTGAGATGCCACACGTACTGGTAATCCGCGCCGATGGCAGCAGACACGGCTACAGCGGCTTGCTCAACGAAACCCTTCTTCGCAAGCTTCGACCTTGATGACATTGTTATCAGGCACCCTAGCCAGAGACGGCCGGAATGTCTCCCTTCAGGGGCGATAAGCCTGTCGGCCGACATCGCCAAGGGCACGCCCCACACCGGCATCATCGGATACGCCCTGGCTAGCAGCCATTTCCCTGCCCAACTTACAGACTTGCCTGATAGCCGCCGTACGGTAGCAGTCTCTAGCCTTCCCATTGGCCATCAAGCCCGCCGGTGCTGTCTTCCTCCATGAGATAGCACCCGTGGCGCACATGGCGCCAAACATCGCAACTCGCTCCTTCGCCGCCACCTCCCACACGGTGAGCGCGCCAAGGAGGTGGTCTGCGTTGCGTCCACGGGGAGTCTATGGTGGGGAAATCGGCAAGGCAACGTTGGATGTTCGTGGCATGTTGCCTCCCCACGGCATCCGCCATGGCGCAGTCGGTGGATGGCGCCACGCAGGAATGGCTGCGCCAGCAGGAACGCGAGCGCGCCTTGCGTGCGCAACAGGGCGCCACACCCGATGTGCGTTTGACCCCGCCGGGGAAACCGGTGGCGGATCGCCTGCCGGTCGATGAGTCGCCGTGCTTTCCCATCCGGTCCATTCATCTGGATGGCGAGGAAGCCTCCGCCTTCCGCTGGGCCCTGCAGGCCGTCGATCCCGCAAGCGATCCCGCTTCCGGTCGTTGCCTTGGTACCGACGGCATCCGTGTTGTGATGCGACGCGTCCAGAACGCCATCGTGGCTCGCGGCTACGTCACCACGCGCGTGCTGGCCAAGCCGCAGAACCTGCAAAGCGGCACGTTGACGCTGACCGTTGTGCCGGGTCGCATCCGCGCCATTCGCTTCGCCCCGGGAACCGACGCCCGCGCCACCTCCTGGCGCGATGCCTTGCCGTCCCGTCCCGGCGACCTGCTCAACCTGCGCGACATCGAGCAGGCGCTGGAAAACTTCAAGCGCGTGCCGACGACGGAGGCGGATATCCAGATCGTGCCGGCCGATGGCGATGCCCGTCCTGGCGAAAGCGACCTGCTGATCACCTGGAAACAGGCCACGCCAGTACGCCTGGGGCTCATGCTCGACGACTCGGGCAGCGAGGCCACCGGCAAATGGCAAGGCGGCGCCATCCTGTCGTTGGACAACCCGATGACGTGGAACGACCTGTTCTACGCCAACCTGGGCCAAGACGTACTCGATGGCCACCGCAAGGGCACGCGCAACTACCTGCTTCACTACGACGTTCCCTATGGCTATTGGCAGCTGGGCGCCACCGCAGGCAGCTACACCTACCACCAGACCATCGCGGGTTATGTCCAGGACTACATCTACAGCGGCACCAGCCATAACGCCGACGTCCGGTTGAGCCGGCTGCTGTATCGCCACGCCACCCTCAAGGCCGGCATGTATGTCCGGGCCTGGGAGCGCGATGCCAACAATTTCATCGACGATACCGAAGTCCAGGTGCAGCGCCGCCGGCAAGGCGGCTGGGAAGCGGGCTTCACCTACCGCCAGTTCCTCGGCGCGGCCACCCTGGACGCCAATACCGCGTATCGCCGCGGCACGGGAGCCTTCCGTGCGCTGGCAGCCCCCGAGGAAGCCTTCGGCGAAGGGACGTCGCATGCCGGACTCATCACCGCCGATGCCCAGCTCATCGTGCCGTTCCCTTGGCATGGCCAGCGCTTCCGATACATCGGCAGCTGGCGCACGCAATGGAACCGCACGCGCCTGGTTCCCCAGGACCGCTTCGCCATCGGCGGCCGCTACACCGTGCGCGGTTTCGATGGCGAACTCCAACTCGCCGGCGACCACGGCTGGCTGATCCGAAACGACATCGGCTGGGTCGTGGGCGGCGGCCAGGAGCTGTACCTCGGCGCCGACGTCGGCCATGTCGGCGGTGCACCCACCGCATGGGAACCGGGCAAGACCTTGGCGGGCACCGTTCTGGGCATGCGCGGCGGCTGGCACGGACTGGCCTGGGATGCCTTTGTCGGGATACCGATCGCCAAGCCCAAGGGCTTCCGAACCACCACCTCCACCACCGGTGTCAGCCTCAGCTGGTCCTACTAACCATCGCGGCCATGCACCAAACGCATGGTCTTGTTGTTGTGTGCCCGTCAGAGAAACACTCGCATGAACAAGCACTGCTACCACATCGTCTTCAACCAGGCCCTGGGTGTGTTCCAGGCGGTGTCGGAACTGGCTCGCCAGGCGGGGCGCGGGGCAGCCAAGTCAGAGGGCATCGTCACCACGGCGGTGCGACCGGTCAGCTGGAGGCTGTGGATAGCCTTCGGCTGGATCGGCTTCGCCTCAGTGGCAAGCGCGCAGATCACTGGCGATCCCAACGCCCCGGGCCACCAGCGCCCCACCGTGCTCAACGTGCCGGGTGCCGCGCCGCTAATCAACATCCAAACGCCCAGCGCCGCCGGCGTGTCGCGCAACACCTATAGCCGGTTCAACGTCGCCCCCGAGGGCGCGGTACTCAACAATTCGCGCACCTCCACCCAGACCCAACTGGCCGGCGCCGTCGCCGGCAATCCTTGGCTGGCTACGGGTACGGCCAAGATCATCCTCAATGAAGTGACCGGCGCCCATCCCAGCCAGTTGAACGGCTATGTCGAGGTGGCCGGCGACCGGGCCCAGGTGGTCATCGCCAATCCGGCCGGCGTGGCCTGCGACGGCTGCGGCTTCATCAACGCGAACCGGGTCACGCTGACCACCGGCGCGCCGGTGATCTCCGGCGGGGCACTCGATGGCTACCGCGTCACCGGTGGCGCCATCCAGGTCAATGGCGCGGGGCTCGATGCCAGCCGCGCGGACTATACCGACCTCATCGCCCGCTCCGTGGCCCTCAATGCCGGCCTCTGGTCGCCGCAGCTGCACGTGACCACCGGTGCCAACCAGGTCGGCGCCACCGATGGCCAGGTGGCCGCGATCCAGGGCATGGCCGACAAGCCCGTCTTCGCACTCGACGTCAGCGCGCTGGGCGGCATGTATGCCCACAAGATCACCCTGCTGGGTACCGAGCAGGGCGTGGGCGTGCGCAATGCCGGCACCATCGGCGCCCAGGCGGGCGACCTGGTGGTGACCCTCGATGGCCGGCTGGAGAACACCGGCAGTCTGCAATCGCAGGACAACGCGCGAATCATCGCGAGCGGCGGCGTGGCCAACAGCGGCACTCTCAGCGCCACGCGCGAGCTGGCCATCACCACGCCCGCCGATGTGGACAATGGCAACGGCCTGCTCAACGCGGGGCGCATCGCCATCGACGCCGGCGCGCTGCGCAATGCGGGTGGCACCATCGCGCAAACGGGTGCCCAGGCGATGTCGTTGCAAGCGAGCAGCTTGTCCAACCGCGACGGCCATATCGGCATGCCGCTGGCCGACGCCGGTAGCGGGATAGACGGCGCGCCCGCCACGGGCGCCCCCTCCGCGCCGCCTGGCGACGCCTCGCCGGGCGATGCCGCCGCGCCAGCGGATAGCGGGTCGATAAGCGCCACGCCCATCGCTCCGCTGGCCGATGGCGTGCTGCATATCACCGGCCTGTTCGACAACGACGGTGGCCGCATCAGCGCCGCCGCCGGTTTCGACCTGGCCGTCGACCATGGCTTGTTCAACGACGGCGGCCAACTGGGCTTGCGCCAGCTCACCCTGACCAGCGGCAACCTCAGCAACCAGGGCGGCACGTTGGCGATCGACGGTGCCGCCTTCCTCCGGGGCGGCAACGTCATCAATGACGCGGGCGAGTTGAGCGTCGGCGACGCGCTGACGCTCGATGTGCAGAACCTATCCAACCGGGGCGGCACGCTGACCCACGCCGGCACCGAGGCCACTACTCTCTCCGTCACCGGTACGCTGGACAATACCGACGGCATGCTGATCAGTGCGGCATCCTCGTTGGTGCTTGCCAGCCATACGCTTATCAACGAGCGCGGCACCATCACGCAGGTAGGCACGGATGGCTTAATGCTGAACACCGGTAGCTGGCAGGGTGCGGGGGGCACCTTAGCCACGGCCGGTGTGGCCTACCTCACCGCGGGCCACATCGACCATCGCGGCGCCACGCTGAATGCAACCCGTTTCACGCTCGAAGCGCAAAGCCTGGACAATCGCGGCGGCGTTATTACCGCCTCAGGTGACGAGGTCGCCTTGGGGGGCGTGGTCAACAACATCATCGTTGCCGACGACTTCGACAACGGCGATGGCGGCATCCTTGCCAGCAACGCCGACCTGACCCTCCAGGCCAACGTGTTCGACAACGCCAGCGGCACCGTGCAGTATGCCGGCGAAGGCACGCTGGACATCAGCGCCAACACGCTCCACGGCGCTGGCGGCACCCTCGGTAGCAACGGCCGATTGGTCATCACCGGCAGCACCACCGACGTAAGCGGCGGCACCACCTCGGCGCAACAGGTGTCGATCACCACCGGCACCCTGAACAACGCCCAGGGCAGCCTTGTCGCAGTGGGCGACCAGGCCATGCAATTGAACGTCAGCGGTGCATTCGACAACACCCAGGGCGCCATCGCGACCAATGGCGCCCTCCAACTCCAGGCGCAATCACTGATCAACGCCGAAGGCGCCCTCACCGCGGCTGGCAGTGCGCCGACGCAAGTGCAGGTGACCGATACCTTCACCAACACCGGCGGCACGGTGGCGACGCGGGGAGCGGCCACCCTCCAGGCCGGCAACCTGCTCAACCAGCATGGCGTCGTGCAGACCGGTGACGGCTCGTCATTGACGCTGGCGGTAAACGATCTGCTCGATAACAGCGATCAGGGCGTCGTGGCGGCGGAGGGTGACCTCACCGTAACCGCCACCACGCTCGATAACACCCAGGGCACCCTCCAGCACGCAGGAAGCGGCACCCTGCGCATCGACGCCATCGCGCTCGATGGTCGCGATGGCATCCTCGCCAGTAACGGCACGCTGGCGATAAGCGGCCACGCCACCGACCTGAGTGGTGGCGTTACCCAGGCACAAGCCATCCGCATCGACACCGATACGCTGAGCACGGCCGCTGGACAACTCAGCGCCCTGGGTGAGGATGCCCTGACGCTGCATGTCCATGGAGCCTTCGATAACACCGGGGGTACCGTGGTGAGCAATGGCGCCCTGTGGCTTACCGCTGCGTCGCTTGCCAACATGGAGGGCACGCTGATCGCTGCCGGGTCGGCACCCACCCAGATTGAGGTGGGCGGCATGTTCGACAACACGCATGGCACGTTTGCCAGTGCGGGCGCCACCACGGTGCAGGCCGGTTCGTTGATCAACCAGGCCGGCGTGCTTCAAGCGGCGGATGCCACACCGCTCACACTCACCATCGATGGCCTGCTCAGCAACGACGACGGCACCCTGCAAAGCAACGGCGAGATGGAACTCACCGCCGGCCGCCTCAGCAATCGAGGCGGCCTGGTGCAAACCCCGCAGGCGATCCATGCCAGCGTAGGTGACACGCTCGACAATACCGGCGGCGCGTTTATCGCCAATGGTAACCTGGATGTGCAGGCGACGACCCTGCTCAATCGCGACACACTGAGCAACGGCGCGAGCACACCCTTGGGCCTCTACGGTCAACAGGTCACCCTCAACGCCCATACCTTCGACAACACGCAAGGCCAGGTGGCAGCTCGCGACACGCTCGCCATCAGCGGTGGGGCGCTAAGCAATGCGGGTGGCGTGCTGGATGGCCAGGGCAATGTCACCATCACCGGCAGCACGCTGGACAATGCCGGCGGCCAACTGATCCAACGCGGCGATGCCGGCAGCCTCAGCATCGACCTCGCCCAGACCCTGGACAACACCCAGGGCGGCCTGATCGGCGCCGAAGGCAATGCGACCCTGCAAGTGGGCGCGTTCGACAACAGCGGCGGCGCCACCTTCGCCTTGCATGATCTGAATTTGCGCAGTACGGGGAACGTGCTCAATCGCGATGCGGGCCTGCTGCAAGCCGGCGGCATTTTGGGCTTGGCCGCCCAAGGCGGGCTCGACAACACCGGTGGCGCCATCGACGCCACCAGCGCGGCCACCCTGGATGCCGCGTCCTTCAGCAATATCGGCGGCCAGTTGTTGGCCGGCAACGCCGCCGACGCGGATGCCGTCCTGCGGATAAGCACCACCGGCACCATCGACAACCGGGGCGGTCTGATCGGCAACCGTGGCGGGGATGTGTTGCTCAGCGGCGCAGCCCTGGACAACAGCGATGACGGCACGCTCGTGGCCCAGCGCGATCTGACCTTGGATCACCTGGGCGCATTCGACAACCACGGCGGCACGGCCTATGCCACGGGCACCCTCAGCTACCAGAACGGCAACGCCACGCTCGACAATACCGGCGGCCAATTGGGCGCTGGCGATACCGCATGGCTCGACCTCGCGCGGATCACCAACACCAGCGGCCATCTACAGGCCAACGCCCTGTGGGTCACCACGCCCACGTTGAATAATGACGGCGGCGAGATCGACGGCACCACCGTGCACGCCACCCTCGCCACCTTGAACGGCATTGGCCGCCTCTATGGCGCGCAATGGCTCGACGCTCACTTCACCGGCGACTACGTCCACCTCGCCGGCCAACGCCTGGAAAGCGACGGACGCCTGGGCCTTGCCATCGACGGCACGCTCACCAACCAGGGCACCTTGCAGACCCCGGGCGAACTGGACATCACCGCCGACAACCTGGTCAATCAGGGCACCATCAATGCCAGCGCCGATGATGGCAGTGCGATGGCCAATATTATCGCGACAGGCAGCATCGACAATCAGGCCGGCGCCTCCATTGCCGGCGATATGCTCACGCTTGCCGCAACCGATATCACCAATGCCAGCAGCCAAGGCATCACCGGCGATGCCGTCCATATCGAGGCCGACACACTAACCAATGGTCACGACCTCGGTACCACAGATGCGGCGGTCGCCTATGGCGAAGGTTTTATCGGCGCCAGCCAGTCGCTGGATCTTCGCGTCGCCCAACACCTGGCTAACTTGGATGGTGACATCTACAGCGGCGGCGATCTCACCATCGAGGGGCGTGCGGACGGCACCCGCGTCGCCACTCTCGACAATGTCTCCAGCCGTATCCAGGCTGAAGGCCATGGCTTCATCGCTGCGGATGTCGCCATCAACCGTCGTCGCTTCATCGAAACCGAGCAATACGTGCTTGATCCAGACGAGCAATACGCGCTCGGCTCCCAGCGTGCTTACGACGGTGCGCTGACACCGGCCGAGCAACAGCGAGAAGCGCAGCTGCTCCAGAAGAACGACGATGGCGGCCTCACCAGTGTCGATCAAGTGGAACTGCTGTCCTATCTTCATCGCACCGGTTGGTCGCGTGTCGATCACGTCTCAGACGCCGACTTGGCCATCCTCAACACGACTTACAACCAGATCGCCATCGACAAGTACGGCCAGCGTGGTGGCTATCTGGTCATCGGTGCCAACGGCAACCCTGGAGCCGAATACAAACAGACCGACACCTACCTTACTGGCACGCGGATCATCCGCGAAAGCGCAGACAGCCAGATCCAAACCGGTGGTGATCTTGGCATCGACCTGGGCACGCACCTGACCAACTATGCATCGACCATCGTCGCCAATGGCGGCCTGATCATCGATGGCCGTGCTTACGACGGCACGCCAGATGCGCGCATTGCCAATGTCGCCGTGACGGGCCAGTACACCCTCCAGCGCGACATCGATGCACTGGTGCTTCCACCCGTACCCGTGAAGTACCTCAGCGCCGATGGCTGGAAAGACGATATGGCCGACTTCCCAGCACATATCAGCACCGACATCCTCACCGCCGCTGGTCCGGTGCTTGTGGGCAGCACCATCAAAGGACAGAACGTCAGCATCACCGGCCACGACGTCACCAACACCACCGTGGCGGTGGCAGGAGGCATGACCATGCTCGGCGCGGATGGCCTCGCCGGCCCCGGTCGCGCCACCCTGGGTGATACGGCGCAGGTGCAGGCCGGCAGTACCACCAAGGTGACCGGAACGCAGGGCCATGAGGTCAGCGGCACCGACCAAGTGGATGGCGCAACTACCCGAATGGTCGGTACCGCCGACCAGCCGCTGCCAGGCTATATGCCCCCTTCCAATGGCATGTACGGGCAGAACGCCGACCCCAGCGCACCTTTCCTGGTCACCACCGCACCGCGATTCGCCAAGGGCCCTTCGACCAGCTCCGACTACCTGCTGCAGGCACTGGGCTCCGATCCAAGCGCCATCCATAAGCGCCTGGGCGATGGCTACTACGAGCAGAACCTGGTGCTGGATCAGATCCTTCAACTCACCGGGCGTCGTAGCCTGGATGGTGGAGACCCGATCGCGCAGTACCAGGCCCTGATGGACAACGCCTCCACACAAGCGCAGTCATTAGGTCTGGCGCTAGGCGCGCCGCTCACCAGCTCGCAGATCGCTTCGCTGTCATCGGACATCGTATGGCTGGTCGATCAGGTGGTAGATGGTCAGCATGTCCTGGTACCCGTGGTGTACCTATCGAAGGCCACTGCCGACAAGATGCGCACCGGCGGTGCCCTGATCGCAGGCGACACCGTCAACGTGCAATCCAGCGGCACCGTTCGCAACGACGGCACCATCAGTGGCACCCAGAGCACCGCTATCAGTGCGGATACCCTGATCAACCGGGGCAGCATCAGCGGTGGGGACCTTCTAGCCATTGCCACCCGGGGCGATACGGTCAACGCCGGCGCACTCGATGCCAACGCCATTGCCATCCAGGCGGGAGGCAGCGTCATCAACGCTCCTGCGTTCGACGGCCTGGCCGCCTACGGCGGCACCATCACCGCCGGTGCCGGTGGCGTGCAGGTCGTCGCGGCAATCGACGTCATCAACCAGGGCAAGATCATCAGCGCGGGTGACGGCGTGGTCGTGGCAGGCCGCGACTACGTGCAGAACGCCGCCACCTCGGCCAGCGGCACCAAAGCGGCGGCCGGCAGTTTCTCCACAGAAGGCAACGCTGCCGTCGTCGCCGGGCGTGATGCGGTATTCGACCAAAGCACGATGAATGCGGGCCAGGTCGCCTACATCGAAGCCGGCCGCGATGCGCATTTCACGGCAGCCACCGTGCACGGCGGTACCGGCATCGGCGTGGTCGCTGGCCAGGACATCATCAGTGACGCTGTGACCGATCACACCGCCTCGGCGACGTTTACCAAGCAAGGCAAGAACTTTTCATCCTCCGTCACCATGGAGGACACCGCTCGTGGCAGCATTTTTGCCTCTGCCGGCGACATCAGCATGGCGGCCGGCCGCGATATCGCCCTTATCGCCGCCACCGCGCAAAGCGACGGTGTCATCGGCCTGGCCGCCGGCCGCGACATCAACCTACTGGCGGGTGAAGACACGACAAGTCAAACCCAGGATAGCTTTACCAAGCACGGCAAGACCAAAACCACGACACACGGCGAAACCATCGATATCACCGCCGTAGGTACCACCATCAGTGGTGCCCAAGGTGTAGTCATGGGCGCGGGACGTGATATCAACGCCGTCGCCGCGAATGTCGTCAGCAGTGAGGGGGCCGTGATCGCGCACGCGGAGCGAGACATCAACCTGCTGGCAGCCCAGAATGTGCACGCCCAGGCGACTGACAGCACCTCGACCAAAAAAGGCACTTTCTCCAAGAAGACCAGCGCCACCCACGACGAAGCCATCGACCTCACCGCCGTGGGCACTACCTTCAGCGGCAAGCAAGGCATCGCCATGGACGCCGGCGGCAGCGTGCTGGGCATCGGTGCCACCCTGCGAAGCAGCGATGGCGGCATCGCTGTGACGGCTGGCGATAAAGTGTCCTTCCTCGCCGCTGGCGACACCCATATCACCAATCACAGCGAGAAAACCTCTCGCTCCGGCCTGGGCTATGCGTTGAGTTCCGACGCCGGCACCAAGAAGAAGGAAGTCACCACCCAGCAAGTCATCGCCATTGGTAGCACACTCGACGCGAAAGGCCCTATCGTGGTCGTAAGTGGCGGAGACCAGACCTACCAGGCGGCCAACATCCGCAGCGATACCGGCACGGCCTTGCTCAGCGGCGGCAAGATCAACTTTGTCACTGCGACCAACAGCGAGAGCTACGCGCGCGACTCGGGCAAGCACAACGTCTACTACCAGGCGACCGATCATCGCCAGCGTCTAGACACCACTGAGATACAAACGTCTATCACCGGCCCTGTTGCCATGGCGGCCGTCGATGGCATCACGATTGGTGTGGGACAGAAGCAGGGCGAATCACAGGCGCAAGCCATTATCCGGGCGAGTCAGCAGCAACCCGGCACGGGTTGGATTGCTGACGCGCAAACTCAGCCCGACATCGAATGGCAAAGCATTGATGAGGTGCATATCAATGAGCACCAGCATCATGAAGGGCTGACGCCAGCGGCGGGTGCCGTAGTCACCATGGCTGCGGCTTATCTTACGGCGGGTGCGGCGAGCGCCTGGATAGGCAATGCATCGGGCGCGGCAGCGGGCTCAGGCACCGCGATGGCCGCTGCTGGCCCGGGCCTCACTGGTGCAACGGTTTCCGCTGGTTGGGCTAATGCCACACTCACGGGCATCGCTGCGGGAGCCGCTGGCGGAGCCACAGGTGCAGCGGCACAGGGTTATGACTGGAAGCTGGGTGCTCTGAATGGAGCTATTGCCGGGGGTATTTCCGGCGGAATCACAGGTGTATACGGCGAAACATACAACTTGGGTCGTCTGGCAACCGAAACGGCGGCTGGCTGTGGTACCAGCATGGCACTTGGTGGCAACTGTGGCGACGGTGCAAAGCTCGCTTTCACATTGAGCGTCCTGTCTTGGGCCGGGCAGGAGCTACGTAAAGATCAGATTGAGTCCTCTGAGCGCTTTAAAGGCGTATGTGATGAGGGAGGGAACTGCTACAGCAACCGGAGTGGCGAAAGTACCGGCGTGGATGGTGACAATTTCAAGCTGGGAGGGACTCGTATAAATCGCGACTTGCTAGAGACATTAGGCACAGTAACCGACAACCCAGATGGGACATGGACTTTCACAGGCACGGTAATCAATTCCGACACCGGTAAGGTCTATACGCTAGAGCAAGCATTGGCAAAGCAGGGTGGCCTTACAGGTGGTTCGCAAGGCCTCCAGGGCTCGATAGCCAAAGTTCCTTATACACCAGGCAGCTTTGCCGACCGATTAGTGGAATCGTTCGCAGGCCCCCACGACTGGCTTGGCAGTCACGCCGGATACAACGAGTTGGGTAACGCTGTTCAGGGGCCATCGACCTGGATCTACTGGTTCAATGAAACAACGACTGTGACCAACCTGGTGCCGGCAAGCGTTTTGGCATTTCCGACGCTTCTGCATCAATACGGTTTCTCGAACATCGATGCTGTCTGGCTGCAAACGCGGATGGGCCGAGACGGAGAGAAGAAATGATCAGGGTTGACCGGATTGCGAGGGCTTCCTTGCTTCTTTCTCTCGTGGAGTTGAGTGGCTGTTTGCACAGCCCCGCAAACTACCCCGGAACCCGAGCTTCTAGCGTAAAAGCGACTGATTACATCAGCGCTCAATGTCCAGACTTTAGCGGGACTTATGAAGGCGTTGGTGTGCGGATTGGTGGCGAGCCTCCCGAACATGAGGAGGTAAAAATGAAACGCGTGCGGACTATTTTTTTTGATCACACGTTCCCGATTACGGACGAATACGGCTGGCGAAAATTGCAAAGCAACTACCATGTACATGGGCCGCACAGTACTTATGAGAAACCGGATTACGCCACGGTGAGGCAGCTCGGTGATCGCTCCATACTGATCACCATTGGTTATACCGATCAAGTATTGGGAAGCTACCGTTCAGATTATGCCGACCCTATGCGATATATTTGCAAGGACGGCAGGCTTCAATGGGGAGGGGTGGATAGCAGGGTGCTTCGCTCGGAATGGGGGCCCAATCGCTCGGAAAGTAGCTACGTCATCTACTTGAATCCAGAAGGTGATCTGATCGCCGAAGATCGTCTGTCTGTCCATCAAACATTCTTGTTCGTTATTCCGGGCGGGACGTCGAAGTCCGCAAATATTTATCGGTTCAAGCGTCTTACATCGCTAGAGCCTGTATTACCGCCGTCACATTGATTATCTCTATTAAGCGCCACGAAACTCGGACCTCAGACTTAAACGGTTAATTACTTTAGTAACACAGCGTTGCTGCACTGACAGAGGATGGCGCAAACCCATGATCTTAATTAAATAAATAACGGAGATATGTCTTGGCATTTTTATCGAAATGGAGAGTTTTATAATGAAAAGTATTTATCGGAAGTTGGTGATCGTCGCTAGCCTATTGTTACTTGTGGGTTGCTCAGCGATGCCGACCAAGCCTGGCGATACCGCGCCCAGCGTGGTCTATAACAAACCAGTGGCTGAGGTTCAGAAAGCCGTCGTTGACGCTTTGATGGCCAATGGTTTTGTAGTCGGCACCAGCCGTGCTGATTATATCGAAGGTGCGAGGCCGCATAAGGTGGGACTTCTTGTTGGTTCGGGCGGCGAGTCGGCGGGTGTCTGGCTGTCAGCGATAGATAGTAGTAAGACATCAGTCAAAGTCAGTACCGCCAAGTCCCTCGCTGGCATAGCCGGCCAGAAGAACTGGGACAAGGAGATTATTGCAGAGATTGATAAAAGCATTGGGCCACACAAATAAGTAAAAACTGGTGTCAAGGTCCGGGGTTTCCCTAAGCATCCTTGTTAATTTGAGCCAATCAGAAGTAGAGCCCCCCGACATTTCTTCGGAAAACGGTATCGGACTATGAGCTACATGCCATCCGAGCCTATCTGCAACAACAGCGCGCGTTGGGTCGCGATTCGTTCAGGGTGATGGTCGAAACCAAGGCAAAACGCTTCGCCGGTATTCGGCCAGCCCATCGCCCGCCTCGGCCTAAGTAAATCTGACCCCGTTTTGGTCAAACGCTCTCTCGAATTGGTTGACCCCGGCTGGGGCTGTGATACGAATTAATAAGACGGCCGCTGGCGTAAGCACAGGAAAGGCGGCACAAGCGGCAACGAAAGAAAGTCAGAATAACAAAACAGTAAAAACGAATAAGTTTGTCATTTTCATAAAACGCCTCATTATTATTAATTGGAGTTCCAAAATGGATCCCCAGCTCGTTTATTTTTATGCGACTATTGTTTCCGCGCTTACAGGCAAAATGAGGCCGATCTGGCGTTATCCAGTGGTCTTTATGATCAGCGTTGCCGTATTTTTGATAGGAATGATAGCTTCGACATGGCTTATAAATGATCTTCATGGGGCATTGACTTCAGTGCGTTGGTTCTTCATGCCCCACGGCGGATTGCTTATTCTTATTGGTTTGGGGGGCATAGGTGTTTTGCTCGTTTGGATCGCCTTCCTCTTTAATCCATCGGATGATGCTGCGCAGAAGTCTGCTCAACGAGTAGAAAAGGTTTGGCGTGCAAGTGTGGGAAAAGGCGCCGACGGAGAGAAAGGAGAAAAAGACGCCAGGGACAATTTCTGATTTCGCTGTGGCGCGACCGGTCGGACGCCCACCAGGCCCTTCCGGATTGTTGGTCGCCACAGGCCCGTCAGCGATGGCTTGGGGGTAAGGATGCTTGGGTCGGGCCATCAGAAGGTATACATTTTGAAGCCGTCAAAGCTCGCGGCTCGGGGCGCGCACGGAGTCAAAGCCCTGCCCCGGGAAGGATATGCATGTCAGAATTAGTGATTTGCCCGATCGACAAACGATCCGTCATTTCTTAAGCTGCATCTATGAAAAAGACCAAGAATGCCCCGCGAGTGATCGACCTTTTTGCTGGTGTTGGAGGCATGAGCCTAGGTGCGGCTCGGGCTGGCTTTGATCTAGCCGCTGCAGTCGAACTAGACAAAATAGCTATCAACACGCACGCCATAAACTTTCCGAACTCCCACCACCTACGATGGGATATCAGTCGCACGGCAGGAGCAAACCTGTTGGAAGCTGCAGGACTAGTTCGCGGAGAACTAGATGGCCTCGTAGGAGGACCACCGTGCCAAGGTTTCAGCGATATTGGAAAGCGAGCGACAGATGATCCGAGGAATTCGCTATTTGGTGACTTCTTCCGTCTCGTTGCCGACCTGAGACCCCGATTTTTCGTGGCAGAGAACGTGCCAGGGATTCTCGCAGAGCGAAATCAAGCGGCCATCCAGATGGCACTAAGCCAAGTGCCAGCGGACTATGTGGTTCTTGAGGCAAGGGAGGTTGCTGCAAATAATTTGGGCGCAGCCACTCTCCGATCACGCGTATTCTTTGTTGGCTATGACCCCAAAAGGGTAGCTCGCTTTAATGAAGCAAAGCTGTTTGCCAATGTGAAGAGCACTCCTGTCACGGTTGGCAAAGCCTTAGTCGGCCTGCCCATCGTTCGCTCGGATTGGCAAAGCGAGGCTCAAGGGTGGCGTTACGTTGACCCACTTCTCCCAACTGATCGCTTCTACAAGAAGGTGATTGATGAAGTTCCTCTGGGTGTTGGTTCGCCAGAAGCTATCAAACGCCTCTATGAGAAGAACGAGGTCTCCGGAAATTTGGGAACGAGGCATACTGACGAGGTTATTAAACGCTTCCAGCGCACACCTCAGGGCTCGATCGAATCCGTTTCCCGTGCTCCAAGGCTGGCTGAGAATGGCTTTTGCCCAACGTTGCGAGCAGGAACCGCCTCTGACCGTGGAAGTTTTCAGGCCGTCCGACCAATCCATTTTCGCTCGCCTCGCGTCATCACTCCCCGCGAGGCAGCTCGCTTGCAAGGCTTCCCCGATTGGTTTCAGTTCCATGGAACGAAATGGCATTCGTTCCGACAGATCGGCAATAGCGTCAGCCCAATAGTCGCGGAGACCTTGTTGGAGCGTATACGCTCAATGCTCGACTAAGGATTCTTCAATGAAATGGTAGATAGAGTTGCACCCGAGAAGCGATCGGAAATTATGCGGGCAGTGCCCAGCAAGCACTCCCGTCCTGAGCTGCTCGTTCGTTCCGCCGCTCATCGTCTCGGGCTACGCTTTCGTCTACATGCAAAACAGCTACCGGGAACACCAGATCTCGTTCTTCCTCGATGGAAAACCGTCGTGTTCGTCAATGGCTGCTATTGGCATCAGCATCGCAACTGTCCCAAGGCGCAACCTCCAAAATCCAACAAGGAATTTTGGTCGAACAAGTTCAAGACGAACGTCGCGCGAGATCTAAGGAATTATGCTCAGCTAGAAGCGATGGGATGGAAAGTGGTCATAATCTGGCAATGTCAGATTACGACCCTTGAGCAGACAATGAAGCTCCTCCGACGAAAATTCCGCACGCAAGGGGCCCACTGAATAGCCAACTGCCGAGAAGTAGCCTCAGTCGTCAACGTGGCGAAATGCGGGGTAGAAGCGTTGAAATTTCTTATAGCTGGCTAGCTCAAGCAACGACTGTTCTTCGTTCTCGGCCGGAAGGAATCGAAGTGCTGTCAACATCTTCTTGCCAGATTTTTTGAGATTTGCATCAAGTCGAAAACGTTCTTTAGCCGAGAGCACAGGCACTGAAATATCTTGAATGTCGTCCCACGTCCTGCGCGCAAATGCCCAGCGCTTGAAATTTGCATTCGGAAAAATCTCAGCATGCCCCTGCTCGGATACGACACAGGTCATGGTTAGCATGCGCTGCCCGTCAGCATAGGAAGTGGTGAGAACTGGAACAAAGTTTAGACTGGGTTCTCGCAGCTTCGCCTTACTAGCCATGAGCGCCACACATTGAGCTAACACTCTCGCCAAGGACAGAGGATCGTCATCGATCACAGTGACAGATGTTGGGACATTTGCTCCTCCGAGCCGACTCCGAAGTGTGTCCGCCCGCTTCTTGGCCCTCTCCGCTGGATTTCCCGACGAACCCTCCTTCAGACACTTGAGATTAGCGTTCATTGTGATTCTGAACACGTCCCCATGCCGCAGCCTTACCAGAACCTCTTCCGCTTCTTGTAGCTGAGCCTTGTGATCTGTCCCCGTGTAGTCAAGCCATATGATGAAATTGCGCTTGGAAGGGAATTTCCCAGCAATTTCATCCAGTTTTGATGGCAAATCCGCGGAGTCCATGGTTGCGCAAACTGTCGTGTCCGTCGGCCGATTGAATGCTTGCCGCGCAACTTGGTTTTTGTCGTTGTCAAAGGAGAACTGGGCCTTGATTCCCAAGTCCTTGTATACAGCGTAGTGGTCAACAAGATGTCTTCCACCCATCGAAATATAGATGTATGCCTCTGGCCCCCGAGATTGTATGAGTCGCCCAAGAAGCTCTACGAATATCTGGCGGTCGATGAACTTACTAGGCCGCAACTGGTAAGGAATGTCCGAGCCACTCATTTCTTGCATTCCTTGAGGACTCGATCAAAGCACTCTTCACCGACAACCGATGGCTTTACGTCGTTATCACCAAACAGGTAGTTGGCAACTTCGCGAACAACATCTTCCTTCTTTGCGAAGGATATCCTGCGCAACGGATTTCGCACTTCAGGCACGGGCAGATTCGCGACATACTTCTTGGCGTTCGTTCGACCACGCACCTTGCTTCCATGTGTTGCCGCCAGGCTCACATGTGTGCGCGCATCCTTTCTTTTTGCCTCTTCAAAGAACTTATCCGCCTCTTCCTCCATCCCCTTCCATTTATTGGTGAAGGAAGTGAATTCTCTCAGGCCTTCCATGCAGTACTGCCGTGCGAAGAGGTAGATTTCCTCACCCACATCAAGATCTCTCTTGGTGGTAGAGATCGGCAACTTTTCCGGGTCATCCGTCGAAAAGATGATGAAGCCCGAAATACTACGAAACTGCGGGTGGTACCTTGGAACGCCACCATCGCCCCAGCCGGTTTTGCTGGTTTTGTCATTCAGCAGGACGAGTCGATCATTGCATATCACCGATATGCCAGCATGGACCGTTTCCGGTTTCGTAGCAGCCTCATCGATCTCTTCCTGACGAGTAAGAGACCGGAAGAAGCCTACGGAAACTTTTACATGCACGCCGTTCTCGTCAGCTTCGAAGTCGTACGGCCGTATCCCGCCCTTCTTCGAGGGTTCGGTAAAATACAACTGAAGTGTCTGTGGACGAATTTCTTCGCCGTTGACAAAGATTGAGAAACCCTTCTGGATCAAATAGCCAAAATGCTCTGCGATGGCAGCTTTCAACGAGTTCAGAAATGACTCGTTCGCAAAGAGCCGGGCTATCTCCTTCTTCAGGCTCGGGATAACTATGGTCACGCCCTTCTTGGCCGCGTTCCGTACATTTCGAATCGGTAGATCCCAATCTTCACTTTCCGGATTCAGCCAGTCAGTCGTGTAGGACACCGCGAATGCGCCATCATCCGCACGCGACTCAACTTCTGCTTCGCGTCCGATCTTGAAGATGGCGCGCTTCATCCCGATGCCGTACATGCCGATCGTAGGTATACCTTGATCCTTGTCGATCTTGGGACGACCAAGTAAGAAAGCATCTTTGACTGCTTCTTTTGGGATGCCGCCACAGTTGTCCGCAATATCAAAGGATTTGGATGAAAGAGACAGGCGAGTCTCGTAGCCTTTGTATGCGTTGGCCTTACTCACCTTCCCCTTGAGCTGGCGAGTAGCCCCATCCACCGAGTTATCAATCAGATCGAGGATCGCATCCTTTAACTCGATGTCGCGGGTCAACATCGAAACAAAGAACCGTTTGGTAGGTCCGCCCCAAATAGTTTCTATCGTGTTGCTCATCCCTTCCCCCAATTTCGCTTGCCGTCCGGGTTTAGCTAACCTGCAGCTGGGCAAACATCGGCCTGCCTCCTGCAGCACCTTCAATAGCTACTTTCGCCGGCGCTAACCGCCAACCAGCATTAGTGGACGGTGACACCTGGCCTGGTATAGAAAATCGTCTCGTGTAGCCAATCAGGCCTATCCTGCAGCATTTTCCATCGTTCAGCCAAGTATGGGGTGGCGTGGAACCACGCTCACGCATTTGTCCGCTGGCCCTCAACGCGACCGTTTTGTGTATGAAATCCATATCCATACACAAGAGCATACACAACATTCTGGGATTCACTGAGACACCCTGCGACTCGCGCGCACAAAAAACCCCGCTGTAGCGGGGTTTAGTGCGTTTCATGAGACTCGCTGAGACTCGGTGAAACTTCGATTGGTGCCCAAGGGGGGACTCGAACCCCCACGCCTCTCGGCGCTACCACCTCAAGGTAGTGCGTCTACCAATTCCGCCACCTGGGCAGGTGTCTTGCTTAGTTTTTCTTCGGTTCCGTCGCCTGCGGCACGTCGCCCGCGGACTTGGCCGGGGCCATGGCGGCCGGGACGTCGCCGGCGGCAGGCTTGGTGGCCTGCGGGATTTCCGCGTTGGCCGGCGCGGCGGGCTGCGCATTCTGCGTGGCAGCCGGCTTGTTGGCAAGACCGGACATCACGCCGAGATCGCTGCCGCTACCTTGCTGCGAACCATGGTGGCCAAGGTAGATGCCCATGCCGAGGCTGAGCGCGAAGAACAGTGCCGCCAGCACCGCCGTGGTACGGGTCAGGAAGCTGGACGAGCCACGCGCGCCGAACACGGTGGCGGAAGCGCCGCCGCCGAAACCGGAGCCCGCGTCCGCACCTGCGCCGCGCTGCATCAGGATCAGCACGATCATCGCCGCGGCGATCAGAATGTAGAAGACGCTGAAGATGACGAACATGGTTCTCTAAGAGTCCGTAGCGCTCAGTGGGCCGCCGCGCAGATACCCAGGAAATCAGCCGCCGCCAGCGAGGCGCCCCCGATCAACCCACCATCCACGTCCGGTTGCGCGAACAAATCCGCAGCATTCGCCGCTTTGACGCTGCCGCCATAAAGCAGCCGAGTCAGACGGGCAATCATAGCATCTTCTTTTTCCAGTTGGCTACGGATGAACGCGTGGACGTGCTGGGCATGTTCCGGCGCGGCGGTATGGCCGGTGCCGATGGCCCAGATCGGCTCGTAGGCGATCACCGCGGTGTCGAAGCCGGCGATGCCGTTCAGCTCGATCACCGCCCTCAGTTGGCGCGCCACCACGGCCTCGGTGAGGCCGGTCTCGCGCTCGGCCAGCGTCTCGCCCACGCACAGGATCGGGGTCAGGCCGCCGGCCAGCGCGGCGGCGAATTTGCGGGCCACCAGCTTGTCGCTCTCGCGGTGGTACTGGCGGCGCTCGGAATGCCCCACCAGCACCCATTGCGCGCCCACGTCCGCCAGCATCGCGGCGGATACCTCGCCGGTATAAGCGCCCTGCCCCTCGTGCTCGCTCACGTCCTGCCCGCCGAAACCCAGGCCCGAGCCAGCGTGCTGGCTGGCCAGTTCGCCGAGATAGGGAAAGGGGGGAAACACCGCCACGTCGATTGCGGTCGGCAGGGCCGCCACGATGTCGCCGACCAGCGCAGCCGCCATACTGCGGCTTCCATGCATCTTCCAGTTGCCGGCGACGAATTTCTTGCGCATGCCTTTACATCCCTTGCATGTAAACCCGAAAGCTTAGCGAGCGACCATGCCACTGGCAATGCATGACTGACAAGCCATTGCTGCATGGGCAAAAATCGAAACAACCACAAGGAGACCACTTGATGACCGCCGCCCGCCCCCTGACGCTGGTCACCGGCGCTTCCGCCGGCATCGGCGCCGCCTTTGCGCGGGATCTTGCCGCGCGCGGGCACGACCTGGTGCTCACGGCCCGCCGCACCGAGCGCCTGGAGGCCCTGGCCGGGGAACTGCGGACCCGCTACCAGCGCAACGTCACCGTGTTGCCGGCCGACCTGGCCGATCCCCAGGCCGTGGCCGCGCTGTGCGATGCGCTGGCTGCACGTGGTCTGGCGGTGGACTGGCTGGTCAACAACGCCGGCTATGGCGTGCCCGGCACCTTCGAATCGAACGACTGGCCCGTCCATGAGGCCTTTATCCGCGTACTGATGACCGCTCCCACCGAGCTGGCCTGGCGGCTGCTGCCCGGCATGCGCGAGCGCGGCTATGGCCGCATTATCAACGTGGCCTCGCTCGCCGGCCACGTGCCGGGCTCGGCCGGCCACACGCTGTATGCGGCGAGCAAGGCCTACCTGATCAAGTTCTCGCAGTCGCTGGCGCTGGAGAACCGCCACCTCGGCATCCACGTGTGCGCCTTGTGCCCAGGCTTCACCTGGTCGGAATTCCACGACGTCACCGGCACGCGCGAGCTGATGAACAAGCTGCCCGGCTTCATGTGGCAAACCGCCGAGGCGGTGGTACGCGAAGGCCACGACGCGGTGGAGCGCGGCGAGGTGGTGCACGTGACCGGTGGGGTCAACCGCTTTATCAAGGCCCTGGTGAAACTGCTGCCGGACCGGCTGACGCTATGGCTGTCGGCGCGGGAATCGAAGCGCTACCGGGCGCAGGCAACGGCGCCGTAAACACGCGCTATGCCAGCCTGGGAAACATCCGCCCGGTGCGATAGTAAGGTCTCCGCGCGGCTGGTTACCCCTCCCCAACCCTCCCCTGCACGCAGGGGAGGGAGCAAAGCGGCATGCTTTTGGCTCCTCCCCTTGCTCGCAGGGGGAGGCTGGGAGGGGGTGAAGGTGGTAGCGCGAACTGGCCCTAGATCAGCTTGATCTCGCGCAGGCGCTGCAGCAGGTACTCGTGCGAGGTGATGCTGGTGTCGTAGCGGCTCGGGTTGTCGGCCGTGACGGTCTGTGGCAGCGGGTCGAGCACCACGTCCGGGTTCGGATGCAAGAAGTACGGCACCGAGTAGCGCGGCTTGCGGGCGTTCTCGTTCGGCGGGTTCACCACGCGGTGGGTGGTGGACGGGTATACGTGGTTGGTCAGGCGCTGCAGCATGTCGCCGATGTTCACCACGATGGCGTCGCCCTCGGTGGTGATGGGCAGCCACTCGCCTTCGCGGGTGAGCACTTCCAGGCCCTCGGCGCTGGCGCCGACCAGCAGGGTGATGAAGTTGATGTCCTCGTGCGCACCGGCGCGCACATTGGGCACGTTCTCTTCCGTGATCGGCGGGTAGTGGATCGGGCGCAGGATGGAGTTGCCCTGGTCGATCTTGTCGTCGAAGAAGTGCTCCGGCAGGCCGATGTGCAGCGCCAGCGCGCGCAGCACGCGCGAGCCGAGCTGGTCCAGCGCCTCGAACAGGCCGTAGCCGTACTGCTTGAAGTCCTCCACCTCGGCCGGCCAGATATTCGGCGGCATCACGTCGGCGAACTTCGAATCGCGCGGGATCTCGCGGCCGATGTGCCAGAACTCCTTGAGGTCGGCGTATTTGCTGTCCTTGGCCGTCTCCACCTTGTACGGCGTGTAGCCGCGCGCGCCGCCGGTGCCGGGCACGTGGTACTTCAGCTTGGCATCGGTCGGCAGCGCGAAGAAACGCTGGAAAGTGTCATAGGCGCCGTCGATCAACTCCCGCGGGATGCCGTGGCCGCTGATGCAACAGAAACCGTACTCGCGGTAGGCAGCACCCAGCTCGGCCACGAACGCGGCGCGGTCGGTATCGTATCGACGGATGTCGAGGGTCGGAACTTTCTTCATGGCTTGTCCACAGGTTGTGCGTGCGGTCCACTTGTCTGTCCGCCACCGCAGGGGCGGGGCACGTCGGGCCAATCCTTGGCGACCTGGGTGTTACAGGCTCACGAGCGTTCGGCTGCGGATTTTACGACATCGGCCAGCCTCTCGGCCAACTGGCGCACCTCGGCCTCATTGGCGGCCTCGACCGTCACGCGCACCAGCGGCTCGGTGCCGGAGGCGCGCAGCACCACGCGGCCGCGGCCGGCCAGCGCGCCCTCGGTCTCGGCCAGGGCAGCCTTCACCGCTTCGCTGCCCAGCGCCTCGCGGACGCCCTCGGCGCGCACGTTGATCATGATCTGCGGCAGCTTGTGCAGGCCCTGGCGCGCCTCGGCCAGGTCCTTGCCCAACTGGCCCAGGGCCTCCAGCACCGCCAGCGCCGAGACGATGCCGTCGCCGGTGGTGGCCCGGTCCAGGCACAGGATATGGCCGGAAGTCTCGCCGCCCAGGTTGCCGCCGTGCGCCTTGAGCTGCTGCAGTACGTAGCGGTCGCCCACGTTGGCGCGGATCAGCGCCACGTCCAGCTCGCCCAGCGCCAGTTGCAGGCCGTAGTTGCTCATCAGGGTGCCGACCACCGGCCCCTGCAGCAGGCCCTGGGCATGCCAGGCGTGGGCCAGCACGTAGAGGATGTCGTCGCCATCGGCCAGCACGCCGTGGCGGTCCACCAGCTGCAAGCGGTCGCCGTCGCCGTCGAAGGCGATGCCGATGTCCGCGCCCTGCTCCGCCACCGCGCGCTGCAGCGCCTGTGGATGGGTGGAGCCGACCTCGCGGTTGATATTGAAGCCGTCGGGCCGGTCGCCGATGGCGCTGACCTGGGCGCCCAGTTCGGCGAACACCTTGGGCGCGACCTGGTAGGTGGCGCCGTTGGCGCAGTCCAGCACGATCTTCAGGCCGCGCAGGCTGAAATCCTCGGCCACAGTGGACTTGCAGAACTCGGCATAGCGCGTGACCGCGTCGGCGATGCGCACGGCCTTGCCCAGCCGCTCCGACGGCACGGTGGTGAAATCCAGCGCCAGTTCTTCCTCGATGGCCAGCTCGATCTCGTCGGAGAGCTTCTCGCCGTGGGCGGAGAAGAACTTGATGCCGTTGTCGTGGTGCGGGTTGTGCGAGGCACTGATGACGATGCCGGCATCGGCGCGCAGCGAGCGCGTGAGGAAGGCCACCGCCGGCGTCGGCATGGGGCCGAGCAGGCCGACGTCCGCGCCCGCCGCCACCAGGCCGGCTTCCAGCGCCGACTCGAACATGTAGCCGGAGACGCGGGTGTCCTTGCCGATCAGCACCTTCGGCCGCTCATGGCCGTGCCGCGCCAGCACCACGCCGAGCGCGCGCCCCAGCTTCAACATGAAGTCCGCGCTGATCGGCCACTGACCCACCAGGCCACGGATGCCGTCGGTTCCGAAATACTTGCGTTGTGTCATGGCCTTGGCTCCCGGCCGGCGTCGTACTGGCCGCGCCAGGCCTGTCCTTGTTCGTGGTTATTCGTCGTCCGGCCAGCGCGGCGCGGACGGCTTGTCGTCGCGGCGCGGCGGCATATCGCCCGCATGCACCGCGCGCCATACCGCCAGCGCATCGACCGTGGCCGCCACATCATGCACGCGCACCAGGCGCGCGCCACGCTGCACTGCGATCAGCGCGGCGGCGACCGAGCCGGCCGCGCGCTCCGCCGGCACCTGCCGGCCGGTCAGGGCGCCGATCATCGACTTGCGCGACAATCCCACGTAGACGCCACCGCCCAGGTTGGCGAAGCGATCCAGCGCGCGCAGCAGCGCCAGGTTGTGCTCCAGCGTCTTGCCGAAGCCGAAGCCGGGATCGACCATCACCTTGCGGCGGTCGATGCCGGCTATCTCGCAGGCGAACAGGCGGTCGGCGAGGAAACGATGCACCTCGCCCACCACGTCGTCGTAATGCGGGTCGTCCTGCATGCTGCGCGGCTCGCCCAGCATATGCATCAGGCACACCGGCACGCCGAGTTCCGCCGCGGCATCCAGCGCGCCTTCGCGGCGCAGCGCGTAGACGTCGTTGACCATGCCCGCGCCGGCGGCCACGGCGGCGCGCATCACCTCGGGCTTGGAGGTATCCACGGCCAGCGGCACCGTGGTGCGCGCGGCCAGTTGCTCCAGCACCGGCACCACGCGGCGCAGTTCTTCTTCCAGCGGCACCTCGGCGGCACCGGGGCGGGTCGATTCGCCGCCGACGTCGAGCATGTCCGCGCCCTCCTCCACCAGGCGCAGGCCATGCGCCACGGCGTCCTCGACGCTGGCGTGGCTGCCGCCGTCGGAAAACGAGTCGGGCGTGACGTTGAGGATGCCCACCACGCGCGGCCGGTCCAGCTTCAGGGGCCGGCCGGCGCAATCGAGCACGGGGGCGAACAAGTCGTCGAGGGACATGGCGGCTTTCCGGTGGCAGGTCAGCGTTCGCCGCCCAGCGGGCCCATGAACTGGCGGTAGTAGCGCAGCTCGTCGATGGAATCGCGGATATCCGACAGCGCGGTATGCGCCGATTCCTTGGCGAAGCCCTTGCCGATCATGGGCGCCCAGCGGCGCGCCAGTTCCTTCAAGGTGGATACGTCGAGGTTGCGGTAGTGGAAGTAGCGCTCCAACCGTGGCATCTGGCGATGCAGGAAGCGGCGGTCCTGGCAGATCGAGTTGCCGCACATCGGCGACTTGCCCGGCGGCACCCAGTCCTTGAGGAACTCCAGCGTGGCCCGTTCGGCCGCGGCGTGGTCGTCCGCCGAGGCGACCACCTGGTCCCACAGGCCGGACCGGCGGTGCTGGTTGCGGTTCCAGGCGTCCATGCCTTCCAGCCGCTCCAGCGCGTGGCGGATCGCGAACACCGGGCCCTCGGCGAGTATGCGCAGGTCCTTGTCGGTGACGATGGTGGCGATCTCGAGGATGGAGTCGTTGTCCGTATCGAGCCCGGTCATTTCCAGATCGATCCAGATCAGATTGTCGTCGTTCGCTTGGCTCATGCGTCCTCCTGGTCGCGAAGTCTAGCAGCAGGCTCCCCACCGGACCTGTGTTTTCTGACCTGGACGGGTGAAGCCCGCCGCGTGGCCATGCGATGATCGCCGGCATGCAGACCTTCTTCTGGCACGATTACGAGACCTTCGGCGCCGATCCGTGGCGCGACCGTCCGGTGCAGTTCGCCGGCATCCGCACCACCCTGGAACTGGAGATCGTGGGCGAGCCGGTGATGTTCTTCGGCAAGCCGCCGCGGGAGATGCCGCCGCATCCCGAGGCCTGCCTGATCACCGGCATCACCCCGCAGCAGGCCGAGCGCGAGGGCGTGATCGAGGCGGATTTCGCCGCCCGCGTGCACGAGCAACTGGCCCAGCCCGGCACCTGCGGCGTGGGCTACAACTCGCTGCGCTTCGACGACGAGGTAACCCGGCAACTGCTCTACCGCAACATGTTCGAGCCCTATGGGCGCGAATGGGAGAACGGCAACTCGCGCTGGGACCTGATCGACCTGGCGCGCATGTGCCAGGCGCTGCGACCCGAGGGCATCGTGTGGCCGCAGCGCGAGGACGGCACGCCGAGCTTCAAGCTGGAACACCTGGCGGCAGCCAACCACTTGCAGCAGGAGCGCGCGCACGACGCGCTGTCGGACGTGCACGCCCTGATCGAGCTGGCGCGGCTGATCCGCGTGCGCCAGCCACGGTTGTGGGAATGGTACTTCAACCTGCGTCGCAAGCAGCGCGTGTTCGAGCTGCTGGACGTGGCGGCGATGACGCCGGTGGTGCACGTATCCTCGCGCTATCCCGCCAGCCGGCATTGCCTGGCCGTGATCGTGCCGCTGGCTGCACATCCGAGCCGGCCCGCCGAGATCATCGCCTACGACCTGGCCACCGATCCCTCCGATTGGCTGGCGCTGGACGAGGACGAGATCGCCGACCGCATCTTCACCGCGCGCGCTGACCTGCCCGAAGGCGTCTCGCGCATTCCGCTGCGCACCGTGCGCGCCAACCGGGCGCCCGCGCTGGCGCCACTGTCGGTGCTCAAGGGCGTGGACCTCGCTCGCCTGCAGATCGACCTGGAGCGCGCCCACGCGCACCGCGACATGCTTGCCTCCGCCGAGGGCCTCGCCGCCAAGCTGCGCCGCGTGTTCCAGCGCGCGGCCGAGCTGCCGCCGCCGGAGGATCCCGAGCTGGCCCTGTACAGCGGCTTCCTGCCCGACGCCGACAAGCGCCTGCTGGCCGAAGTGCGCGGCACGCCGCCGGGGCAGTTGGGGCAGCGCGCGTTTCCGTTCCGCGACCCGCGCTATCCGGAACTGCTGTTCCGCTACCGCGCGCGCAACTGGCCGGAAACGCTCGATGCCGAGGAACAGGCGCGCTGGCACCATTTCCGCCACGACCGCCTGACCAGGCACACGGCCCTGACCGACCTCACCCTCGACGATTACTTCGCCCGCCTCGCCGTGCTGCGCGCCGACCCGGCCCAGCAAGGCAAGCTCGCCCTGCTCGACCAGTTGCAGCTGTGGGGCGAGCAGTTGGCCGCCGAGTCCTTGCCACTTCCCGCCTGACGCCATCATGCCGAACGCCTATTTCACACCCGCCGCTTTCCGTTTCCTGCGCTCGCTGGCCCGCAACAACAACCGCGAGTGGTTCCAGGCGCACAAGGACGACTATGAGCACGACGTGCGCGAACCGTTCCTGGCGCTGATCGCCGACCTGCAGGCGCCGCTGGCGAAGATCAGCCCGCACTACCGCGCCGATCCGCGCAAGAACGGCGGCTCGCTGTTCCGCATCTACCGCGACACGCGCTACAGCAACGACAAGCAGCCGTACAAGCCGTGGCAGGGCGCGCGTTTCTTCCACGAGCGCCGGCATGAAATCCCCGCGCCGGCGTTCTACATGCACATCCAGCCCGGCGACAGCTTCGCCGGCGGCGGCATGTGGCATCCGGAGCCGGACGCGCTCAAGCGCATCCGCGCCTTCCTCGCCGACAATCCGGAGGCGTGGAAGCGGGCCACGCGCGGCAAGGCTTTCCGCGAGCATTTCGAGTTCTGGGGCGAATCGCTGACCCGCCCGCCACGCGGCTTCGATCCGGAGCATGAACTGATCGACGACCTCAAGCGCAAGGACTTCGCCTGCGGCGAAGGCTTCGACGAGAAACTGGCCTGCTCCGCCGAACTGCTGCCCTGGGTAGTGGACCGGTTCAAGCGTCTTGCGCCGATGATGGATTACCTGTGCGCGTCGCAGGAGCTGGATTTCTGAGACGACCTGAACGTCACGGCGAGTTCGAACCCGCCTCTCCCTCTCCCGGCGGGAGAGTGGCTCACTCGGCAACATCATCGCTCGTCATCCCGGCGCAGGCCGGGATGACGGCTATAAAGCTTCAGCCCGCCTCGTCCGCCAGCCGCAAGCCCGGCCGTTGTTTCGCCAGCCTGCGCAACAACACAGCGAAGTCCTGCAGGTCGGCATGCCACGGCGATGCCTCGCGCCAGTACAGCGCGATCTCGCGCCCCGGTGCCTGGCCCTTGAGCTTGGCCAGCACGATATTGGGCATCGAGGCCAGCCTGTCGTGCGCCAACGCCGGCACCAGGGCATAGCCGCCGCGCAAGCCGACCAGCGCCGCCAGGCTTTCCAGGCTCACGTCCTGCACGTGGCCGCCGCCCAATACGTCCTCGCAGTGGCTTTCGGTCATCAGCGTGGCCTCGCCGGCCTGCAACTGTTCCAGCGCCACGCTGCGCTTGCCGGCCAGAGAGTGATCGGCACGGAACATCACTTCCCATGGCTCGAAGAACAAGGGGCGCATGGCGATGCCGCTGACCGGCGCCACGCGCGGCGCCAGCACCGCGTCCAGCTCGCCCTCGTTGAGGCGGCGCAGCAGACCGCGCGGCTTGCCTTCGGACAGGCTGAGCCGCGTGCCGGGGAAATGCTGGGGAAACGGCCCGATCAGGTGCGGCAGCAGGTAGGGCCCCAGCGAGGCCGGCACGCCCAGCCGCAACTCGCCCCCGAAGGCCACCTCGCCGGCGCGTGCCACCTGCTGCAGGTGCTCGGCCGCGGCCAGCACGGCGTCGATCTGTTCCAGCAAGCGTTGGCCGCCCGCCGTGGGCACCACGCGGCGGCCGCCCCGCTCGAACAGCGGCGCGCCCAGCGCCTGCTCCACCTTCTGCACCTGGTGCGACAGCCCCGAGGGGCTGATGTGCATGGCCCGCGCCGCGCTGTTGAAGCTGCCCTGGCGGCGCACCGCCTGCACCAGCATCAGGTCGCGCAGCGAGACTACCGAAAGATGGCTGGAAATCATGCGCTGCCTGCGGACCGGTGGTGTGACGGGCGCAAGCATAAACGACGGCAGGCGGCGCGGGGTTGATCGCCAGCACCGAGAGCCCCCTTGTGGGAGCGCACCCTGTGCGCGACAGACCTACGGAGCGGCGATATCGACATGCCGCCGTCGCGCACAGGGTGCGCTCCCACAGGTGTAGCAAGGAAAAACAAAAAAAGCCCGGCACAAGGCCGGGCTTTTTGTGGGGTGAATCACCCTCTCGCTATTCCGCTTACGCGTCCACCGTCTCCGCCACCTGCTGGTAGTCGGCGATCTGGTCGAAGTTCATGTAGCGGTAGATCTTGGTGCCGTTGGCGTTGATCACGCCGATGTCCGCCATGTACTCGTCCTTGGTCGGGATGCGGCCCAGGCGCGAGCAGATCGCGGCCAGCTCCGCCGAACCCAGGTACACGTTGGAGTTCTTGCCGAGGCGGTTGGGGAAGTTGCGGGTGGAGGTGGAGAACACTGTGGCGCCCTCGCGCACCTGCGCCTGGTTGCCCATGCACAGCGAGCAGCCCGGCATTTCCATGCGAGCACCGGCAGTGCCGAGCACGCCGTAGTGGCCTTCCTCGGTGAGCTGCTGCTGGTCCATCTTGGTCGGCGGGGCCACCCACAGCTTGGTCGGGATGTCGCGCTTGCCTTCCAGCAGCTTCGACGCGGCGCGGAAGTGGCCGATATTGGTCATGCACGAGCCGATGAACACCTCGTCGATCTTGGCACCGGCCACGTCGGACAGGGTCTTCACGTCGTCCGGGTCGTTCGGGCAGGCCACGATGGGCTCGTGCACGTCGGCCAGGTCGATCTCGATCACGGCGGCGTACTCGGCGTCCGCGTCGCGCTCCAGCAACTGCGGGTTGGCCAGCCATGCCTCCATCGCCTTGATGCGGCGCTGCAGGCTGCGGGCGTCCTGGTAGCCCTGGGCGATCATGTATTTCAGCAGCGTGATGTTGCTGTTGATGTATTCGATGATCGGCGCCTTGTCCAAATGCACCGTGCAGCCGGCGGCGGAGCGCTCGGCCGAGGCGTCGGACAGCTCGAACGCCTGCTCCACCTTGAGGTTCGGCAGGCCCTCGATCTCCAGGATGCGGCCGGAGAAGATGTTCTTCTTGCCCTGCTTGGCCACCGTCAGCAGGCCCTGCTTGATGGCATACAGCGGAATGGCATTGACCAGGTCGCGCAGGGTCACGCCAGGCTGCAGCTCGCCCTTGAAGCGCACCAGCACCGATTCGGGCATGTCCAGCGGCATCACGCCGGTGGCGGCGGCGAAAGCCACCAGGCCGGAGCCGGCCGGGAACGAGATGCCGATCGGGAAGCGGGTGTGGCTGTCGCCGCCGGTGCCCACGGTGTCGGGCAGCAGCATGCGGTTGAGCCAGGAGTGGATCACGCCGTCGCCCGGGCGCAGGCTGATGCCGCCGCGGGTGGAGATGAAGGCGGGCAGCTCGTGGTGGGTCTTGACGTCCACCGGCTTCGGGTAGGCGGCGGTATGGCAGAACGACTGCATGACGAGGTCGGCCGAGAAGCCCAGGCAGGCCAGGTCCTTCAGCTCGTCGCGGGTCATCGGGCCAGTGGTGTCCTGCGAACCCACCGAGGTCATCTTCGGCTCGCAATAGGTGCCCGGACGGATGCCCTGGCCTTCCGGCAGGCCACAGGCGCGGCCGACCATCTTCTGCGCCAGGGTGTAGCCCTTGCCGGTATCGGCCGGTTGCTGCGGCAGGCGGAACAGGGTGGAGACCGGCAGACCCAGCGCCTCGCGCGCCTTGGCGGTGAGGCCGCGGCCGATGATCAGCGGGATGCGGCCGCCGGCGCGCACCTCGTCGAACAGCACGTCGGACTTCACCTGGAACTCGGCGATCACCTGGCCGTTCTTCAGCGCCTTGCCCTCGTAGGGGCGCAGCTCGACCACGTCGCCCATCTCCATCTGCGACACGTCCAGCTCGATCGGCAAGGCGCCGGCGTCTTCCATGGTGTTGTAGAAGATGGGGGCGATCTTGCTGCCAAGGCACACGCCGCCGAAGCGCTTGTTCGGGATGAAGGGAATGTCCTCGCCGGTGAACCACAGCACCGAGTTGGTGGCGGACTTGCGGCTGGAGCCGGTGCCGACCACGTCGCCGACATAGGCGACCAGGTGGCCCTTTTCCTTCAACGATTCGATGAACGCGACGGGGCCGCGCTTGCCATCCTCCTCCGGCTGGAACGGCGCGCCCTCGCGCTTGTTCTTCAGCATGGCCAGCGCGTGCAGCGGGATGTCCGGGCGGGTGGTGGCGTCCGGCGCCGGCGACAGGTCGTCGGTATTGGTCTCGCCAGGCACCTTGAACACGGTGATGGTCAGGCTCTCGGGCACTTCCGGACGGCTGGTGAACCATTCGGCATCGGCCCAGCTCTTGAGCACGGCCTGGGCGTTGGCGTTGCCCTTGTCCGCCTTTTCCTTCACGTCGTGGAAGGCGTCGAAGATCAGCAGGGTCTTCTTCAGCGCGTCGGCGGCGATGCCGCCCAGCTGCGCGTCGTCCAGCAGCTCGATCAGCGGATGGATGTTGTAGCCGCCCAGCATGGTGCCGAGCAGTTCCGTGGCCTTCTCGCGCGGGATCAGCGGGCTCTTTTCGGTGCCGAACGCCACGGCCGCCAGGTAGGACGCCTTGACCTTGGCCGCGTCGTCCACGCCGGCCGGCACGCGATGGGTAATCAGCTCGACCAGGAAGGCTTCCTCGCCGGCGGGCGGGTTCTTCAGCAGCTCGATCAGTTCGGCGGTCTGCTGGGCCGACAGCGGCAGCGGCGGGATACCCAGCGCGGCGCGCTCGGCGACATGTTGGCGGTAGGCGTTAAGCATGTGGTCTCGTCCGGTGAACAACGTAAGGGGCAGCGAGCGGTGGCTTTCGCCATCGCAGCGGAGATCGCCCGAGGGAGGTTCCGCAGGGCCGCTACCGGCGCTCGACAAGGCGCAAGGTCTTGTCGCCAGCCGCTTCGGGGGCGGCGTGACAGCCCATCATTTTGCCAGCCGGGCCCTTGGTGCCGCAACGCAAGACAACGCTTCCGCCTGCGTTCGAAATCTTGCAATGGGTCTGTGGCGCAATCCCTGACCGGGTCTCTTGCGTGACCCGGCTTTTGGCCCAAACTGGGAGACAGTGCATGTATCGCAGGGAGAAAGGCTTGCCCCAACCCCATTACTCGTCATTCCGGCGCAGGCCAGGATGACGACACGGATGGTGATCTGCGCCGCCCTTGCAATTCCCCTCACGTTCCGTGCCTTAGGATCCCCAAGCTACGCCTCGTGCGTTCGCCAGACTCAAGTAACAGGAGTTAGCCCATGCTGGATTCATTCGCCACCCGCGACACCCTTACCGTCAACGGCAGCCAGTACCAGATCGCCAGCCTCGCCAAGCTCGGCCATCGCTTCGACCTCAAGACCCTGCCCTACTCGCTGAAGATCCTGCTTGAGAACCTGTTGCGCCACGAGGACGGCGTGAACGTCACCGCCAAGGAAATCGAGGCCGTCGCCCGCTGGGACGCCAAGGCCGAGCCGGATACCGAGATCGCCTTCATGCCCGCCCGCGTGGTGTTGCAGGACTTCACCGGCGTGCCCTGCGTGGTGGACCTGGCCGCCATGCGCGATGCGGTGGTGAAGCTCGGCGGCGATGCCAAGCAGATCAATCCGCTAGCGCCGGCCGAGCTGGTGATCGACCACTCCGTCCAGGTGGACGTGTACGGTTCCGAATCCGCATTGGAGAAGAACGTCGAGATCGAATTCCACCGCAACCAGGAGCGCTACGCGTTCCTGCGCTGGGGCCAGAAGGCCTTCGACAACTTCAAGGTGGTGCCACCGCGCACCGGCATCGTGCACCAGGTGAACCTGGAACACCTCGCCCGCGTGGTGTTCACCGCCGACAAGGATGGCCAGGCCTGGGCCTACCCCGACACCGTGTTCGGCACCGACTCGCACACCACCATGATCAACGGCATCGGCGTGCTGGGCTGGGGCGTGGGCGGCATCGAGGCCGAGGCGGCCATGCTGGGCCAGCCCTCCTCCATGCTGATTCCCCAGGTGGTCGGCTTCAAGCTCACCGGCAAGCTGTCCGAGGGCGTCACCGCCACCGACCTGGTGCTCACCGTGACCCAGATGCTGCGCAAGCTCGGCGTGGTGGGCAAGTTCGTGGAGTTCTTCGGCGAGGGCCTCAAGCACCTGCCGCTGGCCGACCGCGCCACCATCGGCAACATGGCGCCCGAGTACGGCGCCACCTGCGGCATCTTCCCCGTCGACCAGGAGGCGCTGAACTACCTGCGCCTGTCCGGCCGCAGCGAAGAGCAGATCAGGCTGGTGGAAGCCTATGCCAAGGCCCAGGGCCTGTGGCACGACGAGAACGCGGTGGAGCCTCGCTTCAGCACCACGCTGGAGCTGGACCTGGCCGACGTCCGGCCCTCGCTGGCCGGCCCCAAGCGCCCGCAGGACCGGGTGCTGCTGGAAGGCGTGCAGAAGAGCTTCCGCGATGCGGTGGGCCCGCTCACCACCAACCGCAAGCCACGCAACGCGGAAACGGCCAACTACATCGCCGAGGGCGGCTCCTCCGCCATCGGCAACCCGGCCAACGACCTCACCGACGGGGGCGTGCGCGTGGTCAAGGACGGCGAGTCCTTCAAGCTCGGCGACGGCGCCGTGGTGATCGCCGCCATCACCTCCTGCACCAACACCTCCAACCCGAGCGTGATGCTCGGCGCCGGCCTGCTGGCCAAGAAGGCCGCGGCCAAGGGCCTGAAGGCGCAACCGTGGGTGAAGACCTCGATCGGCCCGGGCTCCAAGGTGGTCACCGACTACCTGGAGAAGACCGGCTTGCTCAAGGAGCTGGAAAAGGTCGGCTTCTACATCGTCGGCTACGGCTGCACCACCTGCATCGGCAACTCCGGCCCGCTGCCGGCGGAGATCAGCAAGGGCATCGCCGAAGGCGACCTCGCGGTGGCCTCGGTGCTGTCGGGCAACCGCAACTTCGAGGGCCGCGTGCATCCGGAAGTGAAGATGAACTACCTGGCCTCGCCGCCGCTGGTGGTCGCCTACGCCCTGGCCGGCACGCTGGACATCGACCTCACCAAGGAGCCGCTGGGCACCGGCAGCGACGGCCAGCCGGTGTATCTGAAGGACATCTGGCCTTCAAACAAGGAAATCTCCGACACCATCGCCGGCGCGATCAATCCGCAGATGTTCGCCAGCAGCTATGCCGACGTGTTCAAGGGCGACAGCCGCTGGAACACCATCGCCTCGCCGGACGGCGACGTGTACAAGTGGGACGACTCCACCTACATCAAGAACCCGCCCTACTTCGAAGGCATGAGCAAGGAGCCGGGCAGCATCGAGGACATCCACGGCGCGCGCGTGCTCGGCCTGTTCGGCGACTCCATCACCACCGACCACATCTCGCCGGCCGGCTCGATCAAGAAGGACAGCCCGGCGGGCCGCTTCCTGATCGGCAAGGGCGTGGACCCGAAGGACTTCAACTCCTATGGCTCGCGCCGCGGCAACGACGACGTGATGGTGCGCGGCACCTTCGCCAACATCCGCATCAAGAACCTGATGCTCGACGGCGTCGAGGGTGGCTACACGCTCCACGTCCCCAGCGGCGAGCAGATGGCCATCTACGACGCGGCCATGAAGTACAAGGCCGACAAGACGCCACTGGTGGTGATCGCCGGCAAGGAATACGGCACCGGCTCGTCGCGCGACTGGGCGGCCAAGGGCACCCTGCTGCTGGGCGTGAAGGCGGTGATCGCCGAGAGCTTCGAGCGCATCCACCGTTCCAACCTGGTCGGCATGGGCGTGCTGCCGCTGCAGTTCGACGATGGGCAGAACGCGCAATCGCTGGGCCTGACCGGCAAGGAGACCTTCGACATCGTGGGCCTGGATGGCGGCGAGTCGAAGACGGCCAAGGTCACCGCCACCAGCGAGGACGGCAAGAAGAAGACCTTTACCGTCAAGGTGCTGCTGCTCACGCCGAAGGAACGCGAGTTCTTCCGTCATGGCGGCATCCTGCAATACGTGCTGCGCCAGCTGGCCGGCAAGAAGGCGGCGGCCTGAGGGGGCCACGCCACCAGACCGACGAATGCCGCCTCCGGGCGGCATTCTTTTGGATGGCACCTTGTGGAAGCGCACCCTGTGCGCGACTGGATCGATGGTGGAGCCGCTACGCAGGCCAGTCGCACACAGGGTGCGCTCCCACAGGGCTAGACAGGTTTCCAGGTGGCCGTATAGCAATGCCATTCGCGCCCTTCCCTGCGCCACGCCGCCTCCACCTTGTAGACGCCGATCTTCGCGGGAAACAGCTTGCCGCCGCTGGTCAGCGTGACGGTGAAACGCGTCACGTAGCGATCGCCACGCGCCTCGACTTCCACCGGACCCACCAGGGCATGGATGGTTTCGCCGCGGAACGCGGCCGCGCGCAGCAGGCCGAGCAACTGGCGCCGCTCCGCCGTGCCGTCGTTACCTTCGAAATCATCGCTGAGCACGTCGCCCAGCGCGGACGCATCGGCATGCTCAGCCGCCAGGGACGCCGCCTCGACGCCCTGCCTCACTCGACTTTCGTCGGGGGTGCGGTGACAGCCCGCCAGGCCCATCGCCAACGCACCGCCGAACAACAGGCAGGCCCACGTTTTTCGCATCATCGTCATCCTGGAATCTCGCTGCGGCGCGGCTTGCCGCTATACGCGGGCGTATGCTCCAATGCCGCGTCATCATCATGCCCTACCGGGGCCGTCCGACCCAGCGGGCCGGTCAATACAGGAGCTTTGGATCCAACATGAGCAACGAGCGTCCGTGGCTGGCCCATTACCCGCAAGGCGTTCCCGCGCAGATCGACGTCAACCAGTACGCCTCGGTAGCCGCGGTGGTGGAAGAGGCCTTCGAGCGCTTTCGCCAGCGTCCCGCGTTCGCCAGCTTCGGCAAGCAGCTCACTTATGGCCAAGTCGATGAACTGAGCCGCCGGTTCGCCGGCTACCTCACCGGCGTGCTCAAGCTCGGCAAGGGCGATCGCGTCGCGATCATGATGCCCAACGTGCTGCAATACCCCATCGCGCTGTTCGGCGCGCTGCGCGCCGGCCTGGTAGTGGTCAACACCAACCCGATGTACACCGCGCGCGAGCTCAAGCACCAGTTGGAAGACGCCGGCGCCAAGGCCATCGTGGTGCTGGACAACTTCGCGTCCACGCTGCAGCAGGTGGTGGCCGAGACCGAGGTCAAGCACATCGTCACCACCGGCGTCGGCGACCTGCTGGGCGCCAAGGGCGCGGTGATGAACCTGGTCATCAAGCACGTCAAGAAGATGGTGCCGCCCTACCGGCTGCCGCACGCGGTGCGCTTCCGCGACGCGCTGGCGCAGGGCGCGGCGCACCCGCTGCCCAAGGTATCGCTCGGCCACGACGACATCGCTTTCCTGCAGTACACCGGCGGCACCACTGGCGTGGCCAAGGGCGCCATGCTCACGCACGGCAACATGGTGGCCAACATGCTGCAGGCCGGCGCCTGGATCGGCGCGAACGCCAAGCCCGGCGAGGAAGTGATCATCACGGCGCTGCCGCTGTACCACATCTTCTCGCTCACCGCGAACGGCCTGGTGTTCATGCGCCTGGGCGGCCTGAACTGGCTGATTACCAACCCGCGCGACATGCCCGGCTTCGTCAAGGAGCTCAGGCGATCGAAATTCACGGCGCTCACCGGCGTCAATACGCTGTTCAACGGCCTGCTCAACACGCCAGGCTTCGCCGAGATCGATTTCTCGCGCCTGCACCTCACCCTGGGCGGCGGCATGGCGGTGCAGCGCGCCGTGGCCGAGCGCTGGAAGAAGGTGACCGGCTGCACCCTGGTCGAGGCCTATGGCCTCACCGAAACCTCGCCGGCTGCGTGCATCAACCCGCTGGACCTGCCGGCCTACAACGGCTCCATCGGCCTGCCGATTCCCTCCACCGACGTGGCGATCTGGTCGGAGGACAGCCAGCCGCTGCCGCTGGGCGAGGTAGGCGAGCTGATGGTGCGCGGCCCGCAGGTGATGAAGGGCTACTGGCAGCGGCCGGACGAAACGGCCAAGGTGCTCGGTCCCGACGGCTGGCTGCATACCGGCGACGTGGCGCGCATGGACGAGAACGGCTACGTCTACATCGTGGACCGCAAGAAGGACATGATCCTGGTGTCCGGCTTCAACGTGTACCCGAACGAGGTCGAGGACGTGGTGATGCAGCACCCCGGCGTGGCCGAGGTAGCCGCGGTCGGCGTGTCCGACGAGCATTCCGGCGAGGTGGTGAAGCTGTTCGTGGTACGCAAGGACCCGAGCCTCACCGTGGAGGAACTGAAGAAGTTCTGCCACGACAACCTCACTGGCTACAAGCGCCCCCGGATCATCGAGTTCCGCGATGCGCTGCCCAAGAGCAACGTGGGCAAGATCCTGCGCCGCGAGCTGCGCGACGAGAAGAAGGCCGCCGCACCGGGTTGAGACTCTCCTTCGGAGAGCGCGACGCCCTCAGTCGTGCCACATCTCCAGGATGTCGGCATAGCCACCCAGCAGGTTCCACAGCGGCACCTGCTTGTCCTCGGGAATGCGGGTGTAGGCGAAACCCAGGTGACGCTCGGAAATGCGCGCCACCTGCGCCTCCAGGTGGATGTGCAGGTCGTGGCCGAAGATCATGTCCAGGATCCAGCTCTGGCCCGGCTCGCCCTGCCAGCCCAGCGGTCGGCGCAACAGCACGCCGGTCGCGGAGATGTCCACCAGCTCGGTGGGATGCGATTCGTTGCCGCGGCTCATCAGCACCGTGGTCTCGATCCGCATGCGGGCCGGCCGCAACTGCTCCGGCTCGGAGCCGTTCCTGGCATTGTCTTCCGCTTTGCTCATCCTGCCCTGTCTCCCCGTGCCAGGCGCCTGCCTCGTCCTGCAAGCACCGCCATCGTTCATATGGCGCGCTTCCACGCCACTTATCAATCCTGCCCACGCGTCCGCAAGACACCCGCACGGACCAGGCTCCCCGAGCCGAACCGCGCATTGATGCGGTCCTGCACCTGGTCCGACGCGCGCCGCGCGGGCGACCCGTCGAACAAGCCCGGCTGCCGCCGCTCCGCGAAACCTGACAGGCTGACCCCGAGCAGGCGCAGGCGCGGGTTCGTCCGGGTCTGCCACCAGACGTTAAGCAAGCCTCGTGCCACGTCATAGATATCGCTCGCCGACGCGCTGGACTCGCGCAGCGGGGCCTGCCGCGTATGGGTGACGAACGGCGGCTCGCGCAGCTTCACCGTCACCGTGCGGCCAGCCAGCCCGCGACCACGCGCACGGGCGGCAATGCGCTCGCAGTGCCGCAGCAGCCAGGATTCGGCCAGGGCCAGGTCCTCCAGGTCGGTGTCGTAGGTGTGCTCGGCGCCGATGGATTGCTCGGCCTGCTCGGGCTGCACGTCGCGATCATCCTCGCCGCGCGCGAGTGCCTGCATGAATACGGCATGACGCCCCAGCGCACCGGCCAGACGCGCCGTGTCACATGCTGCCAATTCGCCGATGGTGCGGATGCCCAGCCGGTGCAGCGCCTGCTCGGTGACCTTGCCGACCGTCCACAGGCGTCCCACCGGCAGCGGCGCCAGCTCGGCCGCGGCATATTCCGCGGCGATGCGATGGAAGCCGTCCGGCTTGGACAGCTCGCTGGCCAGCTTGGCCAGCAGCTTGTTCGGCCCCATGCCCACCGAGGCCACCAGCCGCGTGCGCTTGCGGATCTCCCGCTTGATGCGCCGGCCGATCGCCTCGACCGGGCCCAGCAGGCGCTGGCTGGCGGTGACGTCGAGGAAGGCCTCGTCCAGCGACACCCCCTCCACCAGGGGCGTGACCTCGTGAAACACCTCGAACACCCGGGCCGACAGTTCCTCGTAGCGCGCCATGCGCGGCCACAGGTAGACCGCGTCCGGGCACAGACGCCGTGCCTGGGCGGTCGGCATGGCCGAATGAACGCCGAACCGGCGCGCCTCGTAGCTGCAGGTGGATACCACGCCGCGCGGCCCCAGCCCGCCGACGATCACCGGCCGCCCGCGCAGCTCGGGATGGTCGAGCTGCTCCACGGACGCGTAGAAGGCGTCCATGTCGACGTGGATGATGGCGCGCTCATCGGAAGGCATGCGCGGCTATTCTGCCGCTACGCGGTCCCTGCCGTGTACTGGACTTGCCGGCGTGCAACGGCTAATCTTGGCCTTGCATGGGTCATAAGGGTGCGCGCACGATCGGCCAGGATCGACCGCTACGGCACCCGTCCCGATGCATCAGCCGACCGATTGAACAGCCAGTGACGCGGGTTTCGTCACGTTGCGGCTTGCGCCTTTGCCGTGGATTCGCCCCCGCCAGAGACGCCCAAGGGTCGCTCACGGCCAGCCTGACCGAAACGCCGCTCGCGCGCTTTCGTCATGCTCGTCCGCGACGGTGACGCAAGGCGCACCGGCTGGGTATCGCGCAGGTAGCTTCAGCGGACCGCCAGCCCATGGCCGCGGTCCGTGCGGGGACATTCGTCGGAACGAATGCCGGCGGGACGGAACGTTTCCTAACGTGTTGAATGCAACGCAAGCCGTCATGGACGGCCCAACGACATGTATTGATGAGCACTGAGCCAGTCGAGCCTCAGGCGGTCGCCACGCCGCAGGACGCGTTTGCGTCGGTACCTCAACAGCAGGAAATGCCGCTGGCCATCGTGCGCGGCGAGCCGCTGTTGCAGATGCCGCAGGACCTGTACATCCCGCCGGATGCGCTCGAGGTCATCCTCGAATCGTTCGAGGGGCCGCTCGACCTGCTGCTGTACCTGATCCGCCGGCAGAACCTGGACATCCTGGACATCCCTGTCGCCGAGATCACCCGGCAGTACATGGACTACATCGAGATGATGCGCGACGTGATGCGCCTGGAGCTGGCCGCCGAGTACCTGCTGATGGCGGCCATCCTTGGCGAGATCAAGTCGCGGCTGCTGCTGCCGCGGCCGCCGGCTGAAGAAGGCGTGGAGGAGGATCCCCGCGCCGAGCTAGTGCGCCGGCTGCAGGAGTACGAGCGCTTCAAGAAGGCGGCCGAGGACATCGACGCCCTGCCCCGCCTGGAGCGCGACGTGGCGTTGGCCCACGCGGACGCGGGCGAGCGCACGGTGGTCAGGCTGCCCCCGCCGCTCGACCTGAAGGAGCTGCTGCTGGCGCTCAAGGACGTGATGCACCGCGCCGAGCTGTTCGGGCACCACGCCATCAAGCGCGAGGCGCTCAGCGTGCGCCAGCGCATGGGCGAGTTGCTGAGCCGGCTCGATGGCGACAGCTTCCATCGCTTCGAGACGCTGTTCGACGTCGGCGAAGGACGGCTGGGCGTGGTGGTGACCTTCCTGGCCATGCTGGAACTGGCCAAGGAAATGCTGGTGGAGATCGTGCAGGAAACCCCGCTGGCGCCGATCTACGTGCGGTCCAGGATGGCCCACGCCGAGGAGTCCACGGACTTGCCGGCCGGCGACGATGCGGCCGCCGCCGAATAGGCGGCGCCTTCCCTTTCATCCTCATCCAACCCGAGGCCATGCAGATCGAACAACTCAAACCCATCATCGAGGCGGCGCTGCTGGCATCCACCCAGCCGATGACCATCCCTCAGCTGCTGGAACTGTTCGGCGAAGAGGACGAGGTCGGCCGCGAGGACGTTGCCCGGGCGCTCGAGGCGCTGGCCGGGGACTGCGAGGGCCGGGGCGTGGAACTGCGCGAGGTGGCCTCCGGCTTCCGCTACCAGGTCAGGCAGGACGTGCATCCGTGGATCTCGCGGATGTGGACGGAAAAGCCCAGCCGCTACTCGCGCGCCCTGCTGGAGACGCTGGCGCTGATCGCCTACCGCCAGCCGATCACCCGCCCGGAGATCGAGCAGATCCGAGGCGTGGTGGTGTCCTCCAACATCATCAAGACGATGGAGGAGCGCGAATGGATCCGCGTGGTGGGCTACCGCGACGTGCCCGGCAAGCCCGCCCTGTTCGGCACCACCCGCGCCTTCCTGGACTACTTCAACCTGAAGTCGCTGGACGAACTGCCGCCGCTGTCGGAAATCCGCGACATGGAAGACCCGCAGATGAGCATCGCGCCGGAACCGCTGCCCGCCCGCGTGGTGCGCGACCTGCCGATCGATCCCGACGAAACCGACGAAACCCTGGTGGTGTCGGGCGAGGAGGCCAGCGAGGCCGTCGCCGAACCCGCCACCGGCGAAACACCCGCCGACGAACCCGCCGAGGGCCAAGCGCCCATCGTCGGGGAAGCGGCCGACGAAACCACCGCGACGGAAGTCGCCCCCCATGAACCCGGCGATGCCCCGCACGCCGATATCCCAGACGCCACTGCCGACGAGGCAGAGACCCACGCGGACGCCGGCCACGGCGACGCCACGCAAGACACCGAGGAGTACCGCGCATGACTGCGCCCCAAAAATCCCTGTTGACCCTGAAACGCCCCCAGCGCGACGAAAGCGCCCCCACCCTGGAAGAACGCCTGCACAAGGTGCTGGCCAATGCGGGCCTGGGCTCGCGCCGCATGCTCGAACAGCGCATCCAGGCCGGCGAGGTCGAACTCAACGGCGCGCCGGCCACCATCGGCGCCAGCGTGCACTCCGGCGACCGCGTGGTGCTGGACGGCAAGCAGTTCGTCGTCGCCACCGACAACCGCGACGAGACCGAGGTGCTGGTCTATCACAAGCCCGAGGGCGTGGTGACCACCCGCGAGGACCCTGAAGGCCGTCCCACCGTGTTCGAGCAGTTGCCGCGCCTGAAGGGCGCGCGCTGGGTCGCGGTGGGCCGCCTGGACATCAACACCACCGGCCTGCTGCTGCTCACCACCGACGGCGAGCTGGCCAACGCGCTGATGCATCCCAAGAGCGGCCTGGAACGCGAGTACCTGTGCCGTGTGCACGGCGAAGTGCCCGACGAGGTGATCGAGAAGCTCAAGGCCGGCGTGGAGCTGGAGGACGGCCCCGCCCGCTTCGACGAGATCGCGGTGATCAGCCGCGGCGGCAGCCATAGCTGGTTCCGCGTGGTGATCCGCGAGGGACGCAACCGCGAGGTGCGCCGCCTGTGGGATTCGCAGGGCTTCCTGGTCAGCCGCCTCAAGCGCATCCGCTACGGTTCCGTGGAGCTGCCGCGCAACCTGCGCCGTGGCGACTGCGAGGCGCTGAACGAGGAATCCGTCAAGGAGCTGCGCAAGACCACCGGCCTGGGCGCGCCGCAGCCAGTGCTGACCCTGAGCCCGGTGCTGCACCAGCGCCGCGCGCCGCGCAACGTCACCGAGTACCGCCCCGAGCGCGGCGCCACCGGCGGGTGGAGTAGCGCGCACCAGGACGAGGCCCGCGAGCTGCGCGCCTATGACCGCATCCGCGAGGAACCCGTGCGCGGCGCCAAGCGCCGCAAACCGGGCAAGGAAGTGAATGGCAACGTGGCGCGCCCCGAGCGTCCGTCCAATGCGCTGCCCCGCAAGAACAAGCGCGGCATCGCGCCCGGCCAGGAACTGCCCTCGGTACGCACCTGGTTCGCCGGCGAAGCCCGTGATGGCGGCCGCAGCGCTGCCGGCGGCGGCAATCGCCGTGGCGGTGCCGGCGGCGGCAAGGCCTTCGGCGCCCGCGCCGGCGGCGAAAGCCGTGGCGGCAATCCCTATGGCGGCTTCGGCGGCGGCAACGCTGGCGGACGCGGCAAGCCGGGGCGCGGTGGCGGCCAGGGCGGTCGTCCGCAGGGCCGCGGCGGCAATCGCCCGCAGGGTGGCCGTGGTGGCGGTGGCGGCGGCAACCGCAACGGCCACCGCTGATGCCGGTACGCATCTACCACAACAGCCGCTGCTCCAAGTCACGCGCCACCCTGGCGCTGCTGGAGCAGCGCGGCGTCGCGTGCGAGGTGGTCAACTACCTCGACACGCCGCCGAGCGCGGAGGAGCTGACCCGGCTGCTGGACATGCTCGGCATGACGCCGCGCGAGCTGATGCGCAAGGGTGAACCCGAGTACGCCGAACTCGGGCTGGACGATCCCTCGCTGGACGACACCACGCTGGTCGCGGCCATGGCCAGCCATCCACGCCTGATCGAGCGCCCCATCGTGGTCGCCGGCGGCAAGGCCGCCATCGGCCGGCCGCCGGAAGCGGTATTGGACATCCTCTGAAAACACCGCGGCGCACCAACGGCGGACACCACTGGGCGTCCATCCGTAGTCCGGGCCAGGTCAGTCGTCGAGCGTGAAGCGGTCCGCATCCATCCAGGCGGGGAAGCGCTCGCGATGGGCCAGCAGCGGCGCGGGGTCCAGCGTCACCGTCACCACCTGTTCCTGCGGTCCCAGTTCCACCAGCGGCTCGCCCACCGGATCGAGCACCGCGCTGTCGCCCGCGTACGGCAGGTCGTTGCCGTCCACGCCGACGCGGTTGAGGCCAACCACGTAGCTCAGGTTCTCGATGGCGCGGGCACGCAGCAGGGTACGCCACGGCTGGCGGCGCGGCGCTGGCCAGTTCGCCACGAAGATCGCCAGGTCGTACTCCATGCCGCCCGCGGCTTCCGCGCGGCGGCCGTTGCGCAGCCATACCGGAAAGCGCAGGTCATAGCAGACCTGCGGCAGGATGCGCCAGCCCTTCAACTCCACGATCAGCCGCTCGTTGCCGCCACCGTAGCGGGTGTGCTCGCCGGCCATGCGGAACAGATGGCGCTTGTCGTACTGCGCGTAGCTGCCATCCGGGCGCGCCCAGATCAGGCGGTTGTAGACGGTGTCGCCTTCGCGGATGGCCAGGCTGCCGCACAGCACGGCGTCCACCTCCTGCGCCAGCGCGCGCATCCACGCTACACCCTCGCCATCCATGGTCTCGGCGCTGGCGCGGGTGTCATTGCTGAAGCCGGACAGGAAGGTCTCCGGCAGCACCACCAGGTCGGTGCTGCCCGCCACGCGGCGCACCAGGGCGCCGTAGTAGTCGCGGTTGGCCGGCGCATCGTGCCAGCGCGTGGCGCCCTGCACCAGGCTCACGTTCAGAGCTTGCATAGGCGCTCCGCGGCGGCTTCCATCGTGGCGTCGCTCTTGGCGAAGCACAGGCGCAACAGGTGCGTGCCCGGCGACTGGTCGTAGAACGGGGTGAGCGGGATCGCGGCAACGCCGCCTTCCTTCACCAGCCACTCGCAGAACGCCACGTCGTCCTTGTCGCTGATGGCCGAGTAGTCGACCAGTTGGAAATAGCCGCCAGGCACGTCCAGCAGCTTGAAGCGCGAGGGCTCGATCAGCCCGCGGAAGCGGTCGCGCTTGGCCTGGTAGAACGCGGGCAGTTCCAGGTAGTGCCCGGGCGTGCTCGCCATGAACTCGGCGAACGCCACCTGGGCCGGGTGGAAGGTGCAGAAGGTGAGGTACTGGTGCACCTTGCGGAACTCCGCCGACAGCGCCTGCGGCGCCACCGCGTAGCCGACCTTCCAGCCGGTGCAGTGATAGGTCTTGCCGAAAGAGGACACCACGAAGCTGCGCGCTGCCAGTTCGGCGTGGCGCAGTACGCTCTGGTGCTGCGCGCCGTCGTAGACGATGTGCTCGTACACCTCGTCGGACAGCACCACGATCCCGGTATCGCGCACGATGGAGGCCAGCTCGTCCAGGTCGGCCGCCGACAGCACAGCGCCGGTGGGATTGTGCGGGCTGTTGATGAGGATCATGCGCGTCCTGGGCGTGACCGCATCGCGCACGCGCTGCCAGTCCACCGCGAAGGTGGGCGCCTGCAGCGGGATGTGCACGGCGCGCGCGCCCTGCAGCTCGATGGCCGGCTCATAGCTGTCGTAGGCGGGATCGAACACGATCACCTCCTCGCCCGCGCGCACCACGGCGGCGATGGCGGCGAACAGCGCTTCGGTGGCGCCGGAGGTCACCGTCACCTCGGTGCCGGGGTCCAGCCGGTGGCCGTACATGCGCTCGGTCTTGAGCGCGATCTGCTCGCGCAGGATCGGCAGGCCGATGCCGGGCGCGTACTGGTTGCGTCCCTCGGCCATGGCGCGGGTGATCGCGTCGCGCAGCGGCTGCGGGGGCTCGAAATCCGGAAAGCCCTGCCCCAGGTTCACGGCCTTGTGTTCCAGCGCCAGCTGGCTCATCACGCTGAATATGGTGGTGCCCACTTTGGGCAGCTTGGTCTCGATCTGCATGGTCCGAAGGTTTGGATGGCTAAATGTCGATGCTAGCACGGCCGGGATGACACGCCCCGGTCAGACGTACTTGCCGCACTGGGCGTGCTTCTCGCGCACGGTGTCGGGCAGCTTCTCGGCCAGGAAATCGACGAAGGCGCGCACGCCGGGCAGCAGGCCGCGCCGGCTGGGGTAGACGAAATGCATGGTGCCCTGGGGCACGTTCCAGTCTGGCAGCACCAGCTCCAGCTCACCGCGCGATACCGCCGGGCCGCAGATGAACTCGGGCAGCAGGGTCACCCCGATGCCGCGCTTGCAGCTCTGCAGCAGCGCCGCGAAGTCGCCGCAGATCAGTCGTGGCTGGATGTCCACCACGATGCGTTCGCCCTGCGCATCCAGCAGTTCCCAGCTCTGCGCGCCCTCGTGCTCTTGCATGCTCAACGCGGGCAGGCGGGAAAGGTCCGAAGGTTCCTTGGGGTGGCCATGGCGCTTGAGCAATTCAGGGCTGGCTACCAGCAGTACACGCGATTGCCCGAAGGTGCGCATCACCAGGGTCGCGTCGGTATCGAGCTTGCTGCGCACGCGGATGGCCACGTCGAAACCCTCGCCGATCACGTCCACGCGCCGGTCGGTGGCCTGCAGGCGCACCTGCATCTTCGGGTGCTGGAGCAGGAAATCGGGAAGGATGTGCCCCACCACGGTCTGCACCAGGGATACCGGGCAACTGACGCGGACCATGCCGCGCGGTTCCGAGCGCAGTTCCTCCACCGCCTCCTGGGCCGCCCGCGCTTCTTCCAGCACGGCCCGGCAATGGGCATAGAAGCGCTCGCCCACCTCGGTGACCACGAAGCGGCGGGTGGTGCGCTGCAGGAGGCGCACCCCGAGCCGCTCCTCCAACTGGGCGATGCGCTTGCTCAAGCGCGACTTGGGGATGCCCAGCGCCCGACCCGCCGAGGAGAATCCGCCATGTTCCACGACGGCGGCGAAGAAATAGAGGTCATTCAGATCCTGCAAGGCGCCATCCAACACCGTCATGTCGTTTCCCTCAAGGAACAATACGTTCGATTTTACCCGTCTTATCGAGCAATTGTTCGTTAATTATCTTTAGTCCTTGTCGCCGGGCTTCTTCCCGGCCCTGACCGAGGACTTGGACCATGAAACTCCTGCATATCGATGCCAGCGCGCTGGGCAGCCATTCCGTCTCGCGCGGCCTGACCACGGCCATTGTGGCGGAACTCAAGCGTCATGAGCCGGCCGCCGAGGTGATCTACCACGATCTGGTGGCCCAGCCGCTGCCGCACTGGACCCCGGTGGCCGATGCCGCCGACCCGGCCACGGCGCTGGGCAACCAGATGCTGGAGGAATTCCTGGCCGCCGACGTAGTGGTGGTCGGCGCCCCGATGTACAACTTCTCGATCCCCAGCCAGCTGAAGGCCTGGATCGACCGCATCACGGTGGCCGGCAAGAGCTTCCGCTACACCGCCAACGGCCCCGAGGGCCTGGCCGGCGGCAAGCGCGTGATCGTCGCCTCCTCGCGCGGCGGCATCTACACCGAGGGCAGCACCGCCGCGCCGATGGACTTCCAGGAAACCTACCTGCGCGCCCTGTTCGGCTTCCTGGGCGTGACCGACATCGAGTTCGTGCGCGCCGAGGGCGTGGCGATCAGTGAGGACAACAAGGCCGAGTCGGTGAAGTCGGCCCACGCCACAATCGGCGTCGTAGCCCGCAAGGCGGCCTGATCACGCCACGAAGGTGCGGTTGACGAGGGGCGCGTGCCAACGGTGCGCGCCCCTCGCTTTGCCCCTAGGCTGCTGTAGGAGCGCACCCAGTGCGCGACCCGACCCGTCATCCCGGCGCACCCCACAAAAGGGGCAAGGGCCGGGATCCAGCAGCGTCAATCTTCACCCGAAGCGATAGCGGTCAACAGATCGCCCTTCCAGATACTGAGGTCCTGGGTCCCAGCCTTCGCCGGGACGACGAGCACTCAGGCCGCCTGCACCTGCGATGCCGGCTTGGCGAACTGGGCAAGGCGGATGGTCGATCCGGTACCCGGCATCTCCACGTACACGGTGCGACCCGAACGCAGGTATTCGTCGCGCGCCACTTCGCGCGCCAGCTTGATGGCATCAGTCAACGGCAGGTCGCTGAACAGGGAAAAGCCGGAGCGGCATACGTTCCACCGGCCTTCGGCGGACGACTTGAGCGAATAGGTGACCATGTACCACCCCTGTGAAAAGAGAGAGCCCCGCCACCGCTTGACCGAGCAGGCGAAGAACCTGCAGGAGTGTCCGGAATGGACCGACCAAGAGTGCGCTCATCCAACCGAGGAACCTACCTAGTCCCTCACTGTGTAGTGCGCAGGAATACAGCGACATTGGTCACGCGATACGGTGCCGACATTTCCGGTGTCATGCAACTGTTTCACCGTTGATACAGATCGTACTGATCTCTCTTTAACCCGCGCGCGCCCGCACATGAATGGACGTAGCGCGGTTTCCGCATGCGTCACCCGTCGTTAACCGCCGCGCCGGCAGTGTCGGAATCCCACGATGGGAAAACACCCATGAGCGATTCGACCCGCGAACCACGCGAAGGATGTTCATCGTTCCAGGACGAACTGCTGCACCTGCTCCGCCTGCTCGCCACGGAAAACGAGCTGCTGCGCCACCAGTTGCGCAGGCATTCGGCAGGCGAGCTGCAGATACGCGATATCGAGCGCCGCATGTGCGAGGTCAACGGCGGCGTGCGCCCGGCCACGCAGGAGCGCCTGCGGGCCCTGCTCGCCTCGCTGTCCAGCTAGCGATTTCACGCGTACCGCGCTTCCCAGCGCCTACCATGCCGCATCCATTGATGGAGCCGACCGTTCCATGGCGCCGAACGATATCGAGGGCATCGTCATCACCCATCCCGAGCGCGTCGTCTTTCCGGACGACGGCATCACCAAGCAGGCCGTGGCGGCGTATTACCATGAGGCCATGCGGCGTTTCCTGCCCGGCATCGCGCATCGTCCCACGTCGGTGCTGCGCTTTCCCGAAGGCATCGGCGGACAAGGCTTCTTCCAGAAACATCCCATGCCCGGGCTGCGCCATACCGAGGCGGTCCACCTGCGCGAGGAAGGCGGCGGATGGGCCGATTACCTTTGTCCCGCCGATGCCGGCTCGGTGATCGAGCTGGTGCAGTTCGGCACGCTCGAATTCCATCCCTGGGCGGCGCGCGCCGATGCGCCGGACGAGGCGGACTACCTGGTGTTCGATCTCGATCCCGGCCCCGGCGTGGCATGGCGCGACGTGATCGAGGCGGCGCGGCTGGTGCGGGGACGCCTGGCCGGCGTGGGCCTGAAGAGTTTCGTGCGCACCACCGGCGGCAAGGGCCTGCACGTGGTGACGCCCTTGCACCACGCCTGCGCCTGGGACGACGCCAAGCGCTTCACCCAGGGATTCGCGCGTGCGCTGGCGCGGGACGAGCCCAGGGGATTCACCTCTCGCGCGGCGATGGAGGAGCGCGAGGGCCGCATCTTCATCGATTACCTGCGCAACAGCCGCGGCGCCACCAGCGTGGCGTCCTATTCCCTGCGCGCCCGTCGCGGCGCGCCGGTGGCGATGCCGCTGCGCTGGCAGGAGCTGGGTCGCTGCCGTGGCGGCCAGGATTTCCATTGGCTCGCCGCGCGGCGGCGGCTGGCGCAGTTGCATGGCGATCCCTGGGATGGCTTCGCCTCCTTGCGCCAGGACCTGGGCAAGGCGCTCAGGACCTACGGCGCGACGGCGTGACTGCTCAGAGCCTGTTCAAAATCTTCCTGCTCTGCCCGAAACTAGGCGGATGTTGCCCGAGAGCTTTCCGAAATGGCGCACGGTGCACGCGTACTTCCAGATCTGGAGCGAGGTGGACAAAGAGGAGGTGAGCCTGCCGGAGCGGGCGCTCAAAAATCAGGTTGGCGCGGCCCGCGAGAAACAGGGGTGCAACGGCTGCAGCAGGTTCTTGATCGTGGACGCGCAGAGCGTGAAGAACAGTGATACGGCCGGTCAGAAGGGCTATGACGCGGGCAAGAAGGTGTCGGGATCAGGCGGCACATCGCGGTGGACACGCAAGGGTTGCCGCACGCCATCGCGGTGACCACGGCAGAGGTGACCGACCGCCGGGGTGCCTTGCAGGCGTTCGGGCGTTGCAAGGCTGGTCTGGGTCGGGTGCAAAGCGTGCTGGCCGACAGCGGCTATGTGGGCCGACCCTTCGCCTTGGGGGTGAAAGAGGTCTTGGGCAAGCATGTCACGGTGCAGATCGCCAAGCGCAGCGAACTGCACACCTTCAAGGCCATGCCCAAGCGCTGGGTGGTGGAGCGCAGCTTCGCTTGGCTGGAGAAGAACCGGCGCTTGTGGAAGAACGCCGAGCGCAAGCTCAACACCAGCCTGCAGTCCATCCACTTGACCTTCCTCACCCTCTCTTGCTTAAAAGATTTTGAACAGGCTCTAAGAGCCGCTAACAAAACTCCGGAAGATTCCGTAAGCAGATGATCGAGCAGGCAAGCGACAGCC
>NZ_JAKWJO010000007.1 GCF_022760995.1 Dyella sedimenti | reverse complement strand
GGCTGTCGCTTGCCTGCTCGATCATCTGCTTACGGAATCTTCCGGAGTTTTGTTAGCGGCTCTTAATGCCGGGTTTGGGCAGAGGGGAAAATGCGTGAGAAGAGTGAGCGGATTCTCACGGAACAAGATGGTTGGCGCTGTAATTGCGCTGATGCTTGGGCCTTCGAGCCTGCTTTTGTATGATCCACCTCGGTCGTATCTATTGGCGTGCTCGGCCTTATGCTTTGGCTGGTACGAAGCCTTTGGCCTGTTCCCCAGTGTGAAGCGCAACGCCAGCATTCCAGACATCTATCGCGCGTTTCGTGCGACGCCTGCACGAGATAATGGCGTTGGCAGTCGCGTTGTCGGTCTACTTGGGGTTGTACTGGTCATCGCAGCAATCCTCGTGCGGACATAAGATTGTGAGCTAGGGGTGGAGCGTTCGCTTTCGATGGTGGGCACAATGGCCGCCCATACGCATGGCAAAACTTTGTGCCGACCCATGCCCAAAGCCAGCGAGGACGAAGGAGGCGCCACTCAACGTGTCCTGTAACCAGTGCCAGGTACCATCAATATGGAATTCAGTGACCTTGAAAAGTCGGCACTGCAGCTGAACGAGCTCTATGAGCAACTAGAGATCAAGAGGTGGGGGCGTACCTGGACCACAGGGGAACTTGCGCTTGGTTTCGTGGGGGACGTAGGCGATCTGGCAAAACTGATCCAGGCAAACGCCGGTATCCGAGATATCGATGACTGCAAGGCTAAACTCGGCCATGAATTGTCGGACTGCCTGTGGTCGATCATTGTTCTTGCAAATAAGTGTGGCATCGATTTGGAGGCGGAGTTCGTCAAAAATACCAGGGAGTTGGCCAAATATGTATCCAGCAGGCTGGGCACATAAGAAAAGGCCGCACGGCGACGGATTCGGCGCTGCTTTGCATCACCAAAGTTACTGCAAGGCCGGGTCACCGAGTTGATGTGGTTGTAAGGCGTGCTTTCGGCTCAAAGCCGATAGTTTCCTAGATATCTCGTGTCGATCCAGCAGGCAGTTGTTCGTCGCATACACGAAGGTGGCCACGCCGGCCGCCCATCCGAGGAGACAGTCATGTCTTACATCGATGGTTTCGTGATCGCCGTACCCAACGCCAACCGCGAACAGTTCATCGTGCACGCCAGCACCTTCGATGGTATTTTCTTGGAGGTCGGCGCCACCCGTGTGATGGAGTGCTGGGGTGATGACGTGCCGGATGGCAAGCTCACCGATTTCCGCCGCGCCGTGCAGGCAAAGCAGGATGAGTCAGTGGTGTTCTCCTGGGTGGAATGGCCCGACAAGGCCACTCGCGATGCCGGCATGGAGAAAATCATGAATGATCCGCGCATGCCGGCTGTTGGTGACATGCCCTTCGATGGCAAGCGAATGATCTTCGGCGGCTTCGAGTCGGTGGTTAGCGTGCCTGGCTAGGGAGGCGTTGACCTGCGCGTTTTCAAGAACAAGCTTGGGTCTACTCGTTAACTTGTCGCCGAAAGACAAAGAGCTTTTACGTAGGATCGACGAAGTCCTTCATTACGTGAGGGATCCGATGGGAGTCGCCGGCGTGCCCCAAGCCAGGGATGAGTACGAGAGCTATGTCCTCCGAGGTCTTTCGCTTGCTCAAAGCAACAGTCAGCGGGAAAGCTGTCGCCGAATACCTGCATAGGCTAAGCACCGAGCCCATGGGTATGGGAGCCAGCGCGAATCACACCGCGGAAGCAATGAAGATACTCATCGCTTGGCGAGATCATCTTGCCGGGTAGCCACAGAGATGTCCGCTTCCGACCCGGAGCGGACATCAAATAATGGAGCATAGGATGCGCCATGCATGAGCCCGATCCGATAGAGCGGCTCAACGCGAGGTTGTTCGATACGGACGGCGTCTACGTAAATGCCGGCACGGACAAAGACAGCTACTTCGCTGAATTGCGTGCTGGCATCAATCAATACCTGTGTACGCCGTTTCACGTCAGCGCGGTGGTGACCGAGCCTGGTTTTCCCGATCTCTCGGTGGGGGCAAGTATTTCTGGCTGGTGCATGGCACATTCAGCGGGTTATTGGCTCGTATACCAATCCGAGCGCGATCGATCCCTCTGTTTCTGGGGGAACAAGGCGGCCATCCTGTTCCGCTTGCAGAGCGACGAATGGCGGCAGACGACCGAGTTGCTGCGCGGCATCCTGGTGAATGCGCAAAGGCCGCCGCTGGAACGGCTGCGCCGCCTGGTGCATGCATTCCTGCGCTCCGAATGCGAGGAGGCGGCGATGCGCGTGGCGCTGGACGATGCCGCGCCCTTCTATCGCGACGCGGCCGAGGCGCGGGAGGCGAGGGCGGCCGGCGACCGTATCGTCGAGATGTTCATGCGCGAGGCCTTGCCCAAGGCATCCGATGCGGCGCGCGCACTGGCTGGCGACCTGGTCGGCACGGCACTCAGTACGGTGGGAAAGCAGTTTTCCGAAAGCCCGCGCACGCCAGCGGAGATTGCCGCCTATGCGGATGCCATGGCCGATATGTTCTGCGCGTATCTCGAAGGTATCGGAAAGACCCGGAACAAGGTGCCTAGGCCATCTCGTCCAGCACCAGGGCGCGGGAGCTCATCGATGGCTTGAAGTCCGGAATGACCCCGGGCGCCGAGAACAGGTTTCCCCTGAGTTCGCCGTAGTACGTGTTGCCCGCGCTGGTGACATAGGTGTTGGTGCCATCCTCGACCGCCTGCGCGCTTTTCTGGAACACGAGGAAGCTGAGCGGGCTGTCCACGGCTTGGTGGAAATCCATTGGTGCGCCGTTGGAGGTGTAGTAGCTGCCGTTCGGGTCCATGCCCTTGAGCATTTGCTGGCTGGCTTGCTTGAACATGCTCATGAAGCTGAAGCGGCTGTCGGCCTGGCTTGATACCTGGTCGATGCCGGCTTTCCCGATGGGATTTCCGTCGACCTCGGCCCACAGGCCATAGCTTTTCGTGGCGTCGTCGTGGAACGCCTGGACGGCATTGACCAGGTTCTGGTTCGCATTGAGTTCGTTTTGCAGCCACGCCTTGTCCTGGTCGCTCAAGCTGTCGGAAACGACCTTGATCGATCCCTGGTCGGACTGGAAGTCGAACGTCGCCGTCGCCAGGTCTGGCCGCTGCATGACCACGTCCTGCATGGTGGATACGAGGGCATCGGCGACGTTCGACAGGTCCGACGACATCTTCGCGGAGATGCTGAGGGCTTGGAAGAACGCGGGATTGGTCGTCCTCGGATCGGGCGGTATCGCGGGAAGCGCAGTCATCTGCACGGAACTGGCCGCATTCGATGGAGCGGCCTGGTCCAGCGCGACCTGGCGCAGTGACGTCGGCTGGGTAACGGATGCGATGGCGCCGGGGCCGAGCGGTTGGATGGAAAGAGACATGTCGGCTCCATGGCATCGTAAGTCCTACGGTGGATCGGCCATGCCGGCAAGAACTTGAGGTGGGCGCTTGGGACTCGCTCGTCGGGTTGCCTTGGGCCTGCTTTGCGCGAACTACAAGCATCCCCCCGACCTCCCCCTGCGGGCAGGGGAGGAGCCAACGGCATGCCTGCACTTGCTCCCACCCTGTAAACGACAACCCGCTTCATTCGAGGCGAGCGTTCGTCGGCGAACGGATGAAGTCGATAAACATCCGCAGCGGCGCGGGCAGGTGGCGGCGCCCCGGGTAGTAGAGATAGGGGCCGGTGAACGATGGCCACCATGGTTCCAGCACGGGTTCGAGCGCGCCGCCGCCCAGGTGGCGCAGGCGCAGCGCATCGCCGAGGTCGTCTGCGTGCAGAACCACTACAACCTGGCACATCGCGCCGACGACGCGCTTATCGACGAGCTTGGGCGGCAGGGCATTGCCTATGTGCCTTTCTTCCCGCTGGGTGGCTTTACGCCGTTGCAGTCGGATACCTTGTCGGCCGTTGCCCATCGTCTCCAGGCCACGCCCTCATGCAGGTGGCCCTCGCCTGGCTGCTGGCGCGCGCACCTAACATGCTGCTGATTCCGGGCACTTCGTCGACGGTACATCTGCGCGAGAACCTGGCGGCTGCCAGGCTGGTACTCGACCGCGAGGCGCTGGTCGCGCTCGACGGCATGGTGGCCGTACCCATCTGATTGGCCGCGTGGCTCAGGTGCGCTTGCGGCCGGCCAAAGCCAGTAGCGCCAGCAGGCTGGCGACGTCCAGCCAGGCGAACCAGTCGCCCCAGCGGGCATACAGGGTGTGCGTCTCGCGCAGCGGCAGGTCGCCGACCAGTTCGGCGCCTTGCCCTTCGCTGGTGGCCTCGGCGATGACGCGGCCGCGGTCATCGCTCAAGGTGAGGCGGCCTTTGCGTGCGACGCGGGCCACGGCGAAGCCTTGTTCCACGCCGCGCATCATCGCCATGCGGCTGTGTAGCCATCCATCCAGGTCGAAATCCCAGGCCGGCACCAGCAGCAGTTGCGCGTCGAGGCGGCCATAGGCGCGTCCGACATCGATGAAGTCCATGTCCTTGCAGATCGCCAGTCCGGCGCGGGGCTGGCCCGGCAGCATGCGGTACTCGCGGCCGGGCGTGTATTTGTCCTCGAAGCCGGGAATAAGGTGATGCTTGCCGTAGATCACCGGCGCGGAGGCATCCGGCAGGAACACCAGGGAAGCGTTGCGCTCGGCGCCCGGCTCGCCCCGGTAGTCCACGCCGATGTCGACCACGAGCCCATGCCGCCGCGCCGCCTGGGCAAACACGGGATGGGTGGCGTCGGTCGCGACGAAGGATGCCTCCGGCATCACCACGGCTTGCGCGCCTTGCCCGGCCAGGCGTTCGATGGCATCGCCGTACCGGGCGGAGAGTGCCTGGCCTTCGGGGCCATCCCAGGCAGGTTGCTGGCGATGTTCCAGCGACACCAGTCCCACGCGCAGCGTGGAGGTCGCCGGAGCCTGCAGGCGCCAGCCGCCATAGGCGAGGGTGGCGGCGAGGCAGGCCATGACCACCGCGCCAGTGAATGCACGCTGTCGTGGCGCGATCCGCGGCGTGCCTTGGATCGCCAGCGCGGTCGGCACCAGCAACAGCAGGAAGCCGATGCCCCACAGGCCCGTGACCGCCGCCAGCTGGATCACCGGCAGCGCATCCATCTGGGTATAGGCGATATTGAAGAACGTGCCGTGGGGCGAAAGACGGTTGTTGGCGTATTCGAACGCCACCCATAGTGCCGGCGGCGCGCACGCCGCGGCCAGTACGCGGTCGCGGAGCAACAGGCGGCGGTAGAGCAAGGTGCACAGGGCCAGCATGGTCCCGGGCAGGGCGATGGTATAGATGACCACCGCCAGCGGAAGGCCGATGGCATCGTGCATGTAATGCCAGACGTTGCACGTGCCGGCGATATAGGCGACCAGCGCGGCGAGGGCCGCCGCACCGGCGCGGATACGCGGCGCCAGCCACAGGATGGGCACGGGAGCCAGCCAGGTGGCCCACCACAACGGATGCACGCCGCTGCCGAACCACCATGCGGCGGCGGACAGCGCCATGGCCGCCAGGCCGGTCAGCAGGCGCGAGTGCTCAAGCCTTGAGGCCACGGACCAGCTTTCCCAGCGAGGCGAGGTAGAACGCGCGGAACTGCTTTTCGTCGTAGCTGAAGCGGCCGGCGCGGTACAGCGCGATCAGGCCATGCACGTGCGCCCACAGGGTCATGGCTACGTCCCAGGGATCATCCTCGCGCAGCACGCCCTGGCGCATGCCTTCCACCAGGGCGTCAGCCACCACGTTGAGCGTGGGCGACTTGCGGTTGCGGAAATCCTCGGGAAACCGGCGCGCATCGTCGCGGCGTACCGAAAAGGCATGGTCGAACAGGTGCGGATGGGTCAATGCGTAGTCGAGGTAGTGCTCCAGCGGCCAGTAGAGACGCTGCAGCACATCCGACCGGCTGGGCGGGCGTGTCCAGGCGCTCGCCACGTTCTGGAAGCTGTCGTCGGCGATCCGCTTCAGCAAGGCGTCCCGGCTGGGAAAATGCCGGTAGATCGCCATGGGCGTGATGCCCACGGCGTCGGCCACCCGGCGCATGCTGACAGCCTCGGGCCCTTCCTGCTCGAAAAGCGCGAGCGCGGCCTTGAGGATTTTTTCCGATGTCGATAGGCAAGCCATGCATGCACCGTAGGCATGGCCTGTCGTATCGTCAACCGGCTCGACGGCGCTAGGCAAGCGCATGCTCCCGTCCTTCGATCTCGGCAATGAATGCCGCGACGCCGCGGCCGATGGCCTCGGGATGGTCCTCCTGCAGGTAATGCTTGCCCTCGCCGAGCAGGACGAACCGGCAGTCGCGCAGCGAGGCCGCGAACGTGCGGGCGACGTCCGGCGCCACGAGCGCGCCGGGATCGCCGGCGAAGAGCAGCTTGGGATAGGTGGACGCCGCCAATGCGGCATGCGCCTGTTCCATCGCCGCATAGACGTCGCTTGGCTGGCCGGCGATCGGCAACTCATTGGGGAATCGCCACGTCGGGTACCGCGACTTCGGATCGGGGAAGGGCGCGCGATAGACGGCCATTTCCTCGTCCGTGAGCGGACGCACCGTGGCGCCGGGCAGCACCAGTTCGACAAAGGCGTTCTGTTCCAGGATGAGTTGCTCGCCCTCGCCTGGCGTGCGGAACTTGCGGAAGATCTCGCGTTCCGTCGTATCCCGCAGGAATTCTTCCCAGGTGGGAATCGGCCGGGTGAATTCCATGAACACCAGACCACGCACCAGCTTCGGGCGCCGCGCGGCGAGGTGGAAGGCGAGGGCCGTGCCCCAGTCCTGCGCGACGAGATAGGCCGAGTCGATGCCCATCTTCTCGATGAACGCATCGAGATAGCGGGCGTGGTCCTCGAAGCGGTAGGCGATGTCCGGCTTGCCGGATTGGCCGAACCCGATCAAGTCCGGCGCGATGCAAGAGGCCACGTCGGCCACGAGAGGCAGGACATTCCGCCAGATATAGGACGAGGTGGGATTGCCATGCAGGAAGAGCGCCGTCGGGGCATCTTTCCTGCCGGCTTCCCGGTAGGCCATGTGCGATTGCAATACGTCAATCTTCGGGAGAGGGGCGATGCTCATAAGCGGGAACGTCTCCATCATGGGAAATCGGGGCAGTTGGGACGCTAGGGATCGCCGCCACCGGCGATGACCACCTTGCCGATGTGCTGCCTGGCGGCGAAGTACTGGTAGGCGGACCTCGCTTCGTCGAAACCGAACGTACGGTCGATCACCGGCCGCAAGCGGTGATGCTCGACCGCGCGGTTCATGGCTTCGAAGCCGGCCCGGCTGCCGACGAAGAGCCGGCGCATCGTCACCAGCCCGCGCAACGCCGCGGCATCGAGCGCCCCGGCGCCCAGCGCCGCCACCAGGGACAGCTCGGCATTGGCGCCGCAGCTGGCCAGCGATTGCGGCAAGGTATCGATGGCGCCGGTCTCGACCACCCGGTCCACGCCCTGGCCGCCGGTATGCCTGCGCACTTCGCCCGACCAGTCCGGGAACTGGCTGCGGTCGACCACGGCATCCGCACCCAGGCGTTCCAGCAGGGCGGCCTTCGGCTTGCTCGACGTCACCGCGATCACGCGTGCGCCGAGCAGCTTGGCGAACTGCAGCGCGAACAGCGCCACGCCGCCGGTGCCTATCGTCAGCACCGTCTCACCGGGCAGCAGGGAACGACCCGTCGTCACGGCACTCCACGCGGTGAGGCCGGCGCATGGCAGGGTACTGGCTTCCTCGAAAGAAAGGTGCCCTGGAATCTTGACCAAGGCCGCCTCCTCGGCCACCACGAACTCCGCCAGCATGCCGTCGCGCGTGCAGCCGAACTGGTCGATGGCCATGCCGGGCGAGAGCAGTCCTGCCTGCCAGCGAGGGAAATAGGTGGCGGCCACGCGGTCGCCGGCCGCCAGGCCACTCACGCCATCGCCCACCTCCACGACTTCTCCCGCGCCGTCGGACAACGGGATGACCGATGGCCGCGCTGGCACGGCATATTGCTGGTCGAGGATGAGCAGGTCCCGGTAGTTCAGCGAACGGGCGTGGATCTTCACCAGGACTTGGCCCGCTCCCGGCTGTGGGCGAGGGCGTTCCGAGCGCGATAGTCCTTCGATGGCATGGAAGGACGACAAATGGTAGGCGTGCATGGCATCCAGTCTCGGCAGGGGCCGGTCTAGGCGCGCGTATAGTCGAGCCGGATGACCTGGGCTTCCTTCCCGTGACGGGTCTCGAAATAGTCCACGACGAAATGGTCGGCGCCCAGGACACGCATGACCTGTCGAACGGGCGTGCCGGCGCCGGTCGCGCCGGACTCCATCATCGTGCCGTTGAACGTGTAGGTGGCGCTGCCCGGATCGTAGGTGCCATGCAGGACCAGCAGGCCGGTGAAATTGATGTCCATCCAGCTCGTGTAGTACTGGCCGGTGACGTTGTCGAAACCGGTGTAGCCGATGCCGTGGAAAGGCGTTTTCGAATGCACGTGCAAGTCCTGCTGCAGGTGGCGTCCATCAAGGACCATCGTGAACGTGGCGGTGCCGGCATCCACCTGGGGCGGTTCCGTGGGCTTGAGCCAAAGCGATTGCTCGACTTTCCATTCGCCGGCCAGCCTGGCGAGTTGCCGGTGCTGTTCGCCCGGCTGGCCAGGCACGGCGGCAGGTGGCGCGGAAGGTTTCCCTTGTCCATGGGCGAGCGAGGCGAAAGCCATCATGGCCACGGCGAGCACGGCAAAGCATCGGGTTTTCATGCAAGGCTCCAGAATGTGTTTGCGTATGACGACAGGAGTGGATGCGCGGGCTTTACGCGTGCGCCAGGCATGTCGGTGCCTGTGCGCGGCGGTTGCCGGTCGCTTTTTCATGTCATGCACGAGCCGGCCGGCGGACCGTGTATACACCGTATACACGGTCCGCCGGGTAGTCAACCGTGACGTTTGGCGGAGTGCTGGTTTCGCACGGTCCGGGCAAACGCCCGCCGCACGGTCACGGCGAGACCGCGGCTGGGAAACTCGTTGGCGCTGCCGATATGACGAGGCAGGGATCGCCCGCGTGACATACGCGGCCTCTGCCGACACTTGAGCAGGTGGCCCAAGGCGGCATCCATTCTGGACCGACGGGTTGGCCCGGCATGGAGCCCGAGCTTTGGAGCTACGTCACAAGCTGGCCCCGCATGCCCATCAAAGATGGGCGTCCGGATCGATACGCTGCAGGAAGTCGTAGCGTGCCGCGTTGCGGTCCGCGCTCGTATGCGTATCCACGCCGATCACCTGGCGCAGCAGGCCGCCATCCTTGCTCGTTGCGGCCGGCCAGTCCGGCAGGCCGGGGCTGTTGGGATCACCGGTCTTGATGAAGTTCGCCCAGTAGTTTTCCATGATGCCGGAGACCCGGTGGTCGGCGGCGGTCCAGGCATAGACGTGATTGCCGGGCAGGTTGCCCAGCGCGTATTCGATATCGCCGCTGTGCACCGCACCCGTATCGGGCCCCGCGCTGTCATCGCGCTTCGCCGGCCGCGCCTGGGTGAAGTAGTAGTAATACACGGGCGCGTGTCCGGTCCGGCGCTGCATGTCCATCCATCGCCAGGTCGAAAAGGCAATGAACTGGTCGCCGGCAAATGCCGTGCCCGAGGTTTTCACTTCATCCCCGGTGCGTCCCGGATACAGCTGCAACGCCTCGGCCGCATGTTTCCCGAGCCGCTTTTCCATGGCGGTGCGATAGTTCCCGGGCGTGGGAGCCTGTTCGCCGAGCAGGCTGGTGTATTTGTCTTCCTGCGAGTTCGACCCCACCAGCAACGGGACGGGCGCCTGTTCGCCGGACTGGTAGATGTCTTCCGGCGACCGGGGCAGGAAATAGCCGTCGATGGTCGGACCGAATTCGGGCACATCCTTTTCGCCGGCGGCATCAAGCAGCTTGTGCGCATCCATGGCGCGCAGCTGGTCCAGCGAGTGCGCGCCGACCCGCTGCTGAAAGGCCTCACCCTCGCGCTCGGCCAGCGCCAACGGCCTCGGCTTGAGGTTGCCGAGCACGGAGCCGCTCTCGCCGATGGCCCGCTGCATCAACCCCTTCGACAGCGGGGAGGCCATCAGTGCCGAGACAGACATGGAGCCTGCCGATTCCCCGCCGATGGTGACCTGGCCCGGATCGCCGCCAAAGGCAGCGATGTTGCGCTGGACCCAGCGCAAGGCGGCGGCCTGGTCGAGCAGGCCGTAGTTGCCGGTGGCATGGTCGGGCGATTCGGTGGCCAGCGCCGGCAAGGCGAGGAAGCCGAACACGTCCAGGCGATAGTTCACCGTGACGGTGACGATGCCGTGTCGGGCAAGGCTGGCCCCGTCGTAGCGTGGCTCCGAGCCATCGCCGCCGATGAAGCCGCCGCCGTAGAAGTACACCAGCACTGGCAACTTCTCGCCCGGGCCGTGCGCGGGCGTCCACACATTGAGGTACAGGCAGTCCTCGCCCATCCCGTCGGAGCGAAACACCATGTCGTTGAAGATCGCGCGCTGCATGCAGCGTGGGCCGAAATGGTCGGCTTGCCGCACTCCTGTCCACCCGGCCGCAGGTTGTGGCGGCTTCCAGCGCAGCGGACCGACCGGCGGCGCGGCATACGGGATGCCCTTGTATACGTTCAAGCCGGTCTTGCCGTCGTGAACGCCCGACAGCGACCCCGTGACGATGTCCACGACAGGCGGCGAGTCGGAAGCCAAGGCGGGATGGGCCATGAGCGCGATGGCGATCGCGGGAAACATACGGCTTATACGCATGAGGGCGGTGGGCATGGGCAGGCTTTTTGTCCGGGCGGCACGGAGTCTCGTCGCGGGACTATAGTCCCTTTGGCGGCTGGCCCGGCGCATGCCCGCCGGGCAGGCGCGCCCCAGGCTCTCCGCCCGGCATGTCACAGGGACGGGCGCTGGTTCGTCATGCTCGGGTATCCATCGCAGGAGTCTAGTCATGACCGAGAAAATCGACCTGTTCGCCGCGGCCCCTTCATTGGTGAAGGAGTGGCAGAACGCCATGATCGCACTCTCGAAGGCCGCGAGCCTGGAACCCAGCCTTGTCGAGCTGGTGAAGATACGCGCCTCCCAGATCAACGGTTGCGCCAACTGCATCAATCTCCATGCCGTCGAGGCAGGTGAGCAGGGAGAGAGCGCACAGCGCATCTATCTGCTTTCGGCCTGGCGGGAAGCGCCTTGCTATTCCGACCGAGAACGGGCGGCGCTCGCCTGGACCGAAGCCCTTACAAGGCTTTCCGAGGGGCATGAGCGGACGCATGCCTATGCGGCGCTGAGGGAACATTTCACGGAAAAGGAGCAGGTCAAGCTCACGCTGACGATCAACATCATCAACGGATGGAATCGTATCGCGGTCGGCTTTGGCCTGTGGGCCGATCCCGCCGCGATCAAGGCTTCGGCGGCGGCAGCCTGATAGTGGACGTGGACGAAGGCGCCAAGGAGACCACGCTGGACTTTGCCGCGCTGCGGCCCAGGCTCATGCGCGTGGCCTATCGGATGCTTGGCTCGGTGCTCGATGCCGAGGATATCGTGCAGGAGGCCTTCATTCGCTGGATGAAGGCGGATTGCAGCGACGTGCGCGAACCCGAGGCCTTCCTGCGCCGTACGGTCACCTGCCTGTGCCTGGACCAGCTCAAGTCGGCGCGCCGCCAGCGCGAAAGCTATGTGGGCACGTGGTTGCCCGAACCATGGATCGAAGAAGAGATCCAGGACGACGTCACCCTGCCGCTCATGCTTGTGCTCGAACGCCTTTCCCCGCTGGAGCGAGCCGCCTTCCTGCTGCACGATGTCTTCGGAGTGGCGTTCGAGGAGGTCGCGCGCGCCATCGAGCGCGACCCCGCGGCCTGCCGGCAGCTCGCCGCCCGCGCCCGTGCGCACGTCCGCGAAGCCAGGCCGCGATTCAAGGTCGAGAAGCAGCGCGGCATCGAGATCGCCAAGGCCTTTTTTGCCGCTTCGCGCAACGGCGACATGAAGGCGCTTGGCGAAATGCTGATGGCTGACGTCAGCATCCATGCGGACGGCGGCGGCAAGCGCGCGGCGGCCCTGGAGGCGATCCTGGGATTCGAGGCCGTCATGAAGGCCCAGTCCTATCTGGCGACCCTATTCCGGGAACATCCATCGAAGCTCGTACGCATCGGCTTCATCAACGGATTGCCCGGGTTCGTCACCCTGGAGGCCGACGGCGAATTCCAGACCACCGCGCTCGACATCGAGGATGGCAAGGTTGCCGCTATCTACGTGGTCCGGAATCCCGACAAGCTGCGGCATCTCCACTAGGACCATGGTGCCGCGCGGCCTGGACGTTTCCGGACCTGCTCACGCCAGCCCGGTAAGGTGCCGGTGCGGGCAGGGGATGCCGTGAGGCATGCCTTGCATCGCCCGTTATCCCATGGGTGCGGCTGCTTATCGCCTGTATTGCCTCGATCGCGGCGCCGGATAGACGAACCGGCTCCTGCCCTGGCGCGTGCCACCGCAAGCGACAGCCGGTACGCCCGTCCCTCGCCTCAAGAGGGACCTTGTACGGGCAGCCACCGGCGGCATACTTGCCGGGGGCCGGGAACACTTTGCGGCCATGGCGAACAGGGGGATGGGGATGCTGCGGTCTTGTTGCCTCGGGATGGGTGTCCTGCTTGCCGGCCAGGCGTTGGCCGAGGGCTGCCATCTGAAGGATTACGGCACCTTGCCGGTGGAGATGGTCGGCAGCCGGGCCATGACCATGGTGAAGATCAACGGGGCCGATACGCGCTTCATCATCGACACCGGGGCCTTCTTCAACATGATGTCGAGCGCCAACGCGGCGTCGCTCGGACTCAGGCCGGAACCTGCGCCCTTCGGTTTTCGCGTCAGCGGCGTCGGCGGCAGCACCAATGTCCAGCAGGCCCATGTGAAGGAGTTCGGCATTCTCGGCACGACGCTAAAGAATGTCGATTTCATCGTTGGCGGCACCGATGCCGGCACGGGCTTGCTTGGTGCCAACCTGCTCGATATCGCCGATCTGGAAATCGATCTTGCTCAAGGCAAATTGACGCTGTTCAAGGCAGAGCACTGCGACAAGGCCTCGTTGGCGTACTGGGTGAAGGACGGCAAGTACAACGTCGCCGATATCGAGCCGGGCAACAGCCGGTTCGACCGACGCACCTTTCTCGACGTGACGATAAACGGCAAGAAGATGCGCGGGGTGCTCGACTCGGGGGCGGCCGCCACCGTGCTGAGCCGTGTCGCCGCCGAGCGGGCCGGCATCGACCTGCATGCGCCCGACGTCAAGGCCGGCCATAGCAGCGTCGGCGTCGGCGCCAAGCCGGTCAGGACATGGACCGTGAACATCGATACGTTCGCGGTCGGCACGGAAACGATCCAGCACACCCAGATGCAGGTCATCGACGGCGACATGGGCGACGACACCGATGTGCTGATCGGCGTGGACTTCCTGCTGGCCCATCACATATTCATCGCCAACAGCAAGAAGAAAGCCTATTTCACCTATAACGGCGGGCGCGTGTTCACCTTCGCCACCGCACCGGACGATAGCGGCACGGCGGCGGGCGGAAATGACGCCACGCCCAGGACCGCGGGCGATTACGCCTTGTCCGGCCAGGCGCACTTGTCCCGCGGCGAGCCGCATGCCGCCCTGGCCGATCTGGACGAGGCGATCCGCCTGGCGCCCGATCAGGCCGCCTACTACGTGGCCCGTGCGAGGGCCCACGTGGCGGACAGGCAGCCCGATGCCGCACTCGCCGACCTGGACAAGTCCCTGAGCCTGGACCCGAAGGATGTCGATGCATTACTGATGCGCGCGGAATTTCGCTACGCCCACCAGGACCATGCCGGCGCCGCATCCGATCTGGCGGCGGCAAGTGCCGTGGTGCCCGCGGGATCGACGCAGGCGCGCTCGATGGCCGCCCTTTACGTCAGGCTCGACCAGCCCGCCGCGGCGCTGCCGTTGCTGGACGACTGGATTCGCCTGCATGACAACGATGCCATGCTCGGCTCCGCGCTCAACGAGCGTTGCTGGGCGCGCGGCCTGGGCAACCAGATGCTCGACGATGCCTTGAAGGACTGCCGCAAGGCGATCAGGCGCGATGGCGAAAACCCGGCCTACCTCGACAGCCTCGGCTTGGTCCAGTTGCGGCTGGGACATTATCCCGAGGCGATCAAGGCCTACGAGCAGGCCGTGGCGCGGATGCCGCGCGCCGCATGGCCGCGCTATGGCCTTGGCCTGGCGAAAATCCGCATGGGCCAGGCGGATGCGGGCAACGCCGACCTGGCCGCCGCGCGTGCGCTCGATCCCAGTATCGATAAGCGCGCTGCCGGGTACGGCCTGGTCATGGCGGGGCCGTAGGAGCCTGTCCAACCTCCGTATGGCAAGGCCTCCTCCCCGACCCTCCCCAGCGCGCAGGGAGCCAGGGCGCGCATGCCTGGATCTTCCTGCATGTGCAAGCAGGGACCACGCTTCTCGCTCCTCCTCCGTTTGCAGGGAGGAGGGCGGGAGGGCTCGCCGAGATTTTGAACTGGCCCGGGCAGCATTCGCATGAAATTGCTCCGGCTCGCCGTGCAGGCTTGTCACGATAGACATATGAAATAAATGCCATTTATGTGATGGTTTTCAGGAAATTTGTCCGGCGGAATACCGTTCATCGGCAATTTCTTGCCGCTCATCAACGCAAATATTTACGAAATGACTGGAGCCGAGGAGTCTCCCCGCAAAACAGACAGGGGAGCTTCCATGCGGAGTGGATCGCGCCAGCGGGGCGTGTCGTTGATCGAAGTGCTGATGGCCGTGCTGATCTTCAGCGTCGGCCTGATCGGTGTCGCCGGCCTGCTGGTGATGGCGGCGCGCTCCAACCATGCCGCCTACCTGCGCACGCAGGTGGCGTTCCTCGCCGGCAACATGGCCGACCGCATGCGCGCCAATCCGCAGGGCGTGTGGAACGGCGCGTACAACGGAACGAACTTTCCCACCAACGCGAATCAGTCCTGCAACAACAGTCCGTGCACGGCGGCGCAGATCGCCACGCGCGACAAGTACGCGTGGAGCCGGCTGCTGCAGACCCTGCTGCCCGGGGCCGGCGCCACCATCAATTGCACCGGCGTGGATGCGGTGGGCTACAACCCGTCCGGGCAACTGGGTTCGCGCCCGCCCTATGGCGGCAATTGCGAAATGACCATCCGCTGGTCCGAGCGCGGCGCCGGTGACGGCAGCCACAGCGACGCGGCGACGCAGACCTTCGCCTGGGCGTTCCAGCCATGAGGCCGCTTGTCGGACATGGCCAGCGTGGCCTGACCCTGATCGAGCTGATGGTGGCGATGCTGCTGGGCCTGCTGGTGGCGGCCGGCATCATCACGGTGTTCCTCTCCACCTCCAACAGCAACCGCGTGCAGAACCAGCTCGCCATGCTGCAGGAGGAAGGGCGCTACGCCATCGCCCGGCTCACGCGCGACCTGCGCCAGGCCAACGGGCACTACTGCAGCAATTCCGGCGGCCTGGCCAGCCAGACCTCGACGGGCCTGCTGCTGGATGGCCTGCGCGCGCCGACGGTGTATGCCAACGACCTGATGTCGGCGCTGAGCGACGTCAGCACGCCGTGGGGCACCAATCCGTATCCGGCCAAGCCGAACAGTCCCTACTATCTGCCGTCGTTCCTCTCCATGCGTGGCTACGACTGTGATGCCACCACGTGCAGGCCGGCCTTGCCTGCGGGCATTCCCGCCGCGGGCGTGGCGATCGGCCAGCGCGTGGCGGGCTCCAGCGTACTGACGGTGCGTTATCTCGATACCTCGCGCGGCTGGGCATTGGGCGGCACCAGCACGGTGACGACGGCGGCCGATGGCTCCGTGTCCTCCATCAACCTCGTGCCGAAGCCGAATGTCGAGCCACCGCTCGGCGACTTCAAGGCGGGGCACCTGGCCTTGCTCGCCAATTGCTCCAGCGCGGCGATCTTCGCGGTGGACGGCCCAAATGCGGCAGGTCAGCTGTCGCCGGCGGCGGTGGGCACCGACCCGGGCACCAACACCGGCAAGCCGGTGGCGCAGGAACCGCAGTCGGCGCCGCGGTTGTTCGACTTCAACACCGACTACCAGACCGTGACCTACTTCCTGCAGGTGGTGGACGCCGGCAACGGCCAGACCACCGGCGCGCTGGTGCGCCGCGCCAACGGCACCAGCCAGGAAATCGCGCGCGGGGTGGAGCGGCTGGATTTCCTGTATGGCGTGGAAAACGGCGACGGCAACACCAGCATGCTCACCGCCACGCAGATCGACAGCGGCACGTATTGCCCGCCATCGGTGCCGGTCAAGCTGGGCACCGATCCGGGTTGCCTGTGGCGCGCGGTCAAGAGCATCGAGGTGCGCCTGCTGATGAGCGGCCAGCAGCGGCTGCCCACGCTCACCGCCAACGAAACGGTCTATTCGTATGCCGCCGACGGCGATGGCGGCCTGGCCGCGCCGCAGGCGCACGCGATCACCCCGAGCCAGCAGGGCTTTGCCGACCAGATGCTGCGCCGGGAATTCAGCGCGCTGGTGTCGCTGCGCAACTACAACCCGTGAACCGATGGGCACCGTCGTACCGGTGCCAGCTGGAGTCGTCGATGAAGATGTCCGTTCGTTATGCCCCGCCGGTACGCCCGCACCATCAGCGTGGCGCCGTGCTGGTGGTGGCCCTGATCTTCCTGGTGCTGCTGACCATCCTGGCCATCAGCGCCTCCACCCGCTCGCTGTTGCAGGAACGCATGGCCGGCGGCCTGCGCAATGCCCAGCTGGCCGAGATGGCGGCGGAAAGTGCCCTGCGCGGCGCGGAGTGGCGGCTGTGGGTGGCTGGCGGGCAGGGCGGCATCCGCTGCGGCAGCGAGATCATCGTCGATTGCTACGTGTACTCGCCGGCCAACCCCATCGCCAGGGTGGAGACCTTCCGTACCAGCGCGGGCTGGGTGACCGACGGCGCCACCGAATACAAGGGGCACGACGGCGGCTACGACTACACCACGCTGGCGGGCAGCAAGCTCACTTCCGACCAGCGGCTGGTCGCCGTGCTGGCGCACAACCCGCGCTACCTCATCGAGGACCTGGGCGAGGAGCGGCCGCCCGGCACGGGCAGCCAGCACGAGTCCGGCGTCACCAGCAGCACCAACACCGGCGCCGGCAACCCCTCCACGCATATCTATCGCATCACCGCGCGTGGCGTCGGTGGCAGCGAGAACGCGGTGCGGGTGGTCGAGTCCACCTTCGGCGCCAAGAGCAATTGAGAGAACGGAATGTCCACCATATCCATGGCCACGCTTGTCGGATCTCGCCTGCGTCACACCTTGCTCGGCATTGCCATGACGGCCTCGGCCGGCGCCGCCGGCGTATCGATGGCCGGCACGGTGGAGTTGAGCCCCGGGCCGCCGTCGGCCACGACCACGGTGGCGCCGAACCTGGTGCTGACGTTCGATGATTCCGGTTCGATGACCTGGCATCACATGCCGGATGCGCGGCCCTACGATAATAGCAAGGCATGGGTAAACACCAATACTGATCAGCAACAGGGGGACAACTACAACAGGACCTACAACAGTGCCGCGCCTTATCTGTGCGCTGGCGTCATCAATCCGGGTGTCACGGATACTGCCGACCCGCTCTCATGGAGCATGAACGGGGTGTACTTCAACCCCAACAATACCTATGAGCCGCCGATCAAGGCCGACGGCAGCACCATGCCCAATGCGAGCTACGCCGCCGCATGGGAGAACGGCATTGTGGCTAATCGCCCCAATAACCCTGTGACATCCACCAAATTCAACCTGGGCAACTACACTGGCGGAAACTTCTGTGGAAAGACGAGTGGCGGCTACTACAAGTACACAGGCCCGGCCTTGCAGGTGAATGCCAGTACGGGACAGCTCGCCAGCACTACGAGTCTCTACGTCACCGGCAACTGGACCTGGGTATCCGTTACCACCGACGCACAGAAGCAGAACTTCGCCAATTGGTATTCGTACTACCGCACTCGCACCATGGCTGCCGTGTCGTCGGTGTCACGGGCCTTCAGTCCGTTCAATGAGAACGTCCGGCTGGCTTGGCAGAACATCAATGCAAATACCACGGCCAATCCGTGGCTGGCAACGTCGACCCCCGTCTACAAATTCGTCGATGGTGCGGCGACCAACAATGTGCGAACGAGGTTCTACAACTGGCTGTTCGCCATGCCGGCCACTGGAGGTACGCAAAATCGCACTGCGGCGATGCGGGTCGGTAGCTATTTCACTAACCGCACCGGCGCCGCTGACAACAATCCCTACTGGGATCGTGACGTCGGCAAGGAACTGGTCTGCCGACAGAACTTCCATATCCAGATGACGGACGGCATGTGGAATGGCGATACCCCCGCCGCGCAGACGCCGACCGACCGCACGGCCATTGGCGCCATGCCCGACGGGATCGGCAGATTCTCGCTGACGGATCGCGAAAGCCGCATCGTATGGGGTGAGGACAACAACACCGTCGTCACCATGGCCGATATCGCCTTCAAGTACTGGGCGACCGACCTGCAGGCAGGCGTCACCGGCAGCAGCCTGTTCGCCACGGTGGCCAATCGCCGCAAGGTGCCGCCCAGCTTGCCAGACCAGTCGACCAGCCTGTTCGGCACGCCGCTGCCGGCGGATGCCGACCCGCGCAGCAACCGGGAAATCTACTGGAATCCCGCCAACGATCCCGCAACGTGGCCGCATTTGGTGCAGTACATGATCGGCTTCGGCGCCTCCGGCACGCTGACCAACAACGCCACCACCTACCAAAGCCTCCGGTTGGGCACGGGAGGCTTGACCTGGCCGGTTCCCGCTGTTGCTACCGACGACGGCAAGAAGATCGACGACATGTGGCATGCCGCGCTCAACAGCCGTGGCGCCTTCTTCGCCGCCAGCAACCCCGCCGCGCTGACCGATGCGCTCAAGAGCATCATCAACAGCATCGTCTCGCGCAGCACGACGTCGGTGGCGGGCAGTATCAGTGCGGCCGTGCTGACTGATGGCTCGGTGACCTACCAGGCCGGCTATGACACCAACGACTGGAAAGGCAGCCTTACCGCCAACAAGGTGAACACGGACGGCACGATCTCCACCGCCGTGCTGTGGAACGGACGCACCCTGCTGGATACGCGCGCCGCCAAGGGCGACAGCCGCGTGATCCTTACCAGTACGAAGCCTGGCGCCGGCTTCGGCGCGGCATTTACCGGCAGCACGGTGGTCGATGCCATTCGCGCGGTGGACCCGGCTTTCGGCGCGGGTTCCGTGGGCGCCGACCAACTGGCCTGGCTGCGTGGCGACAGGTCCAAGGAGGGCACCAGCTTCCGCCAGCGCAATTCGGTGTTCGGCGCGGTCATCAATGCCCAGACGCTGTACGTGGCCGAGCCGAACAACGGCTATCGCGACGTCTGGCCCGCTGGTTCGGACGAAGCCAAGGGCGTGGCGGCGGGCAAGAGCTACGAGCAGTTCCGCGCCGACCACGCCAAGCGTGCGCCGACCCTCTACGTGGCGGCCAACGACGGCATGCTGCACGCCTTCGACGCCACCACCGAGGCGACGACGGCGGACAGCGTGGACGTCAAGCCCGACCCGGGTGCCGAGCGCTGGGCCTACGTGCCTTATTCGGTGTATGGACGGTTGGCGGGCTGGTCGGCGCTCAAGGATTTCAGCTTCATGCCCTCCGTGGACGGCACGCCGGTCAGCCGCGACGTGTATTTCGGCGAGGGAGCCGGCAAGGGCTGGCACACCCTGCTGGTAGGCGGGCTGCGGCTGGGCGGTCGCGGCGTGTATGCGCTGGATATCACCGAGCCCACGGCCAGCCAGGGTGGCACCTCCGGCAAGGTGATGGGGCCGGCCGACAAGGTGCTGTGGGAGTTCAGCAGCGCCACCGCCACCACGGGCGACGGCGACCCGGCCAACCTGGGCTATACGTATGGACGTCCGAACATCGGGCGCCTCGCCACCGGCAAATGGGTGGTGCTGGTGCCGGGCGGCTATTTCCCCAGCGGCAGCACCGAGCCGGCGGCCCGCAACACCTTCAGCTCGCTGTTCGTGCTCGATGCGCAGACCGGCAAGCTGATCCGCGAGCTGAAGACGCCCACCTCCGTTACCGGCATCAGCGGGGACATCGAGAGCTACGGCCTGACCACGCCGGTGATGGGCGACTACAACAGCGACCAGATCGACGACGTGGCCTTCGCCGGCGACCTGCTGGGCCATATGTGGCGCTTCGACTTCACCAGCAGCGATCCGGCCGGTTGGCGGGTGGACCTGCTCTATCGGCCGCAGAACCCCGGCTATCAGCCGGTGACGGTGATGCCGCGCCTGTTCCCCGACCCGACCACGGGCGGTTTCATCGTGCTGTTCGGCACCGGCAAATACCTGGGCGGCAAGGACAACGTCATCGACGACAACACCCGCGTGCAGTCGATCTACGGCCTGCGCGACACTGGCGTGGCGGGGCAGGCCACGGTGTTTGGTGGCAGTGCGGCCACGCCGCTGGTGAAGCAGACCATGGTGGAAATGCTGGGCGTGCGCGGCCTGACCATGAATCCGGTGCCGGCCAGGACCGAGGCCGGCGTGGCGATACGCGGCTGGTACATCGACCTGAACCTTGCCGGCGCCAAGGGCGAGCGCGTGGTGGTGGACGCCTCGGCCGTCTTCAGCACCAACCAGGCAGTGCTGACCACGCTGATTCCGCAGAACAACGATCCCTGCGATCCCGAGCCACGCGGCGCCCTGATGGTGCTCGACGCGGCCACGGGACAGGCCAGCCTGGGCGGCAATATCGGCGCCATCACCGGCTGGCCGGACGGCTACGCGCAGGCCGGCCTGCGCGTGAAGAACCCACCCACCGGCGGTTCCCTGCCGATCGCCTCGGCGATGGGCGGCGGCATCGCCTATATCCCGGGCATCACCTCCGACGCCAGCGTCGAGGGCGGCAACGGCGGCACGCCTTCCTTCGGCATACCGCTGTGGCGTCGTCGCTCGTGGCGATCCTTGAACGATGCGCAATAAGAGGTCCGATGACATGTCCAGGACACGAGGCTTCACCCTGGTCGAGCTGATGGTGGTGGTGGCGATCATCGCCATCCTGGCGGCGGTGGCGATTCCCGCCTACGGCCGCTATGCCTTCCGCGCGCGCCGCGCGGAGGGCCAGCAACTGCTGCTGCACATCGCCAATGCGCAGGAGCGCTACTACGCCACCTACAACCGCTATGGCGACCTGGCCGCCATCGGCTACGGCGCCGGCAATACGGCGACCTCCGAGCATCGGTACTACCAGGCGGCAGTGGACGTGGTGGACGACGGACAGGGTTATACCGCCACCGCCACGCCGCAGGGCCCGCAGCAGGGCGACACGTGCGGCAACCTTGCGTTGACCAGTACCGGCGCCAAGTCGCCCACGGCGGCGGATGCCGCCGCCAACAGCAACGGCAGTTGCTGGTGAATGCGATGAACGGACAAGGCAAGCGGGCACGCGGCGTCACCCTGCTCGAACTGATGGTGACCCTGGCGGTACTGGCGGTACTGGCGATGATCGCGGTGCCGAACCTGAGCGATGTGATGCGGCGCCACCGGGTTGGCAGCGTGACGGGACAGCTGCGAGCCGACCTGGCCTATGCCCGCGCGGAAGCGGTGACACGCGGCAGCTTCGTATCGATCTGCGCCAGCAGCACGGGCGAGGCATGCAACGGCTCGGCGGACTACGCCACCGGCTGGATCGTCTACAGCCACCCGGCGGGCGCCGCGGGCGCGGACCAGGCCTACGACGCCGGCAAGGACGGCTTCGCCCTGCTGCGCGCGATGGACGCGCCCACCGGCATCGCCATCCAGGCAACCGATGGCGACGTCATCAGCTATGGCCAGCAAGGCCAACTCAAGCGTAACCTGCCGGGCGACACCTACGACTTCCGCATCTGCTCCCGGCCGTCGGGCGGCCAGCCCGAGAACACCACCAGCGTGCCGGGCAGCGTGGTGCGCATCACCGGTGCGGGCATGGTGATGTCGCAGGCGATGGCATTGGGGGACGCTTGCCTGTGATGAGGGATGGGTGTCGGGGGGATATGTGCGGATGGCGGAAGCATTCCTCCCAGCACAGGGCGCCAATCGCCCCCCTGTAGGAGCGCACCCTGTGCGCGACTGCTTTCCGCCTCATGGCTCGTCATCCCGGCGCACCCCACAAAAGGGGGCAAGGGCCGGGATCCAGTAGCGCCGGTTTCCGGTGGCGACCGGCTCGACTGCTATCTGTCAGGCGCGCTGGTGCATGGCACCTCGCGAGGTTCGCAAGCATATCGAGCAATGGTTAGCCGACTACAACCGCGAGATTCCGCGAGCCGCCATGCAGTCGCTCCCACAAGCCCGAATGACGCCGCATGGATTGCCCGGTGGCGGCCGCCAGCGTGTCTTTCGGGCCGACCAGGCTGAACCAGCGGCGGGCGCGGGTGATGCCGGTGTAGAGCAGTTCGCGTGTGAGCACGGCGCTGGCCGTTTCGGGCAGCACCAGGGCGGCGTGGTCGAACTCCGAGCCCTGCGACTTGTGCACGGTCATGGCGTAGACCGTCTCGCGCTCGCCCAGGCGCGCGGGCTGCACGAAGCGGATGCGCGTGGTTGCGCCACCCGCGTCACCGGGCACCTCGAAGGCCACGCGCAGCCGTAGCGCGCCGTGCTCGTCGGGCACGCGCAGGGCGATGCCGACGTCGCCGTTCATCAGGCCCAGGCTGTAGTCGTTGCGCGTCACCAGCACGGGGCGGCCTTCGTACCATTCATGGCCGCCTTCGATCAGGCCGGCCTGCTGCAGGATGCCGGCGATCTGGCGGTTGAGTCCTTCCGCGCCGTAGGGGCCCTGGCGCAGCGCGCATAGCAACTGGAACCCGGCGAAGGCGTGCAGCACGCCGCGCGCCCAGGTCTCGAAGGCCTCGCTGCCCGCCAAGGGTTGCGGGCGCTCGCGCCGCAGCCATGCCAGGTAATGCCGGTAGCCTTGCGGTGTGTCGCCATCGGCGCGCGCGGCGAAGTTGCCCGCGCCGCCATGCAGTACCAGCTCGGCCAGGCGTCCGGCGCTGTCCAGCCAGGCGACGTCGGTGTGCGGCTGGCCGAGCCATGTCGTCACCGCGTCGGCATCGCCACGGTTCACCCGCTGCGCCAGCGTGCCGATGCCGCTGTCCGCACCGAAGCGGTGGCTGTGCCGCAGCATGGCCACGTGCTGGTCCAGCGGCTGTGCGTCGTCGCTCACCCAGGCGGCGAGGTCGTCGCCGGTGGTGGCGCGCAGCCAGTCGGCGGTGGCCTGGCTGTAGTGCGCCGCCTCGGCACGACGGCACAGGTCGCCGAGCACGGCGCCGGCTTCCACCGAGGAAAGCTGGTCCTTGTCGCCAAGCAGGATCAAGCGAGCGTTGCCGGGCAGGGCATCCAGCACGGCGGACATCATCTCCAGGTCGATCATCGAGGCTTCGTCGATGACCAGCACGTCCAGGTGCAGCGGGTTGCCAGCGTCATGGCGGAAGCGGCGCGTGTCCGGCCGTGCGCCGAGCAGGCGGTGCAGGGTATCGACCTGGCTGGGAATGGTGAGGCGGACGGCTTCGTCCACGTCGAGCCGGGCGACCTGGGTGCCAATGGCGGCCTGCAGGCGCGCGGCGGCCTTGCCGGTGGGCGCGGCGAGGCGGATGCGCAGCGGGCGTGGCGCGTCCTGCCGATGCAAGGTTTGCAGCAGGCCGAGCAGGCGTACCACGGTGGTGGTCTTGCCGGTGCCGGGGCCGCCGGTGATGACGGTGAAGCGGCCACGCGCGGCGAGGGCACAGGCTACGCGCTGCCAGTCCGTGCCGCTCGTGGCGTCGGGAAACAGCCGCGCCAGCGGTTGCGCGAGCGACGGCGGCACGTCCATGGGCTGCGCCAGGCGGCGGGTGATGGCCTGTGCCACGCGCCACTCGTGATTCCAGTAGCGGCGCAGGTAGAGGCGGCTGCCGTCGAGCACCAGCGGCGAGCCTTCGTTGGCCGCGTCGCCGGGCACGGCGAGCAGGGCAGTGCGGAGAAGCCGCGAATGGTCGCCGGCGGCTTCGCCGATCGCCTTGCGCCAGGCGGCGGGCCATGCGGCCTCGTCGGCGAGCGCGGACCAGTCCGACAGGTCCAGGCACAGGTGGCCGTCCGCGTGCTGGCGGCTCACCACTGCGCCGAGCAGCGGCAGCACCGCTGGCGCGGAGGCGTCCTGCTCCGCGAGAAAACGGGCGAAGGCCCGGTCGAGCGGGCGCAGCCAGCCGTGCGCCTCGGCCGCGTCGAGCAGGGGTAGCCCGGTATCATGCGGCATGGGCGTGGCCTCCCTCGGCGAACAGGCGGTCGAGCGCGTCGATCAGCGCCAGCGGAAGTCGCTCGCGGTGCACGCCGTGGCCCGCGCCGTCGATGCCGCGCAGGTACAGGTAGGCCACGCCGCCCATGTGGCGGTGGTAGTCGTAGCCGGGCAGGCGCGCGCGCAACTGGCGGTGCAGGGCCAGCGTGTAGAGCGCGTATTGCAGGTCGTAGCGCTCGCGCAGGATCGAGTCGCGCATGGCCGCCGGCGTATAGGCGCCGGCATCGTTGCCCAGCCGGTTGGACTTGTAGTCGATCACGTAATAGCGGCCCTGATGCTCGACCACCAGGTCGATGAAACCCTTGAGCAGGCCGTTGATGCGCTCGGGCTGCAGCGGCGTGCGCGCCACGCCGCCGAGCGTGTGCGCGGTGACCAGCCGGTCCAGCGCCAGCGTGTCGACGCGATGCGCCTCGAACCAGAATTCCATCTCGGCGTAATAGCCGTCCATTTGGGCGAGGCTTGCCGAGACGCCGTCGGCCAGCGGCAGCGGCGCGCGCAGCAGGGCGGGCAGCCAATCCATCAGCATGCGTATCTCGGCCTGCCAGCCACGCCGCTGGCAGCGGCGCGCGATTTCCTTCTCCATACCGGCGGTGTCGGCCAGCACGGCGGCGAAGCCCTCGTCCGCCGCCCATTCGAGCAGGTCGTGCAGGAAGGTGCCGGCCTGCGCGCCGGCATGGAAGGCATGCATGCCGCGCGCGGGCAGCGGCGTGTCGGCGAGGGGGGCGGGCTGCGCGGCGTCTTGCTCGATCAGCACGTCCTGCGCGGGCGTTTCCGGCGCGGGCAGGCGCACGTCGTCCGCCTCGGCGTACTTGAGCGAGCTGTAGCTGGCCACCCACCAGGATTCCTGCGCGGGGCCGCCATAGCGGCGAGCCTCGCCGAGCGGCGCGATGTCCTCCTCCGTGGCATGCAGGGTATGTTCGCCCGCCGGCGCCAGGGTATGGATGGCGATGCCGGGATGGCCGCCGCGCAGTGCTTCCAGCCGGTCCATCAGGTCGCCGGGCTGGATCGTCTCTCCGCCGGACAGCACGTAGCCGAACGCCGACTTGTGCAGCGCCAGGCTGCGGCTGGCGCCGGCGCGGATGGTCGCGACGCCCAGCCAGCAGGCATGGCGGGCGCGGGTAAGCGCGACGTAGAGCAGGCGCAGGTCTTCCTGCAGGCGTTCGCGCTCGGCCTGTGCCCAGGTGGCATCGTCGGCGCACAGGTCCATGCGCGCCTCGCCCTGCGCGTCGTGCCAGAGGAAGCTGCCGCGCGGATCGACCTCGCGCACGGTGCACACGAAGGGCAGCAGCACCAGCGGGTACTCCAGGCCCTTGGACTTGTGCACGGTCACCACCTTGACCAGGGCAGCCTCGCTTTCCAGGCGCACGATCGGGTCTTCCGCCGTGGCCGGCGAGGCATCGGAAGCCGCCGCCATCTGCGCGGCGAGGTGGCGGATCAGTGCGTGCTCGCCGTCGAGGCTGGTGGCGGCATGCTGCAGCAGCTCGGCCAGATGGAGCAGGTTGGTGAGCGCGCGCTCGCCATCGATGCGGCCGAGCAGGCGCGCGGGCAGATCGAAGGCATGCAGCAGGTCGTGCAGCATCGCCAGCACGCCGTGGCGGCGCCAGGTTTCGTGCAACTGGCGGAATCGCTCGCCGCAGGCTTCCCAGTAGTGCTCGTCGCCGTTGAGCCGGTCCAGCTCGGCGTCGCCCTGGCCCAGCGTGGGCGTGGCCAGCGCCGCGCGCATCGCGCGGTCCGAGCCCGGCGCCGCGCAGGCCTGCAGCCAGCGCAGCAGGTCGGCGGCCTCGGGGGAGGCATACACCGAGTCGCGGTCGGAGAGGTAGACGCTCTTCAGGCCACGGCACTGCATGGCCTGGCGTACCCTGGCGGCCTCGTTGCCGTTGCGCACCAGGATGGCGATGTCGCCGGGCGCCAGTGGCGTGAGCGTGCCATCCGCGCCCAGGAAGCCGCAGCGGCCCCGCTGTGCGGCGGCGAGCAGGCGCACCAGGTAGGCGGCGGCGTGCTCCGCCATCAGGCCGAGGTAGGCTGAGCTGGCGATGGCCTCCTGGCCCGGCTCGACGGCCAGTTCCAGGGGCGGCAGCGGTTGCCCGTCGAGTACCAGCGTCTCGTCCCGCCCGCGCGCCTCGACCGGATGGAAGGGCAGGGCGTGCCGGCCGCGCCCGAAGGCGAAGGCGCCGTCGGCATGTGCATCGGCGTGCTCGAATACGCGGTTAACCGCCTCGACCAGTGCCCCGGTGGAGCGGTAGTTGGTGTCCAGCGTCCAGGTGGGTTGGCTCGCGCTGTCGCGCGCGCGCAGGTAGGTGTGGATGTCCGCGCCGCGAAAGCCGTAGATGGCCTGCTTGGGATCGCCGATCAGCAGCAGCCCCTTGTCCGCGCGGCCGGCATAGATGCGCCGGAAGATGCGCCATTGCAGCGGATCGGTGTCCTGGAACTCGTCGATCAGCGCGACCGGGTATTGCGCGGCGATGGTGTCGGCCAGCCGCGTGCCCGATGCGCCGTGCAGCGCGCCATCCAGGCGCCGCAGCATGTCGTCGAAGCCGAGCAGGGAGCGGCGCTGCTTGGTTTGCTCCATGCGCTGCGATACCCAGCGCAGCGCGTGGGCGCGCACGGCGGCCTGCAGGGGATCGAGCTGGGCGCATGCTTCCACACAGGCCTCGATGGCTTCGAAGGCGGCATGGCCGAACGGCGCGGCGTTCCTGTTCCTGGCGCGATTCAGCTCGCCCTGCGCGTAGCGTCGCAGCGTGGCTTCGCCAGCGGACTGGCCTAGCGACCATAGGCGCAGTTCCGCCAGTTCCGCCATCACCTTGTCGCGCTTCATCTTGTTGCCGTTGAAGCCGCCGGCCTGCAACGCCTCGGCGAACATCGACTCGATGGCATCCACGTGCTCGCGCCAGCACTGCCGCGCGGCCGCCTCGGCTTGGCCGGCGGCGGCCACCGCCTCGCGGAATGCGGCCATCACCGGTTCGGGATCGGGCAACGGCCGGCCTTGCAGCCGAAGGTTTTCCAGCGGCTGGCCCAGCAGCGGGCGCAAGGCTTTCTGCAACGCGGCGGGGTCCTTCCACCAGCGCGCGACCCATGCCGCGCCGTCACGGTCGAGCGGGAAGAAGTGGCAGCGCCAGTAGTCGCGCACGGTATCGGCCAGCAGCGCACCCTCGTCGACGTCGGTGTCCTGCTCGAACGGATGGCCGCTGTCGAAGGCATGCTGGCCGAGCATGCGTTGGCACCAGGCATGGATGGTGTGGATGGCCGCCTCGTCCATCCACTGCGAGGCCAGTTCCAGCTGGCGTGCGGCGCGTGCGCGCGCTTCCTCGCCGGGATAGGCGGCGAGCAGTTCATCGAGGAAGCCGTCCGGCATGCGCCGGCCGCGGAACACATCGGCGGCCTCGCCCAGCCGTTCGCGGATGCGCTCGCGCAGCTCGGCGGTAGCCGCCTTGGTGAAGGTGAGCACCAGGATCTGCGAGGGCAGCAACGGCTTCCCGCCAGGCAGGCCGTGGCCCAGCACCAGGCGCAGGTAGAGCGCGGCGATGGTCCAGGTCTTGCCGGTGCCCGCGCTCGCCTCGATCAGCTGGGTGCCCTGCAGCGGCAGTTGCAAGGGTTGCAGTGGCGCGCTGGCGGTCATGGGGCGATCTCCAGCGAGGCCACCGCCAGCAGCGGACGGTAGAGCGAAAGCCATGCGGTGAAGCCGCCGTCCCGCAGCGCCTGGAAATTGGGCCAGGCGCGGGCGAGGTAGGCGTCGCCGCGCACCTCGCCGCTGCCCGGGGCGAAGTCGCTGCCCTCGTAGCACTGCTGCGCCTGCCTGCCGGCCTTGTCCGGATCGTCCTGCTGCAGCCAGGCGAATGCCGTCTTGCGCGCCAGCGGCAGCGGCGCCTCCATGCCCGCGCGCAGCGCTCCCAGCAGTTCATCGGACCACGCCTGCGCTTCGTGCGGTTCCAGCGGACGCAGCGCCACTTGCGCATGCGCGCCGATCACGCGCGTTTCCAGCGACAGGCCATGGACGTGCGCCAGCAGGTGGTGCACCCAGGCGGCGACCAGCTTGTCGTGGCGGATCGCGCCGTTCTTCTGGCGCAGCTCGCCGATGGCCAGTTCCAGGCGCACATGGGTCGAGGCATCGCCCTGGCGCAGGTCGGTCAGCCAGTCCTCGACGACAAGGCCATGCGCTTCGCCGCGCAGCTCGATCTTCTCCTCGCGCAGCGGCCAGCGCCGGCACGCGGCCAGCCAGGCCGAGGCCAGCTCGCGGCCATCGCGCGCCAGCGCTTCCCGCTGCAGCGCGCCGAATCCACCGGGCGGCAGCGCGCCTTGCCGGGCGAGCTGTTGCGTGGCGGCCTCTACCGCGCCGGCATCCTGGGCCAGGATGGCCGCGCGTACCACGGCAGCGGTGGCGAGGTGGTTCTCCAGCGCGTCGAGTCCGAAGGGTTCGTCGTTGGCGGCTTCCTCGTCCAGCTCGCCGAAATGCACTTTCAGCCGCTGGTTGTAGAAATAGCGCACGGGCCGCGCCAGGAACGCCTGCAATGGCGCGATGCCCAGGGGCGCGTCCGGTTGCCAGGGCGGTAGCGGACCAGCGGTTGGCGTTTCGTGTCCACGCAGGGCCTGGCGCCATTCGCGCGCATAGGTGAACAGCCGCGCGTCGCCGGCATCGAAGTAGCGGCGGCTGAAGGGCTGCAGCGGATGCTCGGTGGTCATCGCCGCGAGCAGCGTCTTGCCGTTGGCGGGGTCGCCGGCATCGTCGCCTTCGCGGTGCCAGCCGGCGGCGAGGTAGTCGCGCAGCTGGCCGACCAGCACGGATGGCGGCAGTGGGGCGTTGTCGCGCGCGTTGCGGCCCACCCAGCTGAGGTAGAGCGTGTCGCGCGCGGATACCAGCGCTTCCAGGAATAGGTAGCGGTCATCCTCGCGCCGCGAGCGGTCGCCGGGCCGGGCCTGTCCGGGCTGCGCCATCAGGTCGAAGTCGGCGGGCGCCTGGCGGCGCGGGTAGTCGCCGTCGTTCATGCCCAGCAGGCAGACCACGCGGAAGGGAATGGCGCGCATCGGCATCAGCGTGCAGAAGCTCACCGCGCCGCCCATGAATCGCTGCGACAGGCGGCTTTCGTCGATGGCTCGCAGCCAGTGCTCGCGCACGATGCCCAGCGGCAACGGCAGCGCGCATTGCGCCTCGGCGCAGGCTTCCTCCCAGGCGTCGAGCGCATCGCCCAGGCGGGCCAGGCGGTCGCCGTCGATAGGATCGCCGGCATCGAAGAAATCCAGCAGCAGGCTATGCAGCCGCTCGCGCCACGCGGTGGGCGTGGCCGGCTCGCGCAGTGCATGCCAGTAGTGTTCGAGACGGTCGAGCAGATCGACCAGCGGGCCCACGCGTTCGGCGTCGAGCCCTCCCACTTCGTCGTAGGGCACGATCCCTTGCCAGGTGGCGCCTTCGCCCACGGCATAGCCGAGCAGCATGCGGCGCAGGCCGAAGCGCCAGCTGTTCTGTTCCAGGGCGGGCAGATCCAGGCTCTGCTTCTGCGCGGCGTCCAGGCCCCAGCGGATGCCGGCGCCCTCGATCCAGCGCCGCAGCGTCGGCAGGCCGCCTTCCTCGATACGGAAGCGGGTGCGCAGCGCGGGCACGTCGAGCAGGTCCAGCAGGTCGCTGACCGCGAAGCGGGATTCGGGCAGAGACAACAGATGCTCCAGCGCCACCATCAGGGGCGCCGCGCCGCGGCTGGGCTGGTCGGCCAGGGCGTAGGGCAGGTGGCGTGGATCGTCCGGCGGGATGCGCCCGAACACGGCCTGCACATGCGGGGCATAGGTCTGGATGTCCGGCACCATCACGATCACGTCGCGCGGGGACAATGGCCGGCCTTCGCGCGCGGCGCGCTCAAACAGGGCGAGCAACTGGTCGTGCAGCACTTCCACCTCGCGCTGCGGGCCGTGCGCCACGTGGAAGCGCACGGACGGATCGTCGGCGCGCCAGGGCCTGCGCTGCGCGGGCGTGGGTGGCAGCGGTTCCAGGTCGAGGATGGCCTGCTGCACCTGCTGCAGCAGCGTGTCGCGCCCGGCGTCGTTGAACACGTCGATGCTGCGGTGGATGGCGGCCAACTGCTGGCGGTAGCCCTCCGGCTGGTCGAAGGCGTCGAGCAGGCGGATATAGTCGCGGCCCTGCCGGCCCCACGCCGCGAGCAGCGGATTGGCGTGCAGGTGCAGGTCCTCGTAGCGCGGTTCGGCGGGCAGGCCAGGCTTGCCCGCCTGGCGGCGCTGGCTGGCCTTGAGCAGCTCGCGGTCCTCGATGATGTCGGCCCAGTAGTGCCGGCACGGGTTGGCCACCAGCAGCAGCACCTGGCTGAAGCGCGAGAGCGCGGTAAGCGCCTCCAGCGTCTGCTGCGGCAGCGAGGAGATACCGAACACCACGATGCGCCGCGGCAGCGCGGCGGGGCGCGCCTGCAGCTGGCCGATGCGTTGCAGGAACGCCTGGTGCACGGCGGCACGGTGGTTGTGGCGTTGCTCGCCCACGTCGTCGAGCAGCAGCTGCCATAGCCGCGCCTGCCAACGCTGGTCGGCGGCCAAGGGGGCGTGCTGGCCGCGCAAGTCGTCGCGCAGCCGGTAATGGCCCTGTTCCCAGTCGGCCAGCCAGTCGGCGCGATAGACCTGGTACTGGTCGAACAGGTCGGCCACGCGCTCGGCCAGCTGGAAACGCTTGCGCTCGTCGGGATCGTCGTGGAGGAAGTCGCGCAGCGGCGCGAAATCCGCCTCGTGCAGATGCGCGGGCAGCAGGCGCAGCAGGCGCCAGGCCAGCCGCGACTTGTCGAAAGGCGAGGTGGTGGGCACCGCCTCGCGGCCCAGGACGCTGCGATAGGCGGACCACAGGAAGCGTCCCGGCAACTGCACGTCCACCGCCGCGCTGATGCCCAGGCCGCCCGCCTCCACTGGCCGCGCCAGCGCCCACTTCAGCCACTGCGCGATGCCGTTGCTCTGCACCAGCATCAGCTCGTCCTCCAGCGGGCGCAGCGGCGCGCGCGCCAGCCATGCGGCCAGCAGATCGCGCAGGTCTTCCATGCGATTGCCATGGACGACCATCAGGCCCGGCGTGATCGGGGCCTCCAGGGGAAGGTCCAGGGTATGGCTCACGGCTGGGACGGGGCGGGTTCGCTCATGGCGGGCATTCTCGCCGAGAGGGTGGGAGGATGTCGCGTACCTTGCCGTGGTGTGGTCGCAGGAAGTGAGACGATGGGTTTGCGTGTGTTCGCGCGGGATGCCGCCTGGCCTTCGGCGGAAGCGCCACGCTTCACCGCTCCCTAGAACGTGTAGCGCACCCGCCCATACCAGTACGCGCCGTTCAAGCCGATCGGCGAGATCACGTCATAGGGAAAGTTGCCCGCATAGCTGATCTCGCTGTTGGAGCGGGTGGGATACTGGTCGGTAAGGTTGTAGCCGCCCACGGCGAAACTCAGCCGTGGCGTCGCCTTGTATTCCACCTCGGCGTCGAGCTGCCAGCGCGCCGCGTAGGCCTGGGTGGGTTCGTCGCCGCCGCCGAAGTCGAATACGCGCACCACGGAGCCTTGCCGGGTGAGTCGGCCCAGCAGGTTCCAGTGGCTGCTGCTCCAGGTGGCGGTGAACGAGCCGCGCTGGCGCGGGGCAGCGTCGGTGAGCGTGTTGCGTTCCTCGTCGCCGAACAGCACGTTGCCGGCGCCGGTGGCCGCCAGCGCGGCCGGCGTGGGCAGCACGTGCAGGATGTCGGTGTGGTTGTGGCTGTAGGCCAGGGTCAGCACCAGGCCGCCGCCGGCCAGCGGCGTGCGGTAGTTGCCCACCAGTTCGGCGCCGCGCGTGCGGGTATCCACCGCATTGGTGAAGAACGCCACGCTCTGCACGCCGGGCACGCCGAAGCGCTGCAGGATGTAGTCCTCCAGGCCCGGGCTGTCGATGGTCTCGGACAGGGTGACGCGATGGTCGATGGTGATCTGGTAGGCATCGAGGCTGAAGTCGATGTGCTCGCCCACCTGGCCGGTGAAGCCCAGGCTGGCATTGCGGGATTTCTCCGGGCGCAATGGCTCGGCGCCCAGGCCGCGCGCGATCGGGTTGTTCACCGAGAGGATGCGGCCGGTGACCAGCTTGCCGTCCGCGCCATAGCCGGTGGTGGTGGCCTCGTAGCCGATCTGGCTTAGCGAGGGCGCGCGGAAGTTGTTGGAATAGGCCGCGCGCAGGGCGAAGCCGGGCGTGAATTCCCAGCGGCCGCTCAGCTTACCGCTCCAGTCGCCGCCGAAGTCGCTGTAGTGCTCGTAGCGGGCGGCGGCGTCAAGGAACAACTGGTCGGTGACGTCGCTGGATAGTTCCGCGTAGGCGGCCTTCACCTGGCGCGAGAGGTCGGCGGCGTCCTGCGGCTGCAGGCCGCCGCCGGCCTGCGCGCCCACCGGCGCATCGACGTAGGGGCCTGCGATGTACGAGGCGGGATCGCCCGGCAGCGTGCGGAAGGTCTCGTGGCGGTATTCGGCGCCCAGCGCCAGGGTGAGCGTGCGCGCGCCCACGCTGAAGTCGCGGCTGAAATCCGCGTTGGCGCTGCCCTGGTTGAAGCGGTAGCTGCCGATATGGAACGAGGTGGGGCTGTCCGGCCCCAGCGAGGCGTTGAGCGAATCGCGCAGGTCGTAGTCGAACGCGTTGCTGCCCCAGTTGAGGCTGCCGTCGTAGCGCCAGTCGCCGAACAGGCCGCGCACGCCGGCGGCGGTCTGCACGTCGCGGTCGCTGCCGATCGACTGCGGCAGGTAGCCGTCCGGGTAGATCGACGGCACGTTGGCGCTGCTGTCGGGATAGCGGAAGTAGTTGTCGCCGATGCTGTGGCGCTGGGTGTAGGTGCCGAACCAGTACAGCGTGGCGTTGGCGTCCAGCGGCATCTCGCTGTTGAGCCAGCCGTTGTAGCTCTCGGCGGAGGGATCGCCCGCCACATAGTTGCGGTGGCCACTCAGGGCCAGGTTGGCCGGCGTCGGATCGGCCAGCCAGTCCGGCACGGTGTCGATGCCGGCGCGATTGGTCGATCCATGGTTGTTGGCCTCGATGCCGAAGCGGAAGAAGCCATTGCCGGCCAGCCGCGTGCCCCACTTGGCCGCGGCGTAGCCACTGTCGCCATCGGTGATGTCGCGGCCGGCGGGACGGAAGTGCGTGTGGTAGGCGCCGCCGGTGGCAGTCACCTCGCCGCCCTCGGGCGCATCGTCCAGGATGATGTTGACCACGCCGGCGATGGCGTCGGAGCCGTACTGCGCGCCAGCGCCATCCCGCAGCACTTCCACCCGCTTTATCGCGCTGATGGGAATGGCGTTGAAATCCACCGGCGTGGTACCGCGGCCGATCTTGGTGTCGGTATTGACCAGGGCCGAGGTATGGAAACGCTTGCCGTTGACCAGCACCAGCACCTGGTCGGGCGATAGACCGCGCAACTGCGCGGCGCGCACGTGGTCGGAACCGCCGGAGTTGGACTGGCGCGGGAAATTGAACGAGGGCAGCAGGGTGGCCAGCGCCTGGCCCAGCTCGCCGTTCACCGCGCCGGCCGCGCGCAGGTCGTCCTGGGTCAGCACGTCCACAGGCACCGGCGATGCCAGCGCGGTGCGATGGCTGGCGCGCACGCCGGTGACCACCACCTGGTCGAGTGTCCTGGCCTGGGTGTCGTCGGGCAGGGACTGCGCGTGCGCGGCGGACGCAAGCGTGGCGGCGATCAGGAAGGGAAGCAGGCGGCGCGGCGCGGTGGCGTGAATCATCGGCATGGAGGGAACATTCCTTGGGGTACAACGATCCATCGCGCCCCGGGGACGGGGCGCTGGCGGATGGAGGTGAAAGGGGGAGGGCGGCCGGTGGCCGCGCCGGCACTCAGGCCATGCAACATCGACGCATGGCGGGGCCATGCGGCGGGTACGCGTCGATGGACGTGCTGGCGTTCATATCAGGCAAGCCTGATTCCCCCGAAGGTGCTTGGCAGTGGGCCCGTCTCGCGATGCGAGCGGAAGTTATTTGTTGCATTGCGCAAGTTCTGTTGTCAATACTTTGCGACATGAATTTGCGTTTTATCCGTCTGGACGTCCAAACGAACATAAGGAAATAGCGATGGGTTATATGCGTGGCGCTTCGGCGTTGTTGTGGATCGTCCTGCTTTGCGGCTGCGCTGCCGGCACGCCGGTGGCGCCATCCACCTTGCAGGGCGATGTGGCCCATCCCGCGCAGGCGCAGGGCTGGGTGGAAACGAAGCTCTATTTCGGACTCGGGCTGGCGGACGCGGCGTCAACAGGCGTAAGCGAGCAGGGCTGGCGTGCCTTCCTCGACGCCGAGGTGACGCCGCGCTTTCCCGACGGATTGAGCGTGCTCGACGTGTACGGCCAGTGGCAGGGCAAGGGACAGCCGGCACCGGAACGGTTGCGCTCCAAGCTGCTGGTGATCGACTACCCGGATACGCCGGCCAACCGCGCCAAGGTGGAGGCGATCCGCGCCGCCTGGAAGCAACGTAGCGGCGACCAGTCGGTGCTGCGCGTGACGCAGCCGGCCGAGGTATCGTTCTGACGATGAGCACCAACCCGCAGACACGCTGGTTTTCCCCCGGCGACCTCAATGGCTTCCTTGGGCTGGTGGTCGACAACCTGTCGATCATGGCGTTCCTGGCCGCCGCCCTGATCGGCATCTTCGGCTTTCCCGCCGACATCGTGTTCCTGCACATGTTTCCCGGCACCGCCCTCGGCGTGCTGCTGGGCAATCTCGCCTATACCGCGATGGCGCGGCGGCTGGCGCGACGGCAGGAGCGCCAGGACGTCACGGCGATGCCGCTGGGGCTGGATGCGCCCACCAGCATCGGCCTGGCCCTGCTGGTGCTGGGGCCGGCGTTCCTGCAGTTCCGGCAATCGGGGCTCGACCCGCATGCCGCGGGCATCGCCACCTGGCAGCTGGGCATGGCCTCGCTCGTCATCATGGGCGTGCTCAAGTTCGTGCTGTCGTTCTTCGGCGGCATGGTCCAGCGGCATGTGCCGCGCGCCGGACTGCTGGGTTCCATCGCGGGCATCGCGCTGGTGCTGATGGGTTTCCTGCCGCTGGTGGAAATCCTCAAGGTACCGGTGGTGGGCTTCACCGGCCTGGGCGTGGTGCTGTACGCGCTGGTGGCGCGCGCGCGCATGCCGTGGGGCTTGCCCGGCGTGCTGGTAGCCTTCGTGGTGGCGGCGCTGCTCTACTACGTGCTCGGTCCGCTCGGCTGGCTGGGCCATGGCTATCGGCCGCCCGCCGCCTGGCAGTGGCGCATCGCGTGGCCGCTGCCCACCCTGCAATGGATCGACGGGCTCGCCGCCGCCGTGCCTTACCTGCCGCTGATCCTGCCGTTCGGCCTGCTGATGGTGGTGGGAGGCGTCAACGTAACGGAAAGCGCACGGGCCGCCGGTGACGACTACCGCACGCGCGACATCCTGCTGGTAGAGGCGCTGGCCACGCTGGTGGCCGGCTTCTGCGGCGGCGTGGCGCAGACCACGCCCTACATCGGCCAGCCCGCATACAAGGCAATGGGCGCGCGCAGCGGCTATACCTTGCTCACCGGCGTGGTGATCGGCCTGGGCGGTGTGCTCGGCTACCTGTCCAACCTGGTCGAGCTGGTGCCGCTGTCGGTGCTGGCGCCGATCCTGGTGTTCGTCGCCATCGGCATCACCGTACAGGCTTTCGAGGCGACGCCGCTGCGCTACGCCCCCGCCGTGGTGTTCAGCTTCTTTCCCGCCATCGCGCGCATGGTGACCATCAAGCTGACCGATCCCACTTATGTGCCGCCGGAGCGGGTCGCGGCCCTGCTGGCCGATCACGCGCGAGGGAATGCCGAGCTGGCGGTGATCGCGGTGCTGGGCAACGGTTTCATCATCACCTCGATGGTGTGGGCGAGCTTCCTGGTGGCGCTGATCGACGGACGCCCGCTGCGGGCGGCATGGATTCTGCTGCTGGGCGGCGGGTTAAGCCTGTTCGGCATCATCCATTCGGTGGAGCTTTCGGGCGGCATCTACCTGCCATGGCGGCTGGATGCGGCGATCCGTCCGCTCGCATGGCAGTTTGCCGGTGCCTATGCGGTGCTCGCCATCGTGCTGGCGCTGCTGTCGCTGGGTGGCAGACGGCAGCGGGAGGATGGGTGAGGCTGCATTTTCAGACCAGTCTCATGGATATGCCGCTGTCGTCCTTCCACACTTCATCGGCCCGTTGCGTGGTTAGCCTTTTCCTGCAGATCCCCAGTGGACTGGCGCGCCACGCAACGCGGCACATCGCTTGACTCCATGTCTCTGAGGGGGGACAGGCGGGCACCGCAAGAGGCCCGCCAGCAGCCGCAAGGGAACGTGGCTGGCCGCAGGGTGGCTTTCCATTCAGGGACGGATGAACCACCCGACTTGGCCCTCCGAGGGTTCGGCCTTCGTTCTTCACGCCTCGCTGCCAAGGGCTCGGGGCCTGTCGTTTCCCGATCCTGTCATCCCCAGGTCCCCGCTCGCCGTTACGATCAAGGGCGTCTGATTCGCCCTGTGCGAACCATGGGAGTCGGTAATGAACGGGCAAGACAGGATGCAGGGATGGTGGCTGGGGAGCGCGATCGCGCTGGCCCTGGCGGTACTGCCAATGGCAGGCATGGCACAGACCGCGGCGACGCCGAAGGACGGCGCGGTGCCCAGCAACGAGGACCTCGCCAGCACCAACTGCGCGATCGGGGAGGAACGTTTCCTGCCAGGCGACTACTACTACTGCCTGGCCTCCCAGGAATACGGCAAGGGACACATCGCCAATGCGCAGAAATTCTTCACCACCGCCGCGAGCTGGGCGAGCAAGCCGGCCCAGTACGTGCTGGGCGTCATGGCGCTCAACGGCGACCACCAGCCGGTGAACCGGCCGCTCGCCCTGGCCTGGCTGGCCCTGGCATCCGAGCGGCCGAATTCCAATTTCCGGCAGGCCTACGATACGGCCCGCCAATCCTCGACGGCGCAGGACCGCAAGGCCGCCGAGGCCCTGCTGGCCGGCATGCGCCCGACCTATGCCGACGCCACGGCGGCGGTGCGCGCCGAGCGCCGCTACGCCGATGGCATGGCCATGCTGACCCGCGTGGCCGAAAAGGGGGGCTGGTATTGCCCGGCCGGCTTCACCGACCTGGCCAAGCCGGTCGTCAACCCCGGGGAGTGCCCGCCCGCGCAGGACATGGTCAAGGTGGTCGACATCGCCGCCGTCAACGTGTTCGACGGTTGGATCGGGCACGTGCAGGTCGGGCCGCTGCAACAGGTTGCCGCGCCCGATGCCAAGTCCCATCCGGATTGAACGCTGGCCTTTCGGCCAAGCACCCCTCCCCTGCGAGCAGGGGATGGGGCCAGAGCGTGCATGTCCTGGCTCCTCCACCTGCAAGCAGGGGGAAGCTGGGAGGGGGCATCGAGGCTTTGAGCAGGGTCTTAGTGGGGCAGTTGCAGCGCGGCGGCGGCTTGGACGGTGCCCGCGGTCCCGCCACCCATGTCCATGGCGCGCTCGGCGCGTTCCAGCGCGTGGCAAGCCGATTCGGCGGCGTAGCGCATGAGGTACGCCAGGTGCGTGCGGTACTGCGTGCCGATGCCGTGTGCACGGATCATGCCGCCCGCTTCGGCCAGGCATTCCAGGTCGGTATAGGCGCGATCGAGGTCGGTGCTGCCGGGGCTGGCCACCAGGGCATGCGCCCCGGCGGAATCATGCGCGCGCGCGCTGACCACGTCCTCCACCAGCCGGGCGGCTTGCCGCGCCGCGAACACCAATACGTCCGCCGAGGCGTGCGACAGCTCGCTGTCGGACACGGCGCGGTCGGTAAGCTCCACCAGGCTGCGCGCGACCATCAACAACTGGGCGACCGAACGCGTCGCCACGGGTTCCTGTTGCATGACACCTATCTCCCCCGAGAATGGACTCCCCATTGTCCATGCGCGGGGCTCCCGTGGGTATCGGCATGATGGAAGGATCTCGTAGGCCTTGGCGTACGCGCAGGTCAAGGCGGGGGGAGTGGACCTTCCCACGGGTCATGGGGCGGCGATGACGCCAACTGGCGGCGGGCTTGCCGGATCTGCAGCTCGCCGCTGGGATGGCGCCGAAGCTGGGCATGAAGCAGGCAGATTTCCTGTTTCAGCAACCGGTTCTCGTCGAGCGCCGTCCTGAGCGCTTCGTTCAGCACATCCCTTTCCCGCTCGGATGACATGACGAACTCCTTCCGCCAGGTCCGCGATGGACCCCTTCGTGTCAATGCAGAAGGTAGCCGCGCATTTTGACGGCCTGTGGTCAGCCGGCCACACCGTTCAGTGCCTGGGTGCGTGGGCGGCAAGTGGCTGATTATGAATGGCTGGTCGCCAGGCGCTTGCGCGGAGGAAGCCGGGTTCCACTTGCGGGGCGCCGCCGCTAGGCGCGCCACCCTGGCGGTGCTTGTGGATGAGGCCGTTGATACGGCGAGGACCGGGGCTTGAAGCCAGCGATGTCATGGTGGCGGCGTCCGGTGGCCCGTATCGCAAGGGCGGTTTTCCCGGGCACCGTTTCCTCACCCTGGCATCGACATGTCCACCATCCTACTGATTATCCTTGTGCTGCTTGTCATCGGTGCCATTCCCGCATGGCCGTACAGCCGGTCGTGGGGGTATTGGCCAAGCGGCGGCATCGGGCTCATCCTGGTGATATTGCTGATCCTCGTGCTGCTTGGGCGCATCTAGTAGGATGCGCGCCGCCTAGTGGTGGGCGATCCTGCTCGCCGTGGTGGCCCGCCCGACGTCGAGCGGCGAGCCGTAACCGATCGCCGGTTGCAGTTGCGGGTCCTCCGCATCCAGTTTCTGGTTCACCACGACGTGTACGCCGCGGGCGCCGGTCGCCTTCATGACCTGCATGACGTCTTCCAGCGGCAGGGTGCGCGCCAGCTCGACGGTCAGCGTGGCATGGCCGACGCGCGCTGGCGCGCGCATCTCGCCGGGCGCGCGGATCTCGTTGCGCGGTATGGCGTGATGGCTGATCCGCGACACGATCGTGGTCGGGGCGCTCGAACTGGCCGAGGAGCCGCCGACGCTTTCACTGGAGCAGACCACGGCGCTGTCGCGGCGGAGGCCGCGCGAGATCAGCTTGTCCAGCGCCGAGGCGGCGGCGAACTGGGTATCGAACTCTGCGATGATGAGATCGCTCATGGGATGCCTCCACGGGTGCCTGTCGCTTCATGCTAGGCACCGGGCGATACCTCCGCGTGATATTGGCGTCGGTGGCGTGCTTGCGTTCACAGGCGGGTCATGCGGTCCTGGAAGGTGGATCACAGGTGGTTCACGCCGCCGGTCGTTTTCTAGGGGCTCGTTTCCCGATCGCCTGGAGCATGCCATGGCTCGTCCGATATGGACCGGAACCCTTTCGTTCGGCCTGTTGAACGTGCCGGTATCGCTGATGCCGGCCGAGCGCAGCGTCGACCTGCATTTCCGCATGCTCGACAGCCGCAGCCACACGCCCATCCGCTACGAGCGGGTCAATGCGGAAACGGGCGAGGAAGTGCCGTGGAAGGACATCGTCAAGGCGTTCGAGTACAAGAAGGGCAGCTACGTCGTGTTGAAGCCGGAGGACATCCAGTCCGCCTCGCCGGAGGGACGCGAAGCGGTGGAGGTCGAGACCTTCGTCGATGCCAGTGCGATCGGCCCGGAATATTTCGAGCGGCCGTATTACCTGGTGCCGGGCAAGAAGGCGGAGAAGGGCTATGTGCTCCTGCGCGAGACCTTGCGGCGGACCGGCAAGATGGGCATTGCGCGCGTGGTGATACGGACACGCGAATACCTGTCCGCCGTGATGCCGAAGGACGACAGCCTGATGCTGGTGCTGCTGCGCTATCCGCAGGAACTCATCGATGCCGGCGAGTACCCGCTGCCGGAAGGCAAGCCCGCCAGCTACCGCGTCTCGGCCAGGGAGATGGAGATGGCACAGCAGCTCATCGAGTCGATGAGCGAGGAATGGCAGCCTGCCCGGTTCCGCGACGAGTTCAGGGAGCGGTTGCGCAAGGTCATCGAGAAGCGCATGAAGTCCAAGGGCGTGTTGGTCACGCCGGAAGAGGAGGCGGCGGTTCCCGGGAACGCGGCGACGAACGTGGTGGACTTCATGTCCCTGCTGCGCAAGAGCCTGGACACCAAGCGGCGGACGCCCGCCAAAGGACAGGCCGCGCCGACGACGCCGGGCAGGGCGAGGCCGGCGCGCAAGGCCGCCGGGAAAACGGCATCCAAGAAGCCATCGCGTCGCCGCTCGGGCTGAGCGCGCGTCGTCCGCCGTCACCTGGCCGGCCATGCCATGAGCCTCGCAGCCTACCGCCGCAAGCGTGATTTCGCCCGCACCCGTGAGCCGAAGGGCTCCGCCGCCAAGCGGGAGTCGCGCCCTATCTTCGTCGTGCAACTGCACCACGCCCGCCGCAGGCATTTTGATTTTCGCCTGCAGGTGGGCAACGTGCTCAAGAGCTGGGCGGTGCCGAAGGGACCCAGCTTCGATCCCGGCGTGAAGCGCCTGGCCGTCGAGGTGGAAGACCACCCGCTGGCCTATGCCGACTTCGAGGGCGATATTCCCGAAGGCAATTACGGCGCCGGGCACGTGGACTGCTTCGATCGCGGCACCTGGGTGCCGGAGGGCGATCCGCAAGCGCAGTTGCGCAAGGGTCACCTGGAATTTTCGCTGTACGGCGAGCGCCTCCATGGACGGTGGCACCTGGTGCGCAGCCACCGCAAGGAACGCCAGCCGGCGTGGTTCCTCATCAAGTCGCAGGATGCCTACGCCGGCGACATCGAGGCGGACGACTTGCTCGGCGAGCCGTCAACGCCTCCGCCCAAGGCCGGGCCGCCACGGTCCCGGGGAAAGGCGGCGATCGCGCGCGTACCCGGGAAAAGTGCGCCACGGCTGGACCTGGCCGGCGTGGAGAAGCGCAGCAGGGCCACGATCGATACCGGTTTCTTTCCGCCCGAGCTGGCCCAGTTGCGCGCGCAGGTGCCGCTCGGGGACGAATGGCTGCACGAGGTGAAGTGGGATGGCTACCGCATCCTCACCGCCGTGGCCAAGGGCGAGGTGGCGTGCTGGTCGCGCAATGCGCTGCTCTGGAACGAGCGCATCCCGGCGATCGTCGAGGCCGTCGGGGCGCTCGGACTGCGTTCCGCGCGCCTGGATGGCGAACTGGTCGCGATCCGGCATGGGCAAAGCGATTTCAACGCGCTGCAGAAGACCCTGTCCGGCGAGCAGGCCGGCGAGCTTTCCTACGTGCTGTTCGATCTCGTGCACCTGGACGGATACGACATCAGCCAGGCGCCGCTACTCCAGCGCAAGGCCATGCTGGCATCCGTGCTCGAGCAGGCGCGTGGGGTCGCGGCGGATCGCCTGCGGCTCAGCGAGCACATCGTCGGCAAGGGCGACGAGGTATGGCAGAGCGTCTTGCGTGCGGGCCTCGAAGGCGTCGTCTCCAAGCGCGTGGATTCGGCCTATCGCGCGGGACGCGGGGGCGACTGGCTGAAGACCAAGCGGCAGGACAGCGATGAATTCGCGGTGGTCGGCTACACGGCGGGCAAGGGAAGCCGCCAGGGTTTCGGCTCCCTCCTGCTCGGCCGGCCGTCCCCGCAAGGCGGCTGGGATTACGCGGGGCGTGTGGGTACGGGGTTTTCCGATGCCCAACTGCGTCGGATGGGCGATGCATTGGCCGCCAGGCGCGGCGGCGATCGACCGACCGTGCATGCTTCGGGCATCGATCCCACGCTGCGTGGTGCGCGCTGGGTGAAGCCGGAAGTGGTGGTGGAGGTCTATTACCGGGGCATCGCCGGCAACGGCCTGCTGAGGCAGCCGAGCCTGAAGGCGGTGCGCGAGGACAAGCGTGCGGGCGACCTGTCGGGTCAGGCGAAAACGCCGACGCGCCGCGCCACGGGGAAAAGATCGCCGGAATCAGCGTCGGCCACCGCGTTGCGCGGTATCGACATCAGCCATCCGGAACGCGAGGTCTATCCCGGCACGGGCATCCGCAAGCGCGACGTGGCCGCCTATTACGATGCGGTGATGGACTGGTTCCTTCCCGGCGTCATCGATCGTCCGGTCTCGATACTCCGGTGCCCGGACGGCCTGGGAAAGCCATGCTTCTTCCAGAAGCACACCATGGCCGGCCTTCGCCATGCCGGCTCCAAGGCCCTGGTCGAGAACGGCGGCAAGCGGCGCGTCTATCTCTATCTCACGGACGATCGCTCGGTCATGGAGCTGGTGCAGTTCGGCGCGGTCGAATTCCATCCCTGGGGATGCCGCGTCGATGACGATGCGCATGCCGACCGCATCGTGTTCGATCTCGATCCGGGCGAAGGCGTTTCATGGGAGCGCCTGCAGTCCGCGGCACGCCTGACCCGGCGCTGGCTCGACCAGTTGGGGCTGGCGTCCTTTCTCCGCTGCACCGGGGGCAAGGGGCTCCACGTGGTGGTGCCGTTGCGGCCGGCGGCGCCATGGGCGGAAGCCAAGGCCTTTGCCAAGGCATTCGCCACGTCCATGGCCCAGGCCAGGCCGGACGAGTTCATCGCCGTCTCGACGCTGGCCCGCCGTCGCGGGCTGATCTTCGTGGACTATCTGCGCAACAGCCGCGGCGCGACCAGCATCGCTTCCTATTCGCTGCGTGCCCGCGCCGGGGCCCCGGTGGCGGTGCCCTTGCGCTGGAGCGAACTGGGCAGGATCGCCGGGCCGGCTGCCTTCGACATCGAGTCCGCGGTGCAGCGCCTGCGGCGGTTGCGCGGCGATCCCTGGGAAGGCATCGACACCGTGCGGCAGACGCTCGCCGACGCCGTGCGTAGCCTGGCCATGCGGAGATCGTGAACAAGCGCCAAGGCTGGGCGGGCGAGCGGAATCATGGCCGCTATCGCCATCACGGATTGCCGACGCCAGCGCGACGATGGCCCCATGCATGCGGTTCCATCATGGCGCTTTCCTCGCCATGGGAGCGCAAGCCATGAACCAGTCCACGTTGAACGGCCGCAAGATCGCGGTGCTCGCCACCGACGGTTTCGAGCAATCGGAGCTGACCGAACCCAAGCGCCTGCTGGAACAGGCGGGAGCGCAGGTCACCGTGATCGCTCCCGGCGACAGCGCGCAGATCACCGGCTGGAATCTCAAGAACTGGGGCGACAAGGTCAAGGTGGACCAGCCGTTGAGCCAGGCGAACGCCGACGCATTCGATGCGCTGGTGCTTCCGGGCGGCGTGATGAATCCGGACAAGCTGCGGCAGATCCCGGAGGCTGTCGCCTTCGTGCGGGCGTTCTCGAAGTCAAGCAAGCCGATCGCCGCCATTTGCCATGGCCCATGGACGCTCATCGACGCCGGCCTGGTGAAGGGACGCAAGCTCACCTCATGGCCGTCGCTGCGCAAGGATCTGGAGAACGCCGGCGCCCAGTGGGTGGACGAGGAAGTGGTCGCCGACGGCCAGTTCATCACCAGTCGCAAGCCCGACGACATTCCGGCTTTCACCAGCGCGGTCATCGAGGCGCTGGCGGCATAGCAGGCACAAGGTTTCGCGCGGTCGAGTCTCCCCATCCCTTTCCCGCGATCATGGCGGCGCGATAGCCCTCTCCCGCTGGGAGAGGGTTCGATGCCTCCCGTCATGGGTTTCTTCGCCAGTGGGCCGCCGTCAGGAAGAAGGCTTGGGCTTTTGCCGGGGGTTGTTCTGCGGCTCATGCGGCGAGTTCGCCTCCGGCAGGTTCCTGCCGGGGCGGCTCGGCGTGGGTTGCGGTTCCGGGTAGCCGGATGTGCCTGCCGGACGTCGGGGCTTTGCCTTGCTTGCTTTGGATTTCATGGCTGTTTTCCGTGAGGCCCGCACAGCGTGCCGCCATGTGGTTCAAGGCGTCGTCGTCGTCGTGTCAAGGAACGGCGTGGCTCTCAGGCTCTAAGCGAAACAGCGATGCGCTTTTGCCAAGCCGTTGATGAGGACGTGGCTAGGCTGGCTTCATGCACAAGACGACTACCACCTTGAAACGGGACCTGACACGGCTGGAAGTGGATGCGGCCACGCTGCATCGGCACTACGCCGGAAGCGCCGATTTCGCTGCCGAATTGTCGGGACTGGCCCGCGACATCCTCCTCAACGCCAGCGAGCAGGACCAGGCGTGGGTGCGCTCGGCGATCGATCGCATTCTCGCCCGCTACGAGATCACTCTGGCACAGTTGCTGAACGAGCGCCCCGTCGATCGCACAACACTGGCCTGCGCCGAGCTGGGCTGGGCCGGCGGCACCGCGTCATGAAGGAATGCGTTTCGCAAGCGCGCCGGCGCCTGATGCAGGGCGCCTCGCTCGGACTGGCCGCCTCGCTCGCCTATCCGGCGTGGGACGGCGAGTCGGCGCCGGCCGCCAAGCCGGCGGCGGCCTATCCGCGACCGCCGTTCGACGAGCAATCCCAACCATGGCCGGGACTGGCCGGCCGCATGCGCCCACGCCCCGACCACGGCGAGGCCACGTATCGTGGCAACGGCCGGCTGGCCGGCCGCAAGGCGCTGATAACGGGTGGGGACTCGGGCATCGGGCGTGCGGCGGCCATCGCCTATGCGCGTGAAGGCGCGGATGTCGCCATCGGTTATCTGCCGCAGGAAGAGGAAGACGCGCAGGCGGTGGTGCAACTGATCCGCCAGGCTGGACGCAAGGCGGTGACGTTGCCGGGAGACATCCGCGAGGAAGCCTTTTGCCGCGACATGGTGCAGCGCGCGCGACGGGAACTTGGCGGCATCGACGTACTGGTCAGCAACGCCGCCAGGCAGCAGAGCCACGATTCCATCGAGCAGATCGCCAGCGACCAGTTCGACTGGACGCTCAAGACCAATCTCTACGCGATGTTCTGGATCACCAGGGAAGTGGTGCGCGACATGGCCCCTGGCGGCGCCATCGTGTGCACGGCCTCGGTGAACGCCTACGACCCCTCGGAGAACCTGCTCGACTACTCCATGACGAAGGCCGCCATCGTGGCTTTCGTGAAAAGCCTCGCCAAGCAGATGAGCCATCGCGGCATCCGCGCGAATGCCGTCGCCCCCGGGCCGTTCTGGACGCCCCTGCAGGTGACCGGAGGCCAAACACAGAAGAAGCTCCGCCAGTTCGGCGCGGACACGCCGCTGGGCCGCCCGGGCCAGCCCGCGGAACTGGCGCCCATCTATGTGTTCCTGGCATCGGCCGAGGCGAGCTACGTCACCGGCCAGGTATTCGGTGCCTCCGGGGGGCGCGGGCAGCCCTAGGGCCATGACGGCGACGATGGCCGGTGCTTGCGGAAGCCGGGCGGCGAAGGCGCCGGCATGACCGCGACGCGCGGACCGGTCTACGTGCCCCTCGATGGCAGGCCATTGGCCGACCACGAAACGGCCGCGCACCATTGGGTGACCCGCCGGCTGGGACGCCGCCTGGTGCCGGATGGCCGATACCTCGTACCGTCCGATACGCTCGATGCCGCGCAGGCGAGCGAGCTGGACATCCATGGGGTGGACCAGTTCTTTGGCGGCATCGTGCCGTATCCCTTCGTCGGCACGAAATTGATGAGTCATCCCCTGGTGGCCTCGCGCGCATCGGCGCCGCCGGGCTGGCGGCATCGTCATCCGGATCGGCTGTCGGGACTGGTCGTGCCCGGCTGGGGGGCCTTCAGCCTGGCCGACCTGCACGAGGCCGCCGGCAGGCTGTTCCGCGGCGGCAGCATCCGTATCAAGCTGGCGCAGGCGCGCGGAGGACGGAGCCAGTGGGTGGTGCAGGACGAAGCGGCGCTGCGCCTCCTGATCGAACGGGAAAGCGCGCTGGCCACGGGGCTGGCATCGGGCATCGTCGTCGAGCGCGACTTGCGCGAGCCGGTGACCATGAGCGTGGGATACGTGGTGCTGCCGGCCTTCAGCCTGTCGTACCTGGGCTACCAGCGCGCAGCGAGGGATCGCCACGGCATCGCGCGCTACGGCGGCAGCCGGTTGCGCTGCGCGCGTGGCGGCCTTTCCCTGTTCCTCGAGACGCTCGCCGATCCTCGCGAAAGGCTGGCGCTGGCGCAGGCGATGGCTTACCACGAGGCCATGCTGGAGGCCTTTCCGGAACTGGTCGTCTCCCGCGCGAACTACGATGTCATCCAGGGCTACGATGCGAAGGGCCACTGGCATTCGGGCGTGCTTGAACAGTCCTGGCGCATCGGCGGTGCGAGTCCCGCCGAAATCGTGGCTGCGGAACTGCTGGCGTCCGCGGGACGGCAGCCGGTGGAAGTGGCCTATGTCGAGTGCTACGAAGCGGATGCGGCGCCGCCCGCCGGCGCCGAGGCGATCTACCGCGCGCCCTCGCCCTCGGGCGGAACGCCCACGCTTACCTACGTCAAGGTGGAAAGCCGATGAGCGTGCAGGATGACGTGGTCCATCTTTCCGTGCGGGGAGGCGAACTGGCGGGCACGCTCGTCGCGCCGCGGCCGAACATGCCGGGCGTGCTGATGGTGCATGGCTGGGGCGGCAGCCAGGAGCAATACCGGGCTGGCGCCAGGGAGCTGGCCGCGCTCGGTTGCGTCTGCCTCACCTTCGACCTGTCCGGCCACGTGGCCACGCGCAACCTGAGGGAAACGGTGACGCGGGAGGACAACCTCGGCGACGTGCTGGCCGCCTACGATTTCCTGCTGTCCCATCCCGCGGTGGACGCTTCCCGGATGGCCGTGATCGGCAGCAGCTACGGCGGCTATCTCGCGGTCCTGGCGACGCGACGCCGGCCAGTCCACTGGCTGGGGCTGCGGGCCCCGGCGCTGTACCGCGACAGCGACTGGAACGTTCCGAAGAAGGACTTGGCCGCCTTGCAGCACCTGGCGGGCTATCGGCGCCACCGGCACACGCCCGAGGACAGCGACGCCTTGCTGGCCTGCAGTGAGTTCAAGGGCGATGTGCTCCTGGTGGAGTCGGAGCATGACCGCATCGTGCCCGCACCGGTGCTGGCGAGCTACCGCGCGGCCTTCACCGGAGTCTCGTCGCTGACCTACCGCGTCATCCGCGGGGCCGACCACGCGCTGAGCACGCCGCAAAACCGGCAGGCTTACGCCTCGCTGCTGATGCCATGGCTGGAGGAGATGCTGCTGGGGGCGAGGGGACATAGGCGGTAAGAGCCTGTCCGCGATCTCCCGTAGCCGCGCGGGGAGATCGCGGACAGGCTCCTGGAACACGCACGGCCGCGGCGGCGGCATGATGCCCGCCGCCGCCGCGCCCCAGTACTGAAAGGGGAAGGCATGCCGCGGGTGACCGCGGCATGCCGTTGGTTTGGCCGTCCAGCAGCCTAGCCGTTCTTGTGGCTCTGCTTCCCGGCCTTCACGTGCTGCTCGTGCGAGGCGTGGTCGCCACCGCCTTTCTTGCCGGCCTGGACGTGTTGCTCATGGGTAGCATGATCGCCGCCACCAGCCTTGCCGCCCTTGGAGGCGATGTCATGCTGCTTGTCGGGATCCATCGATGCAAAACCGCGATTGCTCGTTTCATTGGCCATAGTCTGAGTTCCAGAGGTGGGCGAAGGATCATTCATAACCATGCGTCTGCCGTCGCATCCTCCGCCAGGCAGGGGCTCGATTATTCGTGGCCGGCGTCAGCCATGCGTTCCATCCTTGTCAAGGTTCCGATGATGTCCATGAACCTGCTGGAGTCCGCTTGTGCAAGGCAGACATAAGCCGGGCGCCGATTTGACATGCCGTGAACCGGCGGGTTCGCAGCATCGGCCCCGACGCGAAAGGACAGCCGGAGAACGACGATGGCGACGAACGAAGACGAGACGAAGCAGGCGGCGCCGAAGGGCGACGGCAAGCAAGCCGTGCAGGCAGGCGCGCGCACGTATCCGGAGAATCCGCTGCCCGCCCAGCACATGGCCAAGCCGGGCGAGGAATCCCAGCTGCGCCCGGCGCCGCATTTCAGGGCGCCGGCCTACGTGGGAAGCGGCAAGCTCGACGGCATGGTCGCCCTGATTACCGGCGGCGATTCCGGCATCGGCAGGGCGGTGGCGGTGCTGTTCGCGCGCGAAGGCGCCGACGTGGCCATCGTTTTCCTGAGCGAGCAGGCGGACGCGGAGGCCACGCGCCGCGCGGTCGCGGACGAAGGTCGCGAATGCCTGCTCCTGGAAGGCGACGTGAGGGACGCCATGTTCTGCGACGAGGCCGTGGCCAAGACGGTGGAGCACTTCGGCCATCTCGATGTCCTGGTCAACAACGCGGCATTCCAGCAGCACGCCGAGTCGCTCGAGGAACTGACCGACGAACGGCTCGATCTCACCATACGCACCAACCTCTACGGCTATTTCCACATGGCGAGATCGGCGATGCCCTATCTCGGCGAAGGGGGCAGCATCATCAATACCGGCTCGGAAACCGGCTTCCTCGGTAGCGCCAAGCTGCTCGACTATGCGGCGACCAAGGGCGCCATCCATGCCTTTACGCAATCGCTCGCCAGCCAATTGGCCGATCGCGGCATCCGCGTGAATGCCGTCGCTCCCGGGCCGGTATGGACACCGCTCAACCCGGCCGACCGGGAGGCGGAGCAAGTGCCGGGCTTCGGCCAGTCCAGCGCGATGGGGCGCCCGGCCCAGCCGGAGGAAGTGGCGCCGGCCTATGTATTCCTCGCCGCGCCGAGCTGCGCCAGCTATGTCTCCGGAGCGATCCTGCCGGTGATGGGCGGCCCTGCGGGATAGGGCAGCGGACGCGGCGGACCGACTGGTCTCGCCGATGGCGATGCCGTTGCGGCGGTGCCGACGGCCCGGCAGTGCCGGTACGGCGCTCGCATGCGTGATGGCATGTCGGCGAGAGTGCCCTCATCGAGGAGTCGCGCCATGGCTGCAAGGCGAGAAACCGGTTGGACCTATCCGCTCGCGTTGCCTCCCGCGATGCCCGCGCCCGCGGGCACGCTGGCCTCGCTCCGCCGCAAGGCGGGACGATGCCGCGCGTGCCCGCTGTGGCAGCAGGCGACCCGGACGGTGTTCGGCGTAGGCGCGCCGGACGCGGACATGATGCTGGTCGGCGAACAGCCGGGCGATCGGGAGGATCTGGCGGGCAAGCCCTTCGTGGGGCCGGCAGGCGCGCTGCTCGATCGCGCCTTGGCGGCGGCGGGTCTCGATCGCGGGCAGCTGTATGTCACCAACGCGGTCAAGCATTTCAAGTTCGGGCTGCACGGCAAGCGCCGGTTGAACCAGCGCGCGAATGCGAGGGAACAGGCCATCTGCCGCCAATGGCTGGCCGCCGAGTTGCGGGAAGTGCGGCCCACGCGCGTGCTCGCCCTGGGCGCCATGGCGGCCAAGGCGGCATTCGGGCCGGCATTCCGCCTGACGGCGCAGCATGGCCAGTGGCTCCCCTTGCCTGGCGGCGTGTGGGGCATGGCGACCTGGCACCCCTCGGCCATCCTGCGCAGCCCCGGCGAGCGCGAGCGACGCCTGGCCGAACTGACCGGCGACCTCCAGCGATTCGCCGCCGGTCCCGCTAGGTGACGCCCATCAGCAGCCGGAGCTTGGTAAGCAGGGCGCCCATGTCGAAAGGTTTGAGCAGGCTTTCGGTATAGCGGTCGGTGAATTCATGGCGGAGCAATTCGCTGTCGACGTAGCCGGTCATCAGGATCACGCGCAGGCGGGGGAACTGGCGGCGGGCTTCGCGGCAGAGTTCGTAGCCGTCGAGTTCGGGCAGGTCGATGTCCGACAGCAGCAGATCCCAGGAAGGGCAGGCGGCGAAGGTAAGCAGCGCTTCGCGCCCCGTCGTCGCCTCGAAGACCTGGCAGCCCAGCTGGTTGAGGCGCGCACTGATCGAGGCACGCACGGCATGGTCGTTTTCCACGACCAGCACGCGGAAGCCCGCGAGGTCGGGCTCCGGCAGGTTGGGTTCTTCGGTGGGCGCGCTCGCCCCGGCCCCGCTGCAGGGCAGGACGAGGGACACCACCGTGCCGCATCCCGGCTTGCTCTGCATGGCCACCTTGCCCCCATGCTGCGCCACGAAGCCGGACACCATGGCCAAGCCCAGGCCCGTGCCCTGGTTTTTCGCCTTGGTGGTGAAGAACGGTTCGCAGGCGCGCCGCAGGGTTTCCTCGTCCATCCCCTGGCCGTTGTCGGCCACGCTGATTTCCACGTACTGCCGGTTCGGTGGATCGTCCTGTGCCGCGTCCTCGCGCGGGTCAAGGCATCCGCACAGGAGCAGGTAGCCATTGCCGCCCATGGCGTCGCGCGCGTTGATCGCCAGGTTGAGTATGGCGCTTTCCAACTGGCCGCCGTCGCAGGCGAGCGGCGGCAGGTCGTCCTCCACCTGGACCTCCAGCGTGATGCCGTCGCTCAAGAGGCGGGCCAGCACGTCGCGCATCGACCAGAGCAGCGGGCCGACGTCGGTGCGATGGTTGGTCGGCGCCTGCCGCCGCGCGAGCCCGAGCAGTCGCTGGGTCAGGCCGCCCGCGCGCATGGCCGCCTCCTGGGAGACCTGGACGTAGTGCCTGGCCTGTTCGTTCGGCGAGTCCTCCAGGAAAACCATGGCCATCTCGAGCGAGCTGATGATGCCCTGGAGACTGTTGTTGAAATCATGCGCGATGCCGCCCGTGAGCTGGCCGATGGCCTCCACTTTCTGGCTATGAGCGATCTGCTCGCGCGCCTCGCGAAGCCGCTGTTCCGCCAGGCGCTGTTCGGTGATGTCGCGGATGATGCAGGCGAAGCCCAGCAGGCTGCCGTCGTTGTTCTGCACGGATTCCAGCGTGAGGCAGGCGGGAAACTGCTGACCGTCGACGCGTGCGAGATCGCATTCGTACTCGACCTGACCGTTTTGCGCCGCCCGTCGCAGCAGCCGCTCGGGCTGCTCGCGGGCGCGGTCGTGCGGATGGAAGAAAATGCGGTAGTGCTGGCCGGTGATGTGGCTGGCGCCGAATCCGGTCATGCGCTGGGCGCCGAGGTTCCAGTCGAGGATGGTGCCGTCCTGGCCCAGCATGCAGATGGCGTGGTCGGCGACGCTCTTGACCAGCAGGCGGAAGCGCCGTTCGCTTTCGCGCAGCCGGTCCTCCGCACCCTTGCGGTCGCTCCTGTCGCAGATGATGACGACGAAGCCCTTCACTCCCTCATCGGTCGAGCGCAGGGCATCCACCGAAACAAGCGCATGGAAGCGCTGGCCGCCCCGTCGTCGCAGCGGCATCTCCTTCTGGATATGCCTGGCTCCCGACGACACGCGGCGCAAGGCATCCCGGATGGCCTGGCCGCTCTCGGCATCGGTGGCGTACAGCGCAAGGAATTCGCGCCCCAGCAGGTCTTCGGCGCGATGCGGATGGGTGATGACGCCCTCGTAGTTGCACGCCACGATGCGGCCGCGGCGATTGAGGAGATAGATCGCACAGTCTCCTACGCCGCGCCATGGAGCAGGAGACTCGCCGTTTGTCATGGACTTCTTCCCAGGAATCCGGGCCGTGCTTCCCGTTTGGGAAAGTCATACATGGAGTGTCGTCCGGTTCATCTGCGACGCCGATTCCAGCGCCTTGAGGAGATCCTTGCGGCCATAGGGCTTGCTGAGCAGCAGCGAGCGCCGGGGGCGGTCCGTTGCCTGCGCTATCGCGTCGGGGTCCCCGGAAACGAGGATGAAGGTGCCGGGCCAGGCGGAATGGGCCAGGCGCCGGGCGAGCAGGACGCCGCTGTCGCCGTGGGCAAGCGCGATGTCGGAGAGGATGATGTCGATGTCGGGGCGCAGCGTGAGGATCCTGATGGCGTCCTCGCTGGTGCGGGCTGGGAACGTCTCGTAGCCGCAGGCTCCGAGCAAGGCAGTCGTGGCATCGAGAATGGTTGCTTCATCATCAACCACCAGTACTGCACCCATGGAATTCTCCTTCTAGCCCCCGACCTTCGTCCTCGTGTCGTGTTCAAGCGGTCACAGCGGCGTGTGCGGCGCGTGAATGCCATGCGTTGCATCGCAGAATGAATGCAAGCCGCACAGCCCACGTAAAACGCGTTGGCCTCGTTCATGCCCGGTAACGCCTTGCCGTGGTGGCATGGGGATGAATCGACCTTGGGCCACGCCGCCATGTCTAGCTCGTCGAATCGGCTGCCGTCTGTCTCAGCCCATCGTGATCACGGTGCGCATACCTGGCATGCGGTTCACTGGATACGGTTGCCATAGGCTCTTGGGGGAGTCCGAGTGAACGTGGTGCTGGTGGTCGAGGACGATACGAACGTGATGGAAGTCACCTGCCTCCTTCTCGAGGATGCAGGCTATGAAGTGATTGCCGCGCACAGCGCGGAGCAGGCATTGCAGATCGCCGACGGCAGGAGCGATATCGACGTCGTGTTCACCGACGTCAACCTGCATGAGGCGCCCAACGGCATCGAGCTGGCCCACCAATTGAAGGCCCGCGGCACCCGGGCCTCCATCGTCGTGGTTTCCGGCGACCTCGGGTGGGCCGATACGCCGCTCGACGAGGACATGCGTTTCCTGGCAAAGCCCTACGGCCGCCATACCCTGCTGTCGGTCGTGGGAGAGGCCTGCCATCGGGCATGCTCCCACTGAGTCATCGAGACATGACGAACGAGACCTCGCCCCTCCGGCTCGAAGCGATCGGCGAAGGCTTGACGCGGGCCTCGCCGGAAACGGTCGAGCATCGTTTCCGCCTGCTGGTGCAGTCCGTGGTGGACTACGCCATCTACATGCTCGACCCTGACGGATATATCAACCTGTGGAGCAGCGGGGCGCAGCAGATCAAGGGCTATGCCTCCGAAGAAGTGCTTGGGCGGCATTTTTCCATGTTCTACACGGAAGAGGACCGCCGGCGGGGGATGCCCGAGCGCGCCCTGTCCATCGCGCGCAGCGAGGGACGCTACAACGACGAAGCCTGGCGCGTGCGGCGCGACGGCACCCGTTTTCGCGCGCTGGTCGCCATCGACGCGATCCGCGACGACGATGGCCGCCTGATCGGCTTCGCCAAGGTTACCCGCGACATCACCAAGCGCTGGGAGGCGCTTTCCAGGCTCGAGGCCAGCGAGCGGCGCTTCAGGCTTTTCGCCGAGGGCGCCCTGGAATATGCGATCTGCATGCTCGATGCGGAAGGCGGCATCCTGGACTGGAACGACGGTGCGCAGCGCATGCTGGGCTACGCCGGCGACGACGTGTTGGGCAAGCCCGTGGCATGCCTGTTCCATGAGGGAGACCAGGCGGCCGGCATCCCGGCCGGCATGCTGCGCAAGGCCAGCGAGCAGGGGAGTTGCGAGGACGAGCGCCATCTGCCGCGCAAGCACGGGGAGCGCTTCCTGGCCCGGATCACCATGCGCGCGCTCAGGGACAAGAACGGCATGCTGCATGGCTTTGCCTATCTCATCCGCGACGTCAGCGAACAGCGCGCCACCGAGGATGCGCTGGAAGCGACACGCGAGCAGTTGTTGCAGGCGCAGAAGCTCGATGCGCTGGGCCGGCTCACCGGCGGCGTGGCGCACGATTTCAACAATATCCTGCAGGCGATCTATGGCAGCCTCGACGTGGCCACGCTGCAGCTGCAGCGTGGCGACACGGCGAAGGCGGAACATCATGTGGAAAGCGCCATGCGCTCGGTGGACCGGGCCCGGCACCTGACCCAGCGCCTGCTCGCCTTCGCGCGGCGCCAGCCGCTGATCCCCCAGCCGCTCGACCTTAACCGCCATGTGGCCGCGATGGCCGACTTGCTGGAGCGCACGGTCGGTTCGCGGGTCAGCGTGCGGATAGACCTTGCTCCCATGCCCTTGTGGATACTGTGCGATGTCACCCAGCTGGAAACCGCTCTGTTGAACCTGGCCATCAATGGCCGCGATGCCATGCCCAACGGGGGATGCCTGCGCATTTCCACCAGCGGGGGCGTGGGGCGCGGCACGGAGGCGCAGGAGATCCGCCTGACCGTCGAGGACGATGGCATCGGCATGTCCCACGACATGGTCGCCAGGGCATTCGAGCCGTTCTTCACCACCAAGCCGCAAGGGCAGGGCACGGGGCTTGGGCTATCGATGATCCAGGGCTTCATGCAGCAGCTGCGCGGCAAGGTGACGCTGCATTCCGTTCCGGGGGAAGGCACGAGGGTCGTGCTTCATTTCCAGGCATGCCGGCCGCCGGCCGCATAGGGCGGCAAATCCGTCTTCGCATTCTTTCCCGTGCCATGGCCTTTCGCCGCGTCCGTGCGCGAGATTTGCGCTGAACGGCGGCAACCTGTGGAAGAGACCGTTGATGGCCACTACGCATCCCTTTGCGCGCGGCCTGTGCAATCTGGCCCCGGGTCGGGACATTGCGCCCGGCATGCCTGAGCTACGGAGAATGAAGATGCCCAACGAACACAGCAGACGTGGATTCGGCGCCATGAGCGAAGAGAAGCAGCGGGAGATCGCCAGCAAGGGCGGCAAGGCCAGCCATGGCGGCCAAGGCAAGGAAGGCAAGAGCGCGGGCAGCCGTGGCGGCAGCCACGAGCAACACGTGCGTGCGGGCGAGCAGAGCCACAAGCATCGTTGACGAGCCCGGCGGCTCCGCGCGATGCGTCGGGAGTCGGCCGATTTGGAGGACATTATGAGTCGTTATCTGGTCGTCATCTCACTTGGTCTGCTCGTTGCCGGGGTCCTCGCGGGATGTCAGGGGCGCGACCGGGACCAGGCGGAGCCCGGCACGCACGCGGCCCCTTCGGGTACCGCACCGAGTCCCTATGCGCCCGCCAACAACCCGCCACCGGCATCGACCACCACCAGCCCGGCGCCGGCGACGACGGCCAACACGCCGCCATCCAGCCATACCAGCGGAAGCTGACCATGCATGCCAAACCCCGCGATGCCGGGAAAGATCCGGTGCGCTACCCGCCGCCGGCCACCGGAAAGAGGCGCGAGCCTATCCAGCGCCTGCCGCTGCCGGGCAACGAGCCCTGCATCGAACCGGAATACCTGGACCTTCCCGAGGCCGTCCGCGATCCCGGCACCGAGCGCCGCGTGGCGATGTGGTGCTAGCGATCTTCGAGCCTCTCCCTGCGCGCAGGAGGAGGAGCCAAGGAAGTCCGTGCACACTTGCTCATCGCCGGCAGGGAGACTTTGAACAGGCTCTTAGGAGTCCAGGCCCTGGTCTTGCTGCTGGCGATAGCGCACCAGCTTGTTGTAGACAGTCTTGACGCTGACCCCAAGCATGCGGGCGGCGCGGGTCTTGTCGTTGCCGCAGCGCATCAGCGCCCCTTCGATCGCTTCCCGCTCCAGTTCCTCCAAGGTTTGCCCCGACCAGCCGATGCCCTGCGTGCGCGGGCCATGGAGGGAAAATGCGTCGGGCATCGAGGTCAGCCGGACCTCGCTGTCCTCGGCCAGGAGGTAGGCGTGGCGAACGGCATGCAGCAATTCGCGCACATTGCCCGGCCAGGCGTAATGCAGCATGAAGTCGATGGATGCGGGTGAGAAGCTGCGTTCCGTGCCGTGTTCGTCGTTGAGCGCCTTGAGGAAACGCCTGGCGAGCACGATCACGTCGTCGCCGCGCGAGCGCAAGGGAGGAACCATGATGGGGAAATCCGCCAGGCGGTAGTAAAGGTCCTCGCGCAGGAGTCCCTCCTGCACCGCGGCGGCGGGCGGGCGGTTGCATGCGGCCACCACGCGCACGTCCACGTGCCGCTCTCCCTTGGCGCCGAGCCGGGTGATGTCGCGCGTTTCCAGCACGCGAAGCAGGTAGGTCTGCATCGCGGTCGGCATCTCGGTGAACTCGTCGAGAAACAGCGTGCCCCCCTGCGCCTGCTCGAAATAGCCCGAATGGTCGCGTATGGCGCCGGTGAAGCTTCCGCGCTCGTGGCCGAACAGCTGGCTGCCGATCAGGTCCGCCGGTATGGCGCCGCAGTTCACGGCGACGAATGCGCCGGTGCGGCCGCTGTAGTGATGGATCGCACGCGCGACGAGCTCCTTGCCCGTGCCGCTCTCGCCGTGCACGAGGATGGTGTTGTCCATCGGGGCCACGCGCTCGATGAGCTTGAACAGGCGCCTCATCGCCAGGGAGTTGCCGATCAGGTCGCCGCAGCGCGCGCTGCGGTGCAGGCCATCCGGGGCGCGGGAACGCGCGCGCTGGTCGGCGCGCTGCAGCAGGGCGTCGAAATAGCCGCTGCCCATCGGCTTGACGATGTAGTCGTCCACGCGCAGGCGCATGGCACGCACGGCGGTATCCACGTCGGGCTGGCCGGTCAGCACGATCACCTCGCCGCAATCCTTGGCATCCAGGTGATCGAGCACGTCGAGGCCGCTACCGTCCGGCAGAGAGAGATCCAGCAGCATGAGGTCGGGTGGCGCGTGCTGCCTGACCGTGCGCATGGCCTCCTCGACGGTGGAGGCGGTGTAGACCTCGCAGCCCTTTCGCCTGGCGTAATCGCGCGTGGAATGGAGAAAAACATGATCATCGTCGACCAGAAGGATCGACGGGGCGGTTTCTTGCATATTCGAACGTTCCTGACGGCGCTTTGCTGGCGCGTTTTTCCAGGTTGCGCCATTGACCTAGGCCCGGAGCATGCCCCGAGCCCGGTCGAGGCCGCGTGCAAGCTTCGTTCGAATGATGGGTAATGTTTGCCGCGCCGGTACTTCCGGTTTACCGGCCGTCCATGCCCTGGCCAGGCGTCGCGCCGCCGCCGGAGGGCGTCTCATCGCCCTTGTTCAGGGCCATGGCCATGGAAAGATGCTGCTTGAGCACCGGCAGGGTCGCCTGCGCGAACTGGCGGATCTGGGGATCCTCGCTGCGCGTCGCCTCGGTGAACAGGGCGATCGCCTTGCGATGGTCCTCGACCATGGCGCTGGTATAGGCATGGTCGTAGGCGGCGCCTTGCAGCGAGGTCCACGCCTTGGCGCCGGCCAGGGCCTCGGGGTCGGGCTGCGTGGGCACGTCGACGTGCTTGCGCATGGCCAGGTCGGCCAATTCGCGGTTCGCCCTGGTATGGTCATTGACCAGGTGCTGGGCCAGTTCCCGGGTAGGGGCCGCCTGCGCCCGCTGCGCGGCCTGCTGTCCCAGCGCCACTTCGGTGGCGCCATCGGTGGCGGCCTTGCGCAGGAAGGTCTGGTCGGCCGGGCCTGGGCCGGCCTGGCCGGCGGGTGCGCCGGTCTGCGCGGACAGCGGGCCACTGGCGGCCAAGGCTAGTCCAGCGATGAAGGAAAGCAGCTGTTCTTTTCTCATGGGGATCACTCCGTGCCGGCCTTGGGGCTGCCGGCTTTCCGGTTAAGCGGGCTGCGGCCGCCGCGCCGGCCTATGGCCGCCATGTGCTCGCGATCGCGGCTGACCGCGGTGCCGCCCTTGCGGCCGGCGATGCGCGCTTCCTCCGGGGTGAAGCGATGCGCGCGCCCTCCGGCATGCGCGGTGTGCCCGCCGATGCTGGATACTTCTCGTTGCCGCTGGGCATCCATGGCGGCAAAGCCTCGCGGCCTGGGGGACGTAGGATCGATATGCATGGCTGAAATCCCTGTGGACGCGCTCCCATCGGCGCCTGTTGATGAGGGCAACATCCATGCCAGAGCCTGGATGCCGCATCGGCGGGCGCTTGCTGCGGTCGCGGGCGGCGGTCGGGATGAAAGTTTTACCGTCGCCGGCAGAATGTGCGTTCAACGCTTGCCTATGTCGCGGCTGTCCACGCGCTTGCGGCGCGCCCGCCTTCATTGGATCCTTCTGGCCCCGTCCCTTCCGCTAGTGGGCATGGCGGTCCTCCTTCAAGGTGTTTTCGCGCGCTTCCCGGAACAGGACCCATTCCTCGAAGCGCTGCTGCACGAGCTGTCGCTGCATGCGTTGCGCGGCGTACAGGGGCTCGATCAGCGCCGTGAGCGTGGAAAGCTCCGCATCCTTCACCAGCGCGAGCAGAAGCCCCCAGGCGGATTCGTCGATTTGCTCCACGCTCAGCAACAAGCGCAAGGACGCCAGCACGCCCGATCCGGAGGTGTTCATGACGCCGGCCAATGCCTCCAGTTGCGGCAGCGTGCCCGCCATGCCGTCGCTGCGGCCGCTGGGCGGCAAGGCGGCGGACACCTGGCGCAAGCCAGCGATGGGTGGCCCGTCGTGCAGGCGAAAGGTCTGCAGGCGCAGCGCTTCCAGGTGTGCCAGTGCCGGCGTCGCAAACCTTGCCGATGGCGCGGGGAGAAATTTCCGCGGCTCGTTCGCATGGGGCCGATCACAAGAGTGAAGCGGTCGATGGCGCCCGCTTCACGCCGGCTCGCGAGGCGCGGGGGAAAAGTGCGCATGCGTCCCCGGCATACACCGGCTTGACCTGTGCCGACTGCTTGCCGTTTCTGCGGCACTTGTCCGTTCCCCCAAGGCCGGGGCCGGGGACGCCTTCACGCCCTGGCATCGCGGCGGCCGGAACGCATGGCGATCCGCGCCGCGCGCCAGGCCATCAGGGGTTGCGTGCTCATGCCGTGGACGATGACGCTCGACACCACCAGCGTGACGATCCATTCGCTCAACAGCGCCGACGCCTGGGGCGACGCCCCATGCACCATCGCATAGGCGAGATAGTTGAGGCTGCCGATGCCGCGTATGCCAAGCCAGCCGAGCAGCAGTCGCCTCGGCCAGCGCAAGCCGCATCCCCAGGTGACCAGCAGCACGGCCAGCGGCCGGACGACCAGGAACAGCAGCGCCGAGAGCGCCACGCCCGCGGCGCTGGCATAGCTGGCCAGGGCGATGCCTAGCAATACCAGAAGTCCCGCCGCAATCAGGCGTTCGAGCGTGTCGCCGAAGGACAGCGCGTCGGAAACCACCAGGCCGATGGATGCCCATGGTTGCCTCGTCACGTCGGCATCGCGGCGGTTGGGGTTGATGAGCGCTTCCGCGGGCGGGTGCACCTCGGGCGCATGCTTGAGTTCAGGGTTCGGGTGCCGGCTCACCACGAGCCACTCGGCATGCCGCAGGCCCAGGCCGGCGGCGAACGCGGCAAGAAATACCGAGGCGTGCAGGTATTGCGCAAAGGCATAGGTGAGCACCAGCAGGGCCAGGGCGAGCAGGTCGTTGGGCGCGGTGTCCTGGTTGCTGGACTTGATCCGCGTCGCCAGGGCGCCTATCAGCCGCGCCAGGACAAAGCCGAGCGCGATGCCGGCGGGCAATGACCATGCCACGTCGCGGGCGAGCCAGGTCCACAGTTCCCCGGTCCCGCCGCCGTGGTGGAACAGCAGGGCGAGCAGGAGCAGCGGCAGCGCGGCGCCGTCGTTGAGGCCGGCCTCGGTGGAAAGCGCGACGCGCAGATCGTCGTCGTCGCCGGCATCGTCGACCGAGACTAGGCTGGCGAGCACTGGATCGGTGGGAGCCGCCGCGGCGGCGAACATCAACGCCACGGACCATGGCGCATCGAACAGGCCGTGCGCCGCGCCTGCCATGCCGGCGACGGTCAGCAGCATGGCCGGCACCGCGAGACGCACGCCCATGTGCCATGGCGAACCGTGCCATAGCACGCGCAGCTTGAGTCCGCCGATGAACAGCGATACCACCAGGGCCGCCTCGGTGGTGCGCCCGAGCAGCAAGGAGTGCGCGGCCAGGTCGATCAACGCCACGCCGGCCACCCATGGGCCGAGCAGCATGCCGGCCAGCACGTACAGCGCGAAGGGCGTCACCGGTGTGCGGCGGATCCATCCATTGAGCAGGGAAGACATCAACAGCAGCGCGCCGATCAACATCAGCCAGGCATGGACGCTCACCTCGTACGCTCCCGATGGATGCCTGAAGAGTAGGGGAGCCTGATGCGGCGGTTGTCTTGCCCGCGTCAGCGGGCGGGCAAGGTCGCATGAAGGCGCCATGATGGAAAAATTTTCACGCGGCCGGCGTGCCGCGGCGACGACGCGGGCTTGCCGGCGCGTTCACCCGTGCACGGCTAGCGTGCCATGCACGATATGACGCATGCGAACCCATGAAAACGCGACATGTATTCAGCGTGCCGGATCTCGCCACCGCACGCGCCGCCATCGACGCGGCGAGGAAAGCAGGGATGGCGGACGACGGCATTTCACTGATCGCCCGCCCGGATATCGAGCTGGAGAAGATTCCCGACGATCGCAAGGTCGTGGAAGGCGATTTCTATCCCGCCGCCATCCGCGGCGTGGCCGGCGGCGCCGCCGCGGGTCTCCTGGCCGGGCTGGTCGCCGTCGCGATTCCTCCCCTGGGCGTGACGCTCGCCGGCGCGGCGGCGATGACGCTCGGTGGCGCGGCGGTCGGTGGATGGGCCACTGCGCTGGCCGGCTCGGCCGTTCCCGATCCGGTGCGGCGCCGCTTCCAGGAAGAGATCACGCTGGGCCGCATCCTGGTGGTGCTCGATGCGCCGCGCGACGCATTGGAGCGGATCGAGCCGGCGCTCGCCGCGGTGGGAGCGAAGCCGCTTCCGTTCGACAAGCCTACCGCGATGACGTGAAGCGCGTTTCCGTGGCATGTAACTTGCCTCATGGGAGATGACCCCGATGAACGAGCGATGCATGTCCCATGATGCCCGAATGGCCTGCCGTGGTCCTGGTGATGAAGGAAGCCGATCGTGCGGCTTCGGTCAAGCGCGAGCTGCGCGCGGCGGGGCTGCGCAACCTGGTGCTCAAGGTCCGTTGCGTGAATGAACTGTCGCGTCTGCTGCGCACGCGGGAAGGCAGGGATATCCCGCATCCCATCGGCTTCGCCATCATCGAGAGCCAGCTGTGGCGCGCCAACTTCTCGCGGCTCAACCGCGTGCGCAAGGAGGGGCGCGCCCCGCTGTTGCCATTGATGGTGCTGTTCGAGTCGGTGGCGGCCTACGAGCATTTCGAGCAGGCCCAGCCCTACCTCACGTGCGGCCTGTTGGCGCCGTTCACGCCGAAGGACCTGATACAGGCCCTGGAGCGCCTGCACCGCCTGTGGATGCTGACCGGCGAGCCCGAGCGCTGCTTTCCGTGGGGACGGCACATGGTGGCGACGCCGGGGTGAGCGCGGACTAGCTCAGCCTCTCCGCCAGGCGCCGCGCGTCAAACGGCGCATCCACCTTGGTGTCGTTGTCGAAATAGACGTAGACATCGCGCGACTTCCGGCGCGGCGCGCCGGAAGGGAGCAGCAGGTGCGCATCGTCCGGCTGGCCGCCGACGAGCCAGGCGTCGATGCACGCGGCCCAGCGGTCGAGCGTGGCATCGCCATAACGGCTGCCGTAGAGTTTTTCCCGTCCGTGCAGGCGCAGGTACATGAATCCCGCGGTCACGTCGTGGATCATCGGCCAGCGCCGCGCGCCATCGGATACCACCACGGCGATGCCATGGACGCGCGCCAGCCGGATGAAACGCTCGTCGAGGAAGCTCGGATGGCGCACTTCCAGCGCATGCCGCAGCCGCCGCCTGCGCATCTCCTCCGGCATGCGAAGGCCGCGTTCGTGCCGGCGGGCCAGGGATAGCGCCTCGCCGCCATGGCGGGGCAGCATGGCGAAGAACGCTTCCAGCCGTGCGTGGTCGTAGCCGAGGCTGGGCGGCAGTTGCCACAGCAGCGGGCCGAGCTTGTCGCCGAGTTCCAGAGGGCCGGAGGCGAAGAACGCCGACAAGGCGTCCTCGACGTGGTTCAAGCGCCTGACGTGCGTGATGAAGCGAGAGCCCTTGACCGCGAACACGAAGCCGGCCGGCGTCTGTTCGCGCCACCCGCGGTAGACCGGCGGCCTGTGCAGGCGATAGAAGGAGGAATTGAGCTCGATGGTGGGAAAACGCCGCGACGCGTAGTGCAGTTCGTCGGCCTGGCGCAGGTCCTTGGGATAGAACACGCCACGCCACGGCGGATAAAGCCAACCTGAGATGCCGATGCGCGGTCGAGCCATGGGTGTCTCCGTGTGCACGTCGCCGTGGATCAGCATGCGCCATCGGCGGCGACGGGTTTGTGGATGGGCTCCTTGACGTTGCCGTGGCGATGCATGCAAGGCATCGGTTGCAAGCTTGCCGGACCATTCGATGCCCAGCCAGGCAGGAGTTCTTCATGCATTCGCAGCCACCGCCTCATCGCCTCGCCCTTGCGCGGGCCCCAGGGAACATGTCGGCGCCGGGTCCGGATCCGGCGCCCGCGCCGCCGCCGGAGCCGCCGAAACCGCCGTCGCCACCGCAGCCGCCGTCGCCCGACATTCCCACGCCGGAACCGCCGGTACCGCAGCCCGCGCGTCCGCCGCTTACCGATCCGGAGCCGCCCATGCCGCCCATGGGCGATCCCATTCCGCCGCCGGAGCACCGGCCCGTGGCGGCATGGCCGTGAGCGCCAGCGGTTTCCCGGGTTGCCTCATGCGGTCTCGCTTTCGGCGCGCTGCCCGGCGGCGGCCTCGTTCTTGCCGCCCTCGGCCATGGCGGTGAGCTTCTTGTCGGTGTTCTTCTCCTCCTTCAGGGTGTCCTCCAACAGGGGCACCACATCCTTGTAGCCAAGCTGCCTGGCCAGCGCGCACAGCGTGCCGTAGGCGGCGATCTCGTAGTGCTCGACCTTCTGCGCGCCGCCGATCAGCGCCGCATCGCGCAGCGGACTGGAAGCGATGCTTTCGATGATGTCGCGCCCTTCGTCGACCAGCCCTTCCATCGCCGCGCACTTGATGCGCTTGAGGCGGATGTCCAGCAGATCCACGATGCGGTCGATGCGCTCCACCTGTCCCTGCGTCTCTTCCGCATGGGCCTGGAAGGCTTGCGACAGCTCGCTCGACGAGGCCGCGCGCGACAGGCGCGGCAGCGCGCGGGTGAGCTGCTTCTCGGCGCTGTAGATATCCGAAAGCGCGTGGATGAAAAGGTCTTCGATGGACTTGATGGCGGTCATGTCATGGCTCCTGCGGAACATTGCATACGGGGGTTCCGACGGCGTCGCCGTCGCACAGGCATGCTGCGCCATGCGTGGTGAGCGCCGCGGCTTGGATGCATCGGGCTTGTGTCGATGAGTCCGAACGCCATGGCCGTATGAAACCCGGCATGAGCCTCCCTAGCCACCGCGATGACCAGCGCTGGGGTGATATGGCGCGCGCCATCCCGCCCTTGAAGGGGATACGACCTTGGATGCACGCACCGCCAGCGCCATCCGGGGCATGCGCGAAGCGCTGCGCGGGCATCGGCGCGGCATGGCGGCGTTCGTGCGTTCGTGGGGCCGGCGCTGCTGGCCCCGGCGGCGTATCTCGATCCCGGCAACTACGCCACGAACAATGCCTGGCTGGTGGCTATCGTGCTGCGCTGAGCGCGTCGCCCGGGCGACGCGATGCGTTCAGCGGCGCCCGGTCCCGGCCCTGGAGCTGCCAGGCGGCCTCGCGTCGTTCCGACCGTGCACGGCGGAACTGGAAATCCATGCCGGTAAAGCTTGCCGGACGTCGCGGCGACGTTTCCTGGCTCTTCGGTTGATCGCCCGCTAACGGGAAAGCCGGTATCCCTGGCGCCTTCCGGATTGCGGGATATGCCCCATGAAATACACCGTCGCCGATTTCGTGCTGGAACGCCTCACCGCCTGGAACGTCGAACGTGTTTTCGGCTATCCCGGCGATGGCATCAATGGCCTGATGGGCGCGATGGGGCGCGCCACGGACAGGTTCGACTACGTGCGCGTGCGCCATGAGGAAATGGCGGCCTTCATGGCCTGCGGCCATGCCAAGTTCACCGGCGAGTTGGGCGTGTGCCTGGCCACCTCGGGGCCGGGCGCCATCCATCTGCTGAACGGCCTCTACGACGCGCGCATGGACCATGTGCCGGTGCTGGCGGTGGTCGGCCAGCAGCCGCGCTCGGTGCTGGGCAGCGACTACCAGCAGGAGGTGGACCTGCCTTCGCTGTTCAAGGACGTGGCGCGCTATGTCCAGACCATCACCACGCCCGCGCAGGCGCGCCATGTCGTCGACCGGGCCATCCGCATCGCGCTGGCCGAGCGCACGGTGTGCTGCGTGATCGTTCCCAACGATGTGCAGGAACTGCCGGCGATGCCGCATCCGCCGCGCAAGCATGGCGACGTGCTGTCGGGCGTGAGGCCCGCCTACGCGCGCCCGGTGCCCACGGACGAGGATATCCAGCGCGCGGCCGAGGTGCTCAACCAGGGCCGGCGTGTGGCCATGCTGGTCGGCGCGGGCGCCCTGCACGCTGGCAAGCAAGTGCGCGAGGTGGCCGAATGCCTGGGCGCCGGCGTGGCCAAGGCCCTGCTGGGCAAGGCGGCGCTGCCGGACGAGCTGCCCTGGGTCACCGGCGCCATCGGCCTGCTGGGCACGCGTCCCAGCTGGAAGCTGATGGACGAGTGCGACACGCTGCTGCTGGTCGGCACCACCATGCCCTATGTGGAATTCCTGCCGGAAGAAGGGAAGGCGCGCGCCGTGCAGATCGACATCGATCCCGCCAACGTTTCCATGCGCTACCCCACCGAGGTCAACCTGATCGGCGATAGCGCGCAGGTGCTGGGCCGGCTGCTGCCACTGCTGCGCAAGAAGGACAACGCCGACTGGCGCGAGCGCATCGAGCTGGACGTGCGCAAGTGGTGGCGCTCGCTGGAAGCCGCGGCGATGGAGCCGGCCGAGCCGATCAACCCCCAGCGGATATTCTGGGAGCTTTCCGCCTGCCTGCCGGACGACGTGATCATCTGCGGCGACTGCGGTTCGCACACCAACTGGTACGCGCGCCACGTCAGGCTGCGCGAGGGCATGATGGCCTCGCTGTCCGGCAAGCTGGCCTCCATGGGCGGCGGCATGCCGTATGGCATCGCCGCCAAGATGGCCCATCCCGACCGTCCGGTGCTGGTGATCGTGGGCGACGGCGCCATGCAGATGAATGGCAATGCCGAGCTGGTCACCGTCAAGCAGTACTGGCGCCGCTGGAAGCACCCGGGCTTTGTGGTGATGGTGCTGGCCAATCGCGACCTCAACCTGGTGACCTGGGAGCAGCGCGGGCAGGGCGGCGATCCGAAGTTCGCGCCGGCCCAGGACGTGGAAGAGTTTCCCTATGCGCGCTACGCCGAACTGCTGGGCTTTCGCGGCATCCGCGTCGACAGGCCGGAGAACGTGGCGGGCGCCTGGCGCGAGGCGTTCGCGGCCCAGGCGCCCACGCTGATCGAATTCGCCGCCGATCCGAACGTGCCGCCGGTACCGCCCCGTGTCGGCTTCGAATTGCTGGGCAACTACTTGGCTGCCTTGGGCAAGGACGACCCGGATGCTTCCGCCGTGCTCCGGCAGACGCTGCGCGAGGTGTTTTCCTGAGTGTTCACGATCTCCCCGTAGCCCGCGTTGAGCCGGTGTGGCAGAGGCATCCCTCAAACAGGCCCTTCCATCGGGTCCTCGGTACCGTCCTCGAGGGACTGCATGCAGGCGGAATGGCCGCACTTGCATACCGGGTCGTCGAGGTTGTCGTCCCAGGCTTCCTTGCAATAGTCGCTGCAGAACATCCCGGGATCGGAAACTTCACACAGGCAAGCCTTGTGCGTGCATGTCACGTTGGTGTGCGCCATGCGGCGATCCTCCATCGTGGAATGGGTAGATGGAAACGGGACGGAAGGGATGGAAGGGGAGGCATCCCTTCGCGCTCCCGGCGCGCATGCAGCGTGCAGCCGCAAGTGGGCGCCGGGTGGCGCCGAGGAAATGTCGAAGGAGGCGAAAGGGCACGTGCACGGCGGCGGCGTGCGCCGCGCGACGGCTGGCCTTGACCAGGTCGCCATCCCAAATTCACCAAGTCGTGCCGGCATGCCGGCCAAGGTGGATTCCCCTTTGCGAGGAGCACGCCATGACCAGCAACGATCACGATGTCCGCATGTTGAACCGCCTTGTCGAAGTGACCATCGACAGCATGCTTGGTTATGCCGAGGCGGCCAAGGAAACGCAGAATGCGCAGTTCAAGGAGCTGTTCGACCAGCGCTCCACCGAACGCCAGCGCGTCGCGTCGCGATTGCAGGAACAGGTGCGCCAACTGGGCGGCACGCCGGCCGACGAAGGCTCGCTGGCGGCGTCGGTGCACCGGGTGTTCGTCGACCTGCGCGCGGCGTTGAGCAAGGGCGACCAAGCGGTGGTCGACGAGGTCGAGCGCGGCGAGGACCATATCAAGTCCAAGTATGAAGAAGCCCTCAAGGACGAAAGCCTGTCCACGCCGACCCGGCAGGTGATCCAGGACACCTACCAACTGGTGCTGCGGGACCACGACCAGATGCGCGACATCAAGCATGGGCTGCAGCGCAGCGCCTGAGTTTCGTGCCCTCATCCACCTGCCGGCACCTTCTCCCGAAGGGAGAAGGATTCCTCCGTAGGTTAGCCCTTCGCTCGGAGTCTCAGCTCGGCATCTCCATGGCGCCATGCTGTAGGAGCGCACCCTGTGCGCGACCGCCTTTTGCCTCGGCCTCTATGTCCGTCATCCTGGCCCTTGCCTCCTTTGGCGGGATGCGCCGGGACGACCAGCCATGAGGCGAAAGGCGTCGCGCACAGGGTGCGTTCCCACAGGGAGACGATTGGCGTCGAGTCTTAGTCGAGATACGTAAGGCGCTAAGGAAAAGGGAAATACGGCCCTTCGGCAGAACAAACAATGAAATCACCCGCCTAGCGAGGCACTCGCCCCACGCGCGCGCGCAGCAGGCACAGCGTGCGGGCGGGCAGGACGAGTTCCGCGTCGCCCGCGTGGCGCGAGCCGTTGGCCAGTTCCGGTTCGCTGGAAACCAGCAGTTGCCAGTCGTCCGCTCCCGGCGCGGGTGGCAGCTTGAACGCCATCGGGCCGGTGCCGGCATGGACCAGCAGCAACAGGCTGTATTCGCCGCCGGGCCGCCGGTTCGCGCTCTCGGCGGCGCGCCCGTCGAGCAGCATGGCGATGCTGCCGTTCGCCGGATCGTCCCAGTCCGCCTGTTCCATCGCCTCGCCCCGGGGCGTGAGCCAGGTGACGTCGCGCACGTCGCCGTGCCCGCCGGGGACGCCGGTCAGGAAGTGCTTGCGCCGGAGCAGCGGGTAGCGCTGCCTGAGCTTGAGCAGGTGCCGCACGTAGGCGGCAAGCTCGCTGCCCTGGGCGGCGGCCAGCCAGTCCAGCCAGGCCAGCTCGTTGTCCTGGCAGTAGGCGTTGTTGTTGCCGCCCTGCGTATGGCCGAACTCGTCGCCGGACAGCAGCATGGGCGTGCCTTGCGAAAGCAGCAGCGTGCCGAGCAGGTTGCGCTGCTGGCGGGCGCGCAGGGCCAGTATCGCGGGATCGTCGGTGGGGCCTTCGTGGCCGTGGTTGCAGCTGTAGTTGTAGTCGGGGCCGTCGTTGTTGTGTTCGCCGTTGGCTTCGTTGTGCTTCTCGTCGTAGCTCACCAGGTCGCTGAGCGTGAAGCCGTCGTGCGCGGTGATGAAGTTCACCGAGGCATGGGGACGCCGGCCGCGCCGGTCGAACAGGTCGGCCGAGCCGGTCAGCCGCGTGGCCAGCTCGGCGAGGCGGCCCTCGTCGCCGCGCCAGAAGGCGCGCACGGTATCGCGGAAGCGGTCGTTCCACTCGGCCCAGCCGGGCGGGAAGCCGCCAGCCTGGTAGCCGCCCGGCCCGAGGTCCCAGGGCTCGGCGATCAGCTTGAGGCGGGCGAGCGTCGGGTCCTGCCCGCAGACGTCGAGGAAGCCGCCGCCCTGGTCGAAGCCATGCCACTCGCGCGCGAGGATGGTGGCCAGGTCGAAGCGGAAGCCGTCCACGTGCATGTCGTTGGCCCAGTAGCGGAGCGAGTCGGTCACCAGCTGCAGCACGCGCGGATGGCTGAGGTTGAGCGTGTTGCCGGTGCCGGTGTCGTTGATGTACCGGCGCGGGTCCTCGGCCAGCCGGTAGTAGCTGCGGTTGTCGATGCCGCGCAGCGAAAGCGTCGGCCCCATCTCGTTGCCTTCGGCCGTGTGGTTGTAGACCACGTCGAGCAGCACCTCCAGCCCAGCGTCGTGGAAGTGCGCGATCATCTCCTTGAATTCGGACACCAGGCTGGTGGACATGTAGCGCGGCTGCGGCGCGAAGAAGGCCAGCGTGTTGTAGCCCCAGTAATTGCGCAGTCCCATGTCGAGCAGGTACTTGTCGTCGACGAACATGTGCACGGGCATCAGCTCGACGGAGGTGACGCCCAGGCCCTTGATGTAGTCCATCACCTCCTGCACGGCCAGGCCTGCGAAGGTGCCGCGCAGCTCCGGCGGCACGCGCGGGTGGCGCTTGGTGTAGCCGCGCACATGGGTCTCGTAGATGATCGTGTGGTCCCAGGGAATGCGCGGGCGGCTTTCCAGCCCCCAGGTGAAGGCCGGGTCGATCACGCGCGCCTTTGGCACGTACGGGGCGCTGTCGCGCTTGTCGAAGCTGAGGTCGCCGTCCGCGTGCCCGATCACGTAGCCGAACAGGGCCTCATGCCAGCGCAGCGCGCCGACGATCTGCTTGGCATAGGGGTCGAGCAGCAGCTTGTTCGGGTTGAAGCGGTGCCCGGCCCCGGGCTCGTACGGGCCATGCACGCGATAGCCGTAGACCTGCCCCGGCCGCGCGTCGGGCAGGTAGCCGTGCCAGACCTCGTCGGTGTGCTCGGGCAGGGTGATGCGCTCGGTCTCGCGGCCTTCGGCGTCGAACAGGCATAGCTCCACGCGCGTGGCATGGGCGGAGAACAGGGCGAAGTTGACGCCCAGGCCGTCCCAGGTGGCGCCCAGCGGAAAAGGCAGCCCCTCGCGGATGCGCGAGGGGCGGCGCGCGGGCTGGGGCGCGGCGTCATGCACATCGATGCCCTTCATGGATCACTCCTTCGGCGGCTCGTCCGGTGAGCGCTCGCCGTCTTCTGGCTCGCGGTCGCTGGCCTCGATCAGCCGCTCGGCGATGTGCCAGTGCCGCGTCTCCTGGCCTTGCGGGCGGCCTTCCGATTCCCAGATGCGATGGGCCATCTGGCGGATGCGTTCTTCACGATCGTCAGGGTTCATGGTTCCTCCGTCGAGGCGTGGCATACGGCGACCGGCCATTCGCCCAGCAGTTCGGACAATGGCCAGCCCTCGGCATCGGGAGCGCGCAGCGCGCGTTCGCCGAGCAGGTCGCGGTAATGCGCGGCGGCGGGCGGCAACAGCCGCGTATCGCGCCACGCATGCAGCGGCACGCGCGGCAGCGGCTGGCCGTCCATCCAGCGCATGCACAGGCGCGGCACCGCCACCAGCAGGGTGTCGCGGCCGTGATGGCGCAGGAAGGCCAGCACGTGGTCCGCCGCGGGACCATGCGCCGGCCAGGCCTGGTAGTCGCCGTGCAGGAAGGCGCCGGGCAGCGCGTGGCGCGCGGCGAGCAGGCGCGCCAGCAGGGCCTGCTTGATGGCACCGTCGCGGAATTGCCGCAGCAATTCCGGCAGCGGCGTCGATGACGCCAGGCGGCGGTGCCGCGCCGGGTAGTCCACCGGCCGGCGGTTGTCCGGATCCACCAGCGAGAGGTCCCAGTCCTCGTCGCCCTGGTAGAGATCGGGTATGCCAGGCAGGGTGTGGCGCAACGCCAGGCTCACCAGGCCGTTGAGTGCGCCGGGCGCGTCCAGCCCGTGTGCCGCGTCTGCGATGCGCTGGAGCGTGGGGGCCAGCCCGGCATCGCCTTCCAGCCGCTGCAGCAGGGTCATCGCGGCCTCTTCGTAGGCCTCGTCCGGGCGGGTCCAGCGCGTATGCAGCCGGGCTTCGCGCAAGGCCTTGATCCACCACGCGCGCATCCGCTCCAGGTAGCGGTGCAAACCTGTCGCGTCGTCGGCGTCGAGCGCCAGCGGCCAGGCGGCGACCAGCGTCTGCAGCAGCATGGCGATGTCGCCGGCGGCTACGCGTTCCCCGCAGGCATCGCGCAGCACCGGTAGCGATGTGGACAGCAGTTCCTGCCAGCGCTCCGGCCGTTCGCTCCACGCTGCCATGCGCGCGCGGACGTCCTCGCCGCGCTTGTGGTCGTGCGTGGCGGTGGCTACCAGGCTGCGTGGCGCGTGCGCGGCGCGCCATTGCATGTCGCGGTGGAAGGCTTCCGCATCGAGCGCGAACACCGAGGGATCGCTGCCCACCTCGTTGCGCGACAGCCACGCGCCATGGCGGTAGAACGCGGTGTCCTCCACCGCCTTGGCGGCCAGCGGCGCGGACAGCTGCTCGAACCGCTGCCGTGCCTGCCGCCAAGGGCAATGCGCATCCCGCTCGGGTGGCTCCATGCTCATCGCGTGGTGCAACCACTGCCGCAGTTCGCGGTCGTCCGGATGCCCGTCGCGCTCCGCCCGCGCGAAGGCGTGCGAGAGCACGCGGCGATCCTCCTTGCCGGGCGCCTGTGCACCGAGGTACGTGCGATAGACCGGCATGTGGACCAGCACGTCGGCACAGGCGCGGGCGAGCGCGGCATCGGTGTAATCGCCGCAGGTGGGCACCTCGCGCAGGCAGCCCTGCCAGGCACGCACGGTGCGTTCGAAGTCGCTGCGCAGGCCGCGGCGCAGCCATTGCCGCCGGGCAAGGCGTTCCTCGCGCGCGAACGAGGCGCGGCGGCCGCCAAGTTCGCGCCAGGTGCGCGCCAGCGGCGCCTGCGCCTGGCCGTCGTGCAGGATCGCGCTGAGCCGGTCCATCATGTCGTAGCCGGTGCTGCCGTCGACGGGCCACGCGTCGGGCAGCCGCTCGTCGCCACGCAGGATCTTCTCCACGTGCAGGCTGACCGGCGCGCTGCGCCGGCGGGCGATCGGCGCGATCGCGTTGCGCAGGTGGACGAGGTAGCGCGTGGGATCGGCCAGTCCGTCGATGTGGTCGATGCGCAGGCCGTCGACCATGCCGGTGGCCAGCAGCCGCAGCGGCAGCGCATGCACGGCGTCGAAGGCTTCCTCGCAGGCCATGTCCAGCGCCGCCAGGCCGTCGATGTCGAAGAAGCGCCGGTAGTTCACCACGTCGCTGCTGCTGCGCCACCAGGCCAGGCGGTAGTGCTGGCGCTCCAGCAGTGCGCGCATGCCGTCCGCGGTGGCGGCATTGAGTGCGTCGAGGCTGCCCTCGGCCAGCGGCAGGCGCCAGTCGGCATGGCACAGCACTGGCGCCCGCGCGTCGTCGCATTCCACGCGGAGCCCGCCGTGCGCGATCACTTCATCCAGCGGCGCCGGCAGCCAGGGCAGCCAGAGGCGGCCCGGCGAGGCGGGCGAGGCCCAGTCGATGTCGAAGTAACGTGCGTAGCGACTGTCCGGGCCGCGCAGCAGCACGTCGCGCCACCAGGGATTCGCCGGATCGGCCGCCATGTGGTTGGGCACGATGTCCAGGATCGCGCCCATGCCGTGCTCGTGCAGCGCCTCGGCCAGGGCACGCAGGCCGGTCTCGCCGCCGAGTTCCTTGCGCACCATGGTCGGATCGGTGACGTCGTAGCCGTGCGTGGAGCCCACGCGCGCCTCGGCGATAGGCGACAGGTACAGGTGGCTGATGCCGAGGCGGCGGTAATAGGGCACCTGCCGCAGCGCCGCCCAGAAATCGAAGCCGGGGTGGAGCTGGATGCGGACGGTGGCCAGCAGCTCAGGCATCGGCGTGCGTCCGGCGATGGCGGGCGATCCAGCGCAGGGTGGCGTCCAGCCTGGGCAGCCGCCAGCTCAGGCGGCGCCGCCAGTTCGGGTACTGGCTGGGCACGGTGCCGGGCAAGTTGGGTTGCAGGCGTTCGGCCAATACGTCCTCCAGCGGAAACAGCGCCAGCGCCGAGGCGCTCTCGGCCACCGCGCGCAGGGCGGCCTGGCGCGGCGAGCGCGCGGGAAATGACTGGAGCAGGCGGTCGAGCTTGGCCATGTCGTGCTGGCGCTGCTTGCGCGCGTCGGCGAGCGTGCCCCCATTCCAGCCATGCACGCGGGCCAGCGCATCCAGGTCGGTGCCCGCGCGCCAGCCGGCCAGCGGCGGCAGGTCGTGGGTGCTGCTCATCGCCACGGCGTGGCGGCGCCATTGCGCGGGCGGAACGAAGCCGCCCTGCGCATCGCGCGTGAACGGCAGCACGTCCATGCCATACACGCCGTGCCCGGCCAGCACCTGGCGAAGATCCGCCGGAACGGTGCCGAGATCCTCTCCGATCACCAGGCAGCGATGCCGCCAGGAAGCCAACGCAAGCAGGCCCAGCAGGTCGTGCTGCGGATAGCGCACGTAGCCGCCCTCGCGCGGCGACATGCCGCCGGGAATGAGCCACAGCCGCGACCAGCCGAGGATGTGGTCGATGCGCAGCCCGCCGCCGCGCGGCATCATGCGCCCCAGCCATTCGCGCACGGGGGCGTAGCCGCTGCGCCGCAGGGCGGCGGGCGAATACGCGGCCAGTCCCCAGTCCTGGCCGTCGGGGTTGAATGCGTCGGGCGGCGCGCCGATGTGCGCGCCTTCCACCACCAGTTCACGATACCGCCATGCCTCGCTGCCGCCCGGCTCGAAGCCGGCGGCGAGATCCCACACCAGGCCGATGCGCTGTCCCGCCGCGCGCAGTTGCGCCTGCGTGTCGTCCCAGCAGCGCGCGGCCAGCCATTGCAGGAACAGTTCGCGTTCGACCGCGGTGGCATGCCGCCCGGCGAAGGCTGCCATCTCGGCGTGCCGCCCGTCGCGCCAGGCATGGCCCCAGTGGCGCCAGTCGGGACTTTCGCCGCGGGTGCGGGCCAGCCGCTGGTGCGCGGCGAAGATCGCATGGAGGCGCAGGGAGTCGCCGCCGTCCGCGATGAAGTCGGCCAGGGCGCGTTGCAGCGCGCCCTGGCCTGCGTAGCGCTGCACGAGGTGGTCCCAGGCTTGCTGGCGCATGGCGTCCTGCGCGGGCCAGTCGATCAGCGGCCGGCGTTCGGCGCGCGCCCAGGCCGGCGTCTGCCCGCCGTGTTCCAGGGCCTCGTGCAGCGCCTCGGTGCCCAGCACCTGCGCGGGCGCGATCTGCAGCGTATCCAGCCAAGCGCGATGCGAGGGGGCATAGGGGCTGAAGTCCGCCGTCGGCGGGCTCATGGCGTGCAGCGGGCTCAGGCCCACCGCATCGCCGCCCGCTGCGGCGATGTGGCGGCCCAGCGCGGCCACGGCCTGGCTGTCGCCCAGGCCGCCGTCGCCGGGGCGCCGCAGGCCGTACACCTGGGCGGTGACGCCCCAGGCGCGATCGGCCGGTCCGGGCAGGTCGGCCGCCGTGAAGCATCGCGGCGGTGCCACCGCGAGCATGCCGTCCCCTGGCAAGCCTCCCAACTGGTAATGGCCGGGCTGTCCGGGCGCGCGCACGCGGCCTTGCGCATCGCGCGCCAGCGGCACGTGGCGCCGGGTGTCCAGGCAATACGCCTCGCGGGCCGAGCATGCGGGCGGCAGCGCCGCGCCGGCGGTCGCCACGCGCAGCCCAGGCTGTGCGGACGGGGCGTGGCTTTCCAGCACCTGCAGCAAGGCGTCGATGGTCTCCGGCGACAGCTCGCGTGGCTGGCCCTGGGCATCGGTCCACGACACCTCGATGCCGGCATCGCGGGCGCGTTGCTGCAAGGGCCTGTTCATGGCGGCTCATGCCAGGCGGCCAGGCTGGCGGGGGGCAGTTCGTCGTCGAGCAGGTCCTCCCGCGCGGCTTCCAGGTGGATGCGCACGGCATAGCGGCCCGGACGGTAGCGCAGCGCCGTGTCGCCCGCATTGAAGGCGAGCGACCAGGTCGCACCGTCGCCCAGGCGCCAGCGGGCGGCCAGCGCCCGTTCGCCCAGCGGCATGCAACCCATCGCGCGGCAGCCCGGCAGGCCCGGCACCAGGTGCTGCATGCGCAGGTCGATGAGGTGGCGGAACCACTGGCGCGTGCGCGCGGCCTCCTCGGCGTCGCCGCCGCGGAGACGGGAGGCATCGAAGGTGGCGCGCTCGTTGGGATCGGGTAGGGCGGCGCGGCGCGCCGGCTCCGCGAAGCCGGCGAATGCGGCGAATTCGGCGCGCCGGCCCTCGCGCACCTGTGCCGCCAAGGTGCCGTGGTAGTCGGTGAAGTACAGGAACGGCGTGTCGCACGCCCATTCGTCGCCCATGAAGAACATCGGGATCATCGGGCACAGCGCCACCAGCGCCATCGCCGCGCGCCACCGCTCGCGCGCCACCAGGGTGACCAGGCGCTCGCCGAGCGGCCGGTTGCCGACCTGGTCGTGGTTCTGCAGGAACAGCACGAACGACTCGGGCGGCAACATGCCGCTGGGATGGCCGCGCCGGCGTCCCCGCAGGTCGCGCTGGCCCTGGAACACGAAGCCCTCGGCCAGCATGCGCATGACGTGTTCGAGCGGGCGGCGCGCGAAGTCGGCGTAATAGCCTTCGCTCTCGCCGGTGAGCAACGCGTGCAGCGCGTTGTGGCCGTCGTCGTTCCATTGCGCGGTATAGCCCGCGCCGAGCAGGCGCGCGTCGTTGCGTTCGTTCTCCAGCAACAGGTGCACATGCCTGTCCGCCGGCAGACGCGAGCGGACGCGGTCGGCGAAGCCGCGCAGGAACGACGCTGGATGGATGGTGTGCACGGCGTCCAGCCGCAGCCCGTCGAAACGGTAGTCGCGCAGCCACATCAGCGCATTGTCGATGCAGAACTCGCGCACGCGCGGACGCCGATAATCGATGGCCGGGCCCCACGGCGTGGGAATGTCGGTGCGGAAGAATCCCGGGGCATAGCGCGGCAGATCGTTGCCGCTGGGCCCCAGGTGGTTGTACACCACGTCCAGCAGCACCATCATGCCCAGCCCGTGCGCGGTGTCGACCAGGGTCTTGAGTTCCTCGGGCGAGCCGTAGCTGGCTTCCGGCGCATACGGCAGCACGCCGTCGTAGCCCCAGTTGCGCGATCCGGGGAACTCGCCCAGCGGCATCAGTTCGACGGCGGTATAGCCGGCGTCGCGCAGGGCGGGCAATTGGCGCGTCACCGCCGCGAAGCCGCCCAGGCAGCCGACGTGCAATTCGCAGATCACCGCCTCGTGCCAGGGACGCCCGCGCCATGCCGGGTGGGACCATGCGTGGTCTCCATGGTCGATCACCAGGCTGGGACCGTGCACGTCGCCCAACTGCGCGCGCGAGGCCGGATCGGGCACCGCCGCCTCGCCATCGATCAGGAAGCGATAGGCCGCACCCGGGGCAGCGGGCGCGCGCCGCGCGAACATTCCATGGCGCAAGGCACGCATCGGCAGTGTCTCGCCGTCGAGCAGCAGGGCCACCGTGCGTGCGGCCGGCGCCCACAGGCGAAATTCGGTGGTGCCATCCGCCTGTGGCCACGCGCCCCAGCTCGCGGCCGCCATCAGGCATCCTCCGCGCGGAGGATCAGGGTGGCCAGCGGCGGCAGCCTCAGCGTCAGCGATTGCGCGTAGCCATGGCTGGGCTGGGGCAGGGTGGACACCACGCCGCCGTTGCCGACGTTGGAGCCGCCGTAGAACGCGCTGTCCGTATTGCACAGCTCGCGCCATCGCCCCGGCTCGGGCACGCCCACGCGGTAGTCGTCGCGCGGCTGCGGGGTGAAGTTGCTGACGGCGAGCATGGGCGGCGCGCCTTCATTGCCGTAACGCACGAAGGCATACACGGACTGCATGGCGTCGTCGGCCACGATCCAGGCGAAGCCGCGCGGGTGGTCGTCCTCCTGGTGCAGGGCCGGTTCGTTCACCAGCAGGCGGTTGAGGTCGGCGACCAGCCGGCGCACGCCTTCGTGCATGGGATCGTCGCGCAAGCTCCAGTCGAGCTGGCCGTCGTGGTCCCATTCGCGCCAGGCCGCCAGCTCGTCGCCCATGAAAAGCAGCTTCTTGCCGGGGTGCGCCCACATGAAGCCGAAGTAGGCGCGGAGATTGGCGAAGCGCTGCCAGGCATCGCCGGGCATGCGCTGCAGCAGCGAGCCCTTGCCGTACACCACCTCGTCGTGCGAGAGCGCGAGGATGAAGCGCTCGGCATACGCATAGGTCATCCCGAACGTCAGGTCGTGATGGTGGAAGCGGCGGTAGATCGGGTTGCGGCGCAGGTAGCGCAGGCTGTCGTGCATCCAGCCCATGTTCCATTTGTAGGTGAAGCCGAGGCCGCCATCCTGCAGGCGCGCGGTGACGCCGGGCCAGGCGGTGGATTCCTCGGCGATCGTCAGCACGCCCGGATATTGTTCGGCGACCAGGCGGTTCAGTTCGCGCAGCAGGCCGATGGCTTCGAGGTTCTCGCGGCCGCCGTGATGGTTGGGAATCCACTGCCCCTCGCCGCGGCTGTAGTCGCGATAGAGCATGCTGGCAACCGCGTCGATGCGCAGGCCATCGACGTGGAAGCGGTCGATCCAGGACAGGGCGCTGCCGATCAGGTACTGCGCCACCTCGCGGCGGCCGTAGTTGTAGATCAGCGTGTGCCAGTCCTGGTGGAAGCCTTCCCGCGGGTCCGCATGCTCGTACAGCGCGGTGCCGTCGAAACGGGCCAGGCCATGCGGGTCGTCGGGGAAATGCGCGCCTACCCAGTCCACGATGATGCCCAGGCCGGCCACGTGGCAGGAATCCACGAAGCGCGCGAAGGCTTCCGGGTTGCCCAGCCGCGCGGTGGGCGCGTAGATGCCCAGCGGCTGGTAGCCCCACGAGCCGCCGAACGGATGCTCGCTTACCGGCAGCAGTTCGATATGGGTGAATCCCAGTTCCTGCACGTAGGGGATCAATTCCCTGGCCAGTTCGTCCCAGTCGGGAGGGGCGCCCTCGTGGTGATGGCGCCAGGAGGTGGCATGCACTTCATAGATGGAAAGCGGCGCGTCGCGGCGCTGGTGGCTGGCGCGCTGCGCCAGCCAATGCGTGTCGTGCCACTTGACCGACAGCGGCCCGGCCACGATCGACGCCGACGCCGGCGGGTGTTCCATCCGCAGCGCATACGGGTCCGCCTTGAGCGGCAGCAGGCTGCGCTTGCCGTCGAGCAGCTCGTACTTGTAGCGCGCCCCCGCTTCCGCGCCGGGGATGAAGATCTCCCACACGCCCGCGCGGTGGCGCAGCCGCATCACGTGCCGGCGCCCGTCCCAGCCGTTGAAGTCGCCGACCACCGAGACGCGGTGCGCATTCGGCGCCCATACGGCGAAACGCACGCCGTCCACGCCGTCCAGCGTCATGGGATGCGCGCCGAGGTGCGATTCCGGACGGTGCAGGCGGCCCTCGTGGAACGCCTGCAACGTCGCCTCGTCCAGCAGCGGCGCAAAGGCATAGGGATCGAGCAGGCGCTGGCTGGCTTTCTCCCACTGCACATGCAGCGCGTAGCGGCCCGGCGCTTCGTCGGCCGTGGCGACGAACACGCCATCGGCTGCTTCGGCGGCGGTGCCCCAAAGGCTGCCGTCCATGCGCATCACTTCCACGCGGCGCGCGAACGGCAGGCATGCCCGTACCACCCAGCCGCGCGGTGTGCGATGCGGCCCCAGCCAGGCGAAGGGGTCCGGATGATCGCCTACCGCGATGCGCGCCAGCTGGGCGGCCTCGGCGCTTTCCCGCGATGGCGCAACGTCCATGCGTGTCACCATGGTCAGGCCGCCGCGCGCCGCGCCGCCGCCTTCGCGTATAACGCACTGTACTGGCGTGCCGGCCCCTCCCAGTCGTGCCGCTGGGCCATGGCCGCGCAGCGCATGGCGTCGAGCAGTTCCGGCTCGCCGTAGATGCGGAACGCGCGCTGCAGGGCCTGGCGCAGGTCGGCGGCGCGCGGCTGCGCGAAGAGCAGGCCGGTAACGCCGTTCTCGATGGTGTCCACCAGGCCGCCCGTCGCGTGCGCGATGGGCAGGCTGCCGTAGGTCTGCGCATACATCTGGCTCAGCCCGCACGGCTCGAACCGCGACGGCATCAGCAGGAAGTCGGAACCGGCGAACATGCGCCGCGCCAGCGGTTCGCTGAAGCCGATGCAGGCGGCGACGCGGCCGCGGAAGCGCCGCGCGAGCCGCATGACCGCCGCCTCCATGTCCGCATCGCCGCTGCCGATGATGGCCAATTGCCCGCCGGCCGAGACGATCTGCGGACCGACCTCGCACACCAGGTCGATGCCTTTCTGCGCGACCATGCGCGCCACGAAGCTGAAGATCGGCCCCTCGTGGTCGTCCAGTCCCAGCTCATGCCGGAGCTGCATGCGCGCACGCTGGCAGATGGATCTCGGGTCCCCGTCGCCATCCGCCGGTAGGGCCGGATCGGTGGCCAGGTTCCAACTGCCGTCGATGCCGTTGGTGATCCCCGTCAGCCTGCCCTGCGAGGCCCGCCGCGATAGCAGCGTGTGCAGTCCCATGCCGTGCGTGGGCGTGGTGATCTGCTCGGCGTAGGTGGCGCTGACCGTGGTCAGCAGGTCCGCATGCATGAGCCCGGCATGCAGGAAGGAAATCTGCCCGTGGTAATCGGCGTCGCTGGAGCGCGCCGGGATGCCGAGGTTGGCGCGGCAGGACGCTGGGAACAGCCCCTGGTGGGCCAGGTTGTGGATGGTCAGCACCGAGGGCGTGCGGCAGCCGCTCCACCGCAGGTAGGAAGAGGCGAGCGCGGTGGGCCAGTCGTTGAGGTGGAGCAGGTCCGGGCACCAGTCGATGCCGGTGGCGCCCATCGCCATCTGCGCCGCCGCCATCGAGAGCAGGGCGAAGCGGGTGGCGTTGTCGCTCCAGTCCACGCCGGTGGGCCCGACGTAGGGCGAGCCGACGCGCTCGAACAGCGACGGCTGCCGCAGCACGTAGACATCGAGTCCGTCCCCAGTGCGCGCATGCCCGATACGGGCGGCGGGCAGGCCCGCGAAGGGCCGTGTTGAACCGACCCAGCGCAGGCTGCGGCAGCGCTCCAGCACCGCGGGATAACCGGGGATCAGCACGCGGATGTCGTGCCAGCGGGCGAGCGCGCGCGGCAGCGCCGCCGAGACGTCGCCCAGCCCGCCGGTCTTGACGAAGTCGGTCATCTCGGTGGTGACGAACAGGGCGCTGCCCTGGCCATGCCGCGGACGGGCAGGCCGGTTGGGACGGCGCTCCGGTATGCGTCGCATCGTCCCCTGGACGGCGGCGGGAGTTCGGAACGGGGTGGCGTGGGTCATGGCGCAGGGTTCTCGCACCGGTGTGCCGCATCCAGGCGACAACCGGTTTCCGTGGAAGTAGGAGCGCAGCCCGGATGCTCAAAGGGAGTGCCGAGGGCTGCGCGGTGCTGAACCCGACGCTAGGAGTTGAGGCATCAAGTGAACGTATAAGCCAGCCATAGGGAGCGTTAGTGCATGCGCATGGCTTGATGCACGCGCGCGCGACCGGCACGTCGTCGGCAACATGGCCAGCCTCGGCGTCAGGCGCCCTGCCGGCATGGACCGCGACAAGCGGCTGGTCGGCATCGTGTCCTTGAGCATCATCGCCCTGCTGGGCGAGCAGGGTGCCAGGGACACCCTTGCTGGGCGGGGTCGCCAGGGCCCATCGACGGATGGCCGACACCGCGGGGGCAGCCTGTTGCCACAGCCACGAAAACGCAGGCAACGATGCGTTGCGCTCTGTTACGTCGCCTTCCTGGCATCCTGGCCAGGCCGACTTGTCAGGATGGCGCTCGTAATGAGATGAACCAGATGATCGGCCCGTGGCGCGAATGAGGGTTGGTCGACCGCCCAGCCGAGCGCCGTTATCAGGGCGAACAGATCGTCCCCATTCATATCGGCGCGCGCCGTTCCCTCGTCCTGGGCACGGCGCAGCAGTCGCGCGCCTGCCGAGTGCACCGCCTCGCACGAGGCATAAAGGGCGGAGTCCGGGTTCGTGTGGGCGGCCGCCATCATGGCGACGACGCCCTTATAGCCTTGCGCGAAGGCCACCAATGCTCGAAACCAGGTAAGAAGTGCTTCGTCAGCCGGAGCCGACGCTTCGAGTTCGTCTGCCTTCCGCGTCAATGCGTCCAGATGGGTACACAGCAACGCTTCGAACAAGGCTTCCCGCGTGGGGAAATGACGAAGCAGCGTGGCCAACCCGACGCCGGCCCGGCGGGCAATATCGCGCATCGACGCGTCGGCACCATGCTCGGTGACGACATCGCGCGCGACCGTGAGGATTTGACTGCGATTCTTTTTTGCGTCGGCTCGCATGACTACCTTGACAAGCGGATCACTGGTCCATATATTCGGATCAGTGATCCATTTGATCGACTTGGGATCTGGATCAGTGATCCAAAAGATACAGCCTCCTTGTGTCCATGGGAACAGGGAGCCGTCCGACACAATCAAAGGTGACAGTCATGGGAAAGCTCGAAGGTAAGGTCGCGGTCATCACCGGTGGCGCTACCGGCATCGGCCGCGCCGCGGCAAAGCGGTTCATCGAGGAGGGCGCTTTCGTCTTTATCTTCGGTCGCCGGCAGGAAGCGCTCGACGCCGCCGTGGCCGACCTTGGGCCCAAGGCCCGTGCGGTGAAGGGCTCGGTCTCCGATCTGGCCGACCTAGACCGGCTCTATGCGGCGGTGAAGTCCGAGCATGGAACCCTCGACATCGTCTTCGCCAATGCCGGGGCGGGAAGCCCGCTTCGGCTCGGCGAGATCACCGCCGAGCACATTGACGAAATCTTCGACACCAACGTGAAGGGTTCGATCTTCACGGTCCAGAAGGCACTGCCCCTGATGGGCCAGGGCGGCTCGATCATCCTGACCGGATCGAGCGCCGGCACCACGGGCGCCCCGGCATTCAGCGCCTACAGCGCGAGCAAGGCGGCCGTGCGCAACCTCGCACGGACCTGGGCGGAGGACCTGAAGGGCACCGGCATCCGGGTCAACGTGCTGTCGCCCGGGCCGACGGCGACCGAGCTGGCGAAGCAAGCGCTGGGCGAGGAAGGCGTGAAAGCCTTCGGCTCGATGACTCCACTCCGGCGCATGGCCGACCCGGCTGAAATCGGGGCGGTGGCCGCCTTTCTCGCGTCGCCGGACAGCAGCTTCATGACCGCCAGCGAGGTCGCCGTCGATGGCGGCCTGGCCCAAATCTGAGAAAAATCGAATGGCACAATCACTGAATGGCAAAACCGCTCTCGTTACCGGGGCATCGCGGGGCATTGGCCGCGCCATCGCCGAACGTCTGGCAAAGGAGGGTGCGACGGTCGCGCTGACCTACAACGCCAGCAAAGCCGGCGCGGACGAGGTGGTCGCGGCCATCGGGAAAGCGGGAGGCGCGGCATTCGCGATCCACGCGGACCTCGTTGACCCGGCGACCGTCCCGTCCCTGTTCGAGAGACTCGACGACGAGTTCACCACGCGGAACGGAAGCAAAGCGCTCGACATCCTGGTCAACAACGCCGGCAATTCCGGCTGGGTCGGCTTCAAGGACGCGACGCCGGACAGTTGGGACACCCTGATGGCGGTCTATGCCCGCGCGCCCTTCTTCATCGTCCAGGCCGCCCTGGATCGTCTCGCCGATGGCGGGCGCATCATCAACATCTCTTCCGCCGCCGCCACGAAACCCGTGACAGCCGCGCCCGTCTACTCGATGGCCAAGGCGGCCATCAACAACCTGACCCAAGCGCTCGCGTCCGAGCTGGGGCCGCGCGGAATCACCGTGAATGCCGTAGCGCCGGGCTACACCCGAACGGACGTGAACGCCGCCCTCCGGGAGAATCCCGAACTCGTCAAGGCGGTCGAGGCCGAAATCGCGCTGGGACGCTTTGGCGAGCCTTCGGAAATCGCCGCCGTCGTGGCGTTCCTGGCTTCCGATGATGGCCACTGGGTGACCGGCCAGACGATCGAGGCGAGCGGCGGCTACAAGCTCTGACCGCATCGAAAAACCGAAGGAGAACATATGAGCTACGCCATCATCGGCTTCGGCAAGATCGGCCACGCGCTTGCCAAGGCGTTTGCCCGCAACGGTATCGAAGTATCCGTGGCAACCACGCGCGACCCGGCCAGCTTTGCCTCCGATGCGGCCGCGATCGGACCTACGATCATTCCCAGAACCTTGGCGGAAGCCGCCAAGGCGGACATCATCTTTTTGGCCGTCCGCTTCGAGTCGCACCCGGAGGTCGCGCAGGCGCTGCCCAACTGGAAGGGAAAGACCATCGTCGACGCGATGAACACGTTGGCCCCGCTCGGGGAACTGGATGGTCTCCCGTCCTCTGCCGTCGTCGCGAAGGCGTTCGCCGGAGCCAGGCTGGTGAAAGGCTTCAACCACCTGGTCGCTGCCGTCCTTGAGCAGGATCCGGCCGTGCATGGTGGCAGGAGGGTCGTATTCCTGGCGAGCGACGATGACGCCGCCGCCGCGGAGATCGGTGCGCTTGCGGAAAATCTCGGTTTCGCGCCGATCCAGCTTGGCAAGCTTTCGGAAGGTGGACTGCTTGTGCACGCGCGCGGCAATAGCTGGGGTCACCTGATCTTCAAGGACCTGGTCAAGTTCGACCCATGAACCCTGGCCGCAAATTTCGAAGCGATCCTGCCCATTCAGCAGGACGGGGCGTCATGGAACGGCCCGGCTCCCAAGGGTTTGAATGAAACGAAAAAGGCCACCCTGGAGGTGGCCTTTTTGCTGAGCTTGTTGGTGGGCGATGCAAGGATCGAACTTGCGACACCTGCCGTGTGAAGGCAGTGCTCTACCGCTGAGCTAATCGCCCGCCGAGCGCGCAAATATACGGGGTGCCGGATGCCAGGTCAAGCCTTGGGGGGCGGCAAAGCCGGGGCTTGGCAGTTGGCTGAAAGGTGGACGCGTACAATACCCGGTTTCCCCGTCATTCGGTCGCCGGCCATGGACCTGCTGCAGCATGAACTCAACCATATCCTCGAGGCCCTGCACCGCTTCGAGTTCACGCCCTGGAAGATGGTGGGTTACCTGGGCTCGGTGATGTTCACCAGCCGCTGGTTCGTGCAGTTGTACTACACCCGCAAGCTCGGCCGCGTGGTGATGCCGCTGTCGTTCTGGTGGCTGTCGGTGGTCGGCAGCGCGTTGCTGCTGTCCTACTTCATCTTCGGCAAGAACGACTCGGTGGGCATCCTGTCGAATTTCTTCCCGGCCTTCGTGTCGATCTACAACCTCGTCGTGCACATGCGCGAGGTACGGCGCCGCTCGCTGGTGGAAAGCGAAGTCTGAGCAATCACGCATCTGCTCTTCCTGTGGGAGCTTTGCTGTGGGAGCGCACTTTGTGCGCGACGGCCGCACGCCATCGCTCCGCAGGCTTGTCGCGCACAGGGTGCGCTCCCGCAAGAGCGGGTCAATCCGGGTCGTAGTCGAGATTGGGCGCCAGCCAGCGCTCGGCTTCCTCGCGGGTCCAGCCCTTGCGCTTGGCATAGTCCTCGACCTGTTCGCGGGTGAGCCGGCCCACCACGAAGTACTGGCTGTCCGGGTGCGAGAAATACCAGCCTGACACAGCGGCCGTGGGGTACATGGCGAAGCCGTCGGTCAAAGCGATGCCGGTGCGGGCGGTGGCGTCCAGCAGGCGGAACAGCGTGGCCTTTTCGGTGTGGTCCGGGCACGCCGGGTAGCCGGGCGCTGGACGGATGCCGCGGTAGGCCTCCTCGATCAGCGCCGCGTTGTCCAGCGTCTCGTCCGGCGCATAGCCCCAGAATTCGCGGCGCACTCGCTGGTGCAGGCGTTCGGCGAAGGCTTCCGCCAGGCGGTCGGCCAGGGCCTTGAGCAGGATCGCCGAGTAATCGTCGTGCGCGGCCTCGAAGCGCGCGACATGCGCATCGATGCCGACGCCGGCGGTGACGGCGAAGCCGCCGACCCAGTCGTGCTTGCCGGCGCTCTTGGGCGCGATGAAGTCGGACAGGCAGAAGTCCGGGCGCTCGACCGGCTTGTCGGCCTGCTGGCGCAGGTGATGCAGCACGGCGGCGCTGCCGTCCTCCTGCCGGATCTCGATATCGTCGCCCACGGAGGCGGCGGGCCAGAAGCCGATCACGCCGCGCGCGGTGAGCCACTTCTCGGCAATGAGCGTGTCCAGCATGGCCTGGGCATCGTCGAACAGCTCGCGTGCCTGCTTGCCCACGATCTCGTCGTCGAGGATGGCCGGATAACGCCCGGCCAGTTCCCAGGCGTTGAAGAACGGCGACCAGTCGATATACGCACGCAGTTCGGCAAGGTCGTAGTCGTCGAACACGGTGAGGCCGGGCTGGCTCGGCTGGGGTGGTTCGTAGCCGGCCCAGTCGGTGGTGAAGCGCTGGGCGCGGGCCTTCGACAGCGGCACCAGCGGCTTGCCGCTGCCGCGCTGGCGATGGCGCTCGCGCACTTCGGCGTATTCGGCGCGCACCTTGGCGATGAAGGTGTCCACAAGGTCCTTGCTGACCAGCGACTGGGCGACGCCGACCGCGCGCGAGGCGTCCTTCACCCATACGGTGGGTGACTTGTAGTGCGGCTCGATCTTCAGCGCCGTATGCGCGCGCGAGGTGGTGGCGCCGCCGATCATCAGCGGGATGGAGAAGTTCTGCCGCTGCATCTCGCGCGCCACCTGGCTCATTTCCTCCAGCGAGGGCGTGATGAGGCCGGACAGGCCGATGATGTCGGCGTTCTCGGCGATGGCGGTATCCAGGATCTTCTGCGTGGGTACCATAACGCCGAGATCCACTACGTCGAAGTTGTTGCAGCGGAGCACCACGCCGACGATGTTCTTGCCGATATCGTGCACGTCGCCCTTGACCGTGGCCATGACGATCTTGCCGTTGGACTTGCCGGCATCGCCCGTGCGCGCCTTCTCTTCCTCGATGTAGGGGATGAGATGCGCCACCGCCTTCTTCATCACGCGGGCGGACTTGACCACTTGCGGCAGGAACATCTTGCCGGCGCCGAACAGGTCGCCGACCACGTTCATGCCGTCCATCAGCGGGCCTTCGATCACGTCCAGCGGGCGCTTGGTCTCCCGGCGGGCGGCTTCGGTGTCCTCGACCACGTACTGGTCGATGCCATGCACCAGCGCGTGGCTGAGGCGCTCGCGCACCGGCTTCTCGCGCCAGGCCAGGTTCTCGACGACCACCTCGCCCTTCTTCGCCTTGTACCTGTCGGCGATCTCCAGCAAGCGTTCGGTGGCGTCCGCACGGCGGTTGAGCACCACGTCCTCGACGCGCTCGCGCAGTTCGGCCGGCACGTCGTCATAGATCATCAGCGCGCCGGCGTTGACGATGCCCATGTCCATGCCCGCCTTGATGGCGTGGTAGAGGAATACCGAATGGATCGCCTCGCGCACCGTGTTGTTGCCGCGGAACGAGAACGACACGTTGGAGACGCCGCCGGAGATGTGGGAATCCGGGAAGCGGCGCTTGATCTCGCGGGTGGCCTCGATGAAGTCCACCGCGTAGTTGTTGTGCTCATCGATGCCGGTGGCGATGGCGAAGATGTTGGGATCGAAGATGATGTCCTCGGGCGGGAAGTCGAGCCTGCTGGTGAGCAGTTCGTAGGCGCGCGAACAGATCTCGACCTTGCGCGCGCAGGTGTCGGCCTGGCCCTGTTCGTCGAAGGCCATCACCACCACGGCGGCGCCGTACTGCTGCACCTTGCGGGCGTGCTCCAGGAACACGTCCTCGCCCTCCTTCATCGAGATGGAGTTGACGATGCCCTTGCCCTGCAGGCAACGCAGGCCGGCCTCGATCACGCTCCACTTGGAGGAGTCGACCATCACCGGCACGCGGGCGATGTCCGGTTCGGCCGCGATCAGGTTGAGGAAGCGCGTCATCGCCGCCTCCGAATCGATCAGGCCCTCGTCCATGTTCACGTCGATGATCTGCGCGCCGCTGGCCACCTGCTGGCGCGCCACGTCCACCGCTTCCTCGTAGCGCTCTTCCTTGATCAGCTTGCGGAACTGCGCCGAGCCGGTGACGTTGGTGCGCTCGCCGACGTTGACGAACAACAGGTCGGGCGTGAGCACCAGCGGTTCGAGGCCGGCGAGTCGGGTGTAGCGAGGCATCATGTGTTGTCCTCCTCTCCCCGGCGGGGAGAGGATCGAGGTGAGGGGGCAGGGCTGGCGATGGAATTCATCCGGGCGCGCATGAAGGGGAGCGCGAGGCCAGGTTGACCCCTCGCCCCAGCCCTCTCCCCGGAAGGGAGAGGGAGTTTCATGCAGCCTCCTGCCGCTCGGCGGGCAGCCTGCGCGGCGCGACGTCGTGCACCGCCTCGGCGATGGCCTTGATATGCGCGGGCGTGGTGCCGCAGCAGCCGCCGACCAGGTTCAGCAGGCCATCGCGGGCGAAGCCGCCGATCACGGTGGCCATGTGCTCCGGCGTCTCGTCGTACTCGCCGAAGGCATTGGGCAGGCCGGCGTTGGGATGCGTGCTGACGAAGCAGGTGGCCACGTTGGCCAGGGTCTGCACGTGCGGGCGCAGGTCGGCCGCGCCGAGCGCACAGTTGAGGCCCACCGAGAGCGGCCGCGCGTGCTGCACGGAGTAGTAGAACGCCTCGGCGGTCTGGCCCGAGAGGGTGCGGCCGGAACGGTCGGTGATGGTGCCGGAGATCATCACCGGCAGGCGCGCGCCGCGCTGGCGGAACAATTCGCTCAGCGCGTACAGCGCGGCCTTGGCGTTCAAGGTGTCGAAGATGGTCTCGACCATGATGAGGTCGGCGCCGCCGTCCATCAGGCCGCCGGCCGATTCGGTGTAGTTGCCCACCAGCTCCTCGAAGGTGACGTTGCGGAAGCCCGGGTCGTTGACGTCCGGCGACAGCGAGGCGGTGCGGCTGGTGGGGCCGAGCACGCCGATCACGAAGCGCGGCTTGCCGGGCGTCCTGGCTTCCCATGCGTCGCAGGCGGCGCGGGCCAGGCGGGCGCCTTCCAGGTTCAGCTCATAGGCCAGGTGTTCCAGGTGGTAGTCGGCCTGGCTGATACGGGTGGAATTGAAGGTGTTGGTCTCGATCAGGTCCGCGCCGGCTTCGAGATAGGCCTCGTGCACGCCACGGATGATGTCCGGGTTGGTCAGCGTGAGCAGGTCGTTGTTGCCCTTGAGGTCGCAACTGCCCGGATGGTCGTGCGCGTGCGCGCTGTCGTGGCCATCCACGAAGCGCTCGCCACGGAAGGCGGTCTCGTCCAGCGCATGGCGCTGCAGCATGGTGCCCATGCCGCCGTCGAGGATCAGGATGCGTTCGCGCAGCCCGCTTTCCAGTAGGGCGACGCGCTCGGGATGCAGCCAGGGAAGCGTGCTCATGGAATGTCTCGCTTGGAATGCTTCAGGGTTTGCGTGCGAGCAGGCTGATCACTTCGAAATGCGGCGCCTTGCGCTCGCGGCTCAGGCGCGTGCAGCTGAGGACATCCAGTCCGGCGGCCTCGGCGAAGCCGCGCAGTTCGTTGGCGGCGAAGCCCAGGTTGCGATGGTCGAACGGCTCCACCACCGCGCGGTGGTCGTGCTTGCCCAGCGTCACCGCCAGCAGGCGGCCGCCGCTGCGCAGGCGGCTGGCGGCCTCGGCCACCGCCTTGGCGGGGTGTTCGGCGTAAGTGAGGGCGTGCTGCATCAGTACAAGGTCGAAGCGGCGATCGCCCAGCTCCAGCGCATGCATGTCGCCACGGCGCACTTCCACGTTGGAGAAGGACTTGAGGCGCTGGGTGGCCGCTTCCACCACGCGCTCGCTGCTGTCCACGCAGACGATGGAATGCGCGTGCGGCGCCAGCAACTCGGCGGTGATGCCGTCGCCGGAGGCGATGTCCAGTACGTCGCCGGTTTCCAGCAACTGCAGCAGGGAGCGCGCCAGGGTCTCCCAGGTGCGGCCGGGCGAGTAGTGGCGTTCCATGTCGCCTGCTACCGTGTCGGCCCAGCCAGCTTCCCGTGCGCGCTGGGACAGCACGCCGGGCAGGCGGTCGGCATCCTCGCGCAACAGGGCGTCGTCGATGCCCTCGCGCAGCGAGCCGAGCAGCGAGCGCAGGTGCTCGTCGGTCTCGCCGTTGGCGCGGTAGTAGGCTGAAACGCCCGCGCGGCGGTCGCGCACCAGGTCGGCTTCCTTGAGCTTGGCCAGGTGGGTGGACACGCGTGGCTGGGCCAGGTGGAGCACGGCGGCCAGCTCGGCCACGGTCAGCTCCTCGCGCTCCAGCAGGGCGAGCAGGCGCACGCGGGTGGGATCCGCGAGCAGGCGCAGCACGCTGGAAGCGGTGGCCAGATCCATCAGGCATCCTTATATCGCGATACAGAGATGCAATAGGCTAGGCCTGGCCGCACGGCGCGTCAAGTTCCAGGGTTTCCCTATGGTCTCCCTGTAGGAGCGCACCCAGTGCGCGACCGCGGCGTTGAAGCGTGGCAGCGGTCGCGCACTGGGTGCGCTCCTACAAAAAGCGGGCAAAGCACGGCAGCGCCGTGCTGCACCCGCACAGAGGCTTTGGGCGGGGCGGGCTAAAATGTCCGGCTTCCTCCTTTCCCCTTGGAGCCGTTCATGGATTTCCGCTTTACCGAAGACCAGCTGTCCATCCAGGCGATCGCCCGTGACTTCGCGCAGAAGCGCATCGTGCCGGTGGCGGCGGAACTGGACGCCAAGGGCGAGTTCCCGCTGGACAACATCCGCGAGATGGGCCAGCTCGGCCTGATGGGCATCGAGGTGCCGGTCGAGTATGGCGGCGCCGGCATGGACCCGATCGCCTACGTGCTGGCGATGATCGAGATCGCCGCGGCCGACGCCGCCACCGCCACCGTCATGTCGGTCAACAACTCACTGTTCTGCAACGGCATCCTCAAGCACGGCACGGAAGAGCAGAAGCAGAAGTACGTGCGTGCCATCGCGCAGGGCGAGGCGATCGGCGCTTACGCGCTGACCGAGCCGCAGTCCGGCTCCGACGCCTCGGCCATGCATACCCGCGCCACCCGGAACGCGGATGGCGACTGGGTCATCAACGGCAAGAAGAGCTGGATCACCTCCGGCCCGGTGGCGCGCTACATCATCCTGTTCGCCATCACCACGCCGGGCATCGGCGCCAAGGGCGTGTCGGCCTTCATCGTCGACACCCAGCTGCCCGGCTTCCATGCCGGCAAGAGCGAGCCCAAGCTGGGCATCCGCGCCTCGGCCACCTGCGAGATCGAGTTCTCCGACTACGTGCTGCCGAAGGAAAACCTGCTGGGCGAGGAGGGCAAGGGCTTCGCCATCGCCATGGGCGTGTTGGACGCCGGCCGTATCGGCATCGCCTCGCAGGCGGTGGGTATCGGCCGCGCCGCCTACGAGGCGACGCTGCAATGGGTGCGCGACCGCAAGGCGTTTGGCCATCCGATCGGCAGCTTCCAGATGACTCAGGCCAAGATCGCCGACATGAAGTGCCGGCTGGACGCGGCCACGCTGCTGACCCTGCGCGCGGCCTGGACCAAGGGCGAGGCGGAAAGGAACGGCGGCCGCTTCGGCACCGAGGCCTCGGTGGCCAAGCTCACCGCGTCCGAGGCGGCGATGTGGATCGCCCACCAGGCCGTGCAGATCCACGGCGGCATGGGTTATTCCAAGGAACTGCCGCTGGAGCGTTATTTCCGCGATGCCAAGATCACCGAGATCTACGAAGGCACCAGCGAGATCCAGCGCATCGTGATCGCCCGCGCGGAAACCGGCCTGCGCTGAACTCTACTTAATGTGGGAGCGCACCCTGTGCGCGACAAACCTACGGAGCGGCAACGCCGTAGCGCCGCAGTCGCGCACAGGGTGCGCTCCCACAGCGGAGGCAACCACCGACGGCACTTGGTGGGCGACGACGCGCGCGGTTTCGTCAAGGCGCGTCGGGAACTGACCGAGGAGGGCTACGTCGATTTCATGCGGTCACACTTCCGCACCGCGCAGGGCGCGCCGGCGTGGCGTTTGGCGCCCGGGGCACGATGGTTGCTTGGCATCGCGGGATAACCCTTCATCCCGAGCCGACGCCCTCATGTCCGATACCGAAGCAAAGCTGGAAGACGAAAGCATGGTCTACAAGACCCTGCTGGAATCCACCAAGGCCATTCCCTGGCGTATCCACTGGGACAGCGCGACCTTCTCCTATATCGGTCCCCAGATCGAGGCCCTGCTCGGCTGGGAACCGGCCAGCTGGGCCAGCGTGCAGGACTGGGCCGACCGCATCCATCCCGAGGACCGCGAGTGGGCGGTGAACTTCTGCGTGGCCCAATCCCAGGCCGGCGTCGACCACGAGGCGGACTACCGGGCCCTGTGCAAGGACGGCAGCTACGTGTGGATCCGCGACGTGGTGCACGTGGTGCGTCGTGAGGATGGCAGCGTGGAGGCGCTGGTCGGCTTCATGTTCGACATCAGCGAACGCAAGCGCACCGAGCAGCGCCTGATCGAGCTGCAGCGCGAGCTGGAGGCGCTGTCGTTCAAGGACGGCCTCACCGACATCGCCAACCGCCGGCGCTTCGACGCGGTGTTCGATGAGGACTGGGACGCCGCCCGGCGCAGCGGCCAGCCGCTGTCGCTGCTCATGCTCGATATCGACTACTTCAAGCAGTACAACGACCACTACGGCCACGTGCAGGGCGACTACTGCCTGAAGATGGTGGCCAAGGCGCTGGAGAAGGCGGTGCGCCGCACGCACGATTTCCTGGCGCGCTTCGGCGGCGAGGAATTCGTGCTGGTGCTGCCCGAGACCGACGCGGCCGCCGCGCGACGGGTCGCCGTGCGCTGCCAGGAGCTGATGGCGCAGGAGTGGATACCGCACGAGCGCTCGATGGCGGGCAAGGCGATCACGCTCAGTATCGGCGTGGGCACGGTCGTGCCGATGCCCAGCGACGACCGCCTGGCCTTCCTGGAACTGGTCGATCGCCGCCTCTACCAGGCCAAGCAGCGCGGCCGCAATACCGTGGTCAGCGCCGACGGCTGACGTCAGGCGCGCGCTGGCGGCGCGTCTGTGTCGCGCAGCGGCAGGATCAGGCGTGCCGCCAACAGCCCCAGCGCGCCGCCGAGCAGCGTCTGCCAGATGCGCGCGCTGAGCAGCGCCACGGAATGCTCGCCCGAGGCGGCGAGCGTCACGATCAGGGTGAAGGCGAACGCCGCGCAGGCGACGTCGTAGCGCTCGGGCAAGGCCATGGCGTAGATCACCATGGCCAGTGCGGCCAGCGTCCAGATCACCAGCGGCGCATGTTCGGCCAGCGGCAGGCAGGCCAGTCCGAGCGGCACGCCGACCAGGGTGCCGACGATGCGGCGGCGCACGCGCTGCGCGGTGCCGGTGGCGCTGCCGGCCACGACGTAAGTGCATGCGGTGATGGCCCAGGCCGATTCGCGCAGCTCGAATCGCGCATTGAGCGCCACCACGACCAGCGAGGCGAAGGCGGCCTGTATGCCCATGACGAGCGGCGCTGAAAGATGCCGGCGGCCCATGCCCACCGGCGACAGCGCGGCGACCTCGGCCGGACGCTCGGCGGGCCCGGACAGCAGGCGCGGCACGATGGACGCCACGGCGGCGATGCCGCCCGCCGCCAGGATGGCCGGCCAGTCCGTCGCCTCGGGCTGCATGCCGTAGGCCAGCAACTGGCCGATGTAGACCTGCGAGCCCAGGCCCGCGCCCAGCATGCCGTAGCGCTTGAGATAGCTGGCCAGGAAGGCGCCGCTCACCAGCACCAGCTCAGGAACGCCCCTGCCCAGCGGGGCCAGCACGGGCGATAGCAGGGCCTGCGCCAGCGAACCCAGCGTCGCGGCCAGGCAGAGCAGGGCAAGATCACGGCTGGATTGGGGCCGCGAGTGGCCCGCCTCCGACACGCTGGCCCACAAGGCGAAGCCCGCCGCCAGCGAGCCCACGGAAAGCGTGGTGTCGAAGGTGTGCGCCACGTCGTGCAGCGAACCAAGCGCCGCCGCGATGCCATAGGCAGTGACCAGCCGCAGCCCCTTGATCCGGCGATGCGTGCCGGGATCGATCCGTGCCAGCCAGTCGACGAATGGGCGCATGGAAGGCTCAAGCCGGGAAAGGGGGCCATTATGGGCGCATCGGTGACCCGGGTGCTTCTGGGCCTGCCCGAAGTCGCCGTGTGACCACAAGCTCTCTCCCTGCCCCCCTTATCTCTTGGAAATTTGAGAGGGTAGCCACCCTCGCGGAGCCTTTGAACAGACTATCAAGACTAACCCTACAACCCGGCCCCCGATACGCCTTCTCCATGTCAGGCAAAGATCGACTGGTCGCGGCCAGGGAACAAGATAGCCTCGCAAGCCACCCGGACTTGCCAGGACACGACGCGCATCGGCGAATCGTTCCATTGGCGACACGCCTACCTGCCGGGACCGTTCCATGGACAAAGAGGGGCAGAAAGCATGGAGGCTCTGTCAGGCACCCGAGACCGGGGCAGGGAGGCGCCACCGGAAAACGGCCAGCCCGCCTTCTCCGCCACCGAGGACCAGGCCCTGCAGGGCCTGGTACTGCTCGCCCAATTCCACGGCATCGCCGCCAGCGCCGAGCAACTGCGCCATGAGTCGGGCCTGGGAACCCGGCCTTTCGACGATGCCGCCCTGCTCCTTGCCGCGAAAAAGCTTGGCCTCAAGGCAAAGGTAATCAAGCAGCCCGCCGAGCGCGTAGCGCGTACGGCCCTGCCAGCGCTTGCCTTGCTGGAAGGGGCGCGTGCCTTCGTGGTGGCCAGGGTCGATGCCGACAAGGTGCTGGTTCACGATCTCGGCCTTGGCCGCCCCGTCGTCTGGACGCGAGAGGACTTCACCGCGCATTACGGTGGACGGCTGCTGGTGGTGGCCTCGCGCGCATCCGTGCAGGCGGATATGGCCAAGTTCGACTTCAGCTGGTTTATTCCGGCCGTGGTGAAGTACCGCAAGTTGTTGATCGAGGCACTGGTCTGCTCGCTATGCCTGCAACTCTTTGCCTTGGTCACGCCATTGTTTTTCCAGGTCGTGATGGACAAGGTGCTGGTACACCACGCCCTGACCACGTTGACCGTCATCACCATTGGGCTGGTCGCCATCAACCTGTTCAACGTGGCCTTGTCCGCGTTGCGCACCCACGTGTTCGCGCATACCACCAGCCGCATCGACGTCGAGCTGGGCGCCAGGCTGTTTCGGCATGTACTTGCCTTGCCGCTGGCCTACTTCGAATCCCGGCGCGTCGGCGACACCATCGCGCGCGTCAGGGAGCTGGAGAACATCCGCAACTTCCTGACCGGCCAGGCGCTGACCTCGCTGCTGGATCTGTTGTTCACCTTCGTCTTTATCGCGGTCATGCTTTTCTACAGCGGCTGGCTGACCCTGGTCGTCGTCGTCTCGCTGCCGCTCTACGCCCTGTGGTCCGCAGCCATCACGCCCGCCTTGCGCGCCCGCCTCGATGAAAAGTTCGCCAGGGGCGCCGATAACCAGTCCTTCCTGGTGGAGACCGTGTCGGGCATGGCCACCGTCAAGGCCATGGCCATCGATCCACGCATGACGCGGGCCTGGGACAACCAGTTGGCCGGTTATGTCAGCGCGGGATTCCGGGTGACACGCCTGGCCAACATCGGGCAGCAGGGCGTTCAACTGCTGCAGAAGCTGGTCACCGTCGCCATTCTCTATGGCGGCGCCCGGCTGGTGATCGATGGTTCGCTCTCGGTCGGCCAGCTCATTGCCTTCAACATGCTGTCCGGGCAGGTGGCCGCGCCCATCGTGCGCCTGGCGCAGCTTTGGCAGGATTTCCAGCAGGTCGGCATTTCGGTCGATCGCCTGGGCGACATCCTCAACACGCGGACAGAGCCGGGCGGCAGTCGTCTGGCCATGCCGCGCATCCAGGGCCGGATAACGTTCGACAACGTGGGTTTTCGCTATCGCCCCGATACGGCGGAAGTGCTGTCGGGCATCCAGCTCGACATACGGCCCGGCGAGGTCGTCGGCATCGTGGGGCGGTCCGGTTCCGGCAAAAGCACGCTTACCAAGCTGATCCAGCGCCTCTACGTACCCGAACGCGGCCGCGTGCTGGTGGATGGCACGGACCTGGCACTGGCCGATCCCGCCTGGTTGCGGCGCCAGCTCGGAGTCGTGCTGCAGGAAAACTTCCTCTTCAACCGCAGCGTGCGGGAAAACATCGCCCTGGCCGATCCAGGCATGCCGATGGAGCGCGTCATGCAGGCCGCCCGGTTGGCCGGCGCGCACGACTTCATCGTGGACCTGCCCCAGGGTTACGACACCATCGTCGGCGAGCATGGTGCAAGCCTGTCCGGCGGGCAGCGCCAGCGCGTGGCGATCGCCCGGGCCCTGGTGTCCGACCCGCGCATCCTCATCTTCGATGAAGCCACCAGCGCGCTCGACTATGAATCCGAGCGCGCCGTTATGACCAACATGCAGGCCATCTGCAAGGGCCGAACGGTGCTGATCATCGCGCACCGCCTCTCCACCGTTCGTCACGCCAATCGCATCGTGGTCATCGACAAGGGGCGCATTGTCGAAATGGGACCGCCGGCCGAGCTGCTGCGGCGGGCCGATGGCCACTTCGCACGCCTCTATCGGTTACAACAGGGGTGATGCCCATGGGCCTTCGCATCGATGCCCTGTCCGAAATATTGCGTCGCTATGGACAAGTGTTCCGCGACGCATGGCGCCAACGCCATAGCCTGCAACCAGTAAAACGCACGCGCGAGGAGCTTGCCTTCCTTCCCGCCCAGCTTGAACTGGTGGAAACGCCGCTTTCCCCGGCACCGCATTGGACCATGGGCATCATCATGGCGTTGTTCGCCACGGCCTTGCTGTGGGCTTGCCTGGGGCAGCTGGACATGGTCGCGGTGGCACCGGGCAAGACGGTCACCACCAGCCGGACCAAAACCGTACAGCCCGCGGAAACCGCCGTGGTACGGCGCATTCTCGTGCAGGATGGCCAGGTCGTGCGGCAAGGTGACCTGCTGATCGAGCTGGACACCTCGGCCACCGCCGCCGATAGCAGGAAAGCGGAGGAAGCACTGCTCAGCGCACGGCTGGCAGCGGCACGGTCTGGCGCCCTGATCGAAGCGATGGACACCGGCCAGCCACCGGCCATGGCCAACAGCGAAGGGTTGCCGGTGGAGCGCTTCGAGGCGGCACGCACGCTCGCGGCTAGCCAGTACGCCGCCTACCAGGCCAAGAAGCAGAGCCTGGAAGCGACGGTGGCGCAGAAACAGGCAGAGCTTCGTACGGTGGAATCGGCCATCGTGCCATTGGAGCAGTACCTGGAGATATCCCGGGCGCGGGTCAAGGACTACGAAGCCCTGCTGGAAAACAACTACGTTCCCAGGCAGGAATACATGCTGCGCAAGCAGGAGCGCATCAACGCCGAGCGGGACCTGGCCGGGCAGCTCAGCCGCCGGGAAGAACTGCGCTCGGCCATCGTCGGGGCACAAAGGGAACGGGTGGTCACCACCACCGACACGCGCAGGCAGTGGCAAGACGAGCTTCGCCAGGCTCAGGAACAGATTCGGCAGATGGAACCCGAGCTGGCCAAGGCGATGCAACGCGACGCCTGGATGCACCTGCGGGCTCCGGTCGACGGCACGGTGCAACAGCTCGCCATGCACACGGTAGGCGGCGTCGTGACGCCCGCCCAGCCCTTGCTTTCCATCGTGCCGGAAAACGAGCCACTGCAAGTCGAAGCCACCGTGCTCAACAAGGACATCGGCTTTGTCCGTCCCGGTCAGCGCGTCACCGTAAAGATCGAGAGCTTCCCCTACACCCGTTATGGCTATCTGGAAGGTGAAGTGGAGAGTATTTCGCATGATGCTATCAAGGACGAAAAACTGGGCCTGATCTACCAGGCCAACATTCGCCTGAAGCGCTCCACGCTCGTGGTGGATGGCGTCACCGTGAATCTCACTCCCGGCATGGCGCTGAGCGCGGAGATCAACACGGGCAAGCGACGGGTAATCGAGTTCGTCCTCGATCCCTTGGTCAGGGGCGTGTCGGAGTCGATGCGGGAGCGCTGAGGATGCTTGGTAAGGGGCCGATCATGTTGCCATCCGCGAAATGGTGTGCAGGCGCCATTTCATGGTTTGCCGTTGCCCTGTTGCTCGCCAGCTGCGGGAAGAAAGACCTCTCCCCGCCGGCAGTGAACGCCTCGCCGCACGAGAAGCTCGAATTAGTCGTAACCCCAGAAGGCGATGAGGGGGTTTACGCGGTAACTGTGAGCGCTCAATACGGAAACCTATCGAAGGATTGCAGCAATATCGATTACCGATATGGCTTGGGCGGAAATATTGATTATCCGAAAGGCAATGTGGCTATTTCGTGGAATAAGGGCACGTTTGAGATATATCGAGACTATTACGAGCCAAGAGTGACGTGCTCTTGGAAGTTGCTTGGTGTCGATATAACTATTCATGCTCTGAATGGACGCCATGCTAGTACTGGAATTTCGCAAAGAGACTTTCAAGCGGGCTTTCAATGGGAAGTCAAATGCATTTTTGGGCGATCTGACGTCGATTCATGTTTCCCTTTATCAGCTTCGCGTGAACACATGCCCGGCATTCATGTAGCCATTCGAGTGAAGTAATTAAACCAAGGAGAGATATTATGACTATTTCAACTAATGACTATGCGTATTTATCGTCAATTGTCTATAAGAACCTAACTGTTGGCCAGTTGGTGGCTGGGGTGGGAGATCGTTATGAGGTCCTCTATGTGACATCTCTTTCGACCGATGGTTATCAAGGAGCTGTTTTTAAAAATACTCGAACTGGTGAGCTCGTTGTATCCAGCCCTGGCACCGACTTCACCGACATCCACGACGTATTGGCTGACTTTGCGATGGCCAATGGCGAAGCGCCGACCCAATGGACTGATGCCAATGCCGCCATGCAATGGGCGCTCAACTACGCTGATCAAAACGGCATCAGTAGGGCGGACGTCAGCGCCACGGGACATTCCCTGGCTGGTACGGTGGCGCAGATGTTGGCAGCCGCTTACGGCGTGCATGCCGAGACCTTCAATGCCTATGGCGGCTACAACATCGCGGAGCGCTATGGCTTGAACCCCGACGCCGCCATGGGATTGGTAACCAATCATCGGGATATCTTCGATCCCATCTCGCGCCTATCTGATCAAATTGGCCAGGATGCGATGTATGCGAGCGCTGCCGAGGCCGCTGACCTATCAAGCTACGGGACGCTGAGTGAATGGCTCAAGCTTGCGGACATTGCCCGCGCACATGGCCTAGGAAACTTCTGGAACGATGCGGATGGCACACCAGGCCAGCTATTGACCAATAACTGGTGGGGCGATATCGAATCGGGCGCAATACCCGGCGCCCTTGATCGGCTTGCCAGCGACTTGAAGGCGCAGCTAGAGAAACTAGGCGGATGGCTGCCGGATATTTTCGGCTCGCTTCTTCCGCAGTTGGAAGTTGCCGCGGGCGCCATTATCTATGGCAAAACTTACCGCATCGAGCGCTACGATCCCTTGGCGCTAGACCTCGATGGCGATGGCAAGATCACGACGAGTGCCGAAAGCAACTGGGCTGGCGCCTTGTTCGACAACGACGGCGACGGTATCCGCACCGCGTCCGGGTGGGTCGGTAGCAATGACGGCCTGTTGGTGCGTGACCTGGACGGCAATGGTGCCATCGACAATGGGCGCGAACTGTTTGGCGACCAGACTGTATTGCGCAATGGTCAGCATGCCGCTACTGGCTTCGAGGCATTGGCCGATCTGGATAGCAACGGTGATGGCGTAATCGACGCATCCGACGAAGCCTTCGCCTCACTGCGCATCTGGCGCGACCGGAATGGCGACGGCATTTCCCAGGCCGGCGAGCTATCCACGTTGGACGAACTTGGCATTGTCAGCCTTTCGTTGGCGCACGCCAGCGCGAATACCTCGGTGGACGGCGGTGCCGTGGTGGGTATCGGCAGTTACACCCGCCGCAACGACGACGGCACCCTGGCCACGCAAGTGATGCAAGACTTCGAGTTCGACAACGATGCGTTGCACAGCAAGTTCGGCGATGCGGTGGAGATTCCGCCGGAACTGCAATCACTGGCGAGCATGCAAGGCATGGGCGGCCTGCGCGATTTGCGCGAAGCCTGCGCGCTATCGCCCGAACTTGCACAACTGGTACGCGGTTTTTCCGCCGTCCAAACCCGCGAAGGACAGCAAGCCCTGCTGGGCGACATCCTCCTGGCTTGGGCCGGAACCAGCCCGCTGTGGAGCAACCAGGGCATTACGCTGCATGCCTCCGGCGCCATCGAAAGCGCCAGTTCCGACAACGTCATCCGGCTGACGCCCAGCCAGAAAGTGGACCAGACAGTCACGGAGTTGGACGATGGTACCGTCCGCAAGATCCGCATCGCCCAAGTCCTGCTCGGCGAAACGCCTACCGCCGATCTGTGGTGGGGCCAAAGCAATGTCTCCGCCTACTTCAAAGTCTATGACACCTTCTTCAACGGGGCCTATCAGCAACTGGCCTTGCAGACGCGCCTGAAGCCTTACATTGATGCGGTGGGGCTGACCTTGGGCGCGGACGGTTTTGCCCTGGATTTTTCAGCGGTATTACCCCGAGTGGCGCAGGCATTCGCATCCGATAGCCTGCGCGCTACAGTCGACTTCATCGACCTATTGACGCTGGTGCCATCATTCACCGCCGATAAGGTCGATTACATGTCGGCACTAGCTTCGATGCTGGATCGTTTGGCTCAGCAGGGCCGATCGGAGGCTTTAGGGCAATCGTTTCCTCAGCGTCTGAGCCTTGGCGAATGGACCCTGATATTCGCCCCGGGAGACGGCTCTTCATTGAGTGGAGGGGCCAAGGATGATTTCCTGGTGGGTGGCGCAGGTAATGACATCCTCAACGGCGGCGCTGGCAATGATGCCCTGTATGGTGGAGCGGGTGCTGATGTACTGGATGGTGGTACAGGGCGTAATCGCCTATACGGTGGCGACGGCAACGACGTTTTGAAGGTGGACCGCTACGCCACCGACAATGTGCTGGAAGGTGGTAGGGGCGACGACACGATCTACGGCAGCGCCTATGGCGACACCTACGTGTTCAACCTGGGTGACGGCCGTGACACGATCACCGAGACGTATAGCTGGGGCGGCAAGGATGTCGTAGCGTTTGGCGAGGGTATTGTCGCCGACGATATCCAGGTCCTGCGTCGTGGCAATGACTTGCTGCTGACGCATATCAACGGTACCGACAGCATCACGATCGCCGGCTGGTTCGCTACCAGTTGGAACAGTACCGTCTTTATCGAACGCTTCGAGTTTGCCGACGGTACCGTATGGACGCCGGACACGCTGGCTGCGCGGGCCATCGTGCTTGCCGGCGCGGACGGCAGCGACACGCTGAACGGCTGGAACGGCAATGACCTTATCCAGGGCGGCGCCGGCGACGACAAGCTCAACGGCGGCGCGGGCCACGACAGCCTGTGGGGCGACGAGGGCAACGACACACTCACCGGCGGTGACGGCAATGACGACCTGCATGGCGGCATAGGCGATGATGTGCTGGACGGTGGTACAGGAAGTAACCGCCTGTACGGTGGCGACGGCAACGACACCCTGAAGGTGGACCGTTATGCCACCGACAACGTGCTGGAAGGTGGTAGGGGCGACGACACGATCTACGGCAGCGCCTATGGCGACACCTACGTGTTCAACCTGGGTGACGGCCGTGACACCATTGTCGAAACCAGTACGTACGGCGGTGTTACTGACGTGTTGGCCTTTGGCGAAGGTATCGGTGCCGATCAGTTGTGGTTCCGCCGCGACGGGCTTGATCTTGAGGTGAGTGTTATCGGTACGGACGATAGTGTGGCCATCAAGAACTGGTATTCGAGCACGAACAACCAGATCGAATGTTTCAAGACGGCCGATGGACAGGCGTTGTCGAGTGGCCAGGTGAATACGCTGGTGTCGGCCATGGCGTCGTTCTCGCCGCCGGCCATGGGGCAGATCCATTTGGCCTCGGATTATGCAAACACTCTGGCGCCTGTCATTGCCGCCAATTGGCATTGAAGGTGCGGTCATGTTGGGGGGCATGTTCACGATCTCGGCGTGACCACAAGCACCCCCTCCCAACCTCCCCCTGCACGCAGGGGTGGAGTGCCTGCACTGGCCTTGTTGGGCCTGATGTAAATGAAAAGCCCCGGTCTTGCGACCGGGGCTTTTGTCTTGCGGAAGATGCAGGTTCGATCAGGAGCCGCGGTGCGGGTCCGAGTCGAACGGTTGCATGCTGCCTGGCGCATTGCCGCCGCCGTTGCCACCTTGTGGCGGCGTGTTGCCTGGCGGTGGGTTGCCGTGGTCGCCGCCTTCGCCGCCGCCGTGCGCGTGGCGGATGCTCTGCGAGACCTCGTCCATCTTGTCGCCCAGCATGCGGCGTACCACCACGTAGAACACGGGGATCAGCAGCAGGCCCAGGAAGGTGGCGAACAGCATGCCGCCGATCACGCCGGTGCCGATGGCGTGGCGGGCGTTGGCGCCGGCGCCGGTGGAGATGAACAGCGGGAACACGCCCAGGATGAAGGCCAGCGAGGTCATCAGGATCGGGCGCAGTCGCAGGCGGGCCGCATGGACCACGCCCTCGCGCAGCGTCTTGCCTTCCTGTTGCTGCTCCACCGCGAACTCCACGATCAGGATCGCGTTCTTCGCGGCCAGGCCGATCACCGTGATCATGCCGATCTTGAAGTAGATGTCGTTGGGCAGGCCGCGCAGCATGGTGAACACCACCGCGCCCAGCACGCCCAGCGGCACCACCAGCAGCACCGACACCGGGATCGACCAGCTCTCGTACAGCGCGGCAAGGCACAGGAACACGATGAAGATGGACAGCACCATCAGCAGCATGGCCGCGTTGCCGGCGAGGATTTCCTGGTACGACTGGCCGGTCCAGTCGAAGCCGAAGCCCTTGGGCAGGTTGTCGTTGATGATGCCTTCCAGCACGCCCATGGCCTGTCCGGTGGAGTAGCCCGGACCCTCGTTGCCCACGATTTCCACCGCGGAGTAGCCGTTGTAGCGGGTCAGGGCCGGCGCGGCCATGTCCCACTTCGCCTTCACCACGCTGGCCAGCGGGATCATGTTGTTGGCCGTGGGCGAGCTGCTGGCGGTGGCGAGGGTGCTCGGCGTGTAGATGTGCTGCAGCGCCTCCGGGCCCATGCGGTAGGGCGCGTCGGCCTGCACCATCACGCGCTTCACGCGGCCGCCGTAGGAGAAGTCGTTGACGTACACCGGGGCCAGCGTGAGCTGGATCGCGTTGTAAATGTCGCTGACCGACAGGCCCATCGACTGCGCCTGCTGGCGGTCCACGCTCAGGTCCAGCTGCGGGGCGCTTTCCAGCGTGTTCGGACGCACGCCGACCAGGGCCGGGCTCTGCGCCGCCTTGGCCAGCAGGATGTTGCGGGCGTCGGTCAGTTCGTCGCGCGACTGGCCGGCACGCGCCTGCAGGTACATGTCGATGCCGCCGAACTGGCTGAGGCCGCGGATGGTGGGCAGGTTGACCACGAAGATCTGCGCGTCGCGGATGGCATGCAGCTTCATGTTGGCCTGCTGGATGAACTGCGCGGCGGTGACGTCGCGCGCGTCCCAGTCCTTCAGGCGGATGAAGTTCATGCCGGTGTTCTCGCCCTGGCCCACGAAGCTGAAGCCGGAGATCTGGAATACGCCGTCGACGGCCGGATCCTTCTGCAGCACGCCGCGGATCTCGTCCATCACGTGCTGCGTGCGCTGTAGGCTGGCGCCCGGGGGCAGCGAGACGATGGCCAGCGCATAGCCCTGGTCCTCGTCGGGCACGAAGCTGGTGGGCAGCTTGGTGAACAGGAAGCCGCACAGCAGGGCCACCAGCACGAACACGATCATCCAGCGCGGCGCATGCTTGATGGCACTGCCGATGTGGCCGGAGTAGGTGTGCGTCACCCGGTCGAACACGTTGTTGAACGCGCGGAACACGATGTTCTGCTTGTGCGTGTGCGTCGGCTTGAGCATGGTGGCGCACAGCGCCGGCGTGAACGACAGCGCCAGGAACGCCGAGAAGCCCATCGACACCGCGATGGTCAGGGCGAACTGCTTGTAGATCACGCCCGAGGCGCCCGGCTGCAGCGCGGACGGCACGAACACCGCCGCCAGCACCACGGTGATGGCCACCACCGCGCCGGTGATCTGGCCCATGGCCTTGCGCGTGGCTTCCTTCGGCGAGAGGTGTTCCTCGCTCATGATGCGCTCGACGTTCTCGATCACCACGATCGCGTCGTCCACCACGATGCCGATGGCCAGCACCATGCCGAACAGGGTCAGCTGGTTGATGGTGAAGCCGAGCGGCAGCAGGCCGAGGAAGGTGCCCAGCAGGGCGACCGGGATCACCAGGGTGGGAATCACGGTGGCGCGGATGTTCTGCAGGAACAGCAGCATCACCAGGAACACCAGGATGATCGCCTCGACCAGGGTGTTCACCACTTCCTTGATCGAGATCTTCACGAAGGTGGTGGAGTCGTACGGGGCGAACCAGGTCACGCCTTCGGGGAAGCTCTTGGCCAGCTCTTCCATCTTGGCGCGCACGGCGGTGGCCACGTCCAGCGCGTTGGCGCCGGGCAGCAGCTGCACGCCGAACGAGCCGGTGGAGATGCCGTTCCAGGTGGCGGCGAAGCCGTAGCTCTGCGGGCCGAAGTCGATGCGGGCGACGTCGCTGAGCTTCACCACCGTGCCATCGGGGTTGGCACGCAGGATGATGTTGTTGAATTCCTCTGGCGTGGTGAAGCGGCCCTCGGCCGACACGGTCACGCTGAAGCCCTGGCCATTGACCGCGGGGTCCGAACCCAGCGAGCCGGCGGCGAACTGCACGTTCTGCGCGCTCAATGCGTTGAACACGTCGGACGCGGACAGGCTATAGCCCTGCAGCTTGTCCGGGTTGATCCACACGCGCATGGCGTATTCGGCGCCGAGCTGGCGGGTGTTGCCCACGCCCGGGATGCGGCCGATCTGGTCGAGCACCTGCGAGGACACGATGTCGGTGAGCTTGTCGCCGTCGATCGCCGGGTTGGTCGAGGTCAGCGCCACGAACATCAGGAAGTCCGGGTTGCTCTTGGCCACCACCACGCCCTGCTGGTTCACCTCGGTGGGCAGGCGCGGGGTGGCCAGCGCCACCTTGTTCTGCACCTGCACCTGGGCGATGTCCGGGTCGGTGCCGGTCTCGAAGGTCAGCGTGATGGTCGCCGTGCCGCTGGAGCTGGACGAGGAGCTGAAGTACAGCAGGTGGTCGATGCCGGTGAGCTGCTGCTCGATCACCTGGGTGACGGTCTTTTCGGTGGTGTCCGCGCTCGCGCCCGGGTAGGTGGCGTTGACCGTCACCTGCGGCGGGGCGATGTTCGGATACGACTCGATGCCCATGTTCAGCACCGAGATGGTGCCGCACAGGCTGATCAGAATCGCCACCACCCACGCGAAAATGGGGCGGTCGATAAAGAAACTGGGCATGATCTAGCTCCCTGGGTTACTGCCCGTTGGCCGGCTTGCCGCCGGCCTGGGACGCGCCCGGCTTGGTGCCGGCGGCGCCGGGCGTGCCCGGGTTCTGGTTGGGTTGCCATGGGGTGGCCTTGGCCGGCGCGCCCGCCTTGACCTGCTGCAGGCCGGACACGACTACCTGGTCGCCCGCCTTCAGGCCGCTGGTCACGACCCAGTTGCTGCCGCTGGTGTCGGTGGCGGTGACGTCCTTGCGCACGACATTGCCATCGGCGCCCACCACCATGGTGTAGGCGCCCACGGTATCGCGCAGCACGGCCGCCTGCGGCACCAGGAACACGTTGTGCTGCTCGCCCAGGTTGGCGCTGATGGTCACGTACTGGCCGGGCAACAGGGTGCGGTCGGGGTTGGGCAGCACGGCGCGCAGGTTCACCGCGCCGGTGGCCGGGTTGACCGTGGTGTCGGAGAAGTCCAGCGTGCCTTCCTGGCCGTACGGCGTGCCGTCGGGCAGGGTAATCGTCACGGTGGCCTTGTTCGGCTGCGTCAGCGTGACGTTGCCGCCCGCCGCGGCGCGGCGCATCTGGTCCATGTCGGTCACGCTCATGGTGAAGTTCACGTAGAGCGGGTCGAGCTGGTCGACCGTGGTCAGCAGGGTGGCGCTGGCACCGGCATCGCTGGTGCCGTTGCCCACGACGGCGCCCTCGGTCACCTGCTGCTGGCCCGCGCGGCCGTCGATCGGCGAGGTGACGTTGGTATAGCCCAGGTTGACCCTGGCGGTGACCACCGCGGCCTCGGCCTGCTGCACGCCGGCCGCGGCCGAGCGCTCGGCCGCCTCGTCCGCGTCCAGCTGGGCGCGGGAGATGTAGCCCTGGGGAATCAGCGCGCGGTCACGCTCGGCGACCACATGGGCATTGGCGTAGGTGGCCTTGGCCGAGGCCAGCGCGGCCTGGGCGGAATTGAGCGCGGCCTGGTACGGCGCCGGGTCGATCTGGAACAGCAGTTGCCCCTGCTTGACGTCGGTGCCTTCGGTATAGACGCGCTTGAGCACCACGCCGGACACGCGGGCGCGCACGTCGGCGCTGCGGAACGCGGACAGACGGCCCACCAGGCTCTTGCGCAGCGGCTCGGTCTGCGGTTGCACCTTCACCACGCCGACTTCCGGCGGCGGCATCTGCGGCGGGCCTTGTTCCTTGCCTTTGCCACAGGCGGTCAGCGTGAGCAGGCCAAGGCACAACAGGGGTGTGCGCAGTGACGAGGACTTCATGTGGGCTCCATTCTTCTTTCTTAAGATGGTGGTCGGGGGATGCAGCACGTCGTCGCCCCTCCAGGCGAGGACAAGGGTCGAGCTGGCGTTTCGAGCGCACGACCGCCCCGCGTGCTCCCGAGCCCCTCACGGGGTAGGCCTAGGGCGGGAACGGGGACGTGGCAGTCATGGCTCAAGACAGACGAGCTTGGACTATACCGTACAGTTTACAATTTGTAGAGCCATGGCCTTGCCACCTGGCGGCCTTTCACGCCTCCCTGGGGGCGCGCCGGGCGGGTCGGCAACGACGAGGCTGTCCACGCGGGCTGGCCATTCTGTCTCAAATTCGTGAAAGAAGAATGTCCCCATGCGCGGGAGCTTATCGACATGGATGTGAGGATCATGCCAGCAATGCCGCCGCGTGGCCTGTGCCGATGGTCCGGATGGGAAGATTTCTCCCGGCGGGAGAGGGGCTAGTAACCGGCGCATGGGCGTTTCCGCTGCTGCGCCGCAGCGCATGGCCGGCGTCGCGCGCGCGGCATGCGGACTGGTATTGCTTCCGGCCCGGTGAGCGCGCGCCGGCGCGGCTGCGTGGGCAACCTGCGATGGCAGCAAGTTTTTCATCGCCATGGGAGGGCGGGAATCCACGCTCGGCGATGCATTCGCGCGGGTCACCGCGCAGGATTCGCGGGCTTTGCTGCAGGGGCGTCATGGGCCGTCGCCGGGCGAAGTGGTCTTGTCGCGAAGGTGGATATGCCATGACGCGAGGCGTATCCTTCGCGGGCTCTCACAGCCTCATTCCGTCTCCCCCACACAGTAGATGCCATGAACGCGATTCGTGCGGCCAGCAACAGCTCCTTCCCCACGGCTGTTTTCGAAGAACTGAAGCAAAGCGGATTCCCCACCCAGCGCCTTGATGAGGCGCAATTTTTTATCAGCGCTTTCTTCGCGCGCATCGCCGACGGCGACCTGGAGCTGCACACGCCCGCCGAATGGGCCGCGCTGGTGGCCGGCCTGCTGGACTTCATGCAGCAGCGCCAGCCGGGTCACGCCGCGGTGCGCGTGGTCAACCCCGAAAGCGGCCATGCCGGCCGCAGCTACATCCAGGTCGTCACGGACGACATGCCGTTCCTGGTCGACACCGTCACCATGGTGGCGGCCGAGCACCTGCAGATCCACGCGGTGATCCATCCGGTGGTCAACGCCACCCGCGATGCCGCGGGCAAGCTGCTCAAACTGGGCGCGGAGGATGCGCCGCCGGAATCGGTGATGCATTTCGAGGTGGACCGCGTGGCCGACGAGGCCGCCCAGGCCGCGCTCAAGGCGCAACTGGAAGGCTCGCTGGAGGACGTGCGCATTGCCGTGGACGACTGGGCCAAGATGCGCGACAAGGCGCTGGCCATCGCCGCCGAGCTGCCCACGCGGCAGCTGCCGCTGGATGAGGCCGCCGTGAAAGAGGCCGCCGAGTTCCTGCGCTGGCTGGCGGACGACAACTTCACCTTCCTCGGCTACCGCGAGTACGAGGTGACCGAGGCCGACGGCGAGGAAGTGCTGCGCGCCAACGAGACCTCCGGCATGGGCATCCTGCACCGCAGCGAGCGCTCGCTGGCCCCGCGCTCGCTGCGCACGCTGGTGGCGCACGACCTGCCGCAGTCCGGCGCCACCGACGCCATCATCCTGACCAAGACCAATGCGCGCTCGCACGCGCACCGGCCGGGCTACATGGACTACGTGGGCGTGCTGAAGTTCGGCCCCAACGGCAAGCCGGTGGCCGAGCAGCGCTTCCTGGGCCTGTTCACCTCCAACGCCTACATGGCCCGCCCGCAGGACGTGCCGCTGGTGCGCCAGAAATACGAGTACGTGATGGACCGCTCCGGCCTCAAGCGCGACTCGCACTCGGGCAAGGCGCTGCGCCACATACTGGAGACGCTGCCGCGCGACGAGCTGTTCCAGGCCGGCGAGGAAGAGCTCTACGCCAACGCCATGGGCACGCTGGAACTGCGCCAGCGCGCCCGCACGCGCCTGTTCGTGCGCCGCGACCGCTACGGCCGCTTCATCAGCTGCCTGGTCTACGTGCCGCGAGAGCGCTTCAACACTACGGTGCGCGAGCGCATCGAGGCGCTGCTGCGCACCGCCATGCGCGGCGAGTACCTCGATTCCTCCGTGCTGATGGGCGAGGCCGCCCTGGTGCGCCTGTACGTGGTGGTGCGCCCGAAGATCGGCGACCACGTGCAGTACGACGTGGCCGAACTGGAGAAGGGCGTGGCCGCCATCGTGCGCAACTGGCACGACGACCTGCGCGACGCGCTGGTGGCCCGGCTTGGCGACCATGACGGCGTGGTGCTGGCCAACCGCTACGCCAAGGCGCTGCCGGCGGGCTACGTGGAAGACGTCCCGCCTACCGCCGCCGCCGAGGACGTGTACCAGCTGTCGCAGCTCAAGGGCGACGATGCGGTGCGCATGTCCTTCTACCATCCCGAGGCCCGTCCCGAGGAACTGCGCTTCAAGATCTACCGCAGCGGCGGCGACATCGCCCTGTCCGAGGTGCTGCCGCAGCTGGAGAACCTGGGCCTGCGCGTGCTGACCGAGCACCTGTACGACGTGAAGGTGGGCGACGCCACGCTGTACATCCAGGACTTCGAGGTGCAGACCGCCGGCAGCCTGGCCTTCAGCGTGGAGCAGGTGGGCACGCTGTTCGAGGACGCCTTCGAACAGATCTGGCGCGGCAATGCCGAGAACGACGGCTTCAACCGCCTGGTGCTGGGCGCCAAGCTGAGCTGGCGCCAGGTCGCCATGCTGCGCGGCTACTGCAAGTACCTGCTGCAGACCGGCGTGGCCTTCTCGCAGAGCTACATGGAGGATGCCTTCAATCGCTACCCGGCCATCGCCGGCCTGCTGGTGGAGCTGTTCCTGGCCAAGTTCGACCCGCGCCGCGAAACGCTTTCGACCGAGGAACTCAAGCGCGCCGGCGACCTGCTGCGCGGCGAGATGCAGGCGCTGATCCCCGAAACCCTGCGCACCGCGCACCCTGGCCTGATCGATGGCTTGGTGGGCGCGCTGTCCATGCCGCGCGCCGAGCAGGTGACGGCGCTGGAGGAGGCCATCGGCACGTTGCTGGAAACCGTCTCCAGCCTGGACGACGACCGCATCCTGCGCAGCTTCGTGGCGCTGATCCGCGCCACCCTGCGCACCAGCTTCTTCCAGCAATGGCAGGGCGCCTACCGTCCATACATCAGCTACAAGTTCGATTCGCACCAGGTACCCGACCTGCCCAAGCCGGTGCCGTTCCGCGAGATCTTCGTCAGCGCGCCGCGCGTGGAAGGCATCCACCTGCGCTTCGGCGCGGTGGCGCGCGGCGGCCTGCGCTGGTCCGACCGCCGCGAGGATTTCCGCACCGAGGTGCTTGGCCTGGTCAAGGCGCAGATGGTGAAGAACACCGTGATCGTGCCGGTGGGCTCCAAGGGCGGCTTCTTCGTCAAGCGCCCGCCGGTGAACGGCGACCGCGACGCGCAACTGGCCGAGGGCATCGCCTGCTACCGCATGTTCATCAGCGGCCTGCTGGACATCACCGACAACCTGCTGGAAGGCAAGGTGGTGCCGCCGCACGACGTGGTGCGCCATGACAGCGACGACCCGTACCTGGTGGTGGCCGCCGACAAGGGCACCGCGACCTTCTCCGACATCGCCAACGCCATTTCCGTCGAGCATGGCTTCTGGCTGGGCGACGCGTTCGCCTCGGGCGGTTCCAACGGCTACGACCACAAGGGCATGGGCATCACCGCCAAGGGCGCGTGGGAGTCGGTCAAGCGCCATTTCCGTGCGCTGGGACGCAACAGCCAGACCGAGGACTTCACCTGCGTGGGCATCGGCGACATGTCCGGCGACGTGTTCGGCAACGGCATGCTGCTGTCGCGCCACATCCGCCTGGTGGCCGCGTTCGACCATCGCCACGTCTTCCTCGATCCGAACCCGGATACCGAGCGTTCGTTCGCCGAGCGCGAGCGCATGTTCAAGCTGCCGCGCTCGAGCTGGGACGACTACGACAGGTCGCTGATCTCCGCCGGCGGCGGCGTGTATCCGCGTACGCTCAAGTCGATCCCGATCTCGCCTGAGGTGCGCGGCGTGCTGGGCCTCAAGCCCGAGGTCACCCAGCTGGCGCCGAACGAGCTGCTCAGCGCCATCCTCAAGGCGCCGGTGGACCTGCTGTGGAACGGCGGCATCGGCACCTACGTGAAGGCCAGCAGCGAGACGCATGCCGACGTGGGCGACCGCGCCAACAACGCCTTGCGCGTCAACGGCGCCGAGCTGCGCTGCAAGGTGGTGGGCGAGGGCGGCAACCTGGGCTTCACCCAGAAGGGCCGCATCGAGGCCGCCCAGCACGGCGTGCTGCTCAACACCGACTTCATCGACAACTCGGCCGGCGTGGACACCTCCGACCACGAGGTGAACATCAAGATCCTGCTGGGCGACGCGGTGCAGCGCGGCGAACTGACGCTCGACCAGCGCAATACGCTGCTGGCCAGCATGACCGACGAGGTCGGCCAGCTGGTGCTGTGGGACAACTACCGCCAGAACCAGGCCATTACCCTGATGGAGCACCAGTCGGTGCAGCGCATCGGCTCGATGGCGCACTTCATCCGCATGCTGGAAACCGAGGGCCTGCTCGACCGCCAGGTGGAGAACCTGCCGAGCGAGTCCGAGCTGACCGAGCGCAAGACGCGCGGCATGGGCATGACGCGGCCGGAGCTGTCGGTGCTGCTGTCCTACGACAAGATCAAGCTGTACCAGCAACTGCTGGATTCGGACGTGCCGGAAGACCCGTACCTGTCCAAGGAGCTGGTGCGCTACTTCCCCGAGCCGCTGCACGGCAAGTACGCCGAGCACATGCAGCGCCATCGCCTGAAGCGCGAGATCATCGCCACCGCGGTGACCAACTCCACCATCAACCGCATGGGCGCCACCTTCATGATGCGCATGCAGGAGGACACGGGGCAGGGGCCGGCGGCCATCGCCAAGGCGTACACCGCCGCGCGCGAGATCCTCGACGCACGCGAGCTGTGGGCGCAGATCGAGGCGCTGGACGGCAAGGTCGCGGAGAACACCCAGATCGACGCCATCCTGCAGATCTGGTCGCTGCTGCGCCACACCACGCGCTGGCTGCTGAACCGCCCGGGCGGCACGCTGGATATCAACGCCAACGTGGCGCGCTACCAGGCCGGCGTCACCGAGCTGCGCGCGGCCTTGCCGGCCGCGCTCACCGAGACCGGCAAGGCGGACTTCGCCACCAGCCAGGAGAAGTGGGAAGGCCTGGGCCTGCCGCCCGAGCTGGCCTTGCGCATGGCCCGCATGCCGGAGCTGCGCGCGATGCTCGACATCGTGGAGGTGGCCCAGCAGAGCGGCCAGCCGATCGGCAAGGTGGCCACGGTGTTCTACGAGCTGGGCGAGTCGCTGGACCTGGAGTGGCTGCGCAGCCAGATCGAGGCGCTGCCGGTGGAAGGCGCCTGGCACGCCCAGGCCCGCGGTTCGCTGCTGGATGAGTTGAACCACCAGCACCGCGCGCTGGCCCTGCAGGTGCTGTCGCTGACCGGCGCCGCCAAGGACGTCTCGCCGGTGCAGGCCTGGCTGCAGCGCGACGACGCCACGCTCAGGTATACCCGCAACATGCTGGCGGAGATCCTCACCCAGAACGCGGACTACCCGATCGCTTCGGTCGCGGTTCGCCGCCTGGCCCAGCTGGCGCAGGTGCCGGTGAACCAGTAGACCCCCTCCCGACCTCCCCCGGCCAGCAGGGGAGGAGGGGAGAAGCCAAGACCGCGCCGTCCCTCCCCTGCGTGCAGGGGAGGGTTGGGGAAGGGGGCCATGCGGTGCTTTGAACAGGCCCAGGGGACGCAACCCGGCAACGGGCTTGCGCCCTTCGTCCATCTACGCTCAACTGGCGGCCCCGTTCCGACCATCCGGCCCTATGCGCTTTGCCTTCGTCGCCAGCGAAACCAACGTGGCCCAGCAGGCCCGGCGCAAGTTCGTCGACCACTATGGCGACGCGCCACCCGAGCAGGCCGACGTGATCGTGGCCCTGGGCGGCGATGGCTTCATGCTGCGCACCCTGCACGCCTATCGCGCGCTGCCGGCGCCAGCCTACGGCATGAAACTGGGGCGGGTCGGCTTCCTGATGAACAAGCATCAGCTCGACGGGCTGGAGGAACGCATCGCGCGGGCGCACGCGGCGGTGCTGTACCCGCTGGAGATGCGCACGGTGGATCGCGACGGCGAGGTGCACCACGCCCTGGCCTTCAACGAAGTGTCGCTGCTGCGCCAGAGCAACCAGGCCGCACACCTGGAGGTAAGGCTCAACGATGAGGTGAAGCTGCCCAACCTGGTCTGCGACGGCATCCTGGTCTCCACGCCGGCCGGCTCCACCGCCTACAACCTGTCCGCGCATGGCCCGATCCTGCCGCTGGACGCCAACGTGCTGGCATTGACCCCGATCAGCCCGTTCCGCCCGCGCCGCTGGCGCGGCGCGATCCTGCCGCACCGCACGCTGGTGACGATGCGCGTGCTCGATCCCAACAAGCGGCCGGTCAGCGCCACGGCCGACTACCACGAGGTGCGCGACATCCGCGAGGTGCAGATCCGCCAGTCCGAAGGACAGGGCGTGCGCCTGCTGTTCGATCCCGAGCACAACCTGGAGCAGCGCATCCTGGACGAGCAGTTCGCGCAGGATTGATGGGGTAGGGGGCTGGGACGAGTAGCGAGGGCGCACGGTTGGCGTTCAAGATGAGCGGGTGTGCCCTATTCCACGCACGCAACACTTGCAGAGCATCCGCATGTAGCGGCCTCGCTACTCATCCCTAATCCCTCGCCTCGACCCCATGTTAGATTGGCCCCCATGACCGCGTCTGACGCCCACGACCCTTCCGCCGCCACGGACAACCGCCTCGTCGTGGCGATTTCCTCGCGCGCCCTGTTCGACCTGGGCGACAGCCATGCGCTGTTCGAGCGGGACGGGCTGGATGCCTATCGCGCGTTCCAGATCGCGCACGAGGAGGAGATCCTCAAGCCCGGCGTGGCCTTTCCGCTGGTGCAGAAGCTGCTGGACCTGAACAAGCTGGCGGGCGACGTGCCGCCGGTGGAGGTGATCCTGCTGTCGCGCAACTCGGGCGACACCGGCCTGCGCATCTTCAACGCGATCCAGCACTACGGGCTGGAGATCAGCCGTGCCGCGTTCACCAGCGGGGCGCCGACCTCCGACTACATCGCGCCGTTCAAGGCCGACCTGTTCCTCTCGGCCAATGCCGAGGACGTGGGCCGGGCGCTGGCGGCGGGCGTGGCCGCCGCCACCATCCTTCCCTCCACCGCGCCGCCGCGCGCCACCGAGCAGCTGCGCATCGCCTTCGATGGCGACGCGGTGATCTTCGGCGACGAGGGCGAGCGGGTCTCGCGCGAGGAAGGGCTGGAAGCCTTCCACCGCAGCGAGCGCGAACTGGCCGACCAGCCGCTCTCGGTGGGACCGTTCCGCGGGTTCCTCACCGCCGTGCACCGGCTGCAGGCGGCGTTCCCCGCCGAGGATTCGCCGATCCGCACCGCGCTGGTCACCGCGCGTTCGGCGCCGGCGCACAAGCGGGTGATCCTCACTCTGCGGCGCTGGGGCGTGCGCATCGACGAGGCGCTGTTCCTGGGCGGGCGCGACAAGGGACCCTTCCTCGACGCCTTCGGCGCCGACATCTTCTTCGACGACTCGCCGGCCAACGTGGAATCGGCGCGCAAACACGTGGCCACCGGCCACGTGCCGCATGGCGTCAGCAACCGCTGATCCACGCCTTTAGCCTTTACCTGTGGGAGCGCACCCTGTGCGCGACAACCCGGCGGAGCGGCGGCGACATGACGCCGCGGTCGCGCACAGGGTGCGCTCCTACAGTGTGGGGCATCAGGGGACGGGGTGGCCCTTGCTGGCGGTCCAGATGGCGTACCAGTCCTCCGGCTCCAGATGGACGTCCAGGGCGGCTACCGCCTCGCGCAGGCTTTCCAGCCGGCCCGAGCCGGTGATGGGATGGGGGCGCGAGGGATGGCGCAGCACCCAGGCGAAGGCGAGCGTGGTGAGACTGATGCCGAGACGGCCGGCGATGGCTTCCATCTCGGTGCGCACCCGCATGGCCTGCGCGTCCTCGCCGGTGAACAGGCGGCCGCCTGCCAGCGGCGACCAGATCATCGGGCGCAGGCCCAACTGCTGCGCCTGGTCCAAGGTGCCGTCGTCCAGCGCGTCCATCGCCAGCGGCGACAGTTCGATCTGGTTGGTGGCCAGCGGGTGGTGCTGGTGGAGCAGCGCGAACTGGCTGGCGCTGTGGTTGGATACGCCCCAGTGCGCCACCTTGCCCTCGCGGGTGAGCGCGACGAAGGTGTCGGCCAGCGCGGCGGCGTCCATCAGGTAGTCGGGCCGGTGGATCAGCACCAGGTCGAGCCGGTCGGTGTGCAGGTTGCGCAGCGATTGTTCCACCTGCGCACGCACGTAGCCGGCCGAAGTGTCGTAGTGGCTGAGCCGGTACGGCCGCTGCGCCGAGCGCAGGCGGATGCCGCATTTGCTGACCAGTTGCATGCGCGCGCGCAGCGACGGCGCGGCTTTCAATGCTTCGCCGAACAGCGCCTCGGCCTGGTAGTCGCCATAGATGTCGGCGTGGTCGAACGAGGTAATGCCCAGTGCCAGCGCCTGCTCGATCCAGCGCACGCGCGCGGCGACGTCGAGCTTCCATTCGGCGATGCGCCACAGGCCGGCGACGATGGGGGATAGCGTGAGCGGAGAGGCGGTCGTCATGGTTCCGGCGTGCGTGGCATGGGGCGCGCAGTGTGCCAAGCAGTGCGCGCGGCCGCCAGCACCGGCGCTATTGCGGCTTGGCCTGCGCCGTCTTGGCGTCGCCGAGCTGGTCGGCCGACCAGCCGCCGCCGAGGTCGCCGATCAGCGAGACGGTGTCGAGCAGGCGCTGCTGCTTCACGCTCAGCGCGCTTTGCTCGGTGCTCAGCTGGGTGGCCAGTGCGACGGCGGCGGTGGTGTAGTCCACGGTGCCGGCCTGGTATTCGTTGAGCGCGATCTCGGCGCCGCGCGTGGCGTCCTGCACGGCGGCATCCAGCACCTGGGCCTGCTGGGCGAGGATGTGCAGGCCGGAGAGATCGTCCTCCACGTTCTTGAACGCGGTCAGCACGGTCTGCCGGTAGTTGGCCACCGAGGCCTCGTAGTCGGCGCGGGCGGCGGCGACCTCGCCGTGGCGGGCGCCGAAGTCGAACACGGTCTCGCTCACGTCGGCGCCCAGCGACCACACGTGGTTGGCCACGTGCAGCAGGCCGGCCAGCGGCGACTGCGAGAAGCCATCCGTGGCGGACAGCGAGATGGACGGGTAATAGGCGGCCACGGCGACGCCGACGGCGGCGTTCTGCGCGGCCATCTCGCGTTCGGCCACGGCGATGTCGGGGCGGCGTTGCAGCAGGGTGGACGGCACGCCGGCCGGTACCGGCGGCAACGACGGCAGCGTCGTGCCCTGCGGGATGTCGAGTTCCTCAGGGTTCTTGCCGACCAGCACGGCGATGGCGTGCACGTACTGCGCGCGGGCCACGCCCAGCGAGATCAGGCTGGCCTGGGCGTTTTCCAGTTGGGTGCGCGCGCTGATGACGTCGGAGGGCGGCACGGTGCCGGCCTTGCCCTGGTTCTCCACCACGCGAAGGTATTCCTGGTAGGCGGCGACGGTCTTCTTGAGCAGGTCGACGTTTGCGTCGGTGATGCGCAGCTCGATCACCGCGGTGGCCAGCGCGGTCTGCTCGGACAGCGTGGCGTTGGCCAGCGTGGCCTGGCTGGCCTGCGCGTTGGCCTTGTTCTCCTCCACCGTGCGGCGCACCTTGCCCCACAGGTCGGGCGCCCAGCTCACGTTGCCTTCGAGCGAACCGGAGGTGCTGACCGGACGCAGGTGTTCCACGCCGCTGCCGGCACTGCCGGCGGCCGAGCGCTGCTTGCTGCCCGAGCCGCTGATGCCGATGGCGGGGAACAGCGCGCTGCGCGCCACCTGCACCTCGGCCAGCGCGGCCTGGTAGTTGGCATAGCTCTGCGCCACGGTCTGGTTGGAGACCGACACCTGCGGTTCCAGCTCGTTGAGCAGCGGGTCGCCGAAGCCGGTCCACCAGTCGCCCTTGGGTGCCTCGGCCGAGGGCTCGGCGGCGTTCCAGCCGGGCAGGGGCTGGTATTGCGGGGGCACCGGGACGTCGGGGCGGTGGTAGTCCGGGCCGACCATGCAGCCGCCAAGCAGCAGCGCCGTCGCGACGGCCAGAGCCTTGGGGGAATGTTTGGTGTTCATGCGTTCACGTCCGAGCGGTTCCACGGCAGGCTTTCCGCCCAGCGGGCCAGGCGGGCGCGCAGGCGGTCGAGGTAGAGATAGATCACTGGCGTGGTGTACAGGGTAAAGACCTGGCTGAGGATCAGGCCGCCCATCACGGTGATGCCCAGCGGCTGGCGCAGCGAGGCGCCCTGGCCGATGCCGATGGCCAGCGGCACCGCGCCGAGCACGGCGGCGGCGGTGGTCATCATGATCGGGCGCAGTCGCACCACGGCGGCGTCGTGGATGGCCTTTTCCGGCGCCATGCCAAGGTCGCGCTGCATATGGATGGCTACGTCGATCATCATGATCGCGTTCTTCTTGACGATGCCGATCAGCAGGATGATGCCGATCATCGCGATCACCGAGAACGGCGTGCCGAAGATCAGCAGCGCCAGCGTGGCGCCGATGCCCGCCGAGGGCAGGGTGGAGAGGATGGTGATCGGGTGCACGGTGTTCTCGTACAGGATGCCCAGCACGATATAGACGGCAGCCAGCGCGGCCAGGACCAGCAGCGGCATGGTGGACATCGAGCGCGCGTACACCTGCGCCGCGCCGGCGGTGTCGCCATGGATGGAGGCCGGCATGCCTATGTCTTGCCCGGCCTGGGCGATGGCGGCGAGCGCGTCGCTGAGCGAGCCGCCGGGCGGCAGGTTGAACGAGATGGTGCCGGCCACCAGGCCGCTCTGGTGGTTCACCTGGGTGGCGGTGTGGTTGCTGACGTAGCTGGCCATGGCCGGCAGCGGCACCATGGTCTCGGCGGCGGTGCTGTCCGCGCTGCCGCTGGAGCTGCCGCCCTTGGCATTGGAGATGGCGTTGGTGAGCTGGTTCGCCTCGGCGTCGGCGTTGAGCGAGTTGGTGCCGGCTGCGCCGCCCTGCGCCGCGGCCACCGCCTGGAACGGCGTCACCGGCTTGACCAGCGCCTTGGACATCTGCGTCTGCTGGGTGCCGGTGGGATTGCCGGCCGCCGTGCTGAAGCGCATGCGGTCGAGCATCTGCGGGTACTGCCAGTACTTGGGTGCCACTTCCATCACCACGTAGTACTGGTTGAGCGCGTTATAGATGGTGGACACCGTGCGCTGGCCGAAGGCGTCGTACAGCACGCTGTCGATCTGGTTCGGCGCGAAGCCGTAGCGGGCGGCGGTGGCGCGGTCGATGTTGATGTAGATCTGCAGGCCGTTCTGCTGCAGGTCGGAGTTCACGTCGGTGAGCCGGTCGCGGTACTTGCCCAGCGCGGTCACCAGCTGCGGCACCCAGGTGTAGAGCGCATTCGGGTCGTCGCTGGTCAGCGTGTACTGGTACTCGGCGGCGGACTGGCGGCCGCCGATGTGCAGGTCCTGCGCGGCCTGCAGGAACAGCTTGGCGCCGGACACGGCATTGAGCTTGGGCCGCAGCCGGTCCACCACCTCGGCGGCGGAGATTTTGCGCTCGGCCAGCGGCTTGAGCTCGATGAACACGTTGGCGCTGTTGAGCGCGCGGCCGCCAGTGAAGCCCGCCACCGAAGCCACCGCGGGGTCCTTCTGCACGATATCCTGCAGCTGCGCCAGCTTCTTCTCCATCGCCTGGAAGGAGATGCTCTGGTCAGCGATGATCTGGCCGTTGAGGATGCCGTTGTCCTGCTCGGGGAAGAAGGTCGAGGGCACCAGCTTGACCAACAGCACGTTGAGCACGATCAGGCCCAGCAGCACCAGGATGACCAGCCGCGCATGCTCGATCACCGCGGTGAGCGAGCGCGAATAGGCCTGCTTGAAGCGCTCGAACTGGTGCTCGTACCACAGCGCCCAGCGCGCGTGCGAATGCAGCTTGCGGCGGCTCAGCACGTGGGCGGCCATGGTGGGCGTCACCGTCAGCGAGATCACCAGCGACAGCAGGATGGCGATGGAGAGGGTGACCGCGAATTCGTGGAACAACAGGCCGACGATGCCGGGCATCAGCAGGATCGGCAGGAACACCGCGATCAGCGACAGGCTCATCGAGATCACCGTGAAGCTGACCTCGGCGCTGCCGACCATCGCCGCCTCGCGCACGTCCATGCCCGACTCGACGTGGCGCACGATGTTCTCCAGCACCACCACCGCGTCGTCCACCACGAAGCCGGTGCCGATGGTCAGCGCCATCAGCGACAGGTTGTCGACGCTGTAGCCCAGCAGGTACATCGGCCCGAAGGTGCCGACGATGGACAGCGGCAACGCCACCGCGGGCACCAGGATGGCGCGCGGCGACTGCAGGAAAATGTAGACCACGCCGATTACCAGCAGCACGGCGATGAACAGGGTGCGCTCGGTGTCGTTGACCGCGGCGTTGACCGACTGCGAGCGGTCCACGGCGATGCCGACGTGCACGTTGCTGGGCAGCGTGGCCTCGATCGACGGCAGCGCCTGGCGGATCTGCGCCACTGTCTTGACGATGTTGCTGCCGGGCAGCGGATAGACGATCACCAGCACCGCATCGTGGCCGTTGTAGAGGCCGGCGTTGCGGATGTTCTCGGCCGAATCCTTCACCTGGGCCACGTCGCGCAACTGCACCGGCGAGCCGTTGCGGTAGGCGATGACCAGGTCGCGGTAGGGCGCGGCCTTGCTGATCTGGTCGTTGGACAGCACCTCGTAGCGCTGGCCGTTCTCGTCGATATGGCCCTTCACGCTGTCCGCGTTGGCGGCGCTGATGGCCGCGCGCACGTCTTCCAGGCCGATGCCGTAGCTGTTGAGCTGGTCCGGCTCCAGCTCCACGCGCACCGAGGGCAGCGCGCTGCCGCCCAGGGTGATCTGGCCCACGCCGTCGACCTGCGAGAGCTGCTGCTGGATCACCGAGTCGGCCGAATCGTAGAGCTGGGCGCGGGTCAGCGTATCGGAGGTGAGCGCCAGCACCATGATCGGCGAATCGGCCGGGTTGTATTCGCGGTAGGTCGGGTTGTTGCGCAGCGTGGTGGGCAGGTCCGCGCGCGCGGCCTGGATAGCCGCCTGCACGTCGCGCGCGGCGCCGTTGATGTCGCGGTTCAGCCCGAACTGGATGACGATGCGCGCCGAGCCCACCGTGCTCTGCGAGGTCAGCTCGGAGACGTCGGCGATGGTGCCCAGGCGCCGCTCCAGCGGCTCGGCCACGGTGGCGGCCATGATCTCCGGGCTGGCGCCGGCCATGTTGGCCTGCACCACCACCACCGGGAAGGTGATGTTGGGCAGCGGCGCGACCGGCAGGTGCAGGTACGCCAGCGCGCCCGACAGCAGGATGGCGACCGCCAGCAGGGTGGTCGCCACCGGCCGCCGGATGAACAGGCCGGGGATGTTCACGTCGCGTCCCCGGCAGGTTGCGCCGGCGCCTTGCGTCCGAAACGGTGGGCCAGGCGATCGAAGAACAGGTAGATCACTGGCGTGGTGAACAGCGTCAGCACCTGGCTAAGCGCCAGGCCGCCGATGATGGCCAGGCCCAGCGGGCGGCGCAGCTCCGAGCCGGTGCCGGTGCCCAGCAGCATCGGCAGCGCGCCCAGCATCGCGGCCAGGGTGGTCATCAGGATCGGGCGGAAACGCAGCAGGGACGCCTCGAAGATGGCCTCCTCCGGCGGCTTGCCGTGCTCGCGCTCGGCCTCCAGCGCGAAGTCCACGATCATGATCGCGTTCTTCTTGACGATGCCGATCAGCAGCACGATGCCGATGATGCCGATCACGTCCAGGTCGCTGCCGGCGATCATCAGCGACAGCAGCGCGCCGATGCCGGCCGAGGGCAGGGTGGAGAGGATCGTCACCGGATGGATGAAGCTCTCGTACAGCACGCCCAGCACGATGTAGACGGCCACCAGCGCGGCGATCAGCAGGTACACCTCGCTGGACAGCGAATCCTGGAAGGCCTGGGCGGCGCCCTGGAAGGTGGAGGTGATGGAGGAAGGCAGGTGCACCGCCTGCTCGACCTGGTTGATCTCCTCCACCGCCTTGCTGAGCGAGGCGCCCTTGGCCAGGTTGAACGAGATGGTGACGGCGGGGAACTGCGCCAGGTGGCTGATCACCAGCGGCGACTTGGTGATGTGGATGTTGGCGATGCCCTTGAGCGGCACCTGGCCGCTGCTGCTGGTCTGGCTGGGCAGGTACAGGTCACCCAGCGATTCCACCGTCGGCATGCTCTCGGGCTTGGCCACCAGGATCACGCGGTACTGGCTGGCCTGCTCGAAGATGGTGGAGACGATGCGCTGGCCCAGCGCGTCGTACAGCGCGTTGTCGATGGTGGCGGGGGTGATGCCGTAGCGCGCGGCCAGCTGGCGGTTCACCTCGACGTTGACGCTGAGGCCGTCGTTGTTGAGGTCGCTGGTGACGTCGGTGATCGAGCCGATCTGCTTCATGCGCGAGACCAGCTCGGGCACATACTGCATGAAGGCCTGCTGGCTCGGCCCGCGCAGCACGAACTGATACTGGTTGGGCGAGATCGTGGTGTCCAGCGTCAGGTCCTGCTCCGGCTGCATGTAGAGCTTGATGCCGGGCACGTTCGCCACTTCGTCGCGCAGCCGGCGCGCGATCTCGGCGGCGGTGGAGGAGCGCTCGTCGCGTGGCTTGAGGTTGATCAGGAAGCGGCCGTTGTTGAGCGTGGTGTTGGTGCCGTCGATGCCGACGTAGGAGGTGAGGCTGGTGACGTCGGGATCCTTCAGGATCGCATCGGCCAGCGCCTGCTGGCGGTTCACCATGGTGGCGTAGGACACCGAGTTGTCAGCCACGCTGATGCCCTGCAGCACGCCTACGTCCTGCACCGGGAACAGGCCCTTGGGAATCACCACGTACAGCACGATGGTCAGCGCCAGGGTGCCCACGAACACCAGCAGGGTGGTGGTCTGGTGCCTCATCACGATGGCGAGGCCGCGCTTGTAGGCGTCCAGGGTCTTGTCGAACAGCCCTTCGCTGATGCGCTCGAAGCGGCTGGGATGGCGCTCGGCCTGGGCGCGCAGCAGGCGCGCGCATAGCATCGGCACCAGGGTCAGCGACACCACCGCGGAGAGCACGATGGTCACCGCCAGGGTCACCGCGAACTCGCTGAACAGGCGGCCGATCACGCCGCCCATGAACAGCAGCGGGATCAGCACGGCGATCAGCGATACGGTCAGCGAGAGGATGGTGAAGCCGATCTGCCCGGCGCCTTCCAGCGCGGCCTCCAGCGGCGTCTTGCCTTCCTCCAGGTAGCGCACGATGTTCTCGATCATCACGATCGAGTCGTCCACCACGAAGCCGGTGGCGATGATAAGCGCCATCAGCGAGAGGTTGTCGATCGAATAGTTGAGCTGGTACATCAGCGCCAGCGTGCCGACCAGCGACACCGGCACCGAGATGCTGGGGATGATGGTGGCCGGCAGGTTGCGCAGGAACACGAAGATCACCAGCACCACCAGCACCACCGCCAGCACCAGCTCGAACGCGGCATCGGCCACCGAGGAACGGATCACGCCGGTGCTGTCCGTGACCACCTGCACCTTCATGCCGGCCGGCAGCGTCGATTCGAGCTGCGGCAGCTCGCGCATGATCTGGTTGACCGTGGCGATCACGTTGGCGCCGGGCTGGCGCTGCACGTTGAGCACGATCGCCTGGGTCTTGTTGTACCAGGCGCCCTGCTCAGTGTTCTGCGCGGCCTGGCTGACCCGCGCCACGTCGCGCAGGTAGACCGGCGCGCCGTTCTGGTAGGAGATCACCGTGTCCAGGTAATCCTTGGGATCCTGGATCTGGTCGTTGCCGTTGATGGTGTAGTCCAGGTCCGGCCCGTCGAAGTTGCCCTTGGGCTGGCTGACGTTGACGTTGGCGATCAGCGAGCGCAGGTCGTCGATGTTGAGACCGTAGCCGGCCAGCTTCTTCGGGTCAGCCTCCACGCGGATGGCCGGCACGTTGCCGCCGGCGGGCGTCACCAGGCCCACGCCAGGTACCTGCGAGATCTTCGCGCCCAGGCGGTTGTTGGCCACGTCCTGGAGCTGCGGCAGCGACATCGAGTCGGAGCTGACCGCCAGGGTGAGGATGGGCCGGTCGGCCGGGTTCACCTTGGCGTAGGTCGGCGGCGCCGGCAGGCCGGCGGGCAGCAGGCTGTTGGCGGCGTTGATCGCCTCCTGCACGTTCTGCTCGGCCACGTCGAGGTTGAGCGACAGGTCGAACTGCAGGGTGATGATCGAGGCGCCCGCCGAGCTGTTGGAGGTCATCTGCTGCAGGCCGGGGATCTCGCCCAGTTGCACTTCCAGCGGCGCGGTCACCGTGGTGGCCATTACCGTCGGGCTGGCGCCGGGATAGAAGGTCTGTACCTGGATCGTCGGGTAATCGACGTTGGGCAGCGATGACACCGGCAGGAAGCGCATGGCGACCAGGCCCACCAGCACGAGGGCGATCATCAGCAGCGAGGTGGCCACCGGCCTGAGTACGAACAGGCGGGAAATATTCATCGGACGCGTGCCCGCCGCTTACGACGAGGTGGTGGCGGAGGCGGCACGATGCTTGCCGCCCGCGTGCGACGCGGGTGCGGCGCCGGTGCTGCCGGCCGCGGCGACCTTGATCTTGGCGCCGTCGCTCAGGCGGTCCATGCCGTCGATGACCACCTCCTGGCCGGCGTGCAGGCCCGCCAGGATCACCGTGTGCTTGCCGTCGCTGGGGCCGGGCGTCACCTTCTGCACCGACACGGTCTGGTCGGCGTTGACCAGGTACACGTAGTCGCCCGGCGCGCCGGTCTGCACCGCCGGGGTGGGCACCAGCACCGCCTGGTGCAGGGTATCGACCAGCAGCTGCACGTTGACGAATTCGTTGGGGAACAGCGCCTCATCGTCATTGGCGAAGGTGGCGCGCAGGGTCACCGTGCCGGTGCTGGTGGCCATCTGGTTGCTCAGCGCGTACAGCGTGCCGGTGGCCAGCTGCCGGGTGTTGTCGCTGCTGAACACGGTGACCGGCAGCTTGGCGCCGCCGTTCACCCGCTGCAGCACCTTGCCCAGCGAATTCTGCGGCACGGTGAACTGCACCGTGGTCGGCTTCATGGTGGTGATGGTGACGATGCCCGGCGAGCTGGACTGCGTGACGTAGTTGCCCGGATCGACCAGGCGCAGGCCCACGCGGCCCGCCACCGGCGCGGTGATGTGGCAGTAGGCCAGGTCCAGCTCATCCTGCGCGATGGCGGCCTTGTCCGCCTTCACCGCCGCCTCGTCCTGCTGCACGGTGAACTTCTGGTCGGCGTAGGTCTGCTCGGCGATCGAGTTCTGCTCGTGCAGCTGGGTGTAGCGGGCGAGGTCGGCGCGGGCCTGGTCCAGGTTGGCCTGGTCCTTGGCCAGCTGCGCCTCGGCCTGCTGCTTGTTGATCTCGTACTGGCGCGGATCGATCTGGGCCAGGAACTGGCCCTTCGCCACGTCCTGGCCTTCCTGGTAGCCCACCTCGGTGAGATAGCCGCTCAATTGCGGCAGCACGTTGACGGTGGCGATCGGGGTGACGGTACCCAGCGCGCTCAGCACCTCCGGCATGTCGCCCAGGCTGGCGGTGGCCGTGCTCACCACCTGCGGCGGCATGCCCATGCGGGTCTTCTGGCCGGAGAGGAGATGGACCATGATCAGCACGATCAGCGCGACGATCACCACGGCGATAATCCACAGGCCGCGTCGCTTAGGTTGCTGGCCGGTTTTCGCGACGTCCGCACTCATGCACCATCTCCCAGGAGTTCAAGTCCACCATTCACAAAGACGAGCAAAGGCACCATCTTCGGTGGCAGCGCACCCGCCGCGCGGGCGGCCAAAAAGCTGCCGAGGCATTTATAACGACTCGCGGCCCCTGTGGTTGACCCCATCGCCGCCGGCATGACGTCCGCAGGCACCAACTGATGGCACATGCGTCGTCATGGAGGGGTGATTACGCGCGTGCCATGCGACGGTTCACACCATGCGGGCCCGCTTCCACCAGCCGGTCACGCGCTCCTCGCGCACCAGCGTGAACAGACCCGAACCGAGGATCAGCACGATGCCCGCCAGCATCGGCCAGTCCAGGCGGTCGCCGAACAGCCAGTAGCCGAAGCCGATGGCCCACAGCATCTGGCTGTACTGGGTGGGCGCCACGCGGTTGGCCGGCGCGTGGTGGGTAGCCAGCATCAGCAGTACGCCGGCGAATCCGGCGAGCAGGCCATAGCCGGCCAGCAGCAGCCATTGGTGCAGGTCGGGCCACACGAAGGCCGGCAGCATCAGCAGCCCGCCGCTGAGCAGCGGGCCGATCACGCCGGCGCCGTAGAGGCTGATGCGCTTCTCGTGCGGGCCGGCCATGCGCAGCGCCACCACCGATACCGCGCCGGACAGGCCGCAGAGCATCGCCGCGAAGTGGCCCACGCCCAGCACGCGGAAACCGGGACGCAGCACCACCAGCACGCCGACGAAGCCCACGATCACCGCCGACCAGCGCCGCCAGCCCACGTGTTCTTTCAGGAAGATGACGGACAGCAGGGTCACGAAGATCGGCAGCAGGAAGATCAGCGCGAACGCCTCGGCCATCGGCAGCGCGGTGAAGGCGATCACCGCCGAGATGTTGCAGATCGCGCCGGTGACCGCGCGTATCCACCACAGGCTGGGCTTGCGCGCATGGAACACCTCCCGGTAGCGGTCGCCCGGCTTGCGGATGAAGGGCAGGGCGCTGAGCATCAGCACCGCGCCGAAGAACACTGCCTCGTACGCAGGCAGCGTGCCGTGCAGGGATTTGACGAAGGCATCGCTGATCGCGTAGGCCGCGTAGCAGGCGAAGCCGAGCAGGACACCTTTGAACATGCGTGGTCCGGAGGGAAGCGGGGCCGCCGTCCCGGCGCCGTCGCTCGGAGCCTCGATACGCGGGATCCTGGCTGGCAGGCCAGCGGTCGGAAAGGCGCACATGGTCCCACAGCCCGCCCCGGCCGCCTACCCCGGCCTGCTGCACCCCGCCATGACCCACCGGGGAAGGGGCCGCTAGAATGCCGGTTTGCCCCATCACGGAAGTCCCGACGATGTCCGCTCGCCTCAATCCCCTCGATCTCTACGACGTCCGCGCGCTGCTGTCCGACGAGGAACGCATGGTGCAGGACGCGGTCGGCCGTTTCGTCGACGAGAAGGTGCTGCCGATCATCGGGGACTGCTTCGACCAGGCGCGCTTCCCGCGCGAACTGGTGCCGGAGATCGCCAGCCTGGGCCTGCTCGGCGCCACCATCCCCGAGACGTACGGCTGCGCCGGCATGAACGGCGTCAGCTACGGCCTGATCTGCCAGGAGCTGGAGCGCGGCGACTCGGGCCTGCGCAGCTTCGCTTCGGTGCAAAGCTCGCTGTGCATGTATCCCATCTACGCCTACGGCACGGAAGAGCAGAAGCTGCACTACCTGCCGAAGATGGCGGCGGGCGAGGTGATCGGCTGCTTCGGCCTGACCGAGCCGCATGGCGGCTCCGACCCGGCCAACATGAAGACCCATGCGCGCAAGGACGGCGGCGACTGGGTCATCAACGGCGCCAAGATGTGGATCACCAACGGCAACCTCGCGCACATCGCCATCGTATGGGCGCAGACCGAGGACGGTATCCAGGGCTTCATCGTGCCCACCGACAGTGCCGGCTTCACCGCGCAGGAAGTGCACAAGAAGATGAGCCTGCGCGCGTCGGTGACCTCCGCGCTGTTCCTGGACAATGTGCGCGTGCCGGAGGCCAACCGCCTGCCCAACGTGAAGGGCCTGAAGGGGCCGCTCGGCTGCCTCACCCAGGCCCGCTATGGCATCACCTGGGGCCCGATCGGCGCCGCGCAGGCCTGCTTGAAGGAAGTGCTCGACTACACCGGCGAGCGCGTGCTGTTCGGCCGTCCGCTGGCCTCCAACCAGGCCATCCAGGTCAAGCTGGCCGACATGGCCCGCCGCATCACCACCGCGCAGCTCCTGTCGCTGCAGCTCGGCCGCCTGAAAGACGCCGGCACCATGCAGCCCACCCAGGTGTCGCTGGCCAAGTGGAACAACTGCCGCATGGCCATCGACATCGCGCGCGAATGCCGCGACATCCTCGGCGGTGCCGGCATTACCACCGAGCATGTGGCCATCCGCCACGCGCTGAACCTGGAATCGGTCATCACCTACGAGGGCACCGAGACGGTGCACCAACTGGTGGTGGGGCGCGAGTTGACGGGCATCAATGCGTTCTGATGGTCAGTTCATGAGCCACGTCACGCCCGCGCTGTACGCCACGCTGGCCGAGATCGTGCCGGAGCTGCATGTGCACTGCGCCGATCCGTGGTGCCTGATCGGCAGCGCTGCCGTCCTGCTGGCCGGCGCGAACGCCAGCGTCGCCGATGTGGACGTGCTGGTATCGCGCGAGGATGCCGAACGCCTGATGGCGTTGTGGGCCGATCGCCGCGAGATCGCGCACGAGCCCGCCGACGGCGACCGCTTCCGCTCGCATTTCGCGCGCTTCCGTTTTCCCGGCCTGCCAGTCGAGGTGATGGGCGGGCTGGAACTCCATGACGGCGACGACTGGCGACCGGTATGGGCCGGGCGGCTGATGCTGGCGGGCCTCGACGGACTGGCCGTGCCGGTGCCTTCCGTCGATGACCAGATTCGCCTGCTCGAAAGCTTCGGGCGCGACAAGGACCGCCAAAGGGCCGCATCGCTGCGCACGCTCAACTTCCTTTCCCGGTAGGGAGAGGGAGCATTCCACTGGCTCGCTGCCACTCGTTGACGAGACGCCATGACCACCGTTCCCTATGCACTCACCGCGCGTCACAAGGGCTTCAACCGCGCCGAGATCGTCGACCGCAACTTCACCGAGTTCGTCGAGCTGTGGCAGGGCGAGGTGCATGCGCCGGGTGGCGACCATGCGCCGGTGCTGCCCGGCAGCGCGCTCGATGCGCAAGGCTTCCGCGAGCTGCTCGAATCGCAACTGGTCAGCCGCCACCTCGACCTGATGGCGCGCGTACTGCGCGTGCATAACAAGGTGTTCTATACCATCGGCTCCAGCGGCCACGAAGGCAATGCGATGGTGGCGCGGCTGACCCGCCATACCGATCCCGCGTTCCTGCACTACCGCTCCGGCGGCTTCATGGCCGAGCGTTTCCGCAAGCTGCCGGGGATGGACCCGGTGATGGACTCGGCGCTGTCCTTCGCCGCCAGCAGCGAGGACCCGGCCTCCGGCGGGCGTCACAAGGTATGGGGCAGCAAGCCGCTATGGGTATTGCCGCAGACCTCCACCATCGCCTCGCACCTGCCCAAGGCGCTGGGCACCGCCATCGCCATCGAGCAGGCGCGGCGCATCGGCCACACGCTGCCGATCCCCGACGACAGCATCGCCATCTGCTCGTTCGGCGACGCCTCGTCCAACCACGCCACCGCGCAGACCGCCTTCAATGCCGCCGCGTGGACGGCCTACCAGAAACTGCCCGCGCCGGTGCTCTACGTGTGCGAGGACAACGGCATCGGTATCTCGGTCAAGACGCCCTCGGGCTGGGTGGCCAACAACTTCCGCCATCGCGCCGACCTTGACTATTTCTTCGCCGATGGCCTGGACCTGGCCGGCGGCTACGCCCAGGTGCAGGCGGCGGTGGCGCATTGCCGCATGACGCGCCGGCCCACCTTCCTGCACCTGGCGACCACGCGGGTGATGGGTCATGCCGGCACCGATTTCGAGATCGAGTGGCGCAGCGTGGAAGAGTTGTTCGCGGTGGAGGCCAGCGACCCGTTGCTGCGCTCGGCCGAGATCGCGCTGTCCTCGGGCCTGTACACCAAGGCATCGCTGCTGGCGCTGTACGAGGCCACGCGCAGGCGCTGCTTCGAGGCCGCCGAGGAAGCGGACCGCCGCCCGCGCCTGGCCACGCTGGCGCAGGTGATGAAGCCGCTGGCGCCCTACACGCCGGCCGCGGTGAAGGCCGAGGCCGAGCGCGCCAACTACCAGGATCGCCGCCTCGCCGCGTTCGGTGGCGAGGACAAGCTGCCGGAGGCGCTGCCGCCGCGTCATCTGGCCATCCAGATCGGCCAGGCCCTGCACGACATCATGGCCAAGTATCCCGAGTCGCTGCTGTTCGGCGAGGACGTGGCGCAGAAGGGCGGCGTGTATACCGTCACCAAGGGCCTGCACAAGGCCTTCAAGGGCAGCCGCGTGTTCAACACGCTGCTGGACGAGACCATCATCCTCGGCCTGGCCCAGGGCTACGCCAACATGGGCATGCTGCCGATCCCCGAGATCCAGTACCTGGCCTACTTCCACAACGCCTGCGACCAGATCCGCGGCGAGGCCGCCTCGCTGCAGTTCTTCTCCAACGATCAGTACCGCAACCCCATCGTGATGCGCGTGGCCAGCCTGGGCTACCAGAAGGGCTTCGGCGGCCATTTCCACAACGACAACTCGATCGCCGCGCTGCGTGATATCCCCGGCCTGGTGGTGGGTTGCCCCAGCCGCGGCGACGATGCGGCCAACATGTTGCGCACACTGACCGCGCTGGCCAAGGTGGACGGCCGCGTCTGCGCCTACCTGGAACCCATCGCGCTGTACATGACCAAGGACTTGTACGAAGCCGGCGACGGCCAGTGGCAGTTCGCCTATCCCGCGCCGGGCGAGGCCATGCCGCTGGGCGAAGGCCGTGTATATCACGACGACGCCAACGACCTGGTGGTGTTCACCTTCGGCAATGGCGTGCCGATGGCGTTGCGCGCGGCGCGCACCATCGAGGCCGAGCTGGGCTGGCAGGTGCGTGTAGTCGACCTGCGCTGGCTGGCGCCGCTCAACGATGCCTTTATCGCCGCGCAGGCGAAGTCGGCCCAACGCATCATCGTGCTGGACGAAGGCCGCCGCAGCGCAGGCGTGGGCGAAGGCATCATCACCGCCATCGTCGAGGCCGGCCTCGGCGCCACGCCGTTGCAGCGCGTGGTCGGCGCCGACACCTACACGCCACTGGCCAGCGCGGCCCTGCTGGTGTTGCCGGGCGAAGCGGACGTGGTGGCCGCGGCACGCAAGCTGGCCTGATCGAACAACGGCAGCTTCCAACTGCAGGAGCGCACCCAGTGCGCGATAAACCTACGTAGCGGCGACCTCGCGGTCGCGCACTGTGCGCGTTCCTACCATCCGCGCCGAAGCCGCCACCACTCCGCCCCGCCCAGGCACACCACCAGCCACGCCAGCCCGCTCGCATAACCGGCCAGCACATCGCTGAAGTAATGCACCTGCAGCAGGATGCGGCTCACGCCGATCACCGTCACCATGGCGACGGCCGCCGCAACCACCACGCGGTGCCAACGCAGCGGCAGCAGGCGCAGCAACACATAGGCCAGCATGCCGTAGAACACCATGGCGCCGAAGGCGTGGCCGCTGGGAAAACTCCAGCCTTTCTCCATGATGAAGCCATGGTCATGCAGCGGCCGGGGGCGCTGGAACCATGCCTTCAGTGCGCTGTTGATCGGCACGATGCCGGCCATGGCGATGGTCCAGCACGTCGCCAATCGCAGTTGGCGGCGCAGCAGCAGGATGGCCAGCACCACGACCACGGCGGCGGCGACCGACCACAGGTCGCCCAGGTGCGAAACGGCGGCGACCACGCGCAGCACTGCCGGCGGCATGCCGGCCCGAAGGCTCTGCGCCAACGCGACATCGAAGCCGGGTAGTCGTTCGTCGAACTGCGCGCCGATGGCCAGCGCGGTCGCGGCAAACAGCAGGGCCGTGGCAATCAGCAGCATCGCCGCCGTGCGTCCACGGATCGCCACCGGGTGGCGTCCGCCGGCCAGCGCGGCCTGGTGCTGGCGCCGGTTCCAATGCCAGGCGAGATCACCCGCCAGCAGGGCCAGTAGCAGCAGGGCCGCCCCCAGCGGCAAGGCATGTGCCGCGATCCATTCCGCCCAGTCGTTCATGCTTGTCCTCGTGCTCGCGCCGCATGATCCCTGCTGGGCGGGGTGTCCGTCGAGCACCCGGCCGTGCCATGACTTCCCGTGCTGGCCCTGGCGAGGCTTTGCCGCGATAGTGATGCGCTTTGCTGCCCAGGAGCCGATCGATGTCCCCGCGAACCCTGTCCCCGCGCCTGGCGGGTTGTCTTGCACTGTTTGTTCTTGCGGCGCCGGCATGGGCGCAGACCACGGCCCCGGTGTCGCCGCCCGCCGCCGCGGCCGGCCTTGCGCCGCCCGGCCTGCCGGCGCAGTTGCAGGACTTCAGCGCCTACGTGGATGGCGCCCGCAAGCAGTTCGACGTGCCCGGTATCGCCGTGGCCATCGTCAAGGACGGGCAGGTGGTGCTGGAGCAGGGCTTCGGTGTGCGCGAGCTGGGCAAGCCCGAGGCGGTGGATGCGCACACGCTGTTTGCCATCGCCTCCAACACCAAGGCCTTTACCTCGGCCTCGCTGCAGATGCTGGCCGAGCAGGGCAAGCTCGACATGGACGCGCGGGTGATCGACTACCTGCCGTGGTTCCAGATGTCCGATCCGTACGTCACGCGCGAGATGCGCGTGCGCGACCTGCTGGCGCATCGCAGCGGCCTCGGCCTGGGCGCGGGCGACCTGCTGTACTGGCCGCCGACATCCTATTCCACCAGGGAAGTCGTGCAGCGCCTGCGCAACGTGCCGCTGGCCACCAGTTTCCGCAGCGCCTATGCCTACGACAACATCCTGTTCGCCGTCGCCACGCTGGTGATCGAGCAGGTATCGGGCCAGAGCTATGCCGATTTCATCCGCGAGCGCATCTTCCAGCCGGTGGGCATGGACGAGTCGCTGGTGGACATGACTTACCTGAAGAGCGGCATGGACGTGGCCACCGGCCATGCCAAGTCCGACTTCACCCAGTTGAAGCCAGTGCCGCCGATGGCCTGGACCAACAATCCGGGCGCGGGCGGCATCTATGCCAGCGTGCACGACTTGGCCAAATGGATGAATGTGCAGTTGGCGGGAGGCAAGCTGCCCGGCGGCAAGGCGCTGTTCTCCGAAAGCAGCCAGAACCAGATGTGGTCGATGCTCACGCCGATGAAGATCAGCGAGCCGCCGGTGCCGGAACTCAAGGACGCCAAGCCCCATTTCGCCGGCTACGGCGAGGGCTGGTTCCTCTCCGACTACCATGGCCAGCGCCTGGTCTGGCATACCGGCGGCTGGCCCGGCATGGTGTCGCGGGTGACCCTGGTGCCGGAATTGCACCTGGGCGTGGTGGTGCTGACCAACCAGGAATCGGGCGCCGCCTTCAACGCGGTGACCTATCGCGTGCTCGATGCCTACCTGGGCCGCGACAGGAAGGATTGGATCGCGGCCTACGCCGCGGCCGTGAAGAAATCCGAAGGCAGCGCCGACGACAGCTGGAAGGCGCACGAGATGGCGCGGGACAAGCATGGCAAGCCTTCGCTGGCGCTGGCGGGCTATGCCGGCACCTTCCGCGATCCGTGGTACGGCGACGTGGTGGTGAGCGAGCAGGGCGGCAAGCTGCGCCTCACGTTCAGCAAGACGGCGCAGCTGGCGGGCAGCATGGAGCCGTGGCAGCACGACACCTTCATCGTGCACTGGGACGACCGCTCGCTCAACGCCGATGCCTTCGTCAGCTACGCGCTGGACCCGGACGGCAAGGTGCGCGAGGTGCGCATGGCGCCGGTGTCGCCGCTGACCGATTTCAGCTTCGACTTCCAGGATTTGCGCCTGGCGCCGGCGGGCGGCGACAAGGCCCGTTGAGTCGTTGTCGTCCGGTTGTCACGTTCGGCGCGCAGGCGCCGGACGTCCAAACCGAATGCCGCATCAACGCATGAACTTGCGCCGCTGGCATGCGCCGTTCTGCGAACCGAATCACTCATCGCGCGTCATTGCGACTACCATCATGGCGACGCCGCAGGAATGGCGCGCCAGAGGGTGTGCGACTGTGGCTTTACCGATGGAGAACCGCATGAAGAAAACACTCATCGCCCTGGTGCTGGCTGGCCTGGTGGCATCCGCCAGCGTCGCAGCGTCGCCGATCCAGTACGACGACCATCACGACCACGATCGCTCCGAGCACGACCGCGACCATGATCGCCACGACAACGTGATCGTGCATGACCGTGGCGTGCATGAAGGCTGGTACCGTCGTGGCGGCTACGTCCCGGCGGAATATCGCGACCACCGCTACGTGGTGGACGACTGGCACAACCACCACCTGCGGCAGCCGCCACGCGGCTACCAGTGGGTGCGCAGCGATACGGGCGACTTCCTGCTGGTGGCCGTCACCACGGGACTGATCGCCGACATGGTGCTTTCCCATTGATGCAAGAGGCCGCGCCGCATGGCGCGGCCTTTTTTGCGCATGAACTTTCGATGCGGCCTCACGGCAGATGAACGCCGCCGGGCGCAGGGTAAGGCTGCGCCTCATGCTTGATGCATAGTCATGACGCAAGCGCTGGCGCGCTTGGGTGTCGCGGCGCCGGGGTGGCTACGGCGGCGCGGCAGGCGAGGGGGAGCACGTCCGGGATGCTAGACGGCGTCTCCATGGAATAGACGAGTGCAAGCGGAGGGATCACAGATGAAATCGTACGGTTTGATCGCAGTCTTGCTCGCGGGTCTCCTGGCGGGAACCGCCGTCCATGCGCAGCAGTCGGCCGCGCCGGCGGGCTCCACTGGACAATGCAAGGACAATACCTATACCGACCACGCCACCAAGAAAGGCGCGTGCTCGGGGCACAAGGGCGTGAAGGAGTGGTACGGCGCGCCCACCGGCGCATCGGCGCCGGCCTCCAACGCCGCCACCACGGCACCCGCGGCCGCGGCGCCGACGGCAAGCAACACCATGTCGCCAAAGACCACCGCTCCGGTGCCCGGCAGCAAGCCCAGCGGCTTCCAGCCGCCGGCCAACGCGGCGCCGGGCGGCGGCCCGGGCCTGGTGTGGATCAACGAGAGCAGCAAGGTTTATCACTGTCAGGGCGACAAGTGGTACGGCAAGACCAAGTCCGGCGCATACATGAGCGAGGCCGATGCCAAGGCCAAGGGCTATCACCCGGACCACGGCAAGGCTTGTACGCAGTAAGCGCGGCCGCATCCCATGCCAACGGAAGGGCCGGCGAATGCCGGCCCTTTCTTTCTCAGTCCAGCCGCTTGTGGAACAGCCGTATCGCCAGCGTGAGCATGACGGCGATGAAGGCCAGCAGCGCCATGCCATCCGGCCACAGGTCGCCGAGGGTCGCGCCGCGCAGCATGATGCCGCGGACCAGGCGCATGAAATGCGTGAGCGGCAGCAGCTCGGACAGCCATTGCGCGGGACGCGGCATGCCGTCGTAGGGAAACATGAAGCCCGACAGCAGGATCGACGGCAGGAATACGAAGAAGGTCATCTGCATCGCCTGGAACTGCGACTTCGCCCGCGTGGAGATCAGCAGGCCCAGCGAGAGATTGGCCAGGATCAGCAGGCTGGCGGCGATATAGACGTCCCCCAGGTGGCCGCGTATCGGCACCTGGAACAGCCATACGCCCAGCAGCAGCACCAGGCTGGTCTGCAGCAGGCCGATGGCGGCGTAGGGCAGCACCTTGCCGAGCATCAGCTCGGTGCGGCTCACCGGCGTGGTGATCAACAACTCCATGTTGCCCCGCTCGGTCTCGCGCACGATGGCCACGGCGGTGAACAGCACCATGGTCATGGTGAGGATGACGCCCACCAGCCCCGGCACGATGTTGACCGGCGAGCGCCGCTGGGGGTTGTAGAAACCCACCACGCTGACCGGCTGCTCGGCGCGCGCATGGAAGTCGTCGGGTGGGTCCAGCGGGTACTGCGCCAGTTGCGCCGCCGCGGCCTGGACCACGTTGTCGCTGCCGTCGACCATCACCTGGATGGCCTCGCGGCCATCGAGCTTGCGGCGCTCGAAATCCGTCGGTACGGCGATGCCCACGCTGATGCGGCCCTGGCGCAGCAGGTCGGTCAGTTGCTGCGGGCTCTGCACGGTGGCACGCAGCTCGATCACGCCGCTGGCCAGCATGTCCTGGATGGCCGCGCGGGAACCGGCGGTCTGTGCCTGGTCGGCCACCGCCGCGGGCAGGTGGCGCAGGTTGAGGTTGATGGCGTAGCCGAACAGCACCAGCTGCATGATCGGCATGGCCAGGATCATCGTCAGCGTCACGCGGTCGCGTCGCAGCTGGCGCAACTCCTTGACCATGATGGCCCACAGGCGGCGCGGGTTCACGCGGGCTGCTCCGCGCGGGCGCCATGCGCGCGGGTGGCGACCACGAACACATCCTCCAGGTTGGGCGGCGTGCCTTCCACCTCGCCTGACGTGCCGGCCTGGCCGAGGCAAGCGCGCAGCGCCTCCGCGCTGGCGCCGCTTTCCCGCATCAGCACGCGCAGCTCGTTGCCGATCTGCGCCACGCTCAGCACGTCGGACAGGCTGGCCAGCGTCGCCTTGGCGTGGCGCGGCGAGGCGCTGCGTACCAGGAAGGTGCGGCCGGCGAGCGTCGCGGTCAGTTCGCTGGGCGTGCCGTCAGCCACCAGGTTGCCGTTGTCGAGGATGGCCAGGCGATGGCAGCGTTCGGCCTCGTCCATGTAGTGCGTGGAGACGAGGATGGTGGTGCCCTCGTCGGCCAGCTCGAACAGCTTTTCCCAGAAGTCGCGGCGCGACTCCGGATCGACCGCGCTGGTCGGCTCGTCCAGGAACAGCAATTCCGGCGCATGCACGATGGCGCCGGCCAGGGCCAGGCGCTGCTTCTGGCCGCCGCTCAGGGTACCGGCGAGCTGGTCCTGGCGGTCGTCGAGCCGGTAGCGGCGCAGCAGGTCGTCGACGCGGCCCTTTTCCTGCTGGCGCGTCAGGCCCTGCACGGTGGCGAGGAACTCCAGGTTCTGGCGCACCGACAGGTCGTCGAACAACGAAAACTTCTGCGTCATGTAGCCGATGCGCCGCTTGAGTTGCTCGGCCTGCTGCGGCATGCGCAGGCCCAGCACCTCGATCTCGCCGCCGCTGGGCGTCAGCAGCCCGCACAGCATGCGGATGGTGGTGGACTTGCCCGAGCCGTTGGGGCCAAGGAAGCCGTATACGCAGGCGCGCGGCACGTCCAGGTTCACCGCGTTGACGGCCACCAGCGCGCCGAAGCGCTTGGTGAGGCCGCACGCGTGGATGGCCGACTCAGTCATCCGCGTGCTTTCCCGGGAACGTGGCCGATACCGGGAAGCCTTGCGGCAGGTCTTTCGCGTCCTGTCCCAGCGCGATCTCGGCGAGATAGCTCAACCGCGTGGCGTCGTCGCCGCTCAACGCGTAGTAGGGCGTGAAGCTGGGCTCGCTGCGGATCATGCGCACGGTGCCGCGGAAGTTGCGCTTGCCGTCGTGCAGCGTGACCACCGCCGCATCGCCCACCTTCACCGAGGGGCGCAGCGGCGCGGGCACGTACACGCGGGCGTACGGCGTATCGCTGGCCAGCAGGATCACCAGCGGCGTGCCGGGCTGGGCCTGGTCGCCCAGCTTGTAGGGCAGGCTGTCCACGCGCACGTCGCGTGGTGCGGTCAGGTCGAGTTTCTCCAGGTCCACCGCGCGCGAGGCGGCAGTGGCTTCCGCCGCGGCCACCGTCGCGCGTGCCTGCGCGATGTCCTCGGCGCGCGAGCCGTTCAGCAGCAGGTCGAGCGCGGCGCGGTCGGCCGCGACGGCGGCCTCGGCATTGCCCGCCGAGGCCCGGGCGCGATCGAGGTCGGCGGCGGCAACGAACTGCTGGCGGGCCAGCGCCGAGAGCCGCTGGTAGTACGCCGTGGCGTCGCGCGCCTGGGCCTGGGCACCGAGCAGGTTCGAGCGCGCCTGGCGGATCTGTTCCACACGCGGGCCGCGCACCAGTTCGAGCAGGGCCTGCCGCTGCTGTTGCAGGTCCGAGCGTGCCGCATCCAGCGCGGCCTGGGTGCGCGTGGTTTCCAGTTGCATGATGCGCGTGCCGGCCGGCACGTACTGTCCCTCGCGCACGTCGATGCGCACGATGTGCTCGGCGGCGGGCGCGGGCAGGGTGATGCGGTCGAACTCGACCGTGCCCAGCACCTCGGGCGGCGCTTCGCGGCAGGCCGACAGCGCTAGCAGGGCAAGCAGCGCGCATCCGCGCGATAGCGGCCTAGCCTTCATGCGAAGGCGCCATGCCGTGGTGGAGCAGGGCCAGGGCATGTTCGGCCAGCACGTTCATCCCCAGGTCCGTCTTGAAGAGCTCGCGCCAGATGGGCGCGCTGGCGGCGGGAAACAGGGTCAACCCGACCATCGACACCACCAGCAGGCGTGGATCGAGCCTGTCGTTGAGCTGGCCTGCGCGCTGCGCCAGCGCGAAACGCCCGGCGATCAGCTGCGGCAAGCCATCTCCGATGCGGTCCAGCAGCAGCTCACGCAGTGCACCGCCCTCGCACAGCACCTCGCGCACCCACAGCGATGGAAACCAGGGATGGGCGGCCATGATGTCGAAGAGACCGCGCACGAACGTCCGCATGAGCGCGCCGGCATCGTCGCCTGCCGTCATGAGCTTGTCGCGCAGCGCCGCGACGGCCGGCATCATGCGCTCCTCGAAAACGGCGTCGCGCAGGGCCTGTTTGCTGCCGAAGTAGTAGTGGAGCAGGGCCGGCGTTACCCCGGCCCTGCTGGCGATGCCGCGCAGTGAAGTGGCGGCGATGCCGTCGCGCACGAAGCATTCGAGGGCCGCCTCGATCAGCCGGGGGCGCTGGTCCGGGCTGTTCGTGGCGGGACGGCCGGGGGAGCGGCGGGGGCGGGGTTTCTTCGGGGGAGCCATGGGCAAAGAAATTAATTATCCATGCAATTAATTACAAGTGACGGGGGCGGTGGCGATTTGTCGCTGGTAGGCGGGCGCTGTGCGCGGGCTCCTTTTGCCTCGGTCCGCATCGTTCGTCATCCTGGCCCTACCCCCCTTCTTTTGCGGGGTGCGCCGGGACGACGAGCCATGAGGCGAAAGGTGTCGCGCACAGGGTGCGCTTCTACAAGGCTGCGTGCAGGGGTAGGAGTGCCCTCCAAGATTTTTAACAGGCGCTGAGGCCACCAGTGTGCAGCGCGCCGATTTGCGATTGTTGTCTTGGCGCAGTGTTCGTCGTCCTGACCTTCGCCGGGATGGCGGCAGGGAGCGATGCGCCCCACACATGGCCCCGGAAAGCCATCGGCCAACCACCCCAGATCCCCCGCGGACAGCCATCTGGCAGTAAGCTTGGGGGCTTCCCCAAGCCGCCAGGCGCCCCGTGTCCAGCAATTCCTTCGGCAAGCTCCTCACCGTCACCACTTTCGGCGAAAGCCACGGTCCCGCGATCGGCTGCGTGATCGATGGATGCCCGCCGGGGCTGCCGCTGGCGGCCGAAGAGTTCCGCCACGACCTGGACCGCCGCGCCACCGGCAAGAGCCGGCACACCTCGCAGCGGCGCGAGGCCGACGAGGTGGAGATCCTCTCGGGCGTGTACGAGGGCAAGACCACCGGCACGCCCATCGCGCTGCTGATCCGCAATACCGACCAGCGCAGCAAGGATTACGGCGACATCGCCCAGACCTTCCGGCCCGGCCACGCCGACTACACCTACTGGCAGAAATACGGCATCCGCGATCCGCGCGGCGGCGGGCGTTCGTCCGCGCGCGAGACCACCATGCGCGTGGCCGCCGGCGTGGTCGCCAAGAAGTGGCTGGCCGAGCGACACGGCGTGCGCGTGCGCGGCTACCTGGCGCAGATCGGCGAGATCGCGCCGGGCTCGTTCGACTGGGCGGCGGTGGAGCAGAACGCCTTCTTCTGGCCCGACGCCCATGGCGTGCCCGCGCTGGAGGCGTTCATGGACGCGTTGCGCAAGTCGGGCGACTCGGTCGGCGCGCGGGTGAACGTGGTGGCCGATGGCGTGCCGCCGGGCTGGGGCGAGCCGATCTACGGCAAGCTCGACGGCGACCTCGCCGCGGCGCTGATGTCGATCAACGCGGTCAAGGGCGTGGAGATCGGCGACGGTTTCGGCGCCGTCGCCCAGCACGGCAGCCAGCACCGCGACGAGATCACGATGGACGGCTTTGCGTCCAATCACGCTGGTGGCATCCTGGGCGGCATCAGCAGCGGCCAGCCCGTCGTGGCCTCGATCGCGCTCAAGCCCACCTCCAGCATCCTTATTCCCGGACGCAGCGTGAACCTGGCCGGCGAACCGGTCGAGGTGGTCACCAAGGGCCGCCACGATCCCTGCGTGGGCATCCGCGCCACGCCCATCGCCGAGGCGATGGTGGCGCTGGTGCTGATGGACCACGCCCTGCGCCATCGCGCCCAGTGCGGCGACGTGGGCGAGGTCGCCCCCCGCATTCCCTAGAACCATGCCGGCTCCGGTTCGGGCCGGTCCAGACAGAAGCGCATACCGATGACCGCCAAACCGAAAATCTGGGTCGCCCGCCCGCTGTTCCCCGAGGTGCTGGCGCGCCTGGCCGACTACTTCGAGGTCCAGGTCGAGCCCGAGGACCGGCCGCACGACGCCGCCGAACTCAGGCAGAAGCTGGCCGGCGTGGATGGCGCCCTGGTGGGCCTGGCCGATCGCGTGGATGCCGCCGTGATCGAGGGCAACCATCGCCTGAAAGTGGTGGCCAACCTTGGCGTCGGCTACAACAACCTCGACCTGGAGGCGCTCACCCGCGCAGGTGTGCTGGCCACCAATACGCCCGACGTGCTGACCGAGAGCGTGGCCGACTACGCCTGGGCCCTGATGCTGGCCGCGGCCCGCCGCGTGAGCGCGGCCGAGCGCTGGCTGCGGGCCGGGCATTGGCCGGGCAGCAACATGCGCTTCGACGACTGGATGGGCCTGGACCTGCACGGCCGCACGCTCGGCATCCTGGGCATGGGCCGCATCGGCCAGGCCGTCGCCCGGCGCGCGCTGGGCTTCGGCATGCCGGTGCTCTACCACAACCGCTCGCGGCTGCCCGAGGCGGTGGAGCGTGAGTGCCGCGCCATCCTGGTGGGCAAGCCGGAGCTGCTGGCCCGGGCCGATTTCCTGGTGCTGGTGCTGCCGTTCACCGCGGAAAACCGGCATGCCATCGGCGCGCCCGAGCTGGCGCAAATGAAGCGTTCGGCCCTGCTGGTCAACATCGCCCGCGGCGGCATCGTGGACGACGCGGCGCTGGCCGCCGCGCTGCGCGAGGGGAAACTGGCGGCCGCGGCGCTGGACGTGTTCGAGGGCGAGCCGGTGGTGCATCCGGACCTGCTCGCCCTGGACAACGTGGTACTCAGCCCGCACATCGCCAGCGCCAGCGGGGAAACACGGCGCGCCATGGCCCAGCTGGCGGCCGACAATGTGATCGCCGCGCTGGGCTATGGCGAGTCGGCCGGCAAGCCGCCGACGCCGCTCAATCCCGCGGTGCTGGCACATAAAGCGTGATGACTTTCACGCCCATGCGTGTCGTGGGTTGTTTTGCGCGCCGCCCCGGCTAGATTTCCGCGGATAGCGGAGATCGGTGCCGCCGGGGCGGTTTTCCGATTCCTCCAACCTGATAACGGAACATGAGCAAGAAGAGCAGCTACAAGGTGGCAATGGTCGGCGCGACGGGCGCCGTGGGTGAAACCCTGCTGGCCATTCTGGCCGAGCGCGAGTTTCCGGTCAGCGAGCTGGTGCCGCTGGCGAGCGAGCGTTCGGCGGGCGAGAAAATCACCTTCGGCGGCAAATCGGTCACCGTGAAAAACCTGGCCGACTACGATTTCGACGGCGTCGACATCGCCTTCTTCTCGGCCGGTGGCTCGGTGAGCCGCGAGCATGCGCCGCGCGCGGCAGCGGCCGGCGCGGTGGTGATCGACAACACCTCCGAGTTCCGCTACCAGGACGACATCCCGCTGGTGGTCAGCGAGGTGAACCCGCACGCCATCGCCGACTACACGACGCGCGGCATCATCGCCAACCCGAACTGCTCGACCATGCAGATGCTGGTGGCGCTGGCGCCGATCCATCGCGAGGCGGGCATCGAGCGCATCAACGTGGCGACCTACCAGTCGGTGTCCGGCGCGGGCCGCAGCGGCATGGAGGAACTGGGCAAGCAGACCGCCGCGCTGCTCAGCTTCCAGGACGTGGAAGCCAAGAAGTTTCCCAAGCAGATCGCCTTCAACGTGATCCCGCACATCGACGACTTCCAGCCCAACGGCTACACCAAGGAAGAAATGAAGATGGTGTGGGAGACGCGCAAGATCCTCGAGGACGACACCATCCAGGTGAATCCCACCGCGGTGCGCGTGCCGGTGTTCTACGGCCACGCCGAGGCGGTGCACATCGAGACGCGCGACAAGCTCAGCGCCGAGCAGGCGCGCGAGCTGCTGGAGCAGGCCGAGGGCGTCGTCGTGATGGACGAGCGCAAGGCCGGCGGCTATCCCACCCCGGTGGGCGACGCCGCGGGCCAGGACCCGGTGTACGTGGGCCGCATCCGCGAGGACATCTCGCACGAGCGCGGCCTGGACCTGTGGATCGTCGCCGACAACATCCGCAAGGGCGCGGCGCTCAACGCCGTGCAAATCGCCGAACGACTCATCGAGGATTACCTGTAATGACCAAGACGCTGTCCGGATTGGTGGTGTGTGCACTGGCGCTCGCGGCGCCGGTCCGGGCGGCGGACGCGCCCAAGCTTGCCGGCGCGCAGGCCGCCGACCAGAAGCGGCTGGACCAGGCGATCGCCCAGCAGCAGGGCCAGGTGAAGCAGTTGCAGGGCGATGTCGAACGCGAAGAGACGCGCAGCCACCAGGACGATGCCAAGCTCAAGCAGCAGGACCAGCAGATCGCCGACCTGCAGCGCCAGCTCCAGGCGCTGAAAGCCGCCCCCCAGGGGAGCAGCCATCCCTGAACCGTACCCGGCGCATGGCAATCGCGCCCGAACAAGAAGAAACTGCAGCAAGACGTTGTAAATACTGGCCGGCGCTATTGTTGATTGGCTCGTACCTAAACTAAAGTGACTCCTCGTTCTGGGGGCTGCCGCATGCCGGCGGGCCGATAAGAAGCGTCATGGGGTCGTTCGGGGGAATAACACGATGAATCGTTCGTTGAAGCTGTCGATGCTGCTGGCGCTGGCCCTGGGCAGCAGCCAGGCGGTCGCGCTGGAGCTGGGCCAGATCCAGGTGAAATCCGCCCTGGGCCAACCCCTGCTGGCCGAGATCCCGGTCAATCCCGACAGCCCGGCCGAGCTGCAGAACCTGACCGCGCGCCTGGCTTCCGCCGAGGACGCCGCCCAGGCCGGCGTCGCCGCCGGCCCCGCGGTGCCGCTGCAGTTCGCCGTGGTCGATGGCGCCAACGGCCGCAAGGTCATCCGCATCACCAGCAGCGCGCCGGTGAACGATCCCTACCTGGACCTGCTGGTCGAGGTGAACAACGCCGCCGGCAAGAGCCTGCGCGAATTCACCATCCTGCTGGATCCGCCCGGGAGCGTGGCCGGCACGCCTGCCACCCACGCTCCCGCCCAGGCGCCGGCCAAGCCGTCCCGCCGCGCTGCCCCGGCGCCGGCGGAAACCGCCAGCCAGGGTACCGCTCCCGCACCCGCCACGCCGGCACCCGTGGCCAGGCCGGTCCGTCCGGCGCGCGCCGCCGCCGCGGGCTCTTATGGCCCGGTCGAAAGCGGCCAGACCCTCTCGGGCATCGCCCACGAGACCGCGCCGGACGGCGTGGACTTCAACCAGATGCTGCTGGCCCTCAAGCAGGCCAACCCCGATGCCTTCTATCGCGACAACATCAACGCGCTCAAGAGCGGCGTGGTGTTGCGCGTACCCTCCCGCGAGGACGCCCTGGCCACTTCGGCGGCCGCGGCCCTGGCCGAAGTGCGCCGCCAGAACGGCGACTGGCGTTCCGGCGCCGCGCGCGCGCCGACCACCGTCGCCGATGCCGGCACGCGGGCCAATGCCTCCTCGTCCCCGGCTGCCGCCGGTCCGGCCGGCGACCACCTGGCGCTGGTGCCGGCCAAGGAGGGCGCCGGCAATGCCGCCCAGGGCGGCAAGGGGGGCGACCAGGCCAGCAGCAAGGGCATGGCCAGCCTGCACCAGGACCTGCTGCGCAGCCAGGAGGCGCTGACCTCCCTGCAGCAACAGGGCGACGAGCTGAAGTCGCGCCTGAAGGACCTGGAAGACATCAACGGCAAGAACCAGCGCCTGCTCTCGCTCAAGGACAACGAAATCGCCGACCTCCAGCGCCAGCTGGCTGCGGCGCGCAAGGCCGCCGGCCTGCCACCCGCCAAGGCGGCGGAAGCGCCCCAGCCGGCCGCGCCCGAGGAAACGGTGGTCAAGGCGAACGAACCTGCCGCCGCTGCCGCCGCGGGCAACGCGACGCCGCCGGCCGGTGGCGCCAGCGCCGCCACGCCGGCACCCGTCGGCGCGGCCACGGCCGCCAAGCCTGTCGCCCCGGCCAAGCCAGTGGCGAAGCCTGCGACTAAACCAGTGCCGGTGCAGGAAGAGGAGCCCTGGTACATGCAGACCTGGGCCTGGGGCGCGGGCGCGGCGGTGGTTGTGCTGCTGCTCCTGTTCGGCCTGCGCGGCCGCAGCCGCAAGCCGGCCGCCGAGACCGATGCGGCGGCGGCCGGTTCGCTGGCCGACCGCTTCGGCACGGTGCCGCCGGCCGGTCCGGCCAGCGCCGATCCGGACCAGGACGAACTGCTCGACCAACTGGCCGAGCACCCGGACGACATCGGCCTGCACCTGGAGCTGGTGAGCCTGTACTACAGCCGCCGCGACGTGGAGCACTTCGAGGCGGCCGCCGAGGCCATGCACGCCCATGTCGCCGATCCGCAGCAGCCGGAGTGGCAGGACGTGGTGCGCATGGGCGAGGACCTGGTGCCCGAGCATCCCCTGTTCGCGCACGCCGTGGTGCCGCCGCACCTTCCGGAGGAAAAGCCGCTGCTGGACGACTTCCAACTGGACCGCTACGCCGAGCGCGGCGAGGCGGACGAGTTGCCGCCGATCCCGTCGCCGCCGGCGCCGTCTTCCAAGGTCAGCGAATACCACTTCGATTTCGATCTCACCCCGCGTCCGTCGCAGCCACCGGCAAGCGCTCCCGCGTCCGAGCCCGCTCCCGCCGCGGCCGGCCACGAACCCGCCGAGGAAGAGTCCTTCGACCATGCGTCCAGTTGGGCCTTTGCCGAGCCCGCCGGGGAAGCGGGCTCGGACGGCCTGCACCACGAGGACCTGAACCACGAGTTGGGGCAGTTCAGCGACGATCCGGTCGATACCAAGCTTGACCTGGCCCGCGCCTATCTCGACATGGGCGATCCGGATGGCGCCCAGGCCATGCTGGAAGAAGTCATGCACGAAGGCACGCAGATACAGAAGGACGTGGCCAAGCGCCTGCTCGACAGCATCCACTGAGTTGCCGCCACGCTTCGATCCGCTCGGGCCGGCCACGCCGGCCCGAGTTCGTTGAGGGGCTGCTAATCTTGCCGTCTTACCCATCCGGCCCTGCTTCTTCTCCATGCGCCTCGCCCTTGGCATCGAATACGACGGCACCGAGTTCTCCGGCTGGCAGCGCCTGAGCCACGGCGACACCGTGCAGGGCGCGCTGGAGCGGGCGCTGTCGTTCGTCGCCGCGCATCCGGTGGAGGTCACCTGCGCCGGGCGCACCGACGCCGGCGTGCACGGCCGCTGCCAGGTGGTGCACTTCGATACCGAGGTCCATCGCGACATGCGCGGCTGGGTGCTGGGCGCCTGTTCCAACCTGCCGGCCAGCGTGGCCGTGCTGTGGGCGCAGCCGGTGGAGCCGGCTTTCCACGCCCGTTTCTCCGCGCGTAGCCGGCGCTACCGCTACCGCATTCTCAACCGCCCGGTGCGCGCGGCGCTGGAGGCGCGCTACGTCACCTGGGAACGCCAGCCGCTGGACGCCACGCGCATGCACGAGTCGGCGCAGGCGCTGGTCGGTGAGCATGACTTCAGCGCCTTCCGCGCGATCTCCTGCCAAGCCGCGCATGCGCGGCGCGAGGTGCGGGCGGTGAGCGTGCGGCGGGAGGAAGAACAGGTGATCGTGGAAATCGAGGCGAATGCCTTCCTGCACCACATGGTGCGCAACATCGTCGGCTCGCTGCTGCCGGTCGGCCGCGGCGAGCAGCCGGTGGCCTGGATGCGCGAGCTGCTGGAGGGACGCGACCGCGAGGTGGCCGGCCCTACCGCGCCGGCCTCGGGCCTGACCTTCCTGGGGCCGCGCTACGACGCGCAGTGGGGATTGCCGGCGGAGGTGAGCCTGTGACGCGCATCAAGTGCTGCGGCATGACCCGTGTCGAGGACGCCGTGCTGGCGGCCCGGCTAGGCGCCGACGCCATCGGCGTGGTGTTCACCGCGCGCAGCAAGCGCCGCGTGTCGCTGGAACAAGCCGCCGCCATCGTCCACGCCCTGCCGCCGTTCGTGAGCGTGGTGGCATTGTTCATGGACGATGATGCCGCGCTGGTGCGCGAGGCGATCGATGCGGTGCGGCCGGACCTGCTGCAGTTCCACGGCGAGGAACGCGACGACTGGTGCGCGCAGTTCGGCCTGCGCTACCTGAAGGCCATCGCCATGGGCGAGGGTGCCGCCGCGCTGGCCAGGCTGCGCGAGTATCCCGGCGCCGCCGGTCTGCTGCTGGACGGCCACGGTTTGGGCGAGGCCGGCGGCAGCGGCAAGGCGTTCGACTGGTCGCTGATGCCGCGTGATCTGGCGCAACCCTTGATCCTGGCCGGCGGCCTCACGGCGGGCAACGTGGGCGAAGCCATCCGCGTGGCGCGGCCGTGGGCGGTGGACGTGGCCAGCGGCGTGGAATCGGCGCCGGGCATCAAGGACCCGCGGAAGCTGGCCGATTTCATCCATGCGGTGCGCGCAGCGGCTTGAGACAGACCTTTCGCCGGTCGCGCACAGGAGGCGCTCCTACGGCAGGCACACGCACTGCTAGCATGGCGCTCCCGTCGCGCGTCCAGGTCACGCATGCCCGCCCCGATCGAAGCATTCCACTACGAAGGCCAGCCCGATGCGCTGGCACGGATCGTTGGGAGCGAACGCCCGCTGGTCATCCGTGGCCTGGTGAAGCACTGGCCGCTCGTGGCGGCGGCCACGCAGTCGGAGCGCGCCTTCGCCGACCTGCTGATGGCGCGGGACAACGGTACGCCGGTCGATGCGCTGCTGATGCCGCCCGAGGCCGAGGGCCTTGTCGGCTACCGCGACGACCTGGAGGCCTTCAACTTCAAGCATCATCGCGTATCGGTGACGCAGGCCCTGCAGCGCCTGCTGCAATACGCCGGCAGCGACGATGCGCCGGGCATCGCGCTGCAGAGCGCGCCGGTCGCCGCCTGCCTGCCGGGCCTGCTGGAAGACCACGCCTTGCCGCTGCTCGCTCCATCCATCCAGCCGCGCCTGTGGATCGGCAATCGCGTCACCACGCCGGCGCATTTCGATGAGTATCACAACATCGCTTGCGTGGTGTGCGGCGTGCGGCGCTTCACGCTGTTCCCGCCGGAACAGGTACGGAACCTCTATATCGGGCCGCTGGATTTCGCGCCCACCGGCGCGGCCATCGGCATGGCCCGGGTCGACCGGCCCGACGATCCGCGTTACCCGCGCCTGAAGCTTGCGCTGGAACAGGCGCAGGTAGCCGAGCTGGCGCCGGGCGATGCGGTCTATATCCCGCCGATGTGGTGGCACCACGTGGCCTCGCTGGGGCCACTCAATGCGCTGGTCAACTACTGGTGGAAAGCCGGGCAGGGCGTGGGCCTGGTGCCCAACACCCGGCTGGGCGGGCTGCTGCACTGCATCCTGCTGTTCAAGTCGCTGCCGCCGGCCGAGCGCGAGGCGTGGCGTGCGTTGCTCGACCATTACGTGTTCGGCGACGAGGATCCCGCCGCGCATATTCCCGAGGGGCGTCGTGGGTGGCTGGGCGAGCTGGACGCGGAACAATCCAGGAAGCTGCTCGAGCGCATCCGCCAATACCTGTAGGAGCGCACCCAGTGCGCGACCGCCAACAAGGCCGGGACATGCAGACGCTGCGGTCGCGCACTGGGTGTGCTCCTACAGAAAGGCGGTGGGGTATCCGATCGGCCCACAACGTTTTCCACAGTCCATGTGGACGCATGCGGGAAAAGCCTGTGGATAGGTGTCCTATCCGCTTGATGGCCAAGGCGCGCCGACGCGTTGGCGCGCGAATGCGCAGCGCACTATCCGCCGGCGGGCCGGCACAATTCGGCTTCCAGCCATGCCGCCAGTTTTTCCGAGCGCTCGGCCGGCAGCCGCATGGGCGTGGCCAGTACCCATTGCGAATCGGCTTCCTCGAAGCCCCATGGCGCGACCAGGCGTCCGCTGGCGAGGTCGTCGGCCACCAGGGGCTCCGGCGCGATGGCCACGCCCCGGCCGGCCGCGGCCGCTTCGATCAGATGGTAGAGGTGCGGGTACCCGTGGGCCGTTTTCAGCCCGGCGGTAGGCAGGCCGATGCGTTCGGCCCAGTCGCTCCAAGCTCGCGGACGCGACTGGGTATGCAGCAGCGGCAGGCCCAGGACGGCCTTGGGACGTTGGCGGGCCAGCCGATGTGTCCTGGCGAAGCCGGGACTCGCTACCGGGCCGATGCGCTCGCGCAGCAGCGGGCGCACGCGCCAGGCGGGCGGCCACGGTGCCTCGCCGGAAAGCACGGCGGCGTCGAGCCCGGCAAGGCTCTCGTCGAATGGCGTCTCCTGCGGCCGCAGGTGCAGCGACAGTTCGGGCAGGTCGGACATCAGGCGTTCCAGCCGGGGAATCATCCAGCGCGCCAGCAGGCTGACCGGGCAGCCGAGCACGAACGGCGCCTGGGCCGAGTCCTGCCGCAGCAGTTGGCAGGTATCGCGCAGTTGAGCGAAGGCGGCGGTGCAGGTATCGCGCAGGCGCTGGCCGGCGCCCGTGAGCGCCAGGCCACGCCCCTCGCGCTGGAACAGGGGCGTGCCCAGTTCCTCCTCCAGTGAGCGAATGTGCCGGCTCACCGCGCCATGGGTGACGTGCAGCTCGACCGCCGCGCGACTCACGCTGCCCAGCCGTGCCGCGGCCTCGAAGGCATGCAGGGCATTCAGCGAGGGCAGCGGGCGGGACATGAATAGGTGAGTTTTCCTGACGTATCGCGGCCATCATATCGCTTTTTGCCGGAGCGCCTTTCCGCTAGGGTGGCTGGCGCATTCCGCCCTGCCGAGTTCCCCCATGAGCAAGACCGACTTCAACGCCTATCCCGACGAGCACGGGCGCTTTGGCGCCTATGGCGGCAGCTACGTCGCCGAAACCCTGATGGCGCCGCTGGCCGAACTGACCGAGGCCTACCTGCGCCTGCGCGAGGACCCGGAGTTCCTGGCCGAGCTGGACCGCGACCTGACGTACTACGTGGGCCGCCCCAGTCCGGTGTACCACGCCGAGCGCCTGTCGCGGCACGTGGGCGGCGCGCGCATCGCGCTCAAGCGCGAGGACCTCAACCACACCGGCGCGCACAAGATCAACAACACCATCGGCCAGGCGCTCGTCGCCAAGCGCATGGGCAAGCCGCGCATCATCGCCGAGACCGGCGCGGGCCAGCACGGCGTGGCCAGCGCCACGGTGGCGGCGCGTTTCGGGCTGAAATGCGTGGTCTACATGGGCGCGGTCGACATCGAGCGGCAGAAGATCAACGTCTACCGCATGAAGCTGCTCGGCGCCGAGGTGGTGCCGGTGACCTCCGGTTCCAGGACGCTCAAGGACGCGCTCAACGAGGCGATGCGCGACTGGGTCACCAACGTGGCCGACACCTTCTACATCATCGGCACCGTGGCCGGGCCGCATCCGTACCCGCTGATGGTGCGCGACTTCAACGCCATCGTCGGACGCGAGGCGCGCGTGCAGGTGCGGGAGCAGTTCGGCCGCCTGCCGGACGTGATCACCGCCTGCGTGGGCGGCGGCTCCAACGCCATCGGCCTGTTCCACGCCTTCCTCAATGACGAGGGCGTGCGCATCGTCGGCGCCGAGGCGGCGGGCGAGGGCATCGCCACGGGGCACCATGCGGCGTCGCTGTCGGCGGGGCGTCCCGGCGTGCTGCACGGCAACCGCACCTATGTGCTGTGCGACGACAACGGCCAGATCACCGAGACGCACTCGGTGTCGGCCGGTCTGGACTATCCGGGCGTGGGTCCCGAGCACGCCTTTCTGAAGGACGCCGGCCGCGCGGAATACGTCGGCGTCACCGACGAGGAGGCACTTGAGGCCTTCCACCTGCTGGCGCGCACCGAGGGCATCCTCGCCGCGCTGGAATCCAGCCATGCGGTCGCGCAGGCGATCAAGCTGGCGCGCGAGTATCCGAAGGACGGCCTGGTGCTGTGCAACCTCTCCGGTCGCGGCGACAAGGACGTGCATACGATCGCCGCGCGCGAAGGAGTGCAGGTATGAGCCGCATCGATCGACGCTTTGCCGAGCTGAAGGCCGCCGGACGCACCGGCCTGGTTCCCTTCGTTACCGCCGGCGATCCTTCGCCCGCGCATACAGTCGCGCTGATGCACGCGCTGGTCGAGGCCGGCGCCGACCTGATCGAGCTGGGCGTGCCATTCTCCGACCCGATGGCCGATGGCCCGGTGATCCAGCACGCCAGCGAGCGCGCCCTCGCCAGGAACGTGGGCCTGGCCGACGTGCTGCGCTGGGTGGCCGAGTTCCGCCAGAGCGACGCGCAGACGCCCATCGTGCTGATGGGCTACCTCAATCCCATCGAGATCCACGGCTATGCGCGCTTCGCCGCCGAAGCGGTGCAGGCCGGCGTGGATGGCGTGCTGCTGGTCGATTGTCCGCTGGAGGAATCATCCGTGCTGCAGCCGCTGCGCGAGGCGGGCCTGCAGCAGATCCTGCTGGCCGCGCCGACCACCGCACCCGCGCGTATGGTGCAGTTGTGCCGGTCCGCCAGGGGTTTCCTGTACTATGTCTCGTTCGCCGGCATCACCGGCGCGGCGCGGCTGAGTACTGCCGATATCGCCGCCCGCGTGGCCGAGGTCCGGGCGCAGTCGCAGGCGCCGGTGGCCGTCGGTTTCGGTGTGCGTGACGCGGCGTCGGCCAAGGCCATCGCCGGCTTCGCGGACGCGGTGGTGATCGGCAGCGCGCTGGTGGAGCGCCTGGCGGGTGCGGAAGATGTCGGCGACATCGCCACGCGTGCCCAGGGCTTCCTGGCGCCGATCCGCAAGGCGCTCGATGCCTGAACTTGCTCCCTCTCCCGGCGGGAGAAGGTGATGCTCCACGAGGTTTGATTGATATGAACTGGCTCCAGAAAATCATGACCCCGCGTGCCCGCACGCAGCCCTCCGGCAACGGCGGCAAGGGCAAGGTGCCCGAAGGCGTGTGGGAAAAGTGCGGCGGCTGCGGCACCGTGCTGTACCGGCCGGAGCTGGAGCGCAACCTGATGGTGTGCCCCAAGTGCGGCCACCACCACACCATCGACGCGCGCGCGCGGCTCGACGCGTTCCTCGATCCCGGCTCGGCGCAGGAGCTGTGGGCGAGCATGGAGCCGAGCGATCCGCTCAAGTTCCGCGATTCCAAGAAGTACCGCGACCGCATCGTCGCGGCGCAGAAAGCCACCGGCGAGAAGGACGCGCTGCTGGCGATGAGCGGCCGCCTCAAGGGACGCCCGCTGATGGCGGTGGCGTTCGAGTTCGCCTACATGGGCGGCTCGATGGGCTCGGTGGTGGGCGAGAAGTTCACCCGCGCCGCCGAGCGCGCGCTGGCCGACCGCAGCGCGCTGGTGTGCTTCTCCGCCACCGGCGGCGCGCGCATGCAGGAATCGCTGTTCTCGCTGATGCAGATGGCCAAGACCTCGGCCGCGCTGGCGCGCCTGCGCGATGCGGGCGTGCCCTACATCAGCGTGCTGACCCATCCGACCACCGGTGGCGTATCGGCGAGTCTCGGCATGCTAGGCGACATCAACGTAGCCGAGCCCAAGGCGCTGATCGGCTTCGCCGGCCCGCGCGTGATCGAGCAGACCGTGCGCGAGACCTTGCCGGAGGGCTTCCAGCGTTCGGAGTTCCTGGTCGAGCACGGCGCCATCGACCTCATCGTCGACCGCCGCGCGATGCGCGACAAGCTGGCCGACCTGCTCGGCATTCTGCAAAAGGCGCCGCGCGTGGCGTGACCGACGGTAAGGTCATCCGTACACGAAAACAGCGCCTATGGGCGCTGTTTTTTTGCCTGTGCGCGACCCTACGCCATGTTTTCCACAGCGAATGTGGATGCGCATGGGAAAAGCCTGTGGATAGGTGGGCTATCCGTCTGACCGCAAAGCGCTTGCGACGCGCTGGCGCGCAAATGCGCAGCCACCGCCATGGGGGAGCGCACCCTGTGCGACTTATGCCACCAACCCGTGCAGCGGTAGCAGCCATAGCGACAGCGCGCCCAGCGCGCCGCCAATGGCGGTGGCGGCGATCACGTCGCTGGGATAGTGCAGGCCGAGGATCACGCGCGAGGCGCCCACCAGCGCGGTGAAGGTCAGCAGCAGCGGAGCCAGCAGGGGATACCAGGCGAGTGCGACGATGGTGAAGCTCACCGCCTGCAGCGTATGTCCCGAGGGGAAGCTGAACTCGTCCAGCGGCGGCACGTGGGCGATCACGCCGGGGCAGGCGCGGAACGGGCGCGGACGGCGCGTCCAGCGCTTGAGCAGCCGGTACAGCAGCAGGGCGGTGAGGCCGGTGAGCGCCATCTGCGCGGCGGCGAGCAGCCCGCGCCGGCCGTCGATCAGGGCCAGCACCAGCATCAGCGAATACCAGAACACGCCGTCGCCGAGGCGGCTGACGATGCCGAAGAACACGCCGACGGCACGGCGCGTGCCCCAGCGGTTGGCCGCCACGCACATGCGGCGGTCGAAGCCGAAGCGCGGGCCGGTGGTCAGCTCAGGCGTGGGCAGCGGTGGCATGGGGTTCATGCACGTTCTCCTTGGCCAGTTCACGCAACAGGTTTTCGAATTCGCGGATCACCGCGTCCGGCGAGAGGTTGGCGATGCTGACGTGGGCGGCACGGCCCATGTGGCGAATCAGGCTGGCGTTGCCGGCGAGCGTGGTGGCCGAGTCGATGAAGGCCTGCTCGTCGCCGGCATCGATGCGGTAGCCGTTATGGCCGCTCGACAGATGTTCGCGCGCGGCGCCTTCCTCGTAGGCCACCACCGGCAGGCCCGAGGCGAGCGCCTCCAGGATCACGTTGCCAAAGGTCTCGCTGAGGCTGGGAAAGGGGAACAGGTCCGCGCTGGCGTAGTGCTGGGCCAGCGCCTCGCCGCGCCGCATGCCGGCGAAGATGAAGTCCGGGTTGGCCGCCTGCAGCGCCGCGCGCGCCGGGCCGTCGCCTACCCATATGTAGCGGGCCTTGGGCACCTGTTGCTGGATGGCGCGGAAGGTGCGCACCGCCAGGTCGAGGTTCTTCTCCGGCGCGATGCGTCCCACGTACAGCACCACCGGCGTATTGCCGTCCACGCCCCAGGCCTCGCGCAGCGCCGCGCTGCGATGGCGCGGGTGGAACAGCTGCGTGTCCACCGCGCGGCGCAGCAGGCGCGCGGTATCCACGCCCAGCGCTTCCAGTTCGGCGGCCAGTGCTTCGGTGGGCACCAGGGTGGCGGCCGCGCGGCGATGGAAGCGGCGCAGATAGCCGCGCACCACCGGGGTGAGGAAGCCCACGCCGTAGTGGTCGGCATAGGTGTCGAAGCGGGTGTGGAAGCCGGTGGCAGCCGGTATGCCCAGGCGCTTGGCGGCACGGATCGCCGACCAGCCCAGCGGACCTTCGGTGGCGACGTAGATGGCGTCGGGACGCAGGCGTCCCCAACGCTCCCGCAGCGTACCGCCCGCGGGCAGGCCGAAGCGCAGGCCTGGGTAACGCGGCAGGGCGGCGCCACGGACTTCGAGGGTAACGATGCCGGGCTCGTCCTCGAACGGTTGCCGCTGGCGGGGACGGATCAGGTCGACCGTATGCCCCTGCGACGCCAGGCCGGCGGCGAGGCTGTGCACGGTCAGTGCCACGCCGTTGATCTCGGGTGGATAGGTTTCGCTGACGATGCCGATGCGCACTTGTGCTTACCGTTGGCTGGCCCTGCGCAGATTCCTCTTTTGGCGTTGCGACGGCATGGCGCGCATATGACGGCCGGGTGACGAGGATGGCGAGATGACGCCCTGGACATTGGTTTCACGGGTACACTGCGCGGACTTGTCACCGTGGAGACACGCCGATGAAACGCATGCTGCTTGCACTTGCGCTGGCCACCATGGCCGGCAGCGCCCTTGCCGCCGACGCGCCTGCCTTACCGGCGACGAAGGCTCCCGCGGGTGCCGAGGTCTACATCATCTCGCCCAAGGACGGCGCCACCGTGGGCCAGGAGGTGACCGTGCTGTTCGGCCTGAAAGGCATGGGCGTGGCGCCTGCCGGAGTGGGCAAGGAGGGCACCGGCCATCACCACCTGCTGGTGGACGTGAAGGAATTGCCGGCGGCCGGCCAGCCGATCCCGAAGGACGAGCAGCACCTGCACTTCGGCAACGGCCAGACCGAGACCACCCTCAAGCTGGCGCCGGGCACGCACACGCTGCAGCTGGAGTTGGGCGACCAGAACCACGTGCCGTTCGATCCGCCGGTGCTGTCCAGGAAGATCACCGTACACGTGAAGTGAACGGTGGCCGCCTCTCAAGGCAGGCGGCCGAAGAACACCGACACGCCCAGACTGGCCATCCAGGGCTGGGCGCGTCCCTCCACGCGGCGCCGGAACCCGCCGTCGAACTGCACGCGCCGGTTCGCCATCCATGCCAGGCCGGCGCCCGCCACGGTGCCGCGGCCCAAGCCGGGCTCGCGTACCAGGGCGACCTCGGCGTAGCCGGTGAGCGTGCCGGTGAGGGCATGGCTTTCATTGACGGCGAGGGTGGTGCGGTCGCTTGCGCCGCTGCGCACGTCCTCGAGATAGCCGCCCACCGCGTCCGCTTCGCCGACCTGCCAATTGAGGTCGGCGCCCAGCAGGTACTGGCGGCGGTCATCGCGGATGCCCGCGGCGCCATCGGTGAATTCCACGCTGCCGAGCAGGCCCCAGGTGAACGCCGCATCGCGTGGGCTGGGCGCGTACTTCAGTCCCAGCACGCTGTCGCCGCGGCCATGGAACCACCGGTCCTGGCCCGCGCCGTTCTCGTGCAGCGCATTGAACGGCGAGCTGCCCAACTGCAGCTCGAACGGCCCGCCGATGCCCAGCCGCAGCAGGCTGTCGGTGGTGTATAGCGCCTGGGTCGTGCCGGCGGCGCGGTCGCGCGTCCAGGTGGGCAGGCCCTGTTCGAGCGTGGTGTCGCCCGCCGCCAGCACCAGCGGCGTGAAGCCCAGGCCGGGGCGGTCGTAGCCGGGATTGTCCGCGTGCGCGGGCAGGGCGGCCGCCAGGCTGGATACCGCCGCGAACAGCAGGCCGGCCGGTGTCGCCGTGCGGGCGAATCGGCGCGGGTCGCGGTATCGGCTAAAATCGCTCACTTTCCCTCACGCTCCCTCGAAACCACCCCATGACCGTCCGCACCCGCTTCGCCCCCAGTCCCACCGGCTTCCTGCATATCGGCGGTGCCCGCACGGCGCTGTACTGCTGGCTGGAAGCGCGCCGGCGCGGCGGGCAGTTCGTGCTGCGCATCGAGGATACCGACCGCGAGCGCTCCACCGAAGCGGCCGTGCAGGCCATCCTGGACGGCATGCACTGGCTGGGCCTGGACGCGGACGAGGGCCCGGTCTACCAGACCGGCCGGTTGGAGCGCTACCGGCAGGTCGCCGACGAGCTGCTCAAGGCCGGCAAGGCCTACTACGCCTACGAGAGCAAGGACGAGATCGAGGCCATGCGCAACGAGGCGATGGCCAAGGGCGAGAAGCCCCGCTACAACGGCTACTACCGCGACCGCAACGAGCCGTACCGGGACGACCCGAACCGGGTGATCCGCTTCAAGAACCCGCTGGAAGGCTCGGTGGTGTTCGAGGACAAGGTGAAGGGCCGGGTGGAGTGGAGCAACGCCGAGCTGGACGACCTGGTGATCTTCCGCTCCGACGGCTGGCCCACCTACAACTTCGCCGTGGTGGTGGATGACATCGACATGGGCATCACCGAGGTGATCCGCGGCGACGACCACGTCAACAACACGCCGCGCCAGATCAACATCTACCATGCGCTGGGCGCACCGGTGCCGGCGTTCGCGCACCTGCCGATGATCCTCGGCCCCGATGGCCAGAAGCTCAGCAAGCGCCATGGTGCGGTGAGCGTGATGCAGTACCGCGACGACGGCTTCCTGCCGCACGCGCTGCTCAACTACCTGGTGCGCCTGGGCTGGTCGCATGGCGACCAGGAAATCTTCTCGCAGGAGGAGATGATCCGCCTGTTCGACATCGGCGACGTCAACAAGGCCGCCTCGCGCTTCGACGTCACCAAGCTCTCCTGGCTCAACCAGCACTACCTCAAGACCGAGGATCCCGCCTCGATCGCGCCGGAGTTCGAGTGGCATCTCACGCAGGCGGGCATCGACTTCAGCCGGGGGCCGAACCCGGCCGACGTGATCGTCGCCTTGCGCGACCGCGTGCAGACCCTGAAGGAAATGGCCGAGCGCGCCAGGATCTGGTATGGCCCCATCCTCGAATGGGACGACAAGGCCGTGGCCAAGCACCTGAAGAACGACAGCGCCGTGGCGGTGCTGGAAGCGGCCAAGGACCTGCTGGCCGAGGTCGAATGGAAGCCCGAGCCGATCCACGGCGTGATCGAGCAAGTCGCGGCCAGGCTGGAGCTGGGCATGGGCAAGATCGCCCAGCCGCTGCGCGTGGCGATGACCGGCACCCAGGTGTCGCCGTCGATCGAGCACACGGTGTACCTGGCGGGGCGCGAGGAGGCGCTGCGCCGCATCGACGACGCCATCGCCCGGGCGCGGGGCTGAGCCCGGCGGCCATGCGCGGCCTTCGCTGAACCGGCATGGACGAACTGCTCGCCAAGGCCATGCAGGGCGTCGATCCCGACGCACCCGACGCGTTCGTGCACGTCTTCGTGAACCTGATGAGGCTGGTACCGTGGGCCGCCCTGCTCTGGTGGAGCGTGGCCTTCGTCGCGGTGGGCGCGCTGCTGGGCTGGTGGCGCGGACGTACCGCCGAAGGCGTGGTGTGGGCCGCCGTGCTGGGACCGATCGGCTGGCTGGTGGTGCTGGCGCGGCCCCGGCGCCGCTCACCGCCGCCATTGCCGCGCCGCCGCTAGGTTCCCGGTCCGTACTGTGGGTGCGCACCCTGTGCACGACTGGCGGCCCGCTCCGCCAGCGGGTGGTATGATGCCGCGGAGGTGAATCCATTGAGCCAGCCCGCTACCAGCAAACCGCGCACGCATCACCACCACCATGACGACGCCATGGGCTTCGTGCGTGCAGTGGAGCACGCCAGCGAGGAACGCGGGCTGCGCCTGACGCCGCTGCGCAAGGAAGTGCTCGAACTGGTCGCTGCCGCGGGCAAGCCGGTCAAAGCCTACGACCTGCTCGACCAGTTGCGCGAACGCCACGGCAACGCGGCGCCGCCCACGGTGTACCGCGCGCTCGACTTCCTGCTCGAGCACGGCTTCATCCACAAGCTGGAATCCATCAACGCCTACGTCTCCTGCCATCACCCGGCTGAGGCGCACCAGGTGCCGTTCCTGATCTGCGACAACTGCTCCAGCGCGCAGGAAGTGTGCGACGAGCGGGTGGCCGAGCTGATCGAGGCCCAGGCCAGGACCTTCGGCTTCCGGCCACAGGCGCAGACGCTGGAAGTGCACGGGCTCTGCAAGAACTGCCGCAAGGCCTGACCCCGTCCGCCCTGGGCCGCCCAGGATGGGGCTTGCGCCTGTGCCGTTATAATGTAACATGCGCGCACCGGGCCGTTCCGCCCGACTCGCCATGCGCTCCGAACCGATGGAAGCCCGACAAGAGCACAAGACCCGCTGGTGGTCGCTGGCCGACCGCCTGGGCGCGACCGCGTCGTTCCTGTGCGCCATCCACTGCGCGGCCTTGCCGTTCGTGCTGGCGCTGCTGCCCGTGCTGGGCCTGGGCTTCCTGGCCGACCACGGCTTCGAGCGCGGCTTCGTGATGTTCGCCGGCGCACTCGCCGTGGCCACCCTGGTCAGCGCCTACCGGCACCATCGCCAGCCGCTGCCGCTGCTGCTGGCCCTGCCGGGCCTCGTGTTGCTGATCGCCGGCGTGACCTTCGCCGAGAACTATTCCATCGCGTTGCACAGCGTGCTGGTGACCTGCGGCGGCCTGCTGGTGGCGTCGGCGCATTTCGTCAACCTGCGCAAGCACCGGGCCTTCCATGCGCATTGATGGTGCGGTGCACCGTGATTGTGTAACGACCCCGGCGGTTCCTAGCATTCGCCCATGAGCATGGCCCATGCGCACACGCATGATCACCACGACCATGACCGCGCGCACGGTCATGCGCAGGAGCATGCCCACGATCATGGCCACGGCGGCATCGACGGGCGCGAACGCAAACTGATCGTCGCCTTCGTGCTGACCGCCGCGATGATGCTGGTGGAAATGGTGGGCGGCTTCTGGTCGGGTTCGCTGGCCCTGGTAGCCGATGCCGGCCACATGCTGATCGACGCGCTGGCCCTGCTGCTGGCGGTGGTGGGCGCCTGGTTCGCCCGGCGGCCGGCGGATGCGCGGCGCAGCTACGGCTATGGCCGCCTGGAAGTGCTGGCGGGCTTCGTCAACGCGCTCACCCAGTTCGTGCTGGTGGCCTTCATCGCCTACGAGGCGGTGACGCGGCTGTTCCACCCCGCGGCCATCCTGTCGGGCGTGATGCTGGTGGTCGCGGTGGCTGGCCTGCTGGTGAACCTGCTGGTGCTGCGCACGCTGCACGGCCATGCGCACGACGACGTCAACCTGGCCGGCGCCACGCTGCACGTGCTGGGCGACCTGCTGGGTTCGGTGGCGGCAGTGGCGGCCGCGCTGCTGGTGCGCTGGCTGGGCTGGAACTGGGCCGACCCGGTGCTGTCGCTGCTGGTGTCGCTGTTGATCCTCAACAGCGCGTGGCGCCTGTTGCGGCGCTCGGCCCATATCCTGCTGGAAGGCGTGCCCGAGGGCATGAATACCGGCGACGTCGCCGAGGCGCTGCGCACGGCCGATCCGTCGATCCGCGACATCCATCACCTGCATGTGTGGCAGCTGGCCTCGGGTTCGCGCATGGCGACCCTGCATGCCGAATTGCACGATGAAGCGAGCAGCGCGGCGGCGATCGGGGCGATCAACCATTTGCTGGCCGAGCGCTTCGGCATCCTGCACGTGACCGTGCAGATCGACCCTGAACCCTGCGCCGGCCAAGGGCGAGGCTGTGCCGGCCCGGGCTGCCGCTGAGGCCGTGAACAGGCTCCGATCTATTGCGCTTTGGACGGTCGCTGCTACGATGATCGGCCGTTCATCCGAAGAATCAAGGAGTTCCCCCATGGGCAAGGGCGACCGCAAGACCCGCCGTGGCAAGACCTACCGTGGCAGCTACGGCAATACCCGCGCGCATGCGCTGCAGCCGGCCGTGGCCGGCGCCAAGGCCACCGTGACCAAGCCGACCGCCGCCAAGAAGGCCGCCGCGCCGAAGAAGAAGTCGGCCTGAGATCCGCTTCGCTTCGCCAGAAAACCCCCGCCCAGGCGGGGGTTTTTTGTCAAGGGTGACGAATCCGTCACCGGACTGGATGGCGGCGGGTCAATCCAGCGATCCCTTGGGAAGGGTGCGGTCGAACAGCGTAAAGACCAGCAGGAAGGCGGAGACGCAAATCATCACGGTGGCCAGGGCATGGATGCCGCCGTCGCTGGGTTTGTGCCCGAAGAGGATGCCGAGCAGGCTCGCGGCGAAAATGGCGCCCACATACGAGAAGGTCCGTTGCAGGCCGGCCGCCGTTCCCATCTCGGAGGCCGGTGCCTGGACGTAGATCGCGGCCTGGGTGGCGGTCGACGCCATGCCCATCGGTACGCCGAAGAACATCGCGGCCGACGCGATGAACCAGACGGGGCTATCGCTGTGGATGAAGATCAGGCAGCCGCAGCCCACGAGGCTGCCGGCGGCGCCGATGACGAAGGGCGACCGGAGGCTCCGGGTCCGCGCGGCGAGCAGCGAGCACATGCCGGCGAGTACTGACATCGGCAAGGTCATCAGGCCGGCCGCGCTCGCGGAGTAGTGGGCGCTGCTTTCCAGCCATTGGGCGAAACCGTACAGAATGCAATAGGAAAGCATGAGGAACAGCATGATCCGCAGATAGGTGATGGTCAGCGGCAGGTTCCTCGCCAGCATGCGCACATCCACGAATGGCTGGCTGCGCCGCAGGGAATGCACGGCGAAGCCGATCCAGCACGCAGCGGATGCTGGCAACGTCCACCACAATGGATGGTCGAGGTTCATCAGGAAGGTCATCAGCCCTATCAGCGCGATGCCGAACAGCGCGATGCCCCGCAAGTCGATTTCCTGCACGAGCTGCGGAAAAGTCGCCGTGCGCGGCGTGTCCCTGGGAACCCAGAGCACCACCAGGCCAGCGGTCAGGAGCGCCAGCGGGATATTGACGGCGAAGATCGCATGCCAGCCGAACGTACCGGTCATGATGCCGCCCAGCAGCGGCCCGAAGGCGGTGGTCGCGATGCCGGCGAAGGACAGCGCGCCCATCGCCATTCGCGGTGGCGCCATGCCGTGGCGATCTCCCTGGGACCGGAAGATGCGCATCGCGGACGGATAGGCGCCGGAGGTTCCCACGCCGAGCAGGACGCGAACGCCCACCAATACCGCCAGCGAGGGAGCGAGCGAGCCGATGATACCGGCAAGGGCGACCAGCGCGAGGGAGATCAGGTAGATGCGACGCGGGCCAAAGAGATCGGCCAGCCGGCCCATCGTGGGCTGTGCGATCGCACTCGTCAGGTAGAGCCCGGCGATCAGCCATCCGGTCTGGGCGACGGTGGCGCCGAAGGCCACCGCGATGGGCGCCAGGGCGGTGGAGATCATCGTCGAGTTGATCGGGTTGAGCGTCGAGCCGAGCGCGAGCGGCATGACGAAGCGGAAGCCGAAATGCGATGGCTTCCGCGCCTGGGGCGTCGTGGAATGCATGAGGTCCGAAGCGGGCTACAGGTCGCCGAGCCGGCGGATGATGTCGACGGCCTCGACCAGCGTTTCCTGTTCGGCCGGGGAAAGCTGCGAGACAGCCGCCAATAGCCAGTCGCGCTTGGCGAGGCTGACTTGTTGGCGCGCCTCCAGCCCTTCGTCGGTCAAGGCATACAGGATCTGGCGGCCATCCGTAGGGTGCGACCGCCGTTCCACCAGCCCTTCCTCTTCCATTGCCGCGAGCGTTCCGCCCATGGATTGGGGTTTCACCGCCTCGGCGCGCGCGAGATCGGCCGTCGTCATGGGGCCGGCTTCTTCCAGTCGGGCCATGATGGCAACCTGGGACCAGGTGAGTTCGCGGGTATTGGAGACGGCCCGCAGGCGGCGGGTCAGTTGGCCCGTGACGGCAAGTAGGTCCGCCACGGAGGTTTCGAGGATCTTCTGGCTCTTCTCCATGGCGGGCATGGTGGCACATTGGAAGGAAAACTTACAAGTTTTCCTTCCAATGTGGGGGCCACTTCCGGCGCGGGCCGGAATACTCACGCCATCAGTGGATGCGGCTCGCCACCAAGGAATAGCTGGCGCAGCGCGTGGCTGCCGCCGATCCAGTAGCACAGCTCCGCCGGCTCGCGCAGGTTCCATACGGCGAGGTCGGCGCGTTGTCCCACTTCCAGTGTGCCGCGGTCGGCAAGGCCCAGGGCGCGGGCCGCATGCACGGTGACGCCGCGCAGGGCTTCCTCCGGGGTGAGGCGGAACAGCGTGCAGGCCATGCCTGCCGCCAGCCGCAGCGACAGCAGGGGCGAGGTGCCGGGGTTGCAGTCGGTGGCCACCGCCATCGGCACGCCGTGCTCGCGCAGGCTGACGATGGGCGGCAGTTTCGTCTCGCGCAATGCGTAGTACGCGCCGGGCAGCAGCACCGCCACCGTGCCAGTCTCGGCCATGGCGCGGATGCCGTGTTCGCCGAGGTGTTCCAGGTGGTCGGCGGACAGGCCGTGGAAGGAGGCGACCAGCGCCGCGCCATCGAGGTCGGACAACTGCTCGGCGTGCAGCTTCACCGGCAGCCCCAGTTGCGTGGCGCGCTCGAACAGGCGGCGCGTCTCGGCGGGCGTGAAACCGATGGTTTCGCAGAACGCGTCCACGGCATCGACCAGTCCCTCGGCGGCCAGCGCGGGCAGCATCGCGTCGCAGACCTGGGCGACATAGGCGTCGCGGTCGTCGCGGTATTCCGGCGGCAGCGCGTGCAGGCCCAGGAAGCTGGTGCGCACGCTGGCGCCCAGCGTCTCGCCGAGCCGGCGGGCCACGCGCAGCATGCGCCGCTCCGTCTCCAGCTCCAGGCCGTAGCCGGACTTGATCTCCAGCGTGGTCACGCCATCGGCCAGCAGGGCCCGGGCGCGCGGCAGCGACTGCGCGAACAGCTCATCCTCGCTAGCCTCGCGGGTGGCTTTGACGGTGGAGACGATGCCGCCGCCGGCGCGCGCGATCTCTTCGTAGCTGGCGCCGTTGAGGCGCAGGTCGAACTCATGCGCGCGATTGCCGCCGAACACCAGGTGGGTATGGCAGTCGATCAGGCCGGGCGTCACCAGGGCACCGCCCAGGTTGTCCACATGCATGGCGAGCGTTTCGGGCGGCGCGGACAGGGCTTCTTGCGGACCGATCCAGGCGATGCGCCCCTGATGCAGCGCCATGGCGCCATGGTCGATCCGTCCATAGGGCGCAGTGCCGGCGAAGGTGGCGAGCGTGGCGTCGACCAGCAGGCGGTCCCAGCGTGGACTCATGGGGAAGGGGGCTCGGCATCGGGGCGATCCTGCCCGGGCGGGATCGGCGTGGCCGGGTCCTCGACCACGGGACGGCCGGTCTCGCCGGGTTCGTCGCCGGCCAGGGGCGCCTCCGCCGCCCGGCGTGCCAGTTCCTGCTCGTAGCCTTCGATCAGCCGGTCGGCCAGCGCGCGGTACACCGGCTTGCGCGAGAGCAGCGAGGAGGCGCCGCGCGCCAGCAGGCAGGTCGCCATGATGGGCAAGACCATCTGCTGGTTGGCGGTCAGCTCCATCGAGATCACCGTGGCGGTCAGCGGCGCCTGCGTTACCCCCGCGAGGTAGGCGGCCATGGCGAGCAGGGCGACCGCGGTGGGATCGACGCCGGGCAGGAGGGTGGTGAGGTTGTTGCCCAGGCCCGCGCCGACCGCCAGCGCCGGGGAGAAGATGCCGCCGGGAATGCCGGCCCAGTACGAGGCGATGTTGCCCAGGAATTTCAGGATGCCGAAGCCGCTCACCGTGGCCGAATGGCCCTGGAGGATCTCCTTGGCCTGCGCATAGCCGGTGCCGTACAGGCCGGTGTGGGTGAGCTGACTCAGCAGCACCAGGGCCAGGCCGCAGCCGGCCGCGAACAGCACCGGCTGGCGCGCGCGCAGGCGTCCCATGACGCCGCGCAGGCCGCTATCGCTGGGCTGGATCAACCGCGCGAACAGGCCGCCGGCCAGGCCGCATCCGATGCCGGTGGCGAGTACCGCCCACCACGCCTTGCCCAGCGGCAGGCTGGTGTCGAAATGACCGAAGTAGGCGTAGTTGCCGAGGATGCCCAGCGAGACCATGCCCGCCACGAACACCGCGGTAAGCAGGATGCCGCTCATGCGGTGCTCGAACGAGCCGCTCATTTCCTCGATGGCGAACACGATGCCGGCCAGCGGTGTGTTGAACGCGGCGGCCAGGCCGGCGGCGGAGCCGGCGAGGATGAAGCGTCCCGCGGCGGCCGGCTCGGCGAAGCCGAAGCGCCGGCCCAGCGAGTACAGTAGCCCCGCGCCCACGTGCACGGTGGGGCCCTCGCGGCCCACCGAGGCGCCGCCCAGCAGCGCGGCCAGGGTCAGGGCCATCTTGCCGATGGCCACGCGCAGCGACAACAGGCTGTAGCGGAAATCCTCGTCCTCCACCTTGAGCGCGGCGATCGCCTGCGGAATGCCCGAGCCGCGGGTGGGCTTGAGCACGCCCTGGGTCAGCCAGGCCAGCAGGGCGAAGATCGCCGGCGTGATGACGAAGGCCCAGTAGCGATGGCGCGCGACCATGCCCTGGAAAGTGCCCGAGGCCCAGTCGGCGGCCTGCGCGAAGCCGACCGCGGCCAAGCCGACCAGGATCGCGCCGCTCCAGAACAGCACGCGCCGGCGCCACTGCGGCAGCGAGAACAGTTCCGACTCGGCCCAGCGCTGCAGGCGCTCCTGCCTGGAGGTTGGCGTGTCGCTCACGTGGATGCCTCGGACTTGCGGGTCCAGCGCGTCTCGTACAGGTCGAAGCGGCGGTCCTTGAGGTTCTGCACCGCGCCGGCGTTGCGCGCGCGTGCCAGGCTTTCCAGGTGCAGGTCGGCGAACAGCACGGTCTCGATGTTCGGCGTGGAATCGGCCGCGATGCCGTCGCGCGCGAACGGGAAGTCGCTGGGCGTCAGGATGCAGCTCTGGCCGTACTGGATGTCGAAGTTGTTCACGCCCGGCAGGTTGCCGACGTTGCCCGACAGCACCACGTAGCACTGGTTCTCGATGGCGCGGGCCTGCGAGCAGTAGCGCACGCGCAGGTAGCCCTCGCGCACGTCGGTGCAGAACGGCACGAACAGGATCAGCGCGCCCTGGTCGGTGAGGTGCCGCGCGACTTCCGGGAACTCGGAGTCGTAGCAGATCATCACCCCGATCGGGCCGCAGTCGGTCTGGATGGTGGCCGCGCTGTCGCCGCCGCTGATGTTCCACACGGTGCGTTCGCTCGGCGTGGGGTGGATCTTCTCGCGCTCGTGGATCGAGCCGTCGCGCAGGCACACGTAGCAGACATTGTGGATGTCGCCGTTGGGCTGCTCGGTGGGATGCGAGCCGGCGATGATGTTGATGTTGTAGTGCACCGCCAGGCGGCTGAACAGCTCCTTCACCTGCGGCGTGTACTGGCTCAGCTTGCGGATCGAATCGACCGGCGACAGCTCCTCGTTCTCGATCGACAGCAGCTGCAGCGTGATCAGCTCGGGAAAGGTGACGAAGTCGGCGTCGTAGTCGGCCGCGATGTCGGTGAAGTATTCGACCTGGGTGGCGAATTCCTCGAACGAGCGGATGCGCCGCTGCTGGTATTGCACCGAGGCCACCCGCACCTGGTCGGGCAGGCGCTGGGTGGAGGGGATCGAGGGAATATCCGGCTGGTTGAGCAACTGCGGATTGCGCCACACCAGGTGCGCCGCGTAGCCCAGCGACTCGTAGTCGGAGGGCACGTAGCCGCGCAGCAGGCCGATCACCTCGAACTCGTTGCTCAGCTGGAAGCTCAGGGTCGGGTCGCGACGCTTGCCTTCCACCACCGCCTGCACGTAGGCATCGGCGCTGCCGTAGCGGTGGATGTTGCGGGAGAGGCCGGGGATGCGCCCGCCGAACACGATGCCGCGCAGCTTCAGGTCGGTGCACAGGCGCTTGCGGGCCTGGTACAGGCGCTGGCCGATGCGGATGTTGCGGTAGTCCGGGTGCACCACCACTTCCATGCCGTACAGCCAGTTGCCGTCGCGGCGGTGGCGCGAGGCCATGCCGCCGCCGGTGATCTGCATCCAGGTGTGCGGACCGAGCGCGGCGGCCTCGTCGATGCGGAAGGTGGCGCAGTAGCCGACGATGCGGCCTTCGTACTCGACCACGAACTGGCCTTCGGGGAAGTGCGTCTGCTGGGAGCGCAGCATTTCCGCCGAATGGCCCCATTCGGGCGTGTACACCCGCGCGGTCAGCTCGACCAGCGCGGGCACGTCGGCGGGCATCGCCTGGCGCACCAGCAGCTTGGGGGCGTTCTCGTGGTTCTTCTTGGCCATCGGCGCATTATGCCGCAGAGGGCTGAACGACGCGGCGCGGCGGGCGAGTAGACTCACAGGCCTTTCCGCCAGGAGCCGGCCGATGGCAGACACCATTCCCACCCGCTATGTCGCCGATCGCCTGTGGACCGCGCATGGCTGGACCCGCGATGCGGGCGTGCTGGTCGACGACCGCGGACGGCTCGCCGGGCTGGCGCCGGGCGAGGGCGAGCGTCTCGGCCGCTGGGTGCTGCCGGGCATGCCCAACCTGCATTCGCACGCGTTCCAGCGCGCGATGGCCGGCCTGGCCGAGCGCAAGGGAAAAAGCGACGACAGCTTCTGGACCTGGCGCGAAACCATGTACGCCTTCGCCGCCACCATCGGCCCGGAGGAACTGCAGGCGATCGCCGCGCAACTGTACGTGGAGATGCTCAAGGCCGGCTACACCCAGGTCTGCGAATTCCACTACCTGCACCACCAGCCCGACGGCACGCCCTACGCGCAGCCCGAGGCGATGTCGCTGGCGCTGATCGAGGCGGCGCGCGAGGCCGGCATCGGCCTGACGCTGCTGCCGGTGCTGTACATGGCCGGCGGTTTCGACGGTCGTCCGCTGGCCGCGCGCCAGCGCCGCTTCGGCCATGACGTGCCTTCCTACCTGCGCCTGCTGGAGGTCCTGCGCGCGCACGAGGGCGAACGCATGCGCCTGGGCGTCGCGCTGCATTCGCTGCGCGCGGTGCCGGAGCCGGCGATGCGCCTGGTGCTGGCCGATGCGGCGGCTGGACAGGGGCCGATCCATATCCATATCGCCGAGCAGATCGGCGAGGTGCAGGATTGCCTGGCCACGCGCGGCGCGCGCCCGGTGGAGTGGTTGTTCGAGCATGCCGAGGTGGACGCGCGCTGGACGCTGGTGCACGCCACCCACCTGAGCGCGCACGAAACCTCGCGGCTCGCGCGCAGCGGCGCGGTGGCGGGCCTGTGTCCCAGCACCGAGGCCAACCTCGGCGACGGCCTGTTCCCGCTGGCCGATTACCTCGACGCGCACGGCGTGCTGGGCATCGGCTCGGACTCGCATATCTCGGTATCGCCGGTGGAGGAACTGCGTTGGCTGGAATACGGCCAGCGCCTGTCCACCCGCCATCGCAACATCGCCGCCCGCCGCCAGGGCGACAGCGTGGGCGAGACGCTGTGGGCGGCCACGCTGCGCGGTGGCGCCATCGCCTCGGGCACACCGGTCGGCGAGCTGCGCGCCGGCGCGCGGGCGGACCTGCTGGTGCTGGACGAGCAGTCGCCCCTGCTCGCCGCGCGCGACGAGGCATCGGTGATCGACAGCCTGCTGTTCGCCGGCAACGCGCCGGTGGTGCGCGACGTGATGGTCGGCGGCGAATGGGTAGTGCGTGACTTCACCCACCGCGACGAGCAGCGCATCGCGGCGCGCTACCGTTCGACGGTGGAACGTCTGGCGCAGTGCTGAGCCTCGCTGCTGCCTTGCTTGCACCTGTGGGAGCGAGGCTATCGCCTGGGGTCACACGCAAAAAAAACGGCACCGGCATGCAGGCCGGCGCCGAGTTTCTTATGCCGTGGAGTTTTTCTTCTGTGGTGATTACTGGGCCGCGCTCGAACCCGGCGCCGGATGCTGGGCCTTGAACTGCTCCCACTGCTGGCGGCGGGCCTGGCGGTCGGCCTTGAACTGGGCCAACTGGGCCTGCTGGGCCGGGGTCAGCACGGCGTAGATCTGGGCGCGGATGTTGGCGCGCTGCAGCACGCGAGCCTGGGTGGCGGCAGCCTCGGCCTGGGCCAGGCTGTTGGCGGCGGCCTGGTAGCCGGCGGCGTTCGGGGTCAGCTGGGCGAATGCCTCGCGCTGCTGGCGCAGGGCCTCGCGCTGCGACTTGCCCTGGGCGAAAGCGCCCTGGACGATCTGCTTGATGCTGGCCTTTTGGGCATCGGTCAGGTTCAGCTTGTCGAAGGCTCCGAAGGGCGCGCCGTGGCCGCCATGGCCATGCCAGCCGCCGTGCGGGCCGCCATCCTGCGCGGAAGCGATGGCGAACGGGGCGAGCGCCACGGCCGAAGCCAGCAGCAGACCAAGGGTAACGTTCTTGCGCATGGGGATTTCCTTTGTCGTTGGTGGACCCGGGCTGCCGCGGTGGGGTGGTTCGCGGTGTTCCCAGGATGGTGTCCATTGGACGGCAGCGCTACGTGTAGGTGTCTTGCGGGAAGGTAAAGAAGCGTAAAGCCGGTAGAGTTGGCACCGCCGCCGCCGCTTGAATGGCGCCGAGCCAGGAATGCCCATGCCCAAGATCCTTATTGTCGATGACGACCGTGCCCTGGCGGCCCTGCTGGCCGAGTACCTGCAACGCGAAGGCTTCACGGTGGACGTCGCCCACGACGGCGAGGGCGGCCTGGCCCAGTTGCACAACCCTGCGACCCGGCCGGACCTGCTGATCCTGGACGTGATGATGCCCGGCCGCGACGGCCTGGAAACCCTGCGTGAGCTGCGCCTGAAGCATCGCCTGCCGGTCATCATGCTGTCGGCCCGGGGCGAGCCGGTGGACCGGGTGATCGGCCTGGAACTGGGCGCGGACGACTACCTCACCAAGCCCTGCCTGCCGCGCGAGCTGCTGGCCCGCGTGCGCGCCCAGCTGCGCCGCCACACGCCGGCAGCCGCGGGCACGCTGCAGGTGGGCGTGCTGCGGCTGGAACCGTCCGAGCGCCGTGCCTACGTGGGCGAGCAGGAGCTGCCGCTCACCGGCGCGGAATTCCAGCTGCTGCTGGCGCTGGCCCAGCGCGCGGGCGAGCTGGTGGACAAGGCCACGCTCACGCGCATGGCGCTGGGACGCGAGCTGGAGCGGTTCGACCGCAGCATCGACGTGCACGTCAGCCGCGTGCGCCACAAGCTGGCGGAGGCCTCGGCGCAGGCGCCGCGCATCGAGTCAGTGCGCGGCGCGGGCTACAGCCTGGTGGCGGGGGCGGCGTGAGTCCCTTCAAGAGCTCGCTGTACTGGCGCCTGCTGATAAGCTTCTGCGCCGCCAACCTGCTGGCCTTGCTGGTCGGCGGTTTCTTCACCCAGCGCTTCATCGAATTCAGCACCGCGGTGGAGATCAACTGGTCGGCGCTGGCCCAGGGCGCCGACGAGGCGTACGAGGGCGGCGGCACGCCCGCGCTGGCCCAGTGGTCGATGCAGCAGCGCCGCGAGGGCATCGAGGCCACGCTATTCGAGAACGGGCGGGCGCTGGCGCCGATCCGCATGCCTCCGGCCGTGCTGGCCGCGCTGCCGAACTGGCTGGAGGAGCAGCGCGACATCGTGCTGCAGCCCTGGCCCAACCTCTACCTGGCCGTGCAGCAGGTGCAGGGCCAGGACGGCAAGACGCGCCAACTGGTGGCGCTGAGCCGGACCCATTCGCGGCTGCGTCCGCGCACGCGGCAGACTCTCCTGCTGGCCGTCCAGGGCGGACTGTCGCTGCTGTTCATCGGGCTGGCGGGCTGGTGGGTGGCACGCAGCGTGGCCAGGCCGGTGGATGCGATCCGCAAGGCCACGCGGCGCATGGCGGCGGGCGAGCTGTCCGCCCGCGTGGACGGCCAGGGGCGCCATGCCCATGACGAGCTGACCCACCTGGCGCGTGATTTCGACAGGATGGCCGAGCGCATCGAGGCGCTGGTCGCGCACGACCGCAGCGTGCTGCAGGACCTGTCGCACGAGTTGCGCTCGCCACTGGCGCGATTGCACCTGATCCTCGACCTGGCCCGCCGCAGCCGCGACGCTGCCGAGGCGAACCGCTACTTCGAGCAGGCCGAGCAGGAAATCAGCCGGCTGGACGACATGACCGGCGAAATGCTCGCCCTGTCGCGGCTGGAAGGCGGCATCCCGGGCGAGAACCGCGAGCCGGTGGACCTGGCCGCGCTGTTGCGTGAATGCGTGGAGCGTGCGGCGCTGGAAGCACAGGCGCGCGGCGTCGGCCTCGCCATCGAGGCGCCGGCGCCGGCCGTGGTGTCGGGCAACCCGCTGCTGCTGGAACGCGCGCTGGAGAACCTGATCGCCAACGCCATCAAGTTCAGCCCGACCGGCGGGCGCGTGGAGCTGGGCGTGCGCCAGGAGGCGCAGCAGGTAGCCTTGTCCATTCGCGACCATGGTCCGGGCGTGCCCGAGGCGGAACTGGCGTCGCTGTTCCGGCCGCTGTTTCGCGGCAGCAACGCCTCGCGCGCGGATGGCCATGGGCTGGGACTGGCCATCGTGCAGCGCGTGGTGCGCGCGCATGGCGGCGACGTGCAGGCCGGCAACGCCGAGGGTGGCGGCCTGGTGGTGACCCTGAACCTGCCGACGGCGTAGGAGCGCTCTGCGCGCGATCCACCGATGCGCGTCGCGCGCAGAACGCGCTCCTGCAGGAAGGATGTTCAGCCGCCGCCACCTTTGCCACACTCGGTACTTTGGCCCAGGGATATCCATGCGCTCGAACGCCTTCGTCGCGGTGGGGCTGGCGCTGTGCGCCGCGTTGTTCTTCACCATGACCTACGTGCTCAACCGTAGCCTGGTGGCGGGCGGTGGGCATTGGGCCTGGGCGGTGATCCTGCGCTACCTGATCACCTTGCCGCTATTGACGCTGGTGCTGCCGTGGCAGGGCGGGCTGGGCCGGTTGCCGGAGGAATTGCGGCGCCACCCGCGCGCCTGGCTGGGATGGAGCACGGTGGGCTTCGTGCTGTTCGGCGTGCCGCTGACCTGGGCGGCGGACAGCGGGCCGTCCTGGCTGGTGGCAGGTAGCTTCCAGACCACGGTGCTGGCGGGGCCATTGCTGGCGCCCCTCATCTATCGCGACCATCGGCGCCGGCTGGCCTGGCGCAGCGTGGCCATCGGCGTGCTGATCGTGGCCGGTGTGTTCGCGCTGCAATGGGGCCATGCGCAGGGTCGCCTGCGCGCGGACGACTGGCTGGCGATGGCGGCGGTGGTGTTCGCCGCCTTCATGTATCCGCTGGGTAACCGCATGCTGCTGTTGCACCTGGAACGCAGCGCAACGCCGATCGGCGCGGCGCAGCGTGTGTTCGGCATGACGCTGTGCAGCTGGCCGGCATGGCTGCTGCTGGGAATGATCGCCTGGCTGGCGCTCGGGCCGCCGACGTGGCGCGACGCGCTGCTGGCCGGTGGCGTGGCGTTGTCCTCCGGGGTGATCGCCACCGTGCTGTTCTTCCGCGCCACTGACCGCGTGCGCCGCGAACCGACCGCGCTGGCCGCGGTGGAGGCGATGCAGGCGGCGGAGTTGCTGTTCGCCACCGCGATCGGCGCGGTGTTCCTGGGCGAGGCGTGGCCGCGCGGCTGGTCCGCCCTCGGTGCGCTGATGATCGTGGCCGGCATCGCATTGTTCGGCTGGACCAGCGGCCGGGCCACCGCCGGGCATCCCGACGAGTTGCGCAGCCTGCGCACGGACCGCGGTGCCTGAAGGCGCTCGAGCTAGTGCACCGTGTCGCTGGCGGGGACGGGCGGTTCCCTGCGATCATGCCGGCCCGCGAGCGATGCCGCGCGGCGCTTTTTCCCAGGAGATTCCTTCGTGCCGCACTATGCCGGTCCCTTGCTGATGCGCCCCGAGGCCGAGGCGATGCTGGCCGCGCGCGACCGCGGCGACGGCGCATGGCATGGCTCGCTGGACCTGGGGCGCTCGAAGGGCGAGGCGTCGTTGCAAGCCGACGCCTGGCAGTGGAAGGGACGCTCCTATCCTTATCCGTCGCGATTGAAGGACCGCACCATCTACTGGTGGGACGGCGACGAGTTCGCGGCGGTGTCGCGCTACGCCAGCTCGCTCATCAAGCTGGTACCCACCGAGTGGGGCGCGCCGACCTTCGAGATCGATGGCATCAAGATGCTGCCCACCGCGAAGGCCTCGCCGTTCGAGGATGCGCGCCGCAAGGTGGCGCTGGTCGAGCCGCGCGGCAAGGCGGTGCTCGATACCTGCGGCGGGCTGGGCTATTTCGCCGCCTGCTGCCTGGAAGCGGGCGCCTCGCGCATCCACTCGTTCGAGAAGAACCCGGACGTGCTGTGGTTGCGCACGCTCAACCCGTGGTCGCCGGACCCGGATGCGAGCGGCGGCCGGTTGCAACTCGTGCAGGCGGACGTGTCGCAGGCCATCGTGCGGATCGCCGACGCCTCGGTGGATGCGCTGCTGCACGATCCGCCGCGCTTCGGCATCGCCGGCGAGCTGTACTCGCAGGCGTTCTACGACCAGCTCGCGCGCGTGCTGCGTCGCGGCGGGCGGCTGTTCCACTACACCGGCAGTCCCAACAGGCTCACCAGCGCCCGCGACGTGCCGCGCGAGGTGGCCGGGCGGCTGGAGAAGGCGGGCTTCAAGGCGCAATTGGCCCTGGACGGCGTGCTGGCGACGCGGCGCTAGGCGCTTTTGCACACCGTGGCGGGCAATGGCGCGTGGGCAACGATGCGGTTGCGCCCGTCGGTCTTGGCGCGATACAGCGCATTGTCGGCGCGGGCGATCAGCTCGTCGCTGGTGTCGGCATCGCCTTGCAGGCTGGCCACACCCATGCTGATGGTGGTCTGCAGGCTGCAGCCGCGCGAGTGCACGTGCAGGTGCTCGATGCCGTGGCGGATGCGCTCGCCGATGGCCATCGCCTGCTCGTGCGTGGCGCCCGGCAGGCACACTACGAATTCCTCGCCGCCGTAGCGGCCCAGCCAGTCCGAGGGGCGCAGCTCGTCGGCGATCGCCTCGGCGACGGCGCGCAGGCAGGCATCGCCGGCCTGGTGACCGTAGCGGTCGTTGACCGACTTGAAGTGATCCATGTCCAGGAACAGCAGGGCGAGCGGCGCCCGCTGCCGGTTCGCCTCGGCGATGGCCGCGTGCAGCCGCCGGAGCAGGGCGCGGCGGTTGAGCACGCCGGTGAGCGCGTCGTGGTCGGCCAGGTGGTGGGCCACGTCGCGCTCGCGCCGCGCGCGCAGCGACAGGTCGGCCAGGCCGATGGTGACCACGATGCTGGAGAACGCCATGGTGAAGGGAAAGCCGTATTCCAGCCAGCGGGGCTGGTCCAGGCGCAGCAGCACCTGGCAGACGCGCAGGAAGGTGAACAGCACCTGCGGCATCCAGGCGATCAGGAAGAAGCGCGCCTGGCGGCCATGGCGCGCGGCCAGCAGCACGGTGCCCAGTGACCACAGCGAGGACAGCATGAACCACAGGTTGTACGCGCTGGCCAGCCACTGCGTGCGCTCGGCGAACGGCAGGCACAGCAGCGGTATGGCGACCAGGAACGGCCAGCGCATCCAGCCCAGGATGCGCGCGGCGCGCGGCGTGATCTCGCGCAGGTTGCAGAACTCCAGGATGAAGGAGATCGACAGCGGCGCGCTCAACGCCGCGAACAGCCAGGGCGCGTGCGTGCCCAGCGGCACCAGCAGGGCGCCGCCGGGCAACTGGTAGATCTCGCCGCTGACCAGCATCTGGTAGATCAGCTGGAAGCTGGCGTAGCCGATGAAGTACACCAGCACGCGGTCGCGCAGCAGCAGCCACAGGCACAGCGCGGCCAGGATCATGGTGAACTGCACGCTGGCGAACAGCGTGGCCAGGCGCACGTGGTCCAGGTCCTCGTCCTGGTAGGTGGCCAGGTCGGCGAGCGCGGGCTTGATCGGGCGGGTGAAGCTGTCGGCGGCCACCTGCACATAGACCGGCTGGCCGGCGCGCAGGTCGTGCGGCAGTTCCAGCGCCAGGCGATGGCGTGAGAAGCGCTGCACCGCCGCGGTCTGCGCGAACCACAGCCGTTGCGGCCGGTAGTCGGGCGGGACATAGACGGTGAGCGGCACATAAGCCGCGCCGGTGAAGCTGAGCACGGGTGAGGTCGGCTGGTTCCAGTCGCGGTCCAGCACCAGCCGGTACCAGCGCTGCGTCCCGGCCGCGTTCGGCGTATAGGGCGAGCGGACCGGTGCGAACGCGGCGTCATGCGTTCCCCGCACCACATCCTCTGCCTGCGCGGCGGACGCGCGCGCGTCGGGCAGCATGCCGATCCGCAGCGCGGGCGGGCCGGCGACGGGCGACGCGGCATCCGCGCGCGGCGCGCACAGCGCCACGACGAGGCATGCGAAAAAGAGCAGCACGGGTCTGCGTTGCACCGTTCTCCCCTGTGTTGACGGCCCCCCAGCCGGTGTACGGGTCCGGCCGGCCACGCCGACGATCCCATGGGTTCCACTATGTATCACGCCGGCCGGGCGCCGGATGTACACCGTTGGTAGGAGCCGCCGCGCCGCGGGTCGATTGCCCATGCCGCAAGCCCTATGCTTACGTCTCCCCGTGGCGGTCTGGGTTGGATCATGGCAAGGCAGGATGGCGTGGACGCAGGCTCTCCCGATGGTTATCGGCCATCGCCGCCCGGCGCTGAAGCACCGGGATTCATCCGCCACGGCACGCCTCTCTTCCGCCAGGCCAACCTGGCGCTGTTCGCCGCGGGACTGGCCACCTTCGGCCTGCTCTATTGCACCCAGCCCTTGATGCCCGAGTTCAGCCGGGACTACGGCGTGAGCGCGGCCGCCGCGTCGCTGTCGTTGTCGCTGACCACCGGCGTGCTGGCCTTCGCCATGCTGTTCGCCGGCGGCGTGTCGGACGCCTGGGGGCGCAAGTCGGTGATGACCGCCTCGCTGATTTCCTCGGCGCTGCTGGTGCTGCTGACCGCGCTGGTGCCGGACTGGCACATGCTGCTGATCCTGCGCACGCTGCTGGGGCTGACCCTGAGCGGGCTGCCGGCGGTGGCCATGACCTATCTCAGCGAGGAGATGCATCCCGAATCGATCGGCCTGGGCATGGGTCTGTACATCAGCGGCAATGCGATCGGCGGCATGGGTGGGCGGCTGGTGGCCGGCGTGCTTGCCGATTTCGTGGGCTGGCGCTGGGGCGTGGCCACGGTGGGACTGATCGGGCTGGTGTCGGGACTGGTGTTCTGGCGCAGCCTGCCGCCGTCGCGGCACCACGTGCGCCACCCGCTGCAGTTGCGCGCGCTGCTCGGCCGCTTCGCGCTGGCCTTCCGCGATGCCGGCCTGCCGTGGCTGTTCGCGGAAGGCTTCCTGCTGCTGGGCGCCTTCGTCACCGTCTACAACTACATCGGCTACCGCCTGCTGGCGCCGCCGTACGGGCTGGGGCAGGCGATGGTGGGCGCGATCTTCAGCGTGTACCTGATCGGTACCTTCAGTTCGGCCTGGATGGGCCACCTGGCCGGACGGCTGGGCCGGCGCAAGGTGCTGTGGACTGCGTTCGCGCTGATGCTGCTGGGCGTGGGGCTCACCGTGCTGCGGCCGCTGCCGCTGATCGTGCTCGGCATCGTGGCGATCACCTTCGGCTTCTTCGGCGGGCATTCCATCGCCAGCAGCTGGGTGGGCCGGCGCGCCGGCCACGCCAAGGCGCAGGCCTCGTCGATGTACCTGTTCTCCTACTACATGGGTTCCAGCCTGGCCGGCGCGGGCGGCGGCCTGTTCTATGCCTCGCACGGCTGGAATGGCGTGGCCGTGTTCGTCACCGCGCTGATCGTGGCCGGCCTGCTGGTCGCCTGGCGACTGTACCGCCTGCCGCCGCTGCCGGGCCCGCCATCGCCCGGCACCGAGCCGCCGATTCCGCAATGAGCCATCGCGCTCCCCTTGTAGGAGCGCACCCGGTGCGCGACCTGCTCGTCATCCCGGCCCTCGCCCCCTTTTGTGGGGGGGCGCCGGGATGACGAGTCATGAAGCGCAAGGCGGTCGCAAGGGAGGAGCATCCCTGCGCCACCACACCAGCTACCTCGCCTCGGGCCTGAGCATGTCCTGCACCGCCTGGTAGTCGCCGTCGTTCGCGGCGGCGGGCAGGCCGAGCAGGTGGGCCATCAGCGGATAGACGTCCACGTTCGGGAACGAAGGCACCGTGGCGCCCTGGCGGAACGCCGGGCCGTGCGCCACGAACAGGGCCTGCATCTGCGGCGCCTCGTTGTCGTAGCCGTGCTCGCCCAGGCTGAGCTTGCCCTTGTGTTTGGCCACGTAGTCCGAGGTGGTGATGCGCCAGCCCACGTCGGCCAGGCACAGCAGCTGCGGCACGCGCGGGTTGCTGCCGTAGGCCAGGCGCGCCGGCACGCGCGACTTGTCCCAGCAGGTCATATGCTGCTGCGGACGTTCCAGGTGCGCCTCGATGCGGGCGAACTCGTGGCCGGGCTTCGGATTGATGCCGGCCAGCACGCCCAGGCTCACCACGTCCACCTCGTGCAGCGGCGCCAGCTTGTCCAGCAGGATACTGTGGTCGGCGGGCACCGTGGCCATGCCGTGGTCGGCCAGTATGACCAGGTTGATGCGGTCGAGCAGGCCGCGCTGGCGCAGGCCGTCGACCAGGCGCGCGAGCGCCGCGTCGGTGTCGCGCAGCGCCTGGTCGACCTGCGGCGTATCCGGACCGTAGGCGTGGCCGGCATGGTCCACTTCGTCGAAATACAGGGTGAGGAAGCCCGGGCGTTCGCCGGCGGGCAGGTCCAGCCACGCAAGGACCTGGTCCACGCGCTGCTCGGGCGTGACGCTGCCGTCGTACGGCTTCCAGTAGTCGGGATGCTTGCCGTGGATGTCCGCCTCGGAGCCGGGCCAGAACATGGTGGCGGTGCGCAGGCCGTGCTGGTCCGCCGTCTCCCACAGCGGCGTGCCTTCGTTCCACCATTGGCCGTTGCCGACCGCGGCGCGGTTGCCCAGCGAGAACTTGCCGAGCGCAGGATCGGTCATGGTGTTGTTGACGATGCCGTGGTGGTCCGGGCGCAGGCCGGTAACGATGGTGTAGTGGTTGGGAAAAGTCAGCGACGGAAACGATGGCTGCATGCCGGTGGCGCGCACGCCATCCTTCGCCAGTTGTGCCAGTGTCGGGGTGAATCCGCGTTCCAGATAGTCGCTGCGGTAGCCGTCGATGGAGATCAATAGCAGTGGCGTGGGCGCGGCCTTGGAGAGGGCGGCCTGGGCTTGGACCGGTGCCGGAGCCGGTGCCGGCTGAGTGGCGCAACCCGCACCGAATGCGGCTAGCGTGCACAGCAACAGGTGAAACGGTAATTTCATGCGTGGTTCCGTACGATGGATGCAAACGACGCATTCTTACCTAGCCGTATGACTATTACACGACCTCTGGCTTGCATGGTTCTGCTGATAGCACTCGTCCCGCTCGCATGGATGAGCGTGGCGCATGCGCAGCAGGATGCGCCAGCCGTGGCCGCGACGGCGAAGTCATCCGCGCCGCCGCCGAAGGCTGGCCACGGCAAGGCTGCCGCGGCGCCGGCCAAGGGCGTGCATGCCGGCACCAAGACCAACGGCGGGCACTATCCGCCGCGCCAGCGTGCCTCGATGGCGCAGTACCAGAACGCGGTGACGCCGCCGCTGGATACCGGACGCTAGCGCGATCCTTCCCGGCTGATGCTCAGCCTGCGTGCGCGGCGGTGCCGAACAGGTCGCCATGGGCGATGCGATCCTCCAGCGACAGCAGGTGGCGCTTGGCCGGCAGGCCGCCGCCGAAACCGGTGAGGCTGCCGTCGGCGCCGATCACCCGGTGGCACGGCACCACGATCGGCAGGGGATTGCGTCCGTTCGCGGCGCCGACCGCGCGCACCGCCTGTGGCTGTCCGATGCGGCGCGCGAGTTCGCCGTAGCTGATGGTGGCGCCATAGGGAATGCGCGTCAGCTCCCGCCACACTTCGCGCTGGAATGGCGTGCCCAGCGGTTGCAGCGGCAGGTCGAACTGCCGGCGCATGCCGGCGAAGTATTCCTCCAGCTGTTGCCGCGCAAGGGCCAGCGGCGCGATGGCGCCGCGTTGCCATGAAAGTTGCGGCGATGCCCGGTGGCGTCCCCGTTCGAACCCGATCTCGCGCAGGCCGGCTTCGCCGGCCACCAGCCGTAGCATGCCGACCGGGCTGAGCATGTCGTCGTACCAGATCGCTTGCATCACACCACCTTCGTCGTCGTTGCGGCGGCATCGCTGGCGCCGCGCCACAGGTGCATCACCGCATAGGCGCGCCAGGGACGCCACGCGTCCGCCAGCTCGGTCAGCGCGCGGGCGCCCAGCGCGGGCCCGCCGCCCGCCGCCGCGCGGCGCAGGATCAAGTCCGCGGCGGGAAATGCGTCGGGATGGCTCAGCGCGCGCATCGCCATGTAGTGCGCGGTCCATTCGCCGATGCCCGGTAGCGCCACCCAGCGCTCGATGAATGTCTCCAGCGGCTGTTCGTGGCGGAAATCGATGCGGCCGTCCAGCAACGCGCGCGCCACGCCGCGTACGGTAGCGGCGCGCGCGGAGGTGAGGCCAAGCGTGCCCAGGTCGGCATCGGCCAGCGCCTCCGGGGCGGGGAACAGCCGCTCCAGCCCGGGCAGTGGCGCGTTGGCCACCGATGTGCCGTAGCGCTGCACGATGCGCGTGGCCAGCGTGCGCGCGGCGGCCACGCTGACCTGTTGCCCGAGGATCGCGCGCACCGCGATCTCGAAGCCGTCCCAGCCGCCGGGCAGGCGCAGGCCGGGGCGCTTGCGCCACAGCGGCTTGAGCAGCTTGCTCGCCTGCAGCGCCTCGCCGATCGATTGCGGGTTCGCGTCCAGGTCGAACATGCGCCGCAATGTCGTCACCACCGGCAGCATCTGTGCCGGCTGCGGGCAATGCAGTCGCAGCCGCAGTGCGTGCTCGCCGCCCGGCCAGGCGTCCAGCCGCAGCCAGCCCGGTGCCTCGGCGTGGCCGAACACGCGCGCATAGCTGGTCTCGTCCACCGTTTCCACGCCCGGCAGGGCGCGGGTGCGCAGGAACGTGAGCATCGCGGCGAAATCGTACGGCGGCCGGTAGCCGAGCCGCAGCGTGATCGCATCGCCGTCGGTCTTGGCGGGATGGCGGCGCAGTTCGCGCGGCGACATCCGGTTCGCCTGCGCGAAGGCGGCGTTGAAACGCCGCAGGCTGCGGAAGCCGGAGGCATGCGCCACTTCCGTCACCGGCAGCGCGGTCTCGGTCAGCAATTGCTTGGCGAACAGCAGGCGCCGCGTGGTGTGCACGCTGATCGGCGGCGCGCCCAGCCGTTCCACGAACAGCCGGCGCAACTGCCGCGCGCCGAGGCCGACCCGCTCGGCCATCGCCTCGACCGACAGTTCGTCGCCATCCATCAGCTTGAGCGTGCGCGCGATCACATGGTCACCGCGCCGCCAGGCGTCGTTGCCCGGCGACAGTTCGGGGCGGCAGCGCAGGCAGGGACGAAAGCCCGCCGCCTCGGCCGCCGCGGCGCTGGCGTAGTAACGCACGTGCTGCGGCTTCGGCGGCGGCGCGGGGCAGACCGGGCGGCAGTAGATGCGCGTGCTGGTGACGGCGGTGAAGAACAGGCCGTCGAAGCGCGCGTCGCGGCTCAGTCGCGCCTGCTCGCAGATGCGTTCGTCGGGCAAGGGGGAAAGGGATGCGGCAACCATGGCCGCAGGCTAGCACCGCCGCCCGGTCCTGACTCGCCGTTTTCGGACATCGATGTTCGTCGCGACGGTGGCCGCGCCGCGTTTTGACGCGCTGCGGTTTGCGGGCGCGGGGCCGGCTCGCCACAATCGGGCTTTCCCCTCCGGCTGGGATGCTTTGCCATGAACGCACCGACCCGCATCGATACCACCCGCACCATCCGCGCGCCGCGCGGCGGCGAGCTGAGCTGCAAGAGCTGGCTGACCGAGGCGCCGTTCCGGATGCTGCAGAACAACCTCGATCCCGAGGTGGCGGAGAACCCGGCCGAGCTGGTCGTGTACGGCGGCATCGGCCGCGCCGCGCGCAACTGGGAGTGCTTCGACGCGATCCTGCGCAGCCTGCGCGAGCTGGGCGACGACGAAACCCTGCTGGTCCAGTCCGGCAAGCCGGTCGGCGTGTTCCGCACCCATCCGGATGCACCGCGCGTGCTGCTGGCCAACTCCAACCTGGTGCCGGCCTGGGCAAACTGGGAGCACTTCAACGAACTGGATCGCAAGGACCTGATGATGTACGGCCAGATGACGGCCGGGTCGTGGATCTACATCGGTTCGCAGGGCATCGTGCAGGGCACCTACGAGACGTTCGTGGAGATGGGGCGCCAGCATTACGGCGGCAGCCTCAAGGGCCGGTGGATCTTCACCGCCGGCCTCGGCGGCATGGGCGGCGCGCAACCGCTGGCCGCATCGCTGGCCGACGCCTGCTCGCTCATCATCGAATGCCAGCAGAGCCGCATCGATTTCCGCCTGAAGACGCGCTACGTGGACGAGCAGGCCGCCGGCCTGGACGACGCGCTGGCGCGCATCGCGAAGTACACCGCCGCCGGCGAGGCGAAGTCGGTCGCGCTGCTCGGCAACGCCGCCGACGTGCTGCCGGAACTCGTGCGCCGCGGCGTGCGCCCGGACGCGGTCACCGACCAGACCAGCGCGCACGATCCGGTCAACGGCTACCTGCCGGAAGGCTGGACGGTGGACCAGTGGTTCGAGCGCCGCAAGAGCGATCCGGCCGGTACCGCCAAGGCGGCCAGGCAGTCGATGAAAAAGCACGTGGAGGCGATGCTCGCGTTCCACGCGCAGGGCGTGCCCACCTTCGACTACGGCAACAATATCCGCCAGATGGCGAAGGATGAAGGCTGCGCGGACGCGTTCGCGTTCCCCGGCTTCGTGCCCGCGTTCGTGCGCCCGCTGTTCTGCCGTGGCGTGGGACCGTTCCGTTGGGTCGCGCTGTCCGGCGATCCGGAGGACATCTACAAGACCGACGCGAAGGTGAAGGAGCTGATCCCCGACGATCCGCACCTGCACCGCTGGCTGGACATGGCGCGGGAACGCATCCGCTTCCAGGGATTGCCGGCGCGCATCTGCTGGGTTGGCCTGGGCCAGCGGCACAAGCTCGGCCTCGCCTTCAACGAGATGGTGCGCAAGGGCGAGCTGAAGGCGCCGGTGGTGATCGGCCGCGACCACCTGGATTCCGGTTCGGTCGCCAGCCCCAACCGCGAGACCGAGGCGATGCGCGACGGTTCCGACGCGGTCAGCGACTGGCCGCTGCTGAATGCCATGCTCAACGTGGCCGGCGGCGCGACGTGGGTGTCGCTGCACCACGGCGGCGGCGTCGGCATGGGCTATTCGCAGCACGCGGGCGTGGTGATCGTGTGCGACGGCAGCGAGGCGGCCGATCAGCGCATCGCCCGCGTGCTGTGGAACGACCCCGGCACTGGCGTGATGCGCCACGCGGACGCAGGCTACGACCTCGCCATCGCCTGCGCGAGGGAGCAGGGGCTGAAGCTGCCGATGTTGTAGGCCTATCCATTCCCTTGTGGGAGCGCACCCTGTGTGCGACTGCGAGGCGCTCGTCGCGCACAGGGTGCGCTCCCGCAAGGGCTCGCGGCGCGCTGGTGCCGGCATGGGCGAGGGCGCATGATGGCGCCACTTCCCACGTGAGGAGGCACGCTATGCCGGTCGAGCTGAAGATGCTGGGGTGGTCGGTGGTGCTGGGGCTGGTGTATGTGCTGTTCGCGGCCACGCTGGGCACGCGGCAGCGCGGGCTGGCATGGAACGTGGGCAACCGCGAAGGCGAGCCGCCCCCGCTGTCGGGCAGCGCGGCGCGCGCCGAGCGGGCCAGCCGGAATTACCTGGAGACCTTTGTCTTCTTCGCCGCCGCCGTGCTGGCCGTGGTATTGGCCCAGCGCGGCAATGCGAACAGTGCCTGGGGCGTGCAGCTTTATTTCTGGGCGCGCCTGGTCTACCTGCCGCTGTACGCCATCGGCATTCCCTACCTGCGTACCCTGGTGTGGACGGTGTCGCTGGTGGGCATCGTGCTGGTGCTGTCGGCCTTGCTCTAGCGCCGTCAATTTGACGGATGACGGTTTTGTGGCGCCATGGTCTTGGCGGCCATGGTGGCGCCGTGCGCCTTGGCGGATACCGGCTCATTTCTGGTTATTCTTTTTATTCAAATGGTTAGGTGATTCGCGAGGGTTTTCCCCGAGCAGGAGGTTCGCAAGCGCTTGCAGCCTTGACCACTATGCAGTTCCGGCGCACCGCGCCGGGCCGCCGGCGGGGGCCGGCGGCTTTCCCGCTGATGACTGGAGAACTGCATGAACACCCATTTCGAACGTACCGGCCCGCTGGCCGAGCTTTCCAGCTACCCGCGCTGGGCCCGGGAAGTGATCGAGGCCTGCGAACCCGCCCGTCGGAGCGTGCGAGACCACGTGATGTGGGACCTGATGGTGGAAGGGAACATCGACCTGGCCACCATGCGCCACTTCATGGTGGGCACCTGGTCGCTGATCGAGCGCTTTCCCTCTTTCATGGCGCAGAGCCTGATGAAGACCCGCTACGGCCGCAGCGCCGGCGACAACCTCGCGCGCCGCTGGCTGGTGCGCAATATCCGGGTGGAGCAGAACCACGCCGAATACTGGCTGGACTGGGCCGAGGGCGCCGGCGTGGCGCGTGCCGAGGTGCTGGAGGGACGGCCCCCGCTCGGCACCCAGACCGCGGCCGAGTGGTGCCACGAGGTGTGCGGGCGCGATACGTTGGCCGCCGGCATGGCCGCCACCAACTACGCCATCGAGGGCGTTACCGGGGAATGGTCGCAAAAGGTCTATGACAGCGTGGCTTATGCCGATAGTCTTCCCGCCGGTGGCCGCAAGGCGACGCTGCGCTGGCTACAGCTTCATGCGGCCTATGACGATACCCATCCGTGGGAAGCCCTGGAGATTGTCTGTACCCTGATGGGCAACCAGCCGGCCCCGGAAGAGGTGGAACACCTGCGCGAATGCATCGAGCGCAGCTATGTCAGCCTCCACTACGGGCTGGAGCGTTGTCTGGCACAGCCGCCAGTCGAAGAGGTCGAGGAGCAGGCCGCCTGAGCCGGGCCCTGCCGCCAGCCGTGTGATGGGATGCGATGCAGCTTTGCGAAGTGGTCAGGTAAAAGGGACGCCATGGATTCCATCCGTAGCACCTCTGGCAGACCGCTGTCCCGACGCTTGAGGCCACTGGCCTACGGGCTGGTGGCCGTCATCGGCCTGATCCTGTTGTTGACCTGGGGCGCGCTCCAGGTCCAGGTCACTCTCGCCGGGTTCCTCAACGGCGAGAGTGTCTGGAGCAAGGCGCAGAAGCAGGCGGTGATCGACCTTTCCGACTATGCGGCCACCGGCCGCGCCGAACGCCTCGCCGCGTTCGACGAGAACTACGGCCTGCTGATGTCCGACGGCTGGGCGCGCGACGCCATCGCCGCCGGCCGCTACGATCCGGCCGCGGTGGAGCTGGCGTTCCAGCGTGGCAGGATCCTGCCCCCCGCCAAGCCCGGCATGATCTTCATGCTGCGCTGCTGCACCGGCGTCTCGCACATGCGCGAGGCGGTGGCTGCATGGCGCGCGGCGGACCAGCCGCTGGCTCGGCTGGGCGTGGTCGCCAGGGAATTGCGGCAGGCCTACGCGCAAGGACAGCCGGACCCCGGCTGGACCCATTGGCAGCGGCAGCGCATCGACGCGCTCAACGACGAGCTGGAACCGCTGACCAAGCGCTTCTCGCTGGAAGTGGCGCAGGGCGCCATGTGGCTGGGCCGCGTGCTGTTCCTCGGCGTGTTCTTCACCGCGTGCCTGGCCTCGCTGCTGTGGCTGCGCATGGCGCGCCGCATCCTCCTGAGCATCCGCGGCACCGAGGAGCGCTACAGCCTGCTGTACGACAGCGCCGCCGACGCCATCGTGATGGTGGACGACGCCACCGGGCGCATCCTCGGCGCCAACCGCACCGCGCTGCAATGGACCGGGCGCAGCGTGGACGCGCTGGTCGGCGCGGAGCTGTCCGAATTGTTCGTGCCGCTGCAGCATCGCGCGGACGGCGCGGTCACCGGCGAGCTGCGCGGGCCCGGCGGCCAGCGGCGTCCGGTGGAGATGCGCAGCAGCCTGGCCTACTGGGGCGCGCAGAGCGTACGCCAGTCGATCCTGCGCGACATCACCGAGCGAGTGAACCTGGAGCAGCAGCGGCGCATCGCCGCCGAGGCGCTGGCCAGCATCGCCGAGGGCGTCATCATCGCCGACGCCGAACGCCGCGTGACGCGGGTGAACGCGGCGCATATCCGCATGACCGGCTATACCGCGCCGTCCCTGCAGGGCGTGCGCTTCGACGACCTGCGCTGCCTGCCCGACGGCGATCCGCTGCCCGATGCGATCTGGGACACCATCGAGCGCGAGGGCAACTGGGTCGGCGAGGTGCGCAGCCGCCGCCTGGACGGCACCGCCTTTCCCGAATGGCTGAGCGTCAGCGCCATCCGCGACCAGAACGGGCGGATCCAGCACTACGTGGCCGTCATCAACAACATCAGCACCGCCAAGGCCAACGAGCAGCGCCTGCAATACATGGCGGCACACGACCCGCTCACCGGCCTGGCCAACCGCGCCGAGTTCGAGCGGCGCTGCGTGCAGGCGCTGGCGGCGGCCGAGCGGGCGCGCGGCATGATGGCGATACTGTTCATCGACCTGGATGCGTTCAAGGTGGTGAACGACAGCTACACGCACGCCATCGGCGACCAACTGCTGGTCAAGGTGGCCGAGCGCATCGTCTATGAACTGGGCGACCACGGGCTGGCAGGGCGCATCGGCGGCGACGAGTTCACCGTGCTGCTGGGCGAGCTGTATTCGCGCGAGCAGGCCAGCGCGCTGGCCGGTCGGCTGCTGGCCGCACTGGCGGCGCCGGTGGTGGTGGGCGACTACGAGCTGGCGCTCAGTGCGAGCATCGGCATCGCCAGCTATCCGCTGGACGGCACCGACGTGCCCACCCTGATCACCAACGCCGACGCGGCCATGTACGCGGCCAAGACCGAGGAGCGCAACGCGTTGCGCTTCTACTCGCCGCGCATGCAGGCGGACGCGCGCCGGCGCATCGCGCTGGCCTCCGAGCTGCGCCGGGCGCTGACGGAGAACGAGTTCCACCTGGTGTTCCAGCCCAGCGTGGAGATGCGCAGCGGGCGCATCGTGGCGGTGGAGGCGCTGCTGCGCTGGCAGCATCCGCAGCGCGGGCGCATCGCGCCCGGCGAGTTCATTCCCATGGCGGAGAAGCTGGGCCTGATCCGCCGCATCGACCAGTGGGTGCTGCAGGCCGCCTGCACGCAGATGAGCCAGTGGGACCGGGCTGGCGTGCCGCCGCTGCGCATGGCGGTGAACGTTTCCGCGCACTGGTTCGGCCAGGCCAATTTCGTGGACGACATCCGCGCCCTGCTGGAATCGCGGCGGCTGGCGCCGGAACGCCTGATGCTGGAGATCACCGAGGGTGCGATCCTGCGCCTCGGCGAGGAGATGGAGCGCACCCTGCGCGCGCTCAACGCGCTGGGCGTGGGCGTGGCGATCGACGACTTCGGCACCGGCTATTCGTCGATGAGCTACCTCAAGCTGCGCGCCATCGCCTACCTGAAGATCGACCAGAGCTTCGTCGCCGGCTTGCCGGACAACGACAGCGATGGCGCCATCGTCGAGGCCATGCTCACCTTGTGCCGCAAGCTGGGCATCAGTCCCATCGCCGAGGGCATCGAGACGGAAGAGCAGCACCGCTTCCTGCTGCGCGCCGGCTGCCCGGAAGGGCAGGGCTACCTCTATTCCAGGCCGGTCGAGCCGGAGGTGATCGTGCAACTGCTCGCCGCCGGGCGCCGGCAGGGCAGCGGCTCGCACTTGCGGCTGGTGCCGCCCGAGGCGTGAAGCCGGCCGGCGGCTAATGCAACTGCACCGACACCACCTCGCGGGGTGACTGGTACAGCGCCGGGAACTGCTGCTTCAGGTGAACCACCTTCGGCGCGTCGTTGAACACGATGTAGGCATCGTCCGGATGCCGCTCGGCGTAGTCCTGGTGGTAGGCCTCGGCCATGTAGAAGCCTTTCAGCGGCACCACCTGGGTCACGATCGGGTCGCCATAGACATGCGCCGCGGTGAGCTGGGCGATATAGGCGGTGGCGATCCGCTGCTGTTCCTCGTCGGCATAGAAAATCGCCGAGCGGTACTGCGTACCCACGTCCGGCCCCTGCCGGTTGAGCAGGGTGGGGTCGGTGGCCACCGAGAAGTACACCTTCAGTAGCTGGCCATAGCTGACCTTGGCGGGGTCGTAGAGAATCTTCACCGACTCGGCATGGCCGGTATCGCCGTCGCTGACACGCTCGTAATTGGCCGTGGCGGCATCGCCGCCGGCATAGCCGGCCCACACGCGCCGCACGCCCTTGACGTGCTCGAACACTGCCTGCAGGCCCCAGAAGCAGCCGCCGGCCAGCACAGCCACCTGCTCGCCTTGCCGGGGCGCGGCATCGACGGCCGGATCGGGCAGGGCGGCGCTGCCGCCGCCGGCGGAGGCCAGGCCACAGGCGCCCAGGCTGAGCAGCAGGCCGGCGAGCAGGGGAAACCAGGTAAGGCGGCGAAGGCGCATGGCGGCACTCCCGAAGCGGACGAGGACGGAACCCCGGCGGCGGGATTCCTTGCCCGTTAGTTCGCTTACGGGGCTCGTCCGGTTACCTCGATGCTGGCCCCGGCTCTTTAGAGCCTGTTCAACATCTCGGTGTTATCCAAGCTACCCCCTCCCAACCTCCCCCTGCGTGCAGGGGGAGGAGCCAAAAACGTGCGTTCTCTCGCCCCCTCCCCTGCGCGCAGGGGAGGGTTGGGGTGGGGTGCTTGTGGCCGGACGAAGATTTTGAACAGGCTCTTAGGGCGCGGCGTGCACGCGGATCACCACATCCTCGATCCGCACCACCTGGCCCGCATGGATCTTGCACGTCTTGCGCAGCTCCGGCTCGCCGTCCACCGACACCGCGCCGCTGGCAACGATGGCCTTGCCGGCGCCCCCGCTGTCGCACAGGCCCACCAGCTTCAGCAACTGGTTGAGTTCCACGTGGTCGCGGTCCAGTTCGAAATCCAGTTCGCGCATGGGCATCAGGTTTCGTCGAAGGCGCTTTCGGGCAGCGCGAAGAATACGAAGAAGGGCATGCCCTCGTCCTGCCAGTAGTCCACCGCTTCCTCCAGGATGTCGAGCAGGGTGTCGAAATCTTCCTCGCTGGCCTCGCGCATGTCCTCGGCCCGGTCCAGCAGCAGGATCACGCCGGTGGCCTTCAGCCACGACAGGTCGCGCACGCTGTCGGCCAGCGCGTCCCAGTTGCGGCCGAAATCGGCGGGCAGGCGCAGGGCGACGGTCAACTGGTCGTACAGCGTGTCGCGGCTGGCGTAGCCGGCCAGGCTGGCGCGGCATACGCGCAGGCCCTCCATGCCGGCGGCCTCGGCCAGCGGATCGAGATCCTCGGAGGTGACGAAGAAGATGCCGCCGTGCGACGGGTCGCCGAAGTCGAGATCGAACTGCGCATTCATCGGGATACCTGGAACGGGCGGAACGTGCGGTAGTGGTCGTCGGTGTAGTAGTACTCGCGGGGCGGCGTGCCGCCGGTGATGATGCGCCGCGCGCCGCGGTAGTCCAGCCCCGGCGTATCCACGGTGTACTCGTGGTAGTAGCCCTCCGGCATCGCCGGCAGGCGGTGTTCGCGGTTCTGGAACACCACGCCGTCCTGCCGATGCTCGAATGGGCCGCCGCGTGCGATGCGCGAAAGCGTATCGGACGCCTCGGGCGGCAGGAACGGCGGCAGCCCGGCCGCCGTGGCGTGCGTCGTGTCCGCGCTGGTGACGGGTGGCGTTGGCGCATGGCGGCCCCACAGCAGGGCGGCGATGGCCAGCACGGCCATCAGCAATAGGGGTTTGAAGGCGCGCATGAACGGTTGCCTGGGCGGATGGCGCGAGTGTAGAGCTTCCGTCGCCTTCCGGCATCCGGCGGCTCAGCCGCCAGCGTCCACCCGCTGTTGCAGCGTCATCGCCGCGGCCGGGTTGCGCTCCTTGGCGCTGCTGATGAAATAGACGAACACCTCGCGCGGCCCTTCCGTCGGCCGTTCCGGCGTCACATGCGGCAGTTCGGCCGGGTCCCCGCCTTCCGCCCACTGGCGCGCGCGCGTCGCCCAGGCATCGAGTTCGTCGGCGGGGTAGCCGGTATCGAGGTGCGACTGGCTGCGCATCAGCCGCGCATAGGCGAAATCGCCGGTAAGGTCCGCCAGCGATGGGTACTGTGGCGAATCGGTGAACACGGTGGGGATGCGGTGGCGGCGGGCCAGCGCGACGTACGCTTCATCGAGGAAGCTGGGATGGCGCACCTCCAGCACATGGCGCAGCGGTTGGCCGTCCAGTTCGCGCGGCAGCAGGTCGAGGAACGCCGCCAGGTCATCCGCATCGAACGGCCGCGACGGCGGCAATTGCCACAGCACCGGCCCCAGCCGGTCGCCGAATTCCGCCAGCCCGCCGAACACGAAGCCATCGATGCCGCGCGCGGTATCGGCCAGCCGCTTGCCTTCGGTGACGTAGCGTGGCGCCTTCAGCGAGAACACGAAGCCCTCCGGCGTTTCCGCCGCCCACTTCGCGTACGTCGCCGGCTTCTGCGCGCCGTAGAACGTGCCGTTGATCTCGATCGCCCGCAGCTGCCGGCTGGCGAACTCCAGTTCGCGCCGCTGCACCAGCCCCGCGGGATAGAAGTTGTTGCGCCACGGCGCGAAGGTCCAGCCGCCGATACCGGCACGAATGCGGGAGGCGGGAGTGGCTTTGCGGGTGGGGGCGAAAAGGTCGGCAGGCATGGGGGGGGATGATGCCATTGATCCTTGTTTGCCATCCGGGCAAGGAGCGTGATTGCTCTTCGCTCGTCATCCCGGCGCAGGCCGGGATGACGAGTGAAAAAGCATGGCGAGCGAGCGCCAGCCCTCATTGCCGATCAGGCCTTTCCCCCCGGGAACACTGTCGTCGAAGGCGCCCCGCCACCGCCATCCGCATGCGGCTGCATGGTCCGCACCACCATGTCCTGCGGCGTGGTCAGCGGCAGGTTGGCCTGGCGCAGGCGATCGATGATCTCGAACAACAGGTCGCTCTTCACGTTGCCGCCATCGCGCGGGTTGCCCACGTAGGCGGTGCATACGAAGGTCATCGAGCCGGAGTCGATGCTGTCCAGCTGCACGGTGGGCGCGGGCTTCTCCAGCGTGACCGGGTGGTTGCGCAGGATGTCCAGGACGATCTGCCGCACCTTGCTCGCGTCGGAGCTGAGCGGCATCGGCAGGTTGATCAGCACGCGGCCCAGGGCGTTGGCCAGGGTGACGTTGCGCACGTTCTGGGTAATCAGCTGCGAGTTGGGCACGATCATGGTGGAGCGGTCGCTGAGCTGGATCTCGGTGGCGCGCACGTTGATGCGGCGGATGTCGCCCTCCACGCCGCTGATGCTCACCCAGTCGCCCACCTTCACCGGCCGCTCGGCCAGCAGGATCAGGCCGGAGATGAAGTTCTGCACGATGGCCTGCAGGCCGAAGCCGATGCCCACCGACAATGCGCTGGCGATCCAGGCGATGCTCTGCACGTCCACCCGCAGCGTGCTCAGCACCAGCACCGCCACCAGGATGCTGCCCACATAGCCAAGCAGGGTGACGATGGAGGCCTGCATGCCCAGGTCCAGCGAGGTCTTTGGCAGCAGCTGCTGGCTCAGCCAGCGCTTGAGCAGGCGCACCACCGCGAAGCCGACCGCCAGCACCACCAGGGCCTTGAAGATGGCGGCGGGCTGGATGGTCAGCGTGCCCAGCGAGCGGCTGGAGAACAGGCGGCTGCCGCGTTCCATCAGGTCGCCGGCACCGGCGCCGTAGGGCGCCAGCACCAGCGGCAGGGCCAGCAGGAACAGGAAGGCGCGGCCCACGCCGGACAGCACGGTGGCGCCCTGTTCCAGCCGCGCGGGCGGGATGCCGAAGGTTTCCTGTATGCGCGCGCCGGTGCGCGTGGTGGGCGACAGCAGCGTCTCGCACAGGTCGTTGATCAGGTGCATCAGCAGGTACAGCGCGGCGATCATGAAGCCGCCGCGCACCATCTGCCGGGCCACGAAGAAGGCCAGCGCGATATAGCCGGTGAGCACGCCGAGCAGGGTGAGCAGGCTGCCAAGGAAGGCGCAGGCCACCAGCAGGCCGACCCACAGCGGCCGCTTGGCCGGCGTGTCGCCGTGGGCGACCAGCGCACGGCGCGCCCGCCCCATGCGCACCAGCGCGGCGGCGACCAGGCCGCCGATCAGGGTAGAGGTCAGGGCGTTGGCGGCCATCGCCAAGGCGAGGCTGGCGCTGATGTCGTTGGTGACGCGCTCGATCAGGCCGAGCAGCAATGTGCTGTAGGCCAGCAGGGTGGGAAACAGCCACAGGCGCCGGGCGAGGTCGTCGGAAATCGGCGGCAGACGCCAGGACGGGTGCCGCACGCTGAGCAGCGCGCGTCCCAGGCCCGCCATCATGGCGGTGAAGAACATCAGCCGGACCAGCGGCCACACCAGCGCATCCAGTTCCGGGTCGAACACGCCGCCCCAGTTCACTCCCAGGTAGATCAGCCAGGCGGCCAGGCCGTAGGTGAGCGTGGTGCCCAGGGCGATCAGCAGGGCCATCGCGCTGCGGCGCAGGTGGCCGGAGGGCAGGCGCTTGCTGACCAGTTCCAGGATCTGCTGCTCGATCAGCCGGCGTCCCACGGCCAGCAGCGCCACCGCGCCCAGCACGCACAGCACGAACGGCAGGCGGTTGGCCTGCCAGGCCTGCGCCAGCGCCGCCCAGACGCGGCTGCCGAGCTGGGCCAGGTTGGCGCGGTCGTCGGGGGAGCTCTGCGCCAGCCGTTTCCAGAACGACACGCTCAGCGGCGTATCGGTGCGCTGGCTGACCTGCGCCTGGAACAGGTCGCGGCGCAGCCCGGCGATCTGGGCGATCAGCTGCTGGCTTTCCAGGCTGAGCGTGCGCGCCTGCTTGATCTGGCCGTCCAGGTCGCTCTTGTCCTTGCTCAGCTGCTTGCGCTGGCTGGCCACCTCGGGCGCCTCGGCCGGCGCGCCCTTCTCCGGTGCGGGCCCGAGCACGTCCAGCTTGGCCTTCAGTGCCTCGGCCAGCGGCAGCAGGCTGGCGGTGAGCTGGTCCGCCTGCTGCTGCACGGCCTGCGCCTGGGTGCGCGCATCGGCCAGCATGTTGTCGGTGAGCTTGCCCTTGTCGGTGATGGCCTGCTTGATGTCGTCGAGCTGCGCGCTGAGCTGGTCGGGGCTGGCCAGGGCGGTTTGCGGGATCTGCGCCGGGTTCGCGGCGTTCTGTGACCAGGCGGTCGGGATGCCGGCGACGGCGAGGAACAGGATCAGCAGCAGGCGGGATGCGATAGGCATGGCGGCATGATCCGGGCCGCTGCCGGAGCGGTCAATGAATAAATGCCTTGACGATCCGTTCAGCGCACAGGCGTCACGCTTCCGGGATGCAGACGCTGGCCGACATGTCGATGGTACCGCCGTGGAGCGGCGACGTGGCCGGCGCGCGCGCCCTGCAGGTCACGCTGGCCGCGCGCGTGCGGCTGGAGGATGACCACCCGCCGTTGCGCCTCGTGGCCGGCGTCGACGTGGGCTTCGAGGAGGGTGGGGCGGTGACGCGCGCCGCCGCCGTGCTGCTGGATGCCCAGACGCTGACGCCGCTGGCCGAGGTGGTGGCGCGACAGCCCACGCAGATGCCCTACATTCCCGGCCTGCTGTCCTTCCGCGAACTGCCTGCGGTGCTGCAGGCCCTGGAGCAACTGCCGCAGCTGCCCGACCTGGTGTTCGTCGACGGCCACGGCGTGGCGCATCCGCGCGGGCTGGGCATCGCCGCGCACTTGGGCGTGGCCACCAACCTGCCGACCGTCGGCGTGGCCAAGTCCATCCTGGTGGGCACGCACGAGGCGCTCGGCCCGCTGCGCGGCGAGCGCGTGCCGCTGCACTACACGGGCAAGACGATCGGCTGGGTGCTGCGCAGCAAGGACGGCATCCGCCCGCTGGTCGTCTCGCCCGGCCACCGCGTCAGCATGCAGGCCGCGCCGGAACTGGTGCTGGCCTGCTGCACGCGCTATCGCCTGCCGGAACCGACGCGGCTGGCGGACCGGCTGGCCTCGCGCCGGGACGCCGCGCTGCGCGCCGGTCAGTCTCCTCTGATCGGCACCAGCCGGTAGCCGAACGCCGCCGCCAGCCGCGCAACGGCGGTCAGGGCGGCCGGGTCGCGCGCGGCGGGCGCGTCCACACCGCCACCGAAGCGCCAGCGCGCTCGCTCGTGCGGCACCGGTCGCGCGCTGGCCAGTCCCTGCTGTTCCAGCTCGCGCAGGAAGCGGTACACCGTGCCCAGGCTGGTGCGCGGCTCCAGCGTGCGTGCCCGGCGCATCAGTTCCACCGCATCCGGCTCGTCCTCCGCTTCGCGCAGTGACCGCCAGATCGCCAGCCGCGCCGGCGTGGCGCGCATGCCCGCCTGGAGCAGCGCCGCGTTGGCGTCGTCCATGGGCAGGGCGGCGCGTTCATGCATCCTCGCGCCCCTTGGCGATCTCCGCCGCCGCACGCTGGATGATCCCGCGCACCCGCTTCACCTCGGCCGCATTCCACGGGCCGCCATGCATCAGCAGCGCGCGCTTGAGGTTGTGCATCGCCTCGCGCAGCGCCATCGGCGCCGCCGCCCGCGCGAACAGCTTCGCGGTCTGCTTCATGCGCGACATCACCGCGTCGACCGCGTCCTTGTTCTCGGCCAGGAAGGCTTTGCCCTCCTCGGTGACGGTGTACAGCTTCTTGCCATCGCCGCTTTCCACCCGCGCATGGCCGAGTTCCTCCAGCAGGGTGAGGGTGGGATAGACCGCGCCGGGGCTAGGGGCGTAGGCGCCGTCGAACATCTCCTCGATGGTGCGGATCAGCTCATAGCCATGGCGCGGCTGCTCGGCGATCAACGCCAGCAGGATCAGCTTGAGGTCGCCGTGGCCGAATACGCGACCGCCACGGAAGCGGCCGCCCATGCCGCGCCCGCCGGCTCCCTCGTCGTCGAAGCCGCGCCCGAAGCCGCGGCCACGGCCGAAACCCATGGCTTCATGGGGCCAAGTGTCGTGGTGGTGGTGATTGTGGCCGTGGTGGCCGAAGAATGAGTGGAATCGCATGGATAGTTTACGATATATCTTAAGTAACAGTCTTACGATATATCTTATTTTGTTGGGAATGCAAGCGGGGTTGGCGTGCAGCGTTCAGAGCGGCAAGGCGGTAGCTACGCCACCAATCCAAAACTTGAAACTCCCCCTCTTCACCATCACTAACCAACGATTCCCTCCCGTCCCGAGGACGCATCCCCCTCATGCTCTTCCGCTGGTTCGAAAAGCTCATCGACCCGTTCAGGGCGCCCGCCGACGGCATGCCGCCCACCTCGGTGTGGCGTTTCTATGCCTATTACTTGCGCCAGGCCGGCCCGCTATTCGCGGTGGTGCTGCTGGTGGGGCTGGGCTTTGCGCTGGTGGAGGTGGCGCTGTTCGGGTTCATCGGGCGCATCGTGGACATGGCGCACGGCGTGCCGGCGGCGGATTTCTTCCATGTGCACGGCCATGAGCTGCTGTGGATGGGCTTCGTGGCACTGGTGCTGCGGCCGGTGCTGTCGGCGGTGCACGACCTGCTGGTGAACCAGGCGGTGGTGCCGGGACTGACCGCGCGCATCCGCTGGCAGCATCACCGCTACGTGGTCCGCCAGAGCCTGGGCTTTTTCCAGAACGATTTCGCCGGCCGCATCGCCAACCGCATCATGCAAACCGGTGCCTCGCTGCGCGAGTCGGCGGTACAGATCGTCGACGCCATGTGGTACGTGGTGATCTATACCGGCAGCGCCATCGTGATGTTCGCCCAGGCCGATGCCTGGCTGGCCGCGCCGCTGGTGCTGTGGCTGGGCTGCTACGTGGCGATCCTGGCCTATTTCGTGCCGCGCACCAAGGAGCGTTCGTGGAAGGCGTCGGAGGCGCGTTCGCGCCTGATGGGCCGCATCGTGGACGGCTACAGCAACATCCTCACGCTCAAGCTGTTCGCGCATACCCGCCGCGAGGAGGACTACGTGGCCGACGCCATGCGCACGCAGGTGGACAGCACGCGCGCGATGACGCGCCTGACCACCGCGATGGACGCCAGCATCACCACGCTCAACGGCTTCCTGATCGTGGGCACCTCGGGGCTGGCGGTGTGGTTGTGGAGCCAGGAAAAGATCACGGTCGGCGCCATCGCGCTGTGCACGGGCCTGGTCATCCGCATCAACAACATGTCCGGCTGGATCATGTGGGTGGTCAACGGCATCTTCGAGAACGTGGGCACGGTGCAGGACGGCATCACCACCATCTCGCAGCCGCGCGCGGTGCAGGACCGCGAGGGTGCGCCGCCGCTGGCGGTCACCGAGGGCAAGGTGCGCTTCGAGGACATCCACTTCCATTACGGCAAGCAGGGCGGGGTGATACCGGGGCTCGACCTGGAGGTGCGCGGCGGCGAGAAGATCGGCGTGGTCGGGCCGTCGGGCGCGGGCAAGTCCACGCTGGTGAACGTGCTGCTGCGCCTGTATGACCTGGAGGGCGGGCGCATCCTGGTCGACGGGCAGGACATCGCCACTGTCAGCCAGGAGAGCCTGCGCGCGCAGATCGGCGTGGTGACCCAGGACACCTCGCTGCTGCATCGCTCGATCCGCGACAACCTGCTGTACGGCCGCCCGGACGCCACCGAGGCGCAGCTGGCCGAGGCCGTACGCAAGGCGCGCGCGGACGAGTTCATTCCGCAACTGGTCGACGGCGAGGGCCGCACCGGCTACGACGCCCACGTCGGCGAGCGCGGCGTGAAGCTCAGCGGCGGGCAGCGCCAGCGCATCGCCATCGCCCGCGTGCTGCTGAAGGACGCACCGATCCTGGTGCTGGACGAGGCCACCTCGGCGCTGGATTCGGAGGCCGAGGCGGCGATCCAGGACAGTCTGGAGCTGCTGATGCGCGGCAAGACGGTGATCGCCATCGCCCACCGGCTCTCCACCATCGCGCGCATGGACCGCCTGGTGGTGATGGACAAGGGCCGCATCGTGGAAAGCGGCACGCATGCCGAGCTGATCGCGCGCGGCGGCCTGTATGCGCGCCTGTGGCAACGCCAGACCGGCGGCTTCGTGGCGGCGGAGGATCCGGCCGAGGACCACGCGCTGGCATGATGCCCTCCTTAAGCTCGTGTAGGAACGCACCCAGTGCGCGACCGCGGCATGGCCATGACTCCGCGGTCGCGCACAGGGTGCGCTCCTACAAAATTAAGGCTGGTTGGCCCTGAACGCTTGGCGGCACCTTCAATATTCCTTGCCCCATGCTTCACGGCGCCGCCTTCAGCATAGGCCTTCCTTTCGAGACCGGAGCAGCGTCATGCCTACCCAGAGAGCGATGGCACGCGCGCGCAAGGACCAGCGCGAAGGCAAGTCCGCCAGCACGCAGGCCGGCGAGTTCGTCCGCGAGGAGATCGAGCACGTCCGCGAGGGCAAGCACGGCGCCCGGTCGGCCAAGCAGGCCATCGCCATCGGCTTGTCCGAGGCGCGCCGGGCCGGCGTCAAGGTGCCGGCGAAGAAGGGCTCGACGGCCAGGAAGGGCACGGCCGCCAAGAAGAGCGCGCGCAAGAAGCCGGCGGCTCGCAAGCGCGGCACGGCGACGACCAAGCGCACCTCGGCCACGCGCAGCCGCGCCACCGAGGCGGCGCTGAAGCGCGAGCCCGCCGGCACGGCGAGCAAGTCCGCGCTGTCGCGCCAGGCCCGTACGGCGGCCAGCAAGCGCACCTCGTCCCAGCGTTCCGCCGCGGCCAAGAAGGCGGCCCGCACCAAGGGCGCGGCAGGCCGTTCGGCCGCCGCCAAGAAAGCAGCGCGCACCCGGACCATGCGCGCGCACGCCCGCTAGAGCACTTGCAGGAACTCGGCGATCGCCTCGATCTCGGCGGCACTGAGGTCGAGTGGGCGCAGCAGCGGGTCGGTTCGGGGAAACAGCGGGTCGTTCACCTGCGCGGCGCTGGGTTCGGGGTGCGGCGCGCCTGCCGCGTACATCGCCACGATGCCGCGCAGGTGCGGGAACAGCCCGTTGTGCATCCAGGGACCGCTCTGCGACACCATGCGCAGCGACGGCGTGCGGAATTTGCCCGCGTCGGCGGGGTCGCCGGTCACCTCGTAGCGGCCCAGGTCCTGGTAGCGCCGTCCGTAGTAGTGCAACCCGAGGTTGTGGAAGCGCTGGTCGGTGAGGGCCGGCCCGCTGTGGCAGTTCATGCAGCGGCCGCGCGTGCGGAACAGGTGCAGGCCCCATAGCTGGCGATCGCTGAGCAGGCCACGCTGGCCGGCCAGGAAGCGGTCGAAGCGGTTGGGCCGTGGCGCCAGGCTGCGTTCGTAGGCGGCCAGCGCCCGCGCCACGCGCGGCGCGCTGACCTTGGTGTCGCCAAAGATCTGCCCGAACGCCGCGCGGTAGTCGCCATCGCGGTCCAGCCGCCGTTCCAGGTCGCCGAGGTCGAAGGCCATTTCCCTGGGGTCCTGGATTGGCCCCGGCGCCTGTTGCTCCAGCGAGCCGGCGCGACCGTCCCAGAACAGCGAGGTGGCGTAGGCGGCCATCGCCACGCCCGGCGCGTTGCGTCGGCCGGCCTGGCGGCCGTGCCCGAACGAGACGCTGCGCCCATCGCCCCAGCCGAGCTGGCGGTCGTGGCAGCTGGCGCAGGCGATCTGCCCCGAGCGCGACAGGCGAGGATCCTCGAACAGGCGCTTGCCGAGCGCGATCTTCGCGGGCGTGGACGGGTTGCCGGCCGGCTCCGGCGGCAGAGGCAATGGCGCGAACTCCTGCCACGCGGCGCCTTCGGACAGATGCGGCGCGGGCCAGGCGGCGATGGGCCGCGCATAGATCCGCCGCAGGCAGACGGTGTCGACGCGGTCAGTGCGCGTGGCGAGGCGCGCCGCGCATTCGCCCAGCGAGGGCGTGGCGTCCTGGGTGCCGTCCGGCGCGACGGGAGACGATGCGGTGCCGGCCGCCACCGCCAGCAGCAGTACGGAACAGCGGCGCAGCGCCGGATGCATCCGGCGCGGGAGATCGCGGTACATGGCTGGAATGTGGCCGGCTGCCATGGGGCGCTTCGGTGGCATCAGAACCGGTAGCCCGCTTCCAGCCAGTAGCTGCGGCCCGGTTCGTAGACGTTGGTGCCGTTGATGAGGTTGGCGCGGTTGGTCAGGTTCATCGCCTCCACGCGGATATAGGCCTGCTGCGTGCTGGTGAGAGGGAGCGTGTATTCCAGCGCGCTGTCCAGCGTCCAGCTGCGCGGCCAGTGCACGTTGCTCACCACGTCGATCAGTTCGTCGCCGAGCATCTCGCCGCCGGTGACGGCGCGGCCGCGGTAGCCGGCGCGGTAGCGGAGGAAGTTGCTCCACAGCAGGCCCAGCGAGTCGATATGCGTCTGTGTGGACAGACGCGCGGTCCATGGCCGGTTGAAGTTGCCGGCAGGCAGCTCGTAGTAGCGCATCAGCTTGCCCTCGTAGCGTACCCAGGCGTTGTAGGCGCTCTCGCTGTAGAGGTTGTCGTAGTCCATCGTGGTGCTGGAGCCGGTGTACGAGCGGCTGGTGTCGGTGTAGTCGAAGGCCAGTTGCGCGTTGGTACGGGCCGGTCCCCATTGCCACGGCGAGAGCAGGCCGACGCTCAAGGTGTAGGTATTGCTCCTGGCACGGCCGACGTTGCGGTATTCGTAGACGTTGGTGTCGTAGTAGCCGCTGGTATCCAGGCTGGGCACGCGCCAGCGCATGATCTCGTCGCGGTTGTCGCGGTGCACCGCCTTGAGGTTGACGTCCAGGTTGCGCCAGCGCTGGTTGAAGCCCAGGTCCCACTCGTCGCTGTACGGCACGGACAGGTCGCTGAAGCGTGTGGCGCTGCGGCTCTGCGTCGGCTTGCCCCACACCAGGCTGGCGCCGCGCGTCTGCACGGTTTCCAGCGTTTCGCGTCCCTCGCGCAGCTTGTAGGCGAACAGGTTGCGGCCGTAGTAGCGGTTGACGCCGCCGGTAAGCAGCGAGTTGCGGTCGCCGAACAGATCCCACGAGGCGGCGAAGCGCGGCGAGGTGGTGGTCTTGCCGCTCAGGCTGTCGTGGTCCACGCGCATGCCGGGACGAAAATTCCAGTGGCCGAGGCGGATATCGTCCTGGGCGAACAGCGCCCACTCGCGCGATTGCGCCTCGAAATAGCCGGCATGGTAGGTGGTGAGGCGCGACAGGTACTGCCCGCGGCCGCTGTAGTAAGGCACCGGCGACATCGAGCAGGCGACGGTGTCGAGCACGCCACTGGCGTCGATGCAGGTGCTGGTGGCGGCCGGGGTGATATAGGAATAGTGGTCGTACAGGCGCTCGTAGCTCGCCTTGCGGTCGGCCAGTTCCGCGCCGAACTGCACGCGATGCTCGGTGCGGCCCAGCGACATCGGGTCGTGGTCCACCAGCAGCTTGTAGCCGATGTTGCGGTTGGTCTGGTCCACGCTGCCCCAGTTGCCTTCCGTGCTCAGGCTGCCGGTGCTGACGCCGGAGTTCTTTTCCGCCGAATAGCGCCAGCTGTACCAGTAGCGCGCGTCGCTGCGGCGGGAACTGTCCAGGTCGCTGTAGCTGAGCGTGTTGCGGAAATTCCACGCGCCGCGCTCAAGGTTGGCGCGCAGGCTCATCACCGGTCCGCCCTGCTTGAGGTCGAACCAGGAGTCCTTGGCGTTCTGGATGAAGTAGCGCTCCTCGGTGGGCGCCCAGTTGAGGCTCGCGCCCAGCGACAAGCCTCGGTCGTTGCTCCAGTCCGCGCGCAGGCTGGCGGCGGTGTTCTGGCGAGTGGTGTCCTTGCGGTTGGCGTCGTGCTCGGAGACGTTGCCCGCGCTGTAGCCGCGCAGCGGGATGGTCGAGTGGGTGCGCACCACGTTGGCGATCAGCCCGATGCCGCCGGCGGTGCGGCCTTCCAGCACCATATTGGCCTGGTACTTGTCGTAGCGCGGCTGGCTGTCCAGCGTGGAGGATTGCTCGAACGCGGTGCGGCTGGCGTCGGCGATATGCACCTCGTTCCACGCCGAGCGTGCCATGCGGTAGGACAGCCTGCCGGCCAGCCTATTGCTGGCTTTGCGGCTCTCGGCCTCCACCACGCCACCGTTGAAGCCGCCGTAGCTGGCCGGCACGTTGCTGTCGTACACGGTGAGGCTGCCGATCAGGCTGGTGTCCAGCGCGATGCCCTGGGTATGGCTGGACGGGTTGTTGATGTCGTTGGGGTTGTTGCTGTTCGGGTCGAGGTCGTTGGTGAAGCTGGCGCCATCGAGCAGGAAGGCGTTCTGGTAGTACAGGCCGCCGTTGATGCTGATCTCGGCGGGGCGGATCTCGCCCATGTTGCGCGAGGTGGCCGCGGTGTCGTTGAACTGCACGCTGGGATTGAGCCGCAGCAGGGTGCCGATGTCGCCGTTGCCCTTGACCTGGTCGTCGATGGCCGACTGGTCGATCACCATGCCTTCCTGGTAGGGAAACAGGCGGTAGCCGACCACCTGGATAGTGGGGAGGGTGGCGTGGGTGTCGGACCTGGCCTTGTTCTTCTTGCCGTCGGCCTCCTTGCCGGAGTCCTCCTGTTCCGCCGGTTCCGTGGTGGCAACGGTCTGGGCGGCGGTGCCGATGCTGCCGAGCGAAAGCGCCATCAGCGCCATCCATGCATGGGTACGACTCATGAGATCTCCGTGGAGCGACGAACGGCCCGGACAGGGCGGTGACGCTGGCGGGAGGTCGCATGGCGATCTCGCTGGCTGGCTGCGAAAGCGCGCGACTATCGTAAATTATTGCGATAAGAGGCAATGGACAAAATGCCGCACGCTGCCTTTGCGCGCGGAATGAAAAGCGTGCGGACATGGCCCGCGATCACGGCATCGTTCATGGGAGTCGTCCGGTGGGGAAGGGGCAGTCGCTGCGGCCGGTCAGCGTTCGAACACCAGCAGGGTGGAGGTGGCCGAGGCATATAGGCGGCCCTGCGCATCGAGCAGGCTGGCCTCGGCGAACGCCACGCGCCGGCCGAGGGTGCGCACGCGGCCCTCGGCGCGGACGCGGCCGGTATCCTGCGTCATCGCCTTGTGGAAGGCGACCTTCAGTTCCAGCGAGGTATAGCCCTGGGCGGCGGTGAGCCGGGAGTGCACGGCGCAGCCGCAGGCCGAGTCGAGCAGGGTGGCGAAATAGCCGCCGTGCACCGCGCCCATGGGGTTGTAGGCATGCGGTCCCGGCGTGCCTTCGAACGCGGCGAAGCCGTCGCCCGCGTCGACCAGGTCGAAATCCAGTGCATCGGCGATGCCGGGCCGGCGGCCCGAGGCGATGAATGCGCGCAACTGGGCAAGGCCGTCGAGGCCGGCGCCGATCTCGGTGACCATGCTCATGTGGCGGCCTCCAGGCCCAGGCGGCGTTTCAGCAGGCGGCGCGAGCCGGCCAGGATGGCATCGGAACGGGTGGCGTCGGGCTCGATGCGGGCCAGCGACAGCGCGCCGATCAGTTCGGCCACGGCCGAATGGGCTTCCGCCGCGGCATCGTCGTGGCCGAGCGCGCGCAGCTTTCCGGCGAGCGTATCGGCCAGGTGCCGCGTGCCATCGGCGAACAGCCGGCGCGTGTCCTCGGAGAGCCGCGGCAGGTCCGAGGCGAGCGCCGCCATCGGGCAACCCTTCGAGCGGTCGTCGCGGTGCGCGGGAGAAAGATAGAAGTCGATGTAGGCGGCCAGGCCCTCGGCGGGACCACGGCCATCCATCTCATGGCGCTGGCGCGCGCGGCCCTGTGCGAGCATTTCGCCGATGGCGGCGGTGACGAGTTCGTCCTTGGAGCTGAAATGGGCGTAGAAGCCGCCGTGGGTGAGGCCGGCCTGCGCCATCACGCCGGCCACGCCGACGCGGTCGGGACCTTCGGCGCGGATGGCCCTGGCGGCCACGCGCACGACCTTGTCATGGGTCTTCTGCTTGTGTTCGGCGTCATAGCGCATGGCCGGGCTCCGTATATTAGGATTACAACCATAATACTAAGCGTTCGCGCCGATGCAAGCGCGCGTAACGCGCCGAATGGCCGAAGCCGCGCCCCAAGCGGACGGTACGGATATCGCATCGGTGGTATTCCCTGCGCAGGCGTTGGTAAAGGACGACATCCTGCACGACGGTTCCATCTATGTGGTGATCTACGAAGGTGGAAGCACGGTGCGCGTGCGACGCCTGCATGCCATGCAGGGTGACGAGCGCCATTGATGGCGGGGACGGGAGCGGGAAGTCCACAGTTCCTGCGCCAAGCGAATGAGACGATGTGTTATTGACCGGTGAGTCCATAATTGCCATGATGACGCCATGGCCAGGCCGCGTGAATTCGATCGTGAAACCGCCCTCGGGCAAGCCCGGCTCGTTTTCTGGGCCAAGGGTTATGCCGGCACGTCTACTGACGATCTGGTGAAAGCCATGGGTATCGGGCGCCAGAGTCTCTACAACGCCTTTGGCGACAAGTGGCAGCTGTATGTAGAAGCCCTCACCGACTACCAGCAGCGTTCGACCTCGTCCCATGTGCTTCGCTTGCAGGCTCCCGCTTCTGCGCTGCAAGGCTTCCGGGACATGCTCGAAGGCCTGGCGGTCGACGACGATGCCATGCGGGCGCTGGGCTGCATGGGCGTAGGCTCCGCATGCGAATTTGGCTCGACCGAGCCGCAATTGTCGGAGCTTCGTGCGAAGGGCTCGGCTTACCTCCATTCGCGGCTGGTCAAGCGGATTCGCGAAGGACAGGCCGCCGGTGAGATCGATCCGGCGCTAAGCCCGGGCGAAGCGGCCAACTACCTGTTGATGAGCATGACCGGCATCCAACTCGCTGCCCGCAGTGGGGCGAAGGTGGCGGAACTGCGCCGGCTCGCCCGTTTCGCGGTGGACCGCCTGCAGGCTTAACTACCCTATGGAATGGCGGCGCCTGGCATGGCGCTTTTTTTGTTGTCAGTTATTGACCGATCATTCAATAAAAAGGATATGTCGTGAATGCCGATCCGAGCAATAACAGCGTAGCCCTCGTCTTTGGTGGCTCCCGGGGCATTGGTGCGGCTGCGGTGCGACGATTGGCGCGCGACGGCTTCTCCGTGGGCTTCACCTATGTGTCGCGCCCCGACAGTGCGCGGCATCTCGTGGATACCGTCATGGCGGATGGCGGCCAGGCCTTTGCCTTGCAGGCCGACAGTGCCGATGCAAGTGCCATCCAGGCAGCCGTCGAGAAGGTGGTGACACGTTTTGGCCGACTTGACGTCGTGGTGGTCAACGCCGGCATTCTGCGCCTGGGCATGATCGATGCCTTCACCCTGACGGATCTCGACCAGGTGCTTCAGGTGAACATACGCGGTGTCTACGTGGCGATTCAGGCCGCGGTTGCCCACATGGGCGAGAACGGGCGGGTCATCACCATCGGCAGCAATAGCGCGGTACGTCCACTGACGCCGATCGGCACGGTCTACGGCATGAGCAAGGCCGCGGTGGCAGCCATGGTGAAAGGCCTTGCGCTGGACCTGGCCCCGCGCGGCATCCGTGTCAACAATATCCAGCCCGGTCCCATCGAAACCGATATGACGATCGAGCACATCGAGCATATCAAGGGCCTGGTGCCGCTCGGACAGGTGGGCCAAACCGAAGACGTCGCCGAACTGGTCTCCTATCTGGCAGGCGCGTCGTCCCGCTACATGACGGGTTCAAGCCTCACTATCGACGGCGGCATGACGCTTTAGAGCCTGTTCACGATCTCCCCGTGGCCCGCGCCGGGAGCTGTTTGCGCGCAGGCCAAGGAAGAGCGAGGGAGTGTACGTCCGTACACGACCGAGCGATGACGCCGGCCTGGGGGCAAACAGACCCGGCCCGGAGGGTTGAGTCGGTGTGCCCGCCAGGAAGCCGCGCGCGGCTCGACCTGACAGCCAGTCAGGCGCTTCGCCACGCACGACTCCCTGGCGGGCACACCGACTCAACGCGGGCTACGTGGAGATCGTGAACAGGCTCTTAGTCCACGCAGGCATTGCCATGGCAACCCATGCGGGAATGGATGCCTGCTTCGGTCGCCCCATGGAATTCGCCGCCGGCAGGTCGAGGGGAGTGCTGGCCATTTTCCCCAAAAGGCACCGCACCCGGTGACCTCGTCCTTGATCACGCCCTGTTCGCGCATGCGCTTGAGGCGCCGCCGCACGGCGGCGGGGGACAGCCCGACGGTGGCGCCGGCTTCGGCCACGATGCGTGTATTCGCCTGGTAGAGCTTCAGGATGGCGTGGTCGAAGCGATCCAGGGTGGGTGGGCGTCTGGCGGTCATGACGGGTGGCTTGGCGAAACCGGGGGCGCGGTTCGTTTAGCCGCGGTCGCCGTGGTGTATCCAAGGGATGCCATGGACCGTCATATCGCAGGGCAGGCGTCCGCGCCGTGCCATGTCACATCGCCGGGAGCTGGCTCGTCAGGGTGAAGGAAAGCATCCGTCCGATAGCGCTTTCCGACCCGGTCGGACGCCGCCGCCATTCGATCCGTATCCATGGCATGTGAACCATTGCCCATAGGCCCGTTAGATGAAAGCAGAATTTCCATCGGTACCATCCATCCGTCTGGGAGGCGAGGTCGCAACGGTATCTCCAGCGGCCGACGCCGGCCCAAGTTGGCAGAGCCGTTGCTTCAACCGGCTGTTCCGGCTGCTTGGCGTCAAGCAGCAGATGGCATCGGCCGACGCCGTCCACGATTGGGTGGCCAGGCTGGCGCTGCGCCCCGTGTCCCACCAGCCCAAAGGCCTGGGCCGTGGTGTCATGGTGACACGCAAGGACGAGCACGGCTGGCCGGTTTATCACACGGCGCGAACCACCGACCCAGGGGGCTGCAACTATGTGATGTTCCTGCACGGCGGGGGATACATCAACGAAATCGAGCGCGCGCACTGGCGGTTCATCGGCCTGCTGACCCGGGAGGCCGGTGTGCGCTGCGTGGTGCCCATCTATCCGCTTGCACCGGATGCCACGGCGAAACTCATCGTGCCACGCATGGGTGAGATCCTGCGCAGGCTGATGGATGACATCGCGCCCGCCAGGCTCACCTTGATCGGCAACTCGGCCGGTGCCGGCATGGCGCTGGCCGCCGCCCAGTGGCTGCGCCATGCCGGATACCGGCAGCCGGATGCGATGGTGCTCATTTCCCCCGGCGTGAATGCGGTGGTGAATCGACCGGAGCAGGCTGCGCTCGCCGCGCTCGATCCCATCCTGGACATTCCTGGCCTGCTCGAAGTAGGGCGCTTGTATGCCGGCGACCTGGATGTCGCCCACCCATACGTCAGTCCACTGAACGGCGAATTCCCGGGACTGGCGCCGATGATCGTATTTTCCGGTACCCACGACCTGCTTTACCCGGACAGCGTGGACCTGGTGGCCAAGGCCCGTTCGGCAGGCGTGCCGGTCCAGTTCCACCTGCGCGAGGGCCAGCCGCACAACTACGCCGCGCTGCCGACACCGGAGGGCCGCCAAGCGCGGGAGATCATCCTGCGCACCGCCGCGCTCGGGTCGGCGCTGGACCTGCCTGCGCCATGATGCCGGCGTCGTGCCGGCGCCTCGGCGGGTGGGATGTCACAACCGGCGGCTGCCGCTCGTCCAGGTATTGCGATCCTATCGAGGAGTCCATGCATGAAAGCCCGATTCGACCCTGTCGCCGCCGCGCCCGAGCTGATGAAAGCCTGGATCGGTGCGGCGCCCCCCATTGCCGCGAGCCTGGAGCCTGCGCTCGCGGAGTTGGTGGAAATTCGCGCCTCGCAGATCAACGGTTGCGCCAGCTGCATCCATATGCACAGCCAATTCGCCCGGGAAAATGGCGAAACGGAGCAACGCATCTACCTGTTGCCGGCATGGCGCGAAGCGCCTTGCTATACCAGGCGCGAACGTGCGGCGCTCGCATGGACGGATGCGCTGACCCTGCTTTCCGATGCCTCCGCGCGTGAACGCGCCTACGAGGCGTTGAGACCCCATTTTACCGGAGAGGAAATGGTCAAGCTCACCTTGACGATCGTGGTGATCAACGGATGGAACCGGATCGCCATGGGATGCGGCGGTTTCGCCGATCCGGCCGCCGCCAGGGCCGTGGCAACAGCGGTGGCCGGGCCATGAGCGCCGATAAGCCTGAGGATGCGGCGGCGACGTTCGCGCCGTGGCGCCCGGCGCTGTTGCGCATCGCCTATCGCATGCTCGGCTCGGTGGCCGATGCAGAGGACGTGACGCAGGAGGCTTTCATCCGCTGGATGAAAGTGGATCGCCGCGAGGTGCGCGAGCCGGCGGCATTCTTGCGGCGCACCGTCACGCGGTTGTGCCTGGACCAGCTCAAATCCGCGCGTCATCAGCGCGAGACCTACCTGGGTCCGTGGCTTCCCGAACCGGTCCTGGAAGAGGACGAGGTGGAAGACGTCACCCTGCCGCTGATGCTCGCACTGGAGCGCCTTTCCCCGCTTGAACGGGCGGCGTTCCTGCTGCATGACGTGTTCGGGTTGGACTTCAAGGAAGTGGCCGCGACCATCCAGCGCGACACTGCGGCCTGCCGTCAGCTTGCCGCCCGTGCGCGAAAGAACATCCGCCAGGAACGGCCCCGCTTCCGAGTGGAAAGGCAGCGTGGCATCGAGCTGGCGGAGGCTTTCTTTGCCGCTTCGCGCAGCGGAAACATGGATGCGCTCGGCGCCATGCTGATGGACGACGTCAGCTTCCATGCCGACGGTGGCGGCAAGCGCCCGACGCTGCTGGAGGTGATCCAGGGCATCGATGTCGTCATGACGCAATTGGAAGCGCTGGCGCGCATCGTCTTCCGTGCGCGCGGATCGAAGCTGTTGCGCGCCGGTTTCATCAATGGCCTGCCCGGGTTCGTCAGCCAGGAAGCGGATGGCGAGCTGCAGAGCACGGCGCTCGACGTCGAGAATGGAAAGATCGCGGCGATCTATCTATGTCGTCAGGAATCCCGACAAGCTCAGGCACCTGCATTAGCCGCTCCGTGGCGCCACGCAACGGCGCCGAACGCAATTGCCCCGGCTGGCGTCCACGAAGCCGGCTGCCATTCTTCCGATCCGAGAGCCCAGACATGAAAGATGAAACATACGCAAGCACATCGTTGATGCGCTCGATAGTGCAAGCCACCTTGGCCGCCGCGACCCTGGACATCGCTTCGGCGTTCGCCTATGGGTGGTTGGAAGGGCATCCTCCCATCGTCATATTGGTCGGTATCGCCAGCGCCGTATGGCCGGATGCGCGTCACGCACCTGTTGCGGCCGCTTTCATTGGATTGCTGGTGCACGTCGCGATCATGCTGGTCATGGTCGTGGTCTTTGCGCTGATGGCAAGGCGGCTGAAGTGGCCGCAGGCGCATCCGGTTTGCTCGGGGTGCCTGTATGGCCTGTTCTTGTGGGCGGCCATGAACCTGGTGGTCCTGCCATGGCGCTGGCCGGCCATTTTCCCGCATTTCACGGCACTCACCCTGGCCGAGCAATGGTTCAGTCACATCGTGCTGGTAGGCGTTCCCATCGCCTGGTTGACCAGACCTGGCGCCGATGCAAGAGGAGTCGAATGAGCATGAACCATCCCTTGCCAGAGAGATCGTCCGAGGAGCGCGCTGTGGACGCCTTAGGCGATTTCTTCAACAGTGAATTGCACCATCACCAGGGTGCGTCCCGTCATTGACCGAGGCCAGCGCTGGGATGAAGCGCCTTCCGACGACAAGTGATTTGGCCCTGACTGAACGCAAGCCTTGATCCATGACGACGGCCTTTTTCCAAACAAGCCAGGATATAGCCGCACCGGCCGCGGTCGTGTGGCGTGTGCTGTCACGTGTAGCGGATTGGCCCGCATGGACTCCCACCGTGTCGTCCATTGAGCCGCTGGATGGTCCCGAGTTGCGTCCGGGGGCACGGTTCACGGTCCGCCAACCCAGGCTTCGGCCAGCCACGTGGCGCGTGAGTTCCATCGAGCCGAATGAAGGCTTTACCTGGACCATGCGCACGGTCGGCGTCACGGCCTCGGCATTCCATCGCGTTTCCGCCACGTCGGAATATACCTCGATGGTTGTTTTGAGCATCGGGTTCAGTGGGCCAATGGCTGCCGTGATCTGGCTATTGGTCGGTCGTATCACCAGGCGATATGTCGTACGAGAGGCGCTTTCGCTCAAGAGGGCTTCCGAGCAGGCATTCAGGCCATGATGCGGCATGGCCTGGCAAGTCACCGCTTTTTCGGCTGCAGGCAGGCCATCCGGCGTCGTGGGTGCTGGTAAGCCAGTGAACAGGGTTACTTGCCGCGCGCCTTAAGCTGTGCGTCCAGGCGCGGATAGACGCGGCGGGCATTGCCTTCATACACCTTGTGCGCGTCCTCGGCGGAAAGCCCCAGCGAATCGATGTAGCGGCGGGTATCGTCGAAGTAATGGCCGGTGGTCGGGTCGAGGCCGCGGACCGCGCCCAGCATTTCCGAGCCGAACAGGATGTTGTCGATATCGATCACCCTGAACAGCAGGTCGATGCCCGGCTGGTGGTAGACGCAGGTATCGAAGTACACGTTCCGCATGACGTGCTCGCCCAGCGGCGGCTTCCCCAGCATGTCGGCCAGCCCGCGGTAGCGCCCCCAATGGTAGGGAACCGCGCCGCCACCGTGCGGAATGACGAAGCGCAAGGTGGGGAAATCCCTGAACAGGTCGCCCTGCAGGAATTGCATGAACGCGGTGGTGTCGGCGTTGATGTAGTGCGCGCCGGTCGCATGGAAGTTGGCGTTGCAGCTGCCGGAGACATGCACCATCGCCGGCACGTCCAGCTCCACCATCTTCTCGAAGAACGGATACCAGGCACGGTCGGTGAGCGGCGGCCCATCCCAGTGGCCGCCCGACGGATCGGGATTGAGGTTGCAGCCGACGAAGCCCAACTCGTCGACGCAGCGTTCCAGCTCGGCGATGGAATGCCTGATCGTCACCCCGGGCGACTGCGGGAGCTGGCACACGCCGATGAAGGTCTCCGGGTAGAGGCCGACCACGCGGGCGATCAGGTCGTTGCAATGGCGTGTCCACGCCTGGCTCACGGCTTCGTCGCCCTGGTGGTGCGCCATGGCGCTGGCGCGCGGCGAAAAGATGGTCATGTCCGCCCCGCGCTCGCGCAGCAGGCGCAGCTGGTTGGCCTCGATGCTGTCGCGGATCTCGTCGTCGGAGATGCGGGGATAGGCCGGCGGCGGCAGCGACGGATCGGCGAAGTGCTTCAGCTGCGCGTCGCGGAAGGCATCGTGGCCCTTTGGCGCGGTGGTGTAGTGCCCGTGGCAATCGATGATCATGGTGAGTCTGGTTTCCGGATACGGGAGTGCCGGCATGCACGCGGCGCCGTGCATGCCGGGAGGATTGCCTCAAAGGTATGTCAGGCCTTTCTGGGCCAGCCGCTCGCGCATGCCGTAGATGTCCAGCCCCAGTTCGCCCGCGGCCAGGCGCTCGCGCTTTTCCGCCTCCCTGGCCTCGCGCTCCGTCGCCTTTTCCAGCACCGTGGCGGCGGTGACCCGCGGCACCACGCAGACGCCGTCGTCGTCCGCGATGACCACGTCGCCCGGATGGACCAGGGCACCGCCGCAGACCACCGGCACGTTGACCGAGCCCAGTGTTTCCTTGACAGTGCCCTGCGCATGGATGGCCCGGCTCCAGACCGGAAAGCCCATGGCGGTGAGGTCGCGCACATCGCGGACGCCGGCGTCGATGATCAGGCCACGACAGCCGCGCGCCTTGGCGGAGGTGGCCAGCAGGTCGCCGAAGTAGCCGTCCTCGCAGGGGCTGGTGGTGGCGGCGACGAGCAGGTCGCCCTCGCGCAGCTGCTCGATCGCCACATGCATCATCCAGTTGTCGCCCGGCGGCATCAGCACGGTGACCGCCGAGCCGGCGATGCGTGCGCCGCCGTAGATCGGGCGGAGGCCGGACTGCATCAGGCCGGTACGGCCCTGCGCTTCGTGCACGGTGGCGACGCCCGCGAGGGCGAGGCCGGCGATCACACGGGTATCGGCACGTTCGATACGGGTTACTACGACGGACATAGCCAATCCTCTTTCATCATCAATCGTTGGCGGCGGCGGGCCTGAAGCCCATGAGCACGCCGATGTCCATGCGCAGGCCGATCGCATAGACGAACAGGTTCCTCGGCAGCACCGGCGTTTTCGGAATGGACGAGTTGTCCGGATGCACGATGTACTGCAGGCTCGGCATCAGCTCGAGACCCCTCACGAGGTGGAGGCTGTAGGTCAGGTCGTAGGCGAACTGGTGCCGCGCGTTCCAGCCGCTGCCGCCGAGCTTGGAGCGTTCCTCGGCGAGGTAGGCGCGTTCGCCCGTGGTCAGCTCGAATGCGGAAACGTTCAGGCCGAGCGTGTCGTACGGCCGGGAGGCGAGTGGGCCGGTCATCACGAAGCCGGCATAGATCTGCTGTCGCATGATCTCCTGCTGTTCCAGCTGCTGCACCCAGCCACCGAAGACATTGAAGCTGCGCGGTGAATTCGGATCGGGGCGCCAGATGACCTTGTCGCCCATGAGGTAGACGCCGTCGCGGACGTGGTGGTCGGTGGCGGCGGTGCCGCCATCGATGCCCAGCGGCAGACCCCGCGTATTGAGGTTGACGTCGGTCAGCGGCGCCGTGCTTGCATAGACGCCGCCCTTGAGTTCGAACGGGTATTGCACGGCATGCGGGTCGTTCTTCACCCAGCCGAATTCGACCGGCACGGTGTAGCCGGTCGCATGCTCGATGCCCCAGTGCAGGCCGTTGCTGGGCTGCACAGCGGGATTGACTTCGAAGGCGCCAACGTCGACATAGGTGCTCTCGGTGGTCTTGTACTTGACGTTGCCGCCCCAGGTGGCCGATGGCAGCAGGCTGAGGCCGGTTTCGGATACCAGCATGCGCGGCTCGCCGCAGGTGTTGGCTGAGGTGAACTGGCAGTTGACCACGAGGTGGCCGAAATACGTGGTGCTGCCCAGGCGGCCGACCTGGATGTCCAGGCGATCGTCCAGTCCCTTGAACTCGTACGAGAACAGGCCAAGGTGCCAGCGCGGATAGGGGTTCTTGTAGATGTATTGCTGCTTGGTGTAGGTGCCGGTGATGAGCGCGTTGAGGCTCAGCCCGTAGTCGCGGTACACGGTGAAATGGAAACTGGAGCCCGACCAGCCGAGGATCTTGCCAAGGTCCAGGTCCGCGCCGACATAGAACTGGCCGACGTTGTGGCCACCCTGATGGACACCACCGGCGGTGTTCCTGGCGTACTGGTCCACCAGGTTGGCGCGGATGTTGACGCCATCGTCGAGCATCTTCTGCACCCATGCCGGGCGCGGCAGCGCCGGCTCCCGGTAGGGTGACTGCGCTCCGGCGGCCGCGCCGGAAGCATCGGCACCGTTCTGCTGAGCATCCGCCTGCGCCGCGGCATACGTATCGGCCCAGTTGCTTGCCGGGCCACTGTCCGGCGCCGCCGGCGATGCCAAGATGGACTGCGCGTGTGCCGCGGGCACCAGTAGTGCGGCGGCGAGGCCAGCGTACAACGTCTTGCGTGCTATCCGACTTTTCATAGGCACAACCCTCCCCATCGCGGCGCCATGAGGAGCCGCGGTCTGCATGTTGTCTTGAAGGCGAACTTCCTGTTAGCCCGCTTGTAGTTCCCGTTGAAGCCTGTCGCGGTCGACGGCCTTCTCCCAATGGCCGACCACCACGGTGGCAACGCAATTGCCAACGATGTTCACGAACACGAAACCCGCTGACAGCAGGCGATGCACGCCCAGGATCAGGGCGACGCTGCCGACGGGAATGGTCTTGGTCGCCGCGAGGGTCATGGTCAGCACCGCGATGGCCGAGCCCGAGACGCCCGCGCCGCCCTTGGAGGTCACCAGCAGCACTAGCAGCAGGCCCAGTTGCGCCTGCCAGCCCAGCGCCGTGTCGGTTGCCTGCGCGAGGAACACCGTCACCGCCGCGAAATAGAGGCAGGTGCCGTCGTGATTGAAGCTGTACGCCGTAGGCAGCACCATGCCGACCACGGATTCGTCCACGCCGAGGCGGGTGAGTTTCTCGGTGAGCTGCGGAAACACGCTCTCCGAGGAACTGGTGCCGAGCACCAGCACCAGTTCCTCGCGGAAGTAGCGCATCAGCTTGAGCAGGCTGAAGCCGGATGCGTGCGAAATCGGGGCAAGCACCGCGACCAGGAACACCACGCAGGTCAGCGCGAACACCGCCACCAGCTTGGCCAGCGGCAGCAGGCTGCCGACGCCGAACCTGGCGGTGGTGAAGGCGATCGCGCCGAAGGCGGCCAGGGGGGCGATCTTCATCACCAGCCGGATGATCCAGAACAGCGCCTGCTGGGTGGCATCGACGACGCGCAGCACCGGCTGTGCCTTGTCGCCAAGACTGGCCAGTCCGCAGGCAAACAGCACGGAGAACAGCAGCACCTGCAGGATGTCGCCGCGACTGAAGGCATCCAGCGCGGACGTCGGCACCAGGTGGGTGAGGAACTCGCCGAAGCCCTGCGGCGCGGACGCTCCCTGGTCGGCCGCATCCATGCCGTGCCTGAGCGAGGCCAGGTCCACGTGCATGCCCACGCCGGGCTTGAGCACGTTGACGGCCACCAGCCCGATCACCAGCGCCACGCTGGTGACCAGCTCGAAGTACACCATGGCCTTGAGCGCGATGCGCCCCACCTTGCCCATGTCGCGAACGCTGGCGATGCCATGGGTGACGGTGCAGAAGATAATCAGCCCTACCACCATCTGGATCAGGCGGATGAAGATGTCGCCCAGCGGCTTGAGCGTGGCGCCGACGTCCGGCCACAGCACGCCGACCAGCACGCCCAGCACCATGCCCGCCAGCACCTGGAAAGTGAGGTCGCGGTAGAGCGGGCGCCGCTGCGCGGTTACGTGGGTCTGCAGGTTTACCGGTCCGGTCATGGTGAAGCTGAACTCTTGGCAGGCGCCGCGCCGGTTTTCACGGAGCGGCACGATAGGCAGTGTCAGGGCGTCTCGCCTTCCAGCAGTGCATGGGCGGGACCCAGCACCTCGTCGAGGCTAAGCTTGCGCGGCAACAGCGCCTGTTCCAAGCAGGCATCGATGATCCATGCCAGCGGGCCGCTCAAGGCGTCAAGGCCGGACAAGGTCTTGCGTGGGCCGGCCGTCGCCGCGGCCTGTTGCCTCTCGGCCTGCGACAGCAGCCCATAGGCGGCGCGCACGGCAGCCGGCTCGCGTCGGCAGGTCTCGGCGCTGGCGGCCACCACATGGTTGATGGGCACGAAGCCGTGCTGCTGCGCCCAGGCCAGGTCCTTGGCGCTGGCATGGTCGATCACGGGCACGTAGTCATCGCCCGGTGGCAGGTCGTTGCCGAAGATCGCCGCATCGATGTCGCCATCGTGCAGCATCGCCAGCAGGCCCTTGCCATGTGCCGGGTGTTCGACGAACGGCGGATCCCGATACTGCTCCACATGGGCCGGGTCGTGGGTCACCCAATGGATGTCGGGCGTGGCCAGTCCGTAGTCTTCCACCAGGTGGGCACGTACCCACATGCCGGTGGTCTGCGTGTAGGATCGCACGCCGACGCGCTTGCCGCGCAGCTGTTCGGGCCTGACCTCGCCATGCGGGCGATACGAGACCAGGCAGCCGCGCTGGTAGCGCGAAGCCACCACCACCGGCAGCAGCACGACCGGCCGCTCGAAGGCGATCGCCTGCAGGGCAGTGACGATGGCCAGCTCGGAGATATCGAACGCCGCCTCGCGCACCATCGGCGCAAAGGCCTTGTGGATGGGTTCGACCTCGGTGAAATCGAGCGCCACCCGGTCGCTGCGGAGCGTGCCGTCCTTCAGCGGTGCCGTCATGGCCGTGGTCTTGAGCACGGCGCGCAGGTGCACCGGCTGGCTCATGCCGCCACTCCCGCCAGTGCCGGGTAGATGCGCGCCACGGTGCCGCCGAAGATCATCGCCTGCTGCTCCGCGGGCAGGCTCGACAGCACCTCGCGCGCCGTCGCCGCCAGCTCCTGGAGCGAGCCTTCGGCCGCGGGGAAGTTGGAGCCCCAGGCGATGCGCTCGGCACCGAACGTGTTCACCAGCTTTTCGAGGAAATCCCTCGGATGGGATCGCCCCTGGGCGGCGGCGGCCAATGTGCGGTTGGTCAGCTTCAGGTGCACGCCCTGGAACTGGGCCATGTCGAACAACGCCTGCGCGGCCTTGTAGGGCGTGCCATCGTCCAGGTCCGGGCGGGCGCAATGGTCCAGCAGCACACGCACCCTGGGGAAATGCTCCAGCAAGGTGCGCAGCGTCGGCAGGCCCTGCATGGTCATTTGCAGGCAGACCGGAATGTCCTTCTTTTCGGCATGGGCCCACGCCGGATAGGAATCCTTGTGGCCGAGCCAGTCCGACTGGCCTGGCATGGTGGTGCCGGTGGTGAACAGGCGGAACCCGTGCAGGCCCTGCGCCTCCCAATGATCGATCCGCTCCACCGCATCCGGCGACAGCGCATCGATGGAATACACGCCGACCAGCCGCTCCGGGTACGCGCGCACCGTATCGACCACATAGCGGTTGTCGTGTCCGTACACGGTCGATGCCTGCACCACCACGGCCTTCGCGATGCCGGCGGCGTCCAGCGCCTTGATGACGCCTTGCGCATCGACCGGACGCTTCTGCGACCACTCGGACTGATGGCCGCCGATCGGGTTCTTCGGGTACGTGGCCGTATCGGATGCGATGGCGTGAAGGTGGGAGTCGACGAGGTTCATGTGATCGGTGGGTCCACGGTGCCTGGGTATGTTTTCTTGCATTGCAACAATCGCCAAGGAGGAAAGGTCGTGAAACGGAGGGATTCCCATGCTGCGGTGCGCAAGCGAAAGATGCCGTCCCGACTTTCGAGTTTGGTATCGACTGTCACGGGAGCCTTCGCCCCCTTGCAGTTCGGTGACGGAATGTCAGCGAAATCGCGCGTGTTGCCAAATTCGTTTTACTATCAGGCTATAAGTAAATACTATTGATTGTGCATGGACCCGATTTATGCGTTGAACCTCCGCCATTTGGACGCGCTGAGCGTCATCGCCCGCGCCGGCGGCATGAGCGCGGCCGCCGAGCAGATCGGCCTTTCGCAGCCGGCGCTGGCCCAGGCCGTCGGCAAGCTCGAACGCAACCTCGGCATCCGCCTGTTCGAGCGGCAAGCCGCCGGCATGCGCCCGACCGATGGCGGACGCGCCTGGATCATTCGCATCGAGCGCGCATTGCGCTATCTCACCCACGGCATGCGACTGGTGCGCCGCTCGGCGCGCCTTGCACCGATGGACCATATCGAGCGCCGCGTCAGCATGGTGCAGCTGCGCGCCCTGGTGGCGGTCGTTCACTGTGGCAGCTATGCCGCGGCCGCCGAGCAGATCGCGCTATCGCAGCCGGCGGTCTATCGTGCCGTGCGCGAGCTGCAGGATGCCCTGGGCGCGCAATTGCTGGTGCGTGCCGGGCGAGCCGTGCGGCCCACCGACCTGGCCAGCCGTTTCGTGCGCTTCGTCCGCCTGATGCTTGCCGAACTGCGCACGGGAATGGACGAAATCGCCGCCAACGAGCACGGTGGCGGCCGCATCAGCATCGGTACGCTGCCGATGGCGCGCGCCGTGTTCCTGCCCGACCTGCTGGCGCGATTCGCGTACGAGCACCCCGGCGCGTCGGTGGAAGTGCGCGAGGCGCCTTATGGCGAGTTGCTGGTGGCGCTGCGCCATGGCGACATCGACCTGCTGATCGGCGGCGCCATGCGCGAGCCGGCACCCGCCAATGACGTGGAGCAGGAAAGCCTGTTCGATGATGAACTCTTCATCGTGGGCAACAGCGCGCATCCGCTGCGACGCAGGAAGCGCGTCACCATCCAGGACCTGCTTGCCTATCCCTGGGCCGTGCCCGCGCTGGGTGTGCCGATGCGACACAACTGGGAAACCCTGTTCCGCTCCCATGGCGTCGAGCCGCCCACGCCGCGCATCGAATGCGGTTCGGTGCTGGTCACGCGCGGGCTCATGCTCAAGGGCGAATGGCTGACCCTGATGTCGCTGGACCAGTTCCTGTTCGAGCGGCAGGCTGGCGCCTTGGCCGAGATACCCATCGAGGGCGGCGTCCTCCGCCGGCGCATCGCCATGATCCGGCGCAGCGACTGGCGCCCGACACCCATGCAGGAACGGTTTGCCGTGCTGGCGCGCGAGATGAGTGCCGAACGCATGCGCACGCCCCCATGAGCTGGGCCAACCCCACGCCTTTCGATCCTCCTCGGGTTCATGCCGCTTCGACGGAACGGCGCGCCGCGCGAAACGGGCCGATGCTTGGGTCGCAATGACGGCCAGGGCGGTGCGGTGACACCTTGGTGGCCAATGCATGATGGTCTCGCGAAAGATCATGCACGGGCCGCCAGCATCGTGCAGGGAGACGGCGGCACGTGTCTCCAGAAATCCGCGAATGCGGCCGCTTTGATAGGCGGCAAGCCGATCGCCGGCATCAGGAACGTATCGCAGCCCACGATGACGATTTACGGTCCCCAGGGACAGAACACCGGTACCGCGGTCGTGGTGTTTCCCGGCGGGGGCTTCGAGATGCTGGTCATGGATCTCGAAGGCACGGAGGTCTGCGATTGGCTGACCTCCAAGGGCATCACCTGCGTCCTGTTGAAATATCGAGTCCCGAGCGAGCCTTATGACTGGCGATGCGATTGCCGTCCCCACAATTTTCAGCTGTCACTGCAGGCGTTGCAGGACGCGCAACGGGCGCTGAGGCTGGTGCGCTCCCACGCCGCGGCATGGCACGTCGATTCCCGCAAGGTCGGCGTGCTTGGGTTCTCCGCGGGCGGTTACCTGGTGGCGGAAGCAAGCACCAACTTCAATCGTCGCCTGTATGCGCCGGTGGATGCGGCGGACGGGGAAAGCGACCGCCCCGACTTGCCGCCGATGCGCCGCATCCGGGCCGCATCCTGCGCGCAGGGCGTGGCGGTCAGGTGAAGAAGGTGCGGGTGAACACAGCGCTCAGCACCTGCTGCGCCGCTTCGTCGGACAGTTCGCCGCGCATCGATTCGTTGAAGAAGCGTACGCCATCGATCAGCGCCATGGTGCTGAAGGCCAGGTCGCGGGCGGGAGCGGGCAGGGTGGTGCCCATCAGTCCGCAGAATTTCTCGATGAAGTAGGCGATCACGTCGCGCTTTTCCAGCAGCAGCGTGTTCAGCCGGGTTCGGAAGCGCGCGTCGCGCAGGGCCTGCAGGCGCGCCTCGGCCCACAGCACGAAGCTGGTCTCGCCGCAGTAGGCCTGCACGTAGAACTGCGCGAGCTGTTTCTGCATGTCCTCGATCGACAGGCCCGCGTCCAGGATGTCCTGCAAGCCCTGCTGGATGTCCGCGTGGTCGCGCTTGAGCAGCTCGATGAACAGGTCGTTCTTGCTCTTGAAGTTGGAATAGAACGCGCCGCGGGTATAGCCCGCATGGGCGGCGATGTCCTCCACGCTGCTGGCCGCCAGCCCTTTCTTGGCGATGACGAGCGCGCCCGCCTCCAGCAGGCGCTGGCGGGTCTGGTCGCGGCTTTCTTCCCGGGTCAGTCGCTTGCGTGCCATGGGCCGATGGTAGCACGTGCCCAAAGTCATGTATCTGCATGCACTTGTGAATTCTAATCCATAGTTGTATCTGTATTCGTAATTGAATCCGAGGTGGCGGCCAGCCGGGCCTTGCCGCCGTATTCCCCCCCAGGCATCCCCATGCAGGAGTGGTTCGTGACCCATCGTGATGTTCTTCCGCCGCCCGGCTTCGCGGCACAGCCCGTCTGGCTGGTCGGCGCCCTGGCGGCGCTGCTGCTGCTTTCGGCCTGTGGCAGGCAGGCGCCGGCCGACGAGGCGGCGCGGCCGGTGATCGCCATGCCCGCGCCGCTCGCCGATGGCGCGGCGCAGGAGCCATATCCCGGCGAGGTGCATGCCCGCTACGAAATGCCGTTGTCCTTCCGCGTCGGTGGTCAGCTGGTGGCGCGGCAGGCGCGTCTGGGTGACGTGGTGAAGCAGGGACAGGTGCTGGCGCAACTGGACGACGCCGATGCCAGCCGTTCGCTCGCCGCCGCCCAGGCCGCGCTGGAGGCGGCGGAGCATCGCCTGGTATTCGCCATCCAGCAGCGCGACCGTGATGAGGCGCAGGCGAAGCAGAACCTGATCAGCCAGCTGCAGCTGGAGCAGACCCGTGACGCCTATGCCTCGGCGCTGGCCTCGCGCGACCAGGCCCGGCAGCAACTGGCGCTGGCCCGGAACCAGCGGCGCTATACCACGCTGGTGGCGGATCGCGACGGCAGCATCACCAGCGAGCAGGCCGAGGTGGGACAGGTGCTGGCCGCGGGCCAGGCGGTGTTCGGCTTCGCCTGGTCGGGCGAGCGCGACGTGTTCATCGACGTGCCCGAGGATCGCCTTGCCGGCATCGCGGTGGGGCAGGCGGCGACGGTGAATCTGCTGGCGCTGCCGGGCCACAGCTTCGCCGCGCGCGTGCGCGAGATCGCGCCGGCGGCGGACCCGCAGTCGCGCACTTACCGCATCAAGCTGGGCCTGGACGCGCCCGGGCCGCAGGTGCGGCTCGGCATGACCGCGCGGGTCAGCCTTGCCGTGGACCATCCACGCCAGGCAGTGCGCCTGCCGGCCACGGCGCTGTTCCACCATGGCGAGCAGCCGGCGGTGTGGGTGGTGCGCCCGAACGACGCCACGCTGGAACTGCGGCCGGTCACGGTGCTGCGCTTCGGCGAGCGCGACGTGTTGGTCGGCGAGGGCCTGCACGCGGGCGAGCGCGTGGTGATGCAGGGCGTGCATACCGTGTCAGCCGGTGAGAAGGTCGTGCCGGTCGCGCCGCCGCATGCGGAGGACGCGCCGCTATGAGCGAGGAGGGACGCTTCAATCTTTCCGCCTGGACGCTGCGGCACCAGTCGCTGGTGTTCTTCCTGATGGTGATGGTCACGCTGTTCGGCCTGCTGGCGTACAGCCGTCTGTCGCAGTCGGAGGACCCGCCGTTCACCTTCAAGGTGATGGTGGTGCAGACCTTCTGGCCGGGCGCCGATGCGCGGCAGGTGCAGGAGCAGGTCACCGACCGCATCTCGCGCAAGCTGCAGGAGACGCCGTCGATCGATTTCCTGCGCAGCTATTCGCGCCCGGGCGAGTCGCTGATCTTCTTCAATATCAAGGATTCCGCGCCGGCGGCCAGCGTGCCCGATACCTGGTACCAGGTGCGCAAGAAGGTGGGCGACATTGCCGCGCAGCTGCCGCCGGGCGTGCAGGGGCCGTTCTTCAACGACGAGTTCGGCGACGTCTACACCAACATCTACGCGCTGGAGGGCGACGGCTTCACGCCCGCGCAGCTGCACGACTACGCCGACCAGTTGCGCGACGAGCTGCTGCGCGTGCCCGGCGTGGCCAAGGTGGATTTCCTGGGCGACCAGAACCAGCACATCTACGTGGAGATCCCCAATGCGCGGCTGTCCAAGCTGGGCATCAGCCCGCAGCAGCTGGCGCAGGCGATCAACCAGCAGAACGCGGTGGCCACGGCGGGCGTGCTGACCACGGCGGACGATCGCGTGTTCGTGCGTCCCACCGGCCAGTTCGGCGACGTGGATGCGCTGGCGAACCTGCTGTTGCGCATCAACGGCCAGACCTTCCGCCTCGGCGACATCGCCACGGTGCACAAGGGCTACGACGACCCGCCGAGCCAGCAGATGCGCTTCCTGGCGCAGCCGGTGCTGGGCATCGGCATCACCATGCAGTCCGGCGGCGACGTGATCCACCTGGGCAAGGCGCTGGATGCTTCCGTGGCCACGCTGCAGCGACGCCTGCCGGCGGGATTGAAGCTGTCGGAAGTGACCAGCATGCCGCACGCGGTCGCGCATTCGGTGGACGATTTTCTCGAATCGGTAGCCGAGGCGGTGGCCATCGTGCTGCTGGTGAGCCTGCTGAGCCTGGGCTTCCGCACCGGCATGGTGGTGGTGATCTCCATCCCGTTCGTGCTGGCGGCCACCGCGCTGTGCATGGGGCTGTTCGACATCGGCCTGCACAAGGTCTCGCTGGGCACGCTGGTGCTGGCGTTGGGCCTGCTGGTGGACGATGCGATCATCGCGGTGGAGATGATGTCGGTGAAGCTGGAGCAGGGCTGGAGCCGTGCGCGCGCCGCCGCGTTCGCCTATACCAGCACGGCTTTTCCCATGCTTACCGGCACGCTGGTCACCGTTTCCGGCTTCCTGCCGATCGCGCTGGCCAAGTCGAGCACGGGCGAGTACACCCGCTCGATCTTCGAGGTGTCGGCCATCGCGCTGCTGCTGTCGTGGCTGGCGGCGGTGGTGGTGATCCCGCTGCTGGGCTATCACCTGCTGCCTGAGCACCACCAGCGCGCCAGGCCGGGCGAAGAGTGGTGGGCGCGTCTGCTGCCCGCGCGCTGGAACGCGGCGCGTCGTGCCCGGGCCGCGGCCATCGTGCACCACGAGGGCGACATCGAGATCTACGACACCGCGTTCTACCGCCGCTTCCGTGGCTGGCTGGACGCCTGTCTGCGGCACCGCTTCCTGGTGCTGGGCGGCACGGTGGCGCTGTTCGTGGTGGCGCTGGCCGGCTTCGGCCTGGTGCCCAAGCAGTTCTTCCCCAGCTCCGACCGGCCCGAGCTGATGGTGGACCTGCGCCTGCCGGAAGGCGCCTCGTTCGACGCCACGCTGGCCCAGGTGAAGCGCTTCGAGGCAGCCATCAAGGACCGCCCGGAGATCGCCAGCTACGTCAGCTTCGTCGGCGCCGGTGCGCCGCGCTTCTACCTGCCGCTGGACCAGCAGCTGGCCCAGCCCAACTTCGCGCAGTTCGTCATCACCGCCAAGGACGTGGAACGGCGCGAGCAGCTGGCGCGCTACCTGGACGGCCTGCTGCCGCGCGACTTCGCCGCCGTGCGCACGCGCGTGAGCCGGCTGGAGAACGGCCCGCCGGTAGGCTTTCCGGTGCAGTTCCGCGTGCAGGGCGACGACATCGCCACCGTGCGCCGCATCGCCGAGCAGGTGGCCGGCGTGATGCGCGCCGATCCGCAGACGCGCAACGTGCAGTTCGATTGGGACGAGCCGGCCGAACGCTCGGTGCGCTTCGAGATCGACCAGGACAAGGCGCGCCGGCTCGGCATCACCTCGCAGGACGTGGCCGGCTTCCTCGCCATGACGCTGTCGGGCAGCACGGTCACGCAGTATCGCGAGCGCGACAAGCTGATCGCGGTGGACCTGCGCGCGCCCAAGGCCGACCGCGTCCATCCCGACCAGATCGAGCGGCTGGCCCTGCCCACGCCGAACGGCATCGCGATCCCGCTGTCGCAGCTCGGCCGCGTCAGCTACGGGCTGGAATACGGCGTGATCTGGGAGCGCGACCGCCAACCGACCCTCACTGTGCAGGCCGATACGCGCCATGGCGCGCAGGGCCTGGACGTGACCAATGCCATCGACGCCAAACTCGGCGAGATTCGCCGCCACCTGCCGGTGGGCTATCGGGTAGAGGTCGGCGGCTCGGTGGAGCAGAACCAGAAGGCGCAGGGCTCGATCAACGAGCAGATGCCGTTGATGGCGATCGCCGTGCTCACCCTGCTGATGATCCAACTGCAGAGCATCGGCCGCACCTTCATGGTGGTGCTCACCGCGCCGCTGGGGCTGATCGGCGTGATCGGCTCGCTGCTGCTGTTCCACCAGCCGTTCGGCTTCGTGGCGATGCTGGGCACCATCGCGATGTTCGGCATCATCATGCGCAACTCGGTGATCCTGGTGGACCAAATCGAGCAGGACATCCGTGCCGGCCATCCGCGCTGGGAGGCCATCGTCGGCGCCACCGTGCGCCGCTTCCGCCCGATCACGCTGACCGCGGCGGCGGCGGTACTGGCGCTGATCCCGCTGTTGCGCAGCAACTTCTTCGGGCCGATGGCCACCGCGCTGATGGGCGGCATCACCGTGGCCACCGTGCTCACCCTGTTCTATCTGCCGGCGCTGTATGCCGCCTGGTTCCGCGTGCGGGCCGACGAGCCGGCGCGGGAGGTTGCCCCATGAAGGCCGTGACACCGTTTCGCTGGACCCTGCTGGCAGGCGCGCTGGCCTTGGCCGGATGTTCCTTCGCGCCTTCGGCCCGGCCGCCGGCGCCGCCCTCGCCATTGTCGTATGCCGTGACGCCCACGCCGGAGGCGAGCGCTGAAGCGGATGGCGTGGCGCAGCGCTTCGTGGCGGGTGTGCCGGCGGTGCCCGAGTGGTGGCGCCAATACGGGTCGGCCACGCTGGATGCCTGGGTGGACGAAGGGCTGCGCCACAACCCGTCGCTGGATGCCACGCGGCACACGCTGGACGCGGTGCGCCAGCAGTTCCGCGCCCAGGCGGGGTCCACCCGGTTGCCCTCGGTGGATGCCAGCACGCTGACCGAGCGGCAGCGCGCGCTGACCCTGCCGGATTTCGGTCCGCCCACCAGCCTCTACGATGTCTACGCGGGCGAGTTGAGCCTGAGCTACACCTTCGACCTGTTCGGCGCGACCCGCAATACGGTGAAGCAGGCCGCCTCGCAGGTGGACCAGCAGGCCTTCCAGCTCGATGGCGCGCGTCGTGCGCTGGCGGCGAACATCGTGATCGCCGCCGTCAATGCCTCCTCGCTGGCCGAGCAGGTCGCCGCGACCGAACGGCTGGCCGCGCTCGCGCGCGAGCAGGCGACGCTGGCCGAGGCTTCGTATCGCCTGGGTGCGGCGTCGCGCGACGACATGCTGGGCGCGCAGCAGGCCGCCTCGACGCTGGAAGCCTCGCTGCCGCCGCTGCGCACGCAGGCCGAGCGCGCGCGCCATGCCCTGGCGGTGTACCTGGGGCGCACGCCGGACCAGGCGCCCGAGGCACTGCCGCTGGCGCAACTGCACCTGCCGGCAGCGGTGCCGGTCAGCGTGCCGTCGGAGCTGTTGCGGCAACGCCCGGACGTGCGGGCCGCTGAGGCTGCCGTGCGCGGGGCCGCCGCCGAGGTGGGCGTGGCCACCGCCCACCTGTTCCCGCAGCTTTCGCTGTCGGCATCGCTGGGCACGGGCGCCTTCAGGTCGGCGGACCTGTTCACCGGGGCGGGGCAGATCTGGAGCGGCGGGTTGTCGTTGACGCAGCCGCTGTTCCACGGCGGCGCGCTGCGCGCCGAGCGCAAGGCGGCGATCGCCCGCTACGACGCCAGCCTGTCGCAATACCGGCAGACCGTGCTCAACGCCTTCCAGAACGTGGCCGACTCGCTGGTCGCCCTGCAGCAGGATGCGCTGGCGCTGCAGGCCGCGCAGGCCGCGGCCAACGCGGCGCGGCAGTCCGATGCCGATGTGCAGGCGCGCCATCGGTTGGGCGCGGTGTCCTATCCCTCCACGCTGGCCAGCGAGCAGCGCTGGCAGAACGCCAGGCTGACCGATATCCAGGCACAGGCGGCGCGCCTGGTGGATACGGCGGCGCTGTACCAGGCGATGGGCACGGCGCCGGAAGGGGCGGATCGCGGCGAAGCCTCGCGCTGACGCATGCCCCGCCGGCCCGCGAAGGCGGGCGACGGGGCGATGGACGTCTATTCCTGCGCGGGCTCGTCCGCCGCCGGCGCGGTGGCGGAAACCTGGGGCCGCACGCCTACCGTCATGCTGGGCAGCACTTCGTCGCGGCGGATCAGGCCGTGATAGAGCGCCGCCGCCATATGGCCCAGGATGGTGAGGAACAGCAGGTAGGCGAGGTAGCGGTGCGCCTCGCGCAGCCAGGCGAAGGCCAGCCCGTTGGCCGGCAGGATCGGCGGCAGGTGCAGCGCGCTGCCCAGCATCACCGGGTAGCCGCCGGCCGACAGCATGGCCCAGCCGATCAGCGGCATCGCCAGCATCAGGCCATACAGCAGCCAGTGCGATGCATGGGCGAGGAAGCGCATCGGGAAAGGCATGTCCCGCGGCAGCGCGGGCGGGCGGAAGCGCAGCCGCACGACCAGGCGGATCACCACCAGCACCAGCAAGGTGATGCCCAGCGGCCGGTGCAGGGCCAGCAACCACTGGTGCTTCTCCGACACGGTGGACACCATGCCGACGCCGACGAACAGCATCGCCAGGATCAGCACCGCCATCAGCCAGTGCAGCAGGCGAGCGAGGGGATGGAAAGCGGCGGGCTTGCTCATCGCTTGTCCTCCGGATGGGCCGTGCCGGGCAGGTGGGCTTCCTCGCCGGTACGGCGCAGGTAAGAGTCGGCGTACGCGGCCGAGCGCGCGGCCAGCAGCGGATCGTCGGAAACCTCGATGCCGTCCGGCAGCACGGTCGGGTCGTAGTTGATATCGCGGCACGGGCCGCTGTCCTGCGGTTGCGCGCGCTCGATCACCAGCGTGCCGGCGTCGACGGTGGCGCGGTCCGCCGGCCATGTCTTGGTGGCGTCGTTGGTCGGATCGCCCGGTCCGGCCAGCGTCACCATCAGGTGCCAGCGCTGCGGGCCCTGGGCCAGGCGGCGCTGCAGGTCGCCGGCCAGGTAGTCGCCGTCGCCGGCGGCCGGGCCGGTGCCGGCGTCGTCCCTGGCTTCGGGCACGACCTGCCAGCGCACGGCATGGCGCTGGCCCTGGGCGTCGACGAAGTAGAACGCATTCAAGCCGCTATAGCTTTCCGTCACGTAGCTGGCGGAAGGCTTGGCCGTCTTCACCCAGGCGAGGAACGGGCCGCTTTCCGGATGCGCGGCGAAAAATGCCGCCATGCGCTTGGGATCCGGCTTGCCGGTGGCCAGGTCGGGGCGGCCGGCTTCCACCTGTTCGTAGAAGGCCTGGGGCGTGGCCACCAGGAATACCGGCATGCTGTTCATGCCCGTACGCCACTGCTGGCCGTTGGCGAGGTTGAAGCGCAGCGCGAAGCTGCGGATCGGCACGCTGCTGTCCGGCGCATAGGGGTTGCCGCCGGGCAGGGCGAAGCGGCCCACCACCGGCGTGCGTACCTGCCCGAACACGGCCGAGCGCGAATACGGGGCGGCGGCGCCGCTGCCCTCGAAGTAGCCGGCCACGCACACGCCCTTGGCATGGTTGCGCCGGTAGCCGGGGTACACCCCGCTATCCTGCTGCAGGCCGTCGATGATGCGCCGGGGCGTGAGCCGGTCCGGCGCGAGCCATCCGCCGGCATAGCCGAAGGCGGCGGCCAGCACGATCACCGCCGCCGCGATGATGGCCCATCGCCACCACGGATGGGGTGGGGCGGACGAACGGGAGGGATCTGGCATGGGACGCTCCTTGCAGGGATTGAATACCTGGCTTCGTCCGGGATCACCCGAAGGTTACGCCAGTGTCCGCCGCTGGCCGTGAAGCCGCCGTCCCGGTAGTCTCGGAGCGGGCCGGCGCCGGGCGCCCCCGCCGGGGATGTTATGGAACTGACATAAGCCGCCGATAGCATCCCTGGGGTTGCAGGAGGGGCGGCGTTCGGCGCAAGGACCATTTTTCCGGTCTCTGGAAGTTGTCATGTCGCACGCCAGATGGGTGCTGGGAATAGCGGGTTGGCTCTGCTGGGGAACAAGCCATGCGGTGGGATTGCAAGCGACGGCCGGCATGGCGGCGGATGAGGCGCGCGAGCGCATCCACTTCGACATCGAGCCACAACCCTTGAGTACGGCCGTGAAAGCGTTCAGTGACGCCACCGGCCAGGCCCTGCTGGTCGACGAGCGGTTGCTCACGGGGCGGCTGTCGCCGGGAGCCCGGGGCGATTTCACCGCCGAGTCCGCCTTGCGCCGCCTGCTGGCCGGCACCGGATTGCGGGAGCACTACACCAACGACAAGGCCTTTACCCTGGTGCCGGTCGAACCGGCATCGGCGGCGGATGGCGAGCCGGACGCGGAGCCGGCGGCGGAGGCGCCGCTCGACGAAGCCTATGGCTATGCGCTGCAGTCGGCGGTGGAGGTGGCGCTGTGCCGGTCGGCCTCGACCCGGCCCGGCGACTATCGCCTGGCGCTGCAGGTATGGGTGGATCCGCAGGGCGAGGTCGAACAGACCCGGCTGTTGGGCAGCACGGGGCAGCCCGCGCGGGACGAGGCCATCGAGTCCGCGCTCAAGCGCGTCCAACTGGAACCGCCGCCGGCCGCGCTCGGCCAGCCGTTGACCCTGCTGCTGCTGCCTGCCGGTTCCTCGCGCGCCGCGCGATGCCAGCCGGCCGCCGCGACGCATCGCTGAGGGCGCCATGGAACCGTCCTCGCTATCGTTGCTGGCCCTGTTCATCGAATGGCAGCCGGAGCTGCGCAAGCGGCTGCGCCGGCGCCTGGGTTCCGACGAACTGGTCAATGACGTGTTGCAGGAAACCTACCTGCGGGTCGAGCGCATGGGCGAGGCCACCGCCGTCTCGCACAACCCGGCAGGTTACCTGTTCCGCATGGCGCTGAACGTGGCGGCGGACCAGCGGCAGGCGGAGGCGCGCTACCTCAGCGGCGAGGAGGTGCAGGACCTGCTGCACTTCGCCGACGACGCGCTGGACCCCGCCCGCGTGGTGCACGCGCGCATCGAGGTGGCCGCGCTGGAGCGCGCGATGGAGGAGCTGACCGCGCGCCAGCGGGCCATCCTGATCGCGGCCCGGGTCGAGGACCTGCCGCAGCAGGAGATCGCCGACCGGTTCCGCATTTCGGTGCGCATGGTCGGCAAGGAGCTCAAGCGCGCGCTCGAGCATTGTGGCGCACGTCTCGATCGGCGCGTGGTCCAGCGGTTCGGTCCCGGGGCCGGAAAAGAGTCTTGAAGAGTATGAGTTCGCGTCTTTCCACGACAGGCCACGATTCCGCGCTGCACCGCGAGGCGCGCGAGTGGCTGCTGCTGCTCACTTCCGGCCGTGCCACCACGGTCGATGCGCAGGATTTCCGGCGCTGGTGCGCGCAGAGCCTGGCGCATGCCCAGGCCTTCGCCGAAACCCGCCTGCTATGGGACAACCTGGGCGCCGCCGCGCGCAACTTGGCACGCCGCGAGCCGCTGGCGCCGTCCGGCACGGGCGGGCGTGCCCCGCGCGGCATGAGCCGGCGCGCCTTCCTCGGCGGCGCCGTGGCCGCCTCGGCGGCCCTGCTGGTGGCGGCGCGCTCGCCGCTGCAGTGGTGGCCCAGCCTGCCGGACGTGCTGGCCGACTACCACACCGCCACCGGCGAGCAGCGTCAGGTGCAGCTGGGGGGCGGCGTGGTGGTGGAGATGAACACGCAGACCGCCATGAACGTGCGCATGCTGCACGGCCAGCCGATGGGTATCGAGCTGCTTACCGGCGAAATCCAGTTGCGGACGCCGGGCGGGCTGGCCGGCAGCTTCGTGGTGCAGGCCCTGCAGGGACGCATCAGCGCCCCGGCCGGCGCGCAGTGCAATGTGCGCTGCCTCGACGGCAAGGTCGAGGTGACCGGCCTGGATGGCCGCGTGCGTCTGGAATACCTGGGGCGCAGCGAATCGCTCGGCCGCGCCGAGCAGGCGGGCTACGGCAGCCTCGGCCTGGAAGCGGCGACGCCCGCCGACACCGAGGCCGCCATCGCCTGGCGCCGCCGGGTGCTGATGTTCGACGACCAGCCCCTGGCCGACGTCGTGGCGGAGATCAATCGCTACCGGCCCGGTCGCATCATCCTCACCAACGACGCGCTGGCGGCCCGCAAGGTGCGGGCGCGCTTCTCGCTCAACCAGCTCGGCGACGTGGCGACGCTGATCCACGAGGCCTTCGGTGCCCAGGTGCGCACGCTGCCGGGCGGCATCGTGCTGGTGAGCTGAGCCTTCCCTTTCCTTGCGGGCTTGCCGTGCTCCACCGGAGCGCAGGCGGCCGCATCGTCTCTCCCGGCATGACCCGGCGCATGACGTTTCCGTGTCAGTGGCGCCGCAAATACGCTGAAACAGTCACTGACATGAATTTTTCGTGACTTGGTTCAGTCCTCGTCTGCGACCTCGGTCTATCTGGGCAAGGACGACATTCAGGGCTGGGATGCCCATCTTTCTTCGCCGGGGCATGCGCCCCGGCGATCGTTCCGGCATGAGGGAAGGGCGGGCCGCCGGCTCCGCCCTGGGGATGGTGTTGGCGTGATGGGACATATCGCGATGCGGCCGTCTGGATGGCCGTGGCCTGTGCTGGCCGTGAGCGGGGCGGATGCCCGGGATGCGGGAAGGCATCCCGGGGTGCCTTCCGTGCGTCGGCTTGCGGCGGGCGCGCAAGAAGCCGCGAATCGGACACCTGGCTGTCGTCTTTCGGTTAGGACCGTGGACGTAGCCTCTTTCATCTCGTCCGTGCAGGGCGCCAGGCACATGGCCAGGGGGCGGGGGAACGTATGAGCAGCCGCAAGGGACATGCGTGGATGGGAAGGACGCTGCGGCCGCTGTCCATGGCCTGCGTGCTGGCGCTCGCCAGCGCCGGCGTCCATGCACAGCAGGCCGCCGAGGCGAGCGGCCAGCCGCCGGCCCGCTTCGACGTCAACGAATACCTGGTGCGCGGCAACCACCTGCTGGACGCGGTGGAGGTCGAGAGCGCGGTAGAGCCTTACCTCGGCCCCGGGCGCAGCCTGGACGACGTGCACGCGGCGCGCGACGCGCTGCAGAAGGTCTACCAGGCCAAGGGCTACCAGTCGGTGGTGGTGGAAGTGCCGCCGCAGCAGGTGAAGAACGGCGTGCTGCTGCTGCAGGTGACGGAGAACAGCATCGGCCGCGTGCGCGTGGAGGGCGCCAAGTACCACTCGCCGGAAGCGATCCGCGAGGCGGTGCCATCGCTGGCCGAGGGCAGCGTGCCCAATTTCACCGCGGCGCAGGCGGAGCTGGCCCAGGTCAACCGCCAGCCGGGCCAGCAGGTGATGCCGGTGCTCAAGCCGGGCACCCTGCCACAGACCATGGACGTGACGCTGAAGGTCGAGGACAGCTATCCGCTGCACGCCAGCGTGGAGGTCAACAACGACCACAGCGCGGACACGCCCGAACTGCGCACCGTCGCCAACGTCCGCTACGACAACCTGTGGCAGGCCGGCCATACGATCTCCGCCAGCTACATCGTGGCGCCGCAGGACCGCCATGCGGCCGAGGTCTATGCGCTGTCCTACCTGGCGCCGCTCAACAGCGACTGGAGCCTGCTCGGCTCCGGCTACAAGTCCAACAGCAACGCGAACACGCTGGGCGGCACCACCGTGCTCGGCAAGGGCAACTCGTTCAGCCTGGAGGCCACGCGCCTGCTGCCCACGCTGGGCGCCTACGGCCAGTCGCTGTCGTTCGCCATCAACCGCAAGCATTTCGACCAGAACATCACGCTGGGCGAGCAGACCTCCAGCGTGCCCATCACGTACTACCCGCTGACCGTGTCCTACACCGGGCAGCGCGCGGGCGACAAGTCGAGCCTGCTGTTCACGCTCGCCGGCAATTTCGGCGTCAGCGGCGCCGGCAGCACGCGCGTCGAGTTCGACAACCTGCGCTACAAGGCCAAGGACAACTTCGTCTACCTGCATTCGGACCTCAACTACTCGCACGCCCTGGGCGGCGGTTTCTCGCTGGCGCTGCGCGGCAGCGCGCAGCTGTCGGATTCGCCGCTGATCTCCAGCGAGCAGTTCGCCGCGGGCGGCGAGACCAGTGTGCGCGGCTACCTGGCGGCCGAGGAGACCGGCGACAACGGCGCGGTGGCCTCGGCCGAGCTGCGCAGCCCGTCGCTGGCCGATGCCATCGGCGGCTTCCTGGACGACTGGCGCTTCCACTGGTTCGTCGATGGCTCGCGCGTGCTGCTGATCGATCCGCTGCCCGAGCAGCGCAGCCGCTTCAACCTGCTCAGCACGGGCGTGGGCACGCGCTTCAGCTTGTTCCGGATGGTGAACGGACAGATCGAGTTCGCCTATCCGCTGAAGGACGGCGCGCGTACCCGCGCGCATGACGGCCAGGTGCTTTTCAGTCTCAAGGCCAGCCTGTGAGGGCACGGCCATGACCCGCTCATCAAATGGATTCCTGTCGGATAGGGGTGGAACTACCATGCGTTACCTGATCTTTGCGTGCCTGCTGTGCCTGTCGTGGCTAGCGCGTCCGGCCGTCGCGGCGGACGTCGCCTGGTGGAACGACGACTGGTCCTTCCGCAAGCCCATCACCATCGATACCGGCAGCAAGGGCGCGGGCATGGCGCCGGCGGCCGGCCGCGTGCCGCTGCTGGTGCGCCTGCATTCGGGCAACTTCCAGTTCGACGGCGTGGCCAAGAACGGCGCGGACCTGCGCTTCATCGCGGCCGACGGCAAGACGCCGATGAACTACGAGGTGGAGAGCTTCGACCCGGTGATGGGCGTCGGCCAGATCTGGGTGGACGCCAGCGACCTGCCCACGAACGGGCAGCAGACCATCTATATGTACTACGGCAACGCCAAGGCGCCGGCGCAGAGCAGCGGCGCGGCGAGCTTCGATGCCGACTACGCCCTGGTCTACCACTTCGACGACGCGGCCGGCGGCCTGCCCAAGGATGCCACCGCCTACGCCAACAACGCGCAGAAGGGCGCCGTGCGCTCCGTCGACGGCGGCATCGTCGGCCACGCGGCGCGCTTCGACGGCACCACGATGCTGGAACTGCCGGCCAGCACCTCGCTCAACGTGGCCGCGGGCGGCGGCTTCACCTTCAGCGCGTGGATCAAGCTCGACGCGCTGCCCGCCACGCCCACCGCCCTGTACGCGCGCCGCCAGGATGGACGCGCGCTGCTGATCGGCCTGGCCGGCGGCGCCCCGTTCGTGGAGATCGGCGGCGAGCAGCCGCAGCGCAGTGCCGCCGGCGAGCCGCTCAAGGCGGGCCAGTGGACCCACCTGGCGGTGACCGGCGACGCCAGCCGCGTACGCCTGTTCGTGGATGGCCGTCCCTACGCCGAGGTGGCGGCGCCGATGCCGGCCTTCAGCACCGTCGCCACCGTCGGCGGCGAGGCGCCAGCCGCCGATGGACAGGGCCCGGAGCTGGCCAACTTCCTGGGCGAGATGGACGAACTGCGCCTGTCGCGCGTGGCGCGCCCCGCCGCGCTGATCGCCATGGACGCCGCCTCGCAGGGTGCCGAGTCGCGCCTGCTGCAATACGGCGAGGACGAGAAGAAGTCCGGCTTCGGCTTCGGCTACTTCGGCATCATCGTCAAGTCGGTCACCGCCGATGCCTGGGTGGTCATCGCCATCCTCATCGCGATGGGCCTGCTGTCGTGGGTAGTGATGTGGAACAAGGCGCGCTACGTCGGCGCCGTGAGCGCCGCCAACGAGCGCTTCCTCAACCGCTTCCGCGACCTGGGCAGCGACCTGCTGGGCCTGTCCGGCGAGGCGCCGGCCACGCGCGTGGAGCTGCGCGATTCCTCGCTGTACCGCCTGTACGAGACCGGCAAGAAGGAAGTGTGGCGCCGTCGCGACGCGCAGGGCCGCGTGGTGATCGCCACCGAGTCGATCGAGGCCATCCGTGCGGTGATGGATTCCACCCTGGTGCGCGAGAACCAGCAGCTGTCGCGCTCGATGGTGATGCTCACCATCGCCATCTCCGGCGGTCCGTTCCTCGGCCTGCTCGGCACCGTGGTCGGCGTGATGATCACCTTCGCCGCCATTGCCGCGGCGGGCGACGTCAACGTCAACGCCATCGCGCCGGGCATCGCGGCGGCGCTGCTCGCCACCGTGGCTGGCCTGTTCGTCGCCATCCCCGCGCTGTTTGGCTACAACTACCTGCTGACCCGCAACAAGGCGGTGACGGCGAACATGCAGGTGTTCGTCGACGAGTTCGTCACCCGGCTGGCCGAACTGCACCGGGAGGCCGACCAGAACACGGTCGGCGCCTGAGGGGAGCCGCCATGCAGGTCCAAGACGACGACAAGCCCTACGACGACATCAACATCACGCCGATGCTCGACCTGGCGTACGTGCTGCTGGTGATCTTCATCATCATGACCACGGCCTCGGTGCAGGGCGTGAAGGTGAACCTACCCAAGGCCAGCGCCTCGGTCAGCCTGGCCAAGCCGCAGACCAAGGCCATCACCGTCTCCGACAGCGGGCAGATCTTCCTGGACGCGTTTCCGGTGACGCTGGGCGAGCTGGAGCAGCGGCTGCGCACGCAGAAGGCACTGACGCCCGACTTCCCGGTGATCGTGAAGGGCGACTCCAACGTGCAGTACCAGAAGGTGGTGGACATCCTCGACCTGCTGCGCCGGCTCGATCTTTCCCAGGTCGGCCTGGTCACCGGCAAGCAGCCGGGCTGATGGTGCGGAGACCTGCGATGAACGCATCGGCACCACGGAACGGGGGATGGAAACGCTGGCGCGGACGCCTTGCGGGCGGCGCGGCCATCGTGGCGGCGTTGCTGCTGCTGTGGCATTTCGCCGGGCACCAGGTGGGCGTGCGGCGTTCCGCGCCGCGCATCGCCACCATCACGCCATTGCCGCCGCCCCCGCCGCCCAAGGAAAAGCCGCCCGAGCCCAGGAAGGTCGAGGAGACCAAGCAGGAGCTGCCCAAGCCGAACGAGCCGATGAAGCCGGTCGAGGCGCCCAAGCAGGCGCCGGACCTGGCCAAGCAGGTGACCATCAATGGGCCGGCCCAGGCGGGCAACGACTCGTTCAACATCGGCGCGGGCGAGGGCGGCGGCATGGTCGGCAGCGGCGGCGGCAATGGCGTCGGCGGCGCCTCCTACGAACAGTACCTGGGCTATGCGCTGCAGCAGGCCATCCAACGCGACGACCGCACGCGCCGGCTCGCCTTCGAGGTGCAGGCCAGCCTGTGGATCGAGGCGGATGGTCGCATCTCGCGCGTCGAACTGATCACGCCCAGCGGCTCCGCCAACACCGACCGCGCCCTGCTCGACGTACTGCAGGGCCTGCACATCGATACACCACCACCACCGTCCATGCGCATGCCCGTGCGCGCGGCGATCCGCGGACGGCGGCCCACATGAACATCTCGTCCTTGTTCTTCCCTTGCTTGCCGCATGGCAACACCACGCCTTGGAGAAAGTCATGAGTTCCAGGAACGATCACTGCGCGGGCGCGCGCCTTCACCGGCGAGCCCTGTGCACCGCCGTCGCCGTGCTGCTGTCCGCCACGGGGACCGCGGCGCTGGCGCAGGACGCCGCGCCCTCGCCCAACGCGACCATCAACCTGATCCGCCTGATGGTGAAGAAGGGGCTGATCACCCAGGCCGACGCGGACGGGCTGATCGCCCAGGCCGACGCCGAGGCGGCGCAGGCGCGCAAGACCGCCGCCACGCAGGCCGCGTCGCCGCCGGTGGACGGCGCGCAGCCGGGCGACGTACGCGTGACCTACGTGCCGCAGAGCGTGCGCAACGAAATCCGCGACCAGGTCAAGCAGGAAGTCGTGGCCCAGGCCAAGAGCGAGCACTGGGCCACGCCCAATGCGCTGCCGGAATGGCTGGACCGCATCAGCTGGTCGGGCGACATCAAGGTGCGCGACGAGTCGTGGCTGTACAGCCGCAGCAACTCGCCGTACTTCATCGACTACGCCACGCTCAACCGCAATGGCCCGTTCGATATCAACAGCATCAGCCAGGGCGTGAACCCGCCCATCCTCAATTCCCAGCAGAACCGGATGAGCCTGCTGGACATGCAGGCGCACCTGGACCTGCACGCCAAGCTGGGCGACACCGTGTCCGTCGGCGTGCGCATCGGCACCGGCAACGACAACAGCCCGGTGTCCACCACCCAGGCGCTGGGCGGCGGGCTGGTCAAGAAGGACCTGTGGCTGGACCGCGCCTGGATCCGCTGGCAGCCGGTGCAGTGGGGCTCGCTGACCGCGGGCCGCATGGCCAATCCGTTCCTGGCCACCGACCTGATCTATTCGCCGGAACTGAACTTCGACGGCATCGCCGGCCAGTTCAAGCTGCCGGTTACCGACGGCATCGACGGCTTCGCCACGGTCGGCATGTTCCCGATCCAGTACACCGGCAACAACACGCCGAACCAGGCCTTCGGCTATGACAAGAACCACAGCAACGAGCGCTGGCTGTCGGCGGCGCAGATCGGCGCCAACTGGCAGATCGACGACGACATGAAGTGGAGCGCCGCGCTGGCCTACTACTTCTACGATGGCATGCGCGGCAAGCTCTCCGATCCGTGCCTGATCTACACCGGCGTGAACTACTGCAGCACCGACGACGACGCGCCGGCCTACATGCAGAAGGGCAACACGGTGTTCCTGCTGCGCGACATCGTGCCGGACCCGTCCTCGCCGAGCAATTACGCGCAGCCGCAGCTGGTGGGCCTGTCCTACGACTACCACCTGGCCAACTTCACCACCATGTTCGACTTCAAGATCGGCCAGACGCCCGCGCGCATCCAGGCCGACTACGTGCGCAACATGGCCTACCACGCGCGTGACGCCCTGACGCGCTATGCCAACGGGCTGGGCACGCCGGTCAACAACTACCAGGACAGCGACTCGCCCAACGAGACCGGCCCGTACAAGAGCGGTCCGGTCGGCTGGCTGGTGCGCGGCATCCTGGGCAACCCGACCCCCATGGCGGCCAACGACTGGAACGTCACCTTCGGCTACAAGTACCTGCAGCCGGATGCCGTGCTCGACGGCCTCACCGACGTCAACTTCCACCTCGGCGGCACCAACGCCAAGGGCTTCATCTTCAGCGCGGACTACGGCATCGCCACGCGCACCTGGCTTTCGGCGCGCTACTACAACGCCAAGCAGGTGTACGGCTCGCCGCTGTCCATCGACGTGGTGCAGCTCGAGATCAACGCCAAGTTCTGACGGAGGCCATCCATGAAGCAGATGTCACGACTGGCGCTCGCGCTCGGCCTGCTCGGCATGGCCGGCGGCATCCACGCGCAGAGCCTGGAAGAACAGTTGCGCAGCCAGCTGCGCGATGCCCGCAGCCAACTGCAGGACCTGCAGAACGAGCAGGCCGGCTGGCAGGCACAGAAGGCCGCCGCCGAGGGCGAGCGCGACCAGGCACGCAAGGCGCTGGAACAGGCCCAGGCCGAGCTGGCTCGCTACAAGTCCGGCGCCGCCGGCAGCGGCGCCGCGCTCGCCGCCGAGCGCGAGGCGCGCCAGCATGCGGACGAGGCGCTGCAGCAGGGCCGCGCCGAGGCGGCGACCACCTCGGCGCGCCTGCAGGAGCAGCAGGCGCGCAATGCCACGCTCACCACCCAGCTCGACCAACTGCATAAGGAGCTGGGTACCTGCGCCGCGCGCAACGAGGCGCTCTACAAGGTGGGCAGCGAAGTGGTCGATGCCTATGAGCACCTCGACGTCGGTTCGGTGCTGTCGGCGCGCCAGCCGTTCGCGGCGGCGGCCCGGGTCAAGTTGGAGAACGCCGCGCAGGCCTATGGCGACCGGCTCTACGAGCAGCGCTACCGGCAGCCGGCGGAGACGGCGCAGCCATGAACGGCGCAAGGGGCGCGCGCATGCCGTCCCGCCGTTCGCCGCCGTGGCGCCGCTGGGCATGGGCCGGCGTCATGGTGGTCGCCGGCCATGCCTGGGCGCAGCAACCGGCCTCGCCGCCCAGTTGCGTGGACGTCAGCATCAACCAGCATGCCGTGCTGGCCTTCGACTGCCTGAGCCGTGCGCTGTCGCCCGCGCCGGCAGCGACCGCCGCGCGGACCATGCCGATGGACAGCGTGGTCGGCGAGCCCTCCAACCGCCAGGTCGGCCAGTACAACTTCTCCGCGCTGAGCCATCGCATGGGGTCCAACCTGGGCAAGTCCGTGCTGCCGCAGCGCCCGCCGCCGAGCTACCCGGCGCCACCCGCGGTCTCGTTGCCGGCCGGGCATTAGGCCATGCGCGGGCCTGTCCACGGCGGCACGGAGGTGAAGCTTTGGTGTCAACGCCCGCCATGCCGGCGTGTGGCTGGGGCGATCGATGAAGTTTTGGTGACAACGGTTCAGTCGCGCCGCGCACTGGGCGTCTTATTGCCGAAGCGGGGCGTCTTTTTTCGACGGGCTTCCGTCGGGGTCCCAAGCGGCCCGGGATGCGCTTGTAGCCAATGAACGACAGGGGATGAAGGTCTCGTGAGCAAGCCGGTCAAGTCGCAGCAGGGTTCCAGCATATCGTCTCGCACCGTCTTGGGACGCCGTCCCCTGGCGCAGTGGATCGCCGCCGCGCTGGCGATGGGCGCGGCCATGCATGCGCAGGCCGGCACGCCGCCGCCGCTGAGCCAGGCCTGGCTGGCCGGCCAGCGCACCGCGCCGACGGCGCCGGTACCGGGCAGCGCGGCGCCGGGCGCGCCGGACATCAGCGGCATCGCCGCGCAGACCTCCGGCCAGCTGCTGCAGCAGCGCGTGGTGCAGCAATCCATCGCCAACCTCAACAATGCCGCCGCCGCCGTGGCGGCGCAGATGAGCGCGCAGCAGGCCGCCCAGCAGGCGGCGCAGCAGCTGTCCTCGCCGGTGCCCGACGGCATCACGGCGGGCGGCCTGCAAGTGGCCGCCGGCGTCGCCAGCAATCCGCTGCTGTGGCAGAACGCCAACGCGCCGACGCAGACGGCGGCCGGCGGCAAGACCACGGTGGAAGTGAAGCAGACCGCCCAGAAGGCCATCCTCACCTGGGACAGCTTCAACATCGGCCGCAACACCACGCTCTACTTCAACCAGAGCGGCGGCACCCAGTCCGACGGCAGCAACAACTGGATCGCGCTCAACCGCATCCAGGACCCCAGCGGCTCGCCCAGTCAGATATTCGGCCAGATCAAGGCCGAGGGCACGGTCTACCTGCTCAACCGCAACGGCATCCTGTTCGGCGCCGGCAGCCAGGTGAATACGGGGTCGCTGCTGGCCAGCTCGCTCGACCTGTTCAGTAGCGACGTCGCAACGAGCAATGCCAGCTTCATCAGCGGGGGCATCAACACCTCGGCTGCCACCGCTGGATTCCTGGTGAACGGCATTTTTTCCGACGGACGCAATCACGACGTCGTGATTGAGAAGGGCGCATCGATCACGACAGGCCCACAGGGCTTTGCGCTGGTCGCGGCACCCAATGTGTCCAATGCGGGTTCGATCATTGCCGACGACGGGCAGGCGATATTGGCGGCGGGTACGCAGTTCGGCAATGCCAACAGCGGGAGTTCCAGCCAGTCTCTACTGGTGACCAACACGGGTTCCGGCATCAACGGGGCGTCGCACGTGCCCAGCACGGCGACGAATACAGGTCTTGTGCAGGCGCGGCGTGGCCTGGTGCAGATGCTCGGCTACAACGTCACCCAGTCCGGCGTGGCATTGGCTTCGACCAGCATCAGCTACCCCGGCAGCATTGATCTTGAGGCCGGCGATGGGGCCAATCGCCCCTTGAGCGGACCGACTACTTATGTTCACCATGGTTCGCTGGTGCTAAGCCCGGGGTCGGTCACCGCAATTCTTCCCGAGAAAGATGGTAGCACCACATCCTCCACGGCTGCCGCGGACGCGGCGTTCCAAGGGAGTAGTATTTCCTTGGCCGGCGGCATGGTCACCCTGCAGTCTGGTTCCCTGCTGGAGGCGCCCAGCGCGACCCTCTCGGTGGTTGCTGCGGCGGATACGGTAGACACGAGGCCCACCGCGGGCCGCATCTATATCGATGATGGCGCCGTTGTCGATGTCTCCGGCCTCGCCAACGTCAGCTTGCCCATGTCGGCGTTGTTGGTCAGCGTGCCCCGCATCGGCCAGAACGAGCTGGCCGACTCGCCGTTGTTGCGGAACAGTTTCCTCTACACGCAGAAGAACGTGCTGGTGGATAGCACGCAGAGCGGCACGCGCGCGGATGGCCTGGACTGGGTAGGCAGCCCCATTCTCAACGTGGCCGGCTACGTGCAGAACGTGCCGCGCGACATCACACAGATGATGACCAAGGGCGGCGATATTTCGCTCAACGGTTCGGAAGTCATCGTTCGCAGCGGCGCCCAGCTCAATCTCGATGGCGGCTATATTGCATACCAAGCGGGTTGGGTGACCACGCCCAATCTGCTGGGTGCCAACGGGCGCGTCTACAACATTGCCGATGCCGATCCCAATATGGATTACGTGGGATTTGCCGGCAACTTCACGGTGGATCACGCGCGCTGGGGCATCACCGAGTACTACAACAATCCACTGCTTGCCGGCGTAGGGCGTTGGGATCCCGGATTTATCGTCGGCAGCGATGCGGGATCACTCACGGTCTCGACCGGCGCTGCGCTGGCGCTGGATGGCGACATCACAGCACAGGCATTCGCAGGCCGCGACCAGGTAGGTCAGGGTAAGCAACCGGACGGTGGCAGTTTCGATCTTTCATCGGGTAACACGATCTATTATCAGCGCGCCAACTATGCCAGCGGCGTCCTTCTGCAGCAGTCTGCGTTGATGCTGGAGGATCGCGTTCCCGATTTCGATGCCCAGACGCCGTGGGATGCTGTGCTGGCTGCCCAGCCGGCGGACACGACCAGCGATCAGGATCTCCATTATTGGGTTTCCGTATCCGCCGATATGATACGCGACGCCGGCTTCTCGCACTTCAGCGTCCTCGGAAGTGGGAATGGGCAGATCGTTGAGCAGGTAGGTACACAGCTTAGCGTGATGCCGGGGGGAAGCATCGCGCTGAACGGTTCGCACATCGACATATTTGGCGCGCTGAGCGCGCCTTCGGGTTCCATTTCGATTACCTCGTCCGGACCAGCCAATTTCGCGGCGTTGCCACAAGGCCTTTTGGTTGATCCCGATGCCAAGGACGACGGCAACATTACGATTGGTTCTGGAGCAACGCTGAGCACGCGTGGCCTGTGGGTGAATGATGGTGGCAAGTCGGCGGATTCGTTGATCGGCGACCGCTACATCGATGGCGGAAGCATCTCCCTCACCACGCAGCAGGCACTTGCCGCCGGTCTCAATCGAACCAACATCGACGGCACGGGCTCCATCATCCTGCAGCAGGGCAGCATGCTGGATGTGTCGGGCGGCGGCTATGTCAATACGGACAATCAGGTCGAGCTCAATCAGGGCGTGCCGGTGGGGCATGGCGGCGATGTGTCGCTGTCGACCTATGCGAAGGTCAACGGGTTGGACCTGTTCACCAATCAGGCCGCGCCGGCTGCGTTGGACAGCGGTTCGCTGGTTCTCGATGGAGCCATCCAGGGCTACGGTTTCAGTGGCGGCGGCACGTTGAGCCTGGGGGCTGCGTCCATCACGATTGGCGGCGATCCCAATACCGTGCCGTTGTCGAACGGCCTTTACCTTGATCCATCGTTCTTCAGCGGAAAGGGCTTTGACAACTATGCGCTGACGGCGATCACCGATGGCGTGATCGCGCCGGGCACGCAGATTCATGTGTCTCGCAACAACTTCCTGCCGAACTACCAGGCACTGCTGGTCGCGCCTACGGGAGCGGACCTCTATGCCACGGACGCTGCACATCCGGAGGGCACTTACGCATCGATCGGTACGCTGGACGCTTATCACCGCTACGTCACCCGTGACACGTCGGACGGTCACGGACCGGGCTTCTCATTGAGTAGCGGCAGCTATCTCGATTGGAACGGGTCGCTGCCCACGCTTACGCCCACACCAGCACCGGTCTACGCAGGCGTAAGCGGCTCGGTCATCTTGGGGCAGGGCTCAAGCATCACGACGGATGCGGGCGGCAGCGTTGGCCTGGCGGGAACGCAGGCGACCACGGTGCTGGGCAGTATCCAGGCGCCCGGCGGCGACATCAGTATCGCCACCAATCGACTGAATCGCCCCCAAAACCTGCCGGCCGTGACGCCGGAGGTATGGCTGGGCGCGTCCGCCGTGCTGGATGCGTCAGGTGTTTCGCTGGTCAATCCATGGGCTGGCGCCGTCAATGGAATCAGTTCCACCGGAGGATTGCTCGGCCAGGGTATTCCCCGGACGGGCCTGGTGCTCGATGGCGGCAACGTTTCGCTGACCGGCAACGGCGGCTACGTGGTGGCCCAGCAGGGCAGCATCATCAATGTGTCGGGTGCTTCCGATCAATACGATCTGCCAGCCAGCGGCAGCTTCCTTGGTGGAACAAGCCAGTATGTGAGCACGCCGGTGTGGAGCGACGCGGGTAGCATCGATCTCGCTGCTCAGGCGGGCTTGTTCTTCGATGCGGACCTCGCTGCCCATGGCGGCGCCGCCGATGCCGAAGGCGGTAGCCTTAGCATCATCGGTCTCACGCGTAGCAATACGGCGCAGACCTCCGCACCGGTGTCTACCGCCATCGTGTTTCAGCAGTCGGGCGACCTGGTGCCCGCGGCATGGGCACCCGGTGCGGTGGCCGAGCAAGGTGGCGTCCCTTCGGGCGTGCTGCATTTTGCGGTTGACCGCCTGACAAATTCCGGGATCACCTCGTTGGTCGTGGGGCCGGACCCGACAGACACCACCACTGGCGGGTTACACCAAAGCGTCCTGCCTCTTGTGTTTTCGGGTGATGTGAATCTTTCGCTGGGGCGCTCCTTCTCTGCCAACGTGGCCACCGTTCAGGCGGTTCCTGCGGGAACTGCCACGTCCATGGCGGGCGCTGGCTATACCGCCGGTAACGGCAGCGTGCAGATCAGCGCGCCGTATGTCAGTCTCCTTGGAAGCTTGGCGCTTGCCGCGGCTCCGGTAGCCCAGGCGGGCGACGGAACGCTTCGGGTCAATGCGGATTTCATCGACCTCGGCGGCTGGCTCAACCTGCAGGGCTGGGCAAATGCCGATTTCACATCCAGTGGTGATATCCGTTTCTACGCGCCGCCTATCCTGGCGTATTCCGGCGGTGAAGAGAAAGCGGGTCTGTTGTTCACCACGGGTAACCTGCAATTCCAGGCGGCGCAGGTCTATCCCGCCAGTGACTACGCGTTCGTCGTAGACGCCAATGCTTCGGGCCTCAAGGATGCCTCGGGGCAGGCGTTGTCGACCACGGTGACGTTCCTGCCCAATGGCAGCAGCACCGCGCCGCTTTCGGCAGGCGGTGGGTTGCTGGTTGCCGCAGACCATATCGAACAGCTCGGCACGCTGCGGGTGCCCTCGGGCACGCTGGTGCTTGGCGTGAGTGACCCTGCTGCGCAGGCCGTGGCCTTTGGTATTGATCCCAAGCTGTATCCGCTTGCTGTCACCCAGTCGGTGCATCTTGCGCCGGGCAGCCAGACCTCTGTGTCGCTGGATGGCCAGACCGTTCCGTTCGGCACCACGGTGGACGGTCTCGAGTGGCGCTACAGCGGAGACCCAGCCAACGATTCGACTGACCTGACGGCGGCACCCGCCAAGCAGATCGAGATCAACGGCAGTGCGCTGTCGTTGGATGCGGGCGCTGGCATCGACGTGTCCGGTGGCGGTCACCTGCAGGCTTCCGAATGGGTAGCGGGTACGGGCGGCTCGCGCGATGTACTGGCGCAGTACCAGACCAGCTACGAAAACAGTACCAGCGGCGCGCAGGTGCCGCAGTACGCGGATGGCCGCGCCATCTACGCGATTCTGCCGGGTTATTACTCGCCGGTTGCACCGCACGATGCGGCATTCGACAAGTTGGGCAATGCCGCTCCACAGGTGGGCCAGCAGGTGTACCTGTCAGGTGCGCCAGGACTTCCCGCGGGCTACTACACATTGCTTCCCGCACAGTACGCGACGCTTCCCGGTGCCTACCGCGTGGTGCAGGACACCAGTGCCGCGGACACGGTGCTTGGCCGCAATGCGGTGCAGGCCGACGGCACACTCAGCGTCAACGGCTATTTCGCCGATGGCCTGACCGGCGCGCGCTCAGCACGCAACACGACCTTCCTGCTGCAATCAGCGCAAGTGTGGCAGCAGTATTCGCAGTACACCCTCACCGATGCCGATACCTACTTCGCCAATCTGGCTTCCAAGAGCGGGCTGGTTGCACCGCCTGCCGTAGCCGATGCGGGACGCATCGCACTGGCCGCCACACAGACACTCAACCTCGGTGCGACGTTGACGGCGACACCGGCCACGGGCGGCCGGGCCTCGCTGGTGGACATCTCGGCCAAGGCCATCGATATCGTCGATGCAGGCCAGACGGGCGATGACGGTTATCTGACCTTGTCGGTGGATGGGCTCAATGCGCTTGGCGCAGGCAGTCTCCTGATCGGCGGTTCGCGGCAGTTTACTGACGATGGCTATCAGGTCACCGCCTCGGCGGATAGCGTGGTGCTGTCCAATGATGCCGCGCACCCGCTGCAGGGGCCGGAGATTCTGCTGACGACGAACGGTGCCGGCAATCCGGGGGCGCAGGGTGTGGTGCTGCAAAATGGCAGCGCCTTGCTCGCCACCGGAAACGGTTCGGGCGGCGCAAGCATTCCGCTGATTTTCGGCCAGATGGCCGGGACCGACGCTGCGGGCAATGCGATCGCGGCTGTCGATGGCGATGGCGCGCTGCTACGTGTTTCGCAAAACGGCGCAGCGAGCGTGGTGCGCAATAGCACCTCCGCTGCTGGTGTAGGCCAGCTCACCATTGGCGCCGGGGCACGCGTGGACGGCGGAAACGCGCTGACGCTCGACGCTACCGGCGCCACCACCGTGGATGCCTCGGCGGCGTTGTCGGCGCAGGCCATCGACAGCTACAGCAATCAGGTGTCGTTCGTGGGCAGTGATGCTTCGCTCACGCCCGGCACCGGCGGTTTCGTGATCGGCGCCGATACACTCAGTCTGCTGGTTAATACACAAAGCCTGACCCTGCGCAGCCGCGGCAATATTGGTTTCTACGGCGACGTGGACATCGATCTACCGCATGACCTGAGCCTCAGCGGCGGCACGTTCACCAGCGATGGCGGTGCGGTGGTTATCCAGGCGGATCATTTGAGCCTGTCCAACGATCTTGGCGCCAACAGCGCCGCGTTCTCGGCCGGTAACGGCCAGCTCTCGATCCGCGCGAACGAATTGGATTTTGGCAATGGCAGCACGGGCCTGAGCGGCTTCGGCAGTTTCAACGCCACGGCTGCGCAGGGTGTGAAGGGGCAGGGCGTCGGTACGTTCAACTTCGGTGCGATCGACGTCAACCTCACCACGCCGTGGCTGTTGGCCGACAACGCAGCCAACATCGCGCTCACCACCACAGGCGCCATCAACGTCGTCGGCACGGCAGGCGCCACGCCGGCGGACATCATGGGCGGCGCCCTGCAACTGACCGGCGGTTCCGTTGCCATCAATACCAACGTAGCGGCGCCCGCGGGCAACCTGACCATCGAGGCGACCAGCGGCGACGTTACGCTCGGAAGCGGTGGCAGGCTTTCCGTTGCCGGCATCAACAAGACGTTCTATGACACCACCACCTATGCGCCGGGTGGTGCCCTCGCCATCACCTCCGATCATGGGGCGGTGATTTTGGCGCAGGGTTCGTCGCTCGATTTCTCCGGTGCCAGTGCCGGTGGCGATGCGGGTAGCCTCACGGTTCAAGCGGGAACGCAGGCGACCTTCGGTGGTGCGTTATCCGGTGGCGCCACGAGTGGTTATCGCCCAGGTTACTTTACCTTGGGCAGCGGTGATGCCGTTGATCTCGATGGGTTGGTGGATATCGCCGCCAATGCAGGGGCGACAGGGCTGTTCCAGGTCAGCACGAGTGCGGGCAACCTTGAACTTTCTGCTGGCCACACGCTGACCGCGCAGCGCGTGTATCTGAGCGCGAATGGAGTCGGTACGGACGATGGCCAGGTGCTGATCGACGGCACGGTGAATGCCGGCGGCCAGTCCGGTAGCAGCATCGCCTTGTTCGGCAACAACGGCGTCGATATCGAAGGCAGCCTGATCGCGACCAGCAGCATTCCTGCGCAACGTGGCGGCACGGTGACGCTGGGCACCGGTGGAACGCCGGGTACGGGCACCAACGCCACCTATGGTTATGAGGATGTCTCTTCCGACGCGTCCGGCTATATCCATGTGGGTAGCCAGGCAGTGATCGATGTGTCGGGCGGCTCCGCCGATGCTTTCTCCGGTGGCTCGGTGAGCATGCGCGCGCCGCTGCTTTCAGACGGCGATGTGCATATCGCCGTGGACAACGCCTCCTCGATCAAGGGGGCGCGCGTCGTCACCATCGAACCATATGCCGTCTGGAGCACCAAGGACACGTCTGCGGATGCAACCAAGCACTTCGATGGGCTGATCGACCCGGCCGGCTGGTACAACCCCGATGGCAGCATGGTGCCGGGCACCTGGGCGGATGCATCGGGCAAGATCCTGGCTGCACCGGCCGATGCCGCAACGCTGACCCAGTACCTGCAGAACGATTACTTCATTCCCGATAGCGTGAACGCCTCGCACGCGAGCTTCTACGGCTATATCGATGGAGATGCCAGCAAGGGTGCTGGCACGCTGATGTCGTACGTACAGCAGCCCGGCTACGGCTTCGGCAATCGCTATGCCGGTATCGCCAACGTGCAGGTTCGCCCCGGCATCGAGCTGGACAACCCGTCCGATGGCACGCAACAAGGCAAGATCTCCGTACTTACCAATTGGAACCTCGGCGCAGGCACCACGCGGACCGACGGCAGCATCGTGTTGGCCTATCGCTACCAGGGACTCGCTCCGATTCTCACGGTGCGGGCGGCCGGAGACCTGGACGTCCAGGCCAGCATCACCGACGGGTTCTATCAGCAGAACGATGGCGCGACGCTGGCCAACCCTCCGCCACCGCCGCCGCCGCCAGTGTCCGACAACGGTTACGGAGAGGCCTTGTCGGCCTACCAGTCGACCCAGCAATACCTGGACGCGAACAATATCTGGAACGGCACGATCAACCTGAGGGCGGGCACGGCGGCGCAAGGCGCCACGCCGGGCGGCGGTACGATCAATATCACCAGCGATCCGTACTACCAGGCCATCCAGGCGCCGCTGGCCGACCAGTCGGCCAACTACTATACGAATTACGGGCAGTATATCGGTGACATTGGCAAGGGAGCCACGGGCAGTTGGTCCTACGACTTCAACTACATCAACAACACCGCGAGCCGGTATTTCCTGGCCTATTCGCCCACAACCCTGGTGGCGCCGCAGCCGGGTGCTTACACCGACTACGCTGATTATGTATCGGCCTACCAGAAGTGGTTGCAGGCCAACTTCGCTGCCGCGCCTATCGCCAAGAAGAGTACGACGCCCTCGCCGTTGTTGTTGCCGATCGATTCGGACTATAGCGACTACACGACCGACTACGCGTCTTACATCACGGGTCACAAGGCCTATTACACCTATATATTCCAGCGCGTGGGTTCGGCGGCCACCGGTGTCCAACTGTTCTATGCGCCGTTCGCACCGGCCCCTGATGCTGTCGATCCGGCTTATGCAAAGGCCTTGTCCGACTACCAGTCGACCCAGCAATACCTGGACGCGAACAATATCTGGAACGGCACGATCAATCTGCGTGCAGGCACGGCAGCGCAAGGTGCCACCCCAGGCGGCGGCACGATCAATATCACCAGTGACCCGTATTACCAGGCCATCCAGGCGCCGCTGGCTGGGCAGTCGGCCAACTACTACACGAACTATGGGGAATATATCGGCGACATCGGCAAGGGAACCACGGGCACCTGGTCCTACGACTTCAACTACATCAACAACACCGCGAGCCGGTATTTCCTGGCCTATTCGCCCACAACCCTGGTGGCGCCGCAGCCGGGTGCTTACACCGACTACGCTGATTATGTATCGGCCTACCAGAAGTGGTTGCAGGCCAACTTCGCTGCCGCGCCTATCGCCAAGAAGAGTACGACGCCCTCGCCGTTGTTGTTGCCGATCGATTCGGACTATAGCGACTACACGACCGACTACGCGTCTTACATCACGGGTCACAAGGCCTATTACACCTATATATTCCAGCGTGTGGGCTCGGCGACTACCGGTGTCCAGCTGTTCTATGCGCCATTCGCACCGGCCGCCAATGCCTCGACGCCAGATGGCGGGAATCCCACATCGATCGATGTCCCGGCCAGCGCGGCGAACAATAGCCCATCGAATATGCCGTCGCTGGGCAGCCCGGCCTCGCTGGCGTCGGCGACGCTGCTGGGCGGGTCCAGCACATCCTATCGCCTCGTGGCAGGTGCTGATGCCGGGTCGGTCGATCCGCTCGCCACCATCGCCGGCGCAGGCAATGTGACGTTCGACGGCCATTTTGCCGTGGTGGATACGCTCACGCCGCCAACGAACCCCACCAGTGTCTACAACGGCAAGACCATGCTGTTGCCAACCACGGTGCGTACGGGTAGCGGTTCCATCGATATCGCGTCGGGTGGCGACATTGATTGGCTTGATGCCAGTTCTCCGGCGGTGGTGTATACGGCGGGCGTGCCAGCAGAAGGTACGGCGGTGAGCACCGATGTGTCCGTCATCCGTCCGTTCTGGTTGGCACCGGCGAACGATATGAACCTGCCGGACATGCTGAGTACCGGGCAGGTTAATCCGGTGCAGGGCGGCGACCTGAGCCTTGCCGCCCAAGGTGACATCAACGCCATTCAGAATGTCGTTGATGTCACCGGTAAAGTCACCAAGGGAGCAGTGGGTACCAATATCTCGCAGTACTGGTGGCAGTGGATGCAGACCGGCAATGCGGCCGATGGCAGCGCGTCGTCCATCAATTTCGCCAATTTCGGCCAAGGTGTGATGAGTGTTGGCGGTAATGTGTCGGTGACGGCTGGTGGGGACATCAGCCAGCTTTCCGTGTCGTTGCCGACCACCTGGTACGCCAATGCGGACAAGACAGGCATCACGACAGTGGGCGGCGGCAACCTCAACGTTGCGGCTGGCGGTGACATCCTCAGTGGCACGTATTTTGTCGCCAAGGGAACTGGCGATATCCAGGCTGGGGGCCAAATCGGCAGTGACTTCAGCTACACCGTGCCATCCGCGAGTGTCTATTATGGTGGCATCTCAAGTGACGTATCGACGCTACTTGCCGCGCAGGACGCGCAGTTCGACGTGCAGGCACGCCTAGGAGCGGATATCGGCGGCATCTACAACCCGTCGTATCTTGCCGGCAGCATAAATAATCCCACCACTCCGATCAGTAAAGTCCTGCCTGCTCGTCAATTCGACTCGCAGAGCTACAGCGCCGATTCGTCCGTACAAGTGAGTGCGACGCAAGGCGACGTCGTGCTCGACAGCCTCAGCGTGCCGGGCATGCTGTTTGATTCCGGCAATGCACAGGTCAAGGGTGATCCAGGTCTCGATCCTGGTTCGATCCTGCCTTCCGCGCTCAGCTTGCAGGCGTTGGGCGGCAGCGTAGACGTGCGGGGTGCAGGCGCCTTGTATCCGTCGGCAACGGGCAACTTGACCCTGCTGGCGGCCGACAACGTCCTGCTGAGCCAGCAGGTCTACACCATGCAGTACGGCGGCACATCGACCTACGGCTTTGGCCTGATCGACGCGCCGGCCGACACGCTTCCTTCAGCACTTGAGCCTTTTGGAGTGAACGGCACGTCGAGTTTCGCCAACCTGTGGCAGGGCGGTTATCTCTATGGACAAAACCCGAATCTGCTGCATTCGGCCGATCCGCTGCACGCGGACGAAAGCGAGCCGGTCAGGATCTACGCATTGCAAGGTGATCTTACCGACGGCATAACAGCGTCCAGTGGCCTGGTATACCGTTCGTTGCTGCTGATGCCCAACAAGCCCGCGCTGGTATATGCCGGCAGGGATATCTCGAACCTGTCCTTCGCTGGACAGCAGCTGAGGGATGCCGACGTCACGCGTATTGTGGCTGGTCGCGACATTTACGACACGCAGATTCCCAAGACCTTCACTGCAGGAAACAAAACGGATCGAAGCGCCTACGTGCTTGTTCCAGCATTGTTGCTGGGTGGCCCCGGCAGTTTCCTGGTGCAGGCGGGACGCAATATCGGCCCGCTGGCAAACCAGACGGAGGTCGTCGGCAGTGTCGGGTTGCGGACCATCAACGGTGGTGGCTACACAGGCATCGACAGTGTTGGAAACCAACTTAACCCATACTTGCCTCACGAGAGTGCGGATATCGATGTGCTCTACGGCGTCGGCCCCGGTGTTGCGGTCGACAGTTTCATCGCAAGCTATGTGGATGGAACCACCGATGGCGTCAACCTGATGCCCGAGCTTGTCGATTTCATGGAACGTCGCATGGCGGGACAGGGCATCGATACCGGCTTTGCCCAGGACAAGGTGGCGGTGAGCCTGGCGCCCGAGCAGGCGCGCGAGTTGTTCAACGAGCAGCCCGACTATGTGCGGCAACAGTTCGTCTCGCAGGCGCTGTTTTCCGTCCTTGCCCAGGTGGGTGCCGACTACAACAATCCATCCAGCCCTTATTTCGGCAAGTACGCCCGCGGCTACACCGCCATTGACACGCTATTCCCTGCATCGCTGGGATACACCTCCAACGGCAGTGGGCAGGGTGGCATCAACGGTGCCGCACAGACGGTGGATACTGGCGATCTGGATATCCGCAGCTCCACCATCCAGACCCAGCAAGGCGGCGACATCACCATTCTTGGGCCCGGTGGTCAAGCTTTGATCGGCAGCGCATCGGCACCGCCAGTGATCACGAATAGCCAGGGTCAGGTTGTCGCTGGCCCCAATAGCATGGGCCTGCTGACCCTGGAGCAGGGCAACATCAATGTGTTTACCGACCGCAGCGTGCTGCTGGCGCAAAGCCGCATCTTTACCGAGCAGGGCGGCGACCTGGTGATGTGGAGCTCCAACGGCGACATCAATGCTGGCCAGGGCGCCAAGACCACCGCGGAAATTCCGCCGCCGACCTACCTATGCGATATCGACGCGTGGTGCCGCATCGATGCGCGGGGCCAGGTAAGTGGCGCCGGCATCGCCACCTTGCAGACCATACCGGGCGCGCCGACGGGCAATGTCTACCTGATCGCCCCGCGCGGCACGGTGGATGCGGGCGATGCGGGCATCCGCGTCTCCGGCAACCTGATCGTGGCTGCCGCGCAGGTGGCCAATGCCGATAACATCCAGGTGCAGGGAGAGAAGATCGGCGTGCCGGTCGTGCAGGCTGTGAACGTGAGCGCGTTGAACGCAGCCAATGCGGCGGCCGGCGCGGTGACCAAGGCGGCCGAGGACATGTCGCGCCAGCAGCAGGACGATGCCCGCAGCAAGATGCCCTCGATCATCTCGGTACAGGTCCTGGGCTTCGGCGATGGCACCAGCGGCATCGATGACAAGGACAGGAAGGGGCGCTACGACCCCAGCAGCCCGGTACAGGTCCTGGGTGGCGGCGTGCTGAGCGCCAGGGCGAAAGAGCAACTGACCCCTGACGAGCGCAAGCGTTTGTTGCAATAAAGGATGATGTGGGGAATCCGGCGGTCTGGCCATGGAAGGCCACGGCCGATGATCCTCGTTTTCAAATAAATGGCTATGGCCTGCCGAATGGCCAGGGTTTCTTGTGGATTGTTATTTATTTATGCCTATGGCGTTAATGAGGGCGTAATCCACATCATGACATTGTATTTTATCCATTTGCGCTTTGGATGCACATGGATTCAAGGCGGATCGATTCGGTCGAATAAATATGGACAGTGGGTTCGACGAGCAGGATAAATCGTTTCGCGATCCAGGCGTGATCAGTCTGCCGCCCTTGGCTGAGGCTCTGCGGCAATTGCTGGAGGCGCGCCAGGAAAAGCTGGCCATGCGATTGCTCGACCAGTGCGATCGGGGGCTGGTCATGCGGCTTAACGGATTGTCCACTACCGAATTGCATGCACGCCTGCTGTGCCTGCTGAAAACCCGTCTGCGCCGCCGAATGGAACGTGGGACCTACGGCACGCGCAGTGTCCTGCTTGCCCTGGCGGGGGTACTCAATCTTTGGTGCCGCGAAGGGCGTCGCCATGCGATTCGTTGCGTGTTGCGCGAGATGTCGGACAGGGACCGCGATGCGCTGATGCGGAGTGGGGAGCTTGAAGTGGAGGTGGCTTCCATGCTGCGTGATCTCGATGCGTTGCTGTGAGCAGGTTGGCAATTCTGATTGTCTTGATTGCTTTTTTGTTCGTGATTTTTGATTTGATGTTTGTCAACGAAATGTGATTTTATTTCTGGATTATTTCTTGGTTTTACTTTTTATATCTCAAGGTCATGCAATGGACATTTATAGGTACATCTTGAATTAATCGATGCGTCATGGCGGCGGCGTAAAAAGATACGGCCTCCACTCCGGAGGTATTTATGCCAAGGGGTAATGTCATGATTTTCGGGTCTAATGGAAATACCCGCATGAAGACGCTCGCGGGTGCGCTCGTTCTCGGTATGGCCGCTGTTGCGTCGGCTCATGCCACGATCGTGGGCGGTGGCGCCACACTGCCTGCCATTGGTTATACCTTCGATGACGTCTCGCATCGCCTTCTGACGCCGCAGCCGGGCTCGCTCCTCGGCGAGTACACCACGGCTGGCAATCCGGCGGCCTCCTATTGCCAGACCGGCAGCGGCGCTGGCAAGAACATCCTTGCCGGTGGTTTGATCGGCAGCCCGGCTGTTAACTACAACGTGCAGAACACCTGCCCGGATAACCCGACGCCGACCGGTTTCGGTGCGGGTCAAGTGGGTCGCTCGGATCTGGCCCAGCCGAACTTTATTGGTGCGGATTCGCCGCTCGCCCTGAGCGACTACAATAATTACGTTGCCAACACCAGCGTCCACAGCGGTAGCTTCCCGGTGCAGTTCCCCTCCGTGGGAGGCGCCATTGCCATCGCCTTCAATAAGAATGATGTCAACGGCCAGCAGATCACCTCGCTGGATTTGGATGACAACACGATCTGTCAGATCTTCTCTGGCCAGATCACGGATTGGAGCCAAGTTTCCAGCAACGCTACCGGCCCGATCAGCGTTGTCTACCGTTCCGACGGTAGCGGCACCACGTTTGGCTTCAGCAACCATCTGTCGCAGGTGTGCGGCGGCACTCCGACTCAACACTTTGTGACCGATCAGGCTTTCAGCACGGTGGCTGGTGAGTTTTTTGCGAATGCCGTGTTGCCTAGCACTTGGAATCCGCAGAGCGGCAACCCGAACGTTGCCGGTACCATCGCCGCCACCGAAGGCACCATCGGCTATGTCGAAGCCGCGAATACCCTGCCGCCGGGTGCCGTATATGCTACGGTCAATGGTCTGGATCCGTTCAACGACTTCGGTAACAGCCCGCTGGATGTCAGTGCCAGCGTCTTGTACAACAAGGTCATCAACGGTGCTGAGAGCGGTACCGGTCGTCCGCATGTGGACGATCTCTCGACGCTCGTTTCCGGTGCGCCGACCAGCCAGTGCATCGCCCTCGTCGATCCGGACTCCTATGCCAATCCGGCTGGCTACCCGATCGTCGCCGTGTCGTACTTCCTGGCCAACAGCGCTCATAACGGTGCTGACACGACGGCCGTGCAGAACCTGATGTGGGCTCCGTACGACTCGAACATCATCCCCAACGTGTTCGCGATTGGTGGCGGTACGGGCCTGTCGTTCCTGAACGCTGGTCTGACGCAGGGCGCGGTGCAGGGCTGCATAGCCAGCATGTAATTAAGATCTTTGTTGCCGTGAAACGTGGGAGAGGTCTTGCACCTCTCTCACGCTTTTTGCCGTGAATGATTTGAGTGTTGCTGATATTGCAGTCTCCTTGAGGATGGTCGCGACTCAACGAGCATCCTCATTTTTTGAGTACGAATATCTGCTTGAATCCATTGATGCGAACTTTGCTTAAAGTCGAATCGTCGTCTGTATGAACCTGTAGACCTACGTTGAGCGTGAGAGAGCGAAGCGCTCTTTTCACGGGATTTTCCAAAAGGCAATCTGTCATCCTTTTATGGCAGCCTGCGATCGTTTACTGCGTACTGGATGGATCATGGCCTCGCAGGTTGTTAACCGTGTTCAACAGGACGCTTTTCCGGCAGACGAGTCCTTGCTCTTTCGCGTGCTGCTTTCGCGAGGAAGACTGAAGGAGTCGGATCTCACCCGCGCGCGCCGCCTGCACGAGGAATCCCCCGAGGGCACGCTGACCGCGCTGATGGCGCGGCTGGGGCTGGTGTCCGAGCGGGATCTGGCGGAGGCGTGGTCCGAGTTG
>NZ_JAKWJO010000006.1 GCF_022760995.1 Dyella sedimenti | reverse complement strand
CGGAACATTTCGTCCCGAGTGAGCCGCTCATCTTACATCATCTTTCCAGGCCGTCAACACCTTTCGCGATGAATCTTTGCGACCGGGTTTTCAGTGGAACCCCGCGAGGAAGAGCGTCTCGTCCGGGGAGGAGGGAAATCATAGCGTGCCCCTCCGACTCTGGGAAGGGGGAGAAACATAATTTTTTCACTGCAATGACAGGAGGCCGGTCCCTGCCCGTCCTGCAACCTGCCGGTACGCTACGTGCTGGAGTCGCCGACCAGGGGCGCCGGGCGAACGGGGATGACGATCGCATGCGAGTTGGCGCTGGAGGAACCCGTCTCTTCCGCCAGGTCATGCCGGCACGGGATGCCGACGTGATAGGGAACGAGCGATTCGGGACAAAGGTTTTCCAGGGCGTCCCAGTCGTCTTCGAACGGAATGAATTGCTGCATGGTGCTGCTCCTGCTGGGTGGCGCGTCGGTGCGGCTGGCGCGCAGGAGCCACTTAAGCAAACGGCCCGGTCCGTACGATGACGGAATCGGGCCGTTTGCGGGCGGCGCGGAGCGAATCAGTCGATTTCGATCATCTCGAAATCGTCCTTGGTCGCGCCGCAGTCCGGGCAGGTCCAGGTATCGGGCACGTCGGCCCAGCGCGTGCCGGGTTCGATGCCTTCCTCGGGCAGGCCCAGCGCCTCGTCGTAGATGAAGCCGCAGACGACGCACATCCATTTGCGCAGGGTGGCTTGGGGGCTTTGATTCATGGGCTGGACGACTTGATATGGAGAATAAGTAGGGCATTCTCGCAACTCCCCTGCCGATGCGAAAGCGTACGGCGCCCGTTTTCCGGACGACATCGATGCCCTCAAGACTCCAAGGCCGCGGCCTCTATGTGATTACCGACGGCCCCCGCCCGAACCTGCTGGAGGCGGTGGCACAGGCCCTGGCCGGCGGCGCCCGGTTGCTGCAGTACCGCGACAAGACCGCGGACCATGACCGCCGCCTGGCCGAGGCGCGCGCGATCCGCGCGCTGTGCGCCGCGCGCGGCATTCCCATGATCGTGAACGACGATGTGCAACTGGCCATCGCCACGAACGCCGCCGGCGTGCACCTGGGCGAGGACGATGGTGACGTGGCGGCGGCCCGCGAGGCGCTGGGTACCGACGCCATCCTCGGCGTGTCCTGCTACGACTCGCTGGAACGCGCGCGCCGGTTCGCCGCCATGGATGTGGACTACGTGGCGTTCGGCACCTTCTTTCCTTCGCCGACCAAGCCCCATGCGCGCCGCGCCCCCTTCGAACTACTGCGGCAGAGCGCCACGCTCGGCGTGCCGCGAGTGGCGATAGGCGGTATCACGCCGGACAATGGGCAACCCTTGATCGATGCCGGCGCGGATTACCTGGCCGTGATCTCGGCCGTGTTCGGCGACCCGGACGTGCGCGGCGCCGCCGCGCGTTTCGCCCAACTTTTCACCACGCATTGAGACGCCCAGGATGACCACCAACCACGAACTGTTCCAACGCGCCCAGCAACTGATGCCCGGCGGCGTCAATTCGCCGGTGCGCGCCTTCAAGTCGGTGGGCGGCGAGCCGTTCTTTACCGCGCGCGCCGATGGCGCCTACCTGTGGGATGTGGAAGGCAGGCGCTATATCGACTACGTCGGCTCCTGGGGCCCGATGATCGTGGGCCACAACCACCCGCACGTACGCGAGGCGGTGGAGCGCGCGGTGAAGGACGGCCTGTCCTATGGCACGCCCTGCCCGGCCGAGGTAATCATGGCCGAGACCATCGTGCGGCTGATCCCTTCGATCGACATGGTGCGCATGGTCAACTCGGGCACCGAGGCGACCATGTCGGCGATTCGCCTGGCGCGCGGCGCCACCCAGCGCAGCCTGATCGTGAAGTTCGAAGGCTGCTATCACGGGCATGGCGACAGCTTCCTGGTGAAGGCCGGCTCGGGCGCGCTCACCTTCGGCGTGCCGACCTCGCCGGGCGTGCCCAAGGCCAACGCCGACCTCACGCTGACCCTGCCCTATAACGACCTGGAGGCGGCGGCGCGGCTGTTCGACGAGCATGGCCACGACATCGCCGGGCTGATCATCGAGCCGGTGGCCGGCAACATGAATTGCATCCTGCCGAAGGAGGGCTACCTGCAGGGCCTGCGCGAGCTGTGCACCCGGCATGGCACGCTGCTGATCTTCGACGAGGTGATGACCGGCTTCCGGGTCGCCCTGGGCGGCGCGCAGGCCCATTACGGCGTGACGCCGGACCTCACCACCTTCGGCAAGATCATCGGCGGCGGCATGCCGGTGGGCGCCTATGGCGGCCGGCGCGACCTGATGCAGCAGATCGCCCCGGCCGGCCCGATCTACCAGGCGGGCACGCTGTCGGGCAATCCGGTGGCCATGGCGGCCGGCCTGGCGATGCTGGAGCTGGTCCAGGCGCCGGGCTTCTACGAGCACCTGGCCGCGCGCACGCGCCTGCTGACCGACGGCCTGCAGGCCGTGGCCGATGGCGAGGGCGTGCCATTCAGCAGCAACCGTATCGGCGGCATGTTCGGCCTGTTCTTCACCAGCGGGAAGGTGGAGAGCTACGCGCAGGCCACCGCGGCGGACACGGCCATGTTCAACCGCTTCTTCCACGGCATGCTGGAACGTGGCGTTTACCTCGCACCATCGGCGTTCGAGGCCGGCTTCGTCTCCAGCGCACATGGCGAGCGGGACATCGCCGATACGCTGGAGGCGGCGCGCGGCGCGATGCGGGCGGCGCGAGCGGGATGAACCAATGCGGATGGCGCGGGGTGCGCCATCCGGTTTTCCGTGGGTTGCCATGCGCTTGGCGTAGGTCGGCGCATGGCGGTCGCGCACAGGTGCGCTCCTACAACAGCGAGGGGCGGATCAGGCGGCGAGGTAGGCGCGCAGGGCGGTTTCCAGGCGTTGCAGGCCCTCGGCCAGGTCCTCGTCGGTGATATTCAGCGCCGGCACGAAGCGCAGCACGTCCGGGCCGGCCTGCAAGACCAGCAGCCCGTGCAGGGCCGCGAAGTCCAGGACCGAGCCCGCCTTGCCCTTGTGCGCTTCCTTCAGCACGGCGCCCAGCATCAGGCCGCGGCCGCGCACGTCCTCGAACAGGTCGAGCGCGCCGTTGATGCGCGCCAGGCCTTCGCGCAGCGCCTGCGCCTGACGGTACACGTTGGCCAGCAGCTCGGGCGAGGACAGCTTGCGCAGCGCCACTCGCGCCACCGCGGCCGCCAGCGGATTGCCGCCGAAGGTGGTGCCATGCGCGCCGAACTGCATGGTCTCGGCCACCTTGGGGCCGGCCAGCATGGCGCCGATCGGGAAGCCGCAGCCCAGGGCCTTGGCCAGGGTCACGATGTCCGGGGTGATCTCGTCCTGCACGTAGGCGAACAGGGTGCCGGTGCGGCCCATGCCGCACTGGATCTCGTCCAGCACCAGCAGGGCATCGTGCCGGTCGCACAGCTCGCGCACGCGCCGGAGGAAGCCCGGCGCCGCCGGCAACACGCCGCCCTCGCCCTGCACCGGCTCGACCAGCACGGCGGCGACGTCGCCATGGACGAAGGCCGCTTCCAGCGCGGGCACGTCGTTGAAGTCCAGGTAGCGGAAGCCGCCGGGCAGCGGTTCGTAACCCTCCTGGTACTTGGGTTGCGCGGTGGCGGTCACGGCGGCCAGCGTGCGGCCGTGGAAGGAGCCACGGAAGGTGACGATGACGCGCTTGGCCGCGTCGCGCCCCCGCGAGGCCGCCCACTTGCGCACCAGCTTGATGGCGGCCTCGTTGGCCTCGGTGCCGGAATTGCACAGGAATACGCGCTCGGCGAAGCCGGAGGCGGCGACCAGTTCCTCGGCCAGCCGCAGCGGCGGCTCGCTGTAGAACACGTTGCTGGTGTGCCACAGCTTGTGCGCCTGGGTGGTCAGCGCCGCCAGCAGGTCGGGGTCCTGGTGGCCCAGCGCGTTCACCGCGATGCCGGCGCCGAAATCCACGTAGTCGCGTCCCTGGGTGTCCCACACGCGCGCGCCCAGGCCTCGGTCCAGCACCACGTCGCGCGGTCGATACACCGGCAGCCAGTAGCGCTTGCCGAGATCGATCAGGGACTGGGCGGCGGGGTCTTGCGCGTGCATGTCGTACTCCTGGCGTCGCCCGGACCGGGCGGCCAACAAAGGGGGAAGGGCAGGGGTGGGGATGCGCGGCCTGGTGGCCGTGCCGTTCGCATCGTAAGCCCTGTGGCAGCGCTTTGCACGACGGTGGGGTGTCAACCTGGCCCATGCGTTGTGTCCCTTGCGTTACAGCTGCCCCGAAACCGCATGGCGACACGGCCTGGACGGGTTCGCGGCGGCCTGCCGGGCAGTGACGTGTAACGCGTTCAACACGCCGTGGCCCATGCCCGATTTTCCGCGATGTGCCACGAACCGCGTCATGGCGCCATTCGCAGGCTTTGGCATGGGGCTTGCTCGACCGATCATGTGCGGGCAGGCGACGGAAGCGCCGGTTCCTTCATGCGAAGTCATGGCCGGCGCTACGCCGGCGACACCGGATGCCGCCGCAAGGCGGCGACGAGGGCGGTAACCCGGCAACCCCTGTGGCCGGGGCACCAATGGAAGCCCCCGGCCCGACCCCTGCGGGCCGGGGGCCTTCCTCTTGATGGCGGCCTGGGCGCGCGTTGCGGCCGGGCGGGCCAGCGCAAGGCCAGCCACCATCTGCGCCGCCGCCCATGCCGGCAAGGCTCAGCGAAGTTCGTCGAGCGCGAGTTGGTGCTTCTTGCACAGCCGGTAGATGGTCACGCGCGATACCTTGAGCCGCCGCGCGCATTCGCTCACGTTGAAGCGGCTTTCGCGCAGGCAGGCGATCACCGCGTCGCGCTCGGCCGCCACGCGGGTGCTGCCCAGGCTGGAACGTGCCGCCTGCTTGGTGAGGACGTCGGCAAGGTCGAGGTCGTTGACGCCGATGAGCGCGTCCTCGGCCACCACCGCCGCGCGCTGCACGCGATTGAGCAGCTCGCGCACGTTGCCCGGCCAGTGGAAGTCGAGCATGGCCCGCCGCGCGCCGGCGCTGAAGGCGCGCGCCCGGCTGGGATGCTGTTCGCGGAAGGTGTCGAGGAACTTCTGCGCCAGCAGCACCACGTCGTCCTCGCGCTCGCGCAGCGGCGGCATGCGCAGGCGCAGCACGTTGAGGCGGTAGTACAGGTCCTCGCGGAAACGACCCTGCTCGACCGCTTTTTCCAGGTCCACATGGGTGGCGGCCAGCACGCGCACGTCCAGCTTGATCAACTGGCTGCTGCCCACGCGCTCGAGCGTGCCCTCCTGCAAGAAGCGCAGCAGGCTGGTCTGCGCATCCGGCGGCAGGTCGCCCACCTCGTCCAGGAACACGGTGCCGCCGGCGGCGGCCTCGAAATGGCCGATGCGCCGCGCATTGGCGCCGGTGAAGGCGCCGCGTTCGTGGCCGAACAGTTCCGACTGCACCAGGTTGGGCGGCAGGGCGCCGCAGTTGATCGCCGCGAACGGACGGTCGGCGCGGGCGGACAGGCCATGCAGCGCACGCGCCGCCACTTCCTTGCCGGTGCCGGTCTCGCCGGTAATCAGCACCGGCAGCTCCACCGGGGCGTACTTGCGGATGCTGGCCACCACCGCGCCGATGGCCGCGCTGCGGCCGGTGATGCCGATGTCCCCCGGCTCGGGCACGAGCGGCTGGTCGCCACCAACGCGCCCCAGCGCCTCGACCAGGCGGTCCACGTCCACCGGCGTGGCGAAATACTCGATGCTGGCCTCGAGGATGCGATCGACCAGGGGTTCGTGGACGGGCACGTCCGGGGGAATCAAGGCGACCCATGGCAACCAGGGGTGATCGGCCATGAGTTGCGCCATGGCCCGGGTGGATGCCGGATCGCCATGCCGCAGGTCCGCCAGCGCCACCACCGTGTCGTTGTTGCGCATGCCGATCCCGCCCTGGGGACCGGCATCGGCTACGCGGACGATCCATCCCGCCTCGGCCAGGCCGGTCCGCTCCTCGCTGGCAGGCTGCCCGAACCAGACGACGCAGCGCCTGGCTTCTTCCCTTAACACAGCCATGGTCCCTCCCCTTTCCCCTGGTCCAGGGTCACAAGGTTTCGGCCGGGCATAGCCACGTGTGGCTATCCCCCGGTTACCACGTCCGTCGCGCCAAGCTAACCCGCGACCGCCTCAAAAATGTGATATGCATCACACAATATACAACTCCGTCGATGACCGTCACCCGACAAAAGGGGCAGGTCCGTCGAACGGAAGCCGGGGGCGGCGGCGCCGGCTAACACCAATGGCCTAGTAGGCATCCCGGCGGACCGGCCGCTACCCGCGGCCAGCCCGCGCGGCATCACCATACTCCGGTATTGGGCATGGAGGCCCAGGGCTCCCGTGGCGGAAGATGCCCTTTCTGCAGCAGCTCGATGGAGATCAGGTCGGGCGAGCGTACAAAGGCCATGTGACCATCGCGTGGCGGCCGGTTGATGGTGTAGCCCATGGCTTGCAGGTGGGCGCAGGCGGCGTAGATGTCCTCGACCTCGAAAGCCAGGTGGCCGAAGTTGCGGGCGCTGCCGTAGTCCTCGGTGGAGTCCCAGTTGTAGGTCAGCTCGATCTCCGCCTCCGGCGTCTCCGGCGCGGCGAGGAAGATCAGGGTGAACTTGCCGGCCGCGTTCTCCATGCGGCGGTTTTCCTTCAGGCCCAAACCGTCGCAGAAGAAACGCAGGCTAGCGTCGATGTCGCGGACGCGGATCATGGTGTGCAGGTATTTCATGGAGCTCCGTGGCGATGGCGCCGTGAGGGAAAGAAAAGAGCGGATGCGCTGGGCTAGGCAATCCAGTTCCTCGCGCGGCCTTGGCGCGCCACGCCGGTCAATCCAGGAACAGGTCGGGCAGCAGCGGCCGGGAAGGATCCACCGCATAGGGCGAGAAATCGGTGACACCGGCGTCGCGCAGCACGTCCTCGTCGAGCAGGAAGCGGCCGGCGAAGCCCTTCGCGGAACGGGTGAGCACCGCATGCGCCGCGTCGGCCACGATGGATGGCTGGCGGCATCGTTCCACCGCCACGCCGGGAATCATGTTGAGCGCATCGGTGGCGATGATGGAGCGCGGCCACAACGCATTCACCGCCACGCCCTGGGGACCGAATTCACCAGCCAGGCCCAGCGTGACGAAGCTCATGCCCATCTTGGCCAGCGTGTAGCCGGTGTGCGGCGCCCACCACTTGGGATCGAGCGAGGGCGGCGGCGCCAGCGTGAGGATATGCGGATTGGCGGCCTTCAGCAGGTACGGCAGGCAGGCCTGCGCGCACAGGAAGCTGCCGCGCGCGTTCACCTGCTGCATCAGGTCGAAGCGCTTCATCGGCGTATCCAGCGCGCCGGCCAGCCAGATCGCGCTGGCGTTGTTGACCAGGATGTCGATGCCGCCGAAAGCCTCCACGGTGGCGGTCACGGCGGCCTTCACCTCTGCTTCCTCGCGGATGTCGCACTTGACCGGCAACGCCTTGCCGCCGGCGGCCTCGACCTGCGCCGCCGCGCTGTGGATGGTGCCGGGCAGCCTGGGGTTGGGCACGCTGCTCTTGGCGGCGATGGTGATGTTGGCGCCGTCGCGCGCGGCGCGCAGCGCGATGGCCAGGCCAATGCCGCGCGAGGCGCCGGTAATGAAGAGGGTCTTGCCGGCCAGGCTGCTCATGGATGCGCACCTCGATCAAAAGGATCAGTGTAGGAGCGCACCCAGTGCGCGAAAAGCCTGCGGAACGCCACCGCGCCGCGATCGCGCACTGGGTGCGCTCCTACAGGAATGGAGCCTTACCCCCGCTGGAAACGCGGCAGGATGTCCCGCAACTCGGCCAGGCGACGGACCGGGTCGGTGAGTTCGAGCATGCGCTGGCGCTCGTCGTTCTGCAGCGGCAGCAGCTCGGCCAGCCGGTAGCCGACCCACGTGGCGTCGTCGTAGCGCTGCTTGGGCGCATCGCGCCATTGCGGCCCGATCGTCTCGACGAGGCGTTCCAGGATCGACGGCAGCAGGGCGAACTCCACCGGCACTTCCAGCGCGGGTTCGGCGAGCCACAGCTCGATATCGCCGCGCACCAGGCCATCGGAGCGCACGCGGGTGCGCGTGACGCGAAAACGCTCGCCGCCCTCGGCCAGGATGCCGAGCAGCCCATCCTCGCGGTTGTGGAAATCGATGATGCGCGCCAGCGTACCCACCGCCGCCGGGACCGCCGGCGCGCCGGCCTCGTGGCCTGCCAGGATCAGGCTGACCCCGAACGGGCCGCCGGTGCGCGCGCATTCGCGCACCATGTCGAGGTAGCGCGGCTCGAAGATGCGCAGGGACAGCTGCCCGCCGGGATACAGCACGGTACCCAGCGGGAACAGCGGAAGCTCGGTGAGGTGCGTCTTGGCCGCCATGAACGGCAAGTCTAGCGCGTTCGGCTGTCGCGCTAGCCGCGCAGCGCCTCCGCGAAGCGCCTGGGCGCGCCCTCGAAGCCGCCGTTGGACATGAACACCACGTGGTCGCCCGGACGGACATCCCGGCGCAGCGCCGCGATCAGCGCATCCACCGTCGGCGCGGTGCTGCCGCGGCCATGCAGCGCGCCGGTCACCCGGCTGGCGTCCCAGGGCAGTTCGGGCCGATGCAGGAATACCACGGCGTCGGCATCGGCCAGCGACGGCGCCAGCGCCTCGGCGTGCGCGCCCAGGCGCATGGAGTTCGAGCGTGGCTCCAGCGCCACTACGATGCGCGCCTGGCCCACTTTGGCCCGCAGCCCCGCCAGCGTGGTGGCGATGGCGGTGGGATGGTGCGCGAAATCGTCGTAGACGCGCACGCCGTCCACCTCGCCCACCACTTCCATGCGCCGCTTGACGCTCTGGAAGCCGGCGAAGGCCGGCAGCAGCGCGCGCGGATCGGCGCCTGCCGCCGTGGCGGCGGCCAGCGCCGCCAGCGCGTTCATCACGCTGTGGTTGCCCAGCAGCGGCCAATGGATCTCGCCAAGCAGCTCGCCCTTGTGGCGTACCTGGAACGCGGAGCCATCGGCGGCCAGCAGTTCCGCCTGCCAGTCGCCCTGCCCGATGCCGAAGGTTTCCACCGGCGTCCAGCACCCCATGGCCAGCACCTCGGCCAGGTGATGGTCGTGCGCGTTGACGATCAGCCGCCCGTTGCCGGGCACGGTGCGCACCAGGTGATGGAACTGGCGCTGGATCGCCGCCACGTCGGGGAAGATGTCCGCGTGGTCGTATTCGAGATTGTTGAGGATGGCGATGCGCGGGCGGTAGTGCACGAACTTCGAGCGCTTGTCGAAGAACGCGCTGTCGTATTCGTCCGCCTCGATGACGAACGGCTTGCCGTCGCCCTTGCGCGCGGATACCTCGAAATTGCCCGGCACGCCGCCGATCAGGAAACCCGGCGCCATACCCGCGCTTTCCAGCAGGTGCGCCAGCAGGCTGGTGGTGGTGGTCTTGCCGTGCGTGCCGGCCACCGCCAGCACCTCGCGCCCCGGCAGCACCGTCTCGCCCAGCCATTGCGGACCGGAGACGTAGCGCAGCTGCTCATCGAGCATGTATTCCACCGCGGGGTTGCCGCGCGTCATCGCATTGCCGACCACCACCAGGTCCGGCGCGGGCTGGAGGTATTCGGCCTTATAGCCATCCATCAGCCGGATGCCGAGCGATGCCAGCTGGGTGCTCATGGGCGGGTAGACGTTGACGTCGGAGCCTTCGACGGTGAGCCCAAGCTCACGCGCCAGCGCGGCGACGCCGCCCATGAAGGTGCCGCAGATGCCGAGGATATGCAGGCGCATGGATAACCCGTCCGATGGAACCCGGGCGCAACGCATGGGTCCGCCCGTGGAAAGCAGCGGGCCGCCTCGCGGCGGCCCGGTGAAGTCAGCCGTTGGCGGCGGCCGATTCGTCGGCCAGCGCGCGCTTGATGCGGGCGGTGACCTCGTCCAGCCCACCCACGCCGTCCACCACCTGCAGCTTGCCGCGGCGGGCGAAGAAATCGGCGACCGGCGCGGTCTGCTCGGCATACACCTTCAGGCGGTCGCGCACCACGGCCGGGTCGTCGTCCTTGCGGTGCTCGGCGGCGAAGCGGATCTCGCAGCGGGCGATGATCGCCTCGTTGGGCACGTCCAGCTTCACCACGGCGTCCAGCGGCTGGCCGATCTTGGCCAGCAGGTGGTCCAGCGCGTCGGCCTGGGCCAGGTTGCGCGGGTAGCCGTCGAGGATGAAACCGTTCTTCACGTCATCCTGCGCGAGGCGCTCTTCCAGCATGGCCAGCAGGATGTCGTCGGAAACGAGCTTGCCCGCGTCCATCACCGCCTTTGCCTTCAGGCCCGTGGGCGTGCCCGCCGCCACCGCCGCGCGCAGCATGTCGCCGGTCGAGATGTGCGGTACGCCGAGTTCCACCTTCAGGCGTGCGGCCTGGGTGCCTTTGCCCGAACCGGGCGGACCGAGTAGGACGAGTCGCATAGTGCTCCAAGGTATTCCCGGGCCACCGCATGCCGCGGCACCCATGGGATGCAGGAAAAGTGGCGCCCAACTTAGCTTCTGCGGCCGGTGCCGTCAAACGACATCGCCAGCCATGCGGCGCCAAGTCCTTGTTGCCAAAGGAGTTGGAGATGACGCCCTTTTGTCACAGGCGGCCAGCCGCCGGGCCGGTTTAAGCTCCACCCCTCCTTGGGATGGAAGCAGGCATCGGTCATGACGACTCCCCGGATCCATATCGTCACTCTCGGCGTCGGCGACCTGCCACGGGCCCGGCGTTTCTACGAAGCGCTGGGCTGGCGGGCTTCCTCGACCAGCAACGAAGCCATCGTCTTTCTCAAGGGCGCCGGCGGCGTGCTGGCACTGTACGGGCGCGCGGCCCTGGCCGAGGATGCGCTGGCCGAGGACCTGCCCACCGGTTTCGCGGCCGTCACGCTGGCGCGCAACGCCCACTCCAGGGAAGAAGTGGATGCCTGGTTCGCCACCGCCGTCGCCGCCGGCGCCCACGCGATGAAGCCGCCACAGGAAGTGTTCTGGGGCGGCTATTCCGGCTACGTCGCCGATCCGGATGGCCATTTGTGGGAATTCGCATTCAACCCGTACTTCGTGTTTGATGAGCAAGGCAACCTTGCCCTGCCGGACTGAGACCATGAAACCCACCAAGCCCCAAGGCCGCCTGCTGTACGCGCAATCCGGCGGCGTCACCGCCGTCATCAACGCCACCGCCGCCGGCGTGATCGAGGCGGCGCGCGCCCAGGGCGTGCCGGTCTACGCCGCGCGCAACGGCATCCTCGGCGCGCTGCGCGAGGAGCTGATCGACACCACCAGGGAATCGAAGGCCGCCATCGCCGCGCTGCGTCACACGCCGGGCGGCGCCTTCGGCTCCTGCCGCTACAAGCTCAAGTCGCTGGACGACAACCGCGCGGAATACGAGCGGCTGATCGAGGTGTTCCGCGCGCACGACATCCGCTGGTTTCTCTACAACGGCGGCAACGACTCGGCCGACACCGCCCTGAAGATTTCCCGGCTCGGCAAGGCCATGGGCTACGACGTCCGCTGCATCGGCGTGCCCAAGACGGTGGACAACGACCTGGCGGTCACCGACTGCTGCCCGGGCTTCGGCTCGGTGGCCAAGTACACCGCCGTCTCGGTGCTGGAAGCGAGCCTGGACGTGGCCTCGATGGCCGACACTTCGACCAAGGTGTTCATCCTGGAAGTAATGGGCCGCCACGCCGGCTGGATCGCCGCGGCGTCCGGCCTCGCCGGCGAAGGCGCGGATGCGCCGCCTCACCTCATCCTGTTCCCCGAGCGCGTGTTCGATGAGGCGGCGTTCCTGGCCAAGGTGAAGGCCACGGTGGAGCGCGTGGGCTGGTGCACGGTCGTAGCCTCCGAGGGCATCCGCAACGCCGAGGGCCAATTCCTCGCCGAGGCGGGCACGCGCGACGCCTTCGGCCATAGCCAGCTGGGCGGCGTGGCGCCGGTGCTGGCCACGCTGGTGAAGGAGAAGCTCGGCTACAAATACCACTGGGCCCTGCCCGACTACCTGCAGCGCTCGGCCCGCCACCTGGCCTCCAAGACCGACGCCGACCAGGCCTATGCGGTAGGCAAGGCCGCCGTGGACTACGCGCTGGCCGGCATGAACGCGGTGATGCCAGTGATCGTGCGCACCAGCGACTCGCCTTATCGCTGGAAGGTCGAGCCGGCGCCGCTCTCGCGCATCGCCAACCGCGAGAAGAAGATGCCCGCCGGCTTCCTCACCCGCGACGGCTTCGGCATCACCGCCGCGGCGCGGCGCTATCTGGCGCCGCTGATCCAGGGCGAGGCGCCGCTGCCCTATGGCAAGGATGGGCTACCGCGCTACGTAACGCTGAAGAATGCCGCCGTGGCGCGCCGACTGGAACCGTTCTCTCGCTAGCCCCCCCTTTTGCGGCCCGATGCCGCGGCGCGTTGCGTCGCACAACACGCCTGTCGCCTGGCTCTGCCTATACTCGGCCCTGACCGCCCGCAAGGGCGGCCGCCGTGTCGGGGTTCCGTTGGCGGGTCCCGGCGATGTGGTCACCACTCATGGGGAGGCTCCGATGCTGCAGCAGTATGGCTTGTGGATCGTGCTGGCATGTGCGGTCCTGGCGATTCTCTATGGCGCACTGTCCGTGCGCTGGGTCTTGGCAAAATCGCCGGGCAACGCGCGCATGCAGGAGATCGCCTCCGCGATCCAGGAAGGCGCGAAGGCTTACCTGAACCGCCAGTACACCACCATCGGCGGCGTCGGCGTGGTGCTGTTCCTGATCGTGGGCTTCGCCTTGGACTGGCCCACCGCGATCGGCTTCGCCATCGGCGCGCTGCTGTCCGGCGCCACCGGCTACATCGGCATGAACGTCTCGGTGCGGGCCAACGTGCGCACTGCCGAGGCGGCGCGCGACGGCCTGGCCGCCGCGCTCAACGTGGCCTTCCGCGGCGGCGCCATCACCGGCATGCTGGTGGTGGGCCTGGCCCTGCTGGGTGTGGGCGCCTACTACGCCATCCTCAGCCACCTGGGCTACGAGACCATGCACGCGCTGCATGCGCTGGTGGGCCTGGCCTTCGGCTCCTCGCTGATCTCGATCTTCGCCCGCCTGGGCGGCGGCATCTTCACCAAGGGCGCGGACGTGGGCGCCGACCTGGTGGGCAAGGTGGAGGCAGGCATCCCCGAGGACGACCCGCGCAACCCGGCCGTGATCGCCGACAACGTGGGCGACAACGTGGGCGACTGCGCCGGCATGGCGGCCGACCTGTTCGAGACTTACGCGGTGACGCTGATCGCCACCATGCTGCTGGGCGGCGTGATGGCCGAGCAGACCGGCAGCAATGGCGTGCTGTACCCGCTGCTGCTTGGCGGCGCCTCCATCGTCGCCTCGGTGATCGGCACCTTCTTCGTGAAGGCGCGCGGGCCGAAGATCATGAACGCGCTGTACGCGGGCGTGGCGGTGTCGGCGGTGCTGGCGGCGATCGCGTTCTGGCCGATCACCAGCCAGCTGATGGCCGACTCGGCCTTCGGCGTGGGCCACCTGTATGGTTGCGCGCTGATCGGCCTCGTGCTCACCGGCGCGATGGTGGTGATCACCGAGTACTACACCGCCACCGAGTACAAACCGGTGCAGCACGTGGCGCAGGCGTCCACCACGGGTCATGCGACCAACATCATCGCCGGCCTCGGCGTCTCGATGAAATCCACCGCGCTGCCGGTGCTGGCCGTGTGCGGCGCGATCTGGAGCGCCTACCAGCTGGCGGGCCTGTACGGCATCGCCATCGCCGCCACCGCCATGCTGAGCATGACCGGCATGATCGTGGCACTGGACGCCTATGGCCCGATCACCGACAACGCCGGCGGCATCGCCGAGATGGCCGAGCTGCCGCCCGACGTACGCGGCGTCACCGACCCGCTGGATGCGGTGGGCAATACCACCAAGGCGGTGACCAAGGGCTATGCGATCGGCTCGGCGGGGCTGGCTGCGCTGGTGTTGTTCGCCGACTACACGCACAACCTCACCAAGCACCTGAGCGTCGATGACTTCCGCTTCGACCTGTCCAATCCGTACGTGATCGTCGGCCTGTTGATCGGCGGCCTGATCCCCTACCTGTTCGGCGCCATGGCGATGGAAGCCGTGGGCCGCGCCGCCGGCTCGGTGGTGGAGGAAGTGCGGCGCCAGTTCCGCGAGATCCCCGGCATCATGGAGGGCACCACCAAGCCCGACTATTCCCGTGCGGTGGACATGCTGACCAAGTCGGCGATCCGGGAAATGCTGGTCCCCTCGCTGCTGCCGGTATTGGTGCCGGTGGTGGTGGTGTTCGGCTTCAAGTGGCTGGGCGGCTCGGAAGCGGGCGCGCAGGCGCTGGGCGGCGTGCTGATCGGCACCATCGTCACCGGCCTGTTCGTGGCCATCTCCATGACCACCGGCGGCGGCGCCTGGGACAACGCCAAGAAGTACATCGAGGACGACCACTTCGGCGGCAAGGGCTCGGAGGCTCACAAGGCCGCGGTCACCGGCGACACCGTGGGCGACCCGTACAAGGACACGGCGGGCCCGGCGGTGAACCCGCTGATCAAGATCATCAATATCGTGGCCCTGTTGCTCATCCCCCTGCTGTAGCCGCGCGGCACGCTGGCGCCCTCTCCCCGCCGGGAGAGGGCGGCCGGCCCCTGACTTTAGTCACACGCATGCGCCCTTGTCGCGCCGCACACTGCGCCTTCACACCATCACAAGGAAACCGCATGGCCATCCGGACTCGACTCTGGCTGACGCTGGCGCTGGGCCTCACACTAAGCGGCATGACACACGCAGCCGATACCATCGCCCCCACCGCCCAGGACCCCAACCTGTGGCTGGAGAACATCGACGGCGCCAAGCAGCTTGACTGGGTCAAGCAGCAGAACGCCGGCACCGTGGCCAAGTACGCCGACAGCGACGAGTTCAAGCAGCTCGATGCGCGCCTGCTGGAAGTGCTCGACTCGCACGACCGCATCCCGATGGTCAGCAAGATCGGCGACGCCTTCTACAACTTCTGGCGCGACAAAGACCATCCGCGCGGCCTGTGGCGGCGCACTTCGCTGGCCGAATACCGCAAGGACAATCCCCACTGGGAAACGGTGATCGACCTGGACGCGCTGGCCAAGGCGGAAAACGAAAACTGGGTATGGCACGGCGCCCAGTGCCTGAAGCCCGACTATCGACGCTGCCTGGTGATGCTCTCGCGCGGCGGCGCCGACGCGGACGTGGTGCGCGAGTTCGACCTGCCGGGCAAGCAGTTCGTGAAGGACGGCTTCACGCTGCCCGAGGCCAAGAGCAACGTGGCGTGGAAGGATAAGGACCATCTCTACGTCGCCACCGATTTCGGCCCCGGCTCGATGACCACCTCGAGCTATCCGCGCATCGTGAAGGAATGGAAGCGCGGCACACCGCTGGCCAGCGCCAGCACCGTGTACGAGGTCAAGCCGACCGACATGACGGTCACCGCCTTCCGCGACAACACGCCGGGCTTCGAGCGTGACTTCGTCACGCGGCAGATCGCCTTCTATGACAGCGAAAGCTACGTGCGCGGCAAGGACGGCAAGCTCACCCGCATCGACGTGCCCAACGACGCCAACAGCGAAGTGCACCGTGAATGGCTGCTGGTCGAGCCGCGCAGCGACTGGACGGTGGGCGGCCGCACCTACAAGTCCGGCTCGCTGCTCGCGGCGAAGTTCGACGACTACATGGCCGGCAAGCGCGATCTCACCGTGCTGTTCGAGCCCACCGACACCACCGCCCTGGACGGCTATTCATGGACGCGCCACCAGTTGATCCTCAACGTGATGGACAACGTGGTGAACCGGCTGGAAGTGCTGACGCCCGGCCCCGGCGAGTGGAAGCGCGAAAGCCTGGGCGGCGCGCCCCAGCTCTCCACCATTGCCGCCGCCGGCGTGGACGATGACGCGAGCGACGACTACTTCCTCACCGTCACCGGCTTCCTGCAGCCCACCACGCTCTACTACGGCACGCTGGGCCAAAGCGAGGCGCAGCCGGTCAAGCACAGCCCGAGCTTCTTCGATGCCTCCAGGTACGAGGTGAGCCAGCACTTCGCCACCTCCAAGGACGGTACGCGCGTGCCCTACTTCGAGATCGCCCCGAAGGGCCTCAAGGCCGACGGCAACAACCCCACCCTGCAGTACGGCTACGGCGGCTTCGAGATCTCGCTGCAGCCCAGCTACAGCGGCAGCGTGGGCCGCGCCTGGCTGGAAAAGGGCGGCGTGTACGTGATCGCCAACATCCGCGGCGGCGGCGAATACGGCCCACGCTGGCACCAGGCCGCGCTCAAGGCCAACCGCCTGCGCGCCTACGAGGACTTCGCCGCGGTATCGCAGGACCTGTTCGCGCGCAAGATCACCTCGCCAGCGCACCTGGGCGCGATGGGTGGCAGCAACGGCGGCCTGCTGATGGGCAACATGCTCACGCTGTATCCGCAGCTGTACGGCGCCATCGTGAGCCAGGTGGCCCTGCTGGACATGCAGCGCTACACGCACCTCTCCGCCGGCGCCTCGTGGATCGCCGAATACGGCGACCCGGACAAACCGCAGGAATGGGCCTGGATCAAGACCTTCTCGCCCTACACCAACGCCAAGGCCGGCCAGAAGTACCCGCCCGTGCTGTTCACCACCTCCACCCGCGACGATCGCGTGGGGCCGGTGCATGCACGCAAGATGGCCGCCAAGCTGCAGGCGCTGGGCTACGACGCCAGCTTCTACGAGAACATCGAAGGCGGGCATGGCGCAGCGGCCGACAACAAGCAGGCGGCCTTCATGAGCGCGCTGGGCTATACCTACCTGTGGGACCACGTGAAGTAGGCCCGCCGGGTGCGTAACATGGTGCGCCGGTCCCTGCCGGCGCACCTCCCTAGCTTCGATGAACAACCATACGATTCGCCCCGAGCTTCGCGAGTGGATCCTCGCCACCGCCCGTTCCGGCCATAGCCTCGGCGACCTGCTCAAGCTGATGAAGGACGCCGGCTACGGCGGCGAGCAAAGCCGCCAGATGGTGGCTCGCGTGCTCAACCTGCCGCTGGCCACGGTGATGGCCGCCGGCAAGCCGGGTTTCGCCGGACGCCGCGCGCGCCATCCCGAGCCTCCGCAACAGCGGGTGGATGGCCACGTGGTACGTGTCGTGGCCAGCACCGACACACCGGTGGTGCGTGTGCTCGAGAACATGCTCACCGCAGCGGAATGCGATGCGCTGATCGCCGAGGCGAAGCCGCGCCTGCAGCGCTCGCAGACGGTCGACGTGGAGGGACGCCACCAGACCGACGAGCGGCGCACCAGCCAGGGCATGTTCTTCCGCATCGGCGAGACGCCGCTGGTGACGCGCATCGAGCAGCGCATCGCCGAGCTGCTGGCCATGCCGGTCAGCCACGGTGAGGGCCTGCAGATCCTGCACTACCTGCCGGGCCAGGAATACGAGCCCCATTTCGACTGGTTCGACCCCACCCAGCCGGGCTTCGCCGCCGTCACTGCGCGCGGCGGCCAGCGCATCGCCAGCGTGGTGATGTACCTCAACACGCCCGAGGAAGGCGGCGGCACCGGCTTTCCCCGGCTGGGCTTCACTGTCACCGCGTTGCGCGGTTCGGCCGTCTATTTCGCCTATGAGACGGGCGACGAGGCCTCGCTGCATGCCGGCCTGCCCGTCATCAAGGGCGAAAAATGGATCGCCACCAAATGGTTGCGCGAACGTCCCTACCAAGCCTGAGCGGCACCGCAGCCTGAACATAGTCCGGCGCGAAACCGCATGGTGCTGCGGCGCGCCAGCCTTTTGCCGTATCCTTCCGGGTCTTTGTTTCCGACCACGCCAAGGACACCACCCATGGGTCTTCACCTCGTCTCCGCCGGCCGCAAGGTTCCGGACGAAATCAACGTCGTCATCGAGATCCCCAAGGACTCCGAACCCGTCAAGTACGAGGTGGAGAAGGAAAGCGGCGCCATCTTCGTGGACCGCATCCTGTCCACGCCGATGCGCTATCCCTGCAACTACGGCTACGTGCCGGGCACCCTGGGCGGCGATGGCGATCCGCTGGACGCGCTGGTGATCCTGCCGCTGTCGCTGGTGCCGGGCGCGGTGATCCGCTGCGTGCCGGTCGGCATGCTGAAGATGACCGACGAGGCCGGCAGCGACGAGAAGCTGGTGGTGGTGCCGATCGGCAAGGTGTTCGCCGGCTACGCCCACATCACGGACATCCAGCAGGTGTCCGGCCACTGGCTGGAGCGCATCGGCCACTTCTTCGAGCACTACAAGGACCTGGAGAAGGGCAAGTGGGTGAAGGTCGAGGGCTGGGTCGGCGCCGAGGAGGCCAAGGCCGAGATCCAGGCCGGCGTGACCCGCTACGCTACCGAACAGAAGGACTGACCCTCCCGCCAAAAGCGCGCCCGTCGGACGGCGGCGCGCTTTTTTGCGCCTGTCAGCCGCGTGGCGAGGCGGCCATGGCAGCCGGTGGATGGGCCGCGGCCATGGGCTGCGCCGTATCGAACACCGTGAGCCACCACATCAGCAAGCACACGGCCAGCACGGCGATCGACAGCGCGACCAGCACGGCCCTCAAGATCACATGGCCCTGGCGGGCCGCAGGGTTCGTCATTGGCATGACGCTTCTCCTGTTGGACAGGTGTCTTTCGTTAACGCCCCACCCCTGGCGCGGCTGACGTCAGCCCTTGCCCGGCTTGCGCCTGTCGGGTCCCGGCTTGGCCGGCTCGCCCTTCTTGCCCAGCTCCTCCAGCAGGGTCGCAAGATCCTCCGCGTGCTCCTCCTCCATGGCGAGGATTTCTTCCATCATGCGCCGCGTGGTGGGATCGCTGGCGCCGAGGTAGTCGATGATTTCGCGATAGCTGTCGATGGCGATGCGCTCGGCCACCAGGTCCTCCTTGATCATGTCGACCAGATCGTCGCCCTCGACGTAGTCCGCGTGGCTGCGCGAGAGCAGGCCTTCCGGCGAGAAGTTGGGGGCGCCATCGAGCTGAGTGATGCGCTGGGCTATCTGGTCGGCATGGCCCTGCTCCTCGTTGGCGTGTTCAAGGAATTCGGCGGCCACGCTCTTGGCATGGATGCCCTTGGCCATGTAGTAGTGATACTTGTAGCGCAGCACGCACACGATCTCGGTGGCCAGCGCCTCGTTCAGCAGCTTGACCACTGTCTTGCGGTCGGCGCTGTAGCCGGCGGTGATCGCGCCCTGGTCGATGTGCTCGCGGGCGCGCCGGCGGATAGTCTCGATATCGGTGACGAATGGCTTGGCTGCCATGGCATGCCTCCGGCGGGCTGGCTAGGGCCAGGCCCCGACCCTAGGCGGCGACGCGCGAAACGCAGGTGAAATCGGCGAGAACCGTTGAAGGCACGCATGCGGGCACGGCATTCCTGTGGGAGCGCCCCCTGTGCGCGACACCCGGCAAAGCGGCAAGCCGCAGCGCCACGGTCGCGCACAGGGGGCGCTCCCACAGGGGAAACGTCGATCAGGCCTTGCGGTAGACCTCGGCGCCCTGCGCGCGGAATTCGGCCGCCTTCTCGGCCATGCCCTCTTCCAGCGCCTGTGTTTCGCCCGTGCCGTGCTCGGCGGCGTAGTCGCGCACGTCCTGGGTGATCTTCATCGAGCAGAACTTCGGGCCGCACATCGAGCAGAAATGCGCGCTCTTGTGCGCGTCCTTGGGCATCGTCTCGTCGTGGAACTCGCGCGCCTTCTCCGGGTCCAGCCCCAGGTTGAACTGGTCCTCCCAGCGGAATTCGAAGCGCGCCTTGCTGAGCGCGTTGTCACGCACCTGCGCGCCAGGATGACCCTTGGCCAGGTCCGCGGCGTGCGCGGCGATCTTGTAGGCGATGATGCCGTCGCGCACGTCCTGCTTGTTGGGCAGGCCCAGGTGTTCCTTCGGCGTCACGTAGCAGAGCATCGCGGTACCGAACCAGCCGATCATCGCCGCGCCGATGGCGGACGTGATGTGGTCGTAGCCCGGCGCGATATCGGTGGTCAGTGGCCCCAGCGTGTAGAACGGCGCCTCGTGGCACTTCTCCAGCTGGCGGTCCATGTTCTCCTTGATGAGCTGCATGGGCACGTGGCCGGGGCCTTCGATCATCACCTGCACGTCGTGCTTCCACGCGATCTGGGTCAGCTCGCCCAGCGTGTCCAGCTCGCCGAACTGCGCCGCGTCGTTGGCGTCCGCCACGCAGCCCGGGCGCAGGCCATCGCCGAGACTGAAGGACACGTCGTACGCCTTCATGATCTCGCAGATGTCTTCGAAGTGCGTGTAGAGGAAGTTTTCCTTGTGATGCGCCAGGCACCACTTGGCCATGATCGAGCCGCCGCGCGAGACGATGCCGGTGACGCGCTTGGCCGTGAGCGGCACGAAGCGCAGCAGCACGCCGGCATGGATGGTGAAGTAGTCCACGCCCTGTTCCGCCTGCTCGATCAGCGTGTCGCGGAAGATGTCCCAGGTGAGATCCTCGGCCACGCCGCCGACCTTCTCCAGCGCCTGGTAGATCGGCACCGTGCCGATCGGCACCGGCGAGTTGCGGATGATCCACTCGCGCGTCTCGTGGATGTGCTTGCCGGTGGACAGGTCCATCACCGTGTCGCCGCCCCAGCGGATCGACCACACCAGCTTCTCCACTTCCTCGGCGATACCGGAACTCACCGCGCTGTTGCCGATGTTGGCGTTGATCTTGGTGAGGAAGTTGCGGCCGATGATCATCGGCTCGCTTTCCGGATGGTTGATGTTGGCAGGGATGATGGCGCGGCCGCGCGCTACCTCGTCGCGCACGAATTCCGGCGTGATCAGCTTCGGCAGCGCCGCGCCGAACGATTCGCCCGGATGCTGCGTGCGCAGCGCGCTGTCACGCAGCACCTCGATGCGCTGGTTCTCGCGGATGGCGATGTATTCCATCTCCGGCGTGACGATGCCCTGCCGCGCGTAATGCATCTGGGTGACGTTGGCGCCCGCCTTGGCGCGGCGTGGCGCGCGCGTGGCGGTGAAGCGGAAGGCGTCGAGCCTGGGATCGGCGGCGCGCTGGCGGCCGAAGGCGGAACTGAGGCCGGCCAGTTGCTCGGTGTCGCCGCGCTCGGCGATCCAGGCGGCGCGCAGCGCCGGCAGGCCAGTGACCAGGTCCACCTTGTAGTCCGGATCGGTGTACGGGCCGGAGGTGTCGTAGACGGTGACCGGCGGGTTGTCCTCGCCGCCGAACAGGGTCGGCGTCTGCGCCTGGCCGATCTCGCGCATCGGCACCTTCAGGTCCGGGCGGCTGCCCTGCACATGGATCTTGCGCGAGCCCGGGATCGGGCGCGTCACGGCTTCGGAGAGTTCCTGCGCGGCGCGCGCGAGGTCGTTGGGCAGGGCATTCATCGGCTAGGGTCCGGTGTCGTGGCGAGGTCCCCGTGGGGACACGCTCTGTTGGGGGATCCGTACACGGGGTACGGGATGTCGCGAACGGATTCGCATACCAGCAACAGAAGCGGCGGCGCCGGGCGCAAGGCCATGCCTGGCCATGCGGCGAAGCTCCCTACAGCGGTACTAGCCGCATCAGGTTCTAAGGGACTCTCTCAGCCGGCTGTTGCCGGCACCCCCGCTTCAAGGGGCCTATTTGAGCACGAAGCGGGGTCGCCCGCGAGTGCAGCGCCACAAGCGGCCAGTGGCGGACTCTGCCGTAGGCGCGATTCAGCGCGGCAGGTAGGCGCGCAGGAACATGTTCACGCCATCGCGGGCGGTCTGTTCCAGCTCCGCGGCGTAGGACTGGGCGCACTCCTCGCAACCGAACATGCGGCGCAGCAGCATCTCGCCCTTGATCAGGGAGATGAACTGTCCCGCCGCGCGCGCGACATTGGGGATGTCCAGCTTGCCGTCGTCGACGGCCTGTTGCAGCAGGCGCCTCATCAGACCGTGGGTGCGGTCCGGGCCCTCCTCCCACAGCAGCTTGCCGTAGCGCGGGTTGCCCTGGCGGCAGTCGCTGAGGATGGCGCGGAAGGTGCCCACGTTCTGCACGTCGCAGTCCAGCCGCACGTGATGCAGGGCGATGCGCTCCAGCGTCACCCCGATATCCTCGTCAGGCACGTACTGGTAGGTGTCCTCCGGCCAGAGGTCCTGGATGCGCGCGCGGATCACCTCGCGGAACAGGTTGTCCTTGTCGCCGAAGTGGCTGTACACGGTGAGCTTGGATACGCCCGCCTCGGCGGCGACCGCATCCATGCTGGTGCCGGCGAAGGCGTTGCGGATGAACAGGGCCTTGGCGGCCTCCAGGATCGCCGCGCGCTTTTCCATGTCCTTGGGACGGCCGGGCCCCTGAGGCTTGGTCTGCGGGATCGTGCTCATGGGCTATACCTTCACAAATGGCTTCACAAACGGGTAACACGCGTTTAGTATACGCGTCGGTTTAGTTATTTTCCATCGCCACGATACACGGCTTGGCGCATGACCACCACTATGTCAGAACTTTGCCTGAGCCCGACCTATCGGCTCGCACAGCGCGCCGTGGCCGGCTGGCTCGAACACGGTTCCGCCCGCATGCGCCAGGCGGCCTTCGCCGCGCGCGCCGCGCTGGCCGGCCTCGACGCCCCCGAACACGGGCGCCTGGCACGTTGGCTGGCCTGGCTGGAGGTCGCCGCGCAAAGCCAGGGCGCCGCCTCGCCCGAGCCGCGCGTCCGGCGCCTTGACACCTCGTTGCACCAGGCCATGCAAGATGCCATGGCCAGGCTGCCCGGCAACACGCCTGTCGTGCAGCGGGGGAATCATCGCCGCAGCGCCTGAGTGTGTCCGCGGACACCAGGCCATGCATGACTTCCGTCAACTTCGCGCGATGACTTCCGGCACTTCGTAGCTCCCCTACCAGGCCGCAGGCTTTGCACATTGTCGGAAGATGGCTAAGCGCTTATGCTTTTTAGCCTTTTTCTCGATCCGTACAGGACGCAAGCAAGATGGCAATGAACTTCGAACAGGCGCGACTGAACATGGTGGAAAACCAGGTGCGCCCCTGGGAGGTGCTGGATGCCCGCGTGCTCGACGTGCTCGGCTCCGTGCGCCGCGAGGACTTCGTTGCCCCCGAGCACCGCAAGCTGGCCTTCGCCGACCTGTGCCTGCCGCTGGGACACGGCGAGGTGATGATGAAGCCGGTGGTCGAGGGGCGCGTGCTGCAGGCGCTGGAACTCAACCCCACTGACCAGGTGCTGGAGATCGGCACGGGCTCGGGCTTCCTCGCCGCGTGCATGGCCAGGCTGGCGGCGGGCGTCACCAGCGTGGACATCCATGCCGATTTCACCGCCGCCGCGGGCGACCGCCTGGCCCACGCCGGCATCGCCAACGTCAAGCTGGAAACCGGCGAGGCGGTGGCCGGCTGGCAACCGGGCGGCCTGTTCGACGCGGTGGTGGTGACCGGCGCGGTGTACCAGATCCCGCAACGCTTCCTGGCCTGGCTCAAGCCCGGCGGCCGCCTGCTGGTGGTGCGCGGCGAATCGCCGGTGCAGCAGGTGCTGCTGCTGACCCACGAAGGCAACGGTCGCTACCGCGAGGAAGCGCTGTTCGAGACCGACCTGCCGTACCTGAAGCACGCCGAACCGCCGCACCGTTTCGTTTTCTGACCCATTCCCCAAACATGAGGCAACCCATGCGCTTGAAGCTTCTGACCCTTGCCCTGGCCCTGTCGGCGTTCCCGCTGGCCGGCCACAGCGAGGACTTGCTGGATGCATACCGAGAAGCCCGCGCCAACGACCCGGTGCTGTCCCAGGCGGAAGCGACCCGCCTGGCCACGGGTGAAGGCGTGACCCAGGCGCGTGCCCTGATGCTGCCGCAGCTCAATGGCAGCTTCGGCCTGACGCAGCAGTCGGGCAGCGGCGGCGGCTACGACAACAGCGGCACCAGCGCCCTCGGCGACTACGGCCACTCGCGTACGCGCTCGCTGTCGGCCACGCTGACCCAGTCGCTCGTCGACCTGAGCCAGTGGGCCAACCTGTCGGCCGCCAAGGCGCAGGCCTCCTCCCAGGACGCTACCTATGCGGCCGCCCTGCAGGACCTGTACGTGCGCGTGACCACGGCCTACTTCGGCGTGCTCACCAGCCAGGATGCGCTGGTGTTCGCCAAGGCCAACGAGGACGCCTACAAGGAGGCCTACGACCAGGCCGACCAGCGTTTCAAGGTGGGTCTCTCGGCAATCACCGACGTCTACCAGGCCAAGTCGTACTACGAGCTGGCCAAGGCGCAGACCATCGCCGCGCAGAACACCCTCAACGACGCCAAGGAAGCGCTCACCCAGATCACCGGCAAGCCGGTGGGCGAGCTGAAGAAGCTGCGCGAGGACCTGCCGCTGACCCCGCCGAATCCGGCCGACCCGAACGTGTGGGTGCAGCAGGCGATCACCACCAACGCCACCATCCAGGCCAACCAGTACAACGTCAGGGCGGCCGAGGACAGCATCAACGCCGCCCGCGCGGGCCACCTGCCTACGCTGAACGCCTCGGTGTCGCGCGGCAAGGACGCCACCTGGCTTCAGCACGGCAACTACAACGTGCCGGGCAACGGCAGCTACGGCACCACGGTGGGCCTGTCGGTGAGCATCCCGATCTTCTCGGGCGGCGCCACCCAGTCGCGCGTACGCCAGTCGATCTACCAGCGCGACGAGGCGCAGGACGCGCTGGAATCGGCTCGCCGCCAGGTGGTGCGCGACACGCTCAACTTCTACCGCTCGGTGCTGGCCGGCATCAGCCAGGTCGAGGCGAACAAGGCCTCGGTCGAGTCCGGCCAGAAGGCGCTGGAAGCCACCCGCGCCGGCTTCGACGTGGGCACCCAGACCATGCTGAACGTGCTCAACGCGATCCAGACCCTGACCCAGGCGGAAAGCAGCTATTCGCAGTCGCGCCACCAGCTGGTGCTCGACCAGCTGTCACTCAAGGAGTCGGCTGGCTCGATCGACCTGAAGGACGTCGAGCTGGTCAACTCGATGCTGCAGTAGGCCTTCATCGGCGTTGCTTGCGGACGAGGCCGGGCATGTCCCGGCCTCATCGTTTCCGGATGGACGGCCAGACGTCCATCGCACGCGGATGCCTTCACTCCTGCAGCAGGTTGTCGACCATGTGCATCACGCGCTTGACCGCGCCGCGCTCGCTGTCGAACACGATGCGCGCCACCTTGCCCATGTGCTCGCGGCGCGGCTGGTCGCGCAGCAGCTGCAGCACCCGCTCGCCCAGCTCATCGGCGCTGTGCACGCGCAGCGCGCCGCCCTCCTGGATGAGGGTGAGGGTGATCTCCTCGAAATTGAACGTATGCGGCCCCACCAGCACCGGCTTGGACAGTGCCGCCGGCTCCAGCACGTTGTGGCCGCCGACCGGCGCGAGGCTGCCGCCGACGAAGGCCAGGTCCGAGGCGGCGTAGTAGGGCATCAGCTCGCCCATGGCATCGATCACGAACACCTGGTGCATGGACGACGGCACGCGGTCGCTGCTGCGCGTGCCCACGGTGAAGCCCAGGCTGCGCGCGGCGTGCTCCACCAGCTTGAAGCGCTCGGGATGGCGCGGCGCGATCAGCAACAGGGCATCGGGCCAGCGCGTGAGCACCTCCAGGTGGGCCTCCAGCACGGGCAGCTCCTCGCCTTCGTGGGTGCTGCCCGCGATCCATACCGGCCGCAGCCGGCCCCATTGCTGGCGCAGGTCCTCGCCCTTCAACTCGGCGTCGTAGGGAACCGGCATGTCGAACTTGAGGTTGCCGGTCACCACGATCTTCTCCGGCACGGCGCCCAGCACGCGGTAGCGCTCGGCATCGGTGCGCGATTGCGCGGCGATCTGGCGCACGCAGCCCAGTGCGCTGGAGACCAGGCTGCCCAGCCGCCGGTAGCCGCGCAGGGAACGCTCGGACAGGCGGGCATTGACGATCATCATCGGGATGCCGCGATGGCGGCAGGCGAAATACAGGTTCGGCCAGATCTCCGTTTCCACGATGATCGCCAGGCGCGGCCGCACGCGGCGCAGGAAACGGGACACCGCGAACGGCAGGTCGTATGGCAGGTAGACATGGAACACGCTGTCGCCGAACAGCTGGCGCACGCGCTCGGAACCGGTCGGCGTCACCGTGGTAATCACCAGGGGCGCGTTGCGGTAGTCGTTGCGCAAGGCCTTGATAAGGGGCTCGGCGGCATTCACCTCGCCGACCGACACGGCATGCACCCACAGGCTGCCCTTGACACCCGGCGCGCTGAAGAAGCCGAAGCGCTCCCGCCAGCGCTTGTGGTAGTCGCGGTAGCGCACGCCGCGCGCCAGCAGGCGCAGCACGAAGATCGGCGTCACCAGGTACATGGCGAGGGTGTAGAGATAGCGCAAGGGGAAGCCTTGGGAAACGGGGCGCCAGTATATCGGGTCGCCCGTCCGCGCCCCGGGCCGCGCGGCTCGCCTCGCTATCGCTTGTTCCCTACAATGGACGGAATGCCTGGCATGCCCCGCCCTTCGTTCACCCGCTCCCTGCTCGCACCCCAGCACTGGCCCGCCTGGCTGGGCGTGGGCGTGATCTGGTCGATCGCGCGCCTGCCGCGCCCATGGCTGATGGGGCTGGGTCGCGGCCTGGGCTGGCTGGTGCAGCGGTTTCCCTCGCCACGGCGGCGCGTGGCGGAAGCCAATATCGCGCTGTGCTTCCCGGAGCTGTCCAAGGCCGAGCAGGCTGCGCTGGTGGACGCGCATCTGCGCGACATCGGCCTGATGATGGTGGAGTTCGCCCTGGGCTGGCTGGGCAGCGAGCGCGCCATCGCGCGCATGCCCATCGTCCTTGAGGGGCTGGAGCACCTGGAGGCGGCGCGCGCCCAGGGCAAGGGCGTGCTGCTGGTGGGCGGCCACTTCTCCCACCTGGAACTGTGCGCGCGGCTGGTCTCGCAGCGCATCCTCATCTCGGGCATGTACCGCCGGATGGATTCGGCGGTGTTCGAATGGGTGGTGCTGCGCGCGCGCCTGGGCTATGCGGAGGCGATGTTCGACAAGGACGACATCCGCGGCACGGTGAAGTACCTGCGCGGCGGCGGCACCCTGTGGTACGCGCCCGACCAGGACATGCGCAGCAAGGACAGCGTGTTCGTGCCGTTCTTCGGCGTACCGGCGGCCACCATCACCGCCACGCATCACCTGGCGCGCCTGTCCGGGGCGCTGGTGATCCCGTTCCACCATCGCCGGCTTCCAGGCAACGAGGGCTATGCGCTGCGCCTGGGCGCGCCGCTGGAGCCGTTCCCCACCGCCGACCCGCTGGACGATACCGCGCGCGTCAACGCCTGCATCGAGGCGATGGTGCGCGCCGCGCCCGAGCAGTACCTGTGGGTGCACAAGCGTTTCAAGACGCGGCCGGAAGGTAGCCCGCCGATTTATTGAATGTGGACAGGTGAATGTCAGCCTGCGCGGGTAGAAAGCCACCCGTGTTTTCCGCGACACCTGTTTCCCCATGTCATTCCGGTTGTTTCTGTGCTCCCTGCGCAAGCGCCGCGACTGGCGAGGCCCGTTCCCCAAGCGCCTTGCAGCCGGCCTGAAGTACATCGTCCGCTGCGCCCGCATGGCGCGGCGGCAATCGGCCTGGTTGCGCGAACTGTACGGCTCGCCCCGGCTGCGGGCCGTGCTGGCGCACGACCCGCGCCTGCACGAGCGCTGGCACCACCCCTACATCAACCGCCGACTGGGCCGCGCGCAGCGCCTGGCCGTCATCCGCAGCCACTACCGGTTTGCCTTCGAGCGCCTGCCCGCGCCCCTGGTGGATGCGATCTACCTCGATGGCCGATACCTGCTGGGCGCCCTGCCCCTCAAGGACGGCAGCGAATTGCTGCTGGAACTGCGCCGTCCGCTGGGCCGCAGCCGCGAGGGCGAACTCGCGCTGTGTCTGGTCAACACGCAGGGCCAGCTGCTGTCCTCGCTGACCTTCAGCGTGGCCGACGAGGGCCATAGCCTGCTGGTCGGCTGCATACAGGGCGCGGCGCCGGAGTTGGGCCGCGAGGCGGTGCGCGAACTCACCAGGCAGTGCCATGGGCTGCGCCCGAAGAACCTGCTGTACTCGCTGCTGCTCGCGTTCGGTGCGTTCTCCGGCGCGCGCCGGATACGCGGCGTTTCCAGCCTGTCGCATCCGTTCGCCGGCGAGGCCGACAAGATCAAGGCCGACTACGACGGCTTCTGGGAGGAGTGCCAGGGCATGCTGCAGCCCGACGGCTTCTATGCCCTGCCGGTGGGCGAGCCCGCGCGCGACGAAGCGCAGGTGGAGAGCAAGCATCGCTCGGCCTTCCGTCGCCGCGAACAGTTGCGCCGCGAGGCATGCGCCTGCCTGCTGGCGGCCCTGCGCGGCGAACCCGCCGCCTGGCCGCAGGCGGCCTGAGCCGGGTGGCGCTCAACGCCGCTCGCGGCGTGCCCGCTCGCGCGCCTCGTGCAGCTTGGCGTACTTGAGGAAGGCGTAGAACGCACCGGTGACGCTGGCGATGAAGCCTGCCCAGCCGTTGAGGAAATAGCGCTTGCCGAGGTACTGGCGCAGGAAGAACAGCGGTGGGTAGCACACCATGCGCAGGCCGGTGAAACGCTGCTGCTTGCGCAGCTTGTACGCCACCATGCCGGTGGTGTAGCGGTTGATCTTGTCCACCCGCGTGGCGATGTCGCCGTCGCCATCGTTGACGAAGTCCGCGCGGCGCAGCGTCTTGACCGGCCCGCGCACTTCCACCGCCGCATGCACCTCGACGTCGTTCATGCCGCCGCGGCGGCGGTCGAACAGGCGCAGGTGACCGTTGCGCCAGCTCCAGCGGTGCTGCAAGGTCCAGAACATGCGCTCGCGGCGCGGCAGGCGGAAGCCGGCATGGCGTGGCGCGGTCAGCGCGCGCTCGATCTCCTCGCGGGTGCCGGGCGAGAGGATCTCGTCCGCGTCCAGGTTGAGGATCCAGTCGTGGCTGGCCATGTCGTAGGCGCGCTGCTTCTGCGGGCCATAGTCGTCGAAGGGGTGCACGGCCACCCGCGCGCCATGCCGCCGGGCGATGGCCACGGTGTCGTCGGTCGAGCCTGAATCGAGCACCACGATCTCGTCGGCCCAGTCCACCTGGGCGAGGCAGGCATCCAGCGTGTCGGCGTTGTTGTAGGTGATGACCACCACCGACAGCGGTTCGCGACTCATGTCGATGCCCCGCTGCGTGCGGGAACCACGTACAGCGCCGCGCACCACAGGCCCAGCAGCCAGGCGAACAGCAGGCCCCACCAGGCCGAATAGAAGGCCAGGTGCGTGTTGAGCGGAAACAGCATCACGGCCAGCGCCAGCGTCGCGGGGAAGGCGCGGGTACGTGCCTCGGCGCCGACGCGCCGCCAGGCGGACAGCGCCAGCGCGATCGCGGCCAGCCAGCACAGCAGGCCGAGCACGCCGGTTTCGGTCAGCACCTCCAGCACCCACTGGTGCGCATGGCAGGCGCCCTCGCCCACGCCGCAGGCCTCCTCGGACACCACGAAGTGGTCATCGGCCGGCGCATAGGCGGGATAGGCATTGCGGAAGGCGCGCACGCCCACGCCATTGACCGGGTGCGCACGGAACATCCGCACGCTGGCGCGCCAGATGTCCAGACGCCCGCTCAAGGCCGCGTCGAGCGACTGGCTGGAGCCCTGCGCCGCCTGCAGCGTGTGTTCCATGCGCGCCTGGAAGCGTCCCGACGTCTTCCAGGCGATCCCGCCGGCCAAGGCCAGCAGCAGCGCGCCCAGGCCCGCCATGGCGAAGAAGCGCCGCGGCGAGCCGGCAATGTGCCAGGCATAGCCCAGCGCCACCAGGGCGTAGCACACCCACGAGGCGCGCGAGCCGGACAGCAGCACCGGCCCCAACAACAACACGAAGGCCAGCAGCCATCCCCACAGGCCCCAGCGCCGCCGGGCCGCCCACAGCGCGAACGGCGAGAGCACCGAAAGCGTGGGCCCCAGCTTAAGGTTGGCCGCGCCGAAGATGCCGGAGAGGCGCTCGGGCGCGGCACGGCCGCCCAGGCTCCAGCCGGTGAGCGCCTGCACCCAGGCATCGAGGGTCCAGAGCGCCACCACCGCCGCGACCGCCAGGTACAGCGCGCCGAGCTTGTCCTCGCGCCGGATCGCGAAGCAGGCATACAGCCCCAGTGGCACGTAGCGCAGCAGGGCCGCCACGGTGGACCAGCTCTTGCCCGGCGCCAGCGAGTCCACCGCCGACAGCAGCGCCGCCGCCACGTAGGCGCCCAGCAGCCACAGCAGCAGCCGCGCGCCGGCGTGCTCGCGCAGCGCCCCCGGGTGCCGCGCGAACAGCAGCACCACGCCGACCAGACACAGGAAGGTGCCCAGTTCCGAACTGCGGCCGAGCGGCAGCAGGGCGACCACCAGCCAGTACGGCAGCAGGGGCGAGCGCAGGGCAGCCTTCAGGGAAACGGCGATAGGGCTCATGCGGGCATCGTGTGATCGCGGCCCGCGCATTGTAGGCGAGCCGTCCGGCGGGACGGGATCAGGCGGCGACCAGCTCGTCGTACAGGGCCAGCGTGGCCTGCTGCATGTCACACAGGCGGTAGCTCTGCAGCATGGGAATGGGCGGCGCCACGCGCAGCAGCTCGGCCGCGCGCTCCACCAGGCGCTCGCGGTCGGCCGGCGGCACCCGGCCGGCCGGATAGAGCTCGGCCAGCAGCTCGCCCACGCCGCCATGCGCGTAGCCGAGCACCGGCCGGCACAGCGACAGGGCCTCGATCACGGTGCGCCCGAACGACTCGGGCTTGTTGGACAGTTGCAGCACCAGGGCAGAGATCGCATAGATGTCGCGCACGTCGGCGCGCGACGGGGACATCACCACCTGCGCCTGCACCCCACGGGCGCGGATGAGCTGGCGCAGCTCGTCCACGTAGGCCTCGCGGCCCGGCTCGATCACGCCCAGCAGCAGCAATCGCGCATCGATGCCGCGGCGCTTGAGCTCGGCCACCAGCTCGATGGCGTCGTGATGGCCCTTCAGGCGCGTGCCGCGTCCCGGCAGGGTCAGCAGGGGCGCGCCCGCCAGCGAGGGGAACTCGGCAAAAAATGCCTTGCGCCAGCCGTCGTCTGGCCGGTGGCCGTACGGAAAGGCCTCCGGATCGATGCCGCGCGGGATCACCCGCACGCGCGACGGCTCCAACCAGGGATAGTGGCCAAGCATGTAGTCGCGCAGGGTCTGCGACACCGCGATCACCCGTTCGCCGCGCAGCAGGATCGCACTGTAGCGGCCAGGTGAATTGAGCCCGTGCACGGTGGTCACGAAATGCGGCGCGGGCTTGAGCCCCTTGATGGCCCACCAGCCCAGCCAGGCCGGCAGGCGCGAGCGGGCGTGCACGATATCCGGCTTGAGCTCGCGCAGCAGGCGCCGCAGCGCCCCCACCTTCAGCAGCGTGCCCAGCGACTTGTGCCCGATGTCCAGGGTGATGTGGCGGCTGCCCTCGGCCTCCAACTGGCTCACCAGGCGGCCACCGGCGGAAATCACGATGGACTGGTGCCCCGCCTTGACCAGCGCCCGCCCGATCTCCAGTGCGGACCGCTCCGCCCCACCCGCCTGCAGGGCAGGGATCAACTGGACGACGGTCAGTGACCTCGCTGGAGTAGCGACAGCTGCCATGATGGGTTCGAAAGGTGCCTTCATCCCTGTGACCAAGCAGCAATCGTGCCTAACCCCGCCATGCGTATTGTTTCAATTGAAACTTTTTGAGGCCGATGTCAGTCGCGCAACACGTAATGCGCGCCGCAATAAGGACATGTGGATTCGCCGCCGTCCTCGACGATCGGCAGATAGACTTTCGGGTGGGAGTTCCACAGCGCCATGCCGGGCATCGGGCAGGACAGCGGAAGGTCCGCGCGCGTCACTTCGTAACGATTTTCGGCATTCGCCGGGATCAGCGGGGCAGCCGCGGGGGAAAGCGACATGGGAAATCACTCCATCAGGATACCGGACCGCGCATGTTAGCAGGCCGGCCCGCCTGCGCGAGGGCGGGCCGGGGCCGGAATACGCCCACAAAAAAGCCCGCACCGGATCCGGTGCGGGCTTTGCGCCAGTGGCGGGCTTACTTGGCCGCGTCGGCCTTCGGCACCGAGGCCTCGGTGGTGATGCGCACCTTGATCTCGTCGCTCACGTTCGGCACGTAGGCGCCCAGGCCGAAATCCGAGCGCTTGAGCGTGGCGGTGGCGTCGAAGCCCACGGTCTGCACCTTCAACATCGGATGCTCGCCGCTCTTGTTGAGCGTGGCGTCGAGCACCACCGGCTTGGTCACGCCGTGCACGGTGAGGTCGCCGGTGACCTTGAACTTATTGCCACCCAGCGCCTGCACCTTGCTGCTCTTGAAGGTGACGGCGGGGTACTTGTCGGCGTCGAAGAAGTCGGGCTTCTTCAGGTGCTCGTCCAGCTTGGCCACGTGGGTGTCCAGGTTGGCCAGCGGCAGGGTCACCTCGACCGAGGACTTGGCCGGGTCCTTGTCGTCGAACACGATGGTGCCTTCGCCCAGGCCGAGGTTGGCAGTCGGGTTTGAGAAGCCGAAGTGGTTCCAGCTGAACAGGACTTCGGTGTGGCCCGGGTCCATCGCGTAGGTGACCGGAGCGGCCTGGGCGGTGACGGCGGCGCCGAGCAGGCCGGCGAGGACGAGATAGCGGAGTGCACGCATGAGGGGGATCTCCAATGGGTTGGTGGCTTGTGCGGATCGACGGCTCAGGCGATCCGGCAGGCCTCGTCGAACGACAGGCGCGGGTTGCGCGGGAACAGGTCGCGGCTGGCATCGCCATAGCCGATGTTGATCAGGAAATTCACCTTGACCGTGGTGCCGGCGAAGAACGCGGCGTTCACGCCCTCGGCATCGAAGCCCGACATCGGACCGCAGTCCAGGCCCAGCGCGCGCGCCGCCACGATCACATAGGCGCCCTGCAGCGAGGCGTTGCGGAACGCGGTGGCCTCGATCAGCGGCTGGTTGCCCACGAACCAGCTGCGCGCATCGGCATGCGGGAACAGCTGCGGCAACTTTTCATGGAAGGCGTAGTCCATGCCCACGATCGCGGTCACCGGCGCCGCCAGGGACTTGGCGCGGTTGCCCTCGGACAGCAGCGGCGCGAGCTTGTCCTTGGCCTCCTTCGACTTCACGAAAACCAGGCGCATCGGCGAGGAGTTGGCGCTGGTGGGGCCGAACTTGGCCAGTTCGTAGAGCTGGTGCAGCTGGTCGTCGGTCACCTCTTTCGGCAGCCACGCGTTATGCGTACGGGCGGTGCGGAACAGTTGGTCGAGGGCGGCCTCGGAAAGCATCTCGCTCATGGGTATCCTTTGGGACATGGCGCGCCGCGGGTGGCGCAACAGTTCCCCAGTGTAAGCGCGGGCGCAGTCAAACTGGACCCAGGCGGATGAAACGAACTGTAGTTCTGAGGGAAACAATGCTGTCGGCGGTGCGCTCGTGCTGAAGCCGCGCGGCGACTGCTGGGTCATCACGGACGCCGCCGCCGGCAACCAGCGCCAGGCCCTGACCCTGGCCGACCTGCTGGACATGCCGATCCGCCACCTGCAGTTGGAACCGCGCGCGCCGTGGTCCTGGCTGGCGCCCCGCCTCACCCTCGGCGCCGAGCTGGCCTTGTCCTCCACCCAGGAGTTGCAGTTCGCGCCGCCCTGGCCCGCCGTCGCCATCGGTTGCGGCAGGCAATCGGCGCTCTATACCCGACTGCTGCACTCCTTGAGCGGCGGGCATTGCTACACCGTGCAGATCCTCGACCCGCGCATCGACCCCGCTCATTGGGACACCGTGATCGCCCCGCGGCACGACCGGCTGTCCGGCCCCAACGTGCTGCAGCCGCTGGGCTCGCTCAACCCGGTGGACGACGCCTGGCTGCAGGAAGGCCGCGAAGCCGATCCCGCGCTGGCCGAACTGCCTCGCCCGCGCGTGGGGGTGCTGCTGGGCGGACCGCGCCAGGGAGTCGTCTTCGACGGCAACTACATCGAGCAATTGGCCTACCGCCTGCAACTGCGGCAGCTGTCCGAGGGCGGCAGCCTGATGGTGCTGGCCTCGCGGCGAACGCCGCGCGCCCTGGTGGAGCGCATGCGCGAACGGCTGGCCGACGCGCCCGGCCTGGTCTGGGCCGGCCAGGACGACGGCAGCAACCCGTATCCCAGCGTGCTGGGCTGGGCCGACCGCCTGGTGGTCACGCCCGACTCGGTCAACATGCTTTCCGAGGCCTGCGCCGTCGGCTGCGCGGTGCATACCTTCGTGGTGGGCGGCCTGCCGGGCAAGCTGCAACGTTTCCACCAGGCCCTGCGGGATGCCGGCCGGCTGTACGACATCGAGGCAATCGCCGCGCCGCCGGCAAGGCCGCTGCGCGAAACGGCGGCGATCGCCGCCACGCTGCGCGAGCGCATCGCGGGGCGCCAGCAGCAGGGCGCTTAGCATCTGTTCGAAGCCTTGGCGTTTTCCGGTCTTTTCTTTTTTGGTCCGCGAAGTGGTGGGAGACGTCGAAACGCACGCCGCGTCCCACGGGGGACTCCCTTCGATCGTAGGCGGCAACCTGGCGCAGACGCGACAATCGAAGACCGACGCTACTGGATGACTCGCTGCGCTCGCCCCTTCGGGGCCGCCCTACGGGCGTTCTGCGCGCTTCGCGCTTGTCCGGCCTGCGCCAGGATGACGAGCAGGTCGCGCACAGGGTGCGCTCCTACAGAGAGAGGGGGCGGGCGCTAATCGGGTTCCGGCGGAGAGGGCAATGGCGACCACCATCGGCGGCGCCATGCTTCTCCCTGGATCCAACATGGCGGTGCACTTTAGAACGCGAAACCCAGCGCGGCGGTCACGTCCCGCACGTTGCCGCACAACCGCTCCAACTCGTCGTCGCGCGGCGCGATGCGCGAGCGCAGGTCGAGGGTGCAGGCCAGCGCGCGATGCAGCAGCTCGGCATGCGCCTCGGCGAGCAGGCCCGCCTGTTCGCCATCCAGCAGGCCGGCGTTGCGGCAGGCCTCGATCAGGCCCGCGTTGGCGGTGATGCCCAGCAGCGCCGGGTGCGCGGAGGCATGCGCCAGCACCAGTCCCTGCAGCGCGAACTCGATGTCCAGCAGGCCGCCCCGGCCCTGCTTGAGATCGAGCTGGCGGTCATCGGAACGGTCGCGCTCGGCGCGCCAGCGCTGGCGCATGTGGCTGACCTCGCCCAGTACCGCCGCGCGGTCGCGCGGCGTGGCCAATACCTCGCGGCGAACCGCGGCCAACTCCGCGGTGAGCGCGGCGTCGCCGGCGATCGGGCGGGCCCGCAGCAGCGCCTGGTGCTCCCACGTCCAGGCACGGCTTTTCTGGTAGCCGGCAAAGGATTCCAGGCTGCTCACCAGCAGGCCCTTGGAGCCGTCCGGGCGCAGGCGCGTATCCACCTCGTACAGGCGGCCGGCGCGGGTCAGCACGGTGAGCCAGTTCACCACGCGCTGCACCAGCCGCTGGTACCAGCGCGACCCTTCCAGCGGGCGCGCGCCATCGCTCATGGCCTGCGCATGCCTGCCGTCGTAGACGAAGACCAGGTCCAGGTCGGAGGCGAAGCCCAGTTCCTCGCCGCCCAGGCTGCCGTAGCCCAGCACGGCGAAGGCGATACCGCCGCCGGGCAGGCGGCCGTGCTGGGCGATGAGGTCGCGCTCGGCCAGCGTGGTCACCGCCTGCACGATCGATTCGGCCAGCACCGCCAGCCGCCGCGCGGTCGCCACCGCATCGGCGCGGCCGTCGCTGAAGGCCAGGCCCAGCCGGAACGCCACGCTGGCCTTGAACTCGTTGAGGCGTTCCAGTTCCGCCTCGGGCTCACGCTCGTCCAGCGTGGCCAGCACGCGGCTGATCTCGGCGCCGATGTCGGCGCGCTTGAGCGGCAACTGTTCGATGCGCGGATCGAGCACGTCGTCCAGCAGCAGGGGTTGGGCGATCACCCGCTCGGCGAGGAAGGCGCTGTCGGCGAACAGCCGCGCCAGGCGCAGCCGGGCGGCCGGCTGCTCCTCCAGCAGCGCCAGGTACGAGGAACGCCGCGCCACCGCCTGCACCAGGCGACACAGGCGCAGCAGGCAGGGCACGGGCGCGGCGCTGTCGCGTGCCACCGCCAGCAGCTGCGGCATCAGCCGGTCCAGTTGCTCGCGCGAACGCTGCGGCATGGCGCGCACGGCGCCCGCCTGCGACAGCTTCTGCAACGTCTCGGCGACCTCGGCGCCCGGGCTGAAGCCTGCGGCTTCCATCACGCCCGCGTCCAGCGATTCCGTGCAGGCGCGCTGCCACAGCGCCACGTCCGCCACCGGGGCACTGGCCGTGCGCCCGCCCTGCGGCATCAGCACCGCGGCGAATTCCTCGCTGACGTGGGCGCGGTGCTCCGCCAGCCGCGTTTCCAGCGCCTCCCACGAGTCCTCGCCCAGGCCGAGCGCGATGCGCTCGCGGCTCAATGCATCCTCGGGAATGTCGTGGGTCTGCGCGTCGCGCAGCATCTGCACGCGGTTCTCCACCCGGCGCAGGAACACGTAGGCCTCGCGCAGCGCGCGGGCGCGGGCGGCCGTGATGTGCCCGCGCGCCTCGCAGGCGGTGAGCGCCGGCAGCAGGCCGCGCACGCGCAGGGACGGCTCGCGGCCGCCGCGGATCAGTTGCATCAGCTGCACCACGAACTCGATCTCGCGGATGCCGCCCGGGCCGAGCTTGAGGTTGTCCGCCAGGTCCTTGCGCGCCACCTCGGCGTCGATCAGCGCCTTCATCTCGCGCAGGCCGGCGAACGCGGTGTAGTCGAGGTAGCGCCGGTACACGAAGGGCCGCAGCAATTCCTGCAGCTGCTTGCCCTCGTTGCGGTCGCCCGCCACCGGCCGCGCCTTGATCCAGGCGTAGCGCTCCCAGTCGCGGCCCTCGCTCTGGTAGTACTGCTCCATCGCCGCGAACGGCAGCGCCAGCCGCCCGGCGTTGCCGAACGGGCGCAGGCGCAGGTCCACGCGGGCGCAGATGCCGTCCACGGTGGGTTCGCTGAGCAGGCGCACCAGTTGGCGCGCCAGGCGCACGAAATATTCGCTGTTGTCGAGCGAGCGAGCGCCGTCGCTCTGCCCGCTGTGCGGGTAGGCCAGCACCAGGTCGATGTCGGAGGAGAAATTCAGCTCGCTGCCGCCCAGCTTGCCGAAGCCCATCACCACCAGGCGCTGCAGCACGCCCTCATGGCTGCGGCTGTGTCCGTAGCGGGCGGCCAGGGCCCGCTCCGACCAGCCCAGCGCCGCCTCCAGCAGGACCTCGTAGAGCACGCTGGTGGCCGACAGCGTCTCGGGCAGCTCGTCCAGCCCGTTGATGTCGCGGAACACCAGCCGCAATGCCTCGGCATGGCGGAAACGGCGCAGTTCGGTAAGGCAGACCGCTTCGTCGTCGGGCAGCTTCAGGGCATCGGCGCGTGCGCCGGCATCGCTGCCCGAGCGCAGCCGTTCCAGGCCCTGCGGCGCCAGCCATTGGGGCTGGCGGAACCACGTGTCGAAGGCGAAATCGCTGGCCAGCAAGGTGCGGCGAATGCGTTCGGCCACGCCCGCGTCGTCGTGCAGCGGCACGCCCATCACGCGGCAGCGGGCCACCAGTTCACCGTAGCGGTCGTCGATCAGCGCGCGCAGCGCGGGGGATTCCGTGGGCCGGTGCATGACATTCATCCGGCCATTGTGCCGCAGCGGCACCGGCGCTGCGCTCCCGTCCGTACGGCTACATGAGCCGCGCATGACCGCAAGTACCCACACGTTGCCGCGACGTGCACGGGCAGCGTCCATGGCACGTTGCCCCTATATCGCCGGGGTATCCGCCTGACGACAAGCAACAATTGGTTCATACCCGGCTGTTTACATTTTCATGTCCGAGCCATGACAGCCATCAACAGGATGCCATGATCATGTCAGTGACTCCTTCCGCGCTACCGGCGCGTCCGCTTTCCCTCCGCCTGGGGTTGATCGCCCTGCTGGCGGTGGTTTTCACCCTGGCGACCGGCCTGGTCGACGGCGGCATCGGGGTGGGTTCCGCCCAGGCGCTGAGCCAGCCGATCTTCCCCGTGGCCAACGCCTTGCCCGGCCTGCTGCTGGCCATCCTGCTGCTGGTACTGTCGCGCCGCGCATTGCTGTCGTTCGGCCTGGCCTTCCTGTTGCAGGCGCTGGTGTATGGCGTCAACGCACTGAAGGTGAGCAACCTCAACACGCCGCTGATGCCCGCCGATTTCCGCATGCTGGGCCAGCTGCGCCGCGGCGGGTTCAGCCTGCTGGGTAGCTACCTGCCGGCCAGCCCTTGGCCCTACCTGGCGCTGCTCGGCGCGTTGGCCATCATCGTGGCCGCGTGGCGCATGGAGCCGCCGATGTTCGCGCGGCGCACGCGCGGCAAGCGGCTGGTGTCCGGCGTGGCGCTGTTCCTGCTGCTCGGCACGCTGCTGGCGGGCATGCCGGGCTGGACCAGGATCTACGGCGGACGGCACCTGTGGCTCGAACCCTGGTCGGCCTCGGCCACGGCGGAGCACTCGGGCCTGGTCAGCTCGCTGGTGATGTTCCACCTGCACCAGGGGCATGGCCGCAAGCAGCCCGACGCCGCCTCGGCGCAGCAGTTGATCGAGCGCAGCGGCACGGCCCTGCGCGAGCACCTGCAACCCGCCGCAAGCCCGCAGGGCGAGCTGCCCGATATCGTGGTGGTGCAGAGCGAATCGTTTTTCGACCCCTCGATCGTAAGAGGGTACGAGAGCACCGACCTTACGCCCAACCTGCACCGCCTCGCCGCGCAGGGGCAAAGCGGCCCGCTGCACGTGCCCACCTACGGCGGCGGCACCATCCGCACCGAGTTCGAGGTGCTGACCGGCCTGTCGCTGCGCTATTTCGACGACCTGCAGTTCCCCTACCTGCAGATGAGCCACAAGGTGGTGCCCAGCATGGTGCGCGCATTGCGCTCGCACGGCTACGAAACCATCGCGCTGCACGGCAACGACCCAGGCTTCTGGAACCGCACCACCGCGTTCCGCGCGCTGGGCTTCGACCGTTTCGTGTCGCGCTCGTCCTTCCCGGCTCATGCGGCGATGGACGGCCAGTACATGGCCGACAGCGCGATGACCGACGAGATCATGGGGCAGCTGAAGAATGCGGGGCCGCCGCAGTTCCTGTTCGCCATCAGCATCGAGGCGCACGGTCCCTACGACGTGCCGCCGGCGGACACGGCGGCGCGCGACGCCATCCCGGTGCCCGAGGGCATCACCGGCAAGAACAAGCTGGAGCTGCAGAACTACCTCTACCACATGCGGCATGCCGACCAGGAACTGGGGCGGCTGGCCGAGCTGCTTTCCCGCCGCGAGCGCCCCACCCTGCTGCTGTTCTACGGCGACCACCTGCCCGCGCTCACCGACACCTACCAGCACACCGGCTTCGTGGACGGCAAGGACATGCTCAGCCAGGCCGGCACCTGGCTGCTGGTCGATCCGCGCAATCCCGCGCCTGCCCACCGCGAGACGCTGGCCTCGTGGATGCTGCCCGGCCGCCTGCTCGAACAGGCCGGCGTGCATGACGACGCCTATTTCGCGCTCACCCAGGTGATCGCGCCGCAACTGGCCGCGCTCACCCGCGCGCCCGGCGCGCCGCCGGAGGGGGAGGACAACGCCGAAAAGACGGCCGACGACGACATGGCCAACGTGGCCCTGCTGCGTATGAAGGGCAAGCTCGACCCGCTGCTGCCCAGGGCCGAGACGCAGACGGCAGGGCTCGGCGCCAGCCAGCCTCAGGTGAATGAGGCGGAATCGGCCGGCGCACACCAGTGATGCGGGCCACTGCGGCGGTGGCGCTAGAAGTCGTAGGTACCCGTGAGCAGGTAGCTGCGGCGCGTGCGCAGCGGCAGGAAGGTCTCGTCGAAGTCGGCGGCATAGAGGCGGCGCGACAGCAGGTTCTTCACGCCGACGGTGACACGCCAGCGCTCGGCGCGATACCACACGTTGGCATCCACCTCGGCCTGGCCGGGTACCGCGTAGTAGGTGGTGTAGTCCGTGCTCTGGCCCAACGAACGACTGCGCGCCAGCAGGCCGCCCGCCACGCCCCATCCTTGCAGGGCCTCGCCCTGGAACGCATGGCTGGCCCACACGCTGTAGCGCTGGCGCGGCGCCCCCGTGGGCGCCGTGCCGTCGTGGTTGCGGATCATCGCATTGGTGTAGCTGGTGCTCAGGTCCAGTCCCGGCGCGACCTGCCCGGTGAACTCCACTTCCAGGCCGCGGTTGGTCTGCCCCGGCCCCAGCGTGGCGAAGTGCGGCGGCGCATCGTCGACCAGCAGGTAGCTGTGGTCGAGCATGATGCGATACAGCGACACGGTGAGGCGGGCACGGCCGTCGAACAGATTGAACTTCGCGCCGGTCTCCAACTGGCGCGACAGCGCGGGCACCAGCGGGCGCCCGTCCTGCCCCAGATAGGACACCGGCTGGAAGCCGTTGGCCACGCCGCCATAGAGCGAGATGTCGGGGGTGAGCTTGTACAGCAGCCCGGCATTGGGCACCCACTTGGTGCGGTGCGGGCGCCAGGGCTCGCCCTGGACGTCGTCGGTGGAGACTTCGTAGGCGGCGCGGCGCAGCGACAGCAGCGCGTTCCAGCGTTCGCCCAGCGCCAGTTGGTCCTGCAGGAACAGGCCGTTGTCGACTGACCATGGCGTGCCGGCGATCGACTCGTCGTCGGCGGGGCGGACCACCGCCTGTACCCGCGGCAGCGCGGGACTGGTGAACAGGTTGTACACGCCGTCGTAGGCGTGCCAGTAGTCGTCGCTGCGGCTGACGCGCGAACGCGAGTAGTCGAAGCCCAGGGTGACTGTGTGGGTCGTCCGTGCGCCCGTTTCGAACACGCCCACCAGGTCGTTCTGCAGCGAGTAGTAGGCGTCGCCGTAGCGGTAGGCTTCCGCCCAGGCGTTGGTATCGCCGACGGGCGTGGGATCGAGCAGCGACCAGCTCTTCTGGTCGTTGCTCTGCCGCACGTACTGGCCGCGGCTGCGCCAGCTCCAGGTATCGCCCAGCTGCTGATCGAGCATCAGGTACAGGCGGTTGGTCTGGTAGCTGGCGTAGTCGTAGGGGTTGCCGGGCAGGATGCCGGCCGGCGAGGTCGTCAGGCCCGGCGACACGCCATCGTCCAGCACCAGCACGTGGTCGGGCACCGGCAGCCGGTTGAGGATGCGCTGCACGCCCACCACCAGTTGCGTGGTGTCGCCATGCCATCCGATCGAGGGCGCGACATAGGCGCTGCGGCGGTCACGGTAGCCCTGCGGGGTACGCGCGGCGTATTCGCCGGACAGCACCAGGCGATAGCTCCACCCCGGCGCATGGCCCAGCGGCCCGGCCAGGTCCATGCCGAGCTGCGTATAGCCCTGCTCGCCGATGGCATAACTCAGTTCGTGCAGCGGCTCGCTCTGCGGCTGCTTGAGGGTGACGTTGACCTGCCCGCCGAAGCTGCTGCCGGTCGCGTCGCCCAGGATCGACTGCGGCCCCTTGAGCACCTCCACGCGCTGCAGGCCGATCAGCGGCGGGTAGTCGCCCGAACCGGCGATGCTGTTGGGCATGCCGTCGGTCAGGCCATTGCCGGTGTAGAAGCCGCGCACCTGGAACAGCGGCAGGCCGTCGGCGCCGTCGACGGAGGCCACCCCGGCCACGTTGCGCAAGGCATCGGCCACGCTGAGCATCTGCTGCGAATCCATCAGGTCGCGCGTCACCACGCTCACCGATTGCGGCACGTCGATCAGGTCGGCGTCGTTGCGCAGGGCCTCGCTGTTGAGCGTGGCCATGAAGCCCACGTCCCGCCCCACCAGCGCGTTCGCCTCCACCGGCGTCAGCTCCTTGACCTGCGCATGGCCGGCCGGGGACGCGGCGCCGGCCGGCGCCGCTTCGCGCGGCGTCACCGCCACGGTGCCTTCGCCGGTGAACCGGTAGTCCAGGTTCGTGCCCTGCAGCAGCAGGCGCAGGGCCTCCGCCACCGGATAGCTGCCTTGCACGCCGTTGGAGCGGAAGCGCGCGATGGCGCCGCCGCTGGTCAATACCTGCACGTTGGCCTGCTTGCCGAAGGCGATCAGCGCGGTGGCCAGGGGCTGTGCCGGGATGTCGAAGTCGATGGCCGCCGGCGCGTGCGCATACGCCCAGCCGGCTTGCGGCGGGGCGATGCCCGTCGCGATCGCCAGGCCGCCGGACAGCAGCATTGCACGCACCTTCATGGCCTTCGCTTCTCGTCGAGCGAAAACCTTGAGTTTGACATGCGCCCGGCGTTTTTTGTCGCCACCGGATCACGCCGCCGGCGATCCCTCGCGCCGCGATGGCACCGGCCGTCAGCGGCTCCGTGGTCGCTGGCGCGCGTCCTTGAGCACCACCTGCCCGCCGGCATCGCCCACATCAACGGGTAGCACCTGGGGCAGCGCCTGCAGCCAGTCGTCGATGGCCTCGGTCTTGACCGTGCCGGTGAAGGTCAGGCCGTTCACCCCGTCGTCGGCGATGCGCAGCGGCTGGCGGCGATAGCGGTTGATGTTGGCCACCACCACCGATAGCGGCTCGTTGTCGAAGGCCAGGCGGTCGTCGCGCCATGCCGCCGCCTGCGTGGGATCGGAACGGGTCACGCGCAGGGCGGGATGCGCAGGATCGTACGATACCGACTGTCCCGCCACGATCTCCAGGCCATCGCCCTTGCCGGCGGCGTCGATGATGCGCACGCGCCCCGCGGCCATGGCGATGGTCACGCGCCGGCCCGTGCGGCGCACGTCGAAAGCGGTGCCGATGTCCTCGATGACCAGGTCGCCCGCGCGCACCACGAAGGGACGGCGGTCCCCATGCGCCACCTCGAAATAGGCTTCGCCCTCGGCCAGGTCTACCTGGCGACGATCGCGGCCGTAGCTCGCGGTCAGGCGCGTGGCGCCGCCCAGCGCGATGCGCGAGCCATCGTCCAGCGTGATGTCGCGCCGCGCGGCCACGGCGCTGGCGTAGTCCCGCGCCACGGCCGTGCCGCCGTGGCGCGACCAGCCTAGGTAGCCCGCCGCCAGCAGCAGCACGGCGGCGGCCGCCGCCGCAAGCGGCCAGCGGTATCGCCGCGGCGGCGAGGGCGCGAATTCCGCCAGCAGCCGCGTCTGCGACGCCGCATCCAGCGCGCCGAGCCGCGAGGCCAGTTCGGCCACGCGCTCGAAAGCGGCGAGGTGGGCCTCGTCCTCGTCGGTCCAGGCCAGCCACTGTTCCGTCGTGCGTTCGCTGAGCCGGGGATCGCGCAGGCGCACCCACCAGTCGGCGGCGACGCGCAGGATCTGTTCGTTCGGGGTAGTCGCCATCATGGCATCTCCGGTTCGTCCACCCGCGCCCGGCAATGCGCCAGGGCGTTGGCCACGTGATAGCGCACCATGCGCTCGCTGATCTTCATGTCGCGCGCGATGGCGCCGATCTCGCGGCCATCGATGACATGCATGACAAAGGCGCGGCCCGTCTTGGCCGGCAATTCGCGCAGGGCTGCCTGCAAGGCATGCAATTGGCGCGTGGCGGCGGCGTGGCGCTCGGGCACGGGCGCCAGGTGCACGTCGGGTTCCGGCACTTCGGGCGGATGGTCCTCGCGCACCTTGCGCATGCGCAGGCGGTCGACCGCCAGGTTCGAGGCGATGCGGAACAGGTAGGCGCGCAGCGATGCCACCTGCCCGGGCTGCTCCAGCGTGACCAGGCGCATATAGGCCTCCTGCGCCACTTCCTGCGCGTCGGACAGGGATTGCAGCCGGCCCTGCAAGAAGGCGACCAGCGCGCGGTTGTGCAGGCGGAACAACTCCGCGACGCGCATGGCATGCGCCGGGTCGGGGGATGCCGCGCCGCCCGGTCCATCGTTGACTGGCTTGATCACTCGGCCTCCGGCAGGGGCGGCGATTCTATCGCCTCGTCCGTGGCCAACGTGTCGCGCCACCACGGCACCGGACGCAAGGCCTGGTTGAGCAATTGCACGGCCTGCCAGCGCCACTCGGCGCGGCGGTGGAGCAAGGCATGCCGCCCGTCCCCCACCTCGGCCTCCATGCATGCGCGCGGCACGGCGGGCAGGTGGAACCAGCCCACGCCCTCCTCCCCCACGCCGTCCTGCCCGCGCCAGAACGCGTCGAGATTCACCGTGGCGCCCGGCGGGCGGGCCGCATCGCCCACTGCCAGCAGGCGCGTCAGGCCGCACTGCCCGGCCAGCACATAGGCCAGCGCCAGCAGCAGCTCCCTGGATGGCAGGCCATGCAGGCGGCGCGCCAGTCCATCCTCCATGGGGCCATGGAGAGCGCCGATGGCCAGGGTCTGCTCGTCGATCACGGTGAGCACCAGCCGGTGCGGTTCGCCCTGCACTTCGCCGAGTTCGATCGCCAGCTCGCCCTCTCTACCGGCGCAAGGACGCAGGGCCAACCGCAACAGGCAGCCGTCATCCATGGCCAGTTCGCCCAGGACGGCGCCGCCATGCGCGTACACGCCCTCGAACAGGGCTTCCGGCCAGCGCCGCAGCAGCAGCCGGTAATGGGCCTGCACGGCGCGCAGCCGTGCCGCCGGGCGCCAGTGCCGGTGGAGGAAAGGGTGCAGGTGGCGCTCCCGCAGGCGCGGATCGCGCTGCACGCAGGCGCGCATCAGCGCATGCGCATCGAGAAAGGCGAGGAAGCGCTGGTGGCGTACCGGCATGCATGCGGCCCGCGCCAGGTAGCGGGCCGCCATGACCGCGCGCGCGCCGGCGTGCCCGCCCCAGTCGGTACGGCCGCGCAGCGAGCGCCACCAGAGCCCGAGTCGAGGGTTGCCATCCGTGGCGATGCGCTTCCTCTGTCCAGCCACCCGCGAATGCGCGAACCCCGCCAGATGGAGGTCGCGTTCCAGGGTGCGTTGGGCCGCATAAGCGCAGCCGCTTGCCGCAAACACCCGGTCGGCGTCCAGGGGTTCCTCCCCCGGCGGTGGATTCCGTTCGTTCAAGCTCGCGCGACCCGCTTGGTGGCTATGACAAGACTTAAGACGTCCGAGCCCGTCAAAACGGAAATGCCCCGCCACGCATCGGTCAGAAGTCGGCATGCACCCCGACGAAGGCGCTGCGCGCCTCGCCCACGAAGGCGCCGGCCCCGTTGGCCGCCACGAAGTAGCGACGGTTGGCGAGGTTGCGCAAGTTGAGGTCCACGCCCCACGACGCGGCCTGGTAGCCCAGCAGGGCGTTGAGCACCACCGCCGACGGGATGCCATTGGCGTTGGTCAGGTCGCTGTAGCTGTGGCCCTGGTAGTTCACCCCGCCGCCGACGCGGAAGCCCGGCAGGCCGGCGATGGCGAAGCGGTACGTCGTCCACAGGTTGCCCAGGAAGCCGGGCGCGCCCTGCGGCCGGTGGCCCACCGACGCAATGCCCTGCGGGTTGTCGGTAATGACCGCGTCCTGGTGGGTCAGGTTGGCCAGCAGGTGCCATTGGCCGGTGAGAGCGGCATCCAGCGAGGCCTCGGTGCCGCGCGTCTTCTGGCTGTCGAACACCACCGCCTCCACGCCGTCGATGGTGGTGGCTGCCGCGACGTGGTCGCGCTTGACGTCGAAGGCCGCCGTGTCGAGCACGATGCGCCCGTCCAGCCAGGCGAACTTGATGCCGGCCTCGTACTGCCGCGCGGATTCCGGCGCGCCCACGCCGTTCTGCGTGTTCTCGGAATTGAAGTTGGCCAGGTGACTGCTGGAGACGCCGACGTAGGGCAACATCCAGGCGAACAGCTTGTAAAGCGCGCCCACGTTCCAGCTCAGCGGCGCGTCGTCGCGCGTGTCCTTGACGCCGCCGAGCAGCGGCCTGCCGTCGGTGCCGAAGCGGCCCGGCACGGTGATACGCGGGGTGAGCGAGGTGTCCCACCAGTCCTGGCGCACGCCGGCGCGGAGCTTGAGTGCATCGGTGACGTCGGCCTGGTCGGTAGCGTAGAGGCCGTAGTAGGTCGCCGCCAGTCGGTCGTCATCGCAGGAATGCTTGGCGTCGCACAGGAAGTTCACGCCGGCCAGCGAGGTCTCCGGCGGCACCGGCGCGAAGGCGTCGGGAATCGCCGGCAGGTCGGCGGTGGCGCGCTGGGTGGACAGCGTCTGGCGCTGGTATTCGAAGCCGGTCAGCAAGGTGTGGCGGACCGAACCCGTGGCGAAGTGCCAGACCGGCTCGAGCTGGTAGTCCAGCGAATTGTCGCGGTCGTCCTGCCGGCGCAGCTGGCGATTGACCACCTCGCCGTCGCTGACCTTGGTGCTGGAACTGTCGCCGTTGACCACCGCGTCCAGCGTGCGGTGCAGGTAGGACAGCCGGTTGTTGACGGTCAGCAGGTCGCTCACCGTCCACGCATCGGCCAGGGTCGGCCGCACCACGTCCGAGTGGGCGGTGGTGAACGGCGAGGAATACTTCGCGTCGCGGGAGACGTCGCGCAGCGGCGTGCCGTCGAAATAGATGATGCCGTAGGAGTCGGGCGTCTCGTGGATGTTGCGGGCATCGAGCGCGAAGTCGGTGACGTGGTCGCCCCAGCGCCAGCGCAGCGCCGGGCGGATTTCCTTGTCGCGGCTGCCCAGGTCGCGGAAGCCGTCCGCGTGGGACAGCGTGGCGTCGACGCGATAGTCGAGGCCGGCGACGCCAGTGGGGCCGGTGGCGTAGCCGCTGCCGGTGACGCTGCCGAACGAGCCCGCCTGCAGGCTCGCGCCGGCATGGAAGGTGGAGACCGGCGCGTAGTGCACGATGTTGATTGTGCCTCCCGGCGCGCCGCTGCCGAACAGGGCCGAGCCCGGCCCTTCCAGGATCTCCACGCGTTCCACGCCGTTGAGCGAGTGCGACAGGCCGCTGAGCTGGTCGCCGTCGGAAAAGCCGTCGCTGTAGATCTGGGCGTTGAGGCCGCGTATCAGGAAATGGTCGAAGTAGCCCTTGGCGTCCTGGCCGCCCGCGTTGATGCCGCTGGCGTTGCCGATCACGTCGCGCAGCATGCTGGCGCCCTGCTCGGCCATCAGCGCGCGGGGAATCACCTGCACGCTGGCGGGCAGGTCGCCCAGCGCCGTGCCGGTCTTGCCCAGGTCGGCCACCTGGCCGGGGTTGTCGACCCGCGAGTCCTGCACGACGCCCTGCACGGCGATGGGGCTGAGCGTCACCGCGTCCTGCGCCCAGGCCCCCGGCGCGGCCAGCAGGGCGGCGAGGCAGAGCGCCAGGCTGGTACGGCGATACGGCGGGCGAAGGTGGGATCCGGTGCGGGGAGGGACAGCAGGAACGGGAATGGGCGACATGGGTTTTCCTCGGCGTGGGCGAAGGCGATTCCACAAGAAACAAATGAGAATCACTTTCAATTGTTGGCGCCGTGGGTGCCGCCTCCGGCGGGTTTGGTTTAACCGCCCGGAAAATTTGTCCAATGGTGCCGGCAAGCGGGCCGGAGGCCGCCCAAAAGAAAACCCCGCACTAGGCGGGGTTTTCCGGTGTTGCCTGCCTGGAAAGGCGTGGACTTAGAAGTCCATGCCACCCATGCCGCCCATGCCGCCGGCCGGGCCGTGCGCGTGGGCTTCTTCCTTCTTCGGCACTTCGGTCACGGCCGCTTCGGTCGTGATGATCGAGCCGGCCACCGAGGCGGCGAACTGCAGCGCCGAACGGGTCACCTTGGTCGGGTCCAGGATGCCGAAGGCGATCATGTCGCCGAACTCGCCGGTGGCGGCGTTGTAGCCGAAGTTGCCCTGGCCTTCCTTCACCTTGTTGAGGACGACCGACGGCTCGTCGCCGGCGTTGGCCACGATGGCGCGCAGCGGGGCTTCCAGGGCGCGGCGGGTGATGGCGATGCCCAGGTCCTGGTCGGCGTTGCCGCCCTTGATGCCCTCGATGGCCTTCAGCGAACGGATCAGGGCGACGCCGCCGCCCGGCACCACGCCTTCCTCGACGGCCGCACGGGTGGCGTGCAGGGCGTCTTCGACGCGGGCCTTCTTCTCCTTCATCTCCACTTCCGTCGCGGCGCCGACCTTGATGACGGCCACGCCGCCGGCCAGCTTGGCCACGCGCTCCTGCAGCTTCTCGCGGTCGTAGTCGGAGGAGGTCTCCTCGATCTGCGCCTTGATCTGGCCGATGCGCGACTGGATGCGCTCGGCTTCGCCGGCGCCGTCGATGATGGTGGTGTTTTCCTTGGTGATCACCACGCGCTTGGCGCGGCCCAGGTCGCCGATGGTGGCCTTCTCAAGCTGCAGGCCCACTTCCTCGGAGATGACCTGGCCATTGGTGAGGATGGCGATGTCCTCCAGGATGGCCTTGCGGCGGTCACCGAAGCCCGGCGCCTTCACGGCGGCGACCTTGACGATGCCGCGGATGGTGTTGACCACGAGGGTGGCCAGCGCTTCGCCTTCCACTTCCTCGGCGACGATCAGCAGCGGCTTGCCAGCCTTGGCGACGGCCTCGAGGACCGGCAGCAGCTCGCGCACGTTGGAGATCTTCTTGTCGTGGATGAGGATGAACGGGTCGTCCAGTTCAACCTGCTGCGACTGCTGGTTGTTGATGAAGTACGGCGACAGGTAGCCGCGATCGAACTGCATGCCTTCGACGACGTCGAGTTCGTTCTCGAGGCCCGAGCCTTCCTCGACGGTGATCACGCCTTCCTTGCCGACCTTCTTCATCGCGGTGGCGATGATCTCGCCGATGGCGGCGTCGGAGTTGGCCGAGATGGTGCCGACCTGGGCGATCGCCTTGTCGTCGGCGGTCGGGTTGGAGAGCTTCTTCAGCTCGGCAACCGCGGCGCCGACGGCCTGGTCGATGCCGCGCTTGAGGTCCATCGGGTTCATGCCGGCGGCGACGGCCTTGAGACCTTCCTGGATGAACGCCTGGGCCAGCACGGTGGCGGTGGTGGTGCCGTCGCCGGCGACGTCGGAGGTCTTGGAGGCGGCCTCCTTGACGATCTGCGCGCCGATGTTCTCGTACTTGTCGGCCAGCTCGATTTCCTTGGCCACGGACACGCCGTCCTTGGTCACGGTCGGGGCGCCGAAGCTCTTCTCGAGCACGACGTTGCGGCCCTTCGGGCCGAGGGTCACCTTCACGGCGTTCGCCAGGGTATTCACACCCTTGAGCATGCGAGCGCGCACGTCTTCGCCGAAGCGGACTTCTTTAGCTGCCATAATTTTTTTGCCTCAAAAAAATTGAATAGGAATGGGAACGCTGGCGACGGGACAGCTACCAAGCGCGGTTTGCCGCGCGAGCACCCGTCCGACCAATCAGCCTTCAATAACAGCCACGATGTCGTCTTCCTTCAGGAAGACCAGCTCTTCGCCGTCGATCTTGATTTCCTGGCCGGCGTACTTGCCGAACAGCACGGTGTCGCCTTCCTTGACCGACATCGGACGGACCTTGCCGTCCTCCAGGATGCGGCCGGCGCCGGCAGCGATGACCTTGCCGCGGGTCGGCTTCTCGGTGGCGCTGTCGGGAATGACGATGCCGCCAGCGGAGACGCGCTCTTCTTCGAGACGCTTGACGATGACGCGATCGTGCAGCGGACGCAGTTTGCTCATGGATGGGCTCCAGCTTGGGTTGGTAGGGTTGGAACGAAAAGTGGTACCCCGGAGTGGCGCATTGCTAGCACTCCCAGTAGGTGAGTGCCAATTTTAGCGACGCAAATCCCCCCTGCAAGAGGTGCCGCTCCGATGGCTAGAGGCACCAATGGGGGAGCGACCGCACGCTTTCAAGGCCGGGCACGGCAACCTATCGACTTGGCGTGGCACAACGGTGACCATGCCGCCATCCGGCCACAGAGGACCCCGGCACCCCGTGAACGACGAGCAGGCATTGCGCGACGAACTCCTCGCCCAAGCGCGGCGACTGGGCGCCTCGGGCCTGAGCCAAGGCACCTCGGGCAATCTAAGTGCCCGCCACGGCGACGGTTTCCTGGTCACACCCAGCGGGATGCCCTACGACGAATTGCGCGCGGAGGACCTGGTACGAGTGGACATGCAGGGCCGCTACGAGCACCGCCTGCGCCCTTCCAGCGAATGGCGCTTCCACCGCGACATCTACGCCGCCCGGCCGGACGCGGCCGCCGTGGTCCACGTGCACCCGCCCCATGCCACCGCCCTGGCCATGTGCCGCATGGACATTCCCGCCGCCCACTACATGATCGCGGTGGGCGGCGGCGACTCGATCCGCTGCGCCGGCTACCACACCTATGGCACCCAGGCCCTCTCCGATGCCGTGCTCGAGGCCCTGGACGGCCGCCTGGCCTGCCTGATGGCCAACCACGGCATGCTCGCCGTGGGCAGCGACCTGGCCCAGGCCATGTGGCGCGCGGTGGAGGTGGAGACGCTGGCGCGACACTACGCCCTGGCCCTGCAGGTGGGCAGGCCGGTGCTGCTGACGGACGGGGAAGTCGCCGATGTGCTCGCGACATTCGCCAACTACGGACTGATGTCACCGAGGTCGTGATGCCCGATACCGTCCTGCTCTGCTATTGCACCTGCCCCGACGCCGCCAGCGCGCAGGCCCTGGCCGGGGCGCTGGTGGGCGAGGGCCTGGCCGCCTGCGTGAACCGCATTCCCGCCGTGCAGTCAACCTATCGCTGGAAGGGCGAGGTAACGACCGACAGCGAGGAACTGCTGCTTATCAAGACCACCGCCTCCCGCTTCGCCGCGCTGAAGGAGCGGGTGCTGGCGCTGCACCCCTACGAGTTGCCGGAATTGATCGCCGTGTCGGTCGTCGACGGCCACGCCCCCTACCTGGACTGGGTGCGCGATCCAGGTTGACGCGACGGGTGTAGGTGTGGGAGCGCACCCTGTGCGCGACTGCGAGCGACTAGGGATGAGTCGCGAGGGTGCCAAGTCTGGCTATCAGTCGCCCGCTTGCATGCCGCGACGGACCTTCGGGCTTGCAACCTCTCGCTCCGCCACCGTCGCGCACAGGGTGCGCTCCCACATTAATTGCTGCGTTGCCGATAGCCCGCCTTCGTCATTCCGGCGACTGCTGACAGGTTCTGACACTGCAGCCGATTAAGGTGCCTACCTACCCCCCGTCACTCCGGCGCTGGCCGGAATGACGAGCAAAGGCTCGCGGTTCCCACAGATTAAAGACCAGACCATCATGAAACCCTCCGACATCGCCGCACTGCTGTTGCTGGGAGCCATCTGGGGCGCCTCGTTCCTGTTCATGCGCATGGGCGCCGACGAATTCGGCGGCATGGCGCTGGCCGACATGCGCGCCATCGGCGCGGCGGTCTGCTCGATCCCGCTGCTGACCCGCCCGCGGCTGGCGGAAATGCGCACGCACTGGCGCGATATCGCCGTGATCGGCCTGGCCAACTCCGCGCTGCCGTTCGTGCTCTTCTCGTACGCGGCGCAAAGCCTGCCGGCCGGCGTCTCGGCCATTTCCGATGCCATCGCGCCGCTGCTGGTGGCGCTATCGGGCTGGCTGTGGCTGGGCGAGAAGCTGAGCGCCATGCGCGCCAGCGGACTGGTGATCGGCCTGACCGGCGTGGTCTGGCTGGTGGCCGGCACGGTGGGCTTCGGCGGCGGCCACCGGGCTTCGGGCTGGGCCATGGCGGCCTGCGTGGGCGCCAATGTCTGCTACACCTTCGGCGCGCATTACTCGCAGCGCTGCCTGCGGGGCGTGACGCCGCTGAGCGTGGCGACCGGCAGCCAGCTCGCCGCCGCGGTGATGCTGCTGCCCTTCACCGTGTGGCTGTGGCCGGCGAAAACCCCGGGCCTGCCCGCCTGGCTGGCGGCGTTGGGCCTGGCCGCGCTGTGCACCTCGCTCGCCTATGTGCTGTTCTACGGCCTGATGGTACGCATCGGCGCGGCGCGCAGCATGGCGGTGCTGTACCTGATCCCGGTGTTCGGCGTGCTGTGGGGGCTGCTGTTCCTGCGCGAGCCGGTGACCCTGGCCATGGCGGGTGGCTGCGCGGTGATCCTGCTGGGCGTGGCGCTGACCACCGGGCTGCTCCGCGGGCGCATGCCGGCGCCAGCGGGCGGGGTGGCCGCGGAACGGCGTTGAACCATCGCGGTCCATCACGGCACTCAACTGGCTGAGCCATAATCCCCGTTCGCCGGCCCTCCCCAGTGCCGGCCCTTCTCCGCTGGAGCCGCAATGCGCCTGATCCGTCCCGGCCGCCTGGCCGCCTGCCTCGCCACCCTGCTCTGCCTGCTGTCGCTCGCCCTGCCCACCCTGGCGCAGGACGACCTTGACGGCCTGCTGCCGGTGACCGAGGCCTACAAGCTCAGCGCGGATACGTCCACGCCCGGCGTGGTGAAACTGCACTGGGTGATCGCGCCCGACTACTACCTCTACCGCGGCCGCATGAAGTTCAAGGCGGGCGACGGCGTCACCCTGGGCGAGGCGCAGTTGCCCGACGGCGAGAAGCACCACGACGAGTACCTGGGCGACGTGGAGACCTACCACCATGGCGTCGACGCCAGCGTGCCCTACACGCTGGCCCCCGGCGCCAACCGGCTCAAGCTCAGCGTGCAGTACCAGGGCTGCCACGAGGTGGAGCCGAAGATCTGCTATCCGCCGCATACCGAGCAGCTCGACCTGACCCTGCCCGGCGGCGACACCCTGGGCGCCGCCCTGGGCAAGCTCGGCGCCGGCAGGAACGGCGACGGCGCCGCGCTGCCAGCGGAACAGGCGTTCCACCTGGAAGCCCTGGCCACCGACCGCCAGCACCTGCTGCTGCGCTGGACCATGCCCAAGGGCTATTACCTGTACCGCGACCAGACCGCGCTGCGCCTGAAGGACGCCGATGGCCTGTCGCTGGCCCCGCCCAGTTGGCCGGCCGGCGTGACCCACGAGGACGCGCACTTCGGCAAGACTACGGTGTATTTCGACCAGGTCGAGCTGCCGGTGGCGATCCAGGGCGATACCACGGGACGCAGCGCCATCGCGCTGGAGGCCAGCTTCCAGGGCTGCCAGGACGGCGGCCTGTGCTATCCGCTGATGACCCGCGCGCTGGATGTTTCGCTGTCCGGCGCCGCGCCCACCTCGGGCACGGCGGCCGAGCCGGCCCCGGAGATGCCGCCCGCGCATGGCGGCGATGCCGAGGTAGGCCTGGCCTACGCCCTGCTGCTGGCGCTGGCTGGCGGCCTCGTCCTCAACCTGATGCCCTGCGTGCTGCCGGTGCTGTCGATCAAGGCGGTGTCGCTGATCGAAAGTGGCGAAAGCCCCGCGCGCCGGCGCGGCCACGCGCTGGCGTACACGGCCGGCGTGCTGCTCAGCTTCGTGGTGCTGGGCCTGGCGATCCTGGCACTCAAGGCCGCCTGGGGCGTGCAGTTGCAGAACCCGCTGCTGGTGGCGGCGCTGTCGCTGGTGATGCTGGCGGTGGGCCTGTCGATGTCGGGCGTGGTGCAGTTCGGCGCCTCGCTGGGCAACGTGGGCAGCTCGCTGGCCGGCAAGCAGGGCCTGCGTGGCGACTTCTTCACCGGCGTGCTCGCCGTGGTGGTGGCCAGTCCCTGCACCGGCCCCTACATGGGCACGGCGCTGGCCTACGCGCTGGCCGCCCCGGCGCTGCATGCGCTGCTGATCTTCCTGGCGCTGGGCATCGGCCTGGCGCTGCCGTTCCTGGCGGTGGGCCTGGTGCCGTCGCTGGCCCGCCTGCTGCCCCGGCCCGGCGCCTGGATGGAGACGCTCAAGCAGGTGCTGGCCTTCCCGATGTACCTGGCCGCCGCCTGGCTGGCCTGGGTGTTGGCGCACCAGCGCGGCGCGGACGCGGTGGGCCTGCTGCTGGCCGCCGCCGTGCTGCTGGCGATGACCCTGTGGTGGTTCGAGCGCAGCCGCTGGCGCGGCGTGGGCAGCCGCGCCCTGGTCGCCGTGCTGGCGGTGCTGACCCTGGTGCCCCTGTATGCGCTGGTCCGGCTGCCGGCGGAAACGCCCGCGGCGGTGGCCGCGGCCGACGGCACGGTCGCCTTCACCCCGGCCCGGCTGGCGGAGCTGCGCAAGGCCGGCACGCCCGTGTTCGTGGACATGACCGCCGACTGGTGCATCACCTGCAAGGCCAACGAGCACACCGTGCTCAATACCGATGCCTTCCATGCGCTGCTGAAGAAGACCGGCGCGGTCTACATGAAGGGCGACTGGACCAACGAGGACCCGGCCATCACCGCCTTCCTGCAGCAGTACCACTCGCCTGGCGTGCCGCTGTACGTGGTGTTCCCCCGGGATGGTGGCGAAGGCCACAAGCTGTCCACCGTGCTGACCCCGTCGCTAGTGGAAGAGGCGCTGACCAAGGCGGCGGGCACGCCGGTCGCCAGCACCCCGTGATCAACCGCGGCACCGCGACCATCCTCGGTTTGGCCGTGCTGGTCGCCGCGCTGGGCGGCTGGCTGCAGCACGCCAGCCGGCAGGCCCGGGTACCACCGGGCACGAAGGTCGCCGAAATCGGCGATATCGCCCCCGATCTCGCCCTGCCCGGACTGGATGGCCTGGAGCACCACCTGTCCGAGTACCGGGGCCGGCGCGTGCTGCTGAACTTCTGGGCCAGCTGGTGCGGACCCTGCCTGAAGGAGATGTCCGAGCTGGTGCGAGCCCAGACAAACGTCGGCGAAAAGCAGGCGATCGTCATCGGCATCGCCATGGACGAGCCCGAACGCGTACGCACCTTCCTGGCCGCCCGCCCGGTGAACTATCCCATCCTGATCGGCCGCCTCGACAGCCCCAGCACCTCCCTGCAACTGGGAAACGTCGGCGAACTGCTGCCCTTCAGCGTGCTGCTGGACGCCAACGGCCGGATACTGGCAACCCGGCGCGGCGCCCTGGACGCCGCCCGGCTGCGCGAGTGGCTGGCGCCGGCCGCGCCCTGATGCTGTTTTGCGCAGCCATACGTCACCGCACGGTCAACGCTTAACTTCTCCTTCAAACATCGCCGAACTGCGCCGAACTGGACAATAACGGTTCGGACGCGCACACTCCGCGCCGGACGCCGGCCCCGCTGGCGGAAATCCAAGGTACCGCGTGGCGAAGATCCTGGTCCTGCACGGACCCAATCTCAATCTGCTGGGCACCCGCGAGCCGGAGGTCTACGGCCGCGATACGCTGGCCGACATCGATGCCCTGCTGGTGCAGCGCGCCCAGGCGGCCGGCCATGGCCTGGAGGCCTTCCAGTCCAACGCCGAGCACGCCCTGATCGACCGCATCCACCAGGCCCGCCTGGACGGCACGGCGATCATCCTCATGAACCCCGGTGCCTTCACCCATACCAGCATCGCCCTGCGCGACGCCCTGGCCGGCGTGGCGATCCCGTTCATCGAGCTGCACCTGTCCAACGTGCATGCGCGCGAGCCGTTCCGCCGCCATTCCTACCTGTCCGACCTCGCCGCGGGTGTGATCTGCGGTTTCGGCGCGGACAGCTACCGGCTGGCGCTGGACGCCGCGCTGCTGCGGCTGGACCGCAGCGGCTCCGCCTCCTGACCGTCGGCCGCCCCCATTCCCATCCGGCCGTCCCGGCGGCCTTCACGAACGAAAAGGTTTGAACCATGGACCTGCGCAAGATCAAGAAGCTTATTGACCTGCTCGAGGAATCCAACCTCGCCGAACTGGAAATCAAGGAAGGCGAGGAAGTCGTCCGCCTCTCGCGCGTGCCCAAGGGCGGCGTGGCCGTCGCCGCCACGCCGGTGGTGCAGGCCGCTCCCGCCGCCGCCCCGGTGACGGCCGCCGCTCCGGCCGCCGACGCGCCCGCCGATGCCGGCCTGCCGGCCGGCCACGTGGTGAAGGCGCCGATGGTCGGCACCTTCTACGCTTCCTCCAGCCCGGGCGCCGCGGCGTTCGTGAAGATCGGCCAGCAGGTCAAGGCCGGCGAGACGCTGGGCATCATCGAGGCGATGAAGATGTTCAACCAGATCGAGGCCGACGTAGGCGGCACCGTGCAGGCCATCCTGGTCGAGAACGGCCAGCCGGTGGAATTCGACCAGCCCATGTTCGTGATCGCCTGAGCGCGCTGAATCACCATGCCCATGCTCGAAAAAGTCGTCATCGCCAACCGTGGTGAGATTGCGCTGCGCGTGCTGCGCGCCTGCCACAGCCTTGGCATCAAGACCGTGGCGGTGCATTCCACCGCCGACCGCAACCTCAAGCACGTCGGCCTGGCCGATGAGTCGATCTGCATCGGCCCGGCGCCGTCGGCCGACAGCTACCTCAACATCCCGCGCATCATCGCGGCGGCGGAGATCACCGACGCCCAGGCCATCCATCCGGGCTACGGCTTCCTCTCCGAGCGCGCCGACTTCGCCGAGCAGGTGGAGCAGTCGGGCTTCATCTTCATCGGCCCCACCGCGGACGTGATCCGCCTGATGGGCGACAAGGTGGAAGCCATCCGCGCCATGAAGGCCGCCGGCGTGCCCTGCGTGCCGGGCTCGGGCGGCCCGCTCGGCGACAACGCGGACGAGAACATGCGCATCGCGCGCGACATCGGCTACCCGGTAATCATCAAGGCCGCCGGCGGCGGCGGCGGGCGCGGCATGCGCGTGGTGCGCACCGAGGCGCACCTGGCCAACTCCATCGTGATGACCAAGCAGGAGGCCAAGGCGGCCTTCGGCAACGATCAGGTGTACATGGAGAAGTTCCTGGAGAATCCGCGCCACGTGGAAATCCAGGTGCTGGCCGACGGCCAGGGCAACGCCATCCACCTGGGCGAGCGCGACTGCTCCATGCAGCGCCGCCACCAGAAGGTGGTGGAGGAAGCGCCCGCGCCGGGCATCACGCCCGAACTGCGCGAGCAGATCGGCAAGGTATGCGTGGAAGCCTGCCTGCGCATCGGCTACCGCGGCGCCGGCACCTTCGAGTTCCTCTACGAGGACGGCCGCTTCTACTTCATCGAGATGAATACCCGCATCCAGGTGGAACATCCGGTGACCGAGCTGATCACCGGCATCGACCTGGTGCGCGAACAGCTGCTGATCGCCGGCGGCGAGAAGCTCTCGATCCGCCAGCAGGACATCACGATCCACGGCCATGCCATCGAGTGCCGCATCAACGCCGAGGACCCGGACAGCTTCCTGCCTTCGCCGGGCACGGTGAAGCGCTTCGAGGCGCCGGGCGGCCCGGGCGTGCGCGTGGACACGCACCTGTACGACGGCTACCGCATCCCGCCGAACTACGACTCGATGATCGGCAAACTGATCGTGCACGGTCCCGACCGCGAGACCGCCATCGCGCGCATGCGCCTGGCGCTGGCCGAGACGGTGATCGAAGGCGTGAAGTGCAACGTGCCGCTGCAGCAGCGCATCATGGCCGACGTCGGCTTCCAGCAGGGTGGACAGAACATCCACTACCTGGAAAAGCGCATGGCCGAGCAGAAGGAAAAGGCCGCCACCGGCGGCTGAGGTTTGCTGGCGAGCCGCACGCGCGGCTCGCCGGCGTCGTCCCGACATGATGTCCGAACTGCTGACCCTTCCCGACGCGATCGACGCGATCACTGCCGCCTTCGATGAAGGCGACGGCTGGGATCGCTATGCATGGGTCTATATCCGCGGCGACATCGCTTCGCCCGAATGCCGCCTGTATCTCTCGCACATCGCCGACGAAGACGATGCGCTGATCGACGACAACGGCGAAGCCCTGCCCGCGTTCGCCGCGCGGCATCACCTGCACCATTTCCTCGAAGCCGCCGATTTCGTCGAGGTGCTGTTCGTACAGCGCAAGCGCAAGCCCGGCTCCAGCATCGCCGACTTCGCCCGCGCCCTCGACCACTACCGCCGTCACGACACCTTCCTGCCGTTGTAGGAAGGCCTCTTTCTGTGGGAGCGCACCCTGTGCGCGACGGCGCCGATGCCATTCCCCTGAGGCAATACTGGCGCTCGCGTCGCGCACAGGGTGCGCTCCCACACGGTGAACCGGGGTTTCGCGCATGGCACGGACATCGGCGACAATACCCGTCTTGTCCGCAGGAACCCGCCATGCCCTGGCTCGAACTCGCCCTCACCATCCGCTCCGAACAGCAGCCCCGCGTGGAGGAAGCGTTGGACGACCTCGGCGCGCTGTCCATCACCCTGCAAGATGCGGATGCGGAAACGCCGGACGAACGGGCGATCTTCGAGCCCGGCGTGGGCGAACTGCCGCTGTGGCCCACCATCACGCTCCATGCGCTGTTCGAGGCCGATACCGACCGGCGCGGCCTGGGCGAGGCGCTGGGCGACCTGCTGCCCTGGCTGGAGCCGGACCAGCTGCGTTTCCGCGACGTGGCCGACGAGGATTGGGAACGCGCGTGGATGGACCAGTTCAAGCCGATGCCGTTCGGCCGACGGCTGTGGATCTATCCGTGGAACATCGAGCCGCCCGCCGACGATGGGCTCGTGGTGGTGCGGCTGGACCCGGGCCTGGCCTTCGGCAGCGGCACGCACCCCACCACCGCGCTGTGCCTGGCCTGGCTCGACGGGCTCGACCTTGCCGGCAAGCGCATCATCGACTACGGCTGCGGCTCCGGCATCCTGGCCATCGCCGCGCTCAAGCTCGGCGCCGCCAGCGCCATCGGCGTGGACAACGATCCGCAGGCGCTGGTCGCCTCGAAGGACAACGCCGAGCGCAACGCCGTCGCCGGACGCCTCGCGCTGTACCTGCCGCAGGACCTGGCACCCGCAACCGCCGACGTGTTCATCGCCAATATCCTCGCCGGCCCGCTAGGCGAGCTGGCGCCTACCTTCGCCGCGCTGGCCGGACCCGGCGCGCCGTTCGCCATCTCCGGCATCCTGCAAGGCCAGGAAGAGGAACTGCTCGCGCGCTACGCCGAATGGTTCGACGAACTGCGCGTGGACATACAGGAGGATTGGGTGCGCATCAGCGGCAGGCGCCGCGGCTGAGCGCCGGTTCACGTACACACCGATGCGCGGGTGATTTGTGGCGCCCGGTGCACTAGGCTTGCCACGAGATCGATATCCGCGGCCCATATGTACGCCCAATGTCCCGATTGCCTGACCGTGTTCTCGCTGAACACGGAAACACTTGCGCAGGCGCGCGGCGACGTCGTGTGCGGGCATTGCGAGGCCGTGTTCGATGCGCTGGCCAGCATCTGCGAGCAGCTGCCGCCCGAGCCCTTCCAGTATCTGCCGCCGCACATGCCCGACCAGCCGCCACGGCTGGATTTGGCCGTCTATCGTCCGCCGGCCGAACTGCCCGCCATCGACGCGCCCGCCAGCGCGTCGACCGATGCGGCGGAAGACGGCGGCCCGCCCGCGGCGACGCCACGCTTCGCGCGTCCGAGGCAACGCGGCGGGCGCTGGCCCTGGATCGTCGCCTCCCTCGTGCTGCTGCTGGCGCTGGGCGCGCAGGTCGCCTGGGCCAAGCGCGAGGCGCTGGTCAGCGATCCCGTCGTCGGTCCCTGGCTGCGCCAGGCCTGCGCCAGCCTGGGTTGCCAGTTGCCGCTGGTGCAGGACACTTCCCGCCTGAGCCTGCTGGCGCGCGACGTGCAGGCGCACCCTTCGGTGCCCGGCGCCCTGCTCATCACCGCCAGCCTGCGCAACGACGCGCCGTTCGCGCAACCCTATCCGGTGGTGACGATCATCCTGTCCGACGCCAACGGCCAGCACCTGGCCATGCGGCGCCTGCGTCCCGCCGAGTACCTGGGCGACACGGCCCTGATGCGCCGCGGCCTGGGGCCCGGCGAAAGCACCACGCTGATGATCGAGGCCGAGGACCCGCAGGGCAAGGCAGTCGCCTTCGAATTCGCTTTCGAATAGCCGTCCATTTCCCCGGCACCGCGCTGGACGCCCGAATCGGCGATGGCGCCGGCCTGCACGTACCGTGCCGTGCCACGTTGCCTTGGCTTTGTCCATAGGACATTTCCTAGACCCAACCCTGGCTGACAACAGAGGCCGTAGGGACTTAAAATTATCGACCCGCGAGGGTAAACTCGCTCCTTCGTCTCGTGCTGCACCCGGTGTTCCATGCGAGCCGCCGCCCGCGGTATTGCCATAAACATGGCAACGGCCAACGTAGCCGTTGCGTCAGAACGTGAGGGGAAATGCCCGTGAACGCCGTAAGACTGGCCGCCAACGAGTCTCCGAAGGAGGCTTCGTCGCAAAGCGCCCTGAGCGAATGCGTCAGTCGTACCGTGCGCCGCTACCTCGCCGACATCGGCGATACCGAATGCGACGAGGGCCTGCACGCACTGGTGATCCGCGAGGTCGAAGGCCCGCTGCTGCGCGAGGTGCTGGCCTGGCATGACGGCAACCAGAGCCGCGCCGCGGCCGTGCTGGGCATCAACCGTGCCACGCTGCGCAAGAAGCTCGCCGCGCACGGCTTGCTTTAAGAAGGGAATGGGGAATAGAGAATAGGGAATAGCTGAAGAGCCAAGGCGCCGTCGCCCGCTCCCGCCATTCCCTATTCTCGATTCCCTATTCCCTGTCCTGGAAGAAGCCACCATGCCCGCTCCTGCTGTCACCCCCATTCGCCGCGCGCTGCTCAGCGTGTCGGACAAGACCGGCCTGATCGAACTGGGCCAGCGGCTCGGCAGGGCCGGCGTGGAACTGCTCTCCACCGGTGGCAGCGCCAAGGCGCTGCGCGAGGCGGGCATCGCGGTGAAGGACGTCAGCGAGCTCACCGGCTTTCCCGAGATCATGGACGGTCGCGTCAAGACGCTGCACCCGAAGGTGCATGGCGGCCTGCTCGGCCGCCGCGGCACCGACGACGCGGTGATGGCGGAACTGGATATCGCGCCGATCGACCTGCTGGTGCTCAACCTCTATCCGTTCGAGCAGACCGTGGCCAAGCCCGCCTGCACGCTGGAAGAGGCCATCGAGAACATCGACATCGGCGGCCCGGCGATGCTGCGCTCGGCGGCCAAGAACTGGAACGACGTCGGCGTGCTCACCTCGCCCGACCAGTACGAGGAAGCCCTGGCCGAGATCGAAGGCCATGGCGGCCTCTCGCGCGCCACGCGGTTCAAGCTGGCGGTGGCCGCGTTCAACCGCGTCTCCAACTACGACGGTGCGATCAGCGATTACCTGTCGGCATTGAAGCTCAACGACAACCTCGACGCCATCGCCGGCCACGATGCGTTCCCCGCGCAGGCCAACGGCCGCTTCGTCAAGCTGATGGACCTGCGCTACGGTGAGAACCCGCACCAGCAGGCCGCGTTCTACCGCGACCTGTACCCGCACGCGGGTACTCTGGCCACCTTCCGCCAGCTGCAGGGCAAGGAACTGTCGTTCAACAACATCGCCGATTCCGACGCGGCGTGGGAGTGCGTGCGCAGCTTCACCAAGCCGGCCTGCGTGATCGTCAAGCACGCCAACCCGTGCGGCGTGGCGGTGAGCCTGGACGGCATCGGCCGCGCCTACGACCTGGCCTACCAGACCGACCCCACCTCGGCCTTCGGCGGCATCATCGCCTTCAACCGCGTGGTCGACGCCGATACCGCACGCGCCATCGTCGAGCGCCAGTTCGTGGAAGTGGTGCTGGCGCCGGGCTATGAGGACGAGGCGCTGAAGGCCTTCGCCAGGAAGGCCAACGTGCGCGTGCTGGAAATCCCGCCGCCGGCCGATGGCGATCTCGCCAAGCCGCATCCGGGCAACGACGTGCGCCGCGTGGGCTCGGGCCTATTGATCCAGACCGCCGACCGCGCCGCGATCAAGCCCGAGGACCTGAAGGTCGTCACCCAGCGCGTGCCCACGCCGACCGAGATCGACGACCTGATCTTCGCCTGGAAGGTGGCCAAGTTCGTCAAGAGCAACGCCATCGTGTACGCGAAGAACCGCCAGACCATCGGCGTCGGCGCCGGCCAGATGAGCCGCGTGTACAGCGCCAGGATCGCCGGCATCAAGGCTGCCGACGAGAAGCTGGAAGTGCGTGGCTCGGTGATGGCGTCGGATGCCTTCTTCCCGTTCCGCGACGGCATCGACGCCGCGGCGGCCGCCGGCATCAGCGCGGTGATCCAGCCCGGTGGCTCGATGCGCGACGCGGAGGTGATCGCGGCAGCGGACGAGCATGGGATGGCAATGGTGTTCACGGGCGTGAGGCATTTCAGGCATTGATGGGCGGGGGGATGTGTGGCGCGCGGGGCGCCGCACCTACCCCACTACCTCGCCCCCACGCCGCACCTCCACCGACCGCGCCGCATACTTGCGCGCCAGCACCGCGCAGGTCATCAGCTGGATCTGGTGGAACAGCATGATCGGCAGCACGATGGCACCCAGCGGATGCCCCGCGAACAGCACCTTGGCCATCGGCACGCCGCTGGCCAGGCTCTTCTTGGAACCGCAGAACACGATGGTGATCTCGTCCTCGCGGTTGAAGCCCAGCGCGCGCGAACCATAGCGCGTCGCCAGCAGGGCGATCGCCAGCAGGATCGCGTTCACCACCAGCAGGCCGCCCAGCACCGGCAGCGGGGTCTGCTTCCACAGGCCCTGCAGCACCGCCGCGCTGAAGGCGGTGTAGACCACCAGCAGGATCGAGCCCTGGTCCACGTACGAGAGCACCGCACGGTGGCGCTGCACCCAGGCGCCGATCCAGCGCTGCGCGACCTGGCCGGCCACGAACGGCACCAGCAGTTGCAGCACGATGGCCCCCACCGAATCCCAGCTCATGCCGCCCTGCCCGTGCGATGCCAGCATCACGCCGACCAGTAGGGGCGTGACGAAGATACCGAGCAGGCTGGAGGCGGAGGCGGCGCAGATCGCGGCCGGGATATTGCCGCGCGCCATCGAGGTGAAGGCGATGGAGGACTGCACGGTGGACGGCAGCGTGCACAGGAACAGCACGCCCAGGTACAGGTCCGGCGTCACCAGCGGCGACAGCAGCGGGCGCAACGCCAGGCCCAGCAAGGGGAACAGCACGAAGGTGCTGGCGAGCACCACCAGGTGTAGGCGCCAGTGGGTCATGCCGGCGATCACCGCCTCGCGCGACAGCTTGGCGCCGTGCAGGAAGAACAGCAGGGCAATGGCCAGGTCGGTCAGGCCGTTGAACACCTGGGCCGTGGTGCCGTGGCACGGCAGCAGGCTGGCCAGCACCACGGTGGTGACCAGGGCGCAGGTGAAGCGGTCGGGCAGGAAGCGGCGCAGGAACATGGCCAGGGACGGGAACGGTGGCGAGGCCGCTATTGGAGCGCCCGGGCATTGATTATTCAAATCGTTTTATTTGATCCGCTGATACACTTTCCCTATGAATATCAGCCTGCGCCAGCTGCGCGTGTTCCTGGCGGTGGCGCGCCAGCAGCATTTCCGGCGCGCCGCCGAGGGCCTGCACCTGAGCCAGCCGGCGGTGAGCCGGCATGTCGCCGAGCTGGAGTCCGAGCTGGGCGTGCGCCTGTTCGACCGCACCACCCGCGAGGTGATCCCCACCGAGGCCGGACGCTACCTGGAGAACGCCGTCGGCCGCGTGCTGGACGAGCTGGAGGGCGTGCTCGACCAGGTGCACTCGGAGAGCGAGCGGCGGCGCGGCAAGGTGCACGTGGCCTCGGTGCCCACGCTGTCGGCGGGACTGATGCCCCAATGCATCGCCGGCTGCGCACGGCGCTATCCGGAGCTCACCATCCAGTTGCACGACCAGGCGCAGACCCAGGTGCTGGACGCGGTGCTCGGCGGCGAGGTGGATTTCGGGGTGGCGATCGCGCCGCCCGCCGCCGGCGAGTTCGACAGCGAACGGATCCTGCGCGATCCGTTCGTGCTGGTGTGCCGCCCCGACCATCCCTTCGCCGGGCTGGACCAGGTGCCCTGGCGTCGGTTGGCGGGCCAGCCGCTGATCCTGCTCGACTATTCCTCCGGCAGCCGCTGGCTGATCGACCGCGCCCTGGCTCGCCGCCATATCGAGGTGAACCTGGTGCAGCAGACCGGCCACACGCTGACCGCCTTCCGCATGGTCGAGGCCGGGCTGGGCATCAGCATCAGCCCCGCGCTGTCGCCTCCGCCGCCCAGCCTGGTGGCGCGGCCGCTAACGCCGGTGGAGCATCGCGACGTGGTGCTGCTCAAGCGTCGCCAACGCTCGCTGTCGCCGCTGGCCGCGCTGGTCTGGGAACAGCTGCGGCAACACGCGCTCACGCGGTCTTGAGCGCATCGCGCCTAGCGTCGCCGTTTTCGGAGAGGAACAGGCCCATGCGCTACCAGCTCTACTACTGGACCGGCATCCAGGGACGCGGCGAGTTCGTGCGCCTGGCGCTGGAGGATGCCGGCGCGGACTACGACGACGTGGCGCGCGAGCAGGGCGACGCCGTGATGATGCCGTTCCTCGACGGCAAGCAGCCGGGCGCGCATCCCTTCGCCCCGCCGTTCCTGCGCGCCGGCCGCCAGGTGATCGCGCAGGCCGCCAACATCCTGGCCTTCCTCGCGCCGCGCCATGGCCTGGTGTCCGCCTCCGCCGCCAGCCAGTGCTATGCGCTGCAGTTGCAGCTGACCATCGCCGACATGGTGGCCGAGGTGCACGACACGCACCATCCGCTGTCCGGGGATCTGTACTACGAGCAGCAGCGCCCGGAGGCGCGCAAGCGCGCCGCCGCGTTCCGCGAGCACCGCATTCCCAAGTTCCTCGGCTATTTCGAGCGCATCCTGGAGGACGGCGACGGCCGGCACAGCCTCGGCCGCCGGCACAGCTACGTCGATCTCTCGCTGTTCCAGCTGATGGCCGGCCTCGACTACGCCTTCCCGCGGGCCATGCAGGGGCTGCGGCGCCGCACGCCTCGCCTGCACGCCTTGGTCGAGCGGGTGGCGGCCCGCCCGCGCATCGCGGCTTACCTCGCCTCGCCGCGGCGGCTGCCGTTCAACGAGGACGGCATCTTTCGCCACTACCCTGAACTGGACAGGGACTAGAACACGGCGATGACGATGGCCCCGGCCACGATCAGCCCGCCGCCGATGGCCAGCGGCCAGCTCAGCGATTCGCCCAGCAGCAGCACGCCGAGCACGATGGCGATGGCCACGCTGAGCTTGTCGATCGGCGCCACCTTGCTTACCGGCCCCAACTGCAACGCGCGGTAGTAGCACAGCCACGACAGGCCGGTGGCCACGCCCGACAGCACCAGGAACACCCAGCTGCTGGCCGGCAGCCCCGACGGGCGCGTCCATTCGTGGCGCAGGCTGAGGATGCCGGCGGTCACCAGCAGGATCACGATGGTGCGGATGAAGGTGGCGAGGTTGGAGTTGATCCCCGCCACGCCGAGCTTGCCGAACAGCGCCGTGAGCGCGGCGAAGAACGCCGAGCCCAGCGCGAACAGCAGCCAGCTGTCGCGCGGGTTCACGCAGGCATCGCCCGGCCGGGCGGCAGCGGCGCCTTACTGGCCGCCATTGTCCTGGTCCTGGGCGGAGCGGCCTTTGCCCCACTCGATGACCTTGTACATCACCGGCTTCACCGGCTCGCCGGCCTGGTTGGTCCAGGCGCCCTTCTGGTCGACCATGTAGGTCTGCGGGATGCCGCCCTTGGGCGTCACCACCACCATGTAGAGCTGGCCGCTGCGACGGTATTCCTGGATGGTCTGGTCGCCTTCGGTGCGTACCGACACGGTGGGCGGCGCATCGCCGCGGGCATCGCGCTGCGATTGGCCCGAGGAGGTGGGCTGCTGGCTCATGGTGGCGGCGGTATCGGCCGGGTTGCCGGTACCCGACTTGGGCGACGGGATGGGCGCCGGCGTTGCGGCCTTCACGCCCGGATCGTTCATGCCCGGCGGCGGCGGTGCCGGTGGGAACTGGCTGGCCGACTGCTGGGCCAGCGCATTCGAGGCAACCGCCGCACCAAGCACGGCAAGCAACGCGACAGATTTCATGGGATGGCCCTCCTGGGGAACGTGCAGCATAGCAGCGTGGAATGCCGGGACTCGTGAACCGGCCCCCCGACACTCTCCATGCGACAATCCCTGCCATGCCCAAGCTCATCCTCATCGACGGTTCCTCCTACCTCTACCGCGCCTTCCACGCCCTGCCCCCGCTCAGCAATTCGCAGGGCGAGCCCACCGGGGCGCTGTTCGGCGTGGTCAACATGCTGCGCGCCACGCTGAAGGCCAGACCGGACTACGTGGCCTTCGTCAGCGATGCGCCGGGCCCGAATTTCCGCAACGCGCTGTACGAGCTGTACAAGGCCAACCGGCCGCCCATGCCGGACGACCTGCGCGCCCAGGTGGAGCCCATGCTCGCCATCGTCGGCGCGCTGGGCTTCCCCATCCTGCGCGTGGACGGCGTGGAGGCGGACGATGTGATCGGCACGCTGGCCGAGCAGGCGCACGCGCAGGGCATCGAGGTGGAGATCTCCACCGGCGACAAGGACCTGGCCCAGCTGGTGCGCCCGGGCATCACCCTGGTCAACACCATGACCAACACCACCACCGACGGCCCCGGCGTGGTGGAGAAGTTCGGCGTGGAGCCCGCGCAGATCGTGGACTTCCTCGCGCTCACCGGCGACGCCGTCGATAACGTGCCCGGGGTGCCCAAGTGCGGCCCCAAGACGGCGGCGAAGTGGCTGGCCGAGTACGGCACGCTGGACAACCTGATGGCCAACGCCGACAAGATCGGCGGCAAGATCGGCGAGAACCTGCGCGCGGCGCTGCCGCAGCTGCCGCTGTCGCGCCAACTGGTGACGATCAAGACCGACGTACCGCTGGACCTGCCCGTCACCGGACTCACGCTGCGCGAGAAGCATGCGGATGCGTTGCGCGAGCTGTTCATCCGCTACGAATTCAAGGCGGCGCTGAAGGAACTGGACGCCGGTGCCGTCGCCATCGGCGACGCGCCGGCGCCGGCCGGCGAGGAAGCCCATCCCCCGGTGATCCAGCGCGAGGCCGACGTGCCCGCGCTGAACATGCAGGGCCGGTACGAGCTGGTCACCTCCCAGGCCCAGCTCGACGCCTGGCTGTCCAGGATCGCCACCGCGCCGCTCATCGCCTTCGACACCGAGACCACCTCGATCGACAGCATGCAGGCCGACATCGTCGGGCTCAGCCTGTCGGTGGAGCCCGGCCACGCCTGCTACGTCCCGCTGACCCACGACTACCCCGGCGCGCCCGCGCAGCTGCCGCGCGACCACGTGCTCGCCGCGCTCAAGCCGTTCTTCGAGGATGCCAACCGGCCCAAGCTCGGCCAGCACGCCAAGTACGACATCAACATCCTGTCGCACTACGGCATCGCGCTGCGTGGGCTCCGGCACGACTCCATGCTGGAATCCTACGTGTGGAACGCCACCGCCACCCGCCACGACATGGACTCGCTGGCCAGGAAGTACCTGGACTACGAGACGGTCAAGTACGAGCAGGTGGCCGGCAAGGGCGCCAGGCAGATCCCGTTCTCGCAGGTAGACCTGGACAGCGCCTGCCGCTACGCCGCCGAGGACGCCGACATCACCCTGCGCCTGCACCACGCGCTGTGGCCCAAGCTGGAAAGCATTCCCGCGCTGCGCAAGGTGTACGAGGACATCGAGATCCCGCTGGTGCCGGTGCTGGCCGCGATGGAACAGCGCGGCGTGCTGATCGACGTGGCCGAGCTGCGCAAGCAGAGCCAGCAGCTGGGCAAGCGCATGCTCGAACTGCAGCAGGAAGCCTGGAAAGGCGCCGGCCGCGAGTTCAACCTCGATTCGCCCAAGCAGCTGCAGGCCATCCTGTTCGACGAACTGGGCCTGCCCGCCAAGCTCAAGACGCCCACCGGCCAGCCTTCCACCAACGAGGAAGCACTGGAGGCCATCGCCGGCGACCATCCGCTGCCGCGCCTGATCCTGGACTACCGCGGCCTGGCCAAGCTGCGCTCCACCTACACCGACAAGCTGGCCGAGATGGTCAACCCGCGCACCGGCCGCGTGCACACCAGCTACCACCAGGGCGCGGTGGCGACCGGGCGCATCTCCTCCTCCGATCCCAACCTGCAGAACATCCCGGTGCGCACCGAGGAAGGCCGGCGCATCCGCCAGGCCTTCGTGGCGCCGGAAGGCTGGGTGGTACTGGCGGCGGACTACTCGCAGATCGAGCTGCGCATCATGGCTCACCTGTCCGGCGACGAGGGCCTGCTCAAGGCCTTCCGGGAAGGCGGCGACGTGCACCGCGCCACCGCCGCCGAAGTGTTCGGCCTGCAGCCCGGGGACGTGACACCCAACCAGCGCCGCGCCGCCAAGGCGATCAACTTCGGCCTGATGTACGGCATGAGCGCCTTCGGCCTGGCCCGCCAGCTGGGCGTGGACCGCGGCGAGGCCGGCGACTACATGGCCCGCTACTTCGCCCGCTATCCCGGCGTGCACGCCTTCATGGAAGCCACCCGCGAACGCGCCCACCGCGACGGCTACGTGGAAACCCTGTTCGGCCGCCGCCTCTACCTGGACAACCTCAGCGCCCGCAACCAGGCCCTACGCGCTGGCGCCGAGCGAGCCGCCGTCAACGCCCCGATGCAGGGCACCGCCGCCGACATCATCAAGCGCGCCATGATCGACGTGCACGGCTGGCTGCTGCAGCGCGACGACGACGCCCGCATGCTGATGCAGGTGCACGACGAACTGGTGTTCGAGGTGCGCCAGGACGTGGTGGAGGAAGTGCGCGCCGGCGTGGTCGAGCGGATGTCGGGGGCGGCGTCGCTGGCCGTGCCGTTGCTGGTGGAGGCGGGAGTGGGAACGAATTGGGATCAGGCACACTGAGGTCGGCTTTTTCCTTGGCATGCCGCCCTCACTCCCCACCCTGTGGGAGCGCACCCTGTGCGCGACCTCCTTTTGTCCGGCGTAGGCCGGAATCCAGAGCCTCGGTTCTCGGTTGCCGCGCCTGCGCCAGGGTGCTCCTACAATAGGGAGGCGCGGAGCAGTAGCCGGCTAAACGTTGAAATTTCGTCAAATGAATCCCCGCTAACCAGAATTCCTCCAAAGCCTGCAACTTTTCCTCCGCCCCGCGTTCTCAATACTCGGATGCACGCAACGGCATCCCAGGCTCACCACCTCCCTGGATGAGCCACCCGGCAAGCGGGCCTCTCCCCTGGGCTGCGCTACCACCCCGGCCCCGAGGATTCCCCCCTAATCCTCGGGGCTTTTTTTCGCCCGCGGCCCGGCCTTGCACCGCGAAAGGACAGCGAGCACTCGAGCCGCTAGGATTTGCGCCATCCAACCGTCGGGCCGCATGGATGACGGCCTGCTTCGCCTCAAGGGTCCCGGCAGCGTGCGCACCAAGGGAAAAGTCACCTCGTTCGATATCGCCCACCTGGCCGGGGTCTCCCAGTCCACGGTGTCGCGCGCGCTGCGCGGCAGCCCGCTGGTCAACGAGGAGACCCGGCGGCGCATCCAGGCGGCGGTGGACGAGCTCAACTACAAGGTGGACAAGAACGCCTCCGGCCTGCGCGCGCGCACCACCGGCACGCTGGCGCTGCTGCTGTTCGAGGACCCGACGGCGGACGATTCGCACATCAACCCGTTCTTCCTGTCCATGCTGGGCTCGATCACCCGGGCCAGCGCGCAGCGCGGCTACGACCTGCTGATCTCGTTCCAGCAGTTCTCGCGCGACTGGCATGCGGACTATGCCGACAGCAAGAAGGCCGACGGCATCATCCTGCTGGGCTACGGCGACTACCTGGCCATCCGCGACAAGCTGCAGAAGCTGGTGGACCAGGGCACGCGCTGCGTGCGCTGGGGCGCGGTGCTGCCGGACCAGCCGGATATCTCGGTAGGCTGCGACAACGTCAGCGGCGGCCATGCGGTGACCGCGCACCTCGCCGGGCAGGGCTATCGCCGCATCGCCTTCCTGGGCGACGCCTCCAGTCATTACCCGGAATTCTTCGACCGCTACCGCGGCCATGCGCAGGCGCTGCGCGAAGGCGGGCTGGACGTGGAGCCGTTGCTGCAGGTGGACGCCGAGAGCACCGAGCGCTCCGGCTACGCGGCAATGGAGACCCTGCTGGCGCGCGGGGTGAGCTTCGACGCCGTGTTCGCCGCCAGCGACCTGATCGCCATCGGCGCCATGCGCGCGCTGGCCGACCACGGGCTGAAGGTGCCCGCCGACGTGGCGCTGGCCGGCTTCGACGACATTCCCATGGCCAGCTTCGTCAACCCGCCGCTGACCACGGTGCTGCAGGACACCAAGCTGGCTGGCGAGATCCTGGTCGACAACCTGCTGCGGCTGATTCGCCGCGAGCCGGCGGAAAGCGCGAAGCTGCCCGCGAAGTTGATCGTGCGGCAGTCGAGCCTCAGGCCGCGCTGATCGCTGCTGTCTTGATTTCCTGTGGGAGCGCACCTTGTGCGCGACAGCAGCCATGCGAAAGTCGCGCACAGGGTGCGCTCCCACAAGGGGGAAGGTATCTCTATCGCCGCGACGGCTCGGCCACCCGCAACGTGCATACGCCCGCCAGCAGCAGGCTGGCGCCGCCCATGGCCAGGGCCCAGATCGGCTGGCCGTGGAAGAACAGGCGCAGCAGCAGGGCCAGCACGCTGGCGGCCAGCAATTGGGGGATCACGATGAAGAAATTGAAGATGCCCATGTAGACGCCCATCTTCCCCGCCGGCAGGCTGTCCGACAGCAGCGCGTACGGCAGCGAGAGAATCGACGCCCAGGCGAAGCCCACGCCCACCATCGACAGCAGCAGCCACTGCGGGTCGCGGATCAGCAGGAACGACAGCAGGCCGATGCCGCCCAGCCACAGGTTCACCAGGTGGCTCACGCGCAAGCCCCAGCGGCGCACCATCCAGGGAATGGCCACCGCCGCCACCGCGGCGAAGGCGTTGTAGGCGGCGAACAGCACGCCGACCCAGTTGGCGCCCTCGTTGTAGGCGGCCGAGTGGGTGTCGGTGGTGCCGTAGTGCACCGAGGTCACGCCGGCCGTGGTGTAGATCCACAGCGCGAACAGCGCGAACCACGAGAACAGTTGCACCCAGGCCAGCCGCCGCATCGGCTCAGGCATGCCGTAGAGATCGCCCATCACCTGGCGCAGCATGCCCTGGCTGCGCGTGGCCGACAGCCAGGCGAACAGCGCGCCGAACGCCACCAGGCCGCCGCCCAGCAGGTACATCTCCTTCTCCAGCGCGTAGAGGTGGATCAGCGCCAGCAGCAGCGCGCCCAGACCCAACAGCAACAGGCCCACCCGCCAGGCGCCCGCCACCGGCGCGGCGACATCCTCGGTGGCGCCGTCGTCGAAGGCGCCGAGCTGTTCGGGCGGGTATTCGCGCGTGCTCAGCACCGTCCACAGCACCGAGCCCAGCAGCACCGCGCCGCCAAGGTAGAAGGCGTATTTCACCGTGTCCGGGATGCCGCCCTCGCCCGCCGCGTTGCTCACCCCCAGCTTGGCCAGCAGCCACGGCAGCAGCGAGGCCACTACCGAGCCCACGCCGATGAAGAAGCTTTGCATGGCGTAGCCGTGCGGGCGCTGGCGGGTCGGCAACTGGTCGCCGACGAAGGCTCGGAACGGCTCCATCGAGATATTGATGGAGGCATCCATGATCCACAGCAGTCCCGCCGCCACCCACAGCGTGGGCGAGTTGGGCATCCACAGCAGGGCCAGCGTGGTGAGCACCGCGCCGATCAGGAAATACGGCCGGCGCCGGCCCAGGCGCGTCCAGGTGCGGTCGGACAGGTGGCCCACGATGGGCTGCACGATCAGGCCCGACAGCGGCGCGGCGATCCACAGCACCGGGATGTCCGCCACGTCCGCGCCCAGCGTCTGGAAGATGCGGCTGACGTTGGCGTTCTGCAGCGCGAAGCCGAACTGGATGCCCAGGAAGCCGAAGCACATGTTCCAGATCTGCCAGAACGACAGCTCGGGCTTGCGCGTCATGGGGCGGACGGTCCCTGCGGCGCCGGCGACACGTGCATGGCCTGGACGTCGGCCGCGTTCACCGGACCGCCTGCTCCGCCCTGCTCGCCGGTGTAGTGCGCGTTGTGGCGCAGGTCGCTCATGTTGAATCCCTGGTCCATGCGGAAGCGGCAGGTCGCCCCGGCCGACGCGGAAAACGCCGCCGTGGTCGAACGCTGCGCGCCCACACTATGCGGCATCACCACCGGCACGCGTTGTGGCGCCGCACCATCGCAGGCCACTTCCAGCAGCTTCACCGCCGCCGTCACGCCGGTCTCGATCGTGCCATGGGCATTGGCGTAGTCGAACGACACGTCGAAGCGGCCGGTGGCGGGCGCCTTCCAGGTCCAGCCGTCCGTGCCGGCGATGCGCTGCTCCGCCCCCACGCAGGCGGGCAGGCCCGGCAACGATTCGAGGCCGTCCTGGTCCATGCGGGTGAGCTGGAAGCACTGGCGCGATATGCCCTTGGGCACCGACAGCTTGCCGTCGATCGATCCCACGCGGCGGCCATCGAGATACAGCACGCCCTTGGCCGGCGCCGCGATATCCCAGTGGTCGCCGGCATCGGTCACCGTCGGCGCGTCCGGCATGGCCGGCCCGAACAGCGTGGCGCCGGTACGCATTGGCGCCGCGCCGGAGTCGACGGCCTTGAGCTGGACCACCGTCTCGTCGCCCTCGCGGTGCTGCGCAGCGCTGACCAGCAGGTCGCCGTGCACCTCGGCGGGGCGCACCAGGGTGATGCGCTGCGTGCCGAGGTCGAGCGTGATGCGCTGCTGCCGGCCGAACAGCGTGGACAGCCACGACGCCGGCAGCTTCGGGGCGATGCGGCCATCGCTCTCCAGGCCGAACACGCCGCCGATCACCATGTCCAGGTAACCCGCCACCGACCATAGCTGGCGCGGCGAGTTGACCACCGGGCCGCTCAGCTTGCCTTCGTCCACGTGCACCGCCTGCGAGACCAGCTCGTAGTTCTCCATGTTCGAGCCGGCCAGCGCGGCGCCGCGCACCAGCGAATCCATCTCGTGGGCGATGCGCGGCGCATCGTCCACCGTGCGCGCGGCGCGCAGCGCATAGGCGCTGACGAACGGCCAGATGGCGCGGTTGTGGTAGACGGGCTGGTCGCGGCGCTCGGGCCAGATCACCGGACTGCCGGCCGGCCACGACGGATAGCTCGCCAGCGCCTGCCTGGCCCGTGCCGGGTCGGCCACGCCGCTGGTCACCGCCAGGGCGATGCCGAGCAGGTCGTAGCTGTCCACCGGCATCGCGCCGGGTCCGAGATAGCTCATGTACAGGCCGCGGTCGGCGCGCCAGAAATGCGCGTTGATCGCCTGCTTCAGTGCCTCGGCCTGCGCGCGATAGTCCTTCGCCGCCGCGTCGTGTCGCTTGTCCGCCAGTTGCGCGGCCAGTTGCAACGCCTGGTAGTGCAGCACGTTGGTGGACAGCGCGAAGGATTCGCCGATAAAGCGCACGTCCTTCTCCGTCCATGCCGGATAGGTCTGCTCGCGCCAGTCGAGGAAGGAGGTCTCGCCGCGATACAGGCCCAGCGCGCCGTCGAACACGTAGAGGCGATCCTGCGCCAGCGTGTCCTGCAGCGCCTGCCACGTCTCGTCGGCGAAGGAAGGATCGTCGAGCAGGTGGCGCGCGCCCAGGAACCACACTACGCGGTCGGTGCTGATCGGCCAGCTGCCGCCCGAACCGGTGTCCTGCATCACGTACAGGCCCTGCGGCGCCGCCGCGTCGCGCACGTCGGAGAGCTTGAAGCGCAACGACTGGCGCGCGCGCGCCGGATCGATGCGCCACAGCGACAGGTCCACCGAGTAGGACAGGTCGCGCGTCCACACGTAGGGCCACTTGTCGCCCGTGGCGAAGCACGCGCAGGGAATCTCCTTGCCGTGGTCGTAGGCGCCGTCCTTGATGGCCGCCACCGAATCGTGGCCGAGGTCGTCCTGCGCCATGGCGAACAGGCCGTCGAACAGCGTGCTGGCCGTATGCACGGCCAGCTTCTGCGCGGGAATGGCGTGGTCGCCTCGTGGCGCATGCAGCACGAAGCCGCCGCCCGCCTGCGCGCTCATGCTGGCCGACTGGCCGTTCCACTGGATGCCGTCATGGGCATCGATCACCCCGGCCTGCGCGGCGCCCGCGGCGAGCCATGCCGCCAGGGCCAGCGCCAGTCGCGTGCGCTTCACGCCCTGCCCGCCCCTCATGGCGCCACCGCCATGCCGTCAACACGAATATCGCGCGCCTGTCCTGCCTGCAGCTTCACGTAGGTCACCTCTCCGAAACGGTCTCGTCCGCGTGCCCAGCCTTCCGACGTCGACGCGCGCAGGGCGCCGATGGTGCCAAGGTCCGGCAAGGGTTTGCCAGCGCTGGTGACCGCCGAGCCGGCCCCCCCGTGGATGGCCAGCACGTAGTCGCGCAAGGCCGGCTTGAAGGTGCCGCCGGGGGCGGCGGCGCGGAAGTCCACGCCATCGCCCTCGCGGCGCGTGGCCAGCGCCTGCAGGAAGTACGCGCCCTTCTCGTAGGCGTAGGTGGCGCCATCGTCGTCGTAGACGTCGAAGCGCGTTTCCTCGCCGGAAGGAAACACCTGCACGTCCAGCGACGTCACCGGCTGCTGGCCCACGTAGTCCATCACCGGCTGCTGCGGGATGATGGCGCCCTCGCGGATGAACAGCGGGATATCGCTCCAGCCCTTCGCGTCGACCGCCAGCGTCACCTCGCGGCCGCCGTCGTAGGCCTTGCCGTCGAACCAGCCAATCCAATGTCCGGGCGGCAGCCGCAGGTGCTTGGTGGTCTGGCCCTGTTCGACGATGGGCGAGACCAGCAGGTAGTCGCCGAACATCCACGCGTCGATGCGGTCGCGCTGCCTGGGATCGCCCGGGTAGGCGAACGGCAGCGGACGCACCAGGCCCACGCCGTCGGCGTGCGCGTGGTACTCGTAGCTGTAGATGTACGGCAGCAGCGCGTAGCGCAGGCGGATGGCGTCGGTGGCCGCCTTCTCCGCGATGGGTCCGTACACCCACGGCTGGCGTTTCTGGCCGAAATCGCCGTGCACGCGGAACACCGGCGTGAACGCGCCGAACTCGATCCAGCGCGCGTAGTTCTCGTCGCTGGGCCTCGGCGACTTGAAGCCGCCGCCGTCCATGCCCCAGTGCATCGCCCCCACGTCGAAGGCGGCCAGCATGCGCTGGCGCTGTGCCGCCATGCTGGCGAAACCGCTCTGAATGTCGCCGGACCACACGCCGTAGGCGTAGCGCTGCGAGCCCAGGTAGAAGTTGCGGTTGATCGACCACACGCGCTGCTCGCCGTGCGCGCGCTGGCCGTCGTACAGGGCGCGCTGCATGTTGAGGAACTGCGTGTCGACGCCGCTGTCGTCCGCCTCGTCGTTCCACCAGCCCACGATGCCTGTGTCGAAGGAGGCCTTCAGCGCATCGTTGAAGAACCAGGCGCGCGCCTCGGGCTTGTCGAAATCGATGTCGCGCACGGTCTTGTGCGAGAAATAGTCCGGCGCCGGCTTGGACTCGGCCAGCCAGTAGCCCTTCGCCGTTGCCTCGCGGCCTTCCACCGTGTCCAGGTGCACGCGCGGCTTCATGATGCCGGTCATGTGCATGCCGCGCTGGTCCATCAGCTGCTTGAGCCTGCCGCTGGGGCCATCGGGAAACTTGTCGGCGTTCCAGCGGAACTCGCCCATGTCCTCGCCCCACGCCTTCCAATCGAAGTCGAAGGTGAAGTTGTCGATGGGGATGTGCCTGGCGCGGTAGGTGTCCACCAGCGACAGCGCTTCCTTCTCGTCGATACCCCACTGGCTGTTGGTGAAGCCCATCGCCCACTTGGGGAACAGCGGCGCGGCGCCGCTGAGGCTGCGCACCTCGCCGAACAGCTCGTCGGGGCGGCCGGCCAACAGGTAGACGGTGCGCACCGGCGTGTCCGCGTCGATGGCGATGGCGCCATCGGCAAGCTCAAACCGCGCCGGTTCGGCATCGGCCAACACGCCATAGCCGGCGGTGCTCCACACCAGCGGCGCGCCGGTGTGGCCCTGCTTGCCGGCGGTGGCGACCTGGGCGCCGCTGCGCAGCAGGTCGCCGGTGGCGGCGTCGAAGGCGTTGAGGCCGCCCACGCCGTACTGCGGGTCGCCCTTGGCATGGCGCAGCGACCAGCGGCCGGCGAGCGCATGCGAAAGATCAGCGTCCAGCAGCAGCCGGCCGGTGGCGTCCTCCATGCGCAGCTCGGCGCGTTGCGGGTTCCAGCGCAGCACCAGCCGCTCCGAACGCAGCACCTGCTCGCCGCCTTGCTGCTCGCGATGCGCGGGCACCGGATCGAAGCTGGCCTGCGGGTCGATCACCGGCGTGGCCGGTTCGCGCACGCCCTCCGCGCGCAGTTGCACGATGCCCGGCGCCAGCAGGCGCAGTTCGAGTTTGCCCTGCGGCAGTTCCAGCGCCATGCGGTCGGCGGCGGCATCCGCCGCTGGCGCGGCGGCCGCGCAAGGTGCGGCCGGCGCGGCCAGCAAGGCCAGGGCAAGCAGGCGCGCGCGCATCACTGCACCACCGCGCTGCTGTAGGCGGGCAGGCTCAGCTGGCCATGGACCAGCGTCACCTCGGGCTTGCTCTTGAACAGCACGGCGCCTTTCCTGGGCAGCAGCTTCGCCGCCGGCTTCCATGCGATGGCCTTGCCCGAAAGGTTGTGCACCACCAGCACGCGCTGCTTGCCGTCATCGCGCCAGAACGCGAACAGGTGCGGGTTGCCGGTGCCGACGACTTCCAGCTTGCCGTCGCGCAGCGCGCCGCTCTGCGCGCGCCAGCCGATCAGCGTGCGATAGGTGTTGAACAGAGAGGTGGGATCGTCCTGCTCGGCCTGCACTGACACCGCCTGGCCCTGGTTCACGCTGGAAGGTTTCCAGCGCGACTCGCCCGGACCTGCCTCACGCTGCCAGCGCATCGGCTCGCGCAGATTCTCGTCGGGCTTCCTGCCTTCCATGCCCAGTTCCTCGCCGTAGTAGATGTACGGACGGCCGGGCAAGGTCAGCAGCATCGCCGCGGCCATGCGCATATGGTCGAGGTTGCCGTCGAGGCGGCTCATCACGCGTTCCTGGTCGTGGTTGGACAGGAAGGTGGAGTCGATATGGGGCGCGTCGCCCGCGATGGCGTAGGCGGCGTAGGTGTCCTTGAGCAATTGGTCGAGCCGGCCGGTCTGCTCGCCGCGGGCGCTCAGGATCAACTGCTCGGCCAGCGGGAAGTCGAAGATCGAGCCCAGCGGCTTGAGATACGGCGCCAGTTCCCTTGGCGACTTGGCGCTGACCTCGCCGACCAGGGTCACGTTCGGGTTCACCTTGGCCAGCGCGGCGTGGTATTCGGTCCACCACGCGGCATTCTTCTGCACCGCCTTGGGACTGTGCTCGTCGGACTTGAAGTCGACGTAGATGTGCTTGGCCGCATCCAGGCGGAATCCGTCCACGCCCTTGCCCAGCCAGTACTGGCCCACCTTGATCATCTCGGCACGCACGGCCGGGTTGTCGTAGTTGAGGTCGGGCATGTGGCCGCCGAACACGCCGATGTACCAGCCCTCGCCGCCCTGGTGCCAGATCGGCGTATCGGTGGCGCTGATGGCGCGAAGGTCCGGCCGCTGGAGCGACCAGGTGTACCAGTCGCGATGCGCCTCGCCGGTCTTCTGTGCGTCGGCGAACCACGGGTGGTCGCTGCCGGTATGGTTGATCACCATGTCCATGGTCACCGCGATGCCACGCTTGTGCGCCTCGTCGACCAGGTGCTGCAAGTCGGCCACCGTGCCGTACTGCGGGTTGATGCCGTAGTAGTCGGTGATGTCGTAGCCGTGGTAGCTGGGCGAGACGTTGATCGGCATCAGCCAGATGCCGCTGATGCCGAGCGACTTGAGGTAATCGAGCTTGGCGGTGACGCCGTTGAGGTCGCCGATGCCATCGCCGTTGGTGTCGTACCAGGCGCGCACGAAGATTTCGTAGTAGACGCCCGAGCCTTGCGTCGTCGCCGGCGCGGCCCCGCCGGCAAGCGCGGTGGCGGGATGGGCGGCGCCCGTGCCCAGGGCGAGCCCCAGCAGGAGGGCGAGAGATTTCAGCGAGGAATACCGCGACATGCCTTGCTCCATTCGTTGGCCGTGGGGCCTGCGATGGAACGGTACACCAGGCACGGGCTTCGCCGGGGCAGGTGGCCGCCACGACGGGCCTCGCGGGATGCTGGCGCCCGCGATGCGCAGGACGCCCGAAAGCATCGCGCCGGCGCTCCTTGCGGGGCGCCGGCGCGATCGTGGCTTACAGCTTGAACTCCACGCCCAGGTAGCTGGTACGTCCGAAGTACTGGATCGTACCGGTCTGCTGCGGGTTGCCGCCGAAGTAGGTCCGGGTCGGCTGGTTGGTCAGGTTGAGCATCTGGTACACCACCCGGAACTGCTTGGTGATGTCGTAGGACGCCTGCAGGTCGTACACCGTCTCGGCCGCGAAGGTCACCAGCTGGTTGGTCACCGCGATCTGCGTGTCGGACAGGAACGAGGAGCGGTAGTTGCCGGACAGGCGGGCCGAGAACGGACCGTAGTCATAGAACAGCGCCGCGCTGGCCACGCGCTTGGACAGGCCCGGCAGGCCGACGTAGGTGGTCGGACCGCCCAGGTTGGTCGGGTTGCGCACCGTGCTGGAGGTCAGCGCGAAGTTCGCCTGCACGCCCAGGCCGGACAGGATGCCGGGCAGGAAGTGGGTCTTGGAGCCGGACAGCTCCAGGCCGCGCACCAGGCCGCCCTTGGCGTTGTAGGCCGTCTGGTACTCACCGTTGAGGTACGGCTTGCCGGTGGTCGGGTCGGTCGGCACGGTGATGCCGGCCGCGGCGAAGTCGTAGTTGTTGAGGGTGATGTCCTGCACGAAGGACTTCACGTCCTTGAAGAACACGCCCGCGGTGACCGCGCCCGACGAATCGTCGAAGTAGTGCTCGTAGTCGAGGTCGTACTGCTGCGCACGCAGCGGATCCAGCAGCGGGCTGGTGCCGCCGTAGACGTTGTACTGTCCATTGCTAATCCACGAGCCCGCGCCGGCCAGCATCTTGTCGATCGGCGGACGCGAGAGCACCTTGGCCGCCGAGAAGCGCACCTGGTCGTCGTCGGAGAGGTGGTAGATCAGGTTCAGCGACGGCAGGTAATCGGTGTAGGTCTTGCCGACGTTGATCGGCGCGTAGTCGTAGCTGGTGAAGCCGTTGCCGTCGGTGATCGGGATGCCGGCGCCGTTGCCCACCTGCTGCAGGCCATCGCTGTACTGCGACTGGCGCGACACGCGGATGCCCACGTTGCCGGTCAGCTCGTGGCCGAATACGTTCTGCGCGTCGATGTCCGCCATGAAGAACAGGTCGCGGGTCTTCTCGGCAACCTCGCCGCTCTGCACGTAGGTCCAGCTGTTGGCGTTGATGTCCTTCACCGGGTTGGCGGTGATGCCGTGCGCGGCCAGGATCCCAGGGCCGTTCAGGGTGAGGAAGCACGGGAAGCCGGAGAACTTGCCCTTCCAGCAGGTGACCTTGGCGTCGCCGGCCGGAATGCTCAGCGGCGGCTGGCCCGCCACCGGGGTGGTGTTCCACTCCGAGCCGTAGACGTAGGCCTCGCGGTCGGCGTTGTAGTTGTGGTTGTTGAGGTACACGCCCGCTTCCAGCGCCGACAGCCAGGAGCTGTTGGGCAGGTCGTACTTCACGCTGGTGCGGAAGGCCTTCATCTTGTCGTGGTAGATGTACGGGTACACGCCGTAACGCGACAGGCCCATGTCGGCGAGGTTGGTGTAAAGGCTCGGATCGCCGAACTGCGCCTTGCCCACGTTGCCGCCGCGCAGCTGGAAGTTCATTGACTGCGCCATCAGCTGCGGGTTCGCCGTGCCCAGGCCGGAGTACGGATCGGCCGTGGTATCGACGTTGATCTCGTTGCTCGTCGCGCGCGACAGCGAGATGTCCGAGTCGATGTGCCAGTTGTCGTGGTTCCACTTCAGGTTGATGCCGCCAGAGAACACGCTGGTGGTGGTGGTGTAGTTGTCGGCGGTGGTCTCGTTGGAGAACTGGTTGCCGTAGGCGCTGCTCGTGCGCGGGTCGATGCCGGCGACAGGATTGCTCGACACCGTGCCGCCGATCAGCGTGCCCAGCGAACTCCACACCGGATTGGTGATCTGCGTGTTGTTGCCGTAGAAGTTCTGCGAGCGGAAGCCGTAGCCGAACGACTCGTTCTTGAACTTGGAGAAGAATCCGTCGCCGGTGACCTGCAGCTCGTCGGTGGGCTTCCACACGATGGTGGCGATCTCGCCGGTGCGGCGCTCCTCGCCGCCGTTCTGCTGCAACTGGATGCCTTCGGGCAAGTAGCCCGTCGGCGCGCCCGGCTGCGAGTTGATGGCGTACTGGGAACCGTCGGAAGCCTCGCCCACGAACTGCTCGGACACGTGGGGCTGGTACATCTGCGCCACGCCCAGGCCGATGCCCAGCGTGTTGTCGAGGAACTTGCCCTGGTAGGCCGCACTCAGGCGATAGCCCACCGCGTTGGCGCCGCTCACGTCGTGCGCCTGGCCGTCGTAGCTGCCGCGCGCGTCGATGTTGAGGTTCTGGCTCTTGGGCGCGTCCAGCGGGTTGGCCGTCTCCATGCCGATGGTGCCGCCCACGCCGCCGGTGATCAGCGAGGCCTGCGAGGACTTGTACACCGTGGCCATGTTGATCAGCTCGGACGGGTACTGGTCGAACTGGATGTAGTTGCTGCCACTGGTGGATGGCTGCTCGCGGCCATCCAGGGTGGTCTGGATGAAGTTGCCGGAGAGGCCGCGGATGTTGATCTGCGAGGCCTGGCCGGCGATGCGCTCGGCGGTCACGCCCGGCAGGCGGGTCAGCGCGTCGGCGATGGACTGGTCGGGCAGGCCGCCGATGTCGGCGGAGGTGATGACGTTCTGGATCGTGTCGGCGTAGCGCTGGTAGTCGATCGACTTTTCCATGCTCTGGTTGTAGCCGGTGACCGTGATGGTCGACAGGCTCTTGGCCAGTTGCTGGTCCTGGGTCTGCTTGGTGTCGCCGTTGGCGTTCTGGCCGTTGCCATTCTGTCCAGTGGCGCCCTGGCTGTTCTGCTGCGCATTGGCCGGCGTCGCCTGGTCGCCGGTCGCACCATTGCCCGCGGCGGCATCGCCGGGCGCCGCCTGGATGCCGGCGGTGAAACAGAGGCCGGACGCCAGCGCCAGGGCCAGCACATTACGTTTCAGGATCACGTCTTCCCCTCCCACGGGTTTGACATTCATTGGTTTTGTAGTTGCCGCGGCAGTCCCCACAGACTGCCGCGGGCTACGCGCCAGTGCATGCCGAAGATTCGGAGGGCCCCGTCGCGTGGCGGCCATGGTAGGGCTGCAAGAAATGGCGAACAGGCCCATGCATACGTATTCATACCCCGGTTTTTTTGTGCACCTTTGACAAAACTCCAACGGCTCGCCTCGTCGGCCCGCAACGCCGGCGCAGTGGCGGCGGCGACGCTTCCGCGCGTGGAAAGTTCGATGGCGCCACGGTTTTCCGTGCGCCGGCGCACATGCCGCGTGCGCTGCCCCGCGCCTCGCCATGCGCCTTGCTGCGCCGCAATATGATGGTTTTTTGAATACGTATGCAGTCGAGGCGTCCGCCCCGCGCTCTGCCTTTAAGCTGCCCCCGCGCTTCGCTCAGGCCAGGGGTTTCGCAGTGAGCGCGCATTGGGCGAACACGGGACATGCAACATGAGCGAAGCACCGTGGTGGCGCGGAGCCGTCACCTACCAGATCTATCCACGCAGCTTCATGGATACCAACGGCGATGGCGTGGGTGACCTGCCCGGCATCATCGACAAGCTCGACTATGTGGCCAGCCTTGGCGTGGACGCGATCTGGATCGCGCCGTTCTTCCGCTCGCCGATGGCCGACTTCGGCTACGACATCGCCGACTACCGCGAGGTCGATCCGCTGTTCGGCAACAACGACGACTTCGACCGCCTGCTGGCCAAGGCGCACCGCCTGGGCCTGAAGGTGATGATCGACCAAGTGCTCAGCCACACCTCGGCGGAGCACGCCTGGTTCCGCGAAAGCCGCCAGAGCCGCGACAACCCCAAGGCCGACTGGTACGTGTGGGCCGACGCCAGAGACGACGGCACGCCGCCGAACAACTGGCTGTCGCTGTTCGGCGGCTGCGCCTGGCAATGGGAGCCGCGCCGAGGCCAGTACTACCTGCACAACTTCCTGACCTCGCAGCCGGACCTCAACTACCACCACCCGGACGTGCGCCGCGCCGTGCTGGCGGAAGTGAAGTACTGGCTGGACAAAGGCGTGGACGGCCTGCGCCTGGACGCGATCAACTTCTGCTTCCACGACCGCCTGCTGCGCGACAACCCACCCAAGCCGGAGGACAAGCGCGTGGGCCGCGGCTTCAGCCCGGACAACCCGTACGCGTTCCAGTACCACTACTACAACAACACGCAGCCGGAGAACCTCGCTTTCCTGGAGGAGCTGCGCGCATTGATGGACCAGTACGACGAGGTGGCCGCGATCGGCGAGATCTCCTCGGAGGATTCGCTGGCCACCACCGCCGAGTACACCAGCGGCCACCGCCTGCACATGGGCTACAGCTTCGAGCTGCTCACCGACGACTTCAACGCAGCCTACATCCGCAGCACGGTGGAGAACCTCGAGGCGCAGATGCGCGAGGGCTGGCCGTGCTGGGCCATCTCCAACCACGACGTGGCGCGCGTGCTCAGCCGCTGGGGCAACGGCGACGCCTCGCCGCGGCTGGCCAACCTGCTCAGCGCGATGGTGTGCTCGCTGCGCGGCTCGGTATGCGTATACCAGGGCGAGGAACTGGGCCTGACCGAGGCCGAGGTGCCGTTCGAGGCGCTGCAGGATCCCTACGGCATCACCTTCTGGCCCAACTTCAAGGGCCGCGACGGCTGCCGCACGCCGATGCCGTGGAACGGCGGCATCCACGCCGGCTTCAGCGTGGGCGAGCCGTGGCTGCCGGTGCCGGCCGAGCACCGCGCACTGGCGGTGAGCGTGCAGGAAGCGGCGGCCGATTCGGCGCTGAACGGCTTCCGTGCCTTCATGGCCTGGCGCAAGGGCCAGCCGGCGCTGCGCTGGGGCAGCATCTGCTTCATCGACGCGCCCGAGCCGGTACTGGCGTTCACCCGCCAGCACGGCGAGGACACCGTGCTGGTCGCGTTCAACCTTTCCCGGGAGGCGGTGACCCTGCCGCTGCCCGCGCTGGGCGCCCTGACGCCCATCGACGGCCATGGCCTCGCCACGGGCCAGTGGGACGGCGAAGGACTGCGCCTGCCGGGCCATGGCGCCTTGTTCGCACGCGTGGGTTAAGCATGGGCATTTCCCCTCCGGCGGCGGACGCGCAGGCTGGCGCCGCCGTCGACTTTCCCCATCCGCCGCCGGCACCTATGATCGGGCCACCGATTCCCGGGAGAGCCCCATGCGCGCAGTGTTGATCATCCTTGGCCTTCTTCTGCTGGCCGCCGGCGTGTGGATCGTGTCCGGCCACGGCAGCTACCAGACCACCGACACGCTGGTGCAGGTCGGCTCGGCCAAGCTCACCGCCACGCATGACCAAGCCATTCCGACCTGGGCGGGCATCGCCGGCATCGTGGTCGGCGCCGTGCTGGCGCTGGGCGGTTTCCTCAAGAAGCACTGACGGTTCCCGCGCAACGGAGCTGAAAGTGCGCTGACGCGCGTTGACGTGGTGCCGACGCCGTGCCTGGAACGGCACGGCATACTTGCCCTTCGCCTCGCCATCTCGGCCGCCACGGGAGCCACACGATGAATGCAGTCGCCGCCGGACGATGCCCGCATTGGCTGCATCGAGGCGTCGCCTGGCTGGCGCTGGCATGGGCGGCATCGGCGCAGGCGCAGGCACCGATCCAGATCACCCCGCTGCCGGAAAGCCGGGCGGCCACGGTCACGCCACTGGGCGCGCACGACTTGAGCGCGGCGGACGTACAGCCGTGGCTCGACGAACAGATGGCCAAGGGCATGGCTTCGGGCAATCTTGCCGGCGCCGTGGCGGTGGTGGTGAAGGACGGCAACGTGCTGGTGGCCAAGGGCTATGGCTATGCCGACGTGGCGGCGAGGAAGCCGGTCGACCCGGCCACCACGATGTTCCGCGTGGCCTCGATCTCCCAGCTGTTCACCTGGACCGCGGTGATGCAGCTGGTGGAACAGCACAAGCTCGACCTCGACGCCGACGTCAATCGCTATCTCGACTTCGCCATTCCGCCGCGCGACGGCAAGCCGGTGACGCTGCGGGACCTGATGACGCATACGGCGGGCTTCGAAGATGTGCTGCGCGACCGCTACGCGACCGACCCGGCCGCGCTGATGGGCAACGAGGCGTGGCTGAAGCGCTGGGTGCCCGCGCGGATCCATCCCGCGGGCGAGGTGCCGGCCTGCTCCGCCTACGGCGCGGCACTGGCGGGCTACATCGTGCAGCGCGTCTCCGGCCTGCCGTTCGACGCCTACATGGAGCAGCGCATCTTCGCGCCGCTGGACATGCGGCATGCCAGTTTCCGACAACCCTTGCCAGCGGCCTTGCAGGCGGATGCGGCGCCGGGCTACCGCCGCGCCGATGCGCCGCCGCAGCCTTTCCAGTTGCGCACGGCGGCGCCGGCAGGCGGCTTGTCGATCAGCGGCGGGGACATGGCTCGCTTCATGATCGCGCACCTGCAATTCGGCCGCGCCGGCGAGGCGCAGCTGCTGGAACAGGCCAGCGTGAAACAGATGCAGGGCTACCAGCGCACGGCCATCCCGGGCCTGCCCGGCATGGCGCTGGGCTTCATGCGCCTGGACCGCGACGGCCAGGTGATCCTCGGCCACGGCGGCGACCTTCCCGATTTCCACAGCCTGCTGGCACTGTTTCCCGAGCCGCACGCGGGCCTGTTCATCGCCATCGACGGCAACCCGGAACCGCGCCTGCTGCGCCGGCTGGTCGATGATTTCAGCCAGCGCTACTTCCCGCCGCTGCCGCAGCTGAAGCAGCCGACGCTGGCGACCGCGAAGCAGCACGCCGGGCAACTGGCGGGCCGCTATACGTCCAGCGTCACCTCGCGCAGCAACGTGCTGGCCCTGCGCGAGCTGTTCCATCCGGTGTGGATGCGCGTGGCGCCGGACGGCACGTTGCGCGTGCCCCAGCTCGGCACCGAACCGTGGCGCGAGGTGAAGCCCTACGTCTGGGTGGACGACGCCACGGGACACCGCCTGGCGGCGCGGGTGCGCGATGGACAGGTGCTCATGTGGTCGACCGATACGCTGTCGCCCGTGCAGGTGTTCCTGCCCGCCAGGGACTGGTCGCCGGCACGCGTGGCCCTCGTGGTGATGGTGCTGCTCGCGGTCTTCGCGCTGGTCGTGCTGTCCTGGCCGGTGCTGGCGCTGCTGCGTCGTCGCGGCCTGTCCGCCGCCCTGCCGGAAGGTGACGAGCGCTGGTATCGCCTCAGCCGCGCGACGCCCCTGCTCTACCTGCTGTTCGCCGGCGGCTGGTACCTGATGCTGCCGCGGCTGGGCATGCCTCGACTGGAGACGCGGCTGCTGTTGCTGCAGCTGATCGGCGTGCTGGCCGTGCTGGGCACGCTTCCCGTGGCCATCGAGGCATGGCGCGCCTGGCGCACGCGCGGCGCCTGGTGGCGGCGTATCAGCGGCAGCCTGTTGCTGCTGGCCTGCCTGGCCGCGATCGCCTTCATCGCGACGTTCCATCTGCTGGGCCCCCATTTCGATTACTGACCCACCCTTCCCTTGTGGGAGCGCACTCTGTGCGCGACTGCGAACCGTAGCATTGCCGCGCCATAGGCTTGTCGCGCACAGGGTGCGCTCCCACAGGGAAGGTCCAGGCATGCCAGGACCGCTACAATGGCCGGATGGATGTTTCCCACCTGATCGACAAGCTCAACGACGCGCAGCGCGAGGCGGTATGCGCGCCGCCCGGCCACTATCTCGTGCTCGCCGGCGCCGGCTCCGGCAAGACGCGCGTGCTCACCCACCGCATCGGCTGGCTCACCGAGGTGATGGGCGTGCCGCCGTGGGCCATCCTCGCCGTCACCTTCACCAACAAGGCCGCGGGCGAGATGCGCGCGCGCCTGGACCAGCTGATCCCCGGCCACACGCAGGGGCTTACCGTCGGCACCTTCCACGGCATCGCGCATCGCCTGCTGCGCCGCCACTGGCGCGAGGCGGGGTTGCCGGAAGGTTTCCAGATCCTCGACGCCGACGACCAGCAGCGCATCGTCAAGCGCGTGGTCGCCGGGCTGGGACTGGACGAGGCGCGCTTCCCGCCGCGCCAGGCCACCTGGCAGATCAACCAGTGGAAGGACGAGGGCAAGCGCCCCGACAACATCGAGCACCGCGACCACCCGATGACGCGCACCCTGGTGCAGATCTACCAGGCCTACGAGGACGCCTGCCGCCGCGCCGGGCTGGTCGATTTCGCCGAGCTGCTGCTGCGCGCGCACGAGCTGTGGCTCAACAACGCGCAGGTGCTGGAGCACTACCGGGAGCGCTGGCGCTACCTGCTGATCGACGAGTTCCAGGACACCAACACGCTGCAGTACGCGTGGATCCGCGTGCTGGCGGGCCACACCGGCCAGGTGTTCGTGGTGGGCGACGACGACCAGGCCATCTACGGCTGGCGCGGCGCCAAGGTGGAAAACGTGCAGCAGTTCCTCCGCGATTTCCCCGGCGCCAGGACCATCAAGCTGGAGCAGAACTACCGCTCCACCGCCACCATCCTCAAGGCGGCCAACAGCGTGATCGCGCGCAACGGCGGCCGCCTGGGCAAGCAGCTGTGGACCGACGGCGGCGACGGCGAGCGCATCGCGCTGTATGCCGCCTACAACGAGCAGGACGAGGCGCGCTTCGTGATCGAGCGCATCCGCGAATACATCGCCGAGCACGGCTCCGCGCGCGACTGCGCCATCCTCTACCGTTCCAACGCGCAGTCGCGCAATTTCGAAGAACAGCTGATGCAGCGGGACATCCCGTTCCGCGTGTACGGCGGCCAGCGCTTCTTCGAGCGCGCGGAGATCAAGGACGCGCTGGCCTACCTGCGCCTGTCGGCCAACCGCCACGACGATGCCGCCTTCGAGCGCGCGGTGAACACGCCGCCGCGCGGCATCGGCGACCGCACGCTGGACGTGCTGCGCCGCCGCGCCCGAGCCGAGGGCAGCTCGATGTGGGAGGCCGCGCTCGGCGAACTGGGCGGCAAGGAACTGGCCGGCCGCGCGAAGAACGCGGTCAAGGCGTTCCTCGCGATGATCGAGGACATGGCACGCGCCTTCGCCCCCCTGCGGGATGAGCCGGGAAGCCTGGCGGGTACCGCTCCGGATGCCGCCTCACCCAACCCTCCCCCCGCGGAAGCGATGACCCTCGCGGAGCAGATCGAGCACGCCATCACCCATACGGGCCTGCGCGACTTCTACGAGAAGGACGGCCGCGGCAACGGCGAGGCGCGGGTGGAGAACCTGGACGAACTGGTCAACGTGGCCAGCCGTTTCGAACCCACGCCCGAGGACGTGGAGGCGGGCCTCGGCGAACTGGCCGCCTTCCTCTCGCACGCCGCGCTGGAGGCCGGCGAGGGCCAGGGCGAGGCCTGGGACGACTGCGTGCAGCTGATGACGCTGCATTCGGCCAAGGGCCTGGAATTCCCGGTGGTGTTCCTGGTGGGCATGGAGGAAGGCCTGTTCCCCAGCCAGCGCTCGGTCGAGGACGAGGGCCGGCTGGAGGAGGAGCGCCGCCTGGCCTACGTGGGCATCACCCGCGCCCGCGAGCGGCTGTTCATCACCTACGCCGAATCGCGCCGCATGCACGGCGTGGAGATGCTGGCGCGCCCCTCGCGCTTCCTCGCCGAGATCCCGCCCGAGCTGATCGACGAGGTGCGCCCGCGCGTGCAGGTCAGCCGTCCGCTCTATGGCGCGCGTCCCGGCAGCTCCGGCCCGGCCTCGCTGGAAGAGACCCTGCCGCTCAAGCTCGGCCAACGCGTCAGCCATCCCAGCTTCGGCGAGGGCGTGGTGGTCAGCGCCGAAGGCAGCGGCGCGCATATGCGCATCCAAGTGAACTTCGCCTCCAGCGGCAGCAAGTGGCTGGTCTATGCGTATGCCAACCTGACGCCGGTGTAGAGTCAGCGCTTGTGGGAGCGCACCCTGTGCGCGACTCGGATGGCGATACCAAGTCGCGCACAGGGTGCGCTCCCACATGACAGGGAGGATGTGGAGCGCCGCATCGTGGCACCATGCTCCCGGCATCCAGCGACGGTCCCGCCATGACCCCGAACCCAGACCCGGCTTCCAGCCCACGCCGCCAGCGGCTCGACGACGACCTCTGCGTGCACATCTTCACCGCCTCGGCCGCCATGGTGGGCGTCTGCCTGACGGTGATCGGCATCCTTCGCGTGGTGATCTCGCTGCGCAAGGAGGACCTGCTCGGCGACGACCTGCTGGCGGTGAACTCCCTGCTGTACCTGGCTTCCTGCCTGCTTTCCTACTGGGCGCTGCGTACCCGCAGCGTGCGCCGCAACCATCGCCTGGAACGCGTCGCGGACGCCATCTTCCTGGTCGCCCTGGTGTTCACCGCGATCAACGCCGGCTTCATCACCTGGGCCATCTCGGTCGGCTGACCCGCTCCCACAACTTATTCCGGCAGACGCGGCACGCCGTGTTCGCTGCGTTCCTCGACCGCGATGGGACGGGTGTCCAGGCGCGTGGCGCGCGTACCCTGCGGCAGCGGCTGCACCGGTTCGCCGCGGGCCAGCGCGAGGGCGTTGCGGTAGCAGCGCTGGGCCATCGCCGCGTCGTCCTGGCCGGCGTAGACGTCGCCCAGCGTCTCCCAGGCGCCGCTGCCGGGCGACAGCGCGAGCGCGCGTTCCAGGTATTGTGCGGCCTTGCCCCACAGCTGCTGGCGCGCGCACATGCGGCCCAGGGTGAGCAGCAGCGCGGCATCGTTGGGATGCGCGTCCAGCCAGGATTCGGCGCGGCGCAGGCGTGCCTCGACGTCGTCGCCGCCGAGCAGGCCGTAGGTATCGACCAGCAGCGGCGACCATTCGCGGCGCAGCGCCGATTCCACCTCGTCCATCGCCGGCAGCACCATGCCGTACGACGCGGCCTGGCGCGCATAGGCGTCGATCGCGGCGGGCACGCGTCGCTGCGTCTTGGGCAACTGGGACCACAACGCGTTGAGCGCCGCCGCATCCGGCGCGGCGCGCAGCGCGGCGGTGAGCACCTGGGCTTCCAGCGCGTTGTAGCCGCGCGCGCCCAGCGCGCCGCTCTTCTGCAAGGGTTCCAGGGCCTGGCGCGCGCGCCGCGTGTCGCCGCTGGCCAGGGCGGCCAGCGCCAGCTCGCGCCAGCCGCCGGGGGTGAGGCTGGCGGTGTCCGCGTCGGCGGCCAGCAGGTTCACCGCTTCGCCCGGACGGCCTTCGCGGCGCAGCACCCGGGCGCGCAGCACGCGCGCGGCGCGCGGCACCACCTGGCCCGCTTCATCCAACGTGGTGAGTGCGCGCGCATGCTCGCCGCGCCGCGAGGCCGCCTCGGCGGCGGCCAGCAGGGCGGGACCGCGCAGTGCATCCAGGCGCGAGGCGCGGTGCAGGTCGCGCTCGGCATCGCCATGGCGGCCCTCCGCCAGCGCCACCAGGCCCTCGCCCATCTTCTGCCGGCTGAGCCGGCGATGGCGGCGGGTGAGCGCGCCGAACGGCCAGCGCACGGCGTACCACAGCGAACCCAGCACCGCCCAGGCCAGCAGCAGCAGCACCGCAGCGGCCACTACGGTGGTCTCCGCCTGCCAGCCGCGCAGTTGCACCAGCACGTAGCCCGGATCCTGGGCGATCCAATGCCAGCCGAACGCGGCCAGCGCGGCCACGACCGCCAGCAGCAATATCCAGCGCCACAACTTCATGGCTTGGCCCCATTGCCGCCGACCGGCTTGAGCGCATGCACGGCGCGCAGGTTGCGCAGCTCGCCGAGGGCGGCGCCCAGCTGCACCGATGCGGCGGGCTGCCGGGCGAGCAGCGCGGCCAGCTGCGCACGCGCCTGCTGCACGGCCGGCGCGGCGGTATCGAACTGCGCGGCGATGCCTGCATCGGCGCGCTGGAGCGCGGCCACGAAGGCATCGCGATCGAAAGCCAGCAGGGCGGCCTGGGCCTGGGCCAGGTCGATCGCGGCCAGTTCGCGTGCAAAGCGCGCGTCGGCCACCGACAGCGGCGCGCCATTGGCGCGCTGCACCTTCACCACGTCGCCCAGCGCCGCCGCGATGCGCGACCAACCACCGGCCGCATCGCCGGAAGCGGCGGTATCCAGCGGCTTCAGCGGCAAGGACTGCATCGCGGCGCGCAGGCCGGTCAGCGCCGCCAGGGAGGCATCGAGCGCGGCGGGCTGGCTCCTGGCCAGCGCCTCGCGCTCGGCGCCGATGCTCTGGCGCAGGCCGGAGAACGCGCCATCGTCCACCGCCGACAACGCCTGGTCGGCCAGCGCATAGGCGGCGAGCGCGCCCTGCGCATCGTGGAACAGTTCGTAGCGCTCCTTGGCCATGCGCAACAGCGACTCAGTCTCGTCGAGCAGCAAGGCGTCGTGGCCCGACAGGGTCTTTTCCGACAGCTTGGCCACCGCGTCCTCGAGGTTGCGCGTGCGCTCGGCCTGGCCCAGCAGTTCCTCGCGCAGCGAGCGGTTGACCTGATCGGCATCGCCCAGGCGCTGGCGCAGCAGGTTGCGCTCGCTCTCACTGGCGCCGAAGGCGCTTTCCAGGCTGTCCACGCGCTGCTTCAACACGCGCAGCGCCTCGTCGCCGGCGGCATGGCCCTGTTCCTGCTGCCATTGGCGCCAGCCCACATAGCCGGCGCCGCCGATGGCCGCCAGCGACAGCAGCAGCGCCACCGCCAGCGTGCCGCCGCCACGGCGCGCAGGCCCCGGACGGCGGGAAGAAGCGGGAGAAGGCGCGCCCGTGGCCGCGCCGGTGTCGGTGAAGGAGTCGTCTTGGCTCATGGACGACATGCTAACAGCCCACGGCGGCGGCCCCACATCAAGCGGGCGTGAAGAAACCCCATGCCGCGTCAACGCGCGGCGGCGGCCAGCATGTCGCCGCCCATTGCGGAGGCGGCCAGCGTCACACGCGCGAACCCGGCGGCGCACGCCGCCTCCGCCAACCGTTCGCTGCTGGCCACCGCCACCGCCGCGCGCAGGCGCGCAAGGGCATCGGCGGGCAGTCCGCGGCGCAATTGCTCCAGCGCCTCGGCGCTGGACAACAGCACCCGGGCGTCGGCAGGCAAGCGCATGAGCGCCTCCAACTGGCGGCGGTTCCAGCGGGGCGCGCCGCGCCGGTACACATGCACCTCGCGCAGGCGCGCGCCGCGTGCGGCCAGGACCTCGCGCAGCAGGCCGCGTCCGCCCGGCGCGCCGACCAGGGCCACGCGCATCCCCCGCAGGTCGGCCAGTGCGGGATGCGCCAGCAGCCCTTCGCTGTCCTGGCGCTGCGCGGGTGCCTGCGCGGACACGCCATGCCGGCGCAGGGCCTGCGCCGTGCCCTGCCCCACCGCGAACACCAGCGCTTTCGTACGTAGCGGTGCGAGGCGCGCGGCGAAGCGCACGGCGGCCGGGCTGGTGAAGGCCAGCACGTCATCGGCCAAGGCCTCGCGCAGGGCCGCCGCGACCTCGCCGCCTGGCGCGCCACGCAGCGACAGCCCCGGCAGCAGCAGCGGCACGCCGCCCAGCCGCCGCACGCGCCGCGCCAGTGGCGAGCCGGTGCCCGCCGGCCGGGTAATCACCACGATGCGCCCTTGCAGCGTGGATGCGGTGGCGCTCGGCGGTGGCGCGGTCATGGCCCTCTCCCTGGAAACCGGGGCAGTGTAGCCGCCGGCGGACAAGCCGGTGGCATGGATGCGTACACTATGCGTTTCCCCATCCGCCCTCGGCACCGAATGAGCAGCAACGATCGACAGACCCTGGCGCGCAAGCTGGTCGACTTCATGCGCGAGGAAATCCCGCTGGCCCGCAGCATGGACCTGGGCCTGCGCGGCTGCGGCGAGGACCACCTGTCCATCGCCGCGCCGCTGCTGCCCAACGTGAACGACAAGGGCTGCGCCTTCGGCGGCAGCCTGGTGAGCACGATGACGCTGACCGGCTGGGGCCTGGTCGAGCTGGAGCTGCGCCTGCGCGGCGAGGACTGCGACGTGTTCGTGGCCGATTCCACCGTGCGCTACCTGGAACCGGTGTGGACCGACTTCGTCAGCGAGGCGCGGCTGGCCGAGGGCGCCGACTGGACGAGCTTCTTCGACACGCTGGCCACCCGCGGCCGTGCCCGCATCGACGTGGCGTGCCAAGTGCCCGGCACCGGCGACAGGCCCGCCGCCACGCTGGCGGCCCGCTTCGTGGCCAAGCGCCGCCCGCCCGACGCGGTATGAAAACACCGCCGGCCTTGGGCACAATGGAAACCTCGCCCAAGGGGGAAACCTTATGCGCCGCGTCCTGACCACGTTCGTCATGCTCGCCTCGCTGTCGCTCGGCGGCTGCGCCACCGACCAGCGCAACGATTCGCTCACCAACACGCTCAACGCCTACGCCGGCGCCGTGCGCTGGGGCGATTTCCAGAGCGCACTGCAGTTCGTCGATCCGCAGGTGCGCGCGGCGCACCCGCTGTCGCCACTGGAGTTGTCCCGCTACCAGCAATACAAGGTGAGCGGCTACGACGAGGGCAACGGCCCGGTGCCGCATGGCCAGGACGAGGTGAGCCAGGTGGTGCAGATCAACCTGGTCAACGTGAACACCCAGTCCGAACGCACCATCACCGACCACCAGACCTGGCGCTACGACGCCCAGAGCAAGCACTGGTGGCTGACCAGCGGCCTGCCGGACATCAGCCGGCAGTAGGGGACGGGGGGACGGGCAAAGCATCGGCACCGGCATCTCCCCGCCCATCCCCACCCCCAGGCGCTCCCACACCCTATAATCGCCCGTTCCCTCCACCCCGCGCGGCCGTGCCCGCGCCTGCGGAAGCCTTCGAATGAGCGACGTCCTGCACAAGCTGCCCGAGTTCATCAGCCACCACCTGGCGCTGGTGGCGCTGTTCCTGGCGCTGCTGGTGGCGATCATCGTGATGGAGATACTCACGCTGTTCCGCAAGTACAAGGAACTCACCCCGGCCGGGCTGACCCTGCTGATCAACCGCGAGGGGCCGCTGCTGGTGGATCTTTCCGCCTACGCCGATTTCGAGAAGGCCCACGTGCCCGGCTCGCGCCACGTGGCGATGAGCCAGTTCGATCCCGAGCACAAGGACCTGGCCAAGGCCAAGGACGTGCCGGTGGTGCTGATCGACAAGGACGGCCGCACCACCGGCAAGGCCGCGCAGCGCCTGGTCAAGGCCGGCTTCGAGAAGGTGTACGTGCTGGGCGGCGGCGTACTGGCGTGGCAGCAGGCGCAGTTGCCGGTGGCCAAGGGCAAGAACTGACTCCGCTTGTAGGAGCGCACCCAGTGCGCGATTGGCCTTGCCGCCACGCAGACCGGTCGCGCACTGGGTGCGCTCCTACAGGGAGGGTTGTGGTCAGAGCGCCGAGGCGATGCCGGCGCGCGCGCCGATGATCTGCGCCAGCACGTCCGGCGCGTAGTCGAACGAGTCGTAGTACAGCCGGTCCTCCGGCAGGCCGGCCTCGACGAACAGCTTGCGCCCGGCGTCGATCATCGCCGGCGGGCCGCTCATGTAGACGTCGAAGCCGGACAGGTCGGGGTGGTCCGCCAGCACGGCCTCGTGCACCAGGCCCATGCGCAGCCCGCCGATGGCGGCCTGCTCCGGGTCGGACAGCACCGGCTGGAACGACAGCTCGTGCGCCTGGCGCGTCCAGCCCTCGGCCAGCCCGCGCAGGTACAGGTCCGCCATGCTGCGCGCGCCCCAGTACACGTGCATCGGCCGGCGCGTGCCCAGCGCGATGAAGTGCTCCACGATCGCCTTCACCGGCGCGAAACCGGTGCCGCCGGCCATGAAGATCATCGGCCGCTCCGAATCCTCACGCGGCACGAAGGTGCCCAGCGGCGCCTCGATGCGCAGCCGGTCGCCTTCCTTCAGCACCTCGGCCACCCACGAGGTGAACCCGCCGCCCGCCACGTGCCGCACATGCAGCTCGACGGCGCCGTCGGCCTGCGGATGGTTGGCGATGGAGAACGGCCGGCGCCTTCCCTCGTCCAGCAGCACGTCCAGATATTGCCCGGGCAGCCACGCCAGCCTCGCCTGGCCCGGCGCGGGCCGCAGCGCCACGCCCACCACATCCGGCGCCAGCGTCCACTTGCGCGACACCACCACGTCGAGCTGTCGGCGCGCGATGTCCTCCACCGAGGTGACCTCGCGCGCCTCGATGCGCAGGTCGCTGGCCGGCACGGCCTGGCACAGCAGGATGGCATGCTGTGCCGGCGGCGTGCCGCTCAAGGCCAGCGGCGGATTGCGCGGATAGGTGCAGCGCCCCTCCAGCAGCGTGGCCTTGCAGCTGCCGCACACGCCCGAACGACATGAGTACGGCAACGCGATGCCGGCCCGCTGCGCGGCCTCCAGCACGGTTTCGCCCGGCGCCGCAGTGAAGTGGCGGCCGGTGGATGGAATGGTGACGGTAAACACGTTGCGCATTGTCGCGGCACGGCAGTCAGCCGACAATGAGGGCCTTGTCGCCAGGAATCAACCTATGGCCATCTGGAAGCAGGACACCTCGCTCGAACGCCTCAACGGCTGGAGCGCCAACACCATGATGGAGACGCTGGGCATCCGCATCACCGAGGTCGGCGACGACTGGCTGCGCGGCACCATGCCGGTGGATCATCGCACGCACCAGCCCTATGGCCTGCTGCACGGCGGTGCCTCGGTGGTGCTGGCCGAGACGCTGGGCAGCACCGCCGCCATGCTCACGCTCGATCCGGCACAGGAAGTGGCGGTGGGCCTGGACATCAACGCCAACCACGTGCGCGGCGTGCGCAGCGGCATCGTCACCGGCACCGCGCGCATGGTGCATGTCGGCCGCACCACACAGGTGTGGGAGATCCGCATCGAGACGGAAGCCGGCGAGCTGGTATGCATCTCGCGCCTCACCATGGCGGTGATCCCCGCCCGCGCGGTCGCGCCGCGTTGAGCCAGGAGCCTTACGCCAGCCTCGATCCCGACTGTGTGCTCGACGCGGTCACCGCCTGTGGATTATGGCCGGATGGACGGCTGCTGGCCCTCAACAGCTACGAGAACCGCGTGTGGCAGGTCGGCGTCGAGGACGCCTCGCCGGTGATCGCCAAGTTCTATCGCCCGCAGCGCTGGAGCGACGCGGCCATCCTGGAGGAACACGCCTTCGCGCTGGAACTGGCCGCCGAGGACATCCCCATGGTGGCCCCGCTCGCGTTCGGCGGACGCACCCTGCTGCACCACCAGGGCTTCCGCTACGCGCTCACCCCGCGCCGCGGCGGGCGCGCGCCCTCGCTGGAATCGGCCGAACAGCTGGAATGGCTGGGGCGACTGATCGCGCGCATCCACGGCGTCGGCGCGCGCCGGCCGTTCCAGCATCGCGGCCGCATCGACCGCGCCACCCTGATCGGGCAGCCCATGCATGCGGTGCTGGCATCCTCGCTGCTTCCCGCCGGCCTGCACGACGCCTACCGCGCCGCGGCCGAGCGCGTGGACCACGCCGTGGCCGGCCGCTTCGAAGCGCTCGGCCCGCTGCGTCAGTTACGCCTGCACGGCGACTGCCATCCCGGCAATGTGTTGTGGACCGACGCTGGCCCGCATTTCGTCGACCTCGACGACGCGCGCATGGGCCCGGCGGTGCAAGACCTGTGGATGCTGGCCAACGACGAGGCGGCGATGCAGGCCCTGCTGGACGGCTACCAGCAGATGCGCGACTTCGACTACGGCGAACTGGCCCTGGTGCCCGCGCTGCGTGCCATGCGCCAGCTGCACTACGCCGGCTGGATCGCCGCCCGCTGGCAGGATCCCGCCTTCCCCGCCGCCTTCCCGTTCGCGGCGGAGGCCCGCTGGTGGGAGCAGCACATCGCCGACCTGCACGAACTGGCCGAGGAACTGTAGCGTTCAGTGAGGGCTCGCTGTACGCGACCCAACGAAACGCCAACTCGCACCGGCTACAAGGCCACGCCGATCCGCTAAGCTCCGCGCTTTCGAACCCGGGACGGGCACGTGCGCAATTTCCTTTTCCGACTGATCGGCATCCTCGAAGTGGCCGGCGGCTTCATGGGCCTGGTCGCCATGCTGCGCCGCCTGCTGCCGTTCGGCTCCCACGATTCGCTGGTGGCGGTGATCGGCCTGGTGCTGTACGCCTTCATCCTGGTCGCCGGCGTGTTGCTGCTGGAAGGCAGCGAGCGCGGCGTCTCGCTGTCGGGCTGGGCGCAACTGCTGCAACTGCCGCTGGTCGCCACGCCGGTGCTCAGCTACGCGCTGCACAGCGGAGGTTTCGTCAACGTCTACGCCACGCTGCACCTGCCGGTGCGGCTGGGGCTGGACTGGCACTTCGGCAGCGAGGGTTTCCTGCTGGCGGTGGCGGGGCCGGCGGTGGCGAGGGTGGGGATCAACCTGCTGGCGCTGTTGTCGTGGCTGGCGCTGAGGCTGAGGTAAGGTTTTTCATTCACCCCTTCTGTAGGAGCGCACCCTGTGCGCGACCTGCTCGTCATCCCGGCGCACCCCGGGGCGAGGGCCGGGATCCAGTAGCGCCGGTCTCCGGTTGTCGCGTTATCGCCAGCGTGCCGCCTACGCGGCGGGCGTTTCGATCGCCTGCCGGCGCTCGAGTCACTTTTCTCTTGCTGGCCCAAGAGAAAAGTAACCCAAAGAGAATGGCCTTAAAGGCTCGCAGCGCCGTGGTGAATACAAGCCCGGACGATTGAGGCTAGCCGGATCAGTGACGTGCTACCTCAAACGGCGCCGCTACCCCGCAACGCGCCATGGCGGTGAGGAAACGCAGCGCTGCCTGACCTACAAGCCTTGAAGGTTTGGGCAGTCGAGTGAGGTTGCTTCTCTCGCGAAACACAGCGGCTACCCCGCGGGGCGTCGATGTACTAAGGACTTAAAGCCGAGCCTCGCGTCTCGCTCCCTCTCCCCGCCGTGGAGAGAGAACCGAAGCACGGGCGACGCCATACCGCCCATGCCTTAAGTCCTCAATCCATCGACGCCCCGCGGGGTAGCGGCTATGTGTGGCTAGAGGAGAAGCTGATTCGGCTTGCGAGGCCTGCAGGGCTTGTATCTATCGCCGTGCTGCGCTTCCTCACCGCCACGGCGCGTTGCGGTGTAGTGGCGCCGTTTGAGGTAGCACGTCACTGATCCGGCTAGCCTCAATCGTCCGGGCTTGTATTCACCACGGCGCTGCGAGCCTTTAAGGCCATTCTCTTTGGGTTACTTTTCTCTTGGGCCAGCAAGAGAAAAGTGACTCGAGCGCCGGCAGGCGATCGAAACGCCCGCCGCGTAGGCGGCACGCTGGCGATAACGCGACAACCGGAGACCGGCGCTACTGGATCCCGGCCCTCGCCCCGGGGTGCGCCGGGATGACGAGCAGGGCGGACCGAGGCGAAAGGAGGTCGCGCACAGGGTGCGCTCCTACAGGGGACGCGCTCTTGTCCAGAGGGCCAACTGCCCCATCCCAGTCAAAATCCTGCCCCACGCATAAAACCAAAAAAGACCGAGACCCACCCGGTATCATGTCCGGATGAACATCCCCTTCCCCCTCCCCATCATCCGCCTCAAGTCCGACCGCTCCCCCGGCCATCCCTGGGTATGGTCCGCGCAGGTGCACAAGCCGGAAACCCGCCTGCCGCCCGGCAGCGTGGTGGCCGTGGAGGATGCCAAGGGGCGCTTCGTCGGGCACGGCTTCTGGAATGGGCATGCGCGCATCGCATTGCGCCTGCTCACCGCCGATCCGGCCGAGGCCATCGACGCGGACTGGATCGCCGCGCGCATCGACCGCGCCGTCGCGCTGCGCCAGGAGCTGCTGCAGCTCGACCGCGTGAGCGATGCCTGGCGCGTGGTGCACAGCGAAGGCGACGGCTTGTCGGGACTGGTGGTGGACCGCTATGCCGACATCCTGGTGATCGAGTATTTCGCCGCCGGCATGTGGCGTTTCCGCGAGGCGATCCATGCCGCGCTGCTGCGCCACTTCCCGCAGGCACGGCTGTACTGGTTCGCCGAGAACCATGTGCAGAAGCAGGAGTCGTTCGACTGCCGCCCGGCCGAGGCGCCCGAGCCGGTGGAGGTGCATGAGCATGGCCTGCGCTTCCATGCCGCGCCGGGCTATGGCCACAAGACCGGCTTCTTCGCCGACCAGCGCGAGAACCGCCACCGCTTCTCGCAGTTGGCCAGGGGCCGTCGCGTGCTCGACCTGTGCTGCAACGCGGGCGGCTTCGCCGTGCATGCGCTGGCGGCGGGCGCGCAATCGGCCACCGGGGTGGACATGGACCCGGGCATCCTGGAGATCGCCCGCGCCAACGCGGCGGCCAACGCGGTGCCGGCGGTGTTCGAGGCGGCCGACATCTTCGACTGGCTGCGCGGCGCGGTGGCGCGCGGCGAGCAGTACGACGCGGTGATCCTGGATCCGGCCAAGCTCACCCGCGACCGCAGCAAGGTGGTCGATGCGCTGAAGAAGTACTTCGCCATGAACCGGCTGGCGCTGGACGTGATCCCGCCGGGCGGCCTGCTGCTGACCTGCTCGTGCACGGGCCTGGTGAGCGAGGCGGATTTCCTGGAGATGCTGCGGCGCGTGGCGCTCAACGCGGGCCGCGAGATCCAGGTGCTGCACGTGGCCGGCGCAGGCGCCGACCATCCGTTCCGCAGCGACGTGCCGGAAGGGCGCTACCTGAAGGCGGTGTTCTGCCGCGTGATGTAGCGGCGGCCCGGGAAATCCGGGTATCTGAGACGCCGGCGCGTACACTTGGCGCCCTGTGCCATCGGGTATCGCCATGTCCCTGACTGAAATCCTGTTGATCGTGCTCGTCCCCGCCGTGCTGGCGCTGATCGTGCTGCACGTGGCGAGCCTGCTGCGCTCGCGCGACGACGGCCGCCTTGCCGCGCGGCTGGATGCGCTCAAGGACGACAACCGCCACCTGCGCGAGGCGCTGGCGCAGGAACAGCGCGCCGGTCGCGGCGAGATGGCGCAGGCGCTGGGCCAGTTCCGCGCCCAGCTGCAGGACCAACTGGGCGGCATGGGTACCCAGCAGCACGAACGCCTGGGCCACTTCGGCCAGCGCCTGGACACGCTGACCGAGCGCACCGACAACGGCCTGGCGCAGCTGTCCCAGCGGCTCACCGAGGATGCCCGCCATAGCCGCGAGGAACTCACGCTCGCCCTCAACCGCTTCGGCGAGCAGCAGCAGCAGCGCCTGGCCGCGCTCACCGCCGACAACGAGAAGCGCCTGGGCGAAGTGCGCGCCACGCTGGAGACCAAGCTCAAGGCGATCCAGGACGACAACGCCGCCAGGCTGGAACAGATGCGCGCCACCGTGGACGAGAAGCTGCAGGCCACGCTGGAAACACGCCTGGGCCAGTCATTCGCGCTGGTGTCCGAGCGGCTGGAACAGGTGCAGCGCGGCCTGGGCGAGATGCAGAGCCTCGCCACCGGCGTGGGCGACCTCAAGCGCGTGCTCACCAACGTGAAGACGCGCGGCATCCTGGGCGAAGTGCAGCTCGGTGCCCTGCTGGAACAGTTGCTCACCATCGAGCAGTACGACGCCAACGTGGCCACCGTCCCGGGCAGCAGCGAGCGGGTGGAATACGCCGTGCGCATGCCCGGCCCCGGCGAGGACACTACGCTGTACCTGCCGATCGACGCCAAGTTCCCGGTGGAGGACTACCAGCGCCTGCTCGATGCCCAGGAAAACGCGGATGCCGAGGCCGCCGCGCTCGCCGGCCGCGCGCTGGAAACGCGGGTACGCGAGGAGGCCAAGCGCATCCGCAGCAAGTACGTGGCGCCGCCGCACACCACCGACTTCGCCGTGCTGTTCCTGCCCACCGAGGGCCTGTACGCCGAGGTGATCCGCCGCCCCGGCCTGTTCGAGACGCTGCAGCGCGAGCACCACGTCACCGTGGCCGGGCCCACCACGCTCACCGCCCTGCTCAACAGCCTGCAGATGGGCTTCCGCACGCTGGCCATCGCCAAGCGCAGCAGCGAGGTATGGACCTTGCTGGGCGCGGTGAAGACCGAGTTCGGCAGGTTCGGCGCGGTACTGGAGAAGACGCGCAAGAAACTCAGCGAGGCCAGCAACGTGATCGACCAGGCCAGCGTGCGCACCCGCGCCATCGAGCGCAAGCTGCGCGGAGTGGAGACGCTGTCGGGCGACGAGGCCAAGCAGTTGCTGGGCGACAGCCTGCCGGCCATCGAGGAGGGCGGCGAGGACGATGTCGCGACCGATGCCTGAGCGGCGGACGCTGAACGCTAATCGCCCCCTTCTGTAGGAGCGCACCCTGTGCGCGACCTCTTTTCGCCTCGGTCTGTCTTGCTCGTCACCCCGGCGAAGGCTGGGGTCCAGGGCGATATCGCTCGGTTGTCGCGTCTGCGCCAGCGTGCCGCCTACGACCGAAGGAAGTCCCCGTGGGACGCGGCGGGCGTTTCGACGCCCTGCCGGCGACGCGAAGCTAGTCCCCGTGGGGCCGCCGAGTCACTTTTCTCTTGCTGGCCCAAGAGAAAAGTAACCCAAAGAGAATGGCCTCAAAGGCTCGCAGCACTGTGTTGGATACAAGCCCGGTGGACCGAGGTCAGCTGGATTGGTTGCGTGCTACCTCGGACGACGCCGCTACACCGCAACGCGCCATGGCGAAGAGAGGGCGCAGCACGGCGATAGATACAAGCCTTGCAGATAGAGGTCAGCCTTATAGGTGCTCCCTCCGCGATATACAGCGGCTACACCGCGGGGCGGCGATGCACTGAGGGCTTAGAGCGTGCTCAAAATCCCTATCGCACGCAGAGGGAGGTTGAGAGGGGGCGACTCGGGGGCATGTCGGGATTTTGAACAGGCTCTCAGGCCGTGGTGCTGACCAGGCCGCCGCTGCTGCCGCCGCTTTCGGCCAGCATCGCGGTGGCCAGTTCGTTGACGGCGATCTCCAGCTGGCTGTTGAGGGTGGTCACCGTCGATTCCAGGCTGGCGACGCGTGCCATGTTCGCCGGATTCTGCGCCTGCTTGCCGGCGGTCGCGGCACGCAGTTGCTGCTCTTCCTGGGCGAGCTGCTTCTGCAATTGCGCGATCAGCCGCTGCAGGGCCTGTACCGTGGCGCTACCGCTGCCGCTGGAATCGCCGCTCGCAGAACTGGCCGAGCTTGCCGCATTGCCACCCGCCGGGGCGGCTTTCGAAGCCGGGGCCGAGGATGAATCCGAGGCGCCCGTTGCGGCGCCAGCGATATGCACCGGGATGCTGGCCTCGTCCGTCGCGGGGCTGATGTTCACGCACTGTCTCCATGCCGGCTCGCCCCATGCATCGGCCGCCCCGCGTGAAACTTGACCGGCGCAAGCCATGCCGGGACGGCCGTTCAAGCTTGGGCAGGCCGGCGCATGGCAGCATGCGGACCATGCCTTGCCCGGAATCCTCGTCGCTGCACGATGCCCTGCACGCGCTGGTCGCGCGGCTGGAGCAGGATCCCACCCCGCTGCAGCCGGCACGGCTACGCGAGCGCGTCGGGGCGATGGATCGCCTGGAGGACCTGCTCGACGCCACGGCGGCGTCGCCCGGGCTGGCGCCGCTGCGCGAACGCGCCTCGGCGCGGCTGGCGGCGCTTGGCGAGGTGCAGCGCCGACTCGGCCAGGCGGTCCGGCTGGCGATCATGCACGGCGCCGGCGCGCATGCCTTGCGCGGATGGTCGCCGGACGACGAGGGCGACCCGCTCGCCTACGACCATCTCGATGCCCTGGTGGCCGACGTGCTGGCGTTGCGCGATCCCTGCGCGGAGGGAACCGCGCCGGACGCGGAGATGGTGTTCTATCAGCCGACGCCGGCACGCCATGTGCTGGACCTGATCGCACGCGCGGCCATCGGTCCTGGCGACGTGCTGGTCGACCTGGGCTCGGGCCTCGGCCACGTACCGCTGCTGGTGTCGGCCTGCACCGGCGCGCGCTGCCTCGGCATCGAGCGCGAGGCGGCGTATGTGGAAAGCGCTCAACGCTGCGCGCAGGCGCTGGGGCTGGAACGGGTGCGCTTCATTGCACAGGACGCGCGCGAGGCCGACCTTTCCACCGGCACGCTGTTCTATCTCTATACCCCGTTCACCGGCCGCCTGCTGCGCCAGGTGCTGGACCGGCTGGCGCGGGAGGCCGCGCATCGCCCTATCCGCCTCGCCACGCTGGGCCCCTGCAGCGAGTCGGTGGCCGCCGAGCCCTGGCTCAGGCCGCGGGGCGAACGGCGCCCCGACCGCGTGCAGGTCTTCGAGCCGCCCGGCGTCAGCTTCCGGTGAGCGGCGTGGCCAGCTTCAATGGGCCGTCGCCGGTATCGATGCCGCCTTCGGGCATGGCGTCGGGCGCCTCGCTCAGCAGTGTCTGGGTCGCCCACGGCGGGCTTTGCCGGGGACCCGGGATATAGCCCTGCCAGCTGCCGTAGGCACGATGCGGGGCGGGATTGCCGACATCGCGCAGGTAGAAATTCACCGGCACGCGGGCAACCCAGTAGGGATCGTCCGCGCTCTTGCCCCGCATCGGCACGCTGTATGTCCACTGCCGGGCCGCCTCGATCGAGGCATCCGCGAACAGCTTGCGGTAGCGCGCCATCTGCGCCTGCGTACCGTACTGGTCCAGGTTGACTTGCTCGGCGATGGCCTCCCGCACCGTGCCATCGCGGCCGATGCGCAGCATCAGGTAGGCCGTGCCGCTGACCCTGGACCGCACTGCCGCCTCGGGATAGCGCGGCGCGGGCGAGTGCGACTTGAAGCTCACGGTTTCGCCGTCGCGCGGACGATTGTCGCCGAAGGAGGCACTGGCGATGCTGACCGCGTACTGCCCCTCGCCCGTCGGCTTGGCGACGAGCCGCAGGTTCATCGGTGCCTTGATGATCTCGTCCGTCGCGCCGGACAAGGTGAAGGTCCAGCGCGGGACGTACTGGTCGATCACCTGCCGCGCGGGAGCCGGCAGCTTGTCCGGCTGGTCGATGGCGAAGCCGTGCAGGCTGCCATCCGGATTCACCTCCACCGTGCCGGTCACCAGCATGGTGGCCTCGGCGGTCTGCCGCACGCTCTGCGGGCCGGCCGCGACGGCGCTCGTCGCCACCGCCAGCCACGCCACCCCTGCGGCGCTTGCCGCCATCGCCTTCCTCATGCCCGCGACCTCCTTATGGTGTGGCCCGAGTCTAGCCGGCCGGCGGCGCGGGAATCGAGTGTCGCCCCGCCGGGCTCCTCCGCCCGGGACTTGACGGTGGCGTTACACTGGGCAGTCCGAATGCCGTACCCGAAGGAATCCGCATGAGCGAGCGTCACGAGCCGACCGAAGTCACCCGCGAGCAGGCCGAGGAAGCCGTGCGCGTCCTGCTGCGCTGGTCGGGCGAGGATCCTGGCCGCGAGGGCCTGCTCGATACGCCCAAGCGCGTGGTCAAGGCCTACCGCGACTGGTTCGCGGGCTACCAGGTCGATCCGGGCGAGTACCTGCGCCGCACCTTCGAGGAAGTGGCCGGCTACGATGAGATGGTGGTGCTGCGCGATATCGAGTTCGAAAGCCACTGCGAGCACCACATGGCGCCGATCATCGGCCGCGCCCACGTGGGCTACCTGCCGACCCACCGCGTGGTGGGCATCAGCAAGCTGGCCCGCGTGGTCGATGCGTATGCGCGCCGCTTCCAGGTACAGGAGAAGCTCACCGCGCAGATCGCGCAGTGCATCCAGGAAAACCTGCATCCGGCCGGCGTGGCGGTGGTGATCGACGCCAGCCACGAGTGCATGACCACCCGCGGCGTGCACAAGCGCGGCGTGTCGATGGTCACCAGCCAGATGCTGGGCGCCTTCCGCGACGACGCCCGCACGCGCGCGGAATTCCTGCAGTTCATCGGCATCCACGGCGCCGGCCGCTGAGCGCAGCGCACGGATGTCGATGATCGATAGCGCGGACGCCGACGAGCGTCTGCAGGACGTACTGCGCGAGGGCGTCAGCGCCGAGGACCTGCCGGCGGTGTTCCCGTTGCTGCGCGGCCGCGCCCTGCTGCGCGCCTTCAGCGCGTTGTTCCACGGTGGCGAGGCGCAGGTGCTGCTGCGCCTGCTGGTGCTGCGCACGCTGGGCGCGCGCGCCCACGCGCCGGAATGGACGCCCGCCGAGATCCGCGACCAGCTCGCCTTCGTCGAGCCGGTGAAGCTGGAAACCGTGGTGCAGCGCCTGAAGGAACACGAACTGCTCGGCTGGGACAGCGAGACGCTGCGCTACCGCGTGAGCCCGCTGGGCCGCAAGGCGCTGGCCGCCGTGTCCACCCTACTGGAATTCGAGCGCGACGACGAGGACGGCCTGGGCTACCTCACCGCGCAATTGGCCGCCGGCCAGGCGGTGGGGCGCGTCGCCGCCGACGAACTGGGCCACCTGCTGTCGCGCCTGTCGGAGCTGAAGGAAGACTTCGACCGCGCCGTGCTGTCCGGTTCCGAGCACCGCATCCGCCGCGCCGCATTGCACCTGGAATCGGTGTGGACCTGGGTGGAGAAAGGCACCGAAGTGGTGCGCGCCATCGCCGACAGCGAGGACCTCGATCCTGCCACGCATCGCCTGGCCCAGGCGGTGGGCCGCGCGCAGAGCGCGCTGCTGCGCCAGGCCGGCGTGTTCCAGCGCGAGCTCAACAAGATCGACCAGCACCGCGTGCACCTGGGCCGCACCGGGCTTTCCTCTTCCGACCTGGTGGCCTGGCTGCGCTCGCTCACGCCCGAGGCGCTGGCCGGCTATGCCGGCGAGGCACACCTGCTGCCGCTGCAACCGCCCTTCCTGCAGGACCAGATCGCGCTCGACGTGGCCGAGTACGAACTGCTGGAACGCGAGCGCGCCGCCGCCGAAAGCGGCGCACTGCCCGGCGCCGAGGCCACGCCCACCACGCACGACCTGCCCATCGACGAGGAGGACCTCTCGCCGCTGCTGGCCTGGCACGGCGAACTGGCCGCGCTGCAGCAACCGCTGGAGCTGGCCGACGCGCTGCGCGGCGGCGACTACGCGCTGAGCGCTTACCGCCTCTCGCTGCTGGGCCTGCTCGGCGATCCCGAATCCTCCGCGCTGCAGGGCCCCACCGCCGACCTGGCGCGCCTGCCGCTGAAACTGGAAATCGAACCCCGCCTGGTCGACCCGGGCCTGGCGGCGATCGCGCTGGTCAGCGCGGGCCGCCTGCATCCACGCAAGGACAAGAAACATGCATGACGAGACCGCCGCGCTGGTCGCGCGCCTGCTCTCGCAGCGCTGGCTGCCGCGCGACGACGCGCAGGCGCGCAAGGCGTTGCTGGACGAAGCCTTCCGCGAGGACCTGGACCGCCGCCTCGCCGCGGTCGGGCTGGAGCTGCGCGAGCATCCCTACGCCGCCCACATCGGCGTGGCGGTAGCACGCGGCGCCGAGCGCCACGTGTTCGGCGGCAGCGACAGCTGGATCTCCAACACGCTGCAGCTGGACCGCGACGCGGTGGCCCTGCTGGTGGTGCTGTGGGCGCTGATCGTGCTGCCCAAGCGCCAGCGCCAGCTCGAACGCCAGCGGGCCGAGGGCGACGCCTCGCAGACGCAGATGTTCGCCGAGGCCAAGCCGATCTCGCGCGACCCTTCGTTGTCGCCGGTGGTGGCCGAGCGCACCCTGCTGGCCGACTTCGGCGACCGCCTGGGCGGCAAGACGCGCGTCAACTTCAACCTGGGCGTGCTGAGCCGCCACGGCTTCATCGTGCGCCGCAAGGGCGAGCTGGCCGAGGGGCCGCTGCTCGACCTGGTGTTCGACTACGAGCGCACCGCGCGGCGCATCCTCGACGGCGCGCTGGGCGACCTGCTGGCCGGGCTCGCCCCGCGCGAGGACCTGGGCGCCGACGAGCCGCCGTACGACGACACCGACGAAACCGCAGACAGCGAAGTGATCCACGATGTTTGATTTCCGCAGCCTCGAAGTCATCCACTGGGACTACTGGCAGCGCTTCAGCCTGCCGCTGGACACCAACATCGTCACCGTGGTCGGCCCCAATGGCTCGGGCAAGACCACGCTGCTGGACGCGCTGCGCACGCTGCTCACCATCGACTGCGCCGGCAACCGCGACTACAAGAGTTACCTTCGCCACAACGGCAAGCCGTTCGCCTGGCTGCGCGCCCGCGTGGGCAACGTGCCGGGGCCGCGCGGCGAACGGCCGTTCTTCCCCATCATGGACAGCGAGGTCACGCTGGCCGTGCGCATCCAGAAGAAGGGCGGCGAGTGGCAGCGCCAGTACGCCGTGCTGGGTGGCGACGTGAGCGTGGACGAGATCGAGGCGCGCGGCGACTGGCTGGGCCTGCGCGAGTACCGCGTGCGGTTGGAAGGCGCCGGCCTGTCGCAGGCGATCCGCCGCGTGCTGACGCTTGAGCAGGGCGCCACCGACAAGCTGTGCCAGCTGCCGCCTAAGGCGCTGCTCGACCTGGTGTTCGACGTGTTCGGCGACAAGGGCGTGCTGGAGGACTACCAGCGCGCACGCAACGAGCAGGGCGAGGCGGACCGCGAACTGCACGGGCTGGAGCACCAGCTCTCGCTGATCGGCGTAAGCCTGCAGGAAGCCGAGGGCCGCGTGCGCTCGTGGCAGGAATGGGACGGCCTCAAGCGCGAGCATGCCGACCTGGTGGCCGAGACGTTGCCGCGCACGGAACTGGCGGAGCTGCATGCCGCGATCCGCGGTGCGCGCCCGCAGCTGCTTGGCCTCAAGCGCAAGTGCCGCGACCTTTCCCTGCGCGATGCGGAACTGCAACTGCGCCTGCAATCGCTTGATGCCGGCGAGGAATCGCTGCGCGGCGAACAGCACGTCGCCGACCAGGCGCGCCAGCGGGCCAAGCAGCAGCTCGACGAGGCGCGCCGCGCCGAGACCGAGAACGCCACCCTGCTCAAGCAGGAACAGCACCTGCGCAAGCTGATGACCGAGCAGGACGGCGCCGACCACGAACGCCTGGGCCAGCAACTGGTCGAGGCGCGCAGCCAGCTCGGCCGCCTGCAGGGCGAGGAAACCCGCCTGCGCGAACAGCTCAGCACGCTCACCGCGCAGCTGGGCGCCTGGCGCCGCGGCCAGCGCTACACCCCGGAATTCGAGCAGGCCTTCCGCCGTGCGCTGGACGAGGGCGGCATCGGCCACAGCATGCTGAGCGAAGTGGTGGAGATCTCCGAGCCACGCTGGCAGGCCGCGGTGGAGGCCGTGCTGGCAGGCTACCGCCATGTGGTGCTGCTCGATCATCCGCGCGACCGCGAGGCCGCCTGGAAGCTAGGCGAGCAGCATCGCTACAAGCACTTCGTGGTGGCCGAGCGCGCGCCCGCCACGCCGCCAACGCGCGGCTCGCTGCTGGAAGTGGTGGACTTCACCGCGCCCGCGCCGGAATGGCTGCTGCGCCAACTCGACCGCATCCGCCGCGTCGAGGACGTGGCCGAGGGCGCCAGGCTCGGCAAGGAGCAGGACTGGATCACCCCGCAGGGCTATTTCCGCGAGCGCCGCGGCGGCCGCCACCTGGGTGTGGACGACGTCTATTTCGGCAGCGCCGCGCGCGAACGCCAGCTGCGCGAGGGTGAGGCGCGCCTGCAGGCGATCGAGCAGCAGCTGCGCACCATCACCGGGCAGCGCAGGCAATGGCAGCAGCAGGCCACCGACGCCGAAAGCCTGCTGCGCGGCGCCAATGCCAGCGGCCAGCTGGCCGACCGCGCCGACGAATTCGCCGAGGCGCACGAGGCGCAGGCCGCCCTGCAGGACGACGTGCAGCGCTGCGCCGACAGCTACGCCGCCGCCGAGGCGCACTACGAACGCATCCGCGAAAAACGCCAGCAGAACTCGCGCCAGCGCGACAACGAGGCGCGCGAGCACAAGCTGGCGCAACAGCAACTGGCCGACAGCGCACGCCAGTACCACCAGTTGCGCAATGAACAGATCGAACGCCTGAAGGCTTTCCGCCACAAGCGCAGCCACGTACCGCCCGCGCTGCGCGGCCGGCGCGCCATGGCCGCGCTGCGCGAACGCTACGAATCGCCCGCCGCGGTGCGACGGGAAATCGACCGCATCGAACGCCGCCTCGCCGAAGGCCACTGGGAAACCGACGACGGCTGCGTGCCGCTCCGCGACAAGTATGCCAACGACCACGAGGGCCTCAGGCAGGACCTGCAGCGCCGCCGCGTGCACCTTGAGCGCGCCGCGCGCATCACCCACGAGGCGCGCGCGGCCTACCTCAACGTGTTGCGCAACACGGTCAAGCGCTACGCGCGCAACCTCAAGGTGCTGGCCGACCTGGCCGGCATCGGCGTGGAGGTGGAACTGCCGGAGCTGTCCAACGAGGACCTGGCGCTGGCCCAGGCCGGCCTCACCGTGCGCTTCGAGTTCGACAAGAAGGGCTGGATCGGCATGGACGACGGCGAGGCCTCCGGCGGCCAGCAGGTGATGAAATCCCTGCTGCTGCTGGTGGCGCTGATGCGCGACGAGGACCGTCCCGGCGGCTTCGTGTTCATCGACGAGCCGTTCGCGCACCTGGACATCTTCAACATCGACAAGGTGGGCGCCTTCCTCAAGTCCACCCGCGCCCAGTACATCCTCACCACGCCGGCCACGCACAACATCAACGTGTTCCAGCCCAGCGACCTGACCCTGGTCACCAGCAAGCGCCGTCCCGGCGCCACCTGGGCGCAACCCCTGGCCGTGCTGCGCCGCCGCCACGAAGCCGCCTGATGCTCCGCCACGCCCTGCTCATCGCCACCGTACTGCTGCCGCTCTGGGTGCATGCCCAGGGCACGCCCGCCGACTACCTGCGCGAGTTCGACAGCGACGGCGACGGACGGGTAAGCGAGGTGGAATACGTGGCCCATATGAGCCAGGGGTTCTACCGGCTCGACCGCAACGGGGATGGCGTGCTGGAAGCGGACGAGTTACCGGGCGGCCACGGCCGGCCGGTCACGCTGCGGCAGTTCCAGGACAACCTGCGGCGGCAGTTCCACAAGCTGGACCGCAACCATGACGGGTATCTGGACGCGGGGGAGTTGGCGCAGCCGCCGCAAGGGTGATGAGGCGCCCGCCTACGACGCCACACGCCCCCTCCCCCAAAACCCAACCCCACCCAAATCCTTACCGCAACCGCACACACCCCGTCACACGCAATCGGCTATCGTGTCGCCCTCGCCGCCAGCCCTTCCCCATGGACCAGCCAGCCGTCAACGAGCCTCCCTCGCGCCGCCGTGCCGCGATCGCGCTGATCTACGTCACCGTGGTGCTGGACATGCTGGGCTTTGGCATCGTGATTCCGGTGCTGCCGCACCTGGTCGAGCAACTGGCCGGCGGCGGCATCGCCAACGCGGCCTGGTGGGTGGGCGTGTTCGGCACGGTGTTCGCCATCGTGCAATTCGCCTTCTCGCCGGTGCAGGGCGCACTGTCGGACCGTTTCGGCAGGCGGCCGGTGATCCTGGTCTCCAACGCCGGACTGTCGTTGAACTTCGCGCTGCTGGCGCTGGCGCCGACGCTGTGGCTGCTGTTCGTGGCGCGCGTGCTGCTGGGCATGACGGCAGCCAGCTTCACCACCGCCAACGCCTATATCGCCGACATCACGCCCAAGGAGAAGCGCGCCGCCGCCTACGGCATCCTGGGCAGCGCGTTCGGGCTGGGCTTCATCATCGGGCCGGGCGTGGGCGGGTTGCTCGGCCATTACGACCTGCGCCTGCCGTTCTGGGTGGCATCGGCGCTGGCGGCCTGCAATTTCCTGTACGGGTTGTTCGTACTGCCCGAATCGCTGCCCAGGGAACGGCGCACGGCGCGCTTCGAACTGCATGCCGCCCATCCACTGGGCTCGCTGGCGCTGCTGCGGCGCTATCCGCTGGTGCTCGGCCTGGCGATCGTGATGTTCCTGGTCTATCTCGCCCATTACGTGCTGCAGACCACCTTCGTGCTCTATGCGGACTACCGCTATGGCTGGGGCACGCAGGCCGTGGGCTACGTGCTGATGCTGGTGGGCGCCTGCGACGGCTTCGCCCAGGCGGTGCTCACCCGCCGGCTGGCGCCGCGCCTGGGCGAGCGGCGGCTGATGCTGGGCGGCATGCTGTGCGGCGTGGGCGCCTTCCTGGTGATGGGCCTGGCCGGCAGCGGCGCGGTGTTCCTGCTCGGCGTGCCGCTGATGGCGCTGTGGGGCTTGTCGCAGCCACCGATCCAGTCGCTGATGACCCACCAGGTCGATCCCTCGGAGCAAGGGCGCCTGCAGGGCGCGATCAGCAGCCTGGCGAGCTTCGCCGGCATCTTCGGACCGTTCCTGTTCGCCCAGGTGTTCTCCTTCTCGATCTCCGATGCCTCGCCGCTGCATCTGCCGGGCCTGGCCTTCGTGCTGGCCGCCGTGCTGCTGGCGGTCGGCGCGGTGATCGCCCGGCGCGTTACCCGCCATGCGCACGACCTGGCCAGGCCGGCCGAATCCATCCGCGCGGAGGTGACCGCCGAGCTGTCCTCGGTGGCGCCGCTGCAGGGCCCCGTCAATCCCACTGAACCATCGGAACATTCCCCATGACCTTGTCGATGTACCACGCATCCGTCCCCGTCTTCCTGCGTGCCTTGCACAACCTGCAGCACGTGCTGCGCAGGGGCGAGGCGCATGCCGAGGCGCGCAAGTACGATCCCTCGCTGCTGCTGCAATCGCGCCTGACCGTGGACATGCTGCCGCTGACCCGCCAGGTGCAGATCGCCACCGACATGGCCAAGAACGGCTGCGCCCGCCTGGCCGGCGTGGAGCCGCTGAAGTTCGAGGACAACGAGACCAGCTTCGCCGAGCTGCATACGCGCATCGAGCGCGCCGTCGAGTACATCAAGAGCTTCAGGCCCGACCAGATCGACGGCAGCGAGACGCGCGCGATCACGCTCAAGACGCGTTCCGGCGAGCAGCACTTCGAGGGCCAGAGCTATCTGCTGCACTTCGTGATCCCCAACCTGTTCTTCCACTGCACCACCGCCTACGCGATCCTGCGCGAGGCCGGCGCGGACCTGGGCAAGTCGGACTTCATCGGCAAGGCCTGACCTCGCCCGCGCAGCCCGCCCTTGAGAATGGCGGGCTGCACGCCCACAACAGGGGGACTTGCACCCCACGGAGCTTCCCATGACCGCCGCCGCGACCCTCAAGATCGACTTCGTCTCCGACGTGGTCTGCCCCTGGTGCGCCGTGGGGCTGAAGTCGCTGGAGCACGCGCTGCGCAACCTCGGCGACGAGGTGGCGGTGGAGCTGCATTTCCAGCCGTTCGAGCTGAATCCGCAGATGGCGCCGGAAGGCGAGGACGTGGCCGAGCACCTGGCGCGCAAGTATGGCAGCACGCCGGCGGAAATGGCGCAGAATCAGGAGGCGATCCGCCAGCGCGGCGCGGCGGTGGGCTTCACCTTCAACATGGACAGGCGCACGCGCATCGTCAACACCTTCGACGCGCACCGCCTGCTGCACTGGGCCGCGCTGGAAGGCCGCCAGACCGAGCTGAAGCAGGCGCTGCTGGCGGCCTACTTCACCGATGGGCGCGACGTGAGTTCGCACGAGGTGCTGGCGGATGTCGCGGCCAGCGTGGGCCTGGACCCGGCCAAGGCGCGCCGCGTGCTGGCCGAGAACCGTTATGCCCAGGACGTGCGCGCCCAGGAACAGTTCTACCAGGCGCAGGGCATCCGCGCGGTGCCCTCGGTGATCGTCAACGACCGCTACCTGATCCAGGGCGGGCAGCCGGCCGAGGTGTTCGAGGAAACCTTGCGCCGGATCGCGGCCGGGAAATAAGGCGTCGCGCACAGGGTGCGCTCCCACAGGGCGGTCGCACCCTTGTGGGAGCGCACCCTGTGCGCGACACCCGGACATGCGAAAATACGCAGTCACCGCTATCCGCCGCCCCGCATGCTCCGACTCACCGATATCAAGCTTCCGCTCGATCACCCCGAAGGGGCCATCGAGGCCGCCGTGCGCGCGAAGCTGGGTCTGGGCAAGGAAGCGCTGCGTGCCGTCCACGTGTTCCGCCGCGGCTACGACGCGCGCAAGCGCGGCGCCATCCAGCTGATCTACACGCTGGACGTGGAACTGGCCGACGAGGCCGGCGTGCTCCGGTGCCATGCCGGCGACAGGCACGTGCAGCCCACGCCCGATACCAGCTACCGCTTCGTGGCAAAGGCGCCGGAGAACCTGGCCCAGCGCCCCATCGTGATCGGCATGGGTCCCTGCGGCCTGTTCGCCGGCTTGCTGTTGGCGCAGATGGGCTACCGGCCGATCATCCTCGAGCGCGGCAAGGCGGTGCGCGAGCGCACCGTGGATACCTGGGGCCTGTGGCGCCAGCGCAAGCTCGATCCCGAGTCCAACGTGCAGTTCGGCGAGGGCGGCGCGGGCACCTTCTCCGACGGCAAGCTGCACAGCCAGATCTCCGACCCGCACCACCACGGCCGCAAGGTGCTCAGGGAGTTCGTGCGGGCCGGCGCGCCGGAGGAAATCCTCTATGTCAGCAAGCCGCACATCGGCACCTTCCGCCTGGTGACGATGGTGGAAGCCATGCGCGCGACCATCGAGTCGCTGGGCGGCGAGATCCGCTTCTCCGAGCGCATGGAGGACCTGCTGGTCGACGCCGGCGCCGATGGCGCGCACCGGTTGCGCGGCGTGGTGCTGGCCAGCGGCGAGCGGCTGCTTAGCGACCACGTGGTGCTGGCCGTGGGCCACAGCGCGCGCGACACCTTCTTCAAGCTGCACGAGCGCGGCGTCCACATGGAGGCCAAGCCGTTCTCCATCGGCTTCCGCGTGGAGCACCCGCAGTCGATCATCGACCAGGCGCGCTTCGGCCCGCAGGCGGGGCATCCGATCCTGGGCGCCGCCGACTACAAGCTGGTGCATCACTGCAAGGGCGCGCATGAAGGCCAGGGCCGCTCGGTCTACAGCTTCTGCATGTGTCCCGGCGGCACCGTGGTGGCGGCCACTTCCGAGCCCGGGCGCGTGGTCACCAACGGCATGAGCCAGTATTCGCGCAACGAGCGCAACGCCAACGCGGCCATCGTGGTGGGCATCGAACCGGAGGACTTCGCCGACTTCGACGACAGCGGCAGCCCGCTGGCCGGCATCGCGCTGCAGCGCGCGCTGGAATCGCGCGCCTACGAACTGGGCGGCGGCGACTACAGCGCGCCGGGCCAATTGGTCGGCGACTTCCTCGCCGGCCGGCCTTCGCGCGAGTTCGGCAGCGTGCAGCCCTCGTACAAGCCCGGCGTGCATCTCACCGACCTCGCATCCGCGCTGCCGGCCTATGCGATCGAAGCCATCCGCGAGGCATTGCCGGCCTTCGAGCGCCAGCTCAGGGGCTACGCCATGCACGACGCGATACTCACCGGCGTGGAGACGCGCACCTCCTCGCCGGTGCGCATCCGCCGCGGCGAGGATTACCAGAGCCTCAACACACGCGGCCTGTACCCGGCCGGCGAAGGCGCGGGCTATGCGGGCGGCATCCTCTCGGCGGCGGTCGACGGCATCCGCGTCGCCGAGGCCGTGGCGCTGTCCATCAACGCGGGCCACTGACGGCGCATGCTGACCGACGCCACCAAGGACGCCATCCGCGCCGCCTACACGCGGCTGAAGGAGGGCCTGCCCGGCTTCCGCGCGCGCGCCTCGCAGGGGCGGATGATCGCCGAGGTGGCCAAGGCGCTGGCGCAGGAGGGCGGCGCCGCCGCGATCGAAGCGCCCACCGGCACCGGCAAGTCGATGGCCTACCTGATCGCCGGGGTGGAAGTGGCCCGCGCGCAGAAGAAGAAGCTGCTGATCGCCACCGCCACCGTGGCGCTGCAGGAACAGCTGGTGCAGCGCGACATCCCGCTCTATCTCAAGCTCAACGGCAGCGAGGCCAAGGTGGCGCTGGCCAAGGGCCGCGCGCGCTACCTGTGCCCGCGCAACCTGGCCATGGCGGCCAATAGCCTGAGCGAAACGGCGCAGATGGGCCTGGGCTTCGACGCCGACCTCGCGCTGTGGAGCAAGCCGCCGCAGGAGCGCGACAAGAAGGCGCTGTCCAAGCTGGCAGGCCTGTTCGAACGCGGCGAGTGGGACGGCGACATCGACGCCGCGCCCGAGCCGGTCAGCGACGTGCTGCGCCCGATGATCACCACCAGCGCCGGCGGCTGCACCGGCCGCAAGTGCATCCACTTCATGCAGTGCCCGTTCTTCGCCGCGCGTCGCGCGGTGGGCGACGCCGAGATCATCGTGGCCAACCAGGACCTGGTGCTGGCCGACCTCACCATGCCGCGCGAGGAGGACGGCTTCGGCGGCGTGATCCTGCCCAAGCCCGACGAGACGCTGTACATCTTCGACGAAAGCCATCACGTGCCGTCGAAGGCGATCGACCGCGGCGCGGCGGAGGTTTTCATGACCGCCGCGGTGCGCCAGCTCAGCCGGCTGGGTCGCCAGATCCACGCCGCCTATTCGCTGACCGACAAGGAAGTGATCGGCAAGCTGTCGCTCGATGCGGGCGACACGAAGCTGCAGGAACTGAGCGACGCGCTGGAAGAACTGGAAAAGGAGATCCGCCTCGGCTGGCTGCCCTCGCCGGACGAGGACGAGCCGATGTACCGCGGCTCGCTGGGCCAGTTGCCCGAGGCGTGGGTGGAGCATGCCCGCGCGCTCTACGTGTTCACCGCCGAGGTGGAGCGCTGGGTGGGCGCGGTGCGCCGCGCCGTGCTGGAAATGACCGAGGGCGGCCCCACCCACGAGGCCCTCTCGCGCGAGCTGGGCATCGCGCTGGAACGCATCGACCGCCAGGTGCGCACTTGGCGCGCCTGGTCCGCCAGCGATGGCGAGGACCATCCGCCGCTGGCGCGCTGGGTCACCCTGGGCGTGGACCAGCAACTGATCTGCCATGCCTCCTCGGTCTCGGCCGGCGGGCTGCTGCGCAGCGTGCTGTGGGGCAATGCCAGCGCGGTGGTGATGACCTCGGCCACCTTGAGCGCGGGCGGCAACTTCCGCGGCTTCGCCGATGCGGTGGGCCTGCCGGACGAGGCAGTGACGCTCAGCCTGCCCTCGCCGTTCGACCTCGCCGCGCAGGCGCGGCTGGAAGTGCCGGCGATGCGCGCGCTGCCCGACGCGCGCGAGGAACACGTGCAGGAGATCTGCGACTGGCTGGCCGACCACCTGGACTGGGACGCGGGCAACCTGGTGCTGTTCACCTCGCGCGCCAAGCTCGACCGCGTGCTGCAGAAGCTGCCGATCGAATACGTGCGCAAGGTGCGCGCGCAGGGCTCGCTGGGCAAGGCGCAACTGGTGGCCGAGCACATCGCCGACATCGAGGCCGGCAAGGGCAGCACGCTGTTCGGCCTGGCCTCGTTCGGCGAGGGCCTGGACCTGCCCGGCAAGCTGTGCGAGACGGTGGTGATCACCCAGCTGCCGTTCGCCGTGCCCACCGACCCGGTCGGCGCCACCTATGCCGAATGGCTGGAATCGCGCGGGCGCAATCCCTTCATCGAGGTCACCGTGCCCGACGCCACACGCCTGCTCACGCAGTATTGCGGCCGCCTGATCCGCACCGAGACCGATCGCGGCCGCATCGTGCTGCTGGATCGTCGCGTGGTCATCAAGCGCTACGGCGAGCGCATGCTCAGGGCGTTGCCGCCGTTCACCCGGGTGATCGAGAAGGTGGCATGAGCCTCCACATCATCCGCGCCGCCGAACTGGCACCCCAGCCGTGGAAGAACGGCAAGGGCGTGACGCGCGAGATCGCGCGCTTTCCCGCCAACGCCGGCGGCGAGGATTTCCTGTGGCGCGTCAGCATCGCCGAGGTGGACAGCGCCGCGCCGTTCTCCACCTTTCCCGGCATCGACCGGCAGATTGTGCTGCTGGACGGCGCGGGTTTCCATATGACGCTGGACAGTGAGCGCACCCATGCGTTGACCACGCCATTCGAACCGTTTGCATTCCCCGGCGAAGCACGCGTCGAGATCGCCATGGCCGGCGGCGCCACGCGCGACTTCAACCTGATGGTGCGTCGCGCCTGGGGACGTGGCGAGGTGCGTGCCTGCCGCGAACCGGGCCGCCATATGCCCGATCCTTCCTGCGTGCTGGTCTACGTGGCGCAAGGCACGGCGACCGTTGCCGGCAACGTGCTGCGGGCCGGCGATGCATGGCAGCCGGACCGCACCGCCTTCGAGCTGGCCGAAGCCGGGGTGGCGCTACTGGTCCTCGCGCAACCGCACGTATACCGCTGAATGCCTCCCTGTGGGAGCGCACCCTGTGCGCGACTGGCTTGCGCGACGACGTCGCTGATCGCCGTCGCGCACAGGGTGCGCTCCCACAAAACAAACTGCGTATGATCGGCCTGTTACGCCAACCTTCAAGGTGAGCCCATGACGTTGCTGATCCTCGGACTGCTGTTGTTCCTCGGCGCGCATTCCATCCGCATCGTCGCCAGCGACTGGCGCGGCCGCCAGCTCGCGCGGTTGGGCGAGAAGGGCTGGAAAGGCCTGTATTCCGTGGTCTCGCTGATCGGCCTGGTGCTGATCGTGTGGGGCTTCGGCCTGGCCCGCCAGCAACCGGTGCCGCTCTACGCACCGCCCCTGTGGCTGCGCCATCTCAATGCGTTGTTCACCCTGCTGGCCTTCATCCTGGTCGCCGCGGCCTATGTGCCCGGCAACCACCTCAAGGCCCGGCCCGGCCACCCCATGCTGGCGGGCGTGAAGACCTGGGCCTTCGGCCACCTGCTCGCCACCGGCATGCTGCACGACGTGCTGCTGTTCGGCGCCTTCCTGCTGTGGGCGGTGGTCGATTTCATCACTTCCCGCCGCCGCGACCGCGCAACCGGCGTCACCTACCCACCCGGCACGGTCCGGGGCGATGTCATCGTGGCGGTGGCGGGCGTGGTGGCCTGGGCGGCATTCGCCTTCTGGCTGCACGGGTGGCTGATCGGCGTGAAGCCGATGGGGTGACGACAGTCATCTACGCCATGCGACGGCGCTGCGCTACAGTGGCGCCGTTTCCGGCATGAGGGTCATCGCTATGGTCGGCTTCCTGCTCTGGCTGTTGCTGCTGGTGTTCTGCTGGCCGCTCGCGCTGCTGGCGCTGGTGCTCTATCCCATCGTGTGGCTGCTCCTGCTGCCGCTGCGGCTGCTGGGCATCACGGTGACCGCGGTGTTCGCCTTCCTCGGCGCGCTGCTGATGCTGCCGGCGCGCGTGCTGCGCGGCCGGCCGGCCTGAGTGGACAAGCCCAGCGCGCCGTCCTGCGAGCGCAATCGCGATCCCATCCTGGCGGTGCTGCGCGTGCAGTTCGCCGACCGACGGCGGGTGCTGGAGATCGGCAGCGGTACCGGCCAGCACGCGGTCTACTTCGCCGCCGCCATGCCTTGGCTCGCCTGGCAGTGCAGCGAACGCGCCGAGCACCTGCCCGGCATCCGCCTGTGGCTCGATGAGGCCGCGCTGCCCAACACGCCGCCGCCGATCGAGCTGGACGCAGGCAGCCCATGGCCTGCCGGGCGCTACGACGCCGTGTTCAGCGCCAACACGCTGCACATCATGAGCTGGCCCGAGGTGGAGCAACTGTTCACGCACCTGCCCGGCGCGACCACGGATGATGCGAAGCTCGCCGTCTACGGCCCCTTCAACTACGGCGGCCGCCATACCAGCGACAGCAATGCCGCGTTCGACCAATGGCTGCAGGCGCGCGGCGCGCATATGCGCATCCGCGACGCCGAGGCGGTGGACGCGCTGGCCGAGGCGGCCGGCTTCGAACTCGTCGAGGATGTCGCCATGCCGGCCAACAACCGCACCCGCGTGTGGCGGCGCCGCCGCTGAGCCGAAGTGGCAATTTGCGCGCGAAGGCGGCACGATGCGCGCATAAGGCGCCCATGAGGCGTCCCATCCCGGCCATGCGACCCTACGTCCAAGCGATCGACACGCTGACTCCCTGCCCCTGCGGCAACGACGCGGGCTACGCGCGATGCTGCGGCCCGCTGCACGATGGCGGCATCGCCGCGACCGCCGAGCAGCTGATGCGCTCGCGCTACAGCGCCTACGTGCTCAAGCGCGAGGATTACCTGCTGGCCACCTGGCACGACAGCACGCGCCCTGCCCACCTGAAGCTCGGCGCGCAGCAGCCCTCGCCCACCTGGCTGGGCCTGACCGTCAAGCGCCATGAAAGCGAGGGCGACCACGCCCTCGTGGAGTTCGTGGCGCGCCTGCGCTATGGCGGCGGCAAGGCACAGCGCATGCACGAGATCAGCCGCTTCGTGCGCGAGCACGGACGCTGGTTCTACGTGGACGGCGAGTTTCCCAACGCCAGGTCCGCCGGCGACTGAGCCGCGCGCTTCCCGCTTCTTCCCCTGTATTGCAGGGGAGGGAATCAATGCGCCGTCAGCGGTATCGCCGTCTCGCCTTCTTCGCGTCCCCACGGCCCGAAGCGCCGCTCCACCACCACGCCGCCGCCATCATGGCCGATCGCCACCACGGTGCTGGCGCGCGTGCCGTAGTGCTCGCCGCGAATGAAGGCGGACGACAACCAGCGTTCCCGCTCCAGGCCCACGCCGGTATCGGGCAATTCGTCGTCGGGATAGCCGTGAGGGTCCGCCAGCGCGGCGAACAGCGGGGCGAATGCGTCGTCGTTGCCCGCCGCGATCCACTCGTCCAGATGGCGCATCAGCGCGCGGGTCTTGGGCCAGGGCGTGTTGAAGTCCGCGTTGGACAGGCCGTGCACGCCCGGCGTCACCGCCTGCGCGCGCGGCTCGGGGCGATTGCCGAGGTAGTAGGCGCGGTGCGTGTCGAAGGTCAGCAGGTTGAAGGGACGGTAATCGGCCGCCGTGGCCAGCAGTGCCTCGGCATGGGCCGTGGCGTCGGCGGCGCCGGCCAGGTAGTCCAGCGCCAGCAGTCCGCGCGAGCGGCCGTGCTGCGGATCGCGCGGATCGCGCACGTTGGTCACCACGCTGCAACGCCCATCGTCGGTGACGCCCAGCCAGGTGCCGCCAGCCTCCAGGTCCTTGCCGGCCACGATGGGCGGGCTGTCCCAGCGCACCAGCGGCAAGCTGGGCCGGGCGTGGAATTCATCGCGGTTGCCGATCAGCACCAGCCGCCAGCGCGGATGCCGGTTCCAGGCAAAGGCGATCACGCACATGGGTTTCTCCTTGGCATCGGACGACCGGCGCACAGTATGGACCGGCGGCGCCAGCTTCAGCGCCGGGTCCGCTGTTGCGCCGCCTCGGCCCAGCGGGCCGCCACCTTGGGCGAGGTCATGCAGACGGCCGTGTCGGTGCGCGTGGTGACGGCGCGTTCGAGCAGCTGGATATCGGCCTCGTGCTGGCGCGCCACGTGCGGGTCCTCGAAGAAGATCGCGCGCTGGCAGCGACGTTCCAGCACCAGGTCGGCGATCTGCGCGTCGCCGCCCATCGGGCCGCTCTGGTAGCGCTCCACCCACGGCAGGTCGCTGGGCCAGCCACGGCTCCAGGCCAGTTCGTTGAGGCGCTGGCCGGTGGTGCCGGTCGCCACGCGATGGGCGAAGCGCGCGAGTACGTCGAAATGCTCGGCGGCATAGGCCAGCATCTGCGGCTTCATCGCGTCGTGGGCGATCAGCGCGAGTGTCTGCGTTTCCAGGGCATGGAACGCATCGGCGCCGCGGTCGGGCGCCAGGCCGGCGTGGATGCGTTCCATCTCGATCCAGTCGCGCGCCGAGGCCACGGTGGAGATGAAGGGCTTGCCGTGGATCACGCACTGGCGCTTGAGCGCCACCGCCTCGGGAAAGATGGACGAGGGATCGACCGGATCGATCAGGTAGATCGCGCCATCCAGCACGCGACCGCCATCCAGCCCCACCACCTCGGCCACCAGCTTCATCAGGCCGCCCTCGCGGCCGTACGGGTAGCCACGCAGCTCATCGTAGCCGGCCAGGAAGCCGGTGCGCTGGATCGCATCGAAGGTGCGTCCGACCGCATGCAATCCCAGGCCCAGCTCGCGGATGCCGCCCTCGCAGGCGCGCAGCCAGCGGAACAGCGCGGCGTCGGCATGGGCGTGATGCAACTGGTTGGCGGCAAGGCCAAGGCGCATGGGTATCGTTCCGAGGAAAAGGGATCGCCAGGGTAGCGGCATGCGCATGGGAGCGCATCGGGCAAGCGCCGTCCCTGTAGGGGCGCACCCAGTGCGCGACCGGCCTCGCGATGGTCTGCGATCCCGCGGCCGCGCACTGGGTGCGCTCCTACATCAGGGAGAGGGACTGGACGTCAGGCGTGCGCCAGCGCGGGCGCGTCCGCCGTCTGCAGCATGCGCACGATGGAACCGGCCGCCTCGCGGCCGTCGTAGACCGCGCGCACCACCAGGTCGGCGCCGCGCACGTTGTCGCCGCCGGCGAAGATCTGCGGATGACTGGTCTGGTGCGGCAGCGCGCCATCAGCGCCGGTGACCACGCGGCCGCTGCCATCCAGCGCCACGCCGTGCGAGCGCAGCCAGTCGGGCGGGCTGGGCAGGAAGCCGAAGGCCTGGATCACCACGTCGGCGTCGATCACGTATTCGGTGCCCGGCACGTTCTGCGGGCGCAGGCGGCCCGTGCCGTCGTCGGTCAGGGCGGTCTCCACCACCCGCACGCCGCGCACGTTGCCGCGCGCGCCGCCGAGGATCTCCAGCGGCTGGCGCTGGAACAGGAAGGTGACGCCTTCCTCGCGGCTGTAGTTCACCTCGCGCGCGGAGCCGGGCATGTTGGCCTCGTCGCGGCGATAGACGCAGGTGACGCTGGCCGCGCCCAGGCGTATGGCGGTGCGGTTGCAGTCCATGCCGGTGTCGCCGCCGCCCAGCACCACCACGTGCTTGCCGCGGAAATCGAAGGACGGCGAGGGCGACTCGTCGCGCAGCAGGCGCTCGGTATTGGCGATCAGGAACGGCAAGGCATCGTGCACGCCATGCAGGTCGCGGCCCGGCAGCCGGGCGTCGACGTAGGTGTAGGCGCCGGTGCCGATGAACACCGCGTCGTACTCGTCCAGCAACTGTCCGAACTCGATGTCGCGACCCACCTCGCGGTTCAGCAGGAAGCGCACGCCCATGCCTTCGAGCACCTCGCGGCGCGTGCGCACGATGGCCTTGTCCAGCTTGAACGGTGGGATGCCGAAGGTGAGCAGGCCGCCGATCTCGCCCTGGCGGTCGTATACGTCCGCCGCGACGCCGGCGCGGCGCAGGCGGTCGGCACAGGCCAGGCCGGCGGGACCGGCGCCGACGATGGCCACGCGCCGGCCGGTCTCGCGTACCGCGGAAAGATCCGGCCGCCAGCCCTGGCGCAACGCCTCGTCGGTGACCCAGCGCTCGATGCTGCCGATGGTCACCGCGCCGAACGCGGTCTGCTCCAGCGTGCAGGCGCCTTCGCACAGGCGATCCTGCGGGCACACGCGGCCGCAGATCTCCGGCAGCGGATTGGTCTCGTGCATCAGCGTGGCCGCCTCGAGCAGGCGATCTTCCCGCACCAGCTTCAGCCAGTTGGGAATGTAGTTGTGCACCGGGCAGGCATGCTCGCAGTACGGGTTGCCGCAATCGATGCAGCGCTCTGCCTGGGTACCCGCCTGCGGCCCGGCGAAGTCGCCGGCGATCTCGCCATAGCCCAGCACGCGGATCGACACCGGCACCGTGCGCGGCGTCTGGCGCTGGACGTTGAGGAACTGAAAGAGCTTGTCGGTCATGGGCTGCGCGGGCATCGGGAATGGGGGATAGGGAATCGGAAAAGCTCGGAATCGGGACGTTTTCGCAAGCCCGCGAGGACTCGCCGATTCCCGATTCCCCATTCCCGATGCCCTGGGCGCGGTGACAACCGCGCCCTCACGCCGCGCTCCTCAATTCTTCGGCCAGCGCCGCCAAACTGGCCGCCTTGGGCTTCACCAGCCAGAACTTGTATTGCAGGCCGCGGAAATCGGCCAGGATGCGGCGGCCCCATTCACTGCCGGTCAGTTCCACGTGGCGCTCCACCAGGCCGCGCAGGTGCTGCATGTAATGCTCCATGCCCTCCGGCGAGATGCGCAGGATGTCCACCAGTTCGTGGTTGTAGCAGTCCACGAAGGTGCGCTCGATGTCGAGCACGTAGGCGAAGCCGCCGGTCATGCCCGCGCCGAAGTTGAGGCCGACGCGGCCCAGCACGGCGACCACCCCGCCGGTCATGTACTCGCAGCAGTGGTCGCCCGCCCCCTCCACCACCGCCAGCGCGCCGGAGTTGCGCACGGCGAAGCGCTCGCCCGCGCGGCCGGCCGCGTACAGCTCGCCGTCGGTGGCGCCGTACAGGCAGGTATTGCCGATGATGGCGGCCTCCTGCGTGGCGAACGGCGAATCGGCGGGCGGGCGCACCACGATGCGGCCGCCGGCCATGCCCTTGCCCACGCCGTCGTTGGCCTCGCCCACCAAGTCGATATGCACGCCGCCCGCGTTCCACGCGCCCAGGCTCTGCCCGGCGGCGCCGTTGAGCTTGAGCACGATGGGCTGGCCGGCCATGCCGTGGTCGCCCCAGCGGCGCGCCACCTCGCCGGACAGCCGCGCGCCTATGGCGCGGTCGGTGTTGGCGATGTCGAAGGCAAACTCGCCGCCGCTGCGGTTCGCCACCGCCTCGCGCGTGGCGGCGTGGATGCGCGTGGCCAGCGCCGCCTCGTCGCGCATCGGGTTGCGCGGCAGCGTGCAGGCGAAGTCCACCGACGAGGCCAGCGCCCCGTCGCCCAGCAGCGGCTTGAGGTCGAGCTTGTGCTGCACCGGCGTGGTGCCCTCCGCCTGCACCAGCAGGTCGGCGCGGCCGATGAGCTGGTCCAGGCTGCGCGCGCCCAGCCGCGCCAGGTGCGCGCGCACGTCCTCGGCGATGAAGCGGAAATAGTGCATCACCATCTCCGGCAGGCCGATGAAGTGCTCCTTGCGCAGCACCGCGTGCTGCGTGGCCACGCCGGTGGCGCAGTTGTTGAGATGGCAGATGCGCAGGTACTTGCAGCCCAGCGCCACCATCGGGCCGGTGCCGAAGCCGAAGCTCTCCGCGCCCAGCATCGCGGCCTTGACCACGTCCAGGCCGGTCTTGAGGCCGCCGTCGGTCTGCAGCCGCACGCGGCCGCGCAGGTCGTTGCGGCGCAGGGTCTGCTGCGTCTCGGCCAGGCCCAGCTCCCACGGCGTGCCGGCGTACTTGATCGAGGTGAGCGGGCTGGCGCCGGTGCCGCCGTCGTGGCCGCTCACGGTGATGAGGTCCGCGCCCGCCTTCACCACGCCCGCCGCCACGGTACCCACGCCCGCATGGCTGACCAGCTTCACCGAGATCAGCGCCTCGGGGTTGACCTCCTTGAGGTCGTGGATCAGCTCGGCGAGATCCTCGATGGAATAGATGTCATGGTGCGGCGGCGGCGAGATCAGGCCGATGCCGGGCTTGGCATAGCGCAGCCGCGCGATGGTGCTGTCCACCTTGTGGCCGGGCAGCTGGCCGCCCTCGCCGGGCTTGGCGCCCTGCGCGATCTTGATCTGCAGCACCTCGGCGTTGACCAGGTACTGCGGGGTGACGCCGAAGCGGCCCGAGGCCACCTGCTTGATCTTGGAGGTCTTCTCGGTGCGGTAGCGCGCCGGGTCCTCGCCACCCTCGCCGGAATTGCTGCGCGCGCCGAGCCGGTTCATGGCGATGGCGAGCGCCTCGTGCGCCTCCGGCGACAGCGCGCCCAGCGACATGCCGGCCGAGTCGAAGCGGCGCAGGATGCTTTCGGCCGATTCCACTTCCTCCAGCGGCACCGGCTCGCCCAGCGGCCGCGGCGACAGCAGGTCGCGCAGCGCGGACGGCGGGCGATGGTCCACATGGTCGGCGTAGACGCGGTAATCGGCGGCATTGCCCGTGCGCACCGCCTTCTGCAGGCTGGCGATCACGTCCGGGTTGTACATGTGGTACTCGCCGCCGTACACGAACTTGTACAGGCCGCCGGCGCGCAGCGGCAGCGCGTCGCTCCACGCCTCCGCCGCCAGCAGGCGCTGGTCGTGCTCCAGGTCGGCGAAGCCGGCGCCGCCGATGCGCGAGGGCGTGCCGGGGAAGCACAGCTCCACCACCTCCGGCGCCAGCCCCACGATCTCGAACAGCTGCGCGCCGCGGTAGCCGGCCACGGTGGAGATGCCCATCTTCGACAGGATCTTCATCAGGCCCTTGCGGATGCCGCGCCGGTAGCTGCGGCCCACCTCCAGGCGGTCGTTGGCGATATGGCCCTCGCGGCCCAGCTCGAACAGGCTCTGGTAGGCCAGCCAGGGGTAGATCGCGGTGGCGCCGAAGCCGAGCAGGCAGGCGAACTGGTGCGGATCGCGCGGCGTGGCCGTCTCCACCAGGATGTTGCATTGGCAGCGCAGCGCCCGGTCGATCAGGTGCGCGTGCACCGCGCCCACCGCCAGCAGCGAGTGGGTCGGCAGCAGGCCGCGCTGCGGATAGCGGTCGCTCAGGAACACCAGTTGGCAACCCTCGCGCACGGCCTGCTCCACCTCGCGGCAGAGCCGGCGCAGCGCGGCCTCCAGCCCTTCCTCGGGCGCATACATCAGGTCGAAGCGCGGCGTGCCGGCGAACTGCGGGAACGCCAGCAGCTGGCGCAGCTTGCGCTGGGAAAGGATGGGCGAGTTGATCAGGATCTGCCTGGCGTTCTCCGGCGCCAGCTCGAACACGTTGGCCTCCGGGCCGATCTGCGTCACCAGCGACATCACCAGCTTTTCGCGCAGCGGGTCGATCGGCGGATTGGTCACCTGCGCGAAGGCCTGGCGGAAGCGGTCGAACAGCGGGCGCACCTGGCGCGACATCGCCGCGACCGGCGTGTCGTCGCCCATCGAGCCGGTGGCTTCCTGCTCCAGCTCCACCATCACCTTCAGCACCGTCTCGCGCTCCTCGCGCGAGAGGCCGTAGAGCTTCTGGTAGCGGCGCAGTTCGTCCTGCGGCAGCGGCTCGGCAGCCAGCGAGGGGTCGATCAGGTCCGACTCCAGGTAGCTCACGCCCTCGCGCAGCCAGTCGCGGAACGGCGCGCGGCGGCGGTTGATGTCGTCGATGTCGGCGTCGCGCAGCAGGCGATGCGCCTTCAGGTCCACCGCGATCATCTCGCCCGGCGCCAGGCGGCCCTTGGCCACCACCCGCGAGGACGGCACGTCCCACAGGCCCGCCTCGGAGGCGACGATCAGGTGGTTGTCCGCCGACAGCGCCCAACGCGCGGGACGCAGGCCGTTGCGGTCCAGCGTGCAGGCCGCGTAGTGGCCGTCGCACATCACCAGGCCGGCCGGGCCATCCCACGGCTCGCTGTGCAGCGCGTAGTACTCGTAGAAGGCGGCGAGGTCCTCGTCGATGCCCTCGCGCGCGGCGAACGCCGGCGGCACCAGCACGCGCATCGCGGCGAGCAGGTCGAGCCCGCCGGCCAGCAGCACTTCCAGCGCATTGTCCAGGCTCTCCGAATCGGAACCGGTCTGGCGCACCAGCGGCCCGAGGTCGGACAGGTCCAGCAGCGGCGAATGCAGGATCGATTCGCGCGCCTGCATCCAGCGGCGGTTGGCGCGGATGGTGTTGATCTCGCCGTTGTGCGCCAGCAGCCGGAACGGCTGCGCCAGCCGCCACTGCGGCGTGGTGTTGGTGGAGAAGCGCTGGTGGAACACCACCGCGTCGGCGGCGAGTGCCGGATGGGAAAGATCGGCGAACACCTCGCGCAGGCGGCCTGGTGCCGCCATGGCCTTGTAGCCGACCACCTGGGCCGACAGGGTCACCACATAGAAATGCGCATCGTCCGCCAGCGCGGCCTCGGCGCGGCGGCGTGCGCGGAACAGCGCGCGCTCGAACTGGCCCTCGTCCATCGCACGCGCGGGCTCCGCGAACACCTGGCGCACGCGCGGCATCGCGGCGGCGGCCAGCGGACCGCAGGCCCCGGCATGGACGGCCACGTCGCGCCAGCCCGCCACGCGCAGGCCTTCCTCGCCAAGGCGCTGCTCCAGCATCGCCGCGGCGGACTCGCCGCCCTGCGGGTCGAGGAACACCACGCCCGCGGCGAACTGCTCGCCCAGCGCGATGCCCGCCTCGTCGGCAAGCGCTTTCAGCCAGTCCAGCGGACGATGGAAGAGCACGCCGCAGCCATCGCCGCTCACGCCGTCGGCGTTCACGCCACCGCGATGGGAAAGCTTGGCCAACGCCGAGAAAGCGGTATTCACCACCCATGCGTTCGCGTGCCCGTCGACGTTCGCGACCAGGCCGAAGCCACAGCTGTCGTGCTCAAACGCAGCGTCGTAAAGCGTCGCTGGTACTGCCTGCGCCATCTCGCCTCCCCGGCCGATGGATGAGGACACGTGGTCCCAGCAGTGCCAAAGGCGCTGCTGCCACGTATCCGAGTGTGGCTTCGACTACACCACAACTTGATGCGCCGCGTCAAAGCAATCTATACGTCCAAATGAAAGTTTCACATGGAAGCATGGCTTGTCCGCAGGACAACGCGCGCATCCTGCCCCGGGCGACGTATCGGCCCGGTTAGCGCGAAGTGACAACGACGGTACGCCGGCTCCTTTCCGGCGATCCATCGATGCGCCCTGCGCCTCCGCGCCACGGGGCGTAAAGACGCGATGAGCCCCCGGGACGCCACCGTCTCAGCGGCTCGCGCGCCGTCGCCGTGCTCTGTGATAATCCTCCGATGCCCAAACCCGTCCATCCTGCCTCCCCCCTTGCCTGCGCCGCGGCCGGCGCGCTCGCCCTCATCCTCGCCCTCCCGCCCGCATGGGCGCAGGACGGCAAGACCCGCGCCGAGCAGGCTGAGGCGCAGAAGAAGCTATCGGACGTGCGCAGCAAGATGGAGGCCCTGGCCAAGGCGCAGGCCGAGACCGCCGCCAGGCGCGACAGCGCCACCGCCGAGCTGGCCAGGCAAGCCAACGCCGTGGCCGGCGCCGCCAAGGCTGTGCGCGAGACCGACGCCCAGCTGGACGCCAAGCAGAAGGAGCTGGAACAGCTGCAGGCCCAGCGCGCCGAGCTGCAGAAGAACCTCGAAGGCCAGCGCGCTGCCATCGCCGACCTGCTGCGCGCCACCTACGCCCTGGGTCGCGGTTCGGACCTGCGCCTGCTGATGGGCGATGACGACGTGGCCCGCATCGCCCAGGCGCTGGCCTATTCGAAGTATTTCCAGGAGGACCGCGTGGCCCGCGTGCAGAAGCTGATGGGCGACCTGGCGCGCCTGCAGGACCTGGAAACCCGGATCACCGCCGAACAGCAGGCGCTGGAGGCGACCCGCGCCCAGCGCCAGGCCCAGGCCAAGGCGCTGGAGCAGCAGCGCGCCGCCCAGGCCCGGCTGGTGGCCGACACCGACGCCCAGTACAAGGACCAGGCCTCCCGGCTGGCCGCGCTCAAGCAGAACGAAGCCTCGCTGAACCAACTGGTGGACAAACTGCAGAAGGCCATCGACGAGGCGGCCCGCGAGGCCGAGCGCGCCGCCAAGGCGAATGCCGGCAGCGCCGCGCCGCCACCCGGCAAGGGCCTGGTCAATATCCGCGGCAACCTGCCGTGGCCGGCCAGCGGCGTGGTCAACAGCTACGGCAACGGCGTGCTTATCAAGGCGCCGGGCGGCAGCGAGGTGCATGCGGTGGCGGCCGGACGGGTGGTCTACGCCGCCTTCCTGCGCGGCTACGGCATGCTGGTGATCGTCAGCCACGGCAACGGCTGGATGAGCATGTACGGCAACAACGAAACACTGCTGCGCGGCGTGGGCGATCAAGTGTCCGCCGGCGAGGCGGTCGGCACCGCCGCCGCCCCCACCGGGGTCAATACCGGCGTCTATTTCGAGCTGCGCCAGGCCAACAAGCCCGTGGACCCGCGCACGTGGCTGAGCCAGCGCCGTTGACGCCGGGCATGCGGCGTCGCAGGCTAGGCTGCCTGCCATAGCATTGAATTTCAGCGACATCCGGCGGTCCAAGCTGTCATCGAGCCTCGCCGCCGGCCGCGCCCCCATCGTTCCCGGAGTTTCCCATACCATGCGGTTTCCCACTTTGAGCCTGGCCGTCCTGCTGCTGGCGGCACCGCTGGCGCAGGCCCAGACCGCCCCCGGCAAGCAGGCCGCTCCCGCCGCCGCCGCGTCGGCGTCCACGCCCGACCGGGTCGACCTGGACGACATCCGCAACTTCAGCCGCGTCTATGAGATCGTGCGCCAGGCCTACGTGGAGCCGGTGGACAACAAGACCCTGATGAAGGCCGCCATCAGCGGCATGCTCAGCGGCCTGGACCCGCACAGCGAATACCTGGACAAGGACGGCCTGGCCGAGCTAAGCGAGGACACCACCGGCCAGTACGGCGGCCTCGGCATCGAGGTGTTGCAGGTGGACGGCACGCTGCGCATCATCGCCCCCATCGACGACACGCCGGCCGCCCGCGCCGGCATCAAGCCGGGCGACACCATCGTCAAGGTGGACGGCAAGCCGGTGGACTCGGAGAACATCGACGAGATGTTCAAGGAGCTGCGCGGCGACCCGGGCACCAAGATCACGCTCACCGTCCTGCACGAGAAGAGCGACAAGCCGGTGGACATGCCGATGGTGCGCGAACGCATCTCGGTCACCAGCGTAAAGACGCGCGAGATCGAGCCGGGCTACGCCTATATCCGCATCAGCCAGTTCCAGGACGACACCGCGCCGGACCTGGAAAAGAAGCTGGGCGAGCTGATCCGCAAGAACGGCCCGCAGAAGGGCGCCATCCTCGACCTGCGCTCCAATCCCGGCGGCCTGCTCACCGCGGCGGTGGGGGTGAGCGACGACTTCCTCGACGCGGGCACCATCGTCACCACGCGCGGGCGCCTGCAGGATTCCAACCTCAGCTTCGAGGCGCATCCGGGCGACCTGCTCAATGGCGCGCCGATGGTGGTGCTGGTGGACAACGGCACGGCCTCGGCGGCGGAGATCGTCTCCGGCGCGCTCAAGGACAACCGCCGCGCGCTCATCATCGGCCGGCGCACCTTCGGCAAGGGCGTGGTGCAGACGGTGCTGCCGCTGGACGCCGACCACGCGGTGAAGATCACCACCGCGCGCTACTACACCCCCAGCGGCACCTCGATCCAGGCCGAGGGCATCAAGCCCGACATCGCACTGGCCGACCTGGCGGTGAACAAGGCCGACAGCGCGCCGAGCCTGATCAGCTCCGAGGCCGACCTGCCCAACCACCTCGCCAACGAGGACGGCCAGAAGCACGACATCGACAACGACGGCAGCGCCGAGAACGCCAAGCTGGCCACGCAGGACTACGCGCTGTCGCAGGCGCTGAACGTGCTGAAGGGATTGGTACTGAACCGCGTGGCGCCGGCGGCCTCCAAGCACTGAACCCCCGGCCTCCTCTCCCCGGCGGGGAGAGGGCGCAAGGCTAGAACCCGATCTCCGGCGCCAGCCCGGCCAGGTGGCCTGCCAGCGGGTCGTCCTCGGCCAGCAGCTCGAACCGGTCGTATTCGAAGCCCGGCGCCACCAGGCAGGTCGCCAGCGCATAGCGGCCCAGCGGCCGCGCCGCCTGCCACGCGCCGGCCGGCACCACCGCCACCGGCGTCCGGCCCTCGGCCAGCGGCCCCAGGCAGCGGCGCTCCAGGCGCTTGTTCCCGGGGTCGTAGATCAGCAGCTCCAGCGGTTCGCCCTCGACGAAATGCCAGGCCTCCTCGGCGTCCACGCGGTGCCAGTGGCTGAATTCGCCGGCCTGGAGCAGGTAATGGATGGCGCTCATCGCGGGACGCCCGCCACCGGCGGCCTTCAGGGACGGGTGGAAGCGGTGGTAATACCCACCTTCCACGTGCGGCTGCAGCTGCAGCAAGGTTTTCAGCTCCGCGATGCGGGCCGCGGCATCGCTCATGCCGCCTCGGCCTTCTTGGCGGGATGCAGCAGCCAGCGCACCGCCAGGATGCCCAGCTCGTAGAGCAGGCACATCGGAATGGCCAGCATGATCATCGAGGTGATGTCCGGCGGCGTGATGAAGGCGGCGATGGCGAACGCGCCAACGATGGCATAGCGGCGCCCGCTGCGCAGCTGGTCCAGGCTCACCGCGCCGATCGCGGCCAGGATCACCACCGCCACCGGCACCTCGAAGCACAGGCCGAAGGCGAAGAACATCAGCATCACGAAATCCAGGTAATGCGTGATGTCGGTCATCATCTCCACGCCCTGCGGCGTCACCGCCGTGAGGAAGCGGAACGCCGCCGGCAGCACCAGGAAATAGGCGAACGCGCAGCCCAGGTAGAACAACAGCAGCGCCGCCACCAGCAGCGGCCGGGCCAGGCGCTTCTCGTTGCGGTACAGCCCCGGGCTGACGAAAGCCCACAGCTGGTAGACCACCACCGGCATGGCGATGAACAGGGCGGCGTAGAACGCCAGCTTCAGCGGCGTCACGAACGGACTGGCCACTTCCGTGGCGATCAGGTGCGCGCCGGCGGGCAGGCGCGACACCAGCGGCGCGGCCAGCTCGGTATAGAGCCGGTTGGCGAACGGGATCAGCGCCGCCAGCACCACCAGCACGGCCACGATGGCACGCAGCAGGCGCGAGCGCAGCTCGATCAGGTGCGAGAACAGGCTTTCTTCCAGCCCGCCGTCGTCGGGGCCTTCCAGTTCAGGCGCCGCCATGCGGAGTCTCCTTGGCCGCTGCGACGTCGGCGACGGCGGCTTCCGGCGATGGTGCCGGGGCCTCCGCCGAGGCGCCGCCGGTCGGGCGCATCTTGCGCAGGGTTTCGTCCAGCTCGGCCTGGGCGGCCTGGGCCCGCGCGGCGGCCTCGCGGGCCTGGCGGCGGATTTCCTCCACCTGCAGCTCGCGCTCCACCTCGGCCTTCACGCTGTCCCAGCCGGTGCGCACGCGGCGCATCAGCGCACCGGCCGTGCGCGCCGCCTGCGGCAGCTTTTCCGGGCCAAGCACGATCAGCGCGACGAGCGCGAGCAGTATCAGCTTGCCGAAGCTGATCTCGATCATGGCCCGCCAACCGGCTTACTTGGACTCGGCGGCGTCGTGCTGGCTCTGGGTCTGGTTGGCGCCAGCCGGCGGGTCGGCGCGCAGGCGTTCGGACGGGTCGCGCTTGTCTTCGTCGCCATCCAGGCCCTTCTTGAAGTCGCGCACGGCCCCGCCCAGGTCTCCGCCGATATTGCGCAGCTTCTTGGTGCCGAAGATCAGCACGACGACGACGAGCAGGATGAGTAGATGGGTGATGCTCATGGATCTGGCCTCGAGATGTCTGGACGGCGGAACGATCCCGTCGCGCTGCCGCGCCGCCGCTCCACATCAGCGCTGAGTGTACTCCTCCAGGCGGTCCCTGAAATCGACCACCGGGCCGGGCACGTTGCCGACCCCGCCTTCGAAGATGCGGCGCGGCGTCACACCCTTTCCGTAGATCGCCTCGTTGGCGTCGTAGTCGATGCGCAGCGCCGAGCCATCCAGGGCCACGCCGGCGAACAGGCCGCGCGAGCGGGAATAGGAGTAGATCTCGGCCTTGAACTGGCTGTCGGTGGAGGCGGTGGCCGTACGGCCCACCGGGCCGGCCGCCGCCGCCGCGTCCGCGCCCAGAGTGAATTTGCCGTTGACGATGCTGTCCACGCCACGCTGGGTACGGAACACCAGGATCACGTCGGTGGACGATGCGCCGGCCTGGAAACCCACGCTGCCGCCGGTCATGGTGATGAAGCTGGGGTTGGACCAGGTGCCGTCCGGCCCCTTGACCGAGATCAGGCCCTCGCCGCGGCGGCCGCCGAACACGAAGCCGACCTTGAGCAGGTCAGGGATCACCGCGATGGCCTTGGCCTCCTTCAGCAGGTCGGTCGGGATCGACTTGTCCGGCGCCTCCATGATCTCCTTCAGCACGCGCACCGCGTTCTGCGCGCGCACCAGCGGCGGGTCCTCCGCATGGACCGCCGCCGCGGGCAGCAGCAGGACCGACAGGGCGAGCAATACGCGATGCAACGATGCCTTGAACATGGACGACTCCTGGAACATGAATTCGGATGGCGGCCTGCGGCGACGCCTTCCGCGGCGCCTGCGGCGGCTTGTGGCAGACTTGCCGCGGTCTTTCCCGCCGACGCCACGATGCCACGTAGCCATGACTATACCGGCCCGGCCGGTGATTCCCATGACCCATCCGTTCAGGCGGCAGTGCTGTTGGTGAACCTGGGCACACCGGAGGCGCCTACCGCCAGGGCGGTACGCCCCTATCTCGCCGAATTCCTGGGTGACCCGCGGGTGATCGACTACCCGCGCTGGCTGTGGTGGCTGATCCTGCACGGGGTGATCCTGCGCGTGCGGCCCGCGCGCTCGGCGCATGCCTACCGGCGCATCTGGACGCCGCAGGGCTCGCCGCTGCGGGTCGGCAGTGAGGCGCTGGCGGCCGCATTGCGGCAAGCATTGGCGGCATCCTGCGCGGCGCCGGTGCGCGTGGCGCTGGCGATGCGCTACGGCCGGCCATCGGTGCGCGACACGATCGCCCGGTTGCAGCGCGAGGGCGTGCGCCGCCTGCTGGTGCTGCCGCTGTACCCGCAGTATTCGGCCACGTCCACCGGCTCGGTGATCGACGCCGTGGCCGATGCCATAAAGGCGCTGCGCTGGCCGCCGGAACTGCGCCTGGTCAACGACTACCACGACGATGCCGGCCATATCGAGGCATTGGCGCGCGGCATCGAAACGTGGTGGGCCACGCACGGGCGCGGCGAGAAGCTGCTGCTGTCCTTCCATGGCATTCCCGCGCGCTACGTGCGGGAAGGCGATCCCTATCTCGCGCAATGCCTGGCGACCACCCGCGCCCTGCGCCAGCGGCTGGGCCTGGACGAGTCGCAATTGCTGGTGAGCTTCCAGTCGCGGGTGGGCCGCGAACAGTGGCTGGAACCCTATACCGATGCCACCGTGCGCCGACTGGCCGCCGAGGGCATCAAGACCCTGGACGTGGCTTGCCCCGGCTTCGCGGTGGATTGCCTGGAGACGCTGGAGGAGATCGCGATGCAGAACGAGGCGTTCTTCCGCGAGGCCGGCGGCGAGTCGCTGCGCTACATCCCCGCGCTCAACGATTCGCCGGAACAGGTGGCCAGCCTCGCCGCCCTGCTGCGGCGCCAGGGCGCCGGCTGGCCGGAGTTCGCGGATCGCGCCCCGTGAGCATGGCGCCCGTCGAACGCGACATCGCGCTGCCGCACCTGCGCCTGCGCGCGCTGGCCTGGGGCGGCGCGGACGCGCCGCCGCTGCTGGCGCTGCACGGCTGGCTCGACAACGCCGGCAGCTTCGCCCGCCTGGCGCCGCTGCTGGCTGGCCGCTGGCAGGTGATCGCGCTGGAGTTGCCCGGCCACGGCCATTCGGACCACCTGCCGCCCGGCATGCACTACCACTTCATCGACCATGTGCGCGCCGTGCTGGCGGCCGCCGACGCACTGGAACTGTCCCGTTGCCACCTGCTCGGGCATTCGCTGGGCGCCGGCATCGCCGCACTGGTCGCGGCCGCCGCGCCCGAACGCATCGACCGGCTGCTGCTGGTCGAGGGCCTGGGCCCGATCGGCGATGACGGCCACCACACCCTGCGCCGCTTCCGCGATGCACTGGCCAGCCAGGCCACCGGGCGCTCATTGCGCGCGTTTCCTTCCATCGAGACCGCCATCAGCGCGCGCACCCTGGCCAGCGGCCTACCCGCGGAGCAGGCGCGGCCCATCGTGGAACGCGGCCTGCGCCAAGATGCGGACGGCTGGCGCTGGCGCAGCGATCCGCGCCTGAACCGGCCCTCGCCACTGCGCCTGCCGGAGGCGCAGGTCCACGCCCTGCTGCAAGGCATCGAGGCACCCACCGCGCTGCTGCTGGCGCATCCGGCCACGCCCTACCTGCCCGGCCCGGCCATGCAGGCGCGCGCCGCCTGCGTGCGCGACATCGCGGTGACCCACCTGGACGGCGGGCATCACCTGCACCTGGAACATCCCGAAGCGGTGGCGGACTGGGCCGCTGCGCACCTGGCGGCCTGATCCAGCGAAACCAGCCAGGTCAGCGCGTGAGTCCGCCCGCCGTCATGACGGCGGCATTGGCCGAGGTCTCGACCTGCAGATCCGCCGCCGACTCGTTCCCGGCCATCCCGGGCGGACGCTGGTGGCGCGACGGGCCGAACCCTGCGGCCAAGGGCGTCGGATCGACCGTCTGGATGCGCACCGCCCGGCAGGGCAGGGCCTGGTGGTTTGCATCGTAGGAGACGATGCGTCCTTCCGCGGGTACGGGCGTGGGGCAACCGTCGTCGGTGGTCACCAGCCAGATTTCGTTGCTATGCCCATCGATCGCGTAGACGGCGATACGATGATCGCCCAAGGGATCGAGGGCGGTAACCGTCGCCGTATCCGGTATGCCCTTTACCGAGCGGCCCGCCGCCTTGACATAGGCCTGCCGCTGCTTGGCCAGCGCATCCTCGCCGCCGTCGGCCAGCGCGAGTCCCGCGCCCAGCAGGGCGGCCGCTCCGGCCAGCCCCATCACCCAACCCTTGCTTACCGTCATGGCAATGCTCCCTGGCAAGTGGATGCACAGCGCTATAACCGCGCCTCAGTGCGCTTCATACCTGGCGCCCCGGGACGGACTGGGTCAGCGCGTACGGCCGTTATCGGTCAGGGCCGCCGCCTGGAATTCGGCTCCCAGGCGCAGGTAATCCGGCGGCACCGGTTCGGCAGCCGAAGGCATGTTAGGCCGGGCATGTGCGAGCCGCAGCCCCAGCGCCAGCTGTTGTTGGTCCACCGCCTGGATGCGGACCACCCGGCAAGGCTGGGCCTGGTGGTTCGCATTGTAGGAAACGATGCGGTCCGTCGCCGGTACGGGCGCCGGACAGCCCTCGTCCGTGGTGACCAGCCAGATGTCCTTGTGCGGCCCATCGACCGTGTAGAGGGCGATACGGTGCTCGCCCAGCGGATCGAGCGACGTGACGGTCGCCGTACTCGGGATGCCCTCGACCACGCGCCCCACCGCCTTGACATAAGCCTGCCGCTGCTTGGCCAGCGCGTCCTCGCCGCTATCGGCCAGCACGAGTCCCGCGCCCAGCAGGGCGGCCGCTCCGGCCAGCCCCATCACCCAACCCTTGCTTACCGTCATGGCAATGCTCCCTGGTAGTGGTTTCACGTCGCCATTTACGACCGCGGAACAGGCCGCGTCAATCGATGACGCATGAAATCTTTGTCATCTGGGCGAGGCGGCGGGGCCGAGTATCAAACCGATGTAGGAGCGCACCCAGTGCGCGATCCAAGACAGAGCTGTGTCGCGCACTGGGTGCGCTCCTACAGGGAAGCCCGCGTCATAGCCAGACGCAGTCCCAATAGGGATAGTCGAGAACGCTGCTCACCAGTCCGGCGCGCAACGGATTAGCTACGACATAGCGTGCGGCGGCCTTGATGTCTTCATCGCATCTCAAGGCACGATCATGGAAGCCTCGCCCCCAAACCAGGCCAGGCTGAAGACAATGCAAACGCCGTGCGGTAAAGCCCTTGAAGCGGTTCATCACGGTGGACAGGCCATCTCGCATGCCAAGCTTCACCAGTCCATGCCAGTGGTCCGGCATCAGCACCCAACACAGTACGCAAGCATCGCCCCAGCAGGCGGTATCGACCATGCAACGGGAAACAGTCCGAGCCGAATCTTCGGATTTGAAAAGGGAACGGCGATAGGCCGTGGTGGTAGTGAGCAGATAGACATGACCTGGCAGCGACACGCGACCCAGGCGCAAGGCACGGTGACCGGATGACGATTTCATCCGCTGAACGTCGCATCACGCCACCATCCGGCCAATCGGGGCTCGCCGGCATGTGCTGTAGGAGCGCATCCAGTGCGCGAGGTCGAGATCACGCACTGGGTGCGCTCCTACGGTGAATTTCGGTCAGGGCCTGGCGAGGCCCAGCACGTCCAGGCCCTGCTCGAAGGTAACGTCCACCGGGATGCTGGCCTGATCCAGGCGCTTCAAGTCGCCGGCCAGGGTGGGGCTCACATTGCCCATGCTGTCGGTGAGTCGCTTGGCTGCCGCGTAGTCGCCGTCGCCCTGGATGGTCAGCAGCTTGGCCGAGAGCGCGTTCATCGCCGCGGTCATCCTGTCGAAGTCGACGCGGTAGCGGCCGGTGGCGGCGTCGCGCGTGAAGGCGCCCTGCCGCTGGAAGAAGTTGAAGCGCACCATGTTGGCCTTGGCGTGCGCGTCGCTGGCGCCGAAGCGCACCGAGCGCAGGATGCCGGCGAGGAAGGTCACGTAGTTGTCCATCAGCTTCGCCTTGTCCAGCTCGCCCTTTTCGGCCAGCTTGGCGACCATGTACAGGCCCAGGATGTCGGCCTTGCCTTCCTCGAAGCTCGATGCCTGGTCCTTCAGCGCGGTGCGCACCAGGCCCTTGCCGGTGAGCGTCTGCTTGATGCCCAGGCCGTGCGCCACCTCGTGGAACATGGTGTTCTCGAAGAAGGCGTCGAAGGTGAGGTGCGACTGCTGGTCGTCGGCGACCAGCGCCTTGGCGATGGGCAGCATGATGGCGTCGAACTTCGCCCGCATCACGTTTTCCAGCTGCAGGCGGCGTGTGCCCTTCTTCAGCTGCACCTCTTCGTCGTTGGGCAGGTTGATGGCGATGGTCTTGGCGCCGACGTTGGCGCCGCCCGCGTAGTACACCGCGAAGTAGGCGTTGAGGTCGGCGTCGGAGCCGGGCTTCTCGGCCTTGTACTTTTCCTCCACCGGCAGCTCGCGCTGCAGTTCGGGCAGGTATCTGGCGAAGCGCGCGAGCCGGGCGCTCCAGGCCTGGTCCTTCACCAGTACGTAGCTTTCGTAGCTGGCCTTGTAGCCGAACAACTGGTCCTCGTAGGTCTCGATCGGGCCGATCACGATATCGACAGGGTTGTCCTTCATCGACATCCAGGCGAAGTCGCTGGGACGGTAGTCGTCGCTGAGCAGCGCGTCGGCGCGCTTCTTCAGGTAGCCGGCGAAATCCCTGTCGGCCGACAGCGCGGCGGCCTGGCGCAGCAGGCCGGCGGCGCGATCGAGGTCGGCCTTGTACGCCTCGTGGTAGGGCACGGTGGCGAGCTTGCCCTGCGCATCGCGGCGCAGCAGGGTGTAGAGGCCGGCCTTGTCCTTGAGGTCGGCCTGCTCGAACTCGGCCTTGCTCATGTCCGCCGGGTAGAACTGCGCGCCCGGTGGACGCGGACCCACGCCGGCGACGAAGGGCTGGTCGTTGTCGAGGCGATCCCAGGGTCCATAGTTGATCTCGGCGTAGCGGCGCGTCACCTCGTCAGGGATGCGCGCCATCAGCGCGGCCTTGTCGCCCCATGACTGCTGCCAGTAGAGGTCGTTGGTGACGTCGGCCGCCTGCACCAGCAGCGCGATCATCCGCTTCTGCCTGTCGTCGAAGGCGGAAAGGTCGGCGGTGAGCTTGACCGGGGCGTAGCTGGCCATGCGCTGGGCGGCCTGGTCGGCGTCGGTGGACGGCGGCGGCACGATCGCGGCGGGCGCAGGGGCAGGCGCCGTGGACGAGGCGGCTTCGCCCTTGCCGTGCGAACTGCAACCGGCGAGGGCGGCAAGAAGGCTCAAGGCAAGCAGGCGGCGGCGCATGGGTTTCTCGGCAAGGAAAAAACCCATGGTACCGCGCCCGGGCCCCTCTCCCTTGGGAGGAGAGGAAGGAAGCGGGTCAGCCCGAGATCGCCAGCCGCTCGGACTGGTACAGGCGTGCCGTCGCCAGCACCGCCACCGCCGCGGCGACGAGGCTGCCGGCCAGGCACAGGCCCAACTGCGAGGGCTCCACGCCGTCGCCGCGCAGCAGTTGCATGATGCCCAGGTGCTGGCCCAGCAGCGGCACGGCGTACATCCAGCCCTGCGACTTGATCGGCATGCTGGCGAGCAGGATGCTCGGCAGCACCGGCACGAACATCAGCAGCGACAGATACGTTTGCGCCTCGCGGTAGCTCTTGGCGAAGGCCGCGACCATCGACTGCAGCGCGGCCAGCAGCACGATCAGCGGCAGCATCAGCAGCAGCACCTGGCCGCCGAAGCGCAGGCCCAGGTCCAGCTCCATGCCCAGCTTCTCGGTGGGAATGAAGCGCCCCACCACGGCGAACGCGCACAGGCTGATCAGCAGGCTGGCCGCCGAGAAGGTGCAGATCGCCGCCAGCTTGCCGGCCAGGATCTTCCAGCGCGGCACGGGATTGGCGAACAGCGGTTCCAGCGATTGCCGCTCGCGCTCGCCGGCGGTCAGGTCGATCGCCAGGTACATGCCGCCCATGAACACGGTGAGCACGAAGAAATACGGCAGGATCGAGAACACCAGCGCCGCGCGCGCCTGCGCGGTGGCCTGGTCCCGCCTGGCCGCCACCACCGGCCAGGCCGTGCTGGGCGACAACCCGCGCGCCACCAGCCGCATGGCGCCCTGCTCGTGCGCGTAGCTTTCCACCAGGCGCGACAGGCGCTCCACCGCGGTGTTAGCGTCGCGCTGCGAGGAGTCGTAGATCAGCTCCACCTGCACCGGCTCGCCCTTGCCCCATGCCGTGGCGTAGTCTGGGGAGATGCGCAGCACCACGTCGGCGTCCTGCCGGCGCACCGCCAGCTCGGGGTTGGCGATGGGCGGCTTGGGATCGATGCCGTTGGCCTTCAGCGCCGCCAGCAGGTTGGGCGCGCGCTCGGCACCGATCACCGGCACCGGCAGTGGCTTCTCGGCCTTGTCGAACTCGCGGTTGAGGGTGAGGTTGAGCATCATCACCAGGATCAGCGGCCCCAGCAGCGGGCCGGTGAGGAAAGCGCTGACGAGGGTGCGGCGGTCGCGCAGGTTTTCCTTCACTTCCTTGAGGAACACGGTGAGGAAGGCGCGCACGCGGATCACGGCGACGTTGGTTTTTTCCATGTTCATGCGGCCAGGCCCTCCTCGCTGCCGATGATCTTCACGAAGGCGTCTTCCAGGTTGGCCTCGCCGGTCTGCTCGCGCAGCGCCGCCGGGGATTCGTCGGCCACCACGCGGCCGTTGGCGATCACCACGATGCGGTCGCACAGCGCCGCCACCTCCTGCATGATGTGGCTGGAAAACAGCACGCAGCGGCCCTCCGCCTTCAGGCGCAGCATGAACTGGCGTAGCGCGCGCGTGGCCATCACGTCCAGGCCATTGGTGGGTTCGTCCAGGATGACGTTGCGCGGATCGTGGATCAGTGCGCGGGCGATCGCGGTCTTGACGCGCTGGCCCTGCGAGAAGCCCTCGGTACGCCGGTCGGCGAAGTCCTCCATTTCCAGCGCTTGCACCAGCGCCTCGCGCCGCGCCGCCAGCGCCGGCTCGGGCAGCCCGTGCAGCCGCGCGAAGTAGTCGATGTTCTCGCGCGCGGTCAGCCGCTTGTACAGGCCACGCGCATCCGGCAGCACGCCGAGCCGGCGGCGCACGTCCAGCGCATCGGCGGCGGCGTCGATGCCGTCCACCAGCACCTGGCCGCGGTCGGGCGTCATCAAGGTGTAGAGCATGCGCAGCGTGGTGGTCTTGCCGGCGCCGTTGGGGCCGAGCAGGCCGGTAATCTCGCCGTCGCGGGCGGCGAAACTGACGCCGTCCACCGCCTTCACCGCGCCGAACGCCTTGTGCAGGTCCTTTACCTCGATCATGGCGTGGCTCCGTTGAAGTCGACGAACATCGGCGTGGCCCGCAGGCGTCCCAGGCACTTGGCGTCCAGCGCCTTGGGGTCGGGGTTCTCGATGAAGCGCTTGACCAGCTGCGGCGCGCAGCCGGCGTTGATGACGTTGTGGCCCTGGCCGGTCAGCACCAGGTGGCGCGAACGTGGCAGGTTCCTGGCCACCTGCTCGCCGTAGCGCGGCGGCGTCACCGGGTCGTATTCGCCCGAAAGCAGCAGCACCGGCTTGTCGGTCTTTAGCGGCTGGTGGAAATCGGCCGGGCGGGTGCCCTTGGGCCATACCGTGCAGACGTTGCGCAGGGTATCGACCATGCGCGTGCCGAGGATGGTGTGCGCATCCTCCGGACGCGGCGCCAGCAGGTCGGCGTCCTCGCTGCAGATCACCGACAGTTGCATGCCGTCGTTCATGCTGTCGGACAGGTCGCCTGACAGCAGCTTGGCCTGGCCCAGCAGCGGCCCTACGTCGCCGTGCGCGGCGGCGTCGATGGACAGCGGCAGCAGCGACGCCGTCAGCGGCGTGTAGGCGAACATACGCACCACGCTGGCCAGCGAATATTCGCTGAGCACGCGCTGCACGCTCTGGTAGGTCTGCGGGTCGCGGAAGCTGACCTTGTGCGGGTTGGCGCGCAGCGCGTCGCGCAGTTGGTAGAGCGTCTGGTACGGGTCGTTGAAGCGGCGGCGGCAGGCTTCGTCCGCGCTGCAGCGGGCGAACTGCGCCTTCAGCGCGTCATCCAGGTTGCGCGCGAAATCCTCGCCCAGCGCCAGCTCGTTGGGCACCACGCCGTCCAGCACCAGGCTGCGCACTGCCTCGGGATGGCGCATGGCGTACTGCTGCGCCATGCGCGTGCCGTACGACACGCCGACCAGGTCGAAGCTGGGCGAGCCCAGCGCCCGGCGCACGTCCTCCAGGTCCTCGGCGGCGATGGTGGTGGTGTAGTAGCGCGGATCGGCCTTGTCTTCGAGTTGGCGCAGGCACTGCTCGATCTGTGCGCGCTGCTTGTCCGGATGCGCATCGAGATCGTCGGCGACGCTGTCACCGCCCGCGTTGTCGTCCTTGCAGGTGAGCGGGTGGGAACCGCCGGTGCCGCGCTGGTCCAGCAGCAGCACGTGGCGATGCGCGGTCAGCGACTGCAAGGCCGGGGCGACGCCGGGCCACGACTCGGTGGCCGCCTGGCCGGGGCCGCCGGCCAGCAGCACCAGCATGTCCTTGCTGGCCACCTGGGCGCTGCTGCGGATGACCGCGAGCTTCAGGCCGATCTTGCGGCTGTGCGGATCGTCGCGGTTCTCCGGCACCTCGAACGGCGCGCACCAGGCGGCGGTGGACAGGCCGCTGTTGGGCTGGCCCAGCTCGCATGGATGCAAGGTCAGCGAACCCAGTTGCCAGGTCATCGGCCTGGCCGGCTCCGCCGCTCGCGCAGGGGCATCCACGGCGACGGCCGCGCCATCGTCCGGCGGCGCGGCGGCATGCTGGCGATGCCAATGATTCCATCCCAATGCGGCGAGGCCGATGGCCACGACACCTATGCGCAGGGCGGTCCGCCCTTGGATTGCCATGTCTCTCCCCTCCTTCCCTCAGGGTGGTGCACTGTATTCCCGGCCCCTCAGGGTTCGGGTTCGAAAATCGATTCGATGGCCAGGTCGAACAGCCGCGCGATCCTGAAGGCCAGCGGCAGGCTTGGATCGTACTTGCCCGTCTCGATGGCATTGACGGTCTGGCGCGACACGTCGAGCCGCTCGGCGAGGTCGGCCTGCGACCAGCCACGATCGCCGCGCAGTTCGCGGATGCGGTTGTTCATTCGCCACGCTGGCGCCAGACCAGCCAGCATTTCGTGATGCCATAGGTCAGGCACAGCGCCGGGTACACCAACAGCAGCACCAATGCCCCGTCCACCTGGAAGATACCCGCCGAGGCCAGGAAGCCCATCGTCATCGCGGCCACGCTGACGATGGCGGCGCCGATCGCCAGGGCTTCCAGCTGCTGGCGGCGTTCCAGTTCGTCGCTGCCCAGCACGTAGCGGATCGAGGCGACGATCACCCACAGCACCGGCAGGGCCGGCAGGATGGCAATGCCCAGCTTGGGCCAGCCGGGTGCCATGCCCTTCTGCAGCGGCCACACATAGATCATCAGCAACATGTAGGCGACCATGGCCGGCATGAATTCGCGCGCATAGCGGCGGTCGACCTGGCGGCTGCGTTCGCGCATCGCCGCGCGTCCGGCGTGGATCAGCAACGGCATCGACGCCGCGAAGGCCAGCAATCCCAGTACCCGCAACGGGCCTTCTCCCCAGGCCATGGCCCAGCCGCCACCGAGCAGCAGCGCATAACCCAGCGCCAGCACCAGCCAGCGAGCCCAGGCAGGCCACAGGTGCAAGGGCCGTCCACGCCTGGAAGGTTCCGCCCGGTCCGTCATGTCGATGCCCATCCACTGTCAAGCACGCTTGACACAACGGTAGAGCCTGCCCGGGCAAGATGTCAAGCACGCTTTACATCGACGCCGCATATCGGCAGCCAGGACCCTAACTTTAGGTCGAACGCAATAAGAAAAGTCCAAAAATGTGACACAATTTGCACATTGAGCCGCACTTCGGGCCCGAAGTGACCTGATCCGGCTTAACAAATCGCCGTCCCGCCTTAGCAAATTCACCGGAAAACCCGATCCAGGCCATGGCAGTGGCCCTTTCCGGGGTTGGCACAGTGGTTGCTATGGGTGGGTAAGCGATCTGGAAACCGCCCGCAGAGACGGCACCAGAGAAGCAGACAGCGCAATCGGGGGGGCGCCAGCCCGTGGTCCGGAAGCGCATCAACACGATGTATCCACTACACGTTCAAAGGACATGGGTATGAAAAAGCTTCTTATCTCCGCCGTGATCGCCGCCTCGCTCGGCGCCGTGGCCGTAGCCAACGCCGCCACGCCGGTCACCAGCGGTACCATCACATTCACCGGCAAGGTGATCGCGCCGACCTGCACCGTCAGCGTCAACAACGGACCTGCCAGCCAGACGGTCAACCTGACCCCCTACTACGACACCACCGCCCTGACCCAGGGCAACGCGGTGGGCTGGACGCCCGTCACCCTGACGCTGAGCAACTGCGGCGCCACCGCCAACGCCAGCAAGGTGTACCCCTACTTCACCGGCGCCAACATCGACGCCGCCAACGGCTACCTGGCCAACACCGTGACCTCCGGCAACGGCGGCAGCAACGTCGAGGTCGTGCTGTCCAGCGACCAGAGCCTGGGCAACGCCCTCACGCTGCAGAACGCCTCGGGCAGCCAGGGCGCGGGCACCGCGAACCTGCCGACCTCCGGCACGTCCACGCTGTCCTTCACCTACTACGCGGCCTATGTGGCGGCCAAGGCCGATGCCACGGCCGGTACCGTCAACACCTCCGTCCAGTACGCGCTGAACTACCAGTAATCGCGCACCCAGCCGTTCGCTGCGGCCGGTCCGCCGGCCGCAGCGCATCCGCTCCTCTGTATTGGGATCGCCATGAAGTTCTCGACTTGCGCCATCGCCGTGGCGCTGGTGGCCTTCGGCTGCGCCGCGTCCACCGCCCATGCCAACGTCATCATCGCCGGCACCCGGGTGATTTTTCCCGCGAAGGATGGCGAGGCCACGGTTCGCCTGACCAACCAGAACACGACGCCGGCACTGATCGAGGCCTGGGTCGACAACGGCGACCCGATGTCCACCCCGGACAAGGTGCAGACGCCTTTCCTCATCACGCCGCCGCTGTTCCGCATGGAGCCGAGCCGCGACCAGAACCTGCGCATCCTGTTCACCCACAGCGAACAGCCGCTGCCCGCCGATCGCGAGACGGTGTACTGGCTGAACGTGCTGGAAGTGCCGCCCAAGCCCAACAGCCTGGAACCGCAGAGCAGCAACTACATGCAGCTGGCGATCCGCTCGCGGCTGAAGCTGTTCTATCGCCCGGCCGGCCTGGCCGGCGATCCCCTGAAGGCACCCGGCGAGTTGCGCTTCAAGGCCATCGCCCAGGCCGGCGGCGTCGCCCTGGTGGTGCACAACCCGACGCCCTACTACGTCACCATCAGCCAGATCACGGTGTCCGCCGGCGGCGCCGAACACAAGGCCGACACCGGCATGGTCGCGCCGCTTTCGGACCTGAGCCTGCCGGTGGTCGACCTGAAGCAGGCGCCGGCGGACGGGAGCGTCGTCAGCTATGACTGCATCAACGATTTCGGCGCCGACGTCCCGCTGAAGGGAAGCGTGTCGCCGTGAGCGTCGCGCACGCCGCCAACCAGCCGTACCCGCGCTGGTCCGTGGCGTGCCGCCGCGCCCTGCTCAGCGCGGCCATCGCCGCGACGCTGGCGGGCTGGACCGGCCTGGCGGCCGCCGCCGCGATGCCGGCGGCGGGCGCGGATGCCAGCGCGACCGGCGGCTATGCCGACTTCGACCGGAGCCTGCTGTCCGGCGCCGGCCAGAACACCACCGACCTCTCGCGCTTCGAGCGCGGCAACCCGGTGCTGCCGGGCAGCTACAACGTCGACGTCTACCTCAACAGTGCCTGGGTGGGCCGCGCCGCCGTGCGCTTCGTCGCCCCGTCGCCGGACGCCAATGCCGTGCCCTGCCTGGACCGCAAGCTGCTGGACCAGCTCGGCCTGCATCCCCAGCTGTCCGAGCAGGACACCGCGCGCCTGCAGGAGCCCTCGGCTTGCGTGGCGATCGGCGCGCTGATTCCCGATGCGTCGATGAGCTTCGACATGTCGCAGCTGCGGCTGGACACGAGCGTGCCGCAGGCCTACCTGGGCCAGGCGCCGCGCGGCTACGTGAGCCCGGAATACTGGGACCAGGGCGTGCCGGCCGCGCTGCTCAACTACAACTTCAACAGTTTCCGCGCCAGCAACCAGGGCACCAGCCAGACCACGTCGTACCTGGGGATCAACAGCGGCGTCAATGTCGGCCTGTGGCACCTGCGCGAGGACGGCACCATGACCTGGCAGTCGGCCACGTCCAACGCGCCCGCGCGCCGCAAGTGGCAGAACATCGATACCTACCTGCAGCGCGACCTGCCTTCGCTGCGCGCGGTGCTGACCGTCGGCGACAGCTACACCGACGGCGCGGTGTTCGACAGCTACGGCATCCGCGGCGTGCAGCTGGCTACCGACGATCGCATGCTGCCGCAATCGCTGCAAGGCTACGCGCCGGTGATCCGTGGCGTCGCCAACACCAACGCCCGGGTGACCGTGCGGCAGAACGGCGTGCAGATCTACCAGGCCACGGTGGCGCCCGGCCCATTCGCGATCACCGACCTGTACCCGACCGGCTATGGCGGCAACCTGGACGTGACCGTCAACGAAGCGGACGGCCGCGTGACCACCTTCACCGTGCCCTATGCCTCGATCGCCCAGCTGCTGCGCCCGGGCATCACCCGTTTCGACATCGCGGCCGGCGAGCTGCGCGTGGCCTCCATCAAGGACCGGCCCGCCGTGGTGCAGGCCACGCTGCAGCACGGCTTCAGCAACCTGTTGACCGGCTATGCCGGCATCGCGGGTTCCCAGGGCTATGGCGCCGCGCTCGTCGGCGCGGCCGTGGATACCCGCTTCGGCGCGCTGGCGCTGGACCTCACCCAGGCCCAGGCGCACATCCCGGGCTACTCGACGCAGTCGGGCCAGAGCGTGCGCGTGACGTACAGCAAGATCGTGCCATCGACGCAGACCCAGCTGTCGGTCGCCGCCTACCGCTATTCCACCGGCGGCTTCCTGAGCCTTACCGATGCCGCCCAGGCGCGCGACTACGTACGGCATGGCCTCGACGCCTTCGGCGCCGCCGCGGTGCCAGTGGCGCCCACGATCGACGGTGTCGCCGCGCCCAGCCTGCTCACGCCCGCGCAACAGGCCGCGCTCAACGGGAGCACGGCGGGCACCCCCCTGGTCACGGCGGCCGGCGTGGAGCGTCAGCGCAGCGACTTCACCCTTTCGCTGAGCCAGCCGCTGGGTGGGCGTGGCGGCTCGGTCTACGCCAATGCCTCGGTGCGCGACTACTGGAACCACAGCGGCACGGACACGCAGTTCCAGGTGGGCTACAGCAACACCTTCCACCGGATGAACTACAACGTCTCGGCGACCCGCTCGGTCGATCCGACGGGTCGCCACGACAACCAGTTCTTCGTCAACCTCAGCATTCCGCTCGGCGGTGGCGCGCACGCGCCGAACATCATGCTGAACCTCTCGCACGACCAGCAGGCCGGCAGCCAGGAGCAGGCCATGGTGAACGGCGCGCTGGGCTCGGACAACCAGTACAACTACACCGCCACCGCCACCCATGGCCCGGGCGGCAACGGCAATGCCGGCAGCGTCAACCTGGGCTATCGCAGCCCGTTCGCGCTGCTCAACGGCAGCTACGGCAAGGGCGACGGCTATTCGCAGGCCTCGCTGGGCCTGAGCGGCTCCGTCATCGCGCATCCCGGCGGCGTCACCTTCGGCCAACCCATCAGCGATACGGTGGGCATCGTGCACGCGCCGGGGGCCGAGGGCGCCCGCGTGAACAGCGGCGGCGGCATCCGGGTGGATCGCTTCGGCTACGCCATCGTGCCCTACCTGACGCCCTACAACCTCAACACGGTGCAGGTGGATCCGAAGGGCCTGCCGCTGGACGTGCAGCTCGACGCCACCAGCGCCCAGGTGGCGCCCTACGCCGGCGCCATCGTGATGCTGAGCTTCAAGACCGAGAACGGTCGTACGCTCATCGTCCATTCGCAGCTCGACGATGGCGAAGCGCTGCCCTTCGGCGCCGAGGTCTTCAACGAGAAGGACATGTCGCTGGGCGTGGTGGGCCAGAACGGGCAGATCCTGGTCCGCGGCGTCGAGGCGTCGGGCCGGCTGACCGTGCGCTGGCAGGACGACGACGGCACACCGCGGTCCTGCTCTTTCGCCTACCAGTTGCCCTCGCGCGAAAAAGGCAGGCAGGCCAAGGCCTACCAGCAGATCGGGGCGACCTGCCTGCGCCCCGCCTCGGTCACGCAGGCCGTCAGGAGTGCTCCATGATGCTATGCGATAGCCACGCCTCGTCCCGCACGCGGCTACTGGGGGTGGCGCTGCTGGCCCTGGCCTTCTTCGGATGGATGCCGAAGGCCGAGGCCGCCAGCCCCAACTGCACCGCAAGCTCGGCCACGCTGAGCTTGCCCGGCACGATCAACGTGCCGGCCAACCTGGCGCCTGGCCCGATCCCCAACGCCACCGGCACGGCGTCGATCACGTTCAACTGTTCGGGCCTGCCCGCGACCACCTCGCACGCGGCCGACTACACCGCGACCATCCAGGCCGGCCAGAACCTGGCGACGCGGGACAGCACCAACAACCCGAACGGCCCCGGCATTACCTTCGCAACCGGCATCACTGGCCTGGCGCTGCTGGTCACCGCCACGCCGGTACAGGCCACCAGCAATACCTGCCTGGCCTGCGGACCCACCAGCACGGCCGGCTACGTGCCGGGCTCGGTCACGGCGCCGGCCGGCACGTCGCAGGGCAGCTACTCGGGCGCGGTCGTCGCCAACTACACCGCCCAGTTGATCAAGACCACCTCCGGCAATGTCCCGCCCGGCACCATCGGCCCCATTACCCTGATCCCGTTCTGGTGGTACATCGCGGGCGGCAGCGTCGATTCCACCAGCCAGAGCCTGCATGCCTCGCTCAACCTCGGCACCATCACGATCACCGCGCCCACCTGCGCGGTGGCGGCGGGCACCGGCCTGACCGTGCCGCTGCCGGGCGTGGAAACGGCGGACCTGGCCGCCAACGGCAGCGTGGCGGGCACCACCCCCTTCAGCATCGCCATCACCGGCTGCCCCGACGGCCTCAGCGTGGCGACCAATACCTTCAGTGGCGGCAACGTGGACCGGAACACCGGCAACCTGCAGAACAGCGGCTCGGCCAGGAACGTCGAGGTGCGGCTGTTGAACGGCGCCGGGGGGAGCGCGAACGCCGGCTCCGCCATCAACCTGCACGGAACGACCGCCAAGGCGCAGAACTCGGGGACCTTCCCGGTCGTGAACGACGCGGTGACGCTCAACTACTTCGCGCAGTACTACGCCACCGGAAAGGCCACGGCCGGTACCGTGAGCGCCAGCGTGCAATACACCATCACCTACCAGTGAGCCATCACTCGTAGGTGCGGGTCACCACCTGCGCCTTGGCCATGCTCGCATAGCCGGCGAAATAGACCAGCAGGCGATCCTGCGTGCCGGCCGCGTGCTCAAGCGGGACGACCTCCTGCCGATACTGGGCAACAGGCACCGATGCATGGCCCGGCGCCGCGCCACAGCCGCCGTGCGAACTGCCTGGCGCCACGTCCGGCAGGCCGGCCACATGGCACGTCGGGGCGACGATGGCTCCCACGAAGGTGATGCGCCCGCCCTCTGCATGCGCCGGGGCCGCGCCGAGTGCCAAGGCGATGGCGCATCCCATCCAGGTCCTGCGAATCCAGCCTTTCATAAACACCCCTTCCGGCGCCCCGCTGCGAAACGAGGGAGCACTTGTCGGGTCTATCGGCGTGGTATGCCGGGGCTTGATATCGGAACCCGGGGCAGGTCTCGACAGTGTGAAGTGCATCACACTATGGGGTCGGAAACGGGAGGCCTACGGCGTTTTTAGCGGCCGTCGTTTGCAGAACTTAAAAGCGGCGTTCGCATGCCGTTAAGCCGCAACCGACCAAGTCCTCGGTTAGCCACGAGCACCCCTCCCCAACCCTCCCCTGCACGCAGGGGAGGGGGCCAAGAGCATGCGTGACTTGACTCCTCCCCCTGCTAGCAGGGGGAGGCCGGGAGGGGGTGGTTGGGTTGTACCGAGACTTTGAACAAGCGCTCAGCGCGAGGACACGTATTTCTCGCGCCGGATATGCGCGACCGGCAGGCCGGCCTCCTTCAGAGCGGCAAAGGCGGCATCCACCATGTTGGGGTTGCCGCACAAATAGGCGATGTCGCGCTCCGCCGCCGGCGCCAGCCCGGCCAGCGCGTGCTGCACATGGCCGGGGCGGTCGTTCGGCCGCGGCACCGCGCGCGGCTGGCGGCTCAGGCAGCCGTAGAAGCTGAAGCCGGGATGGGCCTGCGCGAAGGCCTCGAACTCCTCGCCATAAAGCAGCTCGGCCTCGTTGCGGGCGCCATACAGCAGCGCCACCTCGCGGCCCTGCTTCACCAGCTCGGCGAGCTGCGGGAGCATCGCGCGGTACGGCGTGACGCCGGTGCCGGTGGCCAGCAGCAGGTAGCGGCCGTTGGCGTCGCCCGGCTGCAGGCAGAAGCGCCCATACGGGCCGCTGGCCTCGATCACGCCGCCGATCGGCAGCTCGCTGAGCAGGCGGGTGGCCGCACCGCCCTCCACGTAGCTCACCGCGATCTCGATGCGCATCACCGGCGAGGCGCCGTCGCCCACCGTGCCCACCGAATAGCTGCGCTTGGTGGCGGTGCCGTCCTCGTAGTGGAAATGGATCTGCAGGAACTGCCCCGGCACGAAGGCCAGCGGCTGGCCATCGACGCGCTCGAAGGCGAGGTGGCGCACGGTGGGCGCCAGCATGCGGCTGTCGGCGAGGCGGAGCTGGAAGGATTCGGCCATGGGTCTTTTGCGGGAAACAGTGTGGTCTCAGCCCGCGCCGGTCGGCCGGGGGAAGCCACGTATAATAGAAGGCTGACTCCCTCGGTGCAGCCCATGTCCCCCACTTCCATACCCGCGCTGGTCGTCGACAACCTGCGCAAGACCTATGGCAACGGCGTCGAGGCCCTCAAGGGCATCAGCCTCACCGTACAGCCCGGCGACTTCTTCGCCCTGCTCGGCCCCAACGGCGCCGGCAAGTCCACTCTGATCGGCATCCTTTCCTCGCTGGTGAACGCCACCAGCGGCGACGCGCAGGTGTTCGGCGTGTCGGTGAACAGGCAGCGCGGCAAGGCCATGCAGCTGATCGGCCTGGTGCCACAGGAAATCAACTTCAACCAGTTCGAGAAGCCGTTCGACATCTGCGTGAACGAGGCCGGCTTCTACGGCATCCCGCGCAAGGTCGCCGCCGAGCGCGCGGAGAAGTACCTCAGGGAATTGCGCCTGTGGGACAAGGCGCAGCACCAGGCGCGCATGCTGTCCGGCGGCATGAAGCGGCGCCTGATGATCGCCCGCGCCATGATGAACGAGCCCAAGCTCTTGATCCTGGACGAGCCCACCGCCGGCGTGGACATCGAGATCCGCCGCTCCATGTGGCAGTTCGTCAGTGGCATCAACGCGGCCGGCACCACGGTGATCCTCACCACGCACTACCTGGAGGAAGCCGAGCAGCTGTGCCGCAACATCGCCATCATCGACCACGGCACCATCGTGGAGAACACCTCGATGAAGCACCTGCTGGCCTCGCTGGACGTGGAGACCTTCGTGCTCGACGTGAATCGCCTGCCCGCCGAACTGCCGGCCATTCCCGGCATCACGCTGCACCGCGTGGACGAGCACACGGTGGAAGCGGAGATGTCCCGCTCGCATGACCTCAACTCGCTGTTCGCCGGACTCTCCGAACACGGGGTCACGGTGACCTCGATGCGCAACAAGACCAACCGACTGGAAGAACTATTCGTGCGACTCGTCGAAAACGGCCGAACCAAGAACCACGTGGAGCAGGCCGCATGAACGGCGCCGCCAACCTCGTCGCGCTGAACACCCTCGTCCGGCGCGAGATCGTGCGCATCATGCGCATCTGGACCCAGACGCTGATCCCACCCGCCATCACGATGACGCTGTACTTCGTGATCTTCGGCAAGCTGATCGGCAGCCGCATCGGCCAGATGCACGGCTTCACCTACATGCAGTACATCGTGCCCGGCCTGGTGATGATGAGCATCATCACCAACAGCTACGGCAACATCTCCAGCTCGTTCTTCGGCGCCAAGTTCAGCCGCGCGGTGGAGGAAATGCTGGTGTCGCCGATGCCCAACTGGGTGATCCTGCTCGGCTACGTGGTCGGCGCGGTGGCGCGTGGCCTGATCGTGGGCGGCCTGGTGCTGCTGATCGCGCTGTTCTTCACCGACCTGCACGTGGCCCATCCGCTCATCACCTTCCTGTCGGTGCTGCTGGGCGCCACGGTGTTCTCGCTGGCCGGCTTCGTCAACGCGGTGTTCGCCAAGAAGTTCGACGACATCGCGCTGGTGCCCACCTTCGTGCTGACCCCGCTCACCTACCTCGGCGGCGTGTTCTACTCGGTGGACCTGCTGGGCGAGCCCTGGCGCAGCATCTCGATGGTCAATCCGATCCTGTACATGGTGAATGCGTTCCGCTTCGGCGTGCTGGGCGTGAGCGACGTGCAGATCGGCGTGGCCTTCGCGGTGATGCTGGTGTTCGTGGTCGGCCTGGCCGGCGTGGCGTTGCACCTGCTCAAGCGCGGCGTGGGGCTACGTTCTTAGCCGGGCAATGCCCTGTGGGAGCGCACCCTGTGCGCGACCGCGGCATGGCAGGTCACCGCTCCGTCGGACTGTCGCGCACAGGGTGCGCTCCCACAAAAAGAAAAAACATCGCTCCATGCGCGTCAACAAGTACATCAGCGAAGCCGGCATCTGCTCCCGCCGCGAGGCGGACGAGCTGCTGCTGGCCGGGCGCGTCACCATCAACGGCGAGGTGGTCACGACCGGGGCCAAGGCGCTGGAGGGCGACGAGGTGCGCGTGGACGGCGAGGTCGTCAGGCCACGCCTGCTCGCCGCCACCCCGGCCGCCAAGCGCGGCGTCTATATCGCGCTGAACAAGCCGGTGGGCGTCACCTGCACCACCGACACCACGGTGAAGGACAATATCGTCGACTTCGTCGACCACCCGGAGCGCATCTTTCCCGTCGGCCGGCTGGACAAGGATTCCGAAGGGCTGATCCTGCTCACCAGCAACGGCGACATCGTCAACGAGATCCTGCGCGCGGAGAACCACCACGAGAAGGAATACCTGGTGGCGGTGAACAAGCCGGTCACCGACGAGTTCCTCAAGGGCATGGCGCGCGGCGTGCGCATTCACGGCCAGATGACCCAGCCCTGCAAGGTGCGCCGGATCGCCAAGTTCGGCTTCGCCATCATCCTCACCCAGGGCCTCAACCGGCAGATCCGCCTGATGGCGGCGGCATTCGGCTACCGCGTAACCCAGCTACGGCGCGTGCGCATCATCAATGTGAAGCTCGGCCACCTGAAAGTGGGCCAGTGGCGCAATCTCACCGAGGCGGAACTGAAGGGGTTGCTGCCGAATCGCACGCAGTGGTGAGGAACTCACCCTTCCCTTGTCTGTAGGAGCGCGCACAGGGCGCGCTCCTACAGGGAGGAGCCGGGAGCGAAGGAATATTGCGACGCAACAATATCCCCACCCACACAACCCCGAAATCCTCACCGTTCCCCACCCGATACGACAATCAACCATTTCGCACCTGCACCATCACCGCGCCGCCCAATAAAACCTCGACATCGCAAGCTCCCTGGTGCATACGTATTCACTTCTCTAAGCCGGGACTGCCAGCGCAGAATCGCCGGACTTTGCATTGGGGAGAGGCGATGAACCTGAATTCAACTCCGACGTCCACGAACGCCGTCGATGACCTCGGCCAGCGCGCCACCGCGCGCGTGGTGCTGATCGCGGCGGCGGCCGCGCTCGGCGGCTTCCTGTTCGGCTTCGACACCGCGGTGATCAACGGCGCGGTGGATGCGGTGCGCGGCAATTTCGGACTGGGCGCGGGACAGATCGGCTTCGCCGTCTCCTGTGCGCTGCTCGGCTCGGCGGTGGGCGCCTGGTATGCCGGCCCGCTGGCCGACCGCTTCGGCCGCGTGCGCAGCATGCAGGTGGCGGCGCTGTTCCTGGCATTGAGCGCGCTGGGCTCGGGCCTCGTGTCCGGCGTCGGCAGCCTGGTGTTCTGGCGCCTGGTCGGCGGCATCGGCGTGGGCATGGCCTCGGTGATCGCGCCGACCTATATCGCGGAGATCTCGCCGGCGGCCGTGCGCGGTCGGCTGGGTTCGCTGCAGCAGCTGGCCATCGTGCTGGGCATCTTCGCCGCCCTGCTGAGCGACGCCTGGCTGGCCGGTACCGCGGGCGGCGCCGCGCAGCCGTTGTGGCTGGGCCTGGCCGCCTGGCGCTGGATGTTCCTGGTGGCGGTGGTGCCCGCGCTGATCTACGGCTCGCTGGTGCTGGGCGTGCCCGAGTCGCCGCGCTACCTGGTGGCCAAGGGCCGCCTGGCCGAGGCCCACGACGTGCTGCGCCAGGTACTGGACATGCACGGCGAGGCCGCGCTCAACGCCAAGGTCAAGGACATCCAGGACAGCCTGCATTCGGAATACCGCCCCACCCTGAAGGATCTGCGCGGCCCGCGCCTGGGCCTGCTGCCGGTGGTGTGGATCGGCATCCTGCTGTCGGTGTTCCAGCAGTTCGTGGGCATCAACGTCATCTTCTACTACTCCTCCACCCTGTGGCACTCGGTGGGCTTCAGCGAGACCGACTCGTTCTCCATCACCGTGGCCACGTCGGTGGTGAACGTGCTGGTGACGCTGGTGGCGATCGCCCTGGTCGACCGCATCGGCCGCAAGCCGCTGCTGGTGATCGGCTCCGCCGGCATGACCCTCACCCTGGGCCTGATGGCCTGGTGTTTCTCGCAGGCCACCGGCAGCGGCGCATCCCTGAGCCTGCCGGCGCCGTGGAACATCGTGGCGCTGGTCTCGGCCAATGTCTACGTGGTGTTCTTCGGCCTGAGCTGGGGCCCGATGGTATGGGTGCTGCTGGGCGAGATGTTCCCCAACCGCATCCGCGCGATCGCGCTGGCGGTGGCGGCCTCGGCGCAATGGCTGGCCAATTTCGCCATCACCAGCAGCTTCCCGGCGCTGGCCGAGGCTGGCCTGAGCTTCGCCTATGGCCTGTACGCGCTGTTCGCGCTGCTCTCGCTGGTGTTCGTGGTGATGTCGGTGCGCGAGACCAAGGGCATGGAGCTGGAAGCCATGCAGGGGTGAATCCAGCCGGCTCATGCGATCATGGCGCATGACCGATTTCCGCACGCTCCCGCTCAAGCCCACGCTGCTCGCCAGCGTGGCAACGCTAGGCTATACCGAGATGACCCCGGTGCAGGCGCTCAGCCTGCCACCGGTGCTCGAAGGCCGCGACGTGATCGCCCAGGCCCGCACCGGCAGCGGCAAGACCGCCGCGTTCGGCCTGGGCCTGCTGCAACAGCTGGAGGTCGAGACCATCCGGCTGCAGGCGCTGGTGCTGTGCCCCACGCGCGAACTGGCCGACCAGGTCAGCAAGGCGATCCGCAAGCTCGCCGCCAATATCCCCAACGTGAAGCTGCTGACCTTGTGCGGCGGCATGCCGCTGGGACCGCAACTGGCCTCGCTCACGCATGACCCGCACATCGTGGTCGGCACGCCCGGCCGCGTGCAGGAACACTTGAAGCGCGGCAGCCTGCATGGCGGCGGCATCAAGGTGCTGGTGCTGGACGAGGCCGACCGCATGCTCGACATGGGCTTCGCCGAGGCTATCGACGACATCGTCGGGCGCATCGCCAAGCACCACCAGACCCTGTTGTTCTCCGCCACCTATGCCGAGGCGATCCGCCAGGCCAGCAAGCGGCTGCAGCGCGATCCGGTCGAGGTGACGGTGGAGGCGCCGCACCAGGAGACCACCATCGAGCAGCGCTTCCACGAGGTGGAGCCGGCACAGAAGCTCGACGCGCTGGCCCAACTGCTCGGCAAGGAACATGCGCAGCACGCGCTGGTGTTCTGCAATATGCGCAAGGACGTGGACGCGGTGGCGCAGGAGCTGGACCGGCGCGGCTTCTCCGCGCTCGCCCTGCATGGCGACATGGAGCAGCGCGACCGCGACGAGGTGCTGGTGCAGTTCGCCAACCGCAGCTGCTCCATCCTGGTCGCCACCGACGTGGCGGCGCGCGGCCTCGACATCGCCGGCCTGCCGCTGGTGCTGAGCTACGACATCGCGCACGATCCGGACACGCATACGCATCGCATCGGCCGCACCGGACGCGCGGGTGAGGCCGGCCTCGCCATCACCCTGGTCACCCCGCGCGAACGGCCCAAGGCGCTCAACATCGAGGACCAGCTCGGCCATCCGCTGCCCTGGCATACGCTGAAGGTGGCGCCGCCGCGCGGCAAGCAGCTCCACCTGGCGCCGATGCGCACCCTGGTGATCGACGCGGGCCGCCAGGACAAGCTGCGGCCCGGCGACATCCTCGGCGCACTTACCGGCGACGCCGGCCTCGATGCGAAGGACATCGGCAAGATCGACGTGTTCGCTACGCGCGCCTACGTCGCGATCCGGCGGGATCTTGCGAACAAGGCGCTGGAGCGCCTGCGCGCCGGCCGGATCAAGGGACGCAACTTCCGCGTGCGCACGCTGCAGTAACATCCACGCTCCACCCGAGGAGTCCCGAATGATCCGCTGGCTTACCTGCGCCGCCGTGCTCGGTGCGCTGGTCATCCTTCCCGCGCAGGCGGCCACGCCGGTGTACGGCTACCGCGTGGTGCACGTCTATCCGCACGACACCTCGGCCTATACCGAGGGACTGTTCTACAAGGACGGCTATCTCTACGAAAGCACCGGCGAGGCCGGCGAGTCGACCGTGCGCAAGGTGGCGCTGGAAAGCGGCAAGGTGCTGCAGCGCCACGACCTGCCGGCGCAGTACTTCGGCGAGGGCATCGTCGACTGGGGGACACGCATCGTGCAGCTCACCTGGAAGGACCAGCTGGGCTTCGTCTACGACCTGGATACCTTCGCGCAGCAACGCACCTTCGATTATCCCGGCGAGGGCTGGGCGCTGACGCGCGACGACAAGCATCTCTACATGAGCGACGGCTCGGCGGTGCTGCGCATCCTCGACCCCGCGACGCTCGCCACGATCGGCAGCCTCATGGTCACGGACGACGGCAAGCCGGTGACCAACCTCAACGAACTGGAATGGGTGAAGGGCGAGATCTACGCCAACGTGTGGATGACCGACCGCATCGCCCGCATCGACCCCGCCACCGGCCACGTGACGGGTTGGATCGACCTGGCCGGCCTGCTTGACACTAGCAAGCTGCCCGACCCCACCAACGACGTGCTCAACGGCATCGCCTACGACGCCCAGCATGACCGCCTGTTCGTCACCGGCAAGCGCTGGCCCCGGCTGTTCGAGATCACGCTGGTGCCGCCCGGCCGCTAGGCCACCCCTGCCGTCCGGCAGGGGGCATGCCCGCCGGGGCGGCGCTAAAGTGGGGTGTTGTCTCACCGGAGAGTCCGATGCGTTCCATTCCCCTGCTGCTTCCGCTGGCATTGAGCTTTGCCGTATCCACCGCGTTCGCCGACGAGGCGCCGGCGCAGCCGCGCCCGCAGCCTTCGCTGCTGGCCCTGTCGACCGCGCCCAGCGAGGCGGAACTGCACGCTACCATCGAGAAGCTGGTCGGCTTCGGCACGCGCCACACCTTGTCCGACACCAAGTCGGACACGCGCGGCATCGGCGCGGCGCGGCGCTGGGTGAAGTCGCGCTTCGAGCAGATATCCAGGGACTGCGGCGGTTGCATCGAGGTGGCGACGCCCTCGCAGGTGTTTACCGGCAAGCGCGTGCCGCAGCCCACCGAGGTGATGGACGTGGTGGCGATCAAGCGCGGCACGACCGATCCCAAGCGCGTGATCGTGATGACCGGCCATCTCGACTCGCGCGTCACCGACGTGATGAACGCCACGGCCAACGCACCGGGCGCCAACGACGACGCCTCCGGCGTGGCCGCGCTGATGGAAGCGGCGCGCCTGCTGTCCAAGCAGGACAACGGCGCCACGCTGGTATTCGCCGCGCTGTCGGGCGAGGAGCAAGGCCTGTACGGCGGCAAGGTGCTGGCCGACTACGCGGTGGCGCAGGGCTGGCAGGTCGAAGCGGAACTCAACAACGACATCGTGGGCAATAGCCACGGCCAGAATGGCGTACTCGACAACACCACCATTCGCGTGTTCTCCGAGGGCACCAAGACCAACGAGACGGCCTCGCAGGCCAAGTACCGCGCCTACCACGGCGGCGAGGTGGATTCGCCCTCGCGCAACCTCTCCCGCTACATGGAGCAGATCGCCTCGACCTACCTGCCGGACGTGCATGTGCGCATGGTCTACCGCACCGACCGCTACGGCCGCGGCGGCGACCAGGTGCCCTTCCTCGAGGCCGGCTATCCGGCGGTGCGCGTTACCGAGGGCCACGAGGACTACACCCGACAGCACCAGGACCTGCGCACGGAGAAGGGCATCCGCTACGGCGATACCATCGACGGCGTGGACTTCCGCTACCTCGCCCGCGTCACCGCGCTCAACACGGTGACCATGGCCGCGCTCAGCCGCGCGCCCGCGCCGCCGTCCGGCGTGAGTACCGAAGGCGCGCTGGCCACCGATACCACCGTGCATTGGAAGAAAGTGCCGGGCGCCGCCGGCTACGTGGTGCACTGGCGCGACACCACCGCACCGCAGTGGCAGTACAGCCGGGCCGTGGGCGACGTGGACCAGGCGGTCATCAAGGATGTGGTGATCGACGACTGGTTCTTCGGCGTCTCGGCGGTCTCGGCCGATGGCTATGAGAGCCCGGTGGTGTTCCCGGGCGACGCCGGCGGCTTCGAGCGCTCGCCGGCGGCTGCGTCACCCTGATACCACCACACACCGGCAACCACCGGCGCGGCGGCGATGGCCACCGCGCCGGGCAAGGGACTCACTCCTCCTCGTCTTCCTCGCCTTCCTCGTCGCCCTCGTCCTCTTCATCCTCGAAGTCGGCCAGTTCCTCGACGCGCACGAAGCCGGCGATGGCATCGGCGAACACGATGCTGCCGCCGTCCGCGCACATCGGGCGGACGCGGCGCTGGGCGGCGCCTTCCTCCACCAGTGCGAAGCACACCAGGGACTCGGCGCTTTCCTCGCCGTCGTGCTCGTAGACGGCCACCCAGCCGGCGGCCGGCATGATCTGGATAATGTTCGCGCTGTGGGACATGGAGCCTCCGGGGCAATGAAAGCGCGCTAGCTTGCCCGGCGCCCATATCAGCCGCAAGCGCGCCCACGCGGACGCGCCACGACACCATCCGTGACTCAACTTCCAGCACTGGTGGCCGCCTGGGGGTGTGCCAGCATGCGGCTTTTCTCGATCACGACGGGAGGGTGTATGCGCAACGGGATCCTCGCGATGGCATGCATGGCGGCGCTGGTGGTGGGAACGGCGCAGGCCGCCGATCCGGCGGCGGGCAAGCCGCAATACGGCGCCTGGGGCTTCGACCTGGCCGGCGCCGACATGGCCACCCGGCCGGGCAACGACTTCTTCCGCTACGCCAATGGCGCCTGGCTGGACCACACGCCGATTCCGCCCGACAAGCCCGCGGTCAGCCTGCGGCTGGCGATGACCGACCTCACCGAGCAGCGCCTGCACGAGCTGATGGAAGCGGCGGCACGCGGCGGCAAGCCGGCCACCTCGCTCGAAGGCAAGGTCGGTGCGTTCTATGCCTCGTTCATGGACGAGGCGCGCATCGAATCGCTGGCCGCCAAGCCCATCGCGCCACAGCTGGACGCGGTGCGAAAGGCCACCACGCACGAGGCGCAGGCGGCCCTGATGGGGCGCACCAATACCGATTTCGAGGGCGCGCTGTTCAACCTCTCGCTCGATGTGGACCTGAAGGACACTACGCGCTACGCCGTCTACGTCAGCCAGGCCGGCCTGGGCCTGCCCGACCGCGACTACTACCTCGAACCGGCGTTCGCGGCGCAGAAGGCGGCCTACCAAGCCTATGTCGCGCGGCTGCTCGCCCTGGCCGGCTGGCCGCAGCCGGAGGCAGCCGCCAAGGACGTGGTCGCCTTCGAGACGGCCATCGCCCAGGCCAGCTGGAGCAAGGTGCAGCAGCGCGACCCGGTGGCGATGTACAACCCGATGAGCATCGCCGAGCTACAGAAGTTGGCGCCGGGCTTCGACTGGAAGGGCTACCTGGACGCCGCCCGGCTTGGCAAGCTCGACCGCATCGTGGTGGCCGAGAAGACGGCGTTCCCGAAACTGGCAGCGCTGTACGCCAGGACGCCGGTGGCGACCCTGCAGGCCTGGCAGGCCGCGCGCATCGCCGACAACGCGGCGTTCTACCTGTCCCGGCCGTTCCAGGACGCCTACTTCGGCATGCACAACAAGACGCTGTCCGGCCAGCAGCAGCAACAGGTGCGCTGGAAGCGCGGCGTGCACGCCATCTCCGGCGGCGACTGCGGCGTCGGCGAGCGGCTGGACTGCTTCGGCAACCTGGGTTGGGGCGTGGGCCAGCTCTACACCGCCACGTATTTCCCGGCCTCGTCCAAGGCGAAGATCGAGGAACTGGTGGCCAACCTCAAGGCGGCTTACCGCGTGCGCATCGAGAAGCTCGACTGGATGGGTCCCAAGACCCGCCAGGAAGCGCTGCGCAAGCTCGATACCTACACCATCAAGGTGGGCTATCCCGACCATCCGCGCGACTACGCCAACGTCACGGTGAAGCGCGACGACCTGGTGGGCAACGTGCTGCGCGCCGCACAGGCGGACTGGTCGTTCTACGTGGACCGCCTCGGCGGCCCGGTCGACCGCAGCGACTGGTCGATGACGCCGCAGACCAACGACGCCTACAACGGCTCGCTGCGCGACATCGTGTTCCCGGCCGCCATCCTGCAGCCGCCGATCTTCGATCCCAACGCCGACCCGGCCATCAACTACGGCGCCATCGGCGGCGTGATCGGCCACGAGCTGACCCACGGCTTCGACGACCAGGGTCGCAAGATCGACGCCGACGGCAACCTGCGCGACTGGTGGACCAGCGACGACGCCAAGGCCTTCGAGGCGCGCGCGAAGCAGCTCGGCGCGCAGTACGACGCCTTCCAGCCGCTGCCCGGCGTGCACATCAACGGCAACCTCACCATGGGCGAGAACATCGCCGACCTGGGCGGCCTCACCCTGGCGCTCGACGCCTACCATGCCTCGCTGCACGGCCAGCCTGCGCCGGTGCTCGACGGCCTCAGCGGCGACCAGCGCGTGTTCCTCGGCTGGGCCCAGGCCTGGCGCGGCAAGCTGACCGACGACGCCATCCGCCGCCAGGTCGCCAGCGACCCGCACTCGCCGCGCGCCTTCCGCGTCAACGGCCCGGTGCGCAACATCGACGCGTGGTACCAGGCGTTCGGCGTACAGCCCACCGACAAGCTCTACCTCGCCCCGGACCAGCGCGTGCGCATCTGGTAAGGCCCACCAGCGGCGATCCATGCCGGCGGGAAAATTTCCTACTCTCATGCTAAGCCCGCCAACCGACACGCTTTTTCGTGCTTATCCACGCCTCATCCACAACATATCGGGTTGACCCGCCAGGATTGGCCCGATATGTTGTGCCGGTCGGTGCCACTCTCAGACTTGACGTCGGAATGGCTCAATAGGGAATCCGGTGAAAATCCGGAACTGCCCCGCAGCGGTAAGCGGAAACGAAAGCCAACAACGCACTGGCCCCGAGCGGCTGGGAAGCGGGAGCGAGTAGGCCCAAGGTCGCAAGGCCTCAGTCCGCAAGTCCGAAGACCTGCCGACACATCGCGGCCTTGAGCGCCGCGGTGCGAGATGGCGGCTTCCGCGGGGAAGCGCGTCGAGTCGCGGGGCCGTCGGCCCCAGCGTTCGACCGTCCGCGGAAACGTCGAATCTCTTCAGCCCTGCGCGCGGGAGCAGGCGGTTGATGACTACGCCTGGAGCGAAGCCGCCATGCAACCTATCGATACCACCGGCCGCGAACGTGACGACGGGCGCGCCGACAGTGCCGCTTTCCCTGCCGACACCGCCGTGGCGGAAGCCCCGCGCACGGATACCCCGTTCGCCCTGACTCCGCCGCACAACCCCGGCCAGATGCGCGTGACCAAGCGCAATGGCCGCCAGGAAGTGGTGGACGTCAACAAGATCGTGCGCGCCGTGACGCGCAACAGCGAGGGACTGCACGCGGTCGATCCGCTGCGCGTGGCGCTCAAGACCATCGGCGGCCTGTACGACGGCGCCACTACGCAAGAGCTGGACGAGCTGTCCATCCGCACCGCCGCCGCGCTCACCGCGGAGGAACCCGAGTACGGCCAGCTCGCCGCGCGCCTGCTCAGCGCCTTCATCGACAAGGAAGTGAGCGGCCAGGAGATCCAGAGCTTCTCGCAGTCCATCGCGCGCGGCGCCGAGCTGGGCATCGTCAACGCGCGCCTGCGCGACTTCGTCGCCGCCAACGCGCGCAAGCTCAACGACGCGATCGACCCGCTGGCCTCGCGCCGCTTCGAGTACTTCGGCCTGCGCACGGTGTACGACCGCTACCTGCTGCGCCACCCGCAGCTGCGCAAGGTGATCGAGACGCCGCAGCATTTCTTCATGCGCATCGCCTGCGCGCTGGGCGGCAACGAGATCGGCGAGACGCTGGAGCTGTACCGCCTGCTGTCCTCGCTGGAATACATCGCCAGCTCGCCCACGCTGTTCAACGCGGGCACCGCGCACGAGCAGCTGTCCTCCTGCTTCCTGCTCGATTCGCCGTCCGATTCGCTGGAATCGATCTACGAGAAGTACGGCGACGTGGCCAAGCTCAGCAAGTTCGCCGGTGGCATCGGCCTGGCCTACTCGCGCGTGCGCTCGCGCGGCTCGCTGATCCGCGGCACCAACGGCCATTCCAACGGCCTGGTGCCGTGGCTGAAGACGCTGGACGCCTCGGTCGCCGCGGTGAACCAGGGCGGCAAGCGCAAGGGCGCAGCCTGCGTGTACCTGGAGCCCTGGCACGCCGACATCGAGGAATTCCTCGAACTGCGCGACAATACCGGCGACGAGGCGCGCCGCACGCACAACCTCAACCTCGCCAACTGGATCCCCGACGAGTTCATGCGCCGCGTGGAAAGCGACGGCGACTGGTCGCTGTTCGATCCCAAGATCGTGCCCCACTTCGTGGACAGCTGGGGCGAAACGTTCGACCGGGCCTACCGCGAGGCGGAAGCCGCCGGCCTGGCCGTGAAAAAGGTGAAGGCGCGCGAGTTGTACGCGCGCATGCTGCGCACGCTGGCACAGACCGGCAACGGCTGGATGACCTTCAAGGACCGCAGCAACGCCACCAGCAACCAGACGGCGAAGGCGGAGAACGTCATCCACCTGTCGAACCTGTGTACCGAGATCCTGGAAGTCACCTCCGCCGGCGAGACGGCGGTATGCAACCTCGGCTCGGTGAACCTGGCGCGCCACGTGGTGGACGGCCGCTTCGACTTCGACAAGCTCGCCGCCACCGTGCGCACCGCGGTACGCCAGCTGGACCGCGTGATCGACCTCAACTTCTATCCCATCGCCACCGCCAAGACCGCCAACGGCAAGTGGCGCCCGGTGGGCCTGGGCGTGATGGGCCTGCAGGACGTGTTCTTCAAGCTGCGCCTGCCGTTCGATTCGGCCGAGGCGTTGGCGCTGTCCACGCGCATCGCCGAGGAGATCTATTTCCACGCGCTGTCGCAGTCGAACGAACTGGCCGCCGAGCATGGCCCGCATCCGGGCTTCGCCGAGACCCGCGCGGCGAACGGCGAGCTGCAGTTCGACTACTGGCCCGGCGCGCAGCCGCACGATGCGGAACGCTGGAACGCGCTGCGCGAGGCGATCAAGGCCAAGGGCCTGCGCAACTCGCTGCTGATCGCCATCGCGCCCACCGCCACCATCGCCTCCATCGCCGGCTGCTACGAGTGCATCGAGCCGCAGGTGAGCAACCTGTTCAAGCGCGAGACGCTGTCCGGCGACTTCCTGGTGGTGAACCGCTACCTGGTGGAGGAACTGAAGACGCTGGGCCTGTGGACGAGCGAGATCCGCGACGCCATCAAGCTGGCGGAGGGTTCGATCCAGGGCATCGACGCCATCCCCGAACGGCTGCGCAGCATTTACCGCACGGTGTGGGAGCTGCCGCAGAAGGCGCTGATCGACCTCGCCGCCGCGCGCGGCGCGTACATCGACCAGAGCCAGTCGCTGAACCTGTTCATGGAGAACCCGAACATCGGCCAGCTGAGCTCCATGTACATGTATGCCTGGAAATCCGGCGTCAAGACCACCTACTACCTGCGCTCGCGCCCGGCCACCCGGATCGCCAAGACCACCGTGTCGTCGGCACCCGCCGCCAAGGCGACGCCGGTCGTGGAGCAGGAACAGGCCACGGCGGCGGTGTTCTGCTCGCTGGAAAACCCGGAGTATTGCGAGGCCTGCCAGTAGCCATGCCATGAAGCGCTACCGCAACCTCAGCGGAAACTCCGGCGTCGCCGGCTTCGAATCCGGCGAGGGCTTCATCCGGGTGCGCTTCGTCGACGACGGTACCTACGAATACACCGATGACACACCCGGCCACCTGCATGTGAAGAACATGCAGGCATTGGCCGAGGCCGGCCTGGGGCTGGCCACCTACATCAGCCGCTTCGTGCGCGAACGCTACGCGCGCAAGCTCGATTGAGGCGCCCCGGCGCCACGAGGAACATCCATGTCGCACCTGCTCGATCCCGGCTTCGAACTCACCCTGCGGCCCATGCATTACCCGCAGTTCTACGAGATGTACCGCAACGCGATCAAGAACACCTGGACGGTGGAGGAGATCAATTTCCAGATCGACATTTCCGACCTCCACGACAAGATGTCGCCGGCGGACCGTCACCTCATCCATCGCCTGGTGGCGTTCTTCGCCACCGGCGACTCCATCGTGTCCAACAACCTGGTGTTGAACCTGTACCAGCACCTCAACGCGCCCGAGGCGCGCATGTACCTCTCGCGCCAGCTGTACGAGGAAGCGCTGCACGTGCAGTTCTACCTCACCCTGCTGGACAACTACCTGCCCGATCCCAACGAGCGGCACAAGGCGTTCGCGGCGGTCAACAACATCCCCTCGATCAAGACCAAGGCCGACTTCTGTTTCAAGTGGATCGACTCGATCCATGACCTCAGGCGCATCGAGACGCGCGAGCACCGCAAGCAATTCCTGCTCAACCAGATCTGCTTCGCCGCCTGCATCGAGGGCCTGTTCTTCTTCGCCGCCTTCGCCTACGTGTACTACTTCCGCTCGCGCGGCCTGCTGCCGGGCCTGGCGGCGGGCACCAACTGGGTATTCCGCGACGAGAGCTGCCACATGGCCTTCGCCTTCGAGACGGTGCAGGTGATCCGCGAGGAAGAGCCCGAGCTGTTCGACGCCGACCTGGAAGAGAAGATCTACGCCATGCTTGCCGAGGCGATCGACTGCGAGACCCAGTTCGCCGAGGACGTGCTGGCCGGCGGCGTGGCCGGTATCTCCACCCGCGAGATGCGCCAGTACCTGGAGTACTGCGCCGACAACCACTTCCAGCGCCTGGGCATGGCCAAGCGCTACCACGTGGGCAATCCGCTGCCCTTCATGGAACTGCAGGACGTGCAGGAACTCACCAATTTCTTCGAGCGCCGCGTCTCCGCCTACCAGGTCGGCGTGGAAGGCGAAGTGTCGTTCGACATGGCGTTCTGAGGAATGGCCCGTACCCCTTACCCTGCCCTCCTCTGCTTGCAGCCCGATTAACGTCGGGTCTCGCTGGCTATCTCCATGGCCCCCCCTGTAGGAGCGCACCCTGTGCGCGACCTCCTTTTGCCTCATGGCTCGTCATCCCGGCGCTCCCCGCAAAAGGGGGCAAGGGCCGGGATCCAGTAACGGTATCGCCTGGTTGTCGCCTTATCGACAGGGTGCCGCCTACGACCGAAGGAAGTCCCCGTGGGACGCGGCGGGCGTTTCGACGTCCTGACGGGCTCTGAGCGATGTGATGAATACAAGCTTTGGAGCTTGCCGCCAGCCGGATCAATGACGTGCTACCTCGAACGGCGCCGCTACCCCGCAACGCGCCATAGCGATGAGGAAGCGCAGCACTGCGGTAGATACAAGCCTTGCAGTTCTCGCAAGCCGAATCCGCGTCTCCTTCCGCCACACACCGCGGCTACACCGCGGGGCGGCGATGGACTGAGGGCTTAGAGCCTGTTCGAACTCTTGCAGGGGGTTGGAAGGGGTGTGCCACGAGCCGTCCGCGTCGTGCCCTCCTCAGGCGCCCTTGTGCCCGAAGAACCGGCGCAGCGCCACGGCCAGCCAGCCGTTCTCGCGGGTATCGGCGGTCAGGTGCAGCATGTTGCGCCTGACCGAGTCCACGTAGGATCGGTCGTCATGGCGGATGTGCTCGAACAGCCAGCGCGTCAGCAGGGTCTGCAGCTCGGTCGCGATGTCCTCCCCCTGGCGGAAGCGCTCCTTGTACCGGCGGATGCGGGCCGCGAAGAGGTCGTGCAGCCGCTTGTGCGGATCGACGAACTCGTAGCCGGCATCCTCCATCAGCGCTTCCTCGAAGGTGAAGTGCGACAGCGTGTAGTCCACCAGTTCTTCCAGCACCAGGGCCACCGCGTCGCGGTCGCCTTGCGCCTGGGCCTCCCGCAAGGCGTTGGCGATGGTGACGATGCGCCGATGCTGGTGATCGATGACGTCGATCCCGGTGTTGAGATCCTCCTGCCAGACCAGTGCTGTCATTGCGCCCTCCCCTCGGCGATCCATGGCCGGGCAACAGATAGCGGCGTTCCCTGACAGACGAAATGATCTGCGTCATAGCTGACGCTGATGGCGATGAACGGCACGGCGCGCCCGGCGTTTACCCGGCCATGCGCCCGAGGGGTGCGGATACGGTGGCGTCTTGCGCGGGGCCACCGGCTGCCGGATAGCTAGTGCCGGCCGCCGAAGAAGCGGCGCAGCGAGCGGGCCAGCCAGCCGCCCTCGTGTTCGTCGGTACCCATCTCGTGCATGTGGCGACGCACCGAGTCGACGATGGCCTTGTCGTCGTTGCGGATATGGTTGAACAGCCAGTGCGAGAGCGTGTGCAGCAGCTCGTGGCCGATGTCCTCGCCGGCGCGGAAGCGCATCTGGTACTCGGCCACGCGCTTGACGAACACCTCGTGCACGCGCTTGTGCGCGCGGGTGAATTCGTAGCCGGCGTCCTCCATCAGCGATTCCTCGAAGGTGAAGTGCGACAGCGTGTAGTCGACCAGCTCGTCGAGGATGTCGTTCAATTCCTGCCGGTCATGGGAATCCATGGCGTCGTGCAGGTGGTTGATCATGTCGACGATGCGCCGGTGCTGGTTGTCGATGACCTTGATGTTGGTGTTGAGATCGTCTTGCCAAACCATGTAGGGCACGTCGCACCCTCCCTTGTGCGTAGGTCCGTCCATTGGCGGACAAACGGGTGGGCACCGGGATGACGTGCATCAAGAGCAAGCTTTCACCGCCTTCATTGCGACACTAAGCCGCATTAACGAAGACTCAAGTTCGACGGCATGCCGCCGGTGCTTACCTCGGCCGTAGCGGGACGTATACCGAGGCCACGTTCGAGGCCGCGCCGCCGGCGAAGACGTAGGTCGTCACCTGGTATCCCGCCAGCCGGGAGCGCGCGTCGTAGACCGGCGTGCTGGCGCTGACGGGACCATTGCCTGCCGGCGTGGGCACGCCCGCGCCATCCGACAGCTCGCTCTTGCCGAAGCTGGCGCCGGTCGGGATCTCCAGCAGATTGAACGTCTTGAGCACGGCGCCGCTGGCCGGATCGCGCGCGACCAGGGTCGACACGTAGCCGTTGGACACGTACTCCAGGCAGGCGCCGCCGCAGGCGTTGGTGTTGAATGGCGGCGGCACGTCGAGCTTGTGCGTACCGGCCGTGGCCGCACCGCCGGCGGACACGGCGATGGGCCATCCCAGCAGCACGACCGCGAAACCTGGCTTGCGCATGGCAATCTCCTTGCGATGGAGCGTGGCGCCTTGCGGTCAAGCCTGCCTGGGCTCGGCGGCCACGTCCAGGCACCCATCCGACGACCTATTGACTACAGTTGTAGTCATGGCGTAGCGTGACTACACGTGTAGTCATGAGGGGAATGGCAATGGGCAAGCCAACCATCGGCGACCAGGAGCTGGCGCTCCTGCAGTACCTCGCCGAGCACGGCGATGCATCGGTGGGGGAGGTCGCGGCGGGCTTCGGCGAGCCACGCGGCCTGGCCCGTTCCACCGTGCTGACCATGATGGAACGCCTGCGCGGCAAGGCCTACCTGCGCCGCCGCCAGGTGCAGGGGGTATACCGCTACAGCCCGGCCACCGGCCCGGGCGAAGTGATGCGCAGCGCGGTGGGCCAGTTCGTGGAAAAGACCTTGAGCGGCTCGGTATCGCCCTTCGTGGCGTGGATGTCCGAACGCGGCAAGGTCAGCGACCAGGAACTGGCCGAACTCGAAGCGCTGGTGACGCAACTGCAGTCGCGACGCAAGGAGACCTGACATGTCATCGTTCCTGCCGTTTGCCGAACAACTGGTGGGCCGCCTGGCCTGGACTTCATTGCAGGCCGCCGTGCTGGTCGGCCTGGTGTGGCTGGCCGGGCGCCTGTTGCCTCGGCTGAGCCCGGCCACGCGCTCGATGCTGTGGTGGCTGCTGGGCGTGCAATTGCTGCTGGGCCTGTTCGCGCCCGTGCCCGTCTCGCTGCCGCTGCTGTCGTCGCCGCCGGCTCCCATGGCCGCATCAATCCTGGCGGCGACTCCCGCAGCGCCCAGCGAGCACCAGATCAACAGCTTTGCCCATGGCTCATCCCCCACTGTCCAGGATGCGTCGGAGGACGCCGCGAGCACCGTTGCCGTGCCGGCGGATCGGTCGCCGCACTGGCAGCCGGTCGTGCTGGCGCTATGGCTGTCCGGCGTGCTGGTGCAGTTGCTCGCCGCCTTCCGCCAAGGCCGCGAGGCCAGGCGGGTAGTGCGCGAGTCGTGGCCGGTGGACGATCCGGCATTGCGCTCCGCCTGCGTCGCCCAGGCCCATGCGATGCGGCTGCGCCGCTGCCCGGCGTTGCGCGTATCCGACGCCATCCGCTCGCCGCAGGTCAGCGGCCTGTGGCGCCCGGTGGTGCTGCTGCCCGCGCAACAGGGGCTGACCCCGGAGGAAACCGCGCTGGCGCTGGCCCACGAGCTGACCCACCTGCGCCGCGGCGACCTGTGGATGGGCTGGGTGCCGGCGCTCGCGCAGCGGCTGTTCTTCTTCCATCCGCTGGTGGCCTGGGCCATGCGCGAATACGCCTTGCACCGCGAGGCGGCCTGCGACGCGCAGGTGATGGAACGGCACGACGCCGCGCCGCAGGACTACGGCCGCCTGCTGCTGCGCCTGGGCGTGGCGCATCCCCTGCATGCGGGCCTGGCCGGCGCCTCGCCGACCTTCCACAACCTGAAACGGCGGCTCACCCTGTTGCAACTCGATCCGCGCGACGCCACCTCGCGTACACGGGGCTGGCTGCTGGTGGCGGCGGTCGCGGCGGTGGGCGTGCTGCCCTATCGGGTCACCGAGGCCCGGCCGGAACCCACCGGCGCCGCCACCGCGCCACAGCCGGCCGCGGCGGCCTCCGCCGCCGCCCCCGCGCCATCGGCCGGCGCGGCCACGACGGCGCCCCGGCATGCCGACGCCCAGGCATCCGCCTGGCCGTCCCCACCACCGGTACCCAAGACGCCACCCGTGCCGCCGGTGCCGCCGACGCCCATCACGCCGGCTACCCCGGCCACGCCGCCGACGCCGCCCACCCCCATCATGCCTCCCGCGCCGCCGCCGGTCGTCTTCACGGATACCGATGGCTTCCATGCGCACCACGTGGATATCGATACCGACGACCATGCGGTCTTTGGCTTCGCCGCGCTGGACGACGACTCGGTCATCGTCAACGGCAGCAGCGCCGACCTGGCCGCGGCGCGGCGGCTGCGCGACACGGGCAAGCCGCTGGTGCTGTTCCGCCGTGGCGGGCAGGCCTACGTGATCCATGACGCGGCCTACGTGGCGCGCGCCAAGGCGGCCTACGCGCCGGTCACCGAGCTGGCCCGCGAGCAGGGCAGGCTCGGCGGGGAACAGGGACGCCTGGGTGGCCAGCAGGGGGCGATCGGCGCCCGCGAAGGTGCGCTGGGCATGCGCCAGGCCGCCCTGGCCACCCGCGAGGCCACGCTCGCCATGCAGGCGGCGCAGGGCACCGCCGAAAAGGACCTGGCCGCCGAACGCGCGTCGCTGCGCGCCGAGATGGCGCAGCTCGACAAGGAACGCGAGGGACTGGCCCACGAGCAACAGGCGCTGGGCCGGCAACAGGCGGACCTGGGCAAGCAACAGGCGACGCTCGGCCGGCGCCAGCAGCAGGCCGGCGCCCAGGCCAGCGAGCAGATGAGCCGGCTGCTCGACGAAGCGCTCGCCAAGGGCGTGGCACAGCCGCTCGGCCCTCGCTGACCCGTTGAACACGTCGCGCCCGCCGGTACGGCGGGGCGGCGCGGCAGCCCTTTCCATCCCCGGGCTCCGGCGCAAGCCGGGGCGCGGCACCGTGCGGCCCGCCACCAGGCCGCCAGGAGAGTCCCATGCTCGGCTACTACGCGGCGATCGCCGCGCACAACCTCAGGCGGAACAAGGCGCTGGCAATGCTGATGGTGCTGGTGATCGGGCTGGGCATCGGCGCCAGCATGACCATGATCACGGTGTTCCACGTGCTGTCCGGCGATCCCCTGCCCGGGCGCAGCGGCCAGCTTTATGCGCCCCTGATCGATCCGCGCCCGCTCGCGCACGACCGCGCCGAACAGGCCATACCCGATGGGAACTTCACCTGGCCCGACGCAATGAACCTGCTGCACGCGGCCCGCGCGGATCGCCAGGCCGCCATGGCCGGCGGCGCGGTGCCGGTGCGGCCCGCGCAGGCGGGCGGCCTGCCGTTCTACGAAACGGGCCACTACGTCACCGCGGATTTCTTCACGATGTTCGGCACCCCTTTCACCGCCGGCGGCGGCTGGAGCGCGCAGGACGACGAGCAGCGCGCGCGCGTGGTGGTGCTCGACCGCGAGCTGAGCCGCCAGTTGTTCGGCGACGCCTCGGCCGTGGGCCGCTCGGTACGCCTGAAGGACACCGACTTCCGCGTCGTCGGCGTGCTCGACGGCTGGCACCCGCAGCCGCAGTTCTACGCGCAGATCGACAGCCGCGCATTCGGCCGCACCGACCAGTTCTTCCTGCCGCTGTCCACCGCGCTGGACCTGAAGCTGGATTTCAGCGGACGCTTCGCCTGCTGGGGCGACAGCGGCGACACGCGCGACAGCGACCACTGCAGCTGGCTGCAGTTCTGGGTGCAGCTGGACAGCGCCGCCAAGGCGGGCGCCTACCGTGAGTTCCTCGCCGGCTACTGGCGCGAGCAGCAGGCGCATGGCCGCTTCCCGCGCCCGGTGGACGCGCAGCTCTACGGCCTGATGGACTGGTTGGCGCACGAGCACGCGATACCCGACGACCTGCGCCTGCAACTGGCGCTGGCGCTGGGCTTCCTGGGCGTGTGCATGCTCAACGTGATGGGGCTGCTGCTGGCCACCTTCCTGCGCCGCGGCGGCGAGATCAGCGTGCGCCGCGCCCTGGGCGCGCGGCGGCGCGACGTGTTCCTGCAACTGGGCATCGAGGCCAGCGTGATCGGCCTGGCCGGCGGACTGCTCGGCCTGGCCATCGCCTGCCTGGGCCTGTGGACCGTGCGCCAGCGACCGGACGGCTATGCCCAGCTGGCGCAGATGGACGGCGCCATGCTGCTGCAGACCTTCGTCCTGGCGATCGTCGCCAGCGTGCTGGCCGGCCTGTTGCCGGCCTGGCGTGCCTGCCGCATCCCGCCGGCCCTGCAGCTCAAGACCCAGTGAGGACTGTCATGCCGCACTCGCCCCTGCTCGCCAGCCTCACCCGCCACAAGCTCACCGTGCTGCTGATGGTGCTGCAGGTGGCCTTCACCTGCGCCATCGTGTGCAACGCCGCCGCCATCATCGGCCATCGCCTGGTGCAGATGCGCCAGCCCAGCGGCGTGGCGGAGGACGCCGTGGTGATGCTGGAAAGCATCAGCGTGGACGACCGCGAGGATCCGCTGGTGCGCCACCAGGCCGATCTCGCCGCCCTGCGCGGCCTGGCCGGCGTGCAGGCAGCCGCCGGCGTCGATGCCCTGCCCTTCAACGGCTACAACTGGAGCAACGGCATCGCCACCGAGCCCAAGGGCCAGCCGCGGCTCACCGCTACCGCCTTCAACGGCACGCCGGGCGAGCTGGCCACGCTGGGCCTGCGTCTGGTCGCCGGCCGCGACTTCCTGCCGGAGGAATACCTGCCCATCGACACTGCCCACGACTGGAACGGCATCAACCACGTGCCTTCCACCATCGTGACGCGCGCGCTGGCCGAGCGGCTGTTTCCCGGACAGGACCCGCTGGGCAAGCTGATCTATCCGGGCGACGGCCCCGTGCGCATCGTGGGCGTGGTGGACCACCTGCTGCGGCCGGTGCTGGACGAGAGCGGCGGCAGCGAATACGCCACGCTGTTTCCCCTGCTACCGGACGACGGCGGCATCAACTACATCCTGCGCACCGCGCCGCAGGACCGCGAGCGCGTGCTCAAGCAGGCTGCGGAGACGCTGACGCGGCTGGACGGCAACCGCGTGCTGCGCCATCCACGGACCTTCAGCCAGCTGCGCAGCGACTACTTCCGCCGCGACCGCACCATGATCGGCCTGCTGCTGGCCGCCGCGCTGGGCCTGCTGCTGGTGACCTCGGCGGGCATCGCCGGGCTGGCCAGCTTCTGGGTACAGCAGCGGCGCCGCGCGATCGGCGTGCGCCGCGCGGTAGGCGCCACGCGCCGGGACATCCTGCGTTACTTCCAGGCGGAAAACGCGCTGATCGTCACCGGCGGCATCCTCGCCGGCGCGGTGCTGGCCTATGCGCTCAACCTGCTGCTGATGACGCACTATGCATTGCAGCGGCTGCCCTGGTTCTACCTGCCGGTGGGCGCGGCCCTGCTGTGGCTGCTGGGGCAACTCGCCGTGCTGGGACCGGCGCGGCGAGCCTCGGCGGTGCCGCCGGTGGTGGCGACGCGGTCGGGGTGAGGGTTGGGCCAGGCCCGCAACCTCTCCCCAGCCCCTTTCCCGACAGGAGAGGGGCTGGGGCGATCACTCCTTTGGCGGCTTCATCGCGTATTCCTTCGGCGGCGTGTCGCCGGCGAGGTAGCGCACGAAGTAGTCCCAGCGCCGACGCATCATGTAGTTGCCGGCCGCGCCGTAGCCGTGGCGGGCGTTGGGGATCAGCAGCAGGTCGAAGTCCTTGTTGGCCTTGATCAGCGCATCCACCACCAGCAGCGTCTCGTAGGGCGGCACGTTGTCGTCCATGGTGCCGTGGGCCAGCAGCAGGTGGCCCTGGAGGCCGGTCGCGTGGTTCTGGTTGGCCTGGTCGTCGTAGTTGCCTTTGCCGTCCTTGCCGGTGGTCAACAGGCCCTGCCACTTCTCGGCCCAGTCGTCCTCGTAGTTGCGGTTGTCGTGGTTGCCGCTCTCGGCGATGCCCACCTTGAACAGGTCGGCATGGCGGAACATCGCCGTCACCGTGGCGTTGCCGCCGCCGGAATGGCCCCAGATGCCCACGCGCCCCATGTCGATCCACGGATAGCGCCTGCCCAGCTCCTTCAGGCCCGCCACCTGGTCCGGCAGGGTGTTGTCGCCGATGTTGCCGTAGTAGGCGTCATGGAAGGCCTTGGAACGCCACGGCGTGCCCATGCCGTCGATGGCCACCACGACGAAGCCCAGCTCGGCCAGCGCCTGGTGGTCGCTGCGCGCGGGATTGAAGCTGCGCGAGCCCACCGAGCCGGTCTGCGGGCCCGGATAGACATAGTCGATGATCGGGTACTTTTTGCTGGGATCGAAATGCGTGGGCTTGAACATCAGGCCGTACAGGTCGGTCTTGCCGTCGCGCCCCTTCACGATGAACGGCTCGGGCGGCTTCCAGCCGGTGGCGAGCAGGCGCGAGAGGTCGGCCCGGGCGATGGTGCCAAGCACGCGGCCATCGTCGGCGCTGCGCAGCACCGTGACCGGCGGCGTGGTCGGCGTGGACCAGGCGTCGGCGAACAGACGTCCATCCGGCGACAGGGTGATGGTGTGGTCGGCCGGCTCCGGCGCCAGCAGCGTGGGCGCGCCGCCGTCCAGGCTGACCTTGTAGAACTGCTGATAGTAGGGATTCACGCCCTGCTCGCGGCCCACGCCGCGGAACCACAGCGTGCGGCTGTTGGGATCGACCCGCAGCACTTCGGTGACGTTGCCCTCGCCGGTGGTGATGGCGTGCTTGAGCTTGCCGCTGTCCAGGTCGTAGAGGTACAGGTTGCCCCAGTTGTTGCGCTCGCTGAACCACACCACCTCGTGGCTTTCGGGAAGGTAGTGCCAGTTGACCTTGCCGTTGCCGCTCTCGTAGTAGGTGGGCACGCTTTCATCGAACACGGTGCGCACCTCGCCGGTGCGCGCGTCGGCGACGCGGAACCAGGCCTGCTTGTGGTCGCGCGAGCTGGAGACGAAGGCCAGCGTGGCGCCGTCCGGTGCCCATTGCACGTCGTCCCAGCCACCGTCGCGGCCGCAGCTGACGTCGTCGCACAGGGTGGAGCGGTGCTGGTCCGGCTCCATCTTCAGGCGCAGCACCTTGCGGCCGGCCACGTCGACGATGACGCGCTCGATCATCGTCACGTCCTGGTCGCCCACCAGCGGATACTTCCACGTCTCCACCTTCGGATGGCCGACGTTGGTGCCGACGATCACCATGTCGCCGGTCTTGCGCTGGTCCTGCTGGAAGGTGGCGATCCGACGGGAATCGGGCGACCACACCAGGATCGCCTTGTTGGTGTGCTTCCAGCCAGCGTTGTCGGTGGCGTAGCCGTCGTTCTCCACGCCGTCGAAGGTGAGCTGGGTCTCCTTGCCGGTGGCGACGTCGCGCAGCCACAGGTTCCAGTCGCGCACGAAGGCCTCGCTGCGCTTGTCGGGCGAGGGCACGCCGGGCTCGTGGCCCGGCCCTTCGGCGTTGTCGTCCCTGCCGGCGGCGCAGGCATCCAGCGCCGCGTCGCACAGGTAGTGGCGGCCCTTGAGGTCGACGTCGAGGCGGGCGTCGGCCGCGACCTCGAAGCCGGTCAGGCCCAGCCTGGCGGCATTCACCGGCTTGCCCAGCGCCTTGCCGAGCGCACCGGCGAGCCTGGCGTGGTCGAACGCGGGCGCGGCCTTGCCGGTGGCGGTGTCGTAGCGCAGGTACCGGTCGCCCTTGGCGTCGTGGTCGCGATACCAGAAGTGCGTGGCGTCCAGCCAGGTCACGCTGGGTACCGCGTGGTCGACCAGCGGCGTGGTGTTGTAACCCACGTAGCGCTCCGCCCTGGCGTAGTCCTCGTCGGTGAGCGTGCGGCCCTGCGCGGCCACGCCGGACGCCAGCACGCCCATCGCCAGCACGCCCAGCAAGCGCGCGCCGTACTTGTTCGAAACCATGCGTTCCCCCCAGGCTCAAGGTGTTGCGCAGGCGCCATGCGCGCGCCGCGACGAACCCTTCATCCTACTGGCGGGGGGCGGCAAGGCACCCCTGCCATTGGTCCCGCGCGCGGACCGGCGACGCGCATCCCGGCCACACCCGTCCGGCAAGTTCGGCGACAATATGCCGCGTCATCCGACGCCCATGGCGCATGTCCGCTTAGCACCCGGCCCGACGCCCGCCCCCATCCACCCGCCCGCATGAATCCCGCCATGAGCCAGACCCCCGCCATGACCGACCAGCCGCTGCCCGAGGCCCGCCTGCTGGAGATGGTCTTTCCCGACCACACCAATCACCTGGGCACGCTGTTCGGCGGCCAGGCGCTGGCGTGGATGGACAAGGCCGCCTTCATCGTCGCCTCTCGGCATGCCCGCCGCACCGTGGTCACCGCCCGTTCGGAGGAGGTGAACTTCCGCGTGCCGGTGCGCAAGGGACAGCTGGCCGAACTGGTGGCGCGCATCGTGCACGTGGGCCACAGCTCGATGACGGTGGAAGTGGAGCTGACCGCCGAGGATCCGCTCACCGGTGACCGCCGCGTCTGTACCACCGGCCGCTTCGTGATGGTGGCGCTCGATTCCAACGGCGCGCCGGCCACCGTGCCGGCGCTGCCGGGCGCCGGCTGACACGGGGATCGTCAGCGCAGGTGCAGCCAGTGCAGGTGCACGCCGTTGGCGCGGTCCTCGGCGCGGAAACCCTCGCGGCTCTCGGCCACGATGCCCCACAGGCTACGCATGCCGTCGCCCTTGGGCACATCCACCCGCACGTGCTCGCCCATCGGGATGGGGAAGCGCGTCTCCAGCATCATCACCTGGTCGCGTTCCCACACCAGCACGGCCGGACGGGCGGTGGTCGCGCCCCAGCCGAGATGGACCTGCACGTCCCTGGGCTCGTAGGTGCCCCGGTTGTCGAGCTTCCATTCCTCGGAACGGCGCAGCAGCGCCTGCAGGCGCGGATCGTTCCAATCCACGCGGTTGTTGGTGTGGGGCTTGCGGGCGGTCATGCGTCGGGGGACATCTCGTGGGGCGGATACGTCGCGGCGCGGGCCGCGCCCGCGCAGGTGACGTGACCGTCACGGACGTATGGCGAGCTATCCGCATTATCGACGCCCCACCGGGAAACTTGAGCGTGGCTAGGGATGCACCTTCAGCGGGTGGTCAAGTCCGCCCACGGTGCGCAGCATCAGCTCCCGCGCGAAGGAAAGGTGCCCAGCCAGCGGTATCACGCCATCGCGCACGCGCCGCAGCCACGGCGTGCGCCCATGCACGAGGCGCGTGATTGCGCCAATACGCCGCACCACCGACCGGTGCACCGCGTGGCGCAGGACGGCGTAGTCGCGCAGGCGCGCCATGTCGCCCGCCAGCGCATCGGCCGCGCAATCGGCGAACACGTAGGCATCCTCGATGCCCAGGTTCATGCCGCGCGCGCCGATCGGCGAATGGATGTGCGCCGCGTCGCCGCCCAGCGCCACGCGCCCCACCCCGGCGCGCGCGGCGACGCGGTGGCCGATGTGGAACTGCGATTGCCACGCCACGCCGTCCAACGTGCCGTAGCGGCGCAAGGTGGCCAGCGGGTCGGCGGTGTTGCCGATCACCCGCCAGGTGGCACCGGCCAGTCGCAGCACGAAGATGAAGCCGGCGGGCTCGAACAGCACGTGCGCGCGCCAGGGATCCAGCGGCGTCTGCATGCCGATGTCCCACAGCAGCCACGGCTCGGGCAGGTTGCTGCCGGCGAAGTCCAGCCGCAGGGCGTGGCGCGTGGCGCTGCGCGCGCCATCCGCGCCGAACAGCAGCCGGGACTGCGCCTGTTCCTGGCGGCCGTCGGCATGCCGCAGGGTGGCCGTCACCCTCGATTCGTCCTGCGCCAGCGCCAGCAGGGTGGCGCCCCGCTCCACCGTCACGCCCTGGGCTTGCAGGGCGTCGGCCAGCAGGGCCTCGGTCCGGGCCTGCGGCAGCACGGTCATGGCCTGCCGCACGCCCAGCGCCGCGGGCAGGTCCAGGGCGAGCACCTCGCGGTCGCGTTCGTGCAGGCTGGCGCCCTTCACCGCCCAGCCCTCCACCACGATGCGGTCGGCCACGCCGGTTTCCTGCAGTACTTCCAGCGTGCGGCTGTTGACCGCCAGGGCCTTCGAATACACGTTGGGCTCGGTCGCGCCATCGACGATGCGCACGGCAACGCCACGCCGCGCCAGCAGCAAGGCGGCGGCCAGCCCGGTGGGGCCGGCACCGACGATCAGCACATCCACCTGCGGCGATGCCATGCGCTTGCCTCCTGTCAGCCGGCAGTCTGCCGCCGCCGTGCGTTGCGCCGACGTCAAGGCGGCGTGGCAGGCCCGGCCCGGTCAGGCTAGGTCGCGCAGCAGTTCCGCCACCCAGTCGATGAACACCCGCAGACGCAGCGGCAACTGGCGCTGCGAGGGGTAGAGCACGCTCACCGGCAGGACCGGCGGCGGCATCGCCGGCAACAGCTCGACCAGGCGGCCATCGGCCAAGGCCTCCCCGATGCGGTAGCGCGGGAATTGCGCGATGCCCAGGCCCGCCTCGCAGGAGGCGAGGTAGGCCTCGGTGCCGCTGACGGTCACCCGCGAGGGCAGCATCACCTCGCGCATGCGCCGCCCCGCCATGAATTCCAGTGGCGAGAGACGGCGCGTGGTGGGCGAGGCCCAGTTCACCGCCACGTGGCCGTGCTGCAGCTCGGCCAGGCTCTGCGGCAGGCCGTGCCGGCGCACGTAGTCCGCGCTGGCGACGGTGGCCTGCGACATGCTGGCGAGGCGGCGCCCCACCATGGTGGAGTCGGCCAGGTCGCCCGCGCGCAGCACGCAGTCCACCCCTTCCTGCACCAGGTCGATAAAGCGGTCGCTGGTGCCGATGTCCAGCTCGATCTGTGGATAGCGCGCGAAGAAAGCCGGCAGGGCCGGGATCAGCGTATGGCGCGCCAGCGAGGAGGCCAGGTCGATGCGCAGCCGGCCCTTGGGCACCACCGCGGCCTCGCGGAAGTCGGCCTCCACCGCATCGAGGTCGGCCAACAGGCGCACGCAATGGTTGTAGTACACCTCGCCGTCCTGGGTGGGACGCACGCGGCGGGTGGTCCGCTGCAGCAGGTGTGCGCCCACGTGCTCTTCCAGGCGCTTGATGGTGTGGGTGAGGGTGGCGCGCGGCAGGCTCAGGTCGTCGGCGGCGCGGGTGAAGCTGCCCAGCTCGACGATGCGCGTGAAGACCCGCATGGCTTGCAGGCGGTCCATGGCGATTGTTGGCCGTTTCGATAATAGACATGGCGATTATTGAGCATTTATCGCGCCCCCGCCATGGCGAACAATGCATGTCTTTCCCCCGCCAGGACACCTGTGATGCAAATGCGACAGCTGGGCCAGCAAGGCCCCTCCGTCTCCGCCCTCGGCCTCGGCTGCATGGGCATGAGCGACTTCTACGGCGAACGCAACGACGCCGAGTCCATCGCGACCATCCACCATGCGCTGGAACGCGGCATCAACCTGCTCGACACCGCCGACATGTACGGCCCGCACACCAACGAGGTGCTGGTCGGCAAGGCCATCGCCGACCGCCGCGAGCAGGCCTTCGTGGCCACCAAGTTCGGCATCGTGCGCGATCCGGCCAACCCGTCCCTGCGCGGCGTGAACGGCCGCCCCGAGTACGTGCGCGCCTCCTGCGACGCCAGCCTCAAGCGCCTGGGCCTGGACCATATCGACCTGTACTACCAGCACCGCGTGGACGCCAGCGTGCCCATCGAGGAAACCGTGGGCGCCATGGCCGAGCTGGTGAAGGCCGGCAAGGTGCGCTACCTGGGCCTTTCCGAGGCCTCTGGCGCCACCCTGGAACGCGCCTGCAAGGTGCACCCGATCGCCGCGCTGCAGGTGGAGTTCTCGCTGTGGACACGCGATCCGCAGGAGAACGGCATGCTGGACGCCTGCCGCCGGCTGGGCGTGAGCCTGGTGGCGTACTCGCCGCTGGGCCGCGGCTTCCTCACCGGCGCCTACGCCAGCCCGGACGATTTCGAGGCCGACGACTACCGCCGCCAGAGCCCCCGCTTCCAGGGCGAGAACTTCCAGCGCAACCTTGAACTGGTGCACAAGGTGCAGGCGCTGGCCGCCGAGAAGGGCTGCACGCCCGCGCAGCTGGCGCTGGCCTGGGTGCTGGCGCAGGGCCAGGACGTGGTGGCCATTCCCGGCACCAAGCGCCGCGATCGCCTGGACGAGAACCTCGGCGCGCTGGGCGTGTCGCTCAGCGATGACGAACTGAAGGCGATCGATGCGGTGTTCCCGCCCGACGTGGCGGCCGGCCCCCGCTATGCCGAAGCGATGATGCACATGGTCAACATCTGATCCGCCCCGAAAGCCGGAGACGCTTTGGCCCTACCCCAGCTGTGGGCGTCGGCTGATACCGGCCTTGCCATCGCCCGGGCAATCTATGCGGGCCGTGCGCTCCCTCGGGTGCCCGGCATACCCTGGGGCCGATCGCACCCCTGATCGGCCCACCGGCCCCCGCAAGGGGGCCTTCTTTTTCAGGGAGTGTCCACGCCGCCGGCCCAGGCCGCGCGTTCCTCGTCCGACCAGGCTGGGGAAACGGCCTGCCCGGTCGCCGCGGCCTCCATGACCGCCTCCAGCACGGCCATCACCGAGGCCGCCTGCCAGGGTGGCACCGGGTTCGGTCCTTCGCCGAGCAGCGCTTCGCGCAGGGCCTGGTAATAACGGCGCTGGTCGCCCGCCGGCACCGGCAGCCGCGACGCCTGGCCACTGCCGTCGTACAGCCGCATGTCGTCCGCGTCCTCGCCCCAGCCGGCGGCGCCGGGCCGCATGCCGGCCAGCAGCTGGGCCTCCTGGCGATCCGCCTGCGCCTTGAGCAGGCTGCCGCGCGCGCCGTGCAGCATGAAGCGCGCGCCGCCTCCCGCCACCAGCATGCCCGCGTGCAGCACCACGCGGCGCTGGCCGTACTCCAGAACCACGTGCGCCCAGTCGATGGTTTCCCCACCCTCGCGCTGGATCGCCAGGCTGGCCAGTACGCGGTCGGGCAGGCCGAACAGCAGCAGGGCCTGGTCCACCAGGTGCGGCCCCAGGTCGTACCACAGCCCGCTGCCGGCGCCGCGCCGCTCGCGCCAGCGCGCGCGCACCTGCGGGCGGAAGCGGTCGATATGCGATTCGACGTGCATCACCTCGCCCAGCACGCCCTGTGCCAGCACCTGCCGCACGCCGAGGAAGTCGCTGTCCCAGCGCCGGTTCTGGAATACCGAAAGCACCCGTTGCCGCTGCCCGGCCAGCACCGCCAGCGCACGCGCCTCGGCGAGGTCCAGCGCGAAGGGCTTGTCCACCACCACGTGCTTGCCCGCCTCCAGCGCGGCGCGCGCCAGGGGCGCGTGGGTGTCGTTGGGCGTGGCGATCACCACCAGGGCCACCGCAGGGTCGGCCAGCGCCTCGCGCAGGTCCGCCACCACGGCCACGCCCGGCAGGTCGGCATGCACCTTGCCCGCATCGCGCGACACCACCACGGCCAGGTCCAGGCCAGGCACGCCGCGGATCAGCGGTGCATGAAAGGTCTTGCCGGCATAGCCGTAGCCGATCAGCGCCACGCGGATCGGCGGGGAAGTGGAATCCATGGGCCACCCTCACGAAGAACCAGGCCGCCCATGGTAAGCCATGGTCCGGGCGGCTTCGCGCCGGCGTAACGATCCAGCGCGCACGATGCGGCGCGTCCACGCGTGCCGAGGAGACCACCATGCTGCTTCGCCCCGTTGCATTCGCCGCGATGTTCGCCACCCTGGCGCCCGCTGCCTGGCTGCATGCCCAGGCGGCCCCGCAGCCGACGCGGACCATCCTCGACACGCACGATGAGAGCGGCGTGCCCGGCAAGCAGATCGTGATCGGCACGGCCGAGCTGCCCGCCGGCGGCGTGATCGGCTGGCACGAGCACGCGGGCGACGAATCGGGCTACGTGCTCAAGGGCAACCTGGTATTGAAGACGCGCGGCAAGCCCGACCAGGTGCTGAAGGCCGGCGACCATTTCTTCAACCCGCGCGGCGCGGTGCACAGCCTGGCCGCCGCGCCCGGCACCGACGGCGGCGTGGCGCTGTCCACCTGGGTGGTGGACAAGGGCAAGCCGCTGGCCGAGCCGGTGAAGTAGGCACAGGCGCTCAGCGCGCGAGGTCGTTCCTGTCCACCGCGCCGCCCTTCATCACGAAGCCCACGTGTTCGAGCTGCGTGATGTCGCCCAGCGGATCGCCCTGGACGGCGATGAGGTCGGCGTAATAGCCGGGGGCGACGGCGCCCACCTTGTCCTTCATGTCGAGCAGGTCGGCGGCGTTCACCGTGGCGGCCTGGATGGCCTGCATCGGCGTCATGCCCCAATGGGTCATGACGGCGAACTGCCTGGCGTTCCAGCCGTGCGGATAGACGCCCGCGTCGGTACCGAAGGCGAGCTTCTCGCCGGCCTTGACCGCGCGCTGGAAGTTCTCGCGCTGCAGGCGGCCCACGCGCTTCTCCTTCTCGATGGTGGACGGCGGAAAGCCTTTCTTGGCGTACTCGCTGAGGATGTAGTCGTCGTTGTAGACGTCGAAGTCGAGATAGGTGCCGTGCTGCTTGGCGAGCTTCAGGCCCTCATCGTCGATCAGGCTGCTGTGCTCCACCGAGTCGACGCCGGCGCGGATGGCCATCTTGATGGCCTCGGCGCCGTGCGCGTGGGTGGCCACCTTCTTGCCCCAGCGATGCGCCTCCTCGACGATGGCGTCCATCTCCTCCTGCGAATACTGCGGCGCGCCCACCGATGCCTCGGCGCTCAGCACGCCGGCGCTGGCCATGAACTTGATGACGTCGGCGCCGTGCTTGACGTTCTCGCGCACGCGATGGCGGACGGCATCCACGCCGTCGGCGACGCCATTGATGTCGTGGAACTCGATCCACGGCGAGAAACCCGTGGTGCCGTCGGCATGGCCGCCGGTGGCACCCAGCGGCGGGCCGGACACCAGCATGCGCGGACCGGGGATGTCGCCCCGGTCGATCGCGTTGCGCAGCGCGACGTCGACGTAGTCGTCCGCGCCGAGATTGCGCACGGTGGTGAAGCCGGCGTCCAGCGTGCGCTTGGCGTAGGTGGGCGCCAGGATCGCCGAGTCGATGGCGCTGCGCTTGAGGATCGCCTCGTAGTAGTCGCCCTTGACCTCGCCCGGATCGCCGGTGAGATGTACGTGGCAATCGATGAGGCCGGGCAGCAGGGTCGCGCCGCCCAGGTCGATCAGCCTGGCGCCAGCCGGCACCTGGCCGTCGTAGCGCACCTCGGTGATGCGGTCGCCGTCGATGACCACGATGGGGTTGTCCCTCACCTTGCCGGCCTGTACGTCCACCAGGTGGGCGGCGCGCACCACGATGCGCGCGGGCGCGTCGTCGGCCCTGGCGGCGACCATGGGGGCAAGGGCCAGGGCGATGGCGACGAGCAGAGGCGGCAAGCGCATGGGGCGGGATCTCCGTAGGCGGTGGGGGATGAACGCGGTATTTCCCGCGAGGCATCTTAGAGCCTGTTCACAGGCCCGGGTGGTACACCTTCTCGACGTGGCCTTGCAGGTCCTCCGGCCAGAAATACACCGGGCGCAGGTTGCCGGTGGTGTAGCGCTCGGCCTCGTCGTTGAAGTGCGGCGAGTCGGGATGGCCGCTCTCGCCGCCGGCGGTGATGGCGCGCGCGCTGACCTTCGGGCCGAATTCCACCACCGCCACGAAACTGTTGCCGCTGGTGCCGTAGTAGCGCCGCGTGCCGGGCCAGCGATGCGCGCCGAACGAGGCGAGCGAGCCCCAGCGCGAGGAAGTGAACGGCACCGGGAGGCTGGGCCTGGCGTCGTCGAAGGGCTGCGCCAGGTCGCCGTTGAGGCGCTGGTAGCGGTTCACCTCGCCCCACGGCACACCCCAGCTGCCGAAGTCCTTTTCCAGTCGTGCGCAGGCTTCGACCAGCGCGGCGAGGCGCGCCTTCGAGCCCGCGCGTTCGGCCATGATGTCGTACACGGAAAGACCCTCGGACACGTCCGACTTGTCCACCTCGTCCCACAGCGTGTCGCCCCAGAACACCGCCAGTGTGGTCGGCATCGAGGCAATGCCCCAGCGGTAGTCCCAGTTGCGCAGCAGCGCAATGGGGCCGGCGAGCCTCGGCTTCAGCGGATCGCCCGCCGGCAGCGCATCGTAATCGGCCACCAGGATGGGGATCTGCCGCGCGAACGCCGGCAGGTAGGCGTCGAACGCCGCGCTGATCAGCGCGGCCTGGGTGAAGTCGCGCTTGCCGCTGAGCACCATGGTGGCGTGCAGGCCGCGCGGGTTCTCGCCCACGCTGTCCATGTAGCGCGGATAGTCGGCGCGCCTGGGGCTGGACGCGCCCGCCGCGGAATATGGCCAGTCATTGGTGTTCATGATCCAGCCGTTGGCCGGATCGAGCAGGTGCGGCGCGGCGTCGAGCGGCAACAGGCCCTGCCAGTCGGTGGCCGGATCGCTGCCGTCCACCGGCCGGGTGTAGTCGAAGCGGTCGTCGCGCCGGGGGATGAACTGCGGATGCAGGTACGCGATCTCGCCCTTGTCGTCGGCGAAGATGGTGTTGTTGGAGGAATTGGCCTTGAGCGCCGCCACCTGCAGGTAGCTGGCATAGTCGCTGGCCTTGGTGCGCAGCCAGCTCTGCTCCAGCGCTTCCAGTGGCTTGTTCATCAGCGCGGTGGCGATCCACTTGCCGCCTTCCTCGCGCACGATGGGTCCGTGGTGGGTGGCATAGGTGGTGAACACGCGCTCGCCCATCGCGCCGTCCGGCCGGCGGTAGGCCACGCGGATCTCGCGCGTGGCCACCGGGCGCAGCGCCTTGCCGTAGCGGTAGCCCAGCTTGCCGCCGTCGCGCACGATGGTCTCGGCGAACTCGTCCACCACGTCGGCGGTGGTGGAGGTGTGCATCCAGCCGATGTGCCGGTTGAAGCCTTGGTAGACGAAGAACTGGCCCCAGGTCACCGCGCCGTAGGCATCCAGGCCCGCATCGCTGCTCATCTGCAGCTCGGAGCGGAAGAAGAACGAGGTGTGCGGGTTGATCAGCAGCAGCGCATGCCCATTGGCGGTGAGCCGGGGCGCGATGGCGATGCCGTTGGAGCCGGTAGGCTCGGCCCAGCTCGACGGCGTGTCGGCGAAGGCCACCTTGTCATCGGCCTTGCCGTAGAACGCCTGCAACGACTTGAGCGAGACGCGCTCGATGTCGCCGCCGATGCTGCCCTCGCTGAAGCTCAGCGCCATCCACGGCTCGAAATGGGTAATGACGCGCGGATGCACCTGCGGATGCGCGGCAAGGTACGCGTTGAGGCCGTCGGCCCAGGCGTCCATCAGCGCGCGCAGCCAGCCGGGGCTCCTGGCGTACAGGCGCTTGAGTTCGGCCGGGTCGATCCACAGCCGCTGGCGCAGGTCGGACCAGATCGCCTTTTCGCCCTCGGCCTGGGCCAGCCAGCCCAGTGCATTGAGGTAGTTGGTCTCGACGCGGTTGAAGTCGTCCTCGGCCTGCGCGTAGGCCACGCCGAACACCGCGTCGGCATCGGTCTTGCCGTGCACGTGGGCGATGCCCCAGTCGTCGCGGGTGATGGTGACGGCCTGGGCCTCGGCGTGCCAGCGGGCCTGGTCGCTGGACCGGGCCATGGCGCTATTGCCCAGCGAGAGCAACATGGCGAAGGACAATGCCTGGATGGCGCCAACACGCGCGAGCAAGGATGAGGGTCTGGAGATCACGTGATAGGGTCTTTGTCTCTAGCTTAGCCGGCATCCCGGCCTGCGCCGGGATGCCGGGCAAAGGTCACGGCATCGTCAGGCTGTTGTTGCCGCGGTCGGCGTCCGGCAGCTTGTGCTCCGGGTCGAGCGTGAGCTTGCTGATGCGCTTGGTGGTGGGCAGCGCCAGCTTCGGCGTGGCGCTCTGGCGCCACGTCTCCACCGGCACGCGCACGTCCTCGTGGCTGCCGTCTGCGTAATCGATGCGCAGCGTGGCCGGCATCACCAGCTTCTGGCGGCTGGCGAGCGTGACCGACACACCCTTGGCGGGATCGTTGTCGACATAGCTGGCCGCACTCACACCCATGTCCAGCTGCCAGTTGTTGAGGTACCAGCCGCGCCACCACCACGACAGGTCCTCGCCCGCCTCGCTGCTCATGAAACGGAAGAAGTCCGACGGCGTGGGATGCCGGTACGCCCAGGTGGCGATGTAGCGGCGGAACGCGGGATCGAAGCGCTCGGGCCCGAGGATCTGCTCGCGCAGCAAGACCAGGCCCAGCGCGCCCTTGAAGTAGCTCACCGGGTGGCGGTACTTCTCGGCCACCGAATCGGCCGGCGCCATCAGCGTGGGCGCGGCGGCATCGGCCAGCAGCGGCAGGATCTCGTCCACCGGGTTGCCGCCCTTGGGCGCGTATTCGCCGTCGCGCTTGGGCGCGTACTCGCCGTGGTTGAACGCATCGGACGCATAGACGTCGATGAAGGTGTTGAAGCCTTCGTCCATGAACGCGTTGCGGCGCTCGTTGGAGCCCACGATCATCGGGAACCAGGTATGGCCGATCTCGTGCGCGGTGATCCAGAACAGCATCGGCCCCTTGTCCTCGTAGCCGTCGAACACGATGCCGGGGTATTCCATGCCCGCGCCATGCCCGCCGAGGTTCACCGCCACCGGCCAGGGATACGGATACCACTTGGCGGAGAAGTGCTCGACCGCGCCCTTGAGGTATTCAGTAGAGCGGTTCCACTGGTCCTTGCCCACGCCCTCCACCGGATACACCGACATGGCCAGCGCATGCTTGCCCTCGGGCAGGTCGATGCGCGCGGCGTCCCATACGAAGGCCGGCGAGGCGGCGAAGGCCACGTCGCGGGTGTGTTCCATGTGGAAGCGCCAGGTCTGCGTGCCGTCGCGCTTGGGGCGGGTGGCCGGGTCGTTCACTTCCTGCGGCGTGCGGATCATCACCGTGGCGTCGCTCTGCGCGGCCTGCGCCAGGCGTTGCTGCTGCGTGGCGGTGAGCACTTCCTTCGGATTGACCAGCTCGCCGGAACCGGCCACCAGGTAGTTCCACGGCACCGTCACGGCGTAGTCGATGGTGCCGTATTCGAGGTAGAACTCCTGGCCGAGATAAGGCAGCGTGTCCCAGCCGCGCAGGTCGTCGTACACCGCCATGCGCGGGAACCATTGGGCGATCTCGTAGATGTCGCCGTTCTTCGTCGGCGTCACCGCGGTACGGCCACCCCAGGGGCCCGGCACCGTGTAGTGGTAGCGGATGCGCAGCTTCAGCTGCCTGCCGCCGCCGGCCAGCGCCTGTGGCAGGTCCACGCGCAGGCGGGTGTCGTCGACCAGGAAGTGCACGGGCCTGCCGTCCACTTCCACCGCGTCGAGGCTGTAGCCGTCGGTGGATTCCGCGCGCGGGCGCGGCGCGGCAAGCGAGCCGCGCGAATCGCGGCGGTAGCCGTTCTGGTCCAGTTGCACCCACAGCTCGTCCAGCGCATCGGGGCTGCGGTTGGTATAGGTGATGGTCTCGTCGCCCTGCAGCGTATGCGTGGCCGGATCGATCTGCGCCTGGATCGCGTAGTCCGCGCGGTTCTGCCAGAACTGCGGTCCCGGCTTGCCGGCGCCGTCGCGGAAGGCGTTGGCGGCGTCGGGCAGCGAAAGCGGCGCGAACAGCACCTGCGGATCGAACACGGCATCCGGGCCGTCGGCGAAGGCAGGGGCGATCGAGGCGCCAGCCAGGAACAGGCCCGCGCCGATGCGGCAGGCCAGGACGGTATTCTTCATGCAGATGGTTCCTTCGTCTCCCCAGGATCACCGGACACTATAGAAACCGGCCGCGCCACTGAACCGGGCCAGTGGTCATGGTCCCGCCCGCAGGTTTCTGCGATGGCCCGCGGCGCGCGACGCTACAATGCGCGCATGAGCACTCCCGAACATTCCCCGCTCGGCAAGGCCACGATCTACGCCGACCGTTACGACCCCTCCCTGCTGTTTCCCATCCCGCGCGCCGCCAAGCGCGAGGAGATCGGCGTCGCCCTGCCGCTGCCCTTCCATGGCGTGGACGTGTGGAATGCCTACGAGCTGTCCTGGCTGGATACGCGCGGCAAGCCGGTGGTGGCGCTGGCCGAGTTCCGCGTACCGGCCGATTCGCCGAACATCATCGAGTCGAAGTCGTTCAAGCTGTATCTCAACGGCTTTTCGCAGGAGCGCATGGCCAGCGCCGGCATGCTGGTGGACACGCTGGCGCGTGACCTGTCCGTCGCCGCCGGCGCGCCGGTGGAGGTGACGCTCAGCGAAGCGCGCGCCCAGGGACATGCCATGGCCGACCTGGAAGGCACGCTGATCGACGCGCTGCCGCTGGACATCGACGACTACGGCCCGCCGCGCGCGGACTACCTGGTGGCCGATGCCGCGCGCCCCGCGGTGGAGGAAGCCCTGGTATCGAACCTGTTGCGCTCCAACTGCCCGGTCACCGGCCAGCCGGACTGGGGCAGCGTGCAGGTCCGCTATCGCGGCGCGCCGATCGACCCGGCCGGCTTGCTGCGCTACCTGGTGTCGTTCCGCAACCACAACGAATTCCACGAGCAATGCGTGGAGCGCATCTTCGTCGATGTCATGCAACATTGCCGACCCGAGCAACTCAGCGTGTATGCGCGCTATACCCGCCGCGGCGGTCTGGACATCAACCCCTACCGCAGCACCGGCACCGAAGCGCCGGACAATCCGCGCGGCGCGCGCCAATGAACGGATGCGCCACCGGTGTTAAGGCAGCGTGGAGGGGCCACGGCTGGTAATCGGGGCTTCAGTCCCATGGGACTAGCCTGTTTTTCCAGGCGCCCGGCAGTCGCGGCATCGCCGGCCGGGTGTGTGTTCAGCCACCAGCCACGGGGTCTGCCCATGAACATTCAGGCACGCAACACCGCTTTGTACTGCGCGACCCTTGCCGGCCTGCTGATGCTCAGCGCGTGCGGCAAGAACGACCAGGAATCCGGCCCGCCGGCATCGCCCGCGCCGCCCGCGAGCGCGCCGGCACCCTCGCCCACCATGCCGCCGCCGGCGGCTACCCAGTCGTCCGCGCCGCCGCAACCCGCGCCGCCGGCCAGCACGCCGCCGCCGGCCAGCAGTTCCGGCAAGTCGGCCAGCGTGCAGCCGCATGACATCAAGGTCACCGCGGTGACCATCGGCGGCGCGGTGGATGCCTCCTCGCTCGCGATCAGCAAGGAGCAGCGCCGCTTCTCGCCGCAGGACAAGTCCATCTATGCCAGTGTCGCCACTACCGGCAACACCGACAATGCCACGCTGAATGCGCAGTGGAGCTACGAGGACGGCAAGGAACAGCCGTTCAGCAGTACCAGCGAATCCATCGCCACCGACGGACCGGCCACCACCACCTTCAAGGTACAGAACCCCAATCCCTGGCCGACGGGCAAGTACAAGGTGGTGATCTCGCTCAACGGCAAGGCCGTCGCCAGCGAGAACTTCGAGGTGCGCAGCTGACGCCGCGCGTCCGCGCAAGCATCGAGGAAAAGGCGCCCCACGGCGCCTTTTCCTCGGAGAGCATCAGAGCGCCGACTTCCAGCGATGCAGGCGCACGCCGGCCACCAGCTGCAGCACGCCGTACACCAGCGCGGCCGCGCCGATCCAGATCGCCACGGTGAGCAGCCCCGCCACCGGATAGGCCACGAACAGCAGGCCCAGCAGGATGGCGAGCACGCCGCTCAGCGCGATCATCCACTCGCCCTGGATGTGCTTGCGCACGCGGATGGCGAACACCACGCGATAGACGCCGGCCACGATCAGCCACGCCGCCAGGAAAACCAGCAGCACGTTCGCCATCGCCAGCGGATGCCAGATGGCCAGCAGCCCGAACACGATGGAGGCGACGGCATACAGCACCAGCCACCCGCGCGAGATCGCCACCTGGCGCTGGAACAGCGCGAACACGCTGGCGATGCCCTCGGCCAGCGCCATGATGCCGAATGCCCAGGCCAGGGCGATTACCGTGCTGCCCGGCCAGAGCAGCGCGCTGAGCCCGAACAGTATCGAGATGACGCCGTAGATCACCAGCAGCCAGCCGGTACGGCCGACGTCCTGCTGCAAGATGGAGCCCATATCGCGATCCTCCTGATAAAAGTGGGTTGGCACGTCCCATGACATCGTGCAGCGGCATGGAACCATGCGCTTGCCGCTGCCGTCGCCCACCATGCCGAGACGCCATCGACGCACCATCGGCGTGGAGACGATGCGAACGCCGTATCAGGCGCCGCCATACGCCCATGAACCGCAACCACCACAGGCAACGCCTCGGGCACGTGGACTTAACTCCAGGCTTGCTCGAATCCATGGTTGCCATGCGTATGGCATCCCACCGACACCAGCGAGGCAACGTCATGAACCAGGACACCATCCAGGGTCAATGGAAACAGCTCAGCGGCCAGATCAAGCAGCATTGGGGCAAGCTCACCGAGGACGACCTGAAAGTGACCGAAGGCAACGCCGAATACCTTTCGGGCAAGCTGCAGGAACGCTACGGCATGGCGCGCGACGAGGCGGAGAAGCAGGTCAAGGCCTTCGAGAAAGAACTGCGCCATCATTGACGATCCGGTACGTCGGCGGATGCACCGCCGCCGGGCGGCGCGTCCGCTGGCGATGGCCGGGACCGACGCATCGCCCTACCACGCCGGCGCGGCTCCCAGCGATCCGGTGACCAGGGCGAGCGTGGCCGCGGCCGTCAGCGCCTGGCTGCGCGCATCGCTACGGGCGTTCCTCGCCTGTAGCCATTGGCTCTGCGCCAGGGTCACGTCGGTGAGCGTACCGACGCCGCGGCGATAGGCCGCCAGCGCCGCGTCGAAGGTGATCCCGGCCGCCTGCACCAGCGCCTCGGCGGCATCGCAGGCGGCCAGGCTGGTGCGCAATGCATTGTCGGCCACCGCGACCTGGCGCGCGGCTTCGTCGCGCACCTGCGCCAGCCTGGCGCCGGCGCTGTCCGAGGCCGCCTGCGCCCGCGCCAGCATCGCCGAGCGCGTGCCGCCGTCGTACAGCGGCATGGTCACGCCCAGGAACACCGTGCTGCCGAAGTGATGCCCACCCACGTTCACGGTAGGCGGCTGCTGGCCGGCCGCAGGCAGCGCCGCCACGTCGAGATCGCCATGGCCGTAGCTGCCCGTCGCGGCGAGGAACAGCTTGGGCCGGGATTCGGCGCGCGCCGCGCGCACGTTGGCCTGGCTGGCCTTCATGGCGGCATAGGCCCCCAGCACGTCCGGCCGCCGCGACAGCGCGGCCGCGATCATGTCGTCCAGCGGCCTGGCCAGGTCCAGCGACAGCTTGCGCTCCGCCAGTTCCGCGATCCTCAGCTCGCTGGTGGGCGGCACGCCCACGGCGGTAAGCAGGGCGACATAGGCGTCCCTGGCGCCGCCCTGCGCCTGTACGCGCGCCAGCTCGGCCGCGGCGGTCGCCTGGCGGGCCTGCGCCACCTCGACCACGGTGCCGATGCCCTGCCGGTAGCGCGCCTGCGCGGCCGCCTCCACCTGCCTGGCATTGTCCAGCGCCTGCACGGCCGTCCGCGCGCGGGCCTGCGCGGCCGCATGCGCATAGAAGGCCGTGCTCACCGCGTGGATCACCTGCTGGTGCGCGGCGGTGAAGGCGATGTTCGAGGCCACGGAGACCTGCCGCGCGGCCTCGACCAGGGCCGAGCGCTCGCCGAAGTCGAACAGCAGCCATTGCACGGACAGGACCGAAATCGTGCCGTGCGCCGAATCGCTGCCGTCGGCGCCCAGCCCGGAGACGGCATCGCGCGCATGGCCGTGCTGCCGGCCCTCCAGCGCGCTGGCGGCGAGCTGCGGCAGGTAGGCGCTGCGCGCGATGCCTTCGGCCAGCGCGGCGCGGCGCGCCTCGTCCCAGGCGATGCGCGTATCGGGGTTGCTGGATTCGGCCAGGTCGATCAGGTCCGGCAAGGCATAGGCCCTGCCGGCGTCGAGCCCGGCCGGCGCCGGCGGCAGCATGGCCAGGGCACGGTTGGCCGGCAGGACGTAGCCCGCCTGTCCCGCCGCCGCCGTCGCGGCGGCGCCGGCGACGATCTCGCCATCCTGGTTCGTGGCCGGTTGCCACGGTCGATCGGGGGCCGGCGGCGCCAGGTCCAGGCTCGACGTCGCACAGGCCGACAGGCCCAGGGCCAGCGCCGGGACCAGCAGGATGTCAGACCAGCGCATGGACATGGCCCGCGTCTCCGTCCGCCTCGATCCCGGGTGCCGCGCCTTCGATGGCCCGCAGCGCGGCGTCGGCCACGGCCCACGTCGCATCGGTGCCCGGCGCGTGGCTTGCAATGACGGCGGGCGGAGCTTCGGCGCCATCGATCCAGCGCGCCACCCGTTCGAGCCGCTGCCCGAATGCGACACCCGGCGCCGCCTCGCGTCCGGCGGCCAGCAGCAAGGGCGCCGTCGCCGCCAGCGCCTTGCGCAAGAGCACGCGGCGCTGGCGCAGCCAGGATCGCGACGGACGCAGCGGGCCCGGTTCGTAGTGGGCCAGTTCCAGGTCGCGCATGACCTCGGCACCGCCGGCCAGCACCTGCGCCGCGATCGCGCGGCGCGCGGTGGCGGCCGGCGCCGAAACCATCTCCCCGAGCCGGCGCAGCAGCCCGGCCATGGCCGGATCGACGCGCCCGGCGATGCCGACCGGCCAGAGCCGGGTGAAGAACAGATAGGCCACCAGATTGCCGAGCAGGATGCCGATCACGCGGTCGCGCGCGATGGTGAGGTCGAAGGCCGGCCCGGCGCCCTGCATCACGCACAGGAAGAAGGCGAACGCCACCTGGAAACCGGCATAGGCGATCCTGGGGCTGCCCGCGGCGATCCACGCGCAGGCGAAGGCGCCGAGAAAGACGATCGCCATCAGGCCGCCGATGGAGGTCGCGGCGGGAATCAGGAACACGATGGCGGCGGTACCGACCAGCGCGCCGGCCAGGCAGCCCGCGATGCGCAGCGTCAGCTTCTCGATGGTCTCCGCCGCGGTGGGCAGGGCGACGATGTAGCAGGTGATGAAGCAGGTATGGATGCCCGGCCAGTCCAGCAGCTCGTACAGCACGTAGCAGGTCAGCGCGGCCGCCGTGGCCTTCAGGGCGTACTGCACATGCACGGCGCTGCCGAAGGCATCCGGCAGCAGGAAGCCCGTCTTGCCCTCGCCGTGTTCCGTGGCCGGCGGCGCGGCGGCCGGCGGCGGCGCGGCGAAGCCAGCCAGCACGCCGCGGAATTCGTCCAGCATGGCGGCCTGCAGCGGCGACGGGGCATCTCCCGCGTCGGGCGGCAACGTCACGTCGAGCGGGTAGCCGCCGTCGGCAAGCATGTCCGCCATGGGTTCCAGGACGTCCGCCAGCGCGATGCGCCACGCATCCGGCAACGGCGCGCCGCCCTCGCGCGTGGCGAGGTGGACCAGGAGCATCAGCGCGAGGCTCGATGCCTGCGCCTGCTTCAAGGCCGCCAGATCCGGCGGCGGCGAGGACGCCTCCAGCGCCGCCATCCTCAACCATTCGGGCAGCTTGCCGGGCGCCTGCGCCAGCTCCCCGGCGAAGGCGCGCCGCGTGTCCCCGCCGTGCATGCGCAGCATCGCCGCGCACAGGCGCAGGCGGCCGGCCAGGGCACGCCCCAGCAGGCGGCGCGGCGAGGGCGCGGCCAGCAGGCTGGCGAGCAGCGAGACGCCCGCCGGGATCCCCACGAACAGCCAGGCGTAGCGCAGCGCACGCGTCGCCACCTCGCCGCTGTGGAAGCCGCCGAGCAGGTCGAGGCCGTAGCCGACGATCAGGGCCAGGATCGGCGCGATGGGACGCAGCTTGCTCGCCGAGGCCAGGAACAGCCATCCGAACGACAGCACGCCCATGCACGCCACCCGCGCCATGGCGTCGTCGATGGTGAAGAGGGCCACCCCCAGCACCAGCGCGATGACCAGCGTCACCAGCAGCAGCTCCACGACCGACATCACCACGCTGGTCATGCGGTCGGCCGCGTTGAGGAAGAACACCACGTACACCGTCAAGGCCGCGTCGGGCGTCTGGTAGAACTCCACCACCCACGCCACCGCCGCGCAGGTGAGCGCCTGGCGCAACGCGAACGCGCGCCGTCCCGGCGTGGCCGCGAACAGCAGCCGCGACAGGCCTCGGACGCCCGCCCGCAGCCGTTCAATGGCATGCCGCGCCATGCTTCACCTCCACCACCGCGCTGGCGCCCAGGCGCATCAGGGCCTCCGGCGGCCTGTCCAGGCTGACGCGCACCGGGAATCGCTGCGCCACGCGCACCCAGTTGAGCGAACGTTCCACGTAGGGCACGCCGCGCGGCAGGTTGATGCGTTCCTCGTCCAGCACGCCGGCGCCGATGCCCTGCACCGTGCCCTTGATCGCGCGGCGCCGGTCGATCAACGAATAGACCGTGGCGCAATCGCCGGCGGCGATGGAACGCAAGTCGTATTCGCGGAAGTTCGCCACCGCGAACCAGTCCTCCGTGACCACCAGCGTGAACAGCGCCTGCGAAGGCAGCACCGTCTCGCCGGACGTCACCGCCAGGCCGACGATGCGGCCGGCATGCGGCGCGCGCACGGTGGTGTCGGCCAGCGCCCGGCGGGCGATGGCCAGGGCGGCCGTTCGCGCGCGCACCGCGGCCTCCGCGCCTTCCTCGGTATCGACGGCGCGCTCGGCGGCGACTTGCTGCTCCTGCGCCTGCTGCAACGAGGTGACGGCATCGTGGCGCGTGGTCTGCGCCTGGTCGAGCTGCTGGACCGGCACGTAACCCTCCTCGCTGAGCGGGCGCAGCCGGTCCACCGTGCGTTCGGCCAGCTGCAGGTTGGTGACGGCGCGTCGCGCCTGCGCACGCGCGACGGTCGCGGTGGAACGCTGCGTGGACAGCACGCGCCGCTGCGTCTCCAGCGATGCGCGGGCCAGGTCCAGCTCGGCCTGCGCCTGCGCCACCGCCTGGCGGTAGGGCTCGGGATCGATCTGGAACAATAGCTGGCCTTTCACCACCAGCATGTTCTCGGCCACCGGGATGTCGATGATCCGCCCGCCGACGGCTGCCGCCACGTGGACCACGTCGGCATCGATCGTCGCGTCGTCGGTCGATGGCGCCTGCACGCGCCGATGCGCCGCGACGACGGATACCAGCACCGCCGCGACAACCAGCACGGCCAGGACCGTCTTGCCCCGCCAGCCGTGCGCCATGGCGCCGCCCTTGCGCATGGCTAGCTTCCGAACCAATACAGCCAGGCCAGCAGGGCGGCGCAGACTCCCACCGAGGCGCAGGCGAAGAGCGGCAGGGGCAGCGCGTTGGCAAGTCCCGTCGCCACCAGCGCGACGCGCACCAGCACGGCCGCGACGATGCCCAGCAGGGCGCACAGCATCCACGCCGGGAAATAGGCGCCGAACAGCTCGAACGACGGCGCCACCCGCGCGGCGCAGCCACCCAGCGCGAGGACCATCGAGGCGCCGAGCACACCGCGGTGCCGGGCGATCGCTTCAGCGGGAGGCGCCTTCCGCCTGTATGGTGTCGGCATGGCGGCGGTCACGACATGAGCAGGGCCATGGCCACCGCCAGCGTCGCCCCCCATCCGGCGAAGAATGCCAGCGTCCTCACCACCGGCACGCCAGCGGCATAGACCACGTAATGGACCAGCCTGGCCACGAGGTAGGTGCTCGCGGCGGTCCGCACCAGCGGCGAAGCCAGCCCCGTCGACGCGGCTACCAGCAGCAGCGGCGCGAACACCGCCAGGTTCTCGACGGCGTTCGCATGGGCGCGCCGGGCCCGCTGGGCCCACAGGGGCAGCCCCGGCAGGGCGTGGTCGCGGTTGCCCATGGTTTTCCACAGGCCGGCACGCCAGATCATGGCCAGCACGTAGGGTATCCACATCAGCGCCGTGGCCATGGCTACCAGCGCGAGGTCGTACAGCTCCGGGGATGGCTTCATCGATATGCCGCGTTGGTGATGGAAAAGAGGCGGTGCGGCCGCACGCCAAGGGTGCTGGAAGGCGCCCTGGCATGACTTGGAAAGTCTTGCGATGAATGGAAGGGGCTTGCGTTTCGGCCGCGCCGAGTGGATGGACACCTAATCCCAGCCCTCGATGACGATCTTTCCGCGGAGCGTGCCGCTTTCCACCCCGGCATGGGCCTGGCGCAGCGTGCCGGCGCAGATCGGCGCAAGCCGCACGCCCAGGATCCTGGCGATCCGCCCGGCATCGACCACCACCTCGTCCAGCAGCGTGTGCTGCCCGCCCATGCCGGCCGTCCGGCACAGCGCCCGCCCGAACATGTATTCCCAGTACGCGGACAGCGCCTTGGCCAGTTGGATCGCGATCGAGCCGGCTCCTGGGATTGCCGCTTCATGCGCCGCTTTGACTGTGGTTGCGCTTTCGGCGATGGCGCGGGCCCTCATCGCCTCCCTCGCCCCGCCGGCCATGCGAACATCGATGCGTGCGATCGACCGCCGTGCCACGGCAGGAGGCGCCTTCGCCATCCGCCGTTGGCGAAGGTGCCGTGCAACGTGGACCACCGACGAGGGCAGCCATGGAAGCGATAACGACCACTCTCCTGCTGCTGGCGAGCGTCGTCGTCAGCAGCATCGTCCAGCGCGTGGTGCGCGTCCGCCTTCCCCTGGCGATCGTGCAGACCGGACTCGGCGCGCTGCTGGCGCAGCTGTTCGACTTCCACGTCTCGCTGTCGCCCGAGGTATTCCTGCTGCTGTTCGTCGCCCCGCTGCTGTTCCTCGATGGCTGGCACATTTCCAAGGAGGGCCTGCTGCGCGACAAGTGGACGATCGGCGCGCTCGCCCTGGGCCTGGTCCTGTTCACGGTCCTGGGCGCGGGCCTGTTCATCCACTGGCTGGTGCCGGTCATGCCGTTGCCCATCGCCTTCGCGCTCGCGTCCGTGCTGTCGCCCACGGATGCGGTCGCGGTATCGGCGATGGCCGAGCGGACCCCGCTCCCCAGGCGGCTGATGCACGTCCTGGAGGGAGAAGCCCTGCTCAACGACGCCTCCGGCCTGGTCTGCCTGCGCTTCGCCGTCGCGGCCGCGCTGACCGGCTACTTCTCGCCCGCCGAGGCATCCCGGACGTTTCTGTGGCTGGCCGGCGGCGGCGTGCTGGCCGGCGCGGCGGTGACCCTGGCGGCCAATGCGACGAAGGACTGGACGGCCAGGCATTTCGGCGAGGAGACGGGCACGCAGATCCTCATCAGCCTGCTCATCCCGTTCGGCGCCTATCTGCTGGCCGACCGGCTCGCCGCGTCGGGCATCCTGGCGGCCGCTACCGCGGGCGTGGTGATGAGCTACGAGGAACTCGCCGGGCGCGCGCTCGCCAGCACGCGCATCCGCCGCGCCGCCGTCTGGGACGCCGTCCAGTTCGCGGGGAACGGCGTGGTCTTCGTCCTGCTGGGACACCAGTTGCCGGGCATCATCGCCGGCGCGGGGCGGGCCATCCAGCCGACCGGGCGACAGCACGCGCTGTGGCTGCTGGCCTACGTCGCCGCGATCAGCGCCATCCTCTACCTGTTGCGGGCCCTGTGGGCCTGGGCATCCCTTCGCCTGATCCTGTTCCGCGCGGCGCGCGACGGCCACGGGATCAGCGCGCCGGGCTGGCGGCTGGTCGCCGTGACCACGCTGGCCGGCGTTCGCGGCGCGGTGACGCTGGCCGGCGTGATGACGCTGCCGCTGGCCTTGCGCGGCGGCGCCGGCTTCCCGACCCGGGACCTCGCCATCTTCCTCGCCGCCGGGGTGATCGTCGTGACCCTGCTTGCCGCCAATGCCGGGCTGCCCTTGCTGATGAGCGGCATCAGGCTGCCGCGCGGGACGCTGGAGCAGCGCCAGGCGGAGGCGGCGCGCTCCGCCGCGGCCCGCGCCGCGATCCTCGCGGTGGAGCGCGCCATGCAGGAGGCGGGCAACGAAACGAGCGACCTTGGCCTGTATACGCAGGCCGGGGCCAGGGTACTGGCGCAGTACCGGGAGCAGATCCAGGCGCGCACCGACGCCGGCGACGCGAGCCAGCCCACCCGCACGCTCGAGGAGATCGAACGCGGGCTGCGCATCGTGGCACTGCGCGCCGAGCGCGACGAGCTGTACCGGATCGCCCGCTCGGGCAAGCTGACGGAAGAGGCGACGCGCGCCCTGGTCCGCGAGGTCGACCTGCAGGAATCACGCTTCAGCGCGCACTGACCCCGGCGAAGTCCAGCCGCATGCAAGGGCAAGCCGGTCCCAGGCGGCGCAAGATCACTCAATCCTCCACAGCCCTCTCTCCCGTAGCTTGGCGGGGCGGCGAGGCCATGGCGCCGGCAAGGCACCCTGGCTCCCCGGTCGCAGTTTCCCCCCAAGCACTGGAGAACACGCATGTCTGACCGCACCCTGTCCGCCCTCGTCGCCGGCGTCTTTGCCGCCGCCCTCGGCCTTTCCGTCGCGCCCGCCCATGCGCAGGAATTCACTCCCGCGCAGAAGAAGATCCAGGCGGAGCACACCGCGCTGGTCAAGGCCGGCAAGGTGGAACCCTGCTTCGGCACGGCCCTGAAGGGCCACAACGACTGCTACGCGGGGCCGGGCACCACCTGCGCCGGCACCAGCACGGCCGATTATCAGGGCAACGCCTTCCGGCTGGTGCCCAAGGGCACCTGTACCAGCATCTCGACGCCGAACGGCCCCGGCAGCCTCACCCCGAAGGTCTGACCCAGGGACGCCGACGCCGGGCCTCGCGGGGCCCGGCTTCCTCCCCGCGCGCAGAGGCCTACTCCCTTGTCCGAGCCGTCCGTTTCCGCCGCAAGCATCCGGCTGCCCTGGCGTGCCGGCGTCGGCCTGAAGGCCGAACACTACCGCGTGGTCCTGGACACGCGGCCGGAGGTCGGCTTCTTCGAGGTGCACGCGGAAAACTACATGGGCGCGGGCGGTCCGCCGCATCGCTACCTGTCCGCCATCCGCGATGCCTACCCGCTTTCCATCCACGGCGTCGGCCTGTCGATCGGCGCGGACCGGCCGCTCGATGCAGCGCATCTTGGCCGGCTGAAGGCACTCGTCACGCGCTACGCGCCGGGGCTGGTCTCCGAGCACCTGGCCTGGTCGAGCCACGACGCGGGCTTTCTCAACGATCTGCTGCCGCTGCCCTACACGCGGGAGACGCTGGCCCGCGTGGTGGAGCACCTCGACGAGGTGCAGGAAACACTCGGGCGCCAGGTGTTGCTGGAGAACCCTTCGACCTATGTGGCGTTTTGCGAAAGCACGTATTCGGAAACCGACTTCATCGCCGAGATCGCCCGCCGCAGCGGCTGCGGCCTCCTGCTGGACATCAACAACGTGTACGTCGCATGCACCAACCAGCGTTGGGATCCCACCCGTTACCTGGATGCGTTTCCCCTGGCCGCGGTACGGCAGATCCACCTGGCCGGGCATGCGGACGATGCGGACGAACAGGGACGGCCGCTGCTCATCGACACCCATGACCGCGCGGTCGCGGCGGTGGTGTGGGATCTGTTCGCCCGGGCGGTGCGCCGGACCGGCCCGGTCCCGGCATTGATCGAATGGGACGCCGCGGTGCCGGCATGGCCGATCCTCAAGGCGCAAGCGGAGCGCGCCGACGCCATCCTCCAGGCGTCGCTGCCGCCGGTTCCGCAGGCGTCACGGCAATCGTCCCGCCTGGCGGCCATGGCCAGGGGATAGAGAAGGAATGATCGCGCGCAAGGTCGCCATCTACTACGCCTGGAGCCATCCCGGCGAAACCGGGGCACCCCTCGGCGTGATCGAGGATCGCTTCCCGACGCTGTTCGAAAGCCGCCGCATGCGCTATCCGGCCTACGAGGAACTGGCCGACCCGCGCCGGTTCGACCAGGGCATCGCCGGCTTCCTCGACCACATCATGAAGCGCAACTTCAGCGTCTTCATCGACTGGACGAGGACGCTCACCGGCCGGTCGGTGGCGCAGGCCGAGCGCGTGGCCGGCGACGGCCGCGCCACGCCGCTCGACGCGGGTTTCCTCGACGGCGTCGATACGCTCATCGTCATCAGCTTCGATTCGCTGCGGACCCGCCAGGATGCCGGCCATGCCGAGATCGAAGCCCTCCGGGCGTTCCTCGACCATCCCGACCACCTGGCGTTCGTCTGCCCGCACCATGACATAGGCGACGTCGCGGACGTGCCGCACGGAGAGCGCATGCAAAGCCAGCTCGTGGAATTCCTCCACCATGGCGACAGGACGATTCCGCCCCGGCAGCAGTTCGGAGGCCTGGCGCGCTCGCTGCTGGCCGGCCTTGGCGTCCCGGTGGCGAACCGCTACGGCCTGCGTCCCGCGGCCGAGCCCGATGGCTCCCCGTCGCCGATCGAGGTCGAGGCCGGGCTGGATCGCCTGCACCTGTTGCAGGGCGTCGCCACGTTCAACCGGCACGCCCACCTGCCGCAGCTCGATCGGCTGGGTGCATCCGCAGGCAGGCTGGATGTGCTGGCCCGCCAGAAGATCGATCCGACGGCGCCGCCACATCCCTTCACGCGCGGGCGCAGCCATTTCGACGCCCTGCTCCAGTCGCGCCAGGAAACCTTCGCCGGCACCCTGCTCGTGGGCGACACGACGCTGTGGAGTTCGACGGCCGGCGGCGTCGACAGCCTGCGCCGGTTCTGGACCAACGTCGTCCAGCGCCCCCACCGGCCGTGACGCCGATGCCGCGCGCCAGCCATGCCGGCCCTCGCCGCCTGGACGAACGCCAGCGCGAATTCGCCGCGGCCCTCCTGGACCCCGGCCTGCCGGTGCCCGCCGGCATCGTCGATCCGGAGGGAAAACCGAGCGCCAAGCGTTTCGCCGTCTACCGGAACAATGTCGCCGCCGGCCTCATCGACGCGCTGGGCGCGGCCTTCCCGGCCGTGCGGCGCATCGTGGGCGACACGTTCTTCCCGGCGATGGCGCGGATCTACGCCGCGCGCCATCCACCCCGCTCGCCGGTGATGCTCGGCTACGGCGAGACGTTCGCCGGTTTCATCGGCGCGTTCGAGCCTGCGGCGGGCGTGCCGTACCTGGCCGACGTCGCGCGGATGGAATGGGCGTGGCTGGCGTCGTACCACGCGGCCGAGGCGTCGCCGCTCGACCCGGCCCTGCTCGCCGGCATGCCGCGGGATCGCCTGCCGGCGCTCCGCCTGGCCCTGCACCCGTCGTTGCGCGTGGTGCGATCGGCCTTTCCCGTGGTGAGCCTGTGGCGGATGAACATCGATGGCGGGACGGTGCGCGCCATCGACACCGGCGAGGGCGAGGATGCCCTGGTGGTCCGGCCCGACGCCGAGGTCGAGGTACGAATCGTGCCCAGGGGCGCGGCGCTCTTCATCCAGGGCCTGGCGGCCGGCATGCCCGTGGCGAGCGCGGCGGCCGGCGCCCTGGATGAGGATGCAAAGACCGACCTGGCCGGCACGCTTTCCGGGCTGCTGGCGCTCGACGCCATCGTCGGCCTGTCCCCGGACCCTGCGCCGGATTCCCCTTGATGGCGAGGCTCCCATGAACCTGACGCATCCCCATGCAAGCATCGGCCACGGCATCGGCAAGGCCCGGCGGTGGGCCAGCGCGACCGCCGGACTAGCCGCGCCGCCGCTGCTGCGGATCGCCCTGCTGCTGCCCTTCCTCCGCTCGGGACTGACCCGGTGGGATGGTTTCCCGTCGCTTTCCGCCGGGACGGTCTACCTGTTCGAAAACCAGTTCAAGCTGCATCTCTTCGGCGGAACCTATGGTTTTCCGGCACCCGACACGGTGGCCTTCGTGGTCGCGCTCGCGGAAACCATCCTGCCCGTCCTGCTCGCGATAGGCCTGGCCACGCGGCTGGCGGCGCTCGCGCTGCTCGTCATGACCGGCGTGATCCAACTGGTGTTTCCCGATGGCTGGATGAACTTCCACCTCTACTGGGCGGCCCTGGCCATCGCCATCATCGCGCTGGGACCCGGGCCGCTGTCGCTGGACCACCTGATCCTTCGCTGGCGGGACGCATCCGGCCGCGCCGGCGAACCACGTACCCAGTAAGGCGCCGCGCGACAGCGGGCCCATCTATGACTTCTTCGCGATGAGATCCCTCAACGCCTGGTTTTCCATGGCCAGCTCGGCGTACATCCGCTTGAGCTTGCCGTGTTCGGCCTCGATGTCGCGCAACCGGTGGAGGTCGGCATCGTCCATGCCGCCGTATTTGGACTTCCATACGTAATAAGTGGCTTCCGATACGCCAAGTTCCTGGCAGGCCTCCCTGACCTGGCGGCCACCCTCGATCTGCTGCAGCAGGGCGACGATCTGGCTCTCGGTGAACTTGCTCTTGCGCATCGCTTCGGGTCCCACGCGTCATGGTTGAAGGCACGGCGGAGGGCGCGCGGAAGCGGCGTGACTTCGCGAGCGCGACCCGGTGCCTCTGGACCGGGAGACGAGATGCCGGCACTCCCTTCCAACGGATACATCGGCGGACGACATGCTACGTGGCCCGCGCCCCGGAGAATTGACACTTCTTGCGCCGGCTTGATGCCCATTGCGGGTGGCGGTTTATTCCCTGGTCGCCGCGCGTCGGGCGGGGCGGCGGCAGCCATGCTCCCGCGCGTAGGCCGCGGGCGTGCAGCCGACATGGAAGTGGAACCTGCGCGTGAGGTGGCTCTGGTCGGCGAAACCGACCATCAGCGAGATCTCGGCCAGCGAGAGGTTGGTCTCCACGATCAGCACCTGGGCACGCCGTATCCGGCATTGCTCCACGAAGCTGAAGGCGGTCACCCCCGTGCTTTTCTTGAAGATCCGGCAGAAATGGAAGCGGCTGACATTCACCTGGCCCGCGAGGTCCTCCAGGGTGATGCTTCGATGGAGATTGTCCTCGATGAACGCCGTCAGCCGCGCCATCTCCAGCCGGCCGAGCATGCGGACGCGATCGGGTTCCTCGACGCCGAAGGTGTTGTAGCGCCGGAGCAGGTGGGCGGCGATCGCGATGGAGAGCGCATCGACCATCAGCACCTGGCACGGGTGCGGCTTCATCTCCATCTCGGCAAGGAAGGTCTGCACCAGGCGACCGATGACGGGATCGAACACCTCGAAAACGTTGCGGATTTCCACCTGCGGCACCGCGTGCCGCCCCAACTGGTCGGCGGCGGCGGCGATCAGCGAGGTCGGGATGCGCAACCGCGCGGACAAGCCCGAGTCGCCTTCCCAGGACGAAGGGTAGCCGGCCGGCATGATCAGCGAGGCTCCCGCCTTGACCATGCCATGATGGACGGTGCCCGCGCGCCGCTGGATCAACCGGGCACTGCCGGAAGGGCAATAGCAGATCAAATGGTGGTCCAGCCCGGCATAGCTCTCGGCGCACTTGAAATAGGGACGATGCAGGTCGACCGTCACCCCGCTCCAGCCGCGCTCACGGGTGCTTGAGATGGGTTGCTGCGGCCTGGCATGCAGGATCTCGTCGATCGAGATCAATGGTCGGCTCGATGACGACCGGGTGTCTGTTTCGGCAATCATGCGGTCCTCCGTCCATCGTCAACCGAGCCGTCCGGCCGACTGCTCGACCCATGAATCCTTCGCCACCTTGGAGAGCCCATGCGCAACTTGGCGCCCCTATTCTGGACCGCCGTACCGCCCCGGGTTCTAGTTTGATATTGCTCGCATTGGAACGAGGCTGCACCTCGCCGTGGAGCATCATCTGGAGGCCAGCTTGCCGCCCAGCCGCAGGCACAGGGCCACGCCGGATGTCCAGAACAAAACCCCGCCATTGGGCGGGGCTCCAGGAATGCAACGAACTCGATCTCGTCGAACCGGCATATGGCGCGCCCGGAGGGATTCGAACCCCCGACCAATGGCTTCGGAAGCCACTACTCTATCCGGCTGAGCTACGGGCGCATGAGCGTCGGCGCGTGGGCGGGGCAAGGCCCGGGCCGCACGGCGGATGCGCAGTATAGCGGAGTTGGGGGCGGGCGCCCATGTGTCCCTGGCCCTTTGTAGGAGCGCGCTTTGCGCGCGACCGGCCTGCGAAGCGGAATGTTGTGCGCTCCGCGGTCGCGCACTGGGTGCGCTCCTACAATGGCCTCCCGCGGTCAGCGGGCCTTGAGCAGCTCGGACAAGCGGTCCGGCTTGCCGGCGATGCGTTCCAGGTGCGGGTACTTCAGGCCGTCGTGGTAGTCGATGCGCAGGGTCTTGTACTCGTCGAAGTTCTTCACCAGCAATTCCACCGGCTGGCTCTTGTCCTTCGCCGCAGCGGTCACCGCGTCCTTGACGGCGTCGCTGGAGTATTCCTTGCCGTTCACCGCGATGATCTTCATGCCCGGCGACAGGCCGGCCTTGAAGGCAGGACCGTCCCACAGCACGTCGATGATGTCGCCGCCCTTGCCCAGCGATACACCCAGCGAATAGGTGAGATTGGCGCCGCCGGTGCGGGTCTCCAGCGCCTTGCTTACCGCCGAGGGCTTGTCGTTGTAGACCAGCTTCCAGCCATTGGCCGCAAAACCGCCGATCAGCGGGCCGTGCCCGTCCAGGCGTTCGCGCAGGTAGCTGGCCCAGTCGTACGGGGCGATGTCGTTGAGCGTCTTGACCACGTCCTCGAAGGTGTAGGTGTTGACGTCCCACTCGCCGTTCTTCACGCCGAAGAAGGCCCTGGCGAAGTCGTCGATGGAGCGCTTGTCGCCGGTGAGGTCGCGCAGCTTGCCATCCACGTCGAGCCAGATCATCTGGCCGCCGGAGTAGTAGTCCTCGCTCATCTGGTAGTTGCGGTACGGCAGCGGGCGGCGCATCGCGATGACCGGGTCGTTGGTGGTGTCCTGGATGTTGCGCCACTGCTCCAGGCCCGGGCGGCCCTTGTCGTAGGTGGCGGCCACGTTGGCCAGCATGTCCAACGCCTCGTCCTGCTTCCACAGGCCCGAGCGCGCGGCCATCACGTAGCCCCAGAACTGGGTCTGGCCCTCGTACACCCATAGCAGGCTGTCCTGCATGGGCACGTTGAAGCTGGGCGTGGAAAGATCGGCGCCGCGGCGGTACTTGCCGTCCCAGGAATGGTTGTACTCGTGCGCGAGCAGGTCGCGCGAGGTCACGTTCTTGTCCCACTCGGTGAAGTACCCGGGGCCCACGCCGTTCTCGCTGGAGCGGTGGTGTTCCAGGCCGTTGCCGGACATCTTCTCGCTGAGCGAGAACAGGAAATCGTAGTGGTCGTAGTGGTGCGCGCCATACAGCTTGTACATCTGCTGCACCAGGTTCTGGTGGATCTTCAGCTGCTCGGGGGTGATCTCCAGGTACTTCGGATCGTCCGCGACGATGTTGATGAACACCGGCGTCTTGGCGCCCGGATCCAGGTCCACGCGCTTGAAGTACTTGCCGGCATAGATCGGCGAGTCGACCAGGTCATCGTAGTCGATCGGCTTGAACTGCACCGTGTCGCCGCTGCGCGAGGCCACTTCCAGCGCGCTGCCGAACTGCCAGCCGGCCGGGAAGGTCACGCTGGTCTCGGCCTTGATGCGGCTGGCAAAGTAGCCCGCCGGATACAGCGACACCGTGTTCCATTGCAGGTTGAGCATTTCCGGCGTCATCACCACGCGGCCCTGGCGGGTGTCCTGCGCGGAGAGGAACTGGAACGCCACATCCACTTCGCTCGCGCCCTGCGGCACGTCGATATGGAAGGCGTACACGTTGAGCGGATCGCGCTTCCACGGCACCACCTTGCCGTTGGCCTTCACCACCAGGCCGGCCAGCTTGTCGATCGGGCCGGTCGGCGAATGGTTGCCCGGCAGCCACTGCGGGTACAGCAGCGTGAGCGGGCCCGGCCTGGCCGGCACCACCTCGCGCACGCGGAAGATGCGATGGGCGATGTCGGTCGCATCGACGCTGATCTTCAGCGTGCCGTCGAACGGAATGTCCTGCGGCGCGGGCACGTCGGCGAGCGCGGCGAAGCTGCCCAGCCCGAGGGTGGAAACGAGAATGGCGGAAGCGAGGCGCGAGGCTTTCAAGAGGTTCTCCTATGACGAACCCGTGCGGCCTGGCGCTCTGGCTGCACGGCACATGAACCTCCGATGCTAGTGCGCGATGGCATACCTCACACCCTGCCATTGGTCATGGCAGTGGCTGAACCTCGCCCATCCCGCAAACGCCGCAACAGGGCTCCCATCCGTTAAAAACCCGTATCCTTTCACTACCGCGATCCCCACGCGGACCGCCGCGACCTTCCCCCTTGTCGTCGCAGCGGAAACACAAAAAAAGATGGAGCACACCATGAACAAGACTCTGATGGCGGCCGCCTTGGCCGTCGTAGCCGTTGCACCGTTCGCCGCCAAGGCCGACGAGGCCAGCCAGCTCGACAACTTCTTCGTTGCCGGCAACCTCGGCCAGAGCAACTACCGCCTCGGCGGCGCCTCCGACAAGACCGACGTGTTCCAGAACGTCCGCTTCGGCTGGCGCTGGAATGGCATCGTGGGCGCGGAAATCGGTTACGCCTACCTCGGCAAGGTCAAGAACAACTTCGACTTCGCCAGCGTCTCGGCCAAGCCGCGCGTCGGCCAGGTCGGCCTGACCGCCAAGTACAACTTCTACAACAACTGGTATGTCACCGGCCACGGCGGCTACCTGCGCTCGCGCACCACCGGTGCCGTCACCGTGGGCGACGTCTCGGCCACCCAGAAGAGCTGGAACAACGGCTGGTACGCCGGCGCCGGCGTGGGCTACGACATCACCAGGAACGTCAGCCTGGCGCTGAACTACGACAACTACCACGTGAAGTACGACCGCGGCAGCGCCGACGACCTGAGCGGCAAAGCCAACGTGGCGACCTACTCCGCCTCGGTGGAAGTGCGCTTCTAAGCGCACTCATTGCGATGACGAAAAACGGCCGCGCAAGCGGCCGTTTTTTTATCCGATCCCATCAACTGTAGGAGCGCACCCAGTGCGCGACAGGCAACGGGGCATGGCGGTCGCGCACTGGGTGCGCTCCTACAACGGGATGCGAATCTCAGGTTTTTCCAAGCTTGCTATGGCGCATGCCGTAGCCGAAGTAGATCACCAGGCCCAGGCTCACCCACACCAGGAATACCTTCCAGGTGATCGCCGGCAGTTCCGACAGCAGCCAGATCGAGAAGCCGATGCCGACCAGCGGGATCAGCGGCACCAGCGGCGTGCGGAACGCGCGCGGCAGCTCGGGCTTGCGCCGGCGCAGGATGATCACCGAGCTGCAGATCACGATGAAGGCCGACAGCACGCCGATGTTGACCAGCTTGGCCACCTCCTCGATCGGCAGCAGGCCGGACACCAGCGCGGTGAACACGCCGAGCGCAACGGTGGGGCGGTGCGGCGTGCCGTAGCGCGGATGCACCCTGGCGAACCACGACGGCAGCAGCCCGTCGCGCGCAAGCGCAAACCAGATGCGCGTGGCGCCCAGCATGAAGGCGAACAGCACGCTGATCAGGCCGAACACCGCCGAGACGGAGATGATCATCGCCACCCAGTGCAGACCCAGGCCCTTGAACGCATCCGCCACCGGCGCATCGGTATTGAGCGTCTCGTAGTGGGCGATGCCGGTGAGCACCAGCGACACGGCCAGGTACATCGTCATCGAGATCAGCAGCGACAGCAGCACCGCGCGCGGCAGGTCGCGCTGCGGGTTCTTCGACTCCTCCGCGGCGGTGGTCAGCGTGTCGTAGCCGAACACCGCGAAGAACACCACGGCGGCGGCGGTGGCCACGCCCTGGAAGCCGAAGTGGCCGACGCCATCGGGGCCGACCACGCGCGCGGGAATGAACGGCACCCAGTTGGACGCCTTCACGTAGAACACGCCCACGCCGATCACCAGCGCCACCGCGGCGACCTTGATCGCCACCACCAGCGTGTTGAAGCGCGCGCCCCACTCGGTGCGGAAGGTCAGCAGCGCCGCCACCGCCAGCGTCACCAGCGCGGCGATCACGTTGAACACGTGGCCCTCGCCGGTGCCGATGGCGCCGCGCGCCCATATCGGCAGATCCAGCCCCATGCTGGCGAGCGCCGATTGCACGTAGCCGGACCAGCCGATCGCCACCACCGCGACGATCAGCGCGTATTCCAGCAGCAGGTCCCAGCCGATCAGCCAGGCGGCCAGTTCGCCCAGCACCGCGTAGCCGTAGGTGTAGGCGCTGCCGGTGACCGGGATCAGACCGGCGAACTCGGCGTAGCACAGCGCCGCCGCCGCGCTGGCGATGCCCGCGATCAGGAAGGAGATGACCACGGCGGGGCCGGCGTTGAGCGCGGCCTGCTGGCCGGCCAGCACGAACACGCCCACGCCGATGATGCCGCCGATACCGATGGCGGTGAGTTGCCATAAGCCCAGCACGCGGCGGAAGTCTCCGCGCTTGCCGGCTTCGGCCTGCAACAGCTCCACCGGCTTGTGGCGCACCAGCTTATTGAAGAAACCCATCAGCTCATTCCCAGGACAAACGAGCCGCGATCATAGCGAATGCCCACGCCGCTGCCACGCTGCGCCTGCCCGATGGCGCCGCATGCATGACCACTGGCCTATATCCGCGGGCGGCGCGGAGCGCCCCGGACAACGGTGCGCAGTTGCGCGACGCTAGCCTGGAACGGCCTTGCCGCCGTCCGCGCGGGCGGGCGCGGAGAGCGCCAGCCAGCCCAGCACCAACGCGCTGAGCACGGGCACGGCCGCCAGCGCGGCCACCATTCGGACGTCCAGATGCGGCAGCCCGAACCAGCCTCCGGTAAGCGGCGGCACCAGCGCGGTGGCGAACAGGCGCGCCAGTTCCCAGCCGATGCCGCTGCGCCGCCCCTCGGTGAGCGTGCCCAACGCGGTGAGGCTGAGCACCAGGAACACGGCATAGCCGGCCAGCGCGGCGGCGGGCAGGTGCTTGGCCAGGTCGAGGAACTGCACCGCCATGCCCAGCAGCAACGCGAACTGCACCAGGCTATAGGCGGTGAACCCACGCGGCAGCGGCGGCAGGTAACGTCCGCGGCGGATATCGAAGGCCGGCTTGGGAAAACGTTCGGCCACATCCGCCGGCCGCCAGCCCGGCGGCTTGATCCACACCAGCAGCTTGTCGCGCCAGCGCCGCGCGTGCCAGGCGTCCTTCGCCGTAGCCCAGTACACCTCGGCGTTGGCCCATAGCGGGTTCCAGCTGCGCAGCGGCGAGCGGGTGCCGAATACCGGCGGGTCCGCGTCGTCCTCCTCGACGAAGGTGCCGAACAGGTGGTCCCACAGGATCAAGATGCCGCCGTAGTTGCGGTCCAGGTACTTGTCGTTCACCGCATGGTGCGCGCGATGGTTGGAGGGCGAGCAGAACACGCGGTCGAACCAGCCCAGGCGCCCGATCACCTCCGTGTGCACCCAGAACTGGTACAGCAGGTCGATCAGCGCCACCACCACGAACACTTCCAGCGGATAGCCCGCGACCGCCATCGGCAGATAGAACAGCCAGCCCAGCAACACGCCGCTGCCGGTCTGGCGCAGCGCGGTGGTGAGGTTGTAGTCCTCGCTCTGGTGATGCACCACGTGCGCGGCCCACAGGATGTTCACCTCATGCCCGGCGCGGTGCAGCCAGTAGTAGCAGAAGTCGTAGCACAGCAAGCCGGTGACCCATACCCACGCGCGGTCGGCCTGCAGGTGGAAGAGCGCGATGCGCTCCACGCACCACGCGTAGATGCCGAAGCTGAGCAGCTTGCCGAACACCGCCACGATCTGCGAGATCACGCCCAGCGCGAGGCTGTTGATGGCGTCGCTGCTGTGGTACACGACGCGGCCGCGCCACTTCGCCACCAGCAGTTCCAGCGCGATCAGCGCGAAGAATGCCGGCGTAGCCCAGGTAATGATGGTTTCCTGCATGTTCACGTGTGCTTACCCGTCCCGTGGACCGAACGCGCCAGGCACCACAGCGCCGCGTAGTAGGTGGCCAGTATCCATAGCGCCGACAGCGGAATGGCGAGGCGGAAACGGTTCCAGGCCAGCAGTGTATCGCTGAGCATGAACAGCAGCGCGCCCACCGCCGCCCAGCGCGCCGGCTTCGCCAGCGCATCGTGGACATGCCGCCAGGCACGCGCCGTGGCCTGGCCCGCCATGCTGGCCAGCACCGCCACGTAGACCACCACCGGCAGGTGCAGGGCGTCCGGCAGCGAAGGCCAGAGCGCCCACAGGTTGATCGCCCCGTAGGCCAGGCAGGCCAGCAGCGCCAGCGAACGCGCGGTGAATCGCGTACCCACCAGCAGGGCACGGAGGAAACAAAGGTGGCCCAGCAGGAACGCCACCAGGCCCGCCACGAAGGTGTCCGCCGGCAGCATCAGGAAGATGTCGCCGGCCAGCGAGAACGTCATGCCCGCCACCATCCAGCGTCGGTAGTCCACCGAGATGGGCGGCGCGGCGCGCCAGGCGGTATAGAGGATCAGCAACGTCGCCAGCGGCTTGCACGCCCAGTGCAGCCAGCGCCAGCCGTCGGCGGCGTCGGGACCGGCAAGGATGGCGCCCACGATGGCGGCCACGGCCGCCAGCGCGATCGCCAGGTCGATGCCGCGTGGCGCGGCAGGCGCCATCGCAGCGTTTGAAACGGACATGCCCCGATCCCCTTTGGCCCGGACGCGTCCGATCTTAGAGCCTGTTCAACCTCTCGGTGTCGTCCCAGCCCCCTCCCGACCTCCCCCTGCACGCAGGGGAGGGTTGGAGAGGGGTGCTCTGCGGCCACACCGAGATGTTTCCGGTCAGAACTTCGCGTTGATGTTGAAGAACACCTGGCGCGGCGCGCCGGCCATCAGGGTCTGATTCCAGCCCATCGGGTCGGAGGCCACGTAGCCGTTGGTGCCGGTGGTGGCGAAGTAGCGCTTGTTGAACAGGTTGGTGACGTTCAGGCCCAGGCTCACGTCCTTGAGCAGGGATACCTCGCCCACGTCGTAGTTCACGCCCGCCTCGAACAGCCAGTACGAGGGCACCTGGGAGTCGTTGATGTAGGTGATGTAGCGGCGGCCGGTGTACTTGCCATCGATGCTCGCGCTCCACGGTCCCTGGCTGTAGCTGAGGTCGCTGGTGAACATCCAGGTGGGAATGCCGACCACGTACTTGCCGTCGGTCGCCACCACGCCGTTGTTGAGGTAGTCGTCCTGGTACTTGGAGTTGTCGTAGGACAGCGTGTTGAGCCAGCGCACGTGCTCCACCGGGCGCCAGATCACCGCCAGGTCCACGCCGGTGCTCTTGACCGAGCCCACGTTGTTGAGGATGGCCGAGCAGGTCTGCACCGCGCTGCACGGCGACACCGCCAGCAGGCGGTTGGTGAAACGGGTGATGTACGCGTCCGCCGACGCCTCGAAGCTGTCGCCGTGCACGCGATAGCCCAGTTCGAGGGTCTGCGACTGCTCGGGCTTGAGCGAGCCCTTGCTGGCGTCGAACGCCGCCTGCGACTGGCTGAAGGGCAGGAAGCCGTAGGCCGACAGGTTCTTGCTGTAGGAGGCATAGACCTCCTGGTGCGCGTCGATCTTGTAGTTGACGCCCGCCTGCGGCAGGAAGCCGTCGCTGGCGCGGATGCGGCCGGCCGCCAGCGCGGCGCTCGGCACCCACGAGTCGGCCGTGTTGGTGACGCCCAGTGCCTTGGCGCCGAAGTTCACGGTGAGGCGGTCGTCCAGCAGGTGGATGGTGTCGGCCGCATAGGCCATGCGCGTCTGGGTGACGTAGTGCTGCAGGAAGTCGCGCGCGAACGGCGCCTGCGCCTCGTAGAAATTGCTCAGGTAGTCGTAGGCACCGGTGAGGTAGAAGTAGTTGCGCTCCTGGTTGGTCTTGGCGTTCTCGCCCCAGAAGCCCACCTCGACGTCGTTGTTGCCCAGCGAGAACTGCAGCGATCCGGTGGCGCCGTAGCGGTCCAGCCCGTAGTCGGTGGTGCGCATCGCCAGCGGCACGCTGGCCGAGGAAGGCACGTACGGCGTGGCCCATTGGCCCTCGCCGCGATTGTCGTGGTAGTAGGTACCCAGGTTGAGCGTGGCATGCTCGCTCAGGTTGAAGGTGCCGCTCAGGCCAGTGAGGCTGTCGCGGCGGATGCCGCCACCGGCGTAGTAGGTGGAATCGACCAAGTCATAGCCGGCCGGCAGCTTGGACAGCACGGCCGGGTAGCTGCCGTTGCCGTTGTATGCGTTGGCGATCTGCACCGCCTCGCCCCAGTTCGGCTGCAGGTAGTCCCAGTTCCAGCCCAGCGCCTTCTGGCTGGCCAGGGACAGGTCCATGTAGTCGTATTCCTTGCGGCGCGAATCGTCGTGGAACAGGCTGATGCTGCCGCCGCTCCACTGGTACACCGCCTTCAGGTTGATCTGGTCGGACTTCTGGTCGCCATAGCCCTTCCACTTGTCGGTGTCGGCGTGGTCATAGGACACGTACATCGAGAAGCCGTGGTAGTCGCCCGAATCCAGGCGCACGAAGGTGCGGTGGGTGGAATCCGAACCCAGCACCTGGTTGATGCGCGCGCCGGCCACTGCGTCCGGGTCGGCCGAATAGAACTGGATGGTGCCGCCCAGGTTGGTGTTCGAGGCCGTGCCCAGGGCACCGGCGCCCTGGGCCAGTTCCACCGTGCTGATGTTGTCGCTGCTGATCGCGCGGGTCACCTGCAGGCCGGTGGTGGTGCCGTAGCTCATGTTGCCCAGCGGGATGCCGTCGAGGGTGAAGCCGAGGCGGCTCTGGTCGAAGCCGTGCAGGAAAATCTGGGTGGACCACTCGTAGGCGCCCCATGGGTCGGCCGACTGGAAGCTCACGCCCGGCAGCTTGTCGATGGCCTTGAGCGGGCTGCTGCCCGGCGCCAGCGTCTGGATGTCCTGGGCGGTGACCTTCTGCACCTGGCGTGTCTCGCCGCTGGCCACGACCGATACCGCCTCCATGGTCTTGGGGTTGTCCTTGCTGGCGTCCGCCGCATCGGCGGGCGCGGTCGGCGCGGCAGCGGCGCCATCCTCGGCGAGCAGCAGCCCGCTATGGAAGAAACCCAGGATGGCCAAGGCGAGCGCGGTCCTGCGAAGGGAATGCTTGGGCATGACGAATCCTCGCGCGCGGATTCGCCACGAATCCGCACGATGTGGTGATGGAGGTACCTGAGGGGAAATAGCCGTCCAAACCGTTCGGACGGCACCAGCCAAGCGTGAAGGTCGCGTGTGTACCGGCGATGACACGCAGGTTTAAGACCTGCGCGCGCGAACCGTGAAACGCCGCCGATGTGCGGCAATGCACATCGGCGGCGTCGCTTAGAGCTGTTCAAAGTCTCGGCTTGGCCACAAGCACCCCTCCCCAACCCTCCCCTGCATGCGGGGGAGGGGGCCGGAGCGTGCATGTTTTGGCTCCTCCCCCTGCTGGCAGGGGGAGGTTGGGAGGAGGTAGCTGGGATAACACCGAGATGTTGAACAGGCTCTTAGAGCAGCGGCTTCCCTTCCGCCTGCGGCAGGCTGACACCGAGCGCATGGGCGATGGTCGGCGCGATGTCGCGCATGTCGATGTCGCCCAGGTTCCTGCCCGCGGGGATGCCCGCCCCTTCGATCAGGAAGGTCGAGCGCATCGCGGGCAGCGCGGGGTCGTAGCCGTGCATGCCGTGGTAATGGCTGTCCTGCGAGGGCGGCGCATCCGGCCGGGCGCCCATCTCGTAGCCCGGCTTGAACAGCACGAACCATTGCGCGAGCCCGGTGCCGCCGTCATGCACGACCTGCGCCTGGTCCAGCACGCGGTCGATGCCATAGGCCGGATTCTTCTGGAGGCCGGCCAGCAGCGCGGCCACCTTGTCGCGGGTGGCGGCATCGTCCGGCTCGCGCAGCACGATGGCGGCGCTGCCGCCGTCGTTCCATGGCATCGCCTGCCAGCTGGCGACCTCACCGTCCTTCAGCGTCACCAGGCCCGCCTGGATGAAGGGCGCATACAGGTTCACGTCGCGCTGCACCGGCAGGAACCCGTGGTCGGACACTACCGCCACCACGCCGTCGGGATGGACGCGTTGCGCGGCCTGTACCAGCTCGCCGACCAGCGCGTCGATGCGTTCCAGCACCTTGTGCGCGGGAGGCGTATCCGGTCCGCTGGCGTGCTGCTCATGGTCGAGCGAAGTGAGGTAGGCGGTCATGAAATCCGGCTTGCGCGCTTCCAGCAGGGCGACCGCGAAGCGGGTGCGGTTCTCGTCGCCCGCCAGGCTTTCGTCGATGCCGTCGGCATAGGGCCCCAGGTCCTTTTCGAGCGCCGGCAGCAGGCCGGGCGTGGCCAGCGCCGCCAGCAGCTTGCGGTCGTCCGGCGTGCCGGTGCGCCAGATCTGCGGCAGGTTCCAGTCCACCGCCGCGCCCACGCTCACCGGCCAGTGCACGTTGGCCGTGCTCAGGCCGGCCGCATGCGCGGCGTCCCACAGGGTAGGCACGCGGATGTCGCTGGCGTACCAGTCCCAGCCCTGCTGGTTCTTGTTGTACGGATCGAAGGTGAGGTTGCCGCCGATGCCATGCTGCTCCGGCGAAACGCCGGTGATCAGCGTGGTGTGGCTGGGATAGGTGAGCGTGGGCAGCACGCCGCGCACCGATTCGGCGTAGCTGCCATCGCTGAGGAAGGCGCGCAAGTGGGGCAGGTGCAGCCCGCGCTGCTCGGCCTGCAGCACGTCGGCCGGGCGCAGGCCGTCGATGGAGATCATCAGCACCGGCGCGGCCGTGGCCGGCATGGCGAAGGCGAGCGCCAGCAGGCTGGCGACGAGGGGAACCTGGGGGATGCGCATGATGAAGTCACCGTGTGAGTGAAGTATCGCCAAGAGCCGCCGCCCGCCGTCATCACGGTGGCAGTCGGGATCGGCGCGGAATGCGGGAATGCGATGGGATGGGCGCGTCAGCGCCCGTCCACGGCCTTGCGGCCGAGCGCGGGATCGTCGGTGAAGAACGCATCGATGCCGGCCGCGAGGTAGGCGCGGATCTCCGCCACTGAGCCCGCTTCGTTGAAGGTCTTCGGATCGGTGCCCTGCCAGAAGTTCTTCGCCTGGAAATAGTTCTCCGGGCGGAAGGTGTAGGGATGCAGCTCCAGCCCGGCCGCATGCGCGTCGTGCACCAGGGCGGTGGGCCTGCCCAGCGTGCCGTCGGCCGCCAGCGGGATGATGGCGCGGATGCCCGGGCCGATCGCATCGGCGTAGCTGGCGATCTCGCGCAGGCCGGCGGGCGTCATCATGTCGCCGTAGCTCAACCTGCCGCCGGCGGCCACCACGTCGTAGGGATGCTCGCCAGGATCGTCCATAAGCTGCAGCAGGCGGATGTTGGGATGGTCCTTGCCGAGCTTGCCGCGCAGGTAGCGCAGGTTGGCGGTCTCGAACGACTGGATCTCCACCGGCGCGGTGCGCGTGTACGCGTGCGCGGCGAGGATCGCCAGCACCTTGTCCTCCATCGGCAGGCCGGCCTTCTGGAAATAGGTGCCGTGCTTGATCTCGGGGATGATGCCGATCACGCGGCCCCGGGTGGCCGATTCGGCGGCGACGAAGTCGATGATCTCGTCCAGCGTGGGGATCTGGAAGCGGCCGTCGTAGGCCGTGCCGCGGAATGCCGGCAGCCGCTCGCGGGCGCGCAGGATCTTGAGTTCGGCGAGGGTGAAGTCCTCGGTGAACCAGCCGGTGACCGGGTGGCCGTCGATGGCCTTGGTGGTCTTGCGGGCGGCGAATTCCGGATGGCTGGCCACGTCGGTGGTACCGCCGATCTCGTTCTCGTGGCGCGCCACCGGCACGCCGTCGCGCGTCATCACCAGGTCCGGCTCGATGAAGTCCGCGCCGTCGGCGATGGCCTTGCCGTACGAGGCCAGCGTGTGCTCGGGCCGCAGCGCACTGGCGCCACGGTGGCCGATCACCAGCACCTTCGCCGCCAGCGGTGCCTCGTTCGCCTGCACTTGGCCGGCCATCGCCCAGATACCCATCAGCAAGACGGCCCAGCTTAAACGACCCATGTCACTCTCCGCAGTCCCCTTGGCGGGCGCGGCCCGCGCACGCCATCCAGCCATGGTGGAGCGGCCACGTGTCGATTGCTTGACAGCCATCTTGCGTCGCGCGCGCGGCCCGGCGACTAGCGGTTCGCCTCCCGCTGCAGCCAGGCCTGGTAGCTGGGTCGTTCCACCGGCACGCCCCCGGCGTTGCAACTGCCCAGGCTGCACAGCTCCCCGCGCAGGCGCGGCGTGTGCTGCACGATCACGTGGAAGATGGCGTTCTGCTCCATCTCGCCATGGAACGCCGCCGCGCCGGGGCCCTGGGCGAAGATGGCCACGTCCTCGCCGCCATGCGTCTCGGCCTTCAGCGGCAGGGTGCTTTCCTGCATGTAGTCCGCATCGCCGGTCGCCACCCGGGCGAGGTCCGGCCGGCCCTGGGCCGCGTACGCATAGTCGTGCGGGTTGTGCGGGTAGCGCTTGCCGCCTTCCGGCTGCATGTCGGTGGCGCCGGTGTAGCCGGGTCCGTTGGCGAAACCCAGCGTGGTGTAGGGCCGGCCTGCGGCATCGCGCGCCATGCCGGCCGCGCCCTCGTCGTCGTAGCTGTCGGTGGGGCCCTGCACCAGGCCGAGGATGTCGTTGCCGCGCCGGGGATAGCCGGCGAAGGTCAGCGTGTGGCTGTGGTCCGCGGTCACCACGATCAGGGTGTCGCGCGGATCGGTATGCTCCAGCGCGGCCTGCACCGCGTCCGCCATGGCAATGGTTTCCTCCAGCGCGCGGTAGGCGTTGCCCGCGTGCAGCGCGTGGTCGATGCGGCCGCCCTCCACCATCAGGAAGAAACCGTTCGGATGCCGCTTCAGCACCTCGATGGCAGCGGTGGTCATCTCGGCCAGGCTGGGCTCGTCCAGGTGGTCGCGGGTGCGCTCATGCTCGTAGTTCAGGTGCGAACTGTTGAACAGGCCCAGCAATTGCGGCGTGCGGGCGGGGTCCAGCGATGCCAGCTGCCGGCCGCTCCACACGTAGGCGCCCTGCGGGTGCCTGTGCCGCCATTCCGCGATCAGGTCGCGGCCATCCAGGCGCTGGCCCACCTTGCCCGGCTCCACCGGATCCTCCATGCCGGCAGGCATGAATTCCGTGCGGCCGCCGCCCATGGCCACAGTGAGCCCGCCGGCCACCGGAAAGTCGATCAGTTGCGCGGCGAAATCCTTGCAGCCCTGTGCCTTGGCCGCAGGTGTGAGGTCGGCATCCACCTCCCAGTTGCGCTCGGGCAGGTGGCCGTAGGTCGCCGCGGGCGTGGCGTGCGTGATGCGAGTGGTGGTGACCGCGCCGGTACCCATGCCGGCGGCGGCGGCCAGCTCCAGCGCGTTCACCAGCTCCTGCCCGTGCGAGGCCTCGCAATCCTGGCGGCGCGGTGCCTGCGATATGCCGACGAAGCCGGCGCGGGTCTTCACGCCGCTCATGATCGCGGTCATGGTGCCCGCCGAGTCGGGCGTCTGCTGGTCGGTCTCGTAGGTGCGGCTCAGGGCGCTGAACGGGAAGCGCTCGAAGCTCAGGCGATGGCTCTCGCCATCCCCGCCCTCGCGCTGGCCCGCGCGCACATGCGCGGCGGCGATGGTGGTCAGCCCCATGCCATCGCCCAGGAACACGATCACGTTCCTGGCACGCTGGCCCTGGGTGTTGGCCTGCGCGGCCAGCTGCGCCGCGGTGGCCGCGCCGCTGCGGAACCACCACTGCGGCGTCTCGCCCCCGGGGCGCTGGATGGCCGGCACCTCGATGGGTGTCGCCGGCGGCGGGATTGCCTGCGCCGCGCAGGCGGACAGCAACGAGAACAGGGCAAGCCACGGGGCGTGGCGGAGCAACGGCGACGATGCGGTCATCGGCAACCTCTCGGGATGAGGGAAGGGAGAGGCGTATGATCGTAGTCGCATCGCAAGAAATTGCGATGACAGCTCCGTGCCACCCACACGCGCTGTCCCGCGCCCACGGCACGACGCCGAGCTGGTGCGCGGCGGCCGCGCGATGCTGCTGAGGCGCGCCTGTACCATGTCGCGCGGCACGATCCGCTCACCGACCTGGTCAACCGCGACCGCTTCCAGGCGCTGCACGTGCCCGCCAGCATCGGCGTCGCCTTTCATCCGCTGCACGGCGACGATCCCGGGAGATCACCCGCGCCGCCGACTACGCGATGTACCAGGTCAAGAAAAGCGGCGGCAACCGCGTGTACCTGGCATGGGGATCATGCAGCGCAGCCGGGCTTCCTGGCGTGGAGGGCCTGTTCAAGGTCTCCACATGGCAAGGCTCTCTACAGCTTGAGGTAAAGCCGTCGCCGGTCCATCGCGTAGACGATGCCCCACCATACCGCCACGAAAACCATGGCGAAGGCCAGCGAGGCCACGTAGGGACCGGCCAGCGGGGTGATCCAGCCGGCGAAGGCGTGGCGGTACAGCGGGTCCTGCAGGCCCAGGCCGGGCAGCAGGATCTGCATCAGTTCCGAGCCGGCATAGGCCGCCACCGCATTCACGCCAAAGCGGCGGCCGATCGCCGGCCAGCCGCGGCGGTCGACCAGCACGTGGCACAGCCACAGCGCCAGCATGGCCCAGCCACCGGTACACAGCACGAACGAGGACGTCCACAGGTTCTTGTTGAGCGGCAGCGCCAGCGACCACGCATAGCCGGCCACCAGCGATAGCACGCCGGCAATGAGCAGCGGACGCATCTTCTCCTCGCGCAGCCACTGGCCCGCGCGCAGGCCGAGCAGGCTGGTCGCCAGCGACGGCAGGCAGCCCAGCAGGCCTTCCGGGTCGTGGCCGAGGCCGGTGTGCGGATCGACCAGGTAGACGAAGCGGCCGAACACCGCATGGTCGGTGCGGCTGACGATATTGACGAAAGGTTCCAGGCTGCCGCCGGCCAGCAGCAGGCCCCAGTAGCCTAGCAGGAGCACCGCGATGGCCACCCATTGCGTGCGCGCCCGGGTAAAGACGGCAAACGCCGCCGCGCCCGCGAAGCACACGCCGATGCGCTGCAGCACGCCGGGAAAGCGCAGATGCGCGCCGGGCATCACCAGCCACGCCAGCACGTTGATCGCCACGCCCAGCAGCAGGATGCGCAACGCGCGCTGGAGCGCCGCGCGCATCAGCGCGCCCCGGTCGGCGCCCTGCTCCACCCGTGGCCCGATCGCCAGCGCGATCGACACGCCCACCACGAACAGGAAGAACGGGAACACCAGGTCGGTCGGCGTGCAGCCGTTCCACTCGGCGTGTTCCAGCGGCCAGTACACATGGTCCCAGTCGCCCGGATCGTTGACCAGCAGCATCAGCGCCACGGTGCAGCCGCGCAGCGCATCGACCGAGGCGAGGCGTCGCCCCACGGCGTTCATCGCGCGCCCCCGTCGGTTGGCAGCAGCGCGGCCTCGCCGATGCCGTAGAGCGGCCCCGTGATCGGCGAGGTGAACAACAGGCACAGGTCGTGCACGCCTTGCCGGGGCGGCAGCGCGCCTTGCAGGGTAAACGCGTCGGACCCGCCGGCGGGCAGCGGCAGCGAGGCCAGCCGCTCGCCCTGGCAGCCGTCCAGGCGCACTTCCAGCTCGCCCTGCGGCGTGTGGCCCGGATGTGCCACCACCAGCCTGGCGTCATGGGCGAGCTGGTAGTTGCGCGGCAGCCGCGCGGTATCCACGCGGATCGCCGCGATGCCGTCCAGCCGCGCGGCGCGATACAGGCGGCAGTTGTCGAACACGTTGACCAGGTAGGTAGGCGCCATGCTGGTGGCATCGGGCGTGGGCTGCACGCGCAGGCGGAAATCGCTGCCGGGGCAGTTGTCCAGCTCGCCGCTGCCCATGCTGCGCAATGCGGCCAGGCTGAGCTGGCGCTGGCGCGGCGCGGCCAGCGGGGTGCCATCCGGCGCCAGCGCCACCGCATTGACGACGGCGGGCAGCGCCACCGCGAACGGCCCGGCGTACAGCGGTGAGGCGGCACTCGGCACGCTTCCGTCGGTGGTGTAGCGCAGATTGCCGTAGCGGGCCTGGTTGGACAGCGTGACCGTGGCACGCCCGCTCTCAATGGCCGCGTTGCGGTCCACCTCGACCGACACGGCGAAGGCGCTGTCGGCATAGGCGATGTCCTGCGCGCGGTAGCGCGCCAGTTGCGCCGGCAGGCGGCCGAGGAAGCCGTGCCAGTCGCGCGCGGCCACCGGCGTCCATGCCGCCTCGGCCAACGCATCCATGCGTGGGAACACCGCATGCTCGACATGCCGCAGGGTCGGCATGTGCTCGGTCCACATGTTGGCCTGCAGGCCCAGTACGTGGGCGGCCTGCGCGGCGTCGAGCTCCTTGGGCACCGCCTCGAAGGCGTAGACGCTTTCCAGCGACATCGACGGCAGGCGGCCGGTGGTCTCGTCGTCGCGGTCGCTCTGCATCTGGTCCAGGTAGAGCTGCGGCGCCGGCGAGAGCACCACGTCATGGCCCTGCTTCGCCGCATCGATGGCGCCCTGCGTGCCGCGCCAGGACATCACGGTGGCGCTGGCTGGCACGCCACCTTCGAGGATCTCGTCCCAGCCGACCAGGCGGCGTCCATGCGCGGCGAGGTACGCGCCCATCTGGCCGATGAACCAGCTTTGCAGTTGCTCCTCGTTCTTCAGGCCCAGCGCCTTGATACGCGCCTGCACGGCGGGCGAGGCCTGCCACTGGTCCTTCACCGCCTCGTCGCCGCCGATGTGGATGTAGGGGGAGGGGAACAGCGCCATTACCTCGTCCAGCACGTCCTCGAGGAAATGCACGGTGGGCTCGTCCACGTTGTAGAGGTACGGATGCACGCCCCAGTCGGGCGATACCGGCGGACGCTTGCCGGTGACGCCCAGCGCGGGATACGAGGCCACCGCCGCCTGCGCGTGGCCCGGCATGTCGAGCTCCGGCACCACGGTGATATGGCGCTCGCTGGCATAGGCGACGATGGCGCGGATCTGCTCCTGCGTGTAGAAGCCACCATAGCGCGCGGGTTCGCCGTGCCTGCCGGCGTCCGGCGGCGTGCGCCAGGCGCCGATGCGGGTGAGGTCGGGATACTTCTTGATCTCGATGCGCCAGCCCTGGTCGTCGGTGAGGTGCCAGTGCAGCACGTTGAGCTTGTGCTGCGCCATCTGGTCGAGCAGCGTGCGCACCTCGTCCGGGGTCTGGAAGTGGCGTGCGGAGTCCAGCATCAGGCCGCGCCAGGCGAAGCGCGGCTCGTCGCGGATATGCACCGCCGGCACCTGCACGTCGCCGCTGCCACGGGCGGGCGTCAGCAGCTGCCACGCGGTGATGGCGCCGTAGAACAGCCCCGCCTCTTCCCGTGCCACCACGCGAATGCCCCGTGGCGTCACGTCGAGCGTATAGCCTTCCGCATTGGCTACCGGCGCCTGCGCATCGCGCGTGAGCACGATGGCCGCGCCGGCCAGCGGTCCTTCCTTCACCTGCAACCGCAGATGGCGCGTGCGCGCGATCAACGCCGCCAGGTAGTCCGCGGTGCGACGCGCCGCGGCGTCGCCGGCATCCACCACGATCGGCGTCTGCGTCTCCACGGTGAATGCCTGGCCGGCATGGCTCACCTGCGCCGGCATCGGAATCACATCCACCGAAGTGGCATCGGCGCCATGCGCGAGCGCGGCGATGCCGTACAAGGCGAGGCACAGCAGGCGGTGTGGTTTTCTCATCAGGCGTCTCGCGGCTCCGGCGTCAATCGTGGGGAAGGCTGATGGCGAACAGGTACCACGCATCGTGTGGCAGCCACTGTTCGGTCCAGCGCCAGTCGTCGTCCTTGCCGGTCTGCGCGTAGCCGAGGTCGAAGGCGATGCCTTCCTCGTCGGCCAGCCCGGAGGTAATGCCGTTGATGATGGCGCCCGGCGCGTTGGTGAACGCATAGGAGTCGAAGAACATATACGGCGCGTTGCGCTGGCCGCTGCCCATCAGCAGGCTGCTGTCGTACGGGTTGCGGCCCAGGATCCAGTGCAGCTGGTTCCACGCATAGCCTTGCAGGCGGGCCTGGAAGGCCGGGTCGCCCGCATACAGCGGCGCGGCCAGCCGGGCGGCGGCGGCCAGCGAGGCCAGCCGCGCATCCTCGCCCTGCCACCACGGCGCGGCCTCGCTGTCGTGCGGAAAAAAGAACGCGGTGCGCACGCGCCCGTCGCCGCCGCGCACCAACTGGCGCGCGTAGCCGAACGGATTGGCGACCTCGGCCGTCACCGCCAGCTCCGCCTGCAGCGAGCGGCGCACCGCCTCGCGCACGCGGGCCTGGTGATCCGCATCGGCGATGGCGGCGTATTCCACCAGCGCCACCACCGGCAGGCCGGCGTCGGAGGGATGGAAGAACGGGCGCACGCCATCGTCGGCGCGCCAGTAGTCGCGATGGCCGTCGTGGCTGGTCAGGCGCGCCATCAGGTGGTCGGCGCGCGCGTCGGCCGCCCGGCGCCACGTTTCGTCGCGCGTGGCGCGGTACAGCGCCACCGCGGCGAGCAGCGCGCCGTAGTCGTCGATGATGTTGTCCTTGCCGTCGTTGGTCAGCTCGGCGTTGTGCGCATCGAGGAAACGGTAGGCATCCTCGGCGGCCTTGAGGTAATCTCTGGCGGCGAAGTCGCCGTCCACGCCGGTGCTCGCGGCCAGCGCCAGCGCGGCGATGGCCATGCCGCCGCCGGCGCGGAAGCTGGCCTCGTAGGCGTGCGGCCCATGCGCGGGCTGGTCCACCCGCTCGGTATGGTCGCCGGGCTTGAGCTTGATCCGGGTGCGCCAGTTGGGATCGCCGATGCGGCGGTCCTGCGGCAGCTTGCCGGCGCCGGGCGCGTCGATGGACTGGTAGAACGAACCGTCCGGGCGCTTGTCGCGCACCAGGAAATCGGCGCCGAACAGGCCCTCGTCGAGCAGGCGGCGCTGGTATTCGTGGAAGTTGGGATCGTGCCGTGCCTCCAGCACCTGCCAGCTGCGCAGCAGGCTCCACGCGACCAGCGGCAGCTGCTGGGTGTTGAAGTAGCTGGTGGGGTTCTGGTGCGACAGGTGGATGCCGTAGTCGCCGGTGGCGTCGTACCAGCCACCGTGGATATCCAGCGTGCCCGGCGAGCCGTCGGGGTGCGGCAGGCGCGTGTCGGCCTTGTCCAGCAGGCCGCTGGCGCGCTGGCCCTTGAAGTAATAGATGACGTTGGACAGCGTGTGGCGTTCGAGCACGTTGTCGCGCACGTCGAAGGTCCACGAGCGCAGCTCGTGCCCGCCCTCGTCCAACGCCACGTAATAGTGGCCGGGCTTGGCCAGGCCGCTGAAATCGGCGACCGCGTAGCCTTGCTCGCCCCAGCGGGCCACCCTGGCCGGCGACGACAGCTCGCCGTGCCATGCCTCCTTGCCTGTGTCTACGTCCACCACGCGGAAGCCGTGCGACGCATCGCCCGGCGGCAGCGCCACCACCGCCTGCTTGGACGCGTGCGTGTCGTAGCCCACCTGGTCGACCAGGACCTTTCCTTCGGTAGCGGCCGCGGCCGGCGCACCGAGCGCCAGCAGCACGGCCACGAGACAGCGGCGACGCCTCATGCCATCGACCCTTCGCAGCAACGACGGATGGATCCCCGATGAAAAATCGGGCCCGGCAAGCATGCCGGGCCCGTAGGCGGGGAGGAAGCCTTGAATCAGATCTTGAAGTTCAGGTTGAGGTAGTACTGGCGACCGTTCACGTAGAACGCATACGGCTGGTTGCCGTAGGCCGGATTGGTCGTGTAGTACTTGAGCTTGGGGTTGTTGAGGTTCATCGCGTCCAGCGAGATCGACATCCACTGGTTGATGTTGTAGCCCAGCGACGCCGCCAGGTTGCCGATGCCGGCCTGGTAGTAGGTGTCGGTGCGGCTCACGCCGTCGTAGAACGACGAGCGGTAGGTGTAGCTGATGCGCGCGTTGAACGTCTTGTTCTCGAAGTACGCCGACACGTTGTAGGTGTTCTTCGAGGTGCCCTGCAGCGGCTTGCCGCCGTCGGCATGGCCTTCGGCGTAGGTGTAGTTGGTCTGCACGCCGAAGTACTCGCCGATCGGCTGGATGTAGTTCAGTTCGATGCCCTTGACGTTGCCATTGACGTTGGTCGGCACGCTGACCAGGTAGGTCGAGAACACGTCGTGGCCCTGGGTCAGGCTGGCCTGCTGGTCCTTGAACTGCAGCGCCTGGGTGCCGAAGTTGATGTAGTTGGCCAACTCCATGTTGTACACGCCGGCCGATACCAGGCCGCGCGGGGCGAAATACCATTCCAGGGCGGCGTCGAAGTTGGTGGAGATCAGCGGCTTGAGCTGCGGGTTGCCGCCGCTGCCGGTGTGGGTCAGGTCATCCAGCGAATACGAGCCGGCCAGCGCGGAGTAGTCCGGGCGGGTCATGGTCTGCGAGGCGGCGAAGCGGGCCAGCAGGTCTTCGGTGAGGTTGAACTTCAGGTTCGCGCTCGGCAGCACGCGGTCGTAGTTGTGGTTGTAGTTGTTGACGTAGTACGGGCCGAAGGCCGAGCCTTCGATCGGGCCGGCCACGCTGTAGTCGGACTGCGCGCCGGTGTTGTAGGTGATGTCTTCCTTGGTGTGCACGTAGCGCAGGCCGATGTTGCCGCTCCAGCGGTCACCGGCGAAGTTGGCCTGGATATAGGCCGCCGCGTCCTTCTCGTTCACCTTGTAGATGTTCTGCCAGTTGAAGCGCGCCACCGGATCGCGGGTGGCGTACAGCGCATCGAACGCGGCCAGCGCGCCGGGGCTGTAGTACCACACCGGGCCTGGGGCGCTCAGGCCGAGGTCGCTGTTGAAGCTGCCCGGGTAGTTCGACCAGGTGGTCGGGTAGTTGGCCGGGTTCTGCCAGTCGCCGGCCGGGCCCTGGCCGATGTCGGTCTTGTTCTCGCGCGTGTGGTCGGAGTAGCGCACGCCGAAGTCCAGCGAGCTGAGTGCGACCGGCGAGCTGTCGAAGGCGTAGTTGCCGTCGAACTGGTAGAAGTTCTCCTTGTCCTTCACGTGGATGTCCTGGTCGCCGAAGATCCAGCCGGCGGAGGGCAGGATGCCGGACGGCGTGGTGTTGTCGCCGCCCATGGACCAGTTGATCGGCTGGCCGGTGCCGCGCATGTCCCAGCTGGCGCCGGCGCCGGCGCCGAAGCCCAGCTCCGACACGTTCTGCTCATCGCTGTTGCCCTTGCCCTCGGTGGTGCCGATCTGGCCGGTGAAGGTCAGGTGGTCAGTGGCGCGCCATTCGGCGTCCAGGGTGGTGTAGGCCGACTGCGAGGACGCGCCCGGGCGGGAGATCTGGTCGTACACGCCGTACGGCGTGGTGCTGCCCGGCACCGGCGCGAACGTGGCGTTCTTCAGCACGTTGCCCGAGACGGTGTAGCCCGGCTGCAGGCCCACGCCGCTCGGCACGAACTGGCTGGCCCACATCATGTAGTTGCGGTTGTAGTTGTCCGCGTTGAGCTTGGAGTAGAAGCTGTCCAGGTTCAGGGTCAGGTTGTCGAGCGGCTTCCACTCGAGGTCGATCAGGCCGCCCTTGCGCGTGCGCGTCTGGGTGAACAGAGTCTGGCCGGTCTCGTTCGGGTAATACACGCCGGCGAGATTCGGATGCGCCACGGCGATGGGGTCGGTGGCCTGGATCTGGTTGTAGCCGCCGACGACTTCCTGGCCGTCGCGCTGCAGGCTGCGCTTCTCGTAGAAGCCCTGCACCATCACGCCGAAGGTGTTGTCGGCGTTCTTGTAGTTGAACAGGCCGTTGAACTGCGGCTTGGTGTTGCCGGGCAGGTCGGCATAGACGCCGCCGATGGAGGCCTGGCCCGTCACCTGCTTGTCGAACTCCAGCGGCTTGCGGGTAATGATGTCCACCGAGCCGGCGCTGCCGCCCTCCTCCAGCTTGGCCTCCGAGCTCTTGTGCACCACCACCTCGCTGACCACTTCGGCCGGCAGCAGGCTGTAGCTCACGCTGCGGCCCACGGTCTGCACCTGGCTCAGCACGAACCAGTCGCCGGTGCCCACGGTGTGGCCGTTGACGGTGGTCTGGGTCATGCTCGGGTTGGTGCCGCGCAGGCTGACGCGGTCGTTCTCGTCGAAGCCGCCTTCGCTGGCGCTGGACGAGCTGATGTTGACGCCGGGCAGGCGCTGCAGCGTGTCGGCCACATTCTTGGCCGGCAGCTTGCCGATGTCCTCGGCAGTGATCACTTCGACGTGCGCGTCGGCGGACTTCTTGAGGTTCAGCGACTCGGCTTCCGAATCGCGGATGCCCACCACGGTAATGGTGCTCAGTTCCCTGACCTTGCTCTTGTCGGCATCGGTCTGCGGATTGGCCTGGGCATTGTCCTGGCCGGACGGGACCGGCGCGGGCGCCGGCTGGGTATTGTCGGCGGCATACACGGAGCCGGACAAACACAACCCGGCGATGATGCTGGCTGCTAGCAAAGTTCTGCGGTGTGACATGGTTTCCTCCCCTCGAAGGCGTGACGGCGGCGGATGTCGTGGGTCATCCGGCGCGGCTTGGCTGTCTGGGCTTGCGCCCGGTCCGATGCATACGGCGTTACTGCGTTACTGCGTTCTCCCCTGGTCTTGCATGCTGGCCATCCAGGTACATCCCGGCCGCGCCGATCACCCCCAGCTGGCCGTGTTCCATCAGTCGTACGGGCACCTGCTGCAGGAAGGCGCGCATCACTCCCTTGTTGAAGAAGCGCTCGCGGAACCGGCTGGCCAGCAGCACCTCGCGGATCTGCGGCAGGATGCCGCCCGCCAGGTACACGCCCCCGCGCGCCCCGTACAGCAGGGTCAGGTCTCCCACGAAGCTGCCCAGCAGCCCGCAGAACACCTCCAGTGCTTCCATCGCCGCGGCGTCGCTGTGCGCGAGCGCCGCCTGCGTCACCTCGCTCGGCGCCGACAGCGCCACCGCCTGGCCGCGCAGCGCGCACAGTGCGCGATAGGTGTTCAGCAGGCCCGGCCCCGACAGCACGTGCTCGAACGACACGTAGGGCCGTTCGCGCGACAGGTAGCGCAGCAGTTCGATCTCCCGTTCGTTGCCCGGCGCCAGCGCGATCTGGCCTGCCTCGGTGGCCAGCACCGTGGCATGGGGCTCGCCCGGCAGCAGCACCGCCGAGCCCAGGCCGGTGCCCGGCCCCATCACCAGCACCGGGCCGCGCGCCGGCGGCGCCGGCGTCGGGATCACCGGCGTGCTGTCGCTGTCGCCGAGGAATTGCGTGGCATAGGCCACCGCCTCGAAATCGTTGATTACCGCCAGCTGGTCGATGCCCAGGCTGTCACGGATGTCGCGGATGGACACCGGCCAGGGCAGGTTGTCGTTGACGATGGCATCGCCCAGCACGTAGCCCGCGCTCGCCACCGCGCAGCGCTCGACCCGCACCGAGCGGTCGAGCTGGCTGACGAAGTCGCGCAGCACCGCGGTCAGGCTCGGCCAGTCCGCGCAGGCATAGCGGTGGTATTGCAGCACCGTCACCGGCCGCGCGCCGTCCGGCCGTTCGCTCACCAGTCCGATGCGCGCATGCGTCCCGCCCACGTCCGCCGCGAGAAACACGGCATCCTGCGCCGAGTATCCATGCATGCTGTGGCCTGCCCCTTCGCCCACTGCCATTCCCCCGGTCATCCCTACGTCACGTCGTTGCAACGCGAACCTGATTTTGACCGGAGTCTGGTAACGGCTGACAACGTTGTCAACAACCTGTCGCGAGGCAGCGCCGACTTTCCATGCTGCAGTACCGCACGGCGCCTGGCAAAGCCCGCCAAATCAGCCACATAATCCAATATACACAAATAGTTATGACGCTCTCCAAGGCACCTGCCACCATGCCGCGGCGCGCCAACGAAAAGGCATGGCCGAGCGTGTCATGTGGACATCCGGCGCGGCGGACCGGCCTTCCCGGTGGCCGCCGGCAGGCTTCCCTGCGACACGAATTGACAACGTTGCAAGGCCCGCCACGGCCATTCGTCGCGGTTGGCAGCGCGGCGGACGCGGGGCACCCTTGCAGCCATCGCCCGGCGCCGTCGATTCGACGGGCGCGAGCCACAGGATCCATCGCCCACCATGTCCGGCTTCCATCCCACCTCTCCCGCGCGCGCGCGTCGCCATGCCGAAGCCTGACGCGATGTGGCTTCCCCCGTCCCTGGAAACGCTCGCCGAGGATGCCTTGCTGCTGCGCTTCGGCGACCGCATCGATGCGGCCGTCAACGACCGCGTGCACGCCGCGGCGCGGCGGCTCGCCTCGCTGCCCGGCGTGGAATGCGTGCCCGCCTATGCGAGCCTGCTGCTGCGCTTCGAGCCGGCGCGCTGGCGCCGTGGCGATGCCGCGCCGCACGAGCATTTGCGTGAAGCGGTCGCCACCGCGCTGCGGGAAAGCGACGACACGGAAGCGGCGACGCGCGAGGTGACAGTGCCCGTGTGGTACGGCGCGGAAGCGGGCCCCGACCTGGACGATGTCGCGGCGCATGCGCGCCTCACGCGGGAGGAAGTGGTCGCGCGCCACGTCGCGGCCAGCTATCGCGTCGCCATGCTGGGCTTCGCACCGGGCTTTCCCTATCTGCTGGGCCTGGATCCCGCGCTGGCCATGCCGCGTCGCACCGACCCGCGCCTGAGCGTGCCCGCCGGCAGCGTGGCCATCGGCGGCAGCCAGACCGGCATCTACCCACAGGCCCTGCCGGGCGGCTGGCACTTGATCGGCCGCACGCCGTGGCGCCTGTTCGACCTGCGCGCCGCCGAGCCCTCCCTGCTGCGTCCCGGCGACCGCGTGCGCTTCCGCGCCATCGACGGGACGGAATACGCGCGACTCGCCGCCAGGGCCGATGCATGAGCGTGACCGTGCTCAAGCCCGGGTTGCTCACCAGCCTGCAGGACGGCGGACGGCCCGGCCATGCCGCGCTGGGCATCGGCCGCGCGGGCGCGATGGACGAGCCGGCCCGCCGGCTGGCCAATGCGCTGGTCGGCAACGAGGAGCATGAAGCCGCGCTCGAATTCACCCTGCTCGGCCCCACGCTGCGCTTCGAGCGGGCGGCGGTGATCGCGCTGACCGGCGGCGAATGCGGCGCACGGGCGGGCGACTGGCCCCTGCCCCTGTGGACCTGCTGCCTGCTGCCCGCCGGCAGCGTGCTGCAACTGGGCGGCATGCGCCGGGGCTGCCGCGGCTACCTGGCGGTGCGGGGCGGCTTCGACGCGCCGCCCGTGCTGGGCAGCCGCAGCACCGACCTGCATGCGCGGCTCGGTCCGCTGGACGGCCGCGCGCTGCAGGCCGGCGACCGCCTCGCGGTGGGCCCACCTTCGCGCGGCCCCTCGCCGCGCGGCCTGCGCGCGCCGCACGCGCTGCGCTGGAGTCTCGATCCCCGGCCCTGGCTGGACGATGGCGAGACGCCGCTGGCCCTGCTGCGCGGCCATCATTTCGATGCATTGGACGATGCTTCACGCCAGCGGCTGTTCACCGCGCGCTTCACCGTCAGCAAGGACAGCAACCGCACCGCCAGCCGTCTGGACGGCCAACGGCTGGCCTTGCGGCAGCCGCTGGAACTGGTCTCGGAGGCCACCTTGCCAGGCACCGTGCAATTGCCGCCCTCGGGCCAGCCGATCGTGCTGCAGGCGGAGGCGCCGGTCACCGGCGGCTACCCGCGCGTGGGCCAGCTGGCGGCGGCGGACCTGCCGCGGCTGGCGCAGCGGCGCCCCGGCGATGCCGTATGCTTCCGCGAATGCACGCTGGCGGAGGCCGTCGAGCGCCTGGCCCGACGCCAGCAACGGCTGCAACGCCTGCTCCACCACATCGCGCGACGCCTGGAATCCGCATGACCCGTGCCGGCAAGACCATCGACCTCAACAGCGACCTGGGCGAATCCTTCGGCGCCTGGCGCATGGGCGACGACGAGGCGCTGCTGGCCGTGGTCAGCTCGGCCAATATCGCCTGCGGCTTCCATGCCGGCGACCCGGACATCATGCGCCGCACCGTCGCGCTGGCGGCCCGCCACGGCGTGGCCATCGGCGCCCACGTCTCGCTGCCCGACCTGCAGGGCTTCGGCCGCCGCGAGATGGCGGTGAGCCCCGACGAGGCCTATGCGATGACGCTCTACCAGGTCGGCGCGCTGCACGGCTTCGCCCAGGCCGCCGGCACGCGCCTGCGCCATGTGAAGCCGCACGGCGCGCTGTACAACATGGCCGCGCGCGACCGCCGCCTGGCCGAGGCAATCGCCCACGCCGTGCGCGATTTCGATCCCTCCCTGCGGCTGTTCGGCCTGGCCGGCTCCGCGCTGGTCGAGGCCGGTCGCGCCGCCGGCCTGGCGGTGGCCGCCGAGGCCTTCGCCGACCGCCGCTACCGCGCCGATGGTTCGCTGCAACCGCGCCGCGAGGCCGATGCCGTCATTGCCGAAAGCGACGAGGCCATTGCGCAGGCGATGGCGATGGTGCGCGAGGGCCGCGTGCGCGCCGTGGACGGCGAGATCGTCGAGCTGCGGGCGGACAGCTTGTGCGTGCACGGCGACGGCGCGCATGCGGTGGCCTTCGCGCGCCAGTTGCGCGCCGCGCTGCAGGCGGCCGATATCGCGGTCGCTGCGCCGCACGCCATGGAGGACGCCGCATGAACTACTGGCCGTTGCTCGGCGTGGCGGTGATCGTGGTCGGCTTCGCGCTGCGCCTCAACGCGGTGCCGGTGGTGGTGGGCGCGGCGCTGGCCAGCGGGTTGCTGGCGGGCATGACGGTACCCGACCTGCTGGCCCTGCTGGGCAAGAGCTTCGTCTCCGCGCGCATGCTGCTGCTGTTCGTGCTGACCCTGCCGGCCATCGGCCTGCTGGAGCACGCCGGATTGCGCGAGCACGCGCAACGCTGGATGGCGCGCCTGCGCGGCATGACCCTGGCGCGCCTGCTGATCGGCTACCTGCTGGTGCGCGAACTGCTGGCCATGCTCGGCCTGACCGGCGTGGCCGGCGCCCCGCAGACGGTGCGGCCGCTGCTGGCGCCGATGGGCGAGGCCGCCGTGGAGAAGATCCTGCCCACGCTGGACGACGCCGACCGCGACGAGCTGCGCGCGGTGGCCGTCGCCACTGATAACGTCGGGCGCTTCTTCGGCGAGGACGTGTTCATCGCGCTGGGCGCGGTGCTGCTGATCCAGGGCTTCTACGCGCAGCACGGCATCGAGCTGACCCCGCTGTCGATCGCGCTGTGGGCGCTGCCCACCGCCATCGCCGCGTTCGCGATCCAGTCGGCGCGCATCTGGCTGTACCAGCGCCGGCTGCAGCGGCGCGCCCTGCGCCTGCGCGACGGCGGGGCGGGCTGAGCATGCTGCGCATCCAATATGCCTACTGGCTGATCGCCGCCTTCCTGTTCTACGTGGCGTGGCGCAACCTGCGCGCCGGGCAGGGGTGGCGCGCGGCGTTCTGGCTGCTGCTGGGCCTGCTGTTCGGCGGCGGCGACTATGTGCTGGCGCAGCAGGCGGCCGGCCATACGCTGCCAGCGCAGGTCGCCGGCGCGGTGGTGATCGCGCTGGCGGCGCTGGCCCCGCGCCTGCGCCGCCATCCGCACGGCGAGGAAGGCGACGCCGCGCAGCGCCTGCAGTCGGCGATCCGGCTGGGCCACAGGCTGTTCGTGCCCGCCCTGCTGATACCGCTGGTGACCCTGCTGGTGGCGCTGTTCGGCGCGCACTTGTCTATCGCCGGCCACGCGCTGTTCGCCGCGCCGCAGATGACCCTGACCGGCCTGGCGCTGGCCTGCGTGGTGGCGCTGCTGGCGGCGGCGTGGGTGGCGCGGGCACCGGTACATCGCGGCCTGGCCCAGGGCCAGCGCCTGCTCGACGCGATCGGCTGGGCCGCCCTGCTGCCGCTGCTGCTGGCAGCGCTGGGCGAGGTGTTCACGCAGAGCGGCGTAGGCGCCGCCATCGCGGCGATCGCCGGCCACCTGCTGCCCGAGGGCAGCGCCTTCGCCTGCCTGCTGGTGTTCGCGCTGGGCATGGTGCTGTTCACCGTCATCATGGGCAATGCCTTCGCCGCCTTCCCGGTGATGATGGCGGGCATCGGCCTGCCGCTGCTGGTGGGCCAGTACGGCGCCCACCCGGCCATCCTCGGTTCGATGGGCATGCTGTGCGGCTATTGCGGCACCCTGGTCACGCCGATGGCCGCCGACTACAACCTGGTGCCGGCCGCCCTGCTGGAGCTGCGCGATCCCTACGGGGTGATCCGCGCGCAGTGGTGGAGCGCGGTCGCCATCTTCCTCGCCACCTTCGTGATGATGTGGCTGCTGGTATTCCGCTGAGCGCCGCGTCGGGAGCATCGCCATGAGCCACCCCCCCTGCATCCTGCTGACCGGCTTCACCCCGTTCGGCGAGGACACCGTCAATCCCTCGTGGGAGGCCGTGCGCGTGCTGCACGACCAGCGCATCGGCGGGCACCGCGTGGTGTCGCGGCTGCTGCCCACCGCCTTCGAGGCCTCGCGCCGCGAACTGGAGCGGGCCGTCGCCGAACTGGCGCCGGCCATCCTGCTCGGCGTGGGCCAGGCCGGCGGGCGCAGCCGGCTGTCGATCGAGCGGGTGGCCATCAACGTGCAGGACGCGCGCCTGCCGGACAACGACGGGGCCCAGCCGATCGACGAGCCGGTGCTGGCCGGCGGCCCCGCCGCCTACTTCAGCACGCTGCCGGTCAAGGCCATGCTGGCCGCGCTGCACGCCCAGGGCGTGCCGGCGGAGGTCTCCAACACCGCCGGCACCTACGTCTGCAACCACCTGGCCTACCTGATGCTGCACCATGCGGCGGCGCGGCCCAGCACCCGCGCGGGCTTCATCCACATCCCCTACCTGCCGGCACAGGCGGCCCGGCTGGCCGGCGCCCCCAGCATGGCGCTGGAGGACGTGGTGCACGGGCTGACCGTGGCGATGCACGCGGCGGCCACCCACCTGGTCGACGAGAAGCTGGGCGCGGGCACGCTGGACTGAGCAGAACCGGTGCAGGATCGACGATAGCAAGACAACGTTGTCATCACCTCATTGTCCGCATCCCGGCCAAATCCTGGCGCGGACCGGAGGGACGCTTGCGGCGCCCCCGACGGACGCCCTTTCCGCAACGCAACACCCCGTGACTAATGGATTTTTCACGAACGCCAGGCCAGCACGGCGTTGTCGCCGAAGTCCGCCGGGACAGGCGATTGCCGGCATTTTCGTGCCACCGTCCGGCAACAGGACTCATGTCCTGCACGCGACAACAATTGACAACGTTGCACGTAGCGCCGATAAAGCGTTTCGGGGAGAGTGAGGGCCGCCGGGCCCACCAGTCACGAGGCCAATCCGCGGGGAGTCTTCACGTCCATGTCGTCCACAACGCTTGCCGCCGGCGAGACGCATCGCTCCAGCATGGTGCCGATGCTGATCATCGGCGTGCTGTTCTTCATCTTCGGCTTCGTCACCTGGCTCAACGGCCCGCTGATCACCTTCGTCAAGCTCGCCTTCAACGTGGACGACGTGTCCGCGTTCCTGGTGCCGCTGGTGTTCTACTTCTCGTATTTCTTCCTGGCCATTCCCTCCTCCAGCGTGCTGCGACGCACCGGCATGAAGAAGGGCATGGGGCTGGGCCTGTTCGTGATGGCGGTGGGCGCGGTGCTGTTCGGCCAGTTCGTCAGCATGCGCATCTTCTACCCGGCGCTGGTCGGCCTGTTCGTGATCGGCGCGGGGCTGGCGCTGCTGCAGACCGCCTCCAATCCCTACATCTCCATCCTCGGCCCGATCGACAGCGCCGCGCAGCGCATCGCCTTCATGGGCATCTGCAACAAGGTGGCCGGGGCGCTGGCGCCGTTCGTGTTCGGCGCGCTGGTGCTGAGCGGCATCGACAGCTTCGACGCGCAGGTCAAGGCGGCGCCGACCGACGAGGCGCGCGAGGCGCTGCTCAATACCTTCGCCGCCAAGATCCACATGCCGTACATGGTGATGGCCGGCCTGCTGGTGCTGCTGGCGATCTGGGTGGTGCGCTCGCCGCTGCCGGAAATAAGGCCGGCCGGCGCCAACGCCGAGTCGGACATCGGCCACGGCAAGGGCGGCATCTTCAGCTTCCCGCACCTGTGGCTGGGCGTGCTGTGCCTGTTCCTCTACGTGGGCGTGGAGGTGATGGCGGGCGACGCCATCGGCACCTACGGCCAAGGCTTCGGTCTGCCGCTGGAGGAGACCAAGCACTTCACCTCCTTCACCCTGATCGCCATGCTTGCCGGCTACCTGGCGGGCCTGGTGCTGATCCCGCGCTTCATCTCGCAGCAGGGCTACCTGGCAGTGTCGGCGGTGCTGGGCGTGCTGTTCACGCTGGGCGCCTACGTCACCACCGGCCATGCCTCGGTGGGCTTCGTGGCGGCGCTGGGCTTCGCCAACGCGATGATGTGGCCGGCGATTTTCCCGCTGGCCATCCACGGCCTGGGCCGGCTCACCGAGCGCGGCTCGGCGCTGCTCATCATGGCCATCGCGGGCGGCGCGCTGGTGCCGCAGCTGTTCGTGCACCTGAAACAGCACTTCAACTTCCAGCTGGTATTCATGGCGCTGATGGTGCCCTGCTACCTGTACATCCTCTACTACGGCATGAGGGGCCATCGCGTCGGCCAGCGCGCTTCCTGAAGGCGGACGGCGCGGTGCCACGCCGCCGCCGAGCCGCACCCCGCTGGGCTACGATGCCCTTTCCCGTTCCGCCGGAGTTTCCACGTTGCGCAACCCCACCATCAAGGACGTCGCCAAGCGTTCGGGCGTTTCGCTCAAGACCGTCTCGCGCGTGATCAACCACGAGGCCTCGGTACGCGCCGACACGCGCGAGAAGGTCGAGCGCGCCATCGAGGCGCTGGGCTACCAGCCCAACCCTTCCGCGCGTGGCCTGCGCAGCACGCATGCCTACGCCATCGGGCTGGTCTACGACAACCCGAACGCGCATTACGTCATCAGCATGCAGGACGGCGTGCTTTCGGCCTGCCGCGAGCGCGGCTACGGCCTGCTGATCCACCCCTGCGACGCCACCTCGCCCGACCTCGGCGACGAGCTGTGCGCGCTGGTCGAGCGCAACCGCCTGGCCGGCCTGGTGCTGGCCCCGCCGATGTCCGAGCAGGCCGAGCTGATCGCCCAGCTGAGCGACGCCGGCATCAGCTTCGTGCGCATCATCTCCTCGCGCGAGGATCCGCACGACGGCGCGCCCTGCGTCTACGTGGACGACCGCAGCGCGGCCTATGCGATCACCGAGCACCTGATCCAGATGGGCCACAAGCGCATCGGCTTCCTGTGGGGCGAGCCGCACCACCGCTCCAGCCCGGAGCGCTACCAGGGCTACGCCGACGCGCTGAAGGACTACGGCCTGCCACTGGACAAGAAGCTGGTGCTGCCCGGCCGCTACGCCTTCGACGACGGCTTCCGCGGCGCGCGCAAGCTGCTGGCGCTGAAGGACCCGCCCACCGCGATCTTCGGCAGCAACGACGAGATCGCCGCCGGCGTGCTGGCCGCCGCCCGCTCCAGCGGGCTGGACGTGCCGTGGAACCTCTCCATCGCCGGCTTCGAGGACAGCCCGTTCTCCAAGCAGGCCTGGCCCGCGCTGACCACCGCGCGCCAGTCCACCAGCGACATTGGCCGCCACGCCGCGCTGCAGCTGATGGCCGAGCTGCAGCGCAAGGCCGGCGCGGCGGTGGAGCTGCCGCACAGCGAATGCTTCATCCCCGAACTGGTCGTGCGCGGCTCCACCGCGCCGCCGCAGACATCCGCGCCACGCAAGGGCTGAGGCCGCCCCTGCGGTGTGCGCCCACACGCATGCCGAGAGACCGACGATGAAGGAAGCCAGCTCCACCCTGATGTACCGCGAGGCCCACGAGACGGCCGCCGTGGTCGAGCGCCAGCTGCGCGATAACGCGCCGGTCCTGAAGGCGCTCGGCGAGCGCCTGCGGGCCCGGCCGCCCCGCTTCATCGTCACCTGCGCGCGCGGCAGTTCCGACCACGCCGCCGCCTACGCCAAGTACGTGTTCGAGACGCGGCTGGGCCTGATCACCGCCTCGGCCTCGCCGTCGATCTCCTCCATTTACGACGCCGACCTGCACCTGGACGGCGCGCTGTTCGTGGCCATCTCGCAATCGGGCAAGAGCCCGGACCTGCTGCGCAGCGCGCAGGCCGCCAAGGATGCCGGCGCGCACGTGGTGGCGCTGGTCAACGTGGAGGATTCGCCGCTGGCCCGGCTGGCCGACACCTTCGTGCCGCTGCGCGCCGGCCCGGAACTGAGCGTGGCCGCCACCAAGAGCTACCTCGCCACGCTGGCGGCGATCCTGCAATTGACCGCGCACTGGAGCGACGACGCCACTCTGCACGAGGTGGTGGCGCGCCTGCCGGACGACCTGCGGCGCGGCTGGGAGGGCGACTGGAGCGCGCTCGCCGACGGCCTGCGCGAGGCACGCAACCTGTTCGTGGTGGGGCGCGGCTACGGCTTCGGCGCGGCGCTGGAGGCGGCGCTCAAGCTCAAGGAAACCTGCGGCCTGCACGCGGAGGCCTTCAGCGCCGCCGAGGTCAAGCACGGCCCGATGGCGCTGGTCGGCGAAGGCTTCCCGGTGTTGTTCTTCGCCCAGGACGACGGCACCCTGGACAGCACGCTGGCGGTGGCGCGCGAGTTCCGCGCGCGCGGCGCCCGCGTGTTCGTGGCGAGCCCGGGCAGCACCGAGCCCGGCACGCTGCCGCTGCCGGCCAACATCGCGCCCATCGCGGCCCCGCTGCTGGCGGTGCAGAGCTTCTACCGCGCCGCCAGCGCGCTGTCGCTGGCGCGCGGCTTCGATCCCGACGTGCCGCCGCACCTGCGCAAGGTGACGGAGACCGTGTGATGAGCCAGCCCCTGACCGCCCTCGTCAACGGCCGCGTGCTCGGCGACCATGGCCCGCGCGACGGCCTCGCGGTGCTGGTGCGCGGCGAGCGCATCGAGGCCATCGCCCGCGCCGGCGACCCGCGCGTGGCCGGCGCCCAGGTCCACGACCTCGGCGGCCGCCTGCTGCTGCCCGGCTTCATCGACGTGCAGGTCAACGGCGGCGGCGGCGTGCTGTTCAACGCCGAGCCCACCATCGAGGCGCTCGCCGCCATCGGCGCGGCGCACCGCAAGTTCGGCACCACCGGCTTCCTGCCCACCCTGATCACCGACACCAGCGACGTGATGCGCCGCGCGCTGGACGCCGTCGACGCCGCCATCGAGCAGGGCGTGCCGGGCGTGCTTGGCATCCACCTGGAAGGCCCCTTCCTCGCCCCCGCGCGCAAGGGCATCCACGACGCCCGCCTGTTTCGCCTGCCCGACGCCGACGACCTTGCCGCCATCACCCGCCATCGCCGTGGCGTGGTGATGCTCACCCTGGCGACGGAGCAGGTACCGCTGGACACCATCCGCCGGCTCAGCGAGGCCGGCGTGCGCGTGGTGGCCGGCCACACCGCCGCCGACTACGAAACCACCCGCGCCGCGCTCGATGCCGGCGTGTGCGGCTTCACCCACCTCTACAACGCCATGACCCCGCTGGGCAGCCGCGAGCCCGGCGTGGTCGGCGCCGCCCTGGACGACCCGCACAGCTGGTGCGGCCTGATCGCCGACGGCCATCACGTCCACCCGGCGGCCCTGCGCGTGGCCATCGCCGCCAAGGCGCGCGGCAAGAGCGTGCTGGTCACCGACGCCATGCCGCCGGTAGGCGCGGAGAGTCCCGAGTACGTCCTCAACGGCCAGACCATCATCGCCCGCGACGGCATCTGCCAGAGCGACGATGGCGTGCTCGCCGGCTCCGCCCTGGACATGGCCACCGGCGTGCGCAACCTGGTACGGATGGTCGGGCTGCCGCTGGCCGAGGCCTCGCGCATGGCCAGCGCCTATCCTGCCGCATGGCTGGGCCTGGAGCGCACGCAGGGCCGCCTGGTGGCGGGGCAGCGGGCGGATTTCGCGGTGGTGGACGAGGGGTTGGTGGTGGGGGAGACGTGGGTGGGGGGCGTGCGCTACGCGGTGGGTTGAGTGTTGGCTTGGCGCGTGGCGCTCTTCGCTCGTCATCCCGACGCCCCCTACTGATACACATGCAACCGCTCAAACACCCACGCGTGATACGACTTCACCAGCTCCGGCTGCGCGCAATCGGTATACAGGCCATGGCACCGCGTCCGCAGCGCGATCGCCGCCGAGAAGTACGGGTCGGTCGGCAGGTCCGCCGCCTGCAGCACCATGCTGGGCAATAGCGCGATGTCGAGTACGGGATAGCGCGGCAGCGGCGCGCCCGGGACGTTGCTCTTGATCATGTAGTAGGTGAGGTAGTCCTGGTACGGCACCAATGCCGCCGGCCAGCTGCGTGGCATGGCACGGATCAGGCCGTTGAAGGAGGGCTGGTGGTCGCCGAAGTGCACCAGCACCGTGGGCTGCGCGCGGTCGAGGAAGTCGTGCTCCAGCGTGCGCATGGCCGCGTCCGAATCGTGCAGGCGCGAGAGGTAGGTGTTGAAGTTCACCGACGCGGCGGGCGGCAGCCCCTTGAGCAGGCCCTTGTTGAAGGGTCTGGGCAGCGCGGAGATCGGGTCGGTGTCGTGCGGGCCATGCTGGGCCAGGGTCAGGATCGCCACGAACACCGGCTGGCCGGGTTTCTTCACCTGGTCGTAGACGCGCTTGGCGGCGGCGAACATCTGCGCGTCGCTTTCCTCCCATTCGTCCAGGCCGAGCTGGGCGGCGTCGTAGAAGCGGTCGAAGCCGTAGGCGGTGTAGGCGTTGCGGCCGTTGAGGAAGCTGCCGTTGGTGGGATAGATCGCGATGGTGAGGTAGCCCAGCCGCTGCAGCTGGCGCGGCAGGCTGTCCTGCACGTGCGGTGCCAGCACGTAGGGCGCGTACATGCCGCCGGGGCCGAAGATGTCCTGCGGCAGGCCGGTCAGCGTGGCGAACTCGCTGACCCAGGTGCCGCCGCCGAAGGTGTGCACGCGCATCGGGCCGGTGGCGCGGGTGCGCGCATCCGGCTTGAACAGCCCGACCCGGCACTCGGGGATGTTGCACTGGCTGAAATTGGAGGGATCGAAGGTGCTTTCCTCCAGCACCTGCACGATGTCCGGGTAGCTATCCGGCGAACGCGGCACCGCCGCCGGCTCGCCCGCCGCGGTGGCGCCCCACTCCTGCTCGGCCACCGCCTCGTCGCCCATCGCGGGCATCTGGACGTCCGAATCGCTGAAGTTGACGAAGAAGTTGGTGATCTGCGCGTCGTCGGAAAGCTTCTCCCAGGTGTTGCGCGCATGTACCTCGGCGAACGGCCCGGTCGGCAGCAGGCAGACCCAGAACGCCAGCGCCCACAGCGCCGCGCCGCCGATGCGGGTGACCAGCGCGCGGCTGGGGCTCAGGTGCGCCAGCATGCGGCGGTCCCAGCGCCACACCGCCCACAGCGCCAGCGGCACCGCCACGCCCACTCCCAGGCTGAGCATCCACAGGTGCGGGTAGTGCCCCAGCGTCTCCAGCAGGCTGCTGCGCAGGTAGTAGACGAAGTCCGAGGGCATCAGCGGCGAGTCGAGGTAGCGCAGCTTCAGCACCGACAGGAAGTTCAGCGCCAGGAACAGCCCGCCGCTGACCACCAGCGCGGTGGCCGGCCGCGCGAAGGCGAACAGCAGCATGCCGAAGGCGCACACCATCAGGGCGATCACGAAGACCTGCTGGAGCATGGCGGGCTCGCGCAGGGCGGTCATGTCGATGCAGAACACGAAGAAGCCCGCGGCGCACAGCCATGGGCCGCACTTCCGCAGGAAGCGAAGCGGTGATCGCGACATAGAAAGGTAAGGCCCCCTGTTCGGCCCGGTGTCATCGGCGCGTCATTCTACGGACTTGCCGGTGTCACAGGCACAACCGCCGGCAACGGCACGAGAGCGCCACGGCGCGGTTCAGTCGCGGTTTCGCCGCCACCCGGCCATGCCGATCTGCTAGCTTTCGCGGCTTGCCCCGCCATCCATGGACCGTCTCCCCATGCACCTCCGCTTGCGCCCCCTCGCCCTCGCCGCCGTCGCCCTGCTGGCCGGCTGCGCGACCCAGGCCCCGAAGCCGGCCGCCCTGCCGGACGGCAGCCACGCCCGGGTGGCCATCCTGGAAACCACCGACGTGCATTCCAACGTGCTGAGCTACGACTACTACAAGCAGCGCGAGGACGACACGGTGGGCTACGAGCGCACCGCCACGCTGATCCGCCGCGCCCGCGCGCAGTATCCGGACAGCTTCCTGTTCGACAGCGGCGACACCATCCAGGGCAGCGTGCTGGCCGACTACCAGGCGCTGGTGAAGCCGGTCGGCTGCGGCGAGGAGCTGGGCATCTACCGCGCCATGGACGCCATGGGCTACGACGGCGGCACCGCCGGCAACCACGAGTTCAACTACGGCCTGGGCTTCCTCTCCCAGGTCACCGGCACCCCGATGAACGTGGACGGCGGCCACAGCGACCACTGCGCCGGGCCGCACTTCCCGCTGGTGCTGTCCAACGTGCTCAGCGCCCGCGACGGCCAGCCGATCTTCAAGCCGTGGACGGTGGTGCAGAAGGACGTCACGGTGACCGCGCCCGACGGCAGCACGCGCAAGCTGCCGCTGAGGGTGGGCATCATCGGCTTCACCCCGCCGCCGATCCTGGAATGGGACAAGCAGAACCTGGCCGGCAAGGTCACCGTCACCGGCGTGGTCGAGGCGGCGCAGAAATACCTGCCCGAGTTGCAGGCCCAGCATCCCGACCTGGTGGTCGCGGTGCTGCACGGCGGCCTCAACACCGCGCCCTACACCCCCGACATGGAGAACGGCGGCTGGCACCTGGCCGGCGTGCCGGGCATCGACGTGGTGCTGCTGGGCCACTCGCACACCGAGTTCCCGGGCCCCCACTACAAGGGCATGCAGGACGTGGACGCCGAGCGTGGCTTTGTGCGCGGCAAGCCGGCGGTGATGGGCGGCTTCTTCGGCAAGGACCTGGGCGTGATCGACCTCGCGCTGCAGCGCCAGGGCGGCCGCTGGGTGATCGACGCCAGCCAGACCCACAGCGAGGTGCGCCCGATCTGCCCGGCGAAAAACGACTGCGTGCCGGCCGACCCGGTCGTCGCGCCGCTGGTGCGGCAGGCGCACGAGGCGGCGGTGCAGTACGTCAACACGCCGATCGGCCGCACCACCGTGCACCTGAGCAGCTACTTCGCCGATGAGGGCAACATGAGCGCGCTGGCGCCGATCAATGCCGCCATGCGCGACTACGTGCGCGAGGAGCTGCCCAGGCTGCATCCGGAACTGGCCGGCGTGCCGGTGCTCTCCGCCGCCGCCGCCTTCCGCACCGGCTTCGGCGGCCCGGACGACTACACCGACGTGGCGGTGGGCACGCTCACCCTGCGCAGCGCGGCGGACCTGTACTTCTATCCGAACACCCTGGCCGCGGTGAAGGTGGACGGCGCGGGCCTGAAGGCCTGGCTGGAGAAGTCGGCCGAACGCTTCAACCGCATCGACCCGGCGAAGGACGGCCCGCAGGAACTCATCAGCGATCGCCTGCCCGGCTACAACTTCGACCAGATCCAGGGCGACCTGGCCTACGTCATCGACGTGTCCCAACCCGAGGGCCAGCGCATCACTCGGCTCACCTACCAGGGCAAGCCGGTGACGCCGGGGCAGGTGTTCATCGTCGCCACCAACAACTACCGCGCCAGTGGCGGCGGCAACTTCCCTGGCCTGAAGGGCGACAACATCGTGCTGGCCGCGCCAGACGGCGCCCGCGAGATCCTGGCCAAGTGGCTGCAGCAGAAGCAGACCCTCGCCGCCCGGGAGCTGCCCCGCACCTCCTGGCGCTTCGCCCCGCTCAAGACCCGCGGCGAGGTGGTGTTCAAGGCCGCCGCCGGCAAGCAGGACGTGGCCCGCGAGGCCGGCCTGGCCAACATCCGCCAGCTCAAGGACAACGGCGACGGCACGGCGGAATACGCGATCGACCTGTCGCGTTGAGGTGGGCGAACCGCAGTCGCGCACAGGGTGCGCTCCCACAGGGTGCGCTCTGCTGTGGGAGCGCACCCTGTGCGCGACTGGCGCCCCCCATCCTCCCAAAAAGTTTCAAACGAACCTGTTGACGCCACCGCCAGCGCCAGCCTAAGGTCGAACCCATGTCGCCCTCGCTGCCAGCACGCATCGCTTCCCACCCGGCCGTCGCCGGGCGCGCGCTGCCGCCCGCGAGCGCCATGACCTTCGCCGCCACCCTGACCACCACGACCACTATTACCACCGGGTCGGGGTGGGTCTGCGTGCGCGAATAAGTTTTTGACGCCAACGGCCCCGCCCTCGATGAGGCGGGCCGGCGTACATCCGACTCCCCCTCGACGAGCACGGGCCCCCACCTCAGGAGGCCATCGTGAACGCTGTCGCATCACCCTCGCTCGAACCATCGTCGCCGCCGCCACATGCCCTGGCGCTGCCGGCGACCACCGCACGCCAGCGCGTGCTCGCCGTGGGCCTGGTCGGTCCCGGCCGTGTCGGCAGCGCCCTGCTCGACCAGCTGCGAACCGCGCAGCCCCGGCTGGCGCGCGCCGGCCTGGACCTCGCGCTGCGCGGCGTCGCCGCGAGCCGCCGCATGTGGCTGGACACCGACGACCCCGAACTCAACGGCCGCGATGGCGGGGCGCAGACCTGGCGGCCCACCGACTTGGACGATTTCGCCGCCCACCTGCAGGGCGACGGGGACCGCCACGCGCTGCTGGTCGACTGCAGTGCCAGCGAGGCCGTCGCCTCGCGCTACGCGCAGTGGCTGGCGAGCGGCATCCACGTGGTCACCCCAAACAAGCTGGCCGGCAGCGGCCCGCTGCCGCGCCTGCAGGCGATCCGCGCGGCCTGCGGCGGCGCGCGCTTCCGCTACGAGGCCACGGTATGCGCCGGCCTGCCGGTGGTGCAGACGCTGCGCGACCTGCTCGATACCGGCGACGAGCTGCTGGCGGTGGAAGGCATGTTCTCCGGTACCCTGGCCTGGCTGTGCCATCGCCACGACGGCAGCCGCCCGTTCTCCGCGCTGGTGCGCGAGGCGCATGCGCTGGGCTATACCGAGCCCGATCCGCGCGACGACCTGTCCGGCCTGGACGTGGCGCGCAAGCTGGTGATCCTGGCCCGCGAGGCGGGCCGGCCGTTGTCGCTGGAGGACGTGGAGGTGCAGAGCCTGGTGCCGCCGGAGCTGGCCGTCCTGCCGCGGGAGGAGGCGCTGGAACGGCTGCACCTGCTCGATGCGCCGATGGCCCGGCAGGTCGCCCACGCGCAGACCCGGGGCAGCGTGCTGCGCCACGTCGCCAGCCTCGACGCCAAGGGCCATGCCAGCGTGCGGCTGGCGATGCTGCCGCTCTCCCATCCCTTCGCCCACACGCGCCTCACCGACAACGTGGTGCAATTCACCACGCACCGCTATCGCGACAACCCGATGCTGGTGCAGGGTCCCGGCGCCGGGCCTGAGGTGACGGCGGCGGGGGTGTTCGCCGACCTGCTGCGCATCGCCGAATCGCTGGAGGTGCGCCGATGAACGCCCGACTGGCCGATGCCGTGAGCGCACCGCAACGCGCCCTGAGCGCGCAAGCCATGGCCCATGCCAGCGTCGGCAATGTCGCGGTGGGCTTCGACATCCTCGGCCACAGCGTGGCCGGGGCCGGCGACCGCGCCGTGGTGCGCCGCATCGACGAGCCCACCGTGCGCATCGCCGCCATCCACGGCTGCGTCACCGAGCTGCCGCTGGACGCGGCCCGCAACACCGCCGGCGCGGCGCTGCTCTCGCTGCGGCGCGCGCTCGGCCTGCGCCACGGCTTCGAGCTGGAACTGCACAAAGGCATCGCGCTGGGCTCGGGCATGGGCGGCTCGGCCGCCTCGTGCGTGGCCGCGCTGGTGGCCGCCAACGCGCTGCTGGAACGGCCGTTGCCGCGCGAGGCGCTGTACGGCTTCGCGCTGGACGGCGAGGCGGTCGCCAGCGGCAGCCGCCACGGCGACAACCTGGGCCCGATGCTGCTGGGCGGCCTGGTGCTGGCCACGCGCGAGCGGCTGCTGCGCCTGCCGGTGCCCGAGGCCTGGCACTGTGCCCTGGCGCATCCGCACGTGGTGCTGGAAACACGCCAGTCGCGCGCCGTGCTCGGCGGCGGCTTCGCATTGCACGACGTGGTCGCCCAGCACGGCCACCTCGCCTTGACCCTGGCCGGCTGCTACCGCGGCGATGCCGCGCTGGTGCGCGAGGGCCTGCGCGACGTGCTGGTGGAACCGCGGCGCGCCCCGCTGGTGCCGGGTTTCGCGCAGGTCAAGCAGGCCGCGCTGGACCACCACGCCCTGGGCGCCAGCATCTCCGGCGGCGGCCCCAGCGTGTTCGGCTGGTACGAGCGGCGCGAGGATGCCGAGCGCGCGGCGGCCGCGATGGCGGCCGCCTTCGCCGGGGAAGGCCTGGATAGCGATACCCTGGTGTCGCCCATCAACGGACCGGCCGCCATGCTGGTCGAGGAGGACGCGGCATGAGCGAGCCGCTGCATTACCGCAGCACGCGCGGCGGACAACACGCGGCGCGCATCGAGGAGGTGATCGCCGCCGGACTGGCGCCGGACGGCGGGCTCTACGTGCCCGAGGCCCTGCCCTACCTCGACCTGGCCGCGTTCGATCCGCATGGTTCGCTGGCCGACACCGCCGCCACCCTGCTCGCGCCATTCTTCCGCGGCACCGCCCTGGCGGCGGAGCTGCCGACGATCTGCCGCGAGGCGCTGGATTTCGAGGTGCCGCTGCGGCCGCTCGCCAGCCACGAGGGTGCCAGCGTGCTGGAACTGTTCCATGGTCCCAGCGCGGCCTTCAAGGACGTGGGCGCGCGCTTCCTGGCCGCCTGCTTCCGGCGCCTGCGCCGCGCCGGCGACACGCCACTCACCATCCTGGTGGCCACCTCCGGCGATACCGGCGCGGCGGTGGCGGCGGCTTTCCATCGGCAGCCCGGCATGCGCGTGGTGATCCTCTATCCGGATGGGCGCGTGTCGCCGCGTCAGGCCCACCAGTTGGGCTGCTTCGGCGACAACGTGCAGGCGCTGCGCGTGGCCGGCAGCTTCGACGACTGCCAGCGCATGGTGAAGGCGGCGCTGAACGATGGCGCGGTGCAGGCGCTCACGCCGCTGTCGTCCGCCAACAGCATCAGCCTCGGCCGCCTGCTGCCGCAGATGAGCTACTACGCGCATGCCGCGCTGGGCTGGTGGCGGCGCCACCGTGCGCCGCTCAACTTCATCGTGCCGACCGGCAACCTCGGCAACGCGCTGGCCTGCGTGTGGGTGCGCGAGATGGGCCTGCCGGTGGGCGAGATCCACCTGGCCTGCAACGCCAACGCCGCGCTCAGCGACTACTTCGACGGCGACCCGTACCGTCCCCGTCCCGCCGTGCCTACGCTGGCCAACGCGATGGACGTGGGCGCGCCGAGCAACTTCGAGCGGCTGCGCTGGACCTTCCCCCGCGACTACGAGCTGCGCGTGCAACTGCATGCGGTCAGCGTGGACGACGACACCATCGGCGCCACCATCGTGCGGCACGCGCGCCAGCACGGCGAGGTGTTCTGCCCGCATACCGCCACCGCGGTGCACCTGCTGGACGACATGGGCGCGACCCATGCCTCCTGGGCGGTGGTGGCGACCGCGCACCCAGCCAAGTTCGACAGCGTGGTCGAGCCCCTGATCGGCCGCCGGGTCGAGGTGCCGCCGGCCCTGGCGGCGATGCTGCAACGGCCCGCCAGCGCCGAGCCGCTACCGGCGAGCGATGCCGCGCTGAAGGCCTGGCTGCGGCGGCAGGTGGAGCAGCCGCAGGCCGTCGCAGGCTAAGAGCCTGTTCACGATCTCCCCGTAGCCCGCGTTGAGCCGGTGTGCTCGCCAGGGAATCGAGCGTGGCGAAGCGCCTGACTGGCCGTCAGGTCGAGCCGCGTGCGGCTTCCTGGTGGGCACACCGGCTCAACCCTCCGGGCCGGGTCTGTTTGCCCCCAGGCCGGCGTCATCGCTCGGTCGTGTACGGACGTACACTCCCTCCCTCTTCCTTGCCCTGCGCGCAAACAGCTCCCGGCGCGGGCCATGCGGAGATCGTGAACAGGCTCTAAGGCCCACGCGGCAGCCCTGTGGGAGCGCACCCTGTGCGCTCCCACAGGGGGCTCCGGCGTCCCGTCAGTCGTCCAGCACCGCGCCGTTGGTCGCTATCACCTGGGCGTAGAACTTCGCGGTCGCCTTGGGCGTGCGCTTCTGCGTGGCGAAGTCCACGTGGTACAGGCCGAAGCGCTTGGCGAAGCCCAGCGACCATTCCAGGTTGTCCAGCAGCGACCAGGCGTAGTAGCCCTTGAGGTTCACGCCCGCCTCGATCGCGCGGTGCATGGCCTTCAGGTGCTTGCGCAGGTAGCCGGTGCGCAGCGGGTCGTCCAGCACCTCGTCCTCGGCCACCGGCGGATCGTAGAAGGCCGAGCCGTTCTCGGTGACGTACAGCGGGATGTCGCCGTAGCGCTGCCTGAACCAGGTGAGCATGTCGGTGAGGCCCTGCTCGTAGACCTCCCAGCCGGTCTCGGTATAGGTCTTGTTGGGCTGGCGCACCGGCGAGGCCCGCAGCGGGTACTGCCCAGGGTCGTGCCGGACCACCGCGCGCGTGTAGTAGTTGAGGCCGACGAAATCCACCGGCTGGCGGGTGAGCTTGAAATCGTCCTCGGGGAAATCCGGCCAAGCGGCGCCGAAGATTTCCTTCAGCTCGGGCGGATAGCTGCCCAGCAGCGCGGGATCGGCGAACTGCTCGTTCATGTAGGCCTGCGCGCGCCGCGTCGCGGCGATGTCCTCGGCGCGGTCGGACGCCGGGTACTTCGGCTCGATGTTGAACACCACGCCGATCTCATGCTTGCCCAGCGCGCGATAGGCCTGGATGCCGGCGCCGCTGGCGCGCATCAGGTTGTGCGCGGCGATCGGCGCCTCGTACTTGCTGCGGTGCCCCGGCGCCAGCACGCCGTGCAAGTAGCCGCCGTCGGTGACCACCCAGGGCTCGTTGAGCGTGGACCAGCGCTTCACGCGACCGTCCAGCGCCTTGAACACCACGCCCGCGTACTCGGCGAACCAGTCGGCGCTGTCGCGGTTCAACCAGCCGCCACGGTCGTCCAACGCCGCCGGCAGGTCCCAGTGGAACAGCGTGGCGTTCGGCTCGATGCCGTGTTCCAGCAGCTCGTCCACCAGCCGCGAATAGAAGTCCAAACCCTTCTGGTTGACGCGGCCGGTGCCTTCCGGCAGCACGCGCGCCCAAGCGATGCTGAAGCGGTAGCCCTGCAGGCCGAGCGCGCGCATCAGCCGCACGTCGTCCCTGTAGCGGCGGTAGTGGTCGCAGGCGACGTCGCCGGTGTCGCCGTTGGCCATCATGCCCGGCGTATGCGCGAAACGCTCCCAGATGCTCGGCCCCGCGCCATCGGCCAGGGGCGAGCCCTCGATCTGATAGGCCGAGGTGGCGGCGCCCCAATGGAAATCCGCCGGGAAGCGGTAGCTGTGGGTCATGGCGGGAACATCCCCTTCTGCCGCAGCGCGGCTTGATGTAAACGATTACATCGGGAGAATAGCCGAGCCCGGCCTCGATGTGCACGGGTTTTCGCCTATAACCGAACCTCACCACCGCCGATCCGCAGGAGTGACGCAGCGCCGATGGCTACCGTGCAACTGGACCGGCTGTGCAAGACCTATCCCAACGGCCACGCCGGTGTTGCCGAGGCCAGCTTCGACATCGCCGACGGCGAGCTGCTGGTGCTGGTGGGCCCCTCGGGCTGCGGCAAGAGCACGCTGCTGCGCATGATCGCCGGGCTGGAATCGATTTCCTCCGGCACGCTGCGCATCGACGGCCGCGTGGTGAACGAGGTGTCGCCCAGGGACCGGGATATCGCCATGGTGTTCCAGAACTACGCGCTCTACCCGCACATGACGGTGGCGCAGAACCTCGCCTTCGGCCTGCGCCTGCGCGGCAAGTCCAGGACCGAGATCGACGAGCGCATCGGCAAGGCCGCGCGGCTGCTGGAACTGGAGCAGCGCCTGGACGCCCTGCCTGCCGCGCTCTCCGGCGGCCAGCGCCAGCGCGTGGCGCTGGGCCGGGCGCTGGTGCGCGAGCCGAAGGTGTTCCTGCTGGACGAGCCGCTGTCCAACCTCGACGCCAAGCTTCGCCTGTCCATGCGCGTGGAGATCGCGCGGCTGCATCGCCAGCTCGGCGCCACCATGGTCTACGTGACCCACGACCAGGTGGAGGCGATGACGCTGGGCCAGCGCATCGTGGTGCTCGATGGCGGCCGCATCCAGCAGATCGACACGCCGATGAACCTCTACGACCGGCCAGCCAACCTGTTCGTGGCCGGCTTCCTCGGCTCGCCGGCGATGAACCTGCTGCGCGGCACGCTGCGCCATGCCGACGGCTGGCGCCTGCAGACGGCGAGCCAGGCGCTGCCGCTCGGCCCGCTCGGCGCGAAGGATGCCGCGCTGCGCCCCTGGACCGACCGCGAGGTGGTGCTCGGCGTGCGGCCGGAGGACCTGCGCCCCTGCGCGGCCGCCGACGCCGCGCTGGACGCGCTGCTCGAAGTGATCGAGCCGATCGGCAACGAGGTGTTCCTCAACCTGCGCCATGGCGACGCGCCGCTGGTGTCGCGCGTGGCGCCCGGCGACCTGCCCGAAGCCGGCGCCCCGATGCACTTCACCTTGGTGCCTGAGCGCCTGCATGTCTTCGACCCGGCGGGCGGCGCGCGCATCGCCTAGCCCTTCACGCTGCCCAGCAGCAGGCCCTCGATGTAGTAGCGCTGCATGGCCAGGAACAGCAGCAGCACCGGCACCACCGTCACCACCGAGCCGGCCATCATCAGCTCGCTGTCCTGCGCATGCTCGCGCGCCAGCGAGGCCAGGCCCAGCGGCAGCGTGTAGTGGTCCTGCCCGGTGAGCGCGATCAGCGGCCACATGAAGTCGTTCCAGGCGGTGAGGAAGGTGAAGATCGCCAGCGTCACCATGACCGGCTTGAGCAGCGGCAGCACGATCTGCACGAAGATGCGCAGCTCGCCGGCGCCGTCGATGCGCGCGGCCTCCATCAGCTCGTCGGGGATGCCGCGCGCGTACTGGCGCACCAGGAAGATGCCGAACGCGCTGGCCATCGCCGGCACGATCACCGCGGCATAGCTGTCCACCAGGCCCAGGTACTTGAGCATCAGGAACAGCGGCAGCATGGCCACCTGCGCGGGAATCACCAGCATGCCCAGCAGCGCCTGGAACAGCCGCTCGCGGCCATGGAAGCGCAGCTTGGCGAAGGCGTAGCCGGCCATCAGGTTGCAGGCCAGCGACAGCACGGTGATCGCGCCGGACACCAGCAGGCTGTTGAGCAGGTAGCGTCCCATGCCGGCGCGCAAGAACAGCGCCTCGTAGTTGTGCCAGGTGGGATGGGCGGGCAGCAGCGGCGACGGCAGGCTGCCGGCCTCGCCGGGCCGCATGAACGACACCGAGACCATCCACAGCAGCGGAAACACCGCCACCAGGGTGCCGCCGGCCAGCAGCCCGTGGATGATCGCCGAGGCCAGGCGCCGGTTCATGCCGCGCCGCCCCGCCGCGCCAGGCGCAGCATCAGCGCGGTCATGGCGAACATCACCACGAACAGCAGAAAGGCCACCGCCGAGGCCATGCCGAAGTTCCACCACTGGAAGCCTTCGTTGTACATCAGGTACAGCACGCTGGTGGTGCTCTGCAGCGGGCCGCCCTCGGTCATCACGTAGGGCTCGGCGAACAGCTGGAAATAACCCGACACGGTGAGGATGCCCACCATCAGCAGGGTTGGCCCCAGCATGGGCAGGGTGATGTGGCGGAACTGCTGCAGCGGCGAGGCGCCGTCGATGCGCGCCGCCTCGTAGAGGTCGCGAGGGATGGCCTGCAGGCCGGCCAGCAGGATGATCATGTTGTAGCCGAAGTTCTTCCACACCGCGAACAGGATGATCGCCGGCATCGCCCAGTGCGGGTCGCCGAGCCAGTCCACCGGATGGATGCCGACCAGGCCCAGCACGTGGTTGGCCAGGCCGTACTTGGTGTTGAACAGGTAGCGCCACACCACCGCCACCGCGACCACCGTGGTCACCACCGGCGCGAACAGCGCGGTGCGGAACAGCGCCTTGGCGCGCGCCAGCGGCGAATCGAGCAGCAGCGCGGCGCCCAGCGAAGTGGCGATGGACAGCGGCACGCCCACCGCCACGAAGTACAGCGTATGGCCCAGCGCCGACCAGAAACGCGGCTGGTGCAGCAGGTCCCAGTAGTTGCCCAGCGCCACGAAGCGCAGGTGGCGCACGTCGGCCAGCGCATAGAGGTCGTAGTCGGTGAGGCTGAGCGCCAGCGCCGCGATCACCGGCAGCAAGAAGAACACGCCCAGCACCGCCAGCGCGGGCGCCAGGAACAGCCAGGCGATGCGCTGGCGGCTCATGGCGAGGCCCCGTCGTGGCGCGCGTGGTCGAGTATCCAGCGCCGCTTGGCCAGGATGCGGTCGGCGCGGCGGTCGATCTCGGCGGCGGCCTGGTCCACCGTCAGCTCGCCGGCCACCGCGCGCGCGGCCACCAGCTGCATCTCGTTGGCGATCTGCTCCCACTCGGGCACCGGCGGCGTGGGCTTGACCCGTTCGAGCTGCGCGCGGAAGGCCTGCACCTTGGGATCGCTGCGCAGGCTGCCGCCATCCCACGCGCTGCGGCGCGCGGGCATGTCGCCCAGCATGTCGTAGAAGCGCTGCTGCACCTCGGGCCGCGACAGGTACTCGATCAGCGCCCAGGCGGCCTCCTTGTGCGGGGAGCGGCGGAACACCACCAGGCTGGAACCGCCGGCCGCGCCCGCGCCCGGGCCATCCGGTCCCGGCAGCGGCGCGGTGGCCCAGCGATCCTCATGGTCCGCCGACAGGCGCTGGCGGAACTCGCCAATGTTCCACGGCCCGGAGAAATAGAAGGCATACACGCCGCGCCCGAACTCCTCCCACGGATTGCCGGCCTCCACGTTGGTAATCGGCGGCGCCTGGCGCAGGCGGAAGGTATCGACGTAGAAGGCCAGCGCGCGCTTGAAGCCAGCGCTCTCGAAATTGCCGTAGCGGCCGCCGTCGCGCAGCATCGGCTCGGGCTGCTGCAGCGCCAGCGACATCAGCTGCTCGTACTCGTTGGTGGGCAGCAGGATACCGTAGGCGCCCCGCTGCGGATGGCTCAGCGCCGCCAGCATGCGCCGCCATTCGGCCCAGTCGCGCGGCGGATGGTCGAAGCCGGCCGCCGCGAGCAGGTCGCGCCGGTAGAACAGCAGCCGCGTGTCGATGTACCAGGGCACGCCGTACAGCGTGCCGTCGATGCGGTTGGTGGCCCAGATGGGCGCGAAGTAATCCCCGGCCTTCACCACCGCCGATCGGTCCACGCGCGCCTGCAGCGGTTCCAGCGCGCCGAGGACGGCGAACTCCGCCAGCCACGTATTGCCCAGTTGCCCCACATCCGGGGTGGAACCGCCGGCGAAGGCGGTGAGCAGCTTCTGGTGCGCCGCCGTCAACGGCAGCCGCTGCACGATCACGTGGATGCCGGGATGCTCCCGCTCGAAATCCGGCAGCAGCTTCACCACCGCCTCGCCTTCCGGGCCGAGGGTCCAGAAGCTCAGCGTCTGCGCATCGTCGTGCGCGCGGCCGCACCCGGCCAGCAGCACGGCCAGGGCCAGCAGGCCCGCCATGGCCCGGCCGATGCCCGCGCTGCCGGCAAGCCGCGGCATGGCTAGCCGCGCTTGCCGTCCAGCCAGCCGCCGGTGAAGCCGGCCCGTTCCAGGCCCTTGCGGATGTAGGGGTTCTTGCGCATCACGTTCCATACGAAGCCGCTGCGCCAGTTCTCGATCATCAACACGATCGGTCCCTGGTCGATGCCGATCTGCTTGTCGTCGGCCCAGCCCATGCCGGGCACCGCGCGTCCTTCCTTCGGCGCCAGGCCGGTGTCGTAGCTGGGGTTGAACGCATCGACGAAACCATACTTGCCGTACACGGCGTCGCCGTAGCGCGCCTTCATCGCCATCAGCGCGGGCACCACGATTTCCGGCGCGAACGCGATGGAACCGCCGGCGGCGGTCGGGGCGATGGTACCGTCATCGGAGACGTAGTCGAGTCCCGCGCCGCGCGCGGTATAGCCGTAGAAGGCGCGCGTGCCGCCATCGTTGCGCTTGACCACCGCGTCGCCCGGCCCGTTGCAGGCGGTCAGGCCCCAGATATTCTCGCCGTAGCCGTCCCAATGGTTCGGGTTGGCGATGGCGTAGGCGCGCTGGGCATAGGTGGCCTGGCGGCTGTTCTGGAAATAGTCGGTGTGGTGGTCGCGGCTCCAGCCATCCTGGATGCCGCGGAAGTCGATCCACGCATGGCTGTACTGGTGGCCGAACAGCGGCGCGAAATTGAGGAAGGTGCGCCCCTGGAACTCGCCCCACTGCTTGGGATAGGTGCTCGTCCAGGCCTGCCACGCGCCATCGGCGACCGGATGGGTGGGCGAGCCCAGCGCCAGCACGTAGACCAGCATGCCTTCGCTGTAGCCCTTCCAGTCGGCGGGGATGAACTTGCCGCCCGGCGTCCAGCCCATGCTGACGAGCGGCGCGTGCGGCTGCATCCAGGTCCAGTCGACGCGGCGGTAGATCGCGTCGGCGAGCCGGCGGATCTCCTTCTCGTCCTGGTTGTCGCGGTCGAAGTACGACTGCGCGAACAGCACGCCGCCCAGCAGCAGCGTGGTGTCCACGCTGGACAGCTCGATGCCGCGCCCGTAGCGCCGGCCGGTCCGCATGTCGAGGAAGTGATAGAAGAAGCCCTGGTAGCCGGCAACGCCATCCTCGTCGGCGCCCTGCGGCGCGTCGTTGAAGAAGCGCAGCGTGGCCAGGGTACGCTCGGCGGCCTGCTGGCGGGTGACGTAGCCGCGCTCCACGCCCACGCCGTAGACGGTCAGCGCGAACCCCACCGAGGCGATGCTGGCGAAGGAAGGCCCGGGATAGTGGTCGGGCACCAGGCCGGTCTTCGCATCGGCGCTGTCCCAGAACCACTGGAAGGTGCGCTGCTCCAGCTCGTCGATGGCGGCGCGCTGGTCCCTGGGCAGGGCCTGGTACGTCAAGGACGGGGCCGCCCCGGGCGCCGTCGCCGCCATCGCGGTCCCGGCGGCAAGGGTGAGCGCGCCGGCCAGCACGGCGCGGAGGAGTCGCTTGGTCATGGGTCCGCTCGTCTCAAAGAGAGGCCCGCCATGGGCGGGCCCCGAAAGTGCCGCCATGCCTGGCGGCAGTGGGAGGTGCCTGGTCAGAAGTTGATGCCGGCGGTGACCTTCAGGGTACGCGCATACCCCGTGATGTCGCCGATGGGGTTGTACATCACCGGCGTGCGGTTCAGCACGCCGTTGGAACCCCAGTTCTCGATGTAGGTGGTGTAGTTGTGCCAGTTGAACGCATTGATCAGGTCGATGCGCACGTAGGCGTTGAGGTTGCCGTACACCTTGAAGTTCTTGGTCGCCTGCAGGTCGATGTCGCGGTAGCCGAAGATCTTCCCGCCGAGCAGGAACTTGCCGGTGCCCGGCGGCATGGCGGCGATCGCCTGGCAGCCGCCACCCGCGATGCGGCCGATGTCCTCGTTGGTGGGCGTGGCGCCGAAGCAGGCATAGCCCAGGTCCGGGATCGGCGTGGCCAGGGTCAGCTTGGCGCCGAACACGAAGCCCCACGGGCCGTCCAGCGAGCCGGTGGCGACCAAGCGGTGCCTGGCCACGCCCGGCGCCGCCGAGAACGGATAGTCGCCGATGGTCTCGTAGTCGAACGCGTACTGGTCGGTCGGGTCGTTGTTGTCGTTGTTCTGCTTGGCGTGCGTATAGGTGTAGGCGACGCTGGCGCTCCAGTGCGAGTCCACCGTGTACGGCTTCTCGGCGGAAAGCAGGATCTGGTCGGTCTTGGTGGTCAGGCCGTTGTTGCCGATGATCAGGCTGCCGAAACCGGGGATGCCGTTGCCCCACGGCTGGCCGCCGTTCTGCCAGAAGCTGCCGTCCGGATAGCGGTTGCCCAGCGTGTAGACCAGGCCGTCGTGGCTCTTGATGCTGACGAAGGTGATGCTGGTGTTCCAGTCGCCGATCTTGTTGCGCATGCCCAGGCTGAGCTGGTCGGAATACGGCGCCTTGAGGTGGTTGTTGATCAGGTCCACCTCCTTGCCCGCCGTGGTGCCGGCGACCAGCCCCTGCAGCGTGGCGATGTTGAGGTAGGCCGGGTTCCAGGCCAGGCAGGTCGGCCCCGCGGTGCAGGGCACCAGCGGCGTGTTGAAGAACAGCGTGGGCTGCGACAGCACCGACTTGGTCTGCTCGACCTGCAGCGACTCGTACAGGTTGCGGTCGTAGGCGCGGCCCCAGCCGCCGAAGATCACGTGCTCCTCGTCGCCGAAGATGTCGTCGGAGAAGCCGAAGCGCGGCTGCACCTCGCTCTTGGTCGCGTGGCGGTTACTGCCGGTGCTGATGTAGTCGTTGATGTTGACGCCGCCCTTGGCCAGCGTCTGCGCGTAGGTCTGGCCGGCCGGCGCGTTCGGGTCCTGCGAGTTGATGGCGGCGATCACGTCGGAGGGAGTGACGTAATCGAGGTACGACGGGGTCTTCTCGTAGTCCCAGCGCACGCCGAGGTTCAGCGTCCAGTGGTCGTCGATCTGCCAGTCGTCCTGGATATAGGTACCGAACTGCTTGTCGCGGCTGGTCGCCACCGGGCTCTGGCCCGGCACCGGCGAGCCGAACTGCACCTTGTACGGGATCGCCTCGGTGCCGGCATCCGGCGTCACCGCGTAGCTGAACAGCGCATTGGTGTCGCCCGCGTCCTGCGCGGTGAGCTTCACCGACTTGAACTTCACGCCCATCTTCACGACGTGGTCGCCAAGCCACTGCAGGTCGTTGAAGGTCAGGTCGTCGGAGATCGCCGGACCCTCCTGGCCCTTGTTCTGGAAGGCCAGCGGCGAATTGCCGGTCTGCAGGATCGTCAGGTTCTGGTTGTCGTACGGCGTGTACACCTGGCCGGCGCCGGTGACGATCGGCGAAGGCGTGTAGTACGCGTCCTCGTAGGTGGCCTGCAGGCGGTTGAACCAGCTGTCGGCGCTATGGTCCCAGCGCACGTCGAAGCGCTTGTCGGTGTTCTTGGTGTTGAGCGCGGAGGACGGCGCGAGCGTGGTGCCGATGCCGCTGATCGCGGTCTCGTTGCGGTACTTGCCGCTGATCTCGAAGCGGTCGCGGTCGGTGGGCTCGAAATCGATCTTGCCGAACCAGTTATTCTCCTTGAACGGCAGGCTGGACGGACCTTCCTGAGCGATCGCGCTCGCCGGCAGCTGCTTCTGGTAGGTCACGTCGCCGCCAGGCGTCACCGCGATGGGGCTGTCGAATTCCTTGCCCTCGTAGGCGACGTAGAAGTGCGCCAGGTTCTTCAGGATCGGGCCGCCGAGGTCGAAGCCATAGTCCTTCTCGTGCGAATCCTGCTTCTTGTGCGCGGCCGACTCGGAAGGCGTCTCGGCGCGCATGGCGGTATTGGTGTAGCTGCCGAACACGTCGCCGTGGAACTCGTTGGTGCCCGACTTGGTCTCGGCGGTGATCGCGGCGCTGGAAAGCTGGTCGTACTCCGCCTTGTAGTTGGAGGTGATGACCTTGTACTCGGCCACCGCCAGCTGCGGGAACGGATTGCCCTGGCTGTTGTTCTGGCCGGTGACGCCGCCGGGCAGCACGTAGTTCTTCTGGCCCACGCCGTCGATGTAGACGTTGATGTTGGAGCTGGCCTGGGCGCCCGAGCGCAGGCTGGTGTTGCCGTTGGCGTCGCGGGTGAACACCATGCCGGGCACGGTGTCGGCGAACTCCAGGAAGTTGCGCGAGGCGGCCGGCGTGGTCTGGATCTGCCGCATCGACACCAGCTGGCCCACCTCGGAAGTCTTTACCTCCTGCAGGGTGGTGGCGCTCACGGTGATGGTGCCCAGTTCCTTCGCGTTTGCCGCGTTTGCCGCATTCGCGGCGGGCTCGGCGGAGGCGTTCGCGGCCAGGTTCAGCGTGGCCACCGAACCCACCGTCACGGTCACCAGGCGCTCGGTGCCGGGACCGGCATCCACCTGGTAGGTACCCGGCGGCAGGCCGACCAGCGCGTAGCTGCCGTCCTTGTCGGTATGCGTACGACGCGTCGCGCCGGTGGCCGTGTTCTTGGCCACCACGTCGACGTCGGCCGGTCCCTTGCCGCGCAAGGTGGCGTCCGAGGTCTGCGCCCAGGACAGGGCCGGGGCCATGGAAGACACCGTCGCCAGGGCGATGGCGACAGCTAGTAAACGTTTACTTTTGTGAATGCGGTTCATGATGTTTCTCCCCTCCCTCAATACCGGCGCTAGCCGGCCCTCGATGGGTTAATCGTTGCAACGTCGGTTTGATGTGCTCCGCACGAGTCGCGCACGACCACGTCGCAGCCCAGGGTGCGGGTCGCGGGACTCGTGTGTGCCTTGCCTTCCATGAGTCCGGTCAACAGGAGCAGCGCGCTCTTGCCCAGATCGGTGATGCTTACGCGCACGGTGCTGAGCGCCGGGGTCACGTAGCGTGCGATGAGGATGTCGTCGAAGCCGGCCAGCGCGATGTCGCCCGGCACGTCCAGGCCCGCCTCCTTGAAGGCGTACAGGCAGCCCACCGCCATCATGTCGTTGGCGGCGAACACCGCCTGCGGCCGGGGCCGCTGCGCCAGCAGCTCGCGGCCGGCGCGATAGCCCGATTCCTCGGTGAAATCCCCCGCGATGATGTTCAGCGGCATGTGCGGCGCGTGCGCGGCCATCGCCGCACGGTAGCCCTTCTCGCGCTGCTGGGCGTCAAAGTTGCCTGACGGACCGGTGATGAAGGCGACCGAGGCATGGCCCACGTCCAGCAAATGCCCGACCATGGCCTGCGCACCGGCGTCGTTGTCGATGTTGATGGCGGGATAGCGCGGGTTGTCGACCGGCGAATCCAGCAGCACGGCGGGCAGGTCCGCCGGCAGGTTCTTCTCCAGGAAGGCCTGGTCCACGAACTGGGAGAGGACGATCAGGCCATCCACCCGCCCGCGCATGGCGCGCACGGCGGCGGCGGCGTCCTCCACGCCATCGTGGGAACTGGAGACCAGCAGGTGCAGCCCGCGCGCCCGCGCGGCGAGGTCGATGCCGCGGATCAGCTCCGAAAAGAACTCGCCGTACAGGTCCGGCAGCACCGCGCCGATGGTGTGGGTGCGCCCGGTGATCAGGCTGCGCGCCGCGCTGTCCGGCACGTAGTGCAGCCGCGCGGCGGCCTGGCGCACCGCCTCCTGGGTGTCCGCCGTGACGCCGCCGAGGCCATTGAGCACGCGCGACACCGACGCGATCGAGACCTTGGCCTCGCGCGCCACGTCCTTGATGGTGGCCTTCTTGGTCGTCATTCGGCTCCCGCGGCACCGTCGAAAAAGTGAGTCCACCGTCACGTCGCGGCGGAACGTAAACGTTTTCATCAAAACTTGTAAAGTCGCAATATCAGGCGACTTCCGCTGCATCGCAAAATTTCGACGGGCCAATCGGTGGCCGATCCGTGGAGCGGCCGCGCCACGGCTCACACACCCCGACTTGCGCAGCGCAGCAATCGCGGTTCAGCGGCAGGAACGAAAAGCCGCATGCACGACCGCCCCGCGCACGGCGAGGCGGCCCTGGAGCGGTCAGGCCAGCATGGCCAGCACCTGCTCGGTGGAGCGCACGCGGCCCAGCCGGGGGAAGATGTTCTCCACCGCGAAGCGATGGTGGGCGGGATCGGACGAACTCATCGCATCCTCCACCAGCACCTGGTGGAAACCCAGCTCGAAGGCCTGGCGCGCGGTGGATTCCACGCCGATATTGGTGGAAATGCCGCCCAGCACGATCTGCGTGATGCCGCGGCGGCGCAGCTGCAGTTCCAGCTCGGTGCCGTAGAACGCGCCCCACTGGCGCTTGAGGATATGGATGTCACCCTCGCCCGCCCGCAGTTCGTCCGCATAGGTCAGCCAGTCGGGCGGCAGGCTGGGCCGGGCCGGCACGGGCTGGTCGGCCAGCGGGCGCAGCATGTCGGCGCCGTCGGCCGAGAAGCCCACGCGCACCAGCGCCACCGGCGCGCCGAGTTCGCGGAAGCGGGCGGCGAGCCGGCCGGCGCGGCCATATACCTCGCCGGCGGTGTGCGGGCCGGCGGCGAAGGGGGCGATGCCTTTCTGCAGGTCGATCAGCACCAGCGCGGTGCTGCGGGGGTCGAGCTTGTCCATGGAGTTGGCTCCGTCAGGAAATGCGATGGTCGCCGCGCAAGGCTTGCCCGGAAGCCCGGCATGCCGGTAAAAGCGTGCTGGCATGCCGTTCCGGACGGCGACCCCGCCAGGGAACGATATGTGAGGATGACCTCACGTTGGAGTGTATGAGGATGGCTTCGCGTCCCACAAGCCAGGGCGGCCGCGCGCCGCAGCGCCGCCGCGGCCATGAGCGGGTCGCCGCGCTGCTCGCCGCCGCGTCCGGCTGCTTCGTCGAAAAAGGCTACGACGCCGCCACCATGACCGAGATCGCCGCCCGCGCGGGCGCCGCGATCGGCTCGCTGTACCAGTTCTTTCCCACCAAGGAGGCGCTGGCCGAGGCCCTGATGGCCGACCACGCCGAGGCGCTCTACGCGCGCATGGACCGGCTGGTGGCGCAGGCGCCGGGCTGCGCCACGGAGGAACTCGCGGCGCGGCTGGTGCGCACCTTCGCCGACTATCGCCGCCAGCATCCCTCGTTCGTGATACTGGTGGAGGCCGGCGGCTCGTTGCCGCCGATGCTGGGCCGCACCATACGTCAGCGCATGCGCGACTACCTGTGCCAGATCCTTGCGATCCACGCGCCCGGCCTCGCGGCGGGCGAGTTGCGCCCGGCCGCGATGGTGGTGCAGCAGCTGATGAAGGCCGCGGTGGCCCTGCAGAACGAACGGCCCGCCGCGCTGCGCCAGGCAGCCCAGGACCAGCTGCGGCGCGCCCTGGCGCTCTACCTGAAAGAACTCACGGAAAGTCGGCCCGCGCCCACATGAAGCCGCGATGGGTGACGTCTAGACATCTGGACGTCCAAATATGTCCTAGGCCGCGCGATAACGGAAATTTCAAAAGAAACTGTTGACAAGCCCTTGCACCCGCCGTTAGGGTCGTCGGCATGTCGCAGCGCAACAGCCATGATCGCATTGCCGAGCCCATCCGCCCCACGGCGGCCGCGGGCCTCCTGCGGCTTCGCGACAACCTCCTTCTTGCCCTTGTACTCGTACTCCTTATTACCAACGGAGGTGCGGGCTAAGGGCGTGTGTCCAGGTAACTAGAAAAACACCTGAATACCACCAAGAACCCCGCACCCGACCAGGATGCGGGGTTTTTTGTTGCCCAGCGGCGCGTGCCAATGGAGCCAAAGCAATGACCCCCGACAACACCAGCAGCGAGAACCGCGACGTGGGCGACGTAGCCGCCGAACGCGTGCGCATCTTCGACACCACCCTGCGCGACGGCGAGCAGGCGCCCGGCTTTTCCATGGACCGGCGCGCCAAGCTGCGCATGGCCCACGCGCTGGAGGCGCTCGGCGTGGACATCATCGAGGCGGGCTTTCCCAGCGCCTCGCCGGACGACTTCGCCTCGGTGGCGGAGATCGCCCGCGTGCTGCGCGGCCCCACCGTGTGCGGCCTGGCGCGCTGCCACGACAACGACATCGACGCCTGCGGCCGCGCGCTGGAGGCCGCGCGCCATGCGCGCATCCACCTGTTCCTGTCCACCAGCCCGCTGCACCGCGAGCACAAGCTCAACATGAGCAAGCAGCAGGTGATCGACACCGCCTGCGCCGCCATCGAGCGCGCCAAGGTCCTGTGCCACGAGGTGGAGTTCTCCGCCGAGGACGCCATGCGCACCGAGCCGGAATACCTGGTGGAGGTGTTCAGCGCCGCCGCCGCCGCGGGCGCCACCACGCTCAACGTGCCCGACACCGTGGGCTACACCACGCCCGCCGAGATGGGCGAGCGCATCGCCTACCTGCGTCGGCAGGTGCGCGGCGCGGAGCGGGTGGTGTTCTCCACCCACTGCCACGACGACCTCGGCATGGCGGTGGCCAACAGCCTGGCCGGCGTCGCCGCCGGCGCGCGCCAGGTGGAGTGCACCATCAACGGCATCGGCGAGCGCGCCGGCAATGCCTCGCTGGAGGAAGTGGTGATGGCGCTGCGCGTGCGCGGCGCCTACTTCGGGGTGGATACCGGCATCGACGCGCGCAAGCTGCACCCCACCTCGCGCCTGCTCACCCAGCTCACCGGCCAGGCCGTGCCGCGCAACAAGGCGGTGGTGGGCGAGAACGCCTTCGCTCACGAGTCGGGCATCCACCAGCACGGCATGCTCAAGCACCGCGGCACCTACGAGATCATGCGCCCGCAGGACGTGGGCATGGGCGAGACGCGCCTGGTGCTGGGCAAGCATTCCGGCCGCCACGCGCTGCGCCAGCGGCTGCAGGCGATGGGCCATGAGCCGGACGAGGCGGCGATGGACGGCATCTTCGCGCGCTTCAAGGCGCTGGCCGACAAGAAGCGCGAGGTTCACGACGAGGACCTGGAGGCCATCGCGCTGGGCATGGACCCGGAGGCCACCGGCCCCTGGCGCCTGGCGCAGCTCAACACCAACTCGCACCTGGGCGGCAGCGCCTCGGCCTCGGTGAAGCTGACCCACGACAACGGCAGCGAAGTCGGCGAAGCCGCCATCGGCGACGGCCCGGTGGATGCGGTGCTGCGCGCCATCGAGCGCGCCACCGGCACCACGCTCGACGTCACCCAGTTCCAGGTGCGCGCGGTCAGCGAGGGCGGCGACGCCCAGGGCCAGGCCCAGCTCACCGCCCGCCACGCCGACCGCGACTGGCGCGGCGCCGGCGTCAGCACCGACATCATCGAGGCGACCGCGCACGCGGCGCTTTCCATCGTCAACCGCATCGAGCGGCAGGCACCGGCCCCCCAGCCGGCGGCCGTCGCCCGCCTGTAATCCCTGGGAGCTTTCCATGACTACGCCATTCCTCTGGCACAACGGACAGATCAAGCCGTGGACCGAGGCCACGGTCCACGTCAGCACGCACGCGCTGCACTACGGCTCCTCGGTGTTCGAGGGCGAGCGCGTCTACGCCACGCCGCAGGGCCCGGCCTATTTCCGCCTCGCCGACCACACCCGCCGGCTGTTCGAGTCGGCCAAGATCTATGAGATCGAGATCGGCTACAGCGAGGAGGAAATCAACGCCGCCTGCCACGAGGTGATCCGCGCCAACCGCATGAAGGCGGCCTACGTGCGGCCCATCGTGTTCCGCGGCGCCGGCGGCCTGGGCGTGCTGCCCAAGGGCGACTCGCCGGTGGACGTGGCGATCATGGCGCTGGAATGGGGCGCCTACCTGGGCGACGCCATCGAGCACGGCGCGGACGTCTGCGTGTCCTCCTGGCATCGCCCCGCGCCGAACACCTTGCCCAGCTGGGCCAAGGCCGGCGGCAATTACCTCTCCAGCCAGCTGATCGCGCTGGAAGCGCGGCGCGGCGGCTATGCCGAGGGCATCGCGCTGGGCCACAACGGCCTGCTCAGCGAGGGCGCCGGCGAGAACCTGTTTCTGGTCAAGCACGGCAAGCTGCTCACGCCGCCAAGCAGCGCGGGCATCCTGGCCGGCATCACCCGCGAGTCGGTGATCGCCCTGGCCGGCGAACTGGGCATCCCGGTGGAGGAGCGCGACCTGCCGCGCGAGGCGCTGTACACCGCCGACGAGGTGTTCATGACCGGCACCGCCGCCGAGATCACGCCGGTGCGCTCGGTCGACCGCAAGCCGGTGGGCGCGGGACGACCGGGCGAGGTCACGCGCGCGCTGCAGAAGGCGTTCTTCGGTCTGTTCGATGGCACGACCGAAGACAAGTGGCATTGGCTGACCCCCGTATCCGGTGTGGTCGCCCCCGACCACGAAGACCAAAAAGCGGCCATCCATGGCCTCGCTCCTCAGCAACAGTCCGCATCGATGGGAGCCGTGGCATGAGCGCCAAGACGCTTTTCGAGAAAGTCTGGGACGCGCACGTCGTCGCGCCGGAAACCGCCGACACCCCGGCCATCCTCTACATCGACCTGCACCTGGTGCACGAGGTGACCTCGCCGCAGGCCTTCAGCGAGCTGCGCGAGCGCGGCCTGAGGCTGCGCCGGCCGGACCGCACGCTGGCCACGCTGGATCATTCCACCCCCACCCTGCCTGCCGACGCCAGCGGCGAGCGTCCCTACGCCACCGCCGAGGCGAAGGCGCAGGTGACGCAGCTGGAAACCAACTGCCGCGAGTTCGGCGTGGAACTGCATGGCTGGGACAGCGCCGACCGCGGCATCGTGCATGTGATCGGCCCGGAACTGGGCGCCACCCAGCCCGGCATGACCATCGTGTGCGGCGACAGCCACACCTCCACCCACGGCGCGTTCGGCGCGCTGGCCTTCGGCATCGGCACCACCGAGGTCGGCCACGTGCTGGCCACGCAGTGCCTGCTGCAGCGCAAGGCGAAGACGCTGGCGATCCACGTGGACGGCGCCCTGCCCGCCGGCGTGGGCGCCAAGGATCTGGTGCTGCACATCATCGGCGAGATCGGCGTGGACGGCGGCACCGGCCACGTCATCGAGTACCGCGGCGCGGCCATCGAGGCGCTGTCGATGGAAGAGCGCATGACGGTGTGCAACATGTCGATCGAGGCCGGCGCGCGCGCGGGCCTGATCGCGCCGGACGAGACCACCTTCGCCTGGCTGAAGGGCCGACCGCGCGCGCCGCAGGGCGCCGCCTGGGATGCCGCCGTGGCGTACTGGCGCACGCTGTGCAGCGACGAGGGCGCGGTGTACGACCGCGAGGTGCGCATCGACGCCGCCAAGGTGCGTCCCACCGTCACCTACGGCACCCACCCCGGCATGGCGATCGCCATGGACAAGCCGGTGCCCGCCGCGCGCAACGCGGTGGAGAAGCGCGCGCTCGACTACATGAAAAGCGAACCCGGCAAGCCGATGCAGGGCACGCCGGTGGACGTGGTGTTCGTCGGCAGCTGCACCAACTCGCGCCTGTCGGACCTGCGCGAGGCGGCCCGCGTGCTGCGTGGCCGACGCGTCGCCGAAGGCGTGCGCATGCTGGTAGTGCCCGGTTCCGAGGCGGTGCGCCGCGACGCCGAGCGCGAGGGCTTGCACCAGGTGTTCACCGCCGCCGGCGCCGAGTGGCGCGTACCGGGCTGCTCGATGTGCATCGCCATGAACGGCGACCTGGCGCAGCCGGGCCAGCTGGTGGTGAGCACCTCCAACCGCAATTTCGAGGGCCGCCAGGGCAAGGGCGCGCGCACCGTGCTGGCGAGCCCGGCCACCGCTGCGGCGTCCGCCGTGGCCGGGCGCATTGCCGATCCGCGCGAGTACATGACCGAGGCCGCCGCATGAAACCCATCACCCGCATCCATTCCCGCACCGCCGTGCTGGCGGACGAGAACATCGACACCGACCGCATCATCCCGGCGCGCTTCCTCACCACCACCGAGCGCGCGGGCCTGGGCAAGCTGTGCTTCAACGACTGGCGCTACCAGGCCGACGGCAGCGACAACCCCGCCTTCCCGCTCAACCAGCCGCAGGCCAGGGGCTGCGCCATCCTGGTCGCCGGCCGCAACTTCGGCTGCGGCTCCTCGCGCGAGCACGCGCCATGGGCGCTGCTGGACTACGGCATCCAGGCCGTGCTGTGCAGCGAGATCGCGGACATCTTCCGCAACAACGCGCTGAAGAACGGCCTGCTCGCCATCGTGCTGGACGAGGCCGAGCACCGCTGGCTGCTGGAACACCCGGGCATCGAGCTGACCATCGACGTGCGCGAGCAGTACATCGCGCTGCCCGACGGCGGCCGCATCCGCTTCCAGCTCGAACCCTTCGCCCGCCATTGCCTGCTCAACGGCGTCGACCAGCTGGGTTACCTGCAACAACACGGCGACCTGATCGATGCGTTCATCCGTGAACGCGAAGATCGGGAAGCGGCCATCCATGGCCGCACTCCTCAACAAGATCAATCTCGTTTAGCCGGAGTAACCCCATGAGAGCGCATATCGTCACCCTGCCCGGCGACGGCGTCGGCCCCGAGGTCACCGCGGCGGCGGTCGCCGTGCTCGACGCGGTCGCCGCGCATTTCGACCACCATTTCCATTTCGAGGAACAGCTGATCGGCGGCGGCGCCATCGACGCCACCGGCGAACCGCTGCCGGCCGCGTCGCTGGAGGCTTGCAAGGCCGCCGACGCCGTGCTGCTGGGCGCGGTGGGCGGCCCCAAGTGGTCCGATCCCAACGCGCCGGTGCGTCCCGAGCAGGGCCTGCTGGCGCTGCGCGCCGCGCTGGGCGTGTACGCCAACCTGCGCCCGCTGCAGGTGCACCCGGCGCTGGCCGCGCTGTCGCCGCTGAAGGACGAGAAGCTCAAGGGCGTGGACGTGCTGTTCGTGCGCGAACTCACCGGCGGCGCCTACTTCGGCGCCAAGACGCGCACGGCGGATACCGCCACCGACGAATGCAAGTACACCGTGGCGGAGATCGAGCGCGTGGTGCGCCGTGCCTTCGAACTGGCGCGCGGACGCCGCAAGCACGTCACCTCGGTGGACAAGGCCAACGTGCTCGAAACCTCGCGGTTGTGGCGCGGCACGGTGCAGCGCATCGCCGCCGACTATCCGGACGTGAAGCTGGAGCACCAGCTGGTCGATTCCATGGCGATGCTGCTGCTCACCCAGCCGGGCAAGTACGACGTGGTGGTGACCGAGAACCTGTTCGGCGACATCCTCACTGACGAGGCCGCCGCGCTGGCCGGCTCGCTGGGCCTGCTGCCCTCCGCCTCGCTGGGCGAAGGCAAGGGCGGCTTGTACGAGCCGATCCACGGTTCCGCGCCGGACATCGCCGGCCAGGGCCTGGCCAACCCAGTCGGCGCGATCCTCTCCGCCGCCCTGCTGCTGCGCCACTCGCTGGGCCTGGAGCAGGAGGCCGCGACGGTCGAGGCCGCCGTGGCCGAGGTGGTCGAGCACGGCCCGCGCACGCGCGACATCGGCGGCAACGCCGGCACGCGCGAGGTGCTGGACGCGGTGCTCGCCGCCATCGAGGAACACGCCTGCCATGCGGCGGCCTTCCTGCGCTGGGGGCGCGCCGGCGGATGAGCCGATCCCGCGCGAGCTTTCGACCCTCCCCTGCGCGCAGGGGAGGGAGCCATGACACCTCATTCACGACGGAAACCCCATGCGCAGTGACCTGATCAAGACCGGCCCCGACCGCGCCCCCGCCCGCGCCATGCTGCGCGGCACCGGCCTGGACGACGCGGCCATCGCCAAGCCCCTGGTGGCGGTGGTGCATACGTGGTCGAACGTGAGCCCCTGCAACCTCAACCTGCGCGAGCTGGCCGAGCACGTGGCCGAAGGCATCCGCGCCGCCGGCGGCACGCCGGTGGAGTTCAACACCATCGCGGTCACCGACGGCATCGCCATGGGTACGCCGGGCATGCGCGCCTCGCTGATCAGCCGCGAGGTGATCACCGATTCGATCGAGCTGGCGGTGGACGGCCACTGCCTCGACGCGATGGTCGTGCTGTGCGGCTGCGACAAGACCATCCCCGCCGCCGCGATGGCGCTGGCGCGGCTGGACATCCCCGGCGTAGCGCTCTACGGCGGCACCATCGCGCACGGCCTGCACGACGCGCATCCCATCACCATCCAGCAGGTGTTCGAGGCGGTGGGCGCGCACGGCGCGGGCAAGATCGACGACGCCGAGCTGACCTCGGTCGAGCGCGATGCCTGCCCCGGCGCGGGCGCCTGCGGCGGCCAATTCACCGCCAACACCATGGCGATGGTGCTGTCCGCGCTGGGCCTGTCGCCGCTGGGCTTCAACGATATTCCCGCCACCCATCCGGCCAAGGCCGCCGCCGCGCGCCGCTGCGGCGAGCTGGTGATGGAATGCCTGAAAGCGGGCCGCACGCCGCGCGCCCTGCTCACCGAAACCGCCTTCCGCAATGCCGCGCGCATGGTCGCCGCCACCGCCGGTTCCACCAACGCCGTGCTGCACCTGCTGGCCATCGCGCGCGAGGCCGGCACGCCATGGACGCTGGAGGATTTCGAGCCCGCCTCCAGGCACACGCCGGTGATCGCCGACCTGCTACCCGCCGGGCGCTACACCGCCGTGGAGATGTTCGGCGCGGGCGGCAGCGCGCGCGTCGCGCAGGAACTGATCGCCGCCGGCATGCTGGACGACGCGCCCACCATCACCGGCCGCAGCCTGTTCGAGGAAGCCGCCGCCGCCCCGCGCGCGGAAAGCCAGGACGTGATCCATCCGGTCAGCCGGCCGCTCAAGCCACGCGGCGGCTACTCCATCCTGTACGGCAACCTCGCGCCGGAAGGCTGCATCCTCAAGCTCGCCGGCAAGGGCGCCAATCACTTCGAAGGCCGCGCCCGCGTGTTCGAGAGCGAGGAAGCCGCCTTCGCCGCGGTGCAGGGCGGCGCCATCGCCAAGGGCGACGTCATCGTGATCCGCAACGAAGGCCCGGCGGGCGGCCCCGGCATGCGCGAGATGCTCGGCGTCACCGCCGCATTGGTCGGCCGCGGGCTGGGCGACGACGTGGCCTTGATCACCGATGGCCGTTTCTCCGGCGCCACCCATGGCTACATGGTCGGCCACATCGCGCCAGAGGCGGCGCGCGGCGGCCCCATCGCGCTGCTGCGCGAGGGCGACCTGGTGCGCATCGATGCCGACACGCGCCAGATCAGCACCACCGCCGACCTCGCCGCGCGCCGCGCCACCTGGCAGCCGCCGGCGCCGAAGGTCACGCGCGGCGCGCTGGCCAAGTACGCGCAGCTGGTCGGCTCGGCCTCGGACGGCGCCACCACGCATCCCTCCGCCGCGCACCACGCTTCCGCACCCGTTTCCCAACACGCCAACGAACCCACGACCGCAGGAGTCACCGCATGAGCAGCAGCACCAACGACACGCTGGCCAAGGCCCGCATCGCCGTCCTCGGCTATGGCAGCCAGGGACGCGCCCACGCCCTCAACCTGCGCGACTCCGGCCTGGACGTGGTGGTCGGCCTGCGCCCGGGCGGTCCCTCGTGGGAGAAGGCCCGCGCCGAGGGCTTCGCCGTGGCCGAGCCGGGCGAGGCGGTGAAGGGTGCCGACCTGGTCGCCGTGCTCACCCCCGACATGGTGCAGCCCAGGCTCTACAAGGAAAGCATCGAGCCGAACATCAAGCCCGGCGCCGCGCTGCTGTTCGCGCACGGCTTCAACGTGCACTTCAAGCAGATCGAGCCGCGCACGGACATCGACGTGATCCTGGTGGCGCCCAAGGGCCCCGGCGCGCTGGTGCGCCGCGAGTACGAGATCGGCCGCGGCGTGCCGTGCATCTGGGCGGTGTACCAGGACGTCAGCGGCCAGGCGGAAGCCAAGGCCAGGGCCTATGCCGACGGCATCGGCGGCGGCCGCGCGCTGCTGATCAAGACCGACTTCAAGGAAGAGACCGAGACCGACCTGTTCGGCGAGCAGGCCGTGCTGTGCGGCGGCGCCAGCTCGCTGGTGCAGGCCGGCTTCGAGACGCTGGTGGAAGCCGGCTACCAGCCGGAGATCGCCTACTACGAGGTGCTGCACGAGCTGAAGCTGATCGTGGACCTGTTCTACGAGGGCGGCATCTCGCGCATGCTGGAGTTCATCTCCGAGACCGCGCAGTACGGCGACTACGTCAGCGGCCCGCGCGTGATCGACGCCGACACCAAGGCGCGTATGAAGGACATCCTCAAGGAGATCCAGGACGGCACCTTCGCCCGCAACTGGATCGCCGAATACAACGCCGGCCTGCCGAACTACAAGAAGTTCAAGCAGGCGGACCTGGAACACCCGGTGGAACAGGTGGGCGCGAAGCTGCGCGCGCGCATGCCGTGGCTGCAGGCGAATGCGCCGAAGGCGGCCGAGCCGCTGAAGAAGGCGGGCTGATTGTCTCCTCCCCCTGCGCGAGCAGGGGGAGGTCGGGAGGGGGCGCTCTTTCCCGCCAGCACGCCTTACCCCTCCCCAACCCTCCCCTGCGACCGTAGGGAGTCCCTTTTCGGGACGCGCAGGGAAGGGAGTTCCTCGGCAAGGCCATCCATTCCAAGCGCCGCGACAGCGGCGCCAACCAGGACAAACGACCACCGTGAACGCGCCACTGCACAAGGAGATGCCCATCCCGGCCTCCACCCATCCGCTGGCCGGCCAGACCATGAGCGGCGCGGAGGTGGTGGTACAGGTGCTTGCCGACGAAGGCGTGGACGTGTTGTTCGGCTATTCGGGCGGCGCCATCCTGCCGGTGTACGACGCGGTGTTCCGCTTCAACGCCACCCATCTGTCGCCACTGGGCGGCGAGCCGATGCCGCTGATCGTGCCCGCCAACGAGCAGGGCGCGGGCTTCATGGCGGCCGGCTACGCGCGCGCCTCGGGCAAGGTGGGCGTGGCCATCGTCACCTCCGGCCCCGGCGCCACCAACATGGTGACGCCGGTACGCGACGCCATGGCCGATTCGGTGCCGATGGTGGTGATCTGCGGCCAGGTGCCCACCGCCGCACTGGGCAGCGACGCCTTCCAGGAAGCGCCGGTCAGCAACATCATGAGCCCTTGCGCCAAGCACGTGTTCCTGCTCACCGATCCCGCGCGGCTGGAGATCACGCTGCGTACCGCCTTCGAGATCGCCCGCAGCGGACGGCCCGGCCCGGTGGTGGTGGACATCCCCAAGGACGTGCAGAACGCCCCGGTCGACTTCGCCGGCGAAGGCACCCTGCCGATTCCCGGCTACCGCGCGCGCCAGCTGGCGATCCAGCACGCGCGCGTGGACGACGCCAAGTGCGAAGCCTTCTTCACCGCCCTGGGCCGGGCCAGGCGGCCGCTGATCTACGCCGGCGGCGGCATCATCGCCGGCGAGGCCTCGGCCACCCTGCGCGCCTTCGTGCAGCAGTTCGGCCTGCCGGTGACCACTACCCTGATGGGCATCGGCGCGATGGACACCACCGAGCCGCTGGCGCTGCACATGCTGGGCATGCACGGCACCGCCTACGCCAACTACGCGGTGGAGGACTGCGACTTCCTGCTGGTGCTGGGCGCACGCTTCGACGACCGCGTGGCCACCGTGCCGGAACGCTTCGCCCCGCACGCGCGCTTCATCGCGCAGGTCGACATCGACCCCGCCGAGATCGGCAAGGTCAAGCCGGTGGACTGGCACCACCAGGGCGACCTCGACCGCACCCTGTCGCGCCTGCAGCAGTACGGCGTGCAGCACGGCTTCCATTTCGCCAGCGAGGGACGCTACGCCGACTGGCATGCGCACGTCGCCGCGCTCAAATCCACGCACGCGCTGGACTACGACCGCGACAGCCCGCTGATCCAGCCGCAGGCGGTGATCGAGGCCATCAACCGCCACACGCGGGGCCGCGCGGTCATCAGCACCGGCGTGGGCCAGCACCAGATGTGGTCGGCGCAGTACTTCGACTTCCGCGAGCCGCGCCACTGGCTCTCCTCTGGCTCGATGGGCACCATGGGTTTCGGCCTGCCCGCCGCCATTGGCGCGCAGTTCGCGCGGCGCGACGCGGTGGTGATCGACGTCGACGGCGACGCCAGCATCCGCATGAACCTGGGCGAGCTGGAGACCGTCACCACCTATGGCCTGCCGGTGAAGGTGGTGGTGCTCAACAACATCGGCGACGGCATGGTGCGGCAATGGCAGAAGCTGTTCTTCCGTGGCCGCTTCGCCTCCTCCGACAAGAGCCTGCACAGGAAGGACTTCATCAAGGCCGCGCAGGCCGACGGCTTCGAGTGGGCGAGGCGGCTGGAGAACAAGGCCGAGCTGGAGGACGCCATCGCAGACTTCCTCGCCTTCGGCGGCCCCGCCTTCCTGGAGGTGATGATCGACCCGGACGCGGGCGTCTACCCGATGGTGGGCCCGGGCACGACGTATGCGCAGATGATCACGGGAGACTTCATTCCCTCGCGCGCGGCACCGGCGGAAACGGGGGACTCGAAGAGCGACATGTTCTGACGCGCATCGTCCCGGCGCATCCCGCAAAAGGCGGGGTGACGATCAACCCAACGTAGGCGTGGCCATGAAACACACCCTATCCATCCTGCTTCAAAACGAATCCGGCGCGCTGATGCGCGTGGCCGGCCTGTTCGCCGCGCGCCACTGCAACATCGACTCGCTGACCGTGGCCGCCACGCACGATCCGGAGGTATCGAAGCTGACCCTGGTGATGCATGGGGCCGACGACACAGTCGAGCAAATCATCAAGCAGACGCGCAAGCTGGTGGACGTCATCGAGGTCAGCCATCCGGCGGATGCCGGCTCGCCATGAACGCGCTGGCGCAGCCGCCTCCCCGCGACGCGGACCTGAGCGAGCACGAGCTGCTGCGCCGCACGCTGCGCGCGCGCGTCTACGAGGTGGCGCGCGAGACCGCCCTGGAGGCGGCGCCGCTGCTGTCCGCGCGGTTGGGCCAGCGCGTGCTGCTCAAGCGCGAGGACCAGCAGCCGGTGTTTTCCTTCAAGCTGCGCGGCGCCTACAACCGCATGGCCGCGCTGGACGGCGCGCAGCGCGCGCGCGGCGTGATCGCCGCCTCGGCGGGCAACCACGCGCAGGGCGTGGCGCTGGCCGCCGCGCGGCTGGGCATCCATGCGGTGATCGTGATGCCGGTGACCGCCCCGCAGGTGAAGGTGGAGGCGGTGCGGCGCCTCGGCGGCGCGCAGGTGGAGGTCGTGCTGGCCGGCGATTCCTACAGCGACGCCCAGGCCGCCGCCGCCCAGCTGCAGCGCGAGCGCGGCTATACCTTCGTGCATCCCTTCGACGATCCCGCGGTGATCGCCGGCCAGGCCACGGTGGGCATGGAGATCCTGCGCCAGCATCCCGGGCCGCTGCACGCGATCTTCGTGCCGGTGGGCGGTGGCGGCCTGCTCGCCGGCATCGCCGGCTACGTGAAGGCACTGCGCCCGGAGGTGAAGGTGATCGGCGTGCAGACCGTCGATTCCGATGCGATGGCGCGCTCGCTGGATGCCGGCGAACCGGTGAGCCTGCCCGAGGTTGGCCTGTTCTCCGACGGCACCGCCGTCAAACGCGTGGGTGACCTCACCTTCGCGCTGTGCCAACGCTATGTGGACAGCCTGCTGCGGGTGGATACCGACGCCCTCTGCGCGGCCATCCGCGACGTATTCCAGGACACCCGCTGCGTGCCCGAGCCGGCCGGCGCGCTGGCGCTGGCCGGGCTCAAGCAGTACGTGGCCGCGCACGGCGCGTCCGAGTACCCGATGGTGGCCGTGGTCTCCGGCGCCAACCTCAATTTCGACCGCCTGCGCTTCGTGGCCGAGCGCGCCGAGGTGGGCGAGCAGCGCGAGGCGGTATTCGCCGTCACCATTCCCGAGGAACGCGGCAGCTTCCGCCGCTTCTGCGCCGCACTGGACCAGCGCAGCATCACCGAATTCAACTACCGCATCGGCAGTGCCAGCGAGGCGCATATCTTCGTCGGCGTGCAGACCACGCACCGCGAGGAAAGGCAGACGCTGATCGACGCCTTCCGCGCGCATGGCTTCGGCGTGCTCGACCTCACCGACGACGAGCTGGCCAAGCTGCACCTGCGCCACATGATCGGCGGCCGCTCACCGCTGGCCCGCGACGAACGGCTGTACCGTTTCGAATTCCCGGAACGGCCCGGCGCGCTCACGCGCTTCCTCGGCCACATGCACCCGGACTGGAACATCAGCCTGTTCCACTACCGCAACCACGGCGCCGACTACGGACGCATCCTGGTCGGCATCCAGGTGCCGCCGGACGAGCGCGCGCTGTTCCAGGCGTTCCTGGACACGCTGGGCTATCCCCATCGCGACGAGAGCGGGAATCCGGCGTATCGGTTGTTGTTGCGGGAGTGAGGAAACAGCCGTCGCGCACAGGGTGCGCTCCCACAACAGCTGGCGGCTCCTGTGGGAGCGCACCCTGTGCGCGACGGACAGCCCTCATTCTTCGACCACCTCCAACTCGAACACATGGTTGTCGTAGTCGCTGAAATACAGCGCCGTGTCGCCCCGCGCCATCTGGTAGTCCAGCGCCAGCGCGTCCAGCCGCGCGGCGCAGGCGAGCTGCTCCTGCTTGGTGACGGCGAAGGCGATATGGTCGCCGTTGCGCGCGGCCGGGCCCTGGCCGCGGATCAGCGCGAATTCCAGCCCCGCCAGTTGCACGATCACTTCCGGATGGCTGTCCCCGGGATCTTCCTCGCGCAGGATGCGCGCATCCTCGAACACGCCGGTCAGCAGTTCCGCGCTGCGGGTGGGGTGGCTGACGATCAGGGCGATATGGCTCAGGGCGTGAGGCATGGCTGGCATCCATCGGATGGGACGGCACAGTGTAGAACCGCGCCGCGACAGCTCGTGCGGGACAAACCGGCCCCGCGTCACGCCACCACTGTCACCGGCCCACGCTAAACTGGGCGGATGGCTCCCACCTCCCGCAAGCGCCAGCGGCGCAAGCTGCCGACCACCAACACGCCGCGACCGCGCCCGGCCGTGGCGGCCAAGCCGTCCGGCGCGCAGCCCGCCGATAGTTCCAGCCGCGCCACCCGCGTGCTCGACTGGCTGCTGGGAAAGCTGCCCGCGCCCTACCGCGCCAAGGCCCGCGACTACCTGGTGCTGACCCGCATGGACCGCCCGATCGGCGCCCTGCTGCTGCTGTGGCCGACCTGGTGGGCGCTGTGGCTGGCGGCGGCGGATTTCCCGCCGGTAAAGCTGCTGGCGATCTTCACGCTGGGCGTGTTCTCCATGCGCGCGGCCGGCTGCGCCATCAACGATTTCGCCGACCGCAAGCTCGATCCGCAGGTGGCGCGCACGGCGGGACGGCCGATCGCGGCGGGACGCGTGACGCCGCGCGAGGCGCTGCTTTTGTTCGCCGGCCTGCTGGTGTTCTCCTTCGTGCTGGTGCTGTTCACCAACCGGCTCACCGTGGAACTGTCCTTCGCCGGCGCGGCGCTGGCCGCGCTCTATCCGTTCACCAAGCGCTACACCCACCTGCCCCAGGTGGTGCTGGGCGCGGCGTTCGGCTGGTCGATCCCGATGGCGTTCGCCGCCGTGTCCAACACCGTACCGCCTCTGGGCTGGCTGCTGTTCATCGCCAATATCCTGTGGTCGGTGATCTACGACACCCAGTACGCGATGGTGGACCGCGAGGACGACCTCAAGGCCGGCGCCAAGTCCACCGCCATCCTGTTCGGCGACGCGGACCTGCCGATCCTCGGCCTGCTGATGGCCACCTTCCTGCTGGCCATGCTGTTCGTGGGCCAGCGCGCCGCGCTGGGCTGGCCGTACTGGCTGGGCCTGCTGGTGGCGGCGGGATTGTTCGGCTGGCAGCTGTGGCGCATCCGCGACCGTCAGCCCGCCGCCTGCCTGTGGGCCTTCCGCAACAACAACTGGCTGGGCATGGCGCTGTGGATCGGCATCGTGCTGGCGCTGGCGGTGCGCTAACAGCCTTTGTGGGAGGGCACCCTGTGCGGCGACGACCTTGCGGAGCGATGCCCGTGCAGGCTGCAGTCGCGCACAGGGTGCGCTCCCACATCGTTTCCACGCGGCATGGAAAATTCCCTCCCAGCCCTGTCGATCCCGATCCATACCGTTCGTCGTAGGTATGAACGCCGCACCGTGGCGGCGGCCACCCATAGGAGCGACGACAATGCGATTCATAGCCATGGTACGCGCGACCCGCGCCTCCGAAGCCGGCGAGATGCCGAGCAAGAAGCTGCTGACGGAGATGGGCCGTTTTAACGAGGAGCTGGCCAGGGCCGGCGTGCTGCTGGCCGGCGAGGGCCTGCATCCCAGCGTGCGCGGCGCACGCATTCGCTACGAGGGCGACCGGCGCAGCGTGCTCGACGGGCCGTTCGCCGAAACCAAGGAGTTGATCGCCGGCTTCTGGCTGCTGCAGTGCGCATCGCTGGAAGAGGCGGCGGAATGGCTCAAGCGCGCGCCGAACCCGTTCGAGGACGGCGTGTCGGAAGTGGAGATCCGCCGCATCTTCGAGGCGGAGGATTTTGCCGCGGCGCTCGCGCTCGGCGAACGCGAGGCACAGCTGCGCGAGCAGCTTGCCCGCCAGTCCTGAACCTGGAGGAAGCGCTCATGCAGATCCAGCCCTATCTGTTCTTCGACGGCCGCTGCGAGGAGGCGCTCGCCTTCTACAGCAAGGCCATCGGCGCGCAGGTGCAGAACCTGGTCCGCTTCAAGGATAGCCCCGAACCGCCATCCGGCGCATCGTCGCCGGGCGGCGAGAAGATCATGCATGCGTCGATGAGGGTCGGCGACTCGCTGGTCAACGCGTCCGACGGCGAATGCGGGGGCAAGCCGGATTTCCGTGGCTTCTCGCTGGTGGTCGACACCAGGGACGATGACGAGGCCGAACGCTCGTTCCATGCGCTGCTGGAAGGCGGCGGCGACGTTGCCATGCCGCTCGCCAGGACCTTCTTCGCCTCCCGCTTCGGCATGCTGCGCGACCGCTTCGGCGTGCACTGGATGGTGATGTCGCCTCCGCGGCGGTGATGCCGTACGGGGTTGCGCCGCACAGGGCGCGGTGCTGTGATCGGCGGTCATGACGGCCACCGACATCCACCGCACCATCGAGGCGGTCTGGCGCATTGAATCGCCGCGGCTGATCGCCGGCCTGGCCCGTCTCATGCGCGACGTGGGCCAGGCCGAGGAACTGGCGCAGGACGCCTTGGTGGCGGCGCTGGAGCAATGGCCCACGACGGGCGTGCCGCGCAATCCCGGCGCCTGGCTGATGACCACGGCCAGGCACCGCGCGATCGACCAGCTGCGCCGCCATGCGCTGCACCGCCGCAAGGAGGACGAGCTGGCGCACGAGATCGAAGCGCAGCTCGAACTGAGCGCGGGGGACGCGGAAACCATGCTGGACGATCCCATCGGCGACGACCTGCTGGGCCTGGTGTTCACCGCCTGCCACCCGGTGCTTTCCACCGAGGCGCGGGTGGCGCTGACCCTGCGCCTGCTCGGCGGGCTCACCACGGCGGAGATCGCCCGCGCTTTCCTGGTGCCCGAGCCCACGGTGGCGCAGCGCATCGTGCGCGCCAAGCGCACGCTCAGCGAGGCCAAGGTGCCGTTCGAGGTGCCGCGCGGCGAGGAGCTGGGCGTGCGGCTCGGCTCGGTGCTGGAGGTGGTGTACCTGATCTTCAACGAAGGCTACGCGGCCACCGCGGGGGAGGACTGGACGCGTCCGGCGCTGTGCGAAGAGGCGCTGCGCCTGGGCCGCGTGCTGGCCGGGCTGGCGCCGGCCGAGCCGGAGGTGCTCGGGCTGCTGGCGCTGATGGAGATCCAGGCCTCGCGCCTGGCCGCCCGCACGGGACCGCGGGGCGAGCCGATCCTGCTCGGCGAGCAGGACCGCGCACGCTGGGACACCCTGTCGATCCAGCGGGGCCTGGCCGCCTTGCAGCGCGCGGAAGCCTTGGGCGGCGCGCAGGGCCGCTACGTGCTGCAGGCCGCGATCGCCGCCTGCCACGCCCGCGCACGCACGGCGGCGGACACCGACTGGTCGCGCATCGCCGCGCTGTACGACACGCTGTCCGAACGCATGCCTTCCCCGGTGGTCGCGCTCAATCGTGCGGTGGCGCATGCACAGGCGTTCGGGCCGGCGGCTGGGCTGGCGCTGGTCGATGCGCTGCGCGACGAACCGCTGCTGCGCCACTATCACCTGCTGCCCAGCGTGCGCGGCGACCTGCTGGGCAAGCTCGGCCGCCACGGTGAGGCCTGCGCGGAGTTCGAGCGCGCCGCCGCGCTGACCCGCAACACGCGCGAGCGCGAACTGCTGCGGGCGCGCGCCGACGAGGCACGCGCTCGCGACGATACCCGCTGAGCGCCGCTATCGGATGGCCGCTACTTGCCGGCCTCGTAGGCACCGACCGCATCCATCACCCTGGCCGAATAGACCAGGGCCGCGCCGGCGTTGAGCGCCACCGCCACGCCCAGCGCCTCGGCGATCTCCTCGTGGCTGGCGCCGTGCTTGAGCGCCTCGGCGGTATGCACGGTGATGCAGCCGTCGCAGCGCGTGGTGACCGCCACCGCCAGCGCGATCAGCTCGCGCGTCTTGGCGTCCAGGTGGCCGGTCTTCTTGCCGGCGTTCGACAGTGTCTGGTAGCCGCCCACGGTATCGGGGCTGAGCTTGCCGATCTCGCCGATGCGGCCGATCAGTTCCTTGCGGTATTCGGGCCAGTCGAGCATGGCGCACCTCGTTGGGAGTGATGGAAAGATTCGCCGCAGCGGACGTGCCGCGAAGGCGCCCCAGGGTACGCCTGGCACCGTGACAAGAGCGATGACGTGGCGGCGCGGCTGGACTGTTCACGCCCAGGCCACCCGCGACGCAGGATGCTAGGAGCCCGTCCCGCGAGGAGGAAACGATGCGAACCGATCACCACGCCTGGACGGCCTGGTGCCTGCTGGCGCTCGCGGGCTGCCAGTCGTCCGACCACGAGGCGGCGGAACGCGCGGCCGCCAGCGCCCCCAGCACGGACAAGCCCGCCGCGGCCACTTCCGCCCCCGCCGCCCCGGGTGTCGCCGCGCAGGCCACGCATGTCTACGCCTACCAGTGCGGCGACCTCGCGGTCACCGGCCGCTTCACCCTGAGCCAGGTGACGCTCAGCTATGCCGGCAAGACCCTGGTGCTGCCGCAGGCCATGTCCGCCTCCGGGGCCCGCTACGCGGACGGCCAGGGCAACGAGTTCTGGGGCAAGGGCCTGAAGGATGCCACCTTCACCCTGGCCGGCGAGCCGGCCCGTACCTGCCACGGCTCCGGCGAGGAGCTGCCGGACGACGCGCCGCACGCCTGAACGCCGGTCCAGGCGCCCCCCTACCGAACGGCAAGCTTGTCCGTCCTTCCCGGCTATGCTGCGATGGCGTTGCAGCGCCACCCGCAGCCACCCCGCTGGATACCGGAGAGCCACGCGCCATGCTCAAGGACTTCACCCAGACCACCCTGCTGCTGGTCACCGGCCTGTTCCCCATCATCAATCCGCCGGCCTCGGCGATGATCGTGCTCAGCATGCTGCCCAACTGCACCGCGGCGGACCGTTCGGACCTGGCCTGGCGCATCACCATCAATAGCTTCGCCATCCTGCTCGGCTCGCTGCTGGTCGGCGCCTACGTGCTGTCCTTCTTCGGCATTTCCATTCCCGTGCTGCGCGTGGCCGGCGGGCTCATCATCGGCATGGCCGGCTGGAACCTGCTGCAAAAGCCCGACGAGGACGACGAGGACGACGAGCGGGCGGAACTGAAGGCGCGCCCGCGCCCGGGCTCCCTCGCCGCCAAGGCGTTCTACCCGCTGACCCTGCCACTCACGGTGGGGCCGGGCTCGATCGCGGTGGCGATCGCCCTGGGCACGGGCTCGCCCAGCGAGGGACTCTCGGCGGGACACTTCGCCGGTGTCGGCGCCGCGCTGGTGGTGCTCTGCGCCAGCATCTACGTCTGCGTGCGCTTCGCCGGGGACCTGGAACGGCTGCTGGGCAACATCGGCACCAAGATCACCATGCGGCTGTTCGCCTTCGTGATCTTCTGCATCGGCGTGCAGTTGTTCTGGAATGGCCTGTCGGAACTGGTCAAGACGCTGCGCTGAGCCTAGGCGCCCGCCTGCGGCGCGCGCGCCAGCGCCCACACATCGATGCGCCGCACGCCCGCGCGCCGCAGGATGCGTGCGGCCTCGGCCAGGGTGGCCCCGGTGGTCATCACGTCGTCCAGCAGCGCCACGTGGGCCGGCCAGGAGAACCCGGCACGGGCGAGGAAGGCGCCGCGCACATTGCGGCGGCGCTCGATGGCGCCCAGCTCGGTCTGCGCGGCGGTCGCACGGGCGCGCAGGAGCAGGTCGTGGCGCAGCGGCACCTGCCAGCGGCGCGCCAATGGCCGGGCCAGTTCCAGCGCTTGGTTGTAGCCGCGCTGGCGCAGGCGCGAGCGGTGCAGCGGCACCGGCACCACCAGCTGCGGCAAACCGGGCGGCGGGGGTTCGCGCAGCCAGCACTCGGCCAGCACCCGTCCCGCGGCCAGGTCCGAGCCGAACTTGAAGCGCGATTCCAGCCGGTCCAGCGGCCAGCCGTAGCGGAACGGCACCCACGCCGCCTCCCATGGCGGGGGCCTGCGCAGGCACTGGCCGCACAAGGTGGCCGGCTGGGGCAGCGGCAGCGCGCAGCGGGCACAGCAGCAGCGGTTGCGCGGCCACTCGGCGGCGCAATCGCGGCACAGGTCCAGCCCCTCGTCGCCGGGCGACCCGCACAGCAGGCAGCGCGGCGGCAGCAGGAAGCGCCGCCATGTCCCGGCAATCGCCCGCAAGCCGTTCCGCGCCTCCATGCGCCCGGGACTCCCGCCTATTCCGGCCGCTTGTAGATCGCCGCGTCGAGGCAGGACCACAAATGGATGATCCAGCCCATGCGGATGATCCACAGCACGCCGGCCAGGGCGATCATCACCAGCGCGATCCAAGGACGGCGCTGCAGCAGCTGTCCCAGTCCGGGGACGAGCAGACTGCCGATCGCTGCGGGCACCCGGCCGATGCCCTCCTGTCCTGCACTCATGCCAAGAGCCTCCCGAGGCGTGGATAGCCTGATGGTAGCGGCAGCCATACGACAGCGCATCGTCAACCCTAATACAAATGGTCAAGTTGACAAGAAGAAGGGCGCTGCCACACTGTCGCGTTTCCCCATACCAAGAGCCGACGCCATGGCCGCATCGATCCGCCACGACTGGACCCGCGCCGAAGTCGCCGCGTTGTTCGCCCTGCCGTTCAACGAGTTGCTGCATCGCGCGCACTCGGTGCACCGCGAGCACCACGATCCCAACGCGGTGCAGGTGTCCACCCTGCTCTCCATCAAGACCGGCGGCTGCCCGGAGGACTGCGCCTACTGCCCGCAGGCCGCACGCTACGACACCGGCGTGCAGGCGCAGAAGCTGATGAGCGTGGAGGCCGTGGTGGCCCGTGCCCAGGCGGCCAAGGACGCCGGCGCCTCGCGCTTCTGCATGGGCGCCGCCTGGCGCAGCCCGAAGGACCGCGACGTGGCGAAGGTGGCCGAGATCGTGGCCGCGGTGAAGGGCCTGGGCCTGGAGACCTGCGCCACCCTGGGCATGCTCGACGGCGACCAGGCCGCCACCCTCAAGCAGGCGGGCCTGGACTACTACAACCACAACCTGGACACCGCGCCGGAGTTCTACGGCGAGATCATCCATACCCGCCAGTACCAGGACCGCCTGGACACGCTGGACCACGTGCGCGAGGCGGGCCTCAAGACCTGCTGCGGCGGCATCGTGGGCATGGGCGAGACGCGCGAGCAGCGCGCCGGCCTGCTGCAGACCCTGGCCAACCTGCCCGAGCATCCCGAGTCGGTGCCGATCAACCAACTGGTGCAGGTGGAAGGCACGCCGCTCAGCGGCACCGAGGCGCTGGACCCGTTCGAGTTCGTGCGCACCATCGCCGTCGCCCGCCTGCTGATGCCCACCTCGATGGTGCGCCTCTCCGCCGGCCGCCAGCAGATGGACGACGCGGTGCAGGCGCTGTGCTTCTTCGCCGGCGCCAATTCAATCTTCTACGGCGAGAAGCTGCTGACCACCGGCAACCCCGACGTCGAGCACGACCGCCAGCTGTTCCGGCGCCTGGACCTGCACCCGCTGGAGGTAGTGGAAACCTCCGGCACGGTGCACGCGGACATCCTGCAGCACTGCGCCGCCTGACGCCGCCATACGCCCATGTGGGAGCGCACCCTGTGCGCGACTTGCGGCGAGGGCGCCCCGCTTCGCCCGCCGTCGCGCACAGGGTGCGCTCCCACAGACAAGCCGTCGCCCCATGACCCCGCGTCCCGACCTGCTCGCCCGCCTCGCCTCGCACACGCAACAGCGCGCGCAGGCCGGGCTGCGGCGACAGCTACATGCGATCGAGCGCGCCGACGGCGTGTGGATCGAGCGCGAGGGACGCCGTCTGCTGTCCTTCTGCAGCAACGACTACCTGGGCCTGGCCCAGCATCCCGCGCTGGTCGCCGCGCTCAAGCGCGCCGCTGACGAGGATGGCGTCGGCAGCGGCTCGGCGCACCTCATCGCCGGCCATCGCGCCGCGCATGCCGTGCTGGAGGAGGCGCTGGCCGAGTGGACCGGCCGCGAGCGCGCCCTGCTGTTCTCCACCGGCTACATGGCCAACCTCGGCACGATGCAGGCGCTGCTGCGGCGAGGCGACCTGTGTGTGCAGGACAAGCTCAACCACGCCTGCCTGCTCGACGGCGCGCAACTGGCCGGCGCCACGCTCAGGCGCTACCCGCATGCCGACGTCGAGGGCGCGGCGCGCCAGTTCGTTGGCGAAGCCGCCGCGCTGCTCGCCACCGATGGCGTGTTCAGCATGGATGGCGATATCGCGCCGCTGCATGAACTGTCCGCGCTGTGCCGGCGCGAAGGCGCCGCCCTGATGGTAGACGACGCCCACGGCCTGGGCGTGCTGGGCGCGCGCGGCGAAGGCAGCGTGGCGGCGGCGGGCCTGGGCCAGGACGAGGTGCCCGTGCTGATGGCCACGCTGGGCAAGGCGCTGGGTGGCTGCGGCGCCTTCGTGGCCGGCTCCGCCGAACTGGTCGACGGGCTGGTGCAATCGGCCCGCACCTACATCTATACGACCGCCATGCCGCCCGCGCTGGCCGCCGCCACGCTGGCGGCGGTGCGGCTGGCGCAGGCGGAAGGCTGGCGCCGCGACCGGCTGCGGATCCTGATCGACCGCTTCCGCCACGGCGCGGCCCAGCTCGGCCTGCCGCTGATGCCCTCGCCCACCGCCATCCAGCCCCTGCTGCTGGGCGACACGCAGGCCGCGCTGGACGCCGCCGGCGCGCTGGAACGGCAGGGCTTCCTGGTCACCGCGATCCGCCCGCCCACGGTGCCGCAAGGCAAGGCGCGGCTGCGCATCACGCTATCGGCGATCCATGAGGAGGCCGACGTGGACCGCCTGCTGGAGGCGCTGTCCCGGAGCCTGGCGGGGCGCCCCGTATAATGGCGGCCCGCCGTATCCCTCCCGCCATGTCCATCATCAACCTTTCCGCCTACCGCTTCGTCGGCCTGGACGACCTGCCGGCGCTACGCGAGCGCATCCGCGAACGCTGCGAGACGCTGGCGCTCAAGGGCACCATCCTGCTCGCGCCCGAGGGCATCAACCTGTTCCTGGCCGGCCCGCGCGAACCCGTCGACGCCTTCATGGACTGGCTGCGCGAGGACCCGCGCTTCGCCGGGCTGGAGCCGAAGGTATCGGTGTCCGACGCGGTGCCGTTCGGGCGCCTGCGCGTGCGCCTGAAGAAGGAGATCATCACCATGCGGATGCCGGCGATCCGCCCGGAAGGCGCCCGCGCGCCCTCGGTGGCGCCGCGCACGCTGCACCGCTGGCTGGCCCAGGGCCGCGACGACGAAGGCCGTGAGATCGTGCTGCTGGATACGCGCAACGACTACGAGACCGACGTCGGCCGGTTCGAGCATGCGGTGGACTACCGCCTCGCCAGCTTCACCGGCTTTCCCGCCGCCATCGCCGCCGACTGCGCACGCTACGAAGGCAAGACCGTGGTGTCGTACTGCACGGGCGGCATCCGCTGCGAGAAGGCCGCCTTGCACATGCAGGACCTCGGCATCGAGCGCGTGTACCAGCTGGAAGGCGGCATCCTGAAATACTTCGAGGACACCGATGGCGCGCACTGGCGCGGCGAGTGCTTCGTGTTCGACCAGCGCGGCGCGCTGGACACGCAACTCGCGCCCGCCGCACCGCTCCCCAGCGGGGAAACGGTACGGTGAGCCTGCATATCGAAGTCCACGGCCGTGGCGAGATCCCCGTGGTGATCCTGCACGGCTGGGCCATGCATGGCGGCATGATGGAGCCGCTGTGCGAGGCACTGGCCGAGCGCTGCCTGGTGCATCTGGTCGACCTGCCGGGCCACGGCTACTCACGCGACAGCACGTTGCCGCTGGAACCCTCGGCCTGCGCGCAGGCCATCGCCGAGCGCACGCCGCCGGCGATCTGGATCGGCTGGTCGCTGGGCGGCCTGGTCGCCATGACCGCCGCGCTGGAACACCCGCACCACGCGCGCGGGCTGGGCGTGATCTGCGGCACGCCCAAATTCTCGCGCGACGAGGATTGGCCCTACGGCAGCGATCCGAAGCTGGTGCGCCAACTCGCCGACGACCTGGAAACCGGCTACCACGCCACGCTGGAACGCTTCATCGCGCTGGAGGCGATGGGCAGCCCCGACCCGCGCGCCGAACTGCGCCACCTGCGCAGCCTGATGTTCACCCGTGGCGAGCCGGACCTGCGCGTGCTGCAGGAAGGCATCCGCATCCTGGAAACCACCGACCGCCGCGCCGACCTCGCCTCGCTCGCCGTGCCCAGTGCCTGGATCGCCGGCCACCGCGACCGCCTGGTGCCGCCGCCGGCGATGGCGTGGTCCGCCGGACAGGCGCGCGGCCGCTACGTGGAAATCGCCCACGCGGGCCACGCGCCGTTCTTCGGCTACGCCAACGACGTGGCGGCCGCGCTCGCGCCGCTGCTGGACAGCTTCGCATGACCTCCTCGCACTTCGACCGGCGCCAGGTGCGCCGCAACTTCGGCCGCGCCGCCGCCACCTACGAGCAGCACGACGCCCTGCAGCGCGAGGTGCAGGGCCTGCTGCTCGACCGCCTGGGCTTCTACCTGGAAACGCCCGAACGCGTGATCGACGTCGGCGCCGGCACCGGCCGCGGCACCGCCCTGCTGCGCAAGCGCTACCCGAAGGCGCAGCTGCTGGCGATGGATCTGGCCCTGCCGATGCTGCGCGCGGCCAGGAAACACGCCGGCTGGCTGAAGCCGTTCCAGCGCGTGTGCGCCGAGGCCACCACGCTGCCGCTGCCCGACCACAGCGTGGACGTGCTGCATTCCAACCTGTGCTTCCAGTGGATCGACGACCTGCCCGCGCTGTTCGGCGAATGCGTGCGCGTGCTCCGGCCCGGCGGCCTGCTGGTGTTTTCCACCTTCGGTCCCGACACACTGAAGGAACTGCGCGCCGCCTGGGCCGAGGCCGACCAGCGGCCGCACGTCAGCCGCTTCCTGGACATGCACGACCTGGGCGACGCGATGATCAACGCGGGCCTGCGCGACCCCGTGCTCGACGTGGACCGCTACACCCTCACCTACAGCGAGCCGCGCCTGCTGCTGAAGGAACTGCAGGGCCTGGGCGCCACCAACGCCGACCGCGAGCGCGAGCGCCATCTGCTGGGCAAGCAGCACTACCGGCGCATGCTGGCCGCCTACGAAACGATGCGCGTGGACGGCCGCATTCCCGCCACCTGGGAAGTGGTCACCGCGCACGCCTGGGGTCCACCGCCGGGACAATCGCGGCGCCTGGCCGGCGGCGGCGAGATCGCCAGCTTCTCGCTCGACAGCCTGCGCGGCTCGCGGCGGCCGCGCTGAGGCGTCGGCTCAACCGATCTGCGGTTCGGCCAGCGCGGGCCGCCGCACGCTCAGCGCAGTACCCGCCGACGCCGCGATGATGGCCAGGATCGCCAACCATTGCAGCGTTTCCAGGCGCTCGCCCAGGAACATCGCGCCGGCCACGGCGGCGATGGCCGGCTCGATGCTCAGCAAGGTGCTGAAGGTACGCGCCGGCATGCGCACCAGCGCGATCATCTCCAGCGAATAGGGCAAGGCGGAGCTGAGCACCGCCACGCCCAGCGCGAACGGCAACAGCGCCGGCGAGAACAACGCCGTGCCGGCATGCGCCAGCCCGGCGGGAATGGCCAGCAGGGCCGCGATCGAGGTGCCGAGCGTCACCGCGTCGCCGCCGTGGCTCGCGCCCGCCTTCTGGCCCAGCACGATATACAGCACCCAGCCCACGCCGGCGCCCAGCGCATAGGCCACGCCGACGGGATCGAGCACGCCCAGCCGGCCGCGCAGCGGCAACAACAGCAGCAGTCCCGCGACCACCAGCGCGATCCACAGCACGTCCAGCGCCCGGCGCGAACTGAACAGCGCCAGCGTCAACGGCCCGATGAATTCCAGCGCCACCGCGATGCCGAGCGGGATGGTGCGCAGCGCCAGGTAGAACATCAGGTTCATCGCGCCCATCGACAGGCCATAGCCCCACAGCGCGCGACGGCCGGCACGGCCGCGCGGCGAGCGCCAGGGACGCCGCAACAGCAGCAGGATCAGCGCGCCCAGGCCCAGCCGGTAAGCCGTCGCGCCCTGTGCGCCGACCAGGGGAAACAGGTGCTTGGCCAGCGCCGCGCCGCACTGGTAGGACACCATGGCGACCAGCAGCGCGGCGATCGCCAGCAGCATGGGGGCAAGGGAGGCGCGATTAGGCATGGCGATGGGGGCAGGGACGGGGATGCGCCCCATGATGCCTCGCGTCTCGCCGCAAACCCACCCTCCCCTTCCTTGGCAGGAACGCCTGTAGGAGCGCACCCAGTGCGCGACCCTAGACCTGCCTGTAGCGAAAGCAATCCACCACATGGTCGTTGACCATGCCGGTGGCCTGCATGAAGGCGTAGCAGATGGTGGTGCCGACGAAGCGGAAGCCGCGCTTCTTTAGGTCCTTGCTCATGCGGTCGGAGACGGGCGTGCTCGCCGGCACGTCGCCCTGCCCGGTCCAGCGGTTGCGGATCGGCTTGCCGTCCACGAAGGACCACAGGTAGCGATCCAGGCTGCCCAATTCATCGATCACCTTGAGCGACGCCACCGCGTTGTCGCGCGTGGCATACACCTTGAGCCGGTTGCGCACGATGCCGGGATCGAGCAGCGCCTTTTCCAGCTCGCGGTCCTTCATCGCGGCCACGCGGGCGATGTCGAAACCGTGGAACACGCGGCGGTAGTGCTCGCGCTTGAGCAGGATGGTGCGCCACGACAACCCCGCCTGCGCGCCTTCCAGGCACAGGAACTCGAACAGCAGGCGGTCGTCGTGCAGCGGCGCGCCCCATTCGGTGTCGTGGTAATCGTGCATGTCAGGGCTATCGCCCCAGGAACAGCGCCGCGTTTCCGCCGCCTTGGTTGCCATCACCACTCCTTGTCAGGCGGCCGGCCTGCCGCCGCGTCCGCCGAGAAAACCGATCGCCGCGCCGGCCACCGCCGCCAGCACGCCCAGCCATAGCCAGAACGAGAACACCAGGGTCGGCAACCACGCCAGGCCGAGCAGGAGCAGTACCGCCGCGACCGCGAACAGCCAGCCGCGCGCCGGCCGCCGCAACAGCAGGCCGAGGCTGGCCACCAGCAGGCACAGCGCGCCGATGACGGTGGGCGCGGACTGCGCCACCGAGACTTCGCCGGCCTGCACCAGACGCACCAGCACCGGGAAGCGGAACAGCATGCCGACGTAGGCGGCCAGGCCGATGCAGGCCACCGGTGCGTTCCATGGTTTCGACATGGCCATGCCCATTCCCTCGCAGGTTGCCGCTCGTGACGCTATCCCAGCGCTGCGCGCGGGACAAGGCCGACGCCCCCACCCTCCACTCACTGTGGGAGCGCACCCTGTGCGCGACCGCCTTGCGCCTCGGTTCCCACGCTCGTCGTCCCGACGCACCCCACAAAAGGGGGCGATGGACTGAGGACTTAAAACCGGCGACGCCGCTGCGCTTTGGCTCTCCCGCCGGGAGAGGGCTGGGGAGAGGGTCCGGCTCGGCGAAAGCGCTGAATCTCCCTCACCACGGCAACGCATCCAGATCCACATTGCCACCGCTGAGGATCAACCCCACGCGGCGCCCCTGGTAACGCTCCGGACGCTTGAGCACCGCCGCCAGCACGGTGGCGCTGGAGGTTTCCACCACGATCTTCAGTTCGTTCCACAACAGCTTCATCGCGGCAATGACTTCCTCGTCGCTTACCGTGACTACCTCGACGCGGTGCATGCGCAACGCCTCGAAGTTGCTCTCGCCGATCAGCGTGCGCAGGCCGTCGCAGATCGTGTCGGGCACGAACGGTCCCACGCGGTGGCCCAGCGCCAGCGAGCGGGCGGCATCGTCGGCGCCCATGGGCTCGGCGCCGTGCACGTCGATGTGCGGCGCCATGCCATGCACGGCGATGGCGGTGCCTGCATTGAGGCCGCCGCCGCCGACCGGGGTGATCACCGCGTCGAGGCCGGCGGCCTGCTGCAGCAGTTCCAGCGAGGCGGTGCCCTGGCCGGCCATCACGCGCGTATCGGCATAGGGATGCACCAGCTCGGCGCCGGTGGCGGCGCGCACCTCCTCGGCCTTGGCCTCGCGCGCCGCCTGCGTGGCTTCGCAGCGGTGCAGGATGGCGCCGGCGCGCTCGATCGCCTCCAGCTTGGTGCGCACCGCGCCCTCGGGCACGATCACGTGCGCGGGAATGCCGCGCGTGGCCGCCGCCAGCGCCAGGGCGTTGCCGTGGTTGCCGGAGGAATGCGTGACCACGCCGCGCGCGGCAACCGCATCGTCCAGCGACCACACCGCGTTGCAGGCGCCGCGGAACTTGAACGCGCCGCCGCGTTGCAGGTTCTCGCACTTGAAATGCAGGTCCGCGCCGGACAAGGCGTTCAAGGCCGCGCTGCGCAGCACCGGCGTGACCACCGCATACGGCGTGATGCGCGCGGCCGCCTCCCGCACTTGCGCAAAGGTAGGCAGGGCTGCGCGACTCATGGGCCTTCGATCTCCACGCCGCAGGTGAAGCGCCGCTCGGCGCCGGGCGCGAGCCGGATGGCCTCGGCGCAATCGGGCCGGTTGAAGGCATCGGCCCAGCTCTCCATCGGCTCCAGCGCCACCGCACGTCGCACGTCGCGCGTCACGGTGTCGGCGGTGAACGCGAGCATCACGCCGGCGGTCTGCCACACGGCGATGGCGAGTTCGCTGCCGGCCTCGCGCAGGCGCGTGCGGGCGCGGCCATCGGTGTCGTAGCGCAGGTCGGCGAAGGCGTGGTTGAGTTCGCGCGGACCGATCGGCTGCCACTGGCGGAAATCCAGCTCGGGCGCATGCGCCAGCGGCAGCTTCGCGGCGTCGCCGGGCAACGGGATGAAGTCGCTGTCCGTGCGCACCACGCTGTCGGCCGGAATCTGCAATTCCCAGCCGTCGATGGGCGTTTCCGACAGGCGGAAATAGGGATGCCAGCCGAAGAAGCACGGCGCGGCCTGCTCGCCCACGTTGCGCATGATCGCCTCGAGGGTGAGGCCGGTGGCGTCGAGCGCGTAGGCGATCTCGAGGTCGATGGCGAACGGATAGCCCGGATGGACGCCGGGGCGGATGGCCTGCGTGGCGAACACCGCGCGTGCCGCGTGCGCATCGGCCGACAGCCCGGCCAGCTCGAAATCCACGCCGCGCACGAAGCCGTGGCGGGCGGCGCGCGCGGCGCCTTCCACGCCCGGCTGCAGGTCGTAGGGTTCGCCCTCGAACAGGTAGCGCGCATCGGCGATGCGGTTGGCGAACGGCACCATGATGGCGAAGCGCGAACTGGGCCGGCTATCCAGCTCGCCGGCGTCGCGGTAGCCGTCGGCAATGTCGCGTACGCCCTGCCCGGTGGGCAGCTCGAAGCTCAGCACGGTGGCGCCGCGCCGGGCGATGCGCACGCGCCGGCCCCGGACCGTGTCGGTCAATACGGCGATGTCATGGCGGCCCAGCTGGCCGCGTTCCGCAAGATACTCCGCCATCGACTTGTCCTGCCTGGAAAGGCCCGCATGTTAGCCTGATCGGTCCCACCCACCCCAGCCGTGCCCATGACGACCCGCAGCGACGCCTCTTCCCCCCTGATCCGCCTCGACGACTACCGCGCCCCGGCCTGGCGTGTCGCCAAGGTGGAACTGGCCTTCGACCTGGATATCGATGCCGCCGAGGTGAGCGCACGCCTGCACCTGCACGCCCCCACGGACGACCAGCCGCTGCGCCTGGACGGCGAAAACCTGGAACTGCTCGCCATCGCGCTGGACGGCCAGCCCCTGCCCGAAGGCCGCTGGCGCTACGCGGACGGCGTGCTGGAAGTCGATGGCGCCCGCGACGGCAGCGTGCTGGAGACACGCGTGCGGGTGAAGCCCGCGGCCAATACCGCGCTGGAGGGCCTGTACCTGTCCGGCCCGCGCGAAAGCGGCTTCCTGCTGACCCAGTGCGAGGCCGAGGGCTTCCGCCACATCACCTTCTTCCCCGACCGTCCCGACGTGCTGGCCAGCTACACGGTCACCCTGCGCGCGGACCGCGAGCGCTTCCCGGTATTGCTGGCCGGCGGCGATCCCGACGGCCACGGCGAGCTGGAGGGCGGCCGCCACTGGGCCCGCTTCGTCGATCCGCATCCCAAGCCCAGCTACCTGTTCGCCCTGGTCGCCGGCCGCCTGCAGAAGATCGAGCGCGACTACGTGACGGGCAGCGGCCGCGCGGTGAAGCTGGTGATCTGGGCCGAGGCCGACGCCATCGACCGCTGCGGCTACGCCATGGACGCGCTCGAGCGCGCCATGCGCTGGGACGAGCAGGCCTATGGCCGCGAATACGACCTCGGCGTGTTCCATGTCGTGGCCACCCATGACTTCAACATGGGCGCGATGGAGAACAAGGGCCTGAACATCTTCAACGCCAAGTACCTGCTCGCCGATCCCGACTCCAGCACCGACGAGGAATACCGCGCGGTGGAGGCGGTGGTGGCGCACGAGTACTTCCACAACTGGAGCGGTAACCGCGTGACCTGCCGCGACTGGTTCCAGCTGTCGCTGAAGGAAGGGCTCACCGTGTTCCGCGAGCAGCAGTTCTCCGCCGACATGAACTCGCCCGCGCTCAAGCGCATCGAGGACGTGGCCCTGCTGCGCCGCGCCCAGTTCCCGGAGGACGCCGGCCCGCTGGCCCATCCGGTGCGCCCCGCGCAGTACAGCGAGATCAACAATTTCTACACCGCCACCGTGTACGAGAAGGGCGCGGAGCTGGTGCGCATGATCGCCGGGCATCTCGGCCGCGAGGGCTTCCGCCGCGGCATGGACCGGTACTTCGAGCGCCATGATGGCCATGCCGCCACGCTGGAGGATTTCCTCGGCGCCCTGGGCGAGGCCAACGGCATCGACCTGGCGCCCTACCTCGCCTGGTACGCCCAGGCCGGCACGCCGCGCCTGGCCGCGCGCGGCCACTACGACGCCGCGCGCCGTACCTACACGCTCACCCTCGCCCAGCACACCGCGCCGACGCCCGGCCAGCCGGACAAGCGGCCGCTGCCCATTCCGGTGAAGCTGGCCCTGTTCGACCGCGCGGGCCATCGCCTGCCGCTGCGCGTGGCCGGCGACGCCGCGCCGGAGGCCGGCGCCACCGAGCGCGTGGTGGTGCTGGACCGCGCCGAGCAGTCCTTCGTGTTCGAGGACGTGCCCGGCGTGCCCGTGCCCTCGCTGCTGCGCGGCTTCTCCGCGCCGGTGATCCTGGAATGCGACTACGCGCCGGACGAGCTGGCCTTGCTGCTGCGCCACGACGCCGACGGCTTCAACCGCTGGGAGGCCGGCCAGCAGCTGGCCGCACGCGCCTACGACAACCTGCGCGACGGCGTCGGCACCGAGGCGCTGGATGCCTGGTGCGATGCGCTGGAAGCCCTGTTCAACGACACCGCGCTGGACGAGGCTCTGCTCGCCGACCTGCTGACGCCGCCCGGCGAGATCGAGCTGGCCGAGCGCGAGCGCCAGGTCGATCCCTCCCACGTGCACGCCTTGCGCCAGCAGTTGCAGGAACATCTGGCCCTGCGCATCGGCCGCGAATCGCTGCAACAGCGCTACGAGGCGCTGGCCGCGCATACCAGCCTTGCGCTCGATGCCGCCGCCCAGGCGCAGCGCCGGCTCAAGCGCCGGGTGCTGGAACTGATCGCGCGGATCGATCCCTGGGGCGCGCACCAGCTGGCCATCCTGCAATACGACAACGCCCCCGGCATGACCGACCGCCTCGCCGCGCTCGGCGTGCTGGTGCGCGGCAACGCGCCCCAGGCGCGCGCCGCGCTGCTGCATTTCCGCGAACGCTACGCGGACAACCCGCTGGCCATGGACAAGTGGTTCTCGGTGCAGACCCAGCTGCCGGGCGAGGTGGTGCTCGACCGCGTGCGCGAGCTGGAAAACGATCCCGCCTTCACCCTGAAGAACCCCAACCGCGTGAACGCGCTGTTCGGCGCCTGGGCACGCAACAACCCGGACGGCTTCCATCGCCCCGACGGCAGCGGCTACCAGTGGCTGGCCGAACGTCTGCGCCTGCTCGATGCGCTGAATCCGCAGGTGTCGGCACGGCTGGGCACGGCCTTCAACGGCTGGCAACGCCTCGAACCGGTACGCCGGGCGGCCGCGCGCGCGGCCATCGCCTCGCTGGCGGAATCATCCGGCCTGTCGCGCAACCTCGGCGAGATCGTGCAGAGCATGCTGCGCGGCTAGGCCGCGATCCACGCAAGAAAACGCCCGAGTGCGGCCCGTCACGGACGGGGCACCCGGGCGCAAGCCCGTTTCGGGGGGCATCGGATGAAAAAAGTGGACGTCTAGACGTCCACGGTCCGGCGCGGGCGCCGCTGGTTCACACGGCGAGCCGCTGCAGCTCGTCGCGCAGGCGGCTCATCCTCGACAGCAGCCGAGGGCGCATCGCCTGGCGCTCGTCCTCGCTGCGCTGTTCCAGGTATTCCATGGCCATCTCGACGCTGCCCAGTTCGATCAGCAGATCGTGGTGCGGGTAAACCGGCTGGAAATCGAAGTTGAATTCCATGACATGAGTCCCTCGATGCGTGCCCTTGGTCTGGCACGGATCAGGAAGCAACGCCCATGCCAGAAACGTGATCTACATCACATTGAAAGTGGATAGGCATCACGGATTGACGCTGCGCGTCAGCAGGTGCCGCGACTCGGCACAAACCGGCGTTTTAGTCACTTCACGTTCACGCGGAAGGCGTGAATATCCGCTCCGACGCGCAGCGAAAAACGTTGCGGCCAGTGACACTCATTCCCGGTTTCTGGCGCCCGGCAACACGGTCATCCTGGATTCCCCCTGTTCCTGAGACCGCCGGGCGCCAGATCTTATCCAGGGTCGGCACGGCCAACCCGCAAAAAACGACGGCGCCCCAAGGGGCGCCGTCTCGCTTCCTCTCCCGGCACACAACCGAACCCCTGTCGTTCGGTCTCGGCGCGCGTTATCGCTTCGCTTCTGCCCGTGGAAAGTGCGTGAAAACGGAAGCAGGAAGCATGCCAGCGGCCCGGCGGCGCGGATGGCGCTACCATAGGCGCCGTTTTTGGTCCATTCCTGCGCTTGCAGGACAGTTTTGTGCGCCGACCGCCCCCCTCGCGGCGGCTGGATGCGGCGTCCAGCGATCGAGATTCCACATGTTCCATCCCAGTTCCTACGACGTCATCGTGGTCGGCGGCGGCCATGCCGGTACCGAGGCCGCGCTCGCCTCGGCGCGCACCGGCGCGCGCACCCTGCTGCTCAGCCACAACATCGAGACGATCGGCCAGATGAGCTGCAACCCGGCCATCGGCGGCATCGGCAAGGGCCACCTGGTGAAGGAGATCGACGCCCTGGGCGGCGCCATGGCCCATGCCGCGGACCTCGCCGGCATCCAGTGGCGCACCCTGAACGCCTCCAAGGGCCCGGCCGTGCGCGCCACCCGCTGCCAGGCCGACCGCGCGCTGTACAAGGCCGCGATCCGCCGGATGGTGGAAACCCAGCCGAACCTGGAACTGTTCCAGCAGGCGGTGGACGACCTGATCCTGGAAGGCGGCCGCGTCACCGGCGTGGTCACCCAGATGGGCCTGGCCTTCCGCGCCCGCGCCGTGGTGCTGACCGCCGGCACCTTCCTCGCCGGCAAGATCCATATCGGTCCCGCGCAATACGCCGGCGGCCGTGCCGGCGATCCGCCGGCCAGCACACTGGCCCAGCGCCTGCGCGAACTGCCGGTGGCCGCCGACCGGCTGAAGACCGGCACGCCGCCGCGCATCGACCTGCGCAGCATCGACTTCAGTGGCCTGGAGGAACAGCCCGGCGACGATCCCGCCCCGGTGTTCTCCTACCTCGGCTCGCGCGCGGAGCATCCGCGCCAGGTCAGCTGCTGGATCACCCATACCAGCGAGGCGACCCACGAGCTGATCCGCGGCGCACTGGACCGCTCGCCGCTCTACAGCGGCCAGATCGAGGGCGTGGGCCCGCGCTACTGCCCCTCGATCGAGGACAAGGTGGTGCGCTTCGCCGACAAGAGCTCGCACCAGGTCTTCATCGAACCGGAAGGCCTGGACACCTTCGAGATCTATCCGAACGGCATCTCCACCTCGCTGCCCTACGACGTGCAGCTGGCCCTGGTGCGCTCGATCAAGGGTTTCGGGAACGCGCACATCACGCGGCCGGGCTATGCCATCGAGTACGACTACTTCGACCCGCGTGGCCTGCACCCGTGGCTGGAGACCAAGGCCGTCGGCGGGCTCTACTTCGCCGGCCAGATCAACGGCACCACCGGCTACGAGGAAGCCGGCGCGCAGGGCCTGGTCGCCGGCCTCAACGCCGCACTCGCCGTGAAGGGCGAGGCGCCCTGGTACCCGCGCCGCGACGAGGCCTACATCGGCGTGCTGATCGACGACCTCACCAGCAACGGCACCATCGAGCCCTACCGCATGTTCACCTCGCGGGCCGAATACCGCCTGCACCTGCGCGAGGACAACGCCGACCTGCGCCTCACCGAGGCCGGCCACCGCCTCGGCGTGGTGCCGCAGGCGCGCTACGACGCCCTGCGCGCCAAGCGCGACGCGGTGGAGCGCGAGACGCAGCGCCTGGGCGCGATCTGGGCCGCGCCCGCCAATGCGCTGGGCGCCCACGTCCAGCGCCGGCTGGGCATCACGCTCAGCCGCGAGACGAACGCGCTCGACCTGCTGCGCCGGCCGGAGCTGGACTACGCCGCCCTGGCCTCGGTCGAGGGCATCGGCCCCGCCGTGGACGACGCCGAGGTCGCGGCCCAGGTGGAAGTGCAGACCAAGTACGCCGGCTACCTGGAGCGCCAGCGCGAGGAGATCGAGCGCCAGCGCCGCCAGGAGCGTACGGCGATTCCCGGCGACTTCGACTACGACAAGGTGCGCGGGCTGTCCGCCGAGGTGCTGATGACGCTCAAGCGCGTGCAGCCGGAAACCATCGGCCAGGCCTCGCGCATCAGCGGCGTGACGCCGGCGGCGATCTCGCTGCTGCTGGTACACCTCAGGCGCACGGCGGCCTAGGGAATCCCCACCCGCAGGGGAGGTTTGGGAAGGGTCACTGGCCACGCGGACAACACGCCGGGGCAGCGGCGGACACCCGGTTCGGCCGCCACACTCCTGTCACGCAAGGCCGAAAGAACCCCTCCCATGGCATCATGCGCGACATCGACTCGTGGAGCATGCATGTATGGAAGTGTGGATCGGTCGCGACGGCGAGCGGCATGGCCCCTATAAGGAAGCGGACGTGCGCCAGTGGCTGCGCAGCGGCCAGGTGAGCCCCGACGACCTGGGCTGGCATGAAGGCATGGCCGACTGGCAGCCGCTTTCCGCCCTGTTCCCCGAGGAAGGGAGCCGCGCCGAGCCAGGCGTGCCGCCCCTGCCGGCGTCGGCGCCGCCGATCGACGCACCGGCCGTGCCCGACTATGCGAGCTTCTGGCAGCGCTTCGGCGCCTGGGTGATCGACCTGCTGGTGCTGCTGGTGCCTTCGCTGATCCTGTTCTATGCGCTCGGCGGCTTCACTGCCTACCAGCACATGATGGCGCAGCTCCAGTCCAATCCAGACATGGGCAAGGCGCTGGAGGACTACGCCCTCGCCACGCGCGGCGCCAACGTCGCCGTGACGGTGCTCGGCTTCCTGTACTACACGCTGTTCGAGGCGTCGAAGTGGCAGGGCACGCCGGGCAAGCTCGCCCTGCGCCTGCGCGTCACCGACCTGGACGGCCACGGTCTCACGCTCGGCCGCGCCGCCGGGCGCAACGTCGTGCGCCTGCTCAACCTGATTACCGGCCTGATTCCCTTCGTCTGCTACATCGCCGTGGCATGGACGCAGCGCAGGCAGGGACTGCACGACCTGGCCGCGCGCACGCTGGTGCTCAACGGCCGCGTCGCCGAGGCCAGCGCCGGCCCGCGCCAGCAGGGCAGCCGAGACAACGGCTCCTTCAGCGCCTGACGCTTTACCTCCGCGCTAGGTCGTAGGGATTATCCGAACCAGGACAGCGCCGTCGCACGGACGGCGCGTCCGTGCCGACGCCACACCGACACGCCGTTCACGGCCACGTTGCACTCGCGCGATGAGACGCGCGTGTCGCGCCATCGCCCGAGCGTGCCACGCGGAATAGACGTCGAGCCGTCCAAAGCCATCGTGCATGCTCTTCATGCGCGCAGGCATGGCGACGCTTATGACCTATGGCGGATGTGCGCGCGACCGGAGTGGCGCATGCTTCCCGTGCAGGGGGCTGCGAACAGGTCATGGTCATGCCCCAGCCCCAACCTGACGGCCGCTGGATCTACCAATGCGATGACATCGTGGTCGAACCGCGTACCCATCGCCTCGAGCGAGCGGGCATCGAACTGTCGGTGGAGCCCAAGGCCTACGCTGTGCTGGTGGCGCTGCTGCAAGAGGCCGGCGAAGTCGTCGGCAAGGACGCGCTGCTCGACGCCGCCTGGGGTCATCGGCACGTCACGCCGGGCGTGCTCACCCGCGCCATCTCGCAATTGCGCCACGCGCTCGGCGATTGCCCGGACCATCCCCGCTACATCGCGACCGTGCACAGCCTGGGCTACCGCTTCATCGGCGACGTACGGCGCATGCCCGCCACCGCGCCCGGCATGGCTTCCATCGCCGCCGCCAACGACGGCGATGCCTACGCATCGCCTCCACCCGCGAAGGACAGCAAGCCAGCCCCCGTGCAGTGGCTGGCCGCGGCGATCACGCTGGCGGTGATCGTGGCGATGCTGGCGGCCATGAGCCTGTGGCATCCGCCAAGCAACCGGCTCACCTCGCCCCGCCTGTCGCCGCGCCCGGCGCTGGTGCTGCTGCCGTTCGCCCACGCGTACGACCCGCATGCGTTGCATCCGCGCCATTGGCCACGCAGCCGCCGCATCGCCGCGGCTTATCCACGCGACGGCATCGCCCCGCCGCCATACGCGGCCGGCTACCTGGCGCTACGCCCTGAACAGGCGCCCGCCGCGCAACGGTGAGCGCGAGGAGCGACTTGCTATCATCAGCGGCCCGGCGCCGCCTTCCAGGCGCGCGCCGCTTCGCCGAATGCACAGGAATCGTTTCAGCCCCATGCTCAGCATCGAACAACGTATTGCCCAGGACATCGCCGCCAAGCCGGACCAGGTCCGCGCCGCGGTGGACCTGCTCGACGGCGGCGCCACCGTGCCGTTCATCGCGCGCTATCGCAAGGAAGCCACCGGCGGCCTAGACGACACGCAGCTGCGCCTGCTGGAAGAGCGCCTGCGCTACCTGCGCGAGCTGGAAGAGCGCCGTGGCGCGATCCTCGCCAGCATCGAGGAACAGGGCAAGCTCACCGATGCGCTGAAGGGCGACATCCTCGCCGCCGACACCAAGGCGCGCCTGGAAGACCTCTACCTGCCCTACAAGCCCAAGCGCCGCACCAAGGCGCAGATCGCCCGCGAGGCGGGCCTCGAACCGCTGGCCACCGGCCTGCGCGAGGATCCCACGCAATCGCCCGAGGCCTTCGCCGCCGCCTTCGTGGATGCCGAGAAAGGCGTGCCGGACGTGCGCGCCGCGCTCGACGGCGCGCGCGCGATTCTGATGGAAAGCATCGCCGAAGACGCCGGCCTGCTCGGCGAGCTGCGCGACTGGCTGTGGGACAAGGGCCAGATCCGCGCCAAGGTGGTCGAGGGCAAGGAAAGCGAAGGCGCGAAGTTCCGCGACTACTTCGACCATATCGAGCCGATCGGCAAGATCCCCTCGCATCGCCTGCTCGCGCTGATGCGCGCGCGCAACGAGGGCGTGATCGAGCTGGAACTCGCCCCCAACGCCGATGCGGAACAGGGCCACCAGGAAGCCGAGGGCCGCGTGGCCGCGCATGCCGGCATCCACGACCGCGGCCGCCCGGCCGATGCCTGGCTGCGCGAGACGGTGCGTCTCACCTGGCGTGTGAAGTTGCACCTGCATCTCACGCTGGACTTGTTCGGCCGCGTGCGCGAAGGCGCCGAGGACGAGGCGATCCGCGTGTTCGGCGACAACCTCAAGGACCTGATGCTGGCCGCGCCGGCCGGCGCCAGGACGGTGATGGGCCTGGACCCGGGCATCCGTACCGGCGTGAAGGTGGCCGTGGTCGATCCCACCGGCAAGCTGCTCGCCACCGACACCATCTATCCGCACGAGCCGCGCCGGCAATGGAACGAATCGCTGGTGCAGCTGGCCAAGCTGTGCAAGCAGCATGGCGTGGACCTGATCGCCATCGGCAACGGCACCGCCTCGCGCGAGACCGACAAGCTCGCGGGCGAGCTGATCAAGAAGCTCGGCGACGCGAAACTCGCCAAGATCGTGGTGAGCGAGGCCGGCGCCTCGGTGTACTCGGCCTCCGAGACCGCGGCCAAGGAGTTTCCCGACCTCGACGTCAGCCTGCGCGGCGCCGTGTCGATCGCGCGGCGCCTGCAGGATCCGCTGGCCGAACTGGTGAAGATCGAGCCCAAGGCGATCGGCGTGGGCCAGTACCAGCATGACGTCAACCAGGTGAAGCTGGCGCGCGCACTGGATGCCAAGGTCGAGGACTGCGTGAACGCGGTGGGCGTGGACGTGAACACCGCCTCCGCCGCCCTGCTCTCGCGCGTGGCGGGCCTGTCCGCCAGCGTGGCGGAGAACGTGGTCAAGCACCGCGACGCCAACGGCCCATTCGCCAACCGCAAGGCGCTGCTCAAGGTACCGCGCCTGGGCGACAAGGCGTTCGAGCAGTGCGCCGGCTTCCTGCGCGTGCCCAACGGCGACAACCCGCTCGATGCCAGCGCGGTGCACCCGGAAGCCTATCCGGTGGTCGAGCGCATCATCGCCCAGTGCGGGCGCGAGGTGCGCTCCATCATCGGCGACACCGCCTTCCTGCGCGGCCTCAAGGCCGAGCAGTTCACCGACGAGACCTTCGGCCTGCCGACCGTACGCGACATCCTCAAGGAACTGGAGAAGCCCGGCCGCGACCCGCGCCCGGCCTTCGTCGCCCCCAGCTTCGCCGAGGGCGTGGAAGACCTGAAGGACCTGCGCCCCGGCATGGTGCTGGAAGGCCGCGTGACCAACGTGGCCGCGTTCGGCGCCTTCGTGGACATCGGCGTGCACCAGGACGGCCTGGTGCACGTCTCGGCGCTGTCGCACACCTTCGTGAAGGACCCGCGCGACGCCGTGAAGGCCGGCGACATCGTCAAGGTGAAGGTGATGGAGGTCGACCTGCCGCGCCAGCGCATCGGCCTGTCCATGCGCCTGGACGACGAGCCGGGCCAGGCCCGCGCCGGCCGGCCAGCCGGTAACAACGACGCCCGTGGCGGCCAGCGCGACAACCGCGGCCCGCGTCCGGGCGGTGGTGCGCCCAAGCCCGCGCCGGCCCCGGCCAACAGCGCCTTCGCCGACGCCCTGTCCCGCGCCATGAAGCGTTGACCGGCACAGCCCTTGTGGGAGCGCACCCCGTGCGCGACTGCGGCACCCGGCATCTCCGGCCACACCGCAGTCGCGCACGGGGTGCGCTCCCACAGGGCATTTCCCTTCATGCCACCCCGCCATTCCCCTGCGGTGCAGCGCAGCATGCGCTGACGTATGGGCATGCATTACCGTAACAACCGAATAACAAGTAGGCCATTCCGGCCCAGGAGCGTTTTCGACATGCCCCGTACCCGCCTTATCGCCGGCGCCATCACCGCCGCCCTGATCTTCAGCTCGTCCGCCATGGCCGCCAGCGCGCCGTTCAGCAACGTCATCGTGTTCGGCGACAGCCTTAGCGATGCCGGCAATATCTCCCTGGCCAGCGACCCGACCATCCAGCCGCCGCTGGAATTCACCACCAATCCGGGCGCGGTGACCGTGCAGAACGTGGCCGGCCACTACGGCTACAGCCTCACCGCCTCGCTGGCGGGTGGCAGCGACTACGCCTGGGGCGGCGCGGGCATCTTCAACAATTCGCCAGGCACCCCGGCGGCCGTGCCGACCATCACCGACCAGGTGAACGCCTACCTGGCGGGCGGCAAAATCGACGGCAAGGCGCTGTACTCCATCTGGGGCGGCGCCAACGACATCTTCTACGCCGCCACCGCCGCCGGTGCCGGCGCCACCGCGCAGCAACTGATCCAGCAGAACGTGGCCGCGCAGATCGCCCAGCTCCAGGCCGCCGGCGTCCCCGCCGCGCAGATCGCCGCGCTGACCCCGACCATCACCCAGCAGGTCACCGCCCTGGTCACCCAGCAGGTGCTGGCTGCCGCCGGCGTATCGGGCTTCATGACCGCCGACCAGGCCCAGGCTTCCATCGCCGCGGCCGCCCAGCAGGAAGTGAAGCTGATCGGCCAGCTCAAGGCCGCCGGCGTGAAGAACATCCTGGTGTTCAACCTGCCCAACATCGGCCTCACCCCGTCGGCCACCGAGCAGGGTGCCTCCGCGGCGGCCTCGCTGACCGGCCTGAGCCAGGTATTCAACGGCCAGCTCAATGCCGGCATCGCGCAGCTCGGCAAGGGCATCGTCCCGGTCGATACCTACAGCCTGCTCAACGAGGTGATCGCCAGCCCGGGCAAGTACGGCTTCACCAACGTCACCAACGAAGCCTGCGGCGTGGGCTCGACGTCCGTGCAGTGCGGACCGGAAGGCTCGGGCCTCCCCTACACCTACGCCCAGGGCGCCAACAGCACCTACCTGTTCGCCGACGGCGTGCACCCGACCACCGCCGCCGACGTGATGCTGGGCCAGTACGTGGTGTCCATCCTCAGCGCCCCTGGCTACGCCTCGCTGCTGGCGGAAGCGCCGCTGGCCTCGATCCAGGCCCAGAACCGCGCCATCCGCAACCAGATGCTCGCCGACGTCCAGGGTAGCGACACCCGTGTGTTCGCCAACGTGGACTACGGCGACCAGCGCTTCGACAGCAGCAGCAACTCGCCGCGCACCACCAGCAACGACGTCAACCTGACCATCGGCGCCGACGCCCGCCTCAGCGAGAACCTGTCCGGCGGCATCGCCATGAACATCGGCCAGCACAACGCCGACTACACCGGTGGCGGCGGCTACAAGCTGCAGGACATCTCCGGCATCGGCTACATCACCTATCACATGGGCGGCGGCTACATCGGCGGCTACGCCGATTTCGGCCAGGACAACTTCTCCAACATCCAGCGTGACATCCGCCTGGGTGCGGCGCTGCGCACCGAATCGGCCAAGGCCGACGGCAACCACGTCGGCGGCGGCTTCACCGGTGGCTGGTGGTTCAACGTATCCAACCTGCGGACCGGCCCATTCGCCACGGTGGAATGGCAGACGGTGAAGGTGAACAGCTACAACGAAAGCGGCAGCGACAGCACCGCCATGTGGTTCGGCAGCCAGCAGCGCGACTCGCAGGTCTCCACCGTGGGCTGGCGCCTGCAGGGCACCTGGCAGGCCGGCAACACCGTGCTGCAGCCGTATGCCGAGGTCGCCTACAACTACGACAGCAAGGCCGACCCGCGCCAGGTCACGGCCGGCCTCAACGGCATGCCGGGCAGCTTCAGCCTGGTCGGCTTCACCCCGGACAAGAACTGGGGCACCGCCGACGTCGGCCTGAGTGCGCAGTTCAGCCAGGCCCTGAGTGGCTGGCTGGGCTACAGCGGCCGCTTCGGCGACAACAGCCAGAAGTACAACAGCGTCAACCTGGGCCTGAAGTACGCCTTCTAAGCCAGGCTACCTTTCGTTGCAGGACAAGGCCGCCCGCTCGCGCGGGCGGCCTTTTTTCATGCCCCGCACAAAAAAACGACCGGACGTATGGATGCCCAATCGCGGCCATAAAAAAAGCCGCCCAACCGGGCGGCTTTTCTCGAATCCGGAACGGTCGGGCTTACTTGCCCTTGCCGTTGGTGGCCAGGCTCAGGATGGTCTGGCCCTGCTTCTGCAGGTTGGCCGCCTCGTCGTCGCCCAGCGGCGTGGTCTTGCCGCCGGTCTCGGTGGTCTTGAGCACCAGCGAGCCGTCCTGCGTCCAGGCGGCGCGCTCGGTCGCGCTCGGCTTGGCGTCCTTGCTGGACTTCTTCTGCTGCACGACCACCCACGGCTTGCCGTCCTTGTAGGCGTAGTCGGTGCTGGTGAAGCCCTTGTCGCCGTAGTCGACTTCCTCGCGGATGAACTTCACCTCGCCAGCCTCGCGGAACACCTGCCAGCCACGGGAGACCTTGTCCTCGAGCTTGGTGCCGTTGCTGATCTTCATGCCGCCGATCTGCTTCTGCACGGCGGTAAAGGCGGCCAGCTCCTTCTCGCCCGGGGTCTGCTCGGCCACCAGCTGGATGCTCACCTGGGTCGGCGCGCCCTTGGTCAGCACCTGGGTCTGTAGCGGCGGGGTGTAATGGCGGTCGCCGTCGATCAGGGTGGCCTTGAGCACGTACAGGCCGCCCGGGTTCACGTCGGCGGCATTGAACGGCAGTTGGAACGCCAGCGGGAAGGTATTGGCCGGCTCGACCGTCTTGGTCGCCAAGGGGGAGGCATCCTGCGCGGACACGTCGACCAGGACCAGATCCAGCTTGGCCGACGGCGACACATCGGCGGCGTCGCGCAGGGTCACCGTGCCGGTGATCTGGTTCGCCTGGGCGGGCGTACCCGAGTTAGCGCTCTCACCGCCCGACGTGGCGTTCTGGGACGAGTCCGGAGCATTGCCGCAACCGGCGAGAGCCAGTGCCGCGACCGACATCAGCGACCAAACCAACCTGCGCATGGGAAAACCTCTATCGACTGTCAGGGCTTAGCGCGAGAACCATCAGGCGCCCAACACGCCTCGACTCTACACGGGGGAAGCCCTCAGGATAGCGGAAAGTCAAGCCCCTGTAAAAGCTTGCTCCATGCGCCAGCGTATGCCGGCATGGGCCGCGCGAAAACGAGAAAGGCGGCCCGCACGCGGGCCGCCTTCTGTCTTTGGGACGTTACAGCTTAGAAACGCTGGTTGTATTGCAGGTAGAAGTAGCGATCGATGTCGAGCGTCGGATCAAGCGATGCCGTACTGCTGTTACTGACGGCATAGGTGATCGTCGGCTGCTTGTCGAACACGTTGCGCACGCCGAACGAGATCGTGCCATTCCAGGGCAGCGAATAGCGGAACTGCACGTCGTTGTACACGCTGGCGCCCTTGCGGTTGGCACCAATGCCGCTCCAGCTGGGCGACTCGTAGTTCGGCTGATTGCACTCGTTCTCGTCCCAGCAATCGTCGCGGAACGCACCGTAGTAGCGCATGGTCCAAGTGGCGCCCCATTCCTTCAGGCTCCAGTCCAGCCCGACGTTGGCGCGCACGCGCGGCAGGCCCCACTGCCCGGCATAGCCGATGATGTCCGAATCGGAGGTGGAGCGCTGGTCATAGGACTTGAGGTAGTTCGAATCCAGCGACACCGCGAACTTGCCGAAGCTGAACTCCGGCAAGCGGTAGTTCACACGGAAATCGTAGCCCGAGGTGCGCAGCGAGCCCAGGTTGAGGTTGCCGCGATTGAGGTCGATCACCGCGTGGGTCACCGGGTCACGCTGGAAGTCATTGCAGAACGATTGCACCTCGCTGACGTAGCACTGGTTCAGCACGTAGTTGGCGCCGACCGCGGTGATCTGATTGACGATGCGGATGTCGTACCAATCCAGATAGACGTCCAGGCCAGGCACCCACGAGGGGCTGTAGACCAGGCCGGCCGTGCGGCCCAGGCTGGTTTCCGGCTTCAGCGTGGCATTGCCGACGCCCGCATTGAACGGCGTGGTGCTCTGCGTGTTGCGCGCCGAGACCGGATTGCCTGCCGCGTCGGTCTGGCGGAAGGTCGCCGGAACGCCGGCCGCCGCGCAGGTCGCCGCCACGGACGGGTCGGTCGCTGCCGCGCCGAACCTCGCGTCACAGGGGTCGGTATAGGAGTCGAACGACTGCGAGCCGCCACCGAACGTATCGCCCAGCGTGGGCGCACGGAAGCCCTTTGCCAGCGTGCCGCGAACCATCAGGTCGTCGAGCGGCTTCCAGGTGAAGCTGTACTTGTTATTGGTGGTATGGCCGAAGTTGCTGTAGTTCGAGTAGCGGCTGGCGACGTCGAATGCCAGTTCCTTCGCGCCCGGCAGATCCTTCAGCACCGGCACGCTGACTTCGAGGTAATACTCATTGGTGTGGTACTGGGCGTTCGTGCCGCCACCAGCCAGATCGGTCGACCATCCCGAGGAAGACAGCTGGTCCGGATGGTCGTAGCCGGAAACCTGGCGGTGCTCGAAGCCGGCCGCCAGCGCCACCTCGCCCGCAGGCAGGTCGAACAGACCACCGGTGATGTTGGCGGTGTAGTCCTTGCTCAGGCTTTGCATCGTGCTTTGGCCGCGTGCGTTGATGTACTGCAACGCTTGCGGCGTGGAGGCGCTCGGACCACCCAGGATGTTGAACGGCACGCATCCTTCCAGCGAGATCGGGTTCGTCGGGGTACCGCACTGAACCACGCCGTTGCCGTTGAGGAAGGACGGCCCCAACGCCTGCTGCAGGTTGAGCAGGTTGAGGTTGCCGCTGTTGGTCTCGACGTAGTCGTACTTGTTGTAGTCGAAGCCGACGTCCCAGTTCCATACGCGCTGACCGACCTCGAAGGCGCCTTCGAAGGCGGCATCCAGGTGATAGGACTTCACGTTGCCCTCGGTGACGCGCGGCAGCTCGATGGTACGGCGATAGAAGAACAGGTCCTGGCCCGGCTGCGGGTTGTAGTAGCTGTCCTTGCTGATATAGACCGGATGAGTCGGCTGGCTGAGGCTATTGAGCGGATAGCCGGCGACCTGGCGCGTGTTGTCGCGCTCGGCGTACATCGCATTGGCCTTGAAGGCGACGTAGTCGTTGAACTTGTGGCTGCCCGCCGCGAAGATCGTCTTGAGTTTGTTCTCCGGCGACCAGTTCATCTGGTCGGAGGGATTGTAGTAGTCGTCCGGAACGTTCACGCCCGAGTGGTAGCTGGACAGGAACCGGGAATCCTCGCCGACTCCCTTGCCGTCCCACGAGCCCGTGTGGTTCAGCACGTAGGTCGGACCGGTGGCGCCGCCGGTGGCGCTGACATTCCGGAAGCGCCCCCACGGGCCGGTGGCGCTCAGGCCGTCCTCGATGTGATTGGGGCCATAGGTGTAGCGGGTGATCTCCCGGTCCCGCGCCCAGATCGCCTCCTCCTTCGTGTAGGAGGCATTGAACATCACCGAGGTTTTCTCGCTCGCACTGCCCATGGTGAACGAGTAGGACTGCTGAGTGCCGTCGGTACCGTCGTTCTGGCCCACGTAGCCGCTGGCCTCGGCACCGTTGTAATGCTCCTTCAGGATGATGTTGACCACGCCGGCGATGGCGTCGGAACCGTACACCGCCGAGGCGCCGTCCTTGAGCACGTCGATGCGCTCGATCAGCGAGGCCGGGATGGTGGACATGTCGGTGTAGCCGTCGAGGCTGGTGGCCCACCGCTTGCCATTCACCAGGACCAGCGTGCGATTCTCGCCCAGGTTACGCAGGTTGATGTACTGGCCGCCCTGCTCGGGGTTGGAGATCAGCACGGCCGCCTTACTGAAGGTCGGCGTACCGGCCGAGGTCAGGTTCTGCAGGATGTCGCCCACATTGACCAGGCCGGTCTTCTGAATGTCGGCCTGGGTAACGGTGAAGATCGGCTGCGAGGTCTCCACATCCACGCTGCGGATACGCGAACCAGTAACGGTCACGGTTTCGAGTTTCTTGGCCTCGCTCTGGCTGGCGCCACCCTCCTGCGCGAGGGCCGGCCCGGCGATCAACGCGCCCATGGACAGGGCCAGGCGAACGGCTGCCGTAAGTTTATTGTCAACTTTCTTGCGGAATTGCATATTGTCTCCCCAGATGAAAGACCCCGGCCCCAACCGGAGTCGAAAAACCGGCTCACCCTGGCGATTGCAGGCCCCTGGGGCGTTGCACCTCAGGGAAAGCTGTCTACCAGCTGAACAAGTCGGCGTGACCGTGGTTACCAATCAACGACAATTGCGTTCTTGGTTCCGGTAGAAGTTGCTCCTGCGAGCACTCATCTACAAGAAATTACGAAACTAATCGATAGAACTTGCGAGTGTCAACGATTTTGTAACGCTTGCCTCACGTTGCCGCGCCAATTGTCGGTTCACGCTCGCCGCAACTTGTCGCCATCCGCCAGGAAACTGCGATGAATATGCAAAAAATTACGACACAAGAACCCGCGAACACCTTTGCCGACCGCATCAAGGTGTTGATCCAGCGGGTGGGCAGCGTCACCGAGATCGCGCGCATGTGCGGCTTCTCCGAGGGCGTCGTGCGCAGCTGGCGCGACGGCAACACCGACCCTTCGCGGGCGCGCTGCGTCACGCTGGCCAAGACGCTGGGGATTTCCCTGGTGTGGCTGGTTGCCGGCGAGGGTTCGATCCAGGCGGACAACATCGCGTCGGGCGAGGAACTGCCGAACGCCGAGGCTTCTGCCAGCCGCCATCGCTCCAAGCTGCGCACGGCCGCCGACACCTTGCATGCCAGCGGCATGGCGATGGACCCGAACCGCCTGAACACGGCGCTGCGCATCCTGCAGTCGGAACTCGACCTGGCCGAGAGCCGCCTGACCCTGGCCGACAACGCGGACATGCTGGCGGACCTGTACGAAATCCTCGGTCCTGGCGGCTCCGACGTGGATGCCACGGCGATGGTGGCGTTCAACCAGCGCCTGCACGAGCGCGTGAAGCGCGGTCGCCAGGCCGCCGCCTGAGCGAACGGCGCCCAACAGGCGGATAGCAGAACGGCAGCCCTAAAGGCTGCCGTTCTGCATTGTGATGACTGGAGTTTGGGGCTTGCTCCAAGGCTTCGCGATGACGAGCCCCCTCCCCTGCTCGCAGAGGAGGCTGGGAGGGGTGCTCGGATCGAAGCCCCGGCTTACAAGCGGGCGATGTCCGCGATGGCGCCGAACTGCGCCTTGAGCTGGCCCAGCAGGGCCAGGCGGTTGGCCCGCACGGCCGGATTGTCCGCGTTGACCAGCACGCCGTCGAAGAAGGCGTCCACCGGCGCCTGCAGCTGCGCCAGCCGGGTCAGCACGGCGGCATAGTCGCCGGCCTGCAGCGGCGCGGCGGTGTCGGCGCGCGCGCTGTCCAGCGCCGCCGCCAGCGCGCGCTCGGCCTCGGCCTCGAAATGCGCAGGGTCCACGGCGGTGCCGATGGGCGCGGCACCAGCCTCCTCGGCCTGCTTGCGCAGGATGTTGGCCACGCGCTTGTTGGCGGCGGCCAGGCTCAACGCTTCCGGACGGCGGCCGAACTCGGCCACCGCGCGCAGGCGGCGGTCGAAATCGACCAGGGTATCCGGCGCCACCGCCAGCACGGCCTCGAATTGCTCGCCGGTGAAACCCTGGTCGGCGTAGTAGCCACGCAGGCGCTCGAGCACGAAGTCATAAAGCTCATCGACCAGCGCGGCGCGGCGCTTGCCGGCGTCCAGGGCCGGTGCCTTGCCGTCCTTGCCTGGCTTGAGGCCGGCGGCCAGCGCCGCCTCGGGCAGCAGTTCCAGCGCCTCGGCGAAGTTGGCGCGCAGGTCCAGCGCCAGCTCGCCCTCGATCAGGGTGCGGGCCAGGCCGAGCGCGGCGCGGCGCAGCGCGAACGGGTCCTTGTTGCCGCTGGGCTTGAGGCCCACGGCGAAGATGCCGGCCAGCGTATCCAGGCGGTCGGCCACGGCGAGCACGCGGCCCACGTCCCCGGCGGCGATGGCGTCGCCGGCGAAGCGCGGCTGGTAGTAGCTGTCCAGCGCGTCGGCCACGTCCCCGGCCTCGCCGTGGTGGGCGGCGTAGTAGCGGCCCATCACGCCCTGCAGCTCGGGGAACTCGCCGACCATGCGGGTCAGCAGGTCGCACTTGCTGAGCGCGGCGGCGCGCGTCGCGGCACCGGCGTCCACGCCGACGCGGCCGGCGACGATGCGGGCCAGCTCGGCCACGCGCACGCTCTTGTCCCACAGGCTGCCCAGCGCCTGCTGGTAGGTGACGTTCTTGAGCGCGTCCTGGTAGGAGGTCAGCGGGGTCTTGAGGTCCTCGTCCCAGAAGAACTTGGCGTCGGCGAAGCGCGGGCGGATCACGCGCTCGTAACCCTTGCGGATCTCGGCCGGGTCCTTGCTGGCGATGTTGGCCACGCCGATGAAGTGCTCGGTGAGCCTGCCGGCGGCGTCGAACACCGGCACGAACTTCTGGTTGGTCTCCATGGTGGTGACCAGCGCCTCGGGCGGCACCGCGAGGAATTCGCGGTCGAAGGTGCAGGCGATGGCCACCGGCCACTCGGTGAGGTTGGCGATCTCGTCCAGCAGGGCGTCGTCAAGCTGGGGCACGCCGCCGGTCGTGGCGCCCACGCGAGCCACTTCGCCACGGATGGTCTGGCGGCGCTCGTCGGGATCGGCCAGCACCTTGGCCGCGCGCATGGCGTCGAGCCAGCTGTCGGCGTCGGCCACGTGCACCGGCTGCGGATGCATGAAGCGGTGGCCGCGCGACTGGCGTCCGCTGGCCAAGCCCAGCACGCTGCCGTCGATGATCTCCGCGCCGTGCAGCATCACCAGCCAGTGCACCGGGCGCACGAAGGTGTAGTCGTGGTCGCCCCAGCGCATCGGCCGGGGGATGGGCAGACCCTTGAGCGCCTCGTCCACGATCTCGGGCAGCAGGGCGGCGACCGGCTGGCCCGGCTTCACCGCGCGGAACACGAACCACGCGCCCTTGTCGGTTTCCAACTTTTCCAACTGCTCGACGCTGACGCCGCACGACTGCGCGAAGCCCTGCAGCGCCTTACCCGGCTGGCCGTTCGCGTCGAGCGCGGCATTCACGGCGGGGCCGCGGCGCTCGATGCTCTGCTCGGGCTGGTTCACCGCCACGGCCGGGATATGGACGGCCAGACGACGCGGCGAGGCGTAGCGCACCGCCTGGTCCAGCGCCGCGTCGATACCACGTTTGGCCAGGCCATCGCAGATGCCGCGCAGGAACGCGGCGGACAGTTCGTCCAGTGCCTTGGGCGGCAGTTCCTCGGTGCCCAGTTCGATCAGCAGCGGCTTGGTGGCGGCGCTCATGCGGCCTGCTCCTTGAGGTTCTTCTTCAGGCCCGGGAAGCCGAGCTTCTCGCGCTGCGCCACGTAGGCCTCGGCCACGGCGCGGGCCAGCGTGCGCACGCGCAGGATGTAGCGCTGGCGCTCGGTGACGCTGATGGCGCGGCGCGCGTCGAGCAGGTTGAAGGTATGGCTGGCCTTCATCACCTGCTCGTAGGCCGGCAGCGGCAGGCCGGCGGCGATCAGCGTGTTGGCCTCGCCCTCGCATACGTCGAACCAGCGCAGCAGCTCGGGCACGTTGGCGTGCTCGAAGTTGTAGGTGCTCTGCTCCACCTCGTTCTGGTGGAACACGTCGCCATAGGTGACCTTGCCGTGCGGGCCTTCGGTCCATACCAGGTCGTAGACGTTGTCCACGTTCTGCAGGTACATCGCCAGGCGTTCCAGGCCGTAAGTGATCTCGCCGGTGACGGGACGGCACTCCAGGCCGCCGGCCTGCTGGAAGTAGGTGAACTGGGTCACTTCCATGCCGTTGAGCCAGACCTCCCAGCCCAGGCCCCAGGCGCCCAGCGTGGGCGATTCCCAGTTGTCCTCGACGAAGCGCAGGTCGTGCACCAGCGGATCCAGGCCGAGCTCCTTCAGCGAGCCGATGTACAGGTCGAGGATGTTGTCCGGGTTGGGCTTCATCACCACCTGGTACTGGTAGTAATGCTGCAGGCGGTTGGGGTTCTCGCCGTAGCGGCCGTCGGTGGGACGGCGCGAGGGCTGCACGTAGGCGGCCGCCCAGGGCTCGGGGCCCAGCGAGCGCAGGAAGGTCGCGGGGTGGAAGGTGCCGGCGCCGACCTCGGTGTCGAGGGGCTGCAGCAAGACACAACCCTGCGCCGCCCAGTAGCGGTTGAGGGTCTGGATCACATCCTGGAAAGTGCGCGCGGACATGGCTTCCCGTGGGCGTCGATAAAGCGCGTTAGTATAGCCGGACCGCTTTCGCCGCTGGTTTTTCGGCGAAAACCCGACAGGGGGAGATTCGCGCATGGCCGCTTCACCGCAAACCGTGTCCCTGCTCGGCCGACGCAACCGGCTGACGCTGGACGAAGTGTTGGCCACCCTGGTGGTGGACGGCTACCTGCTGGCCGAGGACGCCAAGCAGGTACGCATGGGCGCGCGCAGCGGCCGCAGCACGGTGGAACTGCATCCGCTGGTGCTGGTGGCCAACGCCAAGCTGCCCAACCAGCGCGAGCCGGGCCGCCCCCTGAGCCTGGAGGCGCTGACCGAATGGCTGGCCGGCCACGCCCAGCTGCCGTACCTGAAGATCGACCCGATGAAGATCAACGCGGCCGCGGTGACTCAGGTGGTCAGCCGCGCCTACGCGGAACGCCATCGCATCCTGCCGGTGGCGGTGGATACGGGTGAGGTCACCTTCGCGACCTGCGAGCCGTTCGACCAGGGCTGGGCGGCCGACCTGACGCACATGCTGCGGCGGGACATCAGGCGCGTGGTGTCCAACCCGCTGGACATCAACCGCTACCTGCTGGAGTTCTACGGCGTCCAGCGTTCGATCCAGCTGGCGCAGGATGCCAAGGCCAGCGGCTACGATTCCTCCGCCATCCTCAACTTCGAACAACTGGTGGAGCTGGGCAAGGGCGGCGAGGTCGGCGCGGACGACCGCCACGTCGTGCACATCGTGGACTGGCTGCTGCAGTACGCCTTCGAGCAACGCGCCTCGGACATCCACCTGGAGCCGCGTCGCGAGGCGGGCCAGATGCGCTTCCGCATCGACGGCGTGATGCACAAGGTGTTCGAGCTGCCGCCGCCGGTGATGACCGCGGTGACCGCGCGCATCAAGATCCTCTCGCGCATGGACGTGGCCGAGAAGCGCCGTCCGCAGGACGGCCGCATCAAGACCCGCTCGGCCGGCGGCCGCGAGGTGGAACTGCGCATCTCCACCATGCCTACCGCCTTCGGCGAGAAGGTGGTGATGCGCATCTTCGATCCGGACATCGTGGCCAAGGACTTCGCGCAGCTGGGCTTCTCGGCCCGCGAAGGCGAACTATGGCGGTCGATGGTGGAGCGCCCGCACGGCATCGTGCTGGTGACCGGTCCCACTGGCTCGGGCAAGACCACCACGCTGTATTCCACGCTCAAGCACCTGGCCACGCCCGAATTGAACGTGTGCACGGTGGAAGACCCGATCGAGATGGTCAGCCCCGAGTTCAACCAGATGCAGGTGCAGGCGTCGATCGACCTCGACTTCGCCGCTGGCGTTCGCACCCTGCTGCGCCAGGACCCGGACATCATCATGGTGGGCGAGATCCGCGACCTGGAGACCGCGCAGATGGCGGTGCAGGCATCGCTCACCGGCCACCTGGTGCTTTCCACGCTGCATACCAACGACGCCCCCAGCGCGGTGACCCGCCTGCTCGACCTGGGCGTGCCGCATTACCTGATCCAGTCCACCCTGACCGGCGTGGTCGCGCAGCGACTGGTGCGAACGCTGTGCCCGCACTGCAAGCAGGAAACCGCGCAAGATCCGCACGAGTGGACCGCGCTCACCCACGACTGGTCGCTGCCGCTGCCGGAAATGGTGTTCCGCCCCGTCGGCTGCCTGGAATGCCGCAATACCGGCTTCATGGGCCGTACCGGCATCTACGAGATGCTGCAGCTATCGTCCCGCCTGCGCGGCCTGATCTCGTCGCAGCTCGATCTCGGCCATTTCGGCCACGCCGCATTGGCCGAGGGCATGCGGCCGCTGCGCATCTCCGCCGCCGAGCAGGTGGCGCGCGGCCTCACCACCGTGCAGGAGGTGCTGACCGTGATACCGCCCATCGAGCACGGTTCAGCCTAGTTGCGCATGATGGGGAACCACTCCAAACCGTCTTTCCGCATGAAGCCCGTCCTGATTATCCGCACCGGCCGCGCGCCCCAGCCCATCCGTGCCCGCCACGGCGACTTCCCGCATTGGTTCCGCCTGGGCGCGGGGTTGTCGCCCGCACGCCTCCGCGTGGTGGACGTGGAGGCAGGCGAAACCCTGCCCCCGCCCGGCGACGTCGCCGGCGCCCTGATTACCGGCTCGGCCGCCATGGTTACCGAGCGCTCCGCCTGGAGTGAACGCACCGCCGGCTGGATCCGCGACGCGATGGACGCGGAACTGCCGCTGTTCGGCGTGTGCTACGGCCACCAGTTGATGGCGCACGCCCTGGGCGGCCGCGTCGACTACCTGCCGGGCGGCCGCGAGATCGGCACGGTGACGATCCAGTTGCTCGATGCCGCCAAGGACGACCCGCTCGTCCATCCGCTGCCCACCACGTTCAAGGCGCATGCCACGCATGAGCAAAGCGTGCTGGAACTGCCCAGGGGTGCCGCGACGCTGGCCAGTTCATCGCGCGATCCCCATCACCTGGTGCGCTACGCCGCCAACGCGATGAGCACCCAGTTCCACCCCGAGTTCAACGCCGACGTGATGCGCGCGTATATCCGGCGCAAGCATCACGACATGCGCCGCGAAGGCTTCGATCCCCACCACACCTTCCGGCAGGTGGCGCCGACGCCGCTGGCTAGGCGGCTGTTCCGCCAGTTTTCCCGCCACCACGGGCTCGCCGCGGGATGACGTGACCGTCATCCTGGCGCTCTAGAATGGCGCCAGGCCGTACGCCGACAAGGCAGGGACAGGCACCATGGACAAACGTCGCCCGCACGTTCACCGGGCCTCGGTGATCGCCATGCGTCTGGTGGACATCGCCGACAGCATCGACCTGCCCGCCGTGGAGTCATTGTGGGCACGCCATGCGCGCACGGCGGCGGCACGCAGCCGCCTGCTCACCGCCTCGCCGAAAGCCATGACCTTCGGCGTGCCGCCGGTGGAACTGGTGCTCGAGCCGATGCCGATCGAACTGGGCGACCAGACGTTCCAGGCTGCCGTGATGGCGCGGCTCTACGAATTCGGCGTGGCAGCGCTGTCGATCCACCTGCCGGCGGACGACCTGTCCTGGAGCGATTTCAGCGCACGCGTGAACGCCGCCGACGCCGTCCTGGGCATCGCCTCAGGCAATCCGGTATGGACGCAGCTGGTGCAGAACATCGTGGCGCTGATGCAGCCGGCGTTGCTGCGCCCCAGCGCCGAGCCGCTGCAAGAGGACTACCTGCTTGGCCTGGTGCACGCCCTGGAAGGCATCTCCAGCACGGCCAGCCTGACCGACGAACTGGACCTGGTGCCGCTGCTGGCGGGCGAATCGCGGCCGCTCTCCGAGCAGTCGCGGCAGGAGCTGCTGCGCCAACGCTTCGCCTATTACACGGACGACCTGGCCGTGCTCACCTGGGACCGGGCCTTCATCATCGAGCCGCGCGGCGAATCGGACGTGGTGGACATCCTGGAAGTGGCCAACGCGCAGCTGCTGGAGATGCGCTACTACGACGAGCTACTCGACGACGAGCTGCCGCGCATGTACGACCTGGTCGAGGCGACGCACAACGTGGCCAATCCATTCGCCGCGCGCCGCTACGCCGACCTGGCGCGAAAGCTATACACGCTGGTGGCCGAAGTCACCGAGATCACCGAGAAGGTGGACAACGCGCTGCAGGTCACCGAGGACGTCTATCTCGCGCGCGTCTACGCCTCCGCGCTGGAACTGTTCCGCGTGCCGCACGTGAGCAAGGCAGTGGACCGCAAGCTGGCGATCATCCGCGACAGCTACGCCGCCCTGTACGAGGAAGCGTCCAGCAAGCGGGGCGAGCTGATGGAGCTGGCCATCATCGTGCTGATCGTGGTGGAGATCGTCCTCGCCGTGGTCCGCCACGCCTGAGGCGCATGGCTTCAGCGCACGCGCGGCGGCATCGGGAACGGCGTGATTTTCTGGCCGTCGGCAGCGTCGCGGATCACCGGCGCGCTCTTGCTCTCCACTTCCTCGATACGCAATACCGACTGCATCGGCAAGTGCAGCACGCGGGTGTCCTTGAATTCCTCGCGTAGGCGCTCCTCGGTGGGATCGACCAGCAGGCCCTCGCCCACCGGTTCGAACACCAGCTCGCCCACTTCGGTAAAGCCCCACAGGTTGCTCGAGGCAACGTGGCGGGCATAGAGCTCGTAGCACTTGCCCAGGTGCAGGAAGGTGACCTTGTAGAGTTTCTTGTTGCGCATGGGCCTATTATCCACGCAGGCGCCGCGCAATGGCCTCGCGCGAGAACAGGGCGAACACCACGCCGAACAGGAAGCCGGCGATATGGGTCCACCAGACCACCGCGCCATAGCTCGGCCCCGCATAGCTGAAAAGCAGCTGCAGCAGCACCCAGATGCCGATCAGCAGGAAGGCCGGCACGCGCACAAATTCCAGGTACAGGCCCAGCGGCAGCACCAGGCCCAGGCGCGCCCGCGGGAACAGCGCGATATAGGTACCCAGCACCGCCGATACCGCGCCGCTGCAGCCGATGATGGGCGAACGCACCCCGGCCAGGGACAGGGCACCCACCAGGTTGGCCACCATGCCGCCCAGCACGAACAGCGCCAGGAACCGGAAGGAACCCAGCGCCCGCTCCGCCGGGATGCCGAAGATCACCAGGAACAACAGGTTACCCAACAGATGCAGCCAGGCCAGGTGAATGAACAGCGCCGTGAACAGACGCAGCAGCGACGGATCATGCAACTGCGGCAGCAGCGGCACCTTGGCGTCGAAGATATCGGCGGGCACCGTGCCCCATTCCAGCCACATCGACACACGCTGCGGCCCGGGCATCAGCGCAAAGCCCACGAAGCTGATCACGCACACGACCACCAGCAACACCGTGGCCCACTGCACGTGCTGGCGACGCCGGGTTTCGACATGGACGAACACGGGATGGAGTGCTCCGCTAGGGATACGGCCGGGACAGGATTCGCATCATAGGCGATCGCCATGCCAGGCGAGGGTAACGTGTCCGCACCCGCCATCGTCGCGCCCAAAGAGAAACGCCTT
>NZ_JAKWJO010000005.1 GCF_022760995.1 Dyella sedimenti | reverse complement strand
GGCTGTCGCTTGCCTGCTCGATCATCTGCTTACGGAATCTTCCGGAGTTTTGTTAGCGGCTCTTATTCCCGGAGTTTTCGCCATGCAAATCCTCAAGCTCTCCGTTTCGCTGCCCGATGACACCCATCCCGACATGGAACTGCGCCTGTCGGCCAACGATGCGTCCTGCGACGTGGTGATCGCGCTCCCGGTGCAGGCATGGCCGCGCATCCAGCCGCGCGATACCGAGGCGCCGCTCAGCGAGCGGGACGAGTACGTACTGGGTGGCTATGCCGGCATCTGAACGTCGATGCCGGGCGGTATCGACCCCCAACCCCAGGAAAAAGGACGGCCCATCCGGGCCGGTTTCAGGAACACCCATGATGTCCAAGAAAGCACTTCCGTTCGCCCTCCTGCTCGCACTGGCCCCGGCCGCGCATGCCGTCTCCGCGACCGAGGTATCGCCCGCCGCCGATCCCGGCGAGGCCATGCCATCGGCGCCGGCCGCCAATGACGGCTGCTCGCAAGGATTCCTCTCGCGCCTGGGCGCCGCTTACCGCGAGGATGCGCAGCCGGCCGATCCGAACGCGCCCGCGCCCGCTCGCCGCGCCATGGACGCCCCGCTGGATTCGCCGCCGTTCCCCAGTGGCGAATGGCAGCTCGGCGGCGTGCCCGCGCCGATCGGCGTGCCGACGTCCTACGGCCAGTACCCGCTGCAGAAGGCGCTGTCGTGCACCCGGCTTGGCCAGTGGATGCGGCGCAACCGCATCGAGGTCAACGGCTGGATCAATCCTTCCGCCAACGTGAGCTCGTCCAGCTTCACCAACTACCCGCTGTCGTACGCGACGCGGCCCAACCGCGTGGAGTTCGACCAGCTGGTGTTCAACATCACCCGCGTCGAGGACACCGTGCAGACCGATCACGTGGACTGGGGCTTCAACATCTCCACCCTGTACGGCTACGACTACCACTACACCGTCACCAAGGGCGTGTTCAGCAACCAGCTGCTCAACCACCCCAACTCGAACGGTCCGCTGCCGGGCAAGGTCTACGGCATCGACCCCATGCTGTTCTACTACGACCTCTATATCCCCACGGTCGCCGAGGGCATGGTCATCCGCTTCGGACGCTACCTGTCGCTGCCCGACATCGAGGCCCAGTTCTCGCCGCAGAACTACCTGGTCACGCATTCGATCCTGTACACGGTCGATCCGTATACCCAGACCGGCATCCTGACCACCACGCGGCTCAGCAGGCAGTGGACGCTGCAGCTGGGCATCAACGCCAGCAACGACACGGCGCCGTGGAACCATTCGGCGCGCCCCACGCTGCAGGCCTGCGTGCGCTGGGTGTCGGCCGACAACAACGACATGCTCTATCCCTGCGTCAACAACTGGAACACCTCCGACTACAACTACAACAACGTGCAGATGGTCGTGATGACCTGGGGACACCGCTTCAGCCAGAGCGTGCACATGCAGACCGAGAGCTACTACATGTACGGCCGCGACATTCCGGGTTTCGGGCCGGGCGGGGAACCCGGCGTGGTGGCGTCCTCGCCGTATCCGGGCAAGGCCGCCGAGTACGGCGTGGTGAACTACCTCAACTTCGAGCTGGACAGCGGCAACATGCTGACGTTCCGCAACGAGTTCTACAACGACCAGAAGGGCCAGCGCACCGGCTACGCCACGCACTACAGCAGCCATACGCTGGGCCTGACGCACTGGGTGTCGCCGGACCTCGAAATCCGTCCTGAGCTCCGCTACGAGCACTCGTACGACGTGAATGCCTACAACGGCGGCAAGAAGAACTACCAGGCGATCGCACTGATCGACACCATCCTCCACTACTGAGGCGATGACCATGGGCACGTTGATCCGCAATGCCATCGTGATGCTGCTCCTGATGACCGCGTTGACCGGGGTGGTGTATCCGCTGGCCGTCACCGGGCTGGCCCAGGTGCTGTTCCCGTCGCAGGCGAACGGCAGCCTGACCGTGAAGGACGGCCAGCCGGCCGGCTCCGTGCTGATCGGCCAACCCTTCTCCGATCCGAAGTACTTCTGGGGCCGGCCCTCGGCGACCATGCCGCAGCCCGGCAACGGCCTGTCGTCCACCGGCTCGAACCTGGGCCCGACCAATCCGGCGCTCACCGACGCGGTGAGGCAGCGTATCGCCGCGCTGCGCGCCGCCGACCCGGGCAACGCCGCGCCGGTGCCGGTGGACCTGGTGACGGCGTCCGGCAGCGGCCTGGACCCGGACATCTCGCCGGCGGCGGCGGCCTACCAGGTGCCGCGCGTGGCGCGCGTGCGGGGCCTGGGCGAGGCGCAGGTGCGGGCCATGGTGGCCGCCGCCACCACTGGCCGGCAGTTCGGCATCCTGGGCGAACCGAGGGTCAACGTGCTCCGGCTCAATATGGCGCTGGATGGCCGTTGAGGCATAACGTAGGCACGCCTCCCCACGCCGGCCACGCTGCATGTCCGAACCTTCCCGCGAAGCACGCGCCGACGCCTTGCTCGATTCCGTGCAGGAGGAACGCAGCCGCCGCCTGAAGATCTTCCTGGGCGCGGCGCCGGGCGTGGGCAAGACCTACGCCATGCTCTCCGCCGCGCGTGAGTTGAAACGCCAGGGCGTGGACGTGGTGGTGGGCCTGGTGGAGACCCACGGCCGGGCGGAAACCGCGGCCCTGCTGGAAGGGCTCGAACAACTGCCCCGGCGAAAGGTGAACTACCAGGGGCGCGATTTCACCGAGTTCGACCTCGACGCCGCGCTGCAGCGGCGCCCTGATGTGATCCTGGTGGACGAGCTGGCGCATACCAACCTGCCGGGCGGCCGCCACGAGCGGCGCTGGCAGGACATCGCCGAGTTGCTCGACGCCGGCATCGAGGTCTATACCGCGCTCAACGTGCAGCACCTGGAAAGCCTCAACGACCAGGTGCGGCGCATCACCAACGTGACCGTGCGCGAGACGGTGCCCGATGCCTTCCTCGACCGCGCGCGCGACATCGTGCTGGTGGACCTGCCGCCGCGCGAGCTGATCCAGCGTTTGAAGCAGGGCAAGGTCTACGTGCCGGAAACGGCCGCCGCCGCGCTCGACGCGTTCTTCTCGCCGACCCACCTGGTGGCGCTGCGCGAGCTGGCGGTCGATACGGTGGCCGGCCACGTCGACAGCGACCTGCGCGAGCACATGCTGGCGCGCGGCGGCGCGATGCCGGTGCGCCGCCGCGTGCTGGCGGCCATCGACGGCCACGCGCAGAGCGAGTACCTGGTGCGCGTCGCCCGGCGCATCGCCGAGCGGCGCGGCGCGCCGTGGAGCGTGGCCTTCGTCGATACCGGCGCCGCGCTGGACAAGCCGCGTCGCGAGCGGCTGGATGCGGCCATGCGCCTGGCGCGCCGGCTCGGCGGCGACACCGTGGTGCTGCGCGGACACCACATCGCCGACGAACTGCTCGCCCACGCGGACCGCGAGGGCATCGGCCAGATCATCCTGGGACGCACGCGCGAGCGTCCGCTGGCGCGCATGTTGGGCCGCTCGCTCACGCAACTGCTGTTGCGGCGCGGCGCGCACCTGGAGCTGACCATCATCGCCACGCCGGCCGAACGCGCCCGCTCCAGGCATCGGCTGCGCCTGCCCGGCGGACCCGGTCGGCGCGGCGAATACCTCTATGCCACGTTTGCCACGCTGGTGGCGTTCGGCCTGTCCTTCGTCGCCGACCGTTATCTGTCGGTGGCGAACCTATCGCTGATCTTCCTCACCGCCGTGCTGGTGGTGGCGGTGCGCACGCGCATGGCGGTGGCGATCTACACCGCGGTGCTGTGCTTCCTCGGCTACAACTTCTTCTTCGCGCAGCCGCGCTACACCCTGGCGATCGCCAACGTGGACGACGTGCTGGCGGTGTGCCTGTTCCTGGTGGCGGCGCTGGTGTGCAGCCGCCTGGCCACGCGGCTGGCCAGCCAGGTGGAGTCGCTGCGCGCCGCGCACGCCAACGCCCGCGCCCTGCTGGCGCTCGGGCAGCGGCTTGCCACCAGCACCGACGCGGCGGGCATCCGCAAGGTCGGCGCCGCCGCCCTGGCGCAGGTATTGCGCTGCGACTGCGCGATGCTGGCCCGCGACGCCGGCCAGGTGCTGCGCGTGGCGGCCGCCTCGCCGCGCGATTTCCCGCTGACCTCGCAGGACCTGGGCGCGGCCGATTGGAGCGAGCAGCACGCCGAGCAGGCCGGCCGCTACACCGATACGCTCAATGCCGCGCCATGCTGGATGTTGCCACTGGGCAGCGACGGCCAGCATCTCGGCGTGGCCGCCCTGCGCCTGCCACCGGAGCGGGGCGAGCCACCGACCGACCAGCGCAGCCTGGCACTGGCGATGGTGCAGGACATCGGCCAGGCCTTGCAGCGCGCGCGCCTGGCCGACGAGCTGGAAGGCGCGCGCGTGCAGGGCGAGACCGAGCGGCTGCGCAACGCGCTGCTTTCCTCGGTCTCGCACGACCTGCGCTCGCCGCTGGCCTCGATGATCGGTTCGGCCGGCACCCTGGCCAGCTACGGCGACCAGTTGCCAGCCGGCGAGCGCCGCGAGTTGCTGGAGGCCATCCTGGGCGAGGGCCAGCGGCTGGACCGCTACATCCAGAACCTGCTGGACATGACCCGCCTGGGCCACGGCACGCTCAAGCTCAACCGCGACTGGACCGACGTGGCGGAGATCGTCGCCGCCGCCACCACGCGCCTGCGCAAGCTGTTTCCCGACCTCAAGCTCGACATCGTGCTGCCGCCGGGCACGCTGCTGCTCTACGTGCATCCCGCGCTGATCGAGCAGGCGCTGTTCAACATTCTGGAGAATGCGGCGCGCTTCTCGCCGCCGGGCGAGGCCGTGCGCGTGGTGGTGCGGCCGCAGGGCGAGCGGGTGCAGATCGATGTTTCCGACCGTGGCCCCGGCATTCCCGAGGACGAACGCGCGCGCATCTTCGACATGTTCTATTCCGTGGCGCGGGGCGACCGCGCCCCGCAGGGCACCGGCCTCGGGCTGGCCATCTGCCGGGGCATGATCGGCGCCCACGGCGGCAGCGTGGAGGCCTTGCCGGGCGATGGCGTCGGCACCACCATTCGCGTCACCTTGCCGCTGCCGGCGCCGCCCGGAAACCCCGCATGAGTTCCGCCGCCCCCTGTGTCCTGGTCGTCGACGACGAGGCGCAGATCCGCAAGTTCCTCGACATCGGCCTGCGCGCGGAAGGCTATGAGGTGCTGCTCGCCGCCAACGCGGCGGAGGGCCTGGCGCTGGCCGCCACGCGCTCGCCGGACCTGGTGATCCTGGACATCGGCCTGCCCGACCGCGAGGGCCACGAGGTGCTGGCCGAGCTGCGCCAATGGACCCAGGTGCCGGTGCTGATGCTGTCGGTGCGCGATGGCGAGAGCGAAAAGGTGAAGGCGCTCGACGCCGGGGCCAACGACTACGTGACCAAGCCGTTCGGCATCCAGGAGCTGATGGCGCGGCTGCGTGCCTTGCTGCGCAGCCGCCCGGGCGAGCCGGAGGCGCCGCAGCGCTACGACGACGGCCGACTGGCGATCGACCTGGCGCGCCGCGAGGTGACCCTGCAGGGCGTGCCGGTGGCGCTCACGCGCAAGGAATACGCCGTGCTGGCCATGCTGCTGCGCCACGCGGGCCGCGTGGTGACCCAGCAGCAGCTGCTGCGCGAGATCTGGGGCGCCACCCACGCACGCGACAGCCACTACCTGCGCATCGTGGTGGGCAAGCTGCGCCAGAAGCTCGGCGACGATCCGGCCGCGCCGCGCTGGCTGAAGACCGAGCCGGGCGTGGGCTACCGTTTCCTGGGGACCGGCTGAGTCCAAACCTGTAGGTGCGCACTGTAGGGGCACCCTGTGCACGATCCGTGTGCGCCCTACAGAAAGGGGCGAGAGCCGTGTCGCAGCCACCGAGACAGAACGCTGGCCTGATACCGGGGCTTTTCGGACGGCGCGCACGCGGGCAAGGGGCAAACCCGGACCCCTCGGCGAGGCCGTGGATGCCGGCCCATCCTGTTTTCCCGGGGCGGCCCCCGGGTATGATGGCCGCCGGCATTAACCATCCGGCGCTGACAGCCCCCTCACGCAGCGCCGGCTCACAGAGGAAAATCCAGACCATGGCACGCGGCATCAACAAAGTCATCATCGTCGGCAATCTCGGCGCGGACCCGGAAACCCGTTACACCGGCAACGGCACGGCCATCACTAGCATCCGCATCGCCACCTCCGAGAACTGGACCGACAAGCAGAGCGGCGAGAAGCAGGAGCGCACCGAATGGCACCGCGTGAAGCTGTTCGGCCGCCTGGCGGAAATCGCCGGCGAATACCTGAAGAAGGGCCGCCAGGTCTATATCGAGGGCTCGCTGCGTACCGACAAGTACACCGACAAGGATGGCATCGAGCGCTTCAGCACCGACATCATCGCCAACGAGATGCAGATGCTGGGCGGCGGCAATGAAGGCGGCGGTGGCGGCGGCTTCCAGCGCTCGCAGGGCGGTGGCGGCGGCCAGCAGCGCCAGGGCGGCGGTGGCGGCTACGGCGGCGGCCAATCGCGCGGCGGCGACAACTACGGCAGCCAGCAGCAGCGCCAGCCCGCGCCGCCGGCGCAGAACAACAGCTTCGACGACGACGATATTCCGTTCTGAAGCAGCCCCTGGATTGGTTCCAGAGCCAAGCCCCCGGTCTTCCGGGGGTTTTGCGTTTCATGCGGCGCCCTAGGCGTCGGCGATCGGGCGCGCCATCTCGAACATGGCATCGGGATGGATGGTCACGTAGTCCTTGCGGCCGCCCCAGCGGAGAATCGGCCGCGTGGCCGTCACCTGGTAGATGCCGTCGCGAATGACGCGGCGGTCGATGTGCACGGCCACCACCTCGCCGAGCACCAGCCAGGTTTCGATGTCCGATCCGGACGCGTCGCGAAGCTGGAGAAGTTGCGTCAGCCGGCATTCGAAATTGACGGGGCTTTCGAGCACGCGTGGTGCGCCGATCAGGCGGCTTGGCGCGGCGGTAAGGCCGGCAAGGCCGAATTCATCGACCTCCGCCGCCACGGTCGCCGAGCTGGCGTTCATGGCCTGGGCCAGTTCGGCGGTCGCCAGGTTCCAGGCGAATTCGCCGGTCGCGGCGATATTGGCCACCGAATCCTTCCAGCCGGTGGAGGCGAAGCCGATGATGGGCGGCGCATCGTTGAAGGCATTGAAGAAACTGTAGGGCGCAAGATTGCGGTGGCCGTAGCCATCCACCGTGGAGATCCAGCCGATGGGCCGGGGGCCGATGATCGACTTGAACGGGTCGTGCTTCAGGCCGTGCCCGGCCGACGGTTGATAGAAATGTTCTTCGCGGTCGAGCATGGGCGTGGCTGTCTCTCGATGGCATGCCGAATCGAGGCAGGGATGGACGGCGCCGCCGTTCCCTCGACTCAGGAAGCGCCCATTATGGGCCAGCCGCCCGTCCCTGGGCCGTTCTTCCATGGCGCGGTACCGCCGGAGATGAGGGAGCGGAGCACCGCGCTGCTGGTCAAGAGCGTTCCTACTTCCCGCGCTGGGCGGCCATATAGCGGCCGATTTCGGCCAGGGTGACCTTGCCGTCGTGGTCGGCGTCGATCTCGTCGAAGTGGCTGGCCACGCGCGGCATGGCCTTGGCTTCGTCGCGGGTGAGGGCGCCGTCGCCGTTGGTGTCGGCCTTGGCGAAGCGATCGCGCACCTGCTGCACGACACGGCTGCGCATGTTGCTGTTGTCCTGGGCCTGAGCTTGCAGGCTGGCGGCGTCGGCGATGAGGAGAACGAGGAAAAGAACAGGCTTGGTGCGCATGGGCGACTCTCGTGGTGTGGGTGTCGTTCGCCACGATAGGGCGCGATGCGCGCGAAGGCTTGTCGCTTTCGTCGCCAGTTGTAAGCGCTTGTTTACGATCTCCGCGAGGCCTGCATTCTCAACGGCCTTCGACAGGATAAATGCACCGATGCCGATCGCGATGTCGAACAGGCTTTAAGTCCTCGGTGCAGCGCCGCCCCGCGGGGTAGCCGCGGTGTTTGGCGGAAGGAAAGACTGATTCGGCTTGCGAGGCCTGCAAGGCTTGTATCTACCGCAATGCTGCGCCCCCTCTCCGCCACGGCGCGTTGCGGTGTAGCGGCGCCGTTCGAGGTAGCACATCGCTTATCAGGCTGGCCTTGGTCTACCGGGCCTGTATCCCGCATATCGCTCAGAGCCTTTGAGGCCATTCTCTTTGGGTTACTTTTCTCTTGGGCCAGCAAGAGAAAAGTGACTCGGCGGCCGGCAGGGCGTCGAAACGCCCGCCGCGTAGGCGGCACCCTGGCGATAGCGCGACAACCAGATACCGAGGCCCTGGGTCCCGGCCCTCACCCCCTTTTGTGGGGTGCGCCGGGATGACGAGGCATGAGGCGCAAGGAGGTCGCGCACAGGGTGCGCTCCCACAGGGAGGGCGGGGCTCTATGCCTGGGGCGGTTGCGCGGGTAGCGCCAGGGTGGCCTCGAAGCCGCCCAGCGGCAGGTTGCGCAGCACCAGCCGGCCACCATGCTGGGCTGCGATGCGGCGCGTGCTGGCCAGTCCCAGCCCACTGCCGATCGCATCGCTGCGCGCCTCGTTGCCGCGCATGAAGGCCTCGCCCAGCCTGGGCAGTTGCGTCTCGGGCACGCCGGGGCCGGCATCGCGGATGCTGCAGCGCCATTCGCCGTGGATCTCGGCCAGGACGGCATGGAACGGCGGTTCGCCATGGCGCATGGCGTTGCGCATCAGGTTGTCGATGGCGCGCCGCAGGGCCAGCGGCTTGCCTTGCAGCAATGCCTGCGCGGGTGCCTCGACCTGCCAGCGGTGTCCGGCTGTTTCGTTGAGCGCGGCCAGGTCGCGCAGCAGCGCGGCGAGGTCCACCGAGGCGCTGGCCTCCTCGCTGCCATCGCGCACGTAGGCGATGAACTGGGCACTCAGGGCGTCGATGGCCTCGATGTCGGCCACCATGCCGTCGCGCAGCGCGGCGTCGGGCGCGCCGGCGGAAAGTTCCAGGCCCAGTCGTAGCCGCGCCAGTGGTGTGCGCAGGTCGTGCGAGATGGCGGCCAGCATCACGTCGCGCTCGCGCGCATGGCGCCGGACGTCAGCGGCGGCCAGGCCCAGGGCCGCGTTGAGTTCGACCAGCTCGCGCGCCGCGCTCGCGGGCAGCGCCGGTGGCGGCGTGCCGGCCACCACGGCTGGCGCGGCTTCGGCCAGGCGCCTGAGCGGGCTGGTGAGGCTGCGCGCGTAGATGGCCGCGATCAGCAGCACCAGCAGGGTGGCGAAGGCGATGGTGAGCACGGTGCCGCGCACCAGCGGCACGCGCAGGTCCACGAAGGGAATGCCGAGCCAGCCGCTGGCCGGCGCGCGCGCGCTGATCCACAGCACCGGCCGGCGCAGGCCCGCGATCCGCACGTCGCGTCCCGGCAACTCGCCGCGCAACTGGTCCAGCACGCGCCGGACCACCGGCAGCGCGGGATCGCGCCCGGGCGGCGGCAGCGGGCGATGCGCCACGCCGAGGGCCGCCAACGCGCTGCCCGAGCGCCCCTCGGCCACCAGCACATCGGCGGCGGCGACCTGCATGGCCAGCACGCGCGCGGTGTAGCTGCTGGTCGTGCCGCTGCCGGTGAGGCGCAGGGCGAACAGGCCGGTCAGCAGCACCAGCACCACGGTGCCGGCCAGCAGCCAGAGCAGGCGCGTGAACAGGCCACTGGCACGCAGGCTCATAGCGGCTTGCCGTCCGGCACGAACACGTAGCCATGGCCCCACACGGTCTGCAGCCAGCGCGGCTGGCGCGGGTCGTCCTCGATCAGGCGGCGCAGGCGGCTGAGCATCACGTCCATGCTGCGGTCGAAGGCCTCGTGCCCGCGGCCGCGCGCCAGGCTCATCAGCTGGTCGCGGGTCAGCGGCTGGCCGGGGCGCCTGGCCAGCGCGGCCAGCACGGCGAATTCGCCGGTGGTGAGCTTGAGTGCCTCGCCGTCGCGCAGCAGGCGGCGCGTATCCAGTTCCAGCACGAAGGCGCCGAAGCGCACGCTGCCGCCTTCCGCCTGCGGCGCGCCTGGCGCGGGGCGGCCCCGGCGCAGCACCGCGTTGATGCGCGCCACCAGTTCACGCGGGTTGCCGGGCTTGGGCAGGTAGTCGTCCGCGCCGATCTCCAGGCCCACGATGCGATCGATCTCGTCGCCGCGCGCGGTGAGCATGATGATCGGCGTGGCCACGCCCTGGCCGCGCAGGCGGCGGCAGATGGACAGGCCGTCCTCGCCGGGCAGCATCAGGTCCAGCACGATCAGGTCGATGTGGCGGCGAGAGAGCTCGCGGTCCAGCTCGCGTCCGTCGCCGGCCAGATGGGCCTGGAACCCCTGCTGCTCCAGGTAGCGGCGCAGCAGGTCGCGCAGGCGATGATCGTCATCGACGATCAGGACATGGGGGGCGGCGGCGCTCATGGCCGGATTCTGCCGCGCGGTGCGCGCTGCCGCGAGTACGGATGTAACGGGATGTTTCCAGCCGGCGGCGCTGCAACATCCGTTTGCACTTCGTCGCGGCCGCGATACGCCTGCCGCGCGGCCGTGGCGGAGCATGGCGGCTGTCTTTTCCACCAGGCATGAAGGAGAGCCCCATGCGCAAGTCGATCCAGATCCAGGGCATGACGCTGGCATTGGCCCTGGCCGCGGCGATGCCGGCGGCGGCCAGCGGACGTTTCGTCGCCGGCCGCATGCTGGCCCGCTCGGATGGTGCCGTGGCGGCCGGGCACGTGGCGGGCTTCCGTGGCCCGCGCGGCGCGGCCGGCATCCACGGCCGCCGCACCGTGGCCGACGGGCAGGGCAATGCGGCCACTGCCAGCGCCGGCGCCTGGCGCGGTCCCAACGGCGGCGTCGCGGCGCGCTCGGGCGAAACCACCCGCGCCAGCGACGGCTCGTGGCAGCACCAGTCGGGCCTCGCCGCCGCCGGCCCCAACGGCGGCAGCGTGACCAGCCATGGCAGTGCCAGCGGCAATGGCCAAGGCAGCGCCAGCTTCGATCGCCAGACCCAGGCCAGCGGCGCGCGCGGCAACTACGACGGCACTACCACCGGCGCCAGCGGGCAGGGCGTCACCCATGCCACCCAGGCCACTGGCGCCAACGGCATCACCTACCAGGGCCAGACCACCGTCGGCAAGAACGGCGTCAGCCACACCGGCAGCTGCACCAATGCCAGCGGCCAGGCCGTCGCCTGCCCATGACGCTGGCACGTGGCGTATGGACGTCTATCTGCCATCCAGCGAATAGCGTCCCGGACCGGCGAGGCACAGCAGCAGGAGGCCACCGGAGATGCTCACGTTCTTGTAGAAGTTGATCATGGCGTCGATGCGGCCGGGATCGCCCATGTTCCAGTACTGGTGGCCGATCACCGCGGCGGCCAGGGTGTACAGCCCCAGCAGCAGCGCCAGCGGCCGCGTGTAGAAGCCGACCACGATCGCCAGCCCCACGAAGAACTCCATGATCACCGCGACCGCGGCCGAGAGCGTCGGCAGCGGTACGCCCGCCGACGCCATGTAGGCGGCCGTGCCGCCGAAAGCGGTGAGCTTGCCCCAGCCGAAGATGACGAACAGCACCATCAACAGCACTCGTGCGAGCAGGATGCCGCTGTCCCTGCTGCCTTGCAGCAACGTATATCGCATGGCCGTTCTCCCATGAATGTACGCAACGCGCCGGCCGCGGATGTTGCGGCCGGTGCCACTATAGGCCGCGTGGGCGGTTGTGGCGTAGAAGCACCTCTTCTCAACTCTCTCCTGCGAGCGCAGGGGAGGGAGCCGTGCACGCCTGTCTTGGCCCCCCCTGCCGGCAGGGGGAGGTTGGGAGGGGGTAGGGCACGCCGGGAGCTTGAGCGGACGCTCAGGCGTCTTCGAGGATGTCGCTCTTGTAGCGGTCGGCGGCGTGGTCGCGCGAAAGGTCGGGCGCGAGGGCGAGGCGCGCGGCCTCGTAGCGTTCCCACTGGGCCGGATCGGGCAGTGCGGGCACGGTGACCAGTTCGCCCTGGTCGTAGCCGGCCAGCGCCGCATCCACCAGCTCGGCCACTTCCATGACCAGGCTCGGCGGCAGTTCGTCGAAGTCGCCGCTGGCGCGTTCCCAGGTGGCGCTGCGGGTGATGCCGGGAAGCACGGCCTGCGCGCGGACGCCGCGGCCGGCCACTTCCTCGTGCAAGGTGCGCGTATAGGCGAGCAGGTAGCCGCTGGTGGCCGGATACGCGCCGCGCGAAAGCTCGGGCAGCAGGGCCAGCACCGAGGCGATGTTGATGATGCCGCCGCGGCCGCGCGCCAGCAGGCGTGGCAGCATCGCGCCGGCCAGCCGCGTGGGCGCGGTCACGTTGAGCTGGATCATCGCCTCCACCTCGTCGGGCGAGGCCTCGGCGAGCGATCCGCCCGCCACCATGCCGGCGTTGTTGACCAGCAGGCCGATGCGCTCGTCTTCGCGCAGGCGCTGTTCCACCGCGTTGCGTTCGGGCGGTGAGGTCAGGTCGGCGGCCAGTACCTCGGCGGCGACGCCGTACTTGCGCTCGATCCGCTCGGCCAATGCCTGCAGCCGGTCGGCGCGGCGCGCCACCAGCACCAGCGGATGCCCGCGCTGGGCCAGGCGGTCGGCGTAGGTGGCGCCGACGCCGCTGGAGGCGCCGGTGACCAGGGCGGTGTCCGGGGATTCGAGCAGGGGCATGGCGGTGGTCTCCTCGCGGACCGAAAGCCCAAGACTGGGCCCAGGGACATCACGGCGCCGTTAAGAGGCGCCGTGAAAGCTCAGGGTACGCCGCCCTCGCGCACCAGCGCCATCACCTCGTAGCAGGCGCCCATGGTGTGGTAGTCGGTCTTGCCGGCGGGGCTTTTCTCGTCGTCGAGCTTGCGGTTGTCGCGGGTGAGGATGCGGTACCACGCGCCGTAGCGGTGGTCGATGAAATGCTCCCACGCGTAGGCCCACAGCTTGCCGTACCAGGCGTCGTACTCGGCCAGCCCTGTGCGCGCGTGCAGCAGCGCGGCGGCGGCCAGTGACTCGGCCTGCACCCAGAAGTACTTGTCGTCGTCGCACACGCTGCCGTCCGGCGCGAAGCCGTAGCAGATGCCGCCGTATTCCGCGTCCCAGGCGCGCGCCAGCGCGGTGTCGAACAGATGCTTGGCGGTGGGCACCAGCCAGCTCTCCTCGCGGCCGCGTTCGAGCAGCAGCGGCTCCATGATCAGCAGCAGCTTGGCCCACTCGGTCTGGTGGCCGGGCTGGAAACCCCACGGGCGGAACAGGTGCTTGGGATCGTCCAGGTGGTATTTCCAGTCGACGTTCCAGTCGGCGTCGTAGTGCTCCCACACCAGGCCGTCGGCCTTGGCCGCCTGGCGGCGCGTCATGTGGTCGGCGAGGGCGAGCGCGCGCTCCAGGTAGCGCGGTTCGTCGCTGGCCTGGTAGGCGGCGAGCATCGCCTCGCACATGTGCATGTTGGCGTTCTGGCCGCGGTAGCCGGTGAACTGCCAGTGGTCGTTCGCCTCGTCGCGGTAGAGCCCGGCCTCGGCGTCCCAGTAGCGGGCTTCGAGCAGTTCCCAGGTCTCGTCCATCCACGCCTCGGCCTCGTGCACGCCGGCTTTCTTCGCGGTGGCGTAGGCGAGCAGCACGAAGGCGACGCCGTAGGCGTGGTAGGTGGTGTCCTCCGGCTTGCCGTCGCGGATGGTCCACGCGTAGCCGCCGGTGGCGGGGTTGCGGTGCACCTCGCGCAGGTAGCGCAGGCCGTGATGCACGGCGTCGAGGTACTCGGGGTTGCCGAACTCGTTGTACGCCATCGCGTAGTTGAAGACGAAGCGCGTGCTGCTCACCAGGTGGCGGTGGCTGCGGTCGTAGACAGTGCCGTCGTCCTTGAAGTAGTGGAAGAAGCCGCCCTGCGGGTCGATGGCGCGTGGGTGGTAGAACGCCATCGTCTGCGCGATGTGCTCGCGCAGGAACGCCTCGCTGCGGAAATCGGGCGTGGTCATGCGTAGGTCTCCATGAAGTTCAGTACCTCGGCCTCGTCCGGCATGGCGGTGAACGAGCCCTGGCGGGTGACGGTGAGCGCGCCGCAGGCGGCGGCGAAACGCAGCGTGGCGTGCAGGCGCGGCAGTTCGGTGACCAGGCGGTCGAGCCGGTCGGGCGCGGCATCGAGCGTGCCCAGTTGCAGCAGCAGGCCACCCACGAAGGCGTCGCCGGCCGCCGTGGTGTCCACCGCGGGCACCGCGTACACCGGCAGCTCGCCCTCCGCGTCGGGATGGAACCAGCGCAGCGACTTGTCGCCGTCGGTCACCACCAGCAGGCGGGTATGGCCTTCCCACAATTGGTCGAGCACGGCCTGTTCGCCGTCCACCGCGAGCCAGGCCAGTTCCTCGGCGCTCAGCTTCACCACGTCGGCCAGTTGCAGCGCGGGCCATACCAGCGGGCGCGGGTCGACGCCGCGCGGCCACAGCGCGGGACGCAGGTTGAGGTCGAAACTTGCCAGCGCGCCGGCCGCGCGGGCGCGGCGCATGCCCTCGCGGGTGGTCTCGGCCAGCGCGGGCTCGGTCATGCTGTTGGAGCACACATGGAACACCGACGCTTCGCGAAAGCTGTCCGCCTGGAAATGCTCGGGGCGGAACAGCAGGTCGGCCGAGGGGGGACGGTAGAAGCTGAAGCTGCGTTCGCCGTGCGCGTCCAGCGCCACGAAGGCGAGCGCGGTGTTGGCCTCGCCAGTGCGCGCCACGCTTGCGGTGTCCACGCCGGCGCGGCGCAGGCTGTCGAGCAGGAAGTCGCCGAACAGGTCCTCGCCCAGCATGCCGGCGAAGGCGGCATGGCCGCCCAGCCGCGCCACCGCGACGGCGACGTTGGCGGGCGCGCCGCCGGCGAAGGGCACGAAGCTGCGTGGAAAGCCGAACGCGTCGCTGCCTTCGCTGTGAAAGTCGATCAGGGCTTCGCCGAAACAGAGAATGGTGCGGGACATCAAGCGCTCTCGGGAGTGGCGGCGGGCGCGGCGCCGGGAATCAGCGAGCCGCGCAGGCCGTAGAAGACGATGTAGCCGTAGCACAGCAGCGGCAGCACGAAGGCGTGCTGGATGCCTACGTGGTCGGCGATGATGCCTTGCGCCAGCGGCAGCAGCGCGCCGCCGACGATGGCCATGATCAGCAGGCTCGACGCCTTGCCGGTGAGCGGCCCCATGCGCTCGATGCCGAGCGAGAAGATGGTGGGGAACATGATGGAGTTGAACAGGCCGATGGCGATCACCGCCACCATCGCCACCTGGCCATGGGTGAGCATGGTGGTCAGCACCAGCAGGCCGGCGACGGTGGCGAACGCGGCCAGCAGCTTGCGCGGGTTGATCCATACCAGCAGCGCGGAGCCGGCCAGGCGGCCGACCATCGCGCCGCCCCAGTACAGCGACACGTAGTGCGAGGCCTGCTGCTCGCTCATGTGGCCGATCTCCGGCAGCGACAGGTAGTTCACCAGGAAGCTGCCGATGGAGACCTCGGCGCCCACGTAAAAGAAGATTGCCAGCACGCCGAAGAACACGTGGCGGTGGCGCAGCGCATCCATCAGCGTGTGGTGGGTGGGATCGGCCTGCTCGGTGGTCTCGGTGAGCGCGGGCAACTGGAACAGCCATACGCCCGCGGCCAGCAGCAACAGCACCACGCCCAGGCCCAGGTAGGGCTTCTGCACCAGCTCGGCCTGCTTCTGCCGGTAGGCCTGCAGCTGCTGCGCCGTCTCCGGCGCCAGTCCGGCGCGGATGGCGGCCAGCTGCGCCGACTGCGCGGCATCCAGGCGCGAGGCGGTGAGCTTGTCCAGCGCGCCGGCCAGGCGGTCGGTGGGCAGCGCGGCCAGCTGCGGCGGCGACTGCGCCGCCAGCGTGGCGAGCAATGTCGCGCCGGGCAGCTTGTCGAGCACGTCGGCCAACTGCGCGGGCGAGAGCTGGCCGAGGCTGCCGGCGATGGCGTCGGCGGGCAGGCGGTCCAGCGCGGTGGCGGCGGCATCGTTCAGCGCGGCCACCACGCGGTCGGCCGGCGCCTGCCGCAGGGCTTCGACGGCCTGCGCCGGCGCGCCGCCATTGAGCGCCTGCACCAGTTGCACCGTTTCCGGCGCCTTGCGCAGGTCGTCCGGAATGCTCGCCGTGCCCACGGCGGAAAGGATCAGCAGGCCGCCGAACCACGGCCCCAGCGTGGTGCCCAGCGAATTCATCGCCTGTGCCAGGGTGAGGCGGCTGGAGCTGGTGCGCTCCGGTCCCAGCAAGGCGACGTAGGCATTGGCCGCCACCTGCAGCACGGTGATGCCGGTGGCGAGCACGAACAGCGCGGCGAGGAACGCGGCATACGAATGCAGCGCCGCCGCCGGCCAGAAGCCGAATGCGCCCACCGCCGCGATGGCCAGGCCCGCCACGATGCCCTTCTTGTAGCCCAGCGCGGCGACCAGTCGGCCGGCCGGCAGCGACATCAGGAAGTAGGCGCCGAAGAAAGTGAACTGCACCAGCATCGCGCGTGCGTAGTTCAGCTCGAACACTGTCTTGAGGTGCGGGATCAGGATGTCGTTGAGGACGGTCAGGAAGCCCCACATGAAGAAGATCGTGGTGACCACCGACATCGCCATCGGATAGTCGGTGTAGCGCGTGGTGCCGGAAGCCGGCGAGGTGGCCGCCGACTGCGGTGGTGGTGCTGCAAAAGCCATGCGTGGCTCCGGTGTCAGGAGAGGGGACAGCTGCTTTCGCGCACGACCAGTTCCACCGGCGCGATGACGGTGCCCGCCTGCGCCTGCGGGTCGCGCAGGCGGGCGAGCAGGAGTTCCGCCGCCTGGCGGCCACGCAGGCGCGGCGCGGTCGACAGCGTGGAGAGCGAGGGCGTGCTCATGGCGGCCTCGGCGATATCGTCGAAGCCGGTGATGGCAAAATCGTGTCCGGGCCGCACGCCGCGCTGGTTGAGGCCCAGCATCAGGCCCAGCGCCGCCACGTCGTTGTAGCAGACCGCGGCGGTGGGTGCGGCGCCGCCCTCGAACAGGGCGTGCGCGGCGCGCGCCGCGTCCACGCGGGTGAGCGCGCACTCCACCCGCCAGTGCGGCTCGACCGGCAGCCCCGCCGCCTGCATCGCCTGCAGGTAGCCGGCGTGGCGCTCGCGGCAGGAGCTGGAGTCGTCGTGGCTGCCGAAGAAGGCGATGCGGCGGTGGCCGCGCGCGATCAGGTGCTCGGTGGCCAGGCGCGCGCCGCGCTGGTTGTCCAGCATCAGGCGGTCCCAGTGGGCGTACTCGGGCAGGGTGCCGCCCAGCTCGCGGTTGAACAGCACCACCGGCGTGTGCGCGCCCACCGTGGCCAGCACCGCGTGCGCCTCGCTGCCCTCGGCGGGCGACAGGATGATGCCGCCGGGGCCGTGCTCGATCAGCGACTGCAGCACCGCCTGTTCGCGCCCGACCGATTCGCCGGTATTGCCCAGCAGGGTGACGAAGCCGGCCTCGCCCAGCGCCTCGTCCACCCCGGCGGCGAATTCCGCGAAGAACGGGTTGGCCAGCTCGTTGACCACCAGCGCCACGCTGGATGAGGTGCGGCGGCGCAGGTTGGCGGCGGCCCGGTTGTAGACGTAACCTTGGCGGCGCAGCTCCTCCTCCACGCGGGCGCGGGTGAGCTTGTTGACCAGTGGGCTGCCGCGCAACACCAATGAAACGGTGGCACGCGATACGCCGCAGCCGGCGGCGATGTCGTTGAGCGTGATCTTGCGACCGACCGGGGTCTGGCTTTCCATCGCGGGCCTGGGTGACTTGGAACGATCCAAAGGTAACCGCGCGAGCCTCCGAACGGAACCAGAATCGATGCCGCGGCGCAGCATGCGTCCGGCACTGGCAGGGTGCTAGCGTGGATGTTATTAGAACGATTCAAATCACTTGGGGGACCCCATGAGCCGTCTGCTTTCCCGCGCCTGGCTGCCCAGCCTGCTGGCCGCCGCGATCTCGCTATGCCCTGCCGCGTCGGCCCGTGCCGACGGCCATTCGGCCGACGTCGACCCGCGCATCGGCACCGGCGGCGACGGCCATACCTTTCCCGGGGCGACGGTGCCGTTCGGCATGATCCAGCTCTCGCCGGACACGGCCATGCCGGACTTCAAGCATGCCTACAAGTACGCGGCCGGCTACCAGTACGGCGACGGCAGCCTGCTGGGCTTCTCCCATACCCATTTCTCCGGCTCCGGCCACTCCGACCTGGGCGACGTGCTGGTGATGCCCATCGCCGGCGAGGTGCGCCTGGAGCCGGGCGACCCGGCCACGCCGGGCAGCGGCTACCGTTCGCGCTTCAGCCATGACAGCGAGGTGGTGCAGGCGGGCTACTACGCGGTGACCCTGGCCGACTATGGCGTGCGCGCCGAGCTGACCGCCGGGCGCCGCGTGGGCTGGCACCGCTATGCCTTCCCCGCCGGCCAGCCGGCTCACCTGCTGCTGGACCTGCGCCCCAGCATCTACGACTACGCCGGCAAGGTGTTGTGGTCCAGCCTGCGCGTGCGCGAGGACGGCACCGTCACCGGCTGCCGCACCACGCGCGGCTGGGCGCCGGGCCGCGAGCTGTGCTTCGCCCTGCGCTTCTCGCAGCCGCTGCAGTCGCGCAGCCTGTACAACCGCGAGACGGACATCCCCTACAAGGGCTTCAAAGGCCCGGGCTACCAGCCGCAGGATCACGACGAGCAGAAGGGCCGCGCCCTGGTCGGCGTGTTCGACTTCGGCGCGCTCAAGGCGCCGCTGGTGGTGAAGGTGGCGATCTCGCCGGTGAGCGAGGCCAACGCGGTGGCCAACCTCGACGCCGAGGGCCAGGGCTGGGACTTCGACGCCCGCCGCGCCGAGGCGCGCGCCGACTGGGACAAGGCGCTGGCCGCGATCGACGTGGAAGGCTCCAGGGAGCAGCGGGTGGGCTTCTACACCTCGCTCTACCACGCCATGCTGTCGCCGACGCTGAGCATGGACGTCAACGGCGAGTTCCGCGGCCCCGACGGCGCCGTGCACCAGGCGGTGGACAAGAACGGCAAGTTCGCCTTCCACTCCACCTGGTCGCTGTGGGACGTCTACCGCGCCCAGCAGCCGCTGATGGCCCTGCTCGACCCCGAGCGCAGCACCGACTTCATCCGTTCGCTGATCGCCGCGCGCGAGACCAGCCCGTTCGGCATCCTGCCGGTGTGGGCGTACCAGGGCCTGGAGACCTGGTGCATGATCGGCTACCACGCGGTGCCGGTGATCGCCGATGCCTACGTCAAGGGCGTGCGCGGTTTCGACACCGACGCGGCGCTCAAGGCTATGGTGGCCAGCGCCACCTACGCGCCCTACGGCGACCTGGGCGACTACATGAAGCTCGGCTACGTGCCGATCGACAAGGAACCGGAGGCCGCCTCCAAGACCCTGGAATACGCCTACGACGACTGGTCGCTGGCGCAGATGGCCAAGGCCATGGGCCGCAAGGACGTCGCCGCCGCTTTCGACAAGCGCGCCGGCAACTGGCGCAACGCCTACGACCCCAAGACCGGCTTCATGCGCGCGCGCAAGAGCGACGGCGCCTTCCGCGAACCGTTCAACCCGGACGCGGCCGGCTACGGCAGCGACTACACCGAGGGCAACGCCTGGCAGTATTCCTGGTACGTGCCGCAGGACGTGGCCGGCCTGGTCAAGGCGATGGGCGGCGACGCGCGCTTCGTGGCCAAGCTCGACAGCGTGTTCGAGGCCAAGGTGGATCCCTCGCACTTCGCCAACGTCGAGGACATCACCGGCCTGATCGGCTGGTACGCCCACGGCAACGAGCCCAGCCACCACCTGGCCTACCTGTACGACTACGCCGGCGCGCCCTGGCAGACCCAGAAGCGGCTCAAGCAGATCATGGACAGCCAGTACGCCAACCGGCCCGACGGGTTGGCCGGCAACGATGACCTGGGCCAGATGTCGGCCTGGTACATCTTCACCGCGCTGGGCTTCTACCCGGTCACCCCGGCCAGCGACGAATACGCCATCGGCCGGCCGTTCGTGGCCCGCGCCACGCTGCACCTGCCCCACGGCAAGACCTTCACGGTCAGCGCCGCGCCGCTGGACGACGCCCACCCCTACGTGGGCGAGGTGACCCTCAACGGCAAGCCGCTGGACCGGGTGTTCCTGCGCCACGGCGAGATCGTGGCCGGCGGCGAGCTGCACTTCACCATGCAGGCCGAGCCGAACCGGGCATGGGGCCAGAAGGCGGCCGAGCGGCCATCGTCGATGAGCGGGTACGGCGAGACCGCGGCAAGGTAATACCGACTAAAGGCTTATCCAAACGCCTACGTGTGAAGCTGGCAATATCCGGGGGGATTCTGCAAACATGCCTGACATGTTGCGCTCCTCCTGGAAATTGGCGTCGACCCTTCGGCCGGCCTTGCGGGACCGCATGGCGCTGCGCTGGCGGCTGGGCGGCCTGCTGGCGGCGGTGCTGGTGATCGTGGCCTTGCCGTACATGGTCACCCGCTCCGGGTCCAGCCAGGCCATCCACGCCAGCGAGCGCGTCACCCGCTCATCCGAGGTCAAGTCGCTGACCTACCGCATCGCCTATGTGACGCGCGACAGCGAGGGGGCGATCTACCGGCTGATCCATGGCGATGCCGACCCCCAGGTGCGCCTGCGGGCCGAGCGCGCCGGACACGAGGTGCCCGGGCTGCTCGCCCAGCTGCGCGAGATGACCCGCGACAGCCCCGACCAGCAGGCGCTGATCGGTTCGCTCAGTTCCATGGTCAGCGGTCGCCTGGCGCTGAGCGGGCAGGCCATCGAGCGCTACGACCGCGGCGACCACGCCGGCGCGGCCGACGCCATGCGCGATTCCGGCATGCTGTTCAAGATGGACGACCTGATCGACGGCATCGTGCGCAACGAGAACGCCGTGCTGGCCAACCGGCAGGACGAGGCGCACCGCGAATCGTTCAACAGCAGCCTGGCGCTGAGCATCACCGCCATCGCGCAGGTGCTGCTGCTGGCCATCGTGGTGATCGTGTCCGAGCGGCAGATCAGCCGGCGGCTGCGCGCCGAGGTGCGCGAGGGCCAGGCGGTGCAGCGCTCGCAGCTGATCGTGCAGGCCGTGCGCGAACCGATCGCGCTGCTCGACGCCAACCTCGGCACGCTGCTGGTCAACGCCGCCTTCGGCGAGCTGTACGGCCTGCCGCCGGACTTCCGCCAGTCCACGCCGCTGACCGAGATCGGCGACGGCGCCTGGAGCGACAGCGCCCTGCTGCAGCGCCTCAACGACGTGCTGCTGCTGGACCGCGAGCTGTGGGACTACGAGTTGATCCAGCGCACCGTCGATGGCGTGGACCGCCACGTGGTAATCAACGCGCGGCGGCTGGAGCAGGACGGCGGCGGCGACCCGGTGCTGCTGCTCACGCTCAGCGACGTCACCGCGCGCGCCCTGGTCGAGCAGCAGGTGAAGGAACTCAACCGCCAGCTGGAAGGCAAGATCGAGCAGGTCTCCGACGTCAACCGCGAGCTGGAAGCCTTCAGCTATTCGGTATCGCACGACCTGCGCGCGCCGCTGCGCCACATCAGCGGCTTCGCCAGCAAGCTGCAGCAGCACCTGGGCGAGGGCGCCGACGAGCGCACCCGCCACTACATCGAGGTCATCAACGACGCCGCCCGCCGCATGGCGTTGCTGATCGAGGACCTGTTGGTGTTCTCGCGCCTGGGCCGCGGCGCGCTGCGGCTGCAGCCGGTGGACATGCAGTCGCTGGCCGACGAGGCGCGCGCGCTGGCCGAGACCGACGCGCACGGCCGCCACATCGTGTGGTCGATCGCGCCGCTGCCCATCGTCATCGGCGACGAGAACATGCTGCGCACGGTGTGGCAGAACCTGCTGGGCAATGCGGTCAAGTACACCGGCAAGTGCGAGGTGGCGCGCATCGACGTGGACGTGCAGCGCCACCGCGACGGCAGCTACGAGTTCGTGGTGAGCGACAACGGCGCGGGTTTCGACATGCAATACGCCGGCAAGCTGTTCGGCGTGTTCCAGCGCCTGCACCGCGCCTCGGAATTCCCGGGCAACGGCATCGGCCTGGCCAACGTGCGGCGTATCATTACGCGCCACGGCGGCCGGGTGTGGGCCGATGCCCAGCCGGGCCAGGGCGCCCGTTTCCATTTCACCCTGCCGTCGTCCGACCTGGCGGAGAGCTTTGCGCAGAGGCGGCCATGAACCCACGCGACATCCGAACCATCCTGCTCGTCGAGGACAGTCTCGCGGATGCCGAAATGGCGATGGACGCGCTGGACGGCGCGCACCTGCTCAATCCCGTGGTGCACGTCGAGGACGGCGTCGATTGCCTGGACTATCTCTATTGCCGTGGCGCATGGGCCACGCGCGAGCCGGTCGATCCGGCGGTGGTGCTGCTGGACATCAAGATGCCCCGCATGGGCGGCCTGGAAGTGCTGACCCGGCTGCGCACCGACGAGCGCTTCCGCCGCATACCGGTGGTCATCCTCTCCTCCTCGCGCGAGGAGAGCGACCTGGCGCGCAGCTGGGACATCGGCGCCAATGCCTACGTCATCAAGCCGGTGGACGTGGACCAGTTCTTCGAGGCGGTGCGCACGCTGGGACAGTTCTGGGCCGTACTCAACCAGGGGCCGGAAACGGCCTGAGCACGATCGGGGAAGGGAGCCACGCATGGCGGACAGGCAGCATTGGGCGCTTCCCAGAATCCGGGTCCTGCAGATCGAGGACAGCCAGCTGGATGCCGAGCTGGTGCTGTCCGAGCTGGACGCCGACGCGATCGACTACGACGTGCGCCTGGTGGACGAGGAGCGCGCGTACCTCGACGCGCTGGAGGCGTTTCGCCCCCACATCGTGCTGTCGGACCTGAGCATGCCCGGCTTCTCCGGCCAGCGCGCGCTCGACCTGCTGCGCGAGCGCGACCAGGACCTGCCCTTCATCTTCGTTTCCGCCACGCTGGGCGAGGAAGCCGCCATCGAGGCGCTGCGCAACGGCGCCACCGACTACATCCTCAAGCAGAATCCCGCGCGCCTGGCCTCGGCCGTGCGCCGCGCCCTGCGCGAGGCCGAGGCGCAGCGCGCGCGGCGTCGCGCCGAGACCGAGCTGATCCGCGCGCAGCGCTTCGAGAGCCTGGCCATGCTGGCCGGCGGCCTCAGCCACGACCTGCGCAACCTGCTGCAGCCGCTGCTGCTGGCCGGCGACAGCCTGCAGGACTACCAGGACGACCCGCGCCTGGCCCGCCTGGGCCGGCTGGTGCGCGACTGCGGCAAGCGCGGGCTGGACATGGTGCAGTCGATGCTCTCCTTCGCGCGCGGCGCCCGCCGCGCCGAACAGGTGCGCGCCGGTGCGCTGCTCGATGCGCTCAACCTGCTGCTGCAAGGCAGCGTGCCGCGCGGCGTGACGCTGACCATGAGCGCGGACGATCCCGATCTCAGCTTCGACGGAAACCACACCGAGCTGCAGCAGTGCCTGCTCAACCTCAGCCTCAACGCCATCCAGGCCATGCCCGACGGCGGCGGCCTGGACATCCGCGCCTCGCAGGTCCACCTGCCATCCTCGTTCTTCCTGTCCGACGAGGAGGCCTGCGAAGGCCATTACCTGTGCCTCACCGTCGCCGACACCGGCGTCGGCATGGACGAGGAATCCATGCAGCACATGTTCGAGCCGTTCTACACCACCAAGGAAACCGGCACCGGGCTCGGGCTGATCTCCTGCAAGCGCATCGTCACCGCCCATGGCGGCGTGATGCGGGTGGAAAGCCGGCCGGGACAAGGTGCCCGCTTCCACCTGTACATCCCGCTGGCGCAGCCGCCCGCCGAGGTGGCCGAAGAGGAGGAGATGGCCGGCCTGCAGGGCGAGGCCGAGCGCGTGCTGGTGGTGGTGGAGGAAGCCGGCCAGCTTTCGCTGCTGGTGGACACCCTCGACTCGTGGGGTTACCAGGCCCACGCCAGCCAGAGCGGCACCGCCGCGCTGCAATGGATCGAGGCGCATGGCGTGCCCGACCTGGTGGTGCTGGACGCGGACATGAACCTGTTCACCGGCGTGCGCACCCTGGCCGCCCTGTTCGAACACGGCTACCGCCGCGCGGTGATCCTGCTGGCTCGCCCCGACGCCCCGCCGGACATGGACGAACTGCCGGTGCTGGAGCATCTGTACCTGGTCGACAAGCCGATCTCGACGCCGAAGTTGTTGCGGACGGTGAGGGAGGCGCTGGAGGCGAGCGCGGGCGGGGAGTAGTGGTGGCGCCTTCGGCGCGCTGTTTTTGCCCACCATCCCGGCGGACGCCCCAGCACCTTGTAGGAGCGTGCCCATCAACGCACCAAACAAAAAGGCCGGACATCGTCCGGCCCCTCCCACATCTCAATCGATGCCCAGCTTCTTCAGCTTGTAGCGCAAAGCCCGGAAGGTGATGCCCAGTTTCTTTGCCGCCGCGGTCTTGTTGTAGCGCGATTCCTCCAGCGCCTTGATGATCGCGGTGCGCTCGAGGTTGCTGATGTAGTCGTCCAGGCCGCCACTGGCGGTGGGCGAGGGGATCGGCGGGGGAGCGGACGGCAGGCCGCCGCCGGTGGCAGCCATGGGAGCGGCGGCGACGGCCTCGGCCAGCGCGCGGGGCGCGCGCTGGGGCAGCATCAGGTCGCCGACGTCGATCTGGTCGCCGTCGCACATCGCCATCGCGCGTTCGAGGATGTTCTCCAGTTCGCGCACGTTGCCGGGGAAGTCGTACGCCTCCAGCGCCTGCTGCGCGGCGGGCAGCAGGCGGCCGGGGGCGCTGCCGCTCTTGGCGGCGAGCTGGCGCAGCACGAAGTTGGCCAGCAGCGGCACGTCGCCGCGGCGCTCGCGCAGTGGCGGTACGCGCAGCTCGATCACGTTGATGCGGTAGAACAGGTCCTGTCGGAACTGGCCCTGCTCGACCAGGGCGGCGAGGTTCTTGTGGGTGGCCGAGAGGATGCGCACGTCCACCGGCACTTCCTCGCGCGCGCCGATCGGGCGCACGGCCTTTTCCTGGATCGCGCGCAGCAGCTTCACCTGCATGTGCAGCGGCAGTTCCGCCACTTCGTCGAGGAACAGGGTGCCGCCGTTGGCGGCCTGGAACAGGCCTTCCTTGTCGCCCACCGCGCCGGTGAAGCTGCCCTTGCGGTGGCCGAAGAATTCGCTCTCCATCAGTTCGGAGGGAATCGCGCCGCAGTTGACCGGCACGAACGGGCCGCTGGCGCGCGGGCCTTGTTCGTGGATCAGGCGGGCCACCAGTTCCTTGCCCACGCCCGACTCGCCGGCGATGTAGACCGGCGCCTGGTTGCGCGCGAGCTTGCCGATGGTGGCGCGCACCTGCTGCATGGCGGGCGATTCGCCGATTAGGCGCTCGTTGCCGTCGGGCTTGGCGGCGGCCTGGCCGCTGCGCCTTTCCTCGGCCAGGCGTAGTGCGGTGCGCACCAGGCGGCGCAGCATCTGGATGTCCACCGGCTTGGAGACGAAGTCGAAGGCGCCGGCCTTGAGCGCGCTCACCGCGGCGTCGACGTTGCCGTAGGCGGTAATCATCGCCACCGGGGTGTCGGGATGTTCCGCCGAGATCAGCTCGATCACTTCATGGCCGTTGCCGTCCGGCAGGCGCATGTCGGTGAAGCACAGGTCGTAATGTCGTTCGGCGAGGGCGCGGCGCGCTTCCGTCACGGTACCCACGGCATCGACCAGCAAGTCCATGCGGCCCAGGGTGATGGTGAGGAGTTCACGGATGTCGCGTTCGTCGTCGACGACCAGTACGGTCTGTTGGCTCATGTCGTCTTGGAGGGCAGATGTCCCGACTAGGATACCCGCCCCCCTTGCAGGGGGCAAAGTGCGGCGGGACGGCGGCGTCAGCGCCGTCCCAGGTGCCGGTCGAAGAATTTCACGATGACGGCGTAGGCATCTTGCGATTCGGGTAGCTCAGGGTCGGAGAAGAAGGAGTGCCACATGCCTTCCCACACGTGCAGCTCGGCATCGACGCCGGCCTGCTGCAGCAGCGCCTGGCTGCGCACCTCCGAGCTCATCGCCATGTCCCGCGTGCCGGTGATCAGCAGGGTGGGCGGGAAATGGGCCAGCAGCTGGGGCGATACGCCGGGGAACACCATCGGGTCATTGGCGCTGGCGCCCTTGAAGTAGGGCAGGGCATCCAGCTTGAGCGGGTGCTCGGGCACCGTGCCGCTGTTCAACAGCGCGGCCGCGTAGATCGAGTCGCCCTCCATGTTCACCACCGAGCCGCAGAAGGTGCCGATGGCGCCGGGCACCGGCAGCTTGCGGTCGATCAGCCGCGCGACCGCCTCGGCGGTGAGGATGCCGCCCGCCGAGCAGCCGTAGATGCCGATGTCGGCCGGCTTGTACTGCTTGAGCAGCTCGCGGTAGACCGCCTCCACGTCCTCGCTGGCGGCGGGGAACACGTGCTCCGGGCCCTGGCGGTAGTCGACCGTGATGACCTTGATGCGGCCCAGGCTGGCGATCGGGATGGCCTCCACCAGCCCGCCGCTGTGGGCGCCCCACAGGAAGGCGCCGCCATGCAGGTTGACCAGCACGCGGTCACGGTTCTGTGGCGATATGCCTTGCGCCGGCTCGACCACGTCCACGCCGACGCCGCCGATGGTGTCGTGGTGGGTCTTGACCGGGTAGCGCCTGGCCATGCGGGCCGCGCGGTCGCTGTTCATGCGGTCGTAGAACACGCGGCTCTGCTCGATCGGCGCGGTGATCGGTGGCGCCTTGCTGCCGGCGGCCAGCATCTTGGGGAAAAACGCCCGCGCCTCGGGCGAGGCCAGCGAGGAGTAGGGCAGGGTGGCGGCGGCGGCGTGGATGGTGCCGTCGGCATCCACGCGCGGCGCGGCGTCCTGCGCATGGGCGAGGGGCAGGCAGGCGGCCAGCAGCAGACTGGCCCAGCGGCGGGAGCTCATCATGGCGTGTGCTCCGTAGCTGTGGCGGCAGGCGTGGGTGCGCCCTGCACCAGGGCTTGCAGCATCAGGTACACGCCGTTGGTCCAGCCGAAGCCGACCACGTTCTCGCTGTAGCCGGCGCTGACCTTCACGTCGGCGTTGCCCAGCGCCATGTTGTATTTCTCGCGGATGGTGCCGTCGTCGGCATAGCCCTGGTCCACCGTGGTCATGAACTTGCGGGCGATGCGGCGCGCGTCGTCGTGATAGCCGTAGGCATCCAGGCCGGCCACTGCCAGCCAGTTGGTCGGCGCCCAGCCGAACGGGTCGTCCCACTGCACGCCGGCCGGATGGTTGTCCATGCTCAGGCCGCCCTTGCGCTCGAACACCGGCAGCGTCTTGCGCACCGCCTCGGCCTGCGCCTTGGACGCCGCGCCGGCCCACAGCGGGTAGAAGGTGGTGACGTAGGGGTAGGGCGAAGGCTTGCCGGCCACGAAATCGTAGTCGCGGTACATGCCGTCCTGCGGCTGCCACAGGTACTTGTCCATCGCTGCCTTGCGCGCCTCGGCGGCCTTGGCCCAGCGCTCGGCGTCGCCGGCCTTGCCCAGTTGCAGGGCGAGGTCGTGCAGGTCGCGCTCGTAGCGGTAGAGCAGGCTGTTCAGGCTGACGTCGGCGTAGTGGTGGGTGGAGCCGCCGAACGGACCGTAGTGCGAGTTGGTGTCGAAGCCCGATTCGCGCATGGCGCGGTCGCCGTGGTAGTAGTCGGCGGTGAGCCGGTAGCCGTCCAGCCACACGCCGGCGCAGACCTCGGAGATGTCCAGGTCGCAGCTGGTTTCCTTGAGCTTGGCGGCCTCGGCCGCGTCGGGGTGCTCGGAGGCCTTGACCAGGTAGCCCGGGTCCTCCGACGGGTGCGCGCGCAGCCAGCGGATCACGCCCTTGTAGAACTCGGTGTTGCGCGCCTCCAGCACCGGGCCGCTGCCCAGGTCGGTGTAGCGGGCCAGGCCGGTGTCGCCGGCGCGGTGCTCGGGACGGGTCCAGATCTCGTAGTTGCGCACGGCCAGCGGGTAGGCCTGGGCCAGCCATTGGCGTCGGGCCTCGGCGTCGGGGAAGGCCTTGGGGTCGTCCAGCACCGCGACCATCATCGCGGTGAGGAACGGCGGTTGTGAGCGGCTGAGGTAGTAGGTGCGGTTGGCGTTGAGCACGCCGCCGTAGTTCGCCACCTCGTACAGCGCGTTGTCCACCATGTCCTTGGCCAGCCCGGTGTGATGGTCGGCGACCAGGCCGAGCACGATGAAATAGCTGTCCCAGCCGTACATCTCGTTGAAGAAACCGCCCGGCACCACGTAGGGATGCGGCAGGTACAGCAGGCCCTGTTGCGGCAGCGTGCGGGCGTCGACGTCGCCGAGTTGCGTGATCGGGTGTGGCAGCGTGCGTACGTCCACCTGGCAGCGCTTGGCCGTGGCGGTCACGGCGGGCGGTATCGGCTGGCCGGCCGGCAGGTAGAGCACGGGGTGGCTACTGACCTTGGTGTCGCCGAGCGAGGCGCAGTCGTCCATCGAGCGGGTGAGGGTGGTCCAGGCCTGGCCGATATAGGCGCGGGTCTTGGCCGGGTCCGGCGTGGCGGCGGCATTCGCATGGGCCGCGAAGGCGCCGCACAGCGCGAACGCGGCCAGGCGCAGGCCAAGGGCGGGCGGCGTATGTCGAGGAGACAAGCGGGGTTGGTGGGTCATGTCGGCTCCCTGGTCGTGGGGTGATCGGTGGTGGCGGGGCGGCGCGTGAGCTGCGCCTTGCCCTGGGCGTCGCGCTGCACGGTGATGTCCAGGCGCGCGCCGCGGAAAGAGAGGTTCTTCAGCGTCAGCGTTTTCCATGCCGACGGCAGCACGGGGGCATAGGCCGGCACCAGGCCGTCCTCGGTGATGCGCAGGCCGGTGAAGCCGTACAGGATGTTCTGCAGCAGGCCGCCGCTGGCGGTCATGAAGTAGCCGGTGTTGTTGCCGGCCGTCTCGGTGCGCACGTTGAACGGTGGCTTCAGCACATGCGCGGTGAGGTTGCGATTGAACCAGTCGCCGGCCGCATCGGCGTCGCCGGCGGTGGCGGCGGCGATCGACAGCGGCATCAGGCCCATGCTGTTGGGATCGCGGCTGGAGCGCGCGATCGGCGCGATGGCCGCGGCGTAGTCGCCCCGGCGGGTGGCCTGGTCCATCGGCAGGTCCAGCGAGGGGCTGCTCAGCAGCGGCAGCGAACTGCCGCCCCAGGAATCGATGTCGTGCGGCACCGTGGCGTCGAAGTCCAGGTGATGGCCCGCCTGCGCGTCGAACGGCAGCACCAGTCCATCGGCGACCGTGGTCCATTGCGGGTCGGGCGTCTCGCCCAGCAACTGCGCGGCGCGCGCGGCGATGCGCAGGGCCTTCTGCGCCACCGCATTGGTGAAGATGTCGTTGGGCACGTCGGCATAGTCCTCGTCCACCGAGGTGACGTGCTCGATCGCGTAGTGCCCCGTGCCCGGCACGGGCGTGGCGCGGCTGGCCCAGAACGCGGCGACGGCGCGGATCACCGGCCAGCCGTGCTGCTTCAGCCACACGCGGTCCTGCGTGGCGAGGTAGTACTGCCATTGCGCGATGGCGACGTCGCCGTCGACGTGGATCTCGCGCTCGTCCAGCACCTGGGCGGAGTGCGGCGTCTGCGAGCTGCCGTCGTCGGGATCGGCTTCCCACGGATACATCGCGCCGCGCAGGCCGCGTGCCTGGGCACGTTGTTCGGCCTGCGGGAGGCTATGCCCGCGGAACATCACCAGCGATTTCGCGCGCTCGGGATGCAACAGCAGCAGCGCGGGGAACACCCAGGTGTCGCTGTCCCAGAACACGTGGCCGGTGTAGCCCGGCGTCATGCCGCAGGCGCCGATCGGCCAGGACGTATCCGGCGCGGCATTGCTGAGCAGGTAATACAGGTCCGAGTGCACGATCTGCTGCGCCTTGGCATCGCCGTCGATGACGATGTCCGACTGCCACAGCGTGGCCCAGGCGCGGCGCTGGTCGGCCAGCAGCGCCGCGAAGCCGCGCTGGCGCGCGGCGGTGGCCAGCGCCAGGTCGGCCTTGGCATCGCCGCCCCAGCCCTCGCGCGAGGCGGCCACGAACTTGGTGAAGGTGTAGGCCTGGCCCTTGCGCACGTCCACGCGCAGTTCCAGCGATAGCTTGTAGTCGCTGCGGTACAGCCGCGCCTCGCGCGGATGCAGTCCCGGCGGCAGCGCCACCGCGACCGCCTCGGCCATGCGCGCGCCCTGTTCGGCCTGGCCGTCCAGCCACAGCGTCAGCATCGTCGCATCGCCATCGGCGGCGAGCACGCGGGTGTCGCCGTGGTACCACAGCGGCGCGCGGTCCGGCACGTCGGGCGGTGTCGCCTTCAATGCGAGGTTGTTGGCCGCCACCGCTTCCATCAGTTGCGCTCCATCCAACTGGGCCATGGCGAAGCGCGGCTGGTGCGGTGCCCACAGGTCGAGCGGGAAAGAGAGCTGCACCTCGCCGTCGAAGTCGGGCGTGAGGGTGAGCTGGCTGGCCGCCAGATGCGGCGAGGCCTGGCTGACCAGGGTGAGCACCTGCACGCCGGTGGCCTTGCGGCCATCGAGATAGCGATACGTGGTGGCCAGGGTGCCTTCGTGCATGTCCAGCACCTGGCGGTAGTCCTGGAAGCGCGCGGGCGTAAGGTCCACCTGGTTCAACCAGGACTGGCCCGCGTGCGAGGGATCCGCGCTGTAGTCGATGGCGGTCCAGCCGGGTACCGCCGCCGGGCGCGAGACATCACCTGCCGCGTGGTCCATGAAGGCGATCAGGTAGCCCAGGCTGCCCTCGGTGCCGCGCGGGGAGGTCAGCGTGGAGAAGAAGCCGTTGCCGAGCTGGCCGGGGAAATAGCGCGGCCAGTCGTCCTGCGTGGCGGTAAGCAGGAAGCTCGCGTCGGTGGCCTGCGCGGCACAGGCCACCAGCAGGGCGGCGGCGAAGGCGATGGGACGTCGGCGTGGCATCGTCGCATGCTTCCCGGTGCGCGCCATGCCGCTAGAGCGGCTTGCGGATGAGTTTGGCCTTGCCGTCCGCGCCGTGCTCGATGGTGATGTCGTACTGCTTGCCGCGGAAATGGATGCCCTTGAGGGTGAGCGAGTTCCAGCCCGGTGGCAGCGCCGGCGCATAGGCTTCGGTGAGCCCGCCGTCGTCGATGCGCAGGCCGCTCAATCCGTACACGAAGCTCTGCACGAAGCCCGCCGAGGTGGCCAGGATGTAGCCGGCGTTGTTGGCCACGGTTTCCGTGCGCACGTTGAACGGCGCCTTGAGGAAGCCCACCAGGTTGCGCTGGATCCATTCGCCGGCGCCCTTGGCATCGCCCAGCTCGGCCGAGCCTACCGCCAGCATTACCATCATCATCTCGTTGGGATCGTCGCCATGCTCCTTCAGCTCGTGCAGCTGGAAGTCGAAGTCGTTGCGGCGCACCTGCGGCGACATGGGCAGGTCCAGGTCCGGATACATCAGCCAGGCCAGCGAGGAACCCATCCAGGTGATCTTGTCGTGCGGCACCGAGGCGTCGAAGTCGAGATGACGCTGCGCCTGCTCATCGAACGGGATGAACATCTTGTCGGCGATGGTGGTCCACTGCGGATCGGCCTTGGCACCCACCTTGGCCGCCGCCTTCACCGCGATGCGCAGCGCCTTCTGCGCCGCCGCATTGGTGAAGGAGTCGTTGGGCACGTCGTCGTAGGCCTCGTCGGGCGAGGTGACGTGGTGGATCTCGTAGCGGTCGTGCGCCTGGTCGTAGGCGACGCGGCTGGCCCAGAAGGTGGCGACCTGCTCGATCACCGGCCAGCCGTACTGCTTCAGCCACGCCTCGTCGCCGGTGGCGAGGTAGTACTGCCACTGCGCGATGGCGATGTCGGCGTTGACGTGTACCTCGCGGAACACGCCGTAGGCGAAATGCGGCGTGTAGTCCTTGCCGGTTTCCGGGTCGGCTTCCCACGGATACATCGTTCCCTTCACCCCGTACTGGCGCGCGCGTTCCTGCGCGGGTGCGATGGTGCGGTTGCGGAACATGACGATCGGCTTGGCGCGCTCCGGATGCAGCAGCAGCAGCGCCGGGAACACCCACGAATCGCTGTCCCAGAACGCATGGCCCGCATAGCCCGGCGTCAGCGCGCAGGCGCCCATCGGCCAGGCGGTGCCCTCGGTACTGTTGGACAGCAGGTAGTACAGGTCCGAATGGACGGCCTTTTGCACGCTGGCGTCGCCCTCGATGCGGATGTCCGAGGTCCACAACCGGTGCCAGGCGGCCTGGTGCCGCGCCAGCAGCGCGTCGAAGCCCTGCTGGCGCGCGGCCTTGGCCAGCGCCAGGTCGGCCTGCGCGTCGCCGCCCCAGCCTTCGCGCGAGGCGGCGATGTACTTGGTGAAGCGGTAGCGCTGGCCCTTGCGCACGCGCGCCTTGAGGTTCAGCGACAGCTTGTACGGGCCTTTCTCCAGCTGCACGTCCTCGATCTCCAGCCCCTTGGGCAGTTCGATCGCGGCCGCCTGCGCCACCGCCACGCCCTGTTCGGCACGGCCGTCCCACCAGAGCGTCAGTGTCCTGGTGTCGCCGCCGCTGGACTGGATGCGCACCACGCCCGGGTACCACACCGCGGCGCGGTCGGGCGTGGGAATCGGCTTGTTGTCCAGGTTCTGCCCGCTGGCGATCACCGCGGCGATCATCTCCTCGCCCGTCATCGTCGCGATGGGAAAGCGCGGCTGGTATTCGGACCACAGGCGGATCGGGAAGGTAAGCTGCACGCTGCCGTCGAACTGCGGGGTGAGGATCAGCCGCGTGGCGGCGAGATGGCCGGCGTCCTGGCTGACGAAGGTGGTGACCTCCACGTCGGTGGACTTGTTGGCGTAGCTGAAGCGGTAGCGCGTTTCCAGCGTGGCGTCGTACATGTCCAGCGTCTGCGCGTAGTCGGTAAAGATCTCCTTGCCCAGGCGCGTGGAATTCAGCCAGCCGCCGCCGGGGTTGTAGTCGATCTCGTTCCAGCCCGGGATGGCGGCGGGGCGCGCGATGTCGTCCTTGGCGTAGTCCATGGTGGCGACCATGTAGCCGCGCGTGGGCTCGGTGCCGCGTGGCGCGGTCAGCGTGGAGAAGTAGCCGTTGGCGAGGTAGCTGGGAAAGTAGCTGCCGAAATGTTCCGCCGTGCCGGTGAGCACGAAGCTGGGGTCGCCCTTGGCGAAGGCGGGCTGGGCGAGCGCAAGCGCGCAGGTCAGCAGGGCGGCGAGACGATGGCGGACACGCATGGCGGCTCCTTGGGTCGGGTCCGGGCCTCCGGCCCGGCGCGGGTTCACTCGGCGGGCAGCGCGGCGGCTGCCGGTTCGGCCAGGCCGGCGCGGTCGGCCTCGCGCTTGAAGAAGAACAGCGTCACCAGCACCAGGGTCATCGGCACCAGCGAGAAATAGAAGGCGTGGATGCCGCCGAAGCTGGCGAACACCAGCGCGGTGATGCGCGAGCCCAGCGTGCCGCCCAGCGCGGAGAAGATCACGATCAGGCCGGTCATGGTGGCGTGCGCCGGCTTGGGCAGCGAGCTGAGCGCCACCGAATTGATCACCGGGTAGATCGGCGCCATCAAGAGGCCGATCAGCGGGATCAGGTAGGCCGCGGTCGGCGCGTTGAACCAGCCCACGTCGGCCGGCACGTGGGCGTGGCGCGCCAGCGGCAGCACCAGCAGGATCAGCACGCCCATGCCCACCACGCACAGGTTGAGCAGCAGGTGCCAGTGCACGCGGCGCAGCAGCTGGCCGGCGATGATGCGGCCCAGCGCGGTGGCGCCGGCGAGGATGCTCGCCATCTGGATGCTCATCGCGTTGGGCAGCTTGAGGATCTCGTTGTTGAAGGTGGGCAGCCAGGTGCTGAAGCTCTGCTCGATCAGCACGTAGAGGAAGGCCGAGAGCAGGAACACGTACACCAGCGTGCGCATCAGCAGCCGGTACATGCGGCGCAGCGCGTCGGGCAGCGACAGGCGCGCCTCGCCGTGCGCGGCCGACTCGTCCAGCGTGGCGCCCCACAGCAGTCCCACCGTGCCGAAGCACAGCGCCGCCAGCACCCAGTACACGTTGAACCACGCCGGATTGGCCGGATGGGCATGGTCGATGAAGGCGCTGAACAGCCAGCCGCTGGCCAGCACGCCCAGCATGAACAGGCCCTCGATGGTATTGGTGAGGCGGCCATGTTCGGCCTTGTCGCGGGTGAGCAGGCCGATGGAGGAATAGACCGAGACCTTGGCCAGCGCGAAGGACACGCCCACGCAGGTGAACAGCAGTTCGGTGGTGTGGAAACTGGGATAGAGCGGCATCAGCGCGCAGGCGCACCCGACGATGGCCAGGGCCAGCATCATCGCGCGGCGGTAGCCGAGCCGGGGCAGGAAGGAGGCCACCAGGAACGAGGTGATGGCGATCGGCAAGTCCTTGAAAAGCTCCAGCAGGCTGGCTTGCGGCTTGTCGATGTCGAAGGTGTGGATGGACTGCAGGATGACCGTGCCGACGCTGTTCAGCAGGATCGCAAAGACCATGTAAATCGTCGCCAGCGCGGCGATCATGCGGTACCGGTTCATCCCTACCCCTAGCGATGGAAAAAAGTTCCGGACCACCGTGCAGGTGGTGGCCCGGAACAGTCGAGGGAAGTGTCGCGTCGCCTCTCCAGGATACCGGCGCGGCGCATGCGGGCCGCGCCGGAACCTTGGCCGGGCGCCTTTAGAACTTGTACTTCACCTGCAGGTTCACCTCACGCCCTTCGATGGAGCGGGCCAGGATCACGCCGCCCTCGCTGGCGAAGCCGAACAGGCGCGAGTTGCCCTCCGTGATGCCGATCTCGTTGGTCATGTTGGTGCCTTGCAGGTTGATCTGCCAGTTGTCGCCGATGTTGGCCGTGGCACCGAAGGACAGGTCGTGGTACTGGCCCAGCGGCTGCTGCTCGATCAGGTCGCCGTAGCGGTTGCCGATGTATTCCCAGGTCAGCCAGAACTTCATGCTGCCGAAGGCGGTCGGGAACTCGTACGACGGCGTCAGGCGGCCCTGGAACTTCGGCTGGCGCTGCAACTGCATGCCGTTCAGGCTGGCGCAGCCCTCCTCGCCGCTCTGCGTGGTGTACGGCGTGCAGGCGGCGCTGTGCGTGTAGTGGCCGTCCATGTAGTCGCCGCTGAAGGCGATCTGGAAGCCCGGCACGTTCGGGATCGGCTTGACCACGGTGTTGAAGTTGATGCCCTTGGTGGCCGAGCCGTAGTCGAACGAGAACTGCTGGCCGTTGCCCTGGGTGATGGTGTAGGGCACGTTGTAGAACAGCTTGCGGTAGGCGTTGACGTCCAGGTACAGCCAGTCGGCCTGGTACTTGAAGCCCACTTCCATGTTATGGACCTTGTTCACCGGCTGGGTCGGCAGGCCGCGCAGGTCGTCGAAGCCGGGGAAGTGCACGCCGTCGTTGATGCGGGCGTACACGCTCATGTTGCTCTGGATCTCGTAGTTGGCGCCGATGGTCCAGGACGGCGCGGTCTTGGCGTAGTTGATGGTGGTGTTGCCGCCGACCAGGTACTGCGAGTTGTTGTTGTAGAGCGTGTCCGGATTGTTGTCGAGGTCGCCCGTCGCCGTGTTCTGGATGCGGCCGTTGGCCTCCTGCCGCTCGACGCGCACGCCGGCGTCGAACAGCCACTTGTCCAGCTTCCAGGTGTCGGTGAGGAAGAAGGCGGTGTTGAAGCCGTTCCACGCCTCGCGGATGGCGGTGGACGGGCCGCTGACGAAGCCCTGCGAGCTGGACAGCACCTGGCCGTTGCTCAGCGTGACGCCGATCGGGTTGGGATTGTTCTTGGCCTGCAGCAGCATGTTGTTGCCGAGGAACCAGGTGTCGTGGTCGTTGTAGACGGCGGTGTAGTTGCCGAACGTCAGCGTGTTGCCCTCGAAGATGTCCTTGCTGATGTGGAACTCGTTGGTGGCGCCCTGGATGCGCTTGTGCACGTACCACAGGCCCTGGGTGGTGACGTTCTGGTTCATGTCCGCCGGCTGGCCGTTGTTGGTGTAGTAGGCGGTGGCGGTGGTGCCGGCCGGCGCGTTGCCGGCGATGTAGTCGCTCAGCGTCTCGGGATTCTGGCCGGTGCTGAAGAACGCGATCGTGTTCATCTGCCCGCCGGTGAAATTGAACTTGTCCGAGATGTTCCAGTCGTTGCCGAAGGTCAGGTCCAGGTTGCCGCCCACGGAGATGATGTCGGCGCCGCGCCCCTTGGCCAGGTTCAGGTTCTGGCCGCCGGGCGTGCAGCCGGCGGTGTAGCAGGGCGTGGTCTGGATGAAGGTGTGCTGGTTGGCCTTGCTGCCAAAGGTGCCGGTGAGCGGGTCGAAGCCGGGATAGGCCTCGAACTGGCCACGGCCGGGGTTGAGGATCGGCGTGTCGGTGACGAACTGGTTATGGTCCTTCAGGTCGCGCGCATAGAACATGATCGAGCCGCTGTCGCCGAAGTTGTGCGTCAGCGTGGCGGTGAGCGAACCGCCCTTGTCGGCGTCGAACTGCGGATCGCGCACGCCGTCGGACTTGCGCCAGAAGCCGCCCACGCTGGCGTACCAGTCATTGGCGATCTTGAATCCGTAGAAGCCGTCCAGGCGCACCATGCCTTCCGAGCCGTAGGTCACGCCGACGTCGCCGGTGGGGATGTCGGTGCCTTCGCGCAGGATGAAGTTGGCGGTCAGGCCGGGCTGGCCGTTGCCGTACAGCACGGCGGGGCCGCCGAGCACCAGTTCGGCATGGTCGATGGTGTCGTCGAGGCGGAACATCGAGGAGTTGTCCATGAACGACAGCGTCGGCATGGGATAGAGCGGCGAGCCGTTGAGCTGGAAGGTCACGAACGGCGCGTCGCCGCCGCCCGGGAAGCCGGCCACCTCGATGTTCGCGCCGGTCTGGCCACCCGAGGATTCGGGGAACACGCCGGGCGCCATCTTCAACAGGTCGGCGGAGCTTTTCGGGTTGAATTCGCGGATCTGGTCGAGCGTGGCGCTGGTGACCGAATAGGACGTGTCGATCTTCTTCAGGCCGCCGGTGGCGGCGGTACCGGTGACCACCACCTGTTCCAGGTTGGTGGCGTTCTTGCTGTTGGCCGGTGGCGGCGGCGGAGGCGTCTGCTGGGCGGCGGGTGCCGCTGGCGCGGCCTGCGGGCCGGGGGCGGGCGTCGCATCCTCGGCGTGCAGCGTGCCGGCGGCGAGCAGGGCGGCGATGCTGGTGGCGAGCAGCCTGCGTGTCGTGCGTTGCGTAATCATGGTGTTTCCTCCCCAATCTAAAGAAAGACTGCTGTCGTGTTTCTTAGGAGCGGTACTGCACGCCGCCAGAGCTAGCCTGGTCGGTGGTCCGGCACGGTGCCGGCCGGGATGCCCTGGCCGGCCGGTCGCATGTCGAGATAGCGATGGATGTCGAAGGCGTCGATGCCGGGCAGCACGTCGTCGGCATGCCCGAGCTGGGTGGCGTCGCCGATGCCGATGGCGCGCATGCCCGCGGCGCGCAGGCTGGCGATGCCCGCGGCGGCATCCTCCACGCCCAGGCAGGCGGCGGGCGGCAGGCCCAGCCCGGCGGCGGCGGCCAGGAAGATCTCCGGGTCCGGCTTGGAGCGCGCGATGCGCGCGGCATCCACGATGTAGTCGAACAGCGGCGCGATGCCCAACCGTTCCAGCAGCAGCGGTGCGTTGCGGCTGGCCGAGGCCAGGGCCACGCGCAGGCCCGCGGCGCGCACCGCTTCCACCGCGTCGCGCGCGCCGGGCAGCAACAGGTCCGGGCCGAAGCGGTCGATCTGCTCGACGTAGTACTGGTTCTTGCGCGATTCCAGCGCCTGCTTTTCCGCCTCGGCATAGGTGCGCGGCGCGCGTTCGAGCAGGATCTCCAGCGAGCCGCGCCGGTCCACGCCCTTCATGCGCTCGGCGATGGCCTCGTCGAACGGCGCGCCGATCTCGCCGGCCAGGCGTTCCCACGCGGCGCGGTGCACCACGGCGGTATCGGCGATCACGCCATCCAGATCGAAGACCACCGCGCGCAGCGGCGGCTGCACGGCGGCGAGACGATGGGGCAATGACAGGCTTTCGCCGGGTTGCAGGCGCACGGCTTCGCCGGCGTGCAGGAAGTCCAGCGTCTCGCCGGCGGTCACCGTGTAGCGCACGCCCTGGCGGTCGATCTCCACGCGCAACTGGGCACCACGCCAGGTCACGCCGAACTGGTAGCGCCGCCAGGCCTCGGGCAGATGCGGGCGCAACGACAGTTGCCCGTCGATCACGCGCATGCCGCCGAAGCCCCAGGCCAGCGCCAGCCAGCTGCCGGCCATGGCGGCCATGTGCACGCCGTGCGCGGCGTTGCCGTGCAGGTCGTCCAGGTCCACCCGCAGCGTGTCCTGGAAATAGCGCCAGGCCTTGTCGGGGTGGTGCACCTCGGCGGCGATCACGCTGAAGGTGGAGGCCGACAGCGTGGAGTCGTGCACGGTGACGCCTTCGTAGTAGTCGAAGTTGCGCCGCTTGGCTTCCACCGATACGTCCGCGCCGGCCAGCATCAGCGCCAGCAGGGTGTCGGCCTGCTTGCACACCTGGTGGCGGTAGATGGTCAGCGGGTGCAGTTCCAGCAGCAGCGGCCGCTTGCTCTCGCCGGCCGGGCGGGGCGGCAGGCGCGGCTTGTCCAGGAAGGTGTCGTCCTGCGGGAACACGCCCAGTTCCGGATCCTCCGGCAGGTACATCAGTTCCGCCGCGCGCTGCCACTGCACGATCTCGAACTGTTCCAGGGCGATGCGCTGGGCCAGCCGCGCATAGTCGTCCGGCGCGGCCTCGGCCAGCCAGCGGGCCACTTCGGCGGCATGGCGCAGGTGCTCGCGCGCCATGCGGTTGGTGTAGTGGTTGTTGTCGACCAGGGCGGTGTATTCGTCCGGGCCGGTCACCGCGTGGATGCAGAACGCGCCCTGCCGGCGCGGATTGAAGTGGCCGATGTCCAGCCACATGCGCGCCGTCTCGAAAAGTATCTCCGCGCCGTGCTCGCGCAGGAAATCCTGGTCGCCGGTGGCGTCGACGTAGTGGCGGATCGCCCAGGCCACGGCGGCATTGATGTGATACTGCGCCGAGCCGCTGGGAAAATAGGCCGAGCACTCGTCGCCACTGATGGTGCGCCAGGCGTACAGCGCGCCGCGTGCGTGGTTCATCTCGCGGGCATGCGCGCGGGCGCGGTCCAGCGTGCGGTAGCGGTACATCAGCAGGCTGCGCGCCAGCCCGGGCGCGAGCGCGGCCAGCACAGGCAGCATGAAGGCCTCGGCATCCCAGAAGTAGTGGCCCTCGTAGCCTTCGCCGGTCAGGCCCTTGGCCGCGGTGCTGCTGGCGCCGTCGCGGCTGCTCGACTGGAACACATGGAACAGGTTGAAGCGCAGCGCCTGCTCGGTGAGCGGGTCGCCGTCGATGGCCAGCTCGGCGCCGTGCCAGAAGCGCGCCAGCGTCTGCTGCTGCTGCGCGAGCAGGGCGCCATAGCCGAGCCGCGACGCCTGCGCCAGCCGCCGTTCGGCGTGCGCGAGCAGGGCATGGTCGTCGTCGCTGTCGCCGCCGGGTTGGGTCCACGCGTAGGCCACGTATTTCTCCAGCACCACGCTGCGCCCCGGCGCGAGCTGGCCGGCATAGACCTGCACCACGCCATGCGGCGCCAGATTGGCCAGGCGGAACTCCAGCGAGCCGTCGGGGATCTGGTGGCCCTGCAGGCAGGCCACGCGGATGCCGCTGTGCGTCGTGTGCTGCAACACGTGGGCCTGGGCTTCCTCGGCCCGGGCCTCGCTGCAGGAGAAGCCGCCATCGAGACGGGTGCCGATGCGCGGATCGTCGCCCTGTTCGGTGGCATGCCGGGCCGTGCTGATGGAGGACTCCAGCATGATCGGGCCGGCGTAGTCGATCGAACTCACCTGGTAGCGGATCGCCAGCAGGGCGGGATCGTCGAAGCTGACGATGCGCTCGGCGTCGATCACCAGGGTGGCCCCCTCCGGCGAGCGCCAGCGCAGGTGGCGTCGGTAGCAGCCGGTGCGCAGGTCGAGGGCGCGCTCGAAGTCCAGCCATTCGCCCTCGCCCAGCCGCACCGGCGTGTCGCCCAGGCGCAGGTGGATACGCGTGCCGTCGGCCACCGGAATGCGGGTGTCGGTGTGCGCGGCGAAACCCGGGAAGCGCTCGTGGTACTCGATGGGCGCGCGCTCCCACGCGCCGGCCAGGAAGCAGGCCTGGCTGGCGCTGTCGCCTTCCTCCAGGCCACCACGCACGCCCAGCGAGCCGTTGGACAGGGCGAACAGGCTCTCGTCCTGGGCGAACGCGTCCGGGTCGGTGTCATGTCGGGTCAGCAGCCAGGGATCGCACGGTCCGCGGCGGTCGGCCGACATGACAGGTGCCGTGTCTCGTTGATCCAAGCGTGCTCTCCCAGCGGTGATTGGCTTGGGGCGGCGCGCCTTCAACCCGGTGCGACGAGCCGTCCCGTTTGTCGTGGGCGCGGAGCTTGGCAGCAATTGTTATCGATATCAAGGTATCGATAACAATTGCTGTCATGCAGCAAAATTGCCATTGGTATCGATATCATCCAAGGTGTGTGCGATGGTTCGACGTCCCGGCGAGTGTGAATCCGGGCCAACGCATGCGCCTGTCGGCTGCCATCTCATACGCATGTTGGACGAGGGGTGCGCAAACCGGGACACTGTGCGCCGTTGCCACGGTCGGCCGTTGTGCGGGGATCGCCGCCGTCACTCACAAGACATGGGGCCTGGGGCTTGAGTCGTCTCCACAAGAAGAAGCCGGGCGCCGCGCTTTCCGCCAGCCTGACCATGGCGGACTTGGCGCGGGTCGCCGGCGTATCGAAGATCACCGTGTCGCGGGCGCTGGGCGACAGCCCGCTGGTCAACCGCGAGACCCGCGAGCGCATCCAGGCGCTGGCGCACCAACTGGGCTACAAGCTCAACGTCAGCGCACGCAACCTGCGCCTGCGGCGCAGCCATACGGTGGCGGTGATCGTGGAGATGAAGCCCTCGCACGACCGCACCATGCTCGACCCGTACCCGCTGGTGCTGCTGGGCGGCATCTCGCAGGAGCTGACCGCGCACGGCTACAGCGTGCTGCTGACCACGCGCCAGGGCGCCACCGCCGCCGCGGTACAGGCCGCCGACGGCCTGATCCTGCTGGGCCAGGGTTCGCGCCAGGATGCGGTGCGCCGCTTCGACAAGCTGGGCCTGCCGATGGTGGTGTGGGGCGCGCCGGGCGAGGACGACGAGCACGTGGTGGTGGGCAGCGACAACCGCCAGGGCGGCAGCGTGGTGGCCGAGCATTTCGTCCGCCTGGGCCGGCGCAACCCGGTGTTCGTGGGCAATCCCCATCACCCGGAGATCTTCGAGCGCCTCAACGGCTTCGTCGATGCGCTGGCCGGGCACGGCATCAAGCCGCTCTTGATCCGCCGCGACGAATTCACCCTGGCCTCGGGCATGGACGCGATGCATTCGCTGATGGACCGCGGCGTGCCGTTCGACGCCGTGTTCGCCTGCAGCGACCTGCTGGCGATGGGCGCGATCCGCGCGCTCAACCGGCTGGGCCGCAGCGTGCCCGGCGACGTCTCGGTGGTGGGCTACGACGACATGCCGCTGGCCGCCAGCTTCTTGCCACCGCTGAGCTCCGTGCGCCAGGACTGGCAGGAAGGCGGCACCCTGCTGGCGCGCCGGGTGCTGTCGATGATCGACGGCGAGCCGGCGCATTCGGAGATGCTGGGCGTGGAGCTGATCGTCCGCGAGACCTGAGAGCCTGTTCACGATCTCCGCGGGCTACGTGGAGATCGTGAACAGGCTCTGAGGCGGCCTCATCGCCACGCTATCCCTGTGGGAGCGCACCCTGTGCGCGACGGGCCTAGGGGGAGTAATGAGGGCGCAAGCCCGCGCTTTCGTCGCCACCTGGAAGGCTGGCCCCTGGTGGCCGGACTTGGCGCTCCCACAAGGTAAAGCCAGGGCTCCGGCGCTCAGCCGGCCGCGGCGGCATCTCCGGTCGCAAGGCTCGCGCGCGCCGGCGTCAGCACCAGGCGGAAGCAACTGCCGCCGCCGGCCACGCGCACGTATTCCAGCGAGGCCTGGTTGGCCTCGCTCATCTGGCGGGCGAGGTAGAGGCCCAGGCCGGTGCCGTACTCGTGCGTGGTGTAGAACGGCTCGAAGATCTGCGCGGCCACCTTGGGCGCGATGCCGGGTCCGCGGTCGATCACTTCCAGGATGGGCACGCCGTGCTCGCCGTGGCGCGCCACCACCATCACCCGTGCCGGCTCGCCGGGCATGCGGCCGTAGCGCAGCGCGTTCTGTACCAGGTTCCACACTACTTGTTGCAATTGCTGCGGATCGGCCACCGCGGCCACCGGCGTGCTGGCCTGGATCACCCGCAGCGAGTCCTCGCCCAGGTCGTTGCCCTGGCGGTATTCCTCCACGAACTGGTTGGCCCAGCTGCCCAGGTCCAGCGTCTCCGGGCGCGAGCGCTCGCGCCGCGACAGCTGCAGGATGTTCTCGATGATCTCGTTGAGGCGCCCGCAGTGGTTGTTGATGATCTCGACCATGCGCTGGTCGGTGGGCGGCAGGTCATCCGACTCGGCCAGCAGCTGGGCCGAATAGCGGATCGCCGCCAGCGGGTTGCGGATCTCGTGCGCGATGGAGGCGGACAGGCGGCCCAGCGAGCTGAGCGTGAGTTCCTCTGCGCGTCGCGACACCAGCGAGGTGTCGTCGAGGAAGATCAGTACGTGCGAATCGTCGTTCGGCGCCAGGCGGGTGAAGCGCGGCACCACCTCGGGCACGCCGTCGGCGAGCTGGGTGGCCGACTCGTCCAGCTTGCCGGAGGTCATCCAGTGGTACAGGCGGCGCGACAGCTCCGGCGCCACGCGGCCCAGGTCGCGCTGGTCGGCGGTGGGGTTGCCCAGCAGCATCCAGGCCGACTCGTTCATCTGGTGGATGCGGTTGGCGTCGTCCACCAGCAGCACGCCGGTCTTCATGCGCCGGATGATGAGCTCGTTGACCTGCGCCAGGTTGGCCAGGTCCACCCCGCGCTGCTCGGCCAGCGCCTCGCTGGCGCGGATCTGCCGGCTCAGCACGTAGCACAGCATGGTGATGGAGAAATAGGCCAGGCCGAACAGGCTCGATTCCAGCAGCTCGCGGTCCATGCCCTGGTCGCCCTGGTGGATCTCGATCACCGAGTGCCCGATCACGCCCAGCGTGGCCAGTGCGGCGAAGAAGCACGACAGCCGCAACGGCAGGATCAGCGCGCCCGCCGCCAGGTTCACCGCCAGCATCATGGCGATGCCGATGCGCGCGTCGTGCATGGTGGTGATGGCCAGCACCGCCGCCACGATGTCCACCACCAGCGCGCCGGACACCGTCCAGCGGATGTAGGGCGTGGAGCGCCGCGTCAGCGACAGCACGCCCAGCGCGAACAGCAGGAACAGCACCGCCACCGCGCGGGCCAGGCTCACGTCGGTGAGCTTGGGCCAGCCCAGCGCGTTGGGGCTCAGCGCCAGGCCGACATAGACCAGCGCCTGGGCCAGCCGGAAGCAGTTGAGGAACAGGAGCTCGTGGCGCGCCGCCTCAGGGGCCGGGCGGGCGCTGGGGTACATCGGCTGTACGGTGCTGGACACCTGTCTGGGCACTCTGTGCGGGGCTCTGCCGGGCGGACCGAACCAGTATAGACGTGGACTTCACGGCATGTAGGACCCCTCCGCCGGCCGGCCGGGCCAGGGGCTCGCGCGGCCAGCCCCCTTTCCATCGGGGGCCGCTTCCGCGAAAATACCCGGCCGTATTGCGCGGTTTTCGTCATGTCGACTGGCCTGACGGCGGCGCACTGCAGCCGGCAGCGCAGGCATTCCAACCCGCCGTCGTTCCCCTGGCCGCTCCGGATCCCACAGCCCGGCGCGGCCGCCATGTTCCCCCGTTCGCTCGAGGTATCGAATGAATTTCCACGAGTACCAGGCCAAAGAACTGTTCGCCAAGTACGGCATCGCCGTGCCGCCGGGCAAGGTCGCCAACTCTCCCGATGCCGCTGTCGACGCCGCCAAAGCCCTTGGCGGTTCGCAGTGGATGGTCAAGGCACAGATCCACGCAGGCGGCCGCGGCAAGGCCGGCGGCGTGAAGTTCTGCAAGAGCCTCGACGACGTGCGCGCAGCCGCCAAGGGCATGCTGGGTACCAGCATGGAAACCTACCAGTCCGCCGGCCGCGCGCTGCCGGTGAACCTGGTGCTGGTCACCGACGCCACCAATATCGCCAAGGAGCTGTACCTCTCGGTGCTGGTCGACCGTGACAGCAAGGCCATCTCGTTCATCGCCTCCAAGCACGGTGGCGTGGACATCGAGCAGGTGGCCAAGGAAACCCCGGAAGACATCCACACCATCGTGGTGGATTTCGTCGAGGGTCTGCAGCCGTACCAGTGCCGCCAGCTCGGCTTCGCGATGGACCTCAACGCCAAGCAGGTCACCCAGCTGACCAAGATCATGCTTGGCCTGTACAAGCTGTTCAACGAGAAGGACCTGTCGCTGGTCGAGCTCAACCCGCTCGCCATCCTCGAGGACGGCAACCTCGCCGCGCTCGACGGCAAGGTCAACTCCGACGACAACGCCGAGTTCCGTCACCCGGACCTGGCCGCCATGCGCGACCTGACCCAGGAAGACGCGGCCGAGGCGGCCGCCGTGCAGCACAACCTCAACTACGTGACCATGGACGGCACCATCGGCTGCATGGTCAACGGCGCGGGCCTGGCGATGGCCACCATGGACGTGATCAAGCTGGCGGGCGGCGAGCCGGCCAACTTCCTCGACGTCGGCGGCGGCGCCACCAAGGAGCGCGTCACCGAGGCGTTCAAGCTGATTCTTTCCTCCGACAAGGTGAAGGCCATCCTGGTCAACATCTTCGGTGGCATCGTGCGTTGCGACCTGATCGCCGAGGGCATCATCGCCGCGGTGAAGGAAGTGGGTCTGAAGATCCCCGTGGTGGTGCGCCTGCAGGGCACCAATGTGGAGCTGGGCCGCGAACTGCTGGCCAACTCCGGCCTGGCGATCACGCCGGCCGACGATCTCAACGATGCGGCGCAGAAAGCCGTGGCTGCGGCCAAGGCCTGAGGAGCAATAGAACCATGAGCGTTCTCGTCAACAAGAACACCAAGGTCCTCGTGCAGGGCTTCACCGGCCAGCAGGGCACCTTCCACGCGCAGCAGGCGCTGGACTACGGCACCAAGGTCGTCGGCGGCGTGACCCCCGGCAAGGGCGGCAGCGAGCATATCGGCCTGCCGGTCTTCAACTCGGTCGCCGAGGCCGTCGATGAGACCGGCGCCGACGCGTCGGTCATCTTCGTGCCGCCGCCGTTCGCGGCCGACTCGATCCTCGAAGCCGTCGACGCGGGCATCCGCGTGATCGTGGCGATCACCGAGGGCATCCCGGTGCTGGACATGCTGCGCGTGAAGAACGTGCTGGCCCAGCATCCGGAAACCGTGCTGATCGGCCCCAACTGCCCCGGCATCATCACCCCGGGCGAGTGCAAGATCGGCATCATGCCGGGCCACATCCACAAGCCGGGCAAGGTCGGTATCGTTTCGCGCTCGGGCACGCTGACCTATGAAGCGGTGTTCCAGACCACCAACGAAGGCCTGGGCCAGTCCACCTGCATCGGCATCGGCGGCGACCCGATCAACGGCCTGAACTTCATCGACTGCCTGAAGCTGTTCCAGGACGACCCGCAGACCGAGGGCATCATCATGGTCGGCGAAATCGGCGGTTCGGCTGAAGAGGACGCCGCCGAGTTCATCGGCGAGTACGTCAAGAAGCCGGTGGTGTCCTTCATCGCCGGCGCCTCGGCCCCGGCCGGCAAGCGCATGGGCCACGCCGGCGCCATCATCTCCGGCGGCAAGGGCACCGCGGCGGCCAAGTTCGCCGCGCTGGAGAAGGCGGGCGTCACCACCGTGAAGTCCCCGGCCGACCTCGGCAAGACCCTCGCGGGCCTGATGAAGAAGTAAGTCTTTCGGGTCTCTTCGACCGATACGAAAAGGGCCGCAGCGATGCGGCCCTTTTTTATCGCCTGGATCCTCATCTTCCCCCTGTAGGAGCGCACCCAGTGCGCGACGGGCGGGGCCTGTGAGCCCCGTCGCGCACTGGGTGCGCTCCTACAGGGAACTCCCCGCCCCCATCGACAAGCTACGGTCATCATGCCAGCGTAGGGTCTCCATCATGGTTTCCGGGGGGAGTCCGTATGGCAGCATTGTCGCGTCCGCCGTTTCTCTATCCGCCAGGCTCGCCGCTGATGCATCCGGCGCTGGCGTTGACGCAGGCCCGCATGTACGGCTTCTGGGTGCCGGGCCAGTTGTCGGCGCTGCAGGCCAGCGTCGATGCCACGCTCAACGCCGGCAGCGGCGGGCGCATGCGGCTGGTGGTGCTGTCGCCCTATGTGCTGTTGAGCTTCACCGCCATCCAGCGCGCCTACAGCCTGTGGCCCGCGGACCGCGCCAAGGGCTGGGGCAGCGAGACCGACATCGTGGCCTGGGTGCTGGTCGCCGGTGTGCGACCCGGGCACGTATTGCCGTCGTTCTACGCCTATCCGCTGCATATCTGGGTGGACGACTGCATGGCCCTGATCGTGGGGCGCGAGGTGTTCGGCTATCCCAAATACCTGTGCGAGTACGCCATGCCGGGGCCGGAGCAGCCGTCCGATCGCTTCACCCTGGCGGCCAAGGGTTTCCAGCCGTTCACGGCGGATACCGAACTGGCCGTGCATCCGCTGCTGGAGGTCACCGCCGCCGCGGGCCTGGACCAGGGGCGCCCGGTGGGCGACGTCGCCACCTGGCGAACCCAGTTGCTGCACGGCCTGCAGGCGGAACCGGGTTTCTGGGCGGCCGACCCGTCCTGGCGCGAGCCGTTCGACCAGTGGTTCATGCGGTTCCCGGGGCTGGACCAGATCTTCCTCAAGCAGTTTCCCGACGCCACCGGCCAGTACGCGGTGTATCAGGCGGTGGTGGCGGCGCAGGCGCAGGTGCAGGCTATCCATGGGCTGTGGCTGTTGCCGCAGGGCTATCGCCTGAATCTCCATGACTACGCCAGCTTTCCCCTGGCGCAGACGCTGGGCTGGTCGCTGGGCGGGCAGAAGGCCTACCTGGGCTTCCATATCGATTTCGATTTCCAGGTGCAGCCCGGCGATGAGCTGGCGGACAACACGGGCGGGGAGGCCGGCCGATGAGCGTCCAACCCCGGCGCATCGCCATCCTCGGTGGTGGCGTGGGCGCCATGACCGCCGCGTTCTGGCTGACCAGCCGCGAGGGCTGGCAGCGGGACTACCAGATCGACGTCTACCAGATGGGCTGGCGCCTCGGCGGCAAGGGCGCCAGCGGGCGCAACGCGGCGCTGGGCGAGCGCATCGAGGAACACGGCCTGCACATCTGGTTCGGTTTCTACGACAACGCCTTCCAGCTGATGCGGCAGGCCTACGCCGAGCTGGGGCGCCCGCCTGGCAGCCCGCTGGCGACCTGGGACGAGGCGTTCAAACCGCAACGGCTGGTGAGCCTGACCGAATACCTGGAAGAAGTCTGGCGCGTGTGGTCGATTCTCACGCCGCTGATGCCGGGCCAGCCCGGAACGGCGCGCGGCGGGAAAGACAGCATCGCGGACGCGCTGGCCAACCTGCTGGGATGGCTGCAGGCATGGCTCGCGGAATGGCCGGCGCTGGCCGGCACGCCGCTGGCGGTGAGCGCGGCGACGCTGGACGACGCGCTGGCGGCGCGCGCCGGCCTGCGCGGTCCGCAGGATGCGGTGAGCGTGGCGCAGCACGCGCAGGCATTGCTGCGCGAGGACAGCCTTGCCCATGCATCGATCGTGCTGTCCCTGCTGCGCTGGCTGCAGGGTGTGCTGCATGACGCCGGCGCCTGGCTGCAGCGGCACGGCATCTGGCCGGACGCCGTGCGCCGGCTTTACCTGTGCATGGACCTGGCGCTGGCGGTGGCCATCGGCATGCTGGCCGATGAGGTGGTGAGCAAGGGCTTCGAGGTCATCAACGACGTGGAGTTCAGCGCATGGCTGGCCAGCCACGGCGCGCAGCCGGCCAGCGTGGGCAGCGCGCCGGTGCGCGGCTTCTACGACCTGGTGTTCGCCTATCGCGACGGCGATCCGCGGCAGCCGGACATCGAGGCCGGCACCATGCTGCGCGGCATGCTCAAGGTCGGCCTCGGCTACCGCGGCGCGATCATGTACAAGATGCAGGCGGGCATGGGCGACGTGGTGTTCGCGCCGTTGCAACTGCTGCTCGAACGGCGTGGCGTGCGCTTCCACTATTTCCACAAGCTCACCGAGCTACGGCCGGACGCGGCGGGCACGTGCGTCGGGGAGATCGACCTGCAGCAGCAGGTGGCGCTGCGCGGCGAGGGCTACCAGCCGCTGGTCGAGGTGAAGGGCTTGCCGTGCTGGCCGTCCGAGCCGCTCTACGGGCAACTCGATCCCGCCCAGGCGGCCTTGCTGCAGCAATACGCGATCAATCTGGAAAGCCAGTGGTCGGACTGGCCGCAGCGTTACCGCGAGGCGTTCGGCCAGCCGCTGCCCACGCGCACGCTGCGGCTGGGCGAGGACTTCGACCAGGTCGTGTTCGGCCTGTCGGTGGCCAGCCTGGCGGACGTGGCCGCGCCGCTGTTCGAGCACAGCCCGGCCTTGCGCCAATGCAGCGAGCGGGTGGCCGCCGTCGCCACCCAGGCCTACCAGGTATGGACGATGCCGGACCTGCAGGGCCTGGGCTGGCAGGGCTCGCCGGCCGATGGCGAGGAACCGGTGCTGTCGGGCTTCACCGAGCCATTCGATACCTGGGCCCCGATGGACCAACTGCTGTGTCGCGAGAGCTGGCCGGCCGGCGACGAGCCGCGCTGCGTGTCCTATTTCTGCAATGCCTTCGCGGTGAAGGACTATCCGCCCTACGACGACCACGGTTTTCCCGCGCAATGCGCCGGGCAGGTGAAGGCGGCGGCGATCGCGCAGTTGGACAACGACATCCGCGCGCTATGGACGAACGTCGGTGCCGGCGGCTTTCCCTGGCACTGGCTGGTCGATCCCGCCGGGCGCGCGGGCGTGGCGCGTTTCGATGCGCAGTACTGGCGCGCCAACGTCGATCCGTCCGAGCGCTACGTGCAGTCGCGGGTGGGCACCACACGGTTCCGCCTGCAGTCGGGGCAGAGCGGCTTGGCCAACCTGTTCCTGGCCGGTGACTGGCTGAAGACCGGCCTGGACGCCGGCTGCGTCGAGGCCGCCGTGATGGGCGGCATGCAGGCCAGCCGTGCCCTCTGCGGCTGGCCGCTGGCGATCGCGGGCGAGCAGGGCTGGTGACAGGCACGGAAGCGGCGCGCCTTAATCCTCGCTTCCCGTGCCTGTCTCCATGCCGGCCGCGCCCTCGCCGCCGTCGGGCGGTGCCGAGTGGCGACGCGACTTGTGCTCGTACATCATGCGGTCCGCCTCGCGCACCAGGTCGGCGAAGGCGGTGCCGCTGAGCGGCTGCCCGACCGGCGCGCCGCAGATGCCGAAGCTGAGCCCCGCACCCGGGAAGCCGAGTTCGTGCAGTTGCAGATCGAGCCGCGTCAGCGCGCGGCTGAGCCGATGCAGGCTCAACTCGTCGCCGAAGGCGATCACCGCGAATTCGTCGCCGCCCAGGCGGAACGCCTGGCTCTGGCTGGGCAGGCGGCTCAGGCCGGCGCCGGCCGCCTGCAGCAGCGCGTCGCCGCGCTCGTGGCCCTCGCTGTCGTTGAGCTGCTTGAGGCCATCCAGGTCGATCATGGCAACCTGCCAGGCGCCTTGCGCCGGCGGCGGGGTGCCCTGGCGGGTGATCTCCTCGATCCGCATGTTGAAGGCCAGGCGATTGCCCAGGCCGGTGAGCGGATCGGTGGAGGCGCGGGCGATGGCGTCGAGCATGCCCAGGCGGAAGCGCTCGCGCGCGGCTTGCACCAGCTTCACGTGGTCGGCCAGCGCAAAGGCGAGCAGCATGGCCTCGCCGCTGTTGCCCATGAGGGTGAGCAGGTCGGCATTGTCCACCGGGCTGGGCATCAGCCCGAAGTTCACTGGCAGGATGATGGCGCCGGGCACCAGCACGCACACGTAGGCCAGCACGAAGAAACGCGCCTGGCGAATGCCGCGGAGCAGGGCCCACAGGCTGACGCTGGCGGAGAACAGCACCACCGAGGTGATCGCGATGGTGGCGATCAGGAAGGCCAGCGAGGGAAGCAGCAGCGCGACCGGCACCGCCAGGGCACAGGCGATGGCGATGCCGTAGCCCACGCGCGTCGCGCGCGGCGCATGCCGCTTCAGTTCGAGGAAGCGGATGGTGAAGGGCGCATGCACCAGCGGCACCAGGATGAACCACAGCGTGAAGTTCACCGGCCCGGCGCCGAGGCCCAGCCAATCGTCCGGCAGTCCGAAGAAGGACGCCCAGCCCACCATCAGGACCAGCGACTGGCAGCCGTACAGCGTGTAGCTGAGGCCTTGCGTCCACAGTCCCACGAACAGGATGAACACGCCGAGCCCGCCCAGCACGCCCAGCGCCACCAGCATCAGCGCCGATTCGTTGGTCAGCCGGCGACGGTACTGCTCGCGCGTCTGCAGGTCGATGCGCGGCAGCGCGCTGAAAAAGGGCGTGGCCACGCGGATCACCGCCACGTAGCGGTGCCCTTCGCGCAACGTCACTGCCGCCGTGCCGCGCAGCATGAAGTTGGTGTCGATGCCGCGGCCGGCCTCCACCAGCTCGCGCGTGCCGTCGTCGCCCAGCACCAGGATGCTGGCGCGCTGGTAATAGGTGTTGCCGAAGGTCACCACCCAGTCCGCATGCCCGGGCAGCGGCTGCAGTGGCGCCACCAGCCAGAACTCGCCACCAAGCATGCTCACCGCGGCCACCGGCTGGCGCGCGGCCAGCCAGGCCGGCAGGGCACGGTAATCCGCCGGTGGCGACTCGTCCGGCGAGGCGCGATAGGTGCTCACCGGCGGCTCCCGTGGCGGCTGGCCGAACAGGGCGTGGGGCTCCCCGGCCCGCGCGGCGGGAGCCAGCAGGGCGGCCAGCAGAAACAGCACCGCCAGGCGCCATCCCCAACCCAGGGGGCGACCCGCGGCGGCTATCCATAGGGGCCGGTGATGACGCAACGCTGTCCCCTGTCAGTTTGCGTCCCGGGATCGTAGCACCGGCCTGAAACAGCGAGGTGAAGGGGTTTGCCGGAGGCCGGCGCGCATGGCTCGGGTATCATTCCAGCCCCCAAGAGCCAAGGACTCCCCAAGCATGTCCCTCCTACGTTTCGCGCTGGCGCAGTTCGATTTCCCGGTAGGCGCGGTGGCGGCCAATGCCGCCAAGGTGGGGGACCTGGTGGCGCAGGCGCGCGAGGGCGGCGCGGCCCTGGTGGTGTTTCCCGAGCTCACCCTCAGCGGCTACCCGCCCGAGGACCTGCTGCTGCGCCCCAGCTTCCTGGCGGCCTGCCAGTGCGAGCTCAACGCGCTGGCAGGCGCCACCAACGGCATCGCGGCCCTGGTCGGCCATCCGCACAGCGAGGGCGAGGTCTACAACGCCGCCAGCCTGCTGCGCGGCGGGCGCATCGAGCTGACCACGCACAAGCAGGCCCTGCCCAACTATGGCGTGTTCGACGACAAGCGCTATTTTCGCCGTGGCCACGAGAGTGCGGTGGCGCTGGTGAACGGCGTGCGCGTGGGCCTGCTGATCTGCGAGGACATCTGGCAGCCCGAGCCGGCGGCCAAGGCTGCCGCCGCGGGCGCCGAGCTGATCGTGGTCATCAATGCCTCGCCCTGGGACGACGCCAAGCAGGCCGAGCGCGAGGCCGTGCTGGTGGCGCGGGCGCGGGAAACCGGTTGCGCCATCGCCTACGTCAACATGGTCGGCGGCCAGGACGAAGTGGTGTACGACGGCGGCGCGCTGCTGGTGAACGGCGACGGCCATGTCGCCGCGCGCGCGCCGGGCTTCGTCGACGCCCTGCTGTGGGCCGAGTTCGACAGCCAGGCCCGCACGCTGCGCGCCGAGGACTGGCCGGTGGCGGAGGACGCCTCGCCGGAAGCCACCCTCTACGCGGCGCTGGTGCGGGGCATCCGCGACTACATCGGCAAGAACGGCTTCCCGGGCGTGTTGCTGGGGCTTTCCGGCGGCATCGATTCGGCCCTGACCCTGGCGCTGGCGGTGGACGCGCTGGGTGCCGGGCATGTCACGGCGGTGATGATGCCCACGCGCTACACCTCGCGGCTGTCGCTGGATGGCGCGCGCGGCCAGGCCGAGCAGTTGGGCGTGGAATACCACGTGATCGACATCGAGCCGATGGTCGATGCCTTCCTCGGCGCGCTGGCGCCCGCGTTCGGCGGCAAGGGCGCCGACACCACCGAGGAGAACCTGCAGTCGCGCACGCGCGGCGTCACGCTGATGGCCTTGTCCAACAAGCATGGCCGCCTGCTGCTGGCCACCGGCAACAAGAGCGAGATGGCGGTGGGCTACGCCACGCTGTACGGCGACATGTGCGGTGCCTATGCCCCGTTGAAGGACGTCTACAAGACCGTGGTCTACCGCCTGTCGCGCTGGCGCAACCAGTACGCGGCGCGCCATGGCGAGCCGGAAGCGATTCCCTCGGCGGTGATCGACCGCCCGCCCTCGGCCGAGCTGCGCGAGAACCAGACCGACCAGGATTCGCTGCCGCCCTACGACGAACTGGACGCCATCCTTGCGCGCTTCATCGAGGGCGAGCAGTCGCAGGCCGAGATCGCCGCCGAGGGCTTCCAGGCCGACACCGTGCGCCGCGTGGTGCGCCTGGTGCTGCTCAACGAGTTCAAGCGCCGCCAGGCCGCGCCCGGGCCGCGCGTGACCACGCGGGCCTTCGGCCGTGAACGACGGTATCCCATCACTTCCGGGTGGCGGTAAAGCCAGGGCATCCCCCTGTGGGAGCGCACCCTGTGCGCGCTCCCACAAAAGACGGCGGGCAACAAAAAAGCCGGCGGATAGACCCCGCCGGCTTTAGCTTTTCCCATTCACAGGCCGCGCAACGGCCGGCTCACCCCAAAATCAATGATGCCCCGAGAACGGGATCATCTTGCGCAGCGTGGACGGCGGGTGCGGCCACTTCGGATCCTTCAGGTACGGGTGGTCCGGATAGTTCAGCGCCAGCACCTGGCGTGTCTGGTCGGCCAAGTCCTTCTTGTCCATGGCCAGGTAGCTGCGGGTGAGGATGGCCAGCGCGTCGCCAGTCTGCGGTGCCTGCTGGTAGTGCTCGACCACGTACTGGGCGCGGTCGGCCGAGGCCACGTAGGCCTTGTTGCGCAGGTAGAACTCGGCCACGTTGATCTCGAACTGGGCCAGCACGTTGCGCAGGTAGATCATGCGCTGGCGCGCGTCGGCGGCGTACGCGCTGTCCGGGAAGCGGCGCGACAGCTCGGAGAAGTCGTCGAACGACTTCAGGTTGAAGCCCTGGTCACGGCGGGTCTGGGCCTGGTCGCGATGCAGCAGGCGCTCGATGGCGCCGCCGGTGCGGTCGAAATTGATCAGGCCGCGCAGGTAATAGGCATAATCCACATGCTTCTGGGTCGGATACGTCTTGATGAAGCGGTTGATCGTGGAATAGGCGTCGTCCGGCTGGTTGTCCTTGTACTGCGAGTAGGCCAGATCAAGCTGGGCCTGTTCGTTGTAGGGGCCGGACGGGAAGCGTGCGATCAGTCGCTGGTAGGCTTTGGTGGCCGCCGAGTAGTCGGCGTGCTCGAGCGAGTCATGCGCCTTGGCGTAAAGCTTGTCCACCGGCAGCGTGTCGTTGTTGTCTCTCTTGTGGTGGAACATCGAGCAGGCGCTCATCGAAAGGGCGATGGCGAGCACGACAAAGACTTTGAAAGCCGGCAGCTTGGTTACACGCATGAGAAGGGTTCAGATGTTTGATCGAAAAGGGATGATAGCCGAAACCGCCGGTTGCCCGGGCGGGCGGTCATGACGACGATCCGCCACGAGGCCACGGTGCCCCTGTCCGCCGCGGGTCGGAGATTCGACCAGGCGCTGGCGGAGATGTTCCCCGACTACTCCCGTTCACGCCTCACCGCGTGGATCAAGGCCGGCGCGGCCACCCTGGATGGCGCCCAGGCGCCGCCGCGCCAGCTGCTGCGCGGCGGCGAGCGGGTGAAGCTGGAGGCCGAGCTGGAAGCCGAGGTGGAACTGGCCCCCGAGGCCATCGCGCTGGACATCGTCCACGAGGACGAGCACGTGCTGGTGCTGAACAAGCCGGCCGGGCTGGTGGTGCATCCCGGCGCAGGAAATAGCGCCGGCACCGTGCTCAACGCCCTGCTGCACCACGATCCGTTGCTGGCCCAGCTGCCGCGCGGCGGCATCGTGCACCGGCTGGACAAGGACACCTCGGGCCTGATGGTGGTGGCCAGGACCCTGGCCGCCCACACCGCCCTGGTGGACATGCTGTCCCGCCACGACGTGGAGCGGCAGTACGAGGCCGTGGTGCTGGGCACCCTGGTGGCTGGCGGCACGGTGGACGCCCCGATCGGCCGGCATATGGGCGACCGCCTGCGCCAGGCCGTGCGCGACGAGGAGGACGGCAAGCGCGCCGTCACCCATTACCGCCTGCGCGAGCGCTTCCGCGCCCACAGCCTGATCCAGTGCAGCCTGGAGACCGGCCGCACCCACCAGATCCGCGTGCACATGGCGCATATCGGCCATCCGCTGGTGGGCGACCCACTGTACGGCGGCGGCCTGAAGCTGCCCAAGGGCGCCACGCTGGAACTGGTGGCCGCCCTGCGCGGCTTCCGGCGCCAGGCCCTGCACGCGGAGCGGCTGGCCTTCGAGCACCCGGTCACGCACGAGCCGATGAGCTTCAGCGCCGAACGCCCGGCCGACCAGCAGGCGCTGATCGACGCCCTGCGCGCCGATGCGGCCCAGGCCGGCCTGGACGACTGGCCGTGATCCGCGATGCCGCCTGGCTCGTCCCGGACTGGCCGGCGCCGCCGGGCGTGCGGGCCGCCGTCAGCACGAGGCAGGGTCCCGGCGTCTCGGAGGGCGCTTACGCCCGTTTCAACCTGGGCGCGCGTTGCGGCGACCAGCCCGGGGCGGTCGCCGCCAACCGCGCCGCGGTGCCGGCGGCGCTGGGCCTGGCGCGTCCGCCGCACTGGCTGCAACAGGTGCATGGGATCGACGTGGCCGAAATCGACCGCCTGGACCTGGACGTCGAACCGCGCGCCGATGCCGCCGTGACCGGCCGTGCCGGCGAGCCGCTGGCCATCCTCACCGCCGATTGCCTGCCGGTGCTGTTCTGCACCCTCGATGGCGGCGCCGTCGCCGCGGCCCACGCCGGCTGGCGTGGCCTGCAGGCGGGCGTGCTGGAAGCGGCCCTGGCCTCGCTACCCGCGCCGCCGTCGCAGGCGATGGCGTGGCTGGGGCCGTGCATCGGCGCGCCCAGCTATGAAGTGGGCGAGGAAGTGCGCGACGCCTTCCTGGCCCAGGACGCGGGCGCGGCCGTCTGCTTCATGTCCACCCGTCCCGGCCACTGGCTGTGCGACCTGGCCGGCCTGGCCCGGCGACGCCTGCATGCCGCGGGCGTGGCCGGCGTGCATGGCGGCGGCTTCGACACGCGCACCGACGCGCGCTTCTATTCCTACCGGCGCGACGGCGCGCAGAGCGGCCGCTTCGCCAGCCTGGTCTGGATCGTGTAAGAGCCTGACACCGACGCGACGACCTGCCGCACACGCCGTGACGGGTTCGGACGACATGTATTGACCGGCGTCAAAATCGATCCCGGCAGGACGACCACACTCTCGGACACCCATCGCGCAAGGTTGTCCCGGATGTCGATCAGGATCGCCGTAGTGAAGGAGACGCGCGCCGGCGAGCGCCGCGTCGCCATGGTTCCCTCGCTGGTGCCCCGCCTGGCCAAGCTCGGCGCGGAACTCTGGGTGCAGGCCGGGGCCGGAGCAGCGGCCCGTTTCGCCGACGCGGACTATGCGCCGGCCCATAGCGAGTCCGATCCCCGGCGCCTGGTGGAGGGAGCCGACGTGGTGCTGGCGGTGCAGGCGCCATCGCCCGATCTCGCCGCCGCGATGAAACCCGGCGCCGTGCTGGCCAGCCTTGTCTACGCCCAGCACGAGCCCGAACTGGTGCGCCGCCTGCGCGACGGGCGCATCAGCGCCTTCGCCATGGAGAACGTGCCACGCATCAGCCGTGCGCAATCGCTGGACGTACTCTCCAGCCAGTCCGCGCTGGCCGGCTACTACGCACCGCTGCTCGGCGCCGTGCACCTGCCGCGCATCCTGCCCATGACCACCACCGCGGTCGGCTCGCTGCGTGCCGCCCGCGTGCTGGTGATGGGGCTGGGCGTGGCCGGCCTGCAGGCGCTGGCCACCGCGCGCCGGCTGGGCGCGGTCACCGAGGGCTACGACGTGCGCCCGGAGACGCGCGAGCAGGCGCAGTCGGTGGGCGCGCGCTTCGTCGACACCGGCATCGACGCGCGCGGCGAGGGCGGCTACGCCCGCGAGCTGACCGCCGAGGAGCAGGCCACCGCGCAATCGGTGCTCACCTCGCACATCCAGCAGGCCGACCTGCTCATCACCACCGCCAACGTGCCCGGGCGCGCCGCGCCCCGGCTGGTCACGCGCGCCCAGATCGACGGCATGAAGCCCGGCTCGGTGATCGTGGACCTGGCCGCCGACAGCGGCGGCAACTGCGAGGGCGCCGTGCCGGGACAGACCGTGGAGGTGGGCCCCATCACCCTGGTGGCGCCGACCAACGTGCCCTCGCGCCTGGCCCAGCACGCCAGCGAGCTGTACGCCAAGAACCTGCTCAACCTGCTGGCCCTGATCGTCAAGGACGGCGCCCTCGCGCTGGACCTGGCGGACGAGGTGGTGGCCGGCACCTTGCTCACCCATGACGGCGCCATCCGCAACGAGGCCGCGCGCCGCCTCGTCGAAGGTACCGAACCGAAGGAATCCGCGTGATGAACCTCGACCTCACGATGGCGTGGCCCATCGCGCTCTACGTTTTCATGCTGGCCGCCTTCACCGGCTACGAAGTGATCGCGCGGGTGCCGTCGATTCTGCATACGCCGCTGATGTCCGGCTCCAACTTCATCCACGGCATCGTGGTAGTGGGCGCGCTGCATGCGCTGTTCAACGCCACCACGCCGCTGGGCCAGGGCATCGGCTTCCTCGGCGTGCTGCTGGGCGCCGGCAACGCGGCGGGCGGCTACGTGGCCACCGACCGCATGCTGGCGATGTTCAAGTCCAGCGCCGCGCGCAAGGACTGATGCCATGCTCGCACTGATCGTGGAGTTGAGCGGCTTCGCGGCCGCCTTGCTGTTCATCCTCGGCCTCAAGCGCATGTCCTCGCCGGCCACGGCGTTGCGCGGCATCGTGCTGGCCGGCATCGGCATGCTGGTGGCGGTGGTCGCCAGCTTCGGCTACCTGGCCATGGCTTCCGAGGCGGCCCGCGCCCACCTGGCGGTGAACCTGGGGCTGGCCCTGCTGGCGTTGGCCCTCGGCATCGGCTGGGCCTGGCGCAGTGCGCGCACGGTGGCGATGACCGCGATGCCGCAGATGGTGGCGCTGTACAACGGCATGGGCGGCGGCGCCGCGGCCGCGCTGGCCGCCGTCGCGCTGGTCGACACGCATCCGGAGGGGCGGCTGGCGCTGGGCGTCACCGTGCTGGGCGCACTGATCGGCGCCGTATCCCTGGCCGGCTCGGTGATCGCCTGGGCCAAGCTGGACGAGCGCATGCGCAGCGCCTGGCGCTTCCGCGGCCAGGGCGCGTTCAACGCGCTGGTGCTGCTGGCCACGTTGCTGCTGGGTCTCTGGCTGGTAGCCGACGCGGCGGCGCCGGGGTGGGGCATCGCGCTGTTCTTCGCCGGCGCGCTGGCCTTCGGCGTGCTGATGACGCTGCCCATCGGCGGCGCCGACATGCCGGTGGTGATCTCGCTGTACAACGCCTTCACCGGCCTGGCGGTGGCGCTGGAAGGCTACGCGCTGCAGAACCCCGCGCTGATGATCGCCGGCATGGTGGTGGGCTCGGCCGGCACCCTGCTCACCGTGCTGATGGCCAAGGCGATGAACCGCTCGCTGGCCAACGTGCTGTTCAGCCGCTTCGGCGAGGTCAAGGCCGGCGCGCAGGGCGAAGTGCACGGCCAGATGAAGGCCGCCGACGCGGCCGACGCGGCGGTGACCATGCGCTATGCCGGCAGCGTGATCATCGTGCCCGGCTACGGCCTGGCGGTGGCCCAGGCGCAGGCCAAGCTCTACGAGTTCGTCAAGCTGCTGCAGGCGGCCGGGGTGGACGTGAAGTTCGCCATCCATCCGGTGGCGGGGCGCATGCCGGGCCACATGAACGTGCTGCTGGCCGAGGCGGGCGTGCCCTACGACCTGATCTTCGACATGGACGACATCAACGAGAGCTTCGCGTCCACCGACGTGGCCCTGGTGATCGGCGCCAACGACGTGGTCAATCCCGCGGCCCGCACCGACAAGCAATCGCCGATCTACGGCATGCCCATCCTCAACGCCGACCAGGCGCACCAGGTCTACGTGATCAAGCGCGGCCAGGGCAAGGGCTACGCCGGCGTGGAGAACCTGCTGTTCTACGGCGACAACTGCAGCATGGTCTACGGCGACGCCCTGGCCGTGCTCAACACGATGGTCCAGTCCATCAAGGAGCTCGGCGCCTGAGGCCTCGCCGCTCCCGGCTACCGCTCCCCCTTCCCTACCCGGAGGCATCACCATGAGCAATAGCACCAAAGAAGCAACCCGTTCCGACGTGGCGGCCGACACCGACTTCACCAGCGCGCTGGACTACGTGCGCACGAAGGGCAAGGTGCCCGCCCGCTATGGCAACTTCATCGGCGGCAAGTGGGTGGCGCCCCTGCAGGGCAAGTACTTCACCGACCATAGCCCGCTCAATGGCGCCGCGCTGGTGGACGTGGCGCATTCGGGCCCGGAGGACGTGGAACTGGCCCTGGACGCGGCCTACAAGGCCAAGGACGGCTGGGCCAGGCTGGCACCGTCCGAGCGTGCCCTGATCCTCAACAAGGTCGCCGACCGCCTGGAGGAGAACCTCGAGCTGCTGGCGATCGCCGAGACGCTGGACAACGGCAAGCCGATCCGCGAGACGCGCGGCGCCGACGTGCCGCTGTCCATCGATCACTTCCGCTACTTCGCCGGCTGCGTGCGCAGCGAGGAAGGCGCGATCTCGGTGATCGACGACAACACCATCGCCTACCACTTCCGCGAGCCGATCGGCGTGGTGGGGCAGATCATCCCCTGGAACTTCCCGCTGCTGATGGCCGCTTGGAAGATCGCCCCGGCGCTGGCCGCCGGCAACTGCACGGTCATCAAGCCGGCCTCGGCCACGCCGCTGACCCTGCTGCTGCTGGCCGAGCTGACCGCCGACCTGCTACCCCCGGGCGTGCTCAACGTGGTGTCCGGCCCCGGCGGTTCGGTGGGCCAGGCGATCGCCGCCAACCCGCGCGTGTACAAGGTGTCCTTCACCGGCGAGACCACCACGGGCCGGCAGATCATGCGCTACGCGGCCGAGCACCTGATCCCGCAGACCATGGAACTGGGCGGCAAGTCGCCCAACGTCTTTCTCGCCGACGTGATGGACCAGGACGACGCCTTCCTCGACAAGGCGCTGGAGGGCTTCGCGCTGTTCGCCTTCAACAAGGGCGAGGTGTGCACCTGTCCGTCGCGCGCGCTGGTGCAGGAATCGATCTACGAGAAGTTCATCGAGAAGGCGGTGGCGCGTGTGGCCGCGATCAAGGTGGGCAACCCGCTGCACCCCGACACCCAGATGGGCCCGCAGGCCTCGCAGGACCAGATCGACAAGATCCTTTCCTATATCGACATCGGCAAGCAGGAGGGCGCCAGGCTGCTGACCGGCGGTGGCCGCTCGCACCTGGGCGGCGACCTGGAGCAGGGCTACTTCCTGCAGCCGACGGTATTCGCCGGCGACAACCGCATGCGCATCTTCCAGGAGGAGATCTTCGGCCCGGTGCTGTCGGTGACCACCTTCAAGGACGAGGCGGACGCCCTGCGCATCGCCAACGACACCGTGTACGGACTGGGCGCGGGCGTGTGGTCGCGCAACGGCACCAAGGCCTACCGGCTGGGGCGCGGCATCCAGGCCGGGCGCGTGTGGACCAACTGCTACCACGTCTATCCGGCGCACGCGGCCTTCGGCGGCTACAAGGAATCGGGCTTCGGCCGCGAAAACCACAAGATGATGCTCGACCACTACCAGCAGACCAAGAACCTGTTGGTGAGCTACGACGAGGCCGCGCGCGGCCTGTTCTGAGCGTGTTTCCCGAGGGGTGGCCGTTTCAGGCACCCCTCGGGCCTTCTCGATCTTTTTGTGGGAGCGCACCCTGTGCGCGACTGACGCATCAGATCAAGTGACCGGTTTGTTCCCGCTGTTTCCTTGGTCGCGCACAGGGTGCGCTCCCACAGTCGGCGCAGGAGTCGCTGGACGCCTACTCGGCCAATCGTCGCAGGAACGCATTGCGCCACGCCGTCACGTCCTGTTTCTCCAGCACGTCCATCATGCGGCGCCAGCGCAGGCGGCGCTCGTACAGTGGCATGGTCAGGGCGATGCCGAGCGCCTCGGCCACTTCCTCCGTATCCGCCGGGTTTACCAGCAGCGCCTGGGTAAGCTCCTGCGCGGCGCCGGCGAAGCGCGACAGCACCAGCACGCCGGGGTCCTCCGGGTCCTGGCTGGCCACGTACTCCTTGGCCACCAGGTTCATGCCGTCGCGCAGCGGCGTCACCAGACCGACGCGGGCGGCGCGGTAGTAGCCGCTGAGCAGGCTGTGCGGGAAAGAGTTGTTGACGTAGCGGATCGGCACCCAGTCCGGCGCCGCGTACATGCCGTTGATGTGGCCGGCGCTGCGCTCCAGCTCGCGGCGGATCTGCCGGTACTCGGGCACGCCGCCGCGCGAGGGCGGGGCGATCTGCAGGAAGCTGACCTTGCGATGCAGCTGCGGCGAGCGCTCGAGCAGGCGCGCATAGGCCTGGAAGCGCTCGGGCAGGCCCTTGGAATAGTCGAGGCGGTCCACGCCGATGATCAGCGCGCGGCCTTCCAGGCTCTGGCGCAGCTGGTGGATCTCCTCGCGCTCGTCGGCCCGGCGGGCGCTTTCGGCCACTTGTTGCGTGTCGATGCCGATGGGGAATACCTCGGCCCGGAACAGGCGGCCCTCGGGCGTGCGCAGGCGGCCGTCGCGGCGCATGCTGGCGCCCACCTCGTACAGGAAGTATTCCTCCAGCGCCCGGCGGTCGCGCGCCGTGTGCAGGCCGACCAGGTCGTAGTGGGCCAGGGTTTCCATCAGCTCCCGATGGCGCGGCAGGGCGATCAGCAGGCCGGCGGCCGGCAGCGGCGTGTGCAGGAAGAATCCGATGCGGTTGCGCAGGCCACGCTGGCGCAGCATCGCGGCCAGCGGGATCAGGTGGTAGTCGTTGACCCAGACGATGTCGTTAGGCTTGACCAGCGACATCAGGTGCTCGGCGAACAGGTTGTTGACGCGCAGGTAGCCGGCCAGGTGCTTGCGGTCGTAGTCCACCAGGTCGGGCCGGTAGTGCAGCAGCGGCCACAGCGTGCGGTTGGCGAAGCCGTCGTAGAAGTCGTCGTGGTCGGCGCGGGAGAGATCGATGGTGGCGTATTCCACCATGCCGTCCCGGAGCCGGTGCACCTCGCCGCTGTCCTGCCGCACCACCTTGCCGCTCCAGCCGAACCACAGGCCGCCGCGTTCCTGCAGCGCCGCGCGCATCGCCGAGGCCAGTCCGCCCGTCGCGGTCTGTGCCGGCAGCGCCACCCGGTTGGAAACCACCACCAGCCGTCCCTGGGTGTTGCGTCCCACCATCATCACAATGCGTCCTCCCAGCGCCGCGACAGGCGCATGGCGGCCTGGATCAGGCCCACCATCGAATAGGTTTGCGGAAAGTTGCCCCAGTGCTCGCCGGTGGCGGGGGCAATGTCCTCCGACAGCAGGCCGAGCGGATTTCGCTGCGCCAGCATGTGCTCGAACATGACGCGGGCGCGCTCCTTGCGACCCGTGGCGGCCAGCGCCTCGATGTACCAGAAGGTGCAGATGTTGAAGCTGGTTTCCGGCGCGCCGAAGTCGTCGGGGGCGATATAGCGGAACAGGTAGTCGCCGCGCCCCAGCGCCTCGCCGATGGCGTCCACGGTGGCGATGAAGCGCGGGTCCGTCGCGTCGACGAAGCCGATGTCGGCGAGCAGCAGCAGGCTGGCGTCCAGGTGCTCGCCGTCGTAGGCGTCGACGAAGGTGCCGAGCTTCTCGTTCCATGCCCGCGCCTCGATGCGCCCGTGCAGCGCCACCGCCTCGTCGTGCCAGTCGCGGGCGCGCTCGTCCAGTCCCAGTTCGGTGGCGATATGCGCCAGGCGGTCGCAGGCGGCCCAGCACATGGCGGCGGAATAGGTGTGCACGGCGGTGCGCCCGCGGAATTCCCACAGGCCGGCATCGGGCTGCTCGGCCATGCGCAGCGCCATCTCGCCCATGCGTTCGAGGCGGCGGAACGTAAGCTCGTCGCCGGGATGCTCCAGCCGGCGGTCGAAGAAGATCTGCGCCGCGGCCACCACGACCGAGCCGTAGACATCGTTCTGCCGCTGCCGCCACGCGTCGTTGCCGACACGCACCGGCCCCATGCCGCGATAGCCGGCCAGGCTGTCCACCTGGGTCTCGGCCAGCTCGTGCTCGAAGGTGATGCCGAAGACCGGGCCGACCTCGCGCTCGCCGTCGGCGGCGATCAGGTTGAACACATAGCGGATGTATTCCTCCATGCTGCGCGTGGCGCCCAGCCGGTTGAGCGCGCGTACGGTGAAGGCGGCATCGCGCAGCCAGCAGTAGCGGTAGTCCCAGTTGCGTCCCGAGCCGGGCGACTCGGGAATGGAGGTGGTCAGCGCCGCCACGATGGCGCCGGTGGCCTCGTACTGGCACAGCTTGAGGGTGATGGCCGCGCGGATCACCGCCTCCTGCCACTCGTACGGCACGGAGAGGTTGCGCACCCATTCGCGCCAGTAGGCCAGCGTGCGTTCCAGCGTGTGATGGATGAAGTCGGCGGGACTATGGGTGAGCGTTTCATCGGGGCCAAACACGAAATGCGCGGGCCGCTCCAGGATGAAGGGCAGCCCGCGCTCGATCATCGGCGAGGCCACGTCACTGGTCAGCCGCTGCACCACGCCGCTCAGCAGGAAACGGATGTGGTTGCTGCCCGAGGTGGTCAGCGGAACGCTGTCGCCGTAGTCGCACAGTGGCCGCAGCAGCACGCGGATGCGCGGCGCGCCACCGATCGGCCGCACCCGGCGGGCGATCAGCACGGGATGGTAGAAGCGTCCCCGCGTGCGGAAGCGTGGCATGTAGTCCACGAGTTCCACGCCCGCGCCGTGCCGGTCGTACAGCCGTGTCACCAGTACGGCGGTGTTGGGCAGGTAGTGCTGCTCGGCGTGGTCGAAATCTTCCAGGCGGATGGTCCAGTCGCCCCCTTCGCGCCGGGGCGACATCAGCGCACAGAAGCTCGCGTCGCCGTCGAAACGGGGCAGGCAGCACCATACGATGCGGCCGTGGCCATCGATCAGGGCGGCAACGCTGCCGTTGCCGATCACGCCCAGGGCCAGGCTGGCCTGCGCGTCAGGCGTTTCCTCCAGGGGAGTGGGCATGCGAGAGGGCTCCATGCTTGAGTGCGTGCAACACGCGGAACAGCCAGGCCCGCGCCGCGGCGGGCTCGGGCAGCGAGAACCGGGCGAGACTGGGCTCGCGCGCACCCACGCGTATGCTCAGCCCGCTTTCAAGGTTGGCGGTGGCGAAGCCATGCTCGTCCGTGAGGTCGTCACCCACGTAGACGGGCAGGCGCCCTTTGAACGGCCAGCCCGACAGCAGGCTGGCCACGGCCTTGCCCTTGTCCATGCCCTCCGGCTTCAGCTCGATCACCAGGTTGCCCATCTGCATCTCGTAGCCGGCCAGGCTTGGCAACACCGCCTCGACATCGCCGCGCAGGGAGTCGAACTGCTGCGGCGCGGTACGGCAATGCAGGGCCACGGCGATGCCCTTGTCCTCCACCGATACACCGGGCCGGCCGGCGGCGATCGTGCCGGCGAGGTCGCGCACCAGTGAGCGGCGGGCGTGGCCGATGTGCACGCCGCGGTAGCGGCCGTCGGCGCAGCGCAGTTCCAGCCCGTGCAGCCCGGCCATTGCCCATGGCGGATGGTCGAACAGGTCGTCCAGGTCCTCCAGGCTGCGGCCGCTTACCAGCGCGAGAGCGCCATCGAGCGTGCCGTGGAGATCGTCGAGCAGGTCGCGCAGGCGCTTGTCCACGCGCACCTGGTCCGGCCGGTCGGCGAAATCCAGCAGCGTGCCGTCCACGTCGAGGAACAGCGCCCAGCGGTCGTCCACGCCCGGCAAGGGCGGGGCCGGCAGGGTCGGTCGACTGGACATGATGGCGGCGGGGGCAGGGGATAACACGGGGTCGAGCCTAGCAAGGCAAATGTGAAGGCAAGCTATGGATGGGGTCCACAGGCTGAAGATGCGGCACATGGCGGACCGGCCTGGCGCTTGAATCATGCGGTCCCGTCCGCATTTCCCGGGGCAGTGGCGGCACGCCGCCAAATCCTATTGACGAGGGGGATGACCCATGAGGATGGACAAACTCACGTCGCGCTTCCAGCAGGCGCTGGCCGACGCCCAATCCATCGCGGTCGGACGCGACAACAACATGCTCGAGCCGGTGCACGTGATGGCCGCGCTGCTCGACCAGCAGGGCGGCTCCACCGCGCCGCTTCTGACCCAGGCGCAGGTGAACGTGCCCGCGCTGCGCCAGCGCGTCAACGAGCTGGTCGAGCGCCTGCCGCGCGTGAGCGGGCAGGAAGGCAACGTGCACGTCGGCAACGAGCTGACGCGCCTGTTGAACCTCACCGACAAGCTGGCGCAGCAGCGCGGCGACCAGTTCATTGCCAGCGAGCTGTTCGTGCTGGCGGCGCTGGAGGACAAGGGCGAACTCGGCGCCGCGCTGAAGGCCGCCGGCGCCAGCAAGGCCAACGTCGAGGCCGCCATCGACAAGCTGCGCGGCGGCGAGAAGGTGCAGAGCGAGAACGCCGAGGAACAGCGCCAGGCGCTGGAGAAATACTGCATCGACCTCACCGCGCGCGCGGAGAGCGGCAAGCTGGACCCGGTGATCGGCCGCGACGAGGAGATCCGCCGCACCATCCAGGTGTTGCAGCGCCGTACCAAGAACAATCCCGTGCTGATCGGCGAGCCGGGCGTGGGCAAGACCGCCATCGTGGAAGGCCTGGCCCAGCGCATCGTCAAGGGCGAGGTGCCCGAGGGCCTGCGCGACCGTCGCGTGCTCGCGCTGGACATGGGCGCGCTGATCGCCGGCGCCAAGTTCCGCGGCGAGTTCGAGGAGCGCCTCAAGGCCGTGCTCAATGACCTGGCCAAGAACGAGGGCCAGATCATCCTGTTCATCGACGAGCTGCACACCATGGTCGGTGCCGGCAAGGCCGATGGCGCCATGGATGCCGGCAACATGCTCAAGCCGGCGCTGGCGCGCGGCGAGCTGCACTGCATTGGCGCGACCACGCTGGACGAATACCGCAAGTACATCGAGAAGGATGCCGCGCTGGAGCGCCGCTTCCAGAAGGTCTATGTGGGAGAGCCCAGCGTGGAGGACACCATCGCCATCCTACGCGGCCTGAAGGAGCGCTACGCGGTGCACCACGGCGTGGAGATCACCGACCCGGCCATCGTCGCCGCCGCCACGTTGTCCAACCGCTACATTCCCGATCGCCAGCTGCCGGACAAGGCCATCGACCTGATGGACGAGGCCGCCTCGCGCATCCGCATGGAAATCGATTCCAAGCCGGAAGAGCTCGACCGCCTGGAGCGCCGGCTGATCCAGCTGAAGATCCAGCGCGAGATGCTCAAGAAGGAGACCGACGAGGCGTCGAAGAAGCGCCTGGCCGACCTCGATGCCGACATCGAGAAGCAGGAGCGCGAGTTCTCCGACCTCAACGAGGTATGGAAGTCCGAAAAGGCCGCGCTGCAGGGCGCGACCAAGGTGAAGGAACAGATCGAGGCCGCGCGCGTGGAACTGGAAGCCGCGCAGCGCCGGCAGGACTACGCCAAGATGAGCGAGATCCAGTACGGCAGGCTGCCGGAACTGGAAAAGCAGCTCGCCGCTGCGCAGGCCGCCGAGAAGCAGGATTTCAAGCTGGTGCAGGATCGCGTCACCGAGGAGGAGATCGCCGAGGTGGTGTCGCGCTGGACCGGCATCCCGGTCAGCAAGATGCTGGAAGGCGAGCGCGACAAGCTGCTGCACATGGAGGATGCGCTGCACAAGCGCGTGGTCGGCCAGGACGAGGCGGTGCGCGCGGTTTCCGACGCGATCCGACGCGCGCGTGCGGGATTGTCCGATCCCAACCGTCCCTACGGCTCGTTCCTGTTCCTCGGCCCCACCGGCGTAGGCAAGACCGAGCTGTGCAAGGCGCTGGCCGAATTCCTGTTCGACACCCAGGACGCGATGGTGCGCATCGACATGAGCGAGTTCATGGAGAAGCACTCCGTGAGCCGCCTGATCGGCGCGCCCCCGGGCTATGTCGGCTACGAGGAAGGCGGCTACCTGACCGAGGCCGTGCGCCGCCGCCCGTACAGCGTGATCCTGCTGGACGAGGTAGAAAAGGCCCATCCGGATGTGTTCAACATCCTGCTGCAGGTGCTGGACGACGGCCGCCTCACCGATGGCCAGGGCCGCACGGTGGACTTCCGCAACACCGTCATCGTGATGACCTCCAACCTGGGCTCGCAGATGATCCAGGAGCAGGCCGGCGACAGCGAGGCGGACTACGTGCAGATGAAGGCGGCGGTGCTGGGCGTGGTACAGGCGCATTTCCGCCCCGAGTTCATCAACCGCCTGGACGAGCTGGTGGTGTTCCGCCCGCTGGGCAAGAGCCAGATCCGCGCCATCGCGAAGATCCAGCTGGCCTACCTGGAGAAGCGCCTGGCCGAGCGCCAGCTCAAGCTGGAAATCGGCGACAAGGCGCTGGACCTGCTGGGCAACGTCGGCTTCGACCCTGTGTACGGGGCGCGGCCGCTCAAGCGGGCGGTGCAGCAGCAACTGGAGAACCCGCTGGCCAGGGACATCCTGGAGGGGCGCTTCCCGCCGGGGAGCACCGTGGTGGTGGAGGTGGAGCAGGGACGCCTGGTGTTCCGCAGGCAGTGATGCCTGCCCTGCCGATGATGTGATCGGGCGCCCGCGTTGCTGCTGCAGCGCGGGCGCTTGCGTTCTTACGCGGCCCCATGGCTGCCCTTGTTTTTGTAGGAGCGCACCCTGTGCGCGACTTCCTTTCGCCTCATGCTTCGTCATCCCAGCCTTCGCCGGGATGACGAACAAAAGGCGGTCGCGCACAGGGTACGCTCGTACAGAAGGGTAGGGTCTGTGGCAACACCACCAAGGCAAGGGGCCAGCCAAGACCAGGACGGCTGAGCGCCAACAGGCCGCTGCGCCCCCGCGTCCCATCTCCCGGCACGATACCCCCGCCCGCTCCGTCTGCTACCATCCGCCCCGCCTGAGGTGACCGCCGGCCGCAATGCCGGTGGTTGAAACGGGAATCCGGTGCGGCGCCCTGCGCGCCCATTCCGGAGCTGCCCCCGCAACGGTAGGCGAATCGCGATCCCCTGGATCGCCGGAACGACAACAAGCCACTGTGCCATGCGCATGGGAAGGCGTCGTTTGCCGAGGACACGACGACGTCCTGGTTCGCGAGCCCGGAGACCGGCCCCGAGGCACGACCAGACAGGCGGTGGGCCATGTCGTGGATGCCAGGCGCCGCGCGCCCGGCCGCCAAGCTTCCCTCCGCCTGCCCCATCCCCATGCATGCCGCGCGGGCAGGCGCGGTTGAGGAGCATTACCTTGGCTATCCGTTATTCCACGGTGCGTCGTTCCGTCCTGGCAACGGCGCTGTTGTGCGTGCTTTCCCCGGCGTTCGCCGACAGCGCGACCGATCTCGACGGTGTGGTGGTCACCGCCACGCGTACCGCGCAGACCCAGGACCAGACCCTTTCCGCAGTCACGGTGATCGACCGCGCCGACATCGAACGGCTGCAGCCGTCGTCGCTGGCGGATTTGCTGCGTGGCACCCCGGGCATGGCGTTGGCCAATACCGGCGGCCCGGGCAAGGCCACCAGCGTGTTCCTGCGCGGCACCGAATCGGACCACGTGCTGGTGCTGGTCGATGGCGTGAAGATCGGCTCGGCCACCTCGGGCAGCGCGGCGCTGCAGGACATCCCGGTCGAGCAGATCGAGCGCATCGAGATCGTGCGCGGCCCGTTCTCCAGCCTGTACGGCTCGGAGGCGATCGGCGGCGTGATCCAGATCTTCACCCGCCGCCCCGAGGGTGCCTTCGTGCCCAGCTTCATGGTGGGCGTGGGCAGCGACAGCCATCTCACCGGCTCGGCGGGGATCGCCGGCAAGGTGGGCAATGGCTGGTATTCGCTGGAGGCCTCGCATGACCAGACGCACGGCATCAATTCCTGCCGGGTGGGCGCCGCCGAGGCAGGCGCGGCCTGCTTTGCGGACCAGCCGGACAACGACGGCTACCGCAACAATGCGCTGACCCTGCAGGGCGGCTACCGCTTCAACGAGCAGTGGGACGGCGACGTGCGCCTGTTCCGCAGCGAAGGCCACAACGATTACGACGGCACCTTCAGCGACTCGGACGACAGCGCCACCCAGGTGGTGGGCGGACGCCTGCACTATCGTCCCACCCAGGACCTCACCTTCACCCTGAGCCTGGGCACCAGCGGCGATTTCAGCAAGGACTACCTGCACGGCGTCTACGTCGACCGCTTCGATACCCATCGAGACATCGGCTCGCTGCAGGCCGACATCGCGCTGGGCGGCGGGCTGCTCAGCGCGGGCTTCGACTACCAGCGCGACCAGGTGGACAGTTCCACCGACTACGCGGTGGACAGCCGTATCGACCGCGGCACGTTCCTGCAGTGGCAGCAGAGCTTCGGCCGCCAGTCGCTGCAGGCCAGCGTGCGCCGCGACGACAACAGCCAGTTCGGCGGCAAGAACACCGGCAGCGTGCTGTGGGGCTGGGACTTCACCCAGACCCTGCGCCTGACCGCCAGCTACGGCACGGCGTTCAAGGCGCCGACCTTCAACGACCTGTACTACCCGGGCTACGGCAACCCCGACCTGCGGCCGGAGAAGTCGCAGAACATCGAGCTGGGCCTGCGCGGCACCTACGGCTGGGGCTACTGGTCGCTCAACGCGTTCCGCAACAAGGTCGACGACCTGATTACCTACGATGCCTCGACCGGCCTGCCGGGCAACGTCGAGGACGCGCGCATCCGCGGCGCCGAGGGCGTGGTCAGCGGCCACGTGGCCGGCTGGCTGGTGACGGGCACCGCCACCTGGCTGGACCCGCGCGACGAGACCCCGGGCTTCGACCACGGCAACCTGCTGGCCCGCCGCGCGCGGCAGATGGCCCGCGTGGACCTGGACCGCAGCTTCGGCAACTTCAGCGTGGGCGGCAGCTGGTATGTGTCGGGCCGTCGCTATGACGACCTGGACAACCAGCACCCGCTGGGCGGCTACGCGCTGACCGACCTGCGCGTGGCCTATGCGCTCACGCGCGACCTGAAGGTGCAACTGGCGCTCAACAACGCGTTCGGCAAGAACTACGAGACGGCCTGGTACTACAACCAGCCGGGTCGCAACTACATGCTGACCCTGCGCTACCAGCCGGCGCAGTGAACCATACGCGGGGCCGGCATGGCTGGCCCCGCGCCTTCCCTCGACCAGGAGTGACGTGATGAAGATGCCCGCCGGTCCCCGTTTTGCCTTGCTGTCATCGCTGCTCGTGCTGGTGATGGCGGCCACGCGCTTCAAGCATTTCGGCGACGTGCTGCACCTGCCGGATGCCTCGATGGCGGTGTTCTTCCTCGGCGGCCTGTATGTGCGCCGGCATCTCGTGTTCGTGCTGCTGGTGCTGCTGGCCGTGGCGCTGGACTGGGTGTCGATCCGCTATGCCGGCGTCAGCGATTTCTGCGTGACCGCCGCCTACGCCTTCCTGCCGCTGGCCTATGCCGTGCTGTGGTACGCGGGTCGCTGGTACGCGCCGCGCATGCGCGATGGCGTGGGTTCCCTGCTCGGGGCGTTCGGCGTGGCGCTGGTGGCGGCGAGCATGTCCTTCGCCATTTCCAACGGTTCGTTCTACTGGCTGGGCGGGCGCTACGCGCATCCGCACGTGGCCGAGTACGCGGCGCGCCTGTGGCAGTGGGGCCCGCTGTTCGTGCGCACCACGCTGGGCTACGTGGCGGCGGCGCTGGTGGTGCACGCGGCCTGCGCGAGGGTGGCATCCTGGCGTCTCGCCCATGCGCCGGGGAGGGCCTGAGCATGCCGCACCAGATTTCCCCTTTCCCCTGGCGGGGCTGGCCGGCGCAGGTCGCGCTGGGCTTGGCGCTGGTCGTACTGATGGTGTGCACGCGCGGCCAGCACATGGCCAAGGTCAATGCGTTGCCCAGCGCCTCGTGGGCGGTGTTCTTCCTGGCGGGCCTGTGGCTGCGCCCGGTATGGGTGTTCGCGCTGCTGTTCGCGCTGGCCTCGGCGCTGGACTTCGGCAGCCTCGCCGCCGGCACCATCACCGACTGGTGCCTGAGTCCCGCGTACTGGGTGCTGGTTCCCGCCTATGGTTCGCTGTGGCTGGCCGGCCGCCTCTACGCTGGCATGCATCGCGCCGCGTGGTCCACGCTGCCGCGACTGGCCATCGTGCTGGCGGTGGCGGCGTTCATCGCCTACCTGATTTCCGGCGGCGGCTACTACGCCCTGTCGGGACACTACCAGCCGACGCTGGCCGGATTCCTGCCGCGCATCGCGCACTATTACCCGCGCTGGCTCGGCACCATGAGCGGCTACGTGGCGGTAGCGGTCGCCATTGGCGAGGGCTTGCGCTGGTGCGCCGCGCACTGGCCCGCGCCCGCGCAGGAGGCGCGCTCGTGAGCGATACGTCCAGCCATGACGAGGCGGCGGCCGAGGCTCGCCATCGCGAGCGCATGCAGCGCAAGAAGGAACTGGTGGACCGGCGGATCGCCCGCGCCACCATCGAGCGCGGCGTGCTGGTGGTCAATACCGGCAACGGCAAGGGCAAGAGTTCCTCGGGCTTCGGCATGCTGGCGCGCTCGCTCGGCCATGGGTTCCACTGTGGCGTGGTGCAGTTCATCAAGGGCAGCTTCTCCACCGGCGAGGAAGCGTTCTTCCGCCGCTTCCCGGACGAGCTCGACTATCACGTGATGGGCGAGGGCTACACCTGGGAAACCCAGGACAAGGCACGCGACGTCCTGGCGGCGGAAGCGGCCTGGGCGGTGGCGGCGGCGATGCTGGCCGATCCGCGCTACGACTTCGTGCTGCTGGACGAATTGAACATCGCGCTGGTCAAGGGCTATATCGACGTGGCCAGGGTGTGCGATGCATTGCGTGCACGCCCGCCACGGCAGCATGTGGTGGTGACCGGGCGCGGCGCGCCGGATACGCTGGTGGAACTGGCCGATACGGTGACCGAGATGCGGCTGGTCAAGCACGCCTTCCAGGCGGGCATCAAGGCGCAGCAGGGTATCGAGCTGTAACGGGCGGACCCGGCACGCCACACGAGCGGAACCATCGATGAGCGACCTTTCGCGGCATTGTCCCGCCCTGATGGTCTCGGCTCCGGCCTCGGGCCAGGGCAAGACCTCCGTCACCGCCGCGCTGGCGCGCTGGCACGCCCGTCGCGGCAAGCGCGTGCGGGTGTTCAAGACCGGCCCCGACTTCCTCGATCCGATGGTGCTGGAGCGCGCCAGCGGTGCGCCGGTCTACCAGCTCGACCTGTGGATGAACGGCGAGGCGGACGTGCGCGCACGTCTCCACGCGGCGGCCGGCGAGGCGGACCTGATCCTCATCGAGGGCGTGATGGGCCTGTTCGATGGGCGCCTGTCCAGCGCGGATCTCGCGCAGCGCTTCGGCCTGCCGGTGCTGGCGGTGATCGACGGCTCGGCGATGGCGCAGACTTTCGGCGCGCTCGCGCAGGGACTCGCCCATTACCGCGAGGGCCTGCACCTGCACGGCGTGGCGGCCAACCGCGTGGGCAGCGCGTATCACGCGCAGCTGCTGGCCGGCAGCCTGCCGCCTGGCCTGCATTGGCTGGGCGCGTTGCCGCGCGACGAGAAACTCGCGCTGCCGGAGCGCCACCTCGGCCTGGTGGCCGCGCACGAGCTGGACGATATCGACGCGCGCCTGGATGCGCTGGCCGATGCCTGGGAGGCGCATGCCTCGCCGGCGCTGCCGCCGCCGGTGGATTTTCCGGAAGCGGCCCTGGCGCAGGTGCCGCCGCTGCTGCGTGGCCGCCGCATCGCCATCGCGCGCGACGCGGCCTTCTGCTTCCTCTATCCGGCCAACCTCGACGTGCTGCGCGCCGCCGGTGCGGAGCTGCGCTTCTTCGCGCCGCTGGCGGGCGAGCCGCTGCCCGGGTGCGATGCGGCCTGGCTACCGGGTGGTTATCCGGAGTTGCACCTGCCGGCGTTGTCGCGGCAAACGCATCTGCGCGAGGCGCTGCATCGCCATGTCGAGGCCGGCAAGCCGCTGCTGGCCGAATGCGGCGGCCTGCTCTACGCGCTGGAGACGCTGGCCGGGCGCGATGGCCCGGCCTATCCGATGGCGGGCCTGTTGCGAGGTTCCGCCCGCATGCAGGCGAGGTTGAGCGGCCTGGGCCTGCAGTCGGTCGCCGTGCCCGAGGGCGAACTGCGCGGCCACACTTTCCACTACGCCAAGGCTGAACTGGCGCAAGAACCGTTGGCGCTGGCGGCCAATCCCGATGGTGGACCGAGCCGCGAGGCGGTGTACCGGCACCGGCGCCTCACCGCCAGCTTCGTGCATTTTTATTTCCCCTCCGATCCCACGGCGGCGCTGCGGCTGTTCCTGCCATGAGCACGGCGGTCGCCATGCTGCTCGCGCTGGGCCTTGACGCCTGGCTGGGCGAACCGCGACGGGCGCATCCGCTGGTGGGCTTCGGCCGCCTGGCGCAGGCGGTGGAGGGCAAGGTGTATGCCGAGCGGAAGCCGGCCGGCGTGGTGGCCTGGTGCCTCGCGGTGCTGCCGCCGGTCGCGTTGGTCAGCGCAGTGAGCCTGGCCTTGCATGCGGCGTCCGGTTGGCTGGCGGGCGCCTTCGACGCCGTGGTGCTCTATCTCGCGACCGGGCATCGCAGCCTGGCCGAGCACGCCATGCCGGTGGCGCGGGCCCTGCGTGCTGGCGATCTCGATGGCGCGCGCGCCGCCGTGGCGCGCATGGTCAGCCGCGATGCGCCGAGGCTCGACGCCACCCAGGTGGCGGCGGCCGCTACCGAGTCGGTGCTGGAGAACGGCAACGACGCGGTGTTCGGCGCGCTGTTCTGGTTCGCGCTGCTCGGCGCGCCCGGCGCGGTGCTGTACCGGCTGGCCAATACGCTGGACGCGATGTGGGGCTACCGCACGCCGCGCTATGAACGCTTCGGCTGGGCGGCGGCGCGCATCGACGATGCGCTCAACTACCTGCCGGCGCGGCTGGCCGCGCTCAGCTATGCGCTGCTCGGCGATACCGCGCGCGCCTGGCGCTGCTGGCGAACCCAGGCGCCCACCTGGGACAGTCCCAACGCCGGCCCGGTGATGGCCGCCGGTGCCGGCGCGCTGGCGGTGCGCCTGGGGGGCGCCGCGCCCTACGATGGCCATTGGGAAGCACGCCCGGAGCTGGGCGAGGGCGTGCCGCCGGATGCCGAGGCCATCGTGCGCGCGCTGCGGCTGGTGCGCCATGCCGTGCTGCTCTGGCTGGGCGTGTCGTGTGTGGCGGCGCTGCTGTGGAGAACCCTGCATGCTTGAGCACGGAGGGCGCGTGCGCCGCGCCGCGCGCGAATACGATATCGCCGTGGAGTGCTGGCTGGATCTTTCCACCGGCGTCAGCCCCTACGCCTGGCCGGTGCCGGCGATACCGCCCCATGCCTGGCAGCGGCTGCCCGAGGATGACGACGACCTGGTCGAAGCGGCGCGCGCCTACTATGGCGCGCCGCAATTGCTGCCGATCGCCGGCACGCAGGCCGCCATCCAGGCCCTGCCGATGTTGCGGGGGCCATCGCGGGTGGGCGTGATCGCGCCGGGCTACGCCGAGCATGCGCACGCCTGGCGCCGCGCGGGCCACCAGGTGGCGGCGATGCCCGCCGCGACGTTGCTGGATGCCGCATCGGCGCTGGACGTGCTGGTGCTGATCCATCCCAACAATCCCGGCGGCGAATGCTTTGCGCGGGAAACGCTGCTGGCCTGCCATGCCGCGCTGGCCACGCGCTGCGGCTGGCTGGTGGTGGACGAGGCCTTCATGGACGCCACGCCGGACCACAGCCTGTGTCCCGAGAGCGGGCGCGAGGGCCTGGTGGTGCTGCGCTCGGTGGGCAAGTTCTTCGGCCTGGCCGGTGCGCGCGCGGGCTTCGCGTGCGCACCGGCGCCATTGCTGGATGCGCTGCGCGAGCAACTGGGTCCCTGGACGCTGGCCGGGCCCACACGCTATGTCGTGCGGCGTGCGTTGGCCGATCTCGATTGGCAGCGACACGCCCGCGCGTGGCTGCATCGATCCAGCGCCCGGCTGGCGATGTTGCTGGAACGGCACGGCCTGGCCCCGACGGCGGGCAGCGCATTCTTCCAGTGGTGCCGCGACGAGCGCGCGCCGGACTGGCATCGCGCGCTGGCGCGGCAAGGCGTGCTGACGCGCCTGTTCGACGAGCCGCGCAGCCTGCGCTTCGGCCTGCCTGCCGACGATGCCGCGTTCGACCGCCTGGACGCGGCCCTGGCCCGGCTCGGCGTGGCGGCACGGCCATGAGCGCGGGCGTGCTGATGGTGCAGGGCTGTACCTCCGATGCCGGCAAGAGCGCGCTGGTCACCGGCCTGTGCCGCTGGCTGCGCCGGCAGGGCGTGGCGGTGGCGCCGTTCAAGCCACAGAACATGGCGCTCAACTCGGCGGTGACGGTCGACGGCGGCGAAATCGGCCGTGCCCAGGCGGTGCAGGCGCAGGCGGCCGGCGTGCCGCCGCATACCGATTTCAACCCGGTGCTGCTCAAGCCCAACAGCGATACCGGCGCGCAGGTGATCGTGCACGGCCACGCCATCGGCAACATGGACGCGCACCGCTACCACGACTACAAGCGCCTCGCGATGGATGCCGTGCTGGCCTCGCACGAGCGCCTGTGCGGGTGCTACGAGGCAGTGATCGTGGAAGGCGCGGGCAGCCCGGCGGAAATCAACCTGCGCGACCGCGACATCGCCAACATGGGCTACGCCGAGGCGGTGGATTGCCCGGTGGTGCTGATCGCCGACATCGACCGTGGTGGCGTGTTCGCCCATCTGGTCGGCACGCTGGCCCTGCTCTCGGCCAGCGAACGCGAGCGCGTGGCCGGCTTCGTGATCAACCGCTTCCGCGGCGACATGGCGCTGCTGCAGCCGGGACTGGATTGGCTGGAACGCGAGACCGGCAAGCCCGTGCTCGGCGTGCTGCCCTATCTGCATGGCCTGCAGCTGGAGGCGGAGGACGCCTTGCCGCGTGATGTGCATCACAAAACCGCTGCGCGCCTGCGCGTGGTCGTGCCCGCGCTGCCGCGCATCAGCAACCACACCGACGTCGATGCCCTGCGCGCGCATTCCGACGTGGAGCTGGCGTTCGTCGGGCCGGGCAGCCCGCCGCCCGCCTGCGACCTGATCGTCCTGCCGGGTTCCAAGGCCACGCGGGCCGATCTCCGCTGGCTGCGGGACAACGGCTGGGCGTCGTCCATCGCCCGCCACCTGCGTTATGGCGGCAAGCTGGTCGGCATCTGCGGCGGCTTCCAGATGCTGGGGCGCTTCGTGCATGATCCGCAGGGTATCGAGAGTGAGCCGGGCTCGAGCGAGGGACTGGGTTGGTTGGCGATGGAAACCACGCTGGAGGCGCACAAGGCGCTTCGACGCGTGAGTGGGAAACTGGTCCTGGGAGACGTGCGGGTGAGCGGCTATGAAATCCATTGCGGCGTCAGCCGTGGTGATGCCTTGAGGCAGCCTTCAAGCGTGCTCGACGGCGGCCGGCCGGATGGCGCGCTGTCGCCGGACGGGCAGGTGCTGGGCACCTATGTGCACGGCCTGTTCGACGAACCGCAGGCCCTGGCCGCGCTGCTGGCCTGGGCCGGCCTGCGCGAAGCCGCGCCGTTCGACGTGCGCGCCGGGCGGGAGGCCGCCATCGACCGTCTCGCCGATGCGGTGGAGACCCACCTGGACACGGCCGCGCTGCGGCGCCTGCTGTCGATGCGAGGCGAACGCCCATGCGTACCCTGATCCTGGGCGGCGCCCGTTCGGGCAAGAGCGCGCTGGCCGAGCGGCTGGCCGCGGCCACCGAGCACCCGGTGGCCTATATCGCCACCGCGCAGGCGCACGACGAGGAAATGGCCGCGCGCATCGCCCACCACCGCGCCCGCCGCCCCGCCCACTGGCATAGCGTGGAGGAGCCGCTGGCGCTGGCCGATGCGCTGCGCGCCTATGCGCGCCCGGGGGGCTGCGTGTTGGTCGACTGCCTCACCCTGTGGCTGAGCAACCTGCTGGGCGCGGACGATCCCGAGCGCTTTGCGCGCGAGCGCGAGGCGCTGCTCGAGGCGCTGCCCACGCTGCCAGGCCAGGTGCTGCTGGTCAGCAACGAGGTGGGCCTGGGCGTGGTGCCGATGGGCGAGTTGTCGCGCCGCTTCGTCGACGAAGCCGGCCGCCTGCACCAGGCGCTGGCCACCCGGTGCGAGAGAGTGCTGTTTGTCGCGGCGGGCCTGCCGCTAGTTCTCAAAGGAAGTCTTGCATGAGCCTTGATTGGCTGAGTCACCCCTGTCTTGCCGTCGATGTGGAAAGCGCGCGGCGCGCGCGCGAACGCCAGGCGCAACTGACCAAGCCGCCGGGCTCGCTCGGCACCCTGGAGGCGCTGGCGATACGCCTGGCCGGCCTGCAGCGCACCGCGCAGCCCTCCGCGCAGCAGGTGTGGATCAGCGTGTTCGCCGGTGACCATGGCGTGGCGGCGGAGGGCGTGTCGGCCTTCCCGCAGGTGGTGACCGGCGAGATGGTGCGCAACTTCGCCAACGGCGGCGCGGCGATCAGCGTGCTCGCGCGTTCGCTGGGCGCCATGCTGGAAGTGGTGAACCTGGGCACGGTCAACGATCCGGGCGAGCTGCCGCAGGTGCGGCGCGCCATCATCGCCCCGCAGACGCACAACTTCTGCGAGCGGCCGGCGATGGACGACGGACAACTGGCGGCGGCCCTGGGCGCCGGCGCCGACAGTGCCGAGGCCGCGCGCCAGGCGCAGGCGCAGTTGTTCATCGGCGGCGAGATGGGTATCGCCAACACCACCTCGGCGGCGGCGCTGGCCTGCGCGTTGCTGGGCGAATCGCCCGCGGCCCTGGCCGGCGCGGGCACCGGCCTGGATGCCGGGGGCATCCGGCACAAGGCCGAGGTGATCGAGCGCGCCCTGGCCCGCTATCCCGCCGACGACGATCCGCTGGCCTGGCTGGCCCGCGTGGGCGGCTTCGAGATCGCGGCGCTGGCCGGCGCCTATATCGCTTGCGCGCAGCGCGGCATCCCCGTGCTGGTGGATGGCTTCATCACCACCGCCGCGGCGCTGGTGGCGGTGCGCATCAACCCTGGCTGCCGCGACTGGATGCTGTTCGCGCACCGCTCGCGCGAGCGCGGCCATGCCCGCTTGCTGGCCGCGCTCGATGCCGACCCGCTGCTGGATCTCGCCTTGCGGCTGGGCGAGGGCAGCGGCGCGGCCGCCGCCGTGCCCCTGCTGCGGCTTGCCTGCGACCTGCACGCGCGCATGGCCACCTTCGCCCAGGCGGGGGTCAGCGGCGCATGATCGGCAAGCACGTGGGCATCGACCTGCTGCGCCATGGCGACACCGGCCAGCGCAGCTACCGCGGCCAGTTGGACGACGCGCTCAGCCCCCTGGGATGGACCCAGCTGCGCGCGGCGATCTTCGGCCGCAGCTGGGACGCCATCGTGACCTCGCCGTTGCGGCGCTGCGCGGATTTCGCGCACGACCTCGCCAGCGCGCGCCGCGTACCGCTGCGCGTGGACGCGCGACTGGCCGAGTACCACTTCGGCGACTGGCAGGGCGTGCCCATCGATGTGCTGGCCAAGGAGCAGGGCGAGGCGCTGGCGCGTTTCTGGGCCGACCCGGTGGCCTGCCCGCCGCCGGGAGGCGAGCCGTTCGCAGCCTTCCGCGAGCGGCTGTGCGCGGCGCTGAACGAGGTCGCCCTCGCCGCCGTCACGCAGCGCGTGCTGGTGGTGACCCACGGCGGCGCGATCCGCCTGTTGCGCTGCGAGGCGGAAGGGCGCGACTTCGGCGACATGGCCAATATCGAGGTGCCGCACGCATCGCTGCATCCGCTCGACTGGGCCGCGCCGGGCGGCGCCTGATGCGCGCGCTGCTGGCCGCCATCGGTTTCCTGACCCGGCTGCCGGTGCCATCGGGCAGTCTCGATGACTCGGCGCGCTCGGGCCAGCTGGCCTGGTATCCGGTGGTGGGCTTGCTGGTCGGTGCCCTGCTGTGGGGCCTGGCCTGGCTGCTGTCGGGGGCGCCGCCCCTGTTGGCGGCGGCCTTGCTGCTGCTCGGCTGGGTCGCGCTGACCGGCGGGCTGCACCTGGATGGCCTGGCCGACAGCGCGGACGCCTGGGTCGGCGGCATGGGCGACCGCGAGCGCACCCTCGCCATCATGAAGGATCCGCGCAGCGGCCCGATCGGGGTGGCGGCGGTGGTGCTCGTGCTGCTGCTGAAATTCGCCGCGCTGGCCGGCCTGCCGCGTCCGGATGTCGCCCTGTGGCTGGCGCCGCTGCTGGGGCGGGCGGTCCTGACGCTCGCCTTCGTCAGCACGCCCTACGTGCGTAGCGGCGGGCTCGGCAGCGCGCTGGTGGAGGCGCCGCGCGCCGCCTGCGCGCTCGGCATCGTGTTCGCGCTGGCCTTGTGCGCGCTGGCCGGCTGGCGGGGTCTCGGGGCGCTGCTGGCGGTCCTGGCCGTGTTCCTGCCCTGGCGGCTGGCCTGCCGGCGCCGGCTGGGCGGCATGACGGGCGATACCTGTGGAGCCCTGACGGAACTGACCGAGGCCGCGGTGCTGGTGGTGCTGGGGCTGGGGGGCTGAGGGACATGGCCGGAGCTACCCCTCCCAACCCTCCCCTGCACGCAGGGGAGGGAGCCAAGAGCGAGTGTGCTGTTGCTCCTCCCCCTGCGTGCAGGGGGGGGGCTGGGAGGGGGTGCTTGGGCCACGCGAAGGTTTCGAACAGGCAAGGGTAGCCCAGCCGTTGAATTTGCCCTCTTCGACGCAATAATGCCGGGCTGCCGGTGCCCGCGCCGGCCGGAATTACGGAGTCTCCCCATGCCTATCTACGAATTCGAATGCGGCCGTTGCGGCCATCGTTTCGACCGCCTGCAGAAGCTGTCCGATCCCGATCCCACGATCTGCCCCGCTTGCGACGTGGCCGAGGTGAAGCGCCGGCTGAGCGCGCCGGGCTTCCGCCTCGCCGGCAGCGGCTGGTACGAGACCGACTTCAAGAAGGACGGCGACAAGAAGCGCAACCTGGCCGGCGACGCCAGCGCTCCAGCCCCGGCGCCTGCGCCCGCGCCGGCTTCCAGCGGCGGCGATAGCTGACAATCGGCCTGCCTGAACGCCACTTGGCCGACAGGCAGGTTTTTGCGGCGAGGTCGCAAGATATTCAAATCCGGTTGAAGATACGCCCGCTAGCGTGGCCTCACGCCATGGACCTGGAAGGAGCGGGCAACGATGTTCCGGATGCGATCGGTTTCGATGGGTATGACCGCCGGCCTGTTGGCCGGCTTTTTTTGGCTGGCCGCCGCGCCGGCGGCGCGGGCGCAGGGGCGCGACCCGGTTCGCTGCGGCAGCGATGATGGCCATTTCACGCGCTGCCAGGTGCCCTGGCGCGATGCCGAGCTGATCCGGCAGGAATCCAACAGCCCGTGCACCCGCGGGCAGACCTGGGGCGTGGATCGCGGCGGGCTGTGGGTGGACCGCGGCTGCCGCGGCCAGTTCGTCGAGATCCGCCGCGGCGGTTACGCGCCGCCTCCGCCGCCTTCGGGCGGCGGCTGGCGGCCAGGTCCCGACTGGAACCGCGAGATCCGCCTGCAGTGCGAGAGCAACGACCGCGAGTACCACTTCTGCCAGGTGGACGTGGGCGGCCACGGCGGCGTGCGCCTGTTGCGGCAGTTGTCGGGCTCGCCCTGCCGGCAGGATGCCAGCTGGGGCTGGAACCGCGCCGGCGTGTGGGTCTCCAAGGGCTGCCGCGGCCTGTTCTCGGTGGACCGGCGCTGGTAGGCACGGTTTCCGGTGGGCCGGCGCGTACGCCGCCCGCCAATGCCGCGCCAGTGCTAACATTCGCGGTCTTTTCCACGCATCTCGCCGCCCTGCGGCCCGGAGTTCCAAGCGCATGCGCACGCATTACTGCGGCCTCATCGACGAGGCGCTGGTCGGCCAGACCGTCACCCTTTGCGGCTGGGTCAATACCCTCCGCCTGCAGAGCCACGTGGCCTTCGTCGACCTGCGCGACCATGAGGGGCTGGCCCAGGTGGTGATCGAGCGCGAGAACGCCACCGCCTTCGCGGTGGCCGGCGAGATCGGCAACGAGTACTGCCTGCGCGTCACCGGCACCATCCGCAAGCGCCTGTCGGTCAACGACAAGCTGCGCACCGGCACGGTGGAGCTGCTGGCCGACACGGTGGAGGTGCTCAACGCGGCGAAGGACCTGCCGTTCGCCCTGCACGAGAATCCCAACGAGGACATGCGGATGACCTACCGCTACCTCGACCTGCGCCGCCCCGAGATGCAGCGCATGATCCGCACGCGCATCAAGCTGGTGCAGGCGCTGCGCCGCTACCTCGACGCGCGTGGCTTTCAGGACATCGAGACGCCCATCCTCACCAAGGCCACGCCGGAAGGCGCGCGCGACTACCTGGTGCCCAGCCGCGTGCACCCAGGCCAGTTCTACGCGCTGCCGCAGTCGCCGCAGTTGTTCAAGCAGATCCTGATGATGGCGGGCTTCGACCGCTACTACCAGATCGCCCGCTGCTTCCGCGACGAGGACTTGCGCGCCGACCGCCAGCCGGAGTTCACCCAGCTCGACCTGGAGTTCGCCTTCGTCGAGGAAAAAGACGTGCAGGACTTCGTGGAGGAACTGATTCGCCACGTGTTCCGCGAAGTGCAGGGCGTGGAGCTGGACGCCACCTTCCCGCGCATGACCTGGGCCGAGGCGATGCGCCGCTACGGCTCGGACAAGCCGGACCTGCGCATCGCGCTGGAACTGGTGGATGTCGCCGAGGCGGTGAAGCACGTGGAGTTCAAGGTGTTCGCCGAGCCGGCCAACGATGCCGGCGGCCGCGTGGCCGCGCTGCGCGTGCCGGGCGGCGCCACCTTCACCCGCAAGGAGATCGACCAGCTCACCGAGTACGTGGCCAAGTACGGCGCCAAGGGCCTGGCGTGGCTGCGCGTGGACGATCTTTCCAAGGGCCGCGACGGCATCAACTCGCCGGTGGCCAAGTTCCTCGACGACGTGGCACTGGAGGGCGTGCTCAAGCTCACCGGCGCGCAGAGCGGCGACATGGTGTTCTTCGGCGCGGGCAAGTGGAAGGCCGTCACCGACTTCATGGGCGCGCTGCGCCTGAAGGTCGGCAAGGATCGTGGTTTGGTGGAGAACAGCTGGAAGCCGCTGTGGGTCACCGACTTTCCGATGTTCGAGTACGACGAGGAAGAGCAGCGTTTCGTCGCCCTGCATCACCCGTTCACCGCGCCCAAGGTGGACGACGTGGACGACTTGCGCGCCAACGCCGCCATCGCGGTAAGCCGCGGCTACGACATGGTGCTCAACGGCAACGAGATCGGTGGAGGCTCCATCCGCATCCATCGCCCGGAGATGCAGAGCACGGTGTTCGACTTGCTGGGCATCGGCCCGGAGGAAGCCGAGGCGAAGTTCGGCTTCCTGCTGAAGGCGCTGAAGTTCGGCGCGCCGCCGCACGGCGGCCTGGCCTTCGGCATCGACCGCATCGCCGCGCTGATGGCCGGTACCGAGTCGATCCGTGACGTGATCGCCTTCCCCAAGACCACCAGCGCGCAGGACCTGATGACCGACGCGCCATCGGCGGTATCGGAGCCGCAGCTCAAGGAACTGCACGTGCGCGTGGCGGCGGAGGCCAGGCCGGCCTGACTGTCCTGCCGTCATTCCGGCCTGCGCCGGAATGACGGCAGGTGCCGCGGCGCGGTCCGCTGCAACTTTTTATGCACAATGGACTCCGTCGATACGACCGGGTTGCGATCGGTCGCCCGTCCCGTCATTGAAGGCCGTTGTCCCGCACCATGACCGATCACGTCATTCTCCTGCATGGCCTGTGGATGCGCGGCTTCGCGCTGCTGATGCTGCATCGGCGCCTGATGGAGGCGGGCTTGCGCGTGCACCGCTTCGACTACATGAGCGTGGCCGCCACCCAGCCGCGTATCCTGGGTAGCCTGGAGGCGCGCATCCACGCGCTGGCGCAGGAGGCGCCGAACGTGCACCTGGTCGGCCACAGCCTGGGCGGGCTGCTCGCCCTCAGGGCCTGCGCCGAGGATGCGCAGCTGCCGCCGGGCCGGGTGGTCTGCCTGGGGGCGCCGCTCAAGGGCAGCGCGGCCGCGCGGCGCTTCGCCGGCATGGGGCGCGGCGGCGAGGTGCTGCTGGGTCATAACCGCGAACTGATCGAGCACGGCTTCGAGCGCTGGGAGGGACCGCGCGAGGTCGGCGTGGTGGCGGGGCGCCTGCCGCTGGGGCTGGGCAGCGTGCTGGGCCAGTTCGAGGGCGACAACGACGGCTGCGTGACGGTGGAGGAAACGCGCCTGCCGGGCATCGCCGACCATTGCATCGTGGAAACCAACCATACGGGCCTGCTGTTCTCCCACGAGGCGGCGCGGCAGGTCATCGAATTCCTGCACCATGGGCGTTTCGGGCACGTAGCGGGATGACCGCCGGGCCGTCCTGGTCTGGCTGCTTGCCCGGTCGAGGCTCCAAGGCGATACAATTCACCTCTTGTCCGTTCAGCAGATTTGCAGGAAGTGCCATGGGTAGAGGCCCGTCCATCGAAGGTCGCAAGAACGCCGAAGACGCCAAGCGCGCCAAGGTGTTCACCAAGCTGATCCGCGAAATCACCGTTGCCACGCGCGGCGGCGTGCCCGATCCCGCGCTCAATCCGCGCCTGCGCTCGGCGGTGGACAAGGCCTTGTCGGCCAACATGCCCAAGGACACCATCGAGCGCGCCATCAAGCGCGGCTCGGGCGCCGACGGCGGCGCCGCGATGGAAGAGCTGCGCTACGAGGGCTATGGCCCGGGCGGCATCGCGCTCATCATCGACTGCTTCACCGATAACCCGACCCGCACCGTGGCCGACGTGCGCCACGCATTGACCAAGCATGGCGGCAACCTGGGAACCTCCGGCTCGGTGGCGTTCCAGTTCTCCCGCGTGGGCGAGCTGGTGTTCGCCACCGGCGGCGACGAGGCGGCCGAGGAAAAGGTGCTGGAGGCCGCGCTGGAGGCCGGCGCCGACGACGTGGTGAATGAGAACGGCGAAAGCACCGTGCTGTGCGCGCCGGAAAACTTCGAGGCCGTGCAGCAGGCGCTCGCCGCGGCGGGCCTCAGCGCCGAGCATGCCGGCGTCGGCATGCGTCCGAACAACCGCGTGCCGGTGCCCGAGGAGGCACTGGAAACCCTGCTCGACCTGATCGAGAAGCTCGATGCGCTCGACGACGTGAGCGAGGTCTCGCACAACGCGCTGCTGCCCGCCGAGGCGGACAGCTAAGCGCTCGCCGTCCGCCGGTCCGGCGACGCCACGCTCATGACGCGCATCATCGGCATCGACCCGGGCAGCCAGCGCACGGGTGTCGGCATCATCGATGTCGACGCCGGCGGCAAGCTGTCCCACGTTTTCCATGGCGCGCTGGCGGTGGCCGGCGAGGCCAGCTTCCCGCTGCGCCTGAAACGCATATTTGACGAGCTGTGTGCCATCATCGCCGCCCATCGACCGGAGGAGTGCGGGGTGGAGCGCGTATTCATGGCGCGCAACGCCGATTCGGCACTGAAACTGGGGCAGGCGAGGGGAGCCGCGATCTGCGCGGTCGTCAGCCAGGGGATCGCGGTGCACGAGTACGCAGCGACGGAAGTCAAGCAGGCCGTGGTAGGCAGCGGGCGTGGCGACAAGACCCAGGTACAACACATGATCGGTGTCCTGCTCGGACTCAAGGGGCCGTTGCAGGCCGACGCCGCGGACGCGCTCGCCATCGCCGTGGCGCACGCGCACACCCGCGCCAGCCTCGCGCGCGTGGGCATCCCGCGCACCGCCTGGAGGCGTCGCCGATGATCGGTCGCCTGCGCGGCATCCTGGTCTCCAAGCAGCCGCCGTGGCTGCTGGTGGAGGTGGGGGGCGTCGGCTACGAGCTGGAGGCGCCCATGTCCACCATCTACGACCTGCCGGCCACCGGCAAGGAAGTCGTCCTGCTCACCCATTACGCGGTGAAGGAGGACAGCGTCGCCCTCTATGGTTTCCTGCACGAGGCCGAGCGCGCGCTGTTCCGCAACCTGCAGAAGGTCAGCGGCATCGGCGCCAAGATCGCGCTGGCCGTGCTGTCGGGCGTCTCCACCGGCGACTTCGCGCGGCTGGTGCAGGCTGGCGACGTGGTGGCGCTGACCAAGATCCCCGGCATCGGCAAAAAGACCGCCGAGCGCATGGTGGTGGAACTGCGCGATCGCGTGGACGGCATGGCTGGCACCGTTCTGCCGGGCGCCGGCGTGCGGGCCGACAGCGCGGCGCTCGATCCCGCCGGCGAGGCCACGGTGGCCCTGCAGCAATTGGGCTACAAGCCGGCGGAAGTCGCCCGCCTGGTGCAGAAGGTCGCCGCCGAGGGCGACACCGCCGAAGCCATCATCCGCAAGGCGCTGCGCGCCGCACTCGGGAGCTGATTCACGTGGGCCATGAAAGCATGCAGAACGGCAGCGCATCGGATCTGCGCCGCCGCGTTATGAAGCTTGCGCTGGGAGCGATCGGCGTCGTCTTCGGCGACATCGGCACCAGCCCGCTCTACACCATGAAGGAAACGCTGGGCACGCACGGCATGACGCCCACGCCGCCGGCGGTGCTCGGCGTGCTCTCGCTGATCTTCTGGTCGCTCATCATCGTGGTTTCGCTCAAGTACGTGACCTTCGTGATGCGCGCCGACAACAAGGGCGAGGGCGGCATCATGGCGCTGATGGCCCTGGCGCAGCGCTCCATGGGCAGTTCGGCGCGGGCGCGCTGGGTGCTTGGCCTCGTGGGCATCTTCGGCGCCGCGCTGTTCTACGGCGACGGCGTAATCACGCCGGCGATCTCGGTGCTGGGCGCCGTGGAAGGCCTGGAGGTGGCTGCGCCCTCGCTGGGACGTTTCGTGGTGCTGATCGCGCTGGTGATCCTGGCCGGCATGTTCGCCCTCCAGCGCCACGGCACGCATGCGGTGGGCAAGGCGTTCGCGCCGGTGATGACGGTATGGTTCCTGGTGCTGGCGGTGCTCGGCATACGCCAGATCGTGCAGCATCCGCAGGTGCTGTACGCGGTCAATCCGGCCTATGCCGTGCGCTTCTTCTTCAGTCATGGGCAGACCTCCTTCATCGCGCTGGGCGGCGTGGTGCTGGCACTGACCGGCGCGGAGGCGCTGTATGCGGACATGGGCCACTTCGGCAAGAAGCCGATCCGCATGGCATGGTTCTGCTTCGTGTTGCCGGCCCTGCTGCTCAACTACTTCGGCCAGGGCGCCCTGCTGCTGCTCAACCCGAGGGCGATCGAGAGTCCGTTCTACCTGTTGATACCGCAGACGCTGCTGTACCCGATGATCGCGCTGGCCACGGCGGCCGCGGTGATCGCCTCGCAGGCGGTGATCTCCGGCGCGTTCTCGATGACCCGCGAGGCGATGTCGCTGGGCTATTCGCCGCGCATGGCGGTGGTGCATACCTCGCGCGAGATGTCCGGCCAGATCTTCGTGCCGTGGGTGAACCGCATGCTGCTGGTGCTGGTGTTCGGCGCCGTGTTGGGCTTCCGCAGCTCCGACAACCTGGGCGCGGCCTACGGCATCGCGGTGACCGGCACCATGACCATGACCACGGTGCTGGCCCTGGTGGTGGCGCGCCGGCACTGGCATTGGAACTGGGCCGTGGTGGTGCCGGTGGGCATCCTGCTGCTGGCGCTGGACCTGTCGTACTTCGGCGCCAATGCGCTGAAGATCGCCCATGGCGGCTGGTTCCCGCTGGTGCTGGGCGTGGGCGTGTTTATCGTGATGACCACCTGGCGCCGCGGGCGCGAGCTGGTGGTACGCGAGATCAAGCAGTCCGGCCTGGCGTTGGAGCCCTTCATCGAGAACATCGCCGAGCACCCGCCACTGCGCGTGCCGGGCACGGCGGTGTTCCTCACCGCCAACCAGCATGCCGTACCGCACGCGCTGCTGCACAACCTCAAGCACAACAAGGTGCTGCACGAGCGCAACGTGCTGCTGACGGTGGACATGCTGGAAACGCCCACGGCCGACGCCGGCGAGCGCATCGCCATCACCGAACTGGGCGGCGACTTCTACGGGCTGGAGCTGCGCTTCGGCTTCGCCGAGGACCCGAACATCCCGCTGGCCCTCTCCAAGTGCTCCAAGGCGGGCCTGCCGTTCGACATGATGGACACCACTTTCTTCCTCTCGCGCGAGACCATCATCGCGGACGCCCGCCGGCCCGGCATGGCGCTGTGGCGCGACAAGCTGTTCGCCTTCCTGGCGCGCAACGCGCTGCCGGCCACGGCGTTCTTCCAGATCCCCGGTAACCGGCTGATCGAGCTGGGCGCGCAAGTGGAGATTTGAAGAAGGGAAGGAACGGGTAGTAGGGAATGGGTAGAATGGCAGCACCCGGCCGACTCCCTATTCCCGACTCCCTATTCCCTGGTAATGACCGACCATCGCATCGTCACCGCCGCCGCCCAGCTGGACGACGAGGCCCTTGAGGCTTCCATCCGGCCCAAGCGGCTGGCCGAATACCTGGGCCAGCAGGCGGTGCGCGAGCAGCTGTCGATCTACATCGAAGCGGCCCGGAAGCGCGGCGGCGCCCTGGACCACGTGCTGATCTTCGGACCGCCCGGCCTGGGCAAGACCACCCTCAGCCACGTGATCGCCAACGAGCTGGGCGTCAACGTGCGCTCCACCTCCGGCCCGGTGCTGGAGCGGGCGGGGGACCTGGCCGCGCTGCTGACCAACCTCGAACCGCACGACGTACTGTTCGTGGACGAGATCCATCGCCTCTCGCCGGTGGTGGAGGAAGTGCTCTACCCGGCGATGGAGGACTTCCAGATCGACATCATGATCGGCGAGGGCCCCGCGGCCCGCTCGATCAAGCTCGACCTGCCGCCGTTCACCCTGATCGGCGCCACCACCCGCGCCGGTCTGCTCACCGCGCCGCTGCGCGACCGCTTCGGCATCGTGCAGCGTTTGGAGTTCTATACGCCCGATGAGCTCACCGCCATCGTGCGCCGTTCCGCCCGCATCATGGGCATCGCCTGCGGGCCGGAAGGGGCGCAGGAAATCGCCCGCCGCTCGCGCGGCACCCCCCGCATCGCCAACCGCCTGCTGCGCCGCGTGCGCGACTACGCCGAGGTGCGCGCGGACGGCCAGATCACCCTCGACGCCGCCCGGGCCGCCACCGACATGCTCAAGGTCGATGCCGAGGGCTTCGACGAGCTGGACCGGCGCCTGCTCGTCACCATCATCGAGAACTTCGATGGCGGCCCGGTGGGCGTGGAATCCCTGGCCGCCGCGCTCAGCGAGGACCGTGGCACGCTGGAGGACGTGGTCGAGCCCTACCTGATCCAGCAGGGCTTCCTGGTGCGCACCGCGCGCGGCCGCATGGCCAGCCCCAAGGCCTGGCGCCACCTGGGGCTGACCCCGCCGCCCCGCCAGGCGGTGGCGGCCGATCTTTTCGAGGCAGGGACGAGGGATGAATAGCGAGGGCGTGAAAACTGGCTCCCGGAGGCCGGCTTCAGTGCCGCGATACCCGTGCGGACTTGCGCCCTCACTACCCGGCCCTGGCCCCTCATCCTCATGACCGTCGAAACCGCCCCCGCTCCCTTCACCTGGCCCGTCCGCGTCTACTGGGAAGACACCGACGCCGGCGGGGTGGTCTACCACGCCAGCTACCTGCGTTTCATGGAGCGCGCCCGCAGCGAATGGCTGCGCGGACTGGGCATCAGCCAGGCGGCGGTCAAGGAATCGACCGGCCTGGCCTTCCTGGTCCGGGAGATGCAGATCGATTTCCTCAAGGCGGCCCTGCTGGATGATGAACTGTCGGTAAGCGTGGAAGTCAAAGAACGGCGCGCAGCCAGTATCCTTTTCGCCCAATCGATCCACCGGGCGGACGGCGCGGAGCTGGTCCGCGCGAAGGTGCGCGTGGCGTGCGTCGACGTCCGCCGCATGCGTCCGGTGCAGATTCCGGCCGACCTCATCCCCGGCCTTTCCCCTCAATAAAGTACGTGCGCTGGAGAACCTTCGAGCAATGAACGGTGGAGTGAACATATTCAAGCTGGTCGCCGAGGCGAGCATCCTGGTGCAGGCGGTCATGCTGGTGCTTCTGGTGTTCTCCTTCCTCTCCTGGGTGATCATCATCCGCAAGCACGCGCAGCTGAAATCCGCGATGGAGGAGGCCGAGGGTTTCGAGGAACGCTTCTGGTCCGGCGCCGACCTGGCCCAGCTGTTCCGCGAGGTGAGCAACCGCGGCGCGGGCAACGGCGGCATGGAGACCGTGTTCGAATCGGGCTTCCGCGAATTCGTCCGACAGCGCCAGCGCCGCGTGCACGACATGCGCGTGGTCATCGAGGGTTCCGAGCGCGCCATGCGCGTGGCCGGCACCCGCGAGATCGGCCGCCTGGAGCGCAACCTCGAGTTCCTCGCCAACGTCGGTTCGATCAGCCCGTACGTCGGCCTGTTCGGCACGGTCATCGGCATCATGGGCGCCTTCCAGGGCCTGGGCGAGATGAAGGACGTGACCATCGCCGTGGTCGCCCCGCACATCTCCGAGGCACTGATCGCCACCGCCATGGGCCTGTTCGCCGCGATCCCGGCGGTGTGGGCGTACAACCGCTTCGCCAACAAGGTCGAACGCGTCGCCTCCCGCTACGAAGTGTTCCAGGAGGAGTTCTCCTCGGTGCTGCAGCGGCAGATCCAGACCGACGAAGCGGCCTGAGCGAGGGCTTGAACGATGCGTAGCTCAGCGCGCCACAAGCGCTACAAGCTCAAATCCGAGATCAACGTCGTTCCCTACATCGACGTGATGCTGGTGCTGCTGATCATCTTCATGGTCACCGCGCCCATGCTCAACTCCAACGTCGACGTCAACCTGCCGCAGGCCAACGCCAAGTCGCTGCAGGACAGGAAGGAACCGGTGATCGTCTCGGTCGACCAGAACGGCCAGCTCTACCTCACCCTGGGCAACGAGAAGCGGCAGCCGATCGACGCCGAGGCCATGAAGGCCAAGGTCGGCGCCTTCGTGAAGGCCAACCCCGAGGTCAGCGTCCTCGTGGCCGGCGACCGCGACGGCAAGTACGACGGCGTGTACCAGGTGCTGGCCCAGCTGCAGCAGGCCGGCGTGTCCAAGGTCGGTCTGATGAGCGCACCGGAGTCGAGCGGCAAGAAATGAGGTCCGACTCTCCCAAGGACACCTCCAAGGCGGTCATCCTGTCCGCCGTCCTGCATCTTGGCATCGTGGGCTTCCTGGCCCTCGCGGTGATCCCGTGCTCGTTCTACGAAGGGCTGTTCGCCGCCCTGCACCTGCCGGCGAGCTGGAATCCGATCACCTGCGCCAAGCCGATTTCCCTGGCCGGCGAGATCATCGAGGCTACCCTGGTCGGCCCCACCGGCGCGCCGCCGCCGAAGGCGGCCAAGGCCAAGCCGGTGCCCGACACCGTGCCCCCCCCGCCGTCCGTGCCGCCGCCGCCTTCGGAAGAAGCGCCCAAGGTCAAGACACTGCCGCCGCCGCCCGAGCACCCGGACATCAAGGACCAGGAAAAGGTGGTGGCCGACGCCCTGCAGAAGGCCGAGGACGCCAAGAAGGAACAGGAAGAGAAGCAGAAGCAGCGCGCCGCCGAGCTGGACGCCCAGGCGGCCAGGCAGAAGCAGGAAAAGCAGAAGCAGATCGACGAGCTGTTCGCCAAGATGGACGCGGCCGACCAGCAGACCAAGCGGGCGGACAGCAAGGCCAGGCAGGCTAAGCAGCAGATGCAGGACCTGCAGAACGCCCAGGACAACGGCCTGGCCAACGTGCCCAACGCCGCCCAGCGGCAGACCGGCAACAACGGCCCGGACGCGGGGCTGCTCGCCCAGTATTTGGCATCGATTCAGAACGCGGTCACGCAGAACTGGCTGCGCCCGGATAACATGCCGGACACGCCGTGCGTCGTGCATATCGTGCAGCTGCCGGGCGGCGACGTGATGAGTGCCAAGGTCGACTCCAGCTGTCCCTACGACGAAGCCGGCAAGCGCTCCATCGAGAACGCCGTGCTGCGCGCGCAACCCTTGCCCTACAAGGGTTTCGAGAGCGTATTCCAACGCCAACTTGATTTCACTTTCAGGCCGCAGTGATGAAGCCCATGCGCAAACTGAGCTCAAGCCTCGCCCTCGTTCTGCTCGTGGTGGCCGCGTTGATCGCCGGTCCCGCGGCAGCCCAGTCGCTCAACGTCGATATCGTCGGCGGCCTGAAGACGGCCACGCCCATCGCCGTGGTGCCGTTCGCCCAGGCCGGCGGCGCGCCGCTGCCCACCGACGTGGCCGATGTCATCCGCAACGATTTCAACCGTTCCGGCAAGTTCCGCTCGCTGGCCAAGAGCGAGATCGTGGAGATGCCCTCCAAGGGCGCGGACATCAACTTCGCCACCTGGCGCCTGCTCAAGCAGGACTACATCACGGTCGGCCGCATCAGCGACGCCGGTGGCGGCATGCTGCGGGTGGAGTACGAGCTGTGGGACGTCAACAAGCAGCAGAGCCTGCTGGCCCAGGCGTACACCGCCCCGGCCGGCGACCTGCGTGGCGTGGCCCACCAGATCGCCGACGCCATCTACGAGAAGATCACCGGCGTGCGCGGCGCCTTCTGGACCCGCATCGCCTACATCACCGCCGTGGGCCTGGGCAACAACACCACCTACTCGCTGATCGTGGCCGACTCGGATGGCTACAACCCGCAGGTGGTGGCCCGTTCGCGCGAGTCGCTGCTGTCGCCGGCGTGGTCGCCGGATGGCCGCAAGATTGCCTACGTCTCCTTCGAGAGCGGCAACTCGGCCATCTACGTGCAGGACATCACCACCGGTTCGCGCCAGTTGCTCTCGGCCCGCGCCAAGGGCATCAACGGCGCCCCGTCGTTCTCGCCGGACGGCAGCAAGCTGGCCCTGGCCCTGTCCTACCAGGGCAACCCGGAGATCTACGTGATGGACCTGGCCTCCCGCCAGGAGACCCGCCTGACCACCAACCTGGCCATCGACACCGAGCCGCGCTGGACCCCGGACGGCCAGAGCATCATCTTCACCTCCGACCGTTCCGGCCGCCCGCAGCTCTACCAGATGCCCGCCGGCGGCGGCTCGGCCGACCGGATCACCTTCCAGGGCCAGTTCAACGCCAACGCCTCGATCAGCTACGACGGCAACCAGATCGCGATGGTGCAGGGCAACGGGAACGTGTATCGTATTGCTATTATGGATCGCAGTCTGGGTGGGCAGGTGCGCTTCATCTCGCCGGGTCCGATCGATGAAACTCCGAGTTTCGCGCCCAACGCCAGCATGTTGCTGTACGCCGCCTCCGAAGGCCGGCGCGGTGTCCTCTATGCCGTGTCCGCCGATGGACTCGTCAGGCAGCGGCTCGTGCTGGCCGATGGCGACGTTCGCGAACCGGCCTGGGGTCCCTATCGGCAGCGTTGACCAGTTCATGTCGTGGCGCGCGAGCGTCACGGCCATGTGATCCGGGCGTGAAGCCAACGCCGACCCCCCGGGTCTACCAGCTTGCCAGGCGCGGCAATCCGTCGCGCCCGGCGGGTCAGGCGGTTGCGAGACAGCGCACCGCCGGCAGCAAAATGTCAAAATAACAGCCGGTTCACCGGCGAAAACTGTCCCGAAACCGCAATCATCATTGACTGTCGGAACTCAAACCTGTTTGAAGGAACGTCCACCATGAATAAGACCGTTCGCGTCGCCCTGGTCGCCCTGCTCTGCGTTGGCGCGGCCGCATGCTCGAAGAAGCAGGAAGTCAAGCCGCAGCCGGCCCCGGAGCAGGCTCCGGTGACCACCCCGGCTCCCACCGAGCACAAGTACACCCCGGCTGATCTCGATACCGACGCCTGCCTGCGTCAGCGCGTTGTGTACTTCGATTTCGACAAGGATGAAATCAAGCCGGAGTTCCAGCAGATCATGGCTTGCCACGCCAAGTACCTGCAGGATCGCCCGATGGCGCAGATCCGCCTGGAAGGCAATGCCGACGAGCGCGGCACCCGCGAGTACAACCTCGGCCTGGGCGAGCGCCGCGGCAATGCCGTGTCCAGCGCCCTGCAGTCGAACGGCGGCTCGGCCAGCCAGCTCAACGTGATCTCGTACGGCAAGGAAAAGCCGGTGTGCCGTGAGCACAACGAGGACTGCTGGGCCAAGAACCGCCGCGTCGAGATCGTCTACACGGCGAAGTAATGAAGCAGCGACTGGCTAACCGTTTCACGGCCAGGATGGGCATGGCGGGCGCGATAGCGTCCGCCATGCTTTTTGCCGTCCCCGCGCCGGCCCAGGATTCCCGCCTCAGCCTCGCCGACCGCGTGTCCCGGCTCGAGCAGCAGGCGCAGAACCAGAACCAGGGCGGCACCACCCTGGTCAACCAGGTGCAGGCGCTGCAGTCCCAGTTGCAGCAGATGCAGGGCCAGATCGAGGAACTGCAGCACCAACTGCAGGAAGCGAACGACAAGAACAAGGCGCAGTACGTGGATCTCGATTCGCGCCTGGGCCGCCTCGAGGGCGGTGCCGGTGGCGCGGCGGGCAATCCGGCCCAGGCCGCAAGCACCCCCAATCCTCCGGCAGGCGCGCCTGCGGCTGCCACGCCGCCACCGCCCACCGCCGCCGCGGCAGGCAAGCCGGCGGCACCGGCCGCCGATGCCGGCAAGAAGGGCGCCGCGCCCGCCGCCAACGCGGCAGGCGCACAGGCGGCCTATGACGATGCCTTCAAGGCGCTCAAGGGCGGCGACTACGTGGTCGCCTCGCGTGGGTTCCGCGGCTTCATCCAGCAGTACCCCGACAGCCCGCTGCTGCCCAATGCCTATTACTGGCTGGGCGAGTCGTACTACGTCACCATGAACTACCAGGTGGCGCTGGAAGCCTTCCAGACCCTGCTCAGCCAGTTCCCGCAGAGCGAGAAGGCGCCCGACGCCCTGCTCAAGCTCGGCTACAGCCAGATCGAGCTCAAGCAGGTCGATGCCGGCAAGGCCACGTTGAAGTCCGTCACCGCCAAGTACCCAGGTTCCAAGGCCGCCAGCCTGGCCCAGGAGCGCCTGCGCCGCCTGCAACTGCAGACGGCCAACTGAGGTCGTGGCGGTGAGCGGCAGCAACGCCAGCGTGGTGATGGCCACGCCGGCCAAGGTCCCGGCCGAACGGCTGCGCATCACCGAGATCTTCCATTCGATCCAGGGCGAGGCCGATGCGATCGGCTGGCGCACGGTGTTCGTGCGCCTTACCGGCTGTCCGCTGCGCTGCGTGTGGTGCGATACCGAATATTCGTTCTATGGCGGCAACTGGCGCGCGATCGACGACATCGTGGCCGAGGTGGCCTCGCATGGGGCCAGGCACGTGTGCGTGACCGGCGGCGAGCCATTGGCGCAGAAGCGCTGCCTGATCCTGCTCCAGCGCCTGTGCGATGCCGGCCACGAGGTGTCGCTGGAAACCTCGGGTGCGCTCGACGTGTCGCGGGTCGATCCGCGCGTACGCAAGGTGATGGACCTGAAGGCGCCGGATTCGGGCGAATCCCAGCGCAACCTGTGGTCCAACCTGGACCATCTGCTGCCGCACGACCAGGTGAAGATCGTCATCGCCAGCCGCGCCGACTACGAATGGGCGCGCGCGGCGGTGGCCGAACACGGGCTTGCCGCGCGCTGCATGGTGCTGTTCTCGCCGGTGCACGGCGCGGTCCAGCCGCGCGAACTGGCCGAGTGGATCATCGCCGACCGGCTGGACGTGCGCTTCCAGTTGCAGTTGCACAAGCTGCTGTGGAACGACGCGCCGGGGCATTGAGGCGGGGTGGAGTCGCGCACAGGGTGTGCTCCCACAGGATGGCACCGAACTATGGGAGCGCACCCTGTGCGCGACTGGCCAGCCTGATGCCGCACAATAGATTTCCGCGCGCCGGCCTGTGTTGCCGACAGCGCTTTTCGGCCGGATCGCCGGCCTGAACCCTGGAGTGGATACATCGATGTCTCAATCGTCACCCCGCAAGGCCGTCGTGCTCGTCTCCGGCGGCATGGATTCGGCCGTCACCATCGCCATCGCCCGCGAGCAGGGCTATCAGGTGTACGCGCTGAGTGTGGCCTATGGCCAGCGCCACAGCGCCGAGCTGGAAGCGTCCGAGCGCGTGTCGCGCCTGCTCGGCGCGGTCGAGCACAAGACGGTGCAGGTGGACCTGCGCACCATCGGCGGCTCGGCGCTGACAGCCGATATCGACGTGCCGCTCGACCAGGCCGACGGGCAGGGTATCCCGGTGACCTATGTGCCGGCACGTAACACCATCATGCTGTCCATCGCGCTGGGTTGGGCCGAGGTGCTCGGTTCCACCGACATCTGGTGCGGCGTGAACGCGGTGGATTATTCGGGCTATCCCGATTGCCGCCCGGCCTTTATCGAGGCGTTCGAGACCCTGGCCAACGTGGCCACCAAGGCGGGCGTGGAAGGGGCGGGCATCCGCATACACGCGCCGCTGATGCGCATGAGCAAGGCCGACATCGCCCGCGAGGGCCAGCGCCTGGGGGTGGATTTCGCCGAGACGGTAAGCTGCTACCAAGCCGATGCGCAGGGCCGCGCCTGCGGCCATTGCGACGCCTGCCGCCTGCGCGCGCAGGGCTTCGCCGCCGCCGGGCTGCCCGATCCCACCCGCTACGCCTGAACGCCTTTGCTTGTGCCCGCGCCATACAGATCATAAAATGGCAGGCTTGCCTTTGAAGATGGGCCGTTAGCTCAGTCGGTAGAGCAGTAGACTTTTAATCTATTGGTCCCGGGTTCGAGTCCCGGACGGCCCACCAAATTGGCTTCCACGGATGTTCAGTGCGATCCAGGATACGGTAAAGAAACCCCGCCCAAGCGGGGTTTTTTAATGGGCTTTCGTATCCAGTGACGTCCACTCTCATCTGACCCATCCCCGATTCAGTGCCATCAGTTGGCGGAGATTGCCTTGGCGTGCAGTTGAATTCGCGCCGGAATACGGCGTACATGTAGGGTCGATACGGCCTTCGTCACCACAGGATCGTCGAAGTCGGCGAAGCGTGTGCCCGTCGGCCCGCCGGTGCAAGGACGCGTGGCGCGGACGGCTTGCCGAAGCGCCTGCGGCGACAGACACGGTCCGGCATGCTCCGGACGCCTGTGCTCCGGTCGAGAGGGATCAGCTTGCCTGTCGCCAGGTGGCCGAGGAACGGCTGCGCGGGGTGGAATGGATTTCCATGACCGGCAGGTGCGGCAGATCGAACCAGAACGTGCTGCCGCGCCCGGGTTCGGAGCGCAGGCCGATGCGGGTGCCCAGCAGCCGGGCCAGCCGCTCGGCGATGGCCAGGCCCAGGCCGTAGCCGTTGCGCCGCTCGCTTTCGCCGGTCTGCAATTGCACGAACTCCTCGAAGATGCGCTGCTGGTGGATCACCGCAATGCCCGGCCCATTGTCGCGCACTTCGATGCGCACGGCCTGGCCGCGTCGGCGCGCGGCGATCAGCACGCGTCCGTGCGGCGCGCTGGCGATGGCATTGCTGGCCAGTTGGTAGAGCAACTGGGCGGCCACGTCGGCGTCGCCGTGCAGGCGGTGGTGGCTGCCACGCCAGGCCAGGGTGACCTGCTGCTGCGCCGCCTCGTGGTTGAGCGAGGTGCGGTCGCGCATGAACAGTTCGGCGGCGGTGAAGCCCGCCGGCTTCACCGCGATGACCCCGGCGTCGAGCCGGGAGATTTCCAGCAGCGCGTCCAGCAGGCGGGTCATGGCGGCGATGCTGGCGCGCATCTGGTCAAACAGCGGACGCCGCTCGCCATCGCCGTCCAGGCCTCCGGCGAACAGCTCGAGCGCCTGCAGCGGCTGCCGGAAGTGATGGCTGACCAGGGCAATGAACTGGGATTTGCTGCGCGTGGCCGCCTGGCTCTGGCGCAGGCGGTCGAGCGCCTCCACGGCGTTGTCGTGCTGCAGGGCGCTCCAGTCGCGGCGCTGCTCGTCCTGCAGTTCGGTCAGGCGCTGCAGCGTCAGCTGGAGGTCGTCGAATTCCGCGCTGGTCGCGCCTATCTCCAAGGTGGGACGGCGGGCGTTGACCAGTTCGTGCAGTGCTTCGCGCACCTGAGCCAGCGGTTCCATCACCCGGTGGCGCAGGGTGGCCCTGGCCAGCCAGGTGAGCAGGACGATGCCCATGGCGCACAGGCTGCCCAGCAACCAGACCATGCCCTGCGCGCGGCGCAGGGGACGGATGTCCACCTGCATGCTCAGCCACGAGGCGGCCTGGCCGGCGTCGCGCAGCTCGCTGCGGTAGATGGCGCCGCCCTCGGCGACCGGCGCCCCGCTGCTCCACAGGCTGCCGTCCGGGCGGTGCAGCTCCACCCGTACCAACTGGTCCTCCTGTCCGTCGCGCAGGGCGCGGTCCAGCGTGGCCTGGGGCAGTGCCTGGCTCTGGCTGCCCAGTTCGCCGGCGAGGCGTTCCAGGCGCAGCGCAATCGCGGCATCGGTGCGCTCGGCCAGGTGGTGCGTCTGCTGTACGCACAGCGCGAGCACCAGCGCCAGCGCGGCGATCGCGCTGGGCAGGACGACATCGATGAACAGGCGGGGCAGCAGGTGCGGGCGTGGTTCCATGCGTCAGGCCTCCTGCGCGCACTGCCGTGCCGGCGACGCGTGCTGGCGTGGCCGGGGCATCCGTGGGCGGAACATGGCAGGAGTCGGCTGCATGGAGAGAGACCTGCGGCATGAGGATGGCGATGACGGCCGTGTCGGGCACGCCGACGGCGCGGCGTCCCGCATGCACTTTAGGGAATCGTCGCCGGCAGCACGATACGCACTTCGTTCTAGCGCGAGGCGCCATAGTTCGAATGGCCTATCCAGACCCGTGGACGCGAAAGCGCGGGGCCAGGCGGCCCGAGCGGCGGCGGTCGCATGACGCCGTTGCGATTTGGCGTTACCTTGCACACCGCATGGCCCGCCGGGCCTCTTGGAGATCCCCATGTCCGTACGTTGCCGCCCGCTGCTTGCCATTTCCCTGCTGGGCGTCGCCAGCCTCGCCCTGGCGCAGGACCTGCCCGCCAACATGCCCAAGCGCAAGCCCGGCCTGTGGGAGATGCAGACCACCGGCATGGGCGGCCACCCGCAGGTGATGAAGCTCTGCCTGGACGCGGACACCGACCAGGCAATGTACAAGATGGGCACGCAGATGAGCGGGAAGCTGTGCAGCAAGTTCAACATCAGCGTGCAGGGCACCACCGTGGTGTCCGACGCGGTGTGCAAGCTGGATACCCCCAACGGGTCGGTCAACATGACCAGCCACAGCGAGACCAAGTTCGACGGCGATACCGCCTATCGCACCGATGGGGAAATGTCCTACGACCCGGCGGTGATGGGGCAGAGCCACGTCGCGCTGACCAGCGCCGGCCACTGGGTGGGTCCCTGCGCGGCCGACCAGAAGCCCGGCGACATGGTCATGCCCAACGGGCAAAGCATGAACATCAAGGACATGCAGCAGCATTGAGCAAGGCCGCCGCGCCGCCGCCGTTCACGGCGACGGCGGCGCCATCAGCTGGCGGACCAGCGCTTCGTGCTCGGCGTCGATCTTGTGCAGGCGCGCCTGCATGGCCGCGTCGCTCACCCATTGGGCGCTGTAGGCACGGCGCCGGTCGAGGTTGAACTCGATGTCCGCGAACGGCACCAGGGTTTCGTTGCCGGCCGGCGCGAAGCCGCTGATGTCGTGGATCAGCTGCAGCTTGGCCAGCTCGGCCGCGGCATTCTTTCCCTTGCCGTAGGCGGTGAGCGCCGCGGCCACCCGCCGGCGCAGCTCGGACGGCAGGTCGGTGCGGATCACCACCACCGCATGGGGAATCAGGCTGGAGGTCCACAGCACGCGCAGCCGCGCGTACTGGTCGGGAAAGCGCTTGGCGAAGCGTTCCATGTCGGCGGTGTTGTTGGTGGCCACGTCCACCTCGTCGTTGGCCACGGCCAACGCGTTGTTCTGGTGGTTGTCCACGGTGACGTTGGCGAAGAAGGTGTCCGAGTCGAGGCGGCGGTTGGCGAACAGCTGCGTCTCGGGCACCAGATAGCCGGAAACCGACAGTACTTCGCCGCGCGCGTAACGCAGCTTGCCGGGTTGCCGGAACAGGTCGTCGATGGTCCGCAGTGGCGAGTCCCTGGCGACCAGCAGCACCGAGTAATAGCCGCGCGAACCGTTGGTGCGCGTGAGCTGGGCGATGACCTGCATGTGGTCGCGGGTGACCGCGTCGAGCGCGAGCCGCCCGGAGACGAAGGCGAAATCGACGCGTTCCTCGGTCATCGCCTGGGCCAGGCCCTCATAGGTGCTCACCGACAGGCTGCGTATCGGCAGTTGCAGGGTGCGGCTGAGGTCGTCCAGCATGGGACGCCAGGCTTCCAGCGATTCGGACGGGCCGCCGATCGGCAGGATGCCGAAGGTCAGCGCGCTGATATGCGTGTCGGCGCGTGGCGGTGCCTCCGCCAGCGCCGGCAGGGCGCAGCACAGCAGGCAGGCCAGCGTCAGCCATGCCATCCTCGGCCAGGCATGCCGGCACCCACGGCGTGAACTCGGTCCCCTCGCCACCGCGGCATCTCCTGGTCGGCCGTCGGAAGTGGCTGGGCGCGCGGCCATCGGGGGCCTCGCCCAGGCCGGGGCAGCATACGCCGCCCATGTGGGGCGCAGGTGAAAGCCCTGGCGCCTGTTCACGCCCCCGCATGGCGCACCCGACGCCGTTTGCGCCCTACAACCCGCTGATGCGCCGCGAAGCCACCACCGCCTCGACCCGGTTGCGCACGTTGAGCGCGCGGAAGATGGCGGCGAGGTGGATCTTCACGGTGCCCTCGCTGATGCCCAGGTCACGGGCGATCAGCTTGTTCGGCTTGCCCTGCGAAAGCAGGCGCAGCACGTCGATCTGGCGCTCGGTGAGCAGCTTGCGCAGGCGTTCTTCCAGCGAATCGGAGAACGCCGACTGTGCCGAGGCAGCCGGCGAAGCCGGCGTGGTGCCGGCGCCATCGACATGCTCCTGCAGCAGCAGGGGCGGCACGTAGACGCCGCCGGACAGCACCAGCCGCACCGCCGAGAGCATCACGTCGGGCGAATAGGCCTTGGGAATGAAGCCCTGCACGCCCATGGCGAGCAGGCTTTTCATCAGCGAGGGATCCTCCGAGCCGGAGAGTACGATCAGCGGCACGTGCGGCAGCTGTTCGATCATCTCGGTCAGGTGCTCGTTGCCCTGCGCGCCGGGCATGGCCAGGTCGATCAGCGCCAGCGACAGCGCGGCCGCCTCCGGCGAGTGGATCGTCTCGCGCAGTTCCGCCTTGTCCATGGCAACGACAAACTCGGTGTCGGGGCCCAGTTCGCCCAGCTTGAGCTTGACCCCTTCGACGATCAGCCGGTGGTCGTCCGCGATCAGTATGCGCATGTCATTCCCCATGGCGTCACGTGGCGTTCCCATCGCCGCGCATCCGCTCATGCAACATAACCCCCGGCGCATCGGCGCGGCAACCGTGCGGAGCCCCCGAATGGCCTAGCCTCTAGGTGATATGGCCGACCGGGCGGATGGCCGGGAGAATCCCGCCACTGCGATGGGAGAGTCGCTCAATGGGGACCGCGCTTGAGGCAGGGCGGTGGCGATGGTGGCACGGGGTGGACTTGGCATCCGCGGTAGCTCATGCAGACAAGCGCATCGCCCGTTCCCGGGCGAGGGATGGCCTTGATCGTCCAGCGTGGCTCTAGGCGCCATGCGTCTGCTGGAATGTTTCTCGCCCGTATTCGCCTACGGCCTGCAGCTCGATGAGCAGGCGCGCACGGGCGCCCCGCTCGAGGCGCTCGCGCCGCTCCAGGCACGGGCCAGCGGCATGGTCGTCGAGGCGCGCACGGCATCGCTGGCCGAAGGCAAGCCGCTGCCCCAGGTCGAGATGGCGGCCTTCGCCGCGGTGGCCTGGTTCGACGAGGTGGTCATGCGGCACGACCGCTGGAAGAACCAGGGCAACCCGCTGCAGCAGCGCCTGTTCCGTACATCGGAGGCGGCGAGCGAGTTCTTCGATCACCTGGCCGGGCTTCCCGGCGACGCGGACGAGGTGCGCGAGGTATTCGGCATGGCGCTGCTGCTGGGCTTTGCCGGCCAGTACTACTACGAGCGTGGCGATGGCGGCGAGCTGGGGCGGATTAAGGCGCTGCATTGCCGCCCCAGCGTGACCGCGCCGGCCATCCTGCAATCGCTCCAGCGCGATCCCATCACGCCGCAGCCCTACCTGGCGCCGGGCTCGCCCCTGCTGCGCCTGCCCGGGGCGTGGGCCAGCCGGCGCGCGGTGCAAAGGGTGGCGACGCTGGTGGTGTGGCTGGTGCTGGCGGCCTTCGTGGGACCGATATTCAGCAGTGCCGCCCCGGCGCAGGCCTGGTACCTGGCGGGCCTGGCGGTGACCGTCATCGCGCTGCTCGGCTGGGCCGGCGCGCTGGCCTGGCATGCGCAGGTGGTCAGGCGCGCGCATACGCGCGTGGCCGTGAGTACCGAAGCCGGCTACGGCATCGGCGACCTGTGGGCGACGCTGCGCGATGCGGGGCGCCACCTGCGCGGCGCGCTGCTGCATCCGTTCCGGCGGCGCGGCGAATGGCGGCGGTTGTCGCGCCATCCCTGGCTGATCTTCCTGGGCGACGATCCGGCGGAGGTCCGCGGTCTGCTGCAGGCCGCCGCCCATGCGCCGCACGCCCGCACGTCGCCGGGCCAGGGCGACGCCCGGCCTTGGTACTGGTGGGTCTTCCGCGCCGTGGTGGCGATCGAGCCGGGCATGGGCCTGTTGCGTGAACCGGGCGACCCGCGCCACGACGAATCGCCCTGGATGCACGCCCTGGCGCAGCTGGCGCGCGAGCGCCGCAAGCTGCCGGCGGACGGCATGGTGCTGTGCGTCGCGGCGCAGACCCTGCTGGGCACCACGCCGTCGATCGAGGCGTGCGCCGACCGACTGCATGCGATGGCCGATGCCGCTACCCGCCGCCTGCAACTGCAATTGCCTCTCTACATCGTGGTCACCGGCATGGAAGGGCTGCCCGGCTACGCCACGTTCCGCACGACGTTGCCCTCGTCGGCGTTCCGGCGCGCGCTGGGTTGCCGCATCGGCGCCGCGCCCGGCGGGCATCACGCGTTGGGACGCATGGACGTCCATGGCGAGATGGTGATCCCGCGCATGCGCGCGGCCGCATTGGCGGCGCTGGCGGTGCAGGGCCAGCCGCGTGGCCGCCGCGAACTCTTCGCCCTGCTGCAGTCGCTGCCGCGCCTGCAGCGCGGGCTGGATGCGTTCCTGGACCGGTTGCGTGCGGGCGAGGCGCGCGGCGGGCGGCGCCTGGCGTGGTGCGGGCTGTACGTTACCGGCGGCTCGCGGGCACAGGCGCCGGGCGGCGATTTCGCCGACGACCTGTTCGCGCGCTTCCTGCCCGCCGACCGTGTGCTGGCGCGCCGCATTGCCCCGGAAGGATAGGCTCTCTCAGGCCACCGTGGCGCGGGCGGTGCTCCAGGCCGTCATCATGGCCTCGCGCAGTTGCTCGGGCGACACCGGCTTGTAGAGCACCGGGATGCGCGCGGCCATGATTTCGCGGAGGCGGTCGCTGCGCGTCTCGCCGGTGATCAGCAGGCGCGGGAACGGCGGATGACCATCCTGCAGGTAGCGCTGTTCCACCGCGGCCAGCACGTCCAGCCCGCTCTCGCCGTCGCGCAGCCGCAGGTCGGAAATCACGATGTCGGGCGGCAGCGGCCATTCCTCGGTGGCCTGCAGGGCCTGGATGCGGTCCTCGGCGACCGCCACCTCGCAGCCCCAACTGCGCAGCAGGTAGCGGATGCCGGAGAGGATTGCCGGTTCGTCGTCGATCACCAGCACGCGCATGCCCGAGACATCCAGCGGGGTCTCGTCGCTGGCGGGCTGGAACACTGGGCGCGCCGGCACTTCCGGCAGGTGGAAGCTGAACACGCTGCCACGCCCGAGGGTGGACCTGAGCTGCACCTGGGTGTCCAGCAGTTCGGCCAGGCGCTGCACGGTGGCCAGGCCCAGGCCCAGGCCACGCCGGGGACCGGTGTCGCGCTCGCTGCCGCCATGGCATTCCACCCGGTAGAACTCGTCGAACACGCGCGACTGGTGTTCCGGGGCGATGCCGCTGCCGGTATCCCATACGTCCACGCGCACCGTGCCATCCTGCCGGCGGCGCGCGACCACCAGCACGCCGCCCCGCTGGGTGTAGCGCAGCGCGTTGCTGACCAGGTTGTTGAGGATGCGCGCCAGCATGGTGCGGTCGCTGCGCACCCACAGGCCGGTGGCGCGCATGATGAGGCGCAGGCCGTGCTGCTCGGCGATCATGCGGAAGTTGCGGCTCACTTCCTGGAAGACCTGGTCGAGCGGGAATTCGTTGATCTCGATCTGCATCGCGCCGGTTTCCAACCGCGACAGGTCCAGCAGTTCGCTGAACAGGTGGTCCAGCGCCTCCACGCATTCCTGGATGTGCGCGATGCGGTCCAGCCGCACGGGATCGCGCTCGTCCTCGGCCAGCGAGGAGGAGAACAGGGTCAGCGCGTACAGCGGCTGGCGCAGGTCGTGCGAGGCGGCGGCGAGGAAGCGCGCCTTGGCGACGCTGGCCGCCTCCAGCGCGGCATTCTTGCGCGCCAGCTCCACGGTGGCATGCTCGATCTCCTTCTCCATGCTGCGCTGCACGTCGAACAGCGCCAGCGCGGCGGCGTTGAAGCCGCGCTGCAGCTCGCCGATCTCGGTCTGGTCGGTGACCTCGACCTCGACATGGCGGTCGCCGCGCCCGAGCTGGTGCACGGCGGCCACCAGGCGTCGCAGCGGGGCGCTGATCCAGCGCGCGGCCTGCCAGCCGATCACCGCGGCGACCAGCAGGCTCAGCACCAGCGCCAGCAGCGCGTTGCGCAGGCTGGCGTGCTGGGCCGTGACGGCATCGCTGAGGCTGACATCCACCACCACCGAGCCCAGCGAGGGATGGCCGGGCTGGTCCGGATCGGTCACGTTGCGCACCACGGTGAGCGTATCGCCGTTACCGCCGCCGCTGCGGCCCAGGTTGTCAGCCAGGATCTCGCCGTCGCCCGCGCGGATCTGCACGCGCGCCACGTGGGGCAGGTCGCTGATCGATTCGGCGATGCGCACCAGCTCGCGCCGCTGCATGTCGCGCAGCGGCGCGGTGGAGACCGAGGCGGCCTGGGTGGCGATGGCGTCGGCAGTGTTCTGCGCCATGCCGCGCAACGTACCCAGCTGATGCTGGGTGAGCAGCACGACCAGCAGGGTGGCGGTCACCAGCGTGGGCACGATCGCGACCAGCGCGAGCCGCTGCATCAGCGACGTGCGCCGCCACCACTGTCTCGCCCGGGAGTTCGCCCCTGCGCCCATTGGCCCCCACCCTTGCGGCGCTTCGCGCGCCCAGCTCGAAGCCAGCCTAGCGCGAATCGCTCACCGCGACAGCTAGCCCATTGGCCGATGCGGGAGGCTATGGGGTGCGATGCACATCGGTGCCGGCGTGGGATGAGTGACGGCGATGCAGCAGGCGCTCGACCAGCAGCGCCAGCGCGGCCAGCCCGGCAATCGCGCCGAGCGGCAGGTACACCGCCGGCTGCAGCACCATGGCGAGGCCGAAATGGCCGTGGCTATGCGCCAGGGCCTCGCCCAGGCCGGCGCCGATGGACGTCTCGAAGACCAGGGAGACCGTGCCGCCCAGCCAGCTGGCGCCCAGGAACAACCACAGCGGGCAGCGCAGCCAGGCCAGCGCCACGGTGACCAGGCCGAACGGCGCCACCGGCACGAAGCGCAGGAACAGGGTATAGGCTACCGGATGGCGTTCGAAGCCATGGTGCAGCTTGTCCACGATCGCCGGCGGATGCCTGCTGCCGGCGCCGAAGGCGTAGCGGCTGGCCAGAAACAGGATCAGCGTGCCCAGGGTGAGGCCGATCGAGGCGTAGATGCTGCCTTCCAGCACGCCGAAGGCGAAGCCGCCGGCCATGATGATGATGACCGTGCCGGGGATGCCGGTGGACATGCCCAGGGTCAGCAGGCCGATATAGGCAATGCGGCTCAGCCAGGGCGCGGCCTCGATGTCGGCGTGCAACTGCGCCTGGTGCCGCACCAGTTGCTCGGGATGCAGGCGGTCGAGCACGCCCGAGCTGAACAGCGCGATGCCGGCCAGCACCAGCAGGACCAGTGGCAGCGCGGAGCGCAGGCGGCTCAATAGTGCTGTCCGCTCTGGCCGTAGGCCGCGAGCACGCCGCGCGCCTGCTCGCGCAGGATGTCGCGCCGCACGGCGATGCCGCGGCGCTCCAGCTCGCCCACCCAGTCGGTCGGCAGCGGGCCTTCGTCGAATTCGGTGAGCGCTTCCACGTCCCCGGCACGCGCGCCGATCAGCAGCTCGTCCACGCCGGCCCACACGGTGGCGCCGTAGCACTGGCAGCACGGTTGCGCGCTGGTGGCGAGCGTGTAGCGGCCGCCATCCTGGTTGAGACGGAATGCGGCAAGGCGCTGCTGCGCGGTCATGTAGGCCATCATTTCGGCATGCGCGACGGAGCAGGTCTGTGGCACCACGCGGTTCACGCCCACCGACACCACGCGTCCTTCGGCGTTGAACACGGCGGCGCCGAACGGGCCGCCGTGCGCATGCTCGATGTTGCGGCGTGAAAGCTCGATCGCCAAACCCACGCGCTCCTCGTCGGTGACGTAGCGCTGCTGTTCGTCGACCACGTCGCCGATCCACGGCGGCAGGGTCAGGTGAATCTGCATTCGTAGCATGCGGCGTTCCCTGTGATGCCGGCGTCAGCCGGCCTGCTTGGCCCAGGTGTCGCGCAGCGTGACGGTGCGGTTGAACACCGGCGCTTCCGGCTTGTGGTCGAGGCGGTCGGCCACGAAGTAGCCCAGCCGCTCGAACTGGAAGCGCTGCTCCGGCTCCGCCGACGCGGCGGCCGGTTCCAGCCACGCGCGCACCACCCGCTTGGCGTCGGGGTTGATGTGCTCGACCCAGCTCTTGCCGTCGCTTTCGTCGTCCGGCGCGGGCACGTTGAACAGGCGGTCGTACACGCGCACTTCCGCCGCCACGCCGTGCCTGGCGCTGACCCAATGGATGGTGCCCTTCACCTTGCGGTCCGCGCCGGGCATGCCCTGGCGCGACGCGAGATCCAGCGTGCAGCGCAGCTCGACCAAGTGGCCCTCGGCGTCCTTCACCACCTCCTCGCACTTGACGATGCCCACGCCGCGCAGGCGCACCTCGCCCTCGGGCTTGAGGCGGTGGAAGCCCTTCGGCGGCACCTCGGCGAAGTCCTCGCGCTCGATCCACAGCTCGCGCGAGAACGGCACGTCGCGCATGCCGAAGCTCTCGTCCTTGGGATGGTTCGGGAAGGCGAGCCGTTCCTCGTGGCCTTCCGGCAGGTTGGTGATGACCAGCCGGAGCGGATCGAGCACGGCCAGGCGGCGCGGCGCGGTGGCGTCCAGGTCCTCGCGGATGCAGTTCTCCAGGATCGAATAGTCGATCACGCTGTTCTGCTTGCTCACGCCCAGGCGCTCGATCAGCAGGCGCAGGCCGGCCGGGGTGAAGCCGCGGCGGCGCAGGCCGCGCAGGGTGTTCATGCGCGGGTCGTCCCAGCCGTCCACCAGGCCCTCGTTCACCAGTTGCGCGAGCTTGCGCTTGCTGGTGATGGCATAGGATAGGTTCAGGCGCGAGAACTCGATCTGGCGCGGCTTGGCCGGCTCGGTGCGGAAGCCGCCCTCGCGCAGGTGTTGCCACAGTTCCGGATGGTTGACCAGGTCCACCTTGTCCACGAACCAGTCGTACAGCGGGCGGTGGTCCTCGAACTCCAGCGTGCACAGCGAGTGCGTGATGCCCTCCAGCGCGTCGGATAGGCAGTGCGCGTAGTCGTACATCGGATAGATCGGCCACGCGTCGCCGGTGTTCTGGTGGGAGATCTTGCGGATGCGGTAGATCGCCGGGTCGCGCATGTTCATGTTGCCCGAGGCCATGTCGATCTTCGCGCGCAGCGTTTTGGAGCCGTCCGCGAACTCGCCCGCGCGCATGCGGCGGAACAGCTCCAGGTTCTCCTCCACGCTGCGTTCGCGATAGGGCGAGTTGCGGCCGGGCTCGGTGAGCGTGCCGCGGTAGGCGCGCATCTCCTCCGGGCTCAGATCGTCCACGTAGGCCAGGCCGTCGCGGATCAGCTTGACGGCGGCGTCGTGGAACACCTCGAAGTAGTCCGAGGCGTGGCGCAGGTCGTGCCACTCGTAGCCCAGCCAGCGCACGTCCTCCTTGATGCCCTCGACGAACTCCGGGTCTTCCTTGCCCGGGTTGGTGTCGTCCAGTCGCAGGTTGCACCAGCCGCTGAATTCCCGGGCGATGCCGAAGTTCAGGCAGATCGCCTTGGCGTGGCCGATGTGCAGGTAGCCGTTGGGCTCGGGCGGGAAGCGGGTGCGGATGTCGTGGTGCTTGCCCGAGGCCAGGTCCTCGCGAATGATCTGGCGAATGAAGTCACGTTGGCCCTCCGCCTGCGGTGCCGCGGCAGCGCTCGCCGCGGGTGGGTCGATGGTGGCAACGGTGGCTTTTTCGGTGGACATCGGAACTCGAAGCTCGCGCACGGTGACGGAAACGGGCGAGTTTACCTTGTCCGGGGTGGGGGTGTTCCATGGCGTTTCCAGCCCATGCGGCGCCTTCACCCGGCGAACACGGGGCAGGCAGGAGCTTGCCCGGGCCCCTTCGCAGCGCTAGCGTGGCCCCATGCGCATCGCCTACCGTGCCGAGAGCCTGATCGACGCCCACCTGGTCAAGGACGCCCTGGAGCGTGCCGAGATCCCCTCCTTCGTGTCCGGCGAATACCTCACCGGGGCAGTGGGCCAGCTGCCCGCCCTGGACTACGTGGCGGTGCTGGTCCCCGAGGCCAGCCTCGCGGCGGCCCAGCAGGTGGTCCGCGAGGTCGAGCGCGACCTCAGGGAGGCGCGCCTGGCCTTGGGCGATCCGGACGAGGACCCGGATGCCGCGTATCCCGCTTTCTGTTGAGATTCCGCTTTTATTATCGGGGCACGGCCGATTCCGCCGGGCGTTGTCCTGCCGTGCGCGCCACAAATGGAGCCAAGGCCCTTGGAAACCTCGCTGCAACCGATCCATTCCCTGATCCGCGCCGTGCCGGACTTTCCCAAGCCCGGCGTGCTGTTCCGCGATATCACGCCGTTGCTGGCCGACGCCGGCGGCTTCGCCCGCTGCGTGGATGCGCTGGCCGAGCCCTGGCAGGGCAGTGGCGTGCAGGCCGTGTGCGGGATCGAGTCGCGCGGCTTCATCTTCGGCGCGGCGCTGGCGCAGAAGCTGCACGCCGGCTTCGTGCCGCTGCGCAAGCCCAACAAGCTGCCGCCGCCGGTGGTGGCGGTCGACTACGAACTGGAATACGGCGTGGACCGCCTGGAAGCCCGCAACGACGCGCTGCGCCCGGGCGAGCGGGCCTTGATCGTCGACGACGTGCTGGCCACCGGCGGCACCGTGGCGGCGGCGCGCGCTCTGGTGGAGAAGCTCGGCGCCGAGCTGGTGGGCGCCAGCGTGGTGATCGAACTGGCCGCGCTGCAGGGACGGGCCCGCTGGCGCGAAGGTACGCCGCTGCATGCGCTGCTGCGTTACTGAGGCCAGGGGGATGCCGGTGCGTTGATTTGCCTCTGGCGGAGCGCCATATCGGGCATACCCCACCACGTCGGAGGTCTTCCATGCTGGGTATCGGTGCCTTCAAACAGCGGATGCCACATCGCGAGGATGCCTTGCCGGGTCGCGACCGGCCGCTCGTGCCCACCGCCCCGCACCATGTGCTGGGCACGCCGCTGCAGGCCGAGGCCTTTCCCGGCGCGGCCGTGCTCATCGTGGGCATGGGCTGCTTCTGGGGCGCCGAGCGCAAGTTCTGGAGCGTGCCCGGCGTGCTGACCACCGCGGTGGGCTATGCGGGCGGCTATACGCCGAACCCGACCTACCGCGAGGTGTGCAGCGGCCAGACCGGCCATGCGGAAGTGGTGCGCGTGGTGTACGACCCGGCCAAGGTGGACCTGGACACCTTGCTGCGCGTGTTCTGGGAGAACCACGATCCCACCCAGGGCATGCGCCAGGGCAACGACACGGGCACGCAGTACCGCTCGGCCATCTATGCCAGCGACGTGCAGCAGTTGGCCGCAGCCGAAGCTTCCGCCGAGCGCTTCCAGCAGGAACTGGGCAAGGCCGGCTACGGCCCGGTCACCACCGAGATCGCGCTGGCCGGTCCGTTCTACTTCGCCGAGGACGAGCACCAGCAGTACCTGTCCAAGCATCCCGACGGCTATTGCGGGCTGGGCGGCACCGGCGTGAGCTGCCCGATTGGCCTGGCCCGGGCAGGCTAGCGCCGGGCGGCCCTTTCCCGCGGGGCTCCGGCGGGCGCCGGCTTGGCGGGGGCGGGCGGCTCGGCCACGTCCGGACGCAGCAATGCCGGCGGCAGGCTGCCGATCACTTCCGCGAAACGCGTGAGGAACGGCCCCAGCGAGGAACTCTTGCGCCATACCAGCGCGATGCGCCGGCTGGGCGGATGCCCGGCGAATTCCAGCAGGTGCACGTTATCGGTGCGGGCCACCGGCGGCTTGATGGCGAGCGTGGGCAGCAGGGTGATGCCGACGTTCGCGGCCACCATCTGGCGCAGCGTCTCCAGGCTGGTGGCGCGGAAGCCCGAGCGCTCGCCCGCGCCGGCGAGCTGGCAGACCTCCAGCGCCTGGTCGCGCATGCAGTGGCCGTCCTCCAGCAGCAGCAGGCTTTCGTCCTCCAGGTCGTCCAGCTTCAGGCGCTTGTGCTTGTGCGCCAGCGGATGGTCCTCCGGCACCGCCAGCACGAAGGGTTCCTCGAACAGGAATTCCGCGTGCAGGCTGTCCTCGTGCAGGGGCAGGGCGAGGATGCCCACGTCCAGCGAACCCTCGCGCAGCATCTTGATGACTTGCTCGGTCTTTTCCTCCACCAGCAGCAGTTCCAGCCGCGGGAAATGCTGGCGCACCAGCGGCACCAGGTGCGGCAGCAGGTAGGGCCCGAGGGTGGGAAAGATGCCCAGCCGCAGCGTGCCCGATTCCGGGTCGCGCGTGCGCTGCGCGATCGCCTTGATCTCGTCGATCTCCGACAGCACGCCGCGCGCGCGTCGTGCGATCTCGCGGCCGGTCTCGGTGAGCAGCACCTTGCGCGGCGTGCGCTCCACCAGCGCCACGCCCAGCTCGTCCTCCAGCTTCTTGATCTGGGTGGACAGCGTGGGCTGGCTGACGAAGCTGGCCTCGGCGGCGCGGCCGAAGTGGCGGTGTTCCGCCAGGGCCACGAGGTAGTGCAGGTCACGCAGGTTCATGGGTGGGCCGTCCTGCCGGTTCGATAGTCGATATCGATCATCATGGGGACATCGATCGATCTTGGCAATGTCTTGCGGATCGCTGCATCGGCGCAAATCCACTGTGGCATCAAGCGCCTGGTACGAAACACGGGGTGGCGTGTCACGGCGTGCCATGCCTTCTGGCACTGTGTCATTGGTCATGGCGGGGCCTAGCGTGGGGGTTTGCCTGTCTCCTGAAGGGAAGCCTCCACGCATGCGCCGTTTCGTTCGTCCTCTCGTTTTCACCGCCCTGGCCGCCTGCTGCGCCCTGGCCCTGGCCGTGCCGGCCACCGACGACCAGCCGCATGGCAAGCTGCCGCGTTGGGCGGTGCCCGAGTCGTACCAGCTCGACTTCAAGGTCGATCCGCGCCAGCCCGGCTTTTCGGGCACCACCACCATCAAGGTGAAGCTGGCGCAGGCATCCGACCACCTGTGGCTGCACGGCCGCGAGCTGAAGGTGGACAAGGTCGTCGTGACCGATGCCGCCGGCAAGGCACACGCGGGCAAGTACGTGGAGGCGGCGCCGCAGGAGGGCGTGGTGCGCATCGACTTCGGCGGCACGCTGCAGCCGCAGGAACTGACCCTCGCCATCGCCTATACCGCGCCGCTCAACCAGCAGCTGCAGGGCCTGTACAAGGTGAGCCATGAGGGCCAGCCGTATGCGATGACGCAGATGGAGCCGATCAGCGCGCGCTACGCCTTCCCCGGCTTCGACGAGCCGGACTTCAAGACGCCGTTCGACATCCGCCTGACCATCCCCAACGATGAAGTGGGCGTGGCCAATACCCGACAGGTGAAGGAGGAGAAGGCCGGCGACGGCTGGAAGACGCTGACCTTCTCCACCACCAGGCCGCTGCCGACCTACCTGGTGGCCTTCGGTGTCGGCCCGTGGGACGTGGTGAAGGGCCCGGACATCTCGCCCACCGACTACCGCGCGCAGCCGCTGGAACTGCGCGGCGTGGCCGCCAGGGGCGAGGGCCACCGCATGCAGCATGTGCTGGGCGAAACGCCGAGCATCATCCATACGCTGGAGAACTACTACGGCTTCGGCTATCCGTGGGACAAGCTCGACCTGCTCGCCGCGCCGGACTTCTCCGCCGGCGCGATGGAGAACCCGGGCCTGGTCACCTTCCGCGACTGGCTGCTGCTGCTCGATCCCGATTCCCCGGCCAATTACGTGCGCGGCTCGTTCAACGTCACCGCGCACGAACTCGCGCACCAGTGGACCGGCGACACCGTGACGCTGGCCTGGTGGGACGACCTGTGGCTCAACGAGGCCTTCGCCACCTGGATGCAGCAGAAGGTGACGCAGAAGGTGCATCCGGAATACCGCGCCGACCTTGACCGCGTGCACGGCGCGCAGGGCGCGATGAACGGCGACAGCCTGGTCACCACGCGCAAGATCCGCCAGCCGATCACCGGCAACGGCGACATCGAGACCGCTTTCGACGGCATCACCTACCAGAAGGGTGCCGCGGTGCTGGGCATGTTCGAGGGCTACGTGGGCGAGGCCACCTTCCAGAAGGGCATGCGCGCCTACATCCAGCAGCACAAGTTCGGCAACGCCACCGCCGACGACCTGATCGACGCCATCGCCACGGCCGCCGGCAAGAGCGACGACTTCAAGCAGGCCTTCAAGAGCTTCCTCAACCAGCCCGGCGTGCCCTACGTGCGGACGAAGCTGGTGCAGCAGGACGGCAAGACCGTGCTCAAGCTCAGCCAGAACCGCTACCTGCCGGTGGGCAGCAAGGGCGACGCGAACCAGGTGTGGGGCGTGCCGGTGTGCGTGCGCTACGGCACCGCCGGCGGCAGCAAGGTGAACTGCGAGCTGTTCGACAAGGCCGAGGGCAGCATGGTGCTCGAAGGCGCTGGCAAGGGCACCTGGGTGCTGCCCAACGCCAATGGCACCGGCTACTATCGCTTCGCCATGGCCAAGAGCGACCTGGCCAGCCTGGGCAAGCAGGTCGGCAAGCTCGACGACGCCGAGCAGCTCGCCTATGCCGATGCGGTCTACGCCAGCTTCAAGCACGGCGACCTCGACGCCGGCGACGTGCTCGCCGCGCTCAAGCCGCTGGCCGCATCCAGGACGCGCGAGGTCGCCACCGCACCGTTGACCAGCTTCGACTGGATCCACCGCTATCTGGCGCAGACCGACGCGCAGCGTGCCAGGCTTGCCGCTTGGGCCAAGGATGCCTATTTGCCGCGCCTGACCCAGCTTGGCTACCAGCGCAAGCCCGGCGAGACCGACAGCGATTCGCTGCTGCGCAGCGTACTGGCCGAGGAGTTGGGCCTGACCGTGAAGTTGCCCGAGGTGCGCGCCGAGCTGCTCAAGCAGGGTGACGCCGCGCTCAAGCGCAGGCCCGATGGCCGCCTCGACCTGGCCGCCGCCAATCCGGACCTGCTGGGCTCCGCGCTGGGCGTGGCCGTGCAGGAGCGCGGCAAGGATGCGGTCGATGCGCTGATCGCCGAGCTGCCGCAGACCAGCGACCCGGCTCTGCGCAATGGCATCCTGGAAGGCTTGAGCGAGGTGAATGATCCGGCCCTGGCCCTTCGGATGCGCGACTTCGCCCTCGACCGCAAGGTGAAAGTGGGCGAGATGTCCATGCTGCTGCGCGGGGGCCGCAACACCCGCGCCGAACGCGACGCCGCCTGGCAGTGGGCCACCAGCCATTACGACCAGTTGCTCGACCGCACCGGCAGCTTCTCCGGCGGCAAGCTGCCCGACCTGGTCGGCGGCGGTGGCTGCTCGCAGGAAGAGGCCGACCGCCTGCAGGCGTTCTTCAAGGACCGCGCCAAGCAGGTCAGCGGCGCCGAGCGCGGCCTGGCGCAGGCCAGCGAAACGACGGTGCTATGCGCGGCGCTGGCCCAGCAGCAGGATGCTGCCGCGATCCTGCGCTGATCCTGCTGTCGTCACGCAACGCCAGGCGATGCGAGTCGCCTGGCGTTTTTGCGTCCCCGGCATGCCTGCCGCAAGATGCGGGGCGAGGTCGCCTTCGCCCGGCGCTCACGCCGCGGCGACCGTGGCCCGCCTATACGAACGCGGACAGGACGAGGGGAAAGCGGACTTTCGGAGCGGAACCATGCGCAACCTGGATTTCAGTTCGTGGCATGCCTTGCTGTCGACCGTGCTCGGCCTGGCGCTGATTACGCTGGTGATGGTGGGCGTGCGGCTACTGGCCATGCATACCGTGCAACAGCGGCGCGAGCGCGAGAACCGCCAGATCAACGAACGCCTGCGCACGCTGATCGCGGCCTACAAGACGCTGGGCGGTTCATTCACCGGCGACCTGAAGGTCGACCCCACGCACCTGCGAGACCTGCTGCGCGCGGGCGAGGCATCGTCGGCGGAAGGCGCGGCCGGCGAGCATGCGCGCTCCGACCGGGCGCGGCGCATCCGCGACGCGGTGGAGGCGGCGCTGTCGGACGTCATCCTGCTGGGCACCGAGGAACAGGTGCGGTTGGCGACGAAGGCGGCGACCGAGCTGGCGGAGGGCCGCGCCGTGCACACCGCCGAACTGGTCGTCTCCCTGCGCGACTTCATCCGCCAGGTACTGGACCTCGAACCCGTGCCCGCGCAGCTCGCCATTCCACGGCAGGGCCCCACCCGCATGCCGGCATCGCGCGGCAAGGGCGACGAAGGCAAGAAAGGCGGCGGCGCCAAGGGCGCGGGCGGCGGCTTGGGCGGCCTGGGCGGCGGCCTGGGCGGCCATGCGATGCTGGACGACGAGCATGGCGCACATCACTAGCCGCCGCTGTCCGCGGAGGAATAGGCCATCCCGGCCGGGGGAGTGAAGCTTATGCGTAGCTTCCCCGGTCAGACGCTCAGATAGCCGCCATCGACGTTCAGCACCGCGCCGGTGGTGTACGAGGCGGCGTCGGAGGCGAGGTAGAGCACGGCGCCGGCCATTTCCGAGGGCCGCGCCACGCGGCGCAGCGGCACGTGGGCCAGCGCCTGCTTGAGGATCGCCGGCGTGTTCACCAGCACCGAGGCGAACTTGGTGTCGGTCAGGCCGGGCAGCAGCGCGTTGCAGCGCACGCCCTGTCCGGCACATTCCACCGCGAAGGCCTTGGTCATGGAGATCACCGCCGCCTTGGTGATCGAGTAGATGCCCTGCTGTGGGCCGGGCACCACGCCGTTCACCGAGGCCACGTTGACGATCGAGCCGCCGCCGTTCCTGGCCATCAGCCGCGCGCCATGCGTGGACATGTAGAAATAGCCGCGGATGTTCACGTCCACGATCTTCTGGAACACCGGTAGGTCGGTGTCGAGGATGGGGCCGAAGTAGGGATTGGTGGCCGCGTTGTTGACCAGGATGTCCAGCCGTCCATGCGTCTCTTCCAGTGTGGCGTACAGCGCGGTGATCTGTTCCATTTCGCCGATATGGCAGGCGAGGGCCTCGGCTGAACCGCCTTCCGCCGCGATCGCGTCGACCACGGCCTGGCAGTCGGCCTGCTTGCGGCTGGACACGATCACGTGCGCGCCCTGGGCGGCCAGCAGCTTGGTGATCTCCGCGCCGATGCCGCGGCTGGCGCCGGTGACGAGGGCGATCTTGCCGGTGAGGTCGAAGGCGGCAGGTACGGTCATGGAGGCGACTCCCGGTGATGGCATGGTAGATGGCTGCGTCTAAAGCTGCTTTTCGAAGAAGCTGTCCGCATAGGGATCGTCGTTGAAGCGCTCGATCTCCTGCCAGCCGGTCTTGAGATAGAGCTGCTTGGCCTCGGGCAGGGCGCGATTGGTATCCAGGCGCAGCGTGGCGATCGACAATTCTCGCGCCACGTCCTCGGCGCGCTGCATGAGACGCCGGGACAGTCCCAGGCCGCGCGCGGAAGGCGCTACCCACAGCCGCTTGATCTCGGCGACGCCATCGCCAACGCCCTTCATCCCCACGCAGCCGACGGGCAGCCCATCGGACAGGGCGACCAGGAAGGCGCCGTGCGGGCGAACCATCTGCCCAGCGGCCGGGTTGCGCGAACGCGAGACCTCGAACCCCTGTTCGAAGCGGCGCGACAGCTCCGCATAGTACGCGTCCAGACAATAGCGGGCGGCCTCGCCGCGCGGGTCGGCCTCCTGGATCTCCACGCGGTCGCGTCCCAGCGTGGAGGCGATGAGATCCATGGCCGCCAGCAGCTCGTCCGGCCGCGGATGCGCGGCGAGGATGGCCTTGGCCTGGGCGTTGGAAAGCGTTTCGTAGGCGCGGAATTCCGCCTTGCCTGCCTTCGTCAATCGCGCCACGCGGCGGCGCGCATCCTGTGGATGGACCGCGGTTTCCACCAGGCCCTCGTCTTCCAGGGTGCGCAGCAGGCGGCTCATCAGGCTGGTTTCCAGTCCCAGGTATTCGCGCAATGCCGCCACGTCGGACCGCCCCTGTCCGATCGCGTTGATGACGCGAGCCGAGCCCAACGGGCGTCCGCGTCCGAGAAAGGAGGCATCCAGGGCGCCGACCGCCGATGTCACGGCACGGTTGAAGCGGCGAACCCGCTTTAGGGCATCGATCATGATTAACTATCCTAGGATAGGTAATTTGCCGAGGTCAATGGGCCGCCGGCTTGCCGCCGGCCCGGCGCCGGCGCAGGATGGTGCGACGGATGCTCGCGGTGGCAGCATCGCGGGCAACGGGGAAAGCTGCCGCAAAGCGGCGGACGCGCCATACCTGACGAGGTGCCTCGCATGTCGGACCAGTCGCCATCGCCCGAAGTGGTCTACGACCCCACCGATCCGATGAACCGCAAGGAGCAGATGTTCCCGCGGCTCAGCCCCGCGATGATGCAGCGCATGGCCGCCTACGGCCACGAGGAGGCCGTGCCCGCCGGCACCGTGCTGTTCCAGCGAGGCCAGCGCGGCGTGGATTTCTTCCTGGTGCTGGAAGGGCTGGTCGAGGTGTTCGACCTTGATGCGCACGGCCAGGCGACCGTGTTCACCATGCATGGTCCCCGCCAGTTCAGCGGCGAGATGAACCTGTTCAACCAGCGCGGCGTGCTGGCCTCCGGGCGCACGGCGATCGACAGCCGCGTGGTGCGCATCGCGCAGCCGGCGTTCCGTCGCATGGTGGCGGCCGAGGCGGACATCAGCGAGACCGTCATGCGTGCCTTCATCCTGCGCCGGGTGGGGCTGATCCGCATGGGCTATGGCGGGGTGGTGCTGGTGGGACCGGGGCACAGCGCCGATACCCTGCGCATCGAGCGCTTCCTGGTGCGCAATGCCTATCCGCATCGGCTGATCGACACCGAGGTCGATCCCGAGGCGGGCGGCTTCATCGAGGGTTTCCAGCTGCGCCGCGAGCAACTGCCGGTGGTGATCTGTCCGGAGCGCTGCTTCCTGCAGAACCCGAGCACCGCCGAGCTGGCCGACGAGCTGGGGCTTACCGAGGTGATCGATCCCGCGCACGTGTACGACGTGGCGGTGGTCGGCGCGGGACCGGCCGGACTGGCCGCCGCCGTCTACGCGGCCTCCGAGGGCCTGTCCACCATCGTGGTGGAAGGCCTGGCGCCCGGCGGGCAGGCGGGCACGTCGTCGAAGATCGAGAATTACCTGGGCTTTCCCACCGGCATCTCGGGGCAGGCGCTGGCCGGGCGTGCGCAGGCGCAGGCGCAGAAGTTCGGCGCGCGGCTGGCGGTGTCGCGGCATGCCGCCGGCATCGACTGCTCCGGGTTGCCGTACCGCCTGCGGCTCGACGACGGCCAGGTGGTCACCACCCGCGTGGTGATCGTGGCCAGCGGCGCGCGCTACCGCAAGCTCGACGTGCCCGGCTATGCCCGCTACGAGGGCGAGGGCATCCACTACGCCGCCACCGCCATGGAAGGCCAACTGTGTGCCAACGAGGAGGTCGTAGTGGTGGGCGGCGGCAATTCCGCCGGGCAGGCGGCGGTGTTCCTGTCGCGCATCGCCGCCCATGTGCACGTGCTGGTGCGCTCGGATGGATTGGCGGCCACCATGTCCGACTACCTGGTGCAGCGCATCGCCCAGTCATCCGCGATCACCCTGCACACGCGCTGCGAGGTCGCCGGCCTGGACGGCGACGAACGGTTGCGCCAGGTGAGCTGGCGCCACCGGGACACCGGCGAACTGGCCACCCGCCCCGTCGGCAACATGTTCGTGATGATCGGCGCGGAACCCAATACCGACTGGCTGAAGGACTGCCTGTCGCTGGACCCTAACGGCTTCGTGCTGACCGGCCGCTGCGCCGAGGGCCGCCTGCTGGAATCGCCGTATGCGACCACGCGGCCGGGCATCTTCGCCGTGGGCGACGTGCGCGCGGGCTCGGTCAAGCGCGTGGCCTCGGGCGTGGGCGAGGGCTCGGTGGTGATCCAGGCGGTGCATCGCTACCTGCATCCGGAGGCGGGCTGAGAAGCCTGCTCGTCATTCCGGCCTGCACCGGAATGACGAGCGGGAGCGCAAGGCGCTGGGCTTGCCTACACTATCGGCATCTTTCTTCCGGATTTGCACATGCCTCCGTTTCGCATCGTTCCGCCCGTGCAGGCCGGCAAGTGACCGACGTCCGCCAGGCGCTTGCCGGCGCCGCCCATGCGCTGGGCGACCGCCTGGAGGCGGAACTGCTGCTGGTGCACGTGCTGGGCAAGCCGCGCAGCTGGCTGATCGCCCATGCCGACGATGCGCTGGACGATGCCCAGGCCGCCGCGTTCGATGCGCTGGTGCGGCGGCGGCGCGATGGCGAGCCGGTGGCCTATCTCGTCGGCCATCGCGGTTTCTGGTCGCTGGAACTGGAAGTGACGCCCGCCACGCTGATCCCGCGCCCGGAAACCGAACTGCTGGTCGAGCTGGCCCTGGCGCGCCTGCCGGCCCAGGCCCGGGTGGCGGACCTGGGCACCGGCAGCGGCGCCATCGCGCTTTCCATCGCGCATGAGCGCCCGCAAGCCCAGGTGGTGGCCACGGACGCGAGCGAGGCGGCCTTGGCGGTGGCGCGGCGCAACGCGGCGCGGCTGGGCATCGGCAATGTCCGCTTCGTCCCGGGCGACTGGCTGGCCCCGCTGCCAGGCGAGCGCTTCGATGCGATCGTGTCCAACCCGCCTTATATCGAGGCCGGCGATCCGCACCTGGGCCAGGGCGACTTGCGCTTCGAGCCGACCAGCGCGCTGGCCTCGGGCGCCGACGGCCTGGACGACATCCGCCGCATCGTGGCCGATGCGCGCGCCCACCTGCATCCGGGCGGATGGCTGATGATGGAGCATGGCTGGAACCAGGGGGCCGCCGTGCGCGCCCTGCTGGAGGCGGCCGGCTACGGCGAAGTCTTCACCGCGCAGGACCTGGAAGGGCGCGACCGGATCAGCGGCGGCGCGTGGCGGGCATCCTGAGCGCCTGCTCACCACGGCAACTCTCCACAGCCCCCCTTGCGCGGAGGAACTGAAAGGATAGGTCCGGTTGCGGGCAGCGGAGCCAGCCGCATGCCTGGTCTTGCCCCACCCCTGCGGTCGCGGGGTGGGGCGCGTCGCGGGCGGCGATATTCAGAATTTCGCCGAATAGGTAAGGTTCAGGCCGTTGTTCCCTTCACCACCGCCATTGAGGCCGGTGTAGGCCAGCGACAAGGCGCCGATGCGTCCCAGCCGCCAGTCCACGCCCAGGTGGGTCAGCACGGTGTTGCGGCCGATCTGCGGGCCTTGCACGACAAAGGCGTCGCTGCCGTCCAGCGTGGCAGTGGCCTCCGTTCTTGCGCCGCCGCCGAAGCGGTGGCGCAGGCCAAGGCTGCCAAAGACGCGCACGCCATCACCGGCCGGCAGGTCCAGCCGCAGGCCGGGCGTGGCATAGGTGGCCCGCTCGGTGCCGCCGGCCACGGCCAGCGCCGCGTCGCCGCCCTGTTCGTGGAAGCCATTGGCCTTGACCTGCACATGCGCGGCTTCGAGGAAGCCGCTGAGGATGCCGGTCAGCGCGACGCTGCCGCGCGCGAAGAACTGCATGGTGTGAGCGCGGTAGTCGCCGCCCAACTGCTCCGCGATGTCGGCGAAGTTGACGAAGCGATGGCTGTCGAGGCGGTGGTTGGCATAGCCGGCGCCCGCGTCGAGGGCGAAGCGGCCGAGCTGGACGCCGCCGTAGATGCCGAGGCTGGCGGTCTTGCCGTCCGTGGACGAGCGGCTCGCCGCGATCGTCTGCGTGCTGTCGGTATAGCCGCCGGCCGCGCCGAGGTAGCCGTCGTCGCCGAGCCGGGCATCGGCGCCGATCAGCATGCCTTCGCGGTGGCCTTGCAGGCGGTCTGCGTTGGCCTCCTGCACGAAATGGTCCTTCACGCCGATGCCCTGTACCCAGAAGCCGCCGGCTTGAGCCGGCGTGCGCATCCAGATGGCGTCGCGCAGGTCGCCCGATTGCAGCAGCAGTTCGCCGCGCGCGTCGGCATGGATCTCGCCGGACAGCTGGTCGAGCGCATTCGCGGCGGTGTGCGCGTCGAGCATCACCACGGCCTTGTACAGCGGATTGTCCGCATCCTGCGGTTGCAGGGCACCGGCGATGGCGCGCTGGTTCGGCGTCAGCGCGACGCTGGCGAAGTCCAGGGCGTTGCGTTGCAGCGATACGGCGAAGCCGTCGCCGGTGTAGGTCACCTGCGCGTTGAGGAAGGCGGAATCCACGGAGACATGGCCGAACTGGCCCTCCACGCCGCCGCTGGCCTGCAGCAGCTGGTAGTCGGCGTTGGGGTTCCAATGGCCGTTCTCGGTCTGGATCTTCAGGCTGCTGCCGGCCTCGATGGTCAGCTTGCCGCCGACGATGAGCGAGTCGGTGTTGCCGGCGGCGTCGGTCTGCGCCAGGTAGACCGAGCCGGGGCGCAGGATGGCGTTGCCGGCCACCTTCAGCGTGCCGATCGAGTTGCCCGGTGACAGCGTGCCACTCAGGTCCAGGTTGCCGATGGTGCCGTAGCCGCCGAGGGTGGCGCTGGCATCGACGATGTAGTTGCCGTTGAGCACCACGTTGGCATGGTCGGCATCGCCCACCACCAGGGTGCCCTGGTGGATCGCCGTGACGCCGGTGAAGCCGTTGCCGTCGCCATTAAAGACGAGCTTGCCCTGGCCGGTCTTTTCCATGGTGCCGTTGCCGGACAGCGTGCCGGCGAACACGCCTTCGTCCGGCTGGTCGAAAACCAGGTCGGCCTTGTCGACGATGTTGCCTTGCAGGCCGGCGGCGGTGCCTTGCAGCGTGCCCGCCTCGATGTCGGTGCCGCCGGCATAGGTGTTGGCGCCATTCAGCACGAGTGTGCCGGCGCCGGTCTTGACCAGGCGGCCGCTGCCGGTCAGCGTGCCGGCATACGTCGTCGTGGCCGCCTGGTCGACCGTCAGCGTGGCGCCGCCCAGGGCGATGCCGCCGCCATCGCCCGAGAGCGAGGAGACGGCGAGGTCGTAGCCGCCCAGGTCCAGCGTGCCGCTGCCGCCGGTGGCGTAGACGGCATGCTGCACGAATGCCGTGGCGGTGCCGGCGACCAGCGTACCGCCCTGCACGCGGGTGCCGCCGGTGTAGGTGTTGCTGCCGGACAGGATCAGCGAGCCCGTGCCGGTCTTGACGAGCGCGCCGGTGCCGCCCAGCGTGCCGTTCCACGCGGCGTTCAGGCCGTTGGTATCCAGCGTGGCGTCGTGGGAGAGCGTGGCGTCGATGCCCGTCGTAAGGTCGGTGCCGACCACGCGCAGCGTGCCGCCGTCGATGTTGAAGGCATAGCTGCCGCCGACGTACTTGATGCCCTGGGCGCCGCCCACTTCCAGCGTGCCGCCGCTGTCCAGGTTCACGGTCGACTGGGCGGTCGGCACCCCGGCCGCGGTGAAACCGATGCCGCCGCCCAGCGACAGCACGCCGCCGACGGACACCGTGCCGCCGTCCGCGACGGTCAGCGTGCCCTGGCTGAGGTTGCGCACGCCGAGCGCCGCCGCATAGGTGGGACTGAATGACGCATAGCCCAGCGTCAGGTTGCCGGCGTTCCTCCACGTCGCGCCCATGCCGGAGATGGTCACGCTGCCGGTGCCTGGGCCGGTTTGGGCGTTGTCGGGCGAGCCGCCGATGTAGCTGTCCTGGCTGGCGAGCGAGGCGCCGTCCTTGACGTTGAGCGTGCCCGGGCCGAGCAGCCAGCCGACCGATAGCGTCTTCGTGGTCACGCTGGCGCCGGTGCCGGAGACGTCCAGCGTGCCCGGACCGTTGAGATCGGCACCGAGTGTCAGGCGGTTCTGCGCGATGAGGGCGCCGCCGTTGGTGACGCTGAGGTAGCCCGTGGCGCCAGCGGAGATGCCGCCGATCTGGGTACTCGTCGTGGTCAGCGTGGAGCCGGCACCGTCCACGTAGACATAGCCCGCGCCGCTACCGTCCACGCCGAGCAGGAGGCCGCTTTTGCCGGTGACGTTGACCTGCCCGCCGTTCTGCACGCGGAGTTCGCCGCGTCCATCCACGCCGACCCACAGCCCGCCGGTACCGGACACGTTCCATGGCGAGGCCTGGCTGCCGCCGCCCTTGCCGTCGACGGTCACGGTCTGGTCGTTGTCGATGATGTCCTGTGCGGCCGCGCTGCCGCCCCATGCCAGCGTCGCCAGCAAGGCGGCCGCGAGCTGGGTGCGGCGCATGGCAGGCCGGCGGCGTGGAGGCAGCGGCAGGTGCGCGGCCGCCTGGTGATGGATGCGGTTCGTCATGATGGTTTTCCCCTGTGGTGATGGCGAACCGCCGGTGCATCCAGGGGGATGCCGCCGGGCGGTTTCGTCGCGTCCACCCGGGGCGCGCGTACCTCACGATGCCGGCGCCGCCCCGGGCTGGCGCATCCTGGGACGACCGTGGACCGGGCGTCCTGATGGAGAGCTAAAGAAATTCTCAAGACCCCGCCAGGCCGCCTGGATGCGGGTTCTGGAGTCGGGACGGCCGCGAGAGGCGCGCGGCATGCCCGCGCGTCCGTTCATGGAACGGCGCGCGGTGGCGGGTTTTGGGATGGAAGCGGCGCGCAGCGCCGCGTGTCGCTCAGCCGGTGATGGCGGCCACCACGGCGGTGACCTGCGGGAAGCGCGTGCGGATGGCTCGGCGGATGCTGGGCAGGTCGAGGCCGGCCATGGTCAGCACTTCCTCGCGGCTGCCGTGCTCCAGGTAGGCATCGGGCAGGCCCAAATGCAGGATCGGCTTGGTGACGCCATGCGCGGCCAGGCACTCGGCCACGCCGCTGCCGGCGCCGCCGGCGACGGCGTTGTCCTCCAGCGTGACGAAGGCGTCGTGGGTGCGGGCCAGTTCCAGGATCATCGCCTCGTCCAGCGGCTTGACGAAGCGCATGTTGACCAGGGTGGCGTCCAGTTCGGCGGCGATCTCGGCGGCCGGGGCCAGCATGGCGCCGAAGCTGAGCAGGGCCAGGCCATGCCCGCGGCGGCGCAGCTCGGCCTTGCCGATCGGCAGGGTTTCCAGCTCCTGCTGCAGTGGCACGCCCGGGCCGTTGCCGCGCGGGTAGCGGATGGCCGCCGGTCCCGGATGCTGGAAGCCGGTGGTGAGCATCTGGCGGCACTCGTTCTCGTCCGCCGGCGCCATGATCACCATGTTAGGCAGGCAGCGCAGGTAGGTCAGGTCGAAGCTGCCCGAGTGGGTGGCGCCGTCCGGGCCGACCACGCCGGCGCGGTCGATGGCGAAGGTGACGTCCAGGTTCTGCAGCGAGACGTCGTGGATGGCCTGGTCGTAGGCGCGCTGCAGGAAGGTGGAGTAGATCGCCACCACCGGCTTGGCGCCCTCGCAGGCCATGCCGGCGGCCAGGGTCACCGCGTGCTGCTCGGCGATGGCGACGTCGAAGTAGCGCTGCGGGTATTCCTTGGAGAAGCGCACCAGGCCGGAACCCTCGCGCATCGCCGGGGTGATGCCCAGCAGGCGCTCGTCGGCGGCGGCCATGTCGCACAGCCAGTCGCTGAAGATGTCGGTATAGGTGGGCTTGGACGGGCCGGCCTTCTTCACCAGGCCGGCTTGCGGGTCGAACGGGCCCACCGCGTGGTAGTCGATCTGCGCCTGCTCGGCGGGCGCGTAGCCCTTGCCCTTGGTGGTGATGACGTGCAGGAGTTGCGGGCCGGGCAGGCCCTTCACCGTGCGCAGCGCGGCCAGCAATTGGGGCACGTTGTGGCCGTCGATCGGGCCGGTGTAGTGGAAGCCCAGCTCCTCGAACAGCGTGCTCGGCGGCACGAACATGCCCTTGGCGTGCTCCTCCCAGCGCTTGAAGAAGCGGCCGAAGTAGGACTGCCTGGGGATCGCGCGCTTGGCGCGTTCGCGCCACTGGTTGAGCGTGCGGCTGGACATGGCGCGGCCGGCCATCTTGGTCAGCGCACCGACGTTCTCGCTGATCGACATGCCGTTGTCGTTGAACACCACCAGCAGGTTAGGCTCCACGTCGCCGCCGTGGTTGAGCGCCTCGAACGCCATGCCGGCGGTCATCGCGCCGTCGCCGATGATGGCCACGAACTTGCGCGTGTCGCCCCGGCGCTGGGCCGCGATGGCCATGCCCAGCGCGGCCGAGATCGAGGTGGAGGAGTGGCCGACGCCGAAGGTGTCGTACTCGCTTTCCTCGCGGCGCGGGAAGGGCGCCAGGCCGTCCTTCTTCTTGATCGTGGTGATGCGGTCGCGGCGGCCGGTGAGGATCTTGTGCGGGTAGCACTGGTGGCCCACGTCCCATACCAGGCGGTCGTTGGGCGTGTCGAACACGTGATGCAGGGCCACGGTCAGTTCCACCACGCCCAGGCCCGCGCCGAAATGGCCGCCGGAACTGGCCACGGCTTCGATCAGGTACTGGCGCAGCTCGTCGGCGACGGCGGGCAGTTCCTCGTCAGGGATCCGGCGCAGGTCGGCCGGTGACTCGATGTTTGCCAGGTGGGGGAATCGGGACAGGTCGCTCATCGGCCTATTGTTGGCCCAGCGGGAGGGCGGGGCAAGGGCCTCGTCGTGGCATCCTGCGGACGCCGGGCGCAAACAGGCCCTCAGGCCATCTGGGCCCGCCGGTCCCGCGGCAGGTGGCTGACCAGGAACTCCATCTGGTCGGCCAGGATATTGCGGTTGGACAGGATCAGGTGTTCCACCCAGCTCGGGCGGTAGGGCACCGCCAGCAGCGGCATGTTGGCCTGCTGCGGGGTGCGGTTGGCCTTCCTCAGGTTGCAGGCCAGGCAGGCGCTGACCACGTTCTCCCAGGTGTCCTTGCCGTGCTTGGAGATGGGCAGCACGTGGTCGCGGGTCAGTTCGCCGCGGCTGAAGCGCTCGCCGCAGTACAGGCACAGGTAGCGGTCGCGGGCGAACAGGGCGGTATTGGTGAGGGCGGGGGCCGGGTCGATGGCGTGGTCGCGGCAGTGCCCGGTGCTGGCGATGATCGGATGCAGCGACAGCCGGCTCTGCCGGCCGCTGGCGCGGTTATGGCCGCCGTGTACGGTGAGGCAGGGATCGCCCAGGGTCCACGCCACCGCGTCGCGTACGTAGAGGCAAACCGCCTCCTGCCAGCTGATCCAGTCCAGAATGCGGCCGGCGGCGTCCAGCGAAAGCACGCGGGTCGAGTGCAGGTCGACGACGCGGCCAGGTACTTCCATCAGCATGCAAAACCGTCCTTCAACCCAGGGGAATGAACGTTCGGGCGCTGCAACGATGCTCGTAACCGGTCCAGCATAGACCAATTCGATGACAGAACACACGCAAATGGTTGTCGCGTCAGGAAGAACCTGGCCTGAGCGAGGGTGTTCGCCTGACATATTGCGCTGATATAGTGTCCGTTCATCTGTTGACCCAAGGCCGGGTTTGGGAGGGGGAGCTTGGGTGGCGACCCCGGCACGGCAAGGGAGAGGTAGTAAACGTGGCTGAAGTTCTTTTCTACGAGCGCCCTGTGCCGCTCAACCGCACGCAACACAAAGACCTGCGCATCAAGCCGATCCCGAACCTGAAGTTCGCCGGCACGGTGCATTCGGTGCCGCTGACCGGCGTGGAATTTCCCGCCGCGGCGCGCGACCTGCCGATCCTGTTCGGCGGTGTGACGCCCGAGGACGCCGGCCCGATGGCGCTGCTGGGCCTGCGCCAGAACGAGAACCTGTTCATCGACGCCGATGGCCGCTGGGAGGCGAACGCCTACATCCCGGCCTTCGTGCGCCGCTATCCGTTCGTGCTGGCCGAGAAGCCGGCCGGCACGGAAGGCGACGACTTCACCGTGTTCCTGGACGAGGCCTACGAAGGCTTCGGCACCAGCGAGGGCGATCGCCTGTTCAAGGAGGACGGCAGCGACACCGAACTGCTCACCAACGCGGTGAAGTTCCTCGGCGAGTTCCAGCAGCACGTGGCGCGCACGCAGTGGTTCATGGAGCAGCTGCGCAAGCACGACCTGCTCGAGCCGCGCAACATCCGCCTGGAGAAGGACGGCAAGTCCATCAACCTCAACGGCCTGTTCGTGGTCAGCGAGGAAAAGCTGCGCCAGCTGGATGAGAAGACCACGCACGAGTTCCTGCGCGAAGGCGTGCTCGGCTGGATCTATGCGCACCTGCTCTCGCTCAGCAACATCGACCGCGTGTCGCAGCGCCTGAGCCAGCGCGAGCAGGCCGAGGAAGCGGCCGCGGCGTTGAAGAACTGACGCCCGCCGGCATCGCGGCGCCGTCGTGCGCCGCGATGCCTCTCATGGGCGCGCGTGCTCTCCTTGCCTTGGCGCGCTTCAGCGCACCGGCTTGGCCAGCCGTAGCAGGTCGGCGGCGTAGCCCGCGTTCTCGTAGATCGCCCGGGCGCGTTCGTTGCCGGGGAACACCGCCAGCGTCACCAGTTGGCAGCGATGCTCGCGGGCCCAGGCCTCGGCGTGCTCCAGCAGTGCTCGCCCCACGCCGCGCCCCTCGTACGACTCGGCCACGGCCAGGTCGGAGATATGGCAGTTGTTGCGCCCGGTGAAGTAGTCCTGGGTTTTCTGCAGGTGAATGAAGCCCACCGCTTCGCCGTCGTCCTCGGCCACGAACAGGTAGCTGTTGGCCGGCTGCTCGTCGAGATGGCGCATGAGGTCGTTGCGGATGCCCTCGATGCATTCGTGCCGCCGCCGCCAGGGGGGCAGGGTGAAATCCACGAAGCGGGGCACCAGCCCCAGGATGAAGTCGTCGTCGTCTTCGGCGAGGCGGATCAGGTACGTGGCGTCGCTCATGCGGGAAAACCGGACTTGCGAGAGGGGTCTGCCGTTTCTACACCCAAGGGGGCGCGGGATGGTAGCCCTCGGGGCCGGGATGCCCGTTTCCCCGCGGTCAGGCGGGCCTTCCGGGCCGCGGCTGCATGGCGATCCGCACCAGGTAGAGCACGATCGCGATATTGGCCAGCAGGGCGCCCAGCTTCAGCCAGCCGAAGCGGTGGATCGTCTCGTAGAACTCCAGCGGGACCAGCGAGCCGGTGGCGATCACGGTGAACCATTCGGCCCAGTGCTTGCGCAGCCACAGGCCGGTGCCCTCGGTGGCGAAGATCGCCGCGTAGGCCAGCGCCACCAGGCCGATCGCCACGAACTTGCTCGGGCCCATCTGCTGCAGCAATTCCACCAGGCGCCAGCGCAGGCCGTTGCTGTCGGTCAGCGACAGATGCTCCAGCCAGTGCACCAGTTTCTCGAAGTTCTGCTCGCGGTCGAGATGGAAGGCGAAGGCGGCCACCAGGATCAGGCAGACGGTCTTCACCGCCTTGTAGATGGCGATGACGCGCAGGCCCAGGCTGTGCTGCGCCTCGATCTCGGAGGTGGGGCGGCTGAGGTGGGGTTCGGTCATGGTCTGGCATACGGCGCGGATCGGGCATGATCGCCGCGCGATGATGAAGGGAAAGCCACCGAAAGCCCAGCGCCGCGGCCATGAAAAGGGCCATGCCCCGGCGAGGGCATGGCCCGGGTCGCGTCCGTGCGGTTCAGCAGCAGCGGCCGCCGGTGCCCTTGTAGCGGGCGATCTGCCGCTCGCGGAAGAACTCCTTGTAGCTGGGCACCGGGCGCTCGGGATGGTGCTCGCGCAGGTGCCTGACGTAGACATCGTAGTCGGGGATGCCGCAGCAGAGGCGGGCGGTCTGCACCGCCCATTTCCGGATCGCTTGCAGGTCGGGAACGTTCATCTCGCAGCCCTCAATGGGTGGGCACGCTGCCCAGCGCCACGTACGGCTCCTCGTGCGCGGTGGGATGGTTGATGCGCCAGGCCTTGAGGATGGCGGCGATGGCGAAGCCCGCCATGGCCAGCACCAGCAGCATGAAGATGGCGGTGAGCGCGGCGTCGACGTAGTTGTTGGTGACGATGCGCTGCATTTCCTCGGCGGTCTTGGCCGGGGCCAGCAGCTTGCCGTCGGCGGCGGCCTGTGCGTACTTCTGCGCGGCGGCGGTGAAGCTGATCGGGCCGACGAGCTTCTCCCAGCCGGCGGTGAGCGTGCACACCACCAGCCAGATCGCGGGAATGCCCGGCACCCACACATAGCGCTCGCGCTTGAGCTTGACCGTGACCACCGTGGCCAGCATCAGCGCCACCGCGGCAAGCATCTGGTTGGCGATGCCGAACAGCGGCCACAGCGTGTTGATGCCGCCCAGCGGGTCGACCGCGCCCTGGTACAGGAAATAGCCCCACAGGCCCACGCAGATCGCCGTGGCGAGCAGGTTGCCGGTCCACGACTCGGTGTGCTGCAGCGGCTTGTGGATGAGGCCGGCGATCTCCTGGATCATGAAGCGGCCCACGCGGGTGCCCGCATCCACCGTAGTGAGGATGAACAGCGCCTCGAACAGGATCGCGTAGTGGTACCAGAACGCCATCATGCCCTCGCCGGGGATGATGCCGTGCAGCAGCTGGGCCATGCCTACCGCCAGCGTCGGCGCGCCGCCGGCGCGGCTGAGGATGCTTTTCTCGCCGATGTTCTGCGCGGTGTTGAGCAGTTCGTCCGGCGTCACCACGAAGCCCCACTGGCTGATGGCGGTGGCGGCGTCCTGCGCGGTGGTGCCGATCAGCGCGGCCGGCGAGTTCATCGCGAAGTACACGCCCGGGTGCAGCGAGGCGGCCGCCACCAGCGCCATGATGGCCACGAAGGCTTCCATCAGCATGCCGCCGTAGCCGACCATGCGCGCCTCGCCCTCGTTGGCGAGCAGCTTGGGCGTGGTGCCGGAGGCGATGATCGAATGCCAGCCCGACACCGCGCCGCAGGCGATGGTGATGAACAGGAACGGGAACAGGTTGCCCTGGAACACCGGGCCGGTGCCGTCGATGAACTTGGTCAGCGCCGGCATCTGCAGGGTCGGCGCGGCCAGGAAGATGGCCAGCGCCAGCAGCAGGATGGTGCCGATCTTGAGGAAGGTGGAGAGATAGTCGCGCGGCGCCAGCAGCAGCCATACCGGCAGCACCGAGGCGCAGAAGCCGTAGGCGATCAGCAGCCATGCCAGCCCCTTGGCGTCGAAGTCGAACACCGCCGACCAGCTCGGCGAGGCGGCCACGTGGGAGCCGAACCAGATCGAGGCCAGCAGCAGCACCAGGCCGATGATCGACACTTCCAGGATCTTGCCCGGGCGGATCCAGCGCAGGTAGACGCCCATCAGCAGCGCGATCGGGATGGTCGCCGCCACGGTGAAGGTGCCCCACGGGCTGTGCGTGAGCGCCTTGACCACCACCAGCGCCAGCACCGCCAGCACGATCATCATCAGCACCAGCACGCCGAACATGGCGACCACGCCGGCCGTCGGCCCGAGCTCGTCGCGCAGCATGTTGCCCAGCGAGCGGCCGTCGCGGCGCACCGACAGGCCAAGGATCATGAAGTCCTGCACCGCGCCGGCGAACACCACGCCGAACAGGATCCACAGCGTGCCGGGCAGGTAGCCCATCTGCGCGGCGAGCACCGGGCCCACCAGCGGACCGGCGCCGGCGATGGCCGCGAAGTGGTGTCCGAAAACCACCCATTTGTCGGTCGGCACGTAGTCCAGGCCGTCGTTGCGCAGCACGGCGGGCGTGGCGCGGCTGGGGTCCATCCGCAGCACCTGCTCGTTGATGAACTTGCTGTAGAAGCGGTAGCCGATGACGAATACCGCGATGGCGGCGGCCACCAGCCAGATCGCGTTGATCGGCTCGCCGCGACGCAGGGCGACCACGCCCAGGCACCAGGCGCCCACGATGGCGATGACGGCCCACAGGATCTTGCCTGCCGGGCTCGGTTTGACGACGACGGTTGACATGCGGGTTCGCTCCTGGACAAGTCCCCGGCAAGGGTCGTCCCGGCCGTCGCGGGGGTCAATGCCATTATGCGCCGGCCAACATTAGCCTTTGGTCGAATGCCCTTGCGATGACGCGGCGCGCCACGGCTGGGCGTGGCGGTTACACTGGCGAGAGCGGCGGCGATGCCTTCGCCATTTGCAAGTTCATGACTGGACGAGGTTTTCCATGATTCGCGAGATTCTGAGGATGGGCGATCCGAGGCTGCTGCGCGTGGCGCCGCCGGTGCCCGACGCGATGATCGGCAGCGCCGAACTGGATGTGCTGATCCAGGACATGTTCGACACCATGCACGAGGCCGGCGGCGTGGGCCTGGCCGCGCCACAGATCGGCGTGGACCTGCAACTGGTGATCTTCGGCTTCGATCACTCGGAGCGTTATCCCGACGCGCCGGCGGTGCCGCGCACCATCCTGCTCAATCCGGCGATCACGCCGCTCTCGCAGGATATGGAGGAGGGCTGGGAGGGTTGCCTCTCGGTGCCCGGCCTGCGCGGCGCGGTGAACCGCTACACGCTGATCCGCTACCAGGGTCTGGATCCCCAGGGCGGCCGGATCGACCGCACCGCCGAGGGTTTCCACGCCCGCGTGGTACAGCACGAGTGCGATCACCTGATCGGCCGGCTGTATCCTTCGCGTATCACTGATTTCAGCAAGTTTGGCTATACCGACGTGCTGTTTCCGGGGATGGACCCGGGGGTGGACGAGTAGTCCACCTGTAGGAGCGCACCCTATGCGCGACTCCTATCGCCTCGGTCTTTGACGTCATCCCGGCGCAGGCCGGGATCCAGTAGCGATGGGTCACGGTTGTCGCCTTATCGCCAGGTTGCCGCCTACGCGGCGGGCGTTTCGACGTCCTGCCGGCCGCCGAGTCACTTTTCTCTTGCTGGCCCAAGAGAAAAGTAACCCAAAGAGAATGGCCTGACAGGCTCTGAGCGATGGGTTGGATACAAGCCCGGAAGCCTGAGACCAGCCGGATCAGTGACGTGCTACCTCGAACGGCGCCGCTACCCCGCAACGCGCCGTGGCGGTGAGGGGGCGCAGCACTGCGCGGCATACAAGCCTTGAAGGTTCTCGCCAGCCGAATCCGTGTCTCCTTCCGCTACATACCGCGGCTACCCCGCGGGGCGGCGATGCACTGAGGGCTTAAAGCAGATGAGGCTGCCGTGTTCTTGCTCCCTCTCCCCTCCGGGGAGAGGGCTGGGGTGAGGGGTGGGGCTTGCGACGGCGCGGTAAGACATGCTTTTGCAACGCAGCACGTTTCGCGGGCGAGCCTTCAGTCCCACGGAATACCCAACCCGTTGCTTCTGTGCCCGATTGCGGCAACCCTACGCGTTGGCCCGCCGCCCGGCGGGGCCGGTGCATCCATGATCGAGCAGGGGAAATCTCCACTATGACGGGCGTGAATTCGTGAGCGGCAACCATCCCGGCGCCGAAGTGCGCAAAGAGCTGACCGTCCGCGGTCTCATCCTCGGCGTGGTGATCACGGTGGTGTTCACCGCGGCCAATGTCTTTTTCGGCCTCAAGGCCGGCCTCACCTTCGCCACCTCGATCCCGGCGGCGGTGATCTCGATGGCCCTGCTGCGCGGATTCAAGGATTCCACCATCCAGGAAAACAACGTGGTGCAGACCATCGCCTCGGCGGCGGGCACGCTGTCGTCGATCATCTTCGTGCTGCCCGGCATGATCATGATCGGCTGGTGGGCGGACTTTCCGTTCTGGACCTCGTTCGCGGTGTGCGCGCTGGGAGGCATCCTGGGCGTGATGTATTCGATCCCGCTGCGCCGCGCGCTGGTCACCACCTCCGACCTGCCGTACCCGGAAGGACTGGCCTGCGCCGAGGTGCTCAAGGTGGGCAGCGGCGACGAGGCGGATGCCGGCAGTGTGGAGGAGGGCCGCGCCGGCCTGCTGGCCGTGCTGTGGGGCGCCATCGTGTCGGCGGTGTTCGCGGTGGTGGTGGCGACCCAGGTGTTCGCCAGCGACGTGGTGCAGTACTTCCGCGTGGGCAGCAAGGGCGCGGTGAGCGGCTTCGACTTCAACCTGTCCTTCGCGCTGTTCGCCATCGGTCACCTGGTGGGCCTGTCGGTGGGCGTGGCGATGCTGGTCGGCGCGGTGATCGGCTGGGTCTGGGGCGTGCCGCACTACTCGCTGCTGGGCGACCTGGCCGCGCCCGTCGCGGACCTGGCCCAGGCGACCTGGAGCCACAAGGTGCGCTTCATCGGCGCCGGCGCCATCGGCGTCTCGGCGATCTGGACCCTGGCCAAGCTGGTCAAGCCGGTAATCAGCGGCCTGGCGAGCGCCATGGCCGCCTCGCGCGTGCGCAAGGCCGGCAAGGCCGACACGCTGCCGCGCACCGAGCGCGACATCCCGATCGGCATCGTGGGCCTGGTGACCCTGGCCTGCTTCGTGCCCATCGCGTGGCTGCTGGGCTATTTCGGCTCGATCAGCGGCCTGGGCGACCACGTGGCGGTGCTGGCCATCGGCGGTGTGGCCTTCGTGGTGCTGATGGGCTTCTTCGTCTCCACCGTATGCGGCTACATGGCCGGCCTGATCGGTTCGTCCAACAGCCCGCTGTCGGGCGTGGGCATCCTGGTGGTGATCGCCGCGGCGCTGCTGCTGGTGGCGTTCGTCAAGCCGCACGTCGATCCGTCGGCGGGCAAGGCGCTGGTGGCGTTCGCGCTGTTCATCACCTCGGTGGTGTTCACCGTGGCGGCCATCGCCAACAACAACCTGCAGGACCTCAAGACCGGCCAACTGGTGGACGCCACGCCGTGGCGCCAGCAGGTGGCGCTGGTGATCGGCGTGGTGGCCGGCGCGGCGGTGATCCCGCCGGTGCTGGACCTGCTCAACAGGGCCTATGGCTTCGTCGGCGTGGCCGGGGCGGGCGCCCATGCGCTGCCGGCGCCGCAGGCGGGCCTGATCTCGGCGCTGGCGCAGGGTGTGATTACCAACAACATCGACTGGAGCCTGATCGTCACCGGCATCTGGATCGGTGTCGCCATCATCGCGGTGGACGAGGTGCTGCGACGCGCCACCAAGCGCTTGAGCCTGCCGCCGCTGGCGGTGGGCCTGGGCATCTACCTGCCCACGGTGAGCACGCTGATGGTGGTGGTGGGCTCGCTGGTCGGCTGGTATTTCGATCGCCGCGCGGACCGCTCGGCCCGGCCCGAGAGCACCAAGCAGCTGGGCGTGCTGCTGGCCTCCGGCCTGATCGTGGGCGAGAGCGTGATCGGCGTGGTGATCGCCTTCATCGTCGGCCTGTCCGGCAAGGGGGCGCCGCTGGCCCTGGTGGGCGACGGTTTCGCCGGGGCGGCGCAATGGATCGGCGGCATCGCCTTCGCCGCCATCGTGTTCGTGATGTACCGCTGGGTGGCCCGGATGGCCCAGGGCCTGAACGGCAAGGTGTGACCGCCGGCGGTTGCGGCGGCTGAAGCGGCCGCAACCAGTGTCATTTCGCCCTGCCACGATCGAACAGGAGAGCGTCCTGACCGGCTATCCTAGACGGTCGCAGTCAAGGATGGTCCGAACAAGCCGCCATCCCGCCGATATCCGGGCGCCAGCGCCTCCGGGTGGGTCCCGGAGCCAGTGTTCGCTGGCGTGGCGGGCCAGGCTTGTCCGGCGGCATTCCGGTGTTCTGCGCTGATTGATGCGGAGGCGGTAAACGCGTGGTGGAGCAGACAGGGGCTGACGCCTCGATTCCCGGTGAGGTGACGGCTCGCCCTGGCCTGGTGGCCCGGCTGCGCCGTCTCGCCGGTCCCCTGCTGTCGGTGGCCATGCTGTGCCTGGCGCTGTGGGCGCTGCACCGCCTGGCCAGCGAGGTGAGCTACCGCGAGGTGGCCCGCTACGTGCACGGCCTGGAGAACTACCGCCTCGCGCTGGCGGTGCTGCTCACCGCGGGCAGCTATGGCGTGATGATCCTGTACGACTGGTTCGGGCTGGCCTACATCGGCAAGCGCCTGCCGGGCCAGCAGGTCAGCCTGATCTCCTTCATCAGCTACGCCTTCAGCAATGCGCTGGGCATGGCGCTGCTGATTTCCGGCTCCATCCGTTACCGCTTCTACATCCAGGCCGGCCTGTCCACCGCCGAAGTGGCGAGGGTGGTGCTCTATTGCACGCTGAGCTTCTGGCTGGGCCTGTGCGCGCTCACCGGGGTTACCCTGCTGCTGGTGCCGGTGCCGCCGACGTTGCCGCTGGCCGGCCTGCGCTTCCCCGTGGCCGTCGTGCTTACCGTGGTGCCGCTGCTGTGGCTGGTGGGCAACCGGCTGTTGCGCCGGCCGTTGCGGATCTGGCGCTGGCGGCTGAGTCTGCCGTCCTTCCAGGTCGCCGCCCGCCAGATCCTGGTCGGCGCGGTGGACTGGGGGCTGGCCGCCTATGTGCTCTACCTGCTGATGCCGAACCAGGTGGACACCGGTTTCGCGCATTTCCTGGCGATCTTCGTGCTGGCCCAGATCGCCGGCCTGGTGAGCCACGTGCCCGGCGGCCTGGGCGTGTTCGAGGCGGTGATGCTGGCCGGCTTCGGCGCGGCGGGCAACCAGGGATTGGAGGCGCCCATCCTCGGCGCCCTGGCGGCGTATCGCCTGATCTACTACTTCCTGCCGCTGTTCGCCGCGACCGTGGTGGTGCTGTGGCGCGAGGCGCGCGGCCTGCGCCAGAAGGCGCTGCTGGCGCCGTGGTTCACCGGCCTGCTGCCGCCGTTCTTCGCCGGCCTGACCCTGGTGTCGGGCGCGGTGCTGCTGTTCTCCGGCGCCACCTCCGCGCTGCCCTCGCGCATGGCCATCCTGCGCGACGTGCTGCCGCTGGCGGTGCTGGAGGTATCGCACTTCCTGTCCAGCGTGGTGGGCATGATGCTGCTGATCCTGGCGCGCGGCCTGCAGCGCCGGCTGGACGCGGCCTACGTGCTCACCCTGGTGCTGCTGGTGCTGGGCGCGGTGCTGTCGCTGCTCAAGGGCATCGACTACGAGGAAGCCACCCTGCTGTCGCTGCTGGCGCTGGCGCTGGCGCCGGCCCACCAGCTGTTCTACCGGCGCGCCTCGTTGTTCAGCGCGAGCTTCTCGTGGGGCTGGATCATCGCCATCGTCGCCGTGTTCGTGTGCGCGGGCTGGCTGGTGGGCTTCAGCTACAAGCACGTCGAATACAGCAACAACCTCTGGTGGGAATTCAGCTTTTACCATGGCGGCGCGCCGCGCGCGCTGCGCGCGCTGGTGGGCGCGGCGGCGGCGGGCCTGCTGTTCGCGCTGGCCAACCTGATCCGCCCGGCCAGGCCGCACCTGCAACTGCCCGGCGAGGCGGAGCTGCAGAGGGCCTTGCCGCTGATCAAGCACTACTCCTCCGCGCAGGCGCACCTGGCGCTGATGGGCGACAAGACGCTGTTGTTCGACCCGGAGGGCAGGGCCTTCATCATGTACGACGTGGAAGGCCGCAGCTGGGTGGCGATGGGCGACCCGGTGGGCGAGGACGAGGACGCGCGGCGCGAGCTGGTATGGACCTTCCGCGACCTGTGCGAGCGCGCGGGCGGCTGGCCGCTGTTCTACCAGGTGCGCCCGGAAGACCTGGACCTGTACCTGGAAACCGGCATGAACCTCCTCAAGATCGGCGAGGAGGCGCGCGTGCCGCTGGAGAGCTTCAACCTCGACGGCAAGTCCAAGAAGGTGCTGCGCAACACCATCAACAAGCTCACCCGCGAGGGCATGCGGCTGGAGATCATCCCGGCCGAGGCGGTGGCGGCGATGCTGCCGCGGCTGAAAGTCATCTCCGACGCGTGGATACGCGACAAGGGTGTGCGCGAGAAAGGCTTCTCGCTGGGCGCCTTCGATGCGCGCTACCTGCAGCGCACGCCGATGGCCCTGGTGTGGCAGGGCGAGCAGTTGCTGGCCTTCGCCAACCTGCTGCTTACCGACAACAAGGAAGAAGCCTCGCTGGATCTGATGCGCCACCTGCCCGACAGCCCCTCCGGCGTCATGGACTTCCTGTTCGTGGAACTGATGCAGTGGGCCAAGGCGCAGGGTTATCGCTGGTTCAACCTTGGCATGGCACCGTTCTCCGGCTTGCAGAGCCGCCGCAACGCGCCGTTGTGGAACCGCCTCGGCGCGATGCTGTTCGGCCGCGGCGAACGCTTCTACAACTTCCAGGGCCTGCACAGGTACAAGGATAAATTCGATCCCGTGTGGGAGCCTCGCTACCTGGCGGTACCCAATGGCATTGCGTTGCCGCTGGTGTTCGCCAACCTGGCCAGCCTCATCTCGGGTGGTCTCTCGGGCATGGTGCGCCGTTGAAACGAATCTTGAAGTGGATCGCGCTGGTGCTGGTGATCGCCGCTGCGGCGGGCCTGTGGGCCTGGCAGCCCTGGCACCGCGCCACGCTGGAGGAGTCGATCGTGAAGGTGCCGGCCGCGCCCCATGCGGCGCCGTTGCCCGGCCGCGACGACGTGGTGGCGATCTTCTATTCCGGCGATGGAGGCTGGCGCGACCTCGACCAGTCGCTGGGCAGGATCATCGCCTCGCATGGCATCCCGGTGATGGGGGTGAGCCTGCTCCAGTACTACTGGCGCGAGCGCTCCGCGGCCGATTCGGCCGCCGACCTCGATGCCCTGGTCGCGCGCATCCTGGCGCAGGACGACAAGAAGCGCGTGTGGCTGATCGGCTTCTCGTTCGGGGCCGACGTGCTGCCGTCCATCGTGGACCAGATGAGTCCGGAAGGGCGCGCGCGCATCGCGCAGATCGTGATGCTCTCGCCCAGCAAGGACGTCAACTTCGAGATCGAGATGGAAGGCTATATGCGCGAGGGCTGGTGGAAGACCCGCACGCAGGATCTCTTCCAGTGGCTCAATCCGGTACGGCATTACGATGCGATGCCGCCGCTCGAAGCGCTCGGCGGCCATCCGCCAGTGGTGTGCTACTACGGTGTCAAGGACAAGGCCGGTACCATCTGCGCCGATCCCAGGCTGCCATCCTGGGTGAAGGTGTACGAGAAGAGTGGCGACCACCACTTCGACTACAACTACGAGGGGCTGGCCCGGCAGATGATCGAGGACCTGCCGCCTGCCGCGCACTGACGCTCGCGCGGGCGCGGCCCGTCAGGGGGAGCCGATGGGAGCCACCGGAATGGAGGGTCGCCCGCGCAACGCCGGCATCGATCTGCTGCGCGGGCTGTCGATCCTGCTGGTGGTGCTTCACCACCTGGGGCTGCGCATTCCGCTGAAGAAGACCTTGCTGGCCGACGCGCTGCCTGCGGCCTGGTTGAACGCGCTGAACCATAACGGCTACGAAGCCGTGTTCGTGTTCTTCGTGATTTCGGGGTTCCTGATCGCGAGCCATGCGCTACGCCGCCACGGTTCGCTGGCTCGGATCGACCTGCGCGCGTTCTACGCGCGGCGCTTTTCGCGCATCGCGCCCTGCCTGTTGGCGCTGGTCGCGCTGCTGAGCCTGCTGCACCTGTTAGGCATACCGGACTACGTGATCCGGCGCGAAGGGCAGTCGCTGCCGCGCGCCATCGTGGCGGCGCTCGGGTTCCACTTGAATTGGTACGAAGGCGTCACCGGCTATCTGCCGGGTGGCTGGGACGTGTTGTGGTCGCTGTCGATCGAGGAGGTGTTCTATCTCGGGTTCCCCCTCGCGTGCCTGGCGGTGCGGCGCACCTGGGGGCTGGCGCCCATGCTGGTCGCATTGGCGCTGTCGCTGCCGTTTGCGCGCGCGGCGCTGGAAGGCAACGAGATCTGGCAGGAGAAAGCGTATCTGCCGGGCATGGCGGCGATCGCCACCGGCGTGCTCGGGGCACTGCTGGCGGCGCATTGCCGTTCGGTGCCAGCGAGAACCGCGCGCCTGCTGGGCTGGTTGGGCACCCTGGGGCTTGCGCTGGTGATGCTGCAGGGCGCGTGGCTGTGGCAACTGTTGCGTAACGGTTACATGCTGGTGTTGACCGCATCGGCGTTGTGCCTGGTGCTGGCCAGCCATTGGCGCGACGGTGCGCCACCGATGCGCGGATTCGGCTGGTTGCGAGCATGGGGACGCCTGAGCTACGAGATCTATCTCACCCACATGTTCGTGGTGTTCGCGTCGGTGCATGCGTACAAGGCGGCCGGCGGCGAAATCGCGACCGGCTTCCTGTGGTATCTGCCGGCGCTGCCGTTGTGCTGGTTGCTCGGCCATTGGACGGAGCGCCATCTCTCCATGCCCGCGGAAGGCTGGTTGCGCGGGCAACTGCTTCGTCCCGGCAAGGTTGGCGCGGCCGCTTGAAGAACCTGTCACGTAGGGAACAGCGTGGCGGTGTGGTGCATGCACAAACTCCCTTCCTCACGCCGAGGGGAGGAGCCAAGCGATGGAGTGCGGAACCAGCGACGGCAGTGACGAGCAGTTCGAACAGGCGTGGCGCGCGCATCATCCGATGTTGCTGCGGCGCGCGCGCCGCTTGACTGGCGGACATCCGGACCGCGCCGACGAGCTGTTGGCGGCGACTGCGCTGAAGGCGCTGCAGTTCATGCGCCATCGGCCGCGCTTCATGGAGCATCCCAAGGGTTTCCTGTTCGTCGTGCTGCGCCACGTATTCGTCGATGGGCTGCGCCGCAGCGCGCGCGAAGGTCAGGTATTCGACGATAGCGTCGATCTTGACGGCGCGGTGCTGTCCGGCGAAGGCAACCTCGCGCCATCCGCCATGCAGCGGCTGGAGCTGTTGCAGCAGATCGCCCGCGTGGAGGCCGTGCTGCACGCGATGAGTCCCGAACAGCGCCGGCTGTTCGCGTTCCGCTTCATCGACGACCTGCCGTATCCGCAGATCGCCGAACGCCTGGGCGTCAACCAGCCGCTGCTGCGCAAGCGCGTGCAACTGATCCGCGATCGCCTGCGCGCTGAGGTCGGCCAGGCGGCACCGCCTCGGCGCGGGTCCTCGCGTCCGCCGGTTTTCACAAACGGCGGCGGCGAGCGTTACGACAAGAGCAGCGGCGCGCGCCGCAACCTGCCAACACCGCCGAACAAAGGACACCGTCATGGCTGACCCTCAAGTCAATGCCCAGATCACCGACGCGATCACCCAGACCAACGTGAAGGTGGTGGCGGAGGCTCCGGCCCAGGCCGTTGCCTCGCTCTACCAGGTCGCCAGCCATTCGACGGGACTCGCCCTGCAGAACGCGGTGCACAGCCAGCAGGCGCTCAACCAGATTTCCAACGCCGTGGTTTCGCGCGCGGTGACGATGATCATGTCGATCGCGGAGAAGACCTAAGCGTGCTCGAGGAACGACAACCAGGCTCTGGCATAGAGGAACCGACATGGCCTTCTGGTCGAAATGGATCTCCGGCAACCGGACGCCCCGGGCCGCGAGCGGCGGAGAGGATAGCGGCAATCCGGGCGCTCCTGCATCGGGCCCGGCCGCGCCACCGCCGCCGTCGCCACCACCATCGCCATCGCCACCGCGCACGGATCCGCCGGTAAGCGTGCGCTCGGCGATGACGGCGCAGATGCTCGCGCAGAACGCCGCCGCCGCGCCCGATGCCAGCGCGCTGCAGCCGGCGATCGTGCAGGCCGTGCAGTTAAGCAATGCCGAGACGATTGGCTATGCGCCCGCGCAGATCGCACTGGGGCCGGACATGATGATCAGCCAGGCCTCGGGCCTGGTGGCGCAGGCGGCGGCCCACTACTTCGACGGCGTAAGCAAGCTGGTGCTGGCCAGCCAGGGCGTGTTGCTCAAGCAGCTCACCCAGGCGCTGGCGGAGCAGAACCTGGAACAGGCCGGTGAGGATGCGCTGGGCATCGTCGCCACCGACCTGCTGATGGCCGCCGCCGCCGCGGTGGCGGCGGCGGCCGGCGCGATGGAAGCCGAATCGGCCGGCTTCGCCATCGACCGCATCGACCAGAGCATCGCCAAGTACAGCGGCGTGCTCGCCGGGCGCAAGACGACGCCATCGCAATGAAGGCGTCGGCGGCACTCGCCGCCCTGCCTCGCTCACCGAGTCACGAGGAGTTCCCATGGCCTACTTCAAGCTTTCCGCACCGACCCGCCTCTACGAATACCCGTTCGACTACCACAGTCATCTGGGCGGCATCTTGCCGGTACGCGGCAAGACCGGCCTGTCGCTGGCCGGGTGGCTGGCCGGCGCGGACCAAGACAAGGGCGAGCAGTTGCTGTTCGACCAGGCGCTGCGGCTGATGCTGGAGTCCAACCCGTTCGACCTGCTGGCGCGGCGCGCTGACAAGACGAGCTACGAGCGCGGCGAATGCGCGGCCGAAAACATCTATATCGCCTGCGTGCTGATCGCACAGCGCATGCGTCCGCAGGAAGGCATCGACGGGCTGCCAGTGACCGATCCGGGCCTTTACCGCGCCGCGCAGCAGTCGATGCAGGCGGCCCTGGCCAGCAGCGGCGAGGACCGCCGCTGGATGCTGGCGCTGATGCGCTACTTCAACGGCAAGATCTACAGCAGCAACAAGTTCACGCCGTTCGACGATGCCTACAAGACGCGCTCGAGCATGGTCGACCGCGTGCGCGCCGATCCGAAACAGGGCCAGGCGCAGTACCAGAAATGGATCACGGTCACGCTCGGGTACCTGCTGGGGCAGGGCATCCGGCACATCCAGATACCGGCGAGCGCAAGCGACATTCCCACGCTCGACGAGAAGATCCAGGCCTTCAACGCGGCGAACGGCACGCAGTACCGCGCCCTCGTGCACACGCCTGCGGCTTACCTGGGTGGCAGGCGGCTGGCCGAGGAGCTGGACAAGCTGCTTCCCCAGCTGACCGATCCCCACTTGGCCAGCACGATAGGACTGGATGTGCTGGGGGTAGAGAACCGCGTCGCGGACTACGCCGCCCTGTTCGCCTTCCTGCGCAAGAATCAGGACGCATTGGCGAACGCGCTCAATACCAAGCACTCGAAGAGCATGGTCGTGCACATCCACAACGGCGAAGGCGCCAGTACCGCCGCCGACCACCGCTCGCTGATCGGCTACTACCTCGCCTACGGCGACCCGGCGCCGGATGCGGAGTTCTACCGGGCCATGGCGCGCTACATCGCCCGCTGCGCACAGACCGCGAAGGAGCGCCAGGCCACCGAGGGCGCGGGTAGCCAGGGCGCCCCCGGTTTCGGGGCGGGCCTGTTTTCGCGCCTGTTCGACGAGCTGTTCCTCAGCGGCTCGCTGACTCACCGCGGCTGCCGCCTGCGGCGCTTCGGCATCAACGGCGAGCGCAGCCGCGAGCTGGTTGCCTACAACGGCAAGCGCAGCGTGATGGCGCTCAGCGAGACGTTCGACACGCCGGCCGATCCGGGGCAGTCGACCAGCTGGTACGAACTGCTTACTGCCGCGCGGTCGCCGTATACGTTCCGCCTGGGGCACGACTACTACTACCGCCATTACATGGCGGCGAAGTATCCCGTGCTGGCGTTCGACACCAACCTGGGCAGCAACGCGATCACCGGCGCCGCCGGCCTGTTCGCTTCGGGCGAGTCGTACCGGATCAACCGCGGGTTCCGCCATCTGGACGGCTATATCGATACCGGCGTGCTGGCCGCCGCATCCACCGCAGTGGCCTACATGTCCAGCGATACCCTGACCGAGCAGCAGATCGCGTTCTACCTGGCGACCAGCCAGCGCGCCGGCACGATGGAGAGCGTGCTGGCCGCGGACGACGTCAAGCCGACCCTCCGCGGCTACCTTGCGGCCGCGCTCGGGCCGGCGTGCTGCGAGGACGCACGACTGGACCTCTACTACACGTTCTACGCGCAGTTGGTGACCGGCATCGTCGGCCAGTCGGCGCAGTCCGGCGTGCGTTACCAGGCGCTGACGCGGGTTTACACGGTGTTTCGCAACTGGCGTTCGTACCTGCTCGGCGCTGACGGGCAAGGCGTGGAGCACAGCGACATCCAGGACGAGTTTCTGCGCATGCTGCTGCTGCTCGCCTACAACCTGCTGCCAATCGGCCAGGAACGGCTGCTGGAAGACACGCTGGACCAGTTGCAGAAGCTGCTGCTGCTGATCGCCTCGGCCTATTGGGATGCGACCGTCGGCGGCGTCAAGGACGCGGTCCCGCTCGCCAGGCGGACCATCGAGCGGTTGGAAGGCTACAAGTCGCCGGCTTCGGTGATCGGCCTGCAGCGCGCCGACGTGCCGGGCGCATGAGCGGCGAACCCTAACGGAGGACGTGCCATGACCATGCATTTGGGCGACGAGATCGTCGACCACCTGTATCAGGAAGGAAACGGCGGCGGCATCGCCGCGGAGGACGGATCCCCCGTGCCTGCGACCGCGCCGTCGGCGAAACCGGCGGTGCCGGGCCGCTCGGCACCGGCGCCGCGGCCGAAACGCTCGCGCGAACAGCGGCTGCTGCTGGCGCTGGCGCGCCTGCTGGCCGCGCGGATGCGCTGATCGGGGCGACTTGTGGAGATGCGTGCATGAACGGGATAGACCAGGACAAGCTCGACGGCCTACGCGAACTGATCAAGCTGCTGCTCGCGCTGACCCGGGCGGAGCGGCCGCGCGCGACCTATTCGCCGCTGGTATCGCCGCCACCGCCCGAGCCGGCGACGCCACCACGAGGCGAAGTCGCGATCAGCCTGGTGCGCGCGGCAGAGATCGTCGAGCGCGGCCACGCGCACGCGCTCGAGGCGATCCGTACCGGTACGGAGGAGGCGCGGGCGGCGCTGCTGCAACTGGCGGAGCAGCGCGACACCGAGCAGCAGGCGGTCGAGCAGGTGATCGAAGCGGTGACGGCGCTGAAGGGCCTGCAGCACAAGCATCGGCATCCCCAGGGCGAAGCGGAGCCGTCCTCCCATCCGCACACGCAACCGCCATCGCCATCCGCACATGCCCCGGGCCATGCCACCGGCGGCGGCCCCGCCAGCACAAGTGGCGCACATCAGGCCGGCGTGCGGCGCAAGCGCTGATTCACAGCGGGTGCCGCGGATCGTTTCACTTCCATGTACGGGATCGCCGTACCCAACCAAAGGAGCAACGACATGCCTATCGCCATTCCCGTCAATTCGCAGATCACCGACGCGGTTACCCAATCCAACGTAAAGGTCATCGCCGAAGGGCCGGCGATGGCCATGGGGTCGATCTTCCAGACCATGGCCCACTCGACCAGCGTGCTCTATGAGAACGCGGTGTCGTCGTCGCAGCAGCAAAACACCATGTCGCAGGCGGCATCGAACCAGGGCGTGATGCAGATCTACAGCCTCGACACCACCGCGACGGCGTCGGCGACCGAGAAGGTGGCGCAGGGTGGTGTGGCCGACAACCTGACCAGCCTGCTGAGCGTCATGAATGCCTTCAGCAACCAGTGATGACCGCCGCGCGCTGGCGCGGCGCGGGCATCTCTTCGTTTTTTCCGCGGCCATCGCCGCTTTATTGGATGGAGTTGAATCATGACCGTGAACAGCCAGATCACCGATGCCGTCACCCAGGCCAACGTCAAGGTCGTCGCCGAAGCGCCGGCCATGGCCATGGGCTCGATCTACCAGACCATGGCCCATTCGACGGGCATCCTGTTCGAGAACGCCGTCTCGGCGCAGCAGCAGCAGAACACCCTGTCGCAGGCGGCCGCGAACCAGGGCGTGATGCAGATCTACAGCCTCGATACCACCGCCACCGGCGCAGCCAGCGAAAAGGTGGCGCAGGGCGGCGTGGCTGACAACCTGACCAGCCTGTTGAGCGTGTTGAACGCGTTCCGCAGCAGCTGAGCAGGCGCGCTTGGCGGGACCGGACGGGTGGATCGCCTGTCCGGCCCGCCGATGGCCTCCCCCGATCACATCCCCGTTATCCGGGGCGAGGCAGCTTAGGAGAACGAGATTCCCGGACCCAGGGCTGGATGGCGGCTTTCGCGGGCGGTCCGGGCATGGAAATCCGGTCTTAGGGGTGATCGGGGCCACGCACGGATGCGTTGCGCCGCAATCATCCGCAAGGGGGCAACCAGCATGGAATTGGCAACGCGGCACGCGTCGCGCACTGCTGCGCGCACGGTGCGCTCGACCATCTTGAGCGTGGACAGGCGCCGCATGCTGCTGGCGCAGTCCGCGTTGTTCGAGGGCCTGCCGGCGGTCCTGGTCGACGATGTGGCGGAGCGCGCCGTGGGCCGCCAGCTGGCCAGCGGCGAACTGATGTTCCGCAAGAACGATCCCGCCGACTTCGCGGTCCTGGTGGTGGAGGGCGTGGTCTACGCCATCCTGTACGGGCCCGACGGACGCGAGCTGATCGTGGACATGGCCGGCCCCGGCCAGGCCATTGGCGAGAGCGCGCTGCTGGGTGCGAACTGCCATCATTTCACCGCTGTGGCGGCGGGCACGGTCACGGTGCTGCTATTGCGGCGCAGCCATCTGATCGGCCTGCTGGCCGAGCCGTTGTTCCTCAATCGCGTGCTGATGCTGCTGGCCGGGCGCGTGAGTCGCACCGCCAAGGCGCTGGAAACCATGTGCCTGTACAGTCTGGAATCGCGGCTGGCGCGCTACTTGCTCGATGCCTCCGAGCGGAGCGGGCGCGAACGCGGCGATGCCCAGATCGAATTGCCGCCTACCCAGGGCATCCTGGCGGCCATGCTAAACGCAAGCCGCCCGAAGTTGAACGCCTTGCTGCAGGGCTGGCAACGTGCCGGACTGATCAGCCGTGACCGCAACGTGCTGCACGTGCACGACTTCGAGCAACTGCGGCGCAAGGCCTATGCGCCGGAACGCCGCCCGTAGCGCGTCACTCAGCGATAGCGGTTGATGGTGTCGCGCAGCTCGATCGCCGCGGCGCGCGCGGCCTGGGCGAAGTCCTCGCCGCCGCCGGCGTAGAGGATGGCGCGCGAGGAGGAGATCATCAGGCCGGTGCCGTTCGCGGTGCGGCCATGCGCGAGCACGGCCTCCACGTCGCCGCCCTGGGCACCGATGCCCGGCACCAGCAACGGCATGTCGCCCACCACGGCGCGCACCTTGCCCAGCTCCTCCGGCCAGGTGGCGCCGGTGACCAGGGCGCAGTTGCCGTTGGCGTTCCAGTCGCGCGCGATGGTCTCGGCCACGCGCAGGTACAGCGGCCGGCCACCGCAGTCCAGCGCCTGGAAGTCCGCGCCGCCCGGGTTGGAGGTGCGGCACAGCAGGATCACGCCCTTGTCGGCGCGGTCGAGGAAGGGTTGGATGGAGTCGCGGCCCAGGTAGGGGTTCAAGGTGACCGCATCGGCGCCATAGCGCTCGAACGCCTCGGCGACGTAGTGCTGCGCGGTGCTGCCGATGTCGCCGCGCTTGGCGTCGAGGATCACCGGCACGCCCGGGTGCTTGTCGTGGATATGCGCGATCAGCCGCTCCAGCGCGTCCTCCGCGCGCAGCGCGGCGAAGTGCGCGATCTGCGGCTTATAGGCGCACACCAGGTCGGCGGTGGCGTCGACGATGTCGCGGCAGAACGCGAACACCGCGTCGGCGCGACCGTGCAGGTGGGCGGGGAATTTCGCGGGCTCGGGATCGAGGCCGATGCAGACCAGGGAGCGATGGCGGTTCCATGCCTGGTGGAGGGATTGCATGAAGTGCATGGCGTTCTCCTCGCTGCTTTTCACTCCCTCTCCCCTCTGGGAAGAGGGTTGGGGAGGGGACAATCTTGCGGTGTTGCTTAATCGTAGTGTGGTTCTTTTGAGGATCGGGGTCGGCCATGACCCCTCACCCCAGCCCTCTCCCCAAGGGGGAGAGGGAGCAACAGCGGCTTTACGCCAGTTTCTTGTACTTCACGCGGTGCGGCTTGGCTGCCTCGTCGCCCAGGCGGCGCTTCTTGTCCGCCTCGTACTCGTTGTAGTTGCCCGGGAAGAATTCCACGTGCGAATCGCCCTCGAACGCCAGGATGTGCGTGGCGATGCGGTCGAGGAACCAGCGGTCATGCGAGATCACCATCGCGCAGCCGGGGAATTCCAGCAGCGCGTCTTCCAGCGCGCGCAGGGTTTCTACGTCCAGGTCGTTGGACGGTTCGTCGAGCAGCAGCACGTTGCCGCCCTGCAGCAAGGTCTTGGCCAGGTGCAGGCGGCCGCGCTCGCCGCCGGACAGGTTGCCGACGATCTTCTGCTGGTCGGTGCCCTTGAAGTTGAAGCGGCCGATATAGGCGCGCGACTGGATCTCGAAGTTGCCGATGGTGAGGATGTCGGCACCGCCGGAGATTTCCTGCCACACGTTGTTCTTCGGGTCGAGCGCGCCGCGCGACTGGTCCACGTAGGCGAGCTTGACCGTGTGGCCCAGCTTCACCTCGCCGGTGTCGGGCTTCTCCACGCCGGTGATCAGCTTCATCAGGGTGGACTTGCCGGCGCCGTTGGGGCCGATCACGCCCACGATGGCGCCCGGCGGCATCTTGAACGAGAGGTTGTCGATCAGCAAGCGGTCGCCGAAGGCCTTGGAGACGTTCTTGAACTCGATCACCTCGTTGCCCAGGCGCTCGCCCGGCGGGATGAAGATCTCGTTGGTCTCGTTGCGCCGCTGGTACTCGACCGCATTCAGTTCCTCGAAGCGGTTCAGGCGCGCCTTGCCCTTGGACTGGCGGCCCTTGGCGGCGGAGCGTACCCACTCCAGCTCCTTCTCGATCGCCTTCTGGCGCGACTTCTCCTGCTGGGCTTCCTGCTTGAGGCGCTGGTCCTTCTGTTCCAGCCACTCGGTGTAGTTGCCCTTCCAGGGGATGCCGCGGCCGCGGTCCAGTTCGAGGATCCACTCGGCGGCGTTGTCCAGGAAGTAGCGGTCATGGGTGACCGCCACCACGGTGCCGGGGTAGTCCTGCAGGAAGTGCTCCAGCCATTCCACCGATTCGGCGTCCAGGTGGTTGGTGGGCTCGTCCAGCAGCAGCATGTCCGGCTTGGACAGCAGCAGGCGGCACAGCGCCACGCGGCGCTTCTCGCCGCCGGACAACGGACCGATCCTGGCGTCCCACGGCGGCAGGCGCAGCGCGTCCGCGGCCACTTCCAGCTGGCGCTCCAGCGCGTGGGCGTCGTTCACCGCCAGCAGGTTTTCCAGCTGTTCCTGTTCCTTGGCCAGCTTGTCGAAGTCGGCGCCTTCCTCGGCATAGGCGGCGTAGACCTCTTCCAGGCGCTTCTGCGCGTCAAGGATGACGGACACGCCTTCCTCCACCACCTCGCGCACGGTCTTTTCCGGGTCGAGCTGCGGTTCCTGCGCCAAGTAGCCGACCTTGATGCCCGGCTGTGGCCGGGCCTCTCCCTGGTAGTCGGTATCGACGCCGGCCATGATGCGCAGCACCGTGGACTTGCCTGCGCCGTTCAGGCCCAGCAGGCCGATTTTGGCGCCGGGGAAGAAGCTGAGCGAGATGTCCTTGATGATCTGGCGCTGCGGGGGAACGATCTTGCTGACCCCGTTCATGGTGTAGATGAATTGCGAACTCATGGAGCCTCCGGCGGCGTGCACGACACCGGCCGGCGGGGCTGGCGGGTGCGTCAGAGTGGGTAACAAACCGCGCATTATAGCGGGTTGTGGGGGCGGCCCGGTGACGGGGCAGGGGGGATATGGGGGTGCTGGGGGCGCTGGCAAAGCTGGCGGGCGCGTTGGCTCTGGCTCACTCTCCCTCCGGGTGAGGGGAGCGCACCCACGCCAGGGCCAATACATGCCTCACCCCCATCCCCATCCTTGGCCCCCTGGCCTGGCCGCTTCGAACAGCGTCCCCACCGTGCGCGTATGCAGCGAGGCCGCGTCGTAGCCTTCCGGCAGCAGGCCGGCGATCTCCAGCATTACCGCGCCATGCAGGGCGGCCCAGATCTGGTGGCCGAGGATGGCGGGGTCGGCGTCGACCGTGCCTTCGGCCACCAGCACCTCCACATGCGCGGCGATGGTGCGCCACATGCGCTCGTATGCCTGACGGTAGGCGGGGTCGGTGCGGTTGGTTTCGGGGTATTCGAACATCAGCCGGTAGGTGGCGGTGTTCCGGCGCGCGAAGGCGATATAGGCGTCGCGCACGGCGCGCGAGCGCTGGCGGCCGTCGCCGGGCGAGTCCAGCGCGCGTTCCAGCGCCTCGGAGAAACGGTGGAGGCCGCGCGTGCGCACTGCCGTGATGATCTCTTCCTTGTTGGCGAAGTAGCGGTACGCCGTCATAGTGCCGCTGCCCACCTCGGCAGCGAGGCGGCGCATGGTGACCGCGGCCGGGCCTTCCTCCACGTACAGCCGCGCCGCCGCCTCGCACAGGCGTTCGCGGAAGGCTTCGGTTTCCTGTTCGCTGAGCGCGCGCGGCACGTCAGTGCACGTCCAGCGCCTTGCGGAAGAAGGCCAGCGCATCCGCCTCGATCTGCGCGTGTACCTTGGCGCGGTCCACGCCTGCCGGGTCGCGGCACAGCGCCGGGATGTCCTTGGCCAGCGCGGGCGAGCACGGCGGCAGGAATACCCAGTGGTCGGCCTTGGGGACTTCCTTCACGCCGGCGAGCGTGCGGATCAGCGGCTGGATGTGTTTCGCGTTGGCCTCGGGCGGCAATACCCGGTCGTTTTCGCCGTAGTAGAGATACACCGGCACGTGCACGCCGTCGAAGCCGTGGTCGTCGAAGATCAGGCTCAGCGGGGCCATGGCGAAGGCGGCCTTCACGCGCGGATCGGCGGTGTCGCCGTAGCGGCCGAAGTGCTGCTGCATGTCGTCGAACACCTGTTGCAGGGTTTTCCCCTGCCTGGCCGCGGCGGCTTTGAACTCGTCGGCGTGGCCGCAGATATCGAGGTCGTCCGGGTAGCGTTCGCAGAAGCCGATGAAGCGGTCGAAGCGCGGCCGGGCACCGGTGACCAGCAGGCTGGTGTAGCCGCCGGCCGAGAAGCCGGCCACGCCGATGCGGTTCGGGTCGATCAGGGCCTTCCAGCGCGGATCGGCCAGCAGGGTGGAGATGGTGGACTTCACCTGGATGGGACGGCCCGCCAATACCTCCAGGTGGCCCACGCCGCTGGTGTCGCGGAAATCGTCCTTGGGGTGGTTGAGCGTGGCGACCACGAAGCCATGGCTGGCGAGGTAGGCGGCCAGGTCATGGTGCCCGAGGTTGCTGCCGCCATTGCCATGCGATATCACCACCAGCGGCTTGGCGCCGGGGATGGCCGGCGCATCCGGAACGGCGGCGACGTCGTAGGGTCCGAAGGCCATGGTGCCATGGACCGGCGTCGGCGAGGGGTAGAACACGTAGCCATCGGTCTGCCCGCCGTTGACCGGATCGGGAATGCGAATGGGGGCGATGCCCACGCCGGTCAGGCCATCGGCCAGGGCCAGCACGGGGATGAGCAGGAGCAGCGGGAGCGCGAGGCGGAAAAACCGAACCTTCGGCATGGCAGGCGTCCTTGGGGCTGAATTGCGTGCGATGTACGGTACGTTGTACGAAACATGGCTGCAAGTGCCCGGCGGTGGCCCCCATAACATATGACGGCTACAATTTCGCGTTCTAACCCTGCTTGCCACCCCCCGAGGTCAGGATGTTCCCGAAGCACGAGACGATCGCCGGTTACGACAACGAACTGGCCCAGGCCATGGCCGACGAAGCCCGCCGTCAGGAGGACCACGTCGAGCTGATCGCTTCGGAGAACTACGCCAGCCCCCGCGTGATGGAAGCGCAGGGCAGCGTGCTCACCAACAAGTATGCCGAAGGCTACCCGGGCAAGCGCTACTACGGCGGCTGCGAGTTCGTGGACATCGCCGAGCGCCTGGCCATCGAGCGCCTCAAGCAGCTGTTCGACGCCACCTACGCCAACGTGCAGCCGCATTCGGGCTCGCAGGCCAACCAGGCGGTGTACCTGGCCCTGCTGAACCCGGGCGACACCATCCTGGGCATGAGCCTGGCCCATGGCGGCCACCTCACCCACGGCGCCAAGGTCAACGTCTCGGGCAAGCTGTTCCATGCCGTGCAGTACGGCGTGAACGAGCACGGCCTGGTCGACTACGACGAGGTCGAGCGCCTGGCGGTCGAGCACAAGCCGAAGATGATCGTGGCCGGCTTCAGCGCCTACTCGCAGGTGATGGACTGGGCGCGCTTCCGCGCCATCGCCGACAAGGTCGGCGCGTATCTCTTCGTAGACATGGCGCACGTGGCCGGCCTGATCGCCGCGGGCGTGTACCCGAACCCGCTGCCGCATGCGCACGTGGTCACCTCCACCACCCACAAGACGCTGCGCGGTCCGCGCGGCGGCATCATCGTGGCCAAGGACGCCGGCGAGGAGATCGAGAAGAAGCTGCAGTCGATCGTGTTCCCCGGCATCCAGGGCGGCCCGCTGATGCACGTGATCGCCGCCAAGGCGGTGGCCTTCAAGGAGGCGCTGGAGCCGGAGTTCAAGACCTACCAGGCCCAGGTGGTGAAGAACGCCAAGGCGATGGCCAAGACCTTTATCGAGCGCGGCTACAAGATCGTCTCCGGCGGCACCGAGAACCATCTGATGCTGATCGACCTGATCGGCCGCGAGGTCACCGGCAAGGATGCGGAAGCCGCGCTGGGCAAGGCCCACATCACGGTCAACAAGAACGCCGTGCCGAACGATCCCCGCTCGCCCTTCGTCACCTCGGGCCTGCGCGTGGGCACGCCGGCCATCACCACCCGCGGCTACCAGGAAGCGGACACGGTGGAACTCACCCACTGGATCTGCGACGTGCTCGATGCGCCCAACGACGAGGCGGTGATCGCCCAGGCGCGTGAAAAGGTCACCGCGCAGTGCAAGAAGTTCCCGGTGTATGGCTGAAATGCGGGAAATGGGGAATAGGGGATCGGGAATAGTGGAAGCCCGGTTCTTGCGACTCCGTGCGCTTTTCCTATTCCCTATCGACCATTCCCTATTCCCAGCTCCCTGATGCACTGCCCCTTCTGCCAGCACGAAGACACCCGCGTGATCGATTCGCGCCTCGCCGAGGACGGCGCCACCGTGCGCCGCCGTCGCGAGTGTCCCAAGTGCGGCGAGCGCTTCAATACCTTCGAGACGGCGGAGCTGAAGCTGCCGTCCATCGTCAAGAGCGGCGAGCGCCGCGAGCCCTTCGACGAGCACAAACTGCGCGTGAGCTTCGAGCGCGCCCTGCAGAAGCGCCCGGTGCCCACCCACTCGGTGGATACGGCGGTGCGCGAGATCATCAACGACCTGCGCCGCTGCGGCGAGCGCGAGGTACCCTCGCGCCAGGTCGGCGAACTGGTGATGCGCGAGCTGAAGAAGCTGGACCAGGTGGCCTACGTGCGCTTCGCCTCGGTCTACCGCAAGTTCGAGGACGTGCAGGCCTTCCGCGAGGAGATCGAGAAGCTCGAGCGCGACCTGCCGGAACTGGAAGCGCTGCAGCTGTCGCTGCTGGGCGAGGGCGTCGCGCGCCGCAAGAAATCCTGAGGGCAGGTCGCACACCGCGTGTAGGAGCGCACCCAGTGCGCGACCGCAGCGCTACGTCGCTACCGTGTCGCAAGGCTTGTCGCGCACAGGGTGCGCTCCTACAGAAAAGCACGTTGAGCCCATAGACTGGCACCATAGCCATGCGGAGCGGCCAAGCCATGACCCACGCCTTCAGCGCCATCGACCACGCCCATATGGCGCACGCCTTGCGCCTGGCCGAACGCGGCCTGTTCACCACCCAGCCCAACCCGCGCGTCGGCTGCGTGATCGCTCATGGCGAGCAGGTGGTCGGCACCGGGTTCCACCAGCGTGCCGGCGAACCGCACGCCGAGGTGTTCGCGCTGCGCGATGCGGGTGAGTGGGCGCGTGGCGCCACCGCCTACGTCACGCTGGAGCCCTGCGCCCATCACGGCCGCACGCCGCCTTGTGCGGATGCGCTGATCGCCGCCGGCGTGGCGCGCGTCGTTATCGCCGCGGAAGATCCGTTTCCACAGGTCGCCGGCCGTGGCATCGGCAAGCTGCGCGATGCGGGCATCGCGGTGGAAACGGGTTTGCTGCGCGAACAGGCGCGCGAACTCAATATCGGTTTCTTCAGTCGCATCGAGCGCGGCCGCCCGTGGCTGCGCGTCAAGCTGGCCATGAGCCTGGATGGCCGCACCGCGCTGGCCAACGGCGAGTCGAAATGGATCACCGGCGAGGCCGCGCGCGCCGACGTGCAGCGCTGGCGCGCGCGTAGCGCCGCGATCCTCACCGGCTCGGGTACCGTGCTGGCCGACAATCCGCGCCTGACCGTGCGCCTGCCGCAAGGCGAGGCGTTCACGCCGCCCTGGCGCGTGGTATTGGACAGCCGCCTGCGCACGCCCTCCGACAGCCATGTGCTCGACGGCGCCGTGCCCACGCTGGTACTGCATGGCGCGCAGGCACGGCCGCAGGATCCGCGCTTCCAGGCCGTCGAGCTGGCCGTGGTGGCGGCACGGGACAATGGGCTCGACCTGCACGCGGCGATGGCCGAATTGGCCCGTCGCCATATCGGCGAAATCCAGGTGGAAGCCGGCCCCGTGCTGTGCGGCGCGCTGTTCGCCGCCGGCCTGGTCGATGAATTGCTGATCTACGTGGCGCCGCTGCTGCTGGGGGACGGTGCGCGCCCGCTGCTGTCGTTGCCGCCGCTGGCAGACATGTCGCTGCGCTGGGCGCTGCGCACGGTCGAGCGCAGCGCGGTCGGCGAAGACCTGCGGCTGCGGCTGCGGCCCGCTGGCGGAGTGGCCATGGAGTCCGGGAGCCTATGACGATGGCAGCGATACGCTGGGGCATTGTCGGTTGCGGCAACGTCACCGAAGTGAAGAGCGGACCCGGCTTCGCCAAGGCGCCCAACTCTGCCCTGGTGGCGGTGATGCGCCGCGATGGCGACAAGGCGCGCGACTATGCCCGGCGCCATGGCGTGCCGCGCTGGTACGACGATGCGGCGGCGCTGATCGCCGACCCGGAAGTCAACGCCGTCTACGTGGCCACGCCACCCTCCACGCACAAGCGGTACGCGCTGATGGCGATCGCGGCGGGCAAGCCGGTGTACGTGGAAAAACCGATGGCGCTGGACCATGCCGAGTGCGAGGCGATCGTCCGCGCCGGACGCGAGGCCGGGGTGCCGGTGTTCGTGGCCTATTACCGCCGCGCGCTGCCGCGCTTCGGCAAGGTGCGCGAATTGATCTTCGACGAGCACGCCATCGGCACGCCGCGCATCGTCAACGTGATGCTGCACGAGCCGCACCATGCGCGCTATCGCGATCCGGCGGCGCTGCCCTGGCGCGTGCGCCCGGAACTGTCCGGCGGCGGCGTGTTCGCGGATATCGGCTGCCACACGCTGGACATCCTCGACTGGCTGTTCGGCCCCATCGTCTCGGCCCACGGGCATGCGGGCAACCAGTTGGGCGCGTATCCGGCCGAGGATGCGGTGGCGATGTCCTTCGCCTTCGGCAACGGCCTGCTGGGCACGGGCCTGTGGAACTTCGGCAGCTACCGCTACCACGACCAGGTCGAGGTGATTGGCGACAAGGGCCGCCTCGCCTTCGCCACCTTCGGCGACGGACCCATCGTGCTGGAACACGCCGACGACCGGCGGGAATACCGCGTGGCCAATCCGCCGCATATCCAGCAGCCGTTGATCGAGACCATCGTGGCCGAGCTGACCGGCACGCCGGGGGCCTGTCCCTCGACCGCCGAATCCGGCGCGCGCACCAGCTGGGTGATGGACCGGGTGTTGCGGGATTATCGGCGGGAGACCGGCCAGTCGATGGGGGGATGAGGGGCGGCGGTCGCGCACTGGGTGCGCTCCTATAACGCCTCGGTTCCCTTGCAGGAGCGCACCCAGTGCGCGACCGCCGCGACACACCGTTCCCTACCGTGGACAACCCTTCCGGGCCCTGAGCCGGGATGGTGCTAGAATCCCCGGGCCGGTTCGCCGGCAAAACACAACGACGTCTTCAGGGCGGGGTGCGATTCCCCACCGGCGGTAGGCACCCTCGGGTGCGAGCCCGCGAGCGCTTCCGGCCCCGCCGGAAGGTCAGCAGATCCGGTCCGATGCCGGAGCCGACGGTTGGTTCGCCAGCGATGGCGGGCCAGAAAGTCCGGATGAGAGAAGACGGTACGGCGCGCGCCCTCGCGGGCATGCGCCGGCCAGACGCCTTGGGGCGTTTTTCGCATGGCTTTCGACGCGGGAAACGTTTCATGTCCAAGCATCGTTCCGATTTCCTTGCCGCCTCCGTGCCGGAGGTGCGCTGATGTTCACTGGCATCATCCAGAGCGTGGGCCGCATCGCGAGGCTCGAACCGCGCGGCGGCGACGTGCGCCTGCACGTCGATACCGCCGATCTCGATCTGGCCGACGTGCAACTGGGCGACAGCATCGCCGTGTCCGGCGTGTGCCTCACCGCGGTGACGCTGGAGCCGCATGGTTTCGGCGCGGACGTCTCCAACGAGACGCTCTCGCTCACCACCCTGGGCAAGCTCAAGGCCGGCGACCCGGTCAACCTGGAGAAGGCGCTGCGCCTGGCCGACCGCCTGGGCGGCCATCTCGTCTCCGGCCACGTCGACGGCGTGGGCAAGGTGGTGTCGATCACGCCGGACGGCCGCTCGCAGCGCTGGGTGTTCGAGGTGCCGGCCGCGCTGTCGCGCTATATCGCGGCCAAGGGCTCGGTCTGCATCGACGGCACCAGCCTCACCGTCAATGAGGTGAACGGCCATCGCTTCGGGGTCAACCTTATTCCCCACACGGTGGCACACACGGCGTTCCATGCGCGTCGCGCGGGCGACGCGGTGAACATCGAGGTGGACGTGGTGGCGCGCTACATCGAGCGGCTGATCGCCAGCGGCGACGCGCCGAGGCTCGACGAGGCGTTCCTCCGGCAGCACGGGTTCGCCTGACGGGTTCACGTCACGTCCTAACAAGACGTCATTCCGGCCTGCGCCGGAATGACGAGCTAAACAACATTGGAACCAATCATGAGCTTCAACACCATCCCCGAGATCCTCGAAGACATACGCGCCGGTCGCATGGTCGTGATCCTCGACGACGAGGACCGCGAGAACGAGGGCGACCTCATCATGGCCGCGCAGATGGTGCGGCCCGAAGACATCAACTTCATGGTGCGCGAGGCGCGCGGCCTGGTCTGCCTCACGCTCACCGAGCAGCGTACGCGCCAGCTGGGCCTCAAGCCCATGGTGGTGGACAACACCTCGCCCTACCAGACCAACTTCACCGTCTCCATCGAGGCGGCCGAGGGCGTCACCACCGGCATCTCCGCGCACGACCGCGCGCGCACCATCCAGGTGGCGGTGAAGTCCGACGCCGGTCCGCAGGACCTCTCGCAGCCGGGCCATATCTTCCCGCTCACCGCGCAGCCGGGCGGCGTGCTCACGCGCGCCGGGCATACCGAGGCGGGCTGCGATTTGGCCGCGCTGGCGGGGCTGGAGCCGGCCGCCGTGCTGATCGAGATCCTGCACGAGGACGGCTCGATGGCGCGCCGCCCGGAGCTGGAAGTGTTCGCCAGGAAGCATGGCCTGAAGATCGGCACCATCGCCGACCTGATCCGCTACCGCCTGGAAACCGAGAAGACGGTGCAGCGCGTCTACGAGGACGAGGTGCAGACCGAGTTCGGCCCGTTCCGCCTGGTGGCCTACCGCGACGCGATCCACCATGGCCTGCACTTCGCGCTGCTGCGCGGCACCGTGCATGACGGCGAGCCGGTGCTTACCCGCGTGCATGTGCGCAACACGCTCTCGGACGTGCTGCACCTGCAGCGCGAGGACCTGGGCCTGACGGTGACCGCGGCCCTGCGGCGTATCGACGACGAAGGTCGTGGCGTGCTGCTGGTGCTGTCCGGCGAGGATACCCCCGAGGCACTGCTGCGCCGGCTGAACCGCCAGCCGGAGATGAAGGCGCCGGAGGAGGCGCAGCAGCAGGAGTGGCGCCAGCTCGGCTTGGGCGCGCAGATCCTGGCCGACCTGGGCATCCGCCGGCTGCGCGTGCTGGGCACGCCGCGCAAGATGGTGGGCCTGGGCGGTTTCGGGCTGGAGGTGGTCGAGTACGTGTAAACCAGGAACGGCCCCTCACTGTGGGAGCGCACCCTGTGCGCGACTGCGACGCCCCGATGTCTTCGTCCCGTGGGGCGTCGCGCACAGGGTGCGCTCCCACAGCGCTTTGCCCTTGCATCGCTTCGCCACCCCCGCGCCATGCCGCCGGCGGCATACTCGGGCTTTCCAAACCATCGACCGCCATGACCACCACCATCCGCCTGATCGCCCCTTCCGGCTACCCGCATGACCGTGATGCCATGGCGCGCGGCGTGGCGCGCCTGCGCCAGGCGAGCTGCTCGGTGGAGGAGTTGGAGGTGCTCGACCGCACCGAGCAGCGCTTCGCCGGCAGCGACGCGGAGCGGGCGGCCGACCTCAATCGCCTGGCCATCCATCCGTCCCTGCCGGATATCGTGCTGGCCGTGCGCGGCGGCTACGGGGCCACGCGGCTGCTGGAGCACCTCCACTACGGCGCGCTGCGCGAGCGGCTGGCTGGCAGCACGGCCCTGCTGGTGGGGCACAGCGACTTCACCGCGATCCAGATGGCGCTCCATGCGAAAAGCGGCCTGGTCACCTTTGGCGGGCCGATGCTCGGGCCGGACTTCGGCGCCCCGGAGCTCAACGGCCTGATGTGGGAACATTTCTGGCGCGCGGTGAGCGAAGCCGAGCCCATCGTCCGCTGGCAGGCTCCCGCGGCGCCCGAGTTGGACGTGGAGGGGCCGCTGTGGGGCGGCAACCTGGCCATGCTGTGCAGCCTGCTCGGCACGCCGTATTTCCCTCGCATCGAGGGAGGCATCCTGTTCGTGGAGGACGTGGGCGAGCCGCCGTTCCGCATCGAGCGGCTGCTCTACCAGCTGCATCTGGCCGGCGTGCTGGACCGCCAGCGCGCGCTGGTGCTGGGCCATTTCAGCCAGTGTCGGCCGCACGCGTACGACAACGGCTATGACGTGGACGCGGCGCTGGCGCAGGTCGCCTCGGTGGTGCGCCTGCCGGTGGTGCGGGGGTTGCCGTTCGGCCACGAGCAGGACAAGTTCACCCTGCCGTTCGGCGTGCCGGCCCGCCTGGTGGCGGGTGGGGGGCAGGCCAGCCTCCGCTTCCACGGCCATCCCCGGCTGTCCCTGGCGGCGTCCCGGCCCGATCCGGGCACGCTGCCCCAAATCCCGTAAAATAACCGGCCCCGTCGGGCCCGAGCCCTCAGGAAAACGCAGACCCATGAAGATCATCGAAGGCGATTTCGCCACGCCCCAAGGCCGCTTTGCCATCGTCGCCGGCCGTTTCAACGGTTTCGTCGTCGAGCCCCTGGTGGCCGGCGCGCGCGACGTGCTGGTGCGCCATGGCGTGCAGGACGACGCGATCGAGCTGGTCCGCGTGCCGGGCGCCTGGGAGATCGCGCTGGCCGCGTACAAGCTGGCCAACTCTGGCAAGTACGCCGCGGTGATCGCGCTGGGCGCGGTGATCCGCGGTTCCACCCCGCACTTCGACTACGTGGCCGGCGAATGCGCCAAGGGCCTGGCCCAGGCCGCCTATGCCTCCGGCGTGCCAGTGGCGTTCGGCGTGCTGACCACCGACACCATCGAGCAGGCCATCGAGCGCTCCGGCACCAAGGCCGGCAACAAGGGCGCCGACGCCGCGCTGGCCGCGCTGGAGATGGTCAACCTGTACGGAAGGCTGTGATGAGCCAGCGTCCGGAAGGGATCGATCTCGCCGCGCGCTCGCGCGCCCGCCGCCGCGCGTTGCAGGCCGTCTATGCCTGGCAGCTCAGCGGCAGCCGCATGGATGCGGTGATCGAGCAGTTCCGCCACGAGCAGGACATGGAAGTGGCCGACCTCGAATACTTCGAGGACCTGCTGCGCGGCGTGGAGCACCACGTCGAGGCCATCGACGAGAGCCTCAAGCCCTACGTGGACCGCGAGGTGGGCCAGATCGACCCGATCGAGCGCGCCGCGCTGCGCCTGGCCGCCTACGAACTGAAGTACCGCCCGGACGTGCCCTACCGCGTCGTCATCAACGAGGCCATCGAGGTCACCAAGCGCTTCGGCGCCGACCATGGCCACAGCTACGTCAACGGCGTGCTGGACAAGCTGGCCGGCGCGCTGCGCGGCGCGGAAAAACGCGGCGGATGAACGCCGCCGCGGATCGGCCTTCGCCGGTTCCCGTGCTGGAGACCGACCGCCTGCGCCTGCGCGCGCACCGTGCGGACGACCATGCCGCCTGCGCCGCGCTCTGGTCCGATCCCGAGGTGACCCGACATATCGGCGGACGCCCCGCCACGCCGGAGGAGGTATGGAAGCGGCTGCTCCAGTACGCCGGCCTGTGGCGTCTGCTGGGCTACGGCTACTGGGCGGTGGAAGAGAAGGACGGCGGCCGCTATGTGGGCGACGTCGGCTTCGCCGATTTCCGGCGGGACATCGAGCCTCCGCTGCAAGGCATGCTGGAATGCGGCTGGGCGCTGGCGCCGCGGGTCCACGGCCAGGGCTACGCCAGCGAGGCGGTGGCCGCCGCCGTGGCCTGGGCCGACTGGCATGCCGCGGGGCGGCGCGTGGTGTGCATCATCTCGCCGGACAACCTGCCGTCGATCCGCGTCGCCGAGAAGGCCGGTTTCATGCGATGGCGGGAAACCGCCTATCACGGTAGTCCCACCCTGGTTTTCAGTCGCTAGGCGCGCTTATGGAATTCCGCCTGATCGATCGCATCCGCGAACGCACCGCGCAGGGCCGCGAGGACGTGCGGCTGGGCATCGGCGACGATGCGGCGCTGGTGGCGCCGCCGGCCGGGCAGGATCTGGCGATCGCCATCGACACCCTGGTCGAGGGTGTGCATTTCCCGCTGGGCACGGCACCGGCCGACATCGGCTGGAAGGCGCTGGCGGTGAATCTCTCCGACCTTGCCGCGATGGGCGCCAGCCCCGCCTGGGCGCTGCTGGCGCTGACCCTGCCGAGGCAGGAAAACGACGCGCTGCGCTCATTCATCGACGGTTTCGCCGAAGGGTTCGCCCGCCTCGCACAGCCGCACCGGCTGGCGCTGGTCGGTGGCGACACCACGCGCGGTCCGCTCGCCGTGAGCGTGGCGGTGCACGGTTTCGTGCCGCCGGGACAGGCGCTGGTGCGTTCGGGTGCGCGCGCGGGCGACGCGGTGCTGGTCACCGGCACCCTGGGCGATGCGGCCGCCGGACTGGCGCTGTGGCAGCGCGGCGCCCGCGTGGACGAGGGCGACGGGCGCGCGGCCTACCTGATCGAGCGGCTGCATCGGCCCACGCCGCGCCTGGCGGCCGGCCTGGCCCTGCGTGGGCGGGCCAGTGCGTGCATCGACGTATCCGACGGCCTGCTGGCCGACCTTGGCCACTTGTGCGAGCAAAGCGGCCTGGGCGCGGAGATCGAGGCGCCGCTGCTGCCTTTCTCGCCGATGCTGCTGGGCGCGTTCGACGGGGAGGTCGCCCGCGACTTCGCGCTGGCCGGTGGTGACGATTACGAGCTGTGCTTCACCGTGCCGCCGGCGCGGGTGGCCGAGGTGCAGGGCGACCTGGCCCGGCTCGGTTGCGGCGCCACCCACATCGGCCGCATGGTCGAGGGCGATGGGGTACGCGTGCGCGACGGCCTGGGACAATGGCTGGAAACCGCGCGCCGCGGCTGGGACCATTTCGCGCCATGAGCGACAAGAAGACCTTGACGTCCGCGCAGCGCCGCCTGCTGCTGGCCACGCCGGCCGGCTGGCTGGCCTGCGGCTTCGGTTCGGGGCTGGCGCCGGCGGCGCAGGGCACGTTCGGCTCGCTGGCGGCGCTGCTGCCCTGGCTGCTGCTGCGCAGCCTGCCGCTGCAGCTGTACGCCTTCGCCGTGCTGGTGGCCTTCGCGCTCGGCACCTGGGCCTGCGGCGTCGCCGGCCGCGCGCTGGGCGTGGACGATCATCGCAGCCTCGTATGGGACGAGTTCGTGGGCCTGTGGATCGCGCTGCTGCCGGTGCTGGCCGGACCCTGGTGGGGCGTGGCGCTGGGCTTCGCGCTGTTCCGCCTGTTCGACGTGTGGAAGCCCTGGCCCATCCGCGTGCTGGACCGCCGGCTCAAGGGCGGCGTGGGCGTGATGGTGGACGACGTGGTGGCCGGTGTGTTCGCCGCCGTCGTGCTGGGCGTGGTGCTCGCGCTGTTGCGTTGAAACGGTGTGATCAAGAGCACCCCCTCCCAGCCTCCCCCTGCCAGCAGGGGGAGGAGCCAAGAGCAGGTCTGGCGCGATCACTCCCTCCCCTGCGAGCAGGGGAGGGTTGGGGAGGGGGGACTCCTAGCGCGCGTGCAGGCTGCGGCCGAACAGGTCGGCCAGCACCTTCCAGTGGCGCTCGGACGCCGCCGCGTCGAAAGCCGGGTGGTCCGGCACGGCGAAGCCGTGGTGGGCGCCGGCCCAGATCTCCACCGTGTGTGGCACGCCGGCCTCGTTGAGCGCCTGCTCCAGCGTGTCCTTCTGCTCCTGGGTGAAGTGCGTGTCGGCATCGGCGCCGGCCACGTAGACCGTGCCGGTGATGCCCTCGACGAAGCGGTGCGGGCTGTCCGCCTGATCGGTGGCCATGCCGCCGCCGTGGAACGAGGCGATGGCCGCCAGCCGCTGCGGGAAGCCGCCGGCGGCGGTGAGCGCGATATTGCCGCCCATGCAGTAGCCGGTGGTGCCCAGCGGCAGGCCCTGCACCTCGGGCCGGGCCGCGAGGAAGTCCATGAAGGCACCGGCGTCGGCGACCTTACGGTCGCGGTCCAGCGTGCCGATCATGCGCATCAGGTTGTCGATCAGCGCGGGATCGGCGAACACCTTGGCAGGCACCATCGGCTCGTACGGGCCGGTGCGGTAGTACAGGTCCGGCAGCAGCACGGCATAGCCCATGTCGGCCAGTTGCTGGGCCATCTGGAACAGGGCGGGGCGGATGCCCAGGCCATCCATGAAGAACACCACGCCCGGCCACGGGCCGTTGCCCTGGGCTGGGGTGAACAGCGAGGCGGGGCAGTGGCCGTCGCGGGTGGGGACGGTGAGGTCGGTGCGTGCCATGGGCAAAGTCTCGGCGGGGAAGGTGGTCCAGCATTATGGATATATGAGGGTTTCCTCATAATGAAAAAAATTTCATGAAGGCCGGCCTTGGCGACCGCCGGGCGCGGCCATGGCGGGCCTGGCATGGTTGCAGGCGAGTCCCGGGGACAAGGACTACGCACAATTCCTATGGTCTCCCTCCGCATCGTGGGGCATCGTTGCGGATGGCCGGCGGCGCCACGCCGCGGCCGACGGGGCGAGCCTTGCCGCCCGGGGACGTCCATCGTTCCCTGATGACCGGGGAATCGACGTCGTCTGGCTCGCTTCTGGTGCGGGATGGGCGGATTCACCGTTCGCAGCAGGGGGATTCTTGACGATGACTATGCGCATGCTTTTGAAAATGGCGTGTCTGTTGGCGCTGTGGGTGACGCCCATGGTGGCGACGGCGGGACCATGCCGGCTGATCGACCCTTCCACGTGCCCCAGGACCAGCGACCTCGTGCGTGCCTCGGGCTTCGCGCAGGCCCTGGGCCATTTCACCGGCGATGGCAAGGCCAGCTACTTCAAGTCCGACAAGTCGATCAGCTCGCAGGCGCTCGATGGCCTCCAGGGCCCGGCGCAGAACGCGGTGCCGCTGGCGGACCAGCGCTACCTGTTCGCGGCCTGTCCCAGCCGCGACTGCGGGGGCAGCGCGGTGGCCGTGATCCTCAACGAGTACGGGCAGATCGAGGGGCTGGCGTTCTCCAGCTTCCATTGCGACGACATCTGCGACAACCGCCGCTACCTGGATATCTACATGCGCAAGGACGGGCAGGACGCGACCGTGCTCAGCGCACTGAAGCAATGGGCCACCGGCGACGAGCTTCGCAAGACGCTATGGCATCCGGAGGCCGACAATGGCCTCGACCAGCGAATGGACGTTCATCTGTTGCCTTGAGCGACGGGCCGGGTTCCGGCCCGGCGGGTCAGCCGCGCCCCGCCTCGAGCACGATGCGGTAGCGCGCCTTGCCCTCGGCCAGGTGCCGCAACGCGTCGTTCACTTGCGCCATGGGGAACATCTCCACCTGCGGGCGGATATCGTGGCGGGTGGCGAAGTCGAGCAGGGTGGCGATGTCCACCGGCGAGCCGGTGGGCGAGCCGGAGACCTCGCGCTCGCCGCCGATCAGCGCGAAGGCGGCGACCGGGATCGGCTCGGGCACGACGCCGACCACGTGCATGCGTCCGTGCGGCGCCAGCGTGGCCATCAGCGCGCTCCAGTCCATCGGCACGTTGACGGTGACCAGCAGCAGGTCGAGCGAGCCGGACAGCGCGGTGATCGCGTTGGCGTCGCGGCTGGCGACCACGTGGTGGGCGCCGAAGCCGCGCGCCTCGTCGGCCTTGGCGGCGGTGGAGGTGAAGGCGGTGACCTCGCAGCCCCAGGCGCGGGCGAACTTCACCGCCATGTGGCCGAGCCCGCCGATGCCGACCACGCCCACGCGCGCGGCCGGGCTGACGCGGTAGGCGAGGAATGGCTTGAGCACGGTGATGCCGCCGCACAGCAGCGGACCGGCGCTGGGCAGGTCGATGCCTTCGGGCAGCGGTACCGCCCAGGCCCAGTGCGCGCGCACCTTGTCGGCGAAGCCGCCGTGATGGCCGCCGCCGATGGTGGCCACCGACTCGGGGCACAGGTTCTGGTGGCCGGACAGGCACTGGCGGCAATGCATGCAGCTTTCCGCGCTCCAGCCGATGCCCACGCGCTGGCCGACCTTCAGACCCTTGGCCTGCGGGCCCAGCGCGGTCACGCGGCCGATCACCTCGTGCCCGGGCACGAAGGGAAAGCGCGACATGCCCCAGTCGTTGTTGATCATCGACAGGTCGGAGTGGCAGATGCCGCAATAGTCCACCGCCACTTCCACTTCCTCGGCGCCGAGCGGGCCGAGGTCGAACTCGCTCAACACCAGCGGCTGGCGTGCCTGCTGGACTGCCCAACCCTGCATCTGCGACATGGACTGACTCCGTAGCTGGTGGATGATCGCGCGTCGAAACCGTTCAAGCATAACCCGCGCGCCGTCGGCAGCGCGTGTATGTGCCCGGCGATGGACGCGGAGGAGGCGCCCTTGGCATGCTGTTCCATCTTCCTGGGACTACCGGAGGCATCCCATGCTCTACCGTCGCCTTGGCCGATCCGGCCTGCAACTGTCGGCGCTCTCGTTCGGCGCGTGGGTCACCTTCGGCCAGCAGGTGGGGCGCTCGCTGGCGCGCGACCTGCTGGCCATGGCGTACGACCATGGCATCAACTTTTTCGACAACGCGGAGGTCTACAACCACGGCGTGGCCGAGACGCTGATGGGCGACGTGCTGGCGGACCTGCGCTTCCCGCGCGACAGCTACTGCGTCTCCAGCAAGGTGTACTTCGGCGCGGTGGCCGATCCGCTGCCCACCCAGCGCGGACTGTCGCGCAAGCACGTGACCGAGGCTTGCCACCAGGCGCTGCGGCGCCTGCGGGTGGAACACCTGGATCTGTACTTCTGCCATCGTCCCGATCCGGACACGCCGGTCGAGGAGACCGTGGCGGCAATGGACACGCTGGTGCGGCAGGGCAAGGTGCTGTACTGGGGCACCAGCGAGTGGCCGGCCGAGGCCATCGCCGAGGCGCATCGCGTGGCGAAGGAAAACCACCTGTACGCGCCGTCGATGGAGCAGCCCCAGTACAACCTGCTGCATCGCGAGCGGGTGGAGCGGGAATACGCCTCGCTGTACGACACTTACGGCATGGGCACCACGATCTGGTCGCCGCTGGCCTCGGGCCTGCTCACCGGCAAGTACAACGACGGCATGCCGTCCGACGCGCGCCTGGCCCAGCCTGGCTATGAATGGCTGCGCGAGGCGATCCTGGAGCAGGGCGGCGACCGCATCGCCAAGGTGCGCCGGCTGGCGCCGATCGCCGCCGACCTTGGCGTGTCGATGGCGCAGCTCGCCATCGCCTGGTGCCTGGTCAACCCGCACGTCTCCACCGTGATGCTGGGCGCCAGCAAACTCGAACAGCTCGAACAGAACCTCGGGGCGCTGGATGTGCTGCCGAAGCTGGATGCGCAGGTGCTGCAGAAGATCGACCAGGCCCTGGCCTGACCGCTGTCTTGTGGGAGCGCACCCTGTGCGCGACAGGCACCCCTAATCCTGACAAGGCGTCGCACCCGTGGAATCAGGTGGTTGACAGTCAAATGAGAATTATTATCATCTGATCGTCACCACCCGACCGCGGAGCCCCATCATGACGACCAGCGTCCTGTCCCTGCCGCAAGGCGCCGAAGCGCCGGCGCGTTCGTTCCGCCTGCTCAGCCTCAAGCCCGCCGCGCCCGCCCCGGAATCGTCGGCGCGGCGCATCTCCAGCCAGTCGCTGCTGCAGGGCGAGCGCGAACTGGTGATCCAGCACCAAGGCAGCGAGTACCACTTGCGGCTGACCCGCAACGACAAGCTGATCCTGACCAAATAGCCTCGACTCCCCCGAGGAGGGCTCCACGGGCACGGATGCCCATGCTTCGGTCCGGTCCCCGCCGGACCTTTTTTCCAGGCCTATCGCCACGCGCCGTCGCCGCGCCAGCCGGGTCGCCTCCCATCCCAAGGAGATAGACGATGTTCGGCTGGCTTGCTCACGCCCTCGCCTCCCTGCATGCTGGCAACGGCACCGACGACCTGGCCGTCAGCCGCTGCGCCATGCCGATGTCCGGCCCGGAGCTGGCGGCGCGGCTGCCGATGCTGGGCAGCGTGCTATACCTGCCGACCCGGAAAGCGCCCAGCAGAGGCTGGCCGCTGCCGGCGGGCTGGCTGGCGTCCCGGCACGAGCTGGCCCCGCTGCTCGCCACCCGCGAGCTGTGCGTGGCAAGCATGGTCGGCGTGGACGGACCGCGCGAATGGATCGATTGCATCGACGCCGAGGGCCGGTTCTGCGCGCGGCTGCACCTGCTGCCCGACACCGACTACCTGGCCTGGGACGCCCTGCTGAGCCGGGGCCGTCCGCTGCCGCCGCTGCCCTGGCGATCGGAATGCGCCGCCTGCCGCGCGGCGAGCGCCGAACTGGTGCATTTCCGCACGCGCCGGCTGGGCGGCCTGGAACTGCTGGAGGCCTTGCCGTTGTCGCGGCTTTCCATCCTGGGCCAGGATATCGCCCGCGAAGTGGCCCGTGCCTCGGACGTGACGCTGGAACCGGCGCTGGACTGAGGCGCGTGGCAAGGCACCCCTCCCGCAGACGCTTGTCCGCCTGTCCGTGGTCGTGTCCGCGGACACCGGGAGTGGCCTGTCCGGCGGCTCCAACTCGTTGAAAAAGCATCGAATCACCGGTTGGCACGCCGATTGCTGAAAAGGTCCCGAGGGCCGTACTGTCCGCGGCCAGGGACCCGTCGATGATTCGCGATACCTCCGCGCAAGACCGCCTGATCGAGGTCAAGCAAAACTCCAAGCGCCGCCTGCTGTGGATCGGCGGTGGCGTGGCCGTGCTGGTGCTGCTGGCCCTGGCCGGCCCGCGCATCGGCCGCCTGTTTTCCGCCGATGCCTCGGTAAGCGGCTCGCGCCTGGCCTTCGCCACCGTGGAACGCGGGTCGTTCGTGCGTGACATCGCCGCCGAGGGCAAGGTGGTGGCGGCGGTCAGCCCCACGCTTTATGCCACCTACGGCGGCGCGGTGACCCTGAAGGTGCATGCCGGCGACGCGGTGAAGAAGGGCCAGGTGCTGGCCGTGGTCGACAGCCCGGAACTCACCAACAAGCTGGCGCAGGAGATGAGCGCCGCCGACGCCATGCAGGTGGATTACCTGCGCGCGCAGATCGATGCGCGCAAGACCCGCGGCGAGCTGGAGAAGGCCTACGACAGCGCCAACATCGACGAGCAGGGCGCCGAGCGCGACCTCGCGCGCTACCAGAAGGCATTCAGCCTGGGCGCTGTGCCCAGCATGGACGTGGACAAGGCCAAGGACGCCCTGCAGAAGGCCAGCATCACCCTGGCCCACGCCAAGGCGGACCTCGCCACCAATACCGACAGCCTCAATTTCGACATCCAGTCCAAGAAACTCGCGCACGAGCGCCAGCTGCTGCTGGTGAAGGACCTGCAGCGCCAGGTGGACGACCTCAACGTGAAGTCGCCGGTGGACGGCCAGGTCGGCCAGCTGTTCATCGCCGAGCGCGCCACCGTGGCCAAGGACGCCCAGTTGCTTAGCGTGATCGACCTGACCGCGCTGGAAGTGGAGATGAAGGTGCCGGAGAGCTTCGCGCGCGACCTTGGCATCGGCATGACCGGCGAGATCAGCGGCAATGGCAGCACCTGGAAGGGCCTGGTCAGCGCCATCTCGCCCGAGGTGGTGAACGGCGAGGTGGCCGCGCGGCTGCGCTTCGACGGTGCCACGCCCAAGCAGCTGCGCCAGAACCAGCGCCTGTCGGTGCGCATCCTGCTCGACCAGCGCGACAACGTGCTCACCGTGCAGCGCGGCTCGTTCGTGGACGAATCCGGCGGCAGCTATGCCTACCTGGTGCGCGACGGCGTGGCCGAGAAGCATCCGATCCGCGTGGGCGCCAGCAGCATCGACAAGGTGGAGATCCTCGACGGCCTGAAGGAAGGCGACCGCATCGTGATCTCCGGCACCGACAGCTTCAAGAACGCGCAGCGCATCGCGATCAGCAACTAGCGAGTTCTCCTTCCCCTGCCCGCGGGGGAGGGTAAAAACCACCACGAGGAACCACCATGCTCAAGATGACCCACCTGTCCAAGGTCTACCGCACCGAAGTCGTGGAAACCTATGCCCTGCGTGACTTCAACATCAACGTGAACGAGGGCGAGTTCGTGGCCGTGACCGGGCCTTCCGGCTCGGGCAAGACCACCTTCCTCACCATCGCCGGCCTGCTGGAGACCTTCACCGGCGGCCAGTACCACCTGGACGGCGTGGAGGTGAGCAACCTCAACGACAACGAACGCTCGCGCATCCGCAACGAGAAGATCGGCTTCATCTTCCAGGCGTTCAACCTGATTCCCGACCTCAACGTGTACGACAACGTGGAAGTGCCGCTGCGCTACCGCGGCATGAAAGGGCCCGAGCGCAAGGAGCGCATCATGCAGGCGCTGGAGCGGGTGGGCCTGGCCTCGCGCGCCAAGCACTACCCGGCCGAACTGTCCGGCGGCCAACAGCAGCGCGTGGCCATCGCCCGCGCGCTGGCCGGCTCCCCGCGCCTGCTGCTGGCGGACGAGCCCACCGGCAACCTGGACACCCAGATGGCCCGCGGCGTGATGGAGCTGCTGGAGGAGATCCACCGCGAGGGCGCCACCATCGTGATGGTGACGCACGACCCGGAACTGGCCGCCCGCGCGCAGCGCAACGTGCACATCATCGACGGCCAGGTGGTCGATCTCGCCGAGGATCCGCGCTTCCACCAGGCGGTGCACGCGGCGCGCGCCAACACGCCGGCCTGACCCGTCGCGCCTCCCGCCCGGCGGGAGGCGGCCATCGCCCGCGAGGAACGAGCATGTTCGCCTATTACCTGCAACTCGGCCTGCGCAGCCTGAGGAAAAATCCGCTGTTGACCGTGCTGATGGTGTTGACGATCGGCTGCGGCGTGGCCGCGTCGATGACGACGTACTCGGTGTTCCGCGCCACGTCGAACAATCCGATCCCGCAGAAATCCTCGGTGCTGTATGTGCCGCAGATCGACAACTGGGGGCCGGACTCGAACGAGGACAACAAGGGCGAGCCGCCGAACGCGATGACCTACACCGACGCGATCAACCTGATGCGCGACAAGCGCGCCCGGCGGCAGACGGCGCTCTATCCCACCGCGGTGTCGATCGTGCCGGCCGACCCGGCCATGCTGCCGTTCCGCGAGACCAGCTATGGCTGGTACGCCGACGCCTTTCCCATGTTCGACATCCCGTTCCTCTATGGCCACGGCTGGACGGCGGGCGACGACGACGCGCACGCGGCCGTGGCGGTGATCGCCAAGGCGCTCAACGACAAGCTGTTCGATGGTGCCAACAGCGTCGGCCGCAACATCAACCTCAACGGACGCGACTACCGCATCGTCGGCGTCGCTGACGCCTGGAACCCCGAGCCGGTGTTCTACGACGTGATCAACACCAACGGCTTCGACGACCCGATCCAGGTGTTCATCCCGTTCACCCGCGCGGTTGAACTGCAGACGGCGACCAACGGCAACAACAACTGCAATCACGACGCGGGCAAGGGCTGGGATGCGTGGATCCGTTCCGAGTGCGTGTGGCTGGGCTTTTGGGCCGAGCTGCCGACCAAGTCCGAGGCCGATGCGTATCGCCAGTACCTCAACGGCTACGCCGCCGAGCAGCAGCGCTCCGGCCGCTTCCGCTGGGCGCCCAACACGCGCCTGCGCAACGTGGTGGAGTGGCTGGACTACCAGAAGGTGGTGCCGCAGGAGGCCAAGGTCTCGCTGATGGTATCGCTGGGCTTCCTGCTGATCTGCCTGGTCAACACGGTGGGCCTGCTATTGGCGAAGTTCATGCGCCGCTCCCCGGAGATCGGCGTGCGTCGCGCACTTGGCGCCAAGCGCAAGGAAATCTACATCCAGTTCCTGATCGAGGCGGCGGCCATCGGCCTGGCGGGCGGTCTGGTCGGCCTGCTGCTGACCGGCCTGGGCGTGATGGGCGTGTCGCTGGTGTTCGAACCGGACATCGCCAAGCTCGCCACGCTGGACCTGTCGCTGGTGCTGCTGACCATGCTGGTCGCCATCGCGGCGACGGTGCTGGCGGCCTTCTATCCCACGTGGCGCGCCGCACAGGTGCAGCCGGCGTGGCAACTGAAATCCAACTGAGGCGACAGAGATGCTGCAGATCAAGCCCATCCTCGCCGCCCTCAGGCGCCATAAGGCCGGCACCATCCTGATCGCCTTGCAGATCGCGCTGACGCTGGCGATCGTCTGCAACGCGCTGTTCATCATCGGCCAGCGGCTGGAGCGCGTGCGTCGCCCGACGGGCATGGTGGAAACCGACCTGATGGCGATCCAGTCGCGCTTCGTTGGCACCGAGGAAAACAAGACGTCGCCGCTGATCAAGGCCGACCTGCAGGCTCTGCGCCAGTTGCCGGGCGTGCAGGACGTGGTGTCGCTCAACTCCTATCCGCTGCGTGGCGGCGGCTGGTCCACCGGCGTGCGCACCGACGTGGATGCGAAGAATTCCAAGGCGCACACCACGCAGTATTTCGGCGACGAGCACACGCTGGGGACGATGGGCCTGCACCTGCTCGAAGGGCGCAACTTCCGCGCCGACGAAATCATGCAGGCCGATCCGCAGGCGTTGCCCGATTCGGCCGCGATCATCGTGAGCAAGGCGCTGGCCGACAAGCTGTATCCGGAGGGCCATGCGCTGGGCAAGCCGGTCTACATCGGCGATTCCAAGAGTCCCAGCACCATCGTCGGTATCGTGGAGCGTCTTGGGGTACCGTGGAACGGCACGTGGACCGACTCGTTCTACGAGAACTCGTTGATTCAGCCAGTGCAATTGGTCAGTTCGTTCACCAACTACCTGATCCGCGCCAAGCCCGGCCAGCTGGCCGACGTGCTGAAGGCCGCGCCGGCGGCGCTGGTGAAGGTGAACCGCATGCGCGTGATCCCGTCCGAGCGCGGCGTGCGCACGTTTGCCCAGGTGCGCGAGTACGCCTACAAAGGCGACCGCGGCATGGCGATCCTGATGGGCGTGGTATGCCTGGTGCTGCTGGCGATCACCGCGGCGGGCATCGTGGGCCTCACCAGTTTCTGGGTGGGGCAGCGGCGCAAGCAGATCGGCGTGCGCCGCGCGCTGGGCGCGACCCAGCGCGACATCCTGGGGTACTTCCTCACCGAAAACCTGCTGATCGGCGTGGCCGGCGTGGCCATCGGCGCGCTGCTCGCCATCGGCATGAACCTGTGGCTGGTGACACAGTTCGAGATGGCGCGCCTGTCGCTGGCCTACGTGCTGGTGGGCGTGGTGGCGCTGCTGCTGCTGGGGCAGGGCGCGGTACTGGCGCCGGCGATGCGCGCCTCGCGCGTGCCACCGGTGGAGGCGACGAGGTCGGTATGAGCGGCATGTTCGTCCACAACCTGAAGCTGGGCGCGGCGAGCCTGCGGCGCAATCCGCTGCTCACCGCACTGATGATCATGTCGATCGGTTTCGGCGTGGCGGCTTCGATGGTGACCTTCTCGGTGTTCCGCGCGGTCTCGGGCGACCCGATTCCCCAGAAGTCGGCGCGGCTTTTCACGCCGCAGATCGACAACCGTGGCCCGCAGTACAACCGTCACGGCGAGCCGCCCGACGCGCTCACCTACACCGATGCGATGGCGCTGATGCGCGCGCACCGCGCGGCCCGTCAGACCCTGCTGTTCATGGTGGGCCTGTCGGTGATGCCCGACAACGCGCGGATAATGCCGTTCAAGGCCGTCGGCTACGCCACCCATGGCGACTTCTTCCCGATGTTCGACGTGCCCTTCCTGTACGGGCGGCCCTGGGGCGCCAGCGAGGACGAGGCGCGTGCGCCCGTGGTGGTGATCGGCCGAGCGTTGAACCAGAAGCTGTTCGGCGGGGCGAACAGCGTGGGGCGCGAGATCACCATGGACGACCGCCAGTACCGCATTGTCGGTGTGATCGACGACTGGAACCCGGTGCCGCGTTTCTACGACATGTTCAGCAACGGCGCTTTCGGCGATGCGCCGCAGATCTATATCCCGTTCACCTATGCCATCGCGCAGAAGATCGACACCTACGGCAGCAACAGCTGCGGCAGCGTGGGCGCGCGCGGCGACGACTGGGACAGCTGGCTGCGCGGCGAATGCGTGTGGGTCAGCGCCTGGGTGCAACTGGATACGCCCGGGCAGGTGCGGGCCTATCGCCAGTTCCTGGACGGCTACGCCGAGGACCAGCGCCGTGCCGGCCGCTTCGCCTGGGCGCCGAACAACCGCCTGCGCGACGTGACCGCGTGGCTGGATTACGAGCACGCCGTGCCGCCGGAAAGCCGTATAGCGCTCAGCGTGGCGCTGGGCTTCCTGGTGATCTGCCTGGTCAACACGATCGGCCTGCTGCTGGCCAAGTTCATGCGGCGCGCGCCGGAGATCGGCGTGCGCCGCGCGCTGGGCGCGGCGCGCGGCGACATCTACCGCCAGTTCCTGGCCGAGGCCGGCATGGTCGGCTTGGCCGGCGGCCTGCTGGGCGTGCTGCTGACCGGCCTGGGCATGCTGGGCGTCGGCCTGGTGTTCGAGCCGGCTGTCGCCAAGCTCGCCACGCTCGATCTTTCGCTGGTCGCGCTGACCCTGCTGGTAGCCGTGCTGGCTACGTTGCTGGCGGCCTTCTACCCGACCTGGCGGGCGGCGCAGGTGCAGCCCGCCTGGCAGCTCAAGTCCAACTGAGCGGGGGAGACGCCATGCAGATCAAGCCGATTCTTTCCGCGCTGCGCCAGCACAAGGCCGGCACGCTGCTGATCGCGATGCAGATCGCGCTCACGCTGGCCATCGTGTGCAATGCGTTGTTCATCATCCAGCAACGGCTGGCGCACCTGTCCGAACCGACCGGCATCGACGAGCCTGACATCTTCGTCGTGCAGAACGAATGGGTAGGCAAGCTTTCCACCAGCCAGGCCGACGCCAGGATGCAGGAGGACCTGCGCGCCATCCGGCAGTTGGCCAGCGTGCAGGACGTCACGCCGAGCAATTCCTATCCGCTGCGCGGCAGCGGCTGGGACGACGGCATCCGGCTCAAGCCCGACCAGTTGCAGGACACCTCCGGCTCCACCGTTTATTTCGGCGACGAGCATTTCATCGACACGCTGGGCGTGAAACTGGTGGCCGGCCGGAATTTCCGCCCGGAGGAAGTCGCGCCGATGGACATGCGCTACAGCCTCTCGCCGCCGGTGGTGATCGTGACCCGCGCGCTCGCCGACAAGCTGTTCCCGGCGGGCGACGCGTTGGGCAAGACGATCTACCTGGCAGGCTCGCCCACCGCCATCGTCGGCATCATCGATCAGTTGCAGGCGCAGAGCGTGGAGCGCTGGGCAGCCGCCTTTGCCCATCGTTCGGTGATCGTGCCCCGCCGCCTGGCCGTGTCGCTGGGCGCCTACTACATCGTGCGCGCCCGTCCGGGCCAGCTCGACGCCGCCATGCGCGAGACGCCCAGGGCCCTGTTCGCCATCAATCCCCGCCGCGTCATCAGCGACAAGGACGGCCTGCTGAGCTTCGCCCAGGTGCGCGACCGTGCCTACGAGCGGGACCGCGGCATGGCGATCCTGATGGGCCTGATCTGCGTGGTGCTGCTGGCGATCACCGCGGCGGGCATCGTGGGCCTGACCAGCTTCTGGGTAGGGCAGCGGCGCAAGCAGATCGGCGTGCGCCGCGCGCTGGGCGCGACCCGGCGCGACATCCTGGGCTATTTCCTCACCGAGAACCTGCTGATCAGCTGCGGCGGCGCGCTGCTGGGCGTGCTGCTCGCCGTGGCGGTGAACCTGTGGCTGGTGGTGCGCTTCGAGATGAACCGGCTGTCGCTGGCCTATGTGCTGGCAGGGGTGGTGTTGCTGCTGTTGCTGGGACAGGGAGCGGTACTGGCGCCGGCGCTGCGCGCCTCGCGGGTACCGCCGGTGGAAGCCACGCGCTCGGTGTGAGCGTGCGGCGCATGCATGGAGAATCATTGATGTTCGGCTATTACCTGGACCTGGCCCTGCGCAGCCTCAAGCGCAACAAGATGCTCACCGCGCTGATGGTGCTGGCGATCGCGCTGGGCATCGGCGCCAGCATGACCACGCTGACCGTGCTGCACGTGCTGTCGGGCGATCCCCTGCCCGGCGCCAGCGCCACGCTGTTCTACCCGCAGCTCGACCCGCAGGACATGGACGGCTACGAGCCGGACCGCGAGCCACCACGCCAGGTCACCTGGATCGACGGCATGAACCTGCTGCACGCCCGGCGCGCCGACCATCAGGCCCTGATGACCGGCGGGGCGGTACCGGTGCAGCCGGCGCAGTCGGGGCTGGACCCCTTCTACAGCGATGCGCGCTACACCAGCAGCGATTTCTTTCCGATGTTCCAGACCCCGTTCCTGTACGGACATGGCTGGAGCGCGGCCGACGACGAAGGCAAGGCGCGGGTGGTGGTGATCAGCCGCAGCCTCAACGACAAGCTGTTCGGCGGCAAGGACAGCACCGGCCAGACGCTGCGCATGAAGGACACCGCCTTCAGCATCGTCGGCGTGCTCGACGAGTGGCGTCCCAATCCGCATTTCTACGACGTGAACATGGGCAACTACGCCTCCTCCGAGGACGTTTTCTTGCCGCTGGCCACGGCGCGCCAGCTCCAGCTGGACCGCAACGGCTCGATGGATTGCTGGGGCAACGGCGGCGGCGACGAAAGCAACCTGGAAAACGCGCCCTGCGTGTGGCTGCAGTTCTGGGTGCAACTGGACAGCCCGGCCAAGGTGGCCGACTACAAGGCGTTCCTGGCCAACTATTCGCGCGAGCAGAAGGCGCTGGGACGCTTCCAGCGTCCCGTCAACGTACGCCTGTCCGGGCTGATGGAATGGCTGGACATCAACAAGGTGGTGCCGGGCGATGTGCGCCTGCAGGCCTGGCTGGCGCTGGGCTTCCTGCTGGTATGCCTGGTCAACACGGTGGGCCTGATGCTGGCCAAGTTCCTGCGCCGTGCCGGCGAGCTCGGCGTGCGCCGCGCGCTGGGCGCCTCCCGGCGCGAGGTGTTCGCGCAGCTGCTGGTGGAATCGGGCGTGGTCGGCCTGGCCGGCGGCGTATGCGGCCTGCTGCTGGCCTTCGGCGGACTGTGGCTGGTGCGGCGGCAGCCGTCGGACTACGCGGCGCTGGCGCACCTGGACATGACGATGCTGCTGGCCACCTTCCTGCTGGCGGTCGGCTCGACCCTGCTGGCGGGCCTGCTGCCCGCCTGGCGTGCTTGCCAGATCACCCCCGCGCTGCAACTGAAGAGCCAGTGAGGAGGCGAGACTATTCCATGGATATCCTGCCCATTCTTTCCACCTTGCGCCGCCACAAGATCACCGCCTTCCTGGTGATCCTGGAGATCGCGCTCACCTGTGCCATCGTGTGCAACGCGGTGTTCATCATCAGCCAGCGGCTCGACCGCATGGCCATGCCAAGTGGCGTGGACGAGCACCGGCTGCTGCACGCCATGCTGGCGAACATCGGCGCCACCAGCGACGGCAAGGCGCGCACGCAGGAGGACCTCGCCGCGCTGCGGCAGATTCCCGGCGTGGCCGAGGTGGCCTCGGTCAACCAGGTGCCGTTCGGAGGCTCCTCCTGGAACACCGGCATCAAGCTCGATCCCAAGCAGCACACGTCCACGCTCAACGCCACCACCTACTATGGCGAGAACCTCGTGCGGACGCTGGGAGCGCAACTGGTGGCCGGCCGTGACCTGCTGCCGGACGAGTACATGGATTTCGACGACGTGGTGCGCGCCGCGGCGGCCAAGGACAACCGCATGACGCCCCACGTGGTGGTGATCACGCAGAAGCTGGCCGAGCGGCTGTGGCCGGGGCAGTCCGCGCTGGGCAAGCAGATCTACCTTTCCGACGACCCGGTGAACGTGGTGGGCGTGGTCAAGGAGCTGGTCCGCCCGTCGATCTGGGACGACGCTACCGCCAGCTACAGCATGGTCCTGCCCATCCGCGTAAGCCAGGGCGAGTACCTGCTGCGCACCGCTTCGCCACAGGACCGCGAGCGCGTGCTGGCCGCCGCGCTGGACAAGCTCAAGCAGATCAATCCGCACCGCGTGGTGCTCAAGAAGCACATCTTCGACGACATGCGCCACAACTACTTCCAGGACGACCGCGCCATGGCGGGCCTGCTGGCGGGCGTGTGCGTGGCGCTGCTGGTGGTCACCGCGCTGGGCATCGTCGGCCTGGGCAGCTTCTGGGTGGCCCAGCGGCGCAAGCAGATCGGCGTGCGTCGCGCGCTGGGCGCCACTCGCCGCAACATCCTGCACTACTTCCAGACCGAGAACTTCCTGCTCGCCACCATCGGCATCGCGCTGGGCATGCTGCTGGCCTACGGCATCAACCTGCTGCTGATGGCGCACTACGAGCTGCCGCGCCTGCCCGCGAGCTATTTCCCGGTGGGTGCGCTGCTGTTGTGGCTGATCGGCCAGCTGGCCGTGCTCGGCCCGGCCCTGCGCGCGGCGGCGGTACCGCCGGTGGTGGCCACGCGGTCGGTGTGAGGTGCTCCGCTCCCTTGTCGGGAGCGGGGCAGGCAAATGCAATCGAAGGGGATCGATGGATGTTCGGCTACTACCTTGACCTGGCCCTGCGCAGCCTCAAGCGCAACAAGGCGCTCACCGCGCTGATGGTGCTGGCGATCGCCGTGGGCATCGGCGCGTGCATGACCACGCTGACGGTGATGCACCTGTTGTCGGGCGACCCGCTGCCGGGCCGCAGCCAGCGCATCTTCTATGCGCAGGTCGATCCGGACATCACCGACAAGGAAGGCCAGCGCGAGCCGCCGGACATGCTGGACTACCACTCGGCAACCGACCTGTGGAGCGCGCGCCGCGCCGACCGCCAGGCCTTGGTAGTGGACAGCCGGCTCAAGCTGCACGCGCCGGACGTGAACCTGCCGCCGCTGATGGCGACGATGCTGTCCACTACCACCGATTTCTTTCCCATGTTCGACGTGCCGTTCCAGTACGGCGGTGGCTGGAGCGCGGACGACGATGCCCGGCATGCGCGGGTGGCGGTGATTTCCGCCGACCTCAACCTCAGGTTGTTCGGCGGCGCCGACAGCGTGGGCCGCACGCTGCGCCTGCGCGAGAGCGACGTGCGCATCGTCGGCGTGCTCAAGCCATGGCGGCCTTCGCCGCTGTTCTATGCCGTGGCGGGCGGGCGTTTCAGCAACGGCGACACGGCCGATTTCTACGGCAAGGCGGAGGACGTGATGACGCCGTTCTTCACCGGGCTGGAGATCAACGACGGCAACTTCCAGCAGTTCAACTGCTGGGGCATCCCCAGCACGCCCGGACACCTGCAGAACGCGCCCTGCAACTGGATCAGGCTGTGGGTGGAGCTCGGCGATGGCGGCAAGGTGGCCGGCTACCGTCGCTTCCTCGCCGACTACGCCGCGCAGCAGAAGGCCCTGGGGCGCTTCACCGTGGCCGGCAACACGCGCCTGCGCAGCCTGATGCAATGGCTGGACTTCAATGGCGTGGTGCCCAGCGACGTGCGCCTGCAGACCTGGCTGGCCTTCGCCTTCCTCGCCATCTGCCTGTTCAACACGGTAGGGCTGCTGTTGGCGAAGTTCCTGCGTCGCAGCGGCGAGATCGGCGTGCGCCGAGCGCTGGGCGCCTCGCGCCTGGCGATCTTCGCGCAATGCCTGATGGAGGCAGGGATGGTCGGCCTGCTCGGCGGCATCGGTGGCTGGCTGCTCACCCTGGCCGGGCTGTGGCTGGTGCGCCGCCAGCCGGCGGCCTATGCCGACATGGCTTACCTGGACACCACCATGTTCCTCGCCACCTTTGCCTTGGCGGTGGCGGTCAGCGTGCTGGCCGGCCTGTTGCCGGCGGTACGCGCCAGCCGCATCGCGCCGGGATTGCAGCTGAAGGCGCTATGACGCGCCGGCGGTTTTCCACGCCATTCGTTTCGATAGGGGGCCATGTCGCCATGCAGATCAAACCCATCCTCGTCGCCTTGCGCAAGCACCGGCTGGCCACCGCGCTGATCGCGCTGGAAATCGCGCTGGCCTGCGCGGTGCTGTGCAACGCCTGCTTCCTCATCGCCGGCCGGCTGGCCAACATGCATATCGTCAGCGGCGTGGACGAGCCTTCGCTCGCGCTGGTCGCCGTGACGGGCTATGACGACGCGCAAGGGCCGGACGTCAATGCGCGCGTCGTCGCCGGGCTGCGCGGCATCGCCGGCGTGCAGTCGGTCGATGTCGTCAGCACCGTGCCGTTCGGATCGCAGGCTGGCGCGGTCGGCATCACCAAGGACCAGGCCGGGCAATCCTTCGGCGGGGTGATCGACGTCTACGTGGGCGGCCCGGGCAGCGTGCAGGCGCTGGGCCTGAAACTGATCGCGGGCGCCTGGCCGCAGGCCGCGGACTACCAGCCGCTCGACAGCTGGTTTCCCACCGAGGCGCGCACGGTGGTCAGCAAGGCGCTGGCCGAGCACCTGTGGCCGGGCGAGAGTCCGCTGGGCAAGGAATTCTGGTGCGACAAGTTCCACTTCCGCGTGATCGGCATGGTCGACCACCTGCCCATCGCCCAGCCGGGCAGCCGGGGTGTGGCCAGCGCGGAATGGGCGGCCTTCGTGCCGGCGATGCCGGGGCGCTTCCTCAACGGCACCTACCTGCTGCGCGCCGATCCCAGGGAGCTGCCGCGCATTCTCCGCGATGCCCCGGCGGCGGTCGCCAAGGCGGCGCCGGACGTGGTGTACGACCACGCCGGCAGCAAGACCGTCAGCGATTTTCGCCGTGACTACTTCGAACGCGACCGCGCGATGGCCGGCCTGCTGGCCGGGGTGATCGTTGCGCTGCTGCTGGTCACCGCGCTGGGCATCGTCGGCCTGGCCAGCTTCTGGGTGCAGCAGCGGCGCAAGCAGATCGGCATCCGCCGCGCCATCGGCGCGACGCGGCACGACATCCTGCGCTACTTCCAGACCGAGAACTTCCTGATCGTCAGCGGCGGTATCGTCGTGGGCATGGCCATGGCCTTTGCCCTGAACCTGGTGCTGATGAAGTTCTATGAGCTGCCACGGCTGCCGCTGTACTACCTGCCGGTCGGCGCGCTGGCGCTATGGGTACTGGGCCAACTGGCCGTGCTGGCGCCGGCCCGGCGCGCGGCGGCGGTGCCGCCGGTGGTGGCGACGCGGTCGGTCTAGCCAGATGGCCAGGCATGCGGTTCGGCACGGGTGCCGGGCCGCGGTCCGTGCAGAATAGGGCCTATCTCAACCCAAGGGGTGCATGCATGAAGATCGGACCGCGAATGCTCGTGTCGGGCCTGCTGGCGGCGGCCTGCGCCGTGTCGGCCCAGGCCGCCACGCCGGATGTCGCCACGCGTGTGAAGGCGCTCAACGACCTGCTGGCCGAGCAGTGGCAGCACGGGCTGGAAAACCAGCCGGAGTTCGCCACCATCCTCGGCGACCTGCGCTACAACGACCGCTGGAGCGATGCCTCGCTGGCGCATTCGCAGGCCGAGTACGCCAAGACGCAGGATTTCCTCAAGCGCTTCCAGGCCATCGATACCACCGGCTTCCCCGACGAGGACAAGCTCAACCAGCAGCTGATGGTCCGCCAATTGCAGGATGCGCTGAAGGCGCACGAGCTGAAGATCGACGAGATGCCGCTGGACCAGATGAACGGCGTGCACTTGGCGCTGGCCGGCTTCGTCAGCTCCATCCCGTTCGACAATGCCAAGGAATACGACGACTACCTGGCGCGCCTGAAGGCGGTGCCCAGGCTGATGGACCAGGTGGTCGAGCTGGCCCGGCAGGGCGAGAAGGACGGCATGATGCCGCCGAAGTACCTGCTGGAGAAGGTGGTCACGCAGATCGACAGCATCGCCAAGCCGGCCGGCATGGACAGCGTGTTCGCCGAGCCGCTCAAGCATTTCCCCAAGAGCGTGCCGGCGGCTGAGCAGAAGCGCCTGCATGACGCCATCCTCGCCGCCATCGACCAGGACGTGCGCCCGGCCTACCGCAAGCTCGGCGAGTTCGTGGCCAAGGACTACGCCCCGCACGGTCGCAGCGAGCCGGGCGTGTGGCAGCTGCCCAATGGCGATGCGATCTACCGCTTCGACGTCGAGCAGATGACCACCACCCGCGAGACGCCCGAGCGCATCCACGAGCTGGGCCTGGCCGAGGTCAAGCGCATCGAGGGCGAGATGACCGCCATCGCCAAGGCGCAGGGCTACGCCGACCTGGCCAGCTTCCGCGCCGCGCTGAAGAACGATCCGCGCACCCACGCCAAGTCGCGCGAGGACATCCTCGACCGCTACCGCGGCTACATCGCCGGCATGCAGCCGGAGCTGCCCAAGCTGTTCGGCCTGCTGCCCAAGACCAAGGTGCAGGTGGTGCCGGTGGAGGCGTTTCGCGAGAAGGAGGCCGCCGCCGCCGAATACCACCAGGGCACGCCGGATGGTTCGCGTCCCGGACAGATCTTCGTCAACACCGGCGACTTCGCCAACCGCAGCGTGCTGACCATCGAGTCCACCGCGTACCACGAGGGCATCCCCGGCCACCACATGCAGATCTCCATCGCGCAGACCCTGCCCAAGCTGCCGCCGTTCCGCCAGCAGGCCGGCTACACCGCCTACGTGGAAGGCTGGGCGCTGTACGCCGAGCGGCTGGGCAAGGACATCGGCTTCTACAAGGACCCGCTGTCCGACTACGGCCGCCTGTCCGACGAACTGCTGCGCGCCGACCGCCTGGTGCTCGATACCGGCGTGCACTACAAGCACTGGACGCGCCAGCAGATGGTGGACTTCTTCCACGCCCACTCCAGCGAGGACGAGCCGGACGTGCAGGCCGAAACCGACCGCTACGTCACCTGGCCGGGCCAGGCGCTGGCCTACAAGATGGGCCAGCTGAAGATCCTGGAGCTGCGCGAGCGCGCGAAGAAGGCGCTGGGCGAGCAGTTCGACATCCGCGCCTTCCACGACGAGATCCTCGGCGGCGGCGCGCTGCCGCTGGACGTGCTGGAAGCGCGCACCGACGCCTGGATCGCCGCGGTGAAGGCGGGCAAGGTGCCGGCGCATCCGAAGGCCGGTTGATGAGGCCATCACGCGCGTGCCGCCGAGGCGGCGCGCGCCCCACCGATGAGGAGAACGCCGTGTCGCGATTGTCCAAGACACTGCTGCTGGCCCTGGCATTGCTGCTGCCGTTCGCCGGCGCCCGTGCGGATGGCTGGTTCGCCTGGATTTCCGACAATACGCTGCGCTGGCACAGCGGCGGCGAGAGCCTGCACCTGTCCACCGACAAGGCGGGCGGCGTCGACGTGAAGAACCTGATGCCGGCCGGATTGTGGGGGCTGGCCAAGGACGACGTGATCCTGGAGGCCGACGGCAGGGTGCTGCACGACGTGGCCGGGCTGATGGTCGCGCTGCGCGCCCACGGCGATTCCCCGGTGCCGCTCAAGGTGCGGCGCGCTGGCGCCGAGCGCAGCCTGGCATTGCCCGGCGAGGCCCGCCGCCACCTGCTGCACGAGGATCCGCCCGCGCCGCCGGTGACACCCGTCTCGCCGGTGCCGCCCGTGCCACTCGCTGGCGGCTGAGCGTGTGCAAGGTCTCCGGGTGATCGCAGCCCCCCCTCCCAGCCATGCGAAGGCCTTGAACCGTTACCAATGACACCGGCCGCAAAAAAGATGGCAACCTTTTGGCGTGGAGATGCATCCATGCCTACATGTGCAAGCGACGCATGCGAACCGTACTGATCATCGACGACAACCCAGCCGTGGGCGAGGCGCTCTCCCTGGCCTTGTCGCTCCATGAAATCCGCCCTCTGACCGCGCTGACGCCCGAGCAGGGACTGGCCATGCTCGAGTGCGAGCAGGTCGACGTGGTGATCCAGGACATGAACTTCACCGCCGACACCACCTCGGGCGAGGAGGGCATCGCGCTGTTCCGCGCCATCCGCCAGCGCCACGCCGACCTGCCGGTGATCCTGCTGACCGCCTGGACCCACCTGGAAACCGCGGTGGAACTGGTCAAGGCGGGCGCCGCCGACTATCTCGCCAAGCCGTGGGACGACGCCAAGCTGCTGGCCACGGTGGAGAACCTGCTGGAGCTGTCCGAATCCACCCGCGAGGTGGCGCGCACCCGCAACGAGCGCCGCCGCCGCCGCGAGGACCTGCAGCGCCGCTACGAGCTGGATGGGCTGGTGTTCGCCTCCGAGGCCATGGCGCGCACGCTGGACCTGGCCTGCCAGGTGGCGCGTTCGGACGTGCCCGTGCTTATCACCGGCCCCAATGGCGCCGGCAAGGAGCGCATCGCGGCCATCGTGCACGCCAACTCGGCGGCCAGGCGGGGCGCTTTCATCGCCGTCAATTGCGGCGCGCTGCCCGGCGAGCTGATCGAGGCCGAGCTGTTCGGTGCCGAGGCCGGTGCCTACACTGGCGCCAACAAGGCGCGCGAGGGCCGCTTTGAGCTGGCCGACGGCGGCACGCTGTTCCTCGACGAGATCGGCAACCTGCCGCTGTCGGGCCAGGTGAAGCTGCTGCGCGTGCTGGAAACCGGCCAGTTCGAGCGGCTGGGCTCCGGCCGCACGCGCCACGTGAAGGTGCGCGTGCTCAGCGCCACCAATGCGGACCTGAAGGCGATGATCCGCGCCGGCACCTTCCGCGAGGACCTCTACTACCGCCTGAACGTGATCGAGGTGAATCTGCCGCCGCTGGCCGAGCGCGTGGACGACATCCTGCCGCTGGCCGAGCACTTCCTTGGCGGCCGCGCCGAGCTCACCGACGCCGCGCGCGAGGCGCTGCTGGCCTATGCGTGGCCGGGCAACGTGCGCGAGCTGAAGAACGCGATCGAGCGCGCGGCCCTGCTGGCCGCCAACGGCCGCATCGCGCCCGAGCAGCTCAACCTGCCGCCACTGGCGCCGGCGGCCGCGCGCAACCTGGACGAACCCAGCCGCGAGACGGTGGAGGCCGCGCTTGACAAGGCCGGCGGCGTGGTCAGCCGCGCCGCCCAGTCGCTGGGCCTGTCGCGCCAGGCGCTGTATCGCCGCATGGAGCGCTATGGGCTGGCCCAGACCTGACCGGTGCCATGCATGCCTGGCCATCGGTCATGATTGCCGCCGCGGCCCATGGCGAGGATGATGTCCGTCGTGCCGCTGGAGTCGTCCCATGGGCTACCGCCACCTGCTGCTTGCCACCAGCCTGCTGTGCGCCAGCGCGGCGGCGCAGACCGTCGCTCCGCCGCCGGCCCAGGCCGGCGACCGCTGGCTGCCGGTCACGGCGGCGCCGGCGTCCGGCAGCAGCGCGGGCGCCTACCACGATCCGTTGAGCGCGGCGGCCAGCCAGGCCCAGCGCTTCAACTTCAACGAGGCGCCCGCCAAGGATCCGGCGCCGCCCGACCAGTCGCCGGTCCGCGTCATCATCAACAACGGCCACGGTCCCCACGTCAATTGCGCGCCGATGGGGCCGCTGGGCGCGTGCCATTGAGGCGCCCTTCCGGCGGGGGAGGGCCTTGATGCTGTCCGGCCTGCGTTCGCTCGAATCGCGCATGGTGCTATTGCTGGGCTTCGCCGGGTTGTCCGGTGCGCTCATCTATGCCGGCGTCACCCAGTGGCCGTTGCCGCAGGTGCTGGTATGGCTGCGGCAGGACCTGGGCATCGGCCTGGGCGCGCCCGCGCACTTCAGCTTCTACGGCGGGCTGCTGGTCTCGCTGGCGCTGCTGTTGCCGCTGTCGCTGTGGCTGGGCCATCGCGTGATGTCGCCCATCACGCGGCTGCTGCGCGCGCTGGAAGGCGCCGTGGCCAGCTACCGCGACGGCGATTTCAGTTTTTCCATCGCCGCTCACCGGCGCGACGAGCTGGGCAAGCTGATCCGCATGCACAACGAACTGGGCCAGACCCTGCGCGAGCAGCGCCAGCACCTGGCCCAGCGCGAGCTGCTGCTCGATACGGTGGTGCAGAACACGCCGGTGGCGCTGGTGCTCACCGACGCCAGCGGGCGCGTCACCTACGCCAACATCGCCGCGCGCCACTTGTTCAACGAAGGGCGCAGCCTGCATGGCCTCACCTTCCTCGAACTGCTTGGCGGCAGCCCGGAGGCGCTGCGCCGCGCGGTGGAGGGCGGCGAGGACGCGTTGCTGACGGTGGAGATGGAAGGCAGCGAGGAGACCTTCCACCTGTCCCAGCGCAGCTTCCGCCTGCAGGGACGGCCGCACCGGCTGCAGCTGTTCCGCCGCATGACGCGCGAGCTGTCGCGGCAGGAGGTGGCGACCTGGAAGCGCGTCATCCGCGTGATCAGCCACGAGCTCAACAACTCGCTGGCGCCGATTTCCTCGCTGGCGCATTCGGGCGCCGAGCTGGCCCGGCGCGGCGATACCGGCCGCCTGCCCGGCGTGTTCGCCACCATCGGCGAACGCGCCCGCCACCTGCACGGGTTTATCGCCGGCTACGCCAACTTTGCCAAGCTGCCGGCGCCGCAACCCATGTCGATCGTCTGGCAGCCGTTCCTGGACAGCCTGTCGCTGCATTGCCAGTTCCAGCTGCGCGGCTCGATGCCCGAGCAGCCGGGCTGGTTCGACGCCGCGCAGATCGAGCAGGTGCTTATCAACCTGATCAAGAACGCCCACGAATCGGGCAGCGCGGATGACGAGGTCACCCTGTCGCTGGCCGTCATCGGCCGCGACCTGCGCATCGAGGTGGCCGACCGCGGTCCCGGCATGAGTGAAACCGTGCTGGCGCAGGCGCTGCTGCCGTTCTATTCCACCAAGCGCTCCGGCACCGGCCTGGGCCTTGCGCTGGCGCGCGAGATCGTGGAGGCGCACGGCGGGCGCATCGCGCTGGCCAATCGCGAGGAAGGCGGCCTGCGGGTCAGCCTGATGCTGCCGCTGGCCCCGCGCTAGGACAAATATCGGCGTAACGCGCCTCGCCTATACTCCAGGCACCTTTCAAGGATGTGGAGACGGACCATGGGGCAGTTGCTGGCGTTGGTCGTGGTGGCGGTGGCGGTGATCGTGCTGATCAAGCTGGTGCGCATGGTGCCGCAGGGCTACGAATGGACGGTGGAACGTTTCGGCCGCTACACCCGCACGCTCACCCCGGGCCTGCATTTCCTGGTGCCGTTCATCTACGGCATCGGCCGCAAGATGAACATGATGGAGCAGGTGCTGGACGTGCCCTCGCAGGACGTCATCACCAAGGACAACGCCGTGGTGCGCGTGGACGGCGTGGTGTTCTACCAGGTGCTGGATGCGGCCAAGGCCGCCTACGAGGTGGCCAACCTCGAACAGGCTGCGCTGGCGCTCATCATGACCAATATCCGCACCGTGCTCGGCTCGATGGACCTGGACGAGTCGCTGAGCCAGCGTGATGCCATCAACGCCAAGCTGTTGAAGGTGGTCGACGAAGCCACCCACCCCTGGGGCGTCAAGGTCAACCGCATCGAGATCAAGGACATCGCGCCGCCGCGCGACCTGGTCGATTCGATGGCGCGCCAGATGAAGGCCGAGCGCGAGAAGCGCGCCAACATCCTGGAGGCCGAAGGCTTCCGCCAGGCGGCGATCCTCAAGGCCGAAGGCGAGAAGCAATCGGTGATCCTGGCCGCCGAGGGCGAAAAGGAGGCCGCGTTCCGCGCCGCCGAGGCCCGCGAGCGTTCGGCCGAGGCCGAGGCCAAGGCGACCGCGATGGTGTCCGAGGCGATCGCCAACGGCAACGTCAACGCGCTGAACTACTTCGTCGCCAACAAGTACGTCGAGGCCCTGAAGGAGATGGCCAACTCGCCCAACCAGAAGATGCTGCTGCTGCCGATGGAGGCCACCGGCATTCTCGGTTCCCTGGCGGGCATCGCCGAACTGGCCAAGGAATCGCTGGGCCAGCAACAGCAGGGGCCGGGCGGCGGCAGCGGCCGCCGCGTGCCGCCGCCGGTGGGCTGAGCGGAGCCACACGATGGAACAGATCGCGTTGCACTACTGGTGGTGGATCCTGGCCCTGGTGCTGATTGCCGTGGAGGTGATCCTGCCCGGCTACTTCATGCTATGGATCGGCATCGCCGCGGGCGCCACCGGGCTGGTGGTGCTGGTGATCCCAGGCTTGTCCATGCTCAGCCAGGCCCTGGTCTTTGTCGTGCTGACCTTCCTCTCCTGCGCGGCCTACTGGTACGGCCTGCGCCCCCGCCTGATGCGCGACGAGCCCGGCGACACCCGGCTCAACCGCCGCGGCGAGCAGAACATCGGCCAGCGCTACGTACTGGCCGAGGCCATCGTCAACGGCCGCGGCAAGGCCAAGGTCGGCGACAGCCTGTGGCTGGTCCGCGGGCCGGACCTGCCGGCGGGGAGCGCGGTGGAGGTGGTGGGAGTGGACGGGACGACGTTGCTGGTGAGGGCGGTGGAGTAGGGGGATTGGCGCGTGGCGCCCCAAACCCTGACACCCCCCACCCCCACCCCTTACAATCCCAGACCCACCCCGAAAACCACCCGTACGCCCACCGCGTACCTAGCAGAGCCCCCGATGGACAAGAGTTTCGAGCCCGGCCAGATCGAATCGAAGTGGTATGCCGCCTGGGAGGCCAGCGGCGATTTCAAGCCGTCCGGCCAGGGCGAGCCGTACTGCATCCTGCTGCCGCCGCCGAACGTCACCGGCACCCTGCACATGGGCCATGCCTTCCAGCAGACCGTGATGGACATGCTGATCCGCTACCAGCGCATGCGCGGCATGAACACGCTGTGGCAGGTGGGCACCGACCACGCCGGCATCGCCACCCAGAAGATCGTGGAGAACCAGCTGGCGGTGGAGGACAAGACGCGCCATGACCTGGGCCGCGAAGCCTTCATCGAGCGCGTGTGGCAGTGGAAGCAGGAATCGGGCTCCACCATCACCCACCAGATGCGCCGCCTGGGCGTGGCCGCCGACTGGTCGCGCGAGCGCTTCACCATGGACCCGGGCCTGTCGGAGGCCGTGCGCAAGGTGTTCGTGGAGTGGTTCCGCGCGGGCCTGATCTATCGCGGCAACCGCCTGGTGAACTGGGACCCGGCGCTGGGCACCGCGGTGTCGGACCTGGAAGTGAACAACGTCGAGCGCGATGGCCACCTGTGGTCGATCCGCTACTACACCGTCGACGGCAAGGACAGCGTCGTGGTCGCCACCACGCGTCCGGAAACCATGCTGGGCGACGTCGCCGTGGCCGTGCATCCGGAAGACGAGCGCCACGCGCGCCTGATCGGCCAGAAGCTGCGCCTGCCGCTGACAGGCCGCGAGATCCCGGTGATCGCCGACGACTACGTGGACCGCGAGTTCGGCACCGGCTTCGTGAAGATCACCCCGGCGCACGACTTCAACGACTATGCCATCGGCCAGCGCCACGGCCTGGCGCCGATCAACATCTTCACGCTGGATGCCAAGGTCAACGAGAACGCGCCGGAGAAGTACCGCGGCCTGGATCGCTACGAGGCGCGCAAGGCCGTGCTGGCCGATCTGGAAGCCGAAGGCCTGCTGGTCGAAACCAAGCCTCACAAGCTGCAGGTGCCGGTGAGCCAGCGCTCGGACGCGGTGATCGAGCCGATGCTCACCGACCAGTGGTTCCTCGACCTGACCAGCGAGAAGGGCCGCAGGGAAATCACCGAGCCGGCGCTGGACGCGGTGCGCGGCGGCGAGATCACCTTCGTGCCGGAGAACTGGAGCACCACCTACACGCAGTGGCTGGACAACATCCAGGACTGGTGCATCAGCCGCCAGCTGTGGTGGGGCCATCGCATCCCGGCGTGGTACGACGAGGCCGGCAACATCTTCGTGGGCGAGGACGAGGCCGACGCGCGTGCGCACGCCACCGTCGCGCCGGTCGGCGCGCTGCGCCAGGACGAGGACGTGCTCGACACCTGGTTCAGCTCCGCCTTGTGGCCGTTCTCCACCCTGGGCTGGCCGATGGATGGCCCGGTGCAGGACGAGCGCGGCAACGTCGTGGCGAACTGGCAAACCGACCAGGTGTTCCTGCCCAGCGCGGTGCTGGTGACGGGCTTCGACATCATCTTCTTCTGGGTCGCCCGCATGGTGATGGCGACCAAGTACTTCACCGGCCGCGTGCCGTTCCGCCACGTCTACATCAACGCCATCGTGCGCGATGCGGAAGGCCAGAAGATGTCCAAGTCCAAGGGCAACACGCTGGACCCGCTGGACCTGATCGACGGCATCGAGCTGGAGCCGCTGGTGGCCAAGTCCACCCGGTCGCTGCTGATCCCCCAGGTGCGCGAGAAGGTCGAGAAGCGCATCCGCAAGGATTATCCGAACGGCATCCCCGCCATCGGCACCGATGCGCTGCGCTTCACCTTCGCCGCGCTGGCCAGCTACAGCCGCACCATCAACTTCGACATCAAGCGTGCCGAAGGCTACAAGGCGTTCTGCAACAAGCTGTGGAACGCTGCGCGCTTCGTGCTGATGAACTTGCCGGAAGGCGAATTGGCCGGGCCGGCCAACGGTCCGGTGACGGAGGCCGAACGCTGGATCCTCACGCGGCTGAAGCAGACGCTCACCGATGTCGAGCAGCACTTCGCCAGCTACCGCTTCGACCTGCTGGCGCAGGAGCTTTACGAGTTCACCTGGAACGAGTTCTGCGACTGGTTCCTGGAGCTGTCCAAGCCCGCGCTCAATGGCAACGATGCGGTGGCCGCCGCCTCCACCCGCCACACCCTGCTGGTGGTGCTGGAGACGGTCCTGCGCGCGCTGCATCCCATCGTGCCGTTCATCACCGAGGAAATCTGGCACTCGGTGGCGCCCAGGCTCGGCCTCGACGCGAAGTTCCTGCTGGAACGCCCGTGGCCGAAGGCCGGCGAGATCGTCGCCGACGACGCGGCGACCGCCGAGATCGAGTGGTTCAAGGCCGTGCTGAGCGGCATCCGCCGCATCCGCGCGGAGATGAACATCGCACCGGGCAAGACCATCCCGCTGCTGCTGGCCGACGGCGACGCCACCGACCGTGCCCGTGTCGCCAAGTTCGCCGCGCAGATCGCCTTTCTCGCCCGCGTGGACGCGCCGCAGTGGATCGAGCCGGGCAAGGATGAGCCGGCTGCCGCCGCCGCCGTGGTGGGCTCGATGCGCGTGCTGATCCCGCTCGCCGGCCTGATCGACCTGGGCGCGGAGAAGGCGCGCCTGGGCAAGGAAATCGCCCGCATCGAGGGCGAGATCAGGAAGTGCGAGGGCAAGCTTGGCAATGCCAGCTTCGTGGCCAATGCGCCGGCGGAAGTCGTCGCACAGGAACGCCAGCGCATCGCCGACTGGACCACCCAGCTCACCGCGCTGCGCGAGCAGGCGCAGAAGCTGGGCTAGGCGCCGCCGCTCTCCCTGTAGGAGCGCACCCAGTGCGCGACCGGGCGAAGCGGCGCGGGATGGCGCGGCTACGGCGCCTCGACCAGGTCCTTCGCCATCACGATGGCGTCCTCGCGTCCCTCACGGGCCGGGTAGTACTTCGGACGGCGCCCGATCTCCTCGAAGCCCATCGAGCGGTAGAGGTTCTGCGCCACCGGGTTGGACGGCCGCACTTCCAGGAACACGCGGCCCGCGCCGTTCCAGCGCGCGATGTCGAGCAGGCGGCGCAGCAGCAGCCGACCCAGGCCCAGGCCGCGGTGGTCCGGACCCACGCAGACGTTGAGCACGTGCGCCTCGCCGGCGGCCACCGAGAGCACGCCATAGCCGGCGATCACCCCATCCACCCACATCACCCAGCAGGGATGCCCCGCCTTCAGGCAATCGCTGAAGATGCCCTGCGTCCACGGGAATTCGTACGAAGCCGCTTCCATGGCCGCGACGATCGGCAGGTCGTCGCGGCGCATGGCACGGATGTCGGCGTGGGGGCGGGCAACGGCAACCATGCGGTTACTCCCTCAAGGATCCCAGGGCGCGGCGCAGGTTGCGCAGCGCGCTCCATAAGCGGCGCTTGCCGGCCCCCGTGGCCAGCACGTCCGCCGGCTCGTCGGCCAGCACGATATGCGCCTGGCCCAGCCTGGCCGCCGGCAGTTCGCGCCCCAGGGCATGCGCCTGGGCCTCGCCGAACACCAGGTAGGCCCGCGCCTCGGGCGCCGCCGGCAACCGGCCATCGCGCACCTCGATGCGCGGCGCGCGGGCCATGGCCGGCCCGCCGGTGAGCAGGGCGCGGCCGATCAGGTCCAGCTCGCGCGTCGAGCAGCCCGCGGGCAGCACCACCACGCATTCGCCGCCGCCGGTGGCCACAGCGGCCGTTTCCGGCGCCGGCTCGGCCACCGGTGCGGATGCCGCGCGGCGTACCCAGGGCATGATGCCCAGGGCGCGCAGCACGCGCGCGCGATGGGCCGGCGCGGCGCTGGCCATGTCAGGCCACCCCGCGGCGGCGGCGGCGCGAGGCGCGCCCCCACAGGGTCATCGCCGGCCCCGACAGCAGGTACAGCGTGAACACCACGAACAGCACGCGCGGCGGGTCGATGAAGAACGGTACCAGCACCAGCACGCCCACGATCACCCACAGGAACGGCACGCGCCCCTCGCCGCCCATCGGCAGCGACTTGAAGCTGTAGTAGCGGAAGCGGCTGACCATCAGCAGGCCCACCACCACGGCCATCACCAGGGTGACGAAGCACACGTCCTCGCCGAGGATGTCGAACTTGTCCATGCTCCACACGAAGGACATGCACACCGCCGCCGCCGCGGGGCTGGCCAGGCCCTGGAAATAGCGCTTGTCGATCACGCCGACCTGGGTGTTGAAGCGGGCCAGGCGCAGCGCCGCGCAGGCGGCGTAGATGAAGGCCGCGGCCCAGCCGATCTTGCCCCAGGTGGGGCCGAAGTCCTTCAGGGTGGACAGCGACCAGGTGTACATCACCAGCGACGGGGCCAGGCCGAAGCTGACCAGGTCCGACAGCGAGTCGTACTGCACGCCGAATTCGCTCTGCGTGCCGGTGAGGCGCGCCACGCGCCCGTCCATGCCATCCAGCAGCGCGGCCACGAACACGGCAATGGCCGCCGAGCTGTAGTCGCCGCCGATGCTGGTCACGATCGCGTAGAACCCGGCGAACATCGCGCCGGTGGTGAACAGGTTCGGCAACAGGTAAATGCCCCGGTGGCGCGGCGGGCGGACGGGCGTACTCTCGGTCATGAAGCAATCCGTGACGTAATGCGCGCAGTGTAAACCATCCCCTGCTTGAGTCCGGCCGTGGGGGGTGTTAACAAATGCGGACCCTGTCCCACGTCCTGGAGAACACCCATGCGCCGCCTGCTGATCGCTACCACGCTGCTGCTCGCCGCGCCCCTGGTCGCCGCGCAGGCCTACAAGTGGACCGATGCGAACGGTACCGTGCACTACGCCGACACGCCGCCGCCGCAGGGCACCAAGTACAACAAGGTGACCACCACCGGCACGGTCGAGCCGCTGGCGGCTCCCGCCACGTCCACCGCTAATACCGAGGGCGCCGCCGCGGCGCCCAAGCCGTCGCAGCCCGCGGCGCCGGTGGCCGATACCCCGGAGAACCGCGCCAAGCTGTGCAGCACGCTCAAGAACAACCTGGACGTGCTCAAGGGCAGTGGCCCGGTGGTGATGGAGCAGGACGGCCAGCAGAAGGTGATGGACGCCAACCAGCGCCAGCAGCAGCAGACCAGCGCCCAGGCCCAGTACCAGCAGTTCTGCGCCGGCAACTGAGCCGGCCCGTCCTGCCACCGCCCGCGGCATCTGCGGGCGGGCGCCGCGGATCGCTATAATCGGCCTCTTTCACCCGCCGGACCCGACCGCATGCGCCTCAGCCAATTCCATCTGGCCACCGTCAAGGAAGTTCCCGCCGACGCCGAAATCGCCAGCCACCGGCTGATGCTGCGCGCCGGCATGATCCGCAAGCTCGCCGCCGGCCTGTATACCTGGTCGCCGCTGGGCCTGCGCGTGCTGCGCAAGGTGGAGGCCGTGGTCCGCGAGGAAATGAACCGCGCGGGCGCCGTCGAGATCCTGATGCCCACCATCCAGCCGCGCGAGCTGTGGGAAGAAACCGGCCGCTGGGAAAAGTTCGGCGGCCAGCTGCTGAAGATCAAGGACCGCAAGGAGCAGGAATTCTGCTACGCGCCCACCGCCGAGGAGGTGGTCACCGACTTCGCGCGCAATGAGCTGAAGAGCTACAAGCAGTTGCCGGTCAACTTCTACCAGATCCAGACCAAGTTCCGCGACGAGATCCGCCCGCGCTTCGGCGTGATGCGCGCGCGCGAATTCCTGATGAAGGACGCCTACTCCTTCCATCTCACCCAGGAGTCGCTGGCCCAGACCTATGACGCGATGTACCAGGCCTATTCGCGCATCTTCACCCGGTTGGGACTGACGTTCCGCGCCGTGCAGGCCGACACCGGCGCCATCGGCGGCAACGCCAGCCACGAGTTTCAGGTGCTGGCCGATTCCGGCGAGGACGCCCTGGTGTTCTCCGACGGTTCGGACTACGCGGCCAATATCGAGAAGGCCGAGGCGCTGGCACCCACGGCCGCGCGCCCCGCGCCGGCCGCCGAACTCAAGCGGGTGGACACGCCCACCCAGAAGACCATCGAGGACGTGGCAGCCTTCCTGCAGGTGTCGCCCACGCAGTGCGTGAAGACCATCCTGGTGCGCGGCGGCAAGGGCCTGGTCGCGCTGTGCGTGCGCGGCGACCACGAGGTCAACGAGGTGAAGGCCGGCAAGCTGGCCGAGCTGCCGGGCGAATCCGTGCTGGCCGGCGAGGAGGAGATCCTCGCCGTCACCGGCACCCGCCCCGGTTTCATCGGCCCGGCGGGCCTGCCGGCGGAAATCCCGGTCATCGTGGACCGCGACGCCGCCGTGCTGGCCGACTTCGTCTGTGGCGGCAACCAGGACGGCACCCATTACACCGGCGCCAACTGGGAGCGCGACGCCCGCATCACCCGCGTGGAGGACATCCGCAAGGTGGTCGCCGGCGATGCCTCGCCGGACGGCAAAGGTACCCTGCAGCTGGCGCGCGGCATCGAGGTGGGCCACGTGTTCCAGCTCGGCAGCAAGTACGCCGAGGCGCTCGATGCCACTGTGCTCGACGAGAACGGCAAGGCGAAGGTGATGCTGATGGGCTGCTATGGCGTCGGCATCAGCCGCATCGTGGCGGCCGCCATCGAGCAGCGCCACGACGAGGCCGGCATCATCTGGCCCGAGCCGATGGCGCCGTGGCGCGTGGCGGTGTGCGTAATCAACCCCAAGCACTCGCCCGAGGTCGCCCAGGCCGCCGAATCGCTGTATGCCGAACTGTCCCGGCGCGGCATCGAGACCGTGCTGGACGACCGCGGCCTGCGCCCTGGCGCCATGTTCGCCGACATGGAACTGATCGGTATCCCGCACCGCGTGGTGGTCAGCGAGCGCGGCCTCGCCGCCGGCACCCTGGAATACCGCGCCCGCCATGAGGCGGAAGCCCGCGCCATCACCCGCGACGAACTGTTCACGCTGCTCGATTGAACGCGGCGTAATAATCCACGGAAAACGGCCGCGCGAGCGGCCGTTTTCATTTTCGAGCCGGGCGCTGGCTGGCCGGTTAATCGATTTTTTCCAATGGAAAAATATCCGTCCATTAGTAGGAAAATGCCTACATGGCGACGATTCGGTGCCAGGTGAGCGGCGGATATTTCATTATATTTTGCATTATCCGCATTGATAAGGGAGAATCGCGAAACTTAACTGATGCATTGCCTAAAGTCGCAATGCCGCCCATTCGCCAATACTCACCCCGGGAGTTACCTATGGCAGTCGACATCAAGAGCCTCAACCACAACCAGCTCAACGAGCTTATCAGCAAGGCCCAGCTGCGCCAGCAGGAATTGCGCAAGGAAAAGGTGTCCAAGCTGCGCGAGAAAATCCATGCGCTTATCAAGGCCGAGGGTTATACGTTCGAGGACATCTTTGGCCATGGCCGCGGTGGCAAGGTCCGTCGCAGCGGTGGCACGGTGGCGCCGAAATACCGCAACCCGGCCGATCCCGAGCAGACCTGGTCCGGTCGCGGCAAGCGTCCGCGCTGGTTCAATGATGCGCTGAAGGCTGGCAAGAAGGAAAAGGACCTGGCGATCTGATCGCCTCTTTTCCCTGATTCCCGAGATGCATGGAAAACGCCGGCCCCGGGCCGGCGTTTTCCATGGGGGATAATCGGTGTCAGAGCGAACGGCGCGGCGCGATCAGCAGGTCGCCGAACAGCAGGCCTGCCACCAGCGCGATCAACAGCGTGACCAGCAACATGCCGGTATCCATGCCCAGCGTGGTATCGCGTTCCAGTAGATAGGCCACGCTGCGAAAACCCACGCTGCCGGGCACCAGCAGGATAATCCCCGGCTCGCGGATGATCGCCCCCGGGCGGTGCACGAAACGGGCATACAGGTTGGCCAGGCTGCCCAGCACCAGGCCACCCAGGAACACGCCGAACGGCGCCGCCGGGATCTTGCCCGCCAGCGCGCCGCCCCAGCGCGTGGCGAGGTAGCCGAGCACCACCGCCGCCATCACCACCAGCCAGTCGCGCCGCGCCGCGCGGAAGGACACGGCGAACGCCAATGCGCCCACCAGCAGGGCCGGGTAGTCCGTCCAGGTGGGCAGCGGCGGCAGCGCGTAGTCGCGCCCCTCGATGCCGAAGGCGTTGCACAGTTGGGTGGCCGCCACCGTGCCGAAGGTGAGCTTGATAAGGGTGGCGATGGCGCCGCCCATGCGCGCCACGCCCGCCACCAGGTGCTGGCTGGAAATCTCGCGCACGGCGGTGGTGAGCGCCATGCCGGGCATCAGCACGATCAGTCCGGCCAGGATTACCGACTTGATCGCCAGCGGCACCACGAACTGGCTGACCACGATGGCGATGATGGTGGCCACCAGCGCGCTGATCGCCTCGCTGGCCACCGCCAGCCGCGGCCGCGTGGCCGAGAGCACGGTGATGCTGCCGATGATCAGCCCGATCAGCGCCGCCGTGACCAGGTCCGCCCACGAGCTGTGCAGCAGCAGCGCCACCACGCTCGCCGCCGCCAGCCCATAGCTGGCGATCACGCCCGCCTGCGCCCGGCGCGTATCCGGCCGCCCCAGCTCGCGCAGCAGGCGGAATCCCTCGCGCAGCTCGATGTGGCCCGCGATCACCTTGTCGGCGATCGCGTCGGCCTCGCACAGCCGCGCCAGGTTCACGTCGCCCGGCGCCAGCCGCATCACCTGCGTGACCTGCGCCACTTCCTCCTCGCCCTGGGCCCGGTCGGTGAACGAGACGATGATCGCCGTCGGGCTGGACCACACGTCGGCCTGCAACCCCAGCCGTTGTGCCGCCCCGGCGATCGCGCCTTCCAGGCGCGGCGCCGCGGTGCCGTACTGGTGGAGCCGGCGCGCCAGTTCGAGCAGGAAGGCGATGCGCGTATTGAGCGGCGCGGCGACCGCCGGCATGAGGATCATGGGATGGCTCATGGCGTGAGCCCGCGCAAGGAGGCTGGGCCGGCAGCGATGGAAGCGGGGAGGGCCATGGGCATGGCGCTAGTAGAACTGATTTGGATGGCTATTGTCAGGGATGGCCTTTCGTTGGCGCCGCGCGCGAGGCATGCGGTTGTTCGCTCGTCATCCCGGCCCACGCCGGCATGACGAGCCAAGAGCAGCACGTTACGCGCCGTTGCGCATCGCCTTCCCATACGCGTGGACTTCATCCACCAACACCTTCACATGTTCCGGGTCCACCTCGGGAGTAATGCCATGCCCCAGGTTGAACACGTGACCGGGATGGTTGCCGTGGCTGTCCAGCACGCGGCGGACTTCGCGGCGGATCACCTCGGGGCCGGCCAGCAGCACGGCGGGGTCGAGGTTGCCTTGCAGGGCGACGCGGCCGCCGACGGCGGCGCGGGCGTCGGCCAGGTCCAGGGTCCAGTCCACGCCCAGGGCGGCGCAGCCGGTGTCGGCCAGGGCGGACAGGTGCTGGCCGGCGCCCTTGGAGAACAGGATGACCGGTAGCTCGCGGCTGGCCGGATCGGCTTTCAACATCTCGACCACCTGGGCCATGGTGCGCAGCGAGAACTCGCGGAAGGGCGCAGGGCCGAGCAGGCCGCCCCAGGTGTCGAACACCATCAGCGCCTGGGCGCCGGCGGCGGCCTGGGCGGCCAGGTAGGCCGCCACGGCGTGGGCGAGGGTGTCCAGCAGGCGATGGGCGAGGGCCGGCGCGTTCCAGCACATCGCCTTGAGGCGGGCGAAGTCGCGCGAGCCCTGGCCTTCCACCATGTAGCAGGCCAGCGTCCACGGGCTGCCGGAGAAGCCGATCAGCGGCACGCGGCCGGCGAGTTCGCGGCGGATCAGGCGCACCGCATCCATCACGTAGCGCAGCTCGCCTTCCATGTCGGGCACGCCAAGCCGCTCGATGTCGGCCCGGGTGCGCACCGGCCGGGCGAACTGCGGGCCTTCGCCCTGGGCGAAGCTCAGGCCCAGGCCCATCGCGTCGGGCACGGTGAGGATGTCGGAGAACAGGATGGCCGCATCCAGCCCGAAGCGTTCCAGCGGCTGCAGGGTCACCTCGCAGGCCAGTTCCGGGCTCTGCGCCAGCGCCATGAAGCTGCCGGCGCGCGCGCGGGTGGCGCGGTATTCGGGCAGGTAGCGGCCGGCCTGGCGCATCACCCACACGGGCGTGGTGTCGGTGGCCTCCCGGCGCAGCGCGCGCAGGAAGCGGTCGTTCTTCAGGGCTGGGGTCATCTCAGGATCCGTACGGGCCATCCAGGCCCTGGCTGAACATCACGCGGAAGCCGCGCTTGAGCTGGGCGTCGCGCGCCTTCTCGAACGCGGCCATGGCGTCGTCGCGCTCCAGGAACTGCTCGCGCTTGAGCGTGGCCTTGCCGCCCTGCACGCCGGACTCGCGATACAGCGTCCAGCCGCCCAGCAGGTCCTGCTCCAGCGCGATCTGGACGTAGCGCGGCGCCTCGGCGGTGGCGGGCATGGCTTGCAGGTAAAGGCGCATGGATTCCGGTTCGAAGAGCGGGCAAGGGACCGCAGAAGCCGCATTCTAGAAGGCTTCGCCCGAAGGGGCGAGTGTGACGATGCGCCACGCGGCGGCGGAATGCCTGTGGGAGCGCACCCTGTGCGCGACTTCGCGCTGTCGCGCACAGGGTGCGCTCCCACAGGAGGATGCCGGCTAGCGGGTGGCGGCTTCCAGCACCGCCATCACATCCGCCTCGCCCACGCCGCCGACGATCTCCGCGCGCCCGATGCCGCGCCACAGGATCAGCCGCAGCGCGCCGGCGAGGTTCTTCTTGTCCAGGCGCATCAGCGCCAGCAACGGCTCCGGCGCCATGCCGGCGGGAATCGCGGTGGGCAGGCCCAGCGCGGCGAGCAGGCGTTGCAGGCGCGCGGTGTCGGCCGCTTCGCTCATGCCCAGCCGTTCCGACAATTGCGCGGCCAGCAGCATGCCGATGGCCACGCCCTCGCCGTGCAGCAGCACGCGATACTGGCCGGCCGTCTCCAGCGCGTGACCGAAGGTGTGGCCGAGGTTGAGCAGGGCGCGCTCGCCCTGTTCGGTCTCGTCGCGCACCACCACGCCGGCCTTGTACGCCACCTTGCGCGCGATGGCCTCGGTCAGCGGCCCGGTCTCGCGCGCCTTCAGGGCATCGGCATGCTGTTCCAGCCAATCGAAGAAGGTGGCGTCGCCGATCGCCGCGCCCTTCACCACCTCGGCCAGGCCGGCACGGTATTCGCGCTCGGGCAGGCTGGCCAGCGTGTCGGTATCGGCCACCACCGCACGCGGCTGGTGGAAGGCGCCAACCAGGTTCTTGCCCGCTGGCAGGTTTACGCCGGTCTTGCCGCCCACCGAGGAATCGACCATCGACAGCAGGGTGGTAGGCATCTGGATGAAGTCGATGCCGCGCATCCAGCAGGCCGCGCTGAAGCCGGCCAGGTCGCCGACCACGCCACCGCCCAGCGCCACCACGCAGGCATCGCGCGTGGCGCCCAGTTGGGCCAGCGCATCCAGCGCACGGCCGACATTGGCGAAGGTCTTGTGCGCCTCGCCGTCCTCGAGCAGGAACGAGGACCAGCGCAGGCCCGCCAGCCCCTCGGCCACGCGATCCAGGTACAGTGGCGCCACCGTGGTGTTGCTGATGACCAGTGCATGGCGGCCGCGCAGCGCGGCGCGCCAGCGCGCGGTGTCGGCGAGCAGGCCCGGGCCGATCCATACCGGGTAGCTGCGCTGGCCCAGGGCGACGTCGATGGTGCGGGCGGGGAAGGTCGGGGTCGTCATGCGGCGTGCTGGCGCTGCCAATGCTGGTCGATCAGGGAAATGCTGCGCGCGCTGGCAGCGTGGACGTGTTCGTGGATGCCGGGAACCGCCAGGTCGGCGATCTCCTGGTACAGCGGCGTACGCGCCTGCGCCATGGCTTCCAGGCGCCCGCGGCGGTCGCCGCCGGCCAGCAGCGGGCGCTGGCGATCGCTGGCCAGGCGTTCGAGCTGCTGTTCCACCGTGGCCTGCAGCCATAGCACATAGCCGCGTTCGCCCAGGATGCGGCGGTTGGCCGGGTCGAGCACCGCGCCGGCGCCGGTGGCCATCACCACACCCTGGCGCCGGCTGCATGCCTCCAGCAACTGGCTTTCGCGCTGGCGGAAGCCGGCTTCGCCCTCGACCTCGAACACCGTGCCCACCGGCACGCCGCACACCCGTTCGATCTCCTGGTCCAGATCGACGAAGTCCAGCCCATAATGCTCGGCCAGCCGGCGTCCGATGGACGTCTTGCCGGCGCCGGTGGGACCGACGATGAACAGGTTGCACGATGGATTCATGGGTGAATGCTAGCAAACGGCGGTGCCGGGCATGAGCCGGCGCGTGCTGCTCGCCGGCTGCGGCGACCTTGGCCGGCGCGTGGCGCAGCGCCTGCTGGCGCGCGGCGACGAGGTGTGGGCACTGCGCCGGCATCCGCCCGGCGATGGCGGCGACGGCATCCGCTGGATCAGTGGCGACCTCGCCGTGCCGGAAAGCCTGCGCGGCCTGCCCGCCGATGCAGCGCAACTGGTCTACCTGCCGGCACCGGCCGGACGCGACGAGGCGGCCTACCGCGCGGTGTTCCTTGACGGGCTGCGCCACCTGTTGCGAGCGCTCGACCACGAGTCGCTGCGGCGCGTGCTGTTCGTTTCTTCCAGCGCGGTCTACGGCGAACACGGCGGTGCCTGGGTGGACGAGGACACGCCGCCCGATCCTCCCGGTTTCAATGGCAAGGTGCTGTGGGAGGCCGAGCGTTGGCTGGCGGCGCAGCCGCTGCCCTCGACCGTGTTGCGCCTGGCGGGCCTGTACGGGCCCGGGCGTCTCCAACTGCTCGATCGCCTGCGCGCAGGCGCTGCCCGGGCACCGCGCGCCGTGCCGCACTGGGCCAACCGCATCCATGTCGATGACGCCGCCGCGGCCATCGCGCATCTGCTGTCGCTGGAAGCGCCGGCATCGTTGTACCTGGGGGTGGATGACACACCGCTGCCGCTGCATGAGTTGTACGACTGCCTCGCCGGCCTGCTTGGCGTGCCGCCACCGGGCGAGGGCGCGCCGCCGCCGGGCGTGGGCAGCAAGCGCCTGGGCAATGCGCGGCTGCGGGCCAGCGGCTTCGTACCGCGATGGCCCGATGCGCGGGCGGGCTATGCGGCGCTGATCCGCGGCATGGCGTGAACGGCACGGCCGTGTACAAAGGCACTGGCTCCCGGGCGGCGCCGGGATGACGATCCAGCACGTGGCTATTTCCGGAGGAACACCCATGTCCGCCCAGGTTTCGCTTCATATGGTCAGCACCGGCAATGAACTGCCGGGCTACCGCATCGTCCGCCCGATGGGCATCGTGCGCGGCATCACCGTGCGTTCGCGCAGCGTCATCGGCAATCTCGGCGCGGCGCTGCAGACGCTGGTGGGCGGCAATATCTCGATCTACACCGAGTTGTGCGAGAACGCCCGCGAGGAAGCCTTCGAGCTGATGCTGCGTCATGCGGCCGAGCGCGGCGCCAACGCCGTGGTGGCGATGCGCTACGACGCCAACGACGTGGCCGAGGGCGTGACCGAAGTGCTGGCCTATGGCACGGCGGTGCAGGTGGAGCCGCTGGCCTGATCCTCAGCTATGGTTGAGCGCGACGACGTGGCGATCGTCGTCGTACTCGACCACGGTGTCGGCCAGCTCGGGCAGGGTGGCCAGCGCATGCCGGCTCAACCGCTCGAAATGGGCCAGGAAGCGCGCCATCGTCACCGCGTCCATGGCCAGCGGCGCATGGCGGGCCAGCAGCTCTACTTCCTGCTCGCTGCGCCAGCGGCGCACCACTTCCCAGTTGGGCGCCTGCAGCACGATCAGCGCGTCCAGCTTGCGCCATAGCGGCTGGTAGCCGCGCAGCTGCTTGTTGACCCAATGGCGCCAGGTGCCGTCGGCGTCTTCCCCGCGTTCCAGCGCGTTGACAGGCTCTTCCAGGGCGGCCAGCGTCTGCGGCCGCACGCCCAGCGCCCAGCCTTCCAAAATCACCAGCCGGGGCGGGCGGATCACGCGCGGCCACTTGGAAGGCGGCATGCGGGTATCGCGGCCCTTGTCGAAGCGCGGATAGCTCACCGGCAGCTTGTCCGACGCCTGGGGCAGGGCCGCCAGTACCGACATCAGCAGCTCGATCTCGTGCGTGCCGGGCACGCCGCGGGTGCGCAGCAACGGATGCACCTGGTGGGCCAGCACGTCGCGCTCGCTGCGCGAGTAATAGAAGTCATCCAGTGAGAGCACCTCGGTGGGCCAGCCGCGCGCCTCGGCCTGGGCCTTCATTTCCCGGGCGAGCGTGCTCTTGCCGCTGCCCTGCAGGCCCGACAGTCCCAGCAGGTAGGGGCGGCGGGAGCGGGCGATGCGGCCGGCGTACTGGTCGAGCAGGTGTCCGGCCAGGGTCGAATTCTGCGTGCTAGCATCTGGAGACATGCCGGCCATGATGGCGCGCGGCGGCCACGATTCAAGACCCCATGCTGAAACCAGAGATCCTTGACACCTTCCTGCAACTATTGGATGAGGCCGGAGCAGGGGGCGACCCCGACGCCACGGCCATGAGTTTGGCCACGGCCGACGCGGCCGGCCGCGTCAGTTCGCGCATCGTGCTGCTCAAGGGCGCCGATGAGCGCGGCTTCCGCTTCTACACCAACTACGAAAGCGACAAGGGCAGCCAGCTGGAAGCCCATCCGCAGGTGGCCCTGTGCTTCCATTGGAAACAGCTGCGCGACGGCGTGCAGGTGCGCGTGGAAGGTGTGGCGCGCAAGGTCCTGCCCGAGGACTCGGATGCCTATTTCGCCTCGCGTCCGCGCGAGAGCCAGCTCGGCGCCTGGGCCTCGCTGCAGTCCCAGACCCTGCCCGACCGCGAGACCTTCGAGCAGCGGCTGGCCCGCTATGAGCACGAGTTCGCGGGCCGTGAGGTGCCGCGCCCGCCGCATTGGGGCGGCTATGTGGTCGAGCCGGACATGGTGGAGTTCTGGTACGGAGCGGCATTCCGCCTGCACGAGCGCGTGCGCTGGAGCCGCCACGGCCAGACCTGGACCAGCCGACTGCTTTATCCTTGAGGTTCTGCCAGCCGTTCGGAGGCATCAAGCATGCGCGCAGCGCCCGCCGACCACGTCGCCCAGAACGGCTTCACCGTGCACACGCGCGGCCGCGGCTTTACCGAGATCACCGACAAGGTGGGCGAGGTGGTCGCGGCCAGCGGCGTACATACCGGCATGGCCAACATCTTCAGCCTGCACACCAGTTGCTCTCTGCTGATCAGCGAGAATGCCGACCCCACCGTGCGAGATGACCTGGAGCGCTGGTTCGCCCGGGCCGTGCCCGATGGCGACGCGATCTTCCGCCACGACGAGGAAGGCCCGGACGACATGCCTTCCCACGTGCGCGCCATCCTCACCGGGGTCAGCCTGGTGGTGCCGGTGCATGCCGGACGCGTGCAGCTCGGCACCTGGCAGGGCATCTACCTGTGGGAACACCGGCGCGATCCGCACCAGCGCAAGCTCACGGTGACCGTGCTGGGACATTGACCGCGTGACCGCGCAACACGACCGCTACCCGCAACGCATCGTCTGCCTCACCGAGGAACCGACCGAGGTCTTGTACGCATTGGGCGAGCAGGACCGCATCGTCGGCATCTCCGGCTTCACCGTGCGCCCGCCGCGGGCGCGCAAGGAAAAGCCCAAGGTGTCGGCGTTCACCAGTGCGAAGATCGACGAGATACTGCGGTTGGAACCGGATTTCGTGGTCGGCTTTTCCGATATCCAGGCCGACATCGCGCGCGAGCTTATCAAGGCCGGGATAGAGGTGTGGATCAGCAACCACCGCAGCGTGGACGGCATCCTGGCCTATATCCGGCGCCTGGGCGCGATGGTGGGCGCGGCCGGCAAGGCCGAAGCCTATGCCCGCTCGCTGGAGCAGCGCATCGCCCAGGTCGAGGCCGCCTCGGCCCGCTTCGCGCGGCGGCCGCGCGTGTACTTCGAGGAATGGGACGAGCCGCTGATCACCGGCATCCGCTGGGTGGCGGAACTGATCCGCATCGCCGGTGGCGACGACGTATTCCCCGCGATGGCCGGCGAATCGCTGGCCAGGCACCGCATCCTGGCCGATCCCGGCGAGGTGGTGCGCGCGGCGCCGGACATCATCCTCGGTTCCTGGTGCGGCAAGCGCTTCCGTCCGGAAAAAGTGGCGGCGCGCGAAGGCTGGGAGCCGATCCCGGCGGTGCGCGCAGGCGATCTTTACGAGATCAAGTCGCCGATCATCCTGCAGCCGGGGCCAGCGGCGCTGACCGAGGGGCTGGAGGCGATGCATGGAATCTTCGCGGCGTGGCAGGGGAGGAGGTGAGGGCGGTGCCCTCTTCCCCTCCGCCCCCACTCCTACCAGATCCTCACCCGCTCCTTCTCCGGCCGCCACATCGGCTGTCCCGGCTTCACCCCGAACGCCTCGTAGAACTCCGGCACGTTCGACAGTGGCCCGTTGACGCGCCACTTGGCCGGTGCGTGCACGTCGGCCAGCAGGGCGTTGCGCAGGCGCGCCTCGCGTTCCTGCGACAGCCAGCCCAGCGCGTAGCCGAGGAAGAAGCGCTGCAAGGGCGTGTAGCCGGCCACCTTTTCGCCCTTCTTGTATTGCTCGGTCTGCTTGAAGGCGTCCAGGCCGATCACGATGCCGCCGAAATCGGCGATGTTCTCGCCCAGGCTGGCCTGGCCGTTGATGTGCAGGCCGGGCAGCGGCTCGTAGGCGTTGAACTGCTTGACCATCACCTCGGCGCGCTGCTGGAAGCGCTTGGCGTCCTGCGCCGTCCACCAGTCCGCGAGGTTGCCCTTGGCGTCGTACTGGCGGCCCTCGTCGTCGAAGCCGTGGGTGATCTCGTGGCCGATGGTCGAGGCCGCCACATAGCCGTACACCACCGCGTCGTCGATCTCGCCGTCGGCATAGCCGGGGATCATGAACTGCGCGGCGGGCAGCACGATCTCGTTGTTGGACGGGTTGTAGTAGGCGTTGTAGGTCTGCGGGGTCATCTCCCACTCGTTGCGGTCCACCGGCTTGCCGTACTTGGACAGCATGTCGGCGAAGTTCCAACGCGCGGCGTTCATCATGTTCTGCGCGTAGGACTCGCGGCCGATGGCGAGGGCCGAGTAGTCCTTCCACTTGTCGGGATAGCCCACCTTCTTGGTGATCGCGGCAAGCTTCTCGTGCGCCTTGGTCTTGGTGGCCGGGCTCATCCAGTCCAGGCGGTCGATGCGCTCGCCGTAGGCGGTGCGCACGGCCTCGACCATGGTGTTGTAGCGCTGCTTGCTGGCCTCGGAGAAATAGTCCTTCACGTAGATGCGGCCCAGGATCATGCCCAGGGCTTCGTTCTCGGCGCGCAGTACGCGCTTCCAGCGGGGCTTCTGCTCGGCTTGGCCGGACAGCACGCGGCCGTAGAAGTCGAAGTGCTCGTTGTCGAAGTCCGTGCCCAGGTAGCTGGCGTAGGCGTCCATCAGGTGGGCGCGCAGGTAGTCGCGCAGCACGCTCGCCGGAGTTTTGGCCAGCAGGTCCTGCAGGCCGCCGAAGAACTCCGGCTGGCCCACGATCACGCTCGATGGCGCCAGTTTCCACGCGGCGAGGCGGGACTGCCAAGCGATGGCGGGCGTGTATTTGGCGGTCAGCTCGGCCGGCGCCATCTTGTTGTAGTTCTTCTGCGGGTCGCGCAGGTCCTCCAGCGGACGCGAGACCTTGGCCAGGGCCGTCTCGAAGGCCATCACCTGATTGGCGCTGGCGCGCGCGGCGGCCGGGTCGGCGCCGAGCTGGCGGAACAGGTGTTGCAAGTGCTCCACGTAGGCGGCGCGGGCCTTGGCCACGCCCGCCTCGGTGTTGAAGTAGTAGTCGCGCTCCGGCAGGCCCAGGCCGCCCTGGCCCAGGTGCACGGCCATCGCGTCGCTGTCCTTCTCGTCCTGGGCGATAGCGAAGCCGAAGAAGGCGTCCACGCCCAGCGGCTGCAGCGCGAAGGCCTCGTCCAGCGCCGAGCCCACGTCGCGCACGGCGTCGATGCGCGCCAGTTCCGCCTGCAGCGGCGCGATGCCGAGGCGGTCGGCGAGGGATTGGTCCATCGCGGTGGTCCAGAAATCGCCGACCTTCTGCTCGTCGCTGCCTGGCGCCGCGTTCTTCTGCGCGGCCGCGTCCTCGCTGATCTTGCGCAGCTTGGCGTACAGCTCGTCCTGCACCACCTGGCCGATGCCCCACTGCGATTCCTCGGCGGGAATGGGGTGGCTCTTCAGCCAGGCGCCGTTGGCGTAGTCGAAGAAGTCGTCGCCAGGATTCACCGTGGTATCCACGTGGGAGGCGACCACGTCCGGGTGCGCGGCGGGTCCAGGCGCCGCGGCATGGGATACGCCGGTGAGGGCAGCGGCGACACCGAGGGTGAGCAGGCGATGGCGCAGCGAAAGGGATGTCGCTTTCATGCGGCAGGAGGTTCCTTGGGAGACGGGAGTGGGAGATCGTGAACGGGCTCTCAGAGACCCAGCGCCAGCCGGGCGCCGAGATCGGTCAGCGGCGATACCAGCAGCAGGCGTGCCAGGATCAGCGCGATCATCACCGCCCAGGGGGCGAAATCCAGGCCGCCGGCGACCAGCCGGCCGCGCAGCGGGCGCATCAGCGGATCGACCAGGCTGCCGGCGAGGCGATAGACCGGATGGTAGGACTCGACCTGGAACAGGCTCATCAGCGACCACACGAAGATCAGCACCACGTAGAACATGGCGATGAAGTCCAGCGTGTCGGCCACCGCCAGCACCACCAGGCCCAGCACGTGCGGGAACACGCCGAGCAGCGAGAACAGCACCACGCGCTTGACCAGCATCAGCAGCCACACCAGCAGCAGGGCGGCCACGTTGATGCGCCGCCAGTTGGGCAGCACACGCCGGACCGGCGCCAGCACCGGGTTGGTGGTGCGGTAGATGAACTGACTCAGCGGATTGTGGAAATCCGCGCGGCTGGCCTCGGCCGCCAGGCGCAGCACGAACAGCGCGGCCGCAGCGCCGAAAGCCAGTTCGAGCAGGAAGGAAAGGGCGTTGACGAGATAGCTCATGGAGTCTCCCTAGTCGTCCAGGGCGGCGGCCAGTTCGCCGCCGCGGCGGGTGGCGGCGGCCACGGCGCGGGCGACGGCCTCGTGGAAACGATCGGCGGCGAAGCTTTCCAGGGCGGCTTGCGTGGTGCCGTTGGGCGAGGTGACGCGCTGGCGCAGTACGCCAGGTTCTTCGCCGCTTTCGGTCAGCATGCGCCCCGCTCCCAGGCAGGCCTGCGCCGCCAGTGCACGTGCGGTTTCCCGCGACATGCCCTGGGCGAAGGCGGCGTCCTCCAGCGCCTCGACCAGCGCGAAGAAATAGGCTGGGCTGGAACCGGAGATGGCGGTGACGGTATCCATCAGCGATTCGTCCTCGATCCAGCGCGTCAGCCCCACCGCATCGAGGATGTGCTGCGCCTGCGCGCGCTGCTCCGGGCTGACCCGGCGGTTGGCGAACAGGCCGGTGGCGCCCGCGCCGATCAGGGCCGGCGTATTGGGCATGCAGCGCACGATGGGCAGCGTATGGCCGAACCAGCGCTCGAGCTGGTCGACGCGCACGCCGGCGGCGATCGAGATCAGCAGCGGGCGCTGGCGCGCCAGGTCATCCTGCAGTTCGGCATGGATGGACGGCATGATCTGCGGCTTCACCGCCAGCACCAGCACCTCGGCATCGGCCGCGGCGAGGCGGTTCTCCGCATAGCAGGCCACGCCGAAGTCGCGGCCCAGCGCCTGGCGCGCCTCGGCGCGCGGCTCGGCCACGCGGATGGACGAGGTGGCGATGCCGGTCTTGAGCAAGCCGCCGATCAGGCTGCGTGCCATGTTGCCGCCACCGATGAATGCGATACGGGTCATGCGTACTCCTGAAGCTGGGCGGCCACTACCTTACCGGACCCGGGGTTGGTCCGTCCCGTGGCAGGCGTTGGGTGGACCGGGGCCAGTGGAAAGGGGACCGTTCGGACGCCTGTGCGGACCTTGCTCATCGCATGGCGGCCTTTAAGCCAACCTGGTCCGCAGTTTGCGCAGATAGGACTTAGGAAAGACTGGCTCCCCGGCCCTGGCCGCGAGTAGTATCGGCCCGCTGCATGGGGAACCGGGTTGCACCGTCTTCGAGGGCGTTGGCGCGCCTGCGCCACGATGCCGCGTCCCTTGGGTATACCTCTCCGTGCGGCGAGCCGCAGCATGCCGTCCAGATGACCGGGTTGAGGGGAACGCCAAGATGGATATCGCCGAACTGCTTGCCTTCTCGGTGAAGAACAAGGCCTCGGACTTGCACCTTTCCGCCGGCCTGCCGCCCATGATCCGCGTGGATGGCGACGTGCGCCGCATCAACATCCCGGCGCTGGAGCACAAGCAGGTCCATTCGCTGATCTACGACATCATGTCGGACAAGCAGCGCCGCGACTACGAGGAATTCCTCGAGGTCGACTTCTCCTTCGAGATTCCCGGCCTGGCGCGCTTTCGCGTCAATGCGTTCAACCAGAACCGCGGCGCGGGCGCGGTGTTCCGTACCATTCCCTCCGAGGTGCTGACGCTGGAGGACCTGGGCGCGCCGCCGGTGTTCCGCGAGCTGATCGAGCAGCCGCAGGGCCTGATCCTGGTCACCGGTCCGACCGGCTCGGGCAAGTCCACCACGCTGGCGGCGATGGTCGACCACATCAACAAGAACGAATACGGCCACATCCTCACCATCGAGGACCCGATCGAATTCGTGCACACCTCGCAGAAGTGCCTGGTCAACCAGCGCGAGGTGCACCGCGACACCCATGGCTTCAACGAGGCGCTGCGCTCGGCGCTGCGCGAAGACCCGGACTACGTGCTGGTGGGCGAGTTGCGCGACCTGGAGACCATCCGCCTGGCGCTCACCGCCGCGGAGACCGGCCACCTGGTGTTCGGCACCCTGCACACCAGTTCGGCGGCCAAGACCATCGACCGCATCATCGACGTGTTCCCCGCCGGCGAAAAGCCGATGGTGCGCTCGATGCTGTCCGAATCGCTGCGCGCGGTGATCTCGCAGTCGCTGCTGAAGAAGGTGGGCGGCGGCCGTATCGCGGCGCACGAGATCATGGTGGGCATCCCGGCGATCCGCAACCTGATCCGCGAGGACAAGGTGGCGCAGATGTACTCGTCGATCCAGACCGGCCAGCAGTACGGCATGCAGACGCTCGACCAGAACCTGCAGGACCTGGTCAAGCGCGGCCTGGTGACACGCCAGCAGGCCGCCGGCTATGCACGCAACAAGGACATCTTCAAGTGAGGGAATAGGGAGTAGGGAATAGGAAAAAGCCTGGAGACATGGCCCAGTCGTCCCTTTTACGCTCTTCCTATTCACTATTTACTATTCACCATTCCCCGTCCCGGAGGGACTTATGAGCGACTTCGACTTCACCTCGTTCCTCAAGCTGATGGTGCACAAGAAGGCATCGGACCTGTTCATCACGGCCGGCGTGCCGCCGTCGATGAAGGTACAGGGCCGCATCGTGCCGATCACGCAGAGCCCGCTGTCCGCGCAGCAGTCGCGCGACATGGTGCTCAACGTGATGACGCCCTCGCAGCGCGAGGAGTTCGAAAAGACCCATGAGTGCCAGTTCGCGATCTCCGCGCAGGGCGTGGGCCGCTTCCGCGTGTCCTGCTTCTACCAGCGCAACTGCGTGGGCATGGTGTTGCGCCGCATCGAGTCGAAGATTCCCACCATCGAGGAACTGAGCCTGCCGCCGGTGATCAAGCAGCTGGCGATGACCAAGCGCGGCATCATCATCTTCGTGGGCGGCACCGGCACCGGCAAGTCCACCTCGCTGGCCTCGATGATCGGCTACCGCAATGCCAATTCCACCGGCCACATCATCACCATCGAGGACCCGATCGAATACGTGCACAAGCACGAGGGCTGCATCATCACGCAGCGCGAATTGGGCATCGACACCGACAGCTGGGACAACGCGCTGAAGAACACGCTGCGCCAGGCGCCCGACGTCATCATGATCGGCGAGGTGCGTACGCGCGAGACGATGGAACACGCCATCAACTTCTCCGAGACGGGCCACCTGTGCCTGTGCACGCTGCACGCCAACAACGCCAACCAGGCGATGGACCGCATCCTGCACTTCTTCCCGGAGGATCGCCGCCAGCAGCTGTTCATGGACCTGTCGCTCAACCTGCGCGGCATCGTGGCGCAGCAGCTCATCCCCACCCCGGATGGCAAGGCGCGGCGCGTGGCGGTGGAAGTACTGCTGGGCACGCCGCTGGTGCAGGACTACATCCGCCAGGGCGAGATCCACAAGCTCAAGGAAGTGATGAAGGAGTCCACCAACCTCGGCATGAAAACCTTCGACCAGAGCCTGGTCGAGCTCTACCATGCCGGCGAGATCTCCTACGAGGACGCGCTGCGCCATGCCGACAGCTCCAATGAGGTGCGCCTGCGCATCAAGCTGGCCCAGGGCGGCGACGCGCATACTCTCTCGCAGGGCCTGGATGGCGTGGAGCTGGAGGAAGCCCGCGACACGCAGAACTTCAACGGCGGCCTGCTGCGTCGCTGAAGCCTTGCCCCGCCCGCCAGCGTGAAGAAGGCGCCCGATGGGGCGCCTTCCTCGTTTTCAGCGGACGCCCGATGCGGCGTGAGGGTGCTTACTGGGCGGCATCGCTGACGGTAAGGCCGCTGGCATCGACGCTCTTCACGCCTTTCACTTTCTTGGCGACCTGCACGGCCCGGGTCTTCTCCGCGGCGCTGGTGGCCGTGCCCGTCAGGCTGACTACGCCGTCCATGGTGGATACGGAAATGTCCGTGCTCTTGATGCCCTTGGTGGTGGTCAGCTCGGATTTCACCTTGGTGGTGATCCACGCATCGGCGGTCTTGTCGGGTACGGTCTGGTTGTCCGACTGCTTCTGCGCGGCATCCTGAGCGGCAACCTGCGCGAGCGGTACGACCGAGAAGGCGGCCACCAAGCCAGTGACGATCAACGTCTTGCGGAACAGGTTGTGGGTGAGCATGGGAAAATCTCCTTGCAATGGAGGGAACACTGTCCCTCGGGACAGACGTCCGCCGTTGCTCCTGGCGTTCGTGGGTTCCATCCCAGCAGCCCGCGTGTGAATCCTCGATGGCTGGCATCCGCACCGGTTCAGGGCGCGATCACGCTTGCGAAGGCGACGTCATCGCGATGTCCTGAAAGCGTTGGGGCCGGCCGGGCATGGCGGGATGCGCAAAGCGAAATGGGGCGCCAAGGGCGCCCCGTTTACTTCATCGCCGCGCCACTCCGGCAATCACTTCAATTCGGTCTGGCTGGTGATGACCAGGCCGTCGTTGTCCATGCGCAGCGTGCCGGCCACCGATTTGATGCGCGCGGCCTGTGCTTCCATCGCCTCGAACTGGGCCTTCGAGTGCGCGGCCGCCGCCTTGGCGGTCGCCTGCGCATCCGGATCGTCGCTGCTGGCGGAGGCGGTGAGTTCGGCGATGTGCTCGGACTTCTGCGCCATCGCCTTCACCCAGGCCAGGTACATGTCGCCGCTCAGGTGCAGGCGGCCGAGGCGGCCCGCGTCGCCGGTGGGCGCGCTCAGCAGCTCGCCCAGCCTGGCATCCTCGCCCTGGCCGATGGCCAGCGCCAACGCCTTGGGACCCATCGCGGCCCATACCGGCGTACCCAGCGGGGCGGTGACTTCCGGCGGCAGGGCGGCGACCTTGCCGTCCGGGGCGAGCTTGAGCTGCTGCAGGCCGGAGGAGGCCATCTGCGCCATGGCCAGCAGGCCAGCCGGGTTGGTGGTGCCGATCACCACGCGGCCGCTGAACTTGGGCATGCTGTCGGCGCTGCCGGGTTCGAAGCTGTCCAGCGCCACGCGTGCGCCGAGCAGGTCGCCAACCGGCGGCACCGCGGCCTGCTGGGCCATCAGGCCGATCTTGGCGAAGCCCTCGTTGAGGTCGGCCAGCGACGGGCAGGCGAACGGCTTGGCGGCCACTGCCTCGGCTTGCGCGCTCCAGAACGCGCGCACCTGCACCATGGGCATCGCCAGGCTGATGTCGAACGGCGAGGCGCCGTCCGCGCCCAGGCCGGGCAGTTCCACCTTCAGGCCGGCGAAGGCCTTGGTGATGTCGTCGGCCAGCGCCACGTCCCAGCGCAGGTCCTGGTGCTTGGCGTCGAGGCGGGTGTAGCCGAAGCTCGTCGCCGGCACGCGGGCGGCGATGCGGGTTGCCTCGGCCTCGCAGCTAGGCGCGATCTTCACCTGGTTGGCGACCGGCTCGCCGGTCTTGGCCGACTCGGCCTCGGCGCGGGCCTTGATCAGGGCGTTGAACAGCGGGTCCTTGCCGCTGGCGGCGAGCGGCAGCAGGCGGGCCAGGTCGACCTGGCCGATGGCCCACGGCTGGTAGTCCTTGGCCTTGGCCAACTTGTCCAGGCGGCCGTCGTCCTGCAGGTTCCTGGCCGGGCGGTCCAGGCCCAGCGCCAGCCGCAGCGTGGCTTCCGGCGCGTCGGACGGCAGCAGCGCGGCGACCGCCTGCTTGCCCGACACCACCGCCAGCACCACCTGCACGCCGGCCTCGGCGGAGACATGCTTGCGATAGCTCAGGCCGCCCAGCGTGGCGGTGTCGAACGGCTTGCCGTAGGCCGCTTCCAGGCGACCCACGAAGGCGTCGAACGCCTTGGGATCGGTCAGCTCGAAGCGGGCCACCGGCGACAGGCCCAGGCCGTAGAACGCCGAGCGTCCCTTGACGTTGAGGCCGGCGTTCCGCGCGAACGACTCGATGGTCTTGCCGTCCAGCTCGGCGATGATGGCCTTGAGCAGGCGGGAGGCATCGGGGTCCTTCTCGGCCATGTCGTCCGCCGTGGCGCGCAGCTGGGTCAGCTCGGTCGGCAGCTGGGCGTCGGCCTGGGCCAGGATGGCCTTGCGGGTATCGTCATCGAGCACGTCGAGGTTGGCGACCACGTACGGCGTGTCCGCCGGCACGAAGGCGAGGGGCGCGTCCTTGTCCTTGTGATGGCATGCAGCCAGCAGCACGCCGGCGAGGCCCAGCGCGGCAAAGCGCATCGTCGATCGCATGTCTGTTCCCTTGAATGGTGAGATGGTGTCGCGCCGCGCATTATGCCCGCTTTTGCGGGATATCGCGGGGCGTGCGGGGGGGGGAAGAAGCCTTGGTGGAGCGGGGGTTGGGGGTGGGTGGTGGGGGTGCCAAGACCACCCGTCTGGCCACCTTCAGTCAGCGACGACAGCGCGGTGTCGCGCATCGTCTATCGCGGCTTTCAGGCGCTGCCACGGTCGTCGGTCTTGGCGCCTTGCTGCCCATCCCCAACCCATCGCCATCCAATCAGCGGCCCAGCACCTCGGCCAGCACCGCCATGCGGACGAACACGCCGTTGCCGACCTGCTCGAGGATGCGCGACTGCGGCCCATCGGCCACCTCGGAGGCGATCTCGATGCCGCGGTTGAGCGGGCCCGGGTGCATCACCAGGGCGCCCCTGGCGGCGCGTTCCAGCCGGCGCTTGTCCAGGCCGTAGCGCTCGAAATAGGCCGCCTCGTCGGGCAGGTCGGTGGCGGCCATCCGCTCCTTCTGCAGGCGCAGCATGATGACCACGTCCGCGCTTTCGACGGCGGCATCGAAATCGTCGGTGAGGATGCACTGCGGGAACTCCGATGGCTCGGGCATCAGCGCCCGCGGCGCGCACAGCCGGATTTCCTTCACGCCCAGGCCGCCGAGCGCATGCACGTCCGAGCGCGCCACGCGCGAATGCTTCACGTCGCCGCAGATGACCACGGTGAGCGGAGCGAAGTCCGGGCGGTGCTGGCGGATGGTCAGCGCGTCGAGCAGGCCCTGGGTCGGATGGGCGCGATTACCATCGCCAGCGTTGACCACCGACACGCCGCTCATCGCATGGCGGACAAGTTCATCAGGCGTCCCTGACACCTTGTGGCGTACCACGATGGCGTCCAGGTGCATCGCCTCGAGCGTGTGCAGGGTGTCGAACAGGGCTTCGCCCTTGCTGGTGGAGGAGAAGCCGATGTCGAAGTTGACCACGTCGGCACCGAGGCGGCGCGCGGCCAGCTCGAACGAGGTGCGCGTGCGGGTGGAGGGCTCGAAGAACAGGTTGAGGATGGTGCGGCCAGCCAGCAGGTCCAGCTTGCGCGTGCCGTGGGCGCAGCCGTCGCGCATCGTTTCGGCGCGGTCGAGCAGGCGCTCGATGGTGTCGCGGGGCAGGTGTTCCAGCGTGGTGAGATGGCGCAGGCGTTGGCTCATGGCAGGCAGGGGTCCGGGACTGGAGGGATGCTAGTGGCCGTGGGCGGACGCGCCCGCCAGCCAGCGTTCGAGGATGACGGCGGCGGCCTCGGCATCGATGGCGGCGGCGGCGCTGCGCTTCTTCAGGCCGGCCGCGCGGGCGCTGGCGAAGCGCTGGGCGGCCTCGCGCGAGCTGTGGCGCTCGTCGGTCAGCTCGACCGGCAGGCCGTAGCGCTGGCCCAGTTGTTCGGCGAAGCGGCGGGCGCCGCGGCTGGCCGGCTGTTCCCCACCATCCAGGGTCAGCGGCAGGCCGACCACCAGCGTGTCGGGCAACCACGCCTCGCGCAGGGCATCCAGCCGGGTCCAGTCGGGAGCGCCGTCGCGCATGGGCACCGCGGCCAGGCCGCGTGCGCTACCGGTGAAGCGGTTGCCAATGGCGACGCCGATGAGCCGGCTGCCGTAGTCGAAGCCGAACACGCAACTCGCCTGGCTCATGGCTTCGCATGGCCCACGCCGGGTGCGGCCTGCTGTCCAGCCGGCGGGCAGGGACGGAGGCGGGCGCTCATGCGTGGCCCGCGTAGCCTGGAAGCTGCAGCGGGTCCACGCCTACCAGGCCGGCGGCGGCGCTCCAGCGTTCCTCCAGCGGGGTATGGAACACCACGCGCTCGCTGGCCTCGACGGTGAGCCAGGTGTTGTCTTTCAGTTCCTGCTCGAGCTGGCCGGCGCTCCAGCCGGCGTAGCCCAGGGCCATCACCGCCAGGCGCGGGCCTTCGCCGTTGGCCATGGCCACCAGGATGTCGCGCGAGGTGGTCACCGACCACTCGGCATTGATGCGGTAGCTGGATTCCCAATGCCCCGGTTCGCGGTGCAGCACGAAGCCGCGCTCCTGCTGCACTGGCCCGCCGATCAGCACGGGGGCATCGGCCAGTTCCAGGTCGTTGCAGTCCAGCTTCATCTGGGCCAGCACGTCGCCCAGGCGGTATTCGGAGAGCTGGTTGACCAGCAGCCCCACCGCGCCGTCCTCGTCGTGCTGGCAGATGAAGGCCACGCCGCGCGAGAACGGCGGCTCCGCCAGGCTGGGCATGGCGATCAGGAAATGGCCGGCGAGGGACTGGGACTGGGGCAGGGATGCGGACATGGGCGCATTGTAAGCCCTGCGGGCCACGGCTGCCCGCGGGGCCTTCAGCGGCTGCGCAGCACGTCGTTGGGCATGAACTGCCAGGTGCGCGTGATGTTCAGCTCGTCGATGTGGTCCTTGTCCTCGGGAATCGGGGGAAAGGGCGCGGCCAGCCGCACGATGCGCTGGGCGGCGGCGTCCAGCAGGGGCTGGCCTGAGCTTTGCACGACCTCGATGCCCTTCACGGAGCCGTCTCGGTTGAGCGTCACCGTCATCAGCACGTCGCCGTGCAGGCCGCGGCGGCGGGCCTCGTTCGGGTAGTTGAGGTTGCCGACCCGTTCCACCCGGTCCACCCAGCCGCGCATGTAGGCGGCATAGGCGTATTCCCTGGTGTTGGAGGAGATGAATTTCTTGCGCGGCCGCTTGGCGTACTGCTCGCTGCGGTCGCGCACCTCGGCGGCCAGCTGGGCCATTTCCTGGCGCCGGCGGACCTCGGTGGGAGATTCGGGCAGGTCCTGCGGGGCCTGATCCGGCTTGTCGCTGTCCGTGCTCACGCGGTAGCTGCTGTGGCCGGAGGTGGTGAGCAGCCTGTCGTCGGTGGCCTGCTGCGGCCTGGGCGCGCCGGCCTCGACCGGCTGCGGCGCCACGCCTGGCGAGGGACGGGGCAGCATGCCGGAAACGGGCTGGGAAGGGCGGGCGGCCTTGTCGCTTTCGCCGCCGCCGCTGTTGCTGGCCTGGGCCAGGAAGTCGGCCTTGTCGGGCGCCTCGCGGTTGGCCACGTCCACCAGGGTCACGTCCAGGGTGGGCAGGCTGGGCCTGGACTTCACGTAGCTGAAGCCGATGCCGAGGATCAGCACGCCGTGCAGCAACAGCGAGAACAGCAGGGTGGCGCCGATCATGTCGGCGCCGGTGCGGACAGCGGGTTGGCTCACGCGGGACGGTTTCCGGTTCTGTGCTCGATGACATCGAACAGCTGACCGCAGATATTAAGCCCGAACTGCGCATCGAGTTCGCGCGCACAGGTCGGCGATGTGACGTTGATCTCGGTGAGGTAGTCCCCGATCACGTCCAGGCCCACGAACAGCAGCCCGCGCCGGCGCAGTTCCGGCGCCACCTGCGAGACGATCCAGCGGTCGCGGTCGGACAGCGGCACGCCCACCCCGCGTCCGCCGGCGGCCAGGTTGCCACGGAAATCGCTGCCCTGCGGGATGCGGGCCAGGGCGTAGGGCACCGGCTCGCCGTCGACCACCAGGATGCGCTTGTCGCCCTCGCTGATGCGGGGGATGAACTTCTGCGCCATGGTGAACTGGCGGTGCTCGCCATGTGGGCCGGCCGCGATCAGGGTCTCCAGCATGGAGTTGAGGTTGCCGTCGCCCTCGCGCACCCGGAAGATGCCGCGTCCGCCCATGCCGTCCAGCGGCTTGAGCACCGCCTCGCCGTGCTCCGCCACGAAGGCGCGCAGCTCGGCCGCGTCGCGGGACACCAGGGTGGGCGCCATGCATTGCGGGAAATGCAGGGCAAACAGCTTCTCGTTGCAGTCGCGCAGCGCCTGCGGCCGGTTGACCACGGCTACCCCGGCCCGCTCGGCCAGCTCGGCGACCATGGTGTCGTAGATGAACTGCGCATCCACCGGCGGGTCCTTGCGCATCAGCACCACGTCCAGCTCGCGCAGGTCGCGCCAGCGCGCCTCGCCGAGCACGAACCAGCCGGAGGGGTCGTCCCGCACCGACAGCGGCGCCAGGCGCGCCCACGGCAGGCCGTCCCGGACGGACAGGTCGCCCTGCTCCATGTAGAACAGCGCGTGCCCGCGCCGCTGGGCCTCCAGCAGCATGGCGAAGGTGGTGTCCTTGGCGATCTTGATGGCACCGATCGGGTCCATCAGCACGGCGACCGAGAGGGTCATCGTCATTCTCCGGTAGTAGAGCCTGGCCACGATGCCGGCCAGGCGGGGACAGGCAAGTGTAGGAGCAGACGCCTGCGCTGCCGACCCTTGCCGCGATGGCCCGCCCGCGTCCCCGGCCGGGGCGCCCCGCCTTGGGAACCCGAGCTGCTCCCTGGCCTATTCGGGGTGTGGGATTTTTCGGAGAAATCGCCAATTCAATGACGTAGGACTCTTAGCGTGAGATTTCAGCTTGACGCCACGTCGGGCAGGCGGTAAACAGCAACGCACGAGTGCCTGCTGGCTGAATGGTCGTCGTACGTCGTAGATCGAGAATTTTTCTAACACATGATGAGGCTGCCGGCCCGGTGCCGGCGGCCGCACGATTTACCTGAGCCTGGGGCGGGTCGCAGGGGGGTGTTGTGAACTTGAACATAAATGGAAATGGCCTGGCCGGCCTCAAGGTCATGGTGATCGACGACTCGAAAACCATCCGTCGCACCGCCGAAACCTTGCTCAAGAAAGAAGGCTGCGACGTGCTCACGGCCGTGGACGGTTTCGAAGCCCTCGCCAAGATCTCCGACCAGAAGCCCGCGATCATCTTCGTCGACATCATGATGCCGCGCCTCGACGGCTATCAGACCTGCGCGCTGATCAAGAACAACCCGCAGTTCCGCGGCACGCCGGTGATCATGCTCAGCTCGAAGGACGGCCTGTTCGACAAGGCCCGCGGCCGCATCGTCGGCGCCGAGCAATACCTCACCAAGCCGTTCACCCGCGACGAGCTGCTTGGCGCCATCCATCGACATGTCAGCACGGTGTAACGCCGTCGACTACAGGAACTAGGGGGGCCTGTGGCCAATATTCTCATCATCGACGATTCGCCGACCGACGTGCGCGTGTTCACCACGCTGCTCGAGCGCGCCGGCTACAAGGTCGATTCCGTGGGCAACGCCGAGGAAGGCATCGAGCGCGTGCGCGCGCAGAAGCCCGACCTGGTCATCATGGACGTCATCATGCCCGGCATGAATGGCTTCCAGGCCACGCGCACGCTCACGCGCGATCCGGAGACGTCGAACGTGCCGATCGTGATGATTACCACCAAGTCCATGGAAACGGACCGCGTATGGGGCCTGCGCCAGGGCGCGCGCGCCTTCATCACCAAGCCGGTCAACGAGAAGGATCTGCTGGCCTGCATCAACGACCTGCTGCCGAGCGCGGCTTGAGGTGGCGATGACCCAGACCGCCGCGCTCTCGCCCTTCGAACTGCTGGCCCGCTACGAGCGGCTCTCGCTGGCGCATGCCTCCGACACGCCCGAGAAGCTGGAGGCCCCCGGCCTTTGGCGCGGCATCGGCTTCCGTGCCGGCAGCCGCTTGTTCGTCAGCGGCATCGACGAGATCAGCGAGCTGCTGGCGGTGCCGACGCTCACGCCGGTGCCGGGTACCCAGGCCTGGCTGCTGGGCGTGGCGAACGTGCGCGGCAATCTGGTGCCGGTGATCGATCTGTCCCGTTTCCTGTTCGGCGAGCGTACCCAGACCACGGAGCGCACGCGCCTGCTGGTGGTCCGCCAGGGCACGGGCAGCGTGGCGCTGATGGTTGACGAAGTGTTCGGCCAGCGCACCGTCGATGCGGAACAGCGCCGCCATGCCGAGCAGGAGGACGACCCGCGCCTGTCGCGTTTCGTCGAGGATCGGGTAGGCGAACCACGGCTGGCCGTGTTCAGCATGGGCAAGCTGGTGCGTGCGCCGGATTTCCGCCAGGCCGCCGCCTGACGGAAGGAAAGCACAAGTAGGGCCGGTGCCGTTCGAGGCCGGAAGTCAGGGCGATGTACCGACACCTGGCCGGCCAGGTCGGCAAGGTGTACACGGGCGAGGTGAACGAAATGAGCACTACAGGGGGCATGGGCAAGGAGCGAGGCTATACCAGCCTCATCATTGCGCTGGTCATCGCGTTCGGTTTCACGGGCGTGGACTTCGTCATGCTCACGCTGCGTGGGCGTGAGGACGCCCAGGCCGTGGGACTGACCACGCAGATCCAGGTGTTGTCGCAGCAGACGGCGAAATACGCCCTCGAGGCGGCGGACGGCAACGTCGACTCCTTCAAGGAGCTGGAAACCAACCGCAATGCCATCGACTCGGCGGTGCAGCGCCTGAACAAGGGCGACGAGAAGAGCGGCATGAAGCCCTACGCCGACAACAACGCCACCCCCGCCGGCCGCGCCACCTCGGCCCTGAGCAACGCCTGGGGACAGCTCGACGCCGATATCGGCAAGATCCTGTCCAACAAGGCGCTGGTGGTGGATTCCTCGCAGCGCGCCGCCGCCCTGTCGCGTGACCTGCCCGTGCTCAACTCCAGCATGGAGCAGGTGGTGAACATCCTGCAGCAGCGCGGCGGCAGCGCGGAGCAGACCTACACCTCCGCCCGCCAGATGCTGCTGGCCGACCGCATGATCCGCCGCGTGCAGGAAGTACTGCAGGGCGGCGACGCCTCGCAGCCGGCGGCCGATGGCCTGGCCCGCGACGGTCAGTTGTACGGCTCGGTGCTCAAGGGCCTGCTCGAAGGCAACACCGAGGTGGGCGTGCGTCCGATGGCCGACGCCAACGCGCGCAAGATCCTCTCCGACATGCAGACGCAGTGGGACAGCCTGCAGGATCCGGTCGGCAAGCTGGTTTCGGCGGCGGGCAACCTGAGCGACGTGAAACGCGCCGGCAACCAGGCCTCGCTGGATTCGCAGAACGTGCTGCTGCGCGCCAACGAGCTTGCCGACCAGGTCGGCAAGCTGCCCACCCGCCGGCTGTTCCCGAACCTGTGGTGGGGCGTGCTCGGCGCGATCGGCGCGGCCGCCTTCCTCATCATGCTGGTGGTGCAGCTGATCGCCGACCAACGCCGCCGCTTCCAGGAATCGACCGAGCTCAACCAGCGCAACCAGGAGGCGATCATGCGCCTGCTGGATGAGATGGGCTCGCTCGCCGAAGGCGACCTGACGGTGAAGACCACCGTGACCGAGGACATCACCGGCGCCATCGCCGACTCGGTGAACTACGCCATCGACGAGCTGCGCACCCTGGTGACCACCATCAACGAGACCTCCGAGCAGGTGTCGTCCTCGGCTCAGGAAACCCAGACCACCGCCCGCCAGCTGGCCGAATCGGCGCAGCACCAGGCGCAGCGGATCAGCACGGCCACCACCGCGATCAACCAGATCGCGAGCCTGATGGATACGGTGTCCAAGGACTCCGCCGAGTCGGCCGACGTGGCCGAGCGCTCGGTGAAGATCGCCTCGCGCGGCGCCGAAGTGGTGCGCGAGACGATCTCCGGCATGGACTCCATCCGTGACCAGATCCAGGAGACCTCCAAGCGCATCAAGCGCCTGGGCGAATCCTCGCAGGAGATCGGCTCCATCGTGGAACTGATCAACGACATCGCCGAACAGACCAACATCCTCGCCCTGAACGCCGCCATCCAGGCGGCCTCGGCGGGCGAGGCGGGCCGAGGCTTCGCGGTGGTGGCGGACGAAGTGCAGCGCCTCGCGGAACGTTCCGCGAGCGCGACCAAGCGAATCGAGACGCTGGTGCAGACCATTCAGTCCGACACCAACGAAGCGGTGAACTCGATGGAGCAGACCACCGCGGAAGTGGTGGCCGGCGCCCGCCTGGCGGAAGACGCCGGCAGCGCGCTGGGCGATATCGAGCGCGTGTCGCACGACCTGTCCGCGCTGATTCAGAACATTTCGACCCAGGCGCGCCAGCAGTCCACCGCGGCCACCGACATCTCGGTGTCGATGAATGCGATCCAGGAAATCACCTCGCAGACCTCGCAGGGCGCGAGCCAGACGGCCGACTCGATCGGCTACCTGGCCCAGCTGGCCAGCGACCTGCGGCGTTCGGTGGCCCACTTCAAGCTGCCGGGCTGACAAACGATTGACACGGGGGGCAACCTCGACGGTTGCGTGACAAGGCGTTACGTGACCGCTGAGAGGGGCGTATGAGACTTCAAGACCACATCGATTTCACCACCCTGCAGTGGGTCAAGCCCGAGCTCGACGAGACGCTCGCCCTGGCCCGCGAGGCGTTGGAGTCCTACGTCGACAACCCGGGCAACCGGGATGCCATGCGTTCCTGCGCGGACAGCCTGCACCAGGTGCAGGGCACGCTGCGCATGGTCGAGCTGTACGGCGCCGCCATGGTGACCGAGGAGATGGAAACACTCGCCATCTCGCTGCTCGAGGACCACGTGGCCAACCGCGAGGAGGCCTATGCCGCCCTGATGCGCGGCCTGATGCAGCTGCCCGACTACCTGGAGCGCCTGTCCGGCGGCCACCGCGACGTGCCGGTGGTGCTGTTGCCGCTGCTCAACGACCTGCGCGCCAGCCGCGGCCAGCAGGCGCTGCACGAGTCGGCGCTGTTCACCCCCAACCTCGATGTGGCATTGCCCGCGGCGGCTCCGTTGGCCCCGCATGACATGTCGCCCGAGCGGCAGCGCAACGAGGTGGCCACGCTGCGCCTGCGCTTCCAGCAGCAGTTGCTGTCGTGGTTCCGTGGCCAGGGCAGCGACCAGCAACTGGCGGGCATGATCCAGACCCTAGACGCCATCGCCGCGCGCTGCCACACCGTGGCGGGCCGTCGCCTGTGGTGGATCGCCGCCGGCGTACTCGAGGGCACGCAGCACGGCGCGCTGAAGAACCAGGTGGGCGAGGTGCGCCAGCTGGTCGGCAAGGTCGATCGCAGCATCCGCCAACTGGTGGAGCAGGGCGAACCCAGCCTGCGCGGCGGCGATGCCGACGAACTGGCCCGCAAGCTGCTGTACGTGGTGGGCCAGGTCCGCCAGGGCAGCCCGCGGATGGAACAGTTGCGCCAGACCTACGCGCTGGACAGCCTGTTGCCCGAGGCCAGCGAGGTCGAGCATGCTCGCGGCTCGATGTCCGGCCACAACCGCGCCCTGCTCGATTCCGTCGCCAAGGCGCTGAAGGATGACCTGCTGCGTGTGAAGGAATCGCTGGACCTGTTCCTGCGCCAGGCCGATGCCGACCCGGTCCAACTGTCAGGCCAGACCGAGATTCTCGAACGCGTTGGCGACACGCTGGGCATGCTCGCCCTGGCCGTGCCGCGTCGCGTGGTGAACGAGCAGCGCCGCGTGCTGGAGGAGATCGCCAACCGCGTGCGCGCTCCCGACGAGGAATTGCTGCTCGACGTGGCCGGTGCGCTGCTCTACGTGGAAGCCTCGCTGGACGACCATATCGACAGCCTGGGCGCCGACGAGGAGATCCCCAGCGAGGGCGCCACCGCCATGCTGCCCCGCAGCGAGGCGCGGCACATCCTGGCGACCCTGATGCACGAGGCCACCGCCAACACCAGCAAGGTGAAGGAAGCCATCGTCGCCTACGTCGAGTCGGGCTGGCAGTCGCAGCAGCTGGCCGAGGTCAGCCAGTTGATGGACGAGGTGGCCGGCGCCATGCGCATGCTGTCCGCGCCGCGTCCCGCCGAGCTGGCCGAAGGCATCGGACGCTTCGTCGGCAACGAATTGTTGGCCGACCGCCGCGTGCCCAGCAGCGCGCAGATGGATCACCTGGCCGACGCGCTCGCCGCGCTGGAGTACTACCTGGAGGCGGCGCGCGAGCATCGCGGCGGCCTCGAGCACATCCTGGACGTGGCCGAGCACAGCCTGAGCACGCTCGGCTACTGGCCGCCGCCGGTAGCCCGCATCGCGGCGCCGGACGAGCTGGACGAGGCGCCCGAGCACGTCGTCAAGGCCGCCGATGCCGCCCTTGCCGCCGCACTGGCCAGCCAGCCGGAGCTTTCCGAGAGCGTCAGCCTGGCGCAGGGCGAGGACCTGTCCGGGCTGGTCGTGGGCAGCAGCGAAACGCCGTCGCCCCAGCCGCACGAGATCACCGGCCTGCGCCTGGCCGATACCGAGCACGTCAGCCCGCAGGAGGCCGTGCACGGCGACGAGGAGGACTGGGTCGAGATCGAGGAGGAAATCGTCGAACAGGTGCCGGTGGCAGGCGCCACGGCGGTCGATGCCGGCTTCCAGTCCAGCACGGCGGGCATCGACGACGACATCCGCGAGATCTTCCTGGAGGAAATGCAGGAGGAGATCGACAACCTGCATGCCGCCCGCCAGACCTGGCTGGCCGATCCGCAGCAGTTGGATGCGCTGACGCCGATCCGCCGCTCCTTCCATACCCTGAAGGGTTCCGGCCGCCTGGTCGGCGCCACCTTGCTGGGCGAGTTCGCCTGGAAGGTGGAGAACATGCTCAATCGCGTGCTGGACCGCTCGATCGCGCCGAACGAAGGCGTGCAGGAAGTGGTCCGCGCCGCCATCGACGCGCTGCCGCAGTTGCGCGCCGCGCTGACGGGCGAAGGCGCCGTCACCGCGCCGGTGTCCGCGATCACGGAAACGGCGGAGAAGCTTGCCGCCGGCCAGGAACACGCACGCCTGGCCGATGTGGCTCCGGGGGCGACCGAGTCGGTGCGGCGCGTGGTACGCCGTCGCGTGCCGCGTGCCGAGATCGCCGCCGAGGCCATTCCGGCGGCCAGCCTGGCCGATGTCGAAAAGACGCCGGCCGAGCCGGTGGCGCCGGTTGCCGACGTGATCGAGGCGCCGGTGATGCCGCCGATCGACCCGGTGCTGCTGGAGATCCTGCGCAGCGAAGTGGCACAGTATCTGGCCACCATCCGTACCGCGATCAACCGGGTCGACGGCGAACTGCGCGTGGACGATGGCCTGCTGCGCGCGGTGCATACCTTGCACGGCGCCATCGCCATGGTCGATGTGCCGCTGCTCACGCACCTGCTGTCGCCGCTGGAAAGCCTGCTCAAGCGCCTGCGCGCGGCCAGCCTGCCGCTGTCCGCCGAAGGCGTGCACCTGCTCAGCCAGAGCGCCGACGCCGTCGACCACGTCATGAGCCAGTTCGACGCCGCGTCGCCACAGCTGCCGGACCTGGATGGCCTGATCCAGCGCATCACCGAACTGCGCGACAGCCAGCCGGAACCGCAGGTGGCCCACGTGCTGTTCGAGCCGCACGCCGACGAACTGGACGATGCGGCGGCGCCCCATGGCGAAGCCGCCCACGAGGAAGCGCTGGCCGCTTCGCTCGATGCCGCCTTGTCCGATGCCTCGGGCCAGGAGCCGAAGGACGGCCTCGCCGCGCCGGCAGGCGACAGCTATGCTGACGAATTGCTGGCGGCGCTGGGTGAGTTCGACCTTGATGCGCACCTGCCCGGAACGGTCGAGGTGTCGCCGCCCCAGGCGCAGGACGAAACGCCCGCGGCAGACATCGGCGAGGGCGACGACGAATTGGCTGCCGCCTATGCGGAACTGCTGGGCGAGGCCGAGTCGCTGGAGGTCGGTCCGGTCGCCGAGAGCGAGGCCGAGCCGGAAGACGAAACCGCCATTCACGAGCTGGAACTCGACACCGCCGGGCTGGAGGATGCCCTCGTGGGCGAGGCCGAGGTGCCGGAGGCACCGGCGGAGGAGGCCCAGGCCTTCCATGCCGAGCCCGAGGCGCCGGAAGTCGCCGAGACTCCCGTGGTTGCGGACGAGCCCGTCGCCGAGGCCGTGGCCAGCGAACCGGAAGCCGAACCCGAGGCGGAGGCCGCGGCCCGCGTGCCGGCGCCCAGTGAGCCCGCCGGGGCGATGCCGCCGGTGACGGGCACCGAGGGCCAGGCCCTGCTTTCGCCCAGCCAGATCGATCCGGACCTGCTGGAAATCTTCATCGAGGAAGCCCGCGAGATCCTCGACCATTCCGATGGCGTGCTGGCGCAGTGGCGCAGCGAACCCACGGCCATCGAGCACGTGGCGGAGCTGCAGCGCGACCTGCATACCCTCAAGGGTGGCGCGCGCATCGCCGGCATGGTACCGGTGGGCGACCTCACCCATGCCATCGAGACGGCGCTGGAGCAGCCGCTGCAGGCCGAGTCGGCCAAGGTGGCCAGGCTGATCGCCGCGTTGGAGACGGGCTTCGACCAATTGCACGGCATGGTGCAGCGCATAGCCCAAGGCCATGCCATCGCCTATCCGCAGGCGATGATCGACCGTTTCCTGGCCCTCGCCAGCGATACCGGCGAGGCGCCCGCGACCGGCGTGGCTTCGGTGGTGCCGCTTCCCGGGCATGGCGAGTTGCCGGAACTGCTGCCGGAGGATGGGCGCGAAGAGGCGCCGGTCAGCGCGCCGCAGGAACAGATCCGCGTCCGCGCCGAGCTGCTCGACACCCTGGTGAACCATGCCGGCGAGGTGGCGATCTACCGTTCGCGCCTCGAACAGCAGGTAGCCGCCTACCGCTTCAACTTGGTCGAGCTGGACCAGACCGTGCAGCGCCTGCGCAGCCAGCTGCGCATGCTGGAAATCGAAACCGAGGCGCAGATCATCGCGCGCTTCCAGCGCGAGCACCGCGAGGCAGGCATAGCGGCGTTCGACCCGCTCGAGCTCGATCGCTTCTCGCAGCTGCAGCAGTACTCGCGTGCGCTGGCCGAGTCGGTGTCCGACCTGGTGTCGATCCAGGGCATGCTCGACGAACTGACCCGCCAGGCGGAAACGCTGCTGATCCAGCAGTCGCGCGTGAGCTCGGAACTGCAGGACGGCCTGCTGCGCACCCGCATGCTGCCGTTCGACACCATGGTGCCGAACCTGCGTCGCACCCTGCGCCAGGCCGCGCTGGAGGAAGGCAAGAGCGCCCAGCTGTACGTGGAAGGCGCCCATGGCGAAATGGACCGCAACCTGCTCGACCGCATCAAGGCGCCGTTCGAGCACATGTTGCGCAACGCCGTCGCGCATGGCATCGAATCGCCGGCCGAGCGCCGCAAGGTGGGCAAGCCGGAGGAAGGCGCGGTACGCATCCGCGTGACCCGCGAGGCCACCGAGGTGGTGGTGCGGGTCAGCGACGACGGCCGTGGCCTGGACCGCGAGGCGATCCGCAAGCGCGGCATCGAGCGCGGCCTGATCCGTGCCGACGCCAGGATCAGCGACGACCAGCTGCTGGGGCTGATCCTCCAGCACGGCTTCTCCACCGCCAGCACCGTGACCCAGCTCGCCGGGCGCGGCGTAGGCATGGACGTGGTGGTCAACGAGATCAAGCAACTGGGCGGTTCGCTGGCGATCGAGTCGAAGGCCGGTGAAGGCACCACCTTCGTGCTGCGCCTGCCGTTCACCCTCGCGGTGACCCAGGCCATCCTGGTGCGCATCGGCGAATCGACCTTCGCCATCCCGATGACCTCGGTGCAGGGCGTGGCCCGCATCACCCCGGCGGAGCTCGCCGAGCGACTGGCCGAGCCGGAACCTTCGTTCGACTATGCCGGCGAGAGCTACGGCATCCACGACCTGTCCGAGCTGCTGGGGATTCCGGCCAGCCATGCCGCCGACGAGGAACAACTGCCGTTGCTGCTGACCCGCTCGGGCGACCTGCGCGCCGCCATCCGCATCGACGCCGTGATCGGCTCGCGCGAGATCGTGGTCAAGTCGGTCGGCCCGCAGATCAGCTCGGTGCCCGGCATCCTGGGTGCCACCATCATGGGCGATGGCTCGGTGCTGATCATTCTCGATCTCGCTCCGCTGGTCCGCCATGGCGTCTCGCGCCGCCAGCAGCGTCTCGACGACGGTATCGACGCCGTACCGGCTCTGGTGGCGGAAGAGCCGCGCGTGCGCCCGCTGGTGATGGTGGTCGACGATTCCATCACCATGCGCAAGGTCACCGGCCGCGTGCTGGAGCGCCACGAGTACGAGGTCACCACCGCGAAGGACGGCGTCGACGCGCTGGAGAAGCTGCACGACCGCGTGCCCGACCTGATGCTGCTCGACATCGAGATGCCGCGCATGGACGGCTACGAGCTCGCCACGCAGATGAAGGCCGACCCGCGGCTGCGCGAGGTGCCGATCATCATGATTACCTCGCGTACCGGCGACAAGCATCGCCAGCGCGCCTTTGATATCGGCGTGGACCGTTACCTCGGCAAGCCGTACCAGGAAGCCGAGCTGCTGGCGCAGATCAGCGAGGTGCTCGAGCAGCGCACCGTGGAGTCGCTCAATGGCTGAACGGTCGACGGCGGTTGCACTCCTGTTCGACGATGGAGAGCTGGGCGGCCAACTGCGCGATGCGTTGCACGAGCGCGGCGCGCGGATCGTCCATGAAGGCCCCTTGTCCAGCCTGAGCCGCGCGATGCTGGACAGCACCGGTGCCGAAGTGCTGGTGGTGAACCTGGACGAGGAGGCAGAAGACGAGCTCGACCGCCTCTACGACGTGATCGACGGCGACCGGCCGCGCGTGGTGTTCAACGACGCCCAGGCCAGCCGCCAGCTGGAGGGCTGGGACCGCGCGCGCTGGGCGCGCCATCTTGCCGTGAAGGTGATGGCCGAAGGCGATCTCGATCCGCCGCGCCCGCAGCATGCGCAGGTCGTCAGCGCCACCGAAGAGCATGCCGCCGCCGCCGAGACGCTCGCGGCCGAACTCGAGGCGCTGCTCGCGGCCGACGAACAGCCGCCCGCCGAGGATGATTTCGGCGAGGGGTTGAAGTTCAATGCCGACGACGAGCTGCCGCCGCTGCACGACGGCCGGTTCGGCGTGGACAGCCTGGAGACACAGGGACCGGCTCCGCTCGGGGACGATCCCGCGCCGCAGGAGGAGACGGCCATCGCCAAGCCTATGCCGTCGTTCCAGCTCGATCACCTGGCGCTGACGCCGATCGACGAATCGTTCATGCCCGCGGCCGGCGTGGCGGCGGAGGCGGACGACCAGGACGCGTCGCCGCTGCTGGGGGCGGCATCGAGCTGGTCGCTGGTCGAGGACGATGCCTTGTCCACGCAGGCCCCGCCGGCGCCCAAGCCCTCGGACTTCGGCATCGAGAAGCTCAGCGCGGCGGAATTCCTGGCGCCGGAAGGCGGCAGCGAGGAATCGTCGGCGATTCATCCGGGCATGAGCCTGGAGCTGGTGTCGATCGAGGAAGCCATCGCGCCCACCTCCTTCGAGGACGGGCACGAAATGCTGCTGGCCGACCTGGATGGTGCCATCAGCCGCGTGCTGGTGCTCGGTGCCGCGGCCGACAGCGTCGAGGCGGTATGCACCTTCCTCTCGCACCTGCCGGGGGACTTGCGCGTCACCGTGCTGCACGTCCAACACCTGGACGGCAAGCCGGCCGAAGTGCTGGCCGGCCAACTGGCGGCGCATTGCCCGCTGCCGGTCAGTGTCGCGGCGCATGGCGCGCGCGCGCGGATGGGACAGGTGCTGGTGGTGCCCGAGGGACAACAGGTCCGCGTGCAGCGCGATGGCACAGTGGAACTGCAGCCGCTGGGTGGTCCGGACATGAACAGCTCTCCCATCGATGCGAGCTTCACCTTGGCCGCTAGCGTGTTCGGCCGCCATGCGCAGGCGATCGTGTTCGCCGGCGAGGCCAACGATGGCCTGGGCGGTTGCCAGGCCATCCACGATCGCGGCGGCCGAGTCTGGGTAGAAACCTCGCCGGACGGGCATTTCGCCGATATGGTGCACGGCATCGAAGCCGAGCGCCTGCATAGTTATTCCGGTACGCCCGCCGAGCTGGCGGCGCGCCTGGTCCAGGAGATGTCTATGGAGGGCTGGCGATGAGCGAACTGCCGTTGCCCCGCGAGATCCGTTGCGTGTTGGTGCCGGTCGGCAGTCTGCGCCTGCTGTTGCCCAATGCCACCGTGGCCGAGGTAATCACCCTGCCGACGCCCGAGCCGGTGGAAGGCGCGCCGGCGTGGCTGCTGGGGCGGATCGCCTGGCGTGGTTGGCGCGTGCCCTTGGTGTCGTTCGGCACGCTGGCGGGAGCCAGCGCGGGAGACAGTGAACAGGCTGTGCGCGTGGCCGTGCTGAAGGCGCTGGGCGGCCATGCGACGCTGCCTTTCATCGCGGTGATCACCCAGGGCTTTCCCCGGCTGACCACACTCAACGCCGAACTGATCATCCCGACCCATGACGGTGCGCCATTGCCGTCGGGCGTGCGCGCCCAGGTGCTGGTACGCGACGACGTGGCGGTGATTCCGGACCTGGAAGGCATCGAGGCGGAACTGGTCGAATTGCTCGACCACGCTGGTTGAAGCACTGCCGCGGCAGGCCGCGCCACGGCGCCGCCCTTGACGGGCGGCGCCGTCGTTTCAGACGTCCCCGTGCAGCGCCTGCAAGGCTGCCAGGGCGGCCAGCCCGGCCGTCTCGGTACGCAGGATGCGCGGTCCCAGCCGCAATCCCTCGAAGCCGGCCGCGGCGAGCAGCGCGGTATCGCGCTGGCCCAGGCCGCCTTCCGGCCCCACCGCGAGGATGCCGCCATCCGTCGTGAAGCGCAGCGCGGCGGCCCGCCGCGTACCCTCGGGCAGCAAGGCGAGGCGCAGCGCGCCGTCCCGTGGCAGCTCGCGTAACCAGGCATCGAGCGGAATGGCCGGCGCCACCTCGGGCAGGCGGGCCCGTCCGCTCTGCTCGCAGGCACTGGCGGCCACGGCCCGCCAGTGGGCAAGGCGCTTTTCCGCCCGGCTGGCGTCCAGCCGGACCTCGGCGCGCTCGGTGAGCAGGGGCACGATGCGCGCCACGCCCAGTTCCGTGGCCTTCTGCACGATCAGGTCCATCTTCTCGCCCCGTGCCACGCCCTGGGCCAGGGTCAGCGACAGCGGGGATTCGTTGGTCACCGCCTGCGCGGCCTGCACCTGTACGATCACCTCGCGCTTGCCGATGGACTGGATCACCGAGGGGTAGTCGCAGCCGTCGCCGTTGAACAGCGTGACGGGATCGCCGGCGGCCAGGCGCAGCACCCGGGCCACGTGCTCCCCGGCCTGCGCCGGCAGGGCCAGCTCCAGGCTGGCGGCGAGCGGCTGGTCCACGTGTATGCGAATCGTGCGCATGGCGCGTTCTGTTCCTATCGAAACGGCCAGCATAGCGGACGCGCGCGCAAGCTGAATGGGGGCCGGGTGGTCCGGGAAACGGATTTGCCAGCCAGTTGTCTCAAGAGCAGCATGACGTCGTGCCCCAACCCCGGAGGTGGATCATGAATCGGTTCCTTCGCACATCGCTCCTGGCTTTCCTCATGGCCGTGGGAACCGCCGCCGTGGCGCAGACCGCGACGCCCCCCGCGACCGGCGAGGGCGCAGCCGCCCCGCCCCAGCCCCAGCCCGCCGCGCAAAAGTCGCCGCGGCCCGGTGATCGCAACTGCATCCAGAGCACGGGCAGCCATATCCCGGCCAAGCCAGGCACCTGCCTGCCGGTGGCGGGGCGCAGCTATAGCAGCAAGGACATCGACAGCACTGGCCGCACTACACTGGGGCCGGCCCTGCGCGACCTGGATCCCAGCATCACGGTGGGCGGCCACTAGCGCTAGCGGGATACCGCCTGCGCGATACCCGCCACGGCGGTGTCCACCAGGTGGTCGATCTCCTGTGGCGTGATCACGTAGGGCGGCATGAAATAGATCACGTCGCCCAGCGGACGCAGCAGGGCGCCATTTTCCAGTCCGTGCAGGTAAACGCGCAGCCCGCGCCGTTCGGCGGCCGGGAAAGGCTGGCGGCCGGCCTTGTCCGCCACCAGTTCGAGCGCGGCGATCATGCCGGTCTGGCGCACGTCGGCCACGTGCGGATGGTCGCGTAGCGGGGCCAGCCGGGCGGCGAGATGGCTGGCCAGTCCGCGATTGCGCTCCAGCACGGGCTCATCGCGGAAGATGCGCAGCGTCTCCAGCGCTACCCGGCAGGCCAGCGGGTTGCCGGTATAGCTGTGCGAGTGCAGGAAGGCCTTGCCCGCGCTGTATTCGGCGTAGAAGGCCTCGTAGACCCGCGGGGTGGTGAGCACGGCCGACAGTGGCAGGAAGCCGCCGGTAAGGCCCTTGGACAGGCACATGAAATCCGGCGACACGCCGGCCTGTTCGCAGGCGAACAAGCTGCCGGTGCGGCCGAAGCCCACGGCGATCTCGTCGGCGATGAAGTGCACGCCGAACGCGTCGCACAGGGCGCGCAGTCCGGTCAGGTAGTCCGGGTGGTACATGCGCATGCCGCCTGCGCACTGCACCAGCGGCTCCACGATGACGGCGCATACCTCATGCGCATGGCGTTCCAGCAGGGCGCGCAGGTCGTCCAGGCGCCGCCGCGCGACCGCCGCGGGGTCCTCGCCGGGCTGCGCCTCGTAGGCATCCGGCGATGGCGCGAGGATCGGCGTGAGCAGCAGGGGAGCGTAGGTCTTGCGGTACAGCGCCACGTCGCTGACCGACAGCGCGCCGAGCGTCTCGCCGTGGTAGCTGCCGGTCAGCGCGATGAAGCGCGTCTTCTCGCCATGGCCCTGGTTGAGCCAATAGTGGAAGCTCATCTTCAGCGCCACCTCGATCGCGGCCGAACCGTTGTCGGCATAGAACACGCGCTCCAGGCCCGGCGGCGTGACCCGCACCAGTTCCTCCGCCAGCGCCACCGCCGGCTCGTGGGTGAAACCGGCGAAGATCACGTGTTCCAGGGTGCGCGCCTGCTCGGCCAGGGCGCCGGCGAGCCGGGGATGGGCGTGCCCGAACAGGTTGGTCCACCACGAGCTGATGCCGTCCAGGTAGCGCCGGCCGTCGGTGCCGATCAGCCAGGCGCCTTCGCCACGGGCGATGGGCACCATCGGCACGGTCTGGTGGTCGTGCATCTGCGTGCAGGGATGCCACAGGTGGCTCAGGTCGCGACGCACCAGGGCGTCGCCAGCGGGAAAGGCATTCATCGGGCTATGATCGGGGTTTGGCGCGTGCGCGCTCAAGTCTTGCATCCATCCGGGAGCCGGTTTGAAGCATTGGCGTATTGCACTGGCGGGCCTCTCGTCCTTGTTGTTGATCGGTTTCGTGCTGGTCTGGTTCCTGCCGGCGCGCTGGGCGATGCCATGGCTGGCGGGTCGCTTGAATGGCCTGAGCCTGCAGCAAGTGAGCGGATCGCTGTGGGATGGCCATGCCGGCCAGGTGCGGTCCGCACGCGGCGAGGCGCTGGGGCAGCTCGATTGGCGGCTTTCGCGCACCGCGCTGCTGGGCGAGCGCCGCCTGCAGGTGAACCTGAGCGGCCCGCGCATGGCGTTCCAGGGACGGCTGGATGGCCCAGGCGGCGCCGATGCCCATTGGACGGACGTCCATCTGCGCGCGGATCTTGGCCTGCTCGGCGAGCGTCTCCTGGCTTTTCCCATCGGGCAGCCGTGCGGCGGCGTCGCGGTGGACGCCAACGAGGTCCAGCTGCGTGGCGGCTGGCCATTGACGCTGGACGCGCAGTTGCAATGGTCCGATGCCTGCCTGCGCACGCCGCGCCACGGCACCTTGCCGTTGGGCGTGTTGCATCTGACACTGCGCGGCGGCAATGGCGTGATCGATGGCCGGCTGCGCGACGATGGCAAGGGACCGCTGCAAGTCGATGGGCGGTTGCAGTTCAGCCCGCTGGGGTGGCGCTTCACCGCGTCGGCATTGCCGCGCGATCCCGATGCCGGACTGCGGCGCTGGCTGGCCAGCCTTGGCGATGCCGGCGCCGCCGGCGTCACGCACATCCATTACAGCGGCGGCCTGGCGGCCGCCATGTCTAGGGGAAAACCATGAGCGATCCGAACCTGCCGCATGCGCTCGCCGCGGCGCGCGAGGCCGCGGAGGCGGCTGCCGAGGTATTGCGCTACTACTGGCGGCGCGGCGTGGAGGTGGAGCTGAAAAGCGACGACACCCCGGTCACGGTGGCCGACCGTGAGGCCGAACTGGCCATCCGCGAGATATTGCAGCTGGCGCTGCCGCAGGCATCGATCTACGGCGAGGAATTTGGCCGCGATGGACACGACCACGAGTGGCTGTGGCTGGTGGATCCGCTGGACGGCACCAAGAGCTTCGTCCGGCGCACGCCGTTCTTCTCCTCCCAGATCGCGCTGATGCATCGCGGCGAACTGGTGCTGGGCGTATCCAGCGCGCCGATCTATGGCGAGACCATGTGGGCGAGCCGGGATGGCGGCTGCTGGTTCGAGGGCGAGCGCGTCCAGGTAGCGTCCACCGATGCGCTGGCGCGGGCGTCGATTTCCATCGGCAACGTCAAGTCGCTCACCGCCGACGCGCGCTGGGCGGCGCTGGGCGCGTTGATCCGCGACAGCAACCGCATCCGCGGCTATGGCGATTTCTGCCACTACCACCTGCTGGCGCGCGGCGGGCTGGACCTGGTGCTGGAGTCGGACGTGAACATCCTGGACGTGGCCGCGCTGGCGGTGATCGTGCGCGAGGCCGGCGGCGTGTTCACCGACCTGGACGGCCAGGTGCCCTCGCTGGAAACCCGCAGCGTGCTGGCCGGCACGCCCGCCCTGCATGCCATCACCCTGCCACGGTTGCAGGCCGCCAAGGGATAGAATGCCCCGATGCACAAGCCACCGATCATCCATGCCATCCGCGACGTGCACGACAGCGGTTTTCTGCGCGTCGAGCAGCTCGACCTGGAGTTTTCCAACGGCGAGCGCCGCATCTACGAACGCCTGAAGGGCGGCGGCCTGGGCGCCGTCATCATCGTGCCGATGCTGGACGAGGAGACCGTTCTGCTGGTGCGCGAATACGGCGCCGGCGTCGGCCGCTACGAGCTGGGCCTGCCCAAGGGACGTCTGGACCGCGACGAGACGGTGGAGCAGGGCGCCGACCGCGAGCTCAAGGAGGAGGTCGGCTACGGCGCGCGCAAGCTGAAGATCCTGCACAACCTGTCGCTGTCGCCCTCGTACATGACCCATATGGCGCACGTGGTGCTGGCGCAGGACCTGTACCCCGAGCGGCTCGAAGGCGACGAGCCGGAGGAACTGGAAGTGGTTCCCTGGAAGCTTTCGGACCTGCATACCCTGGTCGCGCGAGACGACGTCACCGAAGGACGCTCGATCGCCGCCCTGTTCATGGCCCGCGAATATCTGGCCGGCCGCTTCTCCCCGACATGAGTCCAACGCCCATTTCCCCTTTGCTGCAGCAGGTCGCCGCGATCGCGCGCGAGGCCGGCGAAGCCATCCTCGTCGTCTACGGCGAGGATTTCGAGGTGCAGCGCAAGCAGGACCATTCGCCGGTGACCGCCGCCGACCTGGCCGCGCAGCAGGTGATTACCGATAGGCTGGCCCGGCTCGACGCCGCGTTGCCGGTGGTCTCGGAAGAGGCCAGCAACGCGCCCTGGGCCCAGCGGCGTGAGTGGCATCGCTACTGGCTGGTCGATCCGCTCGACGGCACGCGCGAATTCATCAAGCGCAACGGCGAGTTCACCGTCAACATCGCGCTGATCGAGGATCACCGGCCGGTGCTCGGCGTGGTGCTGGCGCCGGTCACCGGCGAGCTGTATGCCGCCGCGCGGGGGCAAGGCGCCTGGATGCAGGCCGATGCCGAGGCGCCGTGGCTGCGCATCGGCACGCGTGGGCTGGCCGCACCGGCGACGGTCGCGGGCAGCCGCTCGCACGGTGGCGCGAGCACGGGCTTGCTGCACCAGTTGATTGGCGATGGCTACCAATCGATGCCGCTGGGTTCGTCGCTGAAGTTCTGCCTGGTCGCGCGTGGCGCCGCGGATGTCTACCTGCGCCGTGGCGCCACCAGCGAATGGGATACCGCCGCGGCGCAGAGCGTGCTGGAAGAGGCCGGCGGCGCCGTGCTCGACCTCGATGGCGAGCCGTTGCGCTACAACCGCGGGGATTCGCTCATCAATCCCGAGTTCATCGCGGTGGGCGACACGTCCGTCGACTGGAAGGCCCGCCTGCGGGCCGCCGACCTGGGTGCGCCGTGAGCGCGGCCACGCGGCACAGCCTCGAGGATCTGCTGGCCATCATGGCGCGCCTGCGCGACCCGCAGCGCGGTTGCCCGTGGGACGTGCAGCAGGATTTCACCTCGATTGCGCGCTACACCATCGAGGAAGCCTACGAGGTCGTCGATGCGATCGACCGCCAGGACTGGCGCGACCTGCGCGACGAACTGGGCGACCTGCTGCTGCAGGTGGTGTTCCATGCACAGATGGCCAAGGAAGCGGGTCTGTTCGATTTCGCCGACGTGGCGCATGCGATCAGCGACAAGATGATCCGCCGCCATCCACACGTGTTCGGCGACGAGCGCTATGCGGACGCCGAGGCGCAGAAGCAGGCCTGGGAAGCGATCAAGGCGGCCGAGCGGGAAGCCAAGGGCGGGCGGCCCGACGACAGCGCGCTGGCCGGCATCTCGCATGGCCTGCCGGAATGGAAGCGCGCGCAGAAGTTGCAGGAACGCGCGGCCAAGGTGGGCTTCGACTGGCCCGATGAGCAGCCGGTGTTCGACAAGCTGCTGGAAGAGGTGGAGGAAGTGCGCGCCGAGTTCGTCGATGGCCGTGACCCGCGGCGGCTGGAGGACGAGATCGGCGACGTGCTGTTCGTGGTGGCCAATCTCGCGCGGCACGCCGGCGTGGATGTCTCGCAGGCCCTGCGGCATGCCAATGCGAAGTTCGAGCGGCGATTCCGGCGCATGGAAGAACTTGCGCGCGCCGAGGGACGGCCCCTGGCGGAACGCGACCTCGCCGCCCAGGAAGCATTGTGGCAGCGCGCCAAGCGCGACGGCGGCGATACCGGCGCCTGATCCGGCCCAAAAAAGAGGCACGGGCTCTGGGGTTCCCGTGCCTCAGGGGTGGCGCGCTGCCTCCGGCAGTGCCTTTCTCGTTATGGTTATGGCGGGGTGGCCGGTGGGCCGGGAGGAAACATGGTCCCGGGAACGTGCCGACCCGGCAGGCGTTGACCTGCGGGCTAAACCTTCCGGCCGCCGGAGGCATCCCATGTGGCACAACCCACCCTCAGGAGTTTTCCCATGCGTCGCCTTCTGTTGTCCGCCCTGCTGTTCGCCCCGCTGGCCTCGCATGCCATGGAATGCAAGTACGAGGCGCCGCGCAATCTCACCCTCGACCTCAGCGGCATTCGCGAAGTGGAGGTGGACCTGCACAGCCACGACCTGCACCTTGCCGGCAGCGATGCCACCAAGGGCGGCAGCGTGACCGGCCGCGCCTGCGCCTCCGATGCGAGGCTGCTGGATGACCTCACCGTGACCCAGCGGCGCGAAGGCGATCGCCTGATCGTCGAGGCGGGCGGCCATGGACGCATGAGCTTCAGCCTGTTCGGTTCCAACTACACCGACCTGCAGCTCAATATGCAGTTGCCGACGCAGATGCCGGTGGTGCTCAACGTGGGCTCGGGCGATGCCTGGGTCACCGGCATGCAGCGCCTGGAAAGCCAGGTGGGCTCGGGTGACGTGCACATCAGCAAGATCGCCGGTCCATTCCGCGTCAGCGTGGGCTCGGGCGACGTGGACGCCACCGACATCGGCAGCCTCGACGTGGGCTCGGTCGGCTCGGGCGACCTCAAGATCGATGGCGTGCGCGGCGATGCCCGCGTGGGCAGCGTGGGCTCGGGTGACGTCACCATCCATGGCGTCGGCGGCAGCGTGCGGGTGGAGACGCTGGGCTCGGGCGACCTGCGCGTGCGCGACGTGCGCGGCGACTTCAGCGTCGGCGCCAAGGGCAGCGGCGACGTCAGCCACTCGGGCGTGCAGGGCAAGGTGAGCATCCCGCACGACCGCGACGACGACTGACTTACCCCAGCCAGCGCCATGCCAGGTAGGCCAGTGGCGCGCATACCAGCAGGAAGGGAACCGATACCAGGTGAAGCAGCCGTCCGCCATGGGGCTGCTTCGCCAGGCGCAGGGCGATGAGATTGGCCAGCGAGCCGATGGCCACGCCGAAGCCGCCCACGTTCACCGCCACCGCCAGGGCGATGGCATCCGGCGCGTGGCCCAGCAGCAGCACCGTGGCCGGCACGTTGCTGATCAGTTGCGAGGCGAGGATGCCGCTCAGGTAGAGCGTGAGCGGCCGGTCCAGGTCCAGGCCATCCAGCACGTGTCGCACCGCGCCCAGTTCGGCGAAGTGGCCCAGGCCGAGGAAGATCGCGGCGAAGGTGGCCAGCAGCAGCCAGTCGATCCGCGCCAGCGTGCCGCGCTCCAGCAGCATGAACGGCGCCAGCAGGAGCAGCGCGCCCAGCAGGGCGTGGCCGTGCTCCATCATCAATACCATGCTGACCAGGGCAAGTATCGACAACGCCGCCTGCGCGGTGGCCACCGGGTGTCCGTCGATCTCCTCGGCATGCAGCACCACGCGCTGCTTCGGCATCCAAACCAGCGTGAGCACCGCGACCAGCACGAACATCACGGCGAATACAGGCAGCATGGCCTGCGCGAACTGCAGGAAGGAGCGGTGCCCGACCTGCCACAGCAGCAGGTTCTGCGGATTGCCGATGGGGCTGAGGGTGGAGCCGGCATTCACGGCCAGCGCCTCGAGCACCACCATGCGCATCACCGGCAGATTGGACATGCCGCCGATGGCGAGGGTCAGCGGCACCACCAGGAACAGGCTCACGTCGTTGGTCAGCACCATCGACAGCAGCGCCGTGGTGCTCACCAGCAGCAGGCCCAGCCCGCGCAGCGAATGGACATGTTCAATCAGCGCCGCCGCCGCATGCTGCACCAGGCCGCTGTCGCGGATGCCCTGGATGCAGATCATCAGGCCCAGCAGGCCGGCCAGCGTCGGCACTTGCAGCCAGCGCTGGTAGTCCGGCAGCGGGTGCGGGTCGGCCACTGCGAGCACGACGGCCAGCAGGCCGAAGCCCACCAGCAACCGCTCGTGCGCCAGGCGCTTGAGCCATGACCGGGCCGGCGGCAAGGCTCAGCCTTCCCGCAGCAGGCGCATGGGCGAGGTGCGGCTCACCTTCCGCGTGCCGGCCAGGCCCAGCAGCATCACCACAGCGGCGGCGCCCAGCGCAGCCAGCAGCAGCGCGCCCAACGGCGGCACGAAGTGCTCGATATGGAAGATCGCATGGCCCAGCCACAGGCCGGTGCCGGCGGCACCGAAGGCGGCGGTGAGGCCCGCCACCAGGCCCAGCAGGGCGAACTCGCAGGCCGCCGCGGCGCGCAACTGGCTGCGACGTGCGCCCAGGGTGCGCAGCAGCGCTGCCTCGTGGCGGCGTTCCTGCGCGCTCGCGGCCAGCGCGGCGGCCAGCACCAGCGCGCCGGCCAGCAGGCTGAAGCCGAGCACCCAGCGCACCGCGCCGCTCACCTGGTCCACGATCTCGCGCACGCGGTCGAGCATGGCATCCACGTCGATCAGGCTGAGGTTGCCGTAGTCGCGCGACAGCTGGGCCAGTGCCTGGGTATGCCCGCGCGGCAGGTAGAAGCTGGCGATCCAGGTATGCGGTAGCGTGCTGGCGTGGGCCGGGTCGAACACCAGGAAGAAGTTCACCTGGAACGAGGTCCAGTCCACCTGGCGGATGCTGCCGACGCGGGCGTCGATGTTGCCTTCGCCCACGTTGAAGCTCATCACGTCGCCCACCTTCAGCGCGAACATGTCGCGCCACATGGTATCGATGGATACCTCCGCCTGCGCCGGATGCTCGCCATGCCACTGCCCGGCGATCACTTGGTTGCTAGGCGGCAGCGCACCGGCCCAGGACAGGCGCAGCTGGCGGTCGGACCAGTCCTTGGCGCGCTCCTCCTGGAAGTGCAACTGGTCGATCGGATGGCCGTTGATGGCGGTGAGCTTGCCGACCGCCAGCGGCAGCATGTTGAGCTTCTGCCCGCCCATGCCGGCGAGGGCCTGTTCGAAGCCCGCGCGCTGGTCGTCCTGCAGGTTGAGCACGAACCAGTTGGGCGTGTCGGAGGGCAGCTCGCGCCGCCAGCCTTCCAGCAGCGCGGGCGCCACGATGGCGAGCAACAGCAGGGCGACCAGGCCCAGGCTCAGCGCGGTGGCCTGCACCAGGCTCATGCCGCGGCGGCGGGCCAGCGCGGCCAAGCCCAGGCGCAGGGCGGGATGGGCGCCGGGCGCCACGCGCCGGGCGGTCCACAGCAGCAGGGCCGAGAGCAGGCCCGCCACCACCGCCACGCCCAGCAGGCTCACCGCGAGCACGCCGGCCAGCCTGGCCGAGCCGCTCTGGCTCCAGATCAGCAGCAGGGCCACCAGCGCCGGCACCAGGTACAGCGCGTCGAAGCGGCGCACGCGCCGGGTCGCGCTCTCGCGGAATACCGCCACCGGTGGCACCTCGGCCAGCCGTGCCAGCGGCGGCAGGGTAAAGCCGGCCAGCACCGCCAGGCCCATCGCCGCAGCGGCAATCGCCGGACCCAGCGGCAGGTCGGTGGGCACGGTGGCGAACAACTGGCTGGCGACATGCCAGGTGAGCTGGGCCAGACCCAGCGCAACCGCACCGCCGACAAGCACGGCGGGCACGGCGAGCAGCGTCAGGGTGCCCACCAGCAGGCCCAGCACCTGCCGGCGCGGCGTACCCAGGGCACGCAGCAGGGCGACCTCGTTGGTCTTGCGGCGGGCGTAGCGCTGCGCCGCGAGGGCGATCGCCACGCCGGCCAGTAGGGCCGAGAGCAGGGCGGTGAGGCGCAGGAACGCGCTGGCGCGGTCAAAGGCGCTGCGCATGCGTTCCTGGGTCTGTTCCGGGGTGATCAGTTCGGCGCCCTGCGGCAGGGCCTGGGCCTGCAGCCAGTCGCGCCAGGCCTGCACGGCGGCGGGTTCGCCCGCGGCCAGCAGGCGGTGGCGGGCGCGGCTGCCGGTGCCCAGCAGGCCGGCCTGCTCGGCGTCGGCGACGTTCATCAACGCACGCGGCGCCATCGCCACCAGTTCGCCGCCGTCGGGTTGGCGCACCAGTTCGGCGGTGATGCGCAGGTCACGGCCGCCCAACTGCACGGTATCGCCCAGCCGGATGCCCAGGGCGACCAGCGCACGGTGGTCCAGGTAGGCGGTGCCGGGCGCGGGGCCGTGGCCGATGACGCTGCCTTCCCGGCCATCGTCCAGTTCCAGCGTGCCGCGCAACGGATAAGCGTTGTCGGTGGCCAGCACGTCCAGCAACTGGCTCTGGCCGTGGGTGAACGCCACGCTGGGAAAGCTGGCGCTGCGCGAGGTCCGCAAGCCTTGCCGGGCGGCCTGCGAGGTGTACTCGGCGGGCAGCGCCTGCGGCGAGCTGATGCCCAGGTCGCCGCCGATCAGCTCGGCGGCGCTGGCCAGCACGCCGCGTTCCATGCGGGTGGACAGCGTGGCGACCACGCCCAGGGCCACCACCGCCAGTACCAGCGAGGCGCCCAGCGTGCGCAGCTCGGGCAGATGCCATTCGCGCCGCAGGCTGCGCAGGGAAAGCCGCAGCAGCTTCATGCGCGGGTTTCCAGCAAGGTCTCGGCCAGGCGCGCCGAGGTGACCACCCGCCCGTTGTCCAGCTCCACCTGGCGCGCGCAGCGCGCGGCCAGCTTGGGATCGTGGGTGACCAGCACCAGGGTGGTGCGGTGATCCTGGTTGAGCGCGAACATCAGGTCGCTGATGTGGTGGCCGGTGCGCTGGTCCAGGTTGCCGGTGGGCTCGTCGGCGAACAGCAGGCGGGGGCGGTGCACGAAGGCGCGGGCGATCGCCACACGCTGTTGTTCCCCGCCCGAAAGCTGGGCGGGATAATGGCGCCGGCGCGTTGCCAACTCCACCGCTTCCAGCGCCTCGCGGGCCCGCGAGCGGGCATCGTCGCGGCCTTCCAGCTCCAGCGGCAGCATCACGTTCTCCTCGGCGGTGAGCGCCGGCAGCAGGTGGAACGACTGGAACACGAAGCCGACCAGGCGCCGGCGCAGGTCGGCGCGGGCTTCCTCGTCCATGGCGTGCAAGGGGTGGCCGTCGAGGACGATGCGTCCACTGCTGGGCACGTCCAGCCCGGCCAGCAGGCCGAGCAGGGTGGTCTTGCCCGAGCCGGAGGCGCCCACGATGGCGAAGCTCTCGCCCTCGCGCACCTGCAGCGACACGCCGCCGAGGATGTCCAGCCGCCCCTCGGGGCCCTGGACCGACTTGCTAACATCGGCCGCGTCCAGAAGGACACCGTTGGATAGGGAGGGCTTGCCACTCATGCGTCGTTTCCTTTGTTGCCTGCTCGTGCTGCTGGGCGCCCTCGCCGGCACCGCCTGGGCGGCCCCGCCGAAAACCGTGCTGGTGCTGGGCGATTCGCTGTCCGCCGCGCACAACATCCCGGTCGAGTCCGGCTGGGTGCATCTGCTGGGCGACCGTCTAGCCAAGATGGAGCCGGGCTGGACGGTGGTCAATGCCAGCATCAGCGGCGAGACCTCGCTGAGTGGCCGCAACCGACTGCCCGGGCTGCTGGAGAAGTACCACCCGGCAGTGCTGGTGATCGAACTGGGGGCCAACGACGGCCTGCGCGGCCTGCCGTTGGCGCAGCTGCGCGAGAACCTGGCGGCGATGGTCGATGCCGGCGAGCAGGCCAGGGCGAGGGTGCTGCTGCTGGGCATCGAGTTGCCGGTGAACTACGGGCCGCAATACCGCGATGGCCTGCGCGCTGTCTATGCCGATCTGGCAAAGGAGAAGAAGGCGGCACTGCTGCCTTTCCTGCTGGATGGCGTGGCGCTCAGGCCCGAGCTGATGCAGGAGGACGGCCTGCATCCCGTCGCCGCGGGCGAGCCGTTGGTGCTGGACAACGTATGGAAGGCATTGTCGCCCCTGTTGCGCCAGCCGTGACGACTCTCACAACCTCACGTGAACCCGGCGTCATGCCTTTCACGCGATCCTCACGATGCGGATCGTTAGCTGTTCACCTTTGTGAAGCCAGCTGCAGGAGGTAAGGATGAGCTCGCGCGACGAACAATCCGGACTGATTCTTCTGGTCGAGGACAACCGCCAGATCGCCGAGATGGTGGGAGAGTTCCTTGAGCGGCGGGGCTACTCGGTCGACTATGCCGCCGATGGCGTCAGCGGCCTGCACCTGGCCGTTTCCAACAGCTACGACGTGGTGGTGCTGGACCTGATGCTGCCGGGCATGGACGGCCTGGACGTCTGCCGGAAGCTGCGCCGCGACGCCAAGAAGTCCACCCCGGTGCTGATGCTGACCGCCCGCGACACCCTGGAGGACAAGCTGGTGGGACTGGAGGCCGGCGCCGACGACTACCTGGTCAAGCCGTTCGAGGTGCGCGAGCTGGAAGCCCGCCTGCGCGCGCTGATCCGGCGCGACCGCCGGCAGGTCTCCACCGAGATCCTCACCGTCGGCGACATGACGCTGGACACCGCCACCCTGCGTCTGGTGCGTGGCGGCCAGGAGCTCACCGTCTCGCCGATCGGCCTGAAGCTGCTGGCCATCCTGATGCGCGAATCGCCGCGCGTGGTGAGCCGCCGCGACATCGAGCGCGAGATCTGGGGCGATACGCTGCCCGACTCGGACACGCTGCGCTCGCACCTGTACAACCTGCGCCGGGTGATCGACAAGCCGTTCGAGCGCCCCCTGCTGCATACCATCCATTCCGCCGGTTATCGCCTTGCCGATCTCGAGTCGGAGGTGGCTTCCGCCTCGCAGACGGCATGATCGCGCTTGCATGCATTGACCATGGCCAGCGGGAGTAGCGTGCACGCCGCGCACAGGTTCCGGCGCGGATTGTTCCATCGGCGCTTGGCGATCATCTTCGGCCTGCAACTGCTGGCCATCGTCGTCGCCTGCCTGATGGGCTTCTACAACGTCGCGCCGATGGGCGCCGTGCTGGTGCTGATCGTCGTGGTCAGCGCGCTGGCATGGCTGGCGGCGCGCCGGCAATGGGCGCCGGTGAGCGCCCTGGCGCAGGCGGTGAGCGACTGGGACGAGCAAGCCGCCGGCCTCGACGGCTGGCGTCCCGACCAGCTGTCCCGCCGCACCGACGCCGACGTGGCCACGCTGGCCAGCAGCTTGTACGCGCTGGCCAACCGCATCGCCGGCTACAACCAGCGCGAGCGCAACTTCACCCGCGATGCGAGCCACGAGCTGCGCAGCCCGCTCACCGTCATCAAGATGTCGGCCGACATGCTCGCCGACGACCCGTCGCTGGGTGAATTCGGCCAGCGCTCCGTGCAGCGCATCAAGCGCTCGACGCGCGAGATGGAGGCGCTGGTCGAGGCCCTGCTGATCCTGGCGCGCGAATCCGACAACGGGCTCACCGAGGAGGATTTCGTGGTCAACGATGTGATCCGGCACGAGCTGCCCGACGTGCTGGAGATGCTCGAAGGACGTCCCATCACGCTTGAGCTGGAAGAACCCGCGCGCTTCGCGCTGCATGGCTCGCCGCGCGTATTCGCCGTGCTGTGCTGGCAACTGATCCGCAACGCCTGCCAGCAATGCGAGGGCGGCACGGTAGTAATCACGGTGATGCCCGGGGTGGTGACGGTGACCCACCGCGGCGAGCCGCCGATGCCCGCGAGCGCCAACCGCCACGGCTTCGAGCTGGCCATCGCCCAGCGCATCAGCGAGCGCTTCCAGTGGCCGCTGGAACTGCAGACGCGTGAAGGCCGCCGGCACGTGGCGCGCATCCGCTTTCCCGAATCGATGCCGGCGTAAGAGCCTGTTCAAAGTCTCGGCTTGGCCACAAGCCCCCCTCCCCAACCCTCCCTGCGACCGTAGGGAGTCCCTTTTCGGGACGCGCAGGGGAGGGGGCCAGACCTTGCTTTCGTTTACGGCCTCAGCGCCGCGCTCACCGCGAACGCGCAACCCGTCTTCGCCTTCACCTCGTCCACCGTCACGCCCGGGTTGAGTTCGATCAGGGTCAGGCCCTTGCCCTTTTCCACCGAGAACACGCACAAGTCGGTGATGATCAGGTCCACGCATGCCTTGCCGGTAATGGGCAGGTCGCACTGTTCCTTGATCTTGGGCGAACCGTCCTTGGCGGTGTGCTCCATCAGCACCACCACGCGCTTGACGCCGCTGACCAGGTCCATGGCGCCGCCCGGACCCTTCACCATCTTGCCCGGCACCATCCAGTTGGCGAGGTCGCCGTGGCAGGACACCTCCAGGCCGCCGAGGATGGACAGGTCGATATGCCCGCCGCGGATCATCGCGAACGACTCGGCGCTGGAGAAGAAGCTCGAACCGGGCAGCTCGGTGATGGTCTGCTTGCCGGCGTTGATCAGGTCCGGGTCGACGTGCGCGTCGTCCGGGAACGGGCCGATGCCGAGCAGGCCGTTCTCCGACTGCAGGGTCACGTCCATGCCCGGCGGGATATAGTTGGCCACCAGGGTCGGGATGCCGATGCCCAGGTTCACGTAGAAGCCGTCCTGCAGTTCCCGCGCGGCGCGCTGCGCCATCGCGCTGCGCACCGGGCTTTCCTTGCCGGTGTTGGCGCCGGTCACGGTGCGGAACTCGATGCGCTTCTCGTACGAGGGGCCCTGGATGATGCGGTCCACGTAGATGCCCGGCACGTGGATGCTGTCCGCATCGAGTTCGCCCACCTCGACCAGTTCCTCCACCTCGGCCACGCAGACCTTGCCGCAAGTGGCGATCATCGGGTTGAAGTTGCGCGCGGTCTTGCGGAACACCAGGTTGCCCAGGCGGTCGCCCTTCCACGCCTTGACGATGGAAAGGTCGGCATGGATGGCTTCCTCCAGCACGTATTCCTTGCCGTCGAACAGCTTGGTTTCCTTGCCCTCGGCCAGCTTGGTGCCGAACGCGGTGCGGGTGTAGAAGCCGGGAATGCCCGCGCCGCCGGCGCGCAGCTTCTCGGCCAGCGTGCCTTGCGGCACCAGGTGCAGTTCCAGTTCGCCGGCCAGCACCTGGCGCTCGAATTCCTTGTTCTCGCCCACGTAGGAGGCATACACGCGCTTGACCTGGCGGGTCTTGAGCAGCGGACCCATGCCGAAATCGTCCACGCCGGCATTGTTGCCCACGATGGTCAGCCCCTTGGTGCCGGCCGCCAGCAGCGCCGCGATCAGGTTCTCGGGAATGCCGCACAGGCCGAAGCCGCCGGCGGCGATGGTCATGTCATCGAACAGCAACCCGTCGAGAGCCTGGGTTGCGCTTGCACAAACCTTGTCCATTGCGATGCCTTCTGCAGGGGGAGAGCCAGCTACCTAGGATACGACGGATCGGCGACCGCTCGGCGCTGTACGAAGGTCCAAGGGATACGGCTGCGGGGCATGACCATGCGGATGAGCATGGGCAGGCGGCTGGCTATACTCCGGCCCAGCGCCTAGGGAGTACCGTCAGTGAAGTCGTGCCGTCTGTTCGCCGCCCTCGCGGCGCTGGGGATCGCGTCCATGAGCCATGCTGCCGCGCCCGTGCTGGTGATCCATGGCGGGGCGGGGGTCATCAAGCGCGAGATGAGCCCGGCCAGGGACAAGGCCATCCGCGCCGCGCTGACCCAGGCCCTGCAGAGCGGCTATGCGCAGCTCAAGGCCGGCAGGACCGCGGTGGATGCGGTGGCGGCGGCGATCACCGTGCTGGAGGACGATCCCAACTTCAACGCGGGCAAGGGCTCGGTATTCACCCACGACGGCAGGAACGAGCTGGACGCGGCGATCATGGACGGCTCCAACCTGGCCGCCGGATCGGTGGCCGGCGTGCACCGCGTGAAGAACCCGATCCTGCTGGCGCGCGCGGTGATGGATAAATCCTCGCACGTGATGCTGGTGGGTGATGGAGCGGAAGAATTTGCGAAAGCGGTGGGCATCACGTTGGTCGATCCCTCGTATTTCCGCACCGAGGAGCGCTGGCAGCAGTTGCAGAAGGCGCTGAAGGAAGACGCCGAGAAATCGAAGCACGCCGACGAGGAGACCGCCAAGCACTTCGGCACGGTGGGCGCGGTCGCGCTGGATGCGCAGGGCCATCTCGCCGCCGGCACTTCCACCGGCGGCATGACCGACAAACGCTGGGGCCGCGTGGGCGACTCGCCCATCATCGGCGCCGGTACCTATGCCGATGCCGACTGCGCCGTCTCTGGCACCGGCTGGGGCGAGTACTACATCCGCACGGTGGCCGCGCACGAGATCTGCATGCGCGTGTCGCAGATGCGCGTGCCGATCCGCCGCGCGGCGGCCGAGGTGATCAACCAGGAGATTCCCTCGATGGGCGGCAATGGCGGCGCCATCGCGCTGGATGCCGACGGCACCATCGCGATGCCGTTCAATACCGACGGCATGTATCGCGGCTGGATCGGCGCCGATGGCGTGCCGCACGTGGCCATCTACGGCGACGAGAACGACGGCACCGCCGAACCGCTGCCGGCGGAGGCTAGCTCGGCGTCGTCGCCTTAGAGCCTGTTCAAAATCTTGGTGTCATCCCGGCTACTTCCTCCCAGCCGACGCCAATCGGCCCTCTCCTGTAGGAGCGCACCCTGTGCGCGACCGCCTTTCGCCCCGTTCTTTGGCGTCGTCCCGGCGCACCCCACAAAAGGGGGCAAGGGCTGGGATCCAGTAACGGTACCGCTCGGTTGTCGCGTTATCGCCAGGTTGCCGCCTACGACCGAAGGAAGTCCCCGTGGGACGCGGCGGGCGTTTCGACGTCCTGCCGGCGACGCGAAGCTAGTCCCCGTGGGGCTGCCGAGTCACGTTTCTCTTGCTGGCCCAGCCTTGAAGGTTCTCGCCAGCCGAATCAGTCTCTCCTTCCGCTACACACCGCGGCTACCCCGCAGGGCGGCGATGGACTGAGGGCTTAGAGCCTGTTCAAAATCTCTATCGCACGTAGGGGGGCGGAGCGCACATGTTTTTTGGCCCCTCCCCCTGCCGCGCAGGGGGAGGTTGGGAGGGGGTTAACTGGGGGTACGCCGGGATTTTGAACATCCTGGGCGCGGTCTCGCCGCGTCGTCGTCATCATCCTGTGAGGGCGTTATTCCTCGTTCTCGGGTCTTTCGCGCACCGGGTGCTTGCTCAGCTTGCGCTGCAGCGTACGGCGGTGCATGCCCAGGCGGCGGGCGGTCTCGGAGATGTTGCCGTCGCACTCGGTGAGCACGCGCTGGATGTGTTCCCATTCCAGGCGACGCAGCGCCAGGGGCGCCTCGGGCGCATCGACGACGTCGTCGTCGCCGGCATTGGTGTCGCCGTCGAGCAGGGCACGGACCACCGCGTCGGCATCGACCGGCTTGGCCAGGTAGTCGTGCGCGCCGCGCTTGATGGCTTCCACCGCGGTGGCGATCGAGGCGTAGCCGGTCAGCAGCAGCACGCGGATCTCCGGCACCAGCGCCTGCAGCTCGGGGATCAGGCGCAGGCCATTCTCGTCGCCCAGCTTGAGGTCGAGCACGCAGTAGCGCGGCTGGTGCCGCCGGGTCAGCGCGCGCGCCTCGTCGGCGTTGCTGGCGGTGATGACCTCGAAGCCACGAGAGCTCAAGGCACGCGCCAGAACGCGGGCAAAGGTGGCGTCGTCGTCGATGATCAGGAGTTGCTGGTCGCTCATGGGGTTCTCCGCGGCACGGGCCGTATACGCATAGTTTCGCCGCTGCGGCAACGCATGCACATGTGGCCTTGCGCCACTGTGGCTATCCGCCGCACGGATTATGGCGCCGCAATCACCGATAGCGGCAGGCGCAGGCGCATTTGTGCGCCATTGCCGGTATTGGACGCCGTCAATTCACCTTCCAACCGTTCCGCCGTGGCCTCGGCCAGCGCCAGGCCGATCCCCAGGCCCGTCTGCTTGTGCGAGCGCCCCAGCACGGCCAGGTCGTCGGTATTGCCGAAGCCGGGGCCGTGGTCGGTGACGATCAGCTCCAGGTAGCCGTTGTCGCGGCGCACGGTGAGTGCCACCGCCTGCGACTGGTTCAGGGCGGAGGCGTCGGCGGCGTTGTTCAGCAGGTTGATCAGCGCATGGCGCAGGCCGGGCGGGGTGCGCAGCACGGTGCGCGCGGCCTCCTGGTCCAGGGCCAGGGCCAGGTCGGCTTCCGGGCGCAGCAGCTGGAAGCGCTCCAGGCAGCCGTGGATGAAGCGGTCGACGGTGAGTTGCTCCGGCTCCTGCGAAAGCTGCGCCTGGCCGAAGGCGACCATCTCGCGGAGGATGGTGCGGCAGCGGTCCACCTGGCCTTCCAGCAGGGCCAGGTCGTCGGCCAGGGCCAGGTCGCCCGCATGCTCGCGGCGCAGTTCGGGCAGCAGGGTGCGCATGGTCGCCAGCGGCGTATTGAGCTCATGCGCCGCGCCGGCCGCCTGGGTGGCGATGGCGAGGATGCCTTCGTCGCGCAGGGCACGCTCGCGTACGCGCTGCACTTCCAACTGCTGCAACCGCAGGGCGCGGGCCAGCCGGTTGATGAAGAAGCCAAGCAGCACGGCCATGATGACGAAGTTCACGCCCATGCCCAGCACGTGCAGCGAGAAACCGCCGGTGCCTTCGTGCACGGGCACCGGCAGCGGCACGTACCAGAACAGCAGCACCACGTAGGCCGCGCCCACCAGCGCCGCTACCGACAGCACGGCGCCCACCGGCAAGGCCGCCGCGCTCAGCGCGATGGGGATCAGCAGCAGGGTGATGAAGGGGTTGCTGGCGCCGCCGGTGAAGTGCAGCAGGTAGCCCAGCAGCAGCGTGTCGACCGCCACGTGCAGGATGGTTTCCCACTGCTGGATCGGCCAGGGCTGGGTCAGCCGCCAGGCGGCGAACACGGCGAATACGGCGAGGATGCCGATGCCCACCATCAGCGGCAGCAGCGGGATGTCCAGTTGCATCCACAGCGCGCAGACCAGCACGGCGGCGCTCTGGCCGGCGATGGCGCAGATGCGCAGCCAAGCCAGGCTGCGGAAGAGGGGGCGTGGGCCGATGCGCTGCTGGGACATGGTGCGTTTCATGGTTCTTTTCCACCTCTCCCCTCGGGAAGAGGACCGAAGGGAGGGGCGCTCGCGACAAGACTGCAACAAACAGGGACGCGGGATATAGCGCTATCGCAATAAAACCGCCGGTCCCGGCCCTCCCTCCCTCGGGGACCCGCACCGCGTCGCCCGGCGGGGAGAGAGGGCGCGAGGCTTCACGCTTCCTCGCTGCGCACCGCCGGCAGTGGCGTATGCGCCTCGGCGTGGCTGCGCGAGAGGCGGTTCATCAGCGGCAGCATCACCACGGCGATCACCGTGCAGCCGATGCCCACGAAGCCGAGCTTGTTGAACAGGCCGACGTAGATGTTGAGCGATTCCACCGGGCTGCTGATGTTCTCCGGCATGGCGGCGAGGTTGGCCACTACGCTGCCCAGGTATTGCGAGATGCCCACGGCCACGTAGTAGGCGCCCATCATGAAGCCGCCCATGCGGGCGGGCACGTAGCGGGCGATCATGGCCAGGCCCAGGCCGCTGACCAGCAGCTCGCCCAGCGAGTACAGGCCATAGCCCCACACCATGGTCCACGAGGACACCTGGCCGTCCACCGCGCTGAGCGCGCCGAAGCCGTACATGAAGAAGCCCAGCGCCACGGCGGCGAAGCCCAGCGCGAACTTGAACGCCACCGACGGATCCCTGCCGATGCGGCCGAGCGTGTTGTAGGCCGCCACCAGCAGGGGACTCAGGATCACGATCCAGATCGCGTTGAGGTTCTGGTACTGCTCGGGGATCCAGTTGAACAGGTGGATGCCGAACACGTCGAACGACAGGTTGACGTTCTTCTGCGCGAACAGGTTCAGCGAGGTCGCCATCTGCGCGTAGAAGATGAAGAAGAAGATCGTCTGCACGGTGAGCACCAGCGCGGCGATCAGGCCGGCGCGTTCGCTCTTCTGGCTGATGGCGATCAGGTAGGCGAAGATGCCCAGGATCACGATGCCGGCCAGGATCACCGCGCCCTTGGCCACCGTAAGGCTTTGCAGGATGCCGGCGGCCACGAACACCAGCGCCAACGAGACGACGAACACCGCGGCGGCGCGGCCGGCGCCCACCGGCCTGTCGTCGGCCGGCGAGCCGATATGGGCCAGCGTGCGGTACATCAGCAGGTAGTTGCCCAGGCCCAGCGCGAGGCCGACGGCACAGGCGCCGAAGGCGGTATGCCAGCCCATGGCGTCGCTGTAGTGTGTGCCCACGTAGTTGCGGATCCACGGCGTGGCGGTCATCGACACCATCGAACCGACGTTCACCGCCATGTAGTAGATGGTGAAGGCGCTGTCGATGCGGGTGTCGTCGCCCTCGTAGATCTTGCGCACGAGGTTGCCGGCGTTGGGCTTGAAGAAGCCGTTGCCGACCACGATGACGCCCAGGGCGCAGTAGAGCAGGGTGGGGTTGTTGGAGGGAATCCACAGCAGCGCGTAGCCCAGGGCCAGCACCACGGCGCCGGTGAGCATGGTGCGGCGGGTGCCGATCAGCTTGTCGCCCACCCAGCCGCCGATGGCGGGGGTCGCGTAGATCAGGGCGGCGGCCGCGCCCCAGACCAGGTTGGCCTTGGTATCGATGAAGCCGAGCTTCTTCATCATGTAGGTGACCATCAACACCTGCATGCCGTAGAAGCCGAAGCGCTCCCACATCTCGATCAGGAACACGGTGCTGAACGAGCGGGTCTGCGAGACCGGGGGATTCTGTATTGCCATTCAATTGTCCGTACTGCGGTTCATACGACGACCGCGGAGCGGCCGGCTCATGCAACCCGGAACCGGGTCACAAACCGGCCAAGGGTAACGCATCCGTCATTCAGGTGGCGTTGCGATGCCGCAATGCAGGAAACTGCGCCCCCGGCATCCCTGGACCGGCTGTGGCATCATTCGAGGCTTATGCCCGCCGCCTGCGGCCATGCCACACGCTCAAGAGGACGACGACACCATGGCCGCCACCGGTTTCCGCGGACCCCGCCAGCTCTGGGCCGCCTTCAAGTGGTCCATGAAGGGGTTGCGTGCCGGCTGGCGCCACGAGGCCTCGTTCCGCTCGGAAGTGGGCCTGGCGGTGGTGCTGGTGCCGCTGGGCCTGTGGCTGGGCAACGGGGCGCTGGAGAAGATCGCCCTGGTGCTGCCGCCCGTGCTGGTGCTGTCCGCCGAACTGCTCAATTCGGCGGTGGAGGCGGTGGTGGACAAGGTCAGCCCGGAATTCCACGAACTGGCCGGCCGGGCCAAGGACATGGGCTCGGCCGCGGTCTTCCTGCTGCTGATGATGACCGTGCTGAGCTGGGGCCTCATCCTGTGGCCCCACGGGGGCTGAACGGTCCGGGCCATTCGCAAGATTGCGCCGGTCACGGCAGGATGCTGCAATGGCGGCTCCATCGGACCGGAGGCATCCCCCATGAAACTTCTACGTGTGCTTGCCTTGCTGCTGGTAGCCGCCGTCCTTTCCGGCTGCGGCTACAACGCCATCCAGCGCCAGGATGAGGTGGTCAAGCAGCAGTGGTCCGAGGTACTCAACCAGTATCAGCGGCGCGCCGACCTGGTGCCCAACCTGGTCAATACGGTGAAGGGCTATGCCCAGCATGAGGAGCGGGTGCTCACCGAGGTGACCAACGCGCGCGCCAAGGTGGGCAGCATGCAGTTGTCGGCCGACGACTTGAACGATCCGCAGAAGCTGCAACAGTTCCAGGCGGCGCAGGGCCAACTGTCCGGCGCGCTCTCGCGCCTCATGGTGGTCAGCGAGAACTATCCGCAGCTCAAGGCGGACGGCCTGTTCCAGAACCTGCAGGCGCAGTTGGAAGGCACCGAGAACCGCATCACCGTGGCGCGCAACCGCTACATCCAGGCGGTGCAGGAATACAACACGCTGGTCCGCACCTTCCCCAACAATCTCACCGCCAAGATGTTCGGCTACCAGGTCAAGCCGAACTTCTCGGTGGAGAACGAGAAGGCGATCTCTACCGCGCCGACCGTCGATTTCGGCGGTAGCGCACCCGCGCCCGCCAGCTCGGCGCATTGAGATGCGGCGGCGCGTGGGGCGCCTCCTGCTGGTGCTGGCGGCGGCCTTGTTGCCGCTGGCCTGGCCGCACGCGCAGGACGCCGCGCCCGCGGTGCCCCATCTCGCCCGGCACGTCACCGACCTGACCGGCACGCTGACGCCGCCGCAGGTGGACCAGCTCGACGCGCAATTGGTGGCGCTGGAAAAGAGCAAGGGCGCCCAACTGGTGGTACTGATGGTGCCCACCACCCAGCCGCAGGATATCGCGGAGTATTCGCTGGCGGTGGCCGAGGCCAACAGGATCGGCCGCAAGGGCACCGACGATGGCCTGCTGCTGCTGATCGCCAAGAACGACCGGCGCGTGCGCATCGAGGTTGGCTATGGCCTGGAAGGCGCGGTGCCGGACGCGGCCACGGCCCGCATCATCCGCGAGTACATCGCGCCGAAATTCCGCACCAACGACTACTTCGGCGGCATCAACGACGCCGTCGGCGCCTTGACCCAACTGGTCAACGGCGAGGCATTGCCGCCGCCGGTGGAAAGCGGCCAGCGAGAGCGGCGCGGCTTCGACGCCGGCCACGTGCTGCTGATCGGCGTGTTCGTGGCGTTCTTCCTGCGCGGCATCTTCGGCCGCTCGACCGTCTGGCTGCGCACGCCGCTGGGCGCCGCGATCACCGGCGGCCTGCTGTGGCTGCTCGCCGCGTCCATCGGGATGGGCATCCTGGGCGGGTTGATCGGCGGCGTGCTGATGCTGCTGCCGGCTGGCGGCGGTCGCTCGATCGGCGGCGGTGGCTGGGGCGGTTTTGGCGGCGGGGGATTCGGTGGCTGGGGCGGCGGCGGATTCGGCGGCGGCAGCGGTGGAGGTGGCGGCTTCAGCGGCGGTGGGGGCAGCTTCGGCGGCGGCGGTTCCTCGGGGAGCTGGTGACATGGCGCGCATGCAACGGCTGTGGATGAACCTGTTCGACGGCTGGTTCCAGTTGCGCCGGCGTTTTCCCGCGAGCCTGCTCGACGAGATGGCGGTCGCCATCGCCAACGGCGAGCGCGGGCACAAGGGCGAAGTATGCTTCGCCATCGAATCGCGGCTGGCGCCTGGCACGGTCCTCGCCGGCCTGGATGCGGAGCATCGCGCCCGGCAGGTCTTCGCCCAGCTCCACGTGTGGGATACCCAGCACAACAGCGGCGTGCTGTTCTACGTGCTGATGGCCGAGCACCGCGTGGTGATCCTGGCCGACCGTGGCGTGGCCGCCGTCGTGACGCAAGTGGAGTGGGATGCTGTCCGCGATCGCATGCTGGCGTGTTTCACGCGGGGTGAGTGGCGCAAGGGCTGTCTGGACGCCATCGCCGAGGCGCATGCGCTGCTCGCGCGGCATTTCCCGGGCAACGACAAGGACGCACCGGACGAGCTGCCGGATCGGCCGGTGATTCTCTAGCGTCGCTTGGCGGTTGGGTCGCGCACTGGGTGCGCTCCTACCAAGGGAATCGTTGCCTGTAGGAGCGCACCCAGTGCGCGATTCCACATAAAAAAAGGCGGGCCCGAAGGCCCGCCTCATCCAAAAATCCCGGCTCTTTCGAGCTTAGAACTTCTGGTTGTACGACACGTAGAAGTAACGATCGATGTCGAACGCCGGGTTGTACGGCGAGCTGCCGGTACCCGAGGTGGTCACCGAGTAGTAGTACGGCCCCTTCTTGTTGAAGATGTTGTTCACGCCGACGGTGAACACGCCCTTCCACGGCGCGGTATAGCGGAACTGCGCATCATTGAAGGCCACCGAACCCTTCTGGCTCATGCCGTACTGACCCCACCAGGGATTGGTGTAATTCGGCGAGCTGCACTCAATCAAAGCTTCCGGATCGTAGCAGTTGTCCTTCAAGCCAGAGTAGTAGCGGATGGTCCAGCTGGCGCCGAACTGCTTGAAGTCCCAGTCCACCTGCAGGTTCGAACGCAGGCGGTACAGGCCGTCCTCGCCGTCCATGAAGCCCACCGGCGTCACCGGGATGGCACCCGGGCCGCTGACCGTCTCGTACTTGGTCAGGTAGGTGCTGTCCGAGGCGATGCGGAAGCGGCCGATCGAGGTTTCCGGCAGGCGGTAGTGGATGCCGACGTCGTAGCCTTCGGTCTTCAGCGTGCCCAGGTTGGACAGGCCTTCGTTGAGCTGGTCGATCGAGCCGGCCGCCAGGTTCGACGTGGCGGTCTGGCTGCGCTGGAAGTTGTTGCAGAAGTTCTGGTCGCCCTGGATGTAGCAGAAGTTGACGATGTCCTGCGCCAGCACCGAGGAGATGATGTTCTTCACGTAGATGTTGTAGTAATCCACGGTGAAGTCCAGGCCATCGATCTGGTGCGGGCTGTAGACCAGGCCCAGCGTGCGGGTGATCGAGGTTTCCGGCTTCAGGTTCGGGTTGGAGCCCGACAGGAACGCCACCGGCGTTTGGCCGCCGTTGGTGCTGCCGATCTGCGCGCCGGTCTGGTCGACCTGGCGGTAGTTCGCCGGCACGCCCGCAGCGGCACAGCGCTGGGCAACCGTCGGGTTGGTCTTGGCTGCGCCGTATTGCGAGTCACACGGATCCAGGAACGTTTCGAAGCTCTGGCCGGTGCCGCCGTACAGGTCGCTGATGGTCGGCGCACGGAAGCCTTCGGCGTAGGTGCCGCGGACCAGCAGGTCCGCGAACGGACGCCAGCGGAAGCTGTACTTGTTGTTGGTGGTGCTGCCGAAGTTGCTGTAGTGCGAGTAGCGGCTGGCGATGTTCAGGCCCAGCTCCTGGGCGCCCGGCAGGTCACGCAGCAGCGGCACGTCGAGCTCGGCGTACGCTTCGTTGGTGTTGTAGGCGCCGGAGGTCGGGGCGCTGGCCAGGTTGGTGGTCAGGCCGGCCGAGTCGGCGGCGTCCGGACGGAAGTCGCCCTTCTCGCCGCGGTGCTCCACGCCCACGGCCAGGCTGACCGTGCCGGCCGGCAGGTCGAACAGGCCGCCGGACACGTTGGCGGTCCAGTCCGAGGTGTAGCTGGTCTGGCGGTCGGTGCTGACGTGGTTGACGTAGTTCCACACCGACTGCGGGGTGCCGCCCGGGCCGGCCAGGATGTTCCACGGCACGCAGCCCGCGGCGCGGTCGGCGGCGCTGGCGCAAGCGACCTGGCCGTCGATGATGGTCGTCGGGCCCAGGGCCGCGCGAGCATTCGGCAGGTAGATGTTGCCGGTGGTGACCTGCTTGATCTTGTTCTGGTCGTAGGTGAAGCCCGCGTCCCAGCTCCAGTCGTGGTTCAGGAACTGGAAGTAGCCTTCGGCGCCCAGGTCGATGTGCGCAAGCTTGGAATTGGAATCCGTGATGCGCGGCATTTCCACCGTGCGGCGGAAGAATTCGACATCCTGGCCCGGGAACGGGTTGTAGGCGTTCTGGCCGCTGATCAGGATCGGATCGTCAGCCACGCCCGACTGGAACGGATAGCCGGCCAGCTGGGCGGAGGTATCGCGCGTGCTGTAGCTGGCGGTGCCGTGCAGGGTGATGTTGTCGGTGAGCTTGTAGCGTTCCTGCAGGTACAGGTTCTTCAGCTTCGAGCCGGCGCGGAAGGTCATGTCCTTCTGCGTGTTGTACGTATCGGCGGTGCTGTTGGGGTCGTACAGGTGATAGCCGGCCGGTGCGCCATTCGACGTCGTGGCCGAGCCATGGTTGTACACGTACTGGTCGCCCGTGGTCGGATCGACCACGCGGCCCCACGGGCCGAGGCCGCGACCGGCGTCGGGGTGGCGCGGGCCCTGGGCGTAGGTGGTTTCGCTACGCTTGTCGTTCCACATCGGGTCGGTGTTCTGGTACGAGGCACCGATGATGATGGAGTTCTTTTCGGTGCTGTGGCCCCAGGTGAAGTCGTAGTTGGTGGTGGTGCCGTCGCCCTTGCCGTTCTGGCCGTAGTAGACGTTGGCTTCGGCGCCGTCGAACTTCTCCTTGGTGATGATGTTCACCACGCCGCCGATGGCGTCGGAGCCATAGATGGAGGAGGCGCCGTCCTTGAGGACGTCGATGCGCTCGATCATCGAGACCGGGATGGTCGACAGGTCGGTCAGGCCGGACAGGCTGGTGCTCCAGCGGTGGCCGTTGACCAGCACCAGGGTGCGCTGCGAGCCCAGGTTGCGGATGTTGACGTAGCGGCCGCCCACGTCAGTGCCGGAAGACAGCGTGTCCTGCGGGGTGATGTCCGGAGTACCGGCGGACGGCATGCGGGCCAGAATGTCGTTGACGTTGGTCAGGCCGGTGGCCTGGATGGCCGCCCTGTCCAGGGTGAATACCGGCTGCGAGGTTTCCACGTCCACGCTGCGAATGCGCGAACCGGTCACGGTGACGGTTTCGAGGCTCTTGGCCGAGGACTGGTCAGCCTGGGCGGGGGCAGCATCCTGTGCCGCCACCGACCACGTCTGCAGCACGAGCGCTGCGGCAATGGCAGCAGCCAGCAGTGTCTTTTGCTTCATTGTTGTGGAACTCCGAACAAAAAATAGCCAGCAGCCAGCGCGCTTGAGCTGGACGTCTGGATATGGGGAAGCACGCCGTGCCCTGGGGAGGGGCGTGGGGTGCAATGGCATCGCCGGGCTTGGGGGACAGGCGATGTAAGCCCGACGTTAAAACAAAGTGACGTACAGGTGCAAGCCTATTGAAACATTCATCCCTTACCGCATTCCGTAGTGTGATTCATTCGAATGCATGCGTAGGAGGAACGATGGCCTGCGTGGCGGCCGGATGCCCAGCGAAGGCGCCGCCGGCTACACTGGCGCATTGCCTGCTATCCCTCTTGCCCATGACGCAGCCCTATACCGTCGCCATCGACCCTGTTGCCTTCCATCTGGGGCCACTGCAGATCCATTGGTACGGTTTGATGTACCTGGGCGGCTTCGTCGGGGCGTGGCTATTGGCCGAGTACCGCCGCCGCCACGGCCGCCTGCCGGTGACGCGCGATGCGTTGGGCGACCTGGCCTTCTACGTGATGATGGGCGTGATCGTGGGCGGGCGCGTGGGCTACATGCTGTTCTACGCGGACCTGCACTGGATCTGGCAGGATCCGCTGGCGTTGTTCCGGGTATGGGACGGCGGCATGAGCTTCCATGGCGGCCTGCTGGGCGTGCTGGTCGCGGGCCTGTGGTGGTCGCGCCGCAACCAGATGCATTTCTTCGACACGGTGGATTTCGTGGCGCCCATCGTACCGATCGGCCTGGGGCTGGGGCGCCTGGGCAATTTCATCAACGGCGAGTTGTGGGGCAAGCCCAGCGACGTGCCGTGGGCGATGATCTTCCCGCATGCCCGTGAATGCCACGAACTTTCCTGCGACGCGCCGTGGGCCGCTTCGCATCCGCAATGGCAGGCGACGCTGGCGCAGTTCGGCGCGCTGCCGCGCCATCCATCGCAGCTGTACGAAATGCTGCTGGAGGGCGTGGTGCTGTTCACCGTGCTGTGGCTGGTGTCGATGAAGCCGCGCCCGCGCTACCTGATTTCCGGGCTGTTCGCCCTGCTGTATGGCTGCTTCCGTTTCGGCGTGGAATTCGTGCGTTTGCCGGACTTTCCGCGGCCGGGCTATCTCGCCTGGGGCTGGCTGACCATGGGGCAGGTGCTGTCGCTGCCGTTGGTCATCATCGGCATTGTCCTGCTGGTGATGTCGCGCAAGGCGCCGACCTTGCGGCCCTTCACGGTCGCCATGCCGGCCAAGGAGTAACCGATCCATGCGTGCCTACCTGAACCTGCTGCAGCACGTGCTCGACCATGGCACCGCCAAGGCCGACCGCACCGGCACCGGCACGCGCAGCGTGTTCGGCTGGCAGATGCGTTTCGACCTGGCCAAGGGTTTCCCGCTGGTCACCACCAAGAAGCTGCACCTGAAATCCATCGTCCACGAGCTGATTTGGTTCCTCCGCGGCGAGACCAATATCGCCTACCTCAAGGAACACGGCGTCAGCATCTGGGACGAATGGGCCGACGCCGATGGCGAGCTGGGGCCGGTGTATGGCCGCCAGTGGCGCGCCTGGCCGACGGCCGACGGCGGCGCCGTGGACCAGATCCGCTGGGTGGTGGACGAGATCAAGCGCAACCCCGATTCGCGCCGGCTGGTGGTCAGCGCCTGGAACGTGGGCGAGCTGCCGAAGATGGCGCTGATGCCTTGCCACGCGCTGTTCCAGTTCTACGTGGCCGACGGCAAGCTCAGCTGCCAGCTGTACCAGCGCTCGGGCGATATCTTCCTGGGCGTGCCGTTCAACATCGCCAGCTATGCCCTGCTGACCCACATGATCGCCCAGGTCTGCGGCCTGGGCGTGGGCGATTTCGTGCACACGCTGGGCGACGCGCACCTGTACAACAACCACGTGGAGCAGGCGCGCCTGCAGCTGACCCGCGAGCCGCGCCCGCTGCCGAGGCTGCGGCTCAATCCCGAGGTGCGCTCGCTATTCGAATTTTGCTACGACGACATCGCCATCGTCGGCTATGAGCCGCACGGGGCCATCAAGGCGCCGGTGGCGGTGTAACAGTGCCGTTGGTCGGGCGTGGACGCTTTGCCGCATCCTGCTAAGATCGGCGCGCGCCGCGCTACCGGCCGGCGCGGGGCTGGCTCCCTATGATGCAAGGATTTCCATGGCTATTTCGCTGATCGCCGCACTGGACGAGAACTTCGCCATCGGTCGCAAGGGACAGCTTCCCTGGCACCTGCCGGACGATCTGCGCTGGTTCAAGGAGCTGACGCTCGGGAAATACGTGCTGATGGGCTACAACACCGCCGTGGCCATCGGGCGCGCCCTGCCGGACCGTACCAACCTGGTACTCAGCCGCCGGCATGAGGCGCCGTTTCCGGGCCAGGTCACCGTGCGCTCCGTGCCCGAGGCGCAGGCGCGCACGGCGGGTACCGGCTTGATGGTGATCGGCGGCGGCGCGGTGTATGCCGAGGCACTGCCGCAGGCCCGGCGCCTGTACCTCACCTGGGTCAATGCGGCCGTCGATGGCGCCGACACCTTCTTCCCTGGCGTGCACTTCAGCGAATGGACCGAAGTGTCCCGCGTGCACCACAAGAAGGATGCCGAGCACGCCTACGATTTCGACATGGTCGAGTACATCCGCAACGATTGAGCGAGCGCTCTTCCTTGTCCGTATCCGCCCCGGCCATGCACGTGATGGCTGGCGTGCTGCGCGATGCGTCTGGCCGGGTGCTGCTGGCGCAACGGCCGCCCGGCAAGCACCTGGCGGGCCTGTGGGAGTTCCCCGGAGGCAAGCTGGAACCCGGCGAATCGCCCGTGGCCGGACTGGCGCGTGAACTGCGCGAGGAACTGGGTGTGGAGGCGGCGGCCGACCGGCCATTGATCCGCATTCCCTGGCGCTATGGCGAGCGTTCGCTGCTATTGGACGCCTGGACGGTTCGCCAATGGCAAGGCGAGCCGGCCTCGCTGGAAGGGCAGGCGCTGCGATGGTGCGATCCCGCCGACGTGGACCTGTCGTCGTTGGCGCCGGCCGACCGTTTCATCCTGCGGGCGGTGCAACTGCCCGCGCATTATCTGATCACGCCGGCCGAAGTGCCGCCCGAGGCCTTTCCGGATTGGCGGCAGCGGCTGGCCGGTGTGCTTGCTGGCGGTGAGCGGCTGGTCCTGCTACGCCTGCCTTTATGGGATATCGAACAGGTGCGCGAGCTGGCGCGCGCCCTGTTGCCCGTATCGCGTCCCCTTGGCGCGCATCTGCTGCTGAGCGGCGACGTGGCCGGTGCGCTGGCGCTGGGCGAGGGCGTGGGCGTACAGCTGAAGGCCCGCCAATTGGCTGGGCTGGCGACCAGGCCGCTGCCATTGAATCAATGGATCGGCGCCAGTTGCCACGATGCGGCCGACCTGGATCGCGCCCAACGGGTGGCCGACTTCGCCACCTTGTCGCCGGTAGCGGCAACCGCGACGCATCCGGAGGCAGTGCCGCTGGGCTGGCCGGTTTTCCATGGACTGGTTGAGGCCGCTGCCTTGCCGGTCTATGCCCTGGGCGGCATGCACCGGGACGACACCGAGACGGCTAGGCGGGCCGGCGGACAGGGCGTGGCGGGGATTCGCGGCTTCTGGTGAACAGCGCCAATGATGATTCCCCTTGTCCAGGGAGTCAGGGCGGGCTGCCTTGGCTCCTCCCCTGCGGGCAGGGGGAGGTTGGGAGGGGGGCTTGTTGAAGCGCTCAACCCGCCGACGCCAACGCCAGATAACGGGCATGCAGCCGCGCGACGGCATGGTCCAGCTCGGCTTCGTCGCCACTGTTCTCGATGACGTCATGCGCTAGCGCCAGGCGGCGCTCGCGCGTGGCCTGGCGCTCTATCATGCGCCGTGCCAGCGACTCTTCGATGCCGTCGCGGCGCACCAGCCGGTCGAGCTGCAACGCTTCCGGCGCATCGACCACCAGGACGCGGTCCACCCAGTCGTAGTGGCTGGCATTCTCGGCCAGTAGCGGGATGGCCAGCAGGCAATAGGGGCCATGGTCGGCCAGGGCGTGTTCGTGCAGCCAGGCGCGGACGCGGGGGTGAATGATGGCCTCCAGCGCGTGCCTTGCCTCGTCGTCGCCGAAGATGCGCTGGCGCATGGCCGTGCGATCGAGCTGGCCGCCGGCATCCAATACCCCGGCGCCAAAGCGCTCCACCACCGCGCGCAGGCCCTCCGTGCCTGGGGCCACCACCTCGCGCGCGGCTACGTCGGCGTCGTAGACATGGATGCCCAGCGCCTCGAAACGCCGCGAGATGGCGCTCTTGCCGGCGGCGATGCCGCCGGTCAAGGCCACCACATAGCTGCGGCGAGGCGTGTTCACCGTAGCCCGGTCAGCAGCAGGTAGTGCTGCAGCAGCCAGTCGCCCGCCATGAACCACACCCAGCCGGCCGCTGCGATAAAGGGACCGAACGGCATGGGCACGTCACGCCCGTGCTTGCGCAGGGCGATCAGGGTGCCACCGACCAAGGCGCCGATCAGCGAGGACAGCAGGACCACCGGCAGCAGGGCGGTCGGCCCCATCCAGGCGCCCAGCGCGGCCAGCAGCTTGAAGTCGCCGTAACCCATGCCTTCTTTGCCGGTCAGCAGCTTGAACAGCCAGTACACGCTCCATAGGCTCAGATAGCCGATGGCGGCCCCCAGGATGGCCGCGTGCGGCAGCACGAACATCGGCAGCAGGGAAAGCAGCAGGCCCAGCCACAGCAGCGGATAGTTGAGCTGGTCCGGCAGGTACTGAGTACGGAAATCAATACCCGACAGCGCGATCAGCAGCCAGGTGAAGGCCAGCCCGGCCAGGGCGGTCCATGTCGGCCCCAGTTTCCACACGATGAGGGCACTCAGCACGCCGCAAAGCAATTCGACCAGCGGGTACTGGATGGAAATCGGCGCCTTGCAATAGCGGCAGCGCCCACCCAGCAGGAGCCAGCCGAACAGCGGGATATTGTCGTACGCCGCGAGAGGGTGGTGGCAATGGGGACAATGCGAAGGCTCGCGCACGATGCCTGGTGGCATTGGCTGGCCGTCCGGCTCCAGTTCCAGCGTATCGAACGCATCCAGCCGCCACTCGGCCTTCATCCGCTCGGGCAGGCGAAGGATCACCACATTGAGAAAACTGCCCACCAACAGGCCGAGCACGCCGGCAGCGAGTATCCAAAGCCAGTGCGGAAGATCGAGCATGCAGAGGTTCCAGCAGCTATAAAAAAAGCCCCCCTCCCGGCGGGAGAGGGGCCCGGATCGGGGCCAAGCTTACACGGTGCCTGCGAGCTTGAAGATCGGCAGATACAGCGAGATCACCATGCCGCCCACCAGCACGCCGAGGATCACCATGATCAGGGGCTCCAGCAGGGTCGACAGGGTGTCGACGGCGTTGTTCACCTCTTCCTCGTAGAACTCCGCGACCTTGAACAGCATATGGTCGAGTGCACCGGATTCCTCGCCGATGGCGGTCATCTGCACCACCATGTTCGGGAACAGCCCGGTCTGGCGCATGGAAAGCTGCAACTGATGACCCACGGCCACGTCCTCGCGCATCTGGTGAACCGCATCACTGTAGACGATGCTGCCGGTGGCGCCTGCCACAGCATCCAGAGCTTCCACCAACGGTACACCCGCCTTGAAGGTCACGCCTAGCGTACGAGCAAAGCGGGCGATAGCCGACTGGCGCAGGATATTGCCCATGACGGGCAGCCGTAGCGAGATTCGGTCGAGGAGATGGGCGAATTTGGGGGAGCGCTTCTTGCCCATGATGATCGCGACGACACCACCCACAATACCGCCGATGACGACCCACCAATAGGACTTCATGAAGTCCGATGCGCTGATCACGAACTGCGTGGGCGCGGGCAGCGCCGCGCCGGCGTCCTTGAAGGTCTGTGCGAATACCGGCACCACGAACAGCAGCAGGATCATGCTGACCAGGATGGCCACTGCTAGCACCATGATTGGGTAGAACAAGGCCTTCTTGATCTTGGACTTGATGCCCTCCATGCGCTCCTTGTACGTCGCTACCGTATCCAGCACGGTGTCGAGCACGCCAGCCGACTCGCCGGCATGCACCAGGTTGCGATAGAGCTCGTCGAACTGGACGGGGTACTTGGCCAGGGCCTCGTGCAAGGCCGAGCCGCCCTCGATACTCTGCTTCACATCGGTGAGCATGTTCTTGAAGCGGATGTTTTTCTGGCCGTCGGCAATGATCTCGAAGGCCTGCACCATCGGCACGCCGGAGGCCATCATGGTGGCGATCTGGCGGCTGAAGATGGCCACGTCACGGGGCTTCACCGTGCTGCCGGTGGCGCCGAACAGGGGTTTGGAGCGTTCCCGCACGGTCTGCGGGTTCATGCCCTGGCGGCGCAGTTCCGCCTTGACCAGCGAGGCGTTCTTCGCCGGCATTTCGCCCTTCATGCGCTTGCCGCGCTTGTCGAGCGCAACCCAGTCGTACATGGTCAGCTTGCTGACCTCTGCGCGTTGCGCGGCAAGCTTCTCGGTGCTCTTAGCGGTGGCGGTGGCCGTGGCCATGGTATTCCTTCCCCCCTGCTTGTTCGGTCGGGCCGCCTCAGGATGGCGACTGCCTGATTTTATTCAGCTTAAGCCATTCCCCCAGGGTAATTCGTGGTCCCGGGCGCAACTTCAGTGTGACGAACCGCCTCGTCCCGCCTGGTCGATGCCTGGCGGGTACCTTAGTCCTTGGTGACGCGGTCGATTTCGGCTAGGCTGGTGACGCCCTTCTTGACCTTCAGCAACGCGGAGGCACGCAGGTCATTGACGCCCGCCTTGCGGGCCACTTCGGCGATCTGCAGCGCATTGCCGCCTTGCAGCACGATCTTCTGGATATCCTCCAGCATGGGCATGACCTGGTAGATGCCGACGCGGCCCTTGTAGCCTTCATTGCAGGCATCGCAGCCGACGGCTTCATAGATGGTCAGGCCGGCGTCGATGTCTTCCTGGGTAAAGCCGGCATCCAGCAACGTCTGGGGCGGCAGGTCCATGGGCTTTTTGCAGTCGTGCAAGCGACGAGCCAGTCGCTGCGCGATCACCAGGGTTACCGAGGAAGTGATGTTGTAGGGCGCGATACCCATGTTCATCAGGCGCGAGATGGTCTGCGGTGCGTCGTTGGTGTGCAGCGTGGAAAGCACCATATGGCCGGTCTGCGCCGCTTTGATGGCGATCTCGGCCGTTTCCAGGTCGCGGATTTCGCCGACCATGATCACATCCGGGTCCTGGCGCAGGAAGGAGCGCAAGGCTGCCGCGAAGGTCATGCCGCGCTTGACGTTCTGCTGGACCTGGTTGATGCCCTCGACACGGATTTCCACCGGGTCTTCCACTGTCGAGATATTGCGTTCGGCGGTGTTGAGGATGTTGAGTGCCGTATACAGCGACACCGTCTTACCTGAACCGGTCGGGCCCGTGACCAGCACCATGCCATAGGGCTTATGGATGGCATCCAGGTAGAGCTTTTTCTGCTCGTCCTCATAGCCCAGGGCGTCGATGCCCAGCTTCGCGGCGGAGCCGTCCAGGATACGCAGCACGATCTTCTCGCCGAACAGTGTCGGCAACGTGCTGACGCGGAAGTCCACTGCACGGCTCTTGGAGAGGTTGAGCTTGATGCGTCCATCCTGAGGCACGCGGCGTTCGGCGATATCCAGGCCGGACATCACCTTCAGGCGCGAGGAGATACGCGATGCCAGCTTCATGGGGGGGCTGGCCACGGCGCGAAGCATGCCATCCATGCGCAAACGCACACGATATTGGGTTTCGAAGGGTTCGAAGTGGATATCCGAAGCGCCGCGCTTGATGGCATCCACCAGGATTTTGTTGACGAACTTGACGACTGGCGCATCGTCGTTGGCATTGGCGTCGATGCCGGTGGTTTCGGCCTCTTCGTCGCCTCCCTCCAGTGCCAGCTCGTCCAAGTCGCCGCCGCCGAGGTCGGGTACGGTGGCGCTCATGGTATTGAGCATGGTCTCGATGGCGCGCATCAACTGGCCGCGCTCCACCAGTATGGGTTCCACCATGCAGTTGGAGTGGAACTTGATTTCGTCCAGTGCGTGGGATTGCATCGGGTCGGCAATGCCCACGAACAAACGCTTGCCGCGCTTGAACAGCGGCAGGGCGTGATGCTTGTTGATCAGCGCCTCGCTGATCAGGTTGGATGGCATGTGGGCGGGAGCGATAGTGCTCACATCCATCATGGGCATACCGAACTCGTCAGAAGCGATGCGGGTCAGACGGGCGCTGTCCACCAGGTTGTGGTCCAGCAGCCAGGCGGTCAGCGTGGCCTTGTGCTGCAGCGAGTCCGCCACGGCCTTGCGCACATCAGCCTCGGGTAGGACATCCTCCGATACCAGCCTGCGCGCCAAGCCGGATAGGCCCGCGAGCGAGGGTTGCATTAACGTTGACATGGCGGTTTTGGCTCAGCCCCCTGATTGGATAGGAATTTACCCTAGTTCAATGGGTTGGTCACGCAGCAAGGACAAGGGTATGCGCCTGAGGTGACGTGCCGCACAGATGCATGCGAGCCACCTCCCAGAACGGTAAGCAACTGCCGTGCCCGAGCGAGGGGTCATGGACGGCTGCCTTGGGATTGGGATAGAAAGCCGGCTTTCACCTTGAGAATCGACCGTGTCATCTGATGCCTCGCAGCAACCTTTCCTGGTCTTTGGCGCTCCTCGTATCGAGGAGGATGAGATTGCCGAAGTCGAGGCCTGTCTACGCTCCGGCTGGTTAGGGACGGGGCCACGGGTTGCGCAATTCGAGCGGGACTTTGCCGCTTGGCGAGGGGTGCGGTCGTCTCAGGTGGCTGCCGTCAATTCCTGTACGGCAGCCCTGCACGTAAGTATGGTGGCGGCGGGATTGGAGCCAGGCAGTGAAGTCATCACCACGCCCCTCACATTCTGCGCCACGGTCAATGCCATCCTCCATGCTGGACTGACCCCAGTCCTGGCCGATGTCGACCCTGTGACCCAGAACATCGATCCAGATGCGATCGAGGCCGCCATTACCCCCCGGACCCGGGCCATCCTGCCGGTTCACTTTGCCGGGCGGCCCTGCGATATGGACCGGATCATGGCCATTGCCGACAAGCACGGCCTGATGGTGATCGAGGATTGCGCCCACGCCATCGAAACCGAGTTCCATGGCCGGCCTGCCGGTACCTTCGGCGATTTCGGCTGCTTCAGCTTCTATGTGACTAAAAACGTCGTGACGGGCGAGGGAGGCATGATTCTGGGGCGCGATGAAGAGCATGTTGCCCGTGCCCGTATCTTGGCCCTGCATGGCATGAGCAAGGACGCCTGGCATCGCTTCGGTGACAAGGGTTACAAGCATTACCAGGTGGTCGAATGCGGCTTCAAATACAACATGATGGATCTGCAGGCTGCCATCGGTATCCACCAGTTGGCCCGAGTCGAGCAGAACTGGCAGCGGCGGAGAGAGTTGTGGCAACGCTATGACCATGCCCTTGAGGGGCTACCCATCGACCTGCCTGCCCCGCCAGAAGCACAGACCCGGCACGGCTATCACCTCTATACCGTGATGATCGATGAGGCGCGCTGTGGCTTGAGTCGGGATGGCTTTCTCGATGCAATGAACGCGGCTCGCATCGGTGCAGGCGTGCATTACCTATCCGTACCAGAGCACCCCTATTACCAGCAACGTTTTGGCTGGCGGCCCGAGCAGTGGCCGCAAGCGATGCGTCTCGGCCGGCAGACCGTCAGCCTTCCATTGTCTCCGGCCATGTCTGATGGTGATGCGGAACGGGTTGTGCAGGCGGTGAAGGTGCTGTTGGGGCGCTAGTGATAAGGGGTTGCTGTGCACCACGCAAACGTCAAGTTCGCCACATCTACCGGCTTATGGCCGGGTTATGATGACTCTTCAATCTTGAGGGGAAGTCGCTTGAATCGACTCAGCATCATCCTGCCTGCGAAAAATGAAGGGCCTGCCTTGAAGGATCTTCTGCCTAGGTTGCGAACGGCCCAGCCGGATGCCGAGATCATGGTAGTGGACGATGGTTCCACGGATGATACCCGTAATATCTGTGCGGCCAGTGGAGTGAAATGCCTCTCCTCGCCTTACTCGATGGGAAACGGTGCCGCGATAAAACGCGGTACGCGGGCGGCATCCGGCAATATCCTGGTATTCATGGATGGTGATGGTCAGCATGATCCCGCTGATATCACGCGACTGCTCGAAAAATTGGAAGAAGGCTACGATATGGTGGTTGGTGCACGTGACTGGAGTAGTCAGGCGGGCGTAGGGCGTGGTGTAGCCAATACACTTTATAACTGGCTGGCTACCAGGATGACCGGTCATGTTGTTGCAGATCTAACCTCTGGCCTGCGCGCAGTTCGTGCTGGGAAATTCCGCGAGTTCATTCATTTGTTGCCTAATGGATTCTCATATCCAACTACGAGCACTATGGCGTTTTTCCGTAGTGCCTATCCTGTTGCGTATATCCCTATCAAAGCGGCCCAGCGAATTGGCAAGAGTCATATCAAGCCGATACGGGATGGTCTGCGGTTTTTGTTGATTATATTCAAGATTGCAACGCTCTATTCGCCTTTGAGATTATTTGTTCCTGCGAGTGCGCTATTTTTTGTCTTAGGATGTATGAATTACGCGTGGACTTTTATGCGTTACGGCAGGCTAACGAATATGAGTACGCTGCTTTGGAGTGCTGCCGTAATTGTCTTCTTGATTGGTCTGGTTTCAGAGCAAATCACCGCATTGACGTATAACAGCATTAAAGATCATGAAGGTTCGTAAGCATGGCTACCGAAGGCGCTAGAACGTCAGTAGTTGTTCTAGTCACAAGTTCGTTTCCAATACATAACGATGGCAGCGAAGCTGCGGGATCCTTTGTCGCTGACTTGGCCTGTGCATTGGCTTCATATTACCAAGTACGAGTTGTTGCACCTGGTATCTCGACTAGTTACGAATATTGGTGTGATGGTGTAGAGATATATCGGTTTGCCTCACCTGAAAAGCCCTTGTCGACGCTCAAGCCATGGCGTCTGATAGATGCTCTTTGGATAGGGCGGGTACTTCTGGGAGGGCAGCGAGCAACAAATAAGGCGATGCGAGGTGGCATTGTAAGAGCCATTGCATTATGGGGATTGCCTTGTGGTGAATGGGTCCGGCGGTCGGCGTCTAAAGCTCGCGTTCCGTATACTGCATGGATGTTGGGTAGTGACGTTTGGACCCTTGGGCGAATACCGCTGCTTCGTTCAATGCTGCGACGAGTAATAAGGCAGGCAGATGTCGCCATAGCGGATGGCTATCAACTCGCCGATGATGCGAGTCGGCTTGCCAATGCACGCGTTGGTTTTCTTCCAACTACCCGAGCGCTCCAATCCTGTTCTTCATATCCTCCTCGAACATTCAAGCCATATAGGCTGTTATTTCTTGGTCGCTGGCATCCCAACAAAGGAATTGACCTTTTGTTGGATGCGCTGGATTTCTTATCCGAGTCGGACTGGCTATCTATCGAATCTATTGAGATTCAAGGTGGAGGTGGTCTTGATCGTCTCGTCAAAGATCGTATTAATAAGCTGGTTAAGGAATGTCGACCGGTTATCCTTGGAGGATATCTTTCGAAGTCTGAGGCGGAAGATGCCATTTCACGTGCTGATTGGATTCTCATACCATCCAAGATCGAGAGCATTCCGGTCGTTTATTCGGACGCGATGAAGCTGGGGAGGCCCATCGTATGTACCCCGGTAGGAGATCTGCCACGCCTGGTAAGATCTTTCGGGTGTGGGATACTGAGCGCAAAGGTTGATCCACAAAGTTTTGCTTTGGCCTTGCGCGATGCATTGCATGCAGATGCATCTTCTTTCGCTAAGTATACGGAAACTGCTGCCAAGGAGTTTTCCCTTGGACACATAGCAAATCAGCTTATATCAAGCGTGGTGCCTGAGTGAGTAGTATTCGAGAAACTTGGGAAAAGCGAGCAAAAGCTAATCAATACGATCTAGCTGGCGTCTTGTTCCGGAATCTCTCGATCAAAGCAAATAAGGCAATTCATAATTGGCATTGGTGGATTGTGAAGCAGATCCTTTTGCCAAGGATACCTAGTGGTGGCCGGCTGCTTGATCTGGGTGGAGGCTATGGAAGGTTGGGATCGTTGGTTTCTCGGGAGCGGCCTGATATCGAGCTGGTGGGGCAAGATCTGGCATTGAGCTACTGCAGGCTCTATAGGGATGTCACTCCTTGCGTGCAGGGCAGTATGTTTTCGTTACCGTTTGCTGAGGCCAGCTTCGATGGAGTGTTAGCTATTACATGCTTGATGTACGGCCAGCATCAGGTCTTTGAAGCCTTAAAGGGTATTCACTTAGTTATGAAGCCAGGTGGCGTCCTTTTAGCCCTGGATCCTGGGAAGGAGATGCAGCAAGTCATATCCTTTGTTCGGAGGAGAAAATCTGAATCTCCCACGGGTGGAATTGGTTTCAGGCTCGCTGAATACATATCCGCGTGTCAACGCGCAGGGTTTCGGATAGTGAGTACAGGAGGGAACCCGTTTCTTTCTATGGCATTGCTTATGCCTGGAGTGGCTGCATCAAGCAAACAAAAAGTAGAAGCTTTGCTGGCTTGGGTTTCTAGGCGTGACCAATTTGAATCTGGCTATTCTGCTTTAGCGCTCCATAGATGGATGCTAGGAGTTAAGGAGTCAGCTGCTACTGCTTTTATAGGCTAGCTCTTAGTCGAAGTGGGGGGGGCGATTCTGATGACTTTTCCTTAGACGATGAACAATGGGCAGGCTGGCCAAGCCGCATGCGACATAAGGAACAGTCATGGCGATCCTGTCCAGGGTAGCCCATGTGGCGGCAATTTCGGGGTGTACGCCAGCTAGGACTAGAAAATATCCAAGGCTTAAGTCGCGTGCTCCCAATCCCATAGGAATCATCGATACGACTCCTGCCAGCCGTGAAACGACTAGGCCGACGAAGGCCAGTCCCCAGTCTATGTGGGAAGTAGGCAATGCATTGCCAATGCACTGCAGGCGCCAATAGGCAAGCAGGATGCCAAGCGCAGCAATTAATGCCACTAGCCCAGCCCACTTTAAGGAGGGTCTGCTGGAGCGGGCTAGCTCTTTAATCAAGATGGAGCCACGATGTTTTAGAGTGCGCGCTCCCAACGCTGCCACTACAATGATCGTCACCGCAACCGCCGCTATTAGAGGCCATGGGGCTTGGCTTCGTGTGGCTTCAAAGATATCAGGTGCCCATAAAAGCAGCGATGTAATAGCAGTAACTGCGAGTATGCCGTAGCTCACGATTGACTCGATTAAGGCGGCTGATACTGAAGTGGCATATGGAACACTGAGCCAATGCTGTTGCAGCCATATGCGCAAGGGAATGCCTGCAGGTAAGGGAATCATCGCATTCGAAGTGGCACTTGTCGTAACAATCGCCAATAATCGCAAGTAGCTTTCGTCTCGTCCAACGGCACGAAGCGAGAATTTGGCGATCCAGGGATTTGTAAGTTCTTGTGCGATTGCGAAAAGCAGCGCCATGAGCAGGGGCGTCCACTCGAGGGTATGCCAAGACAATTGGCCTCCTGTTGCAAAGAGGCGTTGTAGAACAAAAAAAAATCCGGCAATCAATACAGCTGTAATTGCCCAATGGCGTTTGTCTCGTTTCATGCCGTTGGATTCAGTTTCTTCTGTCTGCTATAGAAAATTGCCAATATCCAAAACGAGATTGGATTGGAATCTCGGGAAGCAGCTGAAGGCGGAGCGGGAATGAAAACTCTTTTTGAGTTACAAAGTTGCTTCTGGCCAACATGGATCTCAAGTTGAACGCGTTGTAGCTCACGATGTGTTCGTCGTCAATTTCCACGTCACGACCGAGTGCGAGTCTGGCAAGACGAACAAGGGAATAATCATTTGGAACCGAAATAATGATTCGATTCTTGGCTACACGCGCCGCTTCTCGGATGGCTTGCCCTGGCGCATCGAGGTGCTCGAGAATTTCGCAGAGCACCACGATATCGAAAGTCCGATCTAAGAAGGGCAAGCTTATGGCTGAGCCACGAACCATGCCGCCATCTATGTCACACCCTACATAATTGATGCTAGGTGATAATGCATTTCTTAGGCCTTGTTGGCCACATCCCATATCTAGGACGCTGCCAAAGCAAAATTGCGCTACCTTTCGGTAACGCCAGAGGTCAATTCTGCTGATGGTTCGTTGAAGCATTTACAGTAGCTCACTCAAGGCCGAGGATAAGGTGGCGACTTGTCCCCGCAGTGAAAATTTATTACGTTGCTTTATTACATTGCTTCTAAGACGATCGATCTGCCCCGGTTCCCTTAATATCATTTCCAGCGATTTGATCACACTGTCGTGGTCGGTGGGTGATGCGCAAACTCCGACGCCAGTTTCTGCAATTAGGTCTGACAGTGCGCCAGGCGGAGTGATAGCAAAAATCGGCAAGTCCGCTGCGAGATATTGGAATACTTTCGATGGGATGCAGTAGGATTTCGAAGAGGCGACGAGCGTACTTATTCCCATGGACGATTTCTGTAGCTCGCGCTGGACTTGAGCAAACGAGATATAGCCCTTGAATGCGGCAACTTCGTTAGTCAATGCGTGTTTTGTGAGGCTTGTGTAATAGTTGCTTGGTCCATAGTAATCGATTTGCAACTTGCCTCTGAGCTCTGGCTCTCGTTTCGCTAACCGATGTGCCGCACGCGCTACGAGCGCTGGATCTTGCTCCCAATTCAATAAGCCCGCATAAATCAATCGAGTGACACTGGTTGCGGTGGCTGTGGTCTTTTGTTGGGTGATATCGGGGTATCCATTGTAATAGATCAGATCTTTTCGACTTGCTGGATCTAGGTCATAGTGCTTCTGCATATCTTGCAGGGATCTTGAGGTCGACGTAGCAATGAGCGCGGATTGATGCACGCAATCCTTTGGTAATCCAAACTCGTTGTCCCTGAAGTCTAGGACAAGAGGTAATCCGCGCTCCTTGGCTATCTGGCAGGCAATGAGGGCATTGCTTACCGGAGGGACTACGGCGTAAACGATGCCTGGCACGTCAATGACCCGGCGGGTTTCCTCCAAGGCGGGTGGTATCCATTGGCTGAATGGATCTCTTTGCAACCCAGCGAGATACGCAAGCTCGGTAGCGATGCCCCCGGTATAGGGCACGCCGTATCGTCTGACATTTGGACCCAAGACATCGAGAAGCGATGGATCCGTTTGATAGTTGCGTAGCAGCCCCCTTGGGCGGTCTGCGCAAATGACTCTTACATTCCAACCTTCATCCCCAAGATAGCGCGAAAGATATGAGCGATTGACGCCATCTGCTCTCCCCAGAGGGGCGAAATAAAAGGAAATGAGGTATAGCGTCTTTGTCACGTTCCATGTTTCCGTAGGTCGTTAGTGTGATGGCGTGGCAGGTCGCTAGTGGGACTCCATGAGCGCAGAAAGTTCGTCGATGGTTCCACTCAGGCGTCCTCCAATGTTCAAGGATGACAGCTTTTGCATGGCCTGCATTGCTTCCTGTTTCTGGCCTTGGCTGACTAGCATTCTGATGAGTGTTATCCAGTAAGCTGGCTCTTGAGGCGCTGCGTGCGTGGCCTCTTGCAAGAGGCTCAAGCCAAGAGGTCGATCATTCAAGATGTTCCAGGCGTACTCGCCATACATTGCGAGTAGGCGGGCGCTGGGATTTGGATGCGAGAGCGCGGCTAAGTAAGCAGCGGTCATTCGTCGGTTAGGTAGTTCGCAATGACCTTCGCGGGCACACTGGGTAAGCGCACCCAAGGAGCTTTCGTCTTGTACCGTTGGCTTGTGTTTGCTGAGTTTGTTAATGAGGCTATCCCACCAAGCGTCCTTTTGAGCTAGTCCCATGCGCGAATTCATGAAGATTAGCGCCTGCTCCGGCAAGATCGATGAATTAGGTAGAGTGGCGGCCTTTTCCAGTGCCTCATATGCGTATTGTGTGAATGGCGAGGTGGGATCATAGTGTGAATAGATGATGTAGGTGCGGCCAAGCTCATATTGGGCTCTTGGGGAATTTGGAGCACGCATTGCCAATTCCCGCGCCAATCGGAGAGGGTCACCCCATGCTTGCGAAGTCATCCAAGTATTAGCTGCCCAAAATAGTATTAGGCAAATAAGGATTGAACGTCGAGCAAGCGGGAGTGATTCCACATATTGAGGCGCTTCTTTCTCATTCTGATCCGTATCGGATGATGCGTGAAATTTGACAAGCCTTCCTGGAGGAATGCCGAGCATATAGGGAACGATGGCCAGCATTACGCCATAGCTTGCGAAGTAGTTTCGATGTTCGAATACAAGTTCAAGAGGAATTATCGTTGCTGTCGGTAACTGGCAGCCTAGGAAGAAGGCGATGCCTATCGCGACAAGTGGAAGGTAGCGCCTGATGCCTAGTACGGAAGAAGCAAGTCCAATAAGTATTGCGAGGCTGGCAATGGTCGTCCAGGGTGCTATCAGGCTTTGTGAGGCCTGGAAGTCATCGTGATAAAAGGAGAGTGTTTTGAACGTGGGCAATATGGTCCAGGCCAAATAGTCGACCACGATACGTGTTTCGCTAAGAAGGCGGGTCTTCAGTGAGAAGCTTCTCGTTGCCCAGTGCATAGGGTCTAACACTTGAGGCAGTGTCCAGGCCAAACCCACTGCTAACGGTATGTAAAGGACACAGATAAAGAGTCCGATAATTCGCCAGTCAGATTTTCTTGGCACACTCTGTTGCTTATTGCTTCGACGCGGTTTTGTGATGAGAAGCCACTCTGTCAGGGCGGCATAAAGAGGCAACATTACTGCCGTCTCTTTAGCAAGCACTCCGACGGCCGTAAAGCCAATCAAACTTGCAGCGCAAAGTAAAAAGCCTGGCGAAGTCAAAAAATGTTTTGGCTTCGCTGAAGGCTCGGACAACATCAACTGCCGTCCTTTCAAGTACACGATAAGGCCCGCAACAATGAAAAGATTTGCCAAGGCCTCCATCCGTTGCACGATATAAAGAACGCCTGTGAGATTAATGGGAAGGATCATCCAGCAGCCGGCGACGAGGGCTGCGGTGGTGATTTGGCGACGTTCGGATATCTGTCCTTGCCCTGCTGCAGGGGCGGTCACTGCACTTAATAGTGCTCGAGTCAAGAAGAAGAACAAGATGCCATTACCGAAGTGAATGGCCAGGTTGGTGATCTTCATCCAATAAGGATTGAGGCCCGATGCCAAGTAGTTTGCAGCAAAACTTAGAGAAGACAGGGGGCGTTTCAGGTCGCTTGATGGCGAAGAAAGGGCTGCCCGGATTAGGTTTGGCAGGCTCGCGTTCACGGGCTGAACGGCTTGGTTGTCAACGATATTTGGGTAATCATCAAATATGAATGAACCGGACAGACCGGGCCAATACACAATGGCGGCGAGAAAGAGCGCAAGCATGAGTGCGCAGACAGAAAGCCCAGCTGATGACTTAAATACTTTCATTGGGTATTTATTTTTCATGCTTCTCTTTTGTGTCTGCCGTGAGCGTTTCTTTTAAGTGAGCTAATTCATGGGGCCAATAGTGTTGCTCCCGAAGTATCCATGCGTGAAGCATCGGCATGCCAACTGGTGGCTGGGCCGGTGGAGGTAGGGTATCGAAATATGACAGGTGGGCTAGCCCAAGCTCGGGTTGCCCTGCTGAGCCCAAGAGAGCAGCCTGCTCCAAAGCCGCGTCAGGCCTCGGCTGCTGAGCCAAGGCCCGATTGAACGAGTTCAGTGCCGCCTGTGGGGCTCCTTCGGCAAGTTCAAGCAAACCCTCAAGATGGTCTAGGTCTTGTCTTTTCCCGGGGAGTGCTTGCCAATAGGAGTTGTCCTGGGCTGACCGGAGAAGCATGGCGGCGGTATCGAGATCGAGGCCTACACATGAGTAGCTGCGTGCAAGAGATATCAGGTCGTTAAACCAGTGGTAAGTTAGTTCAGAGCCCGATTTTGCATGGCTTAATGCATAGGACAGCGCGTGTATGGTCTCGGGTCTTACGCTTCCTAGTTTGCACTCGGCTCCAATGAGATTAACTGGAACTTGGATGTCGAGTGGATTGATGGCTAAGGCCGCTTGAAGACGCCGAGCTGCAAGACCTGATCTTCCATGAGCTATTTCATATGAGGCCGCATTGGCTTGGGCTCTCGTGGATGTTGAATTTATAGATGCCCAAACATTAGCCAATAAATAGCCGTCACCCCATTGCGTGGCGTGCAAGCGAGTCAAGATCGCCAAGAGGCCTAGTACTATTGCTGCAAGTAGAGATTGGATCTTTGTTGGATATAGATTTGTAAAGATTGCAATGCTGACTGGCCAGAAGAGCAGGGTTGCAGGTAGATAATTGCGGTGTTCATAGTACAGCTCCAAAGGAATCCAGGTGCTTTCAATAATATGACCTGCAAAGTAAAAGAGTATTGTGAGTGCCCACGTTGGATGAGTTCGGTGTAACCTCAATCCGAGAATGATAAGGCCTGCAATGAGCAGCATGCAGGGTAGTGTAGTCCATGGATGCATCAATCCAGTTGAAGCCTGGATGGCATCATTGAATAATCCTCGTGAAGAAGATCGCGGTATGGCGAGTCGAACCAGATATTCAGTTATGACTCTTGGTTCGCTTAATAGCCGTTGATAGACGGTCCAAGACCTTGTTTCAGCCGCGCTCTCCATCGACGAGGGGATTTTGGCGACCAGCCAAATAATAAGAAGCAGGCTTGGTATAACTAGAAGAAGGTAAGATGCATAGCGATAGACCCGAATTGTATTGCTTGATGCGGATGCGTTTGGTGCCAATATGGTTGAGTTGACTACCAATAAGAGTAGTGGAAGTAATGCCCCGTTGGCCTTGCTCAATACTGCTAGTGGTGTGCAAGCCATGATTGCTATTCCCATCATGGCTAGGCCGCTTCGCCTCGAGTTGGATAGTAGTCTGTTATAGCCTTTAACCCAGGCAACCAACGCAAGTAGCGTGAAGGTTGCTGGCAGCATAGCCTCTCGCTGTACGATATACAGCGTCGTAGATACAAAGAAGGGATGTAGTAGCCAGATACCGGCGCCAGTGATAGCGGCATTTTGGCTAATCTTCTCAGGTAGCTGCAATACCCTGCCAAGTAGCAATAGTGCCCAGACGAGCAAGGTTCCATTGAGCAAATGAATTAGGACGTTGGTGTGCTTAAATGAAGCAGGAGAGGCCGGCCAGTCTTGCGCATCGAGTAAAAATGTGGCCAGAGCTACAGGCCTGCCGGTAACATCAGCATTGCCTGAAGTAATGTATCGTGCGAAAGCGTTGATGTTATCTATTGGTCCGGTGGCCCCTAAGGCAGGCAAATTACCAAAGTCATCAAAGAGAAAATCGCCTTTAAGCCCGGGCTGATAAGCGACCCAGGCTATAATCAATATGAGATAAAGCGCTATGATTTGGGGAAGGGCTCGCATTGCTTCTGCTATGTCGAAAAAAGAAGGGCCGCCTGTGGCGGCCCTTCTTTTTCTTGAAGCTGGTTTTAAATGCCCAGCCAAAATTGCCAAATTAACGGCACGAAGACGGCAGATACTTGGTCGACAAGTTGGCCCCTGCCTTGCAAGTCCACTGCACGCTGCCCGCGTTGGTAATCGCCGACAGGATGAGCACTGCGGGACCGGCCGACAGCTTGGCGTTGGCTTTTGGGCCACCATAGCTCACTTGGATCTGACCCTGCGTGGTGCCGCCATCGACCTGCGAAACATAATTGCCATTGATGCTCGCTGCTGCTGCAAGGCCAGCTGAACCATTCGAGGTCGGAAACTGCCCCTTGTTCGAGTAATACTCGGCTAAGGCGGTCTTCGCACCATCGGCCAACGAGAGTCCTTCAGAAACTTGTGAGCGGATGGTGTAGTCCTGATAAGCCGGGATGGCGATGGCAGCCAGAATCGCGATGATCGCCACGACGATCATCAACTCGATCAGCGTGAAGCCCTTTTGCACGTTCTTCATGATGGTTCCTCTGTCTTGGTTAGCTAACCGTAGTTATTGCCCCCTGAGCCCCAGTCCCGAATCCCCCTAGGCGGGATTGGTCCCAATACTTGCGGTCGGAACGACCAGGAAGCTCGCGGCATGTCAAGCAGCTTATATGCCATGGCTGCCGCTTTTATATTCCCGCATATCAACGGGAAAGGGGATTGTGCACACCATCACGAATGGTCACAAGCGTACAAGACAGGACTGGGTTTGAGGCACGAAACGTGATGTGTATGGCACCATACTGCTATTCAGTTTAGGGCGAAAAGTGACGCGAAGCGTCACTTTTCGCCAGTGGGACTGGCAAGGATGTTAGGCTAGCACACCTGAGTGCTAGCTACTGTCTACAGGTCGAGGGCAGATACTTGGCTGAGAGTGTGCTACCTGTGCATACCCATGTGATGCTGCCGACGTTGGTTACCGGTGAAAGAATCAGTGTTTGCGTTTTAATGGCGGCGTTAGCTTTGAGGCTGTTGAAGGAAACCTGTATTTGGCCCTCGACAATATTCACGCCGGAAACGTAGCTGCCTGAGATTGAGGCAGGGGCTGCAAGGCCCGCAGACTGATTTTCTGTGGGAAATCGTCCGGTGTTAGATACAAAGTCCCATATAGCGGCTTTGGCTCCAGTGGCCAAGCTCATGCCCTCGCTCACCTGGGCTCGTATCGTGTAGTCCTGATACGCCGGAATGGCAATGGCGGCAAGGATGGCGATGATCGCCACGACGATCATCAGTTCGATCAAGGTGAAGCCGGCGGAAGGGCGCTGGCGGTGCATGTGGGAATCCCCTGGTTGTCTCGAGGATGCCAAGGCACGTTTTATACCAGCACCGGTCGCCTACGTAATGAGTAAGCGTTTTCGTACGAGAAGCTGCGGGAATCGTGAACCATGCCGCTCTTTTTTGGCGGCAAGAAGGCCTCAGCCAGCATTCTTCATCCACCGCCTCATCACCGGCGTCAACGCCAGCGCCCCTACCGCGGCAGCCAATCCCAGCCAGATCATGTGCTGGAACAACTCCCCATACTTGGCCGTCGCCACGGCCAGGTCGATCTTGCCGTCGGCGGGAAGGTCCAGGGCGGCGAACTTGCCGAAGATGGAAGCTAGCTGCTCGGAGAACGAGGTGCCCAGCCACCAGGCGCCCATCATCAGGCCGGCTACCTGGGGTACCGAGAGCTGGGTGACGGCGGACAGGCCGATGGGGGCCAGGGCGACTTCGCCGATCTCGATCAGCAGGTAGGCCAGCACGATCCACCAGACGCTGCCCAGCGCATCGGGCGTGACGGTGTCGTTGCCCAGCAGCAGCGGCAGGAACGACAGGCCGGCAAAGGCCAGGCCGATGGCGCTCTTGGCCGGGGTGGATGGGTTGAGGCCGTGCCGGTCGAGGAAGGGCCATAGCCAGGCCATCAGCGGGGAAAGCAGCACGATGAACAGGGCGCCCAGGTAGGTCAGTGAACTGGCGGTCTGTGGCAGCACGATGCAATCGCGCACGATCAACGCGAGCCCCATCACGGTCAGGCCGCCAAGCAGGATAGCCGGCAGGCGCTGGCCGCGCAGGCGCAGGGCAAGGGCGATCACGAAGGGGCACAGCAGCAAGGGCAGGGTGGACCAGGGCACCGGGTGGCCCTCGCGGATCACCAGCGAGGGGAACAGGTCCTTGGTCAGCATGCGGTCGTTGAACAGTACCCATGAGCCATAGGTCTGCTCGTACAGCGAGAAGAACAACAGGCAGATGGCGGTGAAGAACACGCAGGCCAGCATCTGGCGGCGCTGCACCGGCGTGCAGCGCGCGGTGACATACCAGCCCAGCCAGCCCAGCCACGACAACATGGCCAGCACCTGCAGCCACAGCACGGCATCGCCTAGTTGCATCAGCGCCCACAGCACCGGCAAGGTCAGGGCAGCACCGAGGTAGATGGCCCACTCCACCGTGATCGGGCCGAACACGCGGCGACGCAGCGCCTGGGGATTCGGCGGCTCTGCATGTCCTTGCAGGTATTTCTGCCCGGTAAGGAAGACGGCCAGCCCCGCCAGCATGCCGATGCCGGCCGCGCCGAAGCCGTAGCCCCAGCCATAGGTGTCGCCCAGATAGCCGCAGATCAGCGCGGAGAATAGGGCGCCGACATTGATGCCGGCATAGAATAGGGTGAAGCCGGCGTCCAGGCGGGGATCGTTCTCGGGATAGAGCTTGCCCACCACGGTGGAGATATTCGGCTTGAGGAAGCCCGCGCCGCTGATGATCAGCGCCAACGACAGGTAGAACACGCTCAGCGCAAACGCGTCGCGATGCACCACGCCATCCGGCCCGACCGTGGCCGCATGGCCTTCCACTGCCATGCCCAGGTGGCCCAGGCACAGCAGGATGCCGCCGAGCGCCACCGCCTTGCGCATGCCCAGGTAGCGGTCGGCCAGCAAGCCGCCGAGCAAGGGCGTGGCATAGACCAGGCCGCCATAGGCGCCCAGCACGGACAGGCTCTCGGCGTCCGAGAAGCCGTGGTGCTTGATCAGGTAAAGCGCCAGCAGCGCCTTCATGCCGTAGAAGGAGAAGCGCTCCCACATTTCGGTGAAGAAGCAGACATACAGCCCCTTGGGATGGCCGAACAGTTCGTCGGCGTCGACCCGGATGGCCGTCGTGCCGGACAGGGTTGGGGCGATGGCGTCGGTCATGCGGCAGGCCGGGCGTCAAAAGCAGGAGTATACCGGCGCCTTCCGCCTTGGCCTGGGGCCGTGTGGGAGCAGGAACCTGCGGTGTCGCGCCGCGGCTTGCGCTGCGTGCCGCCGCCTCTTACCGTCAGTGCTTTCGCAATACTCAGGGAACCCTTCGATGAAACCCTTGTTTGTCGCGCTGGCGCTTGCGCTGGCCGGTACGTCCGCCGTGGCCGCCGATGTCGAGAACCATGGTCCCCACCCCTTCAATATCCGCGACCTGGTGATGATGGACCGCGTCGGCGATCCGCAGCTTTCCCCGGACGGCAGGTATGCCCTCTATACCGTGCGCGCCACCGATTACGTGGCCAACAAGGGCGTGACCTCGATCTACCTGCTCGATCTCAGCAAGGGCGGCGAGCCGGTCAAGGTGGTGGACAAGGCGTCGTCCCCGCGTTGGGCGGTAGATGGCACGGCCTTCTACTATCTCGCGGCAAAGGACGGCGTCACACAGCTATGGCATCACTCGCTGGATGCTTCCTTGCCGGCTGTCCAGGTGACGCATGCGCCCATCGACGTGGATGGCTACAAGCTCTCCCCGGATGGCAAGAAGGTGCTGCTCGATTTTGGTGTATTCACAGATTGCGCCGACCTGGCCTGCACCAAGGAGCGGCTGGATGGCCGTGCCGCGGACAAGGCTTCGGGCACCGTCTACGACAAGCTGTTCGTGCGCCATTGGGATACCTGGGCGGACGGTCGCCGCGCGCAGCTGTTCATCGCCGACCTGGATAACCCGTCGGAACAGCCGCAGTTGCTGACCCGCGGCATCGATGGCGACGTGCCCAGCAAGCCGTTTGGCGACGAGGGCGAATACAGCTTCTCGCCCGATGGCAAGACGGTCTATTTCGACGTGCGCATTGCCGGCAAGTCCGAGCCGTGGTCGACCAACTTCGATATCTACAGTGTACCGGTCGATGGTTCGGCTGCGCCGCGCAATCTCACGGCGGACAACCCCGCCTGGGACGCCGATCCGGTGCCGTCGCCGGATGGCAAGACGCTGTACTACCTGGCGATGAAGACGCCGGTATCCGAGGCCGACCGTTTCGGCATCATGGCGCTGGATCTGGCCAGTGGGCAGCGGCGCGAAGTGGCGCCGGGCTGGGACCGCTCCGCCGGTGGGCTGCAGATTTCCACGGACGGCAAGACGCTCTACGCCACGGCGGACGACAACGGCCAACATCCCCTGTTCGCCATCGATGCCGCCACCGGCAAGGTCGCCACGCTGGTTTCCCATGGTGAGGTGGGGGCTTATGCGGTAGGCAAGAACAGGCTGCTGGTACAGCGCGACGACCTCAAGCGCCCGGCGGATCTCTACCTGGCGGATCTGCAGGGCAAGGGCCTCAAGCAGGTGACGCACTACAACGCCAAGCGCCTGAAGAACGTGCAGATGGGCGAGCCCGAGTTCTTCACCTTCAAGGGTTGGAACGACGAGACGGTGCAGGGCTACGTAGTCAAGCCGGCCAACTACAAGTCGGGCAAGAAATACCCCGTGGCCTTCATCATCCATGGTGGCCCGCAGGGCGCGATGAACGATAGCTGGAGCTATCGCTGGAATCCGCAGACCTATGCGGGCCAGGGCTTCGCCGTGGTCACCATCAACTTCCACGGCTCCACCGGCTATGGCCAGGCGTTCACCGACTCCATCTCGGGCGACTGGGGCGGCAAGCCGTTGGAAGACCTCAAGGCAGGCTGGAAGGCAGCCCTTTCCAAGTACAGTTTCCTGGACGGCGACCGCGCCTGTGCGCTGGGTGCAAGCTACGGCGGCTACATGATCTACTGGATCGCCGGCGTGTGGAACGAGCCGTGGAAGTGCCTGGTCGATCATGATGGCGTGTTCGATGCCCGTGCCATGTACTACGACACCGAGGAACTGTGGTTCGAGGAGCGCGAGAACGGCGGCACGCAGTACGAGCACCCGGAAAACTACGAGCGCTTCAATCCCATCGATCACGTGAAGGACTGGCGCGTGCCGATGCTGGTGGTCCATTCGGCGCAGGACTTCCGCATTCCCGATACGCAGGGCCTGGGCGCGTTCACCGCGCTGCAGCGCCGCGGCATCCCCAGCAAGCTGCTGCATTTCCCGGACGAGAACCATTGGGTGCTCAAGCCGCAGAACAGCGTGCAGTGGCACGAGACGGTGAATGCGTGGTTGAAGCAGTGGACGGATGTGGCGCCGGCGTCGCATTGACCGAGCTTAGATCCTGACTCCCTCCCCTGCGTGTCCCGAAAAGGGACTCCCTACGGTCGCAGGGGAGGGTTGGGGTGGGGTTATGCTTTTAAAGCCACTTCGCCCGCTTGAGGAAGAAATAGATGCTGCTCACCAAGGCGGCCACCACGCCGATGATCAGGGGATAAGCCCAAGGCTTGCTGAGCTCGGGCATATGCGTGAAGTTCATGCCGTACCAGCTGGTGATCAGCGTGGGCGCCGCCAGCATCGCCGCATAGCCGGCCAGCCGCTTCATCACTTCGTTCTGCCCGAACGTCACCAGCGACAAGTTGACGTTGATGGCGGCGGCCAGCATCTCGCGCATCGCGCTGATCGACTCGTTCACACGGAATACGTGGTCGTAGACGTCGCGGAAGTAGGCGCGTATTTCATCGGGGATCAGCTGTGGATGCAGGCGTACCAGCTGGCTGATGATGTCCTGCAGCGGCGCCACGGCCAGCCGCAGCGTCATTAGGTCGCGCTGCATGTCGTACAGGCGGCGGACGGTGCTGCGCTTGAACGTGTCGGAGAAGATGTCCTTCTCCAGCTCCTGCAACTCTTCGCGGAAGTCGCGCACGATGGGCAGCAGGTTGTCCACGATGAAGTCGAGCACGCCGTAGAGGCCATAGCTCGGTCCCAGCGCAAGCAGTTCCGGCGTGTGTTCGCAGTTGCGTCGTGCCGGCGCATAGGATAGCGATGCGCCGTGGCGCACGGTGACCAGGTAGCGTGCACCCAGGAAGACATGTGTCTCGCCGAAGGCGATATTGCCGCTTACCAATTGAGCGGTCTGCACCACGATGAACAGCGAATCCCCGTAGGTCTCGATCTTGGTGCGCTGGTGGGCGTGTTGTGCGTCCTCGATGGCCAGGTCGTGCAGGTCGAACTCTTCCTGGATCTTGGCCAGCAGGCTTTCGTCAGGCTCATGCAGCCCCACCCAGACGAAGGTGTCCGGCTCTTTCAGCACCTCGCTGATATCGTCCAGGTGAATGTCGCCGATGCGCTGGCCGTCGAAACGGTAGGCCACGCAGTTGATCACCATGGATCCGCCAGCAGTCTGGTTGGGTGGCATGCTAAGGGACGGGGAGGGCATGGGAGTCATGATGCCTATCCATGGTTGGCGAAGGCAATGGCGTATTTGTGTCAGCTGTAGCGGCGCGGAGCAAAGGTGGCCGTTATCATCGGCCTATTCAGGAGCGGGGACCAGGGATTCATGAAGACAGTCGATTACCGTTTGGGGTATCGGGGCGATATCGAAGGACTGCGTGCATTGGCGATATTGCTGGTGATCGCGGCTCATGCGGGAGTGCCCTGGCTTGCCGGTGGCTTCGTGGGTGTGGACATATTTTTTGTCCTTTCAGGGTTCCTGATTACTGGGTTGCTAGTACGCGAAATTGCCTCGACGGGGCGGTTGGCATTCGGTGCTTTCTACTTGCGGCGCTTACGGCGGCTGTTACCCGCACTGGTATGCATGCTCGCGGTCGTCTCATGGGCGGGAGCCATGGTGCTGGCGCCCGGCGAGCAGATGGAGCAAGCGCGTACGGCAACCATGGCGGCCCTATGGTTGAGCAACATCCATTTTTCACTGGCTCATCTTGATTACTTTGCCGCCGGTGCTGACAGCAACCTTTTCTTGCATACTTGGTCGCTAGGGGTCGAAGAGCAGTTCTATCTAGTATGGCCGGCCCTGCTGTTTTGGGCGGCCGGGCGACAGGAAAGCACGTCAAGCGCTGGCCGTTTGAAGATGGCATTGCTCATAGTGGCCATCCTGAGCCTGTTCGGTTGCCTTTGGCTTACGCCTTCGCTTCCCCAGTTCGCTTTCTACATGATGCCTATGCGCGCCTGGCAATTTGCGGCGGGTGGCTTGATCTGGCTCTACGGTGAGAGCAAAGCACAATCGCTGAATGACCAAATCTTGCCAGTTAACAGCACTATTCGTGTTTGGTCCGGTTGGCTGGGACTGGCTGCCATTCTCGGTGCCGGGATCACCTTCAATACTTCGATGTCCTACCCGGGATGGCGTGCCCTCCTGCCTACCTTAGGGACGGCAGCCATGGTTTGGGCGGGCTTCGGTGGCCAGCCGGCAGGAGTTGCCAGCCTTTTGTCATCCAGGCCACTGCAGGCCATCGGCAAGGTGTCCTATTCCTGGTACCTGTGGCATTGGCCAGCGCTTCTGCTGGCTTATGCCACCACCGGCTCCCATGGTCCATGGATACGTGCTTCCGCTGTGCTTGCCTCCCTGGGACTTGCCGTTTTGTCATATCGATTCGTCGAATCGCCTATTCGGCACCAGGGTTATTGGCTTAAACATGGTCGCGCCGCGCTGGCAGGAGGTGTAGCTGCCATGTTCGTGGTCAGCATGCTGATGATGCACTGGTATACGAGGGCCTTGGTGGAGGCGCAATCGCCGCAGTTGCAGCGCTATGTGAAGGCACGTACAGATGCGCCGGTCATTTACAGCATGGGTTGCGATGATTGGTATCGTAGTGACCGGGTTGCAATGTGCATGTTTGGTCAAAAGAATGCCAAGCATACAGCGGTGTTGATGGGCGACAGTACTGCGGGGCAATGGTCTCCGACTCTTGCGGAGATTTTTATGCGTCCTGACTGGCGCTTGATTGTGCTCACCAAGTCATCTTGCCCGATGGTGGATGTGGAATTTTTTGATAGTCGTCTAGGACGCAACTTCACTGAATGTACGAGTTGGCGGACGAATGCGATAGAGCAGATCGCTTCGCTTAAGCCTGATATTGTCGTTCTTGGGTCGGTGGCGACAAGTGGATTTACGCGAGACCAATGGATTGACGGAACGGCGAAAGTTTTGACAAGACTTAGCCCCGCAGTAGGGCGTATCTACATGTTGCGCGGTACGCCGCATCTTTCCTTTGATGGCCCTAGTTGTTTGGCAGCCAACGAATCCCGTCCGATCTGGCTGCGAACGCCGCAAGCGTGTGCCATGTCATCTCGTGAAGAACACGCGCAACATGTCTTTGATTGGTTGAGTGAGACAGCCGCTCGTTTCGTCAATGTTCAAATGATTGATATGAATGATGCAATTTGCCCAGATGGGTTGTGTAATGCTGAGCTGCATGGCCACATTATCTTTAGAGACTCGCAGCACCTGACGGCCAGCTTTGCCCAATCGCTGGCGCCAGAATTGATGAAACGGATGAATGTGCCCGATCTAACTGACTTGCCAGCAAGCAACGAGACAACACTCCGTGGCAATTAGCTAGGCTGGCGGTGACGCAGGCCCCATGCCAGCGCCAGCCAGCACGGCAGCGCGAACAGCAGCCAGGGCTGGTTCTGCTGTACGACGCCGGGTAGCAGGTGCAGCAGGATGGCGGCGAGGGTGGCCAGCAGTTGCAGGATGACGAGGACGTCGATTCGCCGGCTGGGGGCGGTGCCGCGTCGTGAGCGCCACAGGGCCGGCAGCAGGGCGAAGGCCAGCGGGTTGAACAACAGCAGGTTGGCGTTGGCCCAGGCGGAGTGGTGCGTGGTGAGCGTCCACAACACCAGCAGGGCAATGCCCACCAGGCCCGCCAGCACGAGGTAGAGCGAGCCGAGCAGGGCGTAGATGGTGGGAAGGAAGCGGCGTGCCGCCGCCAGCAGGGCGGCGAAGGCCAGGCCTGCGATGCCCAGCGGCAGGCGCAGGTCCGGCGCGGTTTCCGGGGGCGGGACGAGGTGGTTGGGTGACAGTACCTTTTCGTCCTGCACCAGTGGGTGCGTGGCGCCGCTGGCGTCCTTCACGGTGACGTGGCGCATCTCGGACTGCAGCACCATCGGCAGGAAGCTTTCCTGCCAGGCGGTGAGCGGCTGGTCCGCATAGGGGCCCAGGCCAAGATCGAGGATCAGCATCAGCCACGCCTGCTGGCTCATCAGGCGTGCGGTCTGCTGGCGGTAGGTCATACCGCCAGGGCGTGCTTCCAGCTGTTGCTTGAGCAGGCCGCCCAGGGCCTTGTCCAAAGCGTCGCGCACGCGCGTGGCGCAGTTGTCGGCGTAGTAGTCGTAGTCGTAGCGGACGTTTTCCGGACGCAGGTTCCACAGCAGGAAGTCGCGCAGGTCGGCGGCCTGAGCTGGCGTGAAGGCGAGCGGTTGGCGCGTGACCGAGCGGCCGACCTGCACGTAGTACTGCTGGTCCACCTCGGTGGGCGCGGCATCCATCAGGTAGTGCATGCGGCCGGCGGCGAAATGCAGCAGGAAGCCCTTTTCGTCGAAGTCGAACACGCCGTAGTTGAACGTGACCGATTCGCCGCTCGCGCTGTCGCGCAGCTCGATGGCGTCATGGCCGAAGCGCTCCCAGTAGGTGTCGCCCGGACCGTAGGTGATCAGCGAAACTTCCAGGCTCGCGCCGGGCGCGTTGGCCACGCCCGCCTGCGCATACAGGGGCCAGCCCAGCAAAAGCAGCGCGAAAACGATGAAAAAACGCTGCCAGGCCGATGCGAACGCTGGCTTCCTGCCGGGATGGCGCACGCTCAGCCTTCCTGCTGGCGGGAGACGCGGAAGGCCTGCACGCGCCGCTCGTCCGCCTCGGTGACGTGGAACAGGTAGCCGCCGATGGCGATCTCCTCGCCGACTTCCGGCAGATGGCCGAACTCGGAGGTGCACATGCCGCCGACGGTGTCGAATTCCTCGTCGGAGAAGTTCGCGCCGGTCTGCTCGTTGAAGTCGGCGATCGGGGTGAGCGCGCTGACGATCCAGCCGCCGCCGGATTGCTCGTGCATCAGCGAAGGTTCTTCCTCGTCGTCGTGCTCGTCGTCGATTTCGCCGACGATCTGTTCGAGCACGTCCTCGATGGTGATCAGGCCGGCGACGCCGCCGTATTCGTCCACCACCAGCGCCATGTGGTTGCGCGTGTGGCGGAATTCCGCCAGCAGCACGTTCAGGCGCATGGATTCGGGAATCAGCACGGCGGGACGCAGCACGGTGCCGATGTCGAAGTGGTCGCCGTCGCCGACGAACTTCAGCAGGTCCTTGGCCAGCAGGATGCCTAGGATCTCGTCCTTGTCCTCGCCGTGCACGGGGAAGCGCGAATGGCCGGATTCGACCACCGTGTCGAGGATCTCGCGCAACGGAGCCTCGGCGGAGAGCATCACGATCTGGGCGCGCGGCACCATCACGTCGTCCACGCTCAGTTCGGTGACCTTGATCGCACCCTCCACCATGGTGAGGGTGTCGATGGACATCAGGCCATTGACCTGGGCGGCGCGCAGCTCTTCGATGAGCTCCTTCCGGTTGCGCGGCTCGCCGGAAAACAGGTGGCCCAGTCGATCCCACCAGCTGCGGTGGGCCGGGCCGCTGGTACTGCCAGGGTCCTCGTTCATTACTCTTGTAGGTTCTGCCCGGAACCGGGCGGAATCAAGAGTCTAGCGGAAAAATCGTGACGATTCAGGAACAAGGCGCCTGGTGCGTCGGGCTAGCGGGTGGCAGGGGCCGTGGCCGATGGCGCCGCTGCCCTGCCGAGGCTGGCCGTGGTGGCCTGCGCCGGGTCCCAGCCGCCACCCAGGGCCTTGTAGAGATTGACCTGGTTCACGGCCTGGTCGAGCTGCAGGCTGACCAGCTTCTGCTGGGCGGCGTAGAGCGAGCGCTGCGCGTCCTGGGTGGCGATGTAGTCGTCCAGGCCTTCCTGGAAACGTACCTGCGAGATCGCATAGACGTGCTGGGACTGGTCCACCAGTGCCTGCTGCGCCTTCAGCTCCGGTACGATGTGGTCGCGCACGGCCAACGCGTCGGCCACCTCGCGGAAGGCCTGCTGCACCGTGCCCTCGTAGGCGGCGGTGGCGCCGCTGTAGCGGGCCTTGCTGGCGGACAGCTCGTTCTTGTTCCGCCCCCAGTCCAGCAGCGGCATCGTCGCCGAGGCGCCGGCGTTCCAGGCCGCGGAGCCGGCGCTGAACAGGTTGGACAGGCCGCTGCTCAGCACGCCCAGCGCGGCGGTGAGCGCGATATTGGGGAAGAACGCGGCGCGGGCGCGGCCGATGTCCGCATTGGCCGCGCGCAGCCGGTCCTCGGCGGCGAGGATGTCCGGACGACGGTCCAGCAGCGAGGAAGGCAAGCCGGCCGGCACGTCGGTGAGCAGCGGCGCCTGCCACAGGCTGGGCATGGCGTAGCTGGGCGGCAGCGGTTGCCCGATCAGTACGGCGAGGCCATTGATGTCCTTGGCGATGCGCGTGCGCATGTCCTCCACGTCCACCTGGGCGGTGTTCACCTGGGTCTGCGAACGGCGCATGTCGAACTCGGATACGCCGCCGTCGCGATAGGCCTTCTGCATCACGTTGGCGTGCTGTTGCTGGGCATCCAGCGTCTGCTGGGCGAGTTGCAGCAAGGCGCGATCGGCATTGAGGGTGAGGTAGGCGTTGGCGACTTCGCCGATCAGCGCGATGCGCGCCGCCTGGTAGTCGGCGGCGCTGGCCTCGGCCAGCTTGCCCGACTCGTGCGCGGTGGCGCGCTGGCGGCCGAAGAAATCCAGCTCGTAGTTGGTCATGCCAGCCTGCACCTGGTAGGTGTTGAAGGTCGTGGCGTTGTCGCGGGGGTTCTGGATCGGGCCGAGCAGGCCATTGGCAGGCTGCTGGGTCATGCCCGGCAGGCGCTGCCGGCCAGCGTAGCCCTGCAGGTCGATGGGCGGGAACAGGCTGGCGCGCGCCACGCCATAGCTGGCGCGTGCCTCGGCCATGTTGGCCGCGGCCATGCGCAGGTCGCGGTTGTTTTCCAGGGCGATGTCGATCAGGCGCTGCAGCGCCGGGTCCTTGAAGAAGGCATGCCAATCCGGGGCCGGCGCCTGGGCGGCGGTTTCGGTGGCCGCGCCGTGCGAGGGGTAGTCGTTGGGCACGGGCATGGCCGGGCGCTGGTAGGCGGGTTCCATCGTGCAGCCGGCCAGCAGGCAGCCGGCAAGGGAGGCGGGCAGGATCCATGGCTTCATGGCGTGTCTCCGGATCAACGCGGCGGATGGGACAGGCCGGCCAGGCGTACTAACTGGAGGAAGGCGCGTAGCGGGCGGGCCTTGACGGCGATGTTGTGCGGCGCCTGGCTGAAGATCAGGGCGATCAGGCGGTGGCGCAGGGTCTCGTCGGTCTCGAAGCGCACGCACAGGCGGCGCTTGCTGTGCCGGGCCACGCGGGCGGGTACCCAGCCCACCTCGGGCACCAGCACGCGCAGTCGCTCGCCGGGCGCGGGCATCAGCGGACCGCGCCGCAGGGCGGCGCCGTCCAACGAGATATCGATGAACTCGCTGGTTTCCTCATGGGTGCCCGCGCGCCAACGCGCCGCGTGCTGGAAGGGAAAGCGTTCCTCGCGCCTGGGGCGTGGCAAGTCCACGCAGGCCATGATGGCGGCCAGGTCCAGTACCAGGGCGATCAGTGTCCAGCCCAGGTTGAACACGGTGTCGCCGTTCATGTCGGCATTCATCACCGTATTCACCGCGCCGGCCTGCAGGCACAGCATCAAGGCGATGAAGAAGCCGGCAAGCTTCCAATGCACCACCACCTTGCTGCGGTCCAGCCCTTTGGCGGTCACCTTGAATGGACGTCCGAACGGACGGAAGCAGGCGGAGACGATGGTCATGGTCACGGCATAGGCCGCCACCAGCTGGGTCACCTCGGTAAAGACCGGCAGCGTCTTGCGCTCGGTGATCCACGGCCCGTAGAACCAGAAGCCGACCAGCGCGGGAAGTCCATAGAACAGGAAGGCTTCCGGCGTGGTGTAGAACGCGGCGATGCCGAAGTACCAGTACAACACCGGCGCTACCAGCATCATCAGCAGGAACGGCTTGCCGAACCAGTGCAGCATGCCGTGCACGTAGTGCAGGCGGTCGATGAGGGTGTAGCCCGGGCCGCGCAGCGGGCCGTCCTTGAGCATCGCCACCTGCATGGTGCCCAGGCACCAGCGGCCGCGCTGGTTGATGTATTCGACCAGGCCCTCGGCGGAAAGGCCCACGGACAGGCGCTCGTTGAGCCAGCGCGTGATATGGCCGCTCTTGCGCAGCAGGTAGGTGGTGTGGATGTCCTCGCACACGCTGTCGGTGGGAAAGCCGCCGGCCTCGGTGATCGCCCGGCGCGACACCACGAACGAGGTGCCGACGCAGAACGCCGAATCCCACGCGTCGCGCGAGGGCTGGAACACGTCGAAGAACACGCGCTGCTCGTCCACCCAGCTGTCCGTGGCGCCCAGGTTGTGCTGGATCGGATCGGCGTTGTAGTAAAACTGCGGCGTCTGCACCAGCGCGACCTTGGGCTCGGCGAACAGGCCGAGCACGCGGTAGAGGATGTTCTTCTGCGGCGCGAAGTCCGCATCCAGCACCAGGATGTAGGGCGCATTGGTGCAGTGGGCGGAGAGCTTCAGCCCGTTATTGAGGTTGCCGGCCTTGGCGTGGGTGTTGTCGGGGCGCCGGGCGTAATGCACGTCCAGCGCGGCGCAGCGGTCGCGCAGCCAGTCACGTCGCGTGTCGTCCAGCACCCACACGTTCACGTGCGGGTAGTCGATCGCCTTGGCCGCGACGATGGTCTTTTCCAGGATCTGCCAGTCTTCGTTGTAGGTAGCGATGAATACGTCCACCGCCGGTACGCGCGCGCCCGCCGCGCGCAGTCGCGCCTCGCCGGCATCGGCCTGGGGACGGCTGTCGCGTCGGCGCACCATCACCGCGATCGCCGCCAGCGTGTAGATGATCGAGACCATCTCGAACGCATAGAACGCATAGGCCCACACGCTGGCGAGGCCATGGTCGGGATCGGGCAGCGTCTCTCCCGTGCGCCAGAGCGCATAGCGCAGCAGCAAGGCGCCGGAGAACACGCCGAACACGAGGCGGTCGAGCGGGCGGTGGGGACTGGCGAAGCGCGCCATCGCCACGCTGAACAGCAAGGTGAGGCCGATGACCTCGAGCATCGCCAACGGGTCGATGGGAACACTCATGGCGCGTTCTCCGCATGGACGATGGCATGGCCGGTGAACGGGTTCCACCCCTTGGCGGCGAGCGCAGCCCAGGCGGTCGCGCCCAGGTGGGGCTGATGGTAGTAGTAGAAGTCGGCGTAGGTGGACGTGGGGCCGATCGCGAAATCCGTGGTGATGCGAGGCTGCGGCGTGGCGTAGAGCATGCCGCCGGGGCCGCGCTGGCCGGCCAGCAGGCGCCATAGCGTGTCGGGCACCGGCTTGCCTTCGGCCTGCAGGGCGGTGGCGACCTGCGCGCTGCCCTCGGTCCAGATGCCGTCGGGTTGGCGGCGATAGCCATAGCCGTCGCCGCTGCGATGCTGGGTGTCGACCCACGTCCATACCTGGCTCCATTCGGCCGGGTGCGGGACGAATGCCAGCAGCGGCCAGACCTGTGCATCCAGTCCCGACTTGTCGCGCGAGATTGTCTTGCCGTCGTCCAGCGTGCCGACCAGGAAGCGGTGCCCGGCGCTGTCCCACATCGCCTTGACGAAGTCGCCCGCCACCTGCGCCTGTTGCGTGAGCCCGGCATCGCCGGCCTCGCGGCCGGCCCATGTGGCGGCCGCATAGACGTCCACGTTGTGCTCGGTGGCTTTCCAGTGCTGCGCGCGCTGGGCGTTGTCGTAGCCGAACAGGCCACCTTCGTAGGCGGCGGGCGAGCTGCCTGCGGCGTGCTGCTGGATCCAGTGCAATTGCGCGACGGCGGCATCCAGGTAGCGCCGGTCGTGGCTGCCCTCGTAGACGGTGAGCCACAGCAGCGCGGCCCAGGCGACATTGCCGGTGGCGGTGCCTACCTGATAGGGATCCTGGCTCCAATAATTGCCCTGGCTTTCCCAGTAGCCGGGCAGCTCGACCTTGCCGCCGTTGGCGCCGCCGCCGCGATAGGCGTTGCGCAAGCGTCCGTCCTTGAAGCTGGGATCGTGCGCGGCCGCCAGCAGCAGCGCATCGGCGATGCGTCGCGCCTGCGCGGTCTCGCCGCAGGCGACCAGCGCGATTCCGGCCAGCGCGTTGTCGTAGACGAACGCCACGTTCTCCAGCGCACGCACCGAACCGGGCTGCAGGTCGGGATAGCTCGGCAGCAGCATCGGGCCATCGCCGGGCATGGCCATCGCCGCCGAACGCAAGGCCGCGCAGCTGCTGTCGGCCAATTGCTGCCGGGCCGCATCGGCCGGAAACGCCGCGCGGGGCAACGTCATCGACAGCATCAATCCCAGGCAGGCGAGGTGGCGCCATCGAAAGGACATGTCCGTCTCCATGTTCGGCCCCTCAGCGCAGGCTGGTCGTCACGCTGCGGCCTGGGGTGCAGGGCGGCATGCCGGCATTGGCCGCGTCCTGGTCGTCCCACTGGGCCATGGCATAGACCGAGCCATCCTCGGCATAGGGGAAGGGAGCACTGTAGCCGTTCTGCAGCGCCTCGTTCGCGGTGGGAAGCAGCTGCGTGATATGCGCATGGTGGGTCCGCCCCGCCGGGTCGATCTTCACCAGCAGCCGGGTGCCGATGTTCAGCCGCCCAGCCATCCGCGCCGGAAAGACGGCCACGATGCCGGTCTTGCCGCAATCCGTGGCGCGCACTAGCGTCGCGCCTGCGCTGACCTGGGTGCCGACCGGGGCGACGACTTCCTGGGTGGTGCCGCGGCCATAGGCCTTGACGACATAGTCGGAAAGCGCCTGCACGCGATCCTGCTCATGCGCGATCAATGCATTGAGGTTGCCCATCTGGTTGTCCAGCGCATCGATCTGGGCCTGCTCGTTGGTGATGTTGCTTTGCAGGTCGGCCCGGCGCTGGGCGAGTTGCGTCAACTGGTCGTTGCTGCTCTGTCCCGCCGCGACGTAGACGCCGCGCCTGGCGGCGGCCAGGCTGGCGCCGGCGCCCTGGGCGTTCTTGTCCAGCGCGTCGGCCTCGCTGCGGGCCGCGTCGGCCTGGGCCTGCGCGGCGGACACGGTGGCCGCGCTGACCGCGCCATCGCGCTGCAGGGCCATGGCGCGCCAGTACTTGTTGTCCAGTTCCTCCACCTTCGCCGAGGCCGCGCTCTGTTGGGCCTGCAGGGAGGCGTAGGCGTTCTCCAGCTGCGCGACGTTGGCGCTCTGGTACTGCTGGTATTGGCCATTGGCGTATTCGAGCATGCGTTGGTCCGCCTGGAGTCGATGGTTGAGGTCATCGAGCCGTCCCTGCAGTTCCAGCCGCTGGGTGAGCAGCGTGGTCAGCGCGTCGCGGGCGACCGTGCTGTTCTTCACCACCGCGATGGCCTGGCCCGGTTCGAGCGGCTGGCCACTCTGCGCATGCAGCTCGCTGACGGTCCCGCTGATCGGCGTGGTGATCAGGATCGCCGGCGCATTGAGCACCGCGCGCGTGGCCTTGGTGGAAAGCCAGGGTTCGAGCAGGGTGGACAGCAGCAGCCAGGCAATGAAGGCCATGACGCCGTACCCGGCCAGGCGCGGCACGATGGCGAGCGGGGATGGGCGGGCGGGGGCGAGCTTGCCGGGCGGTGCGGCGGTATGCGGCAGGCGGTCGGTGGGAAGCAGGTCGGTCTTCAAATCACGTGCCTCTGTCAGTCGATGCCATGCAGACACCTGCGCCCTTGCGCCGAAGCGGGGCGGGAGTAAGCCCATCTCGAGGGAGATGGCGGCCGTTGGCTTGGAGTCCGGCGGGTGGTGGCTTACGTGCCGAGATGTCGGGGAAGACGTTCCTGCGTGATGCGATGCGACAGTGGCCGGACGGCCAAGGAATAGTGCGGCGGCAATGAACCTCGCCTGTCTTTATCCCTGGAAATGCTTAGGATCGGTTAGATATCAGTTCAAAAAATGAACGTGCCTGACCGTTGCGATACAAGCGACTGACGTCATGCTGACGCATTGCAGCACGCGGTGAGATCGCGAGGGACGGCGATCAATGGCTTGCCGGCGGTTCCTGCGATGATGCGTGCGCTCTGCCTGCGCGCGCCGGGGAAACGCCGGGCGTGCGGCTAGTTTCCGTGTTCCGCCATGGCGTAGGGATCGGCGATGCCGAGACCGGCGAGGATGCGTGTTTCCAGCGCTTCCATGGCCTCGGCTTCTGCATCGTCGACATGGTCGTACCCCAGCAGGTGCAATACGCCATGCACGGTGAGATGGGCCCAATGATCGCGGGGCGCCTTGCCTTGCTCGGCGGCTTCGCGCGCCACCACCGGCGCGCAGATGGCGAGATCGCCGATCAGCGGCAGCTTGACGCCGGGCGGCAGTTCGGCGGGGAAGGAGAGTACGTTGGTAGCGTAGTCCTTGCCGCGGTATTCGCGATTCAAGATGCGGCCTTCCTTCGCATCGACGAGGCGGATGGCGAGTTCGGTGGCCTTGCGGCGCCCGGCGCCACGCAGGGCGGCCTCGACCCAGGCGCGGAAGCTCGCCGCCGCCGGCACGCCCTTGCGCGGTACGCCATAGACGACCGAAAGCCCGAGGGGCGTGCTCACCGGGGCGATTCCTCGGAAGCCTGCTCGAAGGCCTCGTACGCGCGCACGATCTTCGCCACCAGCGGATGGCGCACGACGTCGCGCGAGGTGAAGAAGGTGAAGCTGATCCCATCCACGCCGCGCAGCACCTCGACGGCATGGCGCAGGCCCGAGCGCACGTTGCGCGGCAGGTCGATCTGGCTGACGTCGCCGGTGATCACCGCCACCGAGCCGAAGCCGATGCGGGTGAGGAACATCTTCATCTGCTCGACGGTGGTGTTCTGCGCCTCGTCGAGGATCACGTAGGAATCGTTGAGCGTGCGGCCGCGCATGTAGGCCAGCGGCGCGATCTCGATCACGTTGCGCTCGATCAGCTTGGCCACCTTCTCGAAGCCGAGCATCTCGTACAGCGCGTCGTACAGCGGGCGCAGATAGGGGTCCACCTTCTGGGTCAGGTCGCCGGGCAGGAAGCCCAGCTTCTCGCCGGCCTCCACCGCGGGACGCACCAGCAGCAGGCGCTGCACGCGGTTGGCTTCCAGCGCTTCCACCGCGCTGGCTACGGCGAGGTAGGTCTTGCCGGTGCCGGCCGGACCCACGCCGAAGCTGATGTCGTGCGTGGTGATGGCGTGCAGGTAGCGCGCCTGGTTGGGGCCGCGGCCCTTGATGACGCCACGCTTGACCTTGATGGCGACTTCCTGCGCGCCCTCGGCCGCCTCGTTGACGATCGCGTCGATGCCGGACTCGGCCAGGTGCAGGTTGATCCTGGCGCCGTTGAGCGCCTCGTGCGTGGTGGTGTTGTACAGCGCGCGCAGCACCTTTTCCGCCGCGCGCGCCGCGCCTTCCTCGCCGATCGCCTGGAACAGGTTGCCGCGGTGGTTGATTTCCACGCCCAGGCGCAGTTCCACCTGGCGGAGGTGTTCGTCGAACGGACCGCACAGGTTGGAGAGCCGCGCGTTGTCTTCCGGCTCGAGGGCGAAGTCGCGTTGGTTGAGGCCGTTGGTCATGGGGTCTCGATAGTGGAAGGAGCTCCTCCCCCTGCTGGCAAGGGGAGGCTGGGAGGGGGTGTGGATTTGCTGAAAGGCTTCACCCCTCCCCAACCCTCCCCTGCGGGCAGAGGAGGGAGTACAAAGAGGTCAGGCGGCGACATCATCAGCCATGTGCACGCGCCCGCGCAGCGAGTTGGCCATCGCCTCGGTGATCGCCACATCGATGAACTGGCCGACCATGCGCGCGTGCCCGGGGAAGTTCACGTAGCGCATGTTCTCGGTGCGGCCGGTGAACTCGTTGGGGTTCTTCTTGCTGGGCTTTTCCACCAGCACGCGCTGCACGGTGCCGACCATGGCCTCGTTGATCCGGCGCGCGTTCTCGTTGAGCCGGGCCTGCAGCCGCGCCAGCCGGGCGTGCTTGGCTTCCTGGGATGTGTCGTCGGCCAGGTTGGCGGCCGGCGTGCCGGGGCGCGCGGAGAAGATGAAGGAGAAGCTCTGGTCGAAGCCGACGTCGTCGATCAGCTTCAGGGTCTTCTCGAAATCCTCCTCGGTCTCGCCGGGAAAGCCCACGATGAAGTCCGAGGAGATGCAGATGTCCGGCCGCACCGCGCGCAGCTTGCGGATCTTCTGCTTGAACTCCAGCGTGGTGTAGCCGCGCTTCATCGCGGCGAGGATGCGGTCCGAACCGGCCTGCACCGGCAGATGCAGGTAGTTGGCCAGTTGCGGCACGTTGGCGTAGGCCTCGATCAGCGAGTCGGAGAACTCCAGCGGATGCGAGGTGGTGAAGCGGATGCGGCCAATGCCCTCGATCTGCGCGATGGCATGGATCAGCACCGCCAGGTCGGCGATGCCGCCGTCGTGCGTGGGGCCGCGATAGGCGTTGACGTTCTGGCCCAGCAGGTTCACCTCGCGCACGCCCTGGGCGGCCAGTCGGGCCACCTCGACCAGCACGTCGTCGAACGGGCGGCTGATCTCCTCGCCGCGGGTGTAGGGCACCACGCAGTAGGAGCAGTACTTGGAGCAGCCCTCCATGATCGACACGAAGGCGGTGGGGCCCTCGGCGCGCGGTTCGGGCAGGCGGTCGAACTTCTCGATCTCCGGGAAGCTGATGTCCACCTGCGGCTTGCCGGTGGCGCGGCGCGCCTCGATCAGCTCGGGCAGGCGGTGCAGGGTCTGCGGGCCGAACACCAGGTCCACGAACGGCGCGCGCTTGATGATGTCCCGGCCCTCCTGCGAGGCCACGCAGCCGCCCACGCCGATCAGCACCGGCTTGCCGCCCTGCTTGTGCTCGCGCCAGCGGCCGAGCTGGCTGAACACCTTCTCCTGGGCCTTCTCGCGGATCGAGCAGGTATTGACCAGGATGACGTCCGCCTCGGACTCGTCCAGGGTCAGCTCCAGGCCGTGCGAGGCCTTGAGCACGTCGGCCATCTTGGCCGAGTCGTACTCGTTCATCTGGCAGCCGTGGGTCTTGATGAAAAGCTTGCCGGTCATGGGCGTGGGATACCGTGGTCCAGGGAGCGGCGAAGTGGTCGCCGAACCGCACAGTTTACGCGCCCCGGGGCCGGCTCGCCAGCACGGCTCGTTTGTCGGATCAAGCACTTGCATGGCAGGAAGGGGATTGTGGCGGCCGAAGATAAGTACTGACGCACGAAACGGCCGCGCGCCGCTTGGCGACGCCCCCGGGCGGGCGCAAACTGCGGCCTGACCCGGTGCCGGACGAACGAGCGCGGGGGGGATGGCGAAGGGGGATGCATGTCGGTGTTTGACCGGGCAGAAGGTACCGCCCTGGCGGGATCGCCCGAGGGGCTTCCGTGACGAGACCGTGCCTGGCATGGCGCGGCCCGGCGGTCCCGCGCCGGCGGACGATCCTCGGCGTGCTGGGGGCTCTCCTGCTGGGGCTGCCGCTGGCGGCGCCTGCCGCCGGTGTGCTCTACCGGTGCACCGGCAGTGCGGGGGAGGTGGTCTTCAGCAGCAGCACGGCGGGCTACCAGGGGTGCAGCCGGATTGCCGGGACGCCTGAACCGGCCCGCCGCAAGCCGTCGCCCTCGGTGGCCGCGCCTTCGCTGGACGCCGTGAAGGGCACGGTGGAGACCTCGGCGAACACGGTCGCCCCCCCGCAGCCGCCCTCGCTGGCCTGGGTGGCGGGCTCGGTGGAAACCAACGCGAAGGTTCTACCGCCTCCTCGCCCGTCCGAACGCAAGGCGGGCCAGTGGAGCTACAGCGAAACCGGTCCGGCGCGCAGCGGCTCGGTACCGGACCAGCCGGTGGCCGACGTGTCCCCGGATGGCGACCGCGTCCTGCGCGGGGCGGTCTACCGGGTGGTCCGCAAGGACGGCAGCGTGGAGTACACCAACATCAAGCCGGCCGGTCAGCAGGGCCATGCGGTGACCATGCTGTTCAGCTACATCGCCACCTGCGTGGCCTGCAACCTCCACTCCACCATCCATTGGGATTCGGTGGCGCTGCACCTGAGCGACTACGGCGAGGTGATCCGCCTGGCCAGCCAGGAATCGGGCGTGGACGAGGCCCTGCTGCGGGCCATCATCCATGCCGAAAGCGCGTTCAATCCCCGCGCGCTGTCGATCAAGGGCGCACAGGGCCTGATGCAGCTGATGCCGGGCACGGCGCTGGACATGGGGGTGCGCGACGCCTTCGACACGGTCCAGAACATCCGGGGCGGCGCGCGCTACCTGGGCCTGCTGCTGCGTACCTTCAACGGCGACGAGCGGTTGGCGGCGGCGGCCTACAACGCCGGGCCGGCGGCGGTGCAGCGCTACAACGGCGTGCCGCCTTATGCCGAAACACAGGTCTATGTCGAACGCGTGGGTACGCTGCGCCGTCGTTATGGCCAGGCGCTTCGTTCCGCGCCGGGCGGCCGCGGGCCGGTGGCCGCCGCGGGCCTCTCAGCCATCCAGTGAGGCGGTGGGCGTCAGCGGCGGCCGCTGGGCCAGGATCACCTCGGTATGGAACGGCGTGCCGTTGCGCAGGCCCGAGACCTCCACCTTGCTGCCGGGCTTGAGCGCGGCCTCGTGCCGGCGCAGGTCGGCGGGATCGACGATGTCGTCCGTGCCGATGCGCAGCAGGATGTCGTGCGGCTGGATGCCGGCCTGCGCCGCCGGCCCGCCGGGGTAGATGTCGGTGACCTGGGCGCCGCGCGGCGCCGCCGGCAGGCCGTTGTCGGCCGAGACCTGCACGAAGGTGTAGTCCGCGCCCATCCAGCCGCGCACCACGTGGCCGGTGTCGATGATCTGGTCCAGCACGCGCTTGGCGCTGCCGACCGGGATGGCGAAGCTGATGCCCTCGGCGTTGGCGGCCTTGCCGATCAGCAAGGTATTGATGCCGACCAGTTCGCCCTCGGTATTGACCAGGGCGCCGCCGGAGTTGCCCAGGTTGATCGCCGCGTCGGTCTGGATGAAGTCCTCGGGGCTGGCGCTGCTCAGCTGGCGGCCGATCGCGCTGACGATGCCCATGGTCACGGTCTGGTTGAGACCCAGCGGATTGCCGATGGCCAGCACCACGTCGCCGGTACGTACCGGGCGATGGTCGGCGATATGGATCACCGGCAGGTTGCCGGCGTCGATCTTGAGCACCGCCAGGTCGGTCTCGACGTCGGCGCCCACCAGGGTCGCCTTCGCCACGCGGCCGTCGTACAGCAGCACCTGGATGTCGTCGGCGTTGGCGATCACGTGGTTGTTGGTGAGCACATAGCCCTGGCTGCTCACGATCACGCCCGAGCCGAGGCTTTGCTCGCGCCGCTTGTAGGCCGGGCCGGCCGGGCGGCCGCCGAACAGGCGCTGCAACACCGGGTCGGTATACATCTGCACGGCCTGCTCGGTGACCATCTTGTTGGCGTAGATGTTCACCACCGAGGGGGCGGCGCGCGCCACGGCGTCGGCATAGGAGACCGGGCCACTCGTACGCTCGGGGGAGGGCGCCACGGGTACCGGCGCATTCGCCTGGGTTAGCCCGAAACGTTGTCGCAGATGGTTGCCTACTCCCGGCCATGCCAAGCTGATGACGAAGGCCACCGCCAGCCCGAGCACCACGAAGCGGGCAATGAAGGCAAGCGTGCCGGCGGCATGTTTCATGTCGTAATTGCGTTTCGTGGCAAGGCGTTAGGAGAGGGTGTGCGCGGGTGTCGCAGGCATGTCTCCTTTATTGTACGAGGCATGCCCTGACGCTACACTAACGCGATTTTGCGGGAGCCAGATTTCTGCTGGCGCTTGCGAAGCGGGTCGTCCCGGGGAGCTTCCCGGTGCGTTGGGTGCCCGGGAAGCGAAGCTTGCAGCTTTCGCTGCAAAGCCATCGTGCCGGTGCCACGCGTGCCTGCTGTTTGGGGGAGTTGCCAGGGTTTTTCGGGTCCGCCATGGAGGTTCTCCACTGGCGTACGTGTCGACGCGCTTGGCAAGCACCTGTGGAACTTATTAAGTTCCGCGTCTCAATGGCATAAGTACCGGAGAGCCTGATGGCGAACGAAGTCGTCGATCATGGCCGCCGCCGTTTCCTCACAGCGACCACGGCCGTGGTCGGAGGTGTGGGAGTCGTCGCGGCAGCCGTGCCCTTCATCAAGTCGTGGGAACCCAGTGCGCGGGCCAAATCCGCAGGTGCTCCGGTCACGGTCGACATCAGCAAGATCGAGTCGGGCCAGAAGGTGACCTACCCGTGGCGTGGCCTTCCGGTGTTCGTGGTCAACCGCAGCAAGGCCCAGCTCGACGCGCTGCCAAGCCAGGACAGCCGGCTGGTCGACGCCAAGTCCGACGGCAGCTCCGCCGAGCAGCAGCCCAAGTACGCGCAGAACGAGACCCGCTCCATCAAGCCCGAGTGGCTGGTGCTGGTGGGTCTGTGCACTCACCTCGGCTGCGTGCCCGACTTCGTGCCAGTGATGAAGCCCGAGCCGTTCGATCCGAACTGGCAGGGTGGCTTCTACTGCCCCTGCCACAAGTCGCGCTACGACATGGCCGGCCGCGTGTACGCCGGCGTGCCGGCACCGAAGAACCTGCTGGTGCCTCCATACCATTTCGTCGACGACACGCATATCCAGATTGGCGTGGATCCGAAGGAGGCAAGCTGATGGCAGGCGTATTCACGCGTATCGGCGATTGGGTCAACGAGCGGGCACCCGGCTTGATGCCGATGTACCGCAAGCATATGACCGAGTACTACGCGCCGAAGAACTTCAACCTCTGGTACTACTTCGGTTCGCTCGCCCTGCTGGTGCTGGTCAACCAGATCGTCACCGGCATCTTCCTCACCATGAACTACAAGACGAGTGCGGCGGAAGCCTTCAACTCGGTCGAGTACATCATGCGCGACGTGGAGTGGGGCTGGCTGATCCGCTACATGCACTCCACCGGCGCCTCGCTGTTCTTCGTGGTGGTGTTCCTGCACATGTTCCGCGGCCTGATGTACGGCTCCTACCAGAAGCCGCGCGAGCTGGTGTGGCTGCTGGGCATGCTGATCTTCCTGGTGCTGATGGCCGAGGCCTTCATGGGCTACGTGCTGCCGTGGGGCAACATGTCGTTCTGGGGCGCCAAGGTGATCATCTCGCTGTTCGGCACCGTGCCGGTGATCGGCGGCACCCTGGTCGAGTGGATCATGGGCGACTACCTGCCCGCCGACGCCACGCTCAACCGCTTCTTCGCGCTGCACGTGATCGCGCTGCCGATCGTGCTGCTGCTGCTGGTGGTGCTGCACCTGGCCGCGCTGCACGAGGTGGGCTCGAACAACCCGGACGGCGTGGACGTCAAGCACGGCCCGAAGGGCAGCCGCTGGGGCGCGGACAAGCCGGCCGACGGCATCCCGTTCCATCCGTACTACACGGTGAAGGACCTGGTCGGCGTCGGCTTCTTCCTGATCATCGCGGCGTTCATCATCTTCTTCGCGCCGACCTTCGGCGGCTGGTTCCTGGAGCACGACAACTTCCTCCCGGCCAACAACCTGGTGACGCCGTCGCACATCAAGCCGTCGTGGTACTTCACGCCGTTCTACGCGATCCTGCGCATGATCCCGTCGTTCTTCAGTACGGCCTTCTGGGGCGTGCTCGGCATGTTCGGCGCCATTGCGCTGCTGTTCCTGCTGCCGTGGATCGACGCGGGCAAGGTGCGCTCCATCCGCTACCGCGGTACCGGCTACAAGATCGCCCTGATGGCCTTCGCGGCATCCTTCATCGGCCTGGCCCTGGTGGGCGCGGGCGTGGTGGGCGAGAAGCTCGTCGAGTGGGTTCCCTCGGATGCGACCTTCTGGGAAAACGCCTTCGGCCGCGTGATGACCCTCATCTACTTCGGGTACTTCGTGTTCCTGTGGTTCTACACGCGCCTTGGTTGGGAAAAGACCAAGCCGGTCCCGGAACGGGTGGTGTTCGACCATGACTAAGCGGCTGTTCCCGATGAAGAGAATCCTTTCCTCGTTCGCACTCGCTGCCGGCCTGCTGGTCGGCGCCACGCAGGTCGTGGCCGCCGAAGAAGGCGGCTTGCCGCCGGCCGGCGTCAATATCCGCGACCAGGCCTCGCTGCAGCGTGGCGCCAAGCTGTTCTTCAACTACTGCGTCGGTTGCCACTCGCTGAAATACGTGCGCTATTCGCGCATGGCCGAAGACTTGGGCCTGACCGAAGACGAGGTGATGAAGAACCTCAACTTCACCGGCGCCAAGTTCGGCGATCCGGTGGTCTCGCACATGCCGGAAGATGCGGCGCAGCAGTTCTTCGGCAAGGCGCCACCGGACCTCTCGCTGGAAGTGCGGGCCAAGGAAGAGGGCCCCGATTGGGTCTTCGCCTACCTCAATTCCTTCTATGTCGATCCGACCCGGCCGGTCGGCTGGAACAACACCGTGTTCCCGAACGCCTCCATGCCGTTCCCGCTGTGGGAGCTGCAGGGCGTGCAGACCGCGGTCAAGAAGGAAGGCGGCGATGAGGTCGAGAAGCTGGAACTGTCCCAGCCCGGCAAGCTCACGCCGGCCCAGTACCAGCAGGCCGCGCGCGACCTGACCAACTTCCTGACCTATGCCTCCGAGCCTGCCGCACTGCAGCGCCAGCGCTACGGTATCTGGGTCCTGCTCTTCCTCGCGGGCTTCACTTTCCTGGCATATCTGCTAAAGAAGGAGTACTGGAAGGACGTCCACTAAGGGCGTCCGTCCGGATCCCGGGGTGTGGTGGCCCAGCGCCGCCGCACCCGCGTCATGTCGATGGGGAGATCGCGCATGGTCCAAAGCGCTCGTTCGCGTACCGCACTCACCCTGTACACCACTGCCGACGGTATCCAGTGCCACCGGGCCCGCCTGGTCCTGGCGGCCAAGGGCGTCAGCTACGAGCGGGTCATCGTCGACCCGGCCAGGCCGCCGGAAGACCTGCTGGAACTGAATCCCTACGGCAGCACGCCGACCCTGGTCGATCGCGACCTGACCCTCTACAACACCGCCGTCGTCTGCGAATACTTGGACGAGCGGTATCCCCACCCGCCGTTGATGCCCATCGATCCGCTGTCACGCGCCCGCCTGCGCCTGGCCACGGTGCGGATCGAACTGGACTGGCTGCCCGAAGTGGACATCATCCGGTCGGGCGGCCGGCCGGCCGATGCCGCACGCAAGCGGTTGCGCGAGCACCTGCTGGCCTCCCTGCCACTGTTCAGGGCTTCCCGGTTTTTCCTCAACCCCGAGATGAGCCTGACCGACTGCTTGGTCGCCCCGGTGATCTGGCGCCTGCCCTGGCTGGGTGTGGACCTGGGTCGCGAGGGCAAGCCGATCATGGACTACGGCGAGCGCTTGTTCGCCAGCCAGGGCTACGCGCGCAGCATGACCGCCGAAGAGAAGGCGATGCGGCCGTAGCGGGTGCCGGCTCGGCGCCGCCGGGAAGTGATGGGCGCGGGAGCCCGACCGGCCCGGGTACGGGTTTCCTTGCGATCCTGCGTCATATTGCCTCAGCTTGGCATTACACTTTCCGCGTCCATCCGGCCGTGCTCCCGACCACCCCCTGGCGGAGCCGGCCCTTACCAGGTTTCTGCATGACCGACGACAAGCTTCCGCCGATGACTTCGAATCGTCCCTATCTGCTGCGGGCGATCTACGACTGGATCACCGACAACCAGCTCACGCCCTATGTGCTGGTGGACGCCATGCGGGAGGGCGTGCGGGTGCCGCCGCAGGTGGTCAAGAACGGGCAAGTGGTGCTGAACCTGGCCATGCGCGCGGTAGCCAACCTGGACCTGGGCAACGACTGGATCAGCTTCCAGGCCCGTTTTTCCGGGGTCAGCCACAATATCCACATCCCGGTGCAGGCGGTGCTGGCGCTTTATGCGCAGGAGAACGGCCAGGGCATGATGTTTCCCGCCGAGGAAGGCGGCGACCAGCCCCCGCCGTCCTCGCCCGATCCGGACGACACGCCGCCGCCCGTCGAGGGCGACCAGGCGGGCGAAAAGCCCAGGCGGGGCACGCCGTTCCTGCGTGTGGTGAAGTAGCCTGCGCCGGCCGTCGCTCAGTGAAGCCGGCTGTTCCTGGGCACGCGAGGACGCAAGGGCACCACGTTGCTTTCGTCCGTAGGGGACGCGTGGTCCGCCATCAGGCCGGGCACGTGGCTCTGGATGGTGGGCAGGCTCAACCCGGTCAGGGTGCGGCCGACCAGCCATAGCCGGCCGGGTTCGCGGTCGTTGCCGTCGATGCTGACCTCGAAGCCGTAGCAGCGCTCCAGCAGCCACTGGCGCCGCTGCCGATGCAGGCGCAGGCTGCGCAGCCCCACGCTTTCGTCGAGCAGTTGCAGGCCATGCTGGCGGCATTGCTGGCGTGCTTCATGGATGGCCTGCTCGCGTCCACGCGTAAGCTTCAGCCAGGCGCCGATGATCGCCAGCAGGGCTAACAGCAGGATCAGGTCGGGAAGTTCGCTCATGGGCCGAGAGTGTAGGCGGCGCGGGTGGCTTGCAAGGTGAAGGCGGTCTATCCGCTCTTTGTGGGAGCGCACCCTGTGCGCGACGAGCCCCATGATGCAGAGGCGAGTCTTGTCGCGCACAGGGTGCGCTCCCACATACAACAGCCAGCCGGACGGATCAGTCCAGTTGCAATCGCAGCGACAGGTCCACCGCGCGCACGTGCTTGGTCAGCGCGCCCACGGAGATGAAGTCCACCCCGGTACTGGCGTATTCGCCGATGGTGCTCAGGTCCACGTTGCCGGAGATCTCCAGTTCGGCGCGCCCCTTGGCGATGGCCACCGCCTCGCGCATCAGCGGCAGGGTGAAGTTGTCCAGCATGATGCGGTCGGCGCCGGCATCAAGGGCCTGCCGCAGTTCGTCGAGGTTTTCCACCTCGATTTCCAGCAGCAGGGACGGATGCAGCCGGCGAGCCGCCTCGGCGGCGGCCTGGATGCCACCGGCCGCGATGATGTGGTTTTCCTTTACCAGGATGGCATCGTACAGGCCGACCCGATGATTGTGGCCGCCGCCGCAGCGCACCGCGTATTTTTGCGCCAGGCGCAGGCCGGGCACGGTCTTGCGGGTATCGAGCACCCGCACGCCGGTGCCGGCCACCGCGGCCACGCAGGTGGCGGTGGCGGTGGCGGTGGCGGACAGCAGCTGCAGGAAGTTCAGCGCGGACCGTTCGGCGCTCACCATCGGCCGGGCGCGGCCATGCAGCCGGCAGATCACCGAGCCGGCGGCGACGCGCTCGCCATCCCTGGCCGACCACTCGATCCGGATCGACGGGTCCAACTGGTGGAAGCAGGCGTTGAACCAGTCGGTGCCGGCGATCACTGCATCCTCGCGGCAGGTGAGCGTGGCGGAGGCCTGGGCGTCCTGCGGCAGCAGGTCGGCGGTGGCGTCGCCCGTGCCGATATCCTCGGCAAAGGCGCGTTGGACATCCGCCTGGATCTGTTCGGGCGGGGGCGGAACGAGTTGGCTGGCAGTCATTCGGTCGCGGTGTGGGTCGCCGGGGCGGGCTGGCTGAGCCGACCGACGATGGCATCCAGCGCGCGGTCGAACAGGGCGGTGGATTCCAGCACGCGTGCGGTATTGGCCGCCAGTGCCTCGGCCAGTTCGTGCGGGGCGTAGTCGGCCACCTTCAGGCCGCGCCGGTTCACGAACAGGTAGCGGCCGCTCATCGGGCTGACCCACGACAGCTTGGCGCGCTCGATGGTGTCCGGGCCGGTCACGAACTCCAGCCAGGTCCCCGGCTTGAGTTCGGCCACCAGGCGCATCTCCGGCGTGTCGAGGGGCGGCTCCGGCTCGGGCTCGTCGCGGGCAAGGTCGGCCGCCGATTCGGCGATCGGCTGGATGCTCTCGGGAATGGGCAGGGTGGTGGAGGCTTCCACCGCCTGCACCTCGGCCTCCGGCACGGCCTCGCCGAGCTGGTGGCGGTAGTAGGTGTGCAACTGGCCCAGCAGGCGCTCGATGTCGCTTTCCTGGAAGGCCACGTTGGCCAGGCCGCGCCGCAGCGCGCGCTCGATGCCGGGCAGCATCTGGCGCAGCGCGCGGCGCTCGTCGAGCGTGCGCGCGGGCTTGGTGCTGTCGATGAAGTCGCTGGCGAAGCGCAGGGCGTCGCGGAATTCGTTCGAGTCCTCGCCCTGGCGCAGGATGGTCAGCACCAGGTAGTTGGCCCAGGCGCGCGAGAGGATGCCGTGGATCAGCGGCGGCAGCGTATGGCCTTCCATACGGCTGAGGATCTCGCGTGCGGCGCGGTGGCGCGCCTGCTCGAGCTTCTCGCGGCCGCGGGTGGACTCGGCCACGCGCTGCTCGGCCAGTTCGGCGCGGCGGCGGCTGATGTCCTGGAATTCCTGCAGCTCGGCGCCCAGGCGCTCGAAGATGCTCAGGTCGTCGTCGAAGTCCTGCAGCAGGCGGTCGACGATGGACTTGATCTTGTCGTGCAGGCGGTGGTCGCGATCGGACTCGGCCGACCAGCCCTTGGCGGCGTCGGCGAGATTGTCCAGCAGGCGGCGCGCCGGATGCTGGCGATGCGCGAACAGCTTGCGGTCGAGGATGGCGGCCTTGAGGTAGGGAATCTGCAGCCGGGCCAGCAGCACCTGCATCTCGGTGGGCAGGTTGCGGTCCTCGAGGATGAATTCGAACAGCATGCCGACGAGGTCGATGGTGTCCTCGTCGATGGTCGAGACCTGGCTGGGCTTCTCGCCGCGCAGCGAGCCGATCTGCGCCAGCAGGTGCTCCTTGAGCTGCTGCACCTCGCCGGTCAGTTCCGCAGCGCTGCTGATGTGCGAGGGTACCACCTGGCTGATGGCGGCTTGGCTCTGCAGCACGCTGAGCGCGCCGATCAGCTCGTTGGCGCTCGGCAGCTGGATCGATCCGGTGGGCACGCGCATGGCCGGTTGTGGCGCCGCGCGCCGCGCGCTGAACAGGGTGCGCAGGGTCTGCAGCAGTTCGTTGGAAGCGGCGGCGCCTTCCTCGTCGGCGAGGAAGGCGCCCGCATCGGCGGTCTCGGCGCTGGCGGCGGTGGCGCTCGCCGCCGCCATGCCCGCGGGACGGGACGTGCCGGCGCCCGCGCGGGGCAATTCGTGGCGCAGCTGCGGCAGTACGCCGGCCCGCACCAGTTCGGCGTTGATTTCCTGGTACAGCTCGTCCAGCGAAGCGAGCACGTAGCGATCGAACAGCTTGTAGATGATCAGTTTGACGCGCATCTCGGCATTGAGCTCGCGCATCGCCTGGCGGAAGGCCTGCGACAGCATGGCCGGGCCGACCGGGTTGCTGCCGTCCTCGATCTTGATGCCGCCGTAGATGACGGACAGGCGTTGGTTGACGGCGAACAGCTCGCGCGTGAGGCGCGTCTCGTTCTTGCCGATCATGCTGGTGATGGCCAGCGATTCTTCCAGTTCGTTGTCGGCCACCAGCGATAGCTCGACCGAGCCGACCGGGAGGGACGGGGCGCTGGCGTTGCCAGCGGCCTGGCGATAATGGTTGGCGACGTCGCCCAAGTCGCGCGATACCTGGGCCAGGAAACTCCGCTCGACCATCGGACGGCGCTTGCGCACCTCGCGCATGCCGTCGAAGTAGTGCATCTGGGCGGCATTGTTCTCGGCCTTCTCGGCCAGGTCGAACAGGGCGTCGTCGACATGCTCGAACATGCCGTTGACCAAGGCCTGCAGGCGACGGCCCGCGATATCCCGGACGTTGTTCAAGAGGGCGCCTCCGCGCTCACTGGAGGGGTCCAGGCGCTGGCTCAGGCTGACGATATTGGAAGGTTCACTGGCGTCTTTCATCGCCACACCCCTGAAGTGATGCCGACGTGCGTTCAGCCCATTCAGACAATACGCACACTTACAATAAGATATGGCGGACACGCTGTCATGCGCCGTGTCACGATATGTCGACGCGTTCACAAGGTGCGCAGGATCTCGCGGCCGGCAGGCCGGGGGAGGCGGATCAGGCGGTGGCCGGGAAGTCCCGCAACTGCAGGGTGCCGATGCCTTCCTCGGGCAGCATGACCGGGATGCCGTCGTCGACCCGGTAGATCACCTTGCGATCGGTGGTGATCAGGCCTTCCGACAACGGATCGCGGACGGCCGCACCGGCCACGGTCTGGACCTCGCCGGCGCCGATGGCGCGGTTGAGGGCGTCCAGCTCCGGACGGGCGAGGGGGCGAACCGGGACCTTGCTGACCGGGCAGCACAGGATGTCGAGCAGGCGTTTGTCCATGGGTAGGCGGGATCGTGCCGAGACGCGGAAAGTCCGTACAATAACCCTTTTGGATGGCTTGGGTCATGACCTCGACTTCCCTCCCGCCGCGCGTGGGCGTTGTGATGGGCTCCCGCTCGGACTGGGAAACCATGGAGCATGCGACCGGCGTACTGGCCGAACTGGGCATCGCGCACGAGGTGCGGGTGGTATCGGCGCACCGCACCCCCGATCTGCTGTTCCAGTACGCGGAGGAGGCGGTCGGCCGCGGCATCCAGGTCATCATCGCCGGTGCCGGCGGCGCGGCGCACCTGCCGGGCATGCTGGCGGCCAAGACCCGGCTGCCGGTGTTCGGCGTGCCGGTGCAGTCCAAGGCGCTCAACGGCATGGATTCCCTGCTGTCGATCGCGCAGATGCCTGCCGGCATCCCGGTCGGCACCCTGGCCATCGGCCGGGCCGGTGCGGTGAACGCGGGCCTGCTGGCGGCCGCCGTGCTGGCCTTGCACGATCCGTCGCTGGCGACGTCGCTGGACGCCTATCGCGCCCGCCAGACGCAAAGCGTGCTCGATCATCCGGATCCGCGCGCGTGACCGCCCGTCGCCAACCCGTGCTGGGCATCCTCGGCGGCGGCCAGCTCGCCCGCATGCTGGCGCTGGCGGCCGCGCCGCTGGGCGTGAAGAGCCTGGTGGTGGACAGCGTCGCCGATGCCTGCGCCGGCCAGGTGGCGCCCCTGGTGGTGGCCGACTGGACCGACGACGCGGCGCTGGACCACTTCGCGAGCCAGGTGGACGTGGTCACTTTCGATTTCGAGAACGTGCCGGCCGATACCGCGCACCGGCTGGCCAAGCGCGTGGCGGTATTCCCGGCCCCACAGGCGCTGGCGGTGGCGCAGGACCGGCTGGCCGAAAAGACCCTGTTCCGCGAGTGCGGCCTGCGCACGCCGGACTTCCAGGCCATCGACACCCGCGAGGACCTGGACCGGGCGCTGGCCGCCATCGGGGCGCCGGCCATCCTCAAGACCCGCCGCCTGGGCTATGACGGCAAGGGCCAGTTCCGCCTGCGTACGCTGGGCGACGCCGACGCGGCCTGGGCCGCGCTGGGCGCGCAGGCGGCGGCCCATGGATTGATCCTGGAGGCTTTCGTGCCGTTCGAGCGCGAGCTGTCGGTGATCGCCGTGCGGGGCCGCGACGGCGAGTTCCGCACCTGGCCGCTGACCCAGAACTGGCATACCGACGGCGTGCTCTCGCTCAGCCTGGCGCCGGCACCGGACATCGCCACCCTGCAGGAACCGGCCACCGCGCTGGCCCGCACGCTGGCGGAAAAGCTCGACTATGTCGGCGTGTTCGCCCTGGAGCTGTTCGTCAAGGACGGCCAGTTGCTTGGCAACGAGATGGCCCCGCGCGTGCACAACTCCGGCCATTGGACCATCGAGGGCGCGTTGGCCAGCCAGTTCGAGAACCACGTGCGCGCGGTGCTCGGCCTGCCGCTGGGCGATACCTCGGCGCGCGGCCTGTCAGCCATGTTCAACTGGATCGGCGAGCTGCCCGACGCGGCGCCGGTGCTGGCCGCGGTGGATGCGCACTGGCACGACTACGGCAAGCAGCCGCGTCCCGGCCGCAAGGTGGGCCATGCCACGGTATGCGCACCCGATGCCACCCGGCTGGTCGAGCGGCTGGCCGGCATCGCGCATGCGCTGGGGCGCGACCAGCAGGCCGGCCCGGCCGTGGGCGAGCTGGAAAGGCGATAGGCCGCCTATGTGGGAGCGCACTCTGTGCGCGACTGCGGTGCCTGGTGTCGCGCACAGGGTGCGCTCCCACAAATCCAGGAGAAGGGCAAAAAAACGGGGCCATGCGGCCCCGTTTTTTTACGGCTTGGCGCCGGAATCAGGCCAGGTTCTTGGCCGCGAAGTCCCAGTTCACCAGGTTCCAGAACGCCTCGATGTACTTCGGGCGGGCGTTGCGGTAATCGATGTAGTAGGCATGCTCCCACACGTCGCAGGTGAACAGCGGCTTGTCGCTGCCAGTGATCGGGGTGGCGGCGTTGGAGGTGTTGACGATGCCCAGCGAGCCGTCCGGGCGCTGCACCAGCCAGGTCCAGCCCGAGCCGAAGTTGCCTACGGCCGACTTGGTGAATTCTTCCTTGAACTTCTCCACCGAGCCGAAGGCCTTGGTGAGGGCGTCGGCCAGCTTGGCCGAAGGCTCCTTGCCGCCGTTGGGGCTCAGCGAATTCCAGTAGAAGGTGTGGTTCCAGACCTGGGCCGCGTTGTTGAACACGCCGCCGGAGGACTTCTTGATGATGTCTTCCAGTGCGGCGTTCTCGAACTCGGTGCCCTTGATCAGGTTGTTGAGGTTGGTCACGTAGGCCTGGTGGTGCTTGCCATAGTGATACTCCAGCGTCTCCGCGGAGATATGCGGTTCGAGCGCGTTCTTTTCATAGGGCAGGGGAGGGAGTTCGATCGCCATGTTGGTTGGCTCCTGGGCGTTGGCTGAGGAAAGAAAGCCGCGCTGGCGAGGCCGGTGGGCCGGCTACCGGTGCACGACTGATACACTACCGATCTGCATGCATTCTACTGATGAACGACCCGACTTATGGACGTTAACGAGCGAATCAAGGCGGTGCTGGCCGAGCACGCCATCGTGCTTTTCATGAAAGGCACGCCGCAGTTTCCCATGTGCGGCTTCTCCAGCCGCGCCGCGCAGGCGTTGAAGGATGCTGGCGCGCAGTTCCATGCGGTGAATGTGCTGGCCGATCCGGAGGTGCGTGCCGCGCTGCCGCATTACGCGAACTGGCCGACCTTCCCGCAGCTGTTCATCCAGGGCGAGCTGATCGGCGGCTGCGACATCGTCGAGGACCTGAAGGCCTCCGGCGAGCTGGCGCGCATGGCGGCGGACGTGGCGGGGACGGAGCACTGATGGCCCTGCCCCTCGCACGCCTGCCGCAGGCATGGACGCCCGCACCGGACACCTTGGCCGGCCGCGTGGTGCTGGTAACCGGCGCCTACGGCGGGTTGGGATCGGCGGCGGCCCGTGCCGCCGCGCGCGCCGGCGCCACCGTGGTCATTACCGGACGCCGCAAGCGCCAACTGGAGCAGCTCTACGATGCCATGGTGGACGAGGGGCTGCCGGAGCCGGTCATCCATCCGCTGGACATGGAAGCGGCCACGCCGGGCGACTACGAGGCGCTGGCCGACGGGCTCGAACGCGACTTCGGCCGTCTGGACGGCATCGTCCACGCGGCGGCCAGCTTCAACAGCCTCACCCCGCTGGCCGTGCACAAGCCGGACGACTGGCTGCGCGCGCTGCACGTGAACGTTTCCGCGCCGTTCGCGCTGACCCAGGCCTGCATGCCGCTGCTGACCCGGGCGCCCGACAGCGCCGCGGTGTTCGTGCTGGACGATCCGGCGCTGGTGCAGCGCGCCCACTGGGGCGGCTACGGTGTCTCCAAGGCCGCGCTGGAGCGGCTGGTCGAGATCCTGCACCAGGAGACCGAGCGGACGCCGCTGCGCGCCCACGCCCTGCTGCCGGGGCCGATGCGCACCATGCTGCGGCGCGCCGCCTACTTCGGCGAGGACACCACCATCCATCCGCTGCCGGATGGCGCCGCGCAGGCCGTGGTGTACCTGCTCGGCGCCGAGGCCGCCGCCGCGCGCGGCGCCGCGCTCGACCTGCGGCCGCCGGCATGACCGGACGACAGGAGCGGGGCTGACATGGAAACGCAGATGACCACGCTGTCGGCAGCGATCCTGCTGTTCCTCATCATGGACCCGCTGGGCAACATCCCCGTTTTCCTGAGCCTGCTCAAGGACGTGGCGCCGAAGCGCCGTCGCCGCGTGATGGTGCGCGAGCTGCTGATCGCTCTGGGCGTGCTGCTGGTGTTCCTGGTCGGCGGCCAGCACATCCTCAAGCTGCTGCAGCTTCGGCAGGAGTCGATCAGCATCGCCGGCGGCATCGTGCTGTTCCTGATCGGCATCCGCATGGTGTTCCCGCCGGCCGACGGCGGTGGCATCTTCGGCAGGCCGGGCGAGGGCGAGCCGTTCATCGTGCCGATGGCCATCCCCGGCGTGGCCGGTCCCTCGGCCATGGCCGCACTGCTGCTGCTGACCAATACCCAGCCCGGTCGCACCGCCGACTGGGCCATCGCCCTGCTGGGCGCCTGGCTGGCCACGGCGGTGATCCTGCTGTTTTCCACCTATCTGTTCCGCTGGCTGGGCGAAAGCGTGCTCACGGCGCTGGAGCGGGTGATGGGCATGCTGCTGATCGCCCTGTCGGTCCAGATGTTCCTGGGAGGCGTGGCGGCCTACCTGCATTTGGCCGTGTAAGCGCGGTCAGATGATGCCTACGTGATCTTCTGGTCCCTTCCGCATAACCTTGCTGTCATAATCCGCGACCAGCATTGGGGCTAGTCCCAGGAGGCGGTCATGCTCAGCGTTGAACAGACCCTCACCGAACGTCTGCCATGGTTGGCGCAACATCCCCTGATCCGCCGGCCCGTGGCCGGCATGCTGGGCCGGCTGGCCGACGAGGATGGCTTCAACCGGACGCTGACGACTGTCGGCGAGGCCGAAGGCTTCGATTTCATCGAACGTACGCTGGACCTGCTCGGGGTCAGCTACTTCGTCAATCCCCGCGAGCGCGAGAACATCCCGGTCGAGGGTGGCCTGCTGGTCGTCGCCAACCATCCGCTTGGCATGATCGACGCGCTGACCTTGCTGCAACTGGTCGGCTCGGTGCGCAGCGACGTGCGCATCCTCGCCAATGACTGGCTGATGTCGATCCCGCAATTGCACAGGTTGCTGCTGCCCGTCGACGTGTTCGGCAAGGGCGCGGCCTCGCGCATGCGCGACATCTACCGCGCCCTCGAAAACGGCGAGGCGCTGATCGTTTTCCCCGCCGGCGAAGTGTCGCGGGTACGTCCGGCCGGCGTCAGCGACGGGCGCTGGTCCGACGGCTTCGCCCGACTGGCCCAGCGCAGCCGGGCGCCAGTGCTGCCGATCCACGTGGCGGCGCGCAACTCGGCCATCTTCTACGGGCTTTCCATGCTGGCCAAGCCGCTGAGCACGGCCATGCTGCCGCGCGAGGCGATCTCGCCGGTCAGCCGCCGCATCGGTTTCAGCGTGGGCGCCCTGATCGGCGCCGAGGAACTGGAACAGCGCAGCGGCGGCTCGACCCGGCGCGCGGCCAAGCTGATGCGCCGCCACGTATACCGGGTAGGACGCCATCGCGGACTGATCTTCGGTGGCCAGGCGCCGCTGGCGCATCCGGAACCCACTGAGCGCATCGCCGCCGAATTGCAGGCGCATGCGGAAAAGCTGGCCGACCTCAATGACGGCAAGCAGGTGCTGCTGCTACAGGGAGCCTCGGACAGCGCCGTGCTGCGCGAGATCGGCCGCCTGCGCGAGCTGACCTTCCGCAAGGTAGGCGAGGGGACTGGCGCGCGCCGCGACCTGGATGCCTACGACCCGCATTACGAGCACCTGGTGCTGTGGGACCCGAAGGCGCTGCGCATCGTCGGCTCCTACCGCTTTGGCCATGGCGGGCGGTTGATTGCCGAGCGCGGCATGGCAGGGCTCTATACCTCCAGCCTGTTCAACTATTCGCCGGCGCTGGAGTCGCGCCTGGCGCAAGGCCTGGAACTGGGCCGCAGCTTCATTGCGCCGGCGTACTGGCGCTCGCGGGCATTGGACCAACTGTGGCAGGGCATCGGCCTGTACCTGCAGCGGCACCCCGAACTGCGCTACCTGTTCGGTCCGGTCAGCATGTCCGTCAGCCTGCCGCGCGAGGCGCGCGAATGGATCGCAGCCGCTCACCAGCATTATTTCGGGGCGCCGGGGCTGGCGTCGGCACGGCAGCCATTCGTGGTGTCGCCGGCTGTGCTCGATCTGGTCCGCGATGCGCTCAACGGGCTGGACCCGGCTGCCGGCCTGGGCAAGCTCAAGCATCACCTGGATGCGCTGGGCGTCAGCCTGCCGGTGCTGTATCGCCAGTACGTGGACCTGGTCGAGCCGGAAGGCGTGCAGTTCCTCGACTTCGGCGAGGATCCGGGCTTCTCCGGTTGCGTCGATGGCCTGGTGATGCTCGACCTGGCCACCCTCAAGCCAGCCAAGCGCGCCCGTTACCTGGGCAAGTGAAGCTGGGTGCGCTGGCGGCTCGAGGCCAGGGCGCCCTGTCGGCAAGAATGCACGATGACGCCGCCGGAAGCCTGCTCCGGCGCCAGGATTTTGAGGCGGCCTGGCTTCCCGCCTCCATCTTGTGATTGGACAGTAAATTTCTTGTAAAATACTTATGGGAGCCTTAGCACGTTGACCGATGCCCGAGGGGCATGACGTGGTATCGGCCAACGGGGTTCAATGGATTTCGTAATTTCGCCCGATCTTCTGCCGGTCGGGCTTTTTTACGCCCTGAGAAAACGTTTAATTTTGCGTTAAGTGGCACGAAATTGCGTTTTGCGGCAAAGGGTTGCGCGTTTTCTTTCGACTTCTTCGAAAGATTTTGACGCACTCTGCACAAGTGGACCCAATTGGCGCTGGTTGCCCGCAGGGGGGCCCGCCTTCCCATTTCTAAGTAACTGGAATCGACGATGATGAAACGAAACCACCTTTCCATGGCGATCGCTGTCGTGTTTTGTATGGCCGCCGGCGTGGCCACCGCCCAAGACTCGGCGGCACAAACCGATCAGCAGGCTGCCAATAAGGCGGCGCCGCAGCGCAACAGTGTGTCGAGCACCTCGAACACCACGACGTCCAACGACACCAAGCGCGTACAGGAACTCAACACCGTGACGGTGCAAGCTCAGAGCCTTTCGCTCGGCGGCGGCCTGATGTCGGTGCAGACGGCGCCCAAGGCGGTTTCCACCATCACCCGCGACGCCATCGTGCAGGCTGCCCCGGGCAGCAACTTCACCCAGATGATCGAAAGCATCCCGGGCGTGAACTCCTCGACGGACGATGTGACCGGCCTGTCCGACGGCAACTACTCCATCCGCGGTTTCTCCTCGAACGAAATCGGCGTGACCGTCAACGGCGCCCCGATCTATGACTCGGGCAGCTACGCGACCTATGCGACCGAGTACGGCGACACCGAGAACTACGGCGATATCACCGTGCTGCAGGGCATTCCAGACGTGGACATGCCCGACTCCGGCGCGGCCGGCGGCCACATCGCCTGGGCGACCATCGATCCCTCCCATACCGCGGGCGTCGACGTGACCCAGAGCGTGGGCTCGAACGACTACCGCCGCACCTTCGTGCGCCTGAACACGGGCGACCTGGGTCCGGTGCGCTCCTGGCTGTCGTACTCGGACAACTCGGTCGACAAGTGGCGCGGCGCGGGCGACCTGAACGTCACCAAGGTGGAAGGCAAGTCACTGTGGACCATCAACGACGACAACTCGGTCACTGCCTCGTTCCAGTACAACCGCGAAGTGCGTAACTCCTACCTGGGCCCGACCAAGGCGCAGGCCAACAAGGACTACGACTACGACTACGACGTCAGCTACAAGCCGGGTTCGCTGGACACCAACTACTACGCGCTGCACACCAATCCGTTCAGCAACTATCTGGTCAGCCTCGACGGCGAGTTCAAGCTGGCCGACAGCCTGCGCTTGTCGGTGGTGCCGTACTTCCAGTACGGCGATGGCGGTTCGGGCAGCGGCAACAGCTATTTCGCCGAGACTACCAACGGCACGCAGAACCAGTACGAGTATGCCCACCAGGACCTCAACCAGGACGGCGCGATCGTGACCGGCCCGAACGGCAAGAAGTCGCTGGTGTACATGTTCAGCCATACCACCACCTACCGCCCTGGCGTGATCTTCAAGTTCAACCAGGACCTGGGTACGGACGACAGCCTGGAATACGGCGCGTGGTACGAAAAGACCCGCCAGGAACAGTCGCAGACCGCCGGCCTGGCCAGCTTCGAGACGGGCCAGCCGAACGACCTGTGGGGCGACTCCAACTACGTGCTGTATCCGGACGGCCAGCCGCAGAAGTCGTACAACGAATTCACCCGCACCGAAACCCAGAAGGTATTCGCCACCAATACCTGGACGCCCAACGACCAGTGGCTGGTGTCGGTGGGCGCCGCTTACCTCCACGTCGAGCGTAAGGGCTTCGCCTACGAGTACCCCGATTCCAACGGCGGCTACGAGAAGGGCTTCGGTAGCGACAACCTGAGCGCGACCTTCCACAGCGTCACCCCGAGCCTGGGCGTGAAGTATTCGCCGGACGAAAAGAACCAGTTCTACTACGGTGTGGGCAAGAGCTACCGCGCGCCGCCGAACTCGGCCATCTTCCTCAACGACGTGACCGGCCGCGAGCCGAACAAGGCGGAATCGGCCTGGAACAACGACCTGGGCTGGCGCTACTACGGCGACCGCGCCTCGGCCAGCGCCTCGATCTACCGCAGCAACTTCCACAACAAGACGCTGTCCGGCTATGACCAGAACACCGGCGAGTCGTTCTACACCCAGCTCGACCGCGTGAAGATGCAGGGCTTCAACGCCGAAGGCAGCTTCAACTTCACCGAGCAGTGGAAGGTCTACGGCTCGTACACCTATACCCAGGCCAAGGTCGAGAGCAACTTCGACTCGGGCGACGACGGCATCTTCGCGACCAAGGGCAAGACGCTGTTCAATACCCCGCGCAACCTCGCCAACCTGCGCCTGAGCTACAACAATGGCCCGTTCTGGGCGAACGTCAGCGCCAAGTACCGCAGCTCGATCTACGGCGACTACATGAACACCGAGCGTGCGGGCGGCTACACCACGTTCAACTTCAATGCCGGCTACCATTTCGGCGACCTGGGCAACTGGCTGACCAAGCCGTACATCAAGTTGAACGTTGCCAACATCATGGATCATCGCGCCTTCACCAACGCGAACAACGCCAGCGCCTACCTGGCATCGAACCCGGGCAACCTGATCAAGGGCCTGGACGGCACGAAGCTGTACACCTCCGCGCCGTACTACTCGCTGTTGCAGCCGCGCACCTTCATGGTGACGGTGGGCGCTTCGTTCTTCTGATCGGTTCCACAAGCTGTTGCTGTCAACGACCGGCGCCGCGAGGCGCCGGTTTTTTTTGGCCTAGGCCAGGCGCCGCGACGGCGATTACCTGCGATTCGGTCTGTATCCTGACGCAAGAATGTGATGTTTACGTCAAAAAGTTACGTATTTGTAATATAATGCGACTACATTCGTCGTGATGAGTCCTGCCTGGCAAGCTCGCCGGGCGCCTGGGCGCGTCAAAAATATTCAGGGAATCAGCTACTTAAGGCGATGGCGGAGGGGCATGGGACTCCTCTGTGCTGGTCCCATGCTTTCTTGCGAATCTCTTAGGGGTCGAATCTCGATGAACATCCATTTGCGTACCAAACTCCTGCCGGTGGCCATTGCCGGCCTGCTGGCGGCCTCGCCAGTCCTCGCCCAGGACACCTCCTCCTCGATCAGCGGCCGCATCCTGGACGCCAGCGGCCAGCCGGTGGCCGGCGCCACGGTGCAGATCGTGCACGAACCGTCGGGTACCACCAAGGTCACCACCACCGATGCCAACGGTCGCTACGCGGCGCAGGGCCTGCGCGTGGGTGGTCCGTTCGACGTGAAGGTCAACAAGGACGGTACCCAGGCCGAGCAGGACAACGTCTACCTGCAGCTGGCCCAGGACACCGCGATCAACCTGACCATCGGCGGCTCGCAGGCGGCCACCAACCTCGGCGCCGTGACCGTCACCGGCCTGGTGGCGGCGCAGACCTTCAACGGCGACAACAAGGGGCTGTCCACCAACGTTTCCGGCCGCGACCTGCGCATGGCGCCGTCGCCGAGCCGCTCGATCCAGGACATCGCCCGCCTCGATCCCCGCATCGCCATCACCGACCGCGGCGACGGCTCGATGTCCGCCATGGGCATGAACAGCCGCTACAACAAGATCAGCGTGGACGGCGTGGGCGTGGGCGACCCGTTCGGCCTGAATTCCAACGGCATGCCCTACCTGGGCTCGCCGGTGTCGGTGGACACGATCGCCGAATACAACCTCTCGACCGCCAACTTCGACACGACCTCCGATACGGTCGGCGCCGACATCAACGCGGTGACCAAGAGTGGCACCAACGACTTCCACGGCTCGGTGTACTACGCCTATCGCAACGCCGGCAAGATGGTCGGCGACGCGGGTTGGCTGAAGAGCGACCGCAGCTACAAGGGCTATGACCGTGACTGGACCGGTGGCATGACCCTGGGCGGCCCGATCATCAAGGACAAGCTGTTCTTCTTCGCCAGCTACGAGAAGCAGAAGACCCTTGGCCTGGGCAACGATTCGGCCAACGGCCTTGACCCGTCGCTGACCGGCGCCTCCACCAGCAACAAGATTTCCCAGAGCGACCTGCAGCGCGTCATCAATGCGGCGAACGCGCTGGGCCTGCATCCGGGCGATTTCAGCGGCGGCGGCGTCGACCTGAACAGCAAGCGCTCGCTGGCCAAGCTGGACTGGAACATCACCGACAACCATCGCGCGAGCCTGGCCTTCCAGCGCACCAAGGAAGTGCAGCCGGTGATCCAGGGCAACAGCAACAACGCCATCGGCCTGACCAGCTACTGGTACACCAAGAACAGCGACACCAAGAACTATTCGCTGCAGTTCTTCGACGACTGGAACGACACGTTCTCGACCGAGACGAAGATCGGCTACAAGGACTTCAGCCAGGTGCGCACGGTGCCGTGGCAGCAGCCGCAGATCTTCATCAACCTGGGCAAGGACAACAACGGCAAGCTCAACGGCGCCTCGCCGTACATCGACCTGGGCGAGGACCAGTACAGCGACTACAACCAGATCCAGACCAAGACCTGGAGCATCTTCAGTGCGGGCACCCTGTACCTGGGCGATCACACGCTGAAGGGTGGCATCGACTTCCAGCAGGACAAGATCTACAACCTGTTCGGCCGCACCCAGTTCGGCGCATACACCTTCTGGGGCATCGACAACTTCGAGAAGGGCATCTACAACCAGTTCGACCTGTACCAGCCGGCACAGGGCTATTCGCTCGACGACGTGGCCGGCGCCTGGACGTTGCGCCGCTACAGCTTCTTCCTGCAGGACAACTGGCAGGTCACCGATCGCCTGTCGCTGCTGTACGGCTTCCGCGTGAACCGCTATTCGACCAACGACAAGCCGGTCTACAACCCGACCTTCGAAAAGACCTTCGGCTTCCGCAACGACCAGACCATCGATGGCTCGACCATGGTCGAGCCGCGCGTCTCGTTCAACTATGCCTTCGACACCGCGCTGCAGACGCAGCTGCGCGGCGGCGTGGGCCTGTTTCAGTCGAATCCGCCGACCGTATGGATGACCAACCCGTACCAGAACAACGGTATGACCGTGGCCACCTACTCGATCCGCAACAGCGGCAACGCGCCGGTGGGCCCGGGTACGGCCTACCCGGGCTTCAGCCCGGACCCACTCCATCAGAACGTGCCGCCGCCGTCGAGCACGCAGATGGCGGTGGACACCATCGCGCCGAACTTCAAGCTGCCGTCCGTATGGAAGGCCAGCCTGGCAATCGACCGCGAACTGCCGTGGATGGGCCTGATCGCGACGGCCGAATACGAGCACATCAAGGTGCGTGATGCGATCTGGTACCAGGCGTTGAACATCGGCGCGCCGACCGGCGTGCTGCCGGACGGTCGCTTCACCTACTACAAAAACCCGCTGGGCGGCCCGTCGGGCAACACCAACCGCGCCAATGCCAACAATCAGTTCTCGGTCAGCACCACCGAACTGGCCAACACCGGCAAGGGTCACTCCGACGCGTTCACGCTGTCGTTGAAGAAGCCGTTCGCCGACGAGTGGGCGGCGGGCATCGGCGTCACCTTCGCCAACGCCAAGGAAGTGAATCCGGGCACCTCCAGCCAGGCCGCGTCCAACTTCAGCAACAACGCCTGGGTGAACCCGAACGAGAACGTGGCCAGCACCGCCAACTATGCGGTCAAACAGCGCGTGACGGCCTCGCTGAGCTGGTCGCATGCGTTCTTCGGCAATTACGCCACCACCATCAGCGCGTTCTACAACGGCCAGAGCGGCCAGCCGTACAGCTGGGTGTTCGCCAACGACGCCAACGGCGACAGCTACAGCCGCGACCTGGCCTATATCCCGCGCCCGGGTGACGTGGTATTCCAGAACGGTACGCCGCAGAAGGCGATCGACCAGTTCTATGCCTTCATCAAGCAGGACAGCTACCTGAAGGATCACCAGGGCCAGATCGCCAGCCGCAACGGTACCCGCGCGGCCTGGACGAACCAGCTCGACATGAGCTTCAGCCAGGAAGTGCCCGGCATCTTCAAGGGCAACAAGGGCGAAATCCGCCTGGATGTGTACAACTTCATGAACCTGCTCAACAAGGACTGGGGGCAGCAGCTGTACGTGCCGTTCCCGTACACCCGCAACCTCGCCAGCTTCGCCGGCGTGGATCCGGCCACGGGCAAGTACATCTACAGCCTGCCGCTGGATGCGAACAATAACTACCAGCCGGGCACCAAGGTGGTGTACGACGCCGGTCGCGACATCAAGACCAACGTGGTGTCGCGCTGGTCGGCGATGCTGACCCTGCGCTACACGTTCTGACGCAAGACCTTGCTGTCGCTGTATCGAAACCGGCGCCCGAGAGGGCGTCGGTTTTTTTGTGGGTGCGTCAAAAGCCGCTGGATTCCGGCGTTCGCCGAAATGACGATGAGGCATGCGCGAGGAATGGCCATGGCCGGGCAGTCCAAGGGAGCTTGACCCTGTCATGCCCGTCGCGGGAAGCTACGCGGTCCGCCGCGTTTTGCCCGGACGTACGAGCCGCGAGGGCGCGGCTAGGAGAATGTTTCAATGAATGACACGCAAGCCGGCAAGGCCGGCCGAGCCGCCACCGTCAGCGCGCGCATCTCGCCCGCCGGTGGCCTGGATATCCTGTCCCGCAACGAGGTGGCGCGCTTGCGCGACGCCAGCGGGTCGGGCCTGCATGCCCTGCTGCGCCGCTGCGCGCTGGCCGTGCTCACCTCGGGCAATATGAGCGACGATCCGCGCTCGATCCTCGAACAGTTCCCCGATTTCGACATCCAGGTGCTGCAGCAGGATCGCGGCATCAAGATCGAGCTGACCCACGCGCCGGCGCAGGCCTTCGTGGATGGCCAGATCATCCGCGGCATCAACGAGCTGCTGGTGGCGGTGGTGCGCGACATCGTCTACGTGTCGACGCAGATGGAGCAGGGCAATTTCGACCTGGACGACAGCGTCGGCCTCACCCATGCGGTGTTCGAGATCCTGCGCAACGCGCGCATCCTCAAGCCGCAGATCGATCCGAACCTGGTGGTGTGCTGGGGTGGCCACTCGATCTCGCGCGACGAGTACGAGTACACCAAGCAGGTGGGCTACCAGCTCGGCCTGCGCGGCATGGACATCTGCACGGGCTGTGGCCCGGGCGCCATGAAGGGGCCGATGAAGGGCGCCACCATCGCCCACGCCAAGCAGCGCCGCCGCAACAACCGCTATATCGGCATCACCGAGCCGGGCATCATCGCGGCCGAGTCGCCGAACCCCATCGTCAACCACCTGGTCATCATGCCGGACATCGAGAAGCGCCTGGAGGCCTTCGTGCGCATGGGCCACGGCATCATCGTGTTCCCGGGCGGCGTGGGCACGGCGGAGGAAATCCTCTACCTGCTCGGCATCCTGCTGCATCCGGACAACGCTGGCGTGCCGTTCCCGCTGATTCTCACCGGTCCGCGCCAATCGGCGGCGTACTTCGAGCAGATCGACCGCTTCCTGCGCCTGACCTTGGGCGATAGCGTGGCGCAGCACTACCAGATCATCGTGGACGATCCCATCGCGGTGGCGCGCGCGATGGTGCGCGGCATCGACAAGGTGCGCAACTACCGCCTGGACAACAAGGACGCCTTCTTCTTCAACTGGGCGCTGAACATCCCGTATGCGTTCCAGCTGCCGTTCCGTCCCACCCACCAGGCCATGCGCGGGCTGGTCATCCACCGCGACCGTCCACGCCACGAACTGGCGGCGGACCTGCGTCGCGCGTTCTCCGGCATCGTGGCCGGCAACGTGAAGGAAGAGGGCATGCGCGCCATCGAGAAGGAAGGGCCATTCGACATCGACGGCGATGCCGACATCATGCAGTCGCTGGACGAGCTGCTGAAGGCCTTCGTGGCGCAGGACCGCATGAAACTCCCGGGCGGCACGGCCTATGTACCCTGCTACCGGGTGCTGACCAGCGAAACCGCTCCCTGACGGCGGGCCCAAGGTGTCTTGACAGGCCCGGGCCGGGTATTCAAACTATCCAGCTCACCCCGCCCGAATAGCTCAGCCGGTTAGAGCACTTGACTGTTAATCAGGGGGTCGTTGGTTCGAGTCCAACTTCGGGCGCCAATGCTGAAAAAGGGCTACCTGCAAAGGTGGCCCTTTTCCTTTGGCATGGCGCGATTGCTCGCTTGCGGCCTGCACGAAAGCTTCGTGGCCTCGTGGCGAATCCTTCACCATCCCATCCCCAGCATCGTCGGCGCCTCCCATCGGGGTCGATATGCGCGACAAGCATCCCAGTGAATGCGGCCCGTTCGACCGGATCGCCCAGGCCGCGGCCAGGCTGGCCGGGCGGCCCGCGGCCTTTCTGGCGGCCATGCTGCTCATCGTGGCCTGGGCCGCCAGCGGCCCCGTGTTCCACTTCGGCGACACATGGCAACTGGTAATCAACACGGGCACCACCATCATCACCTTCCTGATGGTCTTTCTCATCCAGAACAGCCAGAACCGCGACACCCTGGCCATGCAGATCAAGCTGGACGAATTGCTCCGCGCGGTCAGGGGTGCCCGGAACCGGGTGATCGATATCGAGCAGGCCGCCGAAAACGAGCTGGAGCGGCTCAAGCGCAAGTACGCTTCCGAAGGCGACCGGGCACGGAGTGACCAGGACGATACGTCGGGCAGCTAGGCCGGCAAAGGGAATGCGTGTTGCGGCGACCAGGGCTTCGTCAGCCTCCTTGCGCGCAGCGTTGCGCCTGCTCCGCGGAGGCCTGGGCGCCGTAGATCCGGCCGGAGTTGGCCACGGTCACGGTCAAGGCGCTCTCGGCGCGGCCATGCCGGCACAGCGTGAAGCGGGCATTGCTGCCGCCGGCGCTGCCGTCCCCCTGGAAGTGGATGCGACGGCGCCCATCGGTGCTGAGGATGGTGAGGCGGTCGTAACCGCCGGCGATGGTGCCCGGGGCGCCATCCAGCCGGTCGGCCTGGTCGCTCCGATAGTGCCCGAGCAGCCAGCCATCCTCCCAATGGACATCGTCGGCGCAGCGCCGGCCATCGTGCGAGGGGCAAAGCATGGTGCGGCGGCCGGTGCGAACGGCCTGGCCGCGTGCCTGCTGAAGTGCGGCAAGCAGGTCCGCCTGGGCCGTTTGCAGCTGGGTGCGGGCCGCCAGGTGCCCAAGGGCGGGGCTGGCCAGGCAGGCCAGCGCCGCCACGACAGCCAGGGCGATGATCTGCTCGATGAGGGTGAAGCCGCCCGGCCTGCGGGGCCGGGCCCATCCGTGCCTTCGTTCCATGGGTGCTTCCTGCACGCGAAGCAGGCAGGCTAGCGGGATGGCCGCCTGGCGTCAGTGGCCATTCAGGCCGGCCGGCTGTCACAAGCTGCTGACAGGCCGTGTCAGCAGTGCGATTTAAAATGACGCCATCCGCCCGCATATCGTCCGCCATGACTGACCGGTTCGAACTCGTTTCCCCCTACAAGCCATCGGGCGACCAGCCTGCAGCGATCCAGAGTCTCAGCGAGGGTTTCGAGGCCGGCCTGGCCGCGCAGACCCTGCTGGGCGTGACCGGCTCGGGCAAGACCTTCACCATCGCCAACGTGATCGAGAAGGTGCAGCGGCCGACCATCGTGCTGGCGCCGAACAAGACCTTGGCGGCGCAGCTGTACGGCGAGTTCAAGGAGTTCTTCCCGCACAACGCGGTGGAGTACTTCGTCAGCTACTACGACTACTACCAGCCGGAAGCCTATGTGGCGGCTTCCGACACCTATATCGAGAAGGATGCCTCGATCAACGACCATATCGAGCAGATGCGCCTGGCGGCGACCAAGGCACTGCTGTCGCGCAAGGATGCGCTGATCGTGGCCACCGTGTCGGCCATCTACGGCCTGGGCGATCCGGAGGACTACCTCTCGCTGCGCCTGATCCTGGCCAAGGGCGAGCGCATCGACCAGCGCGCGCTGATCCGCCAGCTCACCGAGCTGCAGTACACCCGCAATGAGATGGAGCTGCGCCGCGGCACCTATCGCGTGCGCGGCGAGGTGATCGACGTCTTTCCGGCCGAATCGGAGACCGAGGCGCTGCGCATCGAACTGTTCGACGGCGAGGTGGAGGCCATGGCGCTGTTCGACCCGCTCACTGGCGAGACGATACGCAAGGTGCCGCGCTACACGGTGTATCCGCGTACGCACTACGCGAGTACGCGCGAAAGCGTGCTCAACGCGATCGAGACCATCAAGGTCGAGCTGAAGGAGCGGCTGGAGCAGCTCTACAAGGACAACAAGCTGGTCGAGGCGCAGCGCCTGGACCAGCGCACCCGCTTCGACATCGAGATGATGGCCGAGGTGGGTTACTGCCAGGGCATCGAGAACTACTCGCGCCACCTGACCCGCCGCGGCCCGGGCGAGCCGCCGCCGACCCTGTTCGACTACCTGCCGGCGGACGCCCTGCTGGTGGTGGACGAGTCGCACGTGACCATCCCGCAGCTGGGCGCCATGTACAAGGGCGACCGCTCGCGCAAGGAAACGCTGGTGGAGTTCGGTTTCCGCCTGCCCTCGGCGATGGACAACCGTCCCTTGCGCTTCGAGGAGTGGGAGCAGCGCGCGCCGCGCTCGATCTATGTATCGGCTACCCCGCGCGAGTACGAACTGCAGAAATCTGGCGACGCCATCGTCGAGCTGGTCGTGCGCCCCACCGGCCTGGTCGATCCGGAAGTGGAGGTGCGCCCGGTGCGCACCCAGGTGGATGACCTGCTGGGCGAAGTGCACAAGCGCGTGGCGATGGGCGACCGCGTGCTGGTCACCACGCTGACCAAGCGCATGGCCGAGAACCTGACCGAGTACCTGGCCGATCATGGCATCAAGGTGCGCTACCTGCATTCGGACATCGAGACGGTGGAGCGCGTGGAGATCATCCGCGACCTGCGACTGGGCGAGTTCGACGTGCTGGTGGGCATCAACCTGCTGCGCGAGGGCCTGGACATGCCGGAGGTATCGCTGGTGGCCATCCTCGATGCGGACAAGGAAGGCTTCCTGCGCTCCACAGGCTCGCTGATCCAGACCATCGGCCGCGCGGCGCGCAATGTGCGCGGCAAGGCCATCCTCTATGCCGATACGGTGACCCGGTCGATGCAGGCGGCGATGGACGAGACGGCACGCCGCCGCGAGAAGCAGCAGGCCTACAACGAGGCCAACGGCATCACCCCGCAATCCGTGGTGCGCCGCATCGCCGACATCATGGAAGGCGCGCGCGGCGAGGTGCCTGGTCGCGGCCGTGGCGGTCGCGGCGACCGCAAGGGGCGGCAGGCTGCCGTGGCGGAGAAGGCGGGGGACTACGCTTCGCTCAGCGCCGATCAGGCCGCGGCCATGATCAAGAAACTGGAGGCGCAGATGTACAAGCACGCCGAGAACCTGGAATTCGAGGAAGCGGCCAGGATCCGCGACCAGATCCACCAGTTGCGCGAGAAGGCGCTGCGCTGAGGCCTCCGGGCCCGGTTGTCGCCGGGTCGCGGAGCACGTATACTGCGCGGCTCGCACGGCATGCCGAGCGAGCTCCGGGCGGTTAGCTCAGCGGTAGAGCACTACCTTGACATGGTAGGGGTCACAAGTTCGATCCTTGTACCGCCCACCAATTCGTAACCCGTTGATCGAGCGGGACTAAAGAGGAATCCTTCGGGGTTCCTTTTTTGTTTCTGGCTCAGAGAACGTGCACAAAATAAGCCCCTTGTTCACAGCACGCAATGTGCACGAAGTGAACGAGGGCAGGGCATTCACAGTCCTGAGTGTGCACAAGCCAACCTAAGTGGCCGTCGTTTCTACAGATAGCCCTACCTAGTAAAGGTAGTGGCGGGTTCACTGCGTTGCACCCGCTTGCATCTACCGCTGAGCTAACCGCCCGGTTCTCGCCATAGCTGGGAATGACGCATGCCCCTCCTAATTCGCCCAGGGGGTGGCAGAAAGTCGACCCCGGGTAGAGGGGGTGTCGGGGGTGCTCTACTAGTGCGAACTACGGCTAGAATTTTTCTCGGGGAAATTCAGCGAGACAGGAGGACCATATGTTGGAACGTATCAGCGTTCTTATGACCGAGTATGTCCGACCATGGAAGATCGTCACCCTGCTCATCGGCATAGCCCTGCTCGTTGCTGGCTCTTACTTCTACCAAGCCCCCGACTGGGACATACCCATCAGCTTCATCATGGCCCTGCTTGCTTACTTCACCGCACCGTGGAGCATGCGGGTCTTCCTTGAGCGTAGATGGAAACTCTGGCCTTTGGCCTTATTCGCAACATGGTTCACTGTGGATGGTTGCTATGCCATCTACTGGCATTTCAGGAACCCGATGGCGCTCGAACAAATGCGCGCTGCTAACTTCCCAGCCTCGTTAGCGCTCTATGGCGTATGCGGGATTGTCTGGCTCTACAGAGGGAGTCTCTCTCAATTTCGATCTGAGCTACTGGCGCATCTGTCCTCAATTAGGACTGGCAAGCAATAAGAGCCGCTAACAAAACTCCGGAAGATTCCGTAAGCAGATGATCGAGCAGGCAAGCGACAGCC
>NZ_JAKWJO010000004.1 GCF_022760995.1 Dyella sedimenti | reverse complement strand
CGGGCCATGCTGCAATTTTGCCACCCGCGAACCAGCCTTCAACCCGGTTTTGTTAGCGGCTCTAAATTCGAGGGCAGGACAACTGCCTAAACAGGGGAAGACGTATTATGAAGAAAGCAGCGCTGACGGTCGCGCTCATAGCCTTAGCTGGATGCGCCTCCCGCAATGTCCAGATTTACAGCCAGATTGACACTTCCAGTAAGACCATCACTGTGCCTGCTGGTGCCGAAGGCCTGAAGGGGAAGCTCAAGCAAGCCCTTGCTCAAGATGGCTGGAAATTAGTTGTATACGCGGGCCCCTCCGTTACCAAGGGAACAGTGGGGGCAGCAACAAAGATTGCTCAGTACGACACCTTTAACACCAGATACCAGTTGACCGTTTCATCCAACCAGTTTGATTGGTGCTTCAAAGGACTTACCCCCGATATTGTCTATGACATATCTGTGATTGATACAAAGTCGGGTTCTGAGGTTCTAACCGTTAGCGGCAAGGGTTGTGAGCCCGACGCTGTAGAGGCGTTTGTTAGCGCCTTGCATGGAAAGGGTGACTGATAGCTTGAAGCATCCCGCTCAAGGCCTATGCACCATCCATGTCTAAATTAATTAATCATTGGTCACAAGCTTAAGTCTGGCCATATCGTCCTCAAACTCCTTGGCAATCCTTGCCTCAATGGCAATATGCCTCTGAACCTCTGCCTTCGGCGGTCTGCCTACAGGACGACTGATACCCGTAGCCTTGAGAAGCTCCTTGATGGCGGACACCTCCTGTTCCTCAACCTTCATCTTGAGCGCTTCTAGGGCTACGTCTTGCCAGTGGAGCTTATGCTCAACGTCCCAGCCGTTCTCTTGGGCGTACTCCTGAAGGCTGTTGAGGTTGATACCCCATTCCTTCGCCAGCTTCCTATGGGCGTAGGCTTTTACATATTGTTCTTTTCCATCTGATGGGATGCTCATATGCGTCCTCTTGTTGGGTGGGCTCTCTGGAAGAGAGCGTGGATATGGGTTAATAACCACTCCGTAAGGGTCAGGGGCTTTGCCCCTAACAACCCCAAGAGCGTTAAAAGCCTGCTCCAAGGTCAAGAGCAAAGGCATTCGCTCCTGATCTACCGAAGGAATCTTTTGATCTTCAGCGTGCTCTTAAACCGCCGGAGGCATGCTCTTGCTCTTATCACCCGAGAGCCAGCTTTAGCTGGGTCGAGTGGTCATACTTGTTCTCTTTATGGAAGGGTGTTCTCAAGGGTTAGCTCCCCACAGAGAGCAACGCTCTCCACAGGGAGCCATCCTCAGGGTGACTTATTCACTTTCCCCTAGAATTACTCTAGGAGCGAGTGAATAAAACTACCCGTCCTTCAGGAGACGACTAACCTTCGGTTGGCTGATGCCAAGGAACTTGGCGATCATCACCTGTCCCATTCCTTTGGCCTTGAGCGCCTTCACTTGCATAGCAAGGTCACTGCGCTCTGTCTCCCTCTTCTTCTGTCCCTCGGTGGGCTTGGTCTCTGGCGGGTCCACCATGAGTTCCAAGTCCAACACCCGATTACCTCCTAGGGCATCCCTCAGTCTCCGAGCCTGGGTGAGGCTGGTGACAATGTGGATGGTATCCACCGAGTTGTCCTTGTCCCGTAGGGAGGTTCTATGGGCATGTTGGACCACAAGATCCTCTTCCCTTGCCCATCGGTGAGCTTCCTTGCCCTCTTCGTGAGGGACTCCCATCTGCTCAAAGATTCGCATGATGGGTCCGTACTCATCCGGGCTTAAGTTGCCGTGGATTATGTGGATGGAGACGTTGACGTCTCTCCACTTGTTCAACCCTCTACTGTCGTAGGGGATGCGTTCTACGTTCTCCGGAAGATCAGGGCGACACCAGTCAAAGCTGGCAAAGATTGCCTTCTTGTCTCCAATGTATGCCAAGGCTCTTTCCAGAGCCTTCTGACCGAAGCACTCAGAGTTCCATTCATTGGCAACGCTTCCATCTGGCATCGTTAGAAGCATGCGCTTGGAAACGTAAGCGCCTTCAGCATCCCTGACCAAAGGAAGAATGAAAGGTAGCCCAGCCCTAGGCTGGTGCTCCTTTTCAATGTCAAGGGTGAAGCCACGCTTCATGGCATGGGTAGCCACAAGGCTTTTCTCAACATTCGCCCCCATGAGGGTTACAGAGTTGGCGTAGTTGAAGGCTCTGGTGAAGTCGGTGAACCCTTCCACGCTGACTCTCACCACATTCTTACCCTTGCTATCTTTCCCTGTAACCGCTCTAGCGTTCTTGGTAGGAGTGAGCATGGCATCGAGGACTAGCAGCAGGGTTTTATTCCTTGTCCTGTTGTTTTTGGCATCTTCCATGCCTTGAGCATGAATCTCCCAAGCTTCCGCCATACGGACATCATTGATGAGTAGATGACCATTGACGTCACAGTCCCCAACAAATGGAGCGATCACCAGATCGTATTCACTGGCGGGCATTGTCACGGTGTTGATATCCACCATGTCCGGAGCCTCATCAATGCATAACTCCCATCCCCTCAGAAGCTCAGGCTTCACAGAGGCGAGGCATTTATGGGTTATGATGAGGACATGATCCTCTAGGGCAGCCATTGCTTCGCTAGCCTGATGGATGACGGATTTAACGTCGTTAGTCTGTCCAGTGAAGATGGGTTTGTAGGCGTGACCTACTTCGTCCAATCTCTTCATGACTTCAAGGGCTAACACCCTTGTTGGCGCTGCATAGACATATCGCTTATCAGCGGTAATGCCTTCGATGAACTGCTGGGTCTTTCCGACCCCGGGGTTACTGGCGAGAACTTTGATGCGCTTGTTAGCGGTGTTCTCCTTGATAGCGAGGCTATGGCTCGCAAAGATTCTTTCCATCTAGCTCCTAGGATTAGAACTTGTAGCCTTTCGGGGGACGAGAAGACTTATAGAGGTCTTCAGCCTTGATGCCATTGCGACCATAGACTTCTGCCCGCAGAGCCTTCATGTATTCCGCCCTGTCCTTAGCGTTGGCCTTAGGGCCAGCCATGATGCTTTCCTTGGGGAGCACATGACCTTGATCGTCAACCATCACATTGCTCACATGGCGATCAGGAGTGGACGTCTTGAACTGGACGAGTTCAGGGTTCTTTGCAATGGCTTCAACTTGAAGAATTCGCATAGCTTCCTCGCGGTCCTTGGCGTTCTTCATGTCCAGCTTCCGGGGCTCAGGACGTTCTTCCACTTCTTCAAGTTCCAGATCGAAGGGGCTGGGCTCCGGGCCCCAAATGTTCTTACTCATGGTTGTCTTCTCCTTTAGAGAGTGATTGCGCGGTACTTGTTCTTTGAAACGTGGCTGTCGTGATCGTTCGATGACTCGACCAGTCCACAGTCCTTCATACGGCTGATGATGTTGACCACGCCACGGCGGCTAAGGCCGGTGTTCCTGGCCAGGTCAGTGAGGCTCACGCTTGCCCATCCGTTCTCATCTGATCCATTGCGGATGGTGAGATAGATGATCTTCTGGCCGATGGTGCGTAGGTTGTCGTTCTGGACGTTCACAACGTCCTTGATGGTCAACGCCTTTGTCTTAGGCATCTTTGGTTCCTCCTTTGTTGAAACAGCACGAATGCCCCGCCAGCGGTATGCAGGCAGGGTCTGTTAGTAAGCGGGATGGTGGTACTTGCTCACCGCGTTGCACGGTGGGGTATTCACTAGGGGCAGCTTTTCATTGCCCTCTATATATGTATATCCGGATTTGGGGAAAAAGCCCCCCAGAAAGTGAAAAATATTTTCCCTACCACGCTAGTCCCCCTGCTCGGGGCCGGTAGGGTGATGGTCTCAGGTTGCCGGTGGTCAGACTGACAGGTGCCCGCTTTGCACGGACGCTCCAACCACAATAAGCACTATAGCACGAATGCACCAACTTGTCAAGCACAATTTCACTGGCATGTCAAGTACTTCCATAATTTCTATGAAAATCCATGGGTTGGCCGCATTGAGTTATCCAGCCAAGGTCAACAAAAAGCCCCTCAGGGCTGTCCCTGAAGTAACCCAGCGGTCTTACAGCCAGTTACCACGGAAACGCCACAGAGGGGCTTACAGGAGGTTACAGGGGGCATTAGTCGATGAGGTGGAGAACGTCCTTGGCGTTGAGGTGGGAATAACGGGCCACTGACCTCGTATCCCTATGTCCCGACACCACCATGATCTGAGCGTTATTGAAGCCTCGCTTGGCTACGTTGGTGATACGGGTGTGGCGTAGCTGATGGAGTCTAACGGACGGGCTGAGTCCAGCCAGTTCCCTTGCCCTACGTACCGCCGTAGATACGGCATGTGGGGTAACGGGAAACAACCTATAGGCATCTCCACACTTAACCCTCGTGCGCCTTGCTGCCTCTTGTAGAAGCTCTACAGCCCTATGCGTCAGGGGGACGGAACGAGTGCCGTTCTTACCGTCGATCACGTCCGCTATCCGATCTTCTAGGTGTAGGTGGGCAGGAGTGAGTTTCACTATCTCCGAGCGGCGCATGGCCGTCTCGTATGCCAGTTCCACTATCAGGGCCATGGTTGGGTTTAGCTTGGACAGCAGATCTAACTCAGCCTTACTCACCACCTTGTCGCTAGCCTTGGACGGTGGAGGCAGCGCTATATCTGCCACGGGATTTGCCACGGGAATCAGTAGTTCCCTCTTGGCGAACTTGAAGAATCGAGAGAGGAAAGCTAGCTGTGTCCTGACGGTGGACGCCTTGACCTTCCGGAGTCGATCTAACTTGAAGTCGTTGACCAACTGTGGAGTGATGTCCTCGATAGGCTGAGGGAATGCATCAGCCAACTGGCGAAGGATGACAAGGGCATGCTCATAGCTGCCTTTACCTTTTAGCCTGGACTCCCGATAGGCGAGGCCCAACGTGTACACGGTATGTGTCTTCTGCTGCTTATGAGTGGCCTCGTGCTCAACTGCCCAAGTCTTGGCTTCTGCTTCCGAAGGGAAGGTTTTAGACTGAGGTGGCCGTCCCTTGATGCGTACCTGTACGTTCCAGCTACCGCTGGGTAGAGCGCGGATGTTTGCCATTTGAGGACTCCTTAGGTGTGAACGGGAGTTCTCTGAGGTCAAGTCCCATCAACGTTTCTTGGTAGATCAAGGGTTTATTGACATGGTAGGGGTCACAAGTTCGATCCTTGTACCGCCCACCAATACCGATGAAACGGCGCGGCCCCAGGGTTCGCGCCGTTTTTCTTTGTGCCGAAGGAGCCAGTCGATGACATACCTCTGGGTCAAGAGCTTCCACCTGCTGTTCGTCGTGGCATGGATGGCCACGGTGTTCTACCTGCCGCGCATCCTGGTGAACATCGCCGAGGCGGAGGGCGAGCCGGTGGTGAAGGCCCGGCTGGTGCTGATGGGGCGCCGCCTGTACCGGTTCGGCCACCACATGTTCGGGCTGGCCTTCCTGCTGGGGCTGACCCTGTGGCAGGGCTGGCGCGTGTTCCCTGGCGTCCTGCCCAACTTCGGCGCGGCGTACTGGCTGCACGCCAAGCTGGGACTGGTCGTGCTGTTGCTGGCCTATTTCATCTGGAGCGGCCGGCTGCTCAAGCGCGGTGAGCAGGGCAGGGCGCTGCCGTCGTCCAGGGCGTTGCGCATCATGAATGAGCTGCCGGTGGTCGTGTTGCTGGTGATCATCTTCCTGGTGATCGCCAAGCCGTTCTGAAGCGTCGATATCTTTTTGTAGGAGCGCACCCTGTGCGCGACAAGCCGGCGAAGCGTTGCCGCCGATGCTCCACGGTCGCGCACAAGGTGCGCTCCTACAGTGTCGTTGCCAGGCTTGGCTCAATCGCCGCGCTGGCAATATTCCCGATACCACGCCACGAAGCGTGCCACGCCTTCCTCGATCGAGGTGTTTGGCGCGTAGCCGACGTCGCGCCGCAGCGCCGACACGTCGGCCCAGGTATCGGGGACGTCGCCGGGTTGCATCGGCAGCAGGCGTTTTTCCACCGTGCGGCCCAGGTGCTGTTCCATCAGTTCGATGAAGCGCAGCAGTTGCACCGGCTGGTCGTTGCCGATGTTGTAGACGCGGTACGGCGCGCTGGACGTGCCGGGACTGGGATGCAACGCGTCGTAGGCCGGGTCCGGTAGGGCGGGGTGGTCCAGGGTGCGGATCACGCCTTCGACGATGTCGTCGACATAGGTGAAATCGCGGCTGTGGTTGCCATGGTTGAACACGTCCAGCGGCTCGCCGCGGCTGATGCGGTCGGCGAACAGCATGGGTGACATGTCAGGGCGCCCCCACGGGCCGTAGACGGTGAAGAAGCGCAGGCCGGTGGTCGGCAGGCCGTAGAGGTGGCTATAGGTATGGGCCATCAGCTCGTTGGCCTTCTTGCTGGCCGCATACAGGCTGACCGGATGGTCCACCGCGTCCTCGATGGCGAACGGCATCTTGCGGTTGGCCCCGTAGACCGAGCTGGAGGAGGCATACACCAGGTGCTCCACCTGGCCGTGGCGGCAGGCCTCCAGCACGTTCACGAAGCCCACCAGGTTGCTCTGCACGTAGGCCTGCGGGTTCTTCAGCGAATAGCGCACGCCGGCCTGAGCAGCCAGGTTCACCACGCGCTGGGGACGGAATTCGGCGAAGGCCCGGTTCACTGCTTCCGCGTCGGCCAGGTCGGCGCGCTGGTGGGTGTAGCTGGGGTGCGGGGCGAAGCGGGCGAGGCGGGCTTCCTTCAGCGACGGATCGTAGTAATCGTTGTGGTTGTCGATGCCCCAGACCTCGTCGCCGCGCGCCAGCAGGTGCTGGGCCAGGGCCGAACCGATGAAGCCGGCCGTGCCGGTGACGAGAACGCGCATGCCAACCTCTCCCAAGTCCAGCCGCGCATTCTATCCCGGACAGGCCGAGACGACCTGGGATGGCTGAATTGCCGGCGCCGGGTACGCTAGACTAGCAACCCAGGCATTCACTGGAGACAAGGTGGCCCGCGTCCATGCGCCGGCCGAGTGTGCGACATGGCAACTACGAGCTTCCATCGCTGATCCCACGCCACGCCTTGGTTTTCGGGAAAGGGCGCCTGGCGCTCTTTTTTTGTGCTTGCCGTCCAGGCAGGCGAAAAGCAAAAACCGGCCATCCATGGTCGGGGATTTGAATAGGGTCCGCCATCCCGGCGGACGAAAGCAAAACCGGCCATCCATGGCCGGACTCTTCAAAAGAGCACGCTTTGATATAGCGAGCGAACAGGTGCAAAGATGATCGAAATTACGCTACCCGACGGCAGCAAGAGGCCTTTCGAGCATCCGGTGACGGTGCAGGACGTGGCGGCGTCCATCGGTGCGGGGCTGGCCAAGGCCACCCTGGCGGGCAAGGTGGACGGCAAGCTGGTGGACGCCAGTTTTCCGATCGACCATGACGCGGCGCTGGAAATCGTCACCGAGAAGAGTCCGGAGGCGTTGGACATCCTGCGCCATTCCACGGCGCACCTGCTGGCGCAGGCCGTGCAGCGCCTGTATCCGGGCGCGCAGGTCACCATCGGGCCGGTGATCGACAACGGCTTCTACTACGACTTCGCCTACGAGCGTCCCTTCACGCCGGAAGACCTGGCGAAGATCGAGGAGGAGATGCATCGAATCGTGAAGGAAGGCTTACCCGTGACGCGCAGCGTGAAGTCGCGCGACGAGGCGGTGGCTTTCTTCCGCGGCCTGGGCGAGGAATACAAGGCCGAGATCATCGAAAGCATCCCCGCCAACGAGGAGCTCTCCCTCTACACGCAGGGCGAGTTCACCGACCTGTGTCGTGGCCCGCACGTGCCCAACACGGGCAAGCTGCGCGCGTTCAAGCTGATGAAGGTGGCCGGCGCGTACTGGCGTGGCGATTCCAACAACACCATGCTCACGCGCATCTACGGCACGGCCTGGCTCAACGACAAGGACCTCAAGGCCTACCTGCACCAGCTGGAAGAGGCCGAGAAGCGCGATCATCGCAAGATCGGCAAGGCGCTCGACCTGTTCCACCAGCAGGAAGAGGGGCCGGGCATGGTGTTCTGGCACCCGAAGGGCTGGGCGATCTGGCAGCAGGTGGAGCAGTACATGCGCCGCGTGTACCGCAACAGCGGCTACCAGGAAGTGCGCTGCCCGCAGGTGCTGGACGTGTCGCTGTGGAAGAAGTCCGGCCACTGGGACAACTACCAGGAGAACATGTTCTTCACCGAGTCGGAGAAGCACACCTTCGCGTTGAAGCCCATGAACTGCCCGGGCCACGTGCAGATCTTCAACACCGACCTGCACAGCTACCGCGAGCTGCCGATCCGCTACGGCGAGTTCGGCGCCTGCCATCGCAACGAGCCCTCGGGCGCGCTGCACGGCATCATGCGCGTGCGCGCCTTCACGCAGGACGACGGCCACGTGTTCTGCACGGAAGAACAGATCGAGTCCGAGGTGACGGCGTTCCACCAGCAGGCCATGAAGGTCTACGGCGACTTCGGCTTCGAGGACATCGCGCTGAAGATCGCGCTGCGTCCCGACAAGCGCATCGGCAGCGACGAGGTGTGGGACCGCGCGGAGGCCGCATTGCGCGCCGCGCTGGGCGCCGCCGGCGTGAGCTGGGAGGAACTGCCGGGCGAGGGCGCCTTCTACGGCCCCAAGATCGAGTACCACATGAAGGATTCCATCGGCCGCGCCTGGCAGGTGGGTACCATGCAGGTGGACTTCATGATGCCCGAGCGCCTGGGCGCCGAGTACGTGGATGAGCATTCACAGCGCCGTCACCCGGTCATGCTGCATCGTGCCATCGTGGGCTCGATGGAGCGTTTCATCGGTATCCTGATCGAGCACCACGCCGGCCTGCTGCCGACCTGGCTGGCCCCGGTCCAGGCCGCCGTGTTCAGCATCACGGACGCGCAGGCCGACTATGTCCGCGAGGTGGCGCAAACCCTTGTCGACAAAGGTTTCCGCGTGCATGCCGATTTGCGCAATGAGAAGGTCGGCTATAAAATCCGCGAACATACGTTGCAGAAAGTCCCTTACCTGCTGGTGGTCGGAGATCGCGAGAAGGAGGCAGGGGCCGTTTCCGTGCGTACCCGTTCCGGCGAGGACCTGGGCAGCATGCCGCTGGCCGTCTTTGCCGAACGCCTGGAAGCCGAGACCCGCCGCTGAGCGAGCGGGCCGGCACTTACAAGAACTCTTCTGGAGGATAGTGGTATCGCTACCACCGACACTAAGGGCAATCGCCGTAACCACGAGATCCGCGTACCGCGCGTCCGTGTCATCGGTCCCGATTCGGAACAGCTGGGCATCCTGAGCCGCGACGAGGCACTCGCCATGGCGCAGGAAGCGGGTCTGGACCTGGTCGAGATCCAGCCGAACGGCGATCCGCCGGTCTGCCGCATCATGGACTACGGCAAGTTCAAGTTCGAAGCCCAGAAGAAGGCCCAGGCGGCCAAGAAGAAGCAGAAGCAGGTCGAGATCAAGGAAGTGAAGTTCCGTCCGGTGACGGACGTGGGCGACTACCAGATCAAGCTGCGCAACATGCTTCGCTTCCTCGAGGAAGGCGACAAGGTCAAGGTCACCATCCGCTTCCGCGGCCGCGAGATGTCCCACCAGGACCTTGGCCAGAACCTGGCCAAGAAGATCCAGGAGGACGTGGGCGAGAACGGCGTGGTGGAGTCCTTCCCCCGCCTGGAAGGCCGCCAGATGGTCATGATGATCGGGCCGAAGAAGAAGCAGTAGTCGGAAAGGGCGGCCCATGGGCCGCCTTTTTGTTCGCTCCAGCCTCTCCCCGTGGCCCAATCAAGGGCGGCGGCACGCTGTAATAGTCCCGCCGCTGGCAAATCCCCCCGATCCTCCCTATAATCGCCGGTTCGACCCACCAGGACGGGTCGTGCACCGATGCTGGCAGGACGGAAAGCGTGGTCGCCAGGCCACCGCCAGATCAGTCAGAAACCGGGGTTCATCCCCATCAGGGAGCATTTCCATGCCCAAGATCAAGACCAACCGGGCGGCGGCGAAGCGTTTTCGCAAGACCGCGTCGGGCAAGTTCAAGGCCGGTCACGCCTTCAAGTCGCACATCCTGACCAAGAAGTCGACCAAGCGTAAGCGCGGTCTGCGTGCGACCAACCACGTCAAGGCTTGCGACACCAAGGGTGTGGCACGCATGTTGCCGTATCTCTAAGGCGGAGGACTGAACCATGGCTCGAGTCAAGCGTGGCGTTACCGCCCGTCGTCGTCACAAGAAGATCATTGGCCGCGCGAAGGGTTACTACAACGCCCGTCGCAAGGTTTTCCGCGTTGCCAACCAGGCTGTCATCAAGGCCGGTCAGTACGCCTACATCGGCCGCAAGCAGCGCAAGCGCCAGTTCCGCGCCCTGTGGATCGTGCGTATCAACGCCGCCGCCCGTCAGTTCGGCCTGTCCTACAGCCGCCTGATCAATGGCCTGTCGAAGGCCGGCATTACCGTCGACCGCAAGGTGCTGGCGGACATCGCCGTGCACGACATCAAGGCGTTTGGTGCGATCGCAGAAAAGGCGAAGGCCAGTCTGGCGGCGTAACTTGTGCGCTCATCCTTGATCGCGAAGATCAAGAAGCGGCCATCCATGGCCGCACTCTTCAAGGGATGCGCGTAACGCTCGCGGGGAGGAGGCCTGAAGCCTCCTCCCCGTTTTGTTTGATGGCTCTGCGATATTTGCTCCCTCTCCCCGCCGGGGAGAGGGTTGGGGTGAGGGGACACTCTGGCCTCAATGTCAGATCGAAGGTCGCTTCGATGCAGCGATATCGCAAGAGCGCCCCCTCACCCTGGCCCTCTCCCCAAAGGGAGAGGGGATAAAGCGAGAGTCGCATCGATGGACGATCTGGATAGCCGCGCCTCAACCGCGCTGGCCGATATCGACAAGGCCGACACGCTGGAAGCGCTCGATGCGCTGCGCGTGAGCCTCCTGGGCAAGAGCGGCATCGTCACGGCCGCGCTGAAGGCGCTGGGCACGCTGTCGCCGGACGAGCGCAAGGCGCGCGGCGCCGAGGTCAACCGCGTCAAGGATCGTCTGGCCGATGCGCTGGCCGCGCGCAAGCAGGTGCTGGAGCAGACCGAGCTGGACCGCCGCCTCGCGTCGGAGACCATCGACATCACGCTGCCCGGCCGTGACGGCGAGCGCGGCGGCATCCATCCGATCACCCGTGCGCTGGAGCGCATCGCCGCGATCTTCGCGCGCCTGGGCTACCAACGCGCCGACGGTCCGGAGATCGAGGACGACTGGCACAACTTCGAGGCGCTGAATTTCCCGCCGCACCATCCGGCGCGCGCCATGCACGACACCTTCTACTTCGGCGACGGGCGCCTGCTGCGCACGCATACCTCGCCGGTGCAGGTGCGCTCGATGCAGGGGCGGCAGCCGCCGATCCGCATCATCGCGCCGGGCAAGGTCTACCGCAGCGACTCGGACCAGACCCACTCGCCGATGTTCCACCAGATCGAGGGCCTGCTGGTCGACGAGACTTCCAGCTTCGCCGACCTCAAGGGCACGCTGGCCGAATTCGTCCGCGCGTTCTTCGAGCGCGATTTCGAGATGCGCTTCCGTCCCAGCTACTTCCCCTTCACCGAGCCCTCGGCCGAGGTGGACATCCGCTGGGAGACCGACGATGGCCAGTCGCGCTGGCTGGAAGTGCTGGGCTGCGGCATGGTGCATCCCAACGTGCTGAAGAACTGCGGCATCGATCCGGAGCGCTACACCGGCTTCGCGTTCGGCCTGGGCGTGGAGCGCTTCGCGATGCTTCGCTATGGCGTTTCCGACCTGCGCGCGTTCTTCGAGAACGACCTGAGGTTCCTCAGGCAGTTTGCCTGAGGGCAGGGAATAGGGAGCAGGGAATCGGGAATAGGTGGAAGCCTAGACGCCGAAGTCCCGGAGACCTCCCTAAATTTCCATTCCCTATTCCCCATTCCCCATTCCCTATTCCCGGACTACACACATGAAATTCTCCGAGAACTGGCTGCGCGAACTGGTCGAGATCCAGGCGGACCGCGCGGCGCTGGCCCACGCCTTGACCATGGCGGGCCTGGAAGTGGAAGAGCTCACCCCGCTGGGCGACGGCCTGGACGGTGTGGTGGTGGCCGAGATCGTCGGCGCCGAGAAGCATCCGGAAGCCAATCGCCTGCAGGTGTGCAAGGTGAGCGTGGGGCGGGGCGAGCCGTTGCAGATCGTCTGCGGCGCGCCGAACGCGCGCGTGGGCATCAAGGTGCCACTGGCCACGGTGGGCACGCATTTGCCTGGCGGCATCACCATCAAGGCGGCCAAACTGCGTGGCGTCGAATCGTTCGGCATGCTGTGCTCGGCCAGGGAACTGGGCGTCGACAACGACGCCTCGGGCCTGCTGGAACTGCCGGCCGACGCCCCGGTGGGCCAGCCGCTCGCCGCTTACCTGGGCCTGCCCGACGCCAGCATCGAGCTGAAGCTCACCCCCAATCGTCCGGATTGCCTGGGCCTGTATGGCCTCGCGCACGACGTGGCGGCACTGTTCGGCAGCCGCGTGAAGATGGGCGAGCAGGCGCCCGCGCCGGTGGGCAGCACGGCGCAGCGCGGCATCCGGCTTGAAGCGGGGGCCGACGCCCCGCGCTATCTTGGCCGCATCATCGAAGGCATCGACGCCAAGGCGCGCACGCCGCTGTGGATGGCCGAGCGCCTGCGCCGCTCCGGCCTGCGCCCGATCAGCGCCGTGGTCGACATCACCAACTACGTGATGCTGGAATTGGGCCAGCCGCTGCATGCGTTCGACAACGACAAGCTGCAGGGCGACATCGTCGTGCGCCATGCGCGTGACGGCGAGACGCTCAAGCTGCTGGACGGCTCCGAAGCGAAGCTGGACGCGGGCTTCCTGCTGATCGCCGACGACAGGCATGGCCTCGCCGTGGCCGGCGTGATGGGCGGCTTCGACTCGCGCGTCACCGACGACACCCGCAGCGTGTTCCTGGAGGCGGCGCACTTCGCGCCGGCCGCCATCATGGGCCGCGCACGCAAGCTGGGCATGCACACCGACGCCTCGCACCGCTTCGAGCGCGGCGTCGACCCGGCGCTGCCGCGCCGTGCGCTGGAGCGCGCCACCGAACTGCTGCTTGCCATCGCCGGCGGCAAGGCCGGTCCCGTGCTGGTGGCGGAGAACCCGGCCGACCTGCCGAAGCCGGCCACGGTGACGCTGCGCCGCGCGCGGCTGCAGCGGGTGCTGGGCATCGCGGTGGCGGATGCGGAAGTCGCGCGCATCTTCACCGCGCTGGGCATGCAGGTCGTGGCGCAGGCGGGTGGCTGGCAGGTCACCGCGCCGAGCAGCCGCTTCGACATCGAGCGCGAGGAGGACCTGATCGAGGAGGTCGCCCGCATCCATGGCTACGACAACATCCCTGTCCATACGCCGAGCGGCGCGCTGGCCTTGGCCGCCGAGCCGGAGGCACGCCTGAACGAACTGGCGGTACGCGAACAGCTCGCCGCCCGCGGCTACCACGAGGCGATCAATCTTGCCTTTATCGGCCAGGACGTATTGCAACGCTGGGGCTTTGCCGACGGACTGGTGCCGCTGGCCAATCCGTTGTCGGCCGACCTGGCGGTGATGCGGCCATCGTTGTTGCCGGGCCTGATCCAGGCGCTGTCGCACAACCGGGCGCGGCAGCAGGAGCGCGTGCGCCTGTTCGAGCTGGGGCGGACCTTCCGCATCGCGGCGGAGGCCGCCGCCTGCAAGGAGGCGCCGACCGAGACAGCTACCCTCGCCATCGTGGCCTGCGGCACGGCCCGCGCCGAGCAATGGGGCGAGACGCCCCGCACCCTGGACTTCCACGATCTCAAGGGTGACCTGGACGCCCTGATCGCCTGGGGCGGCGAGCCTGGACGCTGGGCCGTGCATGCCGACGGCCTGCCGGGCTGGCTCCATCCGGGCCGCGGCGCCCGCGTCACCCGCGATGGCCGGACCGTGGGCTACCTGGGGGCTGTCCACCCGCAGCTGGCCAAGGCGCTGGACCTGGGGGCCGATGTCTACCTGCTCGAACTCGAGCTGGAGCCGGTGCTGGCCCGCCGCTTGCCCAAGGCACAGCCGGTGCCGCGCTTCCCCTCCGTGCGCCGCGACATTGCGGTGGACGTACCGGAGGAGGTGGCCTGGTCGCAGATCGAGCAAGTGGTGCGTGCCACCGTGGGAAGCGTGCTCAAGGAGTTGCGCCTGTTCGACCGCTACAGCGGCAAGGGAGTCGAAGCGGGCCGAAAGAGTCTCGCTATGGGCTTGATTTTACAGGACGCTTCACGCACGCTTACCGACGACGACGCGGACCGTAACATACGTGAAGCAGTCGCAGCGTTGGAGATGGCATGCAAGGCAAGATTGCGAGGATAAGATGGCGCTGACCAAAGCGGAGATGGCCGAGCGCCTTTTTCTCGAGGTAGGCCTCAACAAGCGTGAGGCGAAGGAATTCGTGGACGCCTACTTCGAGGTGGTCCGCGAGGCGCTGGAAAAGGGGGAGCAGGTGAAGCTGTCGGGTTTCGGCAACTTCGACCTGCGCCAGAAGAACCAGCGGCCGGGTCGCAATCCCAAGACGGGCGAGGAGATTCCCATCTCCGCCCGCCGGGTGGTGACGTTCCGTCCGGGACAGAAACTCAAGGTGCGAGTCGAGGGCTATGCTGGACCAAGGGAATAACACCGAACTTCCCGCCATCCCGGCGAAGCGCTACTTCACCATCGGTGAGGTCAGCGAGCTGTGTGGCGTCAAGCCGCACGTGCTGCGGTACTGGGAACAGGAATTCCCCGCCCTCAACCCGGTCAAGCGGCGGGGCAACCGCCGTTACTACCAGCGCCACGACGTGCTGATGATCCGGCAGATCCGCAGCCTGCTGTACGACGAAGGCTTCACCATCACCGGCGCCCGCGCCCGGCTGGAAGGCCCGCAGGCGCGCATGGAATCGAGCATCTCCCACCAGATCGTGCGCCAGGTGCGCATGGAGCTGGAGGAAGTGCTGGCGCTGCTGCGCCGTTAGATCGTCACGCAAGGCTTCCGGTGCGGCCCGCCGTGCTGGTAGACTTGTCGACTTGCCGCATCGTCGGGGCGTAGCGCAGCCTGGTAGCGCATCTGCCTGGGGGGCAGAGGGTCGTGGGTTCGAATCCCGCCGTCCCGACCAATTCGGCATCACGGGATATCACTGAGTCCCCTTAGAACCCCGGTTTCCCGGGGTTTTTTGTTGCCCGCCATAAAGCGCATTGACCTTCCGGGGCCGCAAGGAAATCGCCGCTTCTTTGGTCGCACGCGCGCCGTGAACAGCAAGGGCCGCTCTCGACCTGGAGCGGACGCTCAATGCGGGCGTCATGGCGCGGCGGGCCCGCATGGTGGGCGGACAAGCCGCCGGTCGCCGCTAGGTCATCAGTCATGGCCTGCTGCTCGTTGACGTCACTCGATGTAGTGTTACGGTTCACTACAACACTATCTTTCGGGCTTCGGCGTATGTGACTCATGGGTCACGTCAGCATCGGCTGGCTTCGACATCCGTTGATCGCCCATACCGCCTGCTTCCGCCGCTCGCGTGACAACGGCTAATTGCCTACAGGAATTTTGGCATGTTTCCTCGCACCATCCTGGCCTTGACACTCGGCACCCTGCTTGCCGGCTGCAACAACGGCTCGTTGGACAGCGGTTCAACCACCATCGTTAACGGCGGCATAGTGGTTCGCGGCGACCGGGTGGTGTTGCATGGTGCTGACGGCATCGAGGGCAACCTCGATGCCGCTGGCAATCTGGTGGTCGACGGCCATGCCGTCACTGTCGACGACAGCCAGCGCGAGCAGTTGCGGCGGTATTACCAAGGCGTCCGTTCCGTGCGTGAACATGGCCTGGCCACTGGCAAGGCAGGAGCGGCTGTCGCGATGCAGTCTTTGAAGAGCGTCGCAGCGAGCGTAGCCGGAGGCAACGGCGAGCAGGCCGACGCCATGCTCGATAACGCTACTTCACGCGTCGATCAGGAAGCGTCGAAGATCTGCCTCGACTTGCAGCAGGTCATGGTGGCGCAGGGGCGTCTCGCCTCCAGCCTCGATGCCTTCAAACCATTTGCCGGCATCTTGCATGGTGACGACGATTGTTCGACCACGTTCGCCTGGCATGATTCCGATCATGCGCTCACCCTGAAATCCGGTGCCGGGGATGGGATCAGGGTAACCCACACGGAGCCGGCCAGCGTCTGGGGGCTGCAACAGGGCGATGTGATCCTGGCCATCGGCGATCACGCTGTAGGTCAGGTGCAAGAACTGCTCGAACGCCTCGATGCAAGCAAGCCAAACCCGGTGGTGATCCGCGTACGCCGCGACAAAACCGAGCGCGAAATTACGGTGGCCGAGCGCGACTACACGAATATTGCTGCGTCATTGCCGGCCAAGACGCAGCCGAAGTGATGGGCGCGAAACCCAGCAGGTCATACGGGCTGCCGCTCGCGGTTTTGTGTGCCCGCAACCGCGCGCCACTCCAACAAGAGAAGATCGTCATGCTGAAACGTATCGCGCTGCTTGCCTGTGTTCTTGCCTTGCCGTTGGCGCATGCGGAGGTCTTGTCCGTAGACATTACCAGCCGGCAGCCTTGGGTTGGTGGAAAGGCTTTCGGTCAGGTGGGCGCGTATGAAGTCTTGCACGGGACCGTCCATTACGCCATCGATCCACATAGTGCTTCGGCGCGTGATGTTGCCGACATTCGTCATGCGCCGCTGGACGCGCATGGCCTGGTCGAGTATTCGGGTCCATTTGTGATCATCCGCCCGGTCGATGCCGCACGGGGGAATCACACTACGCTGGTGGAGGTGGCCAACCGTGGGCGAACAGAGATGGACGGCTTGTTCTTCGAGACGGAAGACGGACTCGACCTGATGTCGCCCGACAGCATCAAGACGCTGACGGACCCGACGTTCTTCAAGCTTGGCTATTCACTGGCGTGGGTAGGCTGGCAGGCGCGGCTCGGTCCGCATGAGTTCGGCCTCGACGTTCCGATTGCGCATGTGCACAGCGCCGTGCGGGCGACCTTCGCCGCCGATGACATGGCGCCCGGCCATAGAGTCTTCGATCTGGCGGCCAACGATTTCTATTGTGCGCATGACGCCAAGCAACCCAAGGCCGTACTTCGCATGCACACCCGTTTCGACGATGCGGGAGCAGTGGTGCCACGCGATGCCTGGCGCTTTGCCGCTGCTACCTCCGACCAGAAGGCGGATGCCCGTTGCGCCATCGTGATGAACGAGCCGGCCGCGACGGATGCGTATTTCAGCCTCGTATACGAGGGCGAGGATGCACCGGTCATGGGTCTGGGCGAAGCGGCCTTTCGGGACTTCGCCGCGCACCTGAAGTTCCGGGCTGTTCCTTCCGAGATAAACCGCCGCCCTGGTGATGCCGTCGCGGTCTTCGCATACGGCTATTCGCAAGGCGGGCGATTCCTGCGCGACTTCCTCTACCGCGGCTTCAACACCGGCCCGGGCGGACGGCGCGTGTTCGACGGCATGCTCGTCACCACCGCCGGCGCAGGGCGCGGGTCGTTCAACCACCGTTACGCGCTGCCTGGCGAGGCGGGCAACTCGGTGATGAGCAATTTGCGTGCCGTCGATCTGTATCCATTCGCCGATGTTCCGACGCCGGACATCGATGGCAAAGGTCACGCCAGTCTGCTGGACCGCGCGCGGCACGACCACACCGTGCCCAAGATCATGTACATCATCAGCAGTTCCGAATACTGGGCGCGCAACGCATCGCTGCTGCAGACGACCACGGATGGCAAGCAGCCCGTGGCGCTGGACCCGGACAGCCGCCTCTACTTCTTTGCGGAGGTGCCGCATGCGCCGCGGATGGCAGGCGCCTTTACCATGGCAGGCAAAGAGGCGGCCTATCCCTATAACGCCAATACCGATCTGGCCGATGGCATGGATGCCCAGCTCGAGAACCTGCGGGCTTGGGTGGTGGACGGCATGGCGCCGCCGCCCACGATCGCACCGACGCCAGGGTCCACGCTTGTCGACGCAAGGGACATCAAGTTCCCGGCCATTCCGGGTATTCGGGTGCCGACCAGCCCGCCGCCATTGTGGCAACTCGACCTGGGTCGGGCCTATGCGAGCGAAGGCATCATCAGCGAGCCGGTGCGAGTCGGGCGGAGATATCCGCTGCTGGTGCCTGCTGTCGATAGCGATGGCAACGAGTTGGGTGGCTGGCGCGGCCCAATGTCTTCGGTACCGCTTGGTACCTTCACCGCCTGGAATTGGAAGTCACCGAAACTCGCGCGCTTCGGCTACATCTCCGGCCTCAACGGCGCGTTTATCCCTTTCGCGCGGACGCGCGCCGAGCGCCTGGCTGCCAACGACCCGAGGCCGTCACTGGAAGAGCGCTACGGCAATCGCGCCGGATTCATGAAAGCGGCCGCCGCTGCCATCGACAGGGCTATCGAGAAGCGATTCCTGCTGGCGATCCAGCGTGAAGACATCCTTGCAAAGATGGGCAGGAATTGGGACGAGGCGATGAGGTTCGACTGGTATCTGGGCAAGCGGGAAGGTACGACCAAGTAACAGTCGCCGATCGATCCGGCAACCGACATGGAAACGGCGCCCTTGGGCGCCGTTTTTTATTGCCTGCCACGCGGGGCCGGGGTCAATAGAGCACGCGGCTGCGCAGGGTACCGGGGATGGTGGCGAGCTGGTCGCGGAGGGCGGCGGACTGTTTCTCGTCGGCGGCCACGTCGATCACCACGTAGCCCACCTCGCTGTCGGTCTGCAGGAACTGGGCGTCGATGTTGATGTTGCCGGCGGAGAACAGTTCGTTGATGCGCGAGAGCACGCCGGGCACGTTGCGGTGGATGTGCAGCAGGCGGCGGCTGCGCGGGTGCTCGGGCAGCGATACCTCGGGGAAGTTCACCGCCGACAGGGTGGAGCCGTTGTCGCTGTAGCGCACCAGCTTGCTGGCGACCTCGATGCCGATGTTGTCCTGCGCCTCCAGCGTGCTGCCGCCGATGTGTGGGGTGAGGATGACGTTGTCCATGCCCACCAGCGGCGAGACGAAGGGATCGTCGTTGCCCTTGGGCTCCGCCGGGAACACGTCCACCGCGGCGCCGGCCAGGTGGCCGGCGCGCAGCGCGTCGGCCAGGGCGTCGATGTCCACCACGGTGCCGCGCGAGGCATTGATCAGCAGCGAGCCCTGGCGCATGCGAGCCAGCTCGCCGGCGCCGATCATCAGGCGCGTGGCCGCCGTTTCCGGCACGTGCAGGGTCACCACGTCGGCGCGTTCCAGCAGGTCCTCCAGGCTGTCGGCCGGGCGGGCGTTGCCCAGCGAGAGCTTGGATTCGATGTCGTGGAAGATCACCCGCATGCCCAGCGACTCGGCCAGCACGCCCACCTGGGTGCCGATATGGCCGTAGCCCACGATGCCCAGCACCTTGTCGCGCGCCTCGAAGCTGCCGGCGGCGGACTTGGTCCAGCCGCCGCGGTGGCATAGCGCGTTCTTTTGCGGGATGCCGCGCAGCAGCATGATGGCCTCGGCGATGACCAGCTCGGCCACGCTGCGGGTATTGGAGTAGGGCGCGTTGAAGACCGGGACGCCCAGCCGGCGGGCCGCGCCCAGGTCCACCTGGTTGGTGCCGATGCAGAAGCAGCCCACGGCGATCAGCCGTTTAGACTGCCCAAGCACCTCGTCGGTCAGGTGGGTGCGCGAACGGATGCCGACGATATGGGCATCGGCGATGCGGGCCTTCAGCTCCGCTTCCGGCAAGGCTTTCTCATGGAACTCGATCTGGCTGTAGCCGGCGCGGCGAAAGGTTTCCACGGCGCTGCGGCTGACGCCTTCGAGCAGGAGCACCTTGATGTCTTGTTTCGGGAACGAGGTCTTCATGGGCCGTGGCATGAGGGAGAACCACGCCACTATGCCAGAGCTCGGGGCGGAATTGCGGCGTCGCAACACTGGACGCCCGCCATGGCTGCTGGCAGGCTGGACCGTCTGTGTGGGGACCCCGACATGACCGATGCCCGTCTGGCCGAACTGGCCGACCGCCTGCCCAACCTGCGACTGCTCACCGCCCCGGCCGACCTGGAGCATTACGGCCGCGACTGGACCCGGCGCTGGACGCCGGCGCCGCTGGCCATCGCGCTGCCGTCCGAACTGGCCGAGGTGCAGGCCATCGTGCGCTGGGCCAATGAGCATGGCGTGGCCATCGTGCCGTCGGGTGGGCGTACCGGCCTGTCGGGCGGCGCCGTGGCGGCCCGTGGCGAGCTGGTGCTGAGCCTGGAGCGGATGAACCGCGTACTTGGTTTCGATGCGGTGGACCGCACGCTCGCCGTGCAGGCCGGCGTGACCCTGCACGCGGTGCACGAGGCGGCCAGGGAGCATGGCCTGGTCTATCCGGTGGACTTCGCCGCGCGCGGCTCCTGCTCCATCGGCGGCAATATCGCCACCAATGCCGGTGGCATCCGGGTGATCCGCTACGGCAACACGCGCGAATGGATCGCCGGCCTCACCGTGGTGGCGGGCAATGGCGAACTGCTCAGGCTCAACCGGGGGCTGATCAAGAATTCCAGCGGCTACGACCTGCGTCACCTGATGATCGGCTCGGAAGGCACGCTGGGCGTGGTGGTGGAGGCGACGCTGCGGCTTACCGATCCGCCGCCGCCGTCGCAGGTGATGCTGCTGGCCCTGCCCGGCATGGATGCCTTGATGGAGGTGTTCGCGCTGTTCCGCTCGCGGCTGGACCTGCAGGCTTTCGAGTTCTTTACCGACGTGGCGCTGCGGCACGTGCTGGCGCACGGGGCACAGCGCGCCATCGAAGGCGAGCATCCGTACTACGTGGTCACCGAGTTCGATGCCGACGAGGCGGCGCAGGATGCCGCGCTGGCGGCGTTCGATCTGGGCGTGGACAGCGGCTGGATCAGCGATGGCGTGATCGCGCAGAGCGAGGCGCAGGCCGCCGCCTTGTGGCGGCTGCGCGAGGGCATCACCGAAAGCCTGGCGCCGCGCCGGCCGTACAAGAACGACATCTCGCTGCGCGTCGGCGCCCTGCCGGCCTTCTTGCATGAGATCCAGGTGCTGCTGGCGCGCGAGTACCCGTATGCCGAGGTCGTGTGGTTCGGCCATATCGGTGACGGCAACCTGCATATCAACGTACTGCGGCCCGATGACCTCTCCGACGAGGATTTCATCGCGCAATGCGAGCGCGTGACCAAGCTGCTGGCCGATACGCTGCAGCGCCATGGCGGCAGCATCTCGGCCGAGCATGGCATCGGGCTGGTCAAGCGCCCCTACCTGGAAAGCACGCGCAGCGCGGCGGAGATCGCGCTGATGCGCGGGGTGCGGCAGGTGTTCGACCCCAAGGGCATCCTCAACCCGGGCAAGCTGTTCGAGTGAGGTTTGGCCAGGCGCGGGCGCAGGGCGATTGCCCAGGCGCCGTGCTAGCCTAGTGGGTCGTCCCACGCCGCCAGGAGCAAGCCCATGTCGCCGTCGCTATGCACGCTGTATCCGGAGATCGAGCCCTACGACAGCGGCATGCTGAAGGTCTCGGAGCTGCATACGGTCTACTACGAGCAGAGCGGCAATCCGAACGGCAAGCCGGTGGTGTTCCTGCATGGCGGCCCGGGTGGCGGTACCCATCCCAAGTGCCGGCGTTTCTTCGACCCGGCGGTGTACCGCATCGTGCTGTTCGACCAGCGCGGCTGCGGCCGCTCCACGCCGCATGCCGAGCTGAAGGACAACACCACCTGGCACCTGGTCAACGACATCGAGCGCATCCGCACGCACCTGGGCATCGACCGCTGGCAGGTGTTCGGCGGCTCGTGGGGCTCGACGCTGGCGCTGGCCTATGCGCAGACGCATCCGGAGCGCGTCACCGAGCTGGTGCTGCGCGGCATCTTCATGCTGCGGCGCTGGGAGCTGGAGTGGTTCTACCAGAAGGGTTGCGATGCGCTGTACCCGGATGCGTGGGAGTCGTTCCTGGCTGCCATTCCGGAGGTCGAGCGCGGTGACCTGATGAGCGCCTACCACCGTCGCCTCACCAGCAGCGACCCGCGGGTGCGCGTGGCCGCCGCGCGTGCCTGGTCGGTATGGGAGGGCGCTACCAGCTATCTCTGGCAGGATCCCGGGCATATCGAATCCAGCGGCCAGGACGAGTTCGCGCTCGCCTTCGCGCGCATCGAATGCCATTACTTCGTGCATGGCGGCTTCTTCGAGCACGACGACCAACTACTGCGCAACGTCGATCGCATCCGCCACATCCCGGCGGTGATCGTGCAGGGCCGCTACGACGTGGTGTGCCCCATGCGCAGCGCCTGGGACCTGCACCGCGCCTGGCCGGAAGCCGACCTGCGCATCGTGCAGGATGCGGGGCATTCGGCGTTCGAGCCGGGCAATATCGCCGAGCTGGTGCAGGCAACGGATCGGTTCCGAGGTTGAGCCGGGCGGTTCGCCGCCGCCCTGTTTCGCGTTCGCCATGCCGGCCTTGATGGCTGGCGCCGGCGACTGCCGCTGGTTCTGGCGTTCTGCCTGTGGATTCCGGCCTGCGCCGGAATGACGGCTCAGGGAACGGAAGGCGTCGCGCGCGCGAACACGTGCATGCCGATGCCGGCGCGCTTGGCCTGGCGCTTGGCGCGCGCGGCCAGCGTGGCGATGGGTTGCGCACGCTGTGGCAGCGGCGGCGACAGCTCGACGGCGCCCATCACCACCGAGGTGATGGGGAAGAACTGGGGCTCGCCTCGACGGTCCTTGCCATGCAGGCCTCCGCGCGTCGTGTCGTCGGGATCGAACAGGGCAGGCGCGCGCAGGGTGAAGGCGTCGATGATGCGCTGGCACCGCGCCTTCCAGTCGGCGCTCTGGAACAGCACCACGAAATCGTCGCCGCCGATGTGGCCGACGAAGTCGAGCGAAGGATCCACGTGCTCGGTGAGCAGGCTCGACAGCAGGCGGATCATCTCGTCGCCGCGCGAATAGCCGTAGTGGTCGTTGAATGGCTTGAAGTCGGTCAGGTCCGCGTGCACGACCGCGAAGCGCTCGCCGCCGTCCAGCAGGCGTTCGAGATGCTCGGTGGTGGGAATGTTGCCGGGCAGGAAGGTCAACGGATTGGCATGCCGGGCGGCGTCGATGCGCAGCTCGCTGACGCGCCGCACCAGGGCCTCGCCGGTACCCAGGCCCAGGTAATGGCCGTGGCGGGTGACGATGAAGCCATCGGAGAGATAGCGCTGGTCCTCGCCGCGCAGCACGTCGGCGAGGCTTTCCAGGCTGCGGTGCTCGTCGCATACCAGCGGCGCGCTGTTCATCAGCGCGGTGCATGACTTGCGCGCCAGCAGCTCGCGGGCGAACGGCTGCGCCATGCGCTCGTTCATCAGCCGCCGGTTCACCAGGCCGATTGGCTCGCCGTCCCGCACCACCGCCACCGCGTGCAGCTCGGGATGATTGACGAACAGCGTCATCACCTCCTCGTTGCTCTGGCGGGGATGCACGGCGGGCGCCTCGATCAGCAGGTGGCTGACCTGGGTGGGACGCTGGGTGACCGGGCCGCGCGGACGCGGCAGCACCGATACCGCCGGCGTGCGCAGCAACTGCCGCGACTCGGCGCTGGCTTCGCCGGCGGGCATGGCGTCGGGCCGGCCGATCAGGAAGCCCTGCGCATAGGGGATGCCCAGGTCGCGCAGCACGCGCAGGTCCGCCGGATCCTCCACGCCTTCGCCGACCAAGTCGGTGCCCAGCGTTTCGGCCACTTGGCACAGCGCCCGCACGATGGCCAGGCGCCCGGCGCTGCGCGAGAGGCCATTGATGAGATAGCGGTCGATCTTCACCACGTCGGGGTGGATCTCGTTCCACATCTCGAAGTTGGAATGGCCGTTGCCGAAGTCGTCCAGCGCGATGCGCACGCCATGCGCGCGCAGGTAGCCCAGCGCATGGGCGAGCCGGGCGGGGTTCTCGACCACGTCGCGCTCGGTGACCTCGATGGTGACGCGCGCGGGATCCAGTCCATGGGACGTGATCGCGGCCAGCACCTCGTCCGGCCGCATGGCATCCTGCAGGATGGCATACGCGCTGAGGTTCACCAGCAGGCGGCCGTTGCCAGGATGACCGGCAAAGCGCCGGCAGATCGTGCGCGCGGCATGCAGCTCCATCTCGGCGAGCCGTCCTTCCAGCCGGGCCAGGTCGAGCAGGTCGGGAATGGTGATGTGGCTCGGCATCGCGGCGCAGCGGCTGAGCCCCTCGTGCGCCACCACTTCCAGGGTATCCAGCCGCACCACGGGCTGGAATACCGGTGTGAGGTTCCCCGCGGCGAGTGCCCGTTCGAGCATGGCTTTCCGGGTGAATGGGCTGATGGATGGGGCAGGCATGCCTTCGGTGGGATCAGGCCGCGGCGGCTTGAGGCAAGGGCTTCGTTGCGGGTGAGGGGCGCGCCTCGTGCGCGGCTCCGTGGGAATCTTCCTGCGTGGCGGGCAGGCGGAAGAAGGCAACCTGTTGCATCAGCGCCTCGGCGTCGGTGCCGAGGGCGCGGCCGGTATGGTTGATGTCCTCCACCAGGCCGGCGTTGGCCTGGGTGATGCGGTCCATCTCCATCATGGTGCGGTTGATCTGGGTGATGCCGCTCGCCTGGCCCTGGCCCGCTTCGGAAATCTGCGAGACCAGATCCGACACGCGCGACATGCTCTGCACGATGCCGTCCAGGACCTCGCCCGACAGGGCGACGCGGGCCTGCGCCACTTCGATAGCCTCGGCGCTGCTGGTCACCAGTCGGCGGATGTCTCGCCCGGCCTCCACGCAGCGGCGCGCCAGCTGGCGCACCTCGCCGGCCACCACCGCGAAGCCGCGGCCGCGTTCGCCGGCCTGGGCCGCCTCGATGGCGGCATTGAGCGAAAGCAGGTTGGTCTGGAAGGCGATGCTGTCCACCAGGTCCACGATCTCCGCGATGCCGCGTCCGGCCTGCTGGATGGCATGCATGGAGCCAAGCGCCTCGGCCGCCACCTGGCGACCCTGTTCGACGTGGGCGAGCGCCTCGCGGGCCGCCTCGGCGGCGCCGTCGGCATGGCCGGCGCCTTCCACGGCGCTGGCGGCGATGTGTTCCATCGAGGCGGTGGTTTGCTCCAGGCCGGCCGCCTGCATCTGGGTGCGCTCGCTCAGTGCGTCGTTGTCGTAGGCCAGGCGTCGGGCACGCTCGCCCACCGAGAGCGCGCTGCTGCGCACCTGGGCGAGCACGTTCGCCAGCTGCGCATCCATCGAGGCCAGCGCGCGCAGCAGCTTGCCGAGCTCATCGTCCACGCCAGCCTCCACACGCTCGCCCAGCGAGCCGGCGGCGATGCGCTGCGCCACCTGCGTGGCGAGGGTCAGGCGGCGCATCAGCGAGCGCATCAGCGCGCCGTCGAAGACGATGGTGATGAGCAGGGCGACCGACAGCAGCACCAGCAGCGCGATCATGCCATGGCGGTCGGCCTGCCGCTGGGTCTGGACCTGCTGGTTGCCACGGGCCAGGGCGGCCTGGAACAGGTTGGCGAAATCGCTTTGCAGCGGCTCGTAGGCCGGCTGCACCTCGGTGCTGAGTTTCAGCGCGCCGATGTCGAATTGGCCGGCGTCGAGCAGGGCCAGCGTCTCGTCGATGGCGCGGTCGGCGTCGGCGCGATGCACGGCGGCGATCTTCAGGGTCTGCGCCTGCTCCCGCGCCAGTTCGCTGGCGAGCAGCGGTTTCCAGTGGCGCTCGGCATCCACGCGGTCGGTATGGATGCGGGTGTGTGCGTCCTCCACGGCGGAGGGCAGCTGGGAGAGTACGGCATGCACTAGTACCTGCAGGCTGCTGTTGTAGTCGTTCTGCACGCGGCCCACGTCGGCCACGGGGCTGAGCGAGCCTTCCACCAGGCCCTGGATGCGCGTGTCGGCGCGTTGCAACTGCAGCACGCCGGCCGCGCTCATCACGGCAAGCAGCGCAAGGATGGACAACAGGCGCAACAGCAGGCGCTGGCGCAAGGTCAGGGAAGGAAGCCAGTGGGGACGTTTCATGGGACGGGGGCGGGTGGTGAGGGGGACTGCAAGGTCTGTCGGCTCACCGGGCTGCAACTTTAGCGGAAAATTCAAATAAAATTATTTCAAATCAAATATTTATGCTTTATTTTTTTGGGTATGAAGGCCGGCCTAGGCTGGCACGCAAAGATGGCGATCCGATGACTTCCCGCGTGTCGCGTCGCCACAGCAAAGTCGGATGGCCGCACCGACGCAGACACGGGCGAAGGCCCTGTATGGCTCAGCCGGACGGCAACTGCTTGGTGCCGAAGATCTTGTCGCCGGCGTCGCCCAGGCCCGGCAGGATGTAGCCGTGCTCGTTGAGCCGCTGGTCGATGGCCGCCACGTAGACCTCGATATCCGGATGGGCCGCCTCGATGCGTTCGAGGCCCTCCGGCGCGGCCACCAGGAACAGGCCCTTGATGCGCTTGCAGCCGGCGGCCTTGAGCATGTCCACGGTGGCGACCAGCGTTCCCGCGGTGGCCAGCATGGGGTCGACGATGAGCGCGATGCGCTCGTCCATGCGGCCGGTCAGCTTCTCGTAGTAGGCGATCGGCTTGAGCGTTTCCTCGTCACGCTGCAAACCCACCACGCTGACCTTGGCGGCGGGGATCAGGTCGAGCACGCCAGGCAGCATGCCCAGGCCCGCGCGCAGGATCGGCACGATGGTGATCTTCTTGCCCTTGATCTGGTGCACGGTCAGCGGACCGGCCCAGCCCTCGATCGCCTGCTCCACGGTTTCCAGGTCCTTGGTGGCCTCATAGGTGAGCAGGGCGGCGACCTCGGAAGCCAGCTCGCGGAACTCCTTGGTGCTGATGCCGGCGCGGCGCATCAGGCCAAGCTTGTGCTGGATGAGGGGATGGCGGACTTCGACGATCGTCATGGTGGGGCCTGGCGGGAGGGGCTGGCGCGATTGTCGCCTACGCCGCGCGCGCGGCACAGTGGTTGTGGGAGCGCACCCTGTGCGCGACAAGCCCATGAAACGGCGATACCGGCAGGCCTCGGTCGCGCACAGGGTGCGCTCCCACAAGGGAGGCATGAAAAAAGGCGCCGGCATGCCGGCGCCCTTGGCGGTCATCATTCGGCCGACGCTCAATGGCCGGCGGCGTCGCCCTTCAGGCAGTTGCTCATGAACTGCTTGCGCGCATCGCCCTTGAGGCTCTTGGCTTGCGGATCGGCGTTGCAGGCCTTCATCTTTTCCTGCTGAGTCTGCTTTGCTGGCGCGGCGGGGGCCTGGCCCTTGAGGCAACTGCTCATGAACGTCTTGCGCTCATCGCCGGTCTTGCCGGTGGCCTGCTTGTTGCAATCGGTCATGCGCTGCTGCTGGGCGTTCTTGGGGGGCGGGCTGCGGGTGGCGGCCTGCGGCGCGGCGAAGGCGGTGGAGGCGGCAAAGGCCAGCGCGACGCTGGCGACCATCAGGCTCGAACGCGAGGACATGCGGGTACCCTCCTTGATGACCGGCGAGTGCCGGCCGGCCAAGTCTATGCCTGTAGGCCCAAAAGAAGGGAGGGGTACGAATTCACGGTGCCAATGTAGGAGCGCCCCCAGTGCGCGACCGCGGCGCGGCGATGTATCGCTTCGCCGGCTTGTCGCGCACTGGGGGTGCTCCTACACGGAACCGATGGGGCCTCCGACTCAGGCCGCCTCGGACTTGAGCTTGCGCGGGCCATGCAGCAGGGCCTGGCGCACGTGCGACACCACCAGGTCCACCTCGGCGCTGGTGACCTGGAAGTGGGGAGTGAAGCGCAGGGAGTTGACGCCGCCGTGGATCACGCCCACGCCGCGCTCGCGCAGGTATTCCTCGATGGAATGGGCGCCGTAGCACTTGAACTCGGGCGCCAGCTCGCAGGAGAACAGCAGGCCGGTGCCCTGCACCTTGGTGATGAGGCCACCCAGTTCCTGCTTCAGCGCGTTGAGCTTGTCCAGGAACTCCCTGCCGCGCTCGCGGATGTTGTCGCGCACCTCGTCGGTGAGCAGCGTCAGCGTGGCCAGCGCCACGTCGAGCGCGCGCGGGTTGGCGGTCATGGTGTTGCCGTAGATGCCCTTGCGGTACAGCTCGGCGGTGCGTTCGCCGACGGCGAGCACGGAGAGCGGATACTGGCCGGCGTTGAGCGCCTTGGAGAAGGTCTCCATGTCCGGCGGCGCCAGCGTCTCGAAGCCGGGGTAATCGGTGACCGACAGCACGCCGTGCGCACGCAGGCCCGCCTGGATCGAATCGACCAGCAGCAGCGACCCGTGCGCCGCGGTGAGCTCGCGCGCCTTCTGGTAGAACGCCGGCGTCACCGCGCGGCCCGGGTCGCCTTCGCCCATCACCGGCTCCAGGAACATCGCCTCGATGAACCAGCCATGCTTCTCGGCATCGGCGAACACTGCTTCCAGCTGCGCGATGTCATACGGCGCGACGGTGAGCAGGGTGTCCTCATGGCGATAACTGGCCAGGTGCTGCAGGTAGGTCTTGCGGGTGGAATCCGAATACAGCGCCGGGCGGTCGGTACGGCCATGGAAGGCGCCCTTCACCGCGATGCGCTTGATGGCGCGGCCCGCATAGCGGCCGCCGGCGTCGGTCATCAGCTTGGCGTTGACGTCGGCGATGCGGCAGGCCAGGCCCACCGCTTCCGAACCGGAATTGAGGCACAGGTAGCGCGCATAAGGATTGCTGCCACGGTTGATGCCCAGCTCGCGATCCATCGCCTGCGTGAAACGCATCTGCGAGATGCTCGGCGTCATCACGTTGGCCATCACCTGCGGGTGCGCCAGCGCGGCGTCGATGGCCGGATGGTTGTGGCCGAAGCCCAGCATGCCGTAGCCGCCGTTGTCGTGGATCACCGCGCCCTTGAAGCTGACGATCCACGGGCCGCGCGCGGCGGCCGGCAGGTACGGATTGATCGCATCGTCGGGATAGAAGTTGACGAACCCGGCCTGCGCCTGCGCCAGCTGCTGCACCTCGTCCAGCTTGAGGAAATCGCCCAGTTCGCCGCGCAACTCGCGATGCCGCGCCACGGCTTCCCCGATCGCCTGCGCCAGCGCGGGATGGCTGGCCGCGAAACGCTCGACCGTGGCGTCGTCGAGTCCGGTGGTCAGCGGAGCGCCGCCGAAATCGCGCAGTTCGCGCAGTTGGTCAATCACGCCCATGGGTTCCTCCTTCCAAGGCCGACGATCTGCCGTCCCGCTGGCATGCGCGCCGACGTGTCAACGAATGCATGGGGGAAACGCATGGCCGTTCAGCGCTTCCCGGGCCCCGGGAAGCTATCCCGGCGGGTCATGTCGCACTGCGATCCCTCGCGGTTGTGGCAATGCAACGACCACCCGAGCATAGCGCGGCGATGTGGCCGCCGGTACCCCGGGTGACGCTTGTCACCCGCGCCTGATGACGCTGGCGAGTGCCGCCGAACCGTTGCGCCGCCTAGCATGGCGGCCAAGGAGGAAACGCCATGGCGCATGCCGTCGCAGTCGTCGCCAGCCTGGCTGGCGCAATGGAACGTTACGGTGATCTGGCCGCTTTCGGCGGCCAGGATCTCATGCTGCACCGCGGCGAATGGGTTGAAGTACGATGCGGGTGGGGCAGGGCGGATCCGGGGAGGCCGCGGCGGTGCGCAAGCTGATTCGTGCATGGTTCACGCCCGCGCCTGATTCACTGGTGGCGCACAGCGTGCGCAAGGGCCGCTCGCCCTGGGTCGATGCGGTGCACCTGCTGTGGTCGGTGTGGGTGTTCCTCACGCCGGTGTTCGACCGGTTCTCGCTGCGCTGGGTGGTGCTCACCCTCATTAGCTACCCGATCTTCCTGTTCCTGTATGCGCGCTGCTGTTTCGCACCGCGCCGGACGGTGTATCGCTACAGCCTGGTGCTGGTGGGCATGGCCTACCTGCTCATGCCCTGGTATCCGAGCGGCCTGACCTATTTCATGTACGGCTGCGTGATGCTGTGCAGTCACCGCATGAGCCTGCGCGCCTACATGGCCACCATTGCCGCGCTCAATGCGGGGATCCTGGTGGAGGCATGGCTGCTGCACTATCCGTGGCAGGCCATCATCTGGATGCCGCTGAGCAGTTTCATCGTTGGCCTGGCGGTGAATGCCGAGCGCATGAGCGAAGAGAAGGAAATCGCGCTGCGCCTCTCGCACGAAGAGGTGCGCCGCCTGGCGGCCACCGCGGAACGCGAGCGCATCGGCCGCGACCTGCACGACCTGCTGGGGCACACGCTCTCGCTGATCACGCTGAAGCTCGAGCTGTCGCGCAAGCTGTTCGATCGCGACAGCGAAGCGGCCCGCCGTGAGATGGAGGAAGCCGAACGGGTCGCGCGTCATGCACTGGCCGAGGTACGCGCTGCCGTCACCGGTATTCGCGCCACCGATCTCGCCGCAGAGCTGGCTTCCGCCAAACTGCTGTTGGAATCCTCGGATGTGACGCTCGATTACGGCAGCTTGCCGGCTTCGCTGCCTACCGACTTCGAGCGCAGCCTGGCACTGGTGCTGCGCGAGGCGGTGACCAATATCGCGCGGCACGCGCGGGCCAGCCGGGCGTCAGTGGCGATCGAGGTCATCGGCGAGACGTTGCAGTTGCGCGTGGAAGACAACGGTCGCGGCGGGATTGGCGTGCACGGCAACGGTCTGTGCGGCATGTAGGAACGCGTGCGCGCGCTCGGCGGCCAACTTCAGGTGGATTCTCCGCTGGGGCAGGGCACGCGGCTGTGCATCAGCGTGCCGCTGCGGCCGCGAGGCCGGATGTTCGACCTGCCCGGCGAGTCGACAAGCGCCGCTGCGCCGTGGGTGGAGAAGGAACGGCACGCCACATGAAGCTCATGTCGGCTACGAGCCCGGATTCCTTGATGGCCCAGCTGCACTCGCCCGGCTTCCTGAGCTGGGAAGCCGCGGCGGGCAAACTGTGGATGGTGGCACTGCTGCTGGGGCCGCTGGCGGACGCGCACACCGAGTGGTCGCGGTGGCTTCCGGTCACGCTGCTGTCGATGCCTGTCTATCTTTACCTGCATTCGCGGGTCTACCACGGGCCCTATCGTTATCTGCTGTGGTACGCGATGGGCATGGCGGCGCTGGGCCTCGTGGTCTGGCCTTGCAACGGTGTCGCGCTGGGTTACGTGGTGTCGGCCAGCATGTGCCTGGCTTACCTGCCCACGGTGCGCCAATGGCTTGTCGCGGTGGCGCTCCTGGCGCTGCCCGTGGGCATGGTGTCGGTGTGGATGCAGGTGTCGCCATGGATCATGGCCTTGGTGTTGTTCGCTTCGGTGCTTTCAGGCGCGGGCCATTTCCTGCGGATGAGCAATCTCCGCAAGGACTCACAGCTGCGCCTTTCGCAGGACGAAGTGCGCCGCCTGGCCACGTTGGCGGAGCGGGAGCGCATCGGTCGCGACCTGCACGATTTGCTCGGTCATACGCTGTCGCTGGTGACGCTGAAGTCGGAGCTGGCGCGCAAGCTCGCGCTGATTGATCCGCCGCGTGCGCAACGCGAGATGGATGAGGTGGAGCGCGTGGCGCGTCACGCCCTGGCCGAGGTGCGTGCGGCGGTAACCGGCATGCGTCGCAGTGATCTCGCCGCGGAAATGGTGTCGGCGCGGCTGATGCTGGAAGCATCCGGGCTGATGTTCGATGGCGAACTGCCGGCCGGAGCCACCCTGCCGCCCGCCATCGAGGCGCCTCTCGCCCTCGTGCTGCGCGAGGCGATCACCAATATCCACCGTCATGCGCGAGCCACCAGGGCCAGCGTGCGGTTTCAACCTGGAACGGAGTTATTCCAGATGTGCATCAGTGACAACGGTTGTGGCGGCCTGGCCGCACACGGCAACGGCGTGAGCGGCATGCGCGAACGCGTGAATGCCCTGGGTGGCAACCTGCAGATTGATTCCCCGCCGCGCAAGGGCACGACGCTGACCGTGCGGGTGCCGCTACCGGCGAACAGTGTCGTTGACGCCGCGCAACCGGTCGTCGCACCGAGGAACGCCGCATGATCCGCGTGTTGTTGGCCGAAGACCAGGCGATGGTGCGTGGCGCCTTGTCCGCGCTGCTCAATCTCGAATCGGATATCGAAGTGCTGGGTTCCGCCGCCGATGGCGAAGCAGCCTGGCGGGAGCTGCAACGATTGAAGCCCGACGTGCTCGTCACCGACATCGAGATGCCGGGGCTGACGGGGCTGGAACTCGCGCAGCGTATCCAGCGGCACGAATTGCCCATGAAGGTCATCATCGTCACCACGTTCGCCCGTCCGGGCTTTTTGCGCCGTGCGCTCGATGCAGGCGTCTCCGGTTCCCTGCTGAAGGACGCGCCCGCGGAGAACCTGGCCGAGGCGTTGCGGCTGGTCCATCGCGGTGGCCGTGCCATCGACCCGCAACTGGCGCTCGAAGCATGGTCCGAGGCCGACCCGCTCAATGATCGCGAGCGCCAGGTGCTGCGCCTCGCCGGTGAAGGGCAGTCAGCCAGCGACATCGCCAGCCAGCTCAACCTCTCGCATGGCACGGTGCGCAATTACCTGTCCGAAGCCATTGGCAAGCTGGGGGCGGCCAACCGCATCGAGGCTTATCGTCTGGCCAGGCAGAAAGGCTGGCTCTGATCGGCTGCACGCGCTGCTCCACCGCTGCTTTGCTGAAGGCTGGATGACGATCCTCGCAAAAGCCGGCCGTCGCAGGCGGCTTTTGCGTTTCCGGCCCAGGCGGGCGCTTTGCGCGATAATGGCACATTCGACGCCAGTATCCCGCCGTGAAGAAGACCGATTTCGACTTTGAACTCCCGCCTGAACTGATTGCCCAGGCGCCGCTGGACGAGCGCTCGGCGAGCCGCCTGCTGGTGCTCGACATCGAGGCCCAGGCCCGCCAGGACCGCATGTTCCGCGAGCTGCCGGAGTTCCTGCGCGAAGGCGACCTGCTGGTGTTCAACGACACGCGCGTGTTGCCGGCGCGCCTGTATGGCCGCAAGGACACGGGCGGGCAGGTGGAGATCCTGATCGAGCGCGTGACCGGCACGCACGAGGCCACCGTGCAGTTGGGCGTGAGCAAGAAGCCCAAGGAAGGCGGACGGATCGAACTGGCCGATGGCAGCCGCGCCCTGGTGCTGGGACGTGATGGGCCGTTCTTCCGCCTGCGCTTCGAATCGCCCGACCCGTTGGAGCGGCTGTTGCTGCGCCTCGGCGAAATGCCCTTGCCGCCCTACATCACGCGCCATGCCGACGCCAGCGACATGGAGCGCTACCAGACCGTGTACGCGCGCGAGCCGGGTGCGGTGGCGGCCCCCACCGCCGGCCTGCATTTCGACGAGGCGATGCTGGGTCAACTGCGCGCGATCGGCATCCAGTTCGGCTATGTGACCCTGCACGTCGGCGCGGGCACGTTCCAGCCGGTGCGCACGGAAAACCTCAAGGACCACCAGATGCATCGCGAGTGGCTCAATGTGGGCGCTAGCCTGGTGGAGCAGATCCGCCGCACGCGCGCCGCGGGCGGCCGCGTCATCGCGGTGGGCACCACGGTGGTACGCGCGCTGGAAAGCGCCGTGCGCGACGGCGAGCTGCAGCCGTTCGCCGGCGAGACGCAGATTTTCATCTTCCCCGGCTACAGGTTCAGCAGCATCGATGGCCTGCTGACCAATTTCCACCTGCCGCAATCGACCCTGCTGATGCTGGTGTCCGCGCTGGCGGGACGGGAGTTCATGCTGGCGTCGTATCGGCATGCGGTGGAGCGGCGGTATCGGTTTTTCTCGTATGGCGATGCGATGCTGATCCTGCCGAGAGGCAACTCTTAAATCCCTCTCCCCAAAGAGGAGAAGGAGTTGAACCGAAGCTTCTCGGAGCACGAAATCGCCAGACAGGCGATAATTCCCTTATGACTTCCTTGACTTTCGAACTCCAGGCCACCGACGGCGCGGCCCGTCGCGGCCGCCTCACGTTTGGCCGCGGCACGGTGGAGACGCCGGCGTTCATGCCGGTGGGCACCTATGGCTCGGTGAAGGCGATGACGCCGCGCGATATCCGCGAGATCGGCGCCGAGATCATCCTGGGCAATACCTTCCATCTCTTCCTGCGGCCCGGCCTGGAGGTCGTGGAGCAGTTCGGCGGGCTGCACACGTTCATCGGCTGGGACAAGCCCATCCTCACCGACTCGGGCGGCTTCCAGGTGTTCTCGCTGGCGCACAAGCGCAAGATCACCGAGGAAGGCGTGGCGTTCGCCTCGCCGGTGGATGGTTCCAAGGTGTTCCTGTCGCCGGAAGAATCGATGCGCATCCAGAAGGTGCTCGACTCGGACATCGCGATGATCTTCGATGAGTGCACGCCATATCCGGCCACGGAAAAGGTTGCCGCCGCCTCGATGGAACTGAGCCTGCGCTGGGCGGAGCGTTCGCGTCGCGCCTTCGACGACCTGAAGAACCCCAATGCGCTGTTCGGCATCGTGCAGGGCAGCGTGTACGAGAACCTGCGCCGCCGCTCGGCGGAAGGCCTGGTCGGCATCGGCTTCGACGGCTATGCGGTGGGTGGCCTCGCCGTGGGCGAGCCGGAGGCCGAGCGCAACCACACGCTGGATATCACCGTGCCGCTGCTGCCGGCGGACAAGCCGCGCTACCTGATGGGCGTGGGCCGCCCCGAGGACATCGTGGAAGCGGTGCGCCGCGGCATCGACATGTTCGACTGCGTGATGCCCACGCGCAACGCGCGCAACGGCTTCCTGTTCACCGCCGAGGGCACGCTGCGCATCCGCAACGCCAAGTACGCGCTGGATACCCGCGTGATCGAGGAAGGCTGCGACTGCTACGCCTGCAGCAACGGCTTCAGCCGCGCCTACCTGCGCCACCTGGACCGCTGCAACGAGATCCTGGGCAGCCAGCTCGCCACCATGCACAACCTCCGCCACTACCAGCGGTTGATGGCCGGCCTGCGCCAGGCCATCGCGGCGGGGCAGCTGGGGGATTTCGTGGCGGAGTTCTATGCGCGAAGGGCCGGTGGCGTGGCGGCCTGATCCGGGGCTGGCGCGCCCTCCACGCTCGTCATTCCGGCGCAGGCTGGAATCCAGTAGCCGGGCGGTCCGGTTTTCGCGGCCGCTGTCTGGATACGCTTTTGCGACAACCGACCCTAGCGGTCACTGGATCCCGGCCTACGCCGGGATGACGGGTAAGGGGCATGAGGGAACCTTTGACGCTCCCACCCGGTCCAGTCCTTGGCATCCTAGCCTCCCGCCGCCAGAACCTGCGACGAGGGGCTTGCGGCGCATGCAGGGCCTAGGGGCGCGTGGCATAATCCACGGTTCTTTTATCAGGCGCCGGTAGAAAACCTTGCTGGCGCCGCAACTTACGAGACAAGCTGATGACTTTCCCGATGTCCTTCGTGATCGCCCAGGCCGCTCCGGCCGGCGGCCAGGCACCGAACCCGCTGATGACCTTCCTGCCGCTGATCGTGCTGTTCGGCGTGTTCTACTTCCTGATGATCCGCCCGCAGATGAAGCGCCAGAAGGAGCACCGCAACATGGTGTCGGCACTGTCCAAGGGCGACGAGGTGGTCACCAACGGCGGCATCGCCGGCCGCGTGGAGGAGGTGGGCGAGAGCTTCATCACGGTCGAGATCGCGCCGAACGTGAAGATCAAGCTGCAGAAGGGCGCCGTGCAGCAGGTGCTGCCCAAGGGCTCGCTGAAGTCGTCCTGACGGCTTGCCGGGACGGAGGGGTCCCGGTCCCACGATGCAATGCTCGCCGCGGCCTGCCTCATGCCGCGGCTTTTGACGGATTCAAGGCATGAGTGATTTTCCACGCTGGAAATACGCGCTGGTCGCCATCGTACTGGTGCTCGGCATTGTCTATGCGCTGCCCAACGTGTTCCTGCCGGTGCCCGCCGTGCAGGTCACGGCCAACCGTGGCGGCACGGTGGACGCCGCGCTCGAGCAGAAAGTGTCCGATGCCTTGAAGAAGGCGAACATCGCCAGCACCGGCATCGCGGTCAGCGGCGACCACCTGCAGGCCAGCTTCGTCAACGCCGACGTGCAGAAGAGCGCCGCCGACGCGATCAAGGCCGTGCTGGGCGACGACTACACGGTGGCCTTCAACCTCAAGCCCACCGTGCCGGGCTGGCTTACCGCCATCGGCGCCAAGTCCATGCCGCTGGGCCTGGACCTGCAGGGCGGCGTGCACTTCCTGATGCAGGTCGACCAGGACGACGTGATCGACAAGCAGGAAATCCGCTATGCGGACGACATCCGCAGCCTGCTGCGCGAGAAGAACATCCGCTACGACTCGGTGACCCGCAACGCCCAGCGCGGGCAGGGCGTGCTGGTAGTGCTCAAGTCCGCCGAGGACCGCGCCGCCGCCGCCAACGCCATCGCCACCGAATACGCCGACCTCACCGTGCAGGACGCGGCGGCCACCGGCGACCGCTACCCGCTCAACGCCGTGGTGCGCCCGGACAAGCTGCGCGACCTCTCGCTCAACACCATCCGCCAGAACCTGGGCACGCTGCGCAACCGCATCAACGCGCTGGGCGTGTCCGAGCCGATCATCCAGCAGCAGGGCGACAGCCGCATCGTGGTCGAGCTGGCCGGCGTGCAGGACACCGCCGAGGCCAAGAAGCTGATCGGCGCCACCGCCACCCTGGAATACCGCGCCGGCTACGGCACGCCGCAGCAGGCCATCGACGCCGCGCGCAGCGGCATCGTGCCGCCCGACGCGCGCCTGTACAAGGACCGCGATGGCCGTCCGTACCTGCTAAGCAAGAACATCATCGTCACCGGCGACCAGCTGGTCGATGCGTCCTCCAGCTTCGACCAGCAGAGCGGCACCCCGGCCGTGTCGGTGACGCTGAACTCGGCGGGCGCCAAGAAGATGCTCGACTTCACCACCGGCAACGTCGGCAAGCCGATGGGCGTGGTGTACGTGGAGCGCGTGGTCGACACCAAGGTGGTGGACGGCAAGGAAGTGCGCACGCCCAAGATCACCGAGGAGGTGATCAACTACGCCACCATCAACGGCGTGTTCGGCAAGAACTTCCAGACCACCGGCCTGCGCAGCCCGAAGGAAGCCTCCGAGCTGGCCCTGCTGCTCAAGGGCGGCTCGCTGGCCGCGCCGGTGGACATCGTCGAGGAACGCGTGATCGGCCCCAGCCTCGGCCAGGACAACATCTCCAAGGGCCTGCGCGCGGTGACCCTGGGCCTGGCCCTGGTGCTGCTGGCGGCCGCCTTCTACTACAAGCTGTTCGGCCTGGTCGCCGACGTGGCGCTGTTCTTCAACCTGGTGATCCTGGTGGCGGTGATGTCGGCCATCGGCGTGACGCTGACCATGCCGGGCATCGCCGGTATCGTGCTCACCCTGGGCATGGCCATCGATGCCAACGTGCTGATCTGCGAGCGCATCCGCGAGGAGCTGCGCAACGGCTCCTCGCCGCTGGCGGCCATTCGCGCCGGCTACGACAAGGCCTGGGCCACCATCCTCGACGCCAACGTCACCCACCTGATCGCCGCGCTGGCGCTGACCACGATGGGCTCGGGCCCGATCAAGGGCTTCGGCGTCACGCTGCTGATCGGCATCCTGACCTCGATGTTCACCTCGGTCACCGTGACCCACGCCATCACCGCGCTGATCCACGGCCACCGCAAGCTCAAGACGTTGAGTGTTTGAGTTCTTATTGAGAAGTGCGGCCATGGATGGCCGCGTTCTTGGAAATGGACTTCCATAAAGAGAACACGCCATGGAAATCTTCAACCACAACGCCAACATAAACTTCCTCGGCATGAGGAAGTTCAGCGTCGGCCTCGCCATCCTGCTGATGGTCGCCTCCATCGCGCTGATCGCGGTGAAGGGCCTCAACTACGGCCTCGACTTCACCGGCGGCGTCTCGCTGGTGATGGACTACGACAACCCGGTCCAGATCGGCGAAGTGCGCGATGCGCTCGAGAAGGGCGGCATGGAGCACGCCCTGGTGCAAAGCCTGGGCGGCACCAAGGAAGTGTCCATTCGCCTGCAGCCCAAGGACGACCCGCAGTCCGGCCTGGCCGACGGCGGCAAGGTGAACCTGGACAAGATCGCCGACGACGTCACCAAGACGCTGCAGGCCGCGCGCCCCGACGCCAAGCTCAAGAGCCGCGACTACGTCGGCTCCGCCGTCGGCGAAGAGCTGCGCAGCGATGGTATCGTGGCCGCCATCGTGGTGGTGCTCGGCATCGGCCTGTACCTGGGCATCCGCTTCGAGTGGCGCTTCGCCGTGGCGGCCATCGCCACCGAGGCCCATGACGCGCTGATCACCGTGGGCATCTTCGCCCTGGTGCAGCGCGAGTTCGACCTCACCGTGCTGGCCTCGGTGCTGGCGGTGATCGGCTACTCCATCAACGACAAGGTGGTGGTGTTCGACCGCGTGCGCGAGCTGTTCCGCCTGGCCCGCAAGGCCGAGCCGGAGGAGATACTCAACCGCTCGATCAACAACACGCTGTCGCGAACCATCATCACCGCGCTGTTCACGGCGATCACCATGGCCGCGCTGTACTTCTTCGGCGGCCCGGCCGTGCACGGCTTCGCCATCACCATGCTGATCGGCATCCTGGTGGGTACGCTGTCCTCGATCTTCGTGGCCAGCCCCATCCTGTTGTGGCTGGGCGTCTCCAAGCAGGACCTGATGCCCAAGACCCGCGAGAACCCGGAGCTGGCCCGTCGCCCCTAGGTTTTCGCCTACACCCCAGTACTTGATGGCTCACAGAACGGCCCGGGTTTCCCGGGCCGTTTTTCGTTGCATATGCGGCGAAACCCCACAAGGCCGTGGGCGGTGACGTGGTGTTGGTCTGCCATCACGCCCACAGGGAAGGGCGGGCTTTTCCGATGAACTCTCCCATTCATCCCCAGTAAGGTCTTTGCTTCGCAAGAAACGGCCGTGCCGGGCTTCATCGCCTCGACCGGCACGCGGCGGTTCCGCCGCCAGGCGCTGCCGTTCCCGCATCTCAAAGGGGCGTCGTCCAGCCCGGAAGCTGACAGACCGTACCCATGGCTCATGCGATCCACCGACCTTCCACAAGGCCGGTATCGCTTTCTTTTGCCCAAAAAACTGGGCCGAAACGGGGAGAACCATTGATGAAGTCTCACACGATGAACGGAAGCGTCCTGCTGCGCCGCTCCACGCTGGCCATGGCGCTGGCCATGGGCTTCACGGGCGCCGTCCACGCCCAGTCCACCACCGGCAGCATCTTCGGCCAGGCGGAGGCCGGGCAGACGATCGTGATCTCCAACGATACGGGTTTCGCCCGGCAGGTCACCGTGGACAGTTCCGGGCGCTACCGCGTCACCAACCTGCCACTGGGCACCTACACCGTGACGCTGCAGAAGGATGGCGCCACCGTCGATACGCGCAGGAACATCGGCCTGACCGTGAATGCCGGCACCGAGGTATCCTTCGCCTCGGTCGCCAACGCGACCCAACTCTCCACCGTGACGGTGACCGCCAATACCTTGCCGCCCATCGACGTCTCCACGGTCGATTCGCGCACCGTCATCACCGCGGAAGAACTCCAGCACCTGCCGATCACCCGCACCGCCGAGGCCATCGCGATGCTGTCGCCCGGCGTCGTGCAGGGCAGCGGCTTCTTCACCGGCCCGATGGGCACGCCGCTGGTATCGGTCGGCGGATCGTCGGTCACGGAGAACGCGTACTACATCAACGGCATGAACGTCACCGATCCGTTGAGCGGCCTCGGTGGCATCACGCTGCCCTATGGCGCCATCGCGCAGCAGGAGACGCTCAATGGCGGCTACGGCGCCATGTATGGCCGCTCCGATGGCGGCGTGATCAACCAGATCGGCAAGCGCGGCACCAACGAGTGGCACTTCGGCGGACAAGTGCTGTGGACGCCGGAGTCGCTGCGCGCGGACCCGCACAACATCCGCAACTCGGCGGGCACGCTGTACCAGTACCGCAACGCGAACAAGGGCTGGAACACCACCGCCAATGCCTATGCCGGCGGTCCGCTGATCAAGGACAAGCTGTTCTTCTTCGTGGCCGGCGAGGCGAGCAAGTCGGAGGACACCTACGTGGACCCGGCGTCCGCGGGGATCCTCCGTGAGCGTACCTATCGTGACCCGCGCGGATACGTGAAGCTGGACTGGAACATCAACGACAACAACATCCTCGAATGGACCGGGGCCTCCAGCAAGCATAGCTACGACGGCGATATCTACGAGTTCGACAACGACGCCCGCAGCAAGGGCGACTACCTGTCGGGCGACACGCACACCAAGGCGTCGGCCTCCATGTGGATCGCCAAGTATACCGGCTACATCACCGACAACCTGACGCTGTCCGCCCAGTACGGCAAGCAGAAGACCGACTTGTATACCGAACTGGCGCCGGGTTTCGATCCCAGCCTGATCTACGTCTTGAATGCGGGTAACCAGAATCCCGCGCTGTCGGGCGGGGGCGTGGGCATCGGCAACACGCAGTCGGTCGATAGGACCGACGATCCTGCCCACCAGACCAAGGGCGCGAACTATCGGCTGGACCTCAGCTATGTGCTGGGCGACCACACCCTCACGGTGGGTATCGACAACCAGCGCACCCAGGATCTGTCCGATGGCCAGTACGTTCCCACCGATGCGGGCTATATGTGGAATTACGGGCGCATGACCAATCCCAACTCCGGCATCGTCGCCGGGCAGGTCGATGCCCCGGCGAATTATCCCGGCGGCGCCGATGGCTACTACGTCTCCCAGTATTTCTATCGGACGGCCGCGTCGGTGCGGGTGGAGCAGCGCGCGCAATACATCGAGGACAGCTGGCAGGTCAGCGATCGCTGGCTGCTGAAGCTGGGCCTGCGCAACGACCAGTTCACCAACTACAACAGCGACGGCAATCCGTACATCCGCCAGACCAAGCCGCAGTGGGCGCCGCGCCTTGGCTTCGCCTGGGACGTGAATGGCGATTCCAGCTTCAAGGTGTACGGCAACGCCGGCCGCTACTACCTGGCGATGCCGACCAGCGTGGCATTGCGCGGCGCTTCCGGCTCGCTGTACACCAACATCTACTACACCTACACGGGTATCGATCCGGCCACGGGCTATCCCACCGGCCTCACCCCGATCGACACCATCAAGGGACCGGGCGTGCCGATCTCGGCCAACAACGAATACGGGCAAGCGCCCGACCCCAGAACGGTGACGGCCACCTCGCTGAAGGCGCAGTACCAGGACGAATACATCCTGGGCTTCGACAAGCAGTTCAACGAGTCGTGGGCCTATGGCGCCAAGCTCACCTATCGCAGCCTCAAGAACGCCATCGACGACACCTGCAACTACCAGCTGTTCTTCGATAAGGCCAACGCGCTGGGCCTGGACACCGATGCGCTGCGCGGTTGCTACTTCTTCAATCCCGGCCGGGCCGCGACCTTCCAACTGCCCGACGGCCAGGGCGGCCTGGGCCAGTTCACGGTGACCAATGCCGAGATGGGATTCCCCAAGCTGAAGCGCAACTATTACGCCCTGGAGCTGTTCCTGGACCACCCGTTCGACGGCAAGTGGCAGGGCCGCCTGATGTACACCTTCTCGCGCAGCTACGGCAACACGGAAGGCCAGGTGAAATCCGATATCGGCCAGGACGACGTCGCCGCCACGCAGGACTGGGACTACCCGTCGCTGATGCAGTATGCGAGCGGCCGGCAGCACAACGACCACACGCACCAGATCAAGGCGTATGGTGCCTACCAATTCACGAAGGAGTGGAACCTGTCCGGCTTCCTGTCGCTGATTTCAGGCGCGCCGACCAACTGCTCGGGCTACTACGGCCCGGACCAGACGACGCCCGCCTATCCCGGGCCGTACTACCACTGGTGCGATGGCCGGCCGGCGCCGGCCGGTACGGCGGGCGACCTGCCATGGCAGAAGAACCTGTCGCTGAACCTGGAATACCGGCCCAACTTCGCCGACAACAAGCTGGCCTTCAGCCTGTACGCGAACAACGTATTCAACTGGCAGACCCCGACGTACGTGTACGAGTACTACCTGGAGCCGAACTATCGCCGCGCACGCGGTTATTCCAACCCGCGTTCGGTACGCCTCGGCGTGAGCTACGACTTCTGATGTTCTTGCATCGGCCGCAAGGCCGACTTTGCCCCACGGTGTCACTCCCGTCACCGTGGGGCCTCTTGGAGGAATGGTGTTGCCCCATTACCCAATCGCCGGCCTGGCCGGCGTCTTTTTTTGGGGGGGCGTGGATTCGCTTCAGGCGACCGTGGCGTCGCTGGCGGCTTGCGGCGAGATGGGAGAGCCGGCCGCGACATGTCCCGCCATGACCTGGTGGCCCAGCGCATGCAGGTCGAGCTGGTCGACCGGAATGGGCTCGTAGTGGGGGCCGAAGGCGACCTCGCCGAGCTTCCAGCCGGCCGGGCGGCGCACTGCGCCCCAGAAGCGCTTGAAAGCGTTCCAATGCAGGCCGACCAGGCCGTGGTGGTTGTCGTCGTCCACCATGGGGTCGCCCACGCCGGTGGGGCGCAGCGGTTCGCCGTAGAGCGCGGTGCCGAACAGCACGTCCCAGATCGAGAACACCTGGCCGAAGTTGCAGTTGTGCAGCTTGGGGCGGCTGGGGTCGACCAGCATGTGGTGCAGGCGGTGGAATTTGGGCGCGACGAACACGCGGTCGAACACCGGGCCGAAATCGATGCGCACGTTGGCATGCGAGAAGTTCTGCACCAGCTCGCCTGCCAGCACCAGCCACGCGAACTGCTCGGGCTCCACGCCCATCACGATGCCGACGCAGGCCAGGATCATGGACTGGATGAAGCCGTCGATCAGGCTGCCGCGGTCGTTGGTCCAGCAGCTCATCTGGCGCGTGCTGTGGTGCATGCTGTGCAGCGCCCACCACCAAGGCAGCGCGTGTTGCAGGCGGTGCATCCAGTAGTACACGAAGTCGTAGACCAGGTAGTAGCCGCCGAACAGTAGCCAGGGATGCTGTTTGAGCCAGGGCACCCAGTGCGTGATCGCCAGCGGCGAGGCGCTGGCGTCGCCGGGACCGGTATCCGGGCCGCCGAAGTAGTTGGCGATGGGCGCCAGCACCAGGTAGCTGAAGATCGGGAAGATGCCCACCAGCATCATCACGGTGTACTGGAAGTCGACCTTGGTCAGCTTGCGATCCTCCCACCGTTCCGCCGGCACGATGCTTTCCAGCGGGCGGAACACCAGGGCGATGACGCACAACTGGAAGGCGGCGATCAGCAGTGAGGCGGCGATGTCCCTCGGGTCGCCGGCCAGACCTTCCAGGTGCAGAAGCCTCAGCACCGGCAGCACTCCATGGGCGGCAAACCAGTTGACCAGGTGGAACCACAACTCGGACATCGTCGATACCTTGCAGCGCAGTTGGCGACCAGGCTACAGAACCAGGTGGTTTAGGATACCCGCGCGCGCGTTCTGGCCTCAAACGGGCAGGATCTTGCGCCATCCATGCCATGGGGCCGATTCTGTGGGAGCGCACCCTGTGCGCGACTGGTGCGCGAGGGACTTGTCTCTGATCGCTAGCTCCATGCGGCAGTCGCGCACAGGGTGCGCTCCCACGGGGAAAGACGGGTATGGCCTAGCGGAGCTTCGCGTCGAGTTCGGCCAGGCGTTGGGGAGTGCCGACATCGGTCCAGGTGCCGCGATGATGGCTGCCGTGCAGCAGGCTGCGTGCCATCGCATGTTCCAGCAGCGGCCGCAGCTTGAAGCGCGGTGGTTTTTCCCGCGCGCCGGCATCGTCGACGATGCCATGCCAGCCATCGAGCAACTCGCGCCGGAACACGCCGATGCCGCTGTAGGTCAGGCGGGGCAGGACGCGGTCGCTGCGCAGCAGGCCTTGCGCATCCAGCGCGAAATCGCCTTCGGGATGATGCGTGGGATTGTCCACCATCAGCAGGTGTCCAAGGCCGGCCGGCTGGGGAGGCAGGGTGGCGAAGTCGGCGTCGGTCCAGACGTCGGCGCTGATCGCGAGGAAGGGTTCGGGACCCAGCAAGCCAAGCGCATTGAGCATGCCGCCGCCGGTTTCCAGAGGCGAGGGACCTTCGTAGGCATAGCGGATGCGCAGGCCCCAGCGCGAGCCGTCGCCCAGCGTTTCGGGAAACTGCTCGGCCAGGTGCGAGGTATTGATGACCACATAGCGCACGTCGATGGCGGCGAGCCTTTCCAGGTGCCATTCGATCAGCGGCTTGCCACCTGCCGGCAGCAGCGGCTTGGGCGTGTGGTCGGTGAGCGGGCGCATGCGCTCGCCCAGGCCGGCGGCGAAGATCAGTGCATGCCTCATGCGGCGGCTACCTGGGTGAGGTCGCGACCGGCCGTATGGCGTTCAAGCAGCGCCACGAAGTCGGCCAGCTCCGGATAGCGCTTCGCCACCGACACCACGTAGCGGTAGACGGTCGGCACGTTCGCGAGATAGCCGGGCTTGCCGTCGCGATACCACAGGCGATAGAACTGGCCGAGCACGCGCACATGGCGATGCATGCCGGTGAGATCGAACCAGCGCAGGAAGCGCGCCGGGTCCGCGGGTGCGTCGATCATGCCGGCGCCGAGCAGGCGCTGCCGGTAGGACTCCACCCAGCCCTCCACGCGCTCGCGTGGCCACACGATGTAGGCATCGCGCAGCAGCGAGGCGAGGTCATAGGTGATGGGCCCGCCCAGCGCACCCTGAAAATCGATGATGCCCGGATTGTTGTGCTCGACAATGAGCAGGTTGCGGCTGTGGTAGTCGCGGTGCACGAAGCAGCGCGGTTGTTCCAGCGCGTTGCGGACGATCACGTCGAACGCCGCTTCCAGCACGTCCCATTCGCCGCAGCTGGGCGTGTGGCCGAGATGGCGGCCGAGGAACCATTCCGGCATCACCTCCAGCCCGCTTACCAGCAGCGGCTGGTTGAACGGTGGCAGGTCCGCGTAGTCCATGCGTGTCTGCATGCGAAGCAGGGCGTCCATGGCGTCGCCGTACAGCGCGTCGGCGGTGTGCTCGTTCAACGCGGGCAGGTACAGGCGGTTGCCGAGGTCCTCGATCAGCAGAAAACCCTGCTCCAGGTCCGTGGCGCGCACGGCGGGCACATGCAGGCCGGCGTCGGCCAGGCGTTCGCCGATGGCCAGCCAGGGACGCGGATCCTCCTTGTCCGGCGGCGAATCCATCACGATCCAGCTGGCGCCATCGTGATGCGTGCGCCAGTAGCTGCGGAAGCTGGCGTCGGACGAGGCGGATTCGAGGGTAAGCGTGGCGTCGCCGAGGGCAGTGCGGGTCCAGGCCAGGCGGGCGGCGGCGCGGTCGAGGGCGTTGGTCATGGCGTGCTGCGTGAGGTGATGCACGCAGCTTAGCGGGTGAGGCCCTTCAACTGTAGGAGCGCACTCTGTGCGCGACCGCGGTACCGGGGCCTTGCGGTCGCGCACTGGGTGCGCTCCGCAAAAGGAGGTGGTTGTCGCAAGATTGGCTCCTCACCCCGGCCCTCTCCTCGCTCCTCAAAGCCGCGGCCATCCATGGCCGCTCCCCGCGTGCCCCAAAGGGGAGAGGGAGAAGGGCGGTTCACGACAGGTTGTAGGCCTTCTCTTCGTGCAGCGAGAGATCAAGACCGATCTGTTCCTGTTCGTCGTCCACGCGCAGGCCCAGCGTCCAGTCGATCAGCTTGAGGATCACCAGGCTCAGCACGGCGCTCCACACCACGGTGAAGCCCACGCCCTTGGCCTGGATCCACAGCTGGCCGCCCAGCGATTCCACCGTGCCGAAGCCGCCCAGCCTGGGCGAGGCCAGCGGGCCGGTGAGCAGGGCGCCGACGATGCCGGCGATGGCATGCACGCCGAACACGTCCAGCGAGTCGTCATAGCCGAGCTTGTGCTTCAGGCGCGTGGCGCTGAAGAAGCAGATGACACCGGCAATCAAGCCAAGCACCAGTGCGCCGCCCGGGCCGGCGGTACCGGCGGCAGGCGTGACCGCGACCAGCCCGGCCACCGCGCCGGAGACGATGCCCAGCACGCTGGGCCGTCCATGCACGATCCACTCGGCACCGAGCCAACCCAGTGCCGCGGCGGCGGTGGCGATCTGTGTCACCAGCATGGCCATGCCGGCGCTGCCGTTGGCTGCCACCGCGGAGCCCGCGTTGAAGCCGAACCAGCCCAGCCACAGCAGGCTGGCGCCGACCACGGTGTAGCCGAGATTGTGCGGGGGCATCGGCACATGCGGATAACCGCGGCGCTTGCCGATCACCAGGCAGGCGACCAGGCCGGCGATGCCGGCGTTGATGTGCACCACGGTGCCGCCGGCGAAGTCCAGCACGCCGAGGTCGCCCAGCAGCGAACCCGGGCCACTCCACACCATATGCGCCACCGGCAGGTAGACGATGGTCAGCCACAGCCCGCTGAACCACAGCAGCGCGCTGAACTTCATGCGCTCGGCAAACGCGCCGATGATCAGCGCGGGCGTGATGATGGCAAAGGTCAGCTGGAACATGATGAACACGCTTTCCGGCACCGTCTGGTAGCGCGAGTCCGGCTTGAGTCCGGCCAGCAGCACGCGATTCAGTCCACCGATAAACGAGTGCAGGTTGGTCACGCCGGCCTGCATGCCTTCGGTACTGAAGGCCAGCGAGTAGCCGTAGAACAGCCACAGCACCGTCACCAGCGCGGTGATGGCGAAGCATTGCATCAGGATCGACAGCAGATTCTTGGCGCGCACCATGCCGCCGTAGAACAGCGCCAGGCCCGGGATGGTCATCAACAGCACGAAGGCCGTCGCGGTGAGCATCCAGGCGGTGTCGCCGCTATCGATATGCGTGGGCGTGGCGGCTTGCGCCCATGCGGGCAGCCAGGCAAGGCTGCCGGCCAAGAGCAGAGCGATGCGCACCATGCGGCGCATGCCGATTCCCGATTCCCGATTTCCCATTTCCTGCTTACAAGGCATCGACGTCCACCTCCTGCGTGCGAATGCGGATGGCCTGCTCCAACTCGCTGACGAAGATCTTGCCGTCGCCGATCTTGCCGGTGCGGGCGGCGCCGATGATGGCCTCGACCGCCCGGTCGAGCTGCTCGTCGGCCACCGCCACCTCCAGCTTCAGCTTGGGCAGGAAATCCACCACGTACTCGGCGCCCCGGTACAGCTCGGTATGCCCGTGCTGGCGGCCGAAGCCCTTCACCTCCGTGACGGTCATGCCTGTCACCCCCACCTCGGTCAGTGCCTGCCGGACGTCGTCCAGCGTGAACGGCTTGATGATGGCCGTGATCCACTTCATGCCCGAGCTCCCCGTGCTTCCAGATATGTCGCGATGCAGCAGGATGCGTGCCATGGTGGATGCGGTCGGCGATGGCGCATGCGCGTGCCGCCTCCCTGGTCATGCCGACGAAGGCCGGAATCCAGCCACTTCAATGGGTTGCAAGGCACGGGATCCCTGCCTTGGCCGGCATGACGGGGAGGGGAAAGCGGTTGCCGGGCTCGACGGGTGGGCGGTATTGCCCGAAAAGGGGGCGCTGCACCGGGATGATCGCCCACTTTTGGTGCGCCGCCGTGGTTTGACCCCGGGATCATTAATCAGTACCATTTTGGTACCGATTCATCGCAGTCCCTTGGCCGCTTCCCCATGCTTCGCGTCAGCCGCCTTACCGACTACGCCACGGTGGTGATGACCTGTATCGCCGCCCACCCCGACGACGTGCTCAGCACGGCGCAGATCGCCGATGAGACACGCCTGGAACTGCCCACGGTGAGCAAGCTGCTCAAGTCGCTGGGGCATGCGGGGCTGGTGGCATCCTTCCGGGGCGTCAACGGTGGCTACCGCCTGGCGCGCCCGGCCGGGCAGATCACCCTGGCGCAGATCGTCGAGGCACTGGAAGGACCCATCGGCATGACCGAGTGCAGCCTGGCCGAGGGCCAGTGCGATCGCGAGTCGCAATGCGGCGTGCGCGCCAATTGGCAGCATGTCAACAGCGTGGTGGACAACGCCCTGCGCGCCATCAGCCTGTCCGACATGCTCAAACCCCCTAGTCGCCGTATCGACACGACCCTGGTCGGATGAACGCCGATCCCGCAGTGCCCGGCCACGACGACTCAACGAAGACCCTCATGACTACCGAAACCACCGACCGCAGCGAGATCTCCGCCACGCTTCGCGACAATGCCGAAGTGGCCGCCGCGCTGGGCCGCCGCTATGAGGCCGGTTTCGTCACCGACATCGAGACCGACAGCCTGCCGCCCGGCCTGTCCGAGGACATCATCCGCCAGCTCTCCGCGCTCAAGCACGAGCCGGAGTGGATGACCGAGTGGCGCCTGCAGGCCTATCGCCACTGGCTCACCATGCCCGAGCCGCACTGGGCCAAGCTCAACATCGGCGCCATCGATTTCCAGGCGATCAGCTACTACGCCTCGCCCAGGAACCGCCCGAAATCGCTGGACGAGGTCGATCCGAAACTGCTGGAGACCTACGACAAGCTCGGCGTGCCGCTGCACGAGCGTGCCAAGCTTGCAGGCGTGGCGGTGGACGCGGTGTTCGATTCCGTCTCGGTGGGCACCACCTTCCGCAAGGAACTGGCCGAGGCCGGCGTGATCTTCTGCTCGATGAGCGAGGCCATCCGCGAGTATCCCGAGCTGGTACGCCAGTACCTGGGCAGCGTGGTGCCGATCGGCGACAACTACTTCGCCGCGCTCAACTCCGCCGTGTTCTCCGACGGCTCGTTCGTGTTCATTCCCAAGGGCGTGCGCTGCCCGATGGAGCTGTCCACCTACTTCCGCATCAACGCCGGCCACACCGGCCAGTTCGAGCGCACGCTGATCATCGCGGAAGAGGGCGCCTATGTGTCCTACCTCGAAGGCTGCACCGCGCCGATGCGCGACGAGAACCAGCTGCACGCGGCGGTGGTCGAGCTGGTGGCGCTTGAAAAAGCGCAGATCAAATATTCCACCGTGCAGAACTGGTACCCGGGCGACGAGGAAGGCCGCGGCGGCATCTACAATTTCGTGACCAAGCGCGGCGACTGCCGTGGCGACGATTCGAAGATCTCCTGGACGCAGGTGGAAACCGGCTCGGCCATCACCTGGAAGTACCCCAGCTGCGTGCTGCGCGGCGACCGCTCGGTGGGCGAGTTCTACTCGGTGGCGCTCACCCACCACCGCCAGCAGGCCGACACCGGCACCAAGATGATCCACCTCGGCAAGGGCACCAAATCCAAGATCGTGTCCAAGGGCATCAGCGCCGGCCGTAGCTCCAACAGCTATCGCGGCCTGGTGAAAGTGGAGAAGTCGGCTTCCGGCGCGCGCAACTACACCCAGTGCGACAGTTTATTGATTGGGAAAAAATGCGGCGCGCACACCTTCCCCTATATGGAAGTGAAGAACCCCAGCGCCATCGTCGAGCACGAGGCTACCACCTCCAAGATCTCCGACGACCAGCTGTTCTATTGCCGCAGCCGCGGCATCGGCGAGGAAGACGCCGTGTCGATGATCGTCGACGGCTTCTGCAAGCAGGTGTTCCGCGAACTGCCGATGGAGTTCGCGGTGGAAGCGAAGAAGCTGCTGGAAGTGTCGCTGGAAGGCGCGGTGGGATAGCGGGTAAAGGGTGAATGGTAAGTGGCAAAAGCAAGACCGCTGCCGCACCGCCAGCCGCCCGTTTTCTCGCGCCCGCGCACGCTCTTTCCATTAACCATTTACATTGACGGCTCCATACATGCTAAAGATCGAAAACCTGCACGCCCGCGTCGAGGGCAAGGACATCCTCAAGGGGCTCACGCTCACCGTGAACCCGGGCGAGGTGCACGCGATCATGGGGCCGAACGGCGCCGGCAAGTCCACCCTGGGCAACGTGCTGTCCGGCCGTGACGGCTACGAAGTGACCGAGGGTTCGGTGATCTTCAACGGGGTCGACCTGCTGGCGCTGGAACCGGAAGCGCGCGCCGCCGCCGGCGTGTTCCTGGCTTTCCAGTACCCAGTGGAAATCCCCGGCGTCAACAACACCTACTTCCTGCGCGCCGCGCTCAACGCGCAGCGTAAGCAGCGCGGCGAACCGGAGCTGGATTCCATGCAATTCCTCAAGCTGGTGCGCGAGAAGCTCAAGATCATGCAGATCTCCGACGAGCTGCTGCACCGCGCGGTGAACGAGGGCTTCTCCGGTGGCGAGAAGAAGCGCAACGAGATCTTCCAGATGGCGGTGCTGGAGCCGAAGCTGGCGATCCTGGACGAGACCGATTCGGGCCTGGACATCGACGCGCTCAAGCAGGTGGCCCAGGGCGTGAACGCGTTGCGCTCGCCCGAGCGCGGCTTCCTGGTGATTACCCATTACCAGCGCCTGCTCGACTATATCGAGCCGGATTTCGTGCACGTGCTTGCCGATGGCCGCATCGTGCAGAGCGGCGACAAGACGCTGGCGCTCAAGCTGGAAGAACAGGGCTACGCCTGGGTGGCCGAGAAGGACCCGGCGCTCAGCGGAGCCTCGGCATGAGCGAGCCGCAACGCACGCCCTTCGTGGAGTCGCTGCAGGATGCGGCTGCGCGGGTGCAACTGGCGGGCAGCGGCATCGGCTGGCTGGATGCCGCGCGACGCGAGAACCTCGAGGCCTTCGTCGCCGCCGGCTTGCCGGATACGCGTACGGAGGCGTGGAAGTACACCGCGCTGCGCGCGCTGGGCCAGCGCCGTTTCGCCCTGGGCGACGCCCAGGCGGCGGCACGCGCGGTCGACGCCGCCGCGTTTGCGCTGCCCGGCGTCGATGGCCCGGTGCTGGCGTTCGTCAACGGCGTGTTCCGCGCCGACCTCTCGCGCCTCAACGCGCTGCCGGCGGGACTGGACCTGCAACCGTTGTCGCAGGCCCTGCGGGGCGATGCCGAACCGTTGCGCTTCGCGCTGTCGCGCCACTACCGCGAAGGGGGCGACGCGTTCGCCCGCCTCAACGCGGCGCTGGCCGGCGATGGCGTGGTGTTGCGGGTGGCGGCCGGTGCCAAGGTGCTCGGGCCGGTACAGCTGGTGTTCGTGGGTGCGCCCGCGGAGGGCGATCTTGCCTGGCATCTGCGCCATGTCATCGAACTGGGCGAGGGCGCCGAGCTGTCGCTGGTCGAGCAGCATGTGGCGAGCGGCGCGCAACAGCACCTGGGCACCCAGGTGGCCGACATCGTGCTGCGCAAGGGTGCGCGGCTGGACCACGTCACGTTGCAGCAGGCCGCCGCCGGCGGCACGCTGGTGCGCCGCGACAGCCTGCACCTGGGCGAGGACGCGCAGGCTCGCCTGCACGTGCTGGAACTCGGTGGCGCGCTGGTGCGCCACGACCTGCATGCCACGCTGGCGGGCGACCGCGCGCGGCTGGCGACGGGCGGCGTGTTCGTCCTGCGCGGACGCCAGCATATGGACACCCAGATGGCCATCCGCCACCAGGCGCTCGATACGGCGTCCGAATCGGTATGGCGTGGCGTGGCCGACGAGCGTTCACGCGGCGTATACCGCGGCGCCATCGTGGTGGCGCCCGGTGCCGATGGCAGCGACGCCAGCCTGAGCAGCAAGAATCTCCTGTTGTCCGGCCAGGCCGAGATCGACACCAAGCCCGAGCTGGAAATCTATGCGGACGAAGTGAAGGCCGCGCACGGCGCCACGGTGGGCCAGCTGGACGAGCGCTCGCTGTTCTACCTGCGCTCGCGCGGCATCCCGCTGGGCGAGGCGCGAGCCATGCTCACGGCGGCGTTCTGCCGCGCGGTATTCGCGTCGGTGAGCCACGGCGGCCTGCGCGAGGCGCTCGACCAGCGACTGATGGCCCACCTGCCTTCCGCGTGAAGGCTTGAGAACCGGCAAGGCGAGACGACCACGATGAATGCACAGACCCAACCGAGCCCGACCGTCTTCGACGTGCAGCGCGTCCGCGCCGATTTTCCCTTGCTGTCGCGCACGGTGCACGACAGGCCGCTGGTCTACTTCGACAACGCCAATACCAGCCAGAAGCCGGCGAGCGTGATCGAGGCGGTGGACGACCACTATCGGCGCCACAACGCCAATGTCTCGCGCGCCGTGCACCAGCTCGGCGAAGAAGCCACGGCGGCCTACGAGGGCGCCCGCGACAAGCTGGCCCGCTTCATCAACGCCTCCTCGCGCAACGAGGTGGTGCTGACCTCGGGCACCACCCAGTCGATCAACCTGGTGGCCTACAGTTACGCGCTGCCGCGGCTGAAGGCGGGCGACGCCATCCTCACCACGACGATGGAACACCACGCCAACATCGTGCCGTGGCAGCTGATGGCTGCCCGCAGCGGCGCCACGGTGAAGCCGGCGCCGATCGACGAGCGTGGCGAGCTGATCGTCGAGAAGTACATCGAGATGCTGACGCCGGAAGTGAAGCTGGCCTGTGTCACGCACGTCTCCAACGTGCTGGGCACGGTCAACCCGGTGCGCGAGATCGCCCGCGAGTGTCGCAAGCGCGGCATCCCGCTGCTGGTGGACGGCTCGCAGGCGGTGCCGCATCGTCCGGTGGACGTGCAGGCGCTGGGCTGCGACTTCTATGCGCTGACCGGCCACAAGATGCTTTCGCCCACCGGCACCGGCGCGCTGTGGGCGCGCAAGGAACACCTGGAGGCCATGCCGCCGTTCTTCGGCGGCGGCGAGATGATCCGCGAGGTGCGCTTCGACGGCACCACTTTCGCCGAGCCGCCGCACAAGTTCGAGGCGGGCACGCCCAATATCGCCGGCTTCGTGGGCTTGAGCGCGGCCATCGACTATTACCACTCGATCGGCTTCGACGCGATCCATGCATGGGAGCAGCAATTGCTGGCCTATGCCACCGAGCGCCTGCGCGAGATCCCGGGCCTGCACCTGTTCGGCGAGGCGAAGGAAAAGGAGCCGGTGATCTCCTTCCTGATCGAGGGCGCGCAGGCGACGGACCTCGCCACGCTGCTCGACCTGCAGGGCGTGGCGGTGCGCTCGGGCCACCATTGCGCGCATCCGCTGATGCAATTTTTCAAGGTGCCCGCCACCTTGCGCGCCTCGCTGGCGTTCTACAACACCCGCGAAGAAATCGACGCCTTCATCACGGCCTTGCTCAAGGTGCGCAAGCTTCTGCTGTAACGCCACCCGACCTTTTGTAGGAGCGCACCCAGTGCGCGACAGGCCGACGAAGCGGTGACGACATGGCGCTGCGGCCGCGCATTGGGTGCGCTCCTACAGGGTAGAAAAACGCCGCGGTCGGGCCGCGGCGTTTTCCGTTGCGGTTATCGATCAGAAACGGCTACCAGATCTTCACCTGCTTGTCGGCCGGACGCACCATCGGATCGCCGGCCTTGCACTGGAATGCCTTGGCGAACGCGGGCATGTTGGACGGCGCGCCGATCGCACGGAACTGCGCGGGTGCGTGCGGATCGGTGTTGAGGGAGGTGAGCTGCGCCTCGGGACGGATGCTGCCGCGCCATACGCGGGCCCAGTTGAGGAAGAAGCGCTGGTTCTCGGTATAGCCGTCGATCTTGGCCTTCGCTTCCTTCGGGTTCTTGGCCAGGGCCATCTGCAGCGCGTCGTAGGCCGCGTTGAGACCGCCCAGGTCACCGATGTTCTCGCCCATGGTCAGGCGGCCGTTGACGAACTTGCCGGGCAGCGCCTCGTAGTGGTTGAACTGGTCGGCGAGCAGGTCGGTACGGGCCTCGAAGGCCTTGCGGTCCGCGTCGGTCCACCAGTTGACGTTGTTGCCCTGGGCGTCGAACTTGCTGCCTTGGTCGTCGTAGCCGTGGCCCATCTCATGGCCGATCACCGCGCCGATGCCGCCGTAGTTGAGCGCGTCGTCCGCCTTGGCATCGAAGAACGGCGGCTGCAGGATCGCCGCGGGGAACACGATCTCGTTCTTCAGCGAGTTGTAGTAGGCGTTGACCGTCTGCGGGGTCATGCCCCACTCGGTGCGGTCCACCGGCTTGCCGATCTTGCCGACCATGTACGCATAGTTGAACTTGGCCGCGGCCTCCACGTTGGCGAAGTAGTCGTCCGGTTGCAGGGTAAGGCCGCTCCAGTCGCGCCACTTGTCCGGATAGCCGATCTTCGGGGTGAAGGTGGCCCATTTCTCCAGCGCCTTCTGCTTGGTGGCGTCGCTCATCCACGGCAGGTTCTCGATGCGCGTCTTGTAGGCGGCGCGCAGGTTGGCCACCAGTTCCTGGGCGCGGGCCTTGGACTCGGGCGAGAAGGTCTGCGCGACGTACAGCTGGCCCAGCGCCATGCCCATGCCGCCCTCGATGGCGTCGAGCGTGCGCTTCCAGCGCGCTTTCATTTCCTTCTGGCCGTTGAGGGTCTGCGCATTGAAGGCGAAGTCCTCCTGCTGGAAGGCCGAGGAGAGGTACGGCGCCGCCTCGCTGATGGCGTGGAAGCGCAGGTAGGCCTGCCAGTCGGCCACCGGCACATCGGCCAGCATCTGGTCGAACTCGGCGAAGAACTTCGGCTGCGACAGCGAGAAGCCGTCCTTCACGTCGGCGCCTTGCGCCTGGAAGAAGGCGGCCCACTCGAAGTGCGGCGTGACCTTGTCGGCCTCGGCGATGCTCACGTAGTGGTAGCGGTTCTCCGGCTGGCGCAGCTCGGTCGGCACCAGCGAGGCCTTGGCCAGTCGCGTCTCGAAGGCCAGCACCGCCTTGGCCTGCGCCTGGGCATCGGCCTCGCTCGTGCCCACCAGCACGAGCGTGCGCGCGATGTGTGCCACGTAGGCGTCACGGATCTTCGCGAAGTCGGGCTTGCTGTAGTAGTCGGCCGTGGGCAGGCCCAGGCCGCCCTGGTTGGCATAGGCGATCTGCTTGCTGGAATCCTTGAAGTCGGCGTTGCCGCCGAAGCGGAAGGCCACCGGGTTGCCGTGCGCATAGCTGTCGCGGATATAGGCGGCGACGTCGCCGCCGTTCTTCAGCGCGGCGATCTGCGCCAGCACCGGCTTGATCGGCTCGTAGCCGGCCTTCTCGATGGCCGCCTCGTCCATGCCGGAAGCGTAGAAATAGCCGATCTTCTGCTCGATCGAGCCCGGCTTGGCGGTGGCGGCGTCCTTGGCGGCTTTCTCCACGATGGCGTGCTGCACGTTGAGGCTGTCCTCGCGCAGCATGTCGAACGAGCCCCAGCGCGTGCGGTCGGCGGGAATCGGATTGGCATCGACCCACTTGGCGTTGACGAAGCCGTTGAAGTCGTTGCACGCGTTCTTGCTGGTATCCAGTTCCTTGATGTCGAAGCCGCCGCCGGGAGCGGCCAGCACACCGGTACAGATGGCCATGCCCACGGCCAGCGCGAGCGGTTTCACAATGCGGTTCTTCATGGATTCTCCCTTGGTGGCAGGCGTCTCGCGCATCCGGACGGCCAGTAGCGCTCGATGGGACCGGCGCGGCCCCGCCGGACAGGCTAGGCACCGATCCCTGGCCGCGCACAGTGTCGAAGGTCATTGGTGTACGGTGCGGTCGCCTGCCGTGGGCCTTATCATGGCGCCCATGCCTCATCCATCGATTCCCCTCTACCGCGCGGCGACCGCCGCCGACGTTCCCGCCCTCGTCGCCCTCGTCGAGTCCGCCTATCGCGGCGAATCCGGCCTGCGCAGCTGGACGACCGAGGCCCATCTGTTCGATGGCCAGCGCACCGATGCCGAAAACGTCGCCGGCCTGATCGGCCGCGGCGGCAGCGTGGTGCTGCTGGCCGAGCAGGAGGGCGTGCTGGTGGCCTGCTGCCATGTCGAGCGGCAGGGCAGCCAGGGTTATTTCGGCATGTTCGCGGTCGATCCCGGGCGACAGATGGCGGGCCTGGGCGGCGCGCTGCTGGCCGAGGCCGAGCGGATGGCGCGCGACGCATGGCGGGCCGACGTCATGCGCATGACGGTGATCGAGCAGCGCGCCGAGCTGGTTGCCTGGTACGAGCGCCGCGGCTACCGGCTCACCGGCGAAACGAGGCCGTTCCCGTATGGACAACCGCAATTCGGCATTCCACGCCGGGACGACCTGAGCTTCGTGTGGATGAGCAAGCCGCTGCAGGAGGCGATCGCATGAGCCTCGATGGCTGGGTCCTGGTGGGCACACGCAGCGAGCTGCTGCCGGGCGAGTTCAAGGTGGTGTGGGACGGCGATACTGCCATCGCGGTCTACAACATCGACGGCGACCTGTATGCCGTCGAGGACGTGTGCAGCCACGACGGCGGCGAACTGGCCGGTGGCGACGTGCACGGCTTCGAGGTGGAATGCCCGCGCCACGGCGCACGCTTCGACCTGCGCACCGGCGCGGTGACCTGCCCGCCCGCCTACGAGCCGATCGCCAGCTTCCCGGTGCAGGAAGCGGATGGGCAGATCTGGACGCGCGACGATCGCTGACCCCTCCCCGCCCTCCCTGCGTGCAGGGGGGCGGGAGGAGGTTAATCGGAGTTACATCGAGGTAAACCGTACCGAGGGTGGGCCCGCCTCAGAACCGGTAGACGAAGGCCAGCGTGGTGGTGACCTGGTTCGCCGAGCCGAAGCGGCGCACCAGCGGGCTGTCCGCGGCGTCGCCGAGCAGGCGTGTGTCGTTGATCGCCAGGGCGATGCCGGTGTGCACGCTGGTCGGCATGTAGGCGTCGTATTCGAAGGCGATCTGCTGGCCACCGGCGCCGGGAGACCATGGCATGACACCGAGCCTCGCCGCCTGGCTGGGCGTGAGGCCGAAGAAGCGGCGCATGGCCGGGCCGTTCATGCCCTGCCATTGCAGCTGGATGCTGTGGTTGAGGTAGCCGATGGCGGGCAGGTCGTAGTCGCCGTACACATTGAGGTAGGCGCCCGCGCCCTGGGTGTCGTGGCTCAGCGTGGCGCCCAGGTTGAGCCGCGTGGTGGCCTGGTATTCCAGGTAGCCGCCGCCGTTGATGCGCGGCGACAGCGAATCGACGATGCCGCCGAGCCTGGGACCGAGCTCGTCGTGGTCGCGCCCCCACATGTAGTTGCCGTACAGGCCGCCGCGCCATTGCTCGCCGTGGATCAGGTCGACGGTGAGGCCATCCAGCGTGGACAGCGTGATGTGCCAGGGCAGCTCGGCCTGGATGTACGGCACGGGCTGGTTGCGATGATCGCGTGAACCCAGCCAGGCCGGCATGCGCTGCACGCCGGCGCCCAGCAGGGTATTGGCGCCTTCGACGTCGTCGTCCGCCCTGGCGTGGGAGGCCATGCCCAGGGCCAGCACGGCCAGCGCGACATGGATGGCCCGTGCGCAGGGCGCCGTGGCGGACAGTCGTCGGGACATGCTCACGCCGTTCAATGGCCCGGCTTGGCAGTGCCGTTATCGGCGGGGAACTGCACGATGACGCGCTGGCCGATGCGCAGCGAGGGCGGCGGCGGCTGGTCGAAGGCCAGCACGCATTCGACCGTGCGGGTATTGGCGCGGACCAGCGGATCTTCCTCCAGCGCGCTGGGACCGAACACGGTGCCGATGCGCTGCACGTGGGCACCGAGCGTGGGTACGCCGCTGCCGCTGTCGTCCACCACCTGGGCATGCATGCCTTCGTGCACGGCGGTCACGAACGATTCGTTGAGTTCGGCCCGCACGATGCGCGCCTGTTCCGGCAGCAGCACGAACACAGGGCCGCCCTGCGGTGACACGGCGGCGCCGGGCTGGATCAGGCGTTCCACGATCTGCCCATCCACCGGGGCCAGCAGGCTGCGTTGCGCCAACTCGTAGCGCGCGGCTTCCAGCTTCTGCGCGGCTATCGCCTCGGCAGCGCGCGCGTTGTCCAACTCGCCTTGCAGCTGTTGCGCGGCATCCCTGGCGTCGTCGGCGCTCTGGCCGTCGCCGGCGCCGCTCGCGGCGGCGGCCACGAGCCGCTCGGCACGCTGCTGCGCGGCCTTCAGGCGAAGCTCCAGCAGCCTGCCCTGGGCCTGCGCCTGCTTCTGTTCGGCCTCCGCCGCGCTCACCATCAGTTGCGCCGGCCGGGTATCGAGCATCGCGAGCACCTGGCCCTTGCGCACGTGGTCGCCTTCGTGCACCTGGATGCTGGCCACCACGCCATCGCGCGGCATGCCGAGCTTCAGCAGGCCGCCCTCGACGTCCACGCGGCCGCGCGCCACCGCCGCGTAGGCCGGGGTGGCCGCCGCCGCTGCGCCCTTGTCGCCGGCGTCGCCATGCGAGCAGGCAGCCAGCAGCGCGGTGGCGAGGGGCAGGGCAAGCAGGGAACGGAGCGGACGCAGGATCATGGGGTTTCCTCGAAGCCTGTCGCCGGCGTCGATGGGGAGGGCGGTACACGGTCGCTTAGGATACGGCCATCCTCCATGGCCAGCACGCGGTCGGCATGGCCGACCAGGCGCGGGTCGTGGCTGACGCACAGCACGGTGGTGCCGTGCGTGCGTGCGATGCGATGCAGGATGTCGATGATGGTTTGTCCGTTCGCCGCATCCAACGCGCTGGTGGGTTCGTCGGCGAACAACAGGTCCGGCTGCTTGGCCAGCGCGCGCGCGATCGCCACGCGCTGCTTCTCGCCGCCGGAAAGCTCGGACGGCCGCAGGCTCGTGCGCGGCCCGAGCCCGACTTCCTCCAGCGAAGCCATCGCGCGGCGGCGCGCCTCGGCGGGTGCGAGGCCGAGGTAGCTCAACGGCAATTCCACCTGTTCGAGCGCATTGAGCGCCGGGAACAGGTTGAAGCCCTGGAACACGAAGCCGGTATGGCGCAGGCGGAACCGTTCCAGCGCGCGCGCGCCGAGCACGCCCAGGTCCTGCCCGAGCGCGATCACCTGGCCGTCGTCGGCGCGCTGCAGGCCGCTGAGGATGGCCAGCAGCGTGCTCTTGCCGCAGCCCGAGGGACCGGAGATCAGGGTCAGCTCGCCGGCGCGGATATCCAAGGTCAGGTCGTGCAGCACGGTGCTCCGCACCTGGCCGGAGACGAACGACTTGCGCACGTGGCGCACCTGCAGCGAGGTGGATGCGTTGGCGCTGGGCAGCGGCTGGCTCATGCGGTTACCTCAACAGCGTCGCCGGATCGGCGCGGTGCAGGCTGCGCATCGCCGCCAGGCCGGAGACGATGGCCAGGCCCATGCACAGCGACAGGCAGGCCAGCGTGGTCCAGGGTCCCAGCGCCACCGGCACGTTGCGGCTGCGGGCGAACGCCATGGCGACGGCGCCGAGCACGGCGCTGCCCACCAGGCCCAGCAGGCCGACCCAGAACGCCTGCTCCATCACCACCCTGCGCAGCGCGCCCACGCCGACGCCCAGCGCGTTGAGCGTGGCGTATTCGCGGACCGAGCCGATCACCGCGGCCATCAGCGTCTGGCTGGTGATTGCCGCGCCGACCAGGAACACGATGCCGGCCAGGAACAGCACGCCGGCGCCGGCGCCGGTGTCGAATATCCAGTACAGCCGCGAACGGCGAGCGAAGCTCTTGGCCGTCCAGACGTCATAGTTGCCGAACGCGCGGTCGCCACGCAGGCGCACGGCCACCCTGCGCGCCTGGCCGGGATCATGCAGCCTGGCCACGAAATAGGTCATGCGGTTGGCATTGGACGGATCGGTATCCAGCGTGGCGGCGGTAGCCAGCGAAGCCACCACGTTGACGCCGCCCAGCGCGCGCAGGCCGCTGCTGACGCCGACCACGCGCACGCGGTGGCCGTTGATGACGGCGCTGTCGCCGATGCCCACGCCCAGGCTGTCCAGGTCGGCGCGGTCGACGATGACCGCGTCGGGCTCGTTGAGGCGCGCGCGCAGGGCCGGCGGCAGCGCTTGCGCGAACAGCATGCCGTCCGGTCGCGTGTTGATGCCGGAGACGAACACCGAGACGCCGCCGGTATCGTTCGGGCCGCGCCAGTCGGCATCGACCCAGTGGAAAGGCTCCACGGCGGCCACCGCCGGATCCATGCGCAGGCGCATTTCCACGCCGGCATCGATCGAGCGGCCCAGGTTCACGCTCTGCGTGCCGGGATAACCGGCCCACAGGTCGGCCGAGGAACCGGTGATATAGACACTGGCGCTGCCGAAGATGCCCAGCACCAGCGCGGCCTGCAGCAGCTGCAGCAGGCCGGCGAAGCACACCGCGAGGATGGCGGGCAGGAAACGGCGCCATTCGTAGACCAGCGTCTTGCGTGCCAGCGCCACCATCAGTCGTGGCTCCGCGGCAGCGGCGCGGCGGGCATGGGCGCACCGCCCAGTGCCTTGTACAGCGACACGTAGGCGAGGTCGCGGGCGGCGATGGCGCTCACGGTCTCCAACTCGGCCTTGTGGCTTTCGATCAGGCCGTCCTGGATGTCCAGGCCGCTGCCCAGGCGCAGTTCGGCGCGCTTGCGCAACGCGGCCATGCTGGCCTGCATGGCTTGCGATGCCTGCTGCGTGGCTTCCTCGCGGCCGCGCAGCTGCTCCAGGTCGCCCATCGCCGTTTCCGCCTCCGCCACGCCCTGCAGCACGGCCTGGCGGTAGGCGAACACGGCGGCGCGCAGTTCATGGTCCTTGGCGTGCGCGTTGGCCACGCGCTGGCCCCAGTCGAACAGCGGAATGTCGATGACCGGGCCGATCGAGAAGATCGCCTCGCCGGTGTGCACGCGGTGGTTGCGGACGATGTCCGCCGACCACTGCAGCGAGCTGCCCAGGCCGATATGCGGGTAGATGTCGGCGCGGCTCATGCCCAGCTCGCCGGCGGCGCGCAGCACGTCCGCCTCGGCGCTGGCGATCTCGGGGCGCGCCCGCAGCAAGTCGGCCGGCGCGGCGGTCAGTTGCCAGGCGCCCAGCCGCGGCTGCGGGCCGGGCTGCAGCCAGGCCGGATCGGGTTCGGGCTGGCCCAGCAGCACGGCGAGCTGTTGCACGCTGGCGTTGATGGCCTGCCGTGGCTCTGCCAGCGCCGCCTCGGCACGGGCCAGCTCCGCCTGGGCGCGCGCTACCTCGACCGGGGCCGCCAGCCCGAGCTGCTGGCGCGTATGCAGCAGGCGAAGCCTCTCCTGCTGCGCATCGCGGATCGCCGCCAACAGCAGCGCCTGCTGCTGTGCCGAGCGCAATTCGACCCAGCGCCGGGTCACTTCGGCCACCAGCGAGACCTGGGCGCCCCGCAGCGCGGCGTCGGTGGCGTCCAGCTCGCCCTGCGAAACCCGCTTGGCGCTTTGCCAGGCGCCGAACAACGGCATCTCCCACAGCGCGTCGAAACCGACTACGAAGTAGGACGCCGAGGTATCGGGGTCGATCACGTCGTTGGTGCGGCCGTGCAGCGAGGGCAGGTAGGGATCGTGCGCGTGGCGGTTCAGCAGGCGCGCGGCACGCATGCGCTCGGCGGCCTGGGCCACGTCCAGGTTGCCCTGCAGCGCCCGGTCGACCAAGGCGTCCAGCTGCGGATCGCCCAGCGCCTGCCACCAGCCGCGCAGGTCCGCCGTCGGCGGGGCCACGCCGGCAGGCGCATTGCGCCAGGCATCCGGCAGCGGTGGCTTCAGCGCCGGCATGGGCGCTACCGAGCAGCCCGCCAGCGTCGTCAGACCCCAGGCCAGCAGGCCCCTGGCGAACAGGCGGCGGGGGCGGGCACGCATGGCTTCCGGGAGGGAGGCATCTTGGTGATTTCGACGCTGGAACACGAATTTCCCGGATATTCAGGGGACAAGTGAGAACGCTTGTGGCCGGCGGCAGCGCCAAGAAGTCGCCAAGCATACCGGAGCTGGCCTTCGCCAGCCTTATGAAAGCCTTACCGCCGGAAGAGGCGAGGGCGCGCAGTATCTTTCGGAAAGAAAGGAGGCCGAAAGGGGTGGCTACCTATCGTGTAGGCATCCCGCAATCCGGAGCTGCGCCTAAGTGACTGGCTGGACCATCCTCTGCGACTTCGACGGCACCATTTCCGTCGAGGACGTGATCGACTCCCTGCTCGACCGTTTCGGCCGTCCCGGCTGGGAGGCGCTGGAGCAGGATTGGCGCGCCGGCCGCATCGGTTCGCGCGAGTGCATGACCGGCCAGGTGAGCTTGCTGGACATGACCCGGGAAGAGCTGGACAAGCACCTGGGCTCGCTGTGGATCGACCACGCGTTCCCCGCCTTCGTGGCCAGGGCCCGTGAGCTGCACACGCCGATCCGCGTGGTGAGCGACGGACTGGACTATGCCATCCACGCCATCCTTGGCCGCTATGGCCTGGACGATCTGCCGCTGGCCGCCAACCACCTGGCGCCGGCCACGCCGCCACGCCAGTGGCAGCTGACCTCGCCATTCCAGGCCGACGGCTGCCGCAGCGGCACCTGCAAGTGCGCCGTGGCCGCGCAGGCCGTCCGGGAGGGCGCCAGGACGCTGTTGATCGGCGATGGCGCGTCGGATTTCTGCGCCGCCGACCGCGTCGATTTCGTGTTCGCCAAGCATCGCCTGATCGAGCACTGCCGCGCCGCCGGCATTCCGTACGTGCCGATCACCGGTTTCGAGGACGCGCTGGAGCTGCTGCCGCGCCTGCTCGACGGCAGCCTGCTGGCCGAGCACGCCCCGGCCGCGCCCGCGCTGGCCGCCGCCCCGCTCTGAGCGGGCGGCCTCTCCCTTTACCCTTACCGACCGTTTCCGGATTTCCCTGATGAATGCTTTCAACAAGTACGACGCGGGTGTCGTGATCCCCGACGCGCAGCTGCTGGCCGACGAGGCCGAGTGGAGCTCCTTCGGTGACACCGTGCACTACGTCGATCCGCCGAAGATCTTCCGCCACGGCGAAGGCAGCTACATGATCGACACCGCCGGCGTGCCGTTCCTCGACCTGCAGATGTGGTACTCGGCGGTCAACTTCGGCTACGGCAACAAGCGCCTGAACGAGACGCTGAAGCGCCAGATCGACATCCTCCCGCAGGTCGCCAGCCAGTACCTGCACCAGACCCGCATCGAGCTGGCCAAGACCATCGCGGTGGACGCGCAGCGGAAGTTCGGCCTCAAGGGTCGCGTGCACTTCAACGTGGGCGGCGCGCAGGCGGTGGAGGATTCGCTCAAGCTGGTGCGCAACTACACCGGCGGCAAGAGCCTGATGTTCGCCTTCGAGGGCGGCTACCACGGCCGCACGCTGGGCGCCTCGTCGATCACCTCCAGCTACCGCTACCGCCGCCGCTTCGGCCACTTTGGCGAGCGCGCGATGTTCGTGCCGTTCCCGTACCCGTTCCGCCGCCCGAAGGGCATGACGCCGGAAGAGTATTCCGATGCGTGCGTGCGCCAGTTCGCGCGCCTGTTCGAAACCGAATACAACGGCGTGTGGGACCCCAAGGTCAACCAGGCCGAATACGCCGCCTTCTACGTCGAGCCGATCCAGGGCACCGGTGGCTACGTGCTGCCGCCGATGAACTTCTTCAAGGACCTGAAGAAGGTGCTGGACCAGTACGGCATCCTGATGGTGGTCGACGAGATCCAGATGGGTTTCTGGCGCACCGGCAAGCTGTGGTCGATCGAGCACTTCGGCGTGACGCCGGACGTGATCGTGTTCGGCAAGGCGCTGACCAACGGCTTGAACCCGCTGTCCGGCCTGTGGGCGCGCGAGGAGATGATCAACCCGACCGTGTTCCCGCCGGGCTCCACGCATAGCACTTTCAATTCCAACCCGCTGGGCACCGCCCTGGGCCTGGAAGTGATCAAGATGGGCTACGAGCTGGACTACGAGACCAGCGTGCCGAAGAAGGGCGCGCACTTCCTCGAGGGCCTGCGCGACCTGCAGAAGCGCCACAAGGAAATCGGCGACGTCGACGGCCTCGGCCTGGCGATGCGCGCGGAGATCTGCACCGACGACGGCTTCACCCCGAACAAGGCGCTGCTGGACAAGATGGTCGACATCGGCCTGGCCGGCGACCTCGAGCACAACGGCAAGAAGATCGGCCTCGTGCTGGACGTGGGCGGCTGGTACAAGAACGTCATCACCTTTGCGCCCTCGCTGGACATCACCCACGAGGAAATCGACCTGGCCATCGCGCTGCTCGACCAGCTGCTGACCAAGGCCAAGAAGGCGATGTAATGCAACGCCGCGGGCCCCAGGCCCGCGGTGTGTTGTCGATGGTTTGTCTCAAGCAGTTCCCATGCAGGGGATGTGTGACGACGGCGATGCCTGTGCATCGCCGTTTTTTTGTGGTGCGGACACGGTGGCCGGGGCCTCGGTCAATCCGCGACCATGGCGGGAATCTCGGCGGCCAGCGCATCGATGACGCAGCGCGTCTTGGGCGGCATGTAGCGTGTCTTGGGCCAGATCGCGTGGATGTCCTGCGCGGGCAGGCTGCAGCGTCCCTTGACCATGACCAGTTCGCCACTTTCCACGTAGCGGGCAAGCAGCCAGGAAGGCAGCCGGGCCAGGCCGAAGCCGGCGATGGCGGCCGCGGCGATGGCCTGTACGTCGTCCATGCTCAATTGGGGCCGGATGTCGATGCGCCTGGTCTGGCCCGATGCCTCGCGCAGATCCCAGGGCGCCGCCACGCCGGCACGCGCGTAGGCGATCACGGCGTGACCGTCAAGTTCGTCCAGTTCCATCGGCATGCCGTGGCTGGCGATATAGGCGGGCGATGCGCCGATACTCATGTACTGCGCGCCGAGCCGTCGCGCCGCGAGGCTGGTGCTGTCGCGCAGCTCGCCGATGCGCAGGGCGATGTCGAAGCCTTCCTCGACTAGGTCGACCATGCGGTCGGTGAACGAGATATCGATGCTCAGCGAGGGATGGCGACGCGCGAGGTTCATCAGCACGGGCGCCACGCACAGGTGCCCGAACGCGATGGGCACGCTGACGCGCAGCCGACCTCTCGGCTGCTGGCGGCTACCTTCGAGCATGGCCTCGGCAGCGTCGAGTTCGGCGAGTGCGCGCACGCAATAGTCGTAATAGGCCTGGCCGTCCTCAGTGAGGCTCTGGCTGCGCGTGGTGCGCTGGAGCAGCCGCACGCCGAGGCGGGCTTCCAGCCGCGCCACCGCCTTGCCCACGGCCGAGCGCGTCAGCCGCAGCCGCTCCGCGGCCAGTGCGAAGCTGCCCGCCTCGACGACGTGCACGAAGGTGGCGACGCCCTCAAGCCGGTCATCCATGCGGCGCACCATTGGTTCCTTGATGGATGCATTCATGGGATGAAATGGAGTCAATGGGGATGTTTGTTCGTCTATATAGTACCGGCTCCCGCAGGAGTCCATTTCATGACCGCCCCGCACGTACCCATACCCAATAACAGCATGGCATTGGCTGCCGTGTGCCTTTCGTCGCTGATGTTCGGCCTCGAGATATCCAGCGTGCCGGCCATCCTGTCCGCTTTGGAGAGGACCCTGCATGGTGACTTCAAGGACGTGCAGTGGGTGATGAACGCCTACACCATCGCCTGCACCAGCGTGCTGATGGCGACGGGAACGCTGGCCGACCGGTATGGGCGAAAACGGCTGTTCCTCATCGCCATCGCGCTGTTCGGCGTGGCCTCGGTGCTATGCGGGCTGGCGCGGGACATGCCGGTGATGATCGCCGCCCGGTTCTTGCAGGGAGCCACCGGTGGCGCGATGCTGATCTGCCAGGTGGCGGTGCTGTCGTACCAGTTTCCCGATCGCGCCGCGCGGGTGAAGGCATTCGCGGCATGGGGCGTGATTTTCGGCATCGGCCTGGGATTCGGACCGGTCATCGGTGGCGCCATCCTGGCACTGGCGAACTGGCAGTGGGTTTTTCTCGTCCATGGTCCGCTCGCGCTCGCCACCTTGGCGCTGGCCTGGCGCGGCGCGCTGGAGTCACGCGACCCGAATGCCCAAAGGCTGGACGGCGCGGGCATGATCACTCTTTCGCTGGCCGTGTTCGGCGCCGCCTATTTCATTACGCAGGGTGGCGACATGGGCTATGCGAGCCTGCCGACGCTGGGCATCGCCGGTGCCAGTGCGCTGTGCTTGCTGGCGTTCGTGGTGGTCGAGCGCGTCGCGGCGTGCCCGATGTTCGATGTCTCGGTATTCGGCATTCGTACCTTCTCGGGCGCGCTGCTGGGCTCGGCGGGCATGAATGTCAGCTTCTGGCCGTTCATGATCTACCTGCCGCTGTATTTCCACGGCGTCTTGGGCTATGGCGACGTCGCGGCGGGATGCTCGCTGCTGGCCTACACCCTGCCCACGCTCGTGGTGCCGCCGCTCGCCGAACGGCTCGCCCATCGCTATCGGCCGGGCTGGGTCATCCCGGGTGGCCTGTTCGCCATCGGCGCGGGCTTTTTCCTGATGCGATGGGGCAGCGGCGTTGCGCAGCCCAGTTGGCTGACCATGCTGCCTGGCTGCGTCTGCGCGGGCGTGGGATTGGGCCTGACCAACACGACCGTCACCAATACGACGACGGGTTCGGTGTCGAGCGAGCGGACCGGCATGGCGTCGGGCATCGACATGAGCGCCCGCATGGTCACGTTGGCGATCAGCATCGCCTTGATGGGGCAGGCCCTGGTCTCGGGCGTGTCGGCATACCTGCGGCACGTCGCGGACGCGCGCGCCTGGGCCGCCGCGAATGCCCTGCCGCTGCGCCACCTGGCCGAGGCGATCGCCGGCGGCATGCCGGTAGCCATCGACGCTGGCACCGCACGCGCGGCACTGGCGCACGGTTTCCAGTGGGCGTTGCTGTATGGCGGCATCGGGGTATGGATGCTCGCCGCCATCAGCTTCCTGGTATTCGGCCCGGCAAGGCCCGGCTGCGATAGTGCTTCCTGCGCACGGGCGTTTACCTGATGTCGCCGAGCAGTCGTCGCCTGGTCGCGGAGCACCCCTCCCCTGCACGCAGGGGAGGGAGCCAGTGTGCGTGTCTTGGCTAGGGCCTGTCATCAATTAAGCCAAGCGATGGCCGCAGCGAGGTAGATGGCACCGAGAAAGTTGCGAGCGGTCGTGTCATAGCGCGTGGCAATCGCTCGATACGGCTTGAGCCGTGCAAAGAAGTTTTCGATCAGGTGGCGCGCCTTGTCGCCGCGTCCCACGGGGACTTCCTTCGGTCGTAGGTGGCAACCTGGCGATAAGGCGACAATCAAGCGATACCGTTACTGGATCCCGGCCCTTGCCCCCTTTTGCGGGGTGCGCCGGGGTGACGAGCATGAAAGCGGTCGCGCACAGGGTGCGCTCCTACATTTAGGTAATAAGTGGCGAACCGGCGCCGCCACCAAGCTCAGTCCAGCACCCTGGAGGTTCGCGCCGGCGGAAACACCACCTCCACCCGCAACCCGCCGCTGCCGCCATTGCGAAAACGCACCTGGGCATGGTGCCGCTCGGCGATGCGCTGCACGATGGCCAGGCCCAGGCCCGTGCCTTCCTCCGCCACGCCGGGCACGCGGAAGAAGCGCTCGCCCAGGCGTTCCAGGAAGGCCGGCGGCACGCCGGGGCCGTTGTCTTCCACGCTGAGGCAGGGGCTTTCGCCGAGTATCGATACCCCCACGGTGACGATACTGTGGCGGCCCGCGTAGCGCAGGCTGTTATCGATCAGGTTGTCGAGCATTTCCTGCAGCGAGAGACGGTCACCATCGATCCAGACCGGGCCGGGCGGCCCCTCGTAGCCGAGGTCCACGCCCGCGGCGATGGCATCGTGCACGCGCACGCCCAGCAGTTCCGGGATCAACCGTGCGAGATCGAGCAGCACGAGCGGCGCGGTTTCGTTCAATTCCGGCGATTGCACGCGGGTCAGCGCCAGCAGCTGGCTCGACGTGCGGCTGGCGCGCTGGGTCAGCCGCACGATGTGCTGCAGGGCGTCGGCCACGGTTTCCTTGCCCGGGTCGGCCTGGGCGCGCTCGACATGCACGCGCAGGCCGGCCAGCGGCGTCTTGAGCTGGTGAGCGGCATCGGCGATGAAGCGCTCCTGCAAGGCCAGCATGCCGCGCTGGCGGGCGAACAGCGCATCGATGGTGCGGGTGAGCGGCAGGATCTCCACCGGCACGTCGGCGTCGCCGATGGGCGCGAGGTCGTGCTCGCGGGCGCCCAGCCGCGCGGTCAGCGGGTCGAGCTGGCGCAGGCCCACGCGCACGCCATACAGCACCAGCACGAACACGCTGGCGATCAGGATGGCCTGGGCGGGAATGGTCAGCAGCAGGATCTCCCGCGCGCGCTCGTGGCGGTCGCGGAAGGTCTCGGCCATGGTGACCGTGAGCTGGTCGGTGGGATCGCGCAGGTTGGGGATGCGCACCGTGGCCGCGCGCAACTCGCGGCGCTTCTGCGTGAGCGTGTAGAGCGTAGTCGAGTAGAGCGCCGGCTCGCCGTCCTGCGCGGCGCCGTCCAGCGGCGCGGGCTGCAGCTCTGGCGTGCCGGCCAGCAGGCCGTGCTTCCGGCTGCTGACGTTGAAGTAGTTGTGGCCTTCGGGCGCGTATTCGAGCAGGAAGCGCGCCTGTGGCGAGATCTGCCCGCCAAGGTCCTCCTGGCTGAGCATCTGGGCCAGGGTCACCGCGTCGTCGGCGAGGTCGCGGTCGTGCACGTGGTTGGAATAGACCAGCGCGCCGCTGTAGGTGACCAGGCTTTCGATCACCAGCAGCACCATCAGCGGCACCAGCAGCGAGGACAGCAGCGCGCGGCGCAGGCTGGGGCGGCCGTCGGGCTCGGCCAGCCGGAACAGCCATGGACGGGCGGGCGGCGCGGCCTCGCTCATGCCTTGGTTTCCCTGCCTTCCCTGGTTTCCTCCAGCAGGTAGCCGAGGCCGCGGATGGTGCGCACCTGGGTGCCGGAGTCGGCCAGCTTGCGGCGCAGGCGGTAGATGGCGATGTCCAGGCCGTTGTCGGTGAGTTCCTCGTCCCAGCTGCACAGCGCCTCGACCAACTGCGCGCGGCTGGTGACGCGATCGGGGCGCGCGGCCAGTGCCTCCAGCAGGCCGAATTCGCGCGCGGTCAGTTCCAGCGGCGTGTCGTCCACCCAGGCGCGGTGGCCGGGCAGGTCCAGGCGCAGGCGGCCGATGGCCAGCTCGGGCGCGCCCTGGGCGGTGTAGCGCCGCAGCAGCGCGCGCACGCGCGCCTCGAACTCGGCCAGCGCGAAGGGCTTCACCAGGTAGTCATCGGCGCCGAGATCGAGCACGCGTACGCGTTCGCGCAAACCTTCGCGGGCGGTAATCACCAGCACGGGTAGGCCGGTGCCGCGCTTGCGTAGGCGTTGCAGCACGTCGGTGCCATCGAGGTGGGGCAGGCCAAGGTCGAGGATCAGCAGGTCGTAGGGCGTGTCGCGCAGCGCGGCATCGGCCTTGGCGCCGTCGCCCACGCAATCGACGGCGTGGCCGCCGTGGCGCAGCGAGGCGCTGACACCGGCAGCAATGGAGGGGTCATCCTCGGCGATCAGAATGCGCATGTCGGTTTCCGGAGGGGCGGGCGGAGGCCGGGCGCGCGGGTATTCGCGTCCCATCCGCTGAATTGCGAGTGATTCTCATTTGTGGCAAGATCCCGGCGTCGTCGGGTTAAGGGCCGCCCAAGCGGGCAGCTTAGCGCCGGCGCGGTACTTGGGACAGCTTGCGCGCCACGATGTTGCATGGCCGCCATGCAGAATGAAGCAGAGCGGATCCGACAGGCACAAGGCGGGCATGGAACCAGCGGTACGGTCGTACGAGAACAAGGCGGGAGCGGGCCGGGCATTCTGGCTCAAGCAACTGCACCAGTGGCACTGGATCAGCTCCGCGCTGTGCCTGGTGGGCATGTTGCTGTTCGCCGTCACCGGCTTCACCCTCAACCACGCCGGGCAGATCGAGGCGAAGGCGCGGACCGTGCACCGCCAGACGCAGCTGCCGGCGCCGCTGCTGAAGGCGGTCGGCGGCGAGGATGAGCGCAAGGGCGTGCCGCTGCCCGCCGTGGTGGCCGACTGGATCGGCGACACGCTGGGCGTCGAGGTGGCCGGCCGCGCCGCCGACTGGTCGTCCGACGAGATCTACGTCTCGATGCCCCGCCCGGGCGGCGACGCCTGGCTGAGCATCGACCGCGAGAGCGGCAAGGTGGAGGCCGAGCGCAGCACGCGCGGCGTCATCGCCTACCTCAACGACCTGCACAAGGGCCGTCACGCCGGTGCGGCGTGGGCCTGGTTCATCGACGTGTTCGCACTGGCCTGCGTGATCTTCTCGGTCACCGGCCTGCTGCTGCTGAAGATGCACGCCAGCCAGCGCGGCGCGACCTGGCCGCTGGTGGCTTTCGGCCTGGTGCTGCCGCTGGTATTGATCCTGATCTTTGTGCATTGACGCCATAAGTGAGAAAAGTCGAACCCTCCGCCCGCGCACCCGCGCCTTCCACCTTCCTACACGCGTTACCGTTCTGACATCGAGGAAACCATGCGACGCCTTTCCCTGACCCTTCCCGCCATGCTGCTGGCCGCGCCGGCCATCGCCGCGGACCTCAACGTCACCGTGCAGATCCCGCAGCTCGACGTGGCCGAGTACCACCGTCCCTACACCGCGGTGTGGGTCGAGCGTGAGGACCACAGCGTCGCCGCGCAACTGGCCGTGTGGTACGCGCAGAAGGAATCGAAGGAAGGCGCCGGCACCAAGTGGCTGCCCGAGTTGCGCCAGTGGTGGCGCCGCGGCGGCCGTGAGCTGCAGATGCCGGTGGACGGCGTGTCCGGCGCCACGCGCCCGGCCGGCGACCAGAAGCTGAGCTTCCACGAGGGCAAGGCGCCGCTGGGCGAGCTGCCGGCGGGCAAGTACGAGCTGGTGGTGGAGGCCGCGCGCGAAGTGGGTGGGCGCGAAGTGGTGCGCGTGCCGTTCACCTGGCCGGCCGCCGCGCCGCAGCAGTTGGCCGCGCAGGGCAGCAGCGAGCTGGGCGCCGTCAAGCTCGACCTCACCCCTTGATTGGAGAGAAGCCATGATGAAGCAATCGCTGAAATGGAGCGCGCTGGCGCTGGCCCTTGCCTTGCCGATGGCGGCGCAGGCGCACAAGCTGTGGCTGGTGCCCTCGGCCACCAACGTCTCCGGCGCCGACCCGTGGGTGACGGTGGATGCGGCCGTGTCCAACGACCTGTTCTATCCCGACCACATGCCGGTGCCGCTGGACCGCGTGGTCATCACCACGCCGGACGGCCAGACGGCCAAGCCCGAGCATGGTCTTACCGGCCAGTACCGCACCGTGTTCGACGTGCACCTGACCGAGCAGGGCACCTACCGCATCGCCGCGGTCAACGGCGGCCTGTTCGCCAGCTACGAGCTGGACGGGCAGAAGAAGCGCTGGCGCGGCGAGGCAGCGGACCTGTCCAGACAGATTCCCGCCGGGGCGAAGAACCTCGACGTGTCCGAATCGCTCAATCGGGTGGAAACCTTCGTGACCAACGGCAAGCCCAACGGCGTGGCGCTCAAGCCGTCGGGCCAAGGGCTGGAGCTGGTGCCGGTCACCCAGGTCACCGACCTGGCGACCGGCGAGGCCGCCACCTTCCAACTGCTGCTGGACGGCAAGCCCGCCGCCGGCCTCAAGGTCACTGCCATCGCGGGCGAGACGCGCTACCGCAATGCGCCTGAGGAAATGGACGCCACCACCGACAAGGACGGCAAGTTCAGCCTCAACTGGCCGCATGCCGGCATGTACTGGATCAACGCCAGCGCGCAGGACGACAGGACCAGCGTCAAGCAGGCCCGGCAGCGCCGGCTGTCCTATTCGGCCACGCTGGAAGTGCTGCCGCAGTGACGCCGGACCGATGCTGACCAGGGCTCCCGCATCGAGGGACCTGGTGGTGCAATCCACCGGGGGCCAGACCATGGGCACGACCTGGTCGGTGCGGGCCGTGCTGCCGGCTGGGCTGTCGCTGCAACGCTGGCAGGAAGGCATCCAGTCGGTGCTCGACCTGGTGGATGGCCAGATGAGCACCTATCGCCCGCAGTCGCCGCTTTCCCGCTTCAACCAAGCGCCGGCGGGCAGTTGGCATGCGCTGCCGGCGGAATGCTTCGAGGTGGTGCGGCGGGCGTTGCGGCTGGCGCGCGACAGCGGCGGCGCCTACGACCCGACGGTGGGGCCGTTGGTGAACCTGTGGGGCTTCGGACCCGATGCCGCGCGACGCGAGCCGCCCTCCGACGACGCCATCGAGGCGGCGCGCGCGCGCATCGGCTGGTGGCGGCTCAAGCTGGACGAGGCGACACGCAGCCTGTACCAGCCCGGCGGCGTCTATCTCGACCTGTCGTCGATCGCCAAGGGCTATGGCGTGGACCTGGTCGGGCAACACCTGGATAGCCTGGGCGTCGGCGCGTGGCTGGTCGAGGTGGGCGGCGAACTGAAAGGGCATGGTACGAAGCCGGATGGCTCGCTCTGGCGCATCGGCATCGAGCGTCCCGGCGCGGCGAGCGGCGCGGTCGGGCATGTGGACCAGCTCAGCCGCATCCTGGTCCTCGGTGGCCGGGCCATCGCCACCTCGGGCGATTACCGGCGCCGCTTCGAATCCGATGGCGACGCCTACTCGCATCACATCGATCCCCGCACCGGGCGGCCGGTGCCGCACCGGGTGGCCTCGGTCAGCGTGCTGGCCGACGAGGCGGTGGACGCCGATCCCATGGGCACGCTGATGACCGTGCTCGGGCCCGAGCGGGGCATGGCGCTGGCGCGCGAGCGCGGGCAGGCGGTGATGTTCATCCTGCATGGCGCGAACGGGCTGGAGGAGCGCCTTTCGCCCGCCTTCGCCGCGGCGCTCGCTTCATGAGGGAAGGCGGTACGTCGATGGCAGGACGCGTGTTGTGGGGCAACGTGGTACTGGTCGCGCTGCTCGCCGTGGGGATGGCGGGCCTGCTCGCGCTGCATGCGAAGGAATGGGAATGGCACGCTCCCGGCACGTCCCGCTGGCTGGCGGCGTGGCTGGCGCTGCTGGCCTGGGCCGGCCTGTGCGCGTGGCTGGCCTGGCGGCGCCGCACCGCGCAGCGCCGCGCGGCGGCATCGCTCGTCGCCGGAACGGACGGCGGCGATGCTTGGCTGGTCGCCTTCGCCAGCCAGACCGGCACGGCGGAACAGCTGGCGCAGCGCACGGCGCAGAGCCTGCGGCAAGCGGGCTTGGCGGTCCACGTGCGTGACCTGGGCGAGATCGACGCCGGCCTGCTGGCGCAGGCACGGCGCGTGCTGTTCGTGGCGAGCACTACGGGCGAGGGCGACGCGCCCGACCGTGCGGCAGGCTTCGTCGCCCGCCAGATGCGCAAGCCAGCGCCGCTCGGCGGCCTGCGATACGGACTGCTGGCCCTGGGCAGTCGCGACTACGAGCATTTCTGTGGCTTCGGGCGGCAATTGCAGCACTGGCTGCAACACAGTGGCGCGACGCCGTTGTTCGACCCGGTGGAGGTGGACAGCGGCGATGCCGCCGCGCTGCGGCACTGGCAGCACCACCTTTCGCTGCTGGCTGGCGCACCCGACATGCCGGACTGGAAACGCCCGCACTATCGGCGCTGGCGCCTGGCCGAACGCCGCCTGCTCAATCCGGGCAGCCTGGGTGGGCCGTGTTTCCATCTCGCCTTGCAGCCGTTGCAGGACAAGGCCGAGTGGCAGGCGGGCGACCTGGTGGAAGTGGGGCCACGGCATGCGGCAGCCGAGGTCGAGCGCTGGCTGGCGGCGCTGTCGCTGGACGGCGACGCGGTCGTCGAGCATGAGGGACGCCGGGCTCCCCTGCGCGATTGGCTGGCGGCCAGCCATCTTCCCGCGCCCGTGGAAGCGGCCGGCCGTTCGCCCGCGCAGATGGTTGCCGGGCTTCAGCCGTTGCCGCATCGCGAATATTCCATTGCCTCGCTGCCGGAGGATGGTGCGCTCCACCTGCTGGTGCGGCGCATGCAACGCGAGGACGGCTCGATGGGCATCGGCTCGGGCTGGCTGACCGAGCATGCCGGCGTAGGCGGGGAGATTGCCTTGCGCATCCGCCCCAATCCCGGGTTCCGCCTGCCGGAGGACGGACGTCCCCTGATCCTGGTCGGCAACGGTACCGGGTTGGCCGGCCTGCGCGCCTTGCTCAAGGCGCGCATCGCGAGGGGCCATGCGCGCAACTGGCTGGTGTTCGGCGAGCGCCAGCAGGCGCACGACTTTTTCCACCGCGACGACATCGAGCAGTGGCGCCGGCAAGGCCTGCTGGCACGGCTGGACCTCGCCTGGTCGCGTGATGGCGAGCCATGCGTCTACGTGCAGGACCGCTTGCGCGATGCCGCCGACGAGTTGCGGCAATGGACGGGGGAGGGCGCCGCCATCTACGTGTGCGGCAGCCTGGCGGGCATGGCGCCCGGTGTCGATGCGGTGTTGCGCGAGGTGCTCGGCGACGGGGAGCTGGAGAGCCTGCGCGAGCAGGGGCGCTATCGGCGCGACGTCTATTGAGCAGTTCTTGCCGGGTCTTGGCCGCCGCGCGGTCAGTCCGCGGGCAGGCGCGCCAGCAGGATTTCCCCGCCGCCTTCGATGCGCACCGGATGCCCCGGGATCGGGTCGATCCACAGCATGTCGTTTGCCTCGAGCGGGTGCGAGAGATGATCCACGATGACCTGGGCCTGGCCGGACAGCAACAGCACGAACCAGCGCCAGCCGAGCGGGGCCAGCAGCACCATGGCGCCATTCAGCGGCCGCGCGATCAGCTCGCCCTGCGCGTCGTCGCGCAGCATCAGGTTGAAGGTGCGGGTCGGCGAGGCCGGCTGGCAGGTCCTGGGTGCGTTGCCGTGGTCGAAATGGGCCACGTCGAACCGGTTCATGGGTTGCGTGCGGCCATCGTGGAAGCGGATGTCGACGGCAGCATCGAGCGGCACAAACTGCCGCCTGACGTCATCATGCGTCGGAAACACCAGGTCGTTGGCGTCGATGCCGATCAGGGCGAGCTGCCAGCGCCAGGACTGCCCGTCCGGCCCCGAGGCGATGTCGGTGATCGTCACGCTGCCATCCGGGCACGGCCTGGCGTGCAGGGCGTCGCTTGGCAGCGGACGCAGCTGGCTCATGCCCAGGCCCGGCGTTTCTCGGCTAGCGGGGGGTAGTAGGCGAACACGTGGTTGTGCGCGCCGAAGAAATCCATGTCCTCGATATGCTCGCCGCCCAGGCGCTCGGCCACGCGGTCGGAGGCTTCGTTGCCGATCTTCACCAGGCTGATCACGCGCGGCACGTTAAGCACGTTCCAGGCGTAGTCGAGGATGGCGCTGCCGGCCTCGGTGGCGTAGCCGTGGTGGCGGAACTCGGGCTTGAGCATCCAGCCCATTTCCAGGTCGGGCCAGCCTTCCGGCCGCATCAGGCCGGCGCGGCCGATGAACAGGCCGGTGTCCTTCAGCTCCAGCGCCCACATGCCGTAGCCGCGCAGATGCCAGTGGCCGATCAGCATGGCCAGCGAGCGCCACGCATTGGTGCGGTCCAGCGGCTGGCCGTCGCCCACCCAGCGGGTGCTGGCCGGATCGGCGAGCATGGCGGCGTAGTCCTCGAAATGCCGCTCGGTGAGAGCGGTCAGGCGCAGGCGCGCCGTTTCTATGACGGGTATGTCTTTCATGATCTTCAACAAGCAAGCCGGGTGCCATCGAGCAGGGCGGCCAGGGCCCGCGTGCTCATGGTCAGACTCTCGAGCCAGGGTAGGCCGACGATCTTGCGGCCCGTCGCGGCATCGGCGAACGCCTCCTCCTCGCCGGGAGGAAGCAGGTGGCGGTAATCCACGGTGATCTCGGTGCCGGCGGCGAGATCGCGCGTGGCGAACACGAAACCCAGGTGCCACAGCCCGGTCGGTTCGAAGCTGTGGTTGATGTAGCACTCGTCCGGCCAGTCGGGCGACAGCGTGTAGCGGTCCTCGAACCAGCGCGCGCTGGCGTGGAGCTGCGCGTACAGCGCCGGCGAGCTGGTCAGCTCGTCGTAGCGGTAGGTGCGCTCGATGGCGTCCGGCGCCGTGACGATCTGCCCGGCGGCGACATCTTGTTCGAGAAACAGCCCCTGTCCCGCGCCGGGGATCCCGGACGCGGCAATGCGGTAACGCGGAACGATCATGTCACCCCTAACCTACAACCTGGCGGCGGAGTGTAGGCCCATCCGTCCAGGCTTGCCAGGGCCTGACGGATGGGTTTTCTGAACGCAAGTGGCTGATGGGTTTGATTATTCGCCAGCGGCCTTGGCCGTCTTGGCGGGTTTGGCGGTCTTGGGCCTGGCGGCCGGAGCGGCGGCCTTGCCGGTGCCGGCGGCGTCCTGGAGCAGGATCGCGTCGCGGTTGCGTTCCAGCGTGGCCGGGCCGATGCCCTTGACCTGCTCGAGTTCCGCCACGTTCTTGAAGGGCCCGTGTTCCTCGCGCCAGGCCACGATGGCCGCCGCCTTGGATTGGCCGATGCCGTCCAGCGAGCTGGCGATGGTGGCCGCGTCGGCCTTGTTGATGTTCACCGGCGTGGCGGCGAAGGCTGGCCAGGCCAGCGCCAGGCCGACGAGCAGGGTGGCGATCGTGTTGCGCATGCGTTGGTTCTCCCCGTGAATGGAATGCGGCGTCCTTGGTGAGCCGCGCTGCGACTCTGCCCGTGCACGATGCGCGTGGCAGTCGGCGGGATGCCGGTCGCGTCGTGAGCCTCGGGGCTCATGCGATGTACGCGGGCGGCGGACGCGCTGTGGGCTGCGGCGGGCGTTTTGTCCACGCTGATACAATTGCGCCCTTTCCCCAGCCGCAGGAGCCGCTCCATGGATACCGCCCGCCTCAACCGTTTCATCAGCGGACTGTGGGATGACGAGATCGTGCCGCAACTGGTCGAGTACATCCGCATTCCCAACAAGTCGCCCATGTTCGATCCCAAGTGGGTGGAACATGGCTACATGGATGCGGCGGTGAAGCTGATGGAGACCTGGGCGCGCGGCAAGCTGTCCGCGCTGCCGGGCGCCACGCTGGACGTGGTGCGCCTGGAAGGCCGCACCCCGCTCATCTATATCGAGGTGCCCGGCTCGGGCGACGACACCGTGGTGTTGTACGGCCACCTGGACAAGCAGCCGGAAATGACCGGCTGGGCCGACGGCCTCGGCCCGTGGACACCGGTGCTGAAGGGCGACAAGCTCTACGGCCGCGGCGGCGCCGACGACGGCTACGCCATCTTCGGTTCGCTGGCCGCGCTGCTGGCGCTGCACGAGCAGGGTGTGCCGCATGCGCGCTGCGTGGTGCTGATCGAGGCCTGCGAGGAATCGGGCAGCTACGACCTGCCGTACTACGTCGACCACCTGGCCGAGCGCATCGGCAATCCCTCGCTGGTGGTGTGCCTGGATTCGGGCTGCGGCAACTACGAGCAGCTGTGGCTGACCACCTCGCTGCGTGGCATGACCGGCGGCGAACTGACCGTGCAGGTGCTGGAGGAGGGCGTGCACTCGGGCGATGCCTCCGGCGTGGTGCCGTCGAGCTTCCGCATCCTGCGCGAGCTGCTCAGCCGCCTGGAGGATCCGGCTACCGGCACCATCAAGCCGAAGGAGCTGTACGTCGACATCCCGGCGCAGCGCGTCGAGCAGGCAAAGAAGTCGGCCCAGGTGCTGGGCACCGCCATCTACGACAAGTTCCCGTTCGTGCCCGGCATGCACCCGGTGACGGAGGACCTCACCGAGCTGGTGCTCAACCGTACCTGGCGGCCGCAACTGGCGGTGACCGGCGTGGACGGCATGCCGCCGCTGGAAAGCGCGGGCAACGTGCTGCGCCCCAAGACCGCGGTGAAGCTCAGCCTGCGCGTGCCGCCGACGCTCAACGGTGCCAAGGCCGGCCAGTTCCTCAAGCAACTGCTGGAGCAGGACCCGCCGTACGGCGCCAAGGTGAGCTTCAAGCTGGAGAAGGATGGCAGCGGCTGGAACGCGCCGCAGCTGTCGCCGTGGCTGGAGGACGCCGTGGCGAACGCCTCGCAGACCTACTTCGGCGCCCCGGCGGCCTACATGGGCGAGGGCGGCAGCATTCCATTCATGGGCATGCTGGGCGAGAAATTCCCGCAGGCGCAGTTCCTCATCACCGGCGTGCTCGGCCCGCATTCCAACGCGCACGGCCCGAACGAGTTCCTGCACATCCCCACCGGCAAGCGGGTGTCGATGGTGGTGGCCGACGTGGTGGCCCGCCACTACGCGCAGGGCGCCAAGGGCTGATGGATCTTTCCTACCTCGCCGCCAACCTTGCCGACGTGCGCGAACGCGTCGCCGCCGCCTGTCGTGCGGCGGGACGCGATCCGTCCGAGGTGGTGATCCTGCCGGTCAGCAAGACCTTCGGCCCCGAGGTCGTGCGCGCGGCCATGGCCCTGGGGCTCAGGCGCTTCGGCGAGAACAAGGTGCAGGAAATCCGCGATAAGGCTGCCGTGCTGGCGGATAGCGGCATCGCGTGGGTGGTGATCGGCCACCTGCAGACCAACAAGGCCAAGGATGTGGCGCGGCTGGCCAGCGAGGTGCAGTCGCTGGACCGGCTCGAACTGGCCGAGGCGCTGGATCGCCGGCTCAGGCACGAGGGCCGGCAGTTGGACGTGCTCATCGAGGTCAAGACCTCGCCCGAGGAAAGCAAGCACGGCTTGCCGCCGGAACAACTGCCGGGTTTCCTGGATGCGCTGCGCGCGTATGACAGCCTGCGCGTGCGCGGACTGATGACGATGGCGGTGCATTCGGATGACGTCGGCGCGGTGCGGGCCTGCTTCCGCCGGCTGCGCGAACTGCGCGATGCGGCCCAGGCACGGGGCCACGCGCTGCCGCGGCTTTCCATGGGCATGAGCGGCGATTTTCCGCTAGCCGTCGCCGAGGGGGCGACCGAGGTGCGGATCGGCACCGCGATCTTCGGCAATCGGGCGCATTCCTAAGAGCCTGTTCACGATCTCCGCGTGCCTCCTAACCTCTCCCAGCCGACGCTAATCGTCCCCCCCGGATGCGTCGCTTGCCGGGGATGAGCTATGAGGCGAAAGGCGTCGCGCACAGGGTGCGCTCCTACAGGGGGGGCAAAACATGTGCGCTCTGCCCCCCTGCGCGTCCCGAAAAGGAACTCTCTACGGTCGCAGGGAGGGTGCTCTTATAGCCACGTGGAGAGCATGGACAGGTTCCAGGAAAGGCCCATCAAGATGCGAGTGCGAGCAGCTTCGTCGCCTTGTCGATCGCCTGTGCATACGCGCGGATGCGCTCGGCGGTGTAGCCGATGTAGCGGCGGGCTTCGTCCCAGCGTTCGCTCTCCACGGCTTCGGTAACGCCGGGCAGGGTCTTTACGCCATAGCCGGTGTAGAGTCCGTTGGCGTAGAACAGGTGCTTGTACCAGTCGCGGCCGTTGGGCAGGCCGGGCCGGTAGAGCGCGGTCTGTTCGATCGGTTGCAGCGCCTTGTTCAGGCGGGCGGCTTGCGCGTTGGGTAACGGTGTCTTGCGGGCGGCCAGGGCATCGTCATACGCCTTGGCTGATTGCTTCAGTTGATTCACCGCTTGCTGCAAGGGAGTGAAATCCAGTTCCGGCGCGGGCACGATGCGCTCGGGCAGGGCCAGTGGCTGGCGCGGATCGGCGACCAGGGCCAGCGAATGGTCGTCGAGCAGTTCGCTGCGCGTGGCGGCTTGCTTGCGTTGCGTTTCCAGAAGCTGGCGCAGGTCATCGACGTAGTCCTGCAGGGTGTCGGCAAGGTCGCCGTAGCGGTGGGGGAGCACGTCGGCGTTGGCGAAGCGCAGCACGCCATGGCCGTTGGTTTGCGCCAGCGTGACGCCGTACACCAGGCCAGGATCGGCGAAGCGGGTGTAGTGCGTGTAGCTGTCGTAGAGCGAGTGATAAACGCCACCTTCCCCTTCGCCGCCATAACTCAGCGCCAGCGTGGGCAGGCCGATGTGCTGGGTGAAGGCGGCGAAATCCGAGCCGGAGCCCAGGGCGTCGATGGGGAAGTCGTCGCCCTTGCGCAAGCGCCCGGCGGTGCGCTTGTCGGCCGGTTTGGCATTGGCCGCGCTGGCATCCACCAGGAGTTTCGCGCGGTGGCGTTGCGCCATGCTGGCCTGAGTCTCCGGATCGGTCACGTCAGCGGTCAATTGATTGACGAAGTGTTGCAGGCTGTGGCTGCCGCCTGCGCGCAGGAAACCACGGCTGTTGCCGTCTGAATTGAGGTACAGCACGGCTTTGCGCGAGAGTTCGTCGGCGTGGGCTTCCACCCATTCGGTGGAGCCGATCAGGTCGACCTCTTCCGAATCCCAGCTTGCATAAACCAGCGTGCGCCTGGGTTTCCAGCCGGTCTTTGCCAGTGCGCCAATGGCCTTGGCTTCAGCCAGCAGGGCCACCTGGCCAGATAGCGGGTCGGCCGCGCCAAATACCCAGCCATCGCGATGGTTGCCGCGCACCACCCATTCGTCCGGGTAGTCGCTGCCGCGCAGCGTGGCGATGACGTCGTACACGGGCTTGAGGCTCCAGTCCGATTTCACTCTCAAATGCACCTGCGCATCGCTGTCGCCCATGTGGTAAGTGATGGGCAGCGCACCGCGCCAACTAGCGGGGACCACCGGGCCATCCAGCGCCTTCAGCAACGGCGTGGCGTCGGCGTAGGAAATCGGGATCACCGGGATCTTCAGTTGCGGCGATGCCTGCTCGAACGGAATGCGCCGGGCCCCTTTGGTGGAGGCATAGCCGGGAGTCTGCGGATCGCCAGGGTAGTAGGCGAAAATGGCGCCGGTGCCACGCTGCACGGCGTCCTCCGGCCGATAGCCGCCCCTGGGGTATACATCGCCCCTGGCGTAGCCATCATCGGCGGGGTCGGAATAGATGATGGTGCCGATGGCCCCGTGGTCCTGCGCCAACTGGGGCTTGAGGCCGCGCCAGCCGCTACCGTAGCGGGCGATGACGATCTTGCCCTTCACGTCGATGCCGCGCCGAGCCAGTTCCTTGTAGTCATCCTGCAGGCCGTAATTGACATAGACCAGCGAGCCGCTCACGTCGCCATCGGCGCCGTAGGCGATGTAGGGCGCCAGTGCATCGGCATGCTGGCTGGAGTTGGGGTCCTCGGGAATCGCCGGTTCGTGCAGCCTGGCGATGTACGGGTGAGGGCCGAGCAATTGCAGCTGTACTTCCAGCGGCTGCGGAATGGCGGCCCAGAAAGTTTCGATATGGGCGTCCCAGCCCCAATCCTTGAATTGTCGCAGCACCCATTCGGCGTTGGCCTTGTTGTGCGGCGAACCGACGTGGTTGGGTTCGGACGATAGCTGCTTGAGCCATGCGTCCAGTTCCCTGGCATCGAGGCTGGCGTCGAAGCTTGCTTCCAACTGGCGCTGGGCGGTGCCGTGGTCGCCGAGAAAGCCGAGGATCGGCGGCTTGGCGGCATGCTGCTGGGCCAGGGCGACGGAGGAGGCCAGCAGGCCGGGTAACAGCAAGCCGAGGCGGCGGGGGAGTCGCGGAGTCATGTCGGGTTTCCTTAGCGCTTAGAAGTGGTAGTCGGCTTTGATCAGGGCCACGCGCCCGCGTGGATCCGCCAGGGAGGTGTCGTACCAGGTGGTGTTGGGGTTCCACGGCGGGCGGCGGTTTTGCAGGTTTTGCAGCGCCAGGGTCAGCGTGGTGTGGCCGATGCCGTGGTAGCCCACCGAAAGGTCGAACGTGGTCCAGCTTTTGACCTTGGCGGGAAAGGCCGGATTGCTCTGGATGTTGCTGGGGTTCTGCCGGTAGCCGCCGGTGTAGTACCAGGTGAGCGTGCTGTCGAAATCGCCGATGGCCCATTGCAGGTGAGTGGTGCCGCGCCAATGCGGCAGCGCGCCGAAGATGTTGCTGCCCGCGCCATTGACCTCGACCTGACCCGTCACCTGTTCGCGGGTGAATTCCAGCAGCCGGCTCCATGATCCATCGAGGGTGAGCCGGCCCCAGCCGTCGCCGTGCATGGTCTGGCGGAAATCCACGTCCACGCCGGAAACGGTACGGCCTTGCAGGTTCAGGTACTGGTTGTAGACGGTAATCAGCTGGCCGGCGCCGTTGCGCACGATGCGGTTACCGTAGATGTCCGGATGATTGATGATGTAGGTGACGTTGTCGGCGCCTATCAGGCCATCCTGCGTGATGTGGAAGTAATCCACGCCGAAGCTGGTGTCGGCGCTAGGCGACAGCACGAAGCCGGCGTTGTAGTTTTTCGAGCGTTCGGGCTTGAGCTTGGGATTGGCGGCGCCGATGCCGGTATAGCCGCGCGTGCCCGGGGTGATCGGGTCGTAGGGGTCGTATACCGAGCCGTAGCTGACCGAGGTGCTGTTGGTGATTTCCGGCAGCGAAGGGGCGCGGAAGCCACGCGAGAACGAGCCGCGCAGCAGCAGCCAATCCAGCGGTTGCCAGCGCAGGCTGGCCTTGGGCGCGAAGGCATTGCCGAAGTCGCTGTAGTGGTCGAGCCGCCCTGCCACGTTGGCTTCCAGGTGGGTAGCCAATGGCAGGTTGAACTCGGCATAGCCGGCGGCGACGTTGCGTGAGCCGTCGATGATGCCCAGTGCCGGCCGCAGCTCGGTACCCGACAGCACGGCCTCCGAGGTGTGCGAGTGCATTGTCTCATGGCGGAATTGCGCGCCTGCGGCAAACCCTGCCGTGCCGGCGGGCAAATCGAACACATCGCGGCTGGCGGTGACGTCTGCGACGGAGAGCGTGGATACTGCCGGTCGCAGGGTGGACAGGCGCAATGCGTCGACCAGCACGGCCGGGTTGTCGTTGGAAGCGAGGTTGTAGCTGCCATCGGCGAGCAGGCTTTCAAATGCATAGCGGTTGCCGAAGTTGGTGACCCGCTCGCTCAAGCGGCTTTGCGAATGCAGCAGCGACGCATCCCAGTCCCAGCTGGCCACCCGGCCGCGCGCTCCCAGCAGGATGCGATGGTAGATCTGGCGGTCGCGCTTGTTGCGCGCACCCAACTGCCACAGGGCGGTGTTGACCTGGGTCGCCTTGTTGTAGGGGTTGGCCGGGTTGCCGACAGGCAGGGCGGTGTCGATGTCGGTGAGCGACTGGGTGGCATCGTTCCATGCGCGCAGGCCCGATTCAATCGACAGTGGCCCGCCGAACAGGAAGCTGGTGACGCTGCGGCTGTTGATCCACTCGCCGTAAGCCTGCGTGTTGTCGCCTACCTGCACGGTGCCGCGCAGCACGCCGTGGTAGCGCTCCACGCGCGGCATCAGGGTGGTGAACTGCGCGGGGTTGTAGGCCCATACCTCGCCGGCCTTGCCGGGCTTGATCGCATCCCAGGGTTGCAGGTTCACCGGGCCCACCGCCTCGGCGAAGCGGTCGCTGGGATCGCCGTTGTAATAGTTGGTGGGCGTCCACTTGAGCAGGCCGCCGGGTTTGCCGCGGAAATCTGCCTCGCGCAGCCAGCTCACGTCGCCCTGGTCGATGCGGTCGCGCTGTTGTCCATCCAGTGCGAAATAGACGTTGTAGCGATCCTTGCGGATGTCGCCATAGCCGGCCTGGATGCGGAACGTGTGCTCGTGCTGCCCGGTGCCTTCGGTGCTTTGGCCGTAGCCCGTGCCCACATCGACGCCCTGGTAGTTCTGCTTGAGGATGATGTTGACCACGCCGGCGATGGCATCGGAGCCATACACTGCCGAGGCACCGTCCTTGAGCACCTCGATGCGTTCGATGGCCACCAGCGGCAGTGCGTTGAGATCGACGAAGGTATCCGTCAAGCCGTTGGCGGTGGCGTAGTTGGCGGTACGCTTGCCATCCACCAGCACCAGGGTGTTTTTCGCCCCCAGGCCGCGCAGCGAGACGCTGGCCGTGCCGGCGGAGAAGCTGCCGGTGGCCTGCTCGTTGAAGCTGTTGCCGCTGTTGGCCGAGATGGTGCGCAGCAGGTCGGGCAGATTGGTCTTGCCGCTGGCGTCGATGTCGGTCGCGCGGATCACCAGCACGGGGTTGGGGCCTTCGGTATCGGTGGTCTTGATGTTGGAGCCGGTCACGGTGACGGCTTCGAGCTGGATGGTTTTGCGCTTGCCGTCCGGCTCGTCGTCCTGTGCGTACAGGACGGGAGCGACGGTGGCGGCGGCGAGTGAAAGCAGGGACTTCCTCAACATGGTGGGGTTCCTTGACATGGATGCAGGGCAGCGCTCTGCCGGACTCCACGGGGAGTCGGCAAGGTGGTTTCAGCGAGGAGTGGCGCGGGGCGCCGGGGGATGCGTTAGCGCAGCGGCGCTGGCGGGGAGATCAGCAACGACAACAACAGCACGAATCCATACCCGGCAGGCATGCCATGCCGATGGAAGTCCGCAAAGGCTGTGGGTTGGCGTGGCGCATCGTCAGTCCTGGACGGTCATTGCGACGTCGGTAGGGCGAAACTCGCCGCGAACGGAGATGGTGTCAACCGCATTTCTACGGCTGCGCCGTATTCCTACATAAAAATAGCCTTGGCTTTCAATGAATTGGGGTTGTCGCCTACAAAATATGGCATCGGCGGTGCTGAGCCGGCGCACTGGATGGCGTTGGTGTCGGTCACAAAATTGCAAAACCGTATTTGATAAGAAGTTCATTAATTAAGTAGTGTCGTGGATGTTTTGTTGAAATTCTTTAATAAAAATAAATAGTTAAATATGAATTTGGGCGCGTGGTGCGAGCATGTGACATTTCAAAACGACAGGGTTCAGTTAACCTTGATCGAACAAACAATCCATGCGCCTTTGCTAAGTTCACGTCTCCATCACGGCCGCCAGCTCGAACGGCGGTGCAACTCACGAACTTCAGGGGACGTGCTCCACATGCCAACGAAGCGATTGATCGCCGCTGCTGCGCTTGCTGGTGCCTTGTTCCTCTCCGCTCCGCTTTTCGCCGAACCCCTCGCCGCCCAGGCCAACACTCCGGCCGTGGCCCCGAACCTGATGGGCCAGCTCGCGGTGTTCGCGCCGGCCGCTGGCCTGGCGCAGTCGGTGCTGCCGGCCCAGCTCGCCTCGGCCGCCAAGGGCGACGACGACGATGCGGACGCTGACGGCATGCCGAGCGCGGGTGTGGCCGATGTGGTCTCGCTGGCCAATGACACGTCCGACCTGCGCAAGACCCTGGTCAACCTCGCCATGCGCCTGCGCGACATCCGCTATGTGCGCGGCGGCCGCGATCCTTCCACCGGCTTCGATTGCAGCGGCTTCGTCCGCTACGTGTTCGCCCACGCCGTGGGCCTGGAACTGCCGACCAACTCGGCGTCGCAGTTCCTGGCCGGCCTGAAGGTCAACCGCGACGAGATGAAGCCCGGCGACCTGGTGTTCTTCCGCACCGCCGGCAAGCGTGGCCAGGGCCGCATTTCCCATGTGGGCATCTACATCGCCAACGGCCAGTTCATCCATTCGCCCTCGCGCGGCAAGACTGTGCGCGTGGACAGCCTGAACGAGTCGTACTGGGCCCAGCGCTTCGCCGGGGCCAAGCGCCCGGATGCGCTCGCCCGCAGCTGATCGAGGCGCTTTCGCCAGTCAAGGGCCGCCCTCGGGGCGGCTTTTTTTTGCCTGCGGCGCGGCGCCCCATTGCTGCAGTTCGCCCGATGCGACGATGCGCAGGCCGTCGCCCGGCGCCTCGGCCAGGCGCCACATGGCACGCGCCACCGTGGCCGCCTCGATGCCGCGCCAGCGTTCCGGCAGCAGCCGTGAGAAGGGTGCGGCCAGCAGCTCGCCCAGGCGAGGCTGGCGGCGCTCGCCGAGCAGCAGGGAGGGCCGCAGGATGGTCAGGCGGGGCCAGCCCTGCTTTTGCAGGGCGAGTTCCAGTTCGCCCTTGGTGCGGTTGTAGAACCATCGCGACGAGGGATCAGCGCCCAGGGCGCTGATTACCAGGTAATGGCTGGCGCCTTGGGCCAGCGCCTGGCGCCCAAGCAGCAGTGGCAGGTCGTAGTCGACCGTGCGGAAGGCCTCGCGTGAGCCGGCTTGGTGGATGGTGGTGCCCAGGCAGCAGAACACGGTGTCGACCGGACCCTGCAACTGGGTGAGCAGGTGGCTGATCATGCCCACCGGGTTTTCCAGCCTGGGCTGGGGCGGCAGGGCGTGGCGCGTGGGGGCGAGCACGCGCACGATGCGCCCGTCGCCGAGCAGCAGCGCAAGCAGTTCCCGGCCGGTGAGTCCGGTGGCGCCGGCGAGCAGCACATGGTGGGGTATCGCGCTCATGTGGGTCATTCTACGGCCGGCGGGCGTACCGCAACCGCCAGGGTTGCCTGACGGCCGATGACCCCCATGTCTGGCGACCATCGCCAAGGAAACCCCGTATGCCTCTTTCTCCCCTGCTCGCCATGCCAGGCGTCGCCACCCCGGAAGCCGCCACCCGGGGCTATGTGTTCAACCACACCATGATCCGCGTGAAGGACCTGGCCCGGTCGCTGGATTTCTACACGCGCGTGCTCGGCTTCACCCCGGTGCATCGCCAGGATTTCGACGAGGCGGCCTTCACCATCGTCTACCTGGTGCTGGCGCCGGACCGCGCGGCCATCCCCGAGGACGACGGCGAGCGCCTTCGATGGGTACTGGGCCAGCCGGGCGTGCTGGAGCTGACGCACAACCACGGCACCGAGCAGGATGCCGATTTCCACTACCACCACGGCAATGCCGAGCCGCGTGGCTTCGGCCACCTGTGCGTGTCGGTGCCCGACGTGGGCCAGGCCTGCGAGCGCTTCGAGGCGCTGGGCGTGCCGTTCCAGAAGCGCCTTGCCGATGGGCGCATGAAGCACATCGCCTTCATCCTCGATCCGGACGGCTACTGGATCGAGATCCTGCAGCCGGCGCCCTTCGTCGGATAAGCGCCGTCCGGCCCGCGGATCGTCAGAGCCTGTTCGCGATAACAGGCTCTCAGAGGCCCCGCATGCTGTCCGGGCGGTGGAAGTCGCTGCCCGGCTTCCATTGCGGATAGCTGTCCTCCACCGACAGCCGGCTGCCGACCATGAACAGCGCGCGGATGTCCTCTACCGCACCGCTCAGGTCGCCATGGGGATCGAACGCGTCGCTGGCCGGCGGCGTATCGCCGCCGCTCGGCTCCGCGTCGGCCCGGGTGGCGGCGGAACGCACGTACAGCACGGGCACGCCCGCGCGGGCGAAGCTGAGCTGGTCGGAGCGGAAGAAGAAGCCCTTTTCCGGGGCCAGGTCCGGCATGACGGCGCGATGCTGCACGTGCGCGGCATCCTTGACGTAGTCGTCCAACTGCGATTGTCCGAAGCCGATGACCGACAGCGCGCTGGCCGGGCCGTCCATGGGCAGCATGTCCAGGTTGATGTCGGCCACCGTGCGGGTCAGCGGCACCACCGGGTGCGCCACGTAGTAGCGCGAGCCGAGCAGCCCTGACTCATCGAGCGTGGACGCCAGGAACAGCACGGTGCGGTGCGGCTTGGGCGCACGGTGGGTGAAGGCCTCGGCGATTTCCAGCAGGCCCGCCACGCCGGTGGCGTTGTCGACCGTGCCGCGCGGCTCGCCGCCCGGGGCGAGATGGTCCCAGTGCGCCGAATAGACGATGGCCTCGCCGGCCTGTGTCTTGCCGTCCAGGCGTGCGACTACGTTGTGCGATTCGCCACGGGCGATGGCGCTGTCGAAAGCCGTGCTGAGCGAGGCATGCAGCGGCACCGCCGCGAAGCCGCGTTGCGCCGCCTGCCGCTTCAGGGTGTCGAAATCCGCGCCGGCCTGTGCGAACAGGCGACGCGCGGCCTCCGTGGTCAGCCAGCCGGCCACGGGCAGGCGCCGCACGCCTTCCTCGGTCTTGGGCAGGTCGAGGCGCGTGCCGCTCCAGCGGCGCCGCACCACCGCCCAGGGATAACCGGCGGCATCGGCGTCGTGCACGATGAAGGCGGCTGCCGCGCCTTCGCGGGCGGCTTCCTCGAACTTGTAGGTCCAGCGTCCGACGTAGGTGTATTCGCGGCCCTTGAACAGCTTCGGGTCCTGGTTGGCCCAGCCCGGGTCGTTGACCAGGATGACCACGGTCTTGCCGCGGAGGTCGAGGCCGGCGTAGTCGTTCCAGGATTCGCTTGGCGCGTCGATGCCGTAGCCGACGAAGACCAGCGGTGAATCCACGAGGGCCGCATGCGGCTCCTCGTCGAGCGTGCCGACCACCATGTCCTTGCCGAAGTCGAGAGCCGCGTGGCCGTCACGGCCATCGATGGCCAGCGCGACCTGTTCGGGATGCTGCACCGTCGCCGCGACGTACGGCACGGCCTGCAGCCAGTTGGCGCCGTTGCCGGGAACCAGCCCCATGCGCATGAACTGGTGGACCAGGTAATCGGTGGTGCGCCGCTCCGCCTCGCCGCCGGTAGTGCGTCCCAGCAATGCGTCGGAGGACAGCGCCTTCACGTGTTGTGCCACGTCGCTGGCCATGATGCCCGGCGAGAAGTCATGGTCGCCGAACACGGGGGCCGCCGCGATGCCGCCACCGGCATCGCTGCTGGCCTGGTGATGCTGGCACGCACAGAGCAGCAGGAACGGGGCGAGCAGCGGCCACAGGTGACGCATGACGGTTTCGTCGTGGAATCAGGCGCTCAATGTAGCGCGTCGCCGGCGCAAGGAAACCTGGCGGGCGGCCTGCGCCGCTGCGGTTTCTTCGCAAGAACCTGGCGCCTGGCCAGGGCCGCCGATCGATGCCCGGTGGCATCGGATGCGAGCGGATCGGCCGGGCGATGCCGGTGCAAGGCATCGCCGGATGCCGCATGGTGGTGCCGCGGCCTTGGCGCCGTCATGTCGCGGCGGTCTCCGCAAGCCAGGCGTAAGCATGGCTATGCCAGTCCGGTACGGTTAGGCTTGGACGGATCGCCTCCGGGAATTGCTTGCACGATGCCGTTCGATTTGCCTGTCGTCACCCGTAACTTGTTGATTGCCAACGTGGCGGTATTCCTGTTGCAGCAGTTCATGGGCGAGACCCTGCTGATGCACTTCGCGCTCTGGCCGTGGGGGCCTGACCAGATCGCGCAGAGTTCGCAGGGCTTGGTGGCGATCGGGTTCCGCCCGTGGCAGGTGGTCACCTACGCCTTCATGCATGGCAGCACGCTGCACCTGTTCTCGAACATGCTGGCGCTGTTCATGTTCGGCGGGCAGATCGAGCGCATCTTCGGCCCGCGCAATTTTGCGCTGTACTACTTCGTGTGCCTGGTGATGGCGGCCCTGGCCCAGTTGGCGGTGGTGCAGTGGTTCACCGGCGGCTTCTATCCCACGCTGGGCGCCTCGGGCGCGATCTTCGGCGTGCTGCTGGCCTTCGGCATGCTGTTCCCGCACGAGAAGATGATGCTCATCTTCCTGCCCATCCCGATCCCCGCCTGGCTGTTCGTCACGCTGTATGCGCTGTACGAGCTGGTGCTGGGCGTGACCGGCACGCAGTCCGGCATCGCCCATTTCGCCCACCTGGGCGGCATGCTGGGCGGCTTCATCCTGATCCAGTACTGGCGCGGCAAGCTGCCGGTCAAACCGCAGCGGCGCCTCTGGCGCTGAGCCTTCGTTTCTCCTCGTTTCCGGCAGTGCCATGACGCAGCATCTCCAGCGCAGGCTGACCCCGCGCCATATCACTTTCATGGCGCTGGGCATGGCCATCGGCGCCGGCCTGTTCCTCGGCTCGGCCGATGCGATCACGCTGGCCGGCCCGTCGGTGCTGTTTGCCTACCTGGTCGGCGGCGCGATGATCTTCATCATCATGCGCGCGCTGGGCGAGATGACCGTGCGCGATCCGGTGCCCGGTTCTTTCAGCGTGTACGCGCAGCGTTATCTCGGCCCCTTCGCCGGCTACGCGACGGGTTGGAACTACTGGCTGCTGATGGTGGGCGTAGGCATGGCGGAGGCCACCGCGGTGGGCGCCTACATGCACGAGTGGTTCCCCGACTGGCCGCGCTGGATCTGGGTGCTGGCCAGCGTGCTGATGATCGGCGGGCTCAACCTGCTCAACGTGAAGGTCTACGGCGAGATGGAATTCTGGTTCACCCTGGTCAAGGTGCTGACCGTGCTGGCGATGATCGCCGGCGGCCTGGCCATCATCTTCCTGGGCTGGGGCAACGGCGGCCGGCCCACCGGGCTATCGAACCTGTGGGCGCACGGCGGCTGGTTCCCGCACGGCTTCACCGGCATGGTGCTGGCCTTGCCGGTGGTGGTGTTCTCGTTCGGTGGCGTGGAAACCGTGGGCATCGCGGCGGGCGAGGCGGCGCAGCCGGAACGCACCATCCCGCGCGCGGTGAATTCGGTGCTATGGCGTATCCTGATCTTCTACGTGGGCGCGCTGTTCGTCATCATGGCGATTTATCCGTGGAGCGGGCTGGGCGAGCATGGCAGTCCGTTCGTCACCACCTTCGCCAGGCTGGGCATTCCGCGGGCGGCGGGCGTGATCAACTTCGTGGTGATCACGGCGGCGCTGTCGGGCTTCAACAGCACGACCTTCAGCGGCAGCCGCATGCTGTACAGCCTGGCCGACAAGGGACAGGCGCCGGCAGCGCTGGCCCGGGTGAATGCGCAGGGCGTGCCGATGCACGCCATCCTGGGGACGCTGGCGGTACTGCTGTTCGCCGTGCTGCTGAACTACCTGCTGCCGGCCCGGGTGTTCGGGGTGATGATGTCCATCCTGTCGTTCAACACGGTGTGGACGTGGACCATGGTGCTGCTGGCGCACTACGGCTTCCGCCGCCGCCTGCAGCGGGAAGGCAGGCCGCCCACGGGTTTCCGCCTGCGCTGGTGGCCGCTGAGCGGCGTCGTTTGCCTGGCCTTCCTGGGCTTCGTGGTGGTGATGCTGGGCATCAGCCCGGATACGCGCGTGGCGTTGTACGTGGGCGCGGCATGGATCGCGCTGCTCGCGTTGTCCTATCGATGGGGTGGATGGCGGCAGTCGGCGTTGGCCGTAGCGAATTGACGGGTTTCCCTGCCGCAAATCGCGCGGCGGCTCCAAGCGCCGTGCGCGCGAGGCGGAAGGACTTCAGCGCAGCGCCAGGAAGTCCGGGCTCACCACGAAGCGCACCGCGTCCAGCCGCAGGCGTGCCGCCGGCAGGGCCTTGAGCAGGGCGGTGCGCTCGTCGGTCACGGCGGCGATCTCGGCTTCGCTGATGGCCGGGTTCACCGCGCGCAACGCCAGCAGGCGCGAGAGCTCCGCATCCAGCGTGCCGGTGGCCTGGGCCACGGCCTCGTCGATGCCGGCCTGGGCACGCTCGCCCGCCAGGGCCTCGGCCTTTTCCAGCATCGGCGGCACCAGCTTGGCGAGGAACTTGCGGTAGCGCGGCACCTCGATGGTGCGATCGGCGGCCTTGCGCAGGGCGATGTCGCTGGGGCGGAAATCCGCGCGCTCGCTCAGGCGCGTGTCGATGGTGACCACGATGGGCTGGGTGGGCAGGAAGCGCTCGGCGTCCAGTTGGCGGTCGGCTACGCATTCGAGCAGGAACACCGCCTGCAGCAGGGCGCTGCGCGGCGGCAGGGCGTCGTCCACCAGGAAGGCGGCATTGCCCTGCTCGTTGGACAGCGCCAGGTCGAGGGCGCCCATCACCATCGGGTGGTCCAGCCGCAGCAGCGGCAGTTCCTCGCGGGCCAGCGCCACCTCGCGGGCGAAGGTGACCGCCTGCGGGCCTTCGGCGAAACCGGGCAGGGCGTCGGTGGAGAGGTACTGCGGGTCGAGCAGCAGCACCTTGCCGCCCAGTTCCTCGGCATGGATGCCGAAGCGCTCCAGCAGGGCCTGGATAAAGGCGTCGCGGCCGGGATCGTGGTCCTCGCGGGCGAAGGCCTGCTGCAGTTCGTCGGCGTGCAGGTCGCGGCTGGCGGCCAGTTCCAGCAGGTGGTCGCGGCCGTCGCGGATCAAGGCGGCCATTGCCTCGTGCGCGCCGCGCGTCTCGGCCAGCAGCACGTCCAGCTCCTGGTCGCGGTTGTCCACGCCGCGCGCATGCTCCTCGGCCAGCCGCGCCAGCGATTCGCCGAAGCGGCGCAGCAGCTCACGGCCGTCGGCGGGGCTGGTGCGGAACGCGTCCACGCCCTCGTCATACCAGCGGGCCAGCACGTGCTGCGCGCTGTCGGCCACGGCCAGGATGTGGATGCTGATGTCGTGCTTCTGGCCGATGCGGTCCAGGCGGCCGATGCGCTGTTCCAGCAGGTCCGGGTCGAGCGGCAGGTCCCACAGCACCAGCCGGTGGGCGAACTGGAAGTTGCGGCCTTCCGAGCCGATCTCCGAGCACAGCAGCAGGCGCGCGCCGTCTGGCTGGGCGAAGTAGGCCGCGTTGCGGTCGCGCTGCACGATGCCAAGGCCCTCGTGGAAGCGGGCCACGCCCACGCCGCTCTTGGTGCGCAGGGCGTCTTCCAGGGCCAGCACCTTGGCCTGGCTGCGGCAGATCAGCAGGAACTTGTCCTGCGGATGGGCCTCCAGCAGGGCGACCAGCGCGTCCAGGCGCGGGTCGTTGGCGTAGTCGAGTTCCAGCGCCGGTGGCGGCTGCTGGATGTCCGCGTGGAATTCGGCCAGCAGGGCCTGGCGGCCATCGTCGCTGAGCGTGTCCGCCTCCCGCAGGTGCCACACCGGGATGCGCTTGGGAAAGCCGCCGATGCTGGCGCGACGGTTGCGGAACATCACGCGGCCGGTGCCGTGGCGGTCGATCAGCGCGGCGAGGATCTCGCGCGCGTTGTCCGGCTTGGTCGTGTCGGCCAGGCGGGCTTGCAGCGCGTCGTCGCCGGTGAAGATGTCGCGCAGCGCGCCCTGCTGCGCGTTGTCGAGCGGCTCGCCGTCCAGCAGGCGGTCGGCGATGCGGGAGAGATTGTGGAAGCGGTCCGACTCGGCCAGGTAGGCATCCAGGTCGTGGTAGCGCTGCGGGTCGAGCAGGCGCAGGCGGGCAAAGTGGCCGCTGCGGCCCAACTGCTCCGGCGTGGCGGTGAGCAGGATCACGCCCGGCGTGGCCGCGGCCAGTTGTTCCACCAGGGTATAGCGGGGGCTGGCCGCCTCCGGCGTCCAGGCCAGGTGATGCGCCTCGTCCACCACCAGCAGGTCCCAGCGCGCATCCAGCAGTTGCTGCGCGCGCCGGGGCGACTGCTCGAGGAAGCCGAAGTCGGCGATCACCAACTGCTCGTCCTCGAACGGATTGCGGCCGTCGCCGGTCTGCTCCAGCGCCTCGCAGCGCTCCTCGTCGTAGATGGCGAAGCTCAGGTTGAAGCGGCGCAGCAGCTCCACGAACCATTGGTAGACCAGGGTGTCCGGCAGCAGCAGCAGTACCCGCCCGGCGCGGCCGGTGGCGAGCTGGCGGGCGATGATCATGCCCGCCTCGATGGTCTTGCCCAGGCCCACCTCGTCCGCCAGCAGTACCCGGGGCGGGCGCCGCGAGGCGGCGATGCCGGCCACGCGCAGTTGGTGCGGCACCAGGCCGATGCGGGCCGCGCCCAGGCCCCAGGCGGGCGAGCGGCGGGCCTCGGCGCGGCGGCGCAGGCCCTCCAGGCGCTGCTCGAAATGGAGCACGGGATCGGTGCGGCCGCCGATCAGCCGGTCATCGGCCTGGCTGACGGCCTGCTCGTCGTCGAGCTGGCCTTCCTCCAGCTCGCGGCCCTCGCCGCGGTAGACCAGCAGGTCCTCGCGCACCTCCACCCGCTCGACCAGGAAGGCGATGCCCTTGCCGGCCACGCGCTGGCCGGGACGGAACTCCGCCCGCACCAGGGGGGCCGAGTCGATCGCGTAAGGGCGCAGCACACCCGCCTTGGCGAACAGCACCTGCACCCCGCGTCCCTCGACGCGAAGCACGGTGCCAAGGCCGAGCTCGGGCTCGGCGGTGGAGATCCAACGTTGACCGGGGACAAACATCAGCGGTACCGCAAGTTGCTAGGGCCGCCGATTATCCGCTCAGTGGTTGTGGATGCCTAGAGAACGCGGACTTCTGCGTGCCACCAGGGCGTTTGGCGGATGCAGAAGCCCGGTGGATGTCGCTCAACCCGGCGTGCAGGTCGCTCCAGCTGTCAGCGTCGCGGTGCTGACGCTGCCAGCGGTGCTCAGATTCAGCTGGGTGCCCGGCACCGATGAGGTATTCGCTCCGGCACCCGTGCCGCTGTCCCGGTAGCAGATGACAAAGCTCTGTGCGGTAGCGCTGGCGCTGGGCATCTGCTGCCCTTGGGCATCGAAGCTGAGAATCAGGCCGCCCGTACCCGCCTGTATCGAAACGCCCTGCCGTTGTTGGGTATAGCGCAGCAATAGGTTGGTGCCATCCGCGGCATCGTAGGCCGTATTGGGTTTCGCATTGCCGGGGGTATAGGCATAAATGATCCAGCCCGTATCGAATGCCGTGCCGGCATTGCAGCTGGTGCCGTCCGTGCTGGGACAGACGGAAACCGCCTGGCCGCGGTTCACCGCTTCGGTGCGCGCATAGCTGAGATCGGCCAAAAGCGCATTGCTTGCGCTGCTTACTGCACTGCGATGAATGGCATCCCGGAAATTGGGGACGGCGATGATGGCGAGCACCGCAACCACTGCCAGCGTGACCATCAGCTCGATCAGCGTGAAACCTCTTGGTTTGTGCGATATCCGGTTCATGGGATCACCAGCATGAGCCGTTGGAATTGCTGGCCGAGTCGCTCGGGTCCGGCATTTTCTTGCCTGCGGCATTGAGAGTCAGCGTCTGGCAGGCATCGCTCGCCTGCACTCCTTGCGGAACGGCTTCCACGGTGAACGACTGGCTTGAGGTTGATGCGCTCGCAGGGATGTCCGCAAGGTAATAGCCGTTGGGCGATGCCGTGTTGTTGAAGCCGACCTCGGCCAGCGAGCCATAGCGATTGTTGGTCGAGTAGAAGCGCTCTTCCGCCATCGCGATGTTCTGCAGCAATTGCTGGCCTTCCGAACGCCTGGCGCGATAGGCGTAGCGGGTGTAGGAGGGCACGGCAATGGCGGCGAGTATCGCCACGATCGCCACCGTAACCATCAGTTCGATCAAGGTGAAGCCTCGGACTCGGCTCATGGTATGGCACCTTTTCGCGGTCATGGGTTCAGGATGCTCCAGGAGCGGCGGCGCCACAACGGCGCATCGCCCGATAAGGGCTGGGTGGCGTTGTTGGCCTTGCCTGTCAGCGTGAGTCCGGGGAACAGGGTCTTGCCGCCGCCTACCGTGGTCGTTACCGGAACGGTACCGCTGGTCCGAACATTGTTGACGCGCGCGCCCACATAGGGAATGCCGCCCAGCGACGACACACCCATGCCGGCGCCGCCGCTGGTGGCGTCGACCAGCATGACGGCGCCCAGCACGGCGGGATTGCATGGGTCGCTGCTGCCGGGAATGAGCGTGCTGATGACTGCCGTATTGGTATTGAATACCGCACCGGGCGTCACGACCACGCGTTCGCCCGCATCGGTGACATTCGAGCCGTTCGAGGTCTGGAGATCGAAATACCAGCCACCCTGGCTCGCGCTGAGCGTGTTGGAGGTGAGGCTTCGCACGGTCGCGCCATAGTTGGGATCCGCCGTGTCGGTAATAGTCGTTTCTGTCAGCGTTTGCGCTTGCAGCGTCGCATGGGTGATGGTGATCGGGTTGCCGTCCGAATCCAGGGTGTCGCGGATGCCGTAGACCGACTGGACCGCGGCACTGTTACTGGTGTTGTCCACGGCGCCCAGGTATTTGCCCGTGCCGAACACCACCATGAAGCGATTGGTGGCGGGGTCAGGGAAAAGTCGGGGCATCACGGTAATCGGCTGGGCTCCTTGCGTCTGTGGCTTATAGGCCAAGGCCACGCTCCAGTTGGCTGGAGTCGGGTCGCTCAGGTCGAAGCGCCATAGGTTGCCTGCCAGGTCGCCCGCATAGGCGACGTCATCGATCTGGTCATTGTTGTAATCGCCGAGGACGGGCGAGGAGAGGCCGTAGCTGCTGACGCCGGTAATATTGGTCGGGGTTTTCAGTTCCTGGATGATGGCGCCGGTCTGGGCATCCAGCACGAAAAGCGAGCTATATCCATTGGATGCAGCCGCGATAACTTTGCAGTTGGCAGGCATGTCGGGCTGGCTGCAGTCCGGAAAATAGCCGCCTGGAACCAATACCACCCACTTGCCATTGGCAAGGCGGCCGATGTTCGGCTGGCCATAGGTGAACCCAAGGTTCGCCGGATTGCCGGCCGTGGTAGCGGCCTCGTCCGCATCGAATTCCCAAAGCACCTTCGTGGTGGCTGTTTCGGTAACGGCGGTCGGGTCGGTAACGTCAAGGGCGTAGATGCCGCGGCCGCCTAGGCGCAGGCCGCCCACCAGGATGGTGTGCCACTTGTTGTCGGTAAAGAACACGTCGCGAACGACCGGTGTGCTGTCGACCGTCGGGGCGAACTTGAAGCTCGACTTGCTGGTGAGATTGCCAAGGTTGGCATAGACCGCGCGTGGAACGTAGGCCCAGCGTTCCTTTCCGCACAGGTCGTTGGCGTTCGTGTTGGTGCAGGTCGTCGAGGCATTGAAGGCATGAAGCATGCCGTCATTGGCTGCCATATAGAGGGTGCCTGGGCGATTGGCATTGGCGGTGATGAAGTCGTCGTAGGTCTGTGCCGAGGTGCCTGCCTCCGGTGCGCCGGCCGGCCAGCTGTTGGTGTAGCCACTGCTCGGATAGCTTACGTAGACCGGTTGGGCATTGATGATCGCACCCAGCAGATTGTTGCGTACGCGCATGACGCCGGCGGTTTCCTCGGTACGGTCACCGCGCAGGTAGTTTACCCGGTTGATCAGGGTGTCGTTGGTGTCGGTGGCGGTAGGTGCGTTCAGTCCCGATACCTCGGTGCTATCGAACGCAGCGTTGCTGTCGAACGCCATGCCGACGATGGCGCCCGAGCTGTTCATGCTTGCCGTGAGGATCTGCCGGTTTGTCGGCGATGTCGCGGTCGCGTCGTTCAAGACCGCGCCGGCATCCCAGAGCGTCGCTCCGGCCGTGCCATCTGTATTGAGCGTCACCGCCTGCAATACGCCGCTCCAGTCGATCGAGCTGTAACCTGTGTTGAATGTCAGCGCGCCGAGCGTCAGCACGCTCGCATTGACCGCACTGACCGTCGGCTGCGCTATGCGCGCCGTGATCTTGCTGAGCACATTGGTCAATTGATCGACCAGGTCCTGGGGGTTGCCGGCACTGAAGAACTGGCCGCGACCGGCGAGCGCCGCATGCCAGGTATCGTCGATGTTCGCTGCGATGCCATTGCCCGAGCCGTTGGGCAACGGCCACCCGGTGCTTCCGCTGGAATTGGTGGTGCCCTTTCTCAGGTTGCAGGCATCCGTATCGGAGCCCGCGGTGCTCGTGCAATCCGTGTTCGTGGAGATATTGAGCACGCCGCTGACGCCCAGACCGATCAGGTATTCGGACATATGCGGCCAGGTCGCCGGATCGTTGGCAGGATTGAAATAGATTTCCTGGTTGATATTGGTGCTTGCGACGTTCGAGCCCGACAGCGTGCTGAGATTGAACACGCTGGTGCTGGTATCAGGCAGATAGGGGGCGACGAATTCGCCCGCTTCTGGCTTGTAAAGGTCGGGGCGCAGGTCGGTCGCCCAATAATGGAAGGCGAGATCCGACAGCGAGGCGTAGCCCGAATCGCCGTTGTCGTGGACAGGGGCGTAGATGGAAGTGACGCCCGCGCTCGAGGTGCCTGGGAACGAGACGTTGTCGGGCAGGCGGCTCACGTTGCTGGGAAGAGTGAGGCTGGCGGATTTCGGGCCATCGCCATTGCCGTTCCACAAGCCATCCGTCACCAGCATATGGAAGTTCTGCCGGCAGCTCAGCTCATTGCCATCGCCGGTGCCGCTGACCGGCGGCTGCCAGTAGGGGTCCTCGAGATTTCCCGTGCCTCCGGTATTGTTTTGGCCACGCATGAAGAATGTGCCTGCCCTGTCGAGGGCGCTGCGGGTAGGCGTGCCGCCGTTGGCGCCCACCTGGAAGATCCAGTTGAAGAACGCGCTGCGATAGCAGTCCGGCGGGGTCTTTACCGGGCCTTGCTGTTGTGTCGAGAGGGGATCGGCGCTTTGCTTTTGGGACGCGCTGCAATTGGACGAGTCGACCAGGTCACTGATGATGGCGCCCAGCACGGCAGGGGAGCCACCGGAGCAGCCTCCAAACCTGCTCGGCGTGCAAGGGATGGCGGCGGCATCGCCGGTGAGCATGTAGGAACTGTCGTTGAGGTTTTGCCATGCAACACGGATGGAGCTGCCGAATCCGCCACTTGAAGTCGTGCTTGCCAGGCTGCTGTTGCCAAATACGCGTGAAAGCGAGGTTCGCGCCATAAGGTTTCGGGTGTGGTAATACGCCCACCAGTTGGCCCAGTTCTGATATTGGCTCACCGTGGTGCCACTGGCGTCGGTAATCGTGGTGCCGTTGATGACCAATGCGGCATTGGTGACTTGCACGGCGGTCCAGTTATTGGCGTTGTATAGGTTGGCCAACGCTGCTGAAGTTGGAATGCCGTAACTGTTCACGGCCAGGGTTGGGCCGGTGTATTTGTAGTAATACGGCCCGCCTCCGGCTCCTGATACCGGACTGGAAGAGTGGCCGCCGCCTGCCGAGCCGCCTCCATCATAAGGACAGTTCCAGTAGGTAGTGGTCTTGTGGGTACCCGAACCCGAGGTGCCGTTGAGGAATGAACTGCTGCCCGATGATTGTGGGTTGAGCGGCCGGTGCGCGGTCACGCCATCATTATCCACCGCTGCCAATGTGGCGTCGGCTTGCGGAAAGCTTGTGCCATCGGAGTTGATGGGTGGTTGGTAGTAGATGTTAGGGTTGTAGTACACGCCATTCATCACGTGCGTGCCGATACCCGTCGTGGCGGTCGGATCGATCACTCCCGCGCAATACCACGGGCCGTTGCCCCACGTTTCCGCCTTAGTGGTCGTTCCGCCATGGTTGTTGCTCGTCGTATAGCTGTAATTGAATGGCGGATTGTCGCTCATGTAGTCCCATGCCATGGAGCCCGAATCGTCGAAAGTGACGGCAATATTCGGGGGAACGGCCTGGGTTTCGTTGGGCGGCGTCGGGCTGAGGTCCACCGTGCCGGTCGTCGTAGTCGCCGCGTACGCGGTCGGTGCCAGCGGTGCCATAAGGCCTCCCGCCAGGGTCAGCAATAGGGCTGCAACGCCGAGGCCAAAGCCACGGGAATGAGGGCGGGTCAGCATGGGTGGGTGGCTCCGGCTCAATTGGTTGCCTGGGCGTCGAAGGTGCTTTGCACGACACGGAGGGCATCGGGGTTGCCGCCTGTGGCGCGTGCCGTGATGCGGTAGATATGAGTGTTGACTTGGCCAGGACCGTTATTGTTGGGTCCTGTATCACCGGATTCGTGTTGTACGCCCGACCCGGGAGGTAGTTCAGGCCCCATGTCCTCGATAAGGTAGAGAGGGTTCTGCGCCAATTGGCCCACGGTGCCCATCGTGCTGCTGGACGTGTAGTCCATGGAGCCGCCCGGTCCCTTGTAGACCATGCCGGTACCGTTAAGCCAACTCTGTTGGGAGCGGAACTTGGTCACTAGACCGGCGGCTCCATAAAGATTGGTGTCCGAGGGGTTGTAGACCACGCAGCCGTCGTCGCTGGAAATGGCGCCGCTTTGGCAGTCCAGGTGGCCTCCCACTTGGCTGGTGCTCTTCCACAGCTTCCATTCGGCGCCGCGCAGTGCGTTCTCGGCGCTCATCTGTGCCTGCTGGGCGTTGCGCAGGCCCCCCGCCATGCGTTCCTGCAATAGGGAGCGACTCGATGCCGCCACGGAAAGAATGGTGAGCAACAGCAGAAAGATCAGGGCCACGACCAACACGGCGCCTTTTTCGGTGCGTGGCGCCTTCGACGGTATGGCTCGGGGTGCGTGGATCATATTGAACTCCGCTATGCGCTCCATGGCGACATCGGGTTGAAATTCATCGAACTCCGCGCAAGTCCATGCCGGGCATGCGTGGGTTGGGAATGCATCAAGGATTGAAATTGCGTAGCGAGACGAGAGCCGTGAATTCGCGGCGCAACAGCGGGTTGACGAAACCCTGCTGCGCAGGTGTGACCTTTCGAGCGGCGTCACCAGGGGCGCTTGGCGTAGTCAATCCGTCGGTGGCATAGGTGTATTCCAGCTCGCCAGGGGTGAGGGTATAGAGAGGTACCTGGCCATCCATGAGAAGGTCCACTTCTATGCTTTTCACCGCGCGCCAGAGGCATCCTTTGTCAATGGTGTCCGCAGGGTTGGGTACCTGCGAAGTGCAGCCGGGCGTGCCGCTGGTGCTGGCGTCCACATCGGCGGCGGAAAGGAAGCGGGTGGTGCCGTCCGGATATTCGACGCCATACTTGAAATCGAGGCGCTCGATGCCACGCACCAGTTCGTCCTCACGGCCGCCTTCACTCGCATTGTTGCCGTTGACGCGGCGCATGAGTGCGCCTGTCGTGGTGATGCCATCGCCGCTGGGAACGACCTCCAGGTAGTAGGTAACCGTCTGGTAGTCACGGTTGAGGTCGAACAGCATTGGGGCCGCCGTTCCTTGCTGGCCGGTCGGCAGGGCGAAGTTGTAGCCGGCAGTGGTGCCAACGCCCATGGGAACAAGCGTGCCGCTGCCTTGTCCTGTGATGGCGAATACCTGGGCGCTGGAGCAGTTGGCCAGAAGGGCCAGGTCGCCAGGTTGAAAGTTCGTTACTGGTGGCTCGGTACTGGTGGGGGCCAGATTAATCTGCGCGAGCGAACTGTCGGCCGCGTTGGTGGTCAGGGTGCTTCCGGAGGCACTGCCGCTGGGATAAATGGTCCAGCCACTGCCGGGCTTCAGATAACGCAGTGTGATGACCGATGAACCGAGTACACGCTTGCCTGCGGTGGTGCCCTGCGCCGGTATGCCCACATATGAGGGATCGACCGGCGTACAGGCGGTGGTCGTGCAGTCATAGCCGCGCATGGAAAGGAAAGAGGGTAGCGAATAGGCGGTGGTTGGCTCGGAGGGATAGGTGCCGCCGGCCGATGCTCCCCAGGGCGTGGTGAGGTCATACATCGCATTCATCAGCTTGCCGACGGCATAGATCGTCGGCGCGCGCAGCCCATCGATGTAGACGCCCCCGGTACCCAGGTGGGCATTACCGCCCGTATTGGTGCAGTACTGGCTGTTCGCCGCAGCGAGATCGCTGCTGATGCGCGTGATGGCGAAACGGCCCTCTTCCTGCAGACGCGCCAATTGGGTCTGGGCGCGGTTACTGGATGAGGTAGAGAGAAAGATCGAAACGATACCGGCAGCGACAAGTACGCCGAGCACCATGGCGATCATGAGTTCGATCAGCGAGAAGCCGAATTGGCGTCGATGGCTCATGGCTGGAAATCCCAGGTAAAGGTCTGCGCGGCATTCCCATCGCCGACGTTGTTCGAGTCCCCCGTCTGGTGCTCCGACCAGGAGACGGTCATATGACAATTGCCGCCATAGGGAGGACCCATCGACTGCTGGTCCAACGATGGCGTGAATCCGGCGCCGGTCTGGTCGCAATTGATGGAGGCTGTCGATGCGGGCAGGAAGGAAGCCAGTTGGCTATTCCAGACCTGAATGTCATAGTTTGCCAACTGGTCGGGCGTGCAGCCGGTTGTCTTGTCGCACGTTTGGGTGGTCGTATTAGGGAACGACACGTTGTACTTGCCATGCCACACGCCTACGGGATTGGCATGCATGCGGTCGGCCATGTTCTGGGCTAGGAAGGTGACCTGGGTACGGATGTAGGCGGCCTGGTTGGAACGGGTGGCCATCAACAACAGTCCTGCCATCCCAACCAGGCCTATGCTGAAAATCAGCACCGCTACCAGGACTTCGATCAGCGAGAGGCCTCGCTGACGCGATTTCACTTGCATCGTATTTCCCCCGTATCCCCAATGCCCTGTATCGAAGGCCTTCAGTCATGCTCTGGCGTGACACGTGTCGTGCGATTACGCCATGGACATCACGCTCCCGTCGAAGGGAAGCGTTGGGAAAATTGTCTATCGGACTACGTAGGATTTCGACTGCCGCTTATCGGAGAAAAACTGCCTTCCATCGCGGACAAGTGATTGAGTTCAAAGAATGAATCGCAATTTATCGCGGTCAATGTCGATAATTCTTGCGGCTGACCGTGCCGATAGCATCGGTAGCGATCAACTCTCCGCCCACTGCCTCAGCAGGTTGTGGTACACGCCGGTCAGTTGCAGTACGGCTTGCGCGTCGGCGTTGGAGTGGGTCAGGGTCTGGATGGCGGTGTCCATCTCGAGCAGCAGGCGGCGCCTGGTGTCGTCGCGGATCAGGCTCTGCACCCAGAAGAAAGCGGCGATGCGGGCGCCGCGGGTGACCGGGGCGACGCGGTGCAGGCTGCTCGAGGGATAGACGATGATGTCGCCGGCGGGCAGCTTCACTTCGTGCTCGCCGTAGGTGTCGCTGACGATCAGTTCGCCGCCGTCGTATTCCTCCGGTTCGGCGAGGAACAGGGTGCACGAGACGTCGCTGCGCAACTGGCTGCCATCGGGCAGCGCCATCACGGCGCCGTCGACATGGAAGCCGTACTGGCCGCCGCCTTCGTAGCGGTTGAAGCGCGGCAGGAGGGTGCGCAGCGGCAGGGTGGCGGCGTGGTAGAGCGGGTGTCGGGCGAGCGCCTGCAGGATCTCGCGTCCCAGTTCCTCGCGCAGCGGCGAGGCGTCGGGCAATTGCAGGTTGCGCTTGACCTTGGCGCCCTGCGGGCCGACGGTCTCGCGGCCGTCGGTCCAGCCGGCCTGGTCCAGTGCCTGGCGGAAGCGCGCGACCTGTGCACGATCGAGGATGTTGGGGATATGCAGCAGCATGGTGATTCCCTCCGGTGGATCGCGGCCTCGTCGTCGTCCTGGCGAGGCCGTCACCCCGGCAGGCCGGGGTGACGTCGTCGTGCGGTCAGAAGCGGATGTTCGCCGTAATCATGGCCGAGCGTGGTGTGCCCGGAGTGTAGCGGTAGCCGCTCTTGTTGATGGCGGCGACGTAGTCCTTGTCGAACAGGTTGTAGACGTTCAGGCGCAGGTCGAAGTGCTTGTTGATCGGGTACGAGGCCATGGCGTCGAACACCCAGTAGGCCTCGGTGTAGGCCGGGGTGCCGATGGCGCCGTCGGTGCCGCGCTTCATTTCGCCGTTGTAGCGCGCGCCGCCGCCGATGGTCAGGCCGAAGGGCAACAGGTAGCTGGTCCAACTGGTGAAGGCTTTCTTGGGTGTGTAGGCCAGGTCGGAGGATCCGTCCTCGGAGACCGCGGTGCCGGTGACCACGCTGGCGTTCATGGTGGTGAAGCCGGCGCTCACCGCCCAGTTGTCGGTGATCTTGCCCACGGCGCTGAGCTCCACGCCCTGCACGCGCTTCTTGCCGATCTGGTAGTAGAGCTGGGTGACCGGGTCCTGCACGAGGTCGTTGGTCACCGTGGTCTGGTACAGCGCGCCGGTCAGCAGCAGGCGGCCATCGCTCAGCTCCCACTTGGTGCCCACTTCGTAGGTGCGGGCGCGTTCCGGCTCCAGGTCGGGGTTGTCCAGGCTGTTGGTGGAACTGCTCAGGGCGAGCGTGCTGCCGCCCGGCGGCTCGGCCGATACCGCGTAGTTGGCGTAGAGGGTGCCATTGGGCGCCAGCTTGTACAGCACGCCGAGCTTCCAGTTGGCCAGGTTGTCGCCCGTCTTGGCGGCGACGCCTGGCACGATGCTGCCGTTGGGCAGGCTGCCGCACACCGGGTTGCCTCGCGCGCCGCACTGCACGCTGCTGTAGTAATCGGTGTCGTAGTGGTCGAGGCGGAAGCCGGCATTCACCTGCCAGCGCTCGGCGAACTTCAGCGTGTCGAACACGTAGGCGGAGGCGGTGTTGGTCTTGGCGTTGCTGTAGGCGCCGGTCGGGCCATAGATAAGGCCGGTGACGTCCCAGTTGGGATCGTACAGGTTGGCGGCGGGCCAGGCGGAACCGTTGAGCGCGGCGATGCCGGCCGTGGTGGCCTTTTCCTGGGTCAGCTCGATGCCGGTGCTGAGGTTGTGGGTGATCGCGCCGGTGTCGAAATTGGCGGTGAGGTTGGCCTGGTCGGTGATGATGCGGTTGACCTGGTGCTTGAAGGTCGGGTTGCTGCGCGCGATGGTCCAGGTCGACGGGTCGCTCGGGTCCGGCGTGAGCAGGTTCGCCGCGCTGCCCATGAACGAGGTCAGCAGGTAATCCTCCGCGGTGCGGCCCCAGCGCAGCGTATTGTGCAGCGCCAGGTTGTCGCTGAAGTCATGCTCAAGGCGCACGGTGAACATGTCGGCCTTGACGTGGTCATGGTCGGCGGTGGTGCCGTAGAAGTTGGAGGAATCCACTTCCGGTGCATTGTTGAGGAACGGGCGCGCCGGGTCCGGGCTGCTGTAGCCGGGCAGGCCGATGGTGGGCACGCCGCCATCGGGCACGTTGTCCTGCTTCACGTGCAAGTAGTCGACATAGACGCGGGTGGCGGTGCCCAGGCCGAAGGCCAGGCTGGGCGCCACGCCCCAGCGGTTGTTCTCCACCTGGTCGCGGCCGGGTACGCCGCTGTCCTGGCCCATCACGTTGAGGCGGAAGGCCGAGGTGCCGCCGATGGTCTGGTTCCAGTCGGCGGTGGTGCGGCGCTGGTCGGCGCTGCCGTAGGAGAACGAGGCGGTCACGCCGTTGTTCAGTTCCGGCTGCTTGCTGACCATGTTGATCGCGCCGGTCGGCGCGGTACGGCCGTTGTCGGTGCTGGCCGGGCCCTTGATCACTTCCACCTGCTCGGTGTTGAAGATGTCGCGCGAGATGCTGCCCAGGTCGCGCACGCCATCGACGAAGATGCTGTTGGACGTGTCGAAGCCGCGCATGTACACCGCGTCGCCGGTGGAGGTGCTGCCGTTCTCGCCCACGTAGAAGGTACCCACGCCGGGGCTGTTGCGCAGGGCGTCGGTCAGCGTGGTGGCGCCCTGTTCGAGGAACAGGTCCTTGCCGATCACGGTGACGGTCTGCGTGGTGTCCAGGATGGGCTGGGTGAACTTGGGCGAGGCGATCTTATCGATCTTGTAGTCGCTGACGGTGTCGGCCTCGACCTGCACGCCGGGCAGGTTCTTGGTCGTGGTGGGCGTGACGGCGTCCGTGGGGGTGTCGGCGGACAGCGCGGGCTGCGTCATGGCCAGCCCCGTCATCAGGGTGGCGGCGCTCAGTGCGCTGCGGGTGACCGGGTGCTTGCGACTTTTGATATGGGCCATGGATAGATGGTCGTCAGGTAGATGGGGCCGATACGGCGCCATGCCGGGCAAGCGGCATGGACGATGGCGTTGGCGGATCGTTGGGTGATGCGGACGGCTGGCCCGTCGGGGGCGGCGGCCGTTGGTTCAATGAATGTTATTTTTAATGAGAATGATTTGCAATATTTATCGTCAGGCAAGTGCGACCCGGCTCGGGGAGGGCAAGGCCGCGCGATTGGGTTAGCCTGGGCAGCCAGGCAGGCTTGGAGAACGGAACATGCGGATTCTGGTGGTGGGTGCGGGGGCGACCGGGGGGTATTTCGGCGGCCGCCTGCTGGAGAGTGGCAGTGACGTCACTTTCCTGGTGCGGGCGACGCGTGCGGCCCAGTTGGCGCAGCACGGCCTGGTGATCCGCAGTGCCCTGGGCGACGCCGAGTTGCCCGCTCCGCCCACGGTGCAGGCCGATGCGCTGCGCGGGTCATTCGACCTGGTGCTGCTGAGCTGCAAGGCCTATCACCTGCCGCAGGTGATCGAGGACATGGCCTCGGCGGTGGGACCGCAGACGATGGTGCTGCCGCTGCTCAATGGCATGCGCCACCTGGACCTGCTGGACGCCCGCTTCGGCGCTGACCGGGTGCTTGGCGGCCAATGCGTGATCGCCGCCACGCTGGATGCCCAGGGCGAGGTCCGCCATCTCAACCAGTCGCACGGCCTGACCTTCGGTGAGCGCGACGGCAGCCGTTCGCCGCGCGTGGAGCGCGTGCTGGCGGCGATGTCGACGGCACGCTTCGATGCGCGGCTGAGCACCACCATCGTGCAGGACATGTGGGACAAGTGGGTATTCCTGGCCTCGCTGGCCGGTATCACCTGCCTGATGCGCGCGCCGGTCGGCGACATCATGGCGGCGCCGGGTGGCGAGGCGGCCACGCTGCAACTGCTGGACGATTGCCGTCGCGTGGCCGCGCTTCAGGGCCATGCCCCCGCGGACGCCGTGCTGGCGCGGGCGCGCGGCGTGCTGACCGAGGCCGGCTCGTCGCTCAGCGCATCGATGATGCGCGACCTCGAGCAGGGCGGGGCCATCGAGGCCGACCATGTGGTGGGCGACCTGCTGGCGCGTGCCGGCGGCGAGGCGGAAAGCCTGGCGATGCTGCGCACCGCCTATGCCCACCTCAAGGCTTACGAGGTGCGGCGCGCGCGAGGCGGCTGAGCCCTCTCAAGGTTTGCGCGGCACGATGGCGGGGTCCTCGGTGGGGCAGGATGGCGGCCCGGAGGGCGGCGTGCTGTGTGCCGTCAGGTTGCGTCGCAGGCCCTGTTCCGGGGTGACCCACAGCTTGCCCTGTTCGGCGCAGGACTCGGCGTAGTTGTACAGGGCAAGCGTGCTTCTCGGATCGAAGTCGACGAAGCTGTTCTGCGGGTAGTCCACGGGAATCGAGGTCATCACGAAACGGATGTCCAGCTGCCGGCTGAGCGCGATGGTCTCGGTGATCGCCTCGCGGGTCTTGTAGGTGAGCCCGGCGGCAAAGCTGGCGGTGAGCACGGGCAACGTCTGCACCGGCGTGGTCCGGGGAAAGCGGTGGACCTGGCCGTTGACGATCATGTAAAGGTGGGCGCCGCGCAGCATCGACAACGACTCGGGATGCAGCTCGGCGATCAGCGGCGCGGCGAACACCGGCGCGGTGACGCTGCCGTCGACGTGCATCTCGTCGTAATGGTGCTCGCCGTCCTGCACGTGCATCAGCACCGGCGGGAACATGCCCGGCACGCTGGCCGAGGCGATCAGCACGTCGCGGAAGGTTTCGCGCGCGGTCTCGCCGCCGCGTGCGGCGATGGCGCCCATGTCCCACAGCACCGTCTCGTCCTTGTCCAGGTCGGTGGTGGCGATCACCAGCCGGCGCCCCTTGGCGTTCTCGCGCGCCACCGCCTCGATCATCGTGGGCGTCACGAAGCCGTCGACCAGGCGGAACAAGGCGCCATGCCGGTTACCCAGCGGAAACACCAGGCGCGCCAGCAAAGTGCGGGCGGGCGAGCCCAGCAGGTGCGCGGTATGGTCGCCGCCGAAGGCCCGCACCATGGCGTCGTCCCAGTCCGGTCCCAGGTAGGCGAACGGTGCCAGTAGCCCGCCCACGCTCACGCCGGTCACCAACTCGTACTGGGGACGCTGGTGGGCGCGGCTGAGCCCGGTCAGCGCGCCGATGCCGAACGCTCCGCTGGCGCCGCCGCCGGAGAGCGCGAGGATGTCGATGGTGCCGTCGGAGGCCGAGTCGCGGATGCCCTGGAAGAATTCCGGCGAGCGCTTGGCGAACTGCTCCATGTCCGCGGCCAGCAGGCGGACCTTGGCGGTATAGCCTTCCGGCACCGCGCCGGAGATCAGCCGTGGCGGGGCCGGGCGGCGGGCCGTGGTGCCGCAGCCGGCGAGCATTGCGAGGACCAGCAACAGGAGCGCGGTTCGGCGCATCGTTCTCTCCCCCCGGGAGCGTGGATCCAAGGCGCGGATTGGGCCATGCCGCGCGTGTATCGACCGTGTGCGGATCAGCGAAAAGCAAAAGGCGCCGCGCTTGCGCGCGGCGCCTTTATGCCGGTCACGCGGACCGGCGGCGGCTTACCAGATCTTCACCTGCTTGTCGCCCGAACGGACCATCGGGTCGGTGGGCTTGCACTGGAACGCGGTGGCGAACGCCTCCATGTTGGACGGTGCGCCGATGGCGCGCAGCGAGGCAGGGGCGTGCGGGTCGGTGTTCAGGCGCAGCAGCGCCTCCTTCTCGCGGATGTTGCCGCGCCACACGCGTGCCCAGTTGAGGAAGAAGCGCTGGTCCTCGGTATAGCCGTCGATCTTCTCGCCGGCTTCCTGCGGGTTCTTCTTCAACGCTTCCTGCAGGGCGTCGTAGGCCACGTTCAGGCCGCCCAGGTCGGCGATGTTCTCGCCCAGGGTCAGCTTGCCGTTGACGTGCGCATCCGGCTTGTCCTTGACCGGCGTGTAGTCGTTGAACTGCTGCACCAGCTTGTCGGTGCGCGCCTCGAACTTGGTCCGGTCGTCCTTGGTCCACCAGTTGGCGTTGTTGCCGTCGCCGTCGAACTGGCTGCCCTCGTCGTCGAAGCCGTGGCTGGCCTCGTGGCCGATCACCGCGCCGATGCCGCCGTAGTTGATCGCGTCGTCGCCGTTGGCATAGAAGAACGGCGGCTGCAGGATCGCGGCCGGGAAGTTGATGGTGTTGTCGGTCGGGTTGTAGTACGCGTTGACCGTCTGCGGGGTCATGCCCCATTCCAGGCGGTCGGTCGGCTTGCCGATCTTGGCCAGGTCGTACTGGTAGTTGAACTTGGCCGCGGCCATGACGTTGCCGTAGTAGTCGCCCTGCTTGATCTCCAGGCCCGACCAGTCACGCCACTTGTCCGGGTAGCCGATCTTCGGCAGGAAGGTGTTCCACTTGGCGATGGCCTTGGCCTTGGTCTCGTCGCTCATCCAGTCGAGGTTCTGGATGCGCGCCTTCAGCGCGTTGCGCACGTTGTCCACCAGGTCCTTGGCACGCGCCTTGGCTTCCGGGGTGAACATCTTGGCCACGTACAGCTGGCCCAGCGCCTCGCCCATCGACTCGTTCACGCCACCCAGCACGCGTTTCCAGCGCGGCTTCTGCTCGGGCTGGCCGGACAGGGTCTTGCCATAGAAGTCGAACCGGTTGTCCTGGAAGGCCTGGCTGAGGTACGGCGAGGCATCGCTGATGACGTGGTAGCGCAGGTAGGCCTGCCACTGGTCGACCGGCGCGCTGGCCAGCAGCTTGTCGAACTCGGCGAAGAACTTCGGCTGCGACAGCGAGAAGCCCTTGTCGACGGTCACGCCCTGGGCCTTGAAGAAGGCTTCCCAGCTGAAGTGCGGGGTGATCTTGTCCGCTTCCTTGACGGTGACGAAGTGGTACTGGTTTTCCGGGGTGCGCAGTTCCACCGGGGCCAGCGAGGCCTTGGCCAGCTCGGTCTCGAAGGCGAGCACCTGGCCGGCCTGCTTCTTGGCGTCGGCCTCGGACACGCCGGTCAGCTCGAGCTCCTTGGCGACGTGGTCGACGTAGGCGTCGCGGATGTCCTTGTACTTGTCGTCCAGGTAGTAGTCGCGCGTGGGCAGGCCCAGGCCCGACTGGAAGGTGTAGCCGATCTGCATCTTGGCTTCCTTGAAGTCGGCGCCGGCGCCGAACTGGAACACCTGCGCATCGCCCTGGGCGAAGCCCTGGGTGATGTAGTCAGCCACGTCCTTGCTGTTCTTCAGCGCGGCGATGGCGTCGAGCTTGGGCTTGATCGGTTCGAAGCCGGCCTTCTCGATGGCCGCCTCGTCCATGCCCGAGGCGTACAGGTAGCCGATCTTCTGCTCGATCGAGCCGGCCTTGGCGTTGGCGGCGTCCTTGGCGGCCGCATCGACGATGTCGTGCTGGGTGTTGAGGCTGTCCTCGGCGAGCTTGTCGAACGCGCCCCAGCGGGTGCGGTCGTTCGGGATCGGGTTGGCGGCGACCCACTTGGCGTTGACGAAACCGTTGAAGTCCTGGCAGACCTGGCCCGCGTCGCCCAGTTCGCTCACGTCGAACACCTTCGGCGCGGGCGCGGCGGCCGGGACGGTGGAGGCGGGCGCGGGGGCCTGGGCGGTCTGCTCGGCCTGCTCGTGCTTGCCGCAGGCGCTGAGCGACAAGGCCAGGCTGACGGCCAGTGCGATGGGCTTCAAATACGGTTTGGTCATGGATTTCCCTCTGAGGTTCGGATGGCCGCCGGGGCGGCCGATGATGGCGGCGATCGCATGGGTCACTGTGGCCGCCCCATATCGCCCGGCTGACTTTTCAGGCTAGGCCGCAAGTCACGGTGCAGACAGTGTCAAAGGTCAGGGGGCCGCCCCGCAACCAGGGCCAGCCAGGCCCGCGCGGCCGGCGACAGCGCGGTGCCCTGGCGCCAGGCCAGCACCATCTTCCAGCGCAGGTCGTTGGAGGCCAGCGGCAGGGCGACCAGGCCGCTGAGCGAGCGGTCCTCCACCACCAGGCGCGGCAGCAGGGCCACGCCGCCGCCGGCGGCCACCAGGGCCAGGATGAAGTCGACCTGGGCGCTGCGCACGGCTTCCCGCGGTGCCACGCCATGGCGCGCGCAGGCCTCGCGGATCAGGCGGTTCAGCGCGAAGCCTTCCTCGAACAGGACCAGCGGCGTGTCGCCGAGCCATTCCAGCCGGAAACGCTTCGCCGCGGCGCGCGGGTGCGCCTGGGGCAGCAGGGCGAGCATCGGCTCGTCGCGCACCGGCTGGTGCGCCAGGCCCTCGCCGACCGGCAGCAGGGTGGCGGTGATCTCCAGCTCGCCGGCCAATACCGCCTGTTCGAGGCGACGGCTGCCGTGTTCCAGCAGCCGGATCTCGATCTGCGGGTGCTGATGGCGGAAACGCGCCAGCAGCGGGGCGAACAACACGTTGCTGCCCAGCGGCGGCAGGCCCAGCCGCAGCTCGCCGCGGCGCAGGCCGCGCAGGGCGTCCAGTTCCTCGCGCAGGCGGGACGACTCGGCCAGCATGGCCAAGGCATGGCGATGCACCACCTCGCCGGCAGCGGTCAGGCGCACGCCGCCGCGTCCGCGTTCCAGCAGGCGGTCGCCCAGCTCGTCCTCCAACTGGGCGATCGCCTTGCTCAAGGTGGGCTGCGTGGCGTGTGCGTATTCCGCTGCGCGGGCGAAGCCGCCGTGACGCACCACTTCCACCAGGTAGCGCAGGCCGCGCAGGTCCATGGTCTATTCCTCTTTGGCATGGAAAGCATGGAAACAATTCATTTCCATCATAGACCCGGCGACGCTAGCCTGCGCGCATGAATTCCCTCCATGTCCGTATGCGCTGGCTGGGCTGGCGGCGTCCCCGGGTGGCGCGCTGGGCGCAGGTGGCGCTGATCGTCCTGTTCTGGTTCGCCTGCGACCTGACCAGCCGGCGCCTGCATCTGCCGCTGCCCGGCAGCGTGCTGGCGATGGCCCTGTTGCTGGTGCTGCTATTGGCTGGCGCGGTGCCGGCCGCCAGCCTGCGCCGTGGCGCGGACTGGCTGCTGGCCGAGATGCTGCTGTTCTTCATTCCCGCCGTGATGGCGGTGTGGCAACACCTGCCGCTGCTGCGCGCGGAAGGCGTGCGCATCCTGGCGGTGATCCTGGTCGGCACCGTGTTGGTGATGGGCACCACCGCGCTGCTGGTGGACCTGGTGTTCCGCTGGAGGCAGCGCCGTGCGGGATGAACTGCTGTCGCTGCTGTGGCTGGTCATCACGCTGGCCGGCTATTACGTGCTCAAGCCGCTCTATCGCCGCCTGCCGCGCTGGTGGACCTCGCCGTTGCTGACCGTGCCGCTGCTGTTGGCCGCGCTGGGCCTGCTGCTGGGCATGGACTATCCCGCCTATATCCGCGACACGCACTGGCTGGTGCTGATGCTGGGGCCGGCGACGGCGGCGTTCGCGCTGCCGATCTTCCGCTACCGCCAGCTGATCCGAGCGCACTGGCCCGCCCTGCTGGCGGGCGTGCTCGGCGGCAGCGCGATGGCCATCGCCAGCGCCTGGGAACTGGCCACATGGTGCGGGCTGGACGACAGCGTCCGGCGCAGCCTGCTGGCGCGCTCGATCACCACGCCGCTGGCGATGCTGGTGTCGTCGGACATCGGCGGCGTGCCGGAGTTGACCGCCCTGTTCGTGGTGATTACCGGCGTGGCCGGCATCGCGCTGGGCGAGTTGCTGCTGCGCCACCTGCCGTTGCGTTCGGCGCTGGCGCGCGGCGCCCTGTTCGGCGTCGGCGCGCATGGCGCGGGCACCGCAAGGGCCTATGACGTCGGCACCGAGGAGGGCAGCGTGGCGAGCCTGGCGATGGTGCTGGCGGGACTGCTCAACGTACTGCTCGCGCCCTGCCTGTCGCACCTGCTGCGCTGAACCTGAAAGCATGGGAAATCGCAGGAAAATGCGTCCTGTAGTTGTTATTCGGCTGTCACCTTGGACGCCTATCGTCCGGGCCTCCAGCGCTTGAGGGGGAGCGCACCACCCGCGACCGTAGGGAGCCTTCCATGCGACACCATCTCGCTGCTTGCATTGCCGCGTGCGTCTTGAGCCTTTCCGCAGTTTCGCTTGCGCAAATCCCTGTTCACGCCGAGACGGCGAACAACGTTGGCTGGCCTCCTGGGAAAGACGTCCGGACGGCCACGCCGATCAAGCATCTGGTCGTGATCTTCCAGGAGAACGTCTCCTTCGACCATTACTTCGGCACCTATCCGGATGCGGCCAATCCCCACGGCGAGCCGGCGTTCTATGCGCGGCCCTTCACGCCCAAGGTCAATGGCCTGAGCCGCGCGCTGCTCACGCACAATCCCAACCAGGCCAACAGCGCCAACGGCAGCGGCGCGATCAACCCCTTCCGCCTCGACCGCACACAGGCAGCCACCGCCGACCAGGACCATTCCTACGGACCCGAGCAGAAGGCGTTCGACGGCGGCAGGATGGACCTGTTCCCCGAGTTCACCGGCGCCGGCGAAACGCTGCCGGGCGCACCGGCCGACGAGGAGGGCAACGGCCAGGTAATGGGTTACTACGACGGCAACACGGTGACCGCGTTGTGGAACTACGCGCAGTGGTTCGCGCTGAACGACAACAGCTATGGCACCACCTTCGGCCCGTCCACGCCGGGCGCGATCAACCTCGTCTCCGGCCAGACCAATGGCGTGACGCAGACGCTCAACGGCACCGGCAACGAGGTGGACGACGGGCAGGGCGGACTGACCCTGATCGGCGACGCCGACCCGATCGGCGATGTCTGTTCCTCGCCCACCGGCAACCAGGTGCAGTTCGGCGGCCGCAACGTCGGTGACCTGCTCAACGAGGCCGGCGTCACCTGGGGCTTCTTCGAGGGTGGCTTCGACCTCACCCAGACCAACGCGAACGGCACCACCGGCTGCAAGCGCAGCACGCTGTCCGCGGTGACCCAGGTCACGGAGAGCGACTACATCCCGCATCACCAGCCGTTCCAGTACTACCCGTCCACCGCCAACCCGACCCATGCGCGTCCCACCTCGGTGGCGAAGATCGGCCACCAGGGCGACGCGGCCAACCACCAGTACGACATCGACGACTTCTACGCGGCGGTGAGCGCCGGCAATTTCCCAGCGGTGAGTTTCCTCAAGGCGCCGGGCTACCAGGACGGCCATGCCGGCTACTCCGATCCGCTGGACGAGCAGGCTTTCGTCGTCCATGTGATCAACTTCCTGCAGCAGCAGCCGGACTGGCGCGACACCGCCGTGGTGATCGCCTATGACGACTCCGATGGTTGGTACGATCACCAGGCCGCGCCGCGCGAGAACGCATCCAGCACCAGTTCCGACGCCCTGGACGGCGCCGGCGAGTGCAAGGCGCATGGCACGCTGCCGGGCGTCAACAGCAAGGGCAAGCCGGTGCAGGGCCGCTGCGGCTTCGGTCCGCGCCTGCCGCTGCTGGTGATCTCGCCGTGGGCGCGCAGCAACTACGTGGACCACACGCAGACCGACCAGTCCTCGATCACCCGCTTCATCGAGGACAACTGGCTGCGTGGCCAGCGCCTCGGCGGCGGTTCGTTCGATGCGGTGTCGGGATCGCTGGAGTACATGTTCGATTTCTTCCAGCCGCTCCCCGACCAGCGCAAGCTGCTGCTCGACGAGCAGACCGGCCAGCCGGTGAAGCAGCCGCCGTCGTGGCCGTGGGCCAGCCTGCCGCATTCGCCGCGCGGCTGATCCGGCAGTAGCGATGATCGCGCCCTGGCCATCGTGCCGGGGCGTCCCTGGCCATCGTGCCGGGGCGTTTCGCTTGTCCATGCATGGAGATTGCCACCTTGCATCCTTCGCGTCGTCGTTTCCTCGAGGGCCTGGGATGGCTGGCCGGCGCGGCCAGCCTGAGGGCATGGAGCATGCCCATGGCCATGCCGGCCAAGCACGGTGGAGCGCTGTGCCGGCATCCGGTCGCCGACCAGACCCAGGTGCCGCGCCTGCTCGATCCGAACCGGCTCGCGCCCTTCGTCGATCCATTGCCGGTGCCCGAGGTGCTGCGTGCGTCCTCACGTCCATTGCAACTGGTGATGCGCGAGAGCGAACAGCGCCTGCACCGCGACCTGCCGCCGACACGGCTGTGGACCTATGGCGGCAGCCTGCCGGGACCGACCATCGAGGCGCGCAGCGGTGAGGCGCTGGCGGTGAAATGGAGCAACCAGTTGCCACTCAAGCACTTCCTGCCGATCGACCATCACGTGTGCGGCGCCGAGCCGGACCAGCCGGAAGTACGCGCGGTGGTGCACGTGCATGGCGCGCGCGTGCCGGCGACGGACGACGGCTATCCCACCGACTGGTTCGTGCCCGGCCAGTCGCGGCGGCAGACCTATCCCAACCGGCAGGATGCCGCCACGCTGTGGTACCACGACCACACCATGGGCATCGAGCGGCTCAACCTCTACGCGGGCCTGTTCGGCATGTACCTGCTGCGCGACGAGCACGAGCTTTCGCTGGGGCTGCCCAGCGGCGAGCACGAACTGCCGCTGGTGCTGAGCGACCGTCTGCTGACCGAGGATGGCCAGTTGTACTACCCGGTGTCGGGCGTCAGCGACGCGCCGTGGGTACCGGAAGTGTTCGGCAATGCGATGCTGGTGAACGGCGCGCTGCTGCCCAGGCTCGACGTGCGCGCGCGCCGCTATCGTTTCCGTGTGCTCAATGCCGCGAACGGACGCTTCTTCCGGCTGAGCCTGCGTGGCCAGCGGCCGTTCCTGCAGATCGGCAGCGACCAGGGCTTGCTGGCGGCGCCGGTGTCGCAGACCAGCCTGTTCCTCGCGCCGGGCGAGCGCGCCGACCTGGTGATCGATTTCGCCGGGCTCGGCGGCGGTGGCATCGAGCTGATGAACGATGCGGTGTCGCTGATGCGCTTCAACGTGGCCGCTGGCCAGGAGAGCGATGCTAGCCGGGTGCCGGCCGTCTTGCGCGAGGTGGTGCGCGTGCCGGAGTCGAAGGCCACCCATGCGCGCGTGCTGACCATCGACGAGTACGCCGACTGCGTGGCCGCGCCGATGCTGATGCTGCTGGACGGCAAGCACTGGCACGAGCCGGTGAGCGAGAAGCCGCGCCTGGGCGATACCGAGATCTGGAGCCTGGTGAACCTCACCGAGGACACCCACCCGATCCACCTGCATCTGGTGCGCTTCCAGATCCTGGACCGCCGCCCGTTCGACGTGGATGAATACCTGGCCTCCCGGACGCTGCGCTACACCGGCCCGGCGCAACCGCCGCCGCCGCACGAGGCGGGCTGGAAGGACACGGCGCAGGTCTATCCCGGCATGGTGACGCGCTACATCATCACCTTCGAAGGCTATGCCGGCCGCTACGTATGGCACTGTCACCTGCTGGAGCACGCCTCCAACGAGATGATGCGACCGTTCGAAGTGGTGGCGTGACGCGGGAGCGTTATTCCTGGGTCTGTTTCAAGGTCGCCGCATCCAGCTTCAGCACCGGATATGCGCCCACGTCCTGCGTGGCGTACCACGGCGAACGCTCGAAGAAGAAGGACAGGCGCGCCTCGGGACTGGCGGCGAAGGCCGCGTCGTCGCGCAGCTTCCGCTCGAACTCGGCCTTGAGCGACGGGTCCTTGGCCAGCATGTCGCGCGCCAGCTTTTCCAGCACGCGCGGCTCGCCGTATTCCTTCGGCTCGAAGATGGCATTGAGATAGCCCCAGCGCAGCAGCGAGTCCGGCGCCTGCGGTTCGAGCAACTGGATCGCCACGTTGGCGCCGCGCTGGTCCATCGGCACGATCGCCGAGCCGGCCGGCAGCTCCACCTCGCGCGTGGTGTCGGTGAGCTGGACATCGCGCAGCATCAGGTGGCCCTCGAACGGTTTGGAGGCCCACTGCGGCTGGTCCAACTGGTAGGCCGCGGCCTTCACCTTCATGGGCCGGGACAGGCGCCGGTAGGCGATGCCGTGCGCGTCGAGCCGGTCGATGATCGCCGTCCATGGCGCCGGGATGGCGTAGGCGGCCGGGGGCGTGATCGATACGTCGGGCAGCAGGCCGTTCCAGTTGGGAATGGTGTAGCTCTGCCTGTGGCTGGGGTCGTACTGGATCCAGTCGCTGTTGGAGATGTCGCTATGGGTGATGCTGAAGCGATAGCCCTTGAACTCGAACGGCGTGGACGTGGGATCGGGCTTGAAGGTGAGCGGCACGCGCGCCTGCGCATCGCCGGCGCGGGCGATCACGTCGGCGTCGGCCTGGCGATTGGCCGCCAGCAGGGCGCCGGTGTCCTTCGCCACCTGCTCCAGGGTCAGCTCGACCAGGTCGTAGGTGCCGCGCACGCGCACCTCGTAGGGCTTGAGCATATGGGTTTCCACCAGCAGGGCCGGGCGGTTCCGCAGGGCCACGTAGCCGGTGGAGAAGCGCGGGCCGGAGCCGAAGTTCTCGATGCCCTTGCGCGGGTCGCGGCCATCCTTCATCTCCAGGTAGATCGAGGACAGGTGGCCGCGCTTCTCGTAGGCCGGCATCACCTTGTGCACGAACAGGTCCTGCTGCCAGGCGCTGACGGCGGGATCGAGCTTGTGCGGGTCTTCCAGGTACCAGGTCAGGTCGTACTGGTAGTCCGCGCCGTCGGTGGTGTGGATGTCCATGAACAGGTCGGGCTGCCAGCGCTGCCACAGCTTCAGCCAGCTGCGCATCTCCGGCGCGTCGGCCTTGACGTAGTCGCGGTTGAGGTTGAGGTACTGCGCCTGGCCGCGGAAGCCCATGCTTTCCGGCCCGTCCTGGTTGATGCGGTGGTAGGGCGAGCTGTTCTCGTGGCCATCCACGCTGAACACCGGGATGTAGACCAGCACCACCTTGTCCAGCAGGTGCGGCAGCTTGCCGGTGACGGCAAAGTCGCGCAGCAGCATCAGGCCGGCGTCCTTGCCCTCGATCTCGCCCGGGTGGATGCCCGCCTGCACCAGCACCACCGGCTTGCCTTGCGCGTGGACGGCGGCCGGATCGAAGGTGCCGTCGCCACTGGCGATCACCACGACCATCGGGCGGCCCTGGGGCGAGGTGCCGTAGGTGTCCAGCTTCAGCTTGCCGGGCGCGGCACGGGCCAGGCGCTCAAGGTACGACAGCGTATCGGCGTAGCTCGGCGTGGTGCGGAAGTGCGAGGCCTCGGCGGGCGTGGTCCAGTCGGCGGCCCGCGTGTTCATCGCGGCCAATCCCAGCAGTGTGGCGGCGAACAGCGGCGTCGGTTTCATGCGTTGTCCTGGGTGTGGTCGCGCGGGGCGGCCGGCGAGGCGGGCAGGGTATCCGGGGCGACGGCGCCGCCGGAGATGATGAAGGCCATGGCCTGGTCCATGGTCCAGTCGGTCGGCGTCAGCTCGTCCACCGGCACCACCTCAAGGTAGCCGCCGGTCGGGTTCGGTGTGGTGGGGATATAGACGGCCGCCATCTCGCGGCCGGTGCCTTCCTCGGTCATCACGCGGGTGACGAAGCCCACCACCTTCATGCCGCGGCGGGGGAAGTCGATCAGTACCACGCGCTGCACGCCCGAGGGCTTTTGCTGCAGCACCGCCATCAGCTTCTTGGTGCCGCCGTAGATGGTCTGCACCAGCGGGATGCGCGCCAGCACGGCGTCGAAGCCGTCGATCAGCCGTTGGCCGATCATGCGGTTGGCCAGCCAGCCGATGGCGTACAGCGCGACCAGGGTCAGCAGCAAGGCCAGCATGAACAGGATCACCGCGCTGTTGCGCGCGGCCTCGGCCTGGGGCGAGGTGGTGGACAGCGAGGCGAGCAGGGCCGACACCAGCGGCGCGCCGATGCCGGCCAGCATGCCGAGCACGAACTTGAACACCACCCAGGTCACCCACAGCGGGATGACCGTGAGCAGGCCGGTAAGGAGATAACGCTTCAGGCGCAGGCGCGGCATGGGGAGACCTGGGATGGGGAGAGCGGCATTGTAGGGTAGCCGCCATGCCAGGCATGGTCCGGACGGCACGGTGGCTCAGCGCGCCTTGGGCTTGAGCCGCACGTACAACTGCTTGCGTACCATGGCGACGACTTCGCCGCTACGCGTCGTCACGGGCACCTCGAACCAGCGCAGTACCTTGTCGCCGCTCGCGGCGGCGGCGCGCAGTTCGTCGACGGTGGCCCCATCCAGCCGGAAATGGGCGTAGACGTCCTCACGGCCGGGCGCGACGAAGTCGATCGTGCCAGCCTTGTCCCACACGTAGTAATCACTGCCCAACTGGTGCATGGCCAGCAGCATCCAGAACGGATCGGTCATGGCGAACAGGTTGCCGCCGAACTGGGTGCGCACGTAGTTGCGGTTCCATGGCCGCAGGCGCAGCACCACCCGCACCTCCGACCAGTCCTCGGCCACGTGCTGTACGCGAATGCTGTTGCACAGGAAGGGCGGCCACAGGTTCATCAGGCGGCGGAAGGTCGAGGCGCGCATGGGGGGTCCGGCATGGAGAGGCGCCAAGCATAACCCAGGCATACTGGTTCGTATGGTCGTTTCCGGGGCCTGTGCGGACCCGTTCCTGCGCGTGGGGACGCATGCCTATACTGCGTCGCCAGCGACGGCGCGAGGGGCGCCGCGCACAAAGGGGGAATCCATGGAAAGGTGGTTCAGGCGCGTGCTCGGGTGCGCGTTGTGCGTTGTGGCATTTCAGGGATGGGCGGGTACGGTGGGCTTCACTGACCTGGCCCGCCATGTGCAGTACGACAAGGTGAAGATTTCCGGCGATGGGCGCTATCTCGCCGCTACCACGGTGGTGGGCGACAAGCCGATGCTGGCGCTGCTCGACCTGGCCTCGCTTGGAGAGGGCAAGAAGCCCAAGGGCGTGATGATCAGGCCGCGCGAGGGCAACCAGGTCGTCGATTTCTGGTGGGTCAACGACCATCGCGTGCTCTATACCGAGGGCACCAAGGTGTCCGGTTTCGACAAGCCGTTCGCCACCGGCGAGATCTTCGGGGTGAATGCCGACGGCTCCGGCGCCGAACTGCTGTTCGGCTACCGGGCCGGCAGTTCCTATGGCGATACGCGCGTTCAGCATCGCGAGCCCGAGCGCGCCAACGGCGAGCTGATCAGCCTCTTGCGGGGCGACGACAACCATGTGCTGATCGGCGTCAATCCTTGGGACAGCGGTCCGGATGGGGCCTATACCCAGGTATTCATGATAGACGTGCGTGACGGCAACAAGCATCCGGTGGTGACCGCGCCGCTGCTCAATGCCCAGTTCCTGGTCGACCACCACGGCGTGGTGCGCTTTGCCTTCGGCAGGGACAGCCACAGTTATCCGCAGGTGTATTACCGCGAGAGCGATGGCAAGCCGTGGTCGCTGCTGTTCCAGGGCAGCGCGGAAAAGAGCATCCCCTTCCCATTGGCCTTCAGCGGCGACGACGGCCATGTCTACATGTCCTGCAGCGCGCCGGGCAAGGTCGGGGCGCTATGCCCGTGGGAGGTGGCGACCCGCACGATGCAGGCGCCGGTATGGAGCAGCGACGTGGCCAGCCTGAGCGGGCTGATAGGCAGCCTGGACCAGCGCGACGTGGTGGGCGTGTACTCGATGCCGGGCACGCCGACCGCCGAGGCCATCGTGCCCGGCGCGGATACCATCAAGGCGATCGGCCTGCTTTCCCGCGCGCTGCCGGGCGAGAGCGTGCAGATCGTCTCCAGCACGGCCGATGGCGGCAAGGCGGTGGCGCTGGCGTCCTCGGACATGGACCCGGGCACCTTCTACCTGCTGGACGTGGCCACCGGCAAGGCGCAGCCGCTGCTGCAGCGCGCCGGCTGGATCAAGCCGGACCTGATGGCGGCCAAGCAGCCGGTCGAGTTCAAGGCACGCGATGGCCTGACCCTGCACGGCTACCTCAGCACGCCGCCCGGCAAGGAACAGGCCAAGCACCAGCCGCTGGTGATGTTCATCCACGGCGGCCCCTTCGGCATCCGCGACGATTGGGGCTACGACCCTTACGTGCAGATGCTGGCCACCCATGGCTACGCGGTGCTGCAGGTGAACTACCGCGGCTCGGGCGGCTATGGCCACGCGTTCGAGGCCGCCGGCTACCGCCAGTGGGGCGGCACCATGCAGGACGACGTCACCGACGCCACCCGCTGGGCGATCCAGCAGGGCATCGCCGATCCCGGCCGCATCTGCATCTTCGGCGGCAGCTACGGCGGCTATGCGGCGTTGGAGGGCGTGGTGAAGGAGCCGGACCTGTACCGCTGCGCCATCGGCTACGTGGGCGTGTACGACCTGGCCAAGATGTATACGGACGGCGACATTTCCGACCGCGTCGCGGGCAAGGCCTACCTGCGCAGCACGCTGGGCACCGATCCGGCGGAACTGGCCGCGCATTCGCCGATCAACCAACTGGACCGGCTCAAGGCCAACGTGATGCTGGTGGTGGGTGGCCAGGACCAGCGCGTGCCGCCGGTGCAGGGCGAGAGCCTGCACGCCGCCCTGCTCAAGCGCGGCGTGGCGCACGAATGGCTGTACAAGCCCGACGAGGGCCACGGCTTCTATGACGAGAGGAACGCCGCCGAGTTGTTCGAGCGGGTAACCCGCTTCCTCGATGGACAGATCGGCGGTGGGGCGGCGGCCGGGGCGCCATGATTTCTACAGACTCCCCTCCCTGCCGACGCTAATCGGTCCCCTCTGTAGGAGCGCACCCTGTGCGCGACCGCCTTTTGCCTCGGTCTCCATGTCCGTCATCCTGGCCCTTGCCTCCTTTTGCGGGATGCGCCGGGACGACCAGCCATGAGGCGAAAGGCGTCGCGCACAGGGTGCGCTCCCACAGGGGCAGGCAGCGTGTCCCGAAAAGGGACTCCCTACGGTCGCGGGGGGGTAGGAGGGCACACCGAGCACCCCTCCCCAGCCCTCCCCTGCATGCAGGGGAGGGGGCCAGAGCGCACACGTTTTGGCTCCTCCCCCTGCACGCAGGGGGAGGATGGGAGGGGGGGAGCTTGGATGACACCGAGATTTTGAACAGGCTCTTAGAACAACAGCGAAGCCATCCGCCGCCGATAGCGGCCCACCAGTTCGGCATCGTCCAGGGTGGCGAACGCGGCCAGCAGCCGCTTCTTGGCCTGGCCGTCGTTCCAGTCGCGGGCCTTTTCCAGGATGACCAGGAATTGCTCCAGGCCTGCCGCGGCATCGTCCTCCAGCAGCAGGCGCACGCCCAGCAGATCGCGGGCCGCCCAGTCGGTGGCGTCGGCCTGCACGCGCTGCTGCAGTTCCGGCAGGGACGGTGCGCCCTTCAGCGCGCGGGCCAGTTCCAGTTGGTTGCGCAGGCGCACCGCCTTGGCGTCGGTGGCCAGGTTGGCCGGCAGCGAAGCGAGCTCCGCCTCGGCGGCGTCGGCCTGGCCGGCGCGCATCAGCGCCAGGGCGAGATCGAGCTTCAGCTCGGTCCGCTCCGGTTCGGCGGCGATGGCTTGCTGCAGGCGGTTGATCGCTTCCTCGGGGGATTCGGGCGCCGCCTCGGCGGGGGGCGCGGCATCGCCGTCCAGCGGCTGCACGTGGCGCAGCAGGAATTCCCGCAGCTGGCCTTCCGGCAGCGCGCCGGCGAAGCCGTCGGCGATCTGGCCGTCCTTCACCAGCATCACCGTGGGGATGCTGCGGATGCCGAACATCGCCGCCAGTTGCTGGGACTGGTCCACGTCGACCTTGGCCAGCCGGAAGGCGCCGTTGAACTCGGCGGCGAGCTTTTCAAGCATGGGGCCCAGGGTCTTGCAGGGACCGCACCAGGTGGCCCAGAAATCCACCAGGATCGGCGTGGTCAGCGAGGCTTGCAGCACCTCGGCTTCGAAATTGTCCTCGCGCACGTCGAAAACATGCGTATCGGCGGTCGTGGCACTCACTGGGGACTCCCGTTGGCAATGGCACCCACATCTGGGCGGCATGCAGGATATCAAGGCCGCGCGGGCCCGGGCCCTTGCCCGAACGCGCCCCGAACGGGAGACTTCGCGGCCTGCCGGCGCTGGCCGGCGATATTTGCGAAAATCCCCGGATGACCATGCCAGCGCAAGGCGCCCAACCTGAAATCGCCCCGCCCACGCTGTGGATCTGCGAGCACTGCGATACGGTGTACCGCCGCCGCGTGCTGGCGTGCGGCGAGGTGGCGCGCTGCGCGCGCTGCGACGCCATCCTGGCGCGGCACCACGGGATGGGCGTGCGCGGCATGCTGGCGCTGGTGGTGACGGCGATGATCGTCTTCGTGCAGGCCAATGTCTGGCCCATCGTAACGCTGGGCCTCAACGGCCAGAACATCAGCACCACCCTGTGGGGCTGCATCACGATGATGTGGCGCGAGCATTCGCAGGTGGTGGCGGTGATCGCCGCATGCACGCTGTTCTTCTTTCCCATCGGCAAGATGCTGCTGCTGGGCTGGGTGCTGCTGTACGCCCGCAAGGGCGCGCGCGCGCCGGGCTTCCGGCTGGTCATGGTGACCCTGTACCGCATCGGGCCGTGGACCATGAGCGAGGTGTTCGTGCTCGGCTCCCTGGTGGCCATCGTCAAGGCGCACATGTATTTCGACGTGATCCCCAACGCGGGCGTGTTCGCCTACGGCGTGCTGATGCTGCTCATCACCGCCTTCGCCAGCATCGACGTGCGCCACCTGTGGGACATCACCCGGGAGCGGCGCACATGAGCCGCCTGCCGCGCGCGGGCGAACTGGGGCTGATCGGCTGCCACGTGTGCCAGCTGGTATGCCGCGACAGCGATGTGCCGGACGCGGCCTGCCCGCGCTGCGGCTCGCCGCTGCACCGGCGCAAGTCGGCCAGCTACAGCCGGACCTGGGCACTGCTGATCGCGGCGTTCTTCTTCTATATTCCCGCCAACGTGCTGCCGATCATGCGCACGGTGAGCGTGGGCGACGTGGACGACAACACCATCCTCAGCGGCGTGATCGAGCTGTGGGTCAAGGGGTCGCCGGACCTGGCCATCATCGTGTTCACGGCCAGCATCGTGGTGCCCGTGCTGAAGTTCTTCGCGCTGGGGCTGCTGCTGATCAGCTCGCAGCGCGGCAGCGCCTGGGCCCAGCGCCAGCGTGGCAAGCTGTACCGGCTGGTCGAGTTCATCGGCTACTGGTCGATGCTGGACGTGTTCGTGGTGGCGCTGCTGACGGCACTGGTGCAATTCGGTTTTTTCAGCCAGGTGGAGCCGTTGCCTGGCGTGGTGTTCTTCGGTCTCACGGTGATCATTACCATGTTCGCCTCGATGACGTTCGATCCGCGACTGATCTGGGATGGCAGGGACTTCGATGACTGACAAGCCGCTTGACGACGACCTGCCCGAACCCGTGGTGCAGCGGCCGCGCATCAGCGCCTCGCTGGTGTGGCTGGTGCCGATCATCGCCGCGCTGGTGGGCCTCTCGCTGGTGATCCACGCCTGGGTCCAGGCCGGCCCCACCATCACCATCGGCTTCCAGAGCGCCGAGGGGCTGGAGCCCGGCAAGACCCCGGTGAAGTACAAGAGCGTGGTGATCGGCAAGGTGACCGCCGTGCGCCTCAGCGAGGACCGCACGCACGTCGTCGCCAAGGTGGCGCTGGAGAAGAGCGCGCAGAGCTTCGCCACCGCCGACTCGCGCTTCTGGGTGGTGCGCCCGCGCATCGGCCTGGGCGGGGTGTCGGGCATCGATACGCTGCTGTCCGGCTCCTTCATCGGGGCGGACGTGGGCCAGTCGCAGGAGCCCAAGACCGATTTCACCGGACTGGAAACGCCGCCCACGGTCACCCATGGCTCGCCGGGCAAGGCCTTCGACCTGCATGCCGACGACCTCGGCTCGCTCGACATCGGCTCGCCGGTCTATTTCCGCCGCATCCAGGTCGGGCGCGTGTCGTCCTATCGCCTGAACCCGGACGGCAAGGGTGTCACCCTGCAGATCTTCGTCGATGCGCCCAACGACCAGTTCGTCACCAAGTCCTCGCGCTTCTGGAACGCCAGCGGCATCGACGTGTCGCTGGGCGCGGACGGCCTGAAGGTCAACACGCAGTCGCTGGCCACCGTGCTGGCCGGCGGCGTCGCCTTCCAGGACCCGCCTGGCCCGCACGACAGCACGGCCGCGGAGGAGGGCGCCGTCTACACGCTGTTCAACGACCGCACCACCGCCATGGCGCCGCCGGACGGCGAGCCGAAGTACATCCGCATGCGCTTCAACCAGTCCCTGCGTGGGCTGGCGGTGGATGCGCCGGTGGAGTTCCTGGGCGTGACGTTCGGCCGGGTGGTGTCGGTGAACCTCGATTTCGACGAGAAGACCCAGACCTTCCCCACCGTGGTCGGCGCGGTGGTGTACCCGGCTCGCCTGGGCAAGGCGCACGACAAGCTGGTCGCGCTGGCCAAGGCGCATGGCGACGACGAGCAGATGTCCCAAATGATGGGCCGCCTGGTGGAGCACGGCCTGCGCGCGCAGGCGCGCACTGGCAACCTGCTGACCGGGCAGATCTACATCGCGCTGGACTTCCTGCCCAAGGCGCCCAAGGTGGCCTTCGACGGCGCCACCAGGCCGCTGGAGATTCCCACTGCGCCGGGCGACTTCGACAAGATCCAGCAGCAGGTGGCGGACATCGTGGGCAAGCTGCAGAAGGTGCCGTTCGACAGCATCGGCAAGAACCTCGACGCCTCGCTGGCCGAGCTGGACCGCACGCTCAAGCAGGTCAATACCGGCGTGCTGCCGGAGATGACGCACACCCTCAGGGGGGCGCAGCAGACGCTGGGCAACGCCAACAATGCCTTCGCGCCGGATTCGCCGTTGCAGCAGAACCTCGGCGGCACCCTGCAGGAACTGCAGCGCGCCGCGCGCTCGCTGCGCGTACTCACCGACTACCTGGGCGACCACCCGGATGCGCTGCTGCGCGGCCGCCGTGCCGACGACAAGTTGCCGCCGCCGCCGGCCACGCCGTCACAAGGACAAGGGAGCAAGCCATGATGCGTATGGGATACCTGGGCCTGGCCGTGGCCGCGCTTGCCGTGGCCGCCTGCGGTTCGGTGCCGCCGACGCGTTACTACACCCTGGTGCCGCCGGCCGGCGAAGGCGGCACGCTGGCGCCGGGGGGCTCGCCCTTCCAGTTCGAGCTGCTGCCGGTCGCGGTGCCGGCCCAGGTGGACCAGCCGCAGCTGGTGGTGCGCCAGGGCGCCCAGGGCGTGGCCGTGCTGCAGGGCGAGCGCTGGATCGCGCCGCTGGGCGAGGAACTGCGCGGCGCGCTGTCGGCCGACCTCGGGCGCGATTTCCACGCGCAGGACGTCAGCGGCCTGCCCGCCCAGGGCGCCTCCACCGTGCGCATCAAGCTCGACGTGCGACGCTTCGACTCGGTGCCGGGCAGCTACGCCTATCTCGATGCCGCCTGGAGCGTGCGCCCGCTCAAGGGCGGGGAGCCGCTGGCCTGCACCAGCCGCATCAGCGTCACGGTGGGCGAGGGCTACGACGCCCTGGTGCAGGGCCACCAGCAGGCCATCGCCCGCCTGGCCGGGCAGGTCGGCGCCGTGGCCGGCGCCGTGGCCAACGGCCAGCCCGCCCATTGCCCCGCAAGTTGAGATACCGCAGTGGGAGCGCACCCTGTGCGCGACTGGGAATCGCGACATGCCGGTCGCGCACAGGGTGCGCTCCCACCGCGAGGAAACGGCTATGTAGGGCGGCTTGGCGCCAATTCTGCTAGTCTGCCGCGTTCACCGTCAGTCAGTGCTGACTGGGCAAAACATCACGGCGCCGGACACATGCAGGACATTCAGGATCAGGGTACCCACGAGGGCAGCGAACAAGGCTACCAGCCGCAGGCGGTGGAGACCGCCGCGCAGGCGTATTGGCGCGAGCGGCGCGCCTATGAGGTGAAGGAAGACGCCTCGCGCCCCAAGTTCTACTGCCTCTCCATGCTGCCGTACCCGTCCGGCGCGCTGCACATGGGCCATGTGCGCAACTACACCATCGGCGACGTCATCAGCCGCTACCAGCGCATGAACGGCAGGAACGTGCTGCAGCCGATGGGCTGGGACGCGTTCGGCCTGCCGGCCGAGAACGCCGCGATCAAGAACAACACCGCGCCGGCCAAGTGGACCTACGCCAACATCGAGCACATGCGCGGCCAGCTGCAGCGCATGGGCTTCGCCTACGACTGGACGCGCGAGTTCGCCACTTGCCGCCCGGAGTACTACCGCTGGGAACAGCTGATGTTCACGCGGTTGATGAAGAAGGGCCTGGCCTACCGCAAGAACGCGGTGGTGAACTGGGACCCGGTCGACCAGACCGTGCTGGCCAACGAGCAGGTGGTCGACGGCCGTGGCTGGCGCTCCGGCGCGCTGGTGGAGAAGCGCGAGATCCCGCAGTGGTTCCTCAAGATCACCGACTACGCGCAGGAACTGCTGGACGGCCTGGACACGCTGCCGGGCTGGCCGGACGCGGTCAAGACCATGCAGCGCAACTGGATCGGCCGCAGCGAAGGCCTGGAAATCCACTTTGCGGTGGAGGGCGAGGCCGAGCCGCTGACCGTGTTCACCACGCGTCCCGACACGCTGATGGGCGTCACCTTCGTCTCCATCGCCGGCGAGCATCCGCTGGCGCTGAAGGCCGCCCAGGACAACCCGAAGCTCGCGGCATTCCTGGAAGAACTCAAGCACGGCGGCGTGTCCGAAGCGGAGCTTGAGACGCAGGAAAAGCGCGGCATGGACACCGGCATCGAAGCCATCCATCCGCTCACTGGCGAGAAGATCCCGGTATTCGTGGCCAACTTCGTGCTGATGGGCTACGGTACCGGCGCGGTGATGGCCGTGCCCGGCCATGACCAGCGCGACTGGGAGTTCGCCCAGAAATACAGCTTGCCGATCAAGATGGTGGTGGTCGACCGCGCCGTGCTCGACGCGGTGGCCGAGATCGGGCACGACCTGGCCAAGGGCGTGGGCGCCGATCCGCTGCGCGCCGCGCTGGGCGGCGGCCGCGTCGATGCCTATGAAACCTCGGCGGCGGTGCAACTGATCGCAGACTTCGAAAAGAGCATCCAGCAGGACAGCGCCTACACCGAGCGTGGCTACCTGGTGAACTCCGGCGAATTCGACGGCATGGACTACAGCCAGGCCTTCGAGGCCATGGCCGCGCGCTTCGAGCGCGAAGGCAAGGGCGCGCGCCGCGTGAACTGGCGCCTGCGCGACTGGGGCGTGAGCCGCCAGCGCTACTGGGGCTGCCCGATCCCGGTGATCTATTGCCCCATCTGCGACGCCGTGCCGGTGCCGGAAGACCAACTGCCGGTGGTGCTGCCCGAGGACGTGGCGTTCTCCGGCGTGCAGTCACCGATCAAGGCCGATCCCGCGTGGCGCAAGACCACCTGCCCGCAGTGCGGCGGCCCGGCCGAGCGCGAGACCGACACCTTCGACACCTTCATGGAGTCGAGCTGGTACTACGCGCGCTACACCAGCCCCGGCGCCAACGACCAGGTCGACGGACGCGCCAACTACTGGCTGCCGGTGGACCAGTACATCGGCGGCATTGAGCACGCCATCCTGCACCTCTTGTACTTCCGCTTCTACCACAAGCTGATGCGCGACGCGGGCCTGGTGCGCTCGGACGAGCCGGCCACCAACCTGCTGTGCCAGGGCATGGTGATCGCCGAGACGTTCTACCGCGACAACGCCGACGGCTCGAAGGACTGGATCAATCCGGCCGACGTCGAGATCGAGCGCGACGATAAGGCACGTGTGATCGGTGCACGCTCGAAATCGGACGGCCAGCCAGTGAAGATCGGCGGCACCGAGAAGATGTCCAAGTCCAAGAACAACGGCATCGATCCGCAGGCGATGGTGGACAAGTACGGCGCCGACACGGTGCGCCTGTTTTCCATGTTCGCCGCGCCGCCGGAACAGTCGCTGGAATGGAGCGAGGCCGGCGTGGAAGGCATGGCGCGCTTCCTGCGCCGCTTCTGGCGCGAGGTCACCACGCATGCCGCGCAGCCGGACCATCCGGTGGTCGATCCGTCCAGGCTGGACGCCGGCCAGAAGACGCTGCGCCGCCAGCTGCACGAAACCATCCAGAAGGTCAGTGATGATTTCGGTCGCCGCCATTCCTTCAACACCGCCATCGCCGCGCTGATGGAGCTGCTCAACGCGCTCAACAAGTTCAACGACATGAGCGATCAGGGACGCGCCGTGCGCCACGAGGCGCTGGAAGCCATGGTGCTGCTGCTCAACCCGGTGGTGCCGCACGTCAGCCACGCGTTGTGGCAGGTGCTGGGCCATCCCGAGTCGGTGCTCGAAAACCAGCCGTGGCCGCAGGTCGATAGCGCCGCGCTGGTGCGCGATTCGCTTACCCTGGCGGTTCAGGTCAACGGCAAGCTGCGCGCTACCATCGAGGTCGCCGCGAATGCATCGAAGGAAGAGGCCGAGGCGCTCGCCCTGGCCCAGCCGAACGTGGTGGCCTTCCTGGAAGGCCAGAGCGTGCGCAAGGTGATCGTGGTGCCTGGCAAGATCGTCAACATCGTCGCGGGATGAGATCCATGAGCCGAATGTTCAAAGCTTCGCTGCTGTCGATGGCCACGCTCATCCTGGCCGGATGCGGCTTCCACCTGCGCCAGAACGTGGCCCTGCCGCCGGGCATGGAGCGCGTGCACATCAGCGTGCCTTCCAACATCGACCTGGAACGCCGCCTGGCGCGCACGCTGGAAGCCTCCGGCGTGAACGTGGAGGAGCATGCCGGTACCGGCATCGCCGAGCTGAAGGTGCCGGTCGCGGCCTTCAGTACCGACACGCTGTCGGTGAGCAGCCAGGCGGAAGTGACCGAGTACACCGTGCGCTACCACGTGCAGTTCGAGGTGCACGACGGCACCGGCCAACCCCTGGTGCCCAACCAGCGCATCGACATGCAGCGCGAATTCAGCTACGACGCCACCAACACCATCGGCACGCAGGCCCAGGTGGACGCCATCCACGCCAGCCTCAACGACGACGTGGTGCAGGCGATCCTGTTCCGCCTGCAGGCCGCAGGTCGACATCCCGCCAAGACGGCCGCCGCCGCCGCCGCGCAGGAAGCCGGGGCGGCGCCGGCACCGGCCACCAGCACGCACTGAGCCGCCATGCCGCTCAATGCCGTCCAATGGCAGAAGTCGCTGGCGGCGGACCACCTGCGGCCGGCCTATCTGCTGGCCGGCGAGGAACTGCTGGTATTGGAAGCCGCCGATGCGCTGCGCGCCCAGGCGCGCCGCCTCGGCTATGCCGAGCGCGAGGTGCTCGACGTCGGCAACCATTTCGACTGGGACGACCTGGCGCGTTCGGCCGCCGGCATGTCGCTGTTCGCCACCCGCCGCCTGCTGGACCTGCGCCTACCGACCGGGCGGCCCGGCACCGAGGGCGCCAAGGCCATCAACGAGTTCTGCGCCAACCCGCCGCCGGACGTCACCTTGCTGATTACCGCCACCGAGTGGAGCAGCAAGCACGAGGGTGCCTGGACCCGCAACCTCGACGTGGCCGGCGCCGTGGTGGTATTCACTGCCCCGCGCCCCAACGAATGGGCCGCATGGATCGGCGCGCGGCTGGCCTCGCGCGGGCTGTCGGCGACGCCGGACGCCGCCGCGCTGCTGGCCGAGCGCGTGGAAGGCAACCTGCTTGCCGCCGCGCAGGAGATCGACAAGCTGGTGGTGCTGCGCGGCGAAGGCCGCATCGATGCCCAGGAAATGGAAAACCTGGTGGCGGACAGCGCGCGCTACGACGCCTTCAAGCTTACCGACGCGGCCTTCGGGGGCGAGGGCGGGCGCGCCTTGCGCATCCTGCATGGCCTGCATGCCGAGGGCGATGAATTGATCGCCCTGATGGGCTGGCTGGTCAACCAGCTGCAGCTCGCCTTGCGCCTGGCCAATGCGCGCGACTTCGCCGCCCAGGCCCGCGCCGAACGGCTATGGCCGGCGCGCGAGCAACTGTTCCGCAAGGCGCTGCGCCGCGCGCCACGCGAGCACTGGCTGCAATGCCTGGCGCGCGCCGCGCGCATCGATCGCATGGCCAAGGGACGCGAGCAGGGCGATCCGTGGCTGGAAGCCGAACGCCTGGTCGCCGCCATCGCCGAGCCGCGGGCGGCACAGGCGTTGTCATGAACCGCCGTTCGCATCCCTCCCTCTCCCCGCAGGGGAAAGGAAGCTGTTCGCCATGATGCGCCCCCTCGCCATTTTCGGCGGCACCTTCGATCCCGTGCACCTGGGCCATCTCAGCGTGGCCTGGGAAGCGGCCGAGCTGCTGGATGCCGAAGTGCGCCTGATGCCGGCCAGCGTGCCGCCGCACCGGCCGGCGCCGATCGCCAACGCGCGACAGCGCGTGGCGATGCTGCGCGCCGCCCTGCAGAAGCAGTCGCGGCTCAGCCTCGATACGCGCGAACTGGAACGCGGCGGGCCGTCCTACACCATCGACACGCTGGCCGAGCTGCGTGCCGAGCAGGGCGATCGTCCACTGGTACTGCTGATCGGCGCCGACGCCTATGCCGGCTTGCCGGCCTGGCATCGCTGGCGCGAACTGTTCGAGGTGGCGCATATCGGCGTGTTGAGCCGTCCGGGCGTGGAAGCGCTGCCGTCCGCTGGGCTGCGTGCCGAGACCGCTGCCCGTCGCGTGGAGGATGCCGCTGCGCTGCGGCTGTCGCCGGCCGGCAAGGTGATCGAGCTGGCGGTCACGCCGCTGGAGATTTCCGCCACCCGCATCCGCGAGCTGCTGGCGGCAGGGCGCGACCCGCGTTACCTGCTGCCGTGCGGATTGTTCGACGATCCCTCGGTGCTGGCGCCTTACCGTAGCGCCTGACACCCACCTTAGCTTGTGGGAGCGCACCCTGTGCGCGACGCGAGCCTGCTACTGCGTAGGCTTGTCGCGCACAGGGTGCGCTCCCACAGGCGAGGTGACCGCTGCCTACGAGGTGCGTGGCACGAAGCGCAGCGCCACCGAGTTCATGCAGTAGCGCAGGCCGGTGGGCGGCGGGCCGTCGTCGAACACGTGGCCGAGGTGGCTGTCGCAACCGGCGCAGCTTACCGCCGTGCGTTCCCAGCCGAAGCTGGTGTCGCGTTTCTCGATCACGTTCTCCTTGGCGATGGGGCGCCAGAAGCTGGGCCAGCCAGTGCCGGAGTCGAATTGTGTGGCTGCATCGAACAGCGCGGTATCGCAGGCAGGGCAGCGGTACAGGCCCGGCACCGGCGGCTTCTCGTGCGCCCCACTGAAGGCGCGTTCGGTACCTTCGCGGCGCATCACGAAGTAAGCGTCGTCGGTCAGCCGTTCGTGCCATTGCGCGTCGTTCAGCACCAGCTTGCGCACATGGCAGGTGCCCAGGCGATGCCCGTCGTCGCCGAAGCACACCAGCAGCACCTCGGCGCCCGGTGCCGGTGGCGTGGCGGCCATGGCGACGCCGCCGGCACCGGCGCGGCCCAGCAGGCCGGGCAGGGCCATCCAGCCCACGGCGGCGGCCGCACCGCCGGCGAGCGCGGCGCGCAGGAAGCGGCGCCGCTCCAGTTTCACGATGTCCTGGGTACGGGACATGGCAACCTCCATCGCGCCTTGCGCGCGGATCAGCCGAAGGTGAAGGCGTAGGCTTCGACGCCCGGGTCGAGGAAAGTGATCTCGAAGGTGCGCTCGCCGGTGCCGTTGGCCTGGCGCACCAGCTGGTACAGGCGCTGCGAGGTCACGGTGCCGTTGCCGTCGGCGTCGATGTCCATGCCGTGGTCGGCGCCGGGCGTCTTGCCGTCGATGGTGACGCGGAAGCGCACCGGCTTGCCGTCGCTGCCCGGACCCAGTACCAGGTGCAGGTCGCGCCCGCGGAAGCGGTAGACGATGCGGCCGTTCGCACGGTCGAGCTGCGCGTATTCCTCGCCCACGGTCCAGTGGCCGTCCAGTGCCCACTGGTTGGCCATCAGCGTGGCTGGCGCGCGATAGCTCCACGCGTCGTCGTGTGCGACGGGGCCGCCGGCGAAGTTCTCCGCGCGGGCGTAGCCCACGTAGGTTTCCGGCGAGCGTGTCATGTCGTTCGAACTGGCGGCCTCGGCGCCGCGCGCGCCGGGCTGCACGTAGCCGCCGGGCAGATCCTTCTGGCCCGCCTCGGTGAGCAGCTGGCGGATCACGTCCTCGCTCTGCGCGTAGTCGCCTTCGCCGAAATGGTGGTGGCGGATGCGGCCCTGCGCGTCGATGAAGTAATGCGCCGGCCAGTACTCATTGTCGAAGCCCTTCCAGATCGCATAGTCGTTGTCGAGCGCGACGGGATAATCCACGCCCAGGTCCTTCACCGCCTTGACGACGTTCTGCGGCTCCTTCTCGAAGGCGAACTCCGGCGCGTGCACGCCGATCACCACCAGGCCGTGGTCCTTGTACTTGTCGGCCCAGCCGCGCACGTAGGGCAGCGAGCGGATGCAGTTGATGCAGGAGTAGGTCCAGAAGTCGACCAGCACCACCTTGCCGCGCAACGACTGCGCGCTCAGCGGTGGGGTGTTGAGCCATTGCGTGGCGCCCGCCAGCGAAGGCAACTGGCCTTCCACCGGCAGCGGCTCGCCGGCCTTCGCCGGTGCCGGCGCCGGCGAAGGCGCCGGCCGCGTGGCGTCGATCAGCTTCTGCTCGATGCCGCCGGTACTGGCCAGCGAGACGCGGGTCAGCAGTCCGGTATCCAGACCCAGCGCGATGGCCGCCACACCGGCGAGCACCAGCACGCCCAGCGCGCGGCGGATCCATTCGCCCGCGCCCAGCGAGCGCTTCATCAGCGCGAACACGCGCCCGCCGATCACGAGCGCCAGCGCCAGCGAAGTGGCGGCGCCCGCGGCATAGGTGAGCAGCAGCAAGGTGGTCTGCACGCTGGCGCCGTTCAAGGCCGCGCCGGTCAACAGCAGGCCGAGGATGGGGCCCGCGCACGGCGCCCACAGCAGGCCGGTGGCGACGCCCAGGCCGGCGGCGGACCACGCCGACTCGCCTTCCGTGTCGCTGCGCTGCGTGAGCCGGTTGCCCAGCGCCACGAACGGGCGGCTGATCCATTCGGCCAGGTGGCTGGACAACAGGGTCAGGCCCAGCACCGCTAGCACCACCATGGCCACGATGCGGCCGTACTGGTTGGCGCGGATGGCCCAGCCGCCACCCACCGCCGCCAGCGTCGCCACCAGGGCGAAGGTGAGCGCCATGCCCAGCAGCATGGGCAGGCCGTTGCGCGCGAAGGGCCGGTCGGCACGGGCGAATACGAAGGGCAGCACCGGCAGGATGCAGGGGCTAAGAATGGTCAGCACACCGCCGAGATAGGCAAGGATCAGCACGAGCATGGCGCAGCGTCCGTTGGGATTCCCAGGCTTATTCGGTGGCGGGGCGGCGGCGGTTACCTGTTCCCGGGAAGTAACGTACGGCCCGTTCCGTCCGAATACCAGGGAGACCGGGAACGCGGTTGATGCCCTGCCACTTGATGCGACCGAACTTGACCACTGCTGGCACGATGGTTCTAGATAGCGCCTTTCCCGCCTGGGCAAGGACCGATCCCGCCGTGACTGACGCCGACGCCCAAGCCAGCGATTCGCCGGAGCGGCGTCGTGCGGCCTGGATGGCGGCGGCCCAGGCGGGCGACCGCATCGCCTACGAGCGCGTGCTGGCCGATTCGGTGCCCTTGATCCGCATGGCGGCGCGGCGGCAGGGCGTGGCCGTCGACCAGCTCGACGACGTGGTGCAGGAGACCCTACTTACCGTGCACCGGGTACGCCATACCTACGACCCGGCGCGTTCCTACGATGCGTGGCTGGCCGCGCTCGCGGCGCGGCGGGCGATCGATGCATTGCGCAGTCAGGGGCGACGGGGGCGGCACGAGCTGCATGACGACCATGCCTATGACGCGTATCCGGACGCGCACGACGCCACCGCCGCCACCGAGCGCGAGCAGGAGGCACGGCACCTACGCAAGGCCATCGCCGCGCTGCCGCCGGGACAGCGCGAGGCGGTGGAGCAATTGGGTTTGAAGGAACGCTCGCTGGCGGAGGCGGCGGCGCATACGGGGCGGCAGACCGGTGCGTTGAAGGTCAACCTGCACCGCGCCATCAAGGCGCTGCGTGCGCGTTTCCACGGAGAATCCTGAGCACCATGGCCGAGCCGCGACTCACCGAGTCACTGATCCAGTCGCTGGGCGCCGAGCTCACCCCGGTGCGGCGCCTGCCGCCGCCGTGGCTGCGCACGGCCGGCTGGCTGCTGGCGGTGGCGGTGTTCGCGGCGGTCCTGCTGTGGCACTACGGCGCCGATCACATGGTCCGCCGCTGGATCGCCGAACCGGACATCGCGCTGGCCGGCGCTGGCGCGGTCATCACCGCCGCCTGCGCCGCCTGGGTGGCCTTTTCGCTGGGTGTGCCTGGACGTTCCGCGCGCTGGGCATGGCTGCCGCTGCCCGGGTTGCTGCTATGGGTGGGGGCCAGCGGGCTCGGCTGCCTGCGCGACTGGGTGTTGCCGGGCACGCAGGTGGCCGGCGTGCACCAGTCCGCCGATTGCCTGGTGTTCATCATCGGGTTCTCCGTGCCGCTGTCGGCACTGCTGGTCTGGCTGCTGCGGCGGGCCTGTCCGCTGCGCCCGGTGCTGACCGCGCTGATGATCGGCCTGGCCAGCGCGGCGGCGTCCGCGGCCCTGCTGGAGATCTGCCATGCGTTCGCCGTGGCCGCCACCGACCTGCTGACCCATGCGGCGGCGGTCGCCATCGTGGTGCTGGCCAATGCCGCCATGGGCGGCCGCCTGCTGCAGTCGGCGCTGAAGTAACCATCGCGCCACGGCGGACGAAGGAAGTTCTGCGGCATCGGCCGCCTACCTTTCTTTCAGGAGATTCCCATGAAGACCATGACTTCGCTGGCGCTGGCCGCCTCGCTGATGTGCGCATCCGTATCCGCCGCCTTCGCCCAGGATGCGACGCCGCCCGAGGCCGCCGGCGCCATGAAGCAGGATGCGATGAAGAGCGGCGACGCGATGATGAAGAAGGACGGCATGAAGCACGATGCCATGAAGCATGACGCCATGAAGAAGCAGGACGGCATGAAGAAGGATGCCGCGATGCAGCATGACGACATGATGAAGAAGGACAGCGACGACGCGATGAAATCCGGCCATCCCTGAGATGGCGGCGCGTTGACGGCCACGGTGCGTCACGCGCCTTTCCGGTGAGCACCGCAGCAAGGGCATGCGGACGGCTGCGTCTTGTCGATATCGGTGCTGAACGGCCGCCGCGCGCTGCCACATACCCTCGCTACGCGAGGGTATAGGCTTGCCCCGGCAGGGGGCACGGGCGTCATGCCCGGCGACGTGGATTCCGGACCCAGGCATCGGGCCGTTCGCATCGGCAGGATCACCGATGCGGCATGGCCGGCGCCGACCGAAAGGCCGGCGCCGGATCGTCGTGACCGTCCGGGAAGGGCGTTCATGGCCGTTCCATGGAAGTGCGGCGACGCCGCACGGTTTCCCCCACCGCTTCAGGAGACATGCACCCATGAAAGCTTCCCGTTACGCCGTACTCGCCTTCGCTACTGCCACCGTCTTCGGCCTGGCCATGTCGCCGGTCATGGCGCAGAGCACGAGCCCGACGCAGTCGGCCCAGGACACCAGCAAGGACGCGATGAAGTCGGATGCGATGAAGTCGAGCTCCGACGCCATGAAGTCCGGCAGCGATGCGACGAGCAGCGATGCCGCCAAGGGCGCCATGCACCACAAGGGCAAGCACGGCAGCAAGAAGACCGAGCCGGCCGCCGCCTCGAGCAGCGGCCACTGAGCCTTGCATGATCGCCAAGGCTCTCCTGCGGGAGAGCCTTGGCCCCGGGGCATGGTCTAATGCGCAACGGTGCGTTGTTGCGGAGCCGATGCCATGTCCTCGCGATTCCTCGGGCGCCTGGGCGTATCCCAGCCGCTGGTGCTGGCGCCCATGTCCGGCGCCTCCACGCCCGCGCTGGTCGCGGCGGTATGCGGCGCCGGCGGCCTGGGCTCGCATGGGGTGGGTTACCTGGCGCCGCAGGCGATCCTCGACGATGCGGCGAGGATCCGCGCGCTCACCGACCGGCCGTTCGCGCTGAATCTGTTCGTATTGCCCGATACGTTCGCCGAGGACGAGCCGGCGATCGACTTCGCCCGCGCCACGCTGGATGCCCTGATGGAGCGCGAAGGACTGGCGGTGCGCACCAGCCTTCCCGAGCGCTGGGCGCCGCGTTTCAGCGACCAGTTCGCCGCGCTGTGCGAGGCGCGGCCCGCCGCGGCGAGTTTCACCTTCAACCTGCTCGCGCCCGCGCAGGTGGCCGAATTGAAGCGGCGCGGCATCGCGGTGATCGGCAGCGCCACCACGCTGGCCGAGGTACGCGCCTGGGCCGACCTCGGCGCCGATGCGGTGAGCCTGCAGGGCGCCGAGGCCGGCGGCCATCGCGGCAGTTTCCTGCATGCGCCGGAGCAGGCCATGATCGGCCTGTTCGCCCTGTTGCGGCAGGCCGCGCGCGCGGTGGACGTGCCGCTGATCGCCGGCGGCGGCATCATGGACGGTGCCGGCATGCTGGCCGCCGAGGTGCTCGGCGCCGACGCGAGCCAGCTCGGCACCGCGTTCCTGGCGTGTCCCGAATCGGCGGCGGCGCAGGCCTGGAAGGACGATCTCACGCGAGCCCAAGACGTGGACGTCGCCACCATCCGCAGTTTCTCCGGCCGCGCCGCGCGGGGCCTGCGCAACACCTATGTGGAGGCGATGGCGGCGGCCGAGCCGCGCCTGCCGGCCTATCCGGTGATGAATGCGCTGACCGCGCCGCTGCGCCGGGCCGCGGCGGCGGCCGGGCGGGGCGACCTGATGTCGGAATGGTGCGGGCAGGCGGCCGGCCTGGTCCGGCCGATGCCTGCGGCGGAGCTTGCGGCCACCTTGCTGGATGAATACGCGAAGGCCAGGCAAACCCTTGCTTGACGTGGGTTTGAGGCCTGGGCGTTATACTGGCGGCGCGCCATCCCGCGCATCGATCCACCGAGGCAACCGCACTTGAGTCAGACCTCCCCGCGCAGCACCAAATCCGCCACCACGGCGGTCGTTCGCCAGCAAGTCCTTCATGCGCTGGACGAACTGAAGGCCAAGGACATCCGTGAAATCGATGTCCGCGGCAAGACCTCCATCGCCGACCTGCTGGTCATCGCTTCCGGCACTTCCGCGCGCCACGTCAAATCCATCGCCGACGAAGTGGTCAAGTTCGCCAAGCAGGCGGGCGTGATGCCGCTCGGCGTGGAAGGCGAGCAGGAAGCGGAATGGGTGCTGGTGGACCTGGGCGACGTGATCGTCCACGTCATGCTGCCGCGCATCCGCGAGTTCTACGGCCTGGAACGGCTGTGGACCGTGGGCGACCACGCCGTCGACGCCGAAGTCGCCAGCGTGGGCTGATGCCCCCCGCTTCGGTGCCTGTCGCCACGCGCGTCCCGGCGCGCGTGGACGTGCCTGCCGTTTCCGATTCGCGGTGCGATGCATGCGCGCGCGCCTGATCGCCGTGGGCGAACGCATGCCCGCCTGGGTGGCGGAAGGCTTCGCCGAATACCGCAAGCGGCTGTCGCACGAGCTGCCGCTGGAGCTGGTCGAGCTGAAGCCGGGCGCGCGCGGCAAGGGCCGCGACGATGCGCGCGCGATCCAGGACGAGGGCGCAGCGATCCTGGCCGCCCTGCCGCGCGACACCCACGTGGTCGCGCTCGATGGTCGCGGCAAGCCATGGTCCAGCGAGGAACTGGCCGCGCAACTGGCCAAGTGGCGCATGGCCGGGCGCGACCTGGCGTTCCTGGTCGGCGGTCCCGACGGCCACGCGCCGGAGGTGCTGGCGCGCGCCGACCAGAGCTGGTCGCTGGGACCGTTGACGTTGCCGCACATGCTGGTGCGGCTGGTGCTGGCCGAACAGTTGTACCGCGCCACCACCCTGCTCTCAGGCCATCCCTACCACCGCGCCTGAAGCCCCTTCTGCCTTGCCAATCCAATCCCCTGTAGGAGCACACCCTGTGCGTGACCGTGAGCTGGGGCATTGCCGCTGCACCCGGTATTCGCGCGCAGAGCGCGCTCCTAAAGGGAAGATGGACGGCATGCCGCATACTCGCGGCGTCCGTCGCCGAGGGAGAACGGGGCATGTCCATCACGGTGCGCCAGGCCACCATCCACGATCTCGACCAGCTCGCGCCGCTGTTCGACGGCTACCGGCAGTTCTACGGGCAGCCCGCCGATCCGGCGCTGGCGCGGCGATTCCTGCGCGAACGTCTCCAGCACCACGAGTCGGTGCTGCTGCTGGCGCTGGACGGGGATGGCGAGGGCGTGGGTTTCGTGCAGCTCTATCCCCTGTTTTCCTCGGTGCGGGCGGCACGTTTCTACCTGCTCAATGATCTTTTTGTCGCACCTGGCGCGCGTCGAAGTGGGGTAGGTGCGGCATTGATGCGCGAGGCGGCCGATCTTGCGCGGGCGCTGGGCGCCGTGGGCATGTCACTGAGCACGGCGCATGCCAATGAACCGGCACAGCGGCTCTATGCATCCCTCGGGTGGAAACGTGACACCGAATTTCGCGAATACACCCTGGCTTTTTAGGGCAATGCCTACACCAGACCATCGTCTAGGTTGCCAGTAGATTGACGTACCCACGGGTTACGATCGGTGGATTGCAACGTAAGGAGTGAACGACCGTGGACAAGCGCATCCGCCACGCGGGACTGGCCAGCAAGGTGATGACGGCGGCACACGCCGCCGAGCTGATCGACCCCGGCATGACGATCGGCATGAGTGGCTTTACCGGCGCGGGCTATCCCAAGGCGGTGCCGCAGGCACTGGCCGCGCGGATGATGGCCTCGCACGAGCGCGGCGAACCGTTCCGCGTGCGCGTGCTCACCGGCGCCTCCACCGCGCCCGAGCTGGACGGCGCGCTGGCCCGCGCCGACGGCATCGACCTGCGCCTGCCGTACCAGTCCGACCCGGAGCTGCGCGCGCGCATCAACCGCGGCGAGATGGACTACCTGGATATCCACCTGAGCCATGTCGCGCAGTACGCGTGGTTCGGCTTCTTCGGCAAGCTCGACCTGGCCATCGTCGAGGCCACCGCGATCATGCCCGACGGCAGCCTGCTGCCTTCGTCCTCGGTGGGCAACAACAAGACCTGGCTGGACCTGGCCGACAAGGTGATCGTCGAGGTCAACCACTGGCAGCCGCTCGAAATGGACGGCATGCACGACGTCTACTACGGCACCGCGCTGCCGCCGCACCGCAAGCCGATCCCGCTGCTCAAGCCCGACGACCGCATCGGCGAGCCCTACCTGCGGCTCGATCCCGCCAAGGTCGTCGCGGTGGTGGAAACCAACGCGCCCGACCGCAACAGTGCGTTTGCACCGCTCGACGACTGCTCGCGCGCCATCGCCGGCAACCTTATCGAATTTTTCCGGCACGAGATCGCCAAGGGACGGCTCAATTCACAATTGCTGCCACTGCAATCGGGCGTGGGCAATATCGCCAATGCCGTGCTGGCCGGCCTGCGCGACGGTGGCTTCAGTGGGCTCACCGCTTATACCGAGGTGATCCAGGACGGCATGCTCGACCTGCTCGCCAACGAGGTACTGACGGTGGCCTCGGCCACCTCGTTCTCGCTGAGCCCAGCGGGCATCGAGCGCTTCCTCGACAACATCGATTTCTTCCGCAAGCGCATCATCCTGCGCACGCAGGAGATCTCCAACCATCCGGAACTGGTGCGCCGCCTCGGCTGCATCGCCATGAACGGCATGGTCGAGGCGGACATCTACGGCAACATCAATTCCACCCACGTCGCCGGTACCAGCATCATCAACGGCATCGGCGGCTCGGGCGACTTCGCGCGCAACGGCTTCCTGTCGTGTTTCCTCACGCCGAGCACGGCCAAGAACGGCGCGGTGTCGTGCATCGTGCCGATGGTCAGCCACGTGGACCACACCGAGCACGACGTGGCGGTGGTGGTGACCGAGCAGGGCCTGGCCGACCTGCGCGGGCTGTCGCCGCGCCAGCGCGCCAAGGTGGTGATCGAGCGCTGCGCGCACCCCAGCTACCGCCCGATGCTGCAGGACTACTTCGATCGCGCGCTGCGCGACAGCCGCGGCAAACATACGCCGCACCTGCTGACCGAGGCGTTGTCCTGGCACCAGCGTTTCCTCGAAACCGGTGATATGCGACCGTAGGCACCCTTCGACGCCGCCGGTGCATCCCGCCATGCTGTATCTCGCCTCCCAGTCGCCACGCCGCCGCCAGTTGCTCGAACAGATCGGCGTGGCCTTCCGCGTGGTGGACGTGGACGTGCCCGAGCAGCGCGCACTGGCCGAGTCGCCACGCGCATACGTCAGCCGCGTCGCGCGCGAAAAGGCGCGGGCCGGCCTGGCAGTCCTGGACGACCCGCGGGTGGCCGTGCTCGGGGCCGATACCGAGGTGGTGCTGGACGACGAGGTATTCGGCAAGCCCGCGGACGCGGCCGATGCGGCGGGCATGCTGCGCCGGCTGTCCGGCCGCGTGCACGAGGTGATCTCCACCGTGTGGCTGGTGAACCGCAAGGGCGAATGGAGCGATACCAGCCTGTCGCGCGTGCGCATGCCCGAGCTGGACGACGCCACCATCGCCGCCTACATCACCACCGGCGAGCCGTTCGGCAAGGCCGGCGCCTATGCCATCCAGGGTCATGGCGCCACGCTCATCGAGCACCTGGACGGCAGCCATTCGGGCGTGATGGGGTTGCCGGTGTTCGAGACGGCGCGCCTGTTGCGCGCGCACGGGCTGATCCACGCCTGATCACCTGTGGGAGCGCACCCTGTGCGCGATCGCGTCGCCGCCGCATTGCTTCGATGGCTTGTCGCGCACAGAGTGCGCTCCCACAGAAGGCGTGGGTGGCTACTTCCCCGGCGCCATCACGAACCAGGACACCACCGCCAGCAGGTTGTTCATGCCGTGCGCCAGCACCGCCGGCCAGATCGAGCCGGACTGCACGCGCAGCCAGCCCAGCACCAGGCCGAGCAGGGCCAGGTTGGGCAGGGCGTACCAGAGGAAGGACAGGTCCGGCAGGTGCACGCAGGCGAACAGTGCGGCGGTCAGCACCACCGCCCAGGCGTTGCCTGCGTGGCGGGCGATGGCCGACAGCAGCACGCCGCGGAACAGCAACTCCTCCACCAGCGGGCCGAGCGTCACCACCAGCAGGGCCAGCGGCACGCGCAGCGGCAGCGGGATATGGGCGCCCAGTTGCTTGATGTCCTGGCTGACCTCGTGGCCCTGCGCCAGCCACTGCGTGAGCATGCCGCCGACCAGCGGCATCAGGACGCCCAGCGCCGCCGCGACCACGTACATCAGCGCCTGCGGCGGCGGCGTGAAACCCAGCCCCGGCAGGCGGCCCACCGACCATAGGACGGGCCAGCGGTGCCGCACCAGCCGTACGGTGCAGGCGGCGGCGAGCAGGAGGGTGACCATCACCGCGATCGCGCTGGATGCCGGGTCCACCAGCCAGGCACGTCCCACATGGACAACATCGGTGATGGCGCCGCCATGGCGCAGCACGGCGAGCAGACCCGCCACCAGGCTGACCAGGCCGCCGATCGCCAATTGCAGCGCGAAGTAGAGGGCGATCAGCCCGAAGGCGTGCCACACGCCCGGCGCAGGCAAGGATGGCGATGCGGGGGAAGGGGGCATGCGGCTCGCATCCATCGGTGGTTCCTGCCTGGGCGCGCGCCTATGGATCACCGCCAGGACGCAACGCGCTCGTCGCCGGACGCCGACACGCTAGCCCTTGCCCGCGCGGCGGCGCAATCCTGCCCTTTGGCAGGGGCCGTCGCGCGGCTGTCACCGTCGCTGCCCGCCCGCCCTGTATAGTGGATGGACGTTCCAAGGAGGAAAGTGGCGCGCCACGCGCCGACCCATGTTCGCATTCGACTGGCTGGCCGACCCGACGGCCTGGGCGGGACTCCTCACCCTGGTGGTGCTGGAGATCGTGCTCGGCATCGACAACCTGGTGTTCATCGCCATCCTCGCCGACAAGCTGCCGGTGCGGGAGCGCGACCGGGCCCGCGTGCTCGGCCTGTCGCTGGCCTTGGTCATGCGCCTGGCCCTGCTGGCGGCGATGTCGTGGATGGTCAAGCTCACCACGCCCATCGTCGAATGGGGCATGGTCTCGCTTTCCTGGCGCGACATCATCCTGCTGCTGGGCGGCGCCTTCCTGCTGTTCAAGGCCACGGTGGAATTGCACGAGCGACTGGAGGCGGGCGACCACCACGATGCCGCCAAGCGCACGCCGGCGCGCTTCTGGCTGGTGGTGGCGCAGATCGTGGCGCTGGACGCGGTGTTCTCGCTCGATTCGGTGATTACCGCGGTCGGCATGGTCGATCACCTGTCGGTGATGATGATCGCGGTGGTGCTGGCGATGATCCTGATGATAAGCGCCAGCAAGCCATTGACGAGCTTCGTCAACGCGCGGCCGACGGTGGTGATCCTGTGCCTGTCGTTCCTGCTGATGATCGGTTTCAGCCTGGTGGCCGAAGGCTTCGGCTTCCATATCCCGAAGGGCTACCTGTACGCGGCCATCGGCTTCTCGATCATGATCGAGGCGTTCAACCAGACCATGCGGCGCAATCGCCAGCGCAGCCGGCTGGGCAGCGCGCGCACGCTGCGCGACCGCACCGCGATGGCGGTGCTCAACCTGCTTGGCGGCGCCGGTGGCGAGGACGAGGATGCCGCGTCGAGCACGGCCGCCGCCGTGTCCGAGGGCAGCGTGGCGGTGTTCGGCAAGGACGAACTGGCGATGGTGCAGGGTGTGCTCGACCTGGCGCACCGCCCGGTGCGATCCATCATGACGCCGCGCCCGGAGATCCGCTGGATCGATCCGCGTGAAAACGCCGAAGCGCTGCGGGGGGAGATCGCGGCCTCCAGCCATGCGTGGCTGCCGGTGGCCGGCGACGACCTCGACCAACTGGTAGGCGTGGCCTCCTCGCGCGACCTGCTGGCCAGCCTGCTGGAGCACGGGCGCATCGAGGTGGAGCAGGTGGTGCGCAAGCCGCTCACCGTGCTCGAATCGCTCAGCGTGCTGCGCCTGATCGAGGCATTCCGTCGCTCGCCGCTGCAGGTGGCGCTGGTGGTGGATGAGTACGGCAGCGTGCTCGGCCTGGTCACGCCCACCGACGTGCTGGAAGTGATCGCCGGCGAATTTCCCGACGAGGACAGCGGCGATCCCGCCGCCGTGCAGGAGACCGACGGCAGCTGGCTGCTCGATGCCAGCCTGGACCTGCGCCGGGTGGAACAGCTGCTGGGTCTCAGGCTGAGCGGCGACGACAGTTTCTCCACGCTGGCCGGCTACGTGCTGCAACAGTTGGGGCGCTTGCCCAATGTGGGCGACAGCTTCACCAGCGAGGATCTTCGCTTCGAGGTGGTGGCGATGGACGGAGCGCGCATCGAACGCCTGAAGGTGACGCCGGTGGGTTGAGGAGGCCAGTCGCGCACAGGGTGCGCTCCCACAAGGCAGCGGCACTTTTGTGGGAGCGCACCCTGTGCGCGACTGGCCTTTGCCTCAAGCCACCAACAAGGCCCGCACCAACCCGACCACGCCGAGCAGCAAGGCCGCCGCCCATCCGGCGGAGGACACCAGGTAACCCGGCCCGCGCCTGGCCGGGTCCTTCAGGTAGGCCCAGGCGTACCACGCGCGCCCCAGCACCCAGACCAGGCCGGCCACGCCGCTCCACAGCGGATAGCCGTATTGCACCGCCAGCCATAGCGTGGGCAGGAACAGCACGGTGGCCTCCAGTGTATTCATCTGCACGCGGAAGGCGCGCTCGAACGCCGGGTGGCCGCTGACGGCCGGCGCCTTGATACCGTATTTCCCCCGCGCATGGCCAACGACCCAGATCGTGCCGAACTGCAGCAGGACGGTGAGCAGGACGACGAGGGCGGGCAGGTGCTGGGTCATGACGGGTTCTCGCGACGGGAATGGCGCAATGTAGCGGTAGGAGACGCCAGGGGGTATCGTCACGTGACCGTCGATACCGTGCGAGCGAGGGCCGTCTTATGGATTGGCAGAAAGGCGAGCGCAGTCAGAACGTCGAGGTCGACAGCGGGGGCGGCGGTCCCCGTTTCGGTGGTGGGCGGGGCCTGGGGCTGGGCGGCATCGTGATCCTGGCCATCCTGGGCCTGGTGTTCTTCAAGGATCCCACCGCCCTGCTGGGCCAGGCGGACAGCGGCAGCGGCGGCCAAGTCGCCGTGCCCAGCGGTCCACAGACGCAGGTCGATCCGCAGACCAAGGATTTCGTGAGCGCGGTGCTCGGTTCCACCGAGAAGACCTGGGGCGACATCTTCACCGCGCACGGGCAGCAGTACGTCGATCCCAAGCTGGACCTGTTCAGTGGCGGCGTGAATACCGCCTGTGGTTCCGCCTCGACGGCGGTCGGGCCGTTCTATTGCCCCGGCGACCAGAAGGTCTACCTGGACGTGGCGTTCTTCCAGGAGCTGGAAAACCGCTTCCACGCCGCCGGCGATTTCGCCCGCGCCTACGTGATCGCGCACGAGGTGGGCCATCACGTGCAGAACCTGCTGGGCATCTTCGACCAGGTGGAGCAGGCGCGCCGCCGCGGCGCGCGCATGGAAGGCGCCGATGGCCTGTCCGTGCGCCAGGAACTGCAGGCCGACTGCTTCGCCGGCGTCTGGGCCAACCGGACTCAGCAGCGCCTGCAATGGCTGCAGCAGGGCGACGTCGAGTCGGCGCTCAACGCCGCCAGCCGGATCGGCGACGATACCCTGCAGCGGCAAGCCCAGGGCCGGGTGGTGCCCGATTCCTTCACCCACGGCACCTCGGCGCAGCGCGTGAAGTGGTTCCGCGCCGGCTTCGACAGTGGCGACATCGGCAGCTGCAATACGTTTGCCGGGGAACCCTGAACGTTCCTGGCGGAAGCCGGCACGGCGGGCCCCTGCACGAAGCATGCACGGCAGTCTAGAATGCCGCCGCCGCGCGCCTTGGGGTGCGCCTTGTCCGATCCGCATGCCGCATCCTTGCCTGCGTTGTGGCGCTTGCTGCGCTTTCTTCCGCGTCGCCTTCCACTGGTCCGAGGCGGATGCCGCCCTGGGCGGCGTGGTGCCGCCGGAACTGGCCGAGACGCTCGACCCGCATCGTCTCGTCATGCGCGGCACGCAGGCCTCCAAGCCCCGCTGCATCGCCTTGCGCGGCGTGGTGGGCGAGGCGGCCCACTGCGGCATCTACGAGCACCGGCCCTCGGTGTGCCGCGAAGTGGAGCCGGCCTGGGAATATGGACGTCCGAGCGTCCAATGCGACAAGGCGCGCCTGGCCCATGGCCTGGCTCCGCTGGCGCCGGACGACTGGCTTGTGCCGATCGCCGGCTAGTACCTCGGAGCCTGCTCACGATCTCCGCGTGGCCCGCGTTGGGATCGTGAACAGGCTCTCAGGCGGCGGGATCGTCGAAGCGATAGATATCCATGGCCAGCAGGCCGTGCTCGATGCCGGCATCGATACGGGTGGCCTGTGTACCCTCGCCGCCCGCGCCCATCGCCACGAACAGCGGCAGCAGGTGCTCGTCGGTGGGGTGCGCCCGCTCGGCGAAGGGCGCCTGGCGCCGGTAGTCGAGCAGGGCGGGCACGTCGCCCTCGGCCAGCTTGCGCTCGATCCACTCGATGAACGGGCGCACATAGGGGGCCTCGTGCTCCTCGCCGTAGCCCTCGCGGAAGTCGTGCAGGTTGTGGGTGATGCTGCCTGAGCCGATCACCAGCACGCCTTCCTCGCGCAGCGGCGCCAGCGCCTGCCCGACCGCGTACTGGTGCGCGGGGCCGAGCTGCGGCTGGATCGACATCGGCACCACCGGGATGTCGGCCCGCGGATAGAGCAGGCGCAGCGGCACCCAGGCGCCGTGGTCCAGCCCATGGGTGGGGTCGAGCGTGGTCGGCAGGCCGGCCTTGTCGAGCAGTTCGGTGACGCGGGCGGCAAGCGCAGGCTCGCCCTTCGCCGGGTATTCGATATCGAACAGCGCCTGCGGAAAACCATAGAAATCATGGATGGTCTCCGGCCGTGCCGCCCCGCCCACCTGCGGCTGCCGCGTCAGCCAGTGCGCCGTGGCCACCACGATGGCACGCGGCCTAGGCAGCGCTTGCGCCAATTCCGCCAACCGCTCGCCGACACGGCGTGGCTGGATGGCGGTCATGGGGGAGCCGTGGGAGATGAATAGGCTGGGAAGAGGGGGCATGGCGGGACACCTCGGGCAATGCCCTAGGGTAGGGGCTGGGGGCGTATTTGCAGGAGGGGTGGGGTGAACGGTGCGTTGTGGGAGGGGAACGATGAAGGGGCATGGCGGTTGCTCGCGGCCGCCTCATCGCCAGTTACTTGCCGCGACGCGGCGGCTTGCCCCCGCCATGCGCATGCGGCTTCCCCTTGCCGTGCGGCTTCTTGAAGCCACCCGGCCGAAAACCGCTGCCCGGGCGCTTCGGCGCTGCTTCGCCCGCGCCGGTGTCATTGCCGTCCCATTCCTTGATGCGCAGTTGCTGCTGGCTCACCCACACTTTCTGTAGGTGCTGGAATACCTCCGGCGGCATGCCGTCGGGCAGGTCGACCAGGCTGTATTCGCCGCGGATGCTCAGGCGGCCGATGAACTGGCTGTCCAGGCCCGCCTCGTTGGCGATGGCGCCGATGATGTTGCCGGGCTTGACGCCGTGCTCGTGGCCGACTTCGATGCGATAGGTGCGCTTGCCTTCCTCGGTATGGTGCGGGCGCACCGGGCGCGCCACGTATTCGCGCGGGGCGTCGTCGCGGTCGCGCGGGCGGCGCTCGCGTTCGCCGTGGTGTTCGCCGTGCTCGCGCGGCGCGTGTTCGCGCTTGGGCGGCGGCGCCAGCAGCAGCGGCTGGTTGCCCTGGGCGATGCGCGCCAGCGCGGCGGCGATCTCGATGGCGGGGATGTTGTATTCCTGCTCGTACTGCTCGATCAGCTGCTGGAACAGGTCCAGCTCGCCCAGCGCCAGCGTGTCGGTGATGCGCTGCTTGAACTTGGCGATGCGCTGGTCGTTGACCGCCTCCACCGTCGGCAGCTTCATCTCCTCGATGGGCTGGCGGGTGGCGCGCTCGATGGCGCGCAGCATGCCCTTCTCGCGCGGGGTGACGAACAGGATCGCCTCGCCGCTGCGGCCCGCGCGGCCGGTGCGGCCGATGCGGTGCACGTAGCTTTCCGTGTCGTAGGGGATGTCGTAGTTCATCACGTGGCTGATGCGTTCCACGTCCAGGCCGCGCGCCGCCACGTCGGTGGCCACCAGGATGTCCAGCTTGCCGTCCTTGAGCTGCTGGATCACGCGCTCGCGCTGCGGCTGGGCGATGTCGCCGTTGATCGCGGCGGCGGCCAGGCCGCGCGCCTGCAGTTTCTCGGCCAGTTCTTCGGTGGCCTGCTTGGTGCGCGCGAAGATAATCATCGCGTCGAACGGCTCGGCCTCCAGGATGCGCGTCATCGCGTCGAGCTTGTGCATGCCGCTGACGAACCAGTAGCGCTGGCGGATGTTGGCGGCGGTGGTGGTGGAGGACTTGATGGTCACCTCCACCGGCTCCTTCAGGTGCTGCTGCGCGATCTTGCGGATCGGCGGCGGCATGGTGGCGGAGAACAGCGCGACCTGGCGGGTCGGCGGGGTGGCTTCCAGCACCTTCTCCACGTCGTCGATGAAGCCCATGCGCAGCATCTCGTCGGCTTCGTCGAGCACCAGGAAGCGCAGTTCGGAAAGATCCAGCGTGCCGCGTTCCAGGTGGTCGATCACGCGGCCGGGCGTGCCCACCACGATCTGCACGCCGCGCTTGAGCGAGTGCAGCTGCGGGCCGTAGCTCTGGCCGCCGTAGATCGGCAGTACCTGCAGGCCAGGCAGGTGCGCGGCATAGCGCTGGAACGCTTCGGCCACCTGGATGGCCAGTTCGCGCGTGGGCGCGAGCACCAGCGCCTGCGGCTTGCCGGGCTTGAGGTCGATGCGCGAGAGGATCGGCAGGGCGAACGCGGCGGTCTTGCCGGTGCCGGTCTGGGCCTGGCCGAGCACGTCGCGGCCTTCCAGCAGCGGCGGGATGGTGGCGGCCTGGATCGGCGAGGGCGACTCGTAGCCGACGTCGGCCAGCGCGCGCAGCAGCTCCGGATGGAGGCCGAGCGCAGCGAAGCCGACGGCTGCCGGCTGGGAATCGGAAGACGGGGAGGACATGGGGGGAACCTCGACATGGCATGCACGGCGGCATGCGGGAGAATGGCTTATTGTAGCAGGCCGGCCCGTGCCGGCCCGCCCTTTTGTGACACCCTTGAGTCGATTTGCAGAGGAATATTCATGTCTGGACGTCTTGATGGTCGTATCGCGCTGGTGACCGGCGCATCTTCGGGTATCGGCGAGGCCACCGCGCTGGCGCTGGCCGAGGCGGGCGCCAAGGTGGCGATCGCCGCGCGTCGCCGCGATCGCCTGGAAGCGCTCGCCGGCAAGCTGCGGGCGCTGGGCGCCGAACCCACCGTGCTGGTGGCGGACCTGGCCTCCGAGGCCGAGGCCCGGCGCATCGTGGAGGAAACCGAGGCGCACTACGGCCGGCTGGACATCCTGGTGAACAACGCCGGGGTGATGTACCTGGAGCCGGTGGAGCAGGCCGACCTGGGACGCTGGCGGCATATGCTGGAACTGAACGTGCTCAGCCTGATCGCCTCTACCCAGGCCGCGCTGCCGGGCATGCGCGCGCGCCGCGACGGCCATATCGTGAACATCTCGTCGACGGCGGGCCGCGTCGCCAATCCGAACGCGGCCGCGTATTCGGCGACCAAGTTCGGCGTGGTGGCGTTTTCCGAGGCGCTGCGTCGCGAGGTCTACCCGCACAATATCCGCGTCAGCGTGATCGAGCCCGGCGTGGTGGAGACCGAGCTGCGCGACCACATCGGCCATGCCGAGGTGAAGGCCAACCTCAACGCATGGGCCGACAGCATGCGCCAGCTGCAGGGGCGCGACGTGGCCGAGGTCATCGCCTTCTGCGTATCGCGTCCCGCACACGTGAACATCAACGAAGTGCTGATGCGGCCCACCGACCAGGAGCGCTGAGAGCTTTTTTACGATCTCCGCGGAGATCGTGAACAGGCTCTCTGCTATCCGCACTATCATGGCCGCTCGCCTCACCACAGGGAGAGCAGCCATGGCAGAGATCGAGACGATTTCCGAGCAGCGTTGTCACGACGGTGTGCAGGGCTTCTACCGTCATCACTCGGACAGCTGCGGCGGTCCGATGCGTTTCGCGCTCTACCAGCCGCCGCAGGCGGCGCAGGGGCCGCGCCCGGTGCTGTACTACCTGGCCGGCCTCACCTGCACCGAGGAAACCGCCACCATCAAGGCGGGCGCGCAGCGCCTGGCGGCGCAGCTGGGGCTGGTGCTGGTGATGCCCGACACCAGCCCGCGCGACACCGGCTTCGAGGGCGCCACCGGCGACTGGGAGTTCGGCGAGGGCGCAGGTTTCTACGTCGACGCCACGCAGGCGCCGTGGTCGTCGCGTTTCCGCATGCATAGCTACGTGGTGGACGAGCTGCCTGCGCTGTTGGCGCGGCATTTCCCGATCGACCGCGAGCGCAGCGGCATCACGGGTCACTCGATGGGCGGGCACGGCGCGCTGACCATCGCATTGCGCCATCCGGGGCGCTATCGCTCGGTATCGGCGTTCGCCCCCATCGTGGCGCCCACCCAGGTGCCGTGGGGCCAGAAGGCGTTTCCCCGCTACCTGGGCGAGGACAAGGCCGTGTGGACGGAGTACGACGCCTGCGAGCTGGTGCGGCGGCATACGTTCGACGGCACCATCCTGATCGACCAGGGCGAGGCCGATGGCTTCCTCGCCACCCAGCTCAAGCCCGAGCTGTTCGACCAGGCCTGCGCCGAGGGCGGGCAGTCGCTGGTGCTGCGCCGGCACGCGGGCTACGACCACAGCTACTACTTCATCGGCACCTTCATCGACGACCACCTGCGCCATCACGCCAGGGCGCTCGGTTGCCTGTGAACCTGATCCACCCGATACAGACCGCGCGCACCGTGGTGCGTGCGGCCGACGCCGGTGATGCCCGCCGGCTGCTGCGCTATCGCGTGGAGAATCGCGAGCACCTGGCGCCGTGGGAGCCGCTGCGCGAATCCTCGTACTACACGCTGGAGCACTGCGTGCAGGCGCTGGCCGAGGCGTGCGAGGCGATGCGGCTGGACCGCGCCTATCCGTTCCTCGCGCTGGACCACGCCGGCGAGCAGGTCCTGGCCTGCTTCACCTTCGCCAACGTGGTGCGCGGCGCGTTCCAGGCCTGCCATCTCGGCTACAGCGTCGCCGCCTCGCGCCAGGGCCAGGGACTGATGCACGAAGTACTGGACGCGGCACTGCCGTGGGCCTTCCGGCAGTTGGACATGCATCGGGTGATGGCCAACTACATGCCGCGCAACGAGCGCAGCGGCAGGCTGCTCGAACGTCTCGGCTTCGAGCGCGAAGGCTATGCGAAGCGTTACCTGCAGATCGCCGGCACCTGGGAGGACCATGTGCTCACCGCGAAGATTCGCGGGGCGGATTGATTCACGTGCATCGAGAGAACACAGGCTTGCGCTCCCTCGGCAAGCCGAGGGAGCGCGCTCCATCCGCCATTAGGCCTTGGCGGCGGGCCGGCGGCGGCGCTGGCGCTTGCGGTTGCCTTCGGCGGGGCGTTCGTTGCCGCCGTGGCCGTGGCTGGTATTGTGCGGACGATGCGAGCCCTGCGGACGACCGCTCGGTCGCGGCTGGCGCTGGCCCTGCGCCGGGCGGGGCGCGCCCGCGTCGAGGCGCAACGGATGCGAGGGTTCGAAGCCGGCCACGTCGCTGATAGCGATGTCCTGCTTGAGCAGCTTGCGGATGTCGCGCAGCAGGCCCGATTCCTCGTGGCTCACCAGCGACACCGCCATGCCGTCGGCGCCCGCGCGGCCGGTGCGGCCAATGCGGTGCACGTAGTCCTCGGCCACCATCGGCAGGTCGAAGTTGATCACGATGGGCAACTGGTCGATGTCGATGCCGCGCGCGGCGATGTCGGTGGCTACCAGCACGGTGATGCGGCCGCTCTTGAAATCGGCCAGCGCGCGGGTGCGCGCGTTCTGGCTCTTGTTGCCGTGGATGGCGGCGGCGCGCATGCCTGCCGCCTCCAGGTAGCGCACCAGCTTGTCCGCGCCGTGCTTGGTGCGGCTGAATACCAGCGTCTGGCGGCGGCTGTCCTGCGCCAGCACGTGCAGCAGCAGGTCGCGCTTGCTGGCGGCGTCCACCGGATGCACGTGGTGGGTCACCGTGGTCGCCACCGAGTTCGGCGGCGTTACCGAGACCTCGCGCGGCTCATGCATGAACTGCATGGCCAGCGCCTTGATCAGCGGCGCGAAGGTGGCCGAGAACAGCAGCGTCTGTCGCTGCCTGGGCAGCGCGGCCAGGATGCGCTTGAGCGCCGGCAGGAAGCCCATGTCCAGCATGCGGTCGGCTTCGTCCAGCACCAGCACCTCGATACCCGAGAGATCCACCGAGCGCTGCTGCATGTGGTCGATCAGCCGGCCCGGCGTGGCGATGATGACATCAACGCCGCGGCGCAGGGCCTGCATCTGCGGCCCCATGCTGACGCCGCCGAAGATGGTGGTGCTGCCGATGCGCAGGTGCTTGCCGTAGGCGCGCAGGTTGTCGTGTACCTGGGCGGCCAGCTCGCGCGTGGGCGTCAGTACCAGGGCGCGGGGGCGACGGGTGGTGGCGGCGGGACCCTGGGACAGATGCTGCAGCAACGGCAGCGCGAAGGCGGCGGTCTTGCCGGTGCCGGTCTGGGCGGCGGCGAGCAGGTCGGCGCCCTCCAGCACGATGGGAATGGCGGCGGCCTGGACGGGTGTGGGTTCGGCGTAGCCTTGTTCGGCAAGCGCGCGCAACAACGCGGGCGCAAGGCCCAGCGATTCGAAGGACATGGTAGCTCCAGAGCAACCCGGAGCGTTCGACGAACCGCGTTGCAGTAATGAATAAAGAGGGAGGACGACCCGAGGTCGTCTGGCGATTATAGCGCAACGCGCCCAAGCCTGCCTTGAGAGCCTCACGATCTCCCCGTAGCCCGCGGGGAGATCGTGAACAGGCTCTGAGAGGCGGTGGGCGGGTGCAGCCCTTCGTTCATGCCAGCTCCCTTTCGCCCACGATCAGGTAGCAGTCGAGCGGCATCCGCCCATGCAGCGGCCGCAGGGTGACGCGCAGGCCCGCCGCCTCCATGGGCCCGCGCAGCTCCTCGGCGCTGGGATAGTGTTGCGCGCCGACCCGCATCCAGCCGCTGGTGCGCAGGAAGAATTCCGATACCCGCGTGAGCTGGTAGCGCCAACTGCGCTCGCGCAGCATGGTGCGGACTATCACCCGTCCGCCGGGGGCCAGGTGCGCGATGGCGTTGGCAAGCAGGGTCTGCTGGCAGTCCCGGGGCAGGTAATGCAGCACGTCCAGTAGCGCCACGTGGCCGCGCAGCGGATGCTCGGCATGGCCATCGGCCAGGCGCAGGCGGAGCACCCGCTCCAGTCCCGCGTGACGCAGCGCGCGCTGGCCCGCCTCGATCTTGCGTGGGTCGTTGTCCAGTCCCAGATAGCCGCGCAGCACGCCGCGCACATGCAGGTATTGCCCCAGCAAACCCATGCCGCAGCCGATGTCCAGCAAGGGCAGCGGACGCGCGGCCACCAGCTCGGCCACCGCGGCATAGGCGGGATCGGCGGCCAGCTTGCCTTGCACGTAGCGGCGTTGGAGCCAGTGATCGTAGGAACCAGCGATGCGTTCGAGGGCGGCGTCCATGGCCGCCATATCAGCCGGTGGCGTGCCTGCATGGCGTGAAGGCGGAGTGCGCCAGGCATGGCACCGTCGTCACGCGCGCCGCACCGTCCGCCCTTGCGCTGCGGCGGCGCTGATGGTTCGCTTGGCGCCCTGTGCGCCGCGCCCGCGGATACGTTCGCCACGATGGAGTCTCGCCCATGTCACCGTTCGCGCCCCTGCGGGAGCTGACTTCCACCCAGCGCCATACGGTGCTCGCCAGCTTCCTGGGCTGGACGCTGGATGCCTTCGACTATTTCCTGCTCACCTTCGTGATCGTGGGCGTCGCGCGGGAATTTCATGTCGACAACGACGAAGTAGCGGTCGGCCTGCTGCTGACGCTGGCGGCCCGACCGTTGGGCGCGCTGCTGTTCGGGCGCCTGGCCGACCGCTACGGGCGGCGCCCCATCCTGATGCTGGACGTGGTGCTGTTCTCGATCTTCGAACTGGCCACCGCATTCTCCACCTCGCTGACCATGCTGCTGGTGCTGCGCTTCCTGTTCGGCGTGGCGATGGGCGGCGAATGGGGCATCGGCGCCTCGCTGGCGATGGAGTCGATCCCGCCGAAGTCGCGCGGCGTCGTGTCGGGCCTGCTGCAGAGCGGCTATCCCTGCGGCTTCTTCCTCGGCGCGCTGGTGAACTGGCTGTTGGTGGACCATATCGGCTGGCGCGGCCTGTTCGTGGTGGGCGCGGCGCCGGCCCTGCTGGTGCTGTACATCCGCCGCACCGTGCCCGAGTCGGAGGTGTGGCGGCAGGAGCACAAGGGGCAGGCGCGGCAGGGCCTGTTCGCCGCCATGCGTGGCCACTGGAAGTTGGCAATCTACCTGATGCTGCTGATGATGGCCTTCAACATGTTCAGCCACGGCTCGCAGGACCTCTACCACACCTTCGAGGAGGAGAGCCTGCACCTGCCCACCGGCTCGGGTGCGGCCTTCATGCTGGTGGCCATGCTCAACCTCGGCGCGCTGGTGGGCGGCCTGTTCTTCGGCGCGCTGTCCGAGCGGATCGGGCGCCGCCGCGCCATCGTCCTGGCCGCGCTGCTGGCTATCCCGGTGATCCCGCTGTGGATGCACGGCGGCTCGCTGTGGGCGCTGGCGCTGGGCGCCTTCCTGATCCAGGTGATGGTGCAGGGCGCCTGGGGCGTGGTGCCCACCCATCTCAACGAGCTGTCGCCGGAGGGCATGCGCGGCACGCTGCCCGGCTTCGCCTACCAGACCGGCAACCTGCTGGCCGCGGTGACCGCCAATGCACAGTTCGCCATCGCCCGGTGGCATGGCAACGACCTGGCCTTCGCCATGTCGGTGTGGATCGCCGGCGTGGCCGTGCTGCTGGCCGTGCTGGCCCGGCTGGGGCCCGAGGCACGCGGCGTGCGCTTCGGCCGGTCCCGCGCCGCTACGGGCGGCTAGCCGGGCAGACTGCTAGAATCCCAGGTTTGATCCATCACGAGACACGCAATGAAGGCTGGCAAGGACAAGGTCATCTCGCTCCACTACACGCTGACGGTGGACGGGGAAAAGATCGAGAGTTCGCTCGACCGCAACGAGCCGCTGTGGGTGCTGCTGGGCCATGGCCAGCTGATCCCCGGCCTGGAGAAGGCGCTGGAAGGCCACGAGGCCGGCGAGAGCCTGCAGGCCGAGATAGCCCCGGCCGAGGGCTACGGCGAGCGCCAGGAGGGCATGACCCAGCGCGTGCCGAAGAAGTATTTCCAGCAGGCCGCCAAGCTCAAGCCGGGCATGAGCACGGTGCTGGCGCTGAAGGAAGGCGGCCACCGCGTGGTGGTGGTGCAGAAGGTGGGCATGACCACGGTGGACGTGGATCTGAACCATCCGATGGCGGGCAAGACGTTGATGTTCGACGTGACCCTCAATGAGGTACGCGATGGGAGTGAGGAGGAGATCGCCCATGGCCATGCGCATCCGCCGGGTGCCGATGCCCATTGATGGCGGCGTCCCGCTTGGGGCGTTGCCGCCTCGAGAATGCCCGCCGCCCTGTGTAGGAGCGCACCCTGTGCGCGACCGCTTTTCGCCTCGGTCTGCCTTGCTCGTCTCGTCACCCCGGCGAAGGCCAGGGCCCAGGGCCTCGGTGCTTGGTTGTCGCGCTGCCGCCAGGGTGCCGCCTACGACCGAAGGAAGTCCCCGTGGGACGCGGCGGGCGTTTCGACGACCTGCCGGCCGCAACGCGCCGTGGCGGTGAGGGAGCGCGGCACTGCGATAGATACAAGCCTCGAAGGCCTTCGCAAGCCGAATCCGTGTCTCCTTCCGCCACACACCGCGGGGCGGCGATGCACTGAGGACTTAAAACCGCGCGCGCCTTACTCCCTCTCCCCTCCGGGGAGAGGGCTGGGGTGAGGGGCGGGCCTTGCGAGGCCTTTGCTGGTTCAAACAACAACGGCGCCTTTCGGCGCCGTTGTCGTTTCTTCTTTTAGTCGCTTACACCAGCGTGATCTGCACGTCCACGTTGCCGCGCGTGGCATGGGAATACGGGCAGATGTCGCGGTGGGCGGTGTCCACCAGTTCCTGCGCCACGGCGCGGTCGATGCCGGGCAGGCTCACGTCCAGCTTCACGGCGATGCCGAAGCCGGTCGGTTCGCGCGGGCCGATGCTCACGTGCGAGGTCACCGAGGCTTCCTTCAGCGCCACGTTCTTCTGGCGGGCCACGAAGCGCACCGCGCCTTCGAAGCAGGCGGCGTAGCCGGCCGCGAACAGTTGTTCCGGGTTGCTGCCGGCGCCGCCCGGGCCGCCCAGGCCCTTGGGAACGACCAACTGCAGGTCGAGCACGCCATCGTCGCTCTTGACGTGGCCTTCGCGGCCGCCGGTCACGGTGGCGTTGGCGGTGTAGAGAATCTTGCTGATGTTCATGGTGTCAGTCCTCGGTGGGGGATAGTTGGAGTTGCCGGGTGAGCTGCTTCAGTTCATCGCGCAATGCCTGCATCTGTCCGGGGGACAGGCGCAGGCGCTGCGCCATGCATGGGGGGATGCCTTCGGCCTGTTCGCGCAGGGCGAGGCCGGCATCGGTGAGCCGGATTTCCACCTCGCGCTCGTCCTCGGTCCGGCGCCGGCGATCGACCAGGCCCGCGGCCTGCAACCGCTTCAGCAGCGGGGTGAGCGTTCCCGAGTCCAGCAGCAGGCGCTGGCCCAGCTCGCGTACGGTGAGGCCGTCCTGCTCCCACAACACCAGCATCGCCAGGTATTGCGGGTAGGTCAGCCCCAGCGGCTCCAGCAGTGGTCGGTAAAGGCCGGTGACCGAGCGCGATGCCGCATAGAGCGCGAAGCAGAATTGCTGGTCCAGCAGCAGGTGGTCGGGGGTAGGTTTCCGTTTCATGGGGAGGATCATAAGCTCAAAATTAAATTGCATACAATTTAATTTTTCAATGGGAACGATAGGCGCGGCCTGCGCCGGCCCGGGCGAAGCAGGGGGAGGCTAATCGAGCAGGCGTTTGCCGAAGGCGAAATGGTCGCGCCAGTAGGGGCCGTCGATATCGTCCAGCCGCACCGTGCCGCCGCTGTTGGGGGCGTGCACGAAACGGCCCTTGCCCACGTAGACGCCGACGTGGCTGATGCCGCCGGAGCCGCCGAAGAACACCAGGTCGCCGCTCACCAGGTCGGCCATCTGGCGTACCCGTCGGCCGCTCATCTGCGCCATGTCGCGCGAGCTGTGCGGCAGGGCGAGGCCGGCGGCGTTCTGGTAGATGTAGTCGACCAGGCCGCTGCAGTCGAAGCCGCCATCCGGGGTGTTGCCGCCCCAGCGGTAGGGGGTGCCCACCAGGGCGATGGCGCGGAACAGCACATCGTTGGCCGTGCCCATGCTGCCGGCCGGCGCGCGGGCCGGCAGGTTGGCCAGCGACGAGTGTGAGTCCTTGTAGGTGGGCTCGGGGCGGCGGGCGCCGCCGGCGCAGGCGGCGAGCAGGAGGATCGCCGCGCCCAGCACCACCACATGCCGGGCCGCGCGCCAGGGTGTGTCCTGGCGCAAGGACGATTCGGCAGGCTCCTGGCACATCGCGCATCCCCTCAAGCATGAGACGGGCTTGAGGTTAGCAAATCAATGGTTTGGATAGAAGTTCTAAGTGGTCACTGGAAATCATCTCGCTGGCTCATGAGCCGGGCGGATCGACCTTGAGGTTGCGCTGGCTGAGCCTGCGGCCCTCGCGGTCCCAACTGGTCACCAGGTATTCGCCGGGGCGCAGGTACAAGGAGTTCATGCTGTTGTCGGTGAGAAAGACATAGCGGTCGGCGGGAATCGCATCCTCGCTTTCGCCGGCAAAGCGGGCTTCGACCATGCAGGGCAACTGCCGCTGGCACATGTCGCTGGAAATGACCCGGGTCTGGCGCGCGCCATCCAGGCCCAGCCAGTGCGGTCGGCGCTGGTGGCCGGAGGGCGGCAGGATCACGTCCACGTCGTGCCGGGTGGGATCGGAGGCCCACACGCTGCCGTTCTCGCGGCTGACCAGCACCGATGGACGCTCGACCGGGAATTGCCCGTACAACTGCCGGTAGGGGTCGCCCTTGGGCATGGGGCCGATGTCGCGCCAGCGGGTCTGGTCGATGGACAGCGGATCGAATCCGGTGAGCTGCTTCAATTGCATGGCCATCGGCTGGATGGCGTTGCCCAGGTTGCCCGGCGCCTTGTCGATGTGGGCGTAGCCGGCATGCACGAACAAGCGTGCCTTGGGGTCCTTGGCGAATACCTGCCGGTACAGCAGCCTGGCCTGGCCCGCCTCGCGGTCGGCTAGCGCATCGACGTCCGATTCGTAGGCCACCACCTGGAAACCGAGGCGGATCGCCTCGCGGATGATGTCGCCGTACAACGGCTCGTGCAGGTACTGGCTGCCGGTACTGGCGATGGCATAGCCACGTTTCATCAGGCCTGGATCGTCGTTGCCCAGCGCCTCGGCCGCGAAGTAGTTGAAGCCTTCCGCGCGCAGCTTGGGCAGCAGGGCCAGGGTCAGCTCGCGGGTATGCGCATCGTGGTGGGCCTCGTTGATCATCACGATGCGTCGCTCGCTCGACAGCCGGGCGATCTCGTCCGCCGCATCCACTGCCTGCCAGTCGGCGGGCAGGGGCAGGGTGACCGGCGTCTGCACGCGGTTGTCGAACGGGAAGTCCATGATGGCCTCGTCGTACAGGCCCAGCTCGTCCTCGATGGACGACAGCAACTGCTGGTCCACCAGGCGATCTTTCAGGGTCAGTTGCGGCATCACCTCGCGCAGGTACAGGTAGCGCGCCAGGTCGGTCTTCAGGTGGATGGTCTCGGCGAACAGGTCGCGCGACACCTGCAGGGACGAGGAGGCGGTGGCGGGCTTCTGCTGCGCCGCCGCCGTGCCGCCGAGCAGAACGGTGGCGATGGCGGGCAGCCATGCCACCGAGCGCCATGCATGCTTCATCCCGCCGGACTTCACCTCGGACGCTTCCATTGCTCTGATCCCCCCGCAGTTAGGGCCAAGCCGCAGCGACGCTACAATAACGCCATGGATGCTTCACGCAGTGATGTGTTGATTCTCGGCGGCGGCGTCATCGGCCTGGCCAGTGCGTATTACCTGCTGAAGTCCGGGGCCACCGTGCGCGTTCTGGAGCAGGGTACCCCGGGCTGCGGCAGTTCGCACGGCAATTGCGGCACGATCACCCCCAGCCACGCCGCCCCCCTGGCGATGCCGGGCATGCTGGGCGTGGCCCTGCGCTCCATGCTGCGTGCCGATGCCCCGTTGTACATCAATCCACGCTTCGATGGCCCGCGGCTGCGCTGGCTGCTGGGTTTCGCCCGGCATTGCAACTGGCGCGACTTCGAGCGTGCCGCGCGTGCCCGCTCGGCTATCCTGCAGCGTTCGCGCCGGCTGCTGGCCGAGCTGGTCCGGGACGAACGGTTCGACTGCGAGTTCCGCGAGGAAGGCGAGCTCTATGTCTATCGCACCGCATCGGCCCTGCAGTCCGACGAGAAGCACCATGCCCGGGTGCTCGACCGGCTGGGCGTGGAAGTGCAGCGCCTGAACGGCGACGAGGTGCAGGCGCGCGAGCCGGCCCTCAAGCCGGGCGTGGCGGGCGGCCTGTTCCATCCCGGCGATGCGCGCCTGCGGCCCGACCGCTACGCGGCGGAACTGGCGCGGCGCGTCATCGAGCTGGGCGGCGTCATCGAGAGCGGCGCGCGCGTCGAGCGCTTCGGCACCGATGCTGGCCGCATCGGGCAGGTGCACACCACGCGCGGCGCGTTCCGCGGCGAGCGCGTGGTGCTGGCGCTGGGCGCCTGGTCGCCGCTGACCGCCCGCTTGCTCGACCTGCGCCTGCCGATGCAGCCGGGCAAGGGCTATTCACTCACCTACACGCGTCCGGCGCAGGCCCCGCGCCACGCGCTGGTGCTGCGCGAGGCGGCGGTGTGCGTCACCACCTGGGAGTCCGGCTTCCGCCTGGGCAGCACGATGGAGTTCTCCGGCTATGCCGAGGGCCTCAATCGCACGCGCCTGGACGCCTTGCGCCGTGGCGCGGCAGAAAGCCTGCACGTGCCGGAAGGGCCGCAATTGCAGGAAGAATGGTGGGGCTGGCGGCCCATGAGCGTGGACGAGGTGCCGATCATCGGCCCGAGCACGCGCTGGTCCAACCTGCTGCTGGCCACGGCGCACGGCATGCTGGGCATCAGCATGTCGGCCGCGACGGGCGAGCTGGTGGCGGCGCTGCTGCATGGCGGCACGCCGCCGATCGATCCCGCGCCCTATGCGCCGGCGCGTTTCGGGGCATGATGCCGGCGTCGCCCGCACGCCGATGGCTGGAGAACATGGCATGGCCGAATCCTTTGACCTGATCGTGCTCGGCGGCGGCTCCGGCGGGCTGGCCTCGGCCTTCCGCGCGGCGCGCCACGGCGCGCGCGTGGCCTTGCTGGAGCCCGCCGCGCTGGGCGGCACCTGCGTCAACGTCGGCTGCGTGCCGAAGAAGGCGCTATGGTACGCGGCGCAACTGGCGCAAGGGCAGCACCTGGCGCTCGACTACGGGTTTGCCGTCACGCCCGGCGCGCTCGACTGGGAGCATTTCCGACAGCTGCGCCAGCGCTATATCGACGGCATCCGGGAGCGCTACGCCGCGCGCCTGGCGGAGTCCGGCATCCGGGTGTTCGCCGAGGCCGGCCGCTTCGTCTCGGCCGACACCATCGCCACGGCCAGTGGCGGCGAACTGCGCGCTCCACAGGTCGTGATCGCCACCGGCGGCCGGCCGCGCCGCCTGGATGTGCCGGGCTTCGAGCTGGGGCTGGTGTCCGACGACATCTTCGCGCTGCATGACCTGCCGCGACGCATCGCGGTGATCGGCGGCGGCTATATTGCCGTGGAATTCGCGGGCCTGCTGCGCGCCCTGGGCAGCGAAGTCACCCTGCACGTGCGCAACCGCCTGCTGGCGGGCTTCGATGCCGAGCTGGTGGACATGCTGGAAGAACACATGCGCGTGCAGGGCATCGAGGTCACGCACCAGGTGCGGGTCGATGGCCTGCGCCGCGAGGGCGAGGGCATCGTTTTCGACGATGGCGTCAACGGCCCCTGCGGTCCCTATGACGCGGTACTGTGGGCGGTGGGGCGCGTGCCCAATACCGACCGCCTCGGCATCGAGGCGGCCGGCGTGCACGTGGACCAACTGGGGCGCGTGGTCACCGACGCGTGGCAGAACAGCAGCGTGCCCGGCATCTATGCGGTGGGCGACGTCACCGAGCGTTTCCAGCTCACGCCGGTGGCGGTGGCCGCGGGCCGCCACCTGGCCGATCGCCTGTTCGGCGGGCAGCCGGACAGCCGGCTCGACTACGAGAACATCGCCAGCGTGGTGTTCGCCGAGCCGCCGCTGGCGATGGTGGGGCTCACCGAGGCGCAGGCGCGCGAGTTCCACGGCGACGCCCTGCGCGTCTACCGCAGCCACTTCACGCCGCTGCAGTGGGCGGTGGCCGGCCACAAGCAGCAGAGCCTGATGAAGATCCTCTGCATCGGCGAGGAGGAGCGCGTCGTCGGCATCCACGTGCTCGGCCCCGGCGCCGAGGAAATGCTGCAAGGCTTCGCCGTGGCGATGAAGATGGGGCTGCGCAAGCGCGACCTGGATGCGACGGTGGCGATCCATCCCAGTTCGGCGGAGGAACTGGTGCTGATGGGCTAGCGCCGGAATAGACTGCCGGCATGACTGCTACCTACACGCTCCACCGCGGCACCGCGCCGCTGCTGATCAGCCTGCCGCACGATGGCAGCCATATCCCCGGCGGCATCGCCGCGCGCATGCGCCCGAACGCCCGGCGCTCGGCCGATACCGACTGGCACATGCACCGCCTCTACGCGCCGCTGGCCGAGGTGCTGGGCGCCAGCGTGCTGCGGCCGCTCGCCTCGCGCTACGTGGTGGACCTCAACCGTCCCGCCGATGGCCAGGCGCTCTACCCGGGACGCCGCGAAACCGGGCTGGTTTCCACCATCGGCTTCGATGGCGAACCGCTCTACCTCGACGGCGAGGAACCCTCGGCCGAGGAAATTCAACAGCGGGTGAACGCGTTCTGGCGTCCCTACCATGAGGCACTTTCGCAAGAACTTGAACGCTTGCGCGCCGAGCATGGGCGCGTCGTGCTGTGGGAAGGGCATTCCATCCGCAGCCGGGTGCCCATGCTGTTCGAGGGACGGCTGCCCGACTTCAACCTGGGCACCGCCGACGGCGCCAGCTGCTCGCCGGTCCTGCAGCAGCGCTTGCAAGGCGTGCTGGAGACCCAGTCCCGCTATGGCTTCGTGGTGAATGGGCGCTTCAAGGGCGGCTACATCACCCGCCACTACGGCCGTCCGGAAAACGACGTGCAGGCCGTGCAACTGGAGCTGGCGCAGCTCAACTACATGGACGAGGACAGCTTCGCCTACGACGAGGCGAAGGCTGCCACGTTGCAGGAGACCATCGCGGCGCTGCTGCGCCTGTGCGTGGCATAAGCGCAAGAAGCTTCGGCTCCCGTTAGGGACTTGCAAAGTCAAGACGCTCGCGGCGGAAATCTCACGCGCCCGCTTGCGCCGGGCGGTTCCGGCACGCGCCGAAACGTGCCATGGTTTGGCCGTCGCGCCGCCCGTGTCGCCGGGTTCCGGCCGGGTCCGCGATGCAGGTTTCCAATGTTCGAGGCTCATCAACATGCGTAAGTTCGCGATCGCTTCCCTGCTTGTGGCGGGTGTTGCCCTTTCCGGCGCGGTGCTGGCCCAGGACGCTGCTCCCCCGGCGGCGCCCGCGAAGTCGGCCAGTTCCTCTTCGCACCATCACAAGAAGGACAAGTCGGCCAACAGCCAGCCGAAGCAGAAGGGCGGCCACTCGGTCAAGCGCACGGCCAAGTCGACGCTGCCGCAGACCACGGCCAGTCACTGAGCGCCAACGATGCGAAGCCCTGCGCGTGAGTGTCGGGGCTTTCGTTTGGAAAGGTGATGGGCGTGGCACGCCCGCTTTCCCTTATTCGCCTTTCAGAGCCGCCACGCACTTGAGCTCGATCGCGATCGGCGTCGGCAACGCGGTGATGCCTAGCGTGGTGCGGCAGGCGTCCACGCCGGCGAAATACTCAGCATAGAGCCGGTTGTAGGCGGCGAAATCGCGCGCCATGTCGGTGAGGAACACGGTCACGTCGACCAACGCATCCCAGCGCGCGCCGCTGGCCTCCAGGATCGCACGCACGTTGGCGAATACCTGGTGGCACTGCGCCTCGATGTCGTAGCCGACCAACCGGCCCTGCGCGTCGTAGACATTGCCGGGAATGACGTTGTCGCCGGGCCGGCGGGGGCCGACGCCGGAGAGGAACAGCAGGTTGCCCACCCGCCGCGCGTGCGGATAAGCCCCGACCGGGGCGGGCGCCTGGTCGGTGCGGACGGTGTCGCTCACCGGTTGAATTCCGGCAGGGTGCCCAGGCGCTGCAGGGCGTGCTCGTAGGCGGGCCGGAGTTCCGGGTAGGCGCTGACGTGCATGCCCAGATCGTTCACATGGCCATCGAACAGGCTGTAGCACCACGCGTGCACTGACAGCTTCTGCCCACGCTCCCACGCATCCCTCACCATGGTGGTGTGGCACACGTTGACCACCTGCTCCATGGCGTTGAGCTCGCACAGGCGAGCGTTGCGCAGGTTCATCAGGTCGATGGAGGAAAGCAGGCCGGCATGCTTCTGCGCCACGTCGCCCACGTGGCGCAGCCAGTTGTCGACCAGCCCGAGGCGGCGGTCGTCCAGCACTGCCTGCACGCCGCCGCAGCCGTAGTGGCCAACCACCAGGATGTGCTCGACCTTGAGCACGTCCACGGCGAACTGGATGGTGCTCAGGCAGTTGAGGTCGGTATGCGAGACCACGTTGGCGACGTTGCGCTGCACGAAGATGTCGCCGGGCGGCAGGTCCACGATCTGCGTGGCCGGTACGCGCGAGTCGGAGCAGCCGATCCACAGGTATTTGGGCGCCTGCTGCTGGGCGAGGCGTTCGAAGAAGCGCGGGTCCTGAGCGCGTACCGCGGCCGACCACACGCGATTGCTGTCGAGCAGGTTTTGCAGGGGGCTTTTCACAGAGAGGTTCTCAATAGCGTATGCAGATGTTTTTCGGCTCGGTGAAGAAGCGCAGCGCTTCCACGCCGCCCTCGCGTCCCAGGCCGGATTGCTTGGCGCCGCCGAACGGCGTACGCAGGTCGCGCAGCAGCCAGCAGTTGATCCAGACGATGCCGAAGTCCAGCCGTTCGCCGATGCGGTGCGCGCGGGAAAGGTCGCGCGTCCACACCGACGCGGCCAGGCCGTAGCCGGTGCCGTTGGCGATGGCCAGCGCCTCGTCCTCGTCCTCGAACGGGATCAGGCTCACCACCGGCCCGAAGATCTCGTGCTGGTTGGTGAGGGCGTCGGGGCCCAGGCCCTCGATGACCGTGGGGGCCACGAACCAGCCTTCCGCGCAGCGGCCCGGCACGTGGACGGCCTCGCCGCCGCAGAGCACGGCGCCGCCTTCCCCGCGCGCGGTGGCGATGCAGTCCATCACCTTGTCAAAGTGCTCCCGCGAGACCAGCGCCCCCAGGTCGCTGCCCGGCTCGTGCGGATCGCCCACGCGCAGCGCCTTCACACGCGCCAGGTAGCGTTCGCGGAACGCACCGTAGATCGAGCGCTGCACCAACAGGCGCGAGCCACACAGGCAGATCTCGCCCTGGTTGGCGAAACCGGAGCGCACGATGGTGTCCAGGTTCGCGTCGCTGAGATCGGCATCCTCGAACACCACGGCGGGATTCTTGCCGCCCAGCTCCAGCGAGACCTTCTTGAAGTGCGGCGCCGCCGCGGCGGCGATCTGCGCGCCGGTGCGCGTGCTGCCGGTGAACGACACCGCCTTGACCGCGGGATGTTCCACGATGGCCTGTCCCACGCTGGGGCCGCGGCCCTGCACGATGTTGAGCACGCCGGGCGGGAAACCCGCCTCGATGCTCAGCTCGCCCAGCAGGGCGGCGGTGCAGGGCGTGGTCTCCGAGGGCTTGGCGACCACCGCGTTGCCCGCGGCCAGCGCGGGAGCGATCTTCCAGGTGAACAGGTACAGCGGCAGGTTCCACGGGCTGATGCAGCCCGCCACGCCGAGCGGCTGGCGCAGCGTGTAGTTGATCGCGCCGGTTTCCATCGCGTGCGATTCGCTGCTCCACGCCACCACCTGGGCCGCGAAGTAACGCAGGTTGGCGATGGCGCGCGGAATGTCCAGGCTGCGCGCCTGGGCCAGCGGCTTGCCGCTGTCGCGCGACTCCAGCGCGACGAAGTCCTCGAACCGCTCCTGGACGAGAGTGGCCAGCTTGTGCAACAGGCCGGCGCGCCGCTCGGCGGGCGTCGTGGCCCAGCCCGGCGCGGCGCGCTGTGCCGCCGCCACGGCATCGGCGACATCCTCGGCGGAGGCATCGGGACAGTGCGCGAACACCTGGCCGGTGGCCGGCTCGAACACGTCCAGCCAGCGATCGTCGCGCGGCGCCTGCAGGCGGCCATCGATCAGGTTGGCGAGGCGCGGAATAGGCATCGGCGAAGCTTAAGGCCTGCGCCCGCCGAATGCACCGGACGCCGCCGTATGCGGCGCGATATTGCTTTCTGTAGGAGCGCACTCAGTGCGCGACCGCAGGGACGAGGGACGAGTAGCGAGGGCGCAAACCCGAAAGTCTATCGCCCTATACAGGCTGGCCTCAGGTACCTGGACTTTGCGCCCCCGCTACCCGCCCCTCGTCCCCCCGCTTCACCGGCCGCGCACTGGGTGCGTCCCGCAGGTGGAATCAGGCCAGCGCCCGTGTCCGCCCGCCATCCACCGCGATGCTGATGCCGTTGACGTAGGCCGCGGCCGGCGTGCACAGGAAGGCGACCACGGCGGCCACCTCAGCGGCCTCGCCGAAGCGCCGGGCCGGCACGCTGGCCAGCATGCCTTGCGCCACTTCTTCCTCGCTGCGGCCGCTGCTTCGTGCCTGCGCCGCCAGCAGCCCGTCCAGCCGCGCCGTGCGGGTGTAGCCGGGCAGCACGTTGTTGACCGTGATGCCGTCGGCCGCCACCTCGCCCGACAGGGTCTTGGCCCAGGCGGCCACGGCGGCGCGCACGGTGTTGGAGACGCCCAGGCCCGCGATCGGCTCCTTCACCGAGGTGGAGATTACGTTGACGATGCGCCCGTAGCCGCTGGCCCGCATGCCCGGCAGCAGCGCCTGCACCAGCGTCTGGCCGGCCAGCAGGTGCTGGCGGAAGGCACTTTCGAAATCGGCCGCCTCGGCGGCGTGGATAGGCCCGCCCGGCGGGCCGCCGGTATTGTTGACGAGGATTTCCAGCGGATGGTCGGCCACGATGTCGGCCAGTGCGTCGCGCAACTGGTCGGTGTGCAGCATGTCCACCGCGAACCAGCGATGGTGCTGGCCGTCGCGGCGTGGCAGGACCTCGACGGTCGTCTTCAGCGCATCGGCCGAGCGCGCGAGCAGGGTGACGCTGGCGCCCAGCCCGGCCAGCTCGGTGGCGCTGGCGCGGCCGATGCCTCGCGAGGCGCCGCATACCAGGGCATGGCGACCGCTCAGATCCAGCAGCATGGCGGGACTCCTTGTTGGCGGGGAAACGGGTTAGCGCGCGTTGAACTGGAGCCCCAGGGCGGCGAACCAGCACAGCCATGCGGTCCACAGACTGTAGCGCCAGGCCTGCCGCCAGCGCGTGATGGCGCCGTCCTCCAGGGCGGGCAGTACCGGCGAGCGCAGCGCCAACTGCAGGCGCATCCAGGTGCGCAGCAGGTTGGTCGGCCTGCCGTCGCTCTCGGCGATGATCTGCCACTCGTGCGGATGGCGACGGCGCAGCAACGCGGCCACACGGTACTGCGAGGCGAAGTGCAGCAGGAAGCAGGCCACGCCGGCAAGCAACAGGGTGAGATAGAGCTCGATCATGCCGTGCCTGTCATCAGGGTTTGTCCGCGACGCGGTCAGCCGTTCGATGCGTTGCTGGCCGGCGCGGTCGAGGCCGCGCCATTCTGCGTCCCCGTGGCCTTGGCGGCATCGGTCTTGCCGTCATTGCCACCGCCCAGCCCGGGCAGGGGAAGGGCCTCGCGCAATGTGCTGAGCACGCCGTTGCCTTCCGCCGGCTTGGCGCAGATGGCGCTGTCGATGGCGCTCTGGTAGGTCTTGTCCATCAGCCCCAGCCAGACGGTGCCATCCGGCCCGTGCGGCACCTTGAAGGTGCCGGCCGCGGCCATCTTCACCGGCGCCTCGGCGGAGAAAGCGGCGGGCGATTGCTCCCAGTAGGTGCTGTCGGCCTGCTGCTTGGCCGAGCTGTACAGCACCAGGTAGCGGGCGCGGGGATCGTTGATTTCCGCGCTGCCGAAGGCGCCGGTGGTCTCGTCGGTCCAGCCCATGTGCTCGCACAGGCCGATATCCTTGCTGCTGATCGGCTGGAACGCCTCGTCCAGCACCACCACGGTCGGGGCGAACAGGTAGCTGGCGCGCAGCCAGCGCCCGTTGAGCTCGGACTTGAAAGCAATGCGGTAGGGCAGCCTGGCCTCGCGCGGCAGGCTGAAGCTGAGGAAATAGCTGCGTTCGCCATTGAGGCTGGCCACCATGCTGCCGGGACCCAGTACGAACTTCTGCGGCCGCCAAGGCAGGACGTTCTGGTAGGAGAAGTCGGCGAAGGTGGTGCAGCAGGGCGTGGCTTGCTGCAAGGCCTTCTTGGCCTGGTCGAGGCTGCCGTTGACGTTCTCCGGCGGCCGCAGGTTGGGCGGCACCAGCGTATTCATGCTGTGGCAACCGCCCACCGTGAGGGCGAGCAGGGTAATGGCGATGGCGGTGATCGGGCGATAACGCATGGATGGACCGTGGATCAGAATTCGGCTGTCCCTGCCGCACGTGGATAGGGAATGGCGTCGCGGATGTTGGACAGGCCGCACACGTAGACCAGCAGGCGCTCGAAGCCCAGGCCGAAGCCGGCGTGCGGCACGGTGCCGTAGCGGCGCAGGTCACGATACCAGCCGTAGGTGGCCGGATCGAGCCCGAACTGGACCATGCGGCGGTCCAGGTAGTCCAGGCGCTCCTCGCGCTGGCTGCCGCCGATGATTTCGCCGATGCCCGGCGCCAGCACGTCCATCGCCGCGACGGTTTTCCCGTCGTCGTTCAGGCGCATGTAGAAAGCCTTGATCTGCTCGGGGTAGTTCATCACCACCACCGGCCGGCCGACGTGCTTCTCGGCGAGGTAGCGCTCGTGCTCGGTCTGCAGGTCGATGCCCCAGGCCACCGGGAAATCGAACTTCTGGCCCGATTTCTTGAGGATCTCCACCGCCTCGGTGTAGTCGATGCGCTCGAACGGTTCGGCGATAAAGGCTTCCAGACGGCTGATCGCCTCGGGCAGCACGCGCTCGGCGAAGAACGCCATGTCGTCCGGGCGCTCCTCCAGCACGGCCTTGAAGATCGCCTTGAGGAAGCCCTCGGCGCAGTCGGCGTCGGCGTTGAGGTCGGCGAAGGCGATCTCCGGCTCCACCATCCAGAACTCGGCCAGGTGGCGCGGCGTGTTGGAGTTCTCGGCACGGAAGGTCGGGCCGAAGGTGTACACCTTGCTCATCGCCAGGCAGTAGGCCTCGACGTTGAGCTGGCCGGACACGGTGAGGAAGGCCTCGCGGCCGAAGAAGTCCTTGCGGTAGTCGATCTTGCCGTCCGGCGTGCGCGGCAGGTTGGCCAGGTCCAGGGTGGACAGGCGGAACATGTCGCCGGCGCCCTCGGCGTCGGAGGTGGTGATGATCGGCGTGTTGATCCAGAAGAAGCCTTGTTCGGTGAGCCAGCGGTGGATCGCCGTCATCATCGTGTGGCGCACGCGCGTCACCGCGCCAAACAGGTTCGTGCGCGGGCGCAGGTGGGCCACCTCGCGCAGGAATTCCATGGAATGCTGCTTGGGCTGGATCGGGTAGGTCTCCGGGTCGTCCACGAAGCCGGTGACCTCGACCGACTCGGCCTGGATCTCGAAGCGCTGGCCCTTGCCCTGCGAGGGCACCAGGGTGCCGGTGGCGATCACGCCCGCGCCGGCGGTGAGGTGCTTCACCTCGCCTTCGTAGTTGGGGACCTGGCCGGTGACCACCACCTGGATCGGGTCGAAGCAGGAGCCGTCGCTGATATTGACGAAGGACAGGCCTGCCTTGGAATCGCGCCGCGTGCGGACCCAGCCGCGCACGGTCACGGTGCTGCCGGCCTCGATGCCGCCGGAGAGAGCCTGTTTGACGCTGACCACCGCCATGGATTGAAACTCCTGCTGGGCGCCGCATATCGGACGCGTAAGTCGAACGGGGCATGATAATGTACGTCCCATTCAGGTAGCGACCTTTCGCGATCCCTTTCCGACCACCGAAACGCCCCGCAGTTGCACGCCATGACCATCACCATCACGCCAGCCGCCAGCGAACGCATGCGTACCTTCCTTGCCGGTACCCCCGGCGCCGCCGGCGTGCGCTTCGGGGTCAGGCGCACGGGCTGCTCGGGCTTCGGCTACGTAGTGGACCTGGCCGACGCGGTGAACGAAGGCGACGAGATGGTCACCATCGACGGCGTGCCGCTGATCGTGGACGGCAAGAGCCTGCCGCTGGTCGACGGCACCGTGATCGACTTCCAGCGCCAGGGCCTGAACGCCAGCTTCGTCTTCCACAACCCCAACGCCACCGGCGAGTGCGGCTGCGGCGAGAGCTTTACGGTGGGGTGAGCCGTTGTGAAGCAGGGGCGAGTAGTAGGGGCGTGAGCCCATACGGTTGAGCAGGTCGTTGTGCCCAGGCGCCCGGTTTTGGCGCCCTCGCTACTCATCCCTGGTCCCTGGCCCCGGTCACTCCTTGCGCTAACCCCACGTCCCGCCATATTATTCCGCTTCTGTCCGCACCCCAAGGGGGCCGGATGGAACCTTGCCTCACCGCATAGGGCGGGAGGCTGCCAGGCCCCAAAAGGGCCGCATCCACAAGGAGTTACCCACCAATGTCCCTGCGACATTACGAAGTCGTGTTCCTGGTCCACCCTGACCAGAGCGAGCAGGTCCCGGCGATGATCGAGCGCTACAAGGCGCTGATCGAGACCGATGGCGGCAAGATCCACCGCCTGGAAGACTGGGGCCGCCGCCAGCTGGCCTACCCGATCGTGAACCTGGCCAAGGCCCACTACGTCCTGCTCAACATCGAAGTGAGCCAGAACGTGCTGAACGAGCTGGAGTCGGGCTTCCGCTTCAACGATGCCGTGCTGCGCCACCTGGTCATCAAGCGCGATGGCGCCGACACCGAGCAGTCCTTCATCCTGAAGTCGAAGGAAAAGGACGACGCCAAGTCCTCGCGCCGCCGCGATGACGACAGCGACGGTGAAGAGCGCGGCAGCCGCCGTGACAACGACGATCGCGACAGCGACGACTGATCAGGAGCCTTAAAGCCATGTCCAAGTTCTTCCGCCGCCGCAAGTTCTGCCGCTTCACGGCCGAAAACGTGAAGGAGATCGATTACAAGGATCTCAACACGCTGCGCCAGTACGTCACCGAGAACGGCAAGATCGTGCCGAGCCGCATCACCGGCACCAAGGCCCGCTACCAGCGCCAGCTGGCGACCGCCATCAAGCGCGCCCGCTTCCTGGCCCTGCTGCCGTACACCGACAACCACGACGTCTAAGCACGTCGAAGGAACAGGGAGTAGGGAACAGGGAATAGAAAAAGCCGTCCACCGCAAGTCCGCGACGCTTTCGCTCTTCCGATTCCCTATTCTCCATTCCCGATTCCCTCCTTCGGACACCCGTCCACGGCTGCGTCGGGCCACACCGGCGCTAACGAAAAGGAACCACCATGGAACTGATTCTTCTCGAGAAAGTCCGTAACCTCGGCAACCTTGGCGACAAGGTCAATGTGAAGCCGGGCTATGGCCGCAACTACCTCCTGCCGCAGGGCAAGGCCGTGCCGGTCAACGCCGCCAACCTCGAAGCCTTCGAGAAGCGCCGCGCCGAGTACGAGGCCAAGGCCGCCTCGCAGCTGTCCGGCGCCGAGTCGCGCAAGGCCAAGCTGGAAGGCGTCGAGGTGACCATCACCGTCAACGCCAGCCCGGAAGGCAAGCTGTATGGCTCGGTCGGTCCGCGCGAAATCTCCGAGGCCCTGCAGGCCGCCGGCCATGACGTGCACAAGAACGAAGTGATCCAGGGCGAAGGCCCGATCCGCCACACCGGCGAGTTCGAGGCCGTGATCGCGCTGCACGCCGACGTGCAGACCCAGGTCAAGGTGATCGTGGTCGGCGAGAAATAAGCCGATACCTCGCTCGCCATACCCCAGACGGGCGCCTCCGGGCGCCCGTTTGCTTTTGCAGTGGGGGTGGTTCACTGCGTTATCCACAACTAACCACAGTTTTTCCACAGGGTTATTGTCTCGCCGTCTGAGATGGCGCCGCGTATGCTCTGTGCCCAACGTCTGGCTGCCGGCACGTGCGCCGGCCCGCTGCGAGGAATCGCGATGTCCTTCGTTTCCGATCGTTCCGACCGCTCCGAGCGCGGCGGCCGCGAGCGCCGGCCCGCGCCCAGCATCGACGCGCTGCGCGTGCCGCCGCATTCCATCGATGCGGAACAGGCGGTGCTGGGCGGCCTGATGCTGTCGCCCGACTCGCTGGACAAGGTAGCCGACCGCCTGGGCGAGCAGGATTTCTACCGCAAGGACCACCGCCTGATCTGGCGCGCCATCACCGAACTGGCCACCAAGGGCATGCCCTGCGATGCGGTGACCCTGGGCGACTGGTTCGAGGCCAACGGCCTGGCCGAGATGGTCGGCGGCGCCGGCTACCTGATCGAACTGGCCAATACCACGCCCAGCGCGGCGAATATCGCCGCCTATGCGGAGATCGTGCGCGAGAAGTCCGTGCTGCGACAGCTGATCGACGCCGGCACCGCGATCACCGAGGACGGCTACCAGCCCGATGGCAAGGGCGTGCAGGAGGTGCTGGAAAGCGCCGAGCAGCGCGTGTTCAAGATCGCCGAGTCGGGCGCGCGCGGCAAGAAGGATTCGGTCTCCATGCGCGAGGCGGTGAAGGACGCCTTCCGCATCCTGTCCGAGCGCTACGAGAACCGCGGCCAGCTCACTGGCATCTCCACCGGCTTCACCGACCTGGACGAACTCACCTCGGGCCTGCAGCCTTCCGACCTTATCATCGTCGCGGCGCGTCCCTCGATGGGCAAGACCGCGTTCTCGGTGAACATCGCCGAGTCGGCCGCGTTGCGCGGCAAGAAGGCGGTGGCGATTTTCTCGATGGAAATGTCGGCCTCGCAGCTGGCCTTCCGCATGATTTCCTCGATCGGCCGCATCCACCAGCAGCACCTGCGCAACGGCGACTTGGCCGAGGAGGACTGGCCGCGCGTCACCAATGCCATCGCCATCCTGTCGGAGGCGAAGATCTTCATCGACGACACGCCGGGCCTGTCGCCGGTGGAATTGCGCTCGCGCTCGCGCCGCCTGCATCGTGAGCACGGCGGCCTGGGCCTGATCGTGATCGACTACCTGCAGCTGATGCAGGTGCCGGGCAACAAGGAAAACCGCGCGACGGAAATCTCTGAGATCTCGCGCTCGCTGAAGGGCCTGGCCAAGGAACTCAACTGCCCGGTGATCGCGCTGTCGCAGCTGAACCGCTCGCTGGAGCAGCGCGCCGACAAGCGTCCGATGATGTCCGACCTGCGCGAATCCGGCGCCATCGAGCAGGACGCGGACGTGATCATGTTCATCTACCGCGACGAGTACTACAACAAGGAATCGCCGGACAAGGGCCTGGCCGAGATCATTATCGGCAAGCAGCGTAACGGCCCCACCGACACGGTGAAGCTCACCTTCCTCGGCCACTACACCAAGTTCGAGAATTACGCGCCCGACTCCTTCGTCGGCACCTTCGACTGACCTGGCCGCGTCCGCTTTAGGCACCGTTCCGCTTCACGAACGGCGCCTGTACCGCAGTCGTTCCATACGTGGCCTGCACGCAAAACAACGGTACGGTTCACGCCGCGCGGCGCACGCTCGTGGCGGGTTTCGCCCAGGCCGGCACTGGCCGGCCGGCGATGCCGTCAACGAGGACGTTGCGTCAACGAGGACGTTGCCATGAATCGAATCATGCTCCCTGCATTGCTGGTGACCGCCTGCCTGGCACTCGGCGGTTGCGGCAGCAGTACCCGCGTGGTACAGGACAACGAAACCTGCGGCAAGCAGATGACGGATCTGCAGAATGCGCTTGCCTCCGGCGCGATGACCCCGTCCGAGTACGACCGGGCTCACCATGCCGCCATGAAGCGCTGCGCCAACCGCGATCACTACTGAGCGGAAGCACTTGCCATGGGAATGCCATGGCGCGGGCCCGCCGACGCCGCGCCATGGCCTTAGCTTGGCGGCGTCGGGTCATCCCGGTCGCGGACGGTACTGATAAGCTTGGTTCCCTTGCCGGGCCGTCCGGTCCGCGTCGTTATCCACCTCCCATCATGCGCCGTCACCACGGCGCCACGCAGGCATGAGTCGCACCACCGTCGCCACCATCCACCTCGGCGCCTTGCGCCACAATCTTGCCCGCATCAAGCAATTGGCCGCGCCCGCCAAGGTCATGGCGGTGGTCAAGGCCGATGCCTACGGGCATGGCCTGGAGCGCGTGGCGCGCGCGCTCGACGGCGAGGCCGATGCATTCGCCGTGGCCGCGCTGGGCGATGGCCTGCGCCTGCGCGCGGCGGGACACCGCCAGCGCATCGTGGTGCTGTCGGGGCCGGACCGGGCCAGCGACATTGCCGAGATGCAGCGTCTCAACCTGGATGCCGCCATCCACCACGAGGAACAATTGCAATGGCTGCGCGAGGCCTCGCCCTCGCGTGGCCAGCTGCGCATCTGGCTGAAGGTGGACAGCGGCATGCACCGGCTGGGCTTCGCGCCGGAGGCGGTGGCCTTCGTGCATGCACAGCTGGCCGCCATGCCGGGCATCGATCCGGACATCGGACTGCTGACCCATTTCGCCGAGTCGGAAGTGTTCGACGGTAGGCGCACCGCCGAGCAGATCACCCGCTTCGCCGAGGCGACGCGTGGCTTGCGCGGTCCCCGCTCGCTGTCCAACTCGGCGGCCGTGCTCGGCTGGGCCGATGCGCGCGGCGACTGGGTGCGCACCGGCGGCCTGCTATATGGCCTGTCGGTGGTGGACGGCAAGAGCGGCTCTGACTTTGGCTTCCGTCCCGCCATGACCCTGGGCACGCGCCTGATCGCCATCAACCGCATCGGCAAGGGCGAGTCCATCGGCTACAACGGCACCTGGACCTGTCCCGAGGACATGCCGGTGGGCGTGGCCGCGGTCGGCTATGGCGACGGTTATCCGCGCAGCGCGGCGGCGGGCACGCCGGTGCTGGTGGGCGATCGCCAGGTGCCGTTGATCGGGCGGGTCTCGATGGACCTGATTACGCTGGACCTGCGCGGCGCGCCGGACGCCAGGGTAGGGGACCGTGTCACCCTGTGGGGACCGGATCTGCCGGTGGAGATCGTCGCGGCCAGTGCCGGCACCATCTCCTACGACCTCACCTGCGGCATGACCCGGCGCGTGCTGTTCGTCGAAGACGAGAGCTGATCGCGGCGCGGGCGTCTCGCCGCCTGCGATGCGCTCCCGCTAAGCTCGTTCCATTGCATTGCCGTTTGACAGGAATCCGCATGGCCAAGGCCAAGACCGCCTACGTGTGCTCCGATTGCGGGGCGGAACATTCCAAATGGCAGGGCCAGTGCGTGGAGTGCGGCGCCTGGAACACCTTGAGCGAATTCGTGGTGCAGCCGGCGGCCAAGCCGGTGGTGGCCGCACGCGGTACGGGCTATGCGGGCGCCGCCTCTGGCTCGCCCAAGGTCACCTCGCTGACGGCAGTGGCGCTGGCCGCGGAAATACGCACGCTGACCGGCATCGGCGAACTCGACCGCGTGCTCGGCGGCGGCCTGGTCGATGGCTCGGTGGTGCTGATCGGCGGCGATCCCGGCATCGGCAAGTCCACGCTGCTGCTGCAGATGCTGGGCACGCTGGGCGCGCAGATGGCCAGCGTCTACGTCACCGGCGAGGAATCGCTGGCCCAGGTCGCCGCCCGCGCGCAGCGCCTGGACCTGCCGCTGGCGCCGCTGCACGCGCTGGCCGAGACTTGCATCGAGCGCATCATCGAGCAGGCGCTGGCGAGCCGCCCGCGCGTGCTGGTGATCGACTCCATCCAGACCATCTGGACCGAGCTGCTGACGGCGGCGCCGGGTTCGGTGAGCCAGGTGCGCGAGTCGGCGGCCAAGCTCACCCGCTTCGCCAAGGAAACCGGCACCTCGGTGTTCCTGGTCGGCCACGTCACCAAGGAAGGCGGCATCGCCGGTCCGCGCGTGCTCGAGCACATGGTCGACGCGGTGCTGTACTTCGAGGGCGAGTCGGGCAGCCGCTTCCGCGTGCTGCGCGCGTTCAAGAACCGCTTTGGCGCGGTCAACGAATTGGGCGTGTTCGCCATGTCGGAGAAGGGGTTGCGCGAAGTGCCCAATCCCTCGGCGATCTTTTTGTCGGCACACAGCGGCCCGACCTCGGGCAGTGCGGTGATGGTGACGCGCGAGGGCACCCGTCCGCTGCTGGTGGAAGTGCAGGCGCTGGTGGATCAGTCCTCGCTGGGCAATCCACGGCGCGTGGCGCTGGGTCTGGAGCAGAATCGCCTGGCCATGCTGCTGGCCGTGCTGCACCGGCATGGCGGCGTGGCCGCGTATGACCAGGACGTGTTCGTCAACGTGGTGGGTGGCATCCGTGTGCAGGAAACCGCCGCCGACCTGCCCGTGCTATTGGCCGTGCTGTCGAGCCTGCGCGACCGGCCATTGCCCGAGAAGACCATTACGTTTGGCGAGGTAGGCCTGTCCGGCGAGATCCGTCCCGTGCCCAACGGCGAGGAGCGCTTGAAGGAGGCAGCGCACCACGGCTTCCTGCGCGCCATCGTGCCCAGGGCCAATGCGCCGAAGAAGGGGAAAGTGGGCGACATGGATGTGGTGGCGGTAGAGCGCCTCTCGCAAGGCATCGACGCCTGCCGCTAGTCCTCTGACTTTGCCTCTCCTTGGGGGAGAGGATCGAGGTGACGGCCGGTAAGGCGACCTTGTCGACAGCGCGATCCCTCGCTTCCCAGGCGCGAGGGCGCATAGCACGCTCACACCGGCGGCAACGCCACAAAATCCGGATGCTGCTCGGCGTGCTGGGAAAACCCCACCAATCGTGGATAAGCCTTGGCGTCGACCACCTCTGCCACTTCCAACTGGGTGAAGCCCCATGCCACCGCGATCGACACGTCCGCTTGCGTGGGCGCGGTGCCAAACAACCAGCCGTTTACGCCGTCCAACTCACGTTCGAGCAAGTCATACGCCGCATGCAGTTGTCCCTCCACACGCTGCAGCCAGTCCGCATCGCGCTTCTCCGGCGCGCGCTTGTGCTCGTAGACGATCTGCACGGTTTTCTCGTTGGCGGCTATGGCGATGCTGATCAAGCGCAGCGCACGCAGGCGTTGAGTGGGTTCGCTGGGCATGAGCGAAGGTTGGTCGCTGAGCGTTTCGGCCCAGTCGATGATGAGGCCCGACTCGGTCAGCAGAGTGCCGTCATCCAGCCGCAGGGTGGGGGCTTTTACCAGTGGGTTGATCGACTGGAATTCATCGAAGTTACGAAACACGGACAGCGGGCGGTGCGTGAAGGGAACGCCCAGCAAGCGCAGCGAAATCGCGGCGCGGCGCACATAGGGCGAGTCGAGCATGCCGATCAGTTCCACAAGCGTCTCCAGGTCAGGAAGTGAACACCACGGTCTTGCCGCCGTTGAGCAGCACGCGATCGTCGAGATAAAGTCGTAGTGTTCGTGCCAGCACGCGACGTTCGATATCGCGGCCGATGCGGACCAGATCATCAGGCGTATCGCCATGGCTTACCCGCTCGATGTCCTGTTCGATGATCGGGCCTTCATCGAGGTCGGCGGTGACGAAATGCGCGGTGGCGCCAATCAGCTTGACGCCGCGCCGATGCGCCTGGTGGTACGGGCGCGCGCCCTTGAAGCCGGGCAGGAAGGAGTGGTGGATATTGATGCAGCGGCCGGACAGCCGGCTCGCCAGTTCACTCGAAAGCACCTGCATGTAGCGCGCGAGCACCACCAGCTCGGCGCCGCTTTGCTCGATCAGCGCCCATAGCCGTGCCTCTTGCGCCGCCTTGTCGTGCTTGCCGGTGGGCAGGTAGTGGAACGGAATGGCATCGAAATCCAGGTGGCGATAGGTGTCACGCGGATGGTTGGCGACGATGCCGACGATCTCCATCGGCAACTCGCCGATGCGCCAGCGGTAAAGCACATCGGCCAGGCAGTGGTCGAACTTCGACACCAGCAGCAACACCCTGCGTCGCTGCGCTCGGTCGCGCAGGGTCCATTGCATGCGCAGGGCGGGAGCGAAGGCGTCGAGGCCGGCCTCCAGTTCGGCGGCGGCGAGCCGGGCGCTCTCGAACACCAGCCGCATGAAGAAGCGGCCCGTCTCCGGATCGCCGAACTGCTGCGCCTCGATGATGTTGCAGTCGTGCGCGGCCAGGTGGTTCGACACCGCCGCCACGATGCCGGCGCGATCCGGGCAGGACAGGGTGAGCACGAACTGGCCGCCGGCGCTCATGGCATGCGGTGCAGTATCAGCTCCAGCACCAGCTTGGTGCCGAAGAAGGCCAGCAGCAGCACGCCCATGCCGATCAGGGTGAGGTTGACCGCGCTGCGGCCGCGCCAGCCGTGCCGCCAGCGTCCGTAGAGCAGGGCGCCGAACACCAGCCAGGCGATGATGGACAGCACCGTCTTGTGCACCAGGTGCTGGCCGAACAGGTTGTCCACGAACAGGATGCCGGTCAGCAGGGTAAGCGTGAGCAGGGCGAAGCCGGCGCCGATCAGGCGAAACAGCAGCGTCTCGGTCAAGGTCAGCGGCGGCAGGGCGCGCAGCCACGGACCGAGCTGGCGATGGCGCAGCGCGCGCTCCTGCACGGCCAGCAGGATGGCCAGCGCGGCGGCGATGGAGAGCACGCTGAAGGCCAGCAGCGCCACCGTCACGTGCAGCTTGATCTGCCATTCCAGTGGCTCGGGCGTGGTCGTCGGGGCCAGGAAGATATCCACGCCCAGCAGCAGCGCGGACAGCGGGAACACGATGCCGCCCAGCGCGGCGACCGGGCGCCAGATGTTCACCACCAGTGTCATCGCGGACACCACGCAGCCCACCAGCGACAGCGCGGAGAAGAAGTGCAGGTCCAGCGCGCCGCGGTGCAGGCTGAGCAGGATGGCGGCGTGGGTCAGCACGGCCAGCGTGGCCACGGCCAGCGCGATGCGCTGCAGGATGGTGGAGGTGTTGTGGCGCGCGAACAACGGCCACGTCGGCAGCCCGGCGGCGATCAGGTAGTCGGCGATGGCGATCAGGGCGGCGGCGGTAAGCATGGCGAGCAAGTGTGGCACAGGCCCGATGAGGCGTGAACGGCGCTGCCGTCGCACTTGCGACATTTAGATATTTGTCTAAATATATAACCTTTACCACCATCGCCAGGCCTGGTTCCACCCGTGAAGCAGCAGGCCGTATTCCGCGCCCTCGCCGACCCTACCCGCCGCGCCATCCTCAAGCGGCTGCAGGGCGGCGCGCTGAGCGCGGGTGATATCGGCGAGGCGTTCGAGATCACGCCGGCCTCGCTGTCGCACCACTTCGCCGTGCTCAAGCAGGCCGACCTGGTGCGCACCGAGCGGCGGGGGCAATACATCGTCTATTCGCTCAACAGCACGCTGATGGAGGACATCGCGCGCATGGTGCTGGACCTCTTTCCCATCGGCCCGTCCAAGGGGGGCAAACGATGAATCCGTCGCGCAGTCTGCTGGCCTCGCTGGCCTTCGTTGCCATCGCGCTGGCCGCGGTGGTCTGGCTCTATCCGGCCTTGCCCGCGCGAGTGCCGGTGCACTGGAACCTTAACGGCCAGCCGGACGGCTACCGTTCGCGCTTCTGGGGCGCCGCGCTGCCGGTCGCGCTGATGGCGGGCTGGGCGGTGCTGGTCTGGCTGCTGCCCAGGATCTCGCCGAAGGGCTTCGAGCTGTCCCGCTTCGCGCCGGTTTATGGGCTGCTGATGCTGATCGTGCAGGCCTTCGTGCTGGTCACCCTGCTGGCCGGCCTGCTGGCGAGCGCGGGCTACGCCGTGCCCCACTGGAAGGTCTCGATGCTGTCGCTGGGCGCGCTGCTGATGGTGCTGGGCAACTTCATGGGCAAGCTGCGCAAGAACTTCTTCATCGGCATCCGCACGCCGTGGACGCTGGCGAGCGATGCCGTGTGGGAACGCACGCACCGGGTCGGTGGCTGGCTGTTCCTCGGCGCCGGCATGCTGGTGGTGCTGGCGGTGGTGATGGGCGGGCCGCGCTGGCTACCCATCGCGCTGGTGCTGCTGACGGCGCTGGGTTGCGCGTTGTACTCGCTATGGATCTATCGCCGCATCGAGGGGCGATAGGCATTCACTGAAGGGAAGGAGAGGGTGATGCCGGGTTTCAGGAGCGTGTTGATTAGCCTGGGCTTGTTGGGTGCGGCCGGGGCCGCGAGCGCCAGTGTCTGCGCGGATCGCTCCGCCGAGATACTGGCGGCGCTGCGCGAGGGCGACTACGCCGCCGCGACCACCCATTTCGACGCACGGGTAAAAGCCGCGGTGGATGCCCAACGGCTGGAACAGGTATGGGCACAGGCGCTGCCGCTGAAGTTCGGCGCCTTCGACCATGCCGATGCCGGCACGGAAAGCGCGCAAGGCGAAACGGCGCTGGTGGAGACGTCGCTGCATTTCGCCCATGGCCCGCTGGTCATGCGGGTGGCCTGCGATGCGCGGGGACAGGTGACCGGCTTGCGCTTCGCGCCAGCCGCCGCGCCGCCGGAGGCCGGTCCCCGGGCGGTGAATGAGCGTCGCCTGGACGTCCCTTCGCCGCTCGGCCCGCTGCCCGGCACCCTGACCTTGCCGTCCGGCCAGGGACCGTTCCCGGCGGTGGTGATGGTGGATGGCTCCGGACCGCACGATGGCGACGAGACCATCGGCCCGAACAAGCCTTTCCGCGATATCGCGCAAGGGTTGGCGGCGGCGGGCATCGCCAGCCTGCGCTACGACAAGCGCACCCTGGTCTATGGTGCCCGGATCGCGGCACGGAAGGACGTCACCATCGACCAGGAGGTCACCGACGATGCGCTGGCGGCGGTCAAGCTGCTAGCCACCCAGCCCGGCGTCGATCCACAACGCCTGTTCGTGCTCGGCCACAGCCTGGGCGGCTATATGGCGCCGCGCATTGGCCAGCGCGATCCCCGCCTGGCCGGGCTGGTCCTGCTGGCGGCACCGGCACGGCCGCTGCAGGAGGTCTCCGCCCAGCAGGTGCGTGAACAGGGCAAGCTCCAGGGCCTGACGGAAGCACAGGTCGCCCAGCGGGAGCAGGCCATCGATGCCGAACGGCAACTGCTGGCCAAGGCCGATCCCGCGCATCCGCCGGCCGGCGCATTCGGCGGCGCGCCCCAGGGTTATTGGCTGAGCCTGCGCGACTACGACGCGGTGGCGGTCGCCAAGGAATTGGCCATGCCTATGCTGGTACTGCAGGGCGGCAGCGATTTCCAGGTCTCTCCAAGCGGGGACTTCGCCCGCTGGCAGGCGGCATTGGCCGGGCGACCGCAGGTCGCCTTCCACCGCTACGACGGGCTGAACCACCTGTTCATGCCGGCCGGCAAGACGGGCACGCCGGCCGACTACCAGGTACCGGGCCACGTCGATGCGCAGGTGATCGGCGACATGGCCGCCTGGATCAAGGCCCAGCCCGCGCGCCGCTGACCGGGCTTCGGGCAAGGCGGCGGAGCCGGGACGCCGGCTCTGCTATATTTACCCGCTTGCTCCTGGACTTCCGCCCGCCATGTTCGAATCGCTCAGCCAACGCCTTTCCGCCACCGTCAACCGCCTGCGCGGCCGCGGTCGCCTGACCGAGGAGAACATCCGCGAATCGTTGCGCGAGGTCCGCATCGCCCTGCTGGAGGCCGACGTGGCCCTGCCGGTGGTGCAGGCGCTGATCGAGCGCGTGAAGGTGCGCGCGGTCGGCCAGGAAGTCATCAAGAGCCTGTCGCCGGGCCAGGCCCTGGTGAAGGTGGTCAGCGACGAGTTGACCGCCGTGATGGGCACCGTCAACACCGAGCTGAACCTCGCGGCCACGCCGCCGGCGGTGGTGTTGATGGCCGGCCTGCAGGGCGCCGGCAAGACCACCACGGTGGCCAAGCTGGCCCGCTTCCTCACCGAGCGCAAGAAGAAAAAGGTGATGGTGGTGAGCTGCGACGTATACCGTCCGGCAGCCATCGAGCAACTGCGCACGCTGGCCGGGCAGGTTGGCGTGGCGTTCTTCCCGTCCGAGGCGGGCCAGAACCCGGTCGATATCGCCAAGGCCGCCATCCAGGCCGCCCGCCGCGAAGTGGTCGACGTGCTGCTGGTCGATACCGCCGGCCGCCTGCACGTGGACGAGGCGATGATGGCGGAGATCAAGGCGCTGCACGCCGCGATCACGCCGGTCGAAACCCTGTTCGTGGTCGACTCCATGACCGGCCAGGACGCGGCCAACACCGCCAAGGCGTTCGCCGAGGCGCTGCCGCTCACCGGCGTGGTATTGACCAAGACCGACGGCGACGCCCGCGGCGGCGCGGCGCTGTCGGTGCGCTACGTCACCGGCCGCCCGATCAAGTTCCTCGGCGCCGGCGAGAAGACCGATGCGCTGGAGCCGTTCCATCCCGATCGCGTCGCGCAGCGCATCCTCGGCATGGGCGACGTGCTGTCGCTGGTCGAGGAAGTAGAGCGCAAGGTCGACCAGGAAAAGGCCCAGAAGCTGGCCGAGAAGGTCATCAAGGGCAAGCGCTTCGATCTCAACGACATGCGCGACCAGCTCGAGCAGATGGCCAACATGGGTGGCCTGGCCGGCCTGATGGACAAGCTGCCGGGCGTGTCGGGCCTGCCCGACAGCGTGAAATCCAAGGTCAACGACGGCGAGATCAAGCGCATGGTCGCCATCATCCAGTCGATGACCAAGAAGGAGCGCCGTCACCCGGACCTGCTCAACGGCTCACGCCGTGCCCGCGTGGCGCGCGGCTCGGGCGTGCAGCCGGCCGACGTGAACCGCCTGCTCAAGCAGTACATGCAGATGGAAAAGATGATGTCCAAGCTTTCCAAGGGCGGCAGCAAGGGCCTGCTGCGGCAGATGCGCGGCGCCATGAAGGGCATGGGCGGCATGGGCGGTGGTTTTCCGCCGATGCGGTGAAAAGCTCAGGGATGAGGGGCGAGGTAGCGAGGGCGCAGGTCCGCTAGGGTGCGCAAGCGCACTGGCTTCTCTGTCCGGGCATTACGCATCCTGCCGTTATGGTCGGTTTCGGCACCCTCGCTACTCGTCCCTCGCCCCTGATTCAACCCAACCCCTTCCTTTTTATCCAAAATCCATTAAAATGCCGCGTTCACCGCGCACGGCCGCGTGCGTGCTGCCGGCATCCCGGCAACTCTGGAGCTTTTACTTATGGTCAAGATTCGTCTTTCGCGCGGCGGCGCCAAGGGCCGTCCGTTCTACCACATCGTCGTCACCGACCAGCGCAACAAGCGCGACGGTCGCAGCATCGAGAACGTGGGTTTCTACAATCCGGTCGCTTCGGGCAAGGACAAGCGCCTTGAGCTGAACGTCGCCCGCGTGCAGGAGTGGGTCGGCAAGGGCGCGCAGCTGAGCGACAAGGTCGCGTCCCTCGTCAAGGAAGCCGGCAAGCAACAGGCTGCCTGAGCATGACGGCAGCCGGCCGGCGCGTCCTGGTGGGACGCATCGTCGGGCTGTATGGCGTGCAGGGCTGGGTCAAGATCGAATCCTGGACCGAGCCCCGCACGCGGATCTTCACCTACCAACCCTGGCAGCTCGTATCGGCGCCGGATGTGGAGAGGGAGATCACGGGAGTGAAGGGTCGTCCGCAGGGCAAGGGGCTGATCGCCCAACTGCCCGGTGTCGATGACCGGGACACCGCAGCGGCGCTGGTGGGGCAGGACATCCATGTCGCCCGCGAGCTGCTGCCGCCTCCTGGCAAGGATGAGTATTACTGGGTCGACCTCGAGGGTCTGGAGGTCGTCACCACGGAAGGCGTGGCACTGGGTCGGGTCAGTCACCTGTTCGCGACCGGCGCCAACGACGTCGTGGTGGTAAGGGATGAATCGCGCGAACGGCTGATTCCCTTCGTCCAGGGTTCGTATGTGCGTTCGGTGGATTTGTCCGGCGGGCGCATGGTGGTGGACTGGGATCCTGAATTCTGAGCGCGCCCACGCGCGGCCAAGCGGGTTGAGGATCATGCGCATCGATGTCGTCACGCTGTTTCCCGACTTCATGCGCCAGTGCGCCGCGGTGGGGGTGGTGGGACGCGCACAGCAGCGCGAGCTGCTGCAGGTGGAAACCTGGAACCCGCGCGACTACGCCACCGACAATTACCGCACCGTGGACGGCCGCACCTGCGGCGGCGGGCCTGGGATGGTGATGCTGATCCAGCCCTTGCGCGACGCCCTGAAGGCGATGCGCGAGGCGGCACCGGAACCGGTGCATGTGATTTACCTCAGTCCGCAGGGAGCGCGGCTGACGCAAGGCAGGGTGGAGGCGCTGGCAAAGCTGCCGCGCATCGCCTTGCTCTGCGGGCGTTACGAGGGTGTGGACGAGCGCCTGCTGACGCACGAGGTCGACGAGGAGCTTTCCATCGGCGACTATGTGCTGTCCGGCGGCGAGCTGGGCGCGGCGGTAATCATCGACGCCGTGGGCCGCTTGCAGGACGGCGCGTTGAACGACGCGCAGTCGGCGCAGCAGGATTCGTTCTCGGACGGACTGCTGGATTGCCCGCACTATGCGAAACCGGTGCATGACGCACTGGGCGACGTGCCGGACGTATTGCTCTCCGGCGACCACGCGGCGATCCGCCGCTGGCGCCTGAAGCAATCGCTGGGACGGACCTGGTTGCGGCGTCCCGACCTTTTGGCGCAGCGCGCGCTGGACGCGGAGTCCCGGGCGCTGTTGGAAGAATTCCGCCGCGAGCATCTACGGCAGACGCGGCACAACGATGCGGCCGAGCAGTGACCGCGGTACTTATTTAGACAGGTGTTGCCATGAACAAGATCATCGAACAGTTCGAAGCCGAGCAGATCACCCGCCAGCTGCCGGAATTCGGCCCTGGCGACACCGTGGTGGTCAACGTCAAGGTGAAGGAAGGCAATCGCGAGCGCGTCCAGGCGTTCGAGGGCGTCGTCATCGCCAAGCGCAGCCGTGGCCTGCATTCGGCCTTCACCGTGCGCAAGATCTCGCACGGCACCGGCGTGGAGCGCGTGTTCCAGGCCCATAGCCCGGCCATCGATTCGCTGGAAGTGAAGCGCAAGGGCAAGGTCCGCGGCGCCAAGCTGTACTACCTGCGCAACCTGGAAGGCAAGGCGGCCCGCATCAAGGAAGACGTCGCCGCCGTCTCGGCCGCCAAGGCGGCGAAGAAGAAGGCTGCTGCCGCCGAGTAATGCCGGCATGGGTTGTGCGAGAGCCCCGTGGAGCAATCCATGGGGCTTTTGCGTTTGGACCCTTGCCTCTTCCGTGTAGGAGCGCACCTTGCGCGCGACCGCCTTTCGCCCCGGTCCCCACCGCTCGTCGTCCCGGCGCACCCCACAAAAGGGGGGCGAGGGCCGGGACCCAGGTGCGTCGGTTTTCGGTCGCGTTATCGCCAGGATGCCGCCTACGACCGAAGGAAGTCCCCGTGGGGCCGCCGAGTCACGTTTCTCTTGCTGGCCCAAGAGAAAAGTAATCCAAAGAGAATGGCCTCACAGGCTCTGAGCGATGAGTTGAATATGAGCCAGGAAGCTTGAGATTGGCCGGATCAGCGGTGTGCTACCTCGAACGGTGCCGCTACCCCGCAACGCGCCGTAGCGGAGAGGAAGCGCGGCATTGCGTGGCCTACAAGCCTTGAAGGCCTTCGCCAGCCGAATCAGTGTCTCCTTCAGCCACACACCGCGGCTACCCCGCGGGGCGTCGAGGTGCTGAGGGCTTAAAGCACCGCTTTTGGCTCCCTCGCCCCTTTGGGGAGAGGGGCGGGGTTTGCGGGATGGTGCGGTGATGCCGCTTCGTGCCGCTCACCCCAGCCGCTGCGGCTCCTGCAGGAAGTTGCCCTGCACGAAATCCACGCCGCAGGCAAACAGCAGGGAGGTGCTGGCGGCGTCCTCGACCCATTCGGCAATGGTCTGCTTGTTCAGTTCGCGCGCCTGGCGGCAGATCTCGGCGACCTTCTTCTGGCTTTCCGCCTGCTGCGGCAGGTCGGCCATGTAGCTGCGGTCGATCTTCAGGTAGTCGGCGTCGATATGGTTGAGCAACTGGAACGAGTTGAGGCCGGAGCCAAACTGCTCGAGCGCGAACTGGCCGCCCAGCTTCTTCCAGTCCTGGATGAACTGCTGCGCGGGGCGCAGCGAGGTCACCACCTTGCTTTCGGTCATCTCCAGCACCAGTTGCCCGTGCTTGAGGCCCGCCTTCTTGAGGCGCTCGGCCACCCATGGCAGCAGCTCGGTGTCTTCCAGCGAGCTCGACGTGAGCTTGACGAAGAAGGTGGTGGGCGAGCCGTTGCGGTCGCGGGCGCGCAGGTGCTCGATGGCCTGGTTCAGTACCCAGCGGTCGATCGCCGGGGTGAGCTGGTGCTTCTCCGCGATGGGCATGAAGAAGCCCGGCAGCACTTCGCCCTGCGGGCCGTTGAGGCGCAGCAGGATTTCGGAGAACTCGCCCTCGGCATCCTGCAGGCTGATGGTCTGCTGGTGATACAGCACGAAGTCGTTCTGGGTGAGGGCCTGCCGGATTACGCCCAGCCAGTAGCGCTCGCGCTCCTCGTCCGCCTTCTCGCGGGCGGCGGGGTCGTGCAGGTCGCTGCGGTTGCCGCCCTGGCTCTGCGCGTTGCGCAGGGCCTGGCTGGCCTGGTTGAGCAGCAGCTCGGTATTGGCGTTCTTCTCGCCCAGCAGGCTGCCGCCGATGCTGGCGGTGATGGTGATCGAACGCGTGCCCAGGTCGAAGATGCCGCCGGCGATGGCCTGCTGCAGGCTGGCGATCCACTGCTTGATGTTCTCGTCGTTGCGGGTGTGCAGCAGCACGCCGATGGTGTGCTCGGCCAGCAGGCCGGCGGTGTCCTGGGTGCCCAGCTGGCTTTCCACCCGGTTGGCGAAGGCGGCCAGCAGTTCGTCGGCCTTGGCCAGGCCCACGCCGGTGACGATGGCCTGCCAGTTGTCCGGCTCGACCAGCAGCAGCGACTGGCCCTTGGTGCCCTCGGTGGCCGCGGCGACCGCCTGGTCGATGCATTCGAGCATGCGGGCGCGGTTGAACAGGCCGGTGACCGGGTCGCGCTGCAACTGCGCGATGACGTTGGTGTCGACCTGCTGGCGGCGAAACACCACCTGCAGGCAGGGCTCGCCCTCGAAGGTGGCATGGGCGAATTCCACGCTGGCCTTGAAGTTGGTGCCGTCGGCGCGGCGCGCCTGCAGCTCGATCGGGCTGCTGGGCTTCTCGCCGCGCGAGAGGCCCTTGAGCGTGCTCTTGAAGGCATCGGCGTCGTTGGGGCTGATCATGTCCAGCACCGGAAGGCCGAGCAGGTCGTCGAAGTCGGTGTGGCCGAAGGTGTCGAGGTAGGCCTGGTTGGCGCGCACGTGCATGCCTTCGTGCACGTAGGCGATGGCGTCGGTGGAGGAATCCAGCAGCGCATCGCAGCGGCGCTCGGACTCGCGCAGGGCGGCCTCCAGCCGGCGCAGCTGGCGGCGGGCGTTGAGCGCCTCGAACTCGCGCTGCACCACCGCCATCAGCTGGCGGGGCTGCGAACGCAGGGCCACGGCGCGCGCGCCGTTGACGAACAGCTCGGTGATGGTGACGTTGTCCGCCTGGTTGACCAGGGCGACCAGCGACAGGTCGCGGCCGTGGCCGTCCAGCAGCCGGGTCACCTCGCGCAGCTCCAGCGTGCCCACGGCCGGGTCGTACAGCACGATGTCCGGACCGAGTTCATCCAGGGCGGCGTTGACCTGCTCGGCGCTGGTGGCACGGGCGGGACGTACCGCGATGCCGCTGTTGCGCAACAGGCTGATGATCTGTTCCGCGTCTTCGACCGACTTTTCGATGAAAAGGATCTTGATGACCTGGTCAGTTTTCATGGGCACGTCGAGCTTTCCATTGTCCGCCGCTGCTGAAAAGGAACCTGCCATGACAGCAGGGCGCGGGCCATCGGAGGTTGTAGCGGATTCCGCCAGTCACCGCCAGCGGAAAGTTTCCGAAGGTGACGTGGCCCACTTACAGAGGGCGCTTGGATGCCTCGCCGCCCACCTCGCGCACCAGTTTGGGCACCAGGTAGCCGGGCAGGCGATGGCGTATCGCCTCGGCCAGCGCGAGGGCGCGGGCATCGTCCACCTCGAAGTGCGCGGCTCCCTGCACCCGGTCGAGCTGGTGCAGGTAGTAGGGCAGTACGCCTGCGGCGAACAGCCGCTCGGACAGCGTGGCCAGCGTGTCGGCGTCGTCGTTGACCCCCCGCAGCAGCACCGACTGGTTCAGCAGGGTGGCGCCGGCCTCGCGCAGCCGCGCGCAGGCGGCATCCACGCCGGCGTCGAATTCATTGGCGTGGTTGGCGTGCAGCACCACTACCTTCTGCAGCGGCAGCCCGGCCAACCAGCGGACGAAGGACTCGTCGATGCGCTCGGGCAGCACCACCGGCAGGCGCGTATGGATGCGCAGGCGGATGACGTGGGGAATGCCGGCCAGGCCCCGGCCCAGTTCCTCCAGCTTGCCGGTGGCCAGCGCCAGCGGATCGCCGCCGGAAAGGATCAGCTCGCTGATCGACGCATCTTGCCGCACGTGTTCCAGCGCCTTGCGCCACTGGCCGGCGGCGGCCATCTCCTCGCCGTAGGGGAAGTGGCGGCGGAAACAGTAGCGGCAGTTGACGGCGCAGCTGCCGCTGGCGATCAGCAGGGCGCGCCCCTGGTACTTGTGCAGCACGCCCTGGGCCGGGCGGGCGGCCAGGTCGCCCACGGCGTCGGTGCCGAAGCCGTCCACCCGGTCCAGCTCGGCCAGCTGCGGCATCACCTGCAGCAGCAGCGGGTCGGCCGCATCGCCCCGGCGCATGCGGGCCACGAAGCCGCGCGGTACGCGCAGGGCGAAGCCCGCATCGTCCGGCGGCAGGCGTCCGGCCAGGTGCTCAAGGCCCACGGCGGCCAGCAGCTCGTGCGGATCGGTGATGGCATCGCGCCAGAGCGCGCGCCAATCGGATCCGGGCGGCAATAGGCGGGCGGCATGGCTTGCGGTTATCATATCGGGTCTTGAGTCGGGCCCAGGGCCCGGTGAACCACCTATTCTAGCCGCCCGCGGGCGGCGTCACATCTGGAGCACGAAGCGCATGGCCACCGCTGGTCTCAACGACGTCAAGAAGGGTATGAAGATCCTTCACAACAATGACCCCTGGGTCATTACCGACGCCGATTTCATCAAGCCCGGCAAGGGCCAGGCGTTCACCCGCATCTTCATCCGCAACCTGAAGACGGGCCGCACCACCGAACAGACCATGAAGTCCAGCGACTCCTTCGAGATCGCCGACGTCACCGACACCGACATGCAGTATCTGTATTCCGACGGCGAGTACTGGCACTTCATGCACCAGGAAAGCTTCGAGCAGCACCAGGCCGGCAAGGCCGGCGTGGGCGATGCCGCCAAGTGGCTGAAGGGCGAGGAGGAGTGCGTGGTGACGCTGTTCAACGGCGAGATCATCGCCGTGCAGCCGCCGAACTTCGTCGAGCTGAAGATCGTCGAGACCGATCCGGGCCTGCGCGGCGACACCTCCGGCGGCGGCGGCAAGCCGGCCACGCTGGAAACCGGCGCCGTGGTGCGCGTGCCGCTGTTCGTGAGCACGGACGAAGTCATCAAGGTCGACACCCGCACCGGCGAATACGTCAGCCGCGTCGGCAAGTGACGAACCGGGGCGCGGCTTTGCCCGCGCCTTTGCCGGTTCGTCATCCCTGCGAACCCCCAAAAGGGGGCAAGGGCAGGGGGCCAGTGAAGTATGCCGTGCGAAGCACTCGAATCCGCTTTCACACCCTCATACGGCACAGCACTGGATTCCGGCCTGCGCCGGAATGACATGATTGAGACGTAGAGGTTGAGCATCATGGGGCGGCCACCGCAAGGTGATCCGCCCCATGTCGTATCCATCACCGAACAAGCGAGCCCGCACATGAGCCCGACCGCACCGCAACCCGTCGACCTGTTGATCGAAGCGCGCTGGGTGGTGCCCGTCGAGCCGCATGGCGTCGTGCTGGAGCACCACGCCGTAGCGGTGGACAAGGGCGCCATCGTGGCGCTGCTGCCAATCGGCGAAGCCCGCGCCGCGTATGCCCCGCGCGAGCGCGTCGAACTGGGCGAGCACGTGCTGATCCCTGGCCTGGTCAACACGCACACGCACAACCCGATGACCCTGCTGCGCGGCCTGGCCGACGACCTGCCGCTGATGGTGTGGCTGCAGAAGCACATCTGGCCGGTGGAAGGGCAGGTGATCGGCCCCGAGTTCGTGCGCGACGGCGTGGAGCTGGCGGTGGCCGAGATGATCCGCGGCGGCACCACCTGCGCCAACGAGAACTACTTCTTCCCCGACGTGATCGGCGCGACCTACCGGCGCCTGGGCTTCCGCGCCGTGGTGGGCCTGCCGGTGATCGAGTTCCCCACCGCCTGGGCCAGGACGCAGGACGAGTATTTCGAGCGCGCCATCGCCGTGCACGACAGCTTCCTGGGCGATCCGCTGGTGGGCACCTCGTTCGCGCCGCACGCGCCCTACACCGTGTCCGACGAGAGCTTCGAGCGCATCCGCGTGCTGGCCGACCAGCTCGACATCCAGGTGCACCTGCACACCCACGAGACCGCGCACGAGGTGGAGGAGGAGAAGGCCAAGAGCGGCCTGCGCCCGTTCCAGCGCCTGCAGCGGCTGGGCTTGGTCAACGATCGCCTGATCGCGGTACACATGACCCAGCTCACCGACGGCGAAATCGCCGCCTGCGCGGAAGCCGGCGTGTCGGTGGTGCATTGCCCGGAATCCAACCTCAAGCTGGCCTCCGGCTTCTGCCCGGCGGAAAAGCTGCGGCGGGCCGGCGTCAACGTGGCGCTGGGCACGGACGGCTGCGCCTCCAACAACGACCTGGACATGCTCGGCGAGATGCGTACCGCCGCGCTGCTGGCCAAGGCGGTGGCGGGCGACGCGGCCGCCTTCGATGCGGCCTATGCGCTGCGCGCGGCCACGCTCAACGGCGCGCACGCGATGGGGCTGGAGGACCGCATCGGCTCGATCGAGGCAGGCAAGCGGGCCGACCTGGCCGCCATCCGCCTGTCGGACCTGGAAACCCAGCCGCTGTTCCACATCGCCTCGCAGCTGGCCTATGCCACCGGCCGCCACCAGGTGACGGACGTGTGGATCGACGGCGCGCGCAAGCTGGCCGGGCGCGTGCTTACCGATATCGACACTGACGCCATGCTGGCCAAGACACACGCCTGGCGTGAGCGCATCGCGGCCATCGACGCCGCCTGAGGAGGCAAGATGAACCGTTATCTCGTCATGGCCATGCGCCGCCCTGATTTCGACCCGGCCGTGGTGCAACCGCACAAGGATTTCCTCGAAGGCCTGCGCGCCGGCGGAAGCCTGGAACTGGCCGGCCCGTTCGGCAACCAGCCCGGCGGTGCCTACCTGCTACGCGCGGAGAGCCTGGACGAAGCGCGGCGCATCGCGCACGAGGACCCCGCCCATACCAGCGGCGGCTGGGATATCACGATCTACGAATGGCAGGCGCGCTAAGCTCCGCGGCCTGCCAGTGAGGATGCTTCCGATGCAAGCTGCCGCCAACGTCAGTCCCGAGGAAATCGCCCGTTTCGGCAAACTCGCCGCGCGCTGGTGGGATCCGGACGGCGAATCCCGCCCGCTGCACGATCTCAACCCGGTGCGCGCCTCCTACGTGGCGGCCCGTGTGGATCTGCGCGGCGCGCGCGTGGCCGACGTCGGCTGCGGCGGCGGCCTGCTCAGCGAGGCGCTGGCCAGGGCCGGGGCCCGCGTTACCGGCATCGACCTGGGCGAGAAGGTGATCGAGATCGCCCGCCTGCACCTGCACGAGTCGAGGCTGGAGACGCCGGACCTGGCCATCGACTACCGCGTGCAGTCGTCGGCCGGGCTGGCCGCAGCCGAGCCGGAAGGCTTCGACGCGGTGTGCTGCATGGAACTGGTCGAGCACGTGCCCGATCCCGAGGCGTTGGTGAAGGACCTTGCGCGGATGGCGAAGCCGGGCGGCGTGCTGGTGATGTCCACGCTCAACCGCACGCCGGTGGCCTTCGGCGCGGCGATCCTGGGGGCCGAATACCTCACCCGCATGCTGCCGCGCGGCACGCACCACTACGCGCAGTTCCTCAAGCCTTCCGAACTCGGCCGCCTGATGCGCCATGCCGGGCTGGAAGTGGAGGACGTCTCCGGCCTGGGCTACAACCCGATCAACCGCAAGGCTTGGCTGAGCCGCATCACCGCGGTGAACTACCTGATCAGCGCCCGAAAGCCCGCATGAAACCGTTTCCCGAGAACCTGCAGGGCGTGCTGTTCGACCTCGACGGCACCCTGCTCGACAGCGCCCCCGACCTCCATGCCGCGCTGAAGACGCAGTGCGAGGAAATGCGAGTGGCCGTGCCGCCCTACGCGATGGTGCGCGAGGTGGTCTCGCGTGGCTCGCGCGCGATCCTGCGCTGCGCGTTCCCCAGCCTCGACGAGTCACGCCTGCTGGCGCTGCTGCCACGCTACCTGGAGCTTTACCAGGCGGTAATGGCCGAACACACCCGCCCTTTCGACGGCATCGACGAGCTGCTCTCCGCCATCGAATCGCAGGGGCTGTCCTGGGGCATCGTCACCAACAAGCCCGGCTTCCTCACCGACGAGCTGGTGCAGCGCATCGGTTGGGGCAGCCGCGCGGCGGCGGTGGTCTCGGGCGACACGCTGCCGGTGAAGAAACCCGATCCGGCGCCGGTGCTGCTTGCCTGCGAGCGGGCCGGGCTCGATCCCGCGCGCTGCCTGTTCGTCGGCGACGACCGCCGCGACGTGACGGCCGGTGCCGATGCCGGCGCCTACACCGTCGCGGTGCGCTGGGGCTATCTCGACGGTGGCGATCCCGGCCAGTGGGGCGCCGACCTGGTGCTCGACCACCCGGCGGACCTCACCCGCCGCCTGCGGGTGGCCGCGTGAGCGAGGCGGCGCTGCAGAGCTACATCGACAAATGGCTGGCGGTGCAGCCGCAGCAGCGCATCGCGCTGGCCTTCGTCGATCCGCACGCCTATCCCGGCCACGTCGCGCTGGCCGCGCTGGAGCAGGAACTGCTGGCCGCTGCCTACGGCATCCGCGAGCCGCAGGTGGCCGCCACCAAGCTCAACTGGTGGGCCGAGGAACTCTCCGGCGCCGCCGCCAGCGGCGGCCGCCATCCGCTGACCCAGGTATTGTTCGACGACGAACGCGCCCACGCGCTGCCCAGCGAGCGCTGGGTGGCGCCGGTGCTGGCCGCGATGGCCCAGCTGGAAGAGGGCACGGCGGCGGATTTCCCCGCCCAGCTGGCCGCGGGCGCGCTGCTGCACGGCGCGCTGGCCAGGCTGGAAACGGCCTGGTGGTATGGCGAGGACGTTTCGCCGGAGCGTGCCGCCCGCGTCGCCACGCTGTCCCACCTACTGTTCGCATTGCTGCGCCTGGAGGAGGATGCCGAGCGTGACCGCCTGGCGCTGCCGATGGCGCGCCTGGCCCGGCATGGCCTCAGCCGCGCCGATTTGCGTGCGGCTGGCGCGGCGCGCGAGGAGGCCATTCGTGCCCAGTTGGCGGATCTCGACATGGCATGGCGTGAGGCCGAGCGCCTGCCGGGAACGCTCAGCGCCTTCCGCGGGCTGGAATCGCGCCATGCCCGTACCCTGGTGGCGCGGGCGCGCAAGGCGGCCGATCCGCTGGCCGTGCTGCGCAAGGGACAGGGGCGGCAAGGCCCCGGCGTGACCTGGCAGGCCTGGCTGGCGGCGCGGGAGTGGCGTCGCGCGGCCGGTTGAGCGGCACAGGGACGCACCGTTTCCGCCACGCCACTATTGCGAGGCCGGGATGCTGCCCCAAGATGGAGACTCGTTCGCGGCGTCCCCATCGCCCGATGGACCACAGGATTTCCCCATGTACAACGAGCAAAACACCGCCCGCCTGCTGCCCGACGTGGCGGTCCATGCCCAGCCCCACCTGGCCGGTGAGCTGGATTGGGTGGGCATGAACGAGATCGAGGTGCCGGTGCACTTCGACGCCGGCGACGGCGACGTGCAGCGCGCCAGCGCGCGTGTCGGCGCCTTCGTCAACCTGCGCCGCCCCGACAAGCGCGGCATCCACATGTCGCGCCTCTACCTGATGGTGGAGCAGGCGCTCAGCGCGCAGACGCTCAGCGCCGGCATGCTGCGCGAACTGCTCGAGGGTTTCCTGGAATCGCACAAGGAACTGTCGGACCGCGCCTGCCTGAGCATCCGCTTCGAGCACCTGGTGCGCCGTCCCGCGCTGCGCAGTGGCAACAGCGGCTGGCGCGCGTACCCGGTGTGCATCGAGGCCAGCCTGGTGGGCGACCGGTTCCTGCTCGAATTTGGCACGGAAGTGGTCTATTCCTCCACCTGTCCTGCCTCGGCCGCGCTGGCCCGCCAGTTGATCCAGGACCAGTTCGCGCGCGACTTCGATGCCGACGGGCCGCTCGACCACGCTGCCGTGCTGGCCTGGCTGGGCAGCGAGAAGGGCATCGTGGCCACCCCGCATGCGCAGCGCAGCGTGGCGCGCCTGCGCGTGCGCCCGGCCGAGGGCGCGGCATTCGACCTGATCCGGCTGGTCGACCGGGTCGAGCAGGCGCTCGGCACGCCGGTGCAGACCGCGGTCAAGCGCGAGGACGAACAGGCCTTCGCGCTCGCCAACGGCGGCAACCTGATGTTCTGCGAGGACGCCGCGCGCCGCATCCAGAAGGCGCTGGATGCCGACGCAGGCATCGGCGACTTCCATGTCCGCGTGGAACACCAGGAAAGCCTGCATCCGCACGACGCCGTGGCCTACGCCAGCAAGGGCGTTGAAGGTGGCTATGCCGGCAAGGGCTGCGCTTGAGGCGCAGCCTGCTGGCCTACCGCTGCTGCTAGCATCGCGGGAGCCCGGACCGGGCTCCCCAGGAGAAGTGCATGCTGTCCCGTTCCATGCTGCTGGCCGCCATCGTCGCGCTGGCCGGCTGCTCGATGTTTTCGCGCCACGCCCGGCACGAGGCGCCGGCCTCCATGCCGGCACAGCCGGCGGCACCGGTGCACCAGGCCCTGATGAAGTCGATCATCGGCGACGTCCGCTACGAGCTGCCGCAACCGGTGCCCGCCGATGCCTACCTGCTGGTGACGCTGGCCGACGTCAGTCGCCTGGACGCGGCCGCGCGCACGGTGGCCGTGGAGAAGATCCAGCCGGTCGGCGCCTCGCCGGTGGATTTCCTGCTCGGCTACGATCCGGGCGAGCTGCGCGATGGCGTGGACTTCGCCATCAGCGTGCGGTTGTTGCAGGGCGACAAGCTGCTGGCCGTGAGCGAGACGTCGGCGCATGTGCTGGGCCGTTCGGGCGGGAACGGACCGGTGAGCCTCACGCTGCAGCCCGTGCCGTGATTCCGCCATCCTGTGTAGGAGCGCACCCAGTGCGCGACCACGGTGCCCCACGGTCGCGTACTGGGTGCGCTCCTGCAGGTCTGGGTCAGCGGGCGAAAGCCAGGCGCTGGCCCCGTACGCTGTCGTCCACGCGGCTGCCATCCCACACGCGCCGGCCGTTGACGAAGGTGGCGGCGATGGAACTGTCGAAAGTGTAGCCCTCGAAGGGCGACCAGCCGCACTTGGACAGCACCTCCTCGCGACGCACCATGTGCGGCCGCTTCGGATCGACCAATACCAGGTCGGCGGCGTAGCCCTCGCGCAGGAAGCCGCGCTCCTTCACGTCGAACAGCGTGGCCGGGGCATGGGTCACCGCCTCCACCACGCGCTCCAGCGCCAGCTTGCCCTCGAACACGCGCTGCAGCGCCGCCTGCAGGGCGAACTGCACCAGCGGCAGGCCGCTCGGGGCCTTGTCGTACAGCTGCGCCTTTTCCTCCAACAGGTGCGGGGCGTGGTCGGTGGCCAGCACGTCGATGCGGCCTTCGGCCAGCGCCCGGGTGATCGCCTCGCGGTCGGCGGCGGTCTTGATCGCCGGGTTGCACTTGATGAGGAAGCCCAGCCGCTCGTAGTCGCGGTCGTCGAAGTGCAGGAAATGCACGCAGGTCTCGGCGGTGATGCGCTTGCCCTTGAGCGGGCCGGGCTCGAACAGCGCCAGCTCGTCCGCCGTGGAGATATGCAGCACGTGCAGGCGGCTGTGGTGGCGGCGTGCCAGTTCAATGGCCAGCCGGGTGGACTTGATGCAGGCCTCGCGCGAGCGGATCAGCGGATGCTCGCGGGCCGGGATGGCCTCGCCGTATTCCTCATGCGCCCTGGCAAGGTTCGCCTCGATCATCGGCGAATCCTCGCAGTGCGTGATGATCGGCGTGGGCGCCTCGCGGAAGATACCGTCCAGCACCGCCGGATCGTCCACCAGCATGTTGCCGGTGGAAGCGCCCATGAACACCTTCACGCCAGGCGCGGACAGCGGGTCCAGGCGGCGGATCGCCTCCAGGTTGTCGTTGCTGGCGCCAAGGTAGAAGGCATAGTTGACGGCTGAGGTTTCCGCCGCGCGGGCGTACTTGGCCTCCAGCGTGTCGCGGTCGAGCGCGGGTGGCTTGGTGTTGGGCATCTCCATGAAGCTGGTGATGCCGCCGGCGGCGCAGGCGCGCGACTCGTGGGCGATGTCGGCCTTCTGCGTCAGGCCGGGTTCACGGAAATGTACCTGGTCGTCGATCATGCCGGGCAGCAGCCACAGCCCGCTGGCGTCCACCACCTGCTCGCCTGGCCTGGCGTCGAGATCGCCGGCGATGGCGTCGATGCGGCCCTGCCTCACGCGCACGTCGGCGTGGAAACGGCGGCCTTCGTTGACCAGTTCGGCGTTCTTGATCAGCCATTCAGTGGACATGGGGTTCTCCAGGCATGCGGCAACGGCGGAAAGTGAACTGCGCGGGCACCGGATCCTCCCCGCCGGCGCACAGCGGCTGGCAGCGCAGCAGGCGCCAGCCTGTCAGCAGGCCGCCGCGCAGCGGTCCGAAGCGTGTCACCGCAATCCGTGCATAATCGGAACAACTGGGGTGGAAACGGCAGCGCTGGCCCAGCAGGGGGCTCAGCCAGCGCTTGTAGAAGCCGAGCAGTAGAAGTATGAGTCGGGTCACGACGGATGGGTGCTGCCGGGACAGCCTGCGGCATGTAGTGCCACAAGTATTCCAGAAGCACGGTTGCCGGTGTTAGATACATGGGCTATAACACCCGGCCGCCAAGGCCAAAATGGTGAAGGGAAATGGCGAAAACGACGCGTAGTGCGACAGCCACCAAGCCGCAGAAGGGAAAGCCTGCCGGTAAGGTGAAAGACCTCAAGACCGCCAGGAAGCCTGCTCCTGCGCGGGCCGCCAAGGCCGCCACGACCAAGGCTGCCGCGGCGAAGAGGCCAGCGGCCAAGAAGGCGGTGGCCAAGAAGGTCGCGGTCAAGAAACCTGTCGCCAAGAAGGTTGCCAAGGCGCCGGCCAAGCCCGCTGTCGCCAGAAAGGCCGCTCCCAAGCCGCCCGTCAAGAAGGCTGCGCCGGCCAAGAAGCCGGCAGCTGTGAAGAAAGTGACGAAGCCCGTCGCGAAGAAAGTGGCCGTTCCCGCCAAGAAGCAACCGCCCAAGGCCGTGGCCAAGCCAGTCGCCGTGGCGCCGGCGAAGCCGGCCAAGGCCGTGCCGGCCAAGCCTGCCGTGAAGCCGGCGCCTGGCAAGCCGGCCGTGGCCGCCAAGCCCGCGGCGCCGGCGCCCAGGCCTGCCCCCATTCACGCCGAGCCGGCCAGGCCGGCCGCCGCGCCCTTTGCGGGCAAGGTAGCCAGCGCCACCGCTCGACATACCCCCATCAAGAAACAGAAAGCCCAGCAGTCCTCGATGAATAATTCCGCAACGCTCGACAATGGCATCACCCGGGAAGACGGGCGCTACGCGCTCCCTTCCACCACCCAGATCGACCTGCCCAAGGGGTACCGTCCCTCGAACGACGAGGAGTACATGAACCCCAAGCATCTGGCCTATTTCCGCAACAAGCTGCGCGAATGGCGCGAACAGCTGGTGGAGGAATCGCGCCAGACCATGGAGAACCTGCGCGATGAGGTGCGCGACGTGGGCGACGAGGCCGAGCGCGCCACCCGCGAGACGGAAAACTCGCTGGAGCTGCGCACCCGCGACCGCTACCGCAAGCTGATCTCCAAGATCGACAAGGCGCTGCGTCGCATCGAGGAGGGCCGCTACGGCTATTGCGAGGAGACCGACGAGGAAATCGGCCTGGAGCGCCTCGATGCCCGCCCGATCGCCACGCTGTCGCTGGATGCGCAGGAGCGCCGCGAGCACCTGCAGAAGCAGATGGGCGACTGACCGCCGCTGCGCCGCCAGCCGACAAGCAAAGCCCCGCCTGGTGCGGGGCTTTGCTTTTGGACGCTGGCGAAAAGCGGTTCTGTCCGCTTATTCCTTCGCGGCCAGGCTGGCGGCCGCGTATGCCTTCAGCCTGGCCAGCATCGCGGCCAGGCCGTTCGAGCGGGTGGGCGAGAGGTGTTTGGCCAGGCCGATGGCCTCGATGAAGCGCGGCTCGGCGGCGACGATCTCGGCTGCGGGCCGGTCGGAATAGACGCGCAGCACCAGCGCGATCAGGCCCGAGACGATGGCCGAGTCGCTGGTCGCCTGGAAATGCATCCGCTCGGCGCTGCCGCTGGGCACCAGCCAAACCAGCGACTGGCAGCCGTGCACGCGGAAATCCTCGGTCTTTAGTTCCTCGGGAAAGGGCGGCAACTGCTTGCCCAGGTCGATCAGGTACTGGTAGCGCTCGGTCCAGTCGCCAAAGAAGGCGAACTCGTCGATGATGTCCTGCTGCGCCTGCTCGGCGCTGGGGGGGGCGATAGCGTTCATGGCCATATTATCGCTCGTTTCGCCAAAACCCCGCTCTGAGAGCCTGTTCAAAATCTTGGTGGGCCCTCCTCCCCTGCACGCAGCCTTGTGGGAGCGCACCCTGTGCGCGACACCTTTCGCCTCATGGCTCGTCGTCCCGGCGCACCCCGCCAAAGGGGACAAGGGCCAGGATGACGAACCATGCAGACCGAGGCAAAAGGAGGTCGCGCACAGGGTGCGCTCCCACAGAGGGGACCGATGAGCGTCGGCGGGGAGGGAGGGGATGGCACCGAGATTTTGAACAAGCTCTAACGCTGCCCTTCCCGCGGAACGCGAAAGGTTCAACCCTTCGCCACGCTCCAGCGCGTGCCCTGGGCGCCGTCCTCGATCACCACGCCCATGGCGGTGAGCTCGTCGCGGATCGCGTCGGCCCGCTTGAAGTCGCGGGCGGCGCGCGCGGCGCGGCGCTCGTCCAGCAGGGCTTCGACGCGCGTCTCGTCGATCTCCGCCGCGCCGCCGGCCTGCTTGAACCAGGCTTCCGGATCCTGCTGCAACAGGCCGAGCAGGACACCCGCGCCCAGCAGGGCGGCCTTGGCGATGCGCCTGGCCTCATCGTCGCCGGCCTGGCGCGCGGCGTCCGCCAGCTGCGCCAGCTCGGCCAGCGCCTGGGGCGTGTTGAGGTCGTCGCACAGCGCGGCCTCGACGGCATCCGGTACCGGCAGGCTGGCCGTATCCACCTCGATGCAGGCCAGGTCGCGCAGTACGCGATACCAGCCGTCCAGCGTGCTGACCGACTGCGCGATGGCTGCCTCGGACCAGTCCAGCGGCTGGCGGTAGTGGCCACGCAGCAGCAGCAGGCGCAGTGCCTCGGGCGGATGCGCCTTGAGCAGCTCGTGCACCAGCATCACGTTGCCCAGCGACTTGGACATCTTGCGGCCGCTGAAGGTGAGCATGCCATTGTGCAGCCAGTAGCGCGCGAACACCTTGCCGCCGTGGGCGCAGGTGGACTGGGCGATTTCGTTCTCGTGGTGCGGGAACTGCAGGTCCACGCCGCCGGCGTGGATGTCGATGGTGTCGCCCAGATGCGCCTCGCTCATCGCCGAGCACTCGATATGCCAGCCCGGGCGGCCGCGGCCCCAGGGGCTGTCCCAGCCGGGAAGGTCCGGGGTGGATGGCTTCCACAGCACGAAGTCGCCGGGATGCTTCTTGTACGGGGCCACCTCGACGCGGGCGCCGGCGATCAGTTCCTCCGGGTCGCGGCCGGAGAGTTCGCCGTAGGCCGGGAACGACTCCACCTCGAACAGCACATGGCCCTCGGCGGCGTAGGCATGGCCGCCGGCGATCAACCGCTCGATCATGGCGATGATCTGCGGGATGTGCTCGGTGGCGTGCGGCTCCACGTCGGGCGGCGCGACGCCCAGCGCGGCCATGTCCTCGCGGTAGGCCTGGGCGTAGCGGCGGGTGATGCCCTCGATGCCCACGCCGAGCTGGCGGGCCGCCGCGTTGATCTTGTCGTCCACGTCGGTGATGTTGCGGGCGTAGACCACCCGCGGGTAATGGCGGCGCAGCAGGCGCACCAGTACGTCGAACACCACCGGGCCGCGCGCGTTGCCAATATGCACGTAGTTGTAGACCGTGGGGCCGCACAGGTACATCGTCACCCGGTCGGGGGCGAGCGGCACAAAGGGTTCGATACGGCGCGTCAGGCTGTTGTGGAGCGAAATCGGCATCGGTCGGGAGGTCCGGGCAGGGGCGGCGGGTACCGGGCGGGCGCCGGCCAGTCGCGCATCTTAACAAGCCGTGGAGGCTGCCGCTGGGCAGCGAGACCTTCGGAAAAGGGGCGCCGGCAGGAAAGTTCGGAACTTTAGGAAAACTTCTAAGCGTCGATTCAGTGTGAATTTGCTGCAATGGATGCTATGAGGCGCGTAGAAGCGCCCGTATCTTGCCCCGAGCGGAGGTCGCAGTGACCAAGTGGTTGTTCCCCGCGCTGGCGCTATCGCTGATGGCCAGTGGCGTGTTTGCGCAGGATGCGCGGTATCAGAATCCGCAGCCGAATGACGACAACACCCACTTTGGCTGGGCCGACGTGCTGCGCGTGGATCCCGTGTACGGGGTGGCCCGCACCGAGGTGCCGCGCCAGGAATGCTACGACCAGCAGGTGGTGCGCAGCGCGCCACCGCAGGGCAGCGCGGCCGGCACCATCCTCGGCGCGGTAGTCGGCGGCGTGCTGGGCAGCACCATCGGCCATGGCGACGGCCGCACCGCCGCCACCGTGGCGGGCGCCGTGGCCGGTGGCGCGGTGGGCAACAGCGTCTCCGCCAACGGCGGCGGCGAATACCAGACCACCGAGACCCATTGCCGCCAGGTCGCCGCGGTGAGCGAGCAGCGCCGCATCATGGGCTACGACGTGGAATACCGCTATCGCGGCGAGGTCTACGTGTCCCGCCTCAACTACGACCCGGGCGAGCGCCTGAGGGTACGGGTCAGCGTTTCTCCCGCCGATTGAGACCGCCGCCTCCGGGCGGCGGTCTCGCATGGGAGCCCGCCGCATGTTGCATGGCAGCGGGAATCCCGTCATGATGCGCGTTCCACCGCCCGGAACCACCATGTCCGCAGCCGTCTATACCGCCACCGTCCTCACCAGTGCCCGCATGGCCGCTGGCATGACGTCGCGTGCGCGCCGACCGCTGGTCCGACATTCGGCCGGGTAGGCTGTCGCACGCGTTTCATGTGAATCGACGACAAAACCCGGCATGCAGCCGGGTTTTTTTGTTTCCAGCATCCGAAGATTCGATAAAGGCACCCTCCGACATGACCCTCCGCCACTTTCTGACCACCCAGGACTACAGCCGCGCCGAGATCGATGCGCTGCTCGAGCAGGCCGCGGCCTTCAAGCGTTCGCCGCGCGGCCAGCAACTGGCCGGCAAGTCGGTGGCGCTGATGTTCTTCAATCCGTCGATGCGCACGCGCACCAGCTTCGAGCTGGGCGCGTTCCACCTGGGCGGCCATGCCATCGTGCTGTCGCCGGGCAAGGACGCATGGCCGATCGAGTTCGAGGTGGGCACGGTGATGGATGGCGAGACGGAGGAGCACATCGCCGAGGTGGCGCGCGTGCTGTCGCGCTACGTGGACCTGATCGCGGTGCGCGCTTTCCCGAAGTTCCAGGACTGGTCGGTGGACCGCGAGGACAGCGTTATCAAGGCCTTCGCCAGGTACGCCACGGTGCCGGTAATCAACATGGAGACCATCACCCACCCATGCCAGGAACTGGCCCATGCGCTGGCGCTGAAGGAGCACCTGGGCAGCCTGCAGAACAGGAAATACGTGCTGACCTGGACCTACCACCCCAAGCCGCTGAACACGGCGGTGGCCAACTCCGCCTTGCTGATCGCCACCAAGATGGGCATGGACGTGACCCTGCTGTGTCCCACGCCCGACTACGTGCTGGACGAACGCTACATGGAATATGGCTACCAGAACGCCAGGGAAAACGGCGGTTCGCTCAAGGTCAGCCACGACATCGAGGATGCCTATCGTGGCGCCGACGTGGTCTACGCCAAGAGCTGGGGCGCGCTGCCATTCTTCGGCCGCTGGGAGCAGGAGAAGCCGATCCGCGAGGCGAACAAGCACTTCATCGTGGACGAGGCGAAGATGGCGCTGACCAACCACGGCCTGTTCAGCCATTGCCTGCCGCTGCGCCGCAACGTGAAGGCCACCGACGCGGTAATGGATTCGCCCGCCTGCATCGCCATCGACGAGGCCGAGAACCGCCTGCACGTGCAGAAGGCGGTGATGGCCTCGCTGATCGGCCAGCGCTGAGTCGATGTACCTGCCCTCGGCCTTCCAGGAATGCCGCATCGAGGCGCTGCATGCGCTGATGCGCGCGTATCCGTTCGCCACCATCGTCACGGGGGATGGCGGCGACCTGGCTGCCAACCACCTGCCGCTGGAGCTGGCGGAGCGGACGCGGCTGCATGGCCACGTGGCGCGCGGCAACGAACTGGCGACGCTGGATGGCGCCGAGGTGCTGGCGATCTTCCGTGGCCCGGACGGCTACGTGAGTCCCAGCTGGTATCCGAGCAAGCATGCGAACGGCCGCGAGGTGCCGACCTGGAACTACGCGGTGGTGCACGTGCATGGCCGCCTGCGGGTGGTCGACGATGCGGACTGGCTGCGCGGTCTGCTGGAGCGCCTGACCGATCGCCACGAGGCCGGCCAGCCCATGCCCTGGCGGGTGTCCGACGCGTCGCCGGACCACGTGCGGAAGCTGCTGCGCGCGATCGTGGGCGTGGAGATCGCCATCGACCGCATCGAGGGCAAGTTCAAGCTGAGCCAGAACCATCCGGCGGCCAATCGCGCCGGCGTCGTGCAGGGGCTGCGCGAGCGCGTCGGCCACGGCGACGCCGCGCTGGCCGATCTCATGTCGCAACGGGAAGAGGGCAGGCCATGAGCAAGACCCATCGGCACGCATACCGGGTCGAGGTGACCTGGACCGGCAACCGGGGCAGCGGCACCTCGACCTACCAGGCCTATGGCCGCGACCATGAGATCCGCATCGCGGGCAAACCAGTGCTGGCCGGTTCGGCCGATCCCCTGTTCCGCGGTGATGCCGGCAAGCACCATCCGGAGGACATGCTGGTGACCGCGCTGTCCACCTGTCACATGCTGTCCTACCTGCACCAGGCGGTGCTGGCCGGTGTGGTGGTGACCGCTTATACCGATGCCGCCGAGGGCTGCATGGAAACCGACGCGCATGGCGGCCGCTTCACCGAGGTGGTGCTGCGCCCGCAGGTGACCATCGCCGCCGGCAGCGACCCGGCCAGGGCCGAGGCCGCGCACGGGCCGGCGCACCATGCCTGTTTCATCGCCAATTCCGTGAATTTCCCGGTGCGCTGCGAACCGCGCATCATCGTTGAATCCGCCTGACCCCCTTTTCCGTTTAGCCTTCCATACAGCAGGATCCGCAAACCATGAGCAAAGACATCGTTCTCGCCTTCTCCGGCGGCCTCGACACCAGCTTCTGCGTGCCCTATCTCAAGGAGCGCGGCTGGGCCGTGCATACCGTGTTCGCCGACACCGGCGGCGTGGATGCCGAGGAGCGCGCCTACATCGAGCAGCGCGCCAAGGAGCTGGGCGTGGCCAGCCACGTCACCGTGGACGGCGGCCCGGCCATTTGGGAGGGCTTCGTCAAGCCGTTCGTGCAGGCCGGCGAGGCCTACCAGGGCCAGTATCCGCTGCTGGTGTCCGACCGCTACCTGATCGTGGACGCCGCCATCGCGCGCGCCAAAGAGCTGGGTACCAAGGCCATCGCGCATGGCTGCACCGGCATGGGCAACGACCAGGTGCGTTTCGATCTGGCGGTGAAGGCGCTGGGCGACTACGAGATCGTGGCGCCGATCCGCGAGATCCAGAAGGAGCACACCCAGACCCGTGCCTATGAGCAGGCCTACCTGGAAGAGCGTGGCTTCGACGTACGCGCCAAGCAGAAGAGCTACACCATCAATGAGAACCTGCTGGGCGTGACGCTGTCCGGCGGCGAGATCGATCATTGGAAGACCCCGGGCGACGGTGCGCGTGGCTGGTGCAAGCCGCGCGCTGAATGGCCCGCGGAAAAGCTGTCGGTCACCCTTGGTTTCGAGCAGGGCGAGGCGGTGTCGCTCAATGGCGAAAAACTGCCGGGCGCCAAGCTGCTGGCTAGGCTCAACGAACTGTTCGCGCCTTACGGCGTGGGCCGCGGCATGTACACCGGCGACACCACCATCGGCCTGAAGGGGCGCATCGTGTACGAAGCACCAGGGCTGATTTCGTTGCTTACCGCCCATCGCGCGCTGGAAGAGGCAGTGCTGACCAAGCAGCAGAACCGCTTCAAGCCGGACGTGGCGCGCAAATGGGTGGAAGTGGTGTACGAGGGCTTCTTCCACGATCCGATCAAGACCGACCTGGAAGCCTATCTCGCGTCCAGCCAGCGTTGCGTCAATGGCGAAGTGGTACTGGAGACTTCGGGCGCCCAGGTGACCGCGGTGGAAGTGCGTTCGCCACATATCCTCAATGCGAAAGGCGCAACCTATGCCCAGTCGGCCGATTGGGGCGTGGAGGAAGCCGAGGGTTTCATCAAGTTGTTCGGCATGAGCAGTACCCTGTGGGCCGAGGTCAACCGCGGTTGACCTCCGTGGCCGCCGCGCCGGCATTCGACGGCGTGGCGGCCCATGGGCATGCTTGGCAAACACCACCACCACTTGGGATCGCATGAGCGCACTACTGGACGATACGCTCCGACATCTTCGGGCGCTGGTCAGCTATGACACGCGCAATCCGCCGCGCGAGATCGGCACCGGCGGCATCTTCGACTACCTGCGGGAGCACCTGCCGGGTTTCGACATCACCGTGACCGATTACGGCGCGGGCGCCGTCACCCTGCACGCCGTGCGCGGCCAACCGAGGGTGCTGTTCAACGTGCACCTGGACACCGTGCCCGACTCGCCGCATTGGACCGCCGACCCGCACGTGCTGCGGGTGACGGAGGACCGGGCGATCGGCCTGGGCGCTTGCGACATCAAGGGCGCCGCCGCCGCGCTGGTGGCGGTGGCCAATGCCGCCCGTGGCGACATGGCCCTGCTGCTATCCACCGACGAGGAGGCCAACGATCCGCGCTGCATCGCGGGATTCCTCAAGGACAAGCCAGTCTATGACGCGGTGATCGTGGCGGAGCCCACCAAGGGCGAGGCGGTGCTGGCGCATCGCGGCATCCATTCGGTGCAGATGCGCTTCAAGGGCAGCGCTGGCCATGCCTCCGGCGAGCAGAAGCCCAGCGACAGCGCCGTGCACCAGGCGGTCCGCTGGGGTGGCGCCGCGCTGGATTTCGTCGAGAAGCAGTCGCACGAGCGCTTCGGCGGCCTCACCGGCCTGCGCTTCAACATCGGCCGCGTGGATGGCGGTATCAAGGCCAATATGATCGCGCCCACGGCGGACGTGCGTTTCGGCTTCCGACCCCTGCCGACCATGCATCCGGACGCATTGCTGGAAACCTTCCGCACCCTGGTGGAACCGCAGCCGGTGGAATACACCGAACTGTTCCGCGGCGATCCGCTGCCGGCTGGTGATACGGCCACGGCGGAAGCGCGTCGCCTGGCCGCCCGCGACTTCGCCGACGAGCTGAACATCCCCATCGGCAATGCGGTGAACTTCTGGACCGAGGCGGCGCTGTTCTCCGCCGCCGGCTACATCAGCTTCGTCTACGGCCCGGGCGACATCGCCCAGGCGCATTCCGCCGACGAGTGGGTCGCCCTCGAACAATTGCAGCATTACGCCGAAACCATTCATCGCATCATCGATGAAAAGTGTGTCCAGGGACGGCCACTTTCTGATTCCGCGCTCATGGATGAGCGCAAAGGACAATGATGGAAGCCCACAAGCACACCCGGAAAACCATCGTGCGCCTGCTTTCGAGCATGGGCAGCGCGAAGGAGATCCAGCAATACCTCAAGCGTTTCTCGCAGCTGGACGCCAAGCGCTTCGCCGTGGTGAAGGTCGGCGGCGCCGTGCTGCGCGACGACCTGCCGGCACTGACCTCCTCGCTCACCTTCCTGCAGCAGGTGGGCCTTACCCCGATCGTGCTGCATGGCGCGGGGCCGCAGCTTGACGAGGAATTGTCCGCCGCCGGTATCGAGAAGCAGACCGTCAACGGCCTGCGCGTGACCACGCCCAAGGCGCTGGCCATCGTGCGCAAGGTGTTCCAGGAACAGAACCTGCGCCTGGTCGAGGCGTTGCAGTCGATGGACACGCGCGCGACCTCGGTGCCGTCCGGCGTGTTCACCGCCGAATACCTCGACCGTGACGTTTATGGCCTGGTCGGCAAGGTCAGCCGCATCAACCTTGCGCCGATCGAGGCCAGCCTGCGCGCTGGCTCTATCCCGGTGATCGCGAGCCTGGGCGAGACGGAAGAGGGCCAGATCCTCAACGTCAACGCCGACTTCGCCGCTAACGAACTGGTGCGCGTGCTGCAGCCATACAAGATCGTGTTCCTTACCGGCACCGGCGGGCTGCTGGACGACCAGGGCAAGATCATCGACTCGATCAACCTCAGCACCGAGTTCGACCACCTTATGGCACAGCCGTGGATCAACGGCGGCATGCGCCTGAAGATCGAGCAGATCGCCGACCTGCTCAACGACCTGCCGTTGACTTCCTCGGTGTCCATCACCAAGCCGTCGGAGCTGGCCAAGGAACTGTTCACCCACAAGGGCTCGGGCACGCTGGTGCGCCGTGGCGAGAAGGTGCGGCGCTTCGAGTCGTGGGAAGGCATCGACCTGGAACGCATGCGTACGCTGATCGAATCCAGCTTCGGCCGTGGGCTGGTGCCCGACTACTTCGAGCGCACCCGGCCGTTCCGCATCTACGTCAGCGAGAACTACCGCACGGCGATGATCCTGACCATGGAGGACGGCCTGCCGTACCTGGACAAGTTCGCCGTGCTGGACGACGCGCAGGGCGAGGGCCTGGGCCGCGCCGTGTGGCAGGTGATGCGCGAGGAGAACCCCAGGCTGTTCTGGCGTTCGCGCCACGGTAACACCGTCAACCATTTCTACTATGCCGAATCGGATGGCTGCATGAAGCAGCCACGCTGGAAAGTGTTCTGGTACGGCATCGACGATTTCGACACGATCGCCCGCTGCGTCGCGCATTGCGCACAGCGGCAGCCGACCCTGGTGGACTGATGACATGAGCACGACCTATCGCATCGGCATCGTCGGCGCGCGCGGCCATACCGGCGCCGAACTGATCCGCCTGGTGGCCGCCCATCCCAACCTTGAGCTGGCCTTCGTTTCCTCGCGCGAGCTGGACGGCCAACGCGTGGCCGACCACGTGCCGGGCTACCAGGGCGAACTGCGCTATGCCAGCCTCGATCCCGAGGCGGTGGCGGCGCAGGGCGCCGACGTGGTGGTGCTGGCCCTGCCCAACGGCAAGGCCGCGCCCTATGTGGAGGCCATCGACAAGGCCAGGCCCGACACGATCATCGTCGACCTGTCGGCGGACTACCGCTTCGACGAGCGCTGGTACTACGGCCTGCCGGAACTCACCCGCGAGCGTTGGCGCGGCGAGAAGCGCATCAGCAATCCCGGCTGCTACGCCACCGCGATCCAGCTTTCCATCGCGCCGCTGAAGGATTTGCTGGCCGCGCCGCCGGTGAGCTTCGGCGTCTCGGGCTATTCCGGCGCCGGCACCACGCCGTCGGACCGCAACGATCCGGAGAAGCTGCGCGACAACCTGATGCCGTACTCGCTCACCGGGCACACGCACGAGAAGGAGGCGAGCCGCCACCTCGGCCTGCCGGTGGAGTTCATGCCGCACGTGGCGCCGCATTTCCGCGGCCTCACCGTCACCACCAATCTCTACCTCGCGCGCCAGGCGAAGCGCGAGGACATCGTCAACCGCTTCCATGGCGCCTACGATGGCGAGAAGCTGGTGCACGTGGTGGACGAGGCGCCCTGGGTCAGCCGGATCGCGCACCAGCACCACGTGGACGTGGGCGGCTTCGCCGTCTCCAACGACGGCAAGCGCGTGGTGGTGGTGGCGACGCTGGACAACCTGCTCAAGGGCGCCGCCACGCAGGCCATGCAGAACATCAACCGGGCGATCGGCGTGGACGAATACACGGCGATTCCGGTTGCCTGACCGTCATTCCGGTCCTTGCCCACTTTTGTGGGGTGCGCCGGAATGACGGGCAAGAGAGTCGTACTACCCAACGTTTGCGGAACACTTTCCATGACCCAACCCCTCTGGCAAAAATCCAACATCAAGATCGACGCCCGCATCATGCGGTTCCTCGCCGGCGACGACGTGCTGCTGGATCGCGAGTTCTTCCTGCACGACATCACCGCCAGCAAGGCGCACGTGGAAGGGCTGGCCAATATCGGCGTGGTCAGCGCCGACGAAGCCGCGGCACTCAAGCGCGAGCTGGACGTGCTGGCGGAGGATTTCCGCATGGGCCGCTTCGTGCTCGACGAGCGCTACGAGGACGGCCACTCGGCCATCGAGGCGCGCCTGACCGAGCGGCTGGGCGACGCGGGCCGCCGCGTGCATACCGGGCGCAGCCGCAACGACCAGATCCTGGTCGCCACCCGCCTGTGGCTGAAGGAGCAGCTCGCCGCGCTGGAGCAGCACTGCCGCGCCATCGCCCAGGTGTGCCTGGAGCGCGCCGCGCAGCCGGCCATCCCGTTGCCGGGTTATACGCACCTGCAGCGCGCGGTGGTGTCCTCCACCACGATGTGGTTCGCCGGCTTCGCCGAGGGATTCATCGACAACGCGCTGCGCGCCCGGCAGACCGCGGCGCTGATCGATGCCAACCCGCTCGGCACCGCCGCCGGCTACGGCGTCAACCTCAGGCTGGACCGCGAGCACACCACGCAGGCGCTTGGCTTCGCGCGCATGCAGGTGTCGCCGATCTACGCGCAGCTCTCGCGCGGCAAGTTCGAGATGGCAGTGCTGGAGGCCATCGCCGGCGCGCTGCTGGACGTGCGCCGCCTGGCCTGGGACCTCTCGCTGTTCACCACCGCCGAGTTCGATTTCGTCAAGCTGCCGTCCGAATACACCACCGGCAGCTCGATCATGCCCAACAAGCGCAATCCGGACGTGGTGGAACTGCTGCGCGCCAGCTATGCCAGCGTGGCGGCGGCGCGCACCGAGATCGAGCAACTGCTGTCGCTGCCTTCGGGTTACCAGCGCGACCTGCAGTTCTCCAAGGGCTCGCTGTTCCATGGTTGCCGGCACGGCCTGGCCGCGCTGGAACTGGTACCCGACCTGCTGGCGCGGCTGGCATGGAACGAGCCGGCCATGCGCGCGGCGATCGAGCCGGCGATGTACGCCACCGACGTGGCGATCGAGCAGGCGGCGGCCGGCGTGCCGTTCCGCGACGCCTACCGGGCCGCCGCCGACGCGGCCGCCTCGGCGGGCGAGGGCCGCACGCCCGAGGGCAGCCTGGCGGCGCGGGTCTCGCCCGGCGCGGGCAGCGACCTGCGCCTGGACGAATTGCGTGCCAGGCTCGGCCGTCTGGACGGCTGAACGGGCCAGGGGCATGGAAACCGTCAGCACGGGGAATGCCGAACACTACCGCTGGGGCCAGGGCTGCGACGGCTGGCACCTGCTGGCTGGCGACGACCTCAGCGTGATCGAGGAACGCATGCCGGGCGGCACCCGCGAGGTGCGCCACCGGCATGCGCGGTCGCGTCAGTTCTTCTACGTGCTGCAGGGCGAGCTGACGCTGGAACTGGAAGGCGACGTGCACCGGCTGCGGGCGGGACAAGGGCTGCACGTGCCGCCCGGCCAGGCCCACCAGGCATGCAACGACAGCGTGGCCGAGGTGCGCATGCTGGTGGTGTCCTCGCCGCGCAGCCACGGCGACCGCATCGGGGCGCCCGCATGAACGCGGGCCTGCCCGAGCAGGCCTTGCCGGCCTGGCGCCGTGCGGTGCTGAAGGTGGGCAGCAACCTGCTGGCCGCCGACGGCGGCGGGCTGACCACCCGCCACGCCGAAGCACTGGTGGCCTTCATGGCGGCTAGCCGCTCGGCGGGAAGGCAGGTGGTGCTGGTGTCCTCCGGCGCGGTGGCGGCGGGCCGGGCGCAGCTGCGCGCGCATGCCCCTTCCGGCGGCGACCTGGCTGCCCGGCAGGCCCTGGCCGCACTGGGCCAGGCACCGATGATCGCGTTGTGGCAATCCTTGAGCGCCCGGCCGGTGGCCCAGGTGCTGCTGACCCATGACGACCTGCGCAACCGTCGCCGCTACCTCAACGCGCGCGCGACCCTGCGCGAGCTGCTGGCGCTGGACGTGCTGCCGGTGGTGAACGAGAACGACACGGTGGCCGTGGACGAGTTGAAGCTGGGCGACAACGACAACTTGGCGGCCATCGTCGCGGCCCTGGTCGATGCGGACCTGCTGCTGATCGCCTCCGATATCGATGCGCTGTACAGCGCCGACCCGCGCAGCGATCCGCAGGCGGTGCCGTTGCCGCGCGTGCCGGTCCTGACGCCGGAGGTGCTGGCCATGGCAGGCGGCAGCGGCAGCGCGGTGGGCACGGGCGGCATGCGCACCAAGCTGGAAGCCGCGGGAAAAGCCGCGGCGGCGGGCATTCCGACCGCGCTGTTCAGCGGCCGCGATGCGGCCACCGTGTCGGCGCTGGGCCAGGGGCGCTTGCACGGCACGTTGGTCGAGGCTGCGCGAAGCCGCATGCAGGCGCGCAAGTACTGGCTGCGCCACGCGCCGGCCGCCAGCGGCGGCATCCAGGTCGACGAGGGTGCCGCGCGGGCGCTGGCGGGCGGTCGCGCTTCGCTGTTGCCCGGCGGCGTCGTGGCGGCGCGGGGCGAGTTCCACCGCGGCGACCTGGTGGAGATCGCCGGCACGGACGGCCGGGTGGTCGCGCGTGGCATCAGCCAGTACGGGGCGGGCGAGGTGGGTCGCCTGGCCGGCCGCCATAGCCGCGACATCGGGCACGTCCTGGGCTACAGCCATGGCGCCGAGGTCGTGCATCGCGACGACATGGTGTCGATGGGTGAGATCGAAACGGCGGGGGAGGCGAGTCCATGAGCGATATCCGTACGCTGGCCCTGGCCTGCCGCGACGCGGCGCCGCTGATCGCCGCGCTGGATACCGGCGCCAAGCGGGAACTGCTGCGCGACATGGCCGCCGCGGTCGAACGGCGTGCGGGAGATATCCTCGACGCCAACGCGAAGGACAGGGAACAGGCCTCAGCCAAGGGCGTGCAGGGCGCCATGCTTGATCGCCTGCGGCTGGACGAGGCGCGCGTCGCGGCGATCGCGCGGGCGTTGCGCGAGGTGTCCGCGCTGCCCGATCCGGTGGGTGTGGTCACGCGCCGCGAGACGCGGCCCAACGGCATCGCCATCGAACGCGTGCGCATTCCGCTCGGCGTGGTGGCGATGATCTACGAGGCGCGCCCGAACGTGACCGCCGACGCCGCCGGGCTGTGCCTGATGGCCGGCAACGCGGTGATCCTGCGGGGCGGCTCGGAGGCCATCCATTCCAACGCCGCCATCGCGTCGGCATTGCACGAGGCCCTGCCGGCCCATGGCCTGCCCGCCGCCGCCGTCACCCTGCTGGCGGACCTGCGGCGCGAGGCGATGGTGGAGTTGCTGCAGCTCGCCGATATCGTGGACCTGGCCATTCCGCGCGGTGGCGAGGGCCTGATCCGCTTCGTGGCCGAGCACGCGCGCGTGCCGGTCATCAAGCACTACAAGGGCGTATGCCATCTCTATGTGGACCGCGATGTCGATCTCGCGCTGGCGCTGGACCTGCTGGTGGATGGCAAGACCTCGCGCCCCGGCGTGTGCAATGCGCTGGAGACCTTGCTGGTGCATCGCGATATCGCCCCCTTGTTCCTGCCGCTGGTGGCACAGGTCCTGCGTGGACGCGGCGTGGAACTGCGCGGCGACGAGGCGACGCGGGCGCTGGTGCCGGAGGCGTCGCCAGCCGGCGAGGACGACTATGCCGCCGAATTCCTCGACCTGATCCTGGCGATCCGCGTGGTGGACGATCTCGATGGCGCCATCGCGCACATCCGCCGCTACGGCTCGGACCACACCGAGGTCATTGCCACCCGCGACGAGCACGCGGCACGGCGCTTCATACAGGCACTGCGCTCGGCGGTGGTGATGGTGAATGCCTCCTCGCGCTTTTCGGATGGTGGCGAGCTGGGCCTGGGCGCGGAGATCGGCATCTCCACCACGCGCCTGCACGCCTACGGTCCCATGGGGGCGGAGTCGTTGACAGTGGAACGCTTTGTGGTACGTGGCGAAGGGCAGGTACGCCATCCGGAAAGCCGTGTCCGCTGAAGCGGGCCGCCTTGCTGCCGTCCTATCCAACGCGGCGTGAGCGCGGACGCTGCGACATCACGAGCCTGAGTTGTTCCAGCAACAGGGCGACGGGCGCTTCCAGCCGGGGCGGCAGGGCGCGATGGACAAGCCAGGCGATGACGTCCAGGTGGAAATCGCTTACGGTCAGCACCTTCAGCCGATGCCGGTGGGCGCTGCCGGCGAGCAGGTCGGGCGTGACCAGGCCGACACCGGCGCCGCGCGCCACCAGGGATAGCTGCAGGTCGGCGCCGAAGGCCTCGACGCCCACCTCGCAGGGCAGGCCGCGTTCCTCCAGCGCCCGGCGCAGGGTGGCGCGCATGCCGCAGCCGTTCTGGCTGAGTACCCAGGGCAGGCCGGCAAGGTCCTTCAATGTCACGCGCCCGCGCAGGCCCAGCGAGGGCGCCGCCACCACGCGTACCGGCTGGCGATCGAAGGTGTGGGCGATCATGCCCGCCGGCGGCGGCATGTGTTCCGGGAGCACCACCGCGGAGGTATCGAGCTGTCCCTGTTCGACCTGCTCGATCAAGCCGGGCGACCAGCCCGCGTGGATGCGCAAGGACAGGCTGGGAAAGCGCGAGCGCAACTGGTCGACGGGCGCGGTCAGCGCGCGCTCGGCCAGGAACGGCGGCATGCCCAGGCGCAGTTCGCCGGTGGGTTCCGCATCGGCCCGCGCGAGCGCCAGCAGGTCGGCCTCGGCATGCAGCAGCTGCCGGCCCTTCTGGTAGATCTCGCGTCCCGCCGCCGTGGGGCGCAGCGGCTTGGACTGGCGGTCCAGCAGTTCCACACCCAGCAGCGATTCCAGGCTCTGCACGCGCCGCGTCACGCCCGGCTGGGTGAGATGCAACTGCGCGGCGGCCTGCACGATGGAGCCGGTATCCACCACGGCGATGAAGGCTTTGACGTCCCGCGTGTTCATGGCTGGGCCCTGCCTCCAGTGTCATGCGTATCACGCATGATGACTATGAATATTATTCACTTGGATCATGGTGTGGGCCTATTTAGCATCCCAGGCTTCTCCCTTGGCAAGGTCCCGAGGACATGCAGTATTTCTCCCACCGCCGCATCGCCGTCGTTCCGCAGGAGACGCAAGCGGCATTGACCACGCCGCTCACGTGGCTGTTCGCCTTCGCCGTGGGCGTCATCATCGTCAACCTCACCGCGGCGCAGCCGCTGGCCGGACCGGTGGCTCGCGCCCTGCACATGCCTCCCGCCCTGGCGGGGCTGGTGGCGATGCTGCCGCAGTTGGGTTATGCGCTGGGCATGCTGTTCCTGGTACCGCTGGCCGACCTGTTCGAGAACCGCCGGCTGACCGTGGCCACGCTGGCCCTCTGCGCGCTGGCGCTCGGCATGGCGGCCGTGGCGCCACGGGCCTGGTGGCTGTTGCTGGCCGTCTGCCTCGCGGGTACCACCTCGTGCGCGATCCAGGTCCTGGTGCCGCTGGCGGCGGCGATGGCCCGGCCCGAGCACCGCGGCAGCGCGGTGGGCAATGTGATGAGCGGCGTGATGCTCGGCATCCTGCTGTCCCGGCCGTTCGCGAGCCTGGTGGAAGGGGCGTGGGGATGGCGCGCCTGCTACGGCGTGCTGGGCGTTGCCGATGCCGTGCTGGCCGCGGCGCTCTGGCTGGCCCTGCCCACGCGCCATCCGCTGGCCCATGTCCCGTATCGCGCCCTGATCGCCTCGCTGGCGGTGCTGTGGCGCGATGAAATCGTGCTGCGCCGCCATGCCATCTCGGCCGCGATCATGATGGCCGCCTTCAGCGCGTTCTGGACCGGCATCGCCCTGCGCCTGGTGCAGGCGCCGTTCGCGCTGGACAGCCGTGGCCTGGCCTGGTTCGCGCTGGCGGGCGTGGCTGGCACCATCGTGGCGCCGCTGGCCGGCAAGGCGGGCGACCGGGGCTACGGTACCGTGGGCATGCCGGTGGCGCATGTCGTCATGAGCCTGGGTGTGGTGCTGGCGGGCGTGGCCGGCGCGGGCTGGCTGGGCGTGGACATCGCGCGCCATCCATATGCCGCGCTGGGCATGCTGGTGGTGGCGGCCATCGTGATCGACGCGGGTGCCATCGGCGACCAGACGCTGGGGCGGCGCGCGGTCAACATGCTCGATCCGGCGGCCCGCAGCCGGCTCAACGGGCTGTTCGTCGGCGTGTTCTTCATCGGTGGCGGCATGGGTGCGGTGGCGACGGGTGGCGCCTGGGCCGCCGCCGGCTGGACCGGGGTATGCGTGTTGTGCCTGGGCCTGTGTACGCTGGCCTTCGCCGGCGACCTGTGGGCAAGGCGCCGTGGCGCCGGCTGACCGGTCAGCCGCGCCCGGCCCAGTGCCGCACGGCCTCGGCGAATGCCAGGCAGTCGGCGTAGCGGTTGTACAGCGGGGTCGGCGAGATGCGGATGACGTCGGGCTCGCGCCAGTCGCCGATGATGCCGTGCGCCATCAGGTACTCGAACAAGGCACGGCCGCGCTCGCGGCCGCCGAGTACGCGGATGGACAGCTGCGCGCCGCGGCGCTCGGGATCGCGCGGCGTGACCGTTTCCAGCACGTCGTGCAAGCGGGCCTGCACCAGCCATTCCAGGTAGCCGGTGAGGCGCAGCGATTTCGCGCGCAGCCGGTCCATCCCGGCGCGCCGGAAGATCTCCAGCGACACGCGCAACGGCGCCAGCGCGAGGATCGGCGGGTTGCTGAGCTGCCAGCCGTCCGCGCCATAGGTGGGCACGAACTCGGCTCCCATCTGGAAGCGCGTGGTCTTGTCGTGGCCCCACCAGCCGGCGAAGCGCGGCAGCGTGGTGCGTGCGTGGCGGTCGTGCACGAAGGCGCCGCCCACCGCGCCCGGGCCGCCATTGAGGTACTTGTAGCTGCACCAGATGGCGAAGTCCGCGCCGCTGTCGTGCAACCGCAGGGGCAGGTTGCCCACCGCGTGGGCGAGGTCGAAGCCCACCATGCAGCCGTGGCGGTTGGCCAGGCGCACGATGGCGGTCAGGTCGAAGGCCTGGCCGGTGCGGTACTGGATGCCGGGCAGCATCACCAGGGCGATGCGCGAACCGTGCTCGGCCAGCGCGCGCTCGATCGCCGCCAGCGAGAGCGTGCCGTTGGCCTCGTCGCCTTCCAGCTCGACCAGCGCCGTGGCGGGATCGTAGCCATGAAAGCGGATCTGCGATTCCACCGCGTAGCGGTCGGTGGGGAACGAGCCAGCCTCGATCAGGATCGCGTGGCGTTCCGGGGTGGGGCGGTAGAAGCTCACCATCATCAGGTGCAGGTTCACGCCCAGCGTGTTCATCGCCACCACTTCGTGCGGCTGCGCGCCCACCACGGTGGCGAGGTCGTCGCGCACGAACTCGTGGTAGTCCATCCACGGCAGGCGGCCCTTGAAATGGCCTTCCACGCCCAGCTCGCTCCAGTAGTCCAGTTCCGCGCTCAGCGCAGGGCGCACCGCGCGCGGCTGCAGGCCCAGCGAGTTGCCGCAGAAGTAGTGGCTGTCGCGGCCTTCGTGCGGAGGGATCAGGAACTGGTCGCGAAAGCCGCGCAGGGCGTCGGCATCGTCCTGGGCTTGCGCCCAGGCGGAAGTGGCTTCGTAGGCTGCGGACATCGGCGATTCCGGGCGGCGCGCCGCGCCCGGATGGCGCGGCGAAAAAACGCCAGCTTACTTCAGGCGCGCGGCGATGGCATCGCAGCCCTTGTCGAACGCGGCCTTCCAACTGGTGCCGGCCTGGCTTTGCGACGGACGCACGCAGCGCAACTGGATGGCGTGGTTGTCCTTGAACCAGTAGCGTTCGCTGTAGTCGTACCGGGCGCCGTTCTCCTGCGCGGTATACACGAAGTTGTCGGCGCCCTGGCTGGCACCCGGCTGGTAGCCGGTAAGCGACCTGGCCTTGCTCATGGCGCCGCTGACATAGGCCTGGAACGCGGCGAGGTCGCCCACCTGCTTCACCGTCACCGAGATGCGCGCCAGGCTGCTGCTGGCGGTGGGCGAGGGATCGGGCACCTGGAACACGCGCACTTCCGGATCGCCCTGGGTCTCCATGATGCCCACCCATTGGTCGGGCGTGCTGAAGTTGACGCTGCCGCCGGCCATGCTGATGTCGGAGGCGTGCACGGCGCCAGCCAGCACCAGGCCGCTGGCGGCGAAAACCAAGTTGCGCAAGAAGCTCATGCCTGTTCCTGTGGAAGGGTGGATGGTTCGAACCGGTAGCGCGGCAGCCCCAGCCATTCCAGGGCCGTGCCGTGGAAGAGCCGCGCACGGGTGTCGTCATCCAGGCCCAAGGCCTCGATGCCGCTACCCGGATGCTGTTCCCCCAGCGGGAAAGGATAATCGGTCCCCAGCATCACGCGCTCGATCCCGGTCACATCCAGCAGATAGCGCAGGGCGTGCGGATCGTGCACGCAGGAGTCGAAGTACAGGCGCTTCAGGTACTCGCGCGGGTTGCGCGGGTTGTCGGTGGCCACCAGGTCCGGGCGCATGCGGAAGCCATGCTCGATGCGGCCGATGCTCCAGGGGAAGCTGCCGCCGCCGTGGGCCAGCATCACGCGCAGGTGCGGCAGGCGTTCCAGCACGCCGCCGAACACTAGGCAGCAGCCGGCGCGCGACTGTTCGGCCGGCATGCCCACCAGCCACGGCAGCCAGTACTTGGGCATGCTGGCGGCGCCCATCATGTCCCAGGGATGCACCATCACGGCCGCGCCGAGGTCGGCGGCGGCCTCGAAGAACGGGAACAGCTCCGGCGCGTCCAGATTCCAGTCGTTGCAGTGCGAGCCGACCTGCACGCCCTGCAGGCCCAGTTCGTCGATGCAGCGTTCCAGTTCGCGGATGGCCAGGTCCGGCGATTGCAGCGGCACGGTGCCGATGCCCGCGTAGTGACGCGGGTGCGCCTCGCACAGCGCGGCCATGCTGTCGTTGAGATGCCGGTGCAGTTCCAGTGCCTGGTAGCCCGGCGCCCAGTAGGAGAACAGCACCGGCACGGTGGACACCACCTGCACGTCCACGCCGAAGCGGGCGTAGTCCTCGATGCGCTGCCGGGGATCGAAGGCCGAGTCCCACACTTCACGGAAGAACTTGCCGTCCTTGTAGATGCGGTGCCGCCCGTCGTTGTGGATCATCACCGGGAAGCGTTCGTCGCCGTACTTGGCGGCCAGGTTCGGCCAGTCGCGCGGAAGGATATGGGCGTGCGTATCGATCTTCAGCATGCCGGCAGTGTAAGTCCTTGCCCGTGGAGCGTCGCGGGGGGGAAAGCGGCCATCGTCAACGGATCGTGAACGGGCGCCCGTCGCGTGCCGGCCATGCCCGGGCGAGCGGCACGGCGCTTGGCGCCGCATCGTGCAAGCTGGCTGAACGTGCAAGGGCAACACGTTGCCGGCATCATGGCGGATGCGGCCGCAATGGCCCCGCCGAGGGAGGCAGCATGAAGTTCCTGGTGATGATCTACAACGACGACAGCCTGCTGGAGGCCCTGCCCGAGGGCGAGTTCGACCATATGATGCGCGGCTGCCTGGTCCATGCGGATGAATTGCGCGCCGAGGGATGCCTGCTCGATTCCATGCAACTGGAATCGCCGGCGCAATCGAAGTCCGTGCGCGTGCGCGACGGCAAGATGAGCGTGATCGACGGGCCGTTCGCCGAGGCCAAGGAATACCTCGGCGGCTTCAACCTGATCGAGGCGGCGGACATGGATGAGGCCGTGGCCATCGCCCAGTCGTTCCCGTGGTCGCGCACCGGGCGGATCGAGGTAAGGCCGGTGCGCGACATGGAGGCGGTGCGGCGGCGGGTCGGGGCCTGATCGCCGCGCTGCCTTCCCCTCTCCGGAGAGGGCGTCATGGCGCGCGGCGGATGGCCACCACGGCGTTGAGGCCGCCGAAGGCGAAGGAGTTGCTCAGTGCCGCGTCCACCTTCGTCTCGCGCGCCTCGTTCGGCACGTAGTCCAGATCGCAGGCAGGATCGGGGCCGAGGTAGTTCAGCGTGGGCGGCACCACGCCGTGGCGGATTGTGCCGATCGCGGCCAGCAGTTCCAGCGCGCCGCCGCCGCCGAGCACGTGGCCGTGCATGGGCTTGGTGGAGGAAATCGCCAGCTGCCGTGCGTGCGTGCCGAACACCTGGTGGATGGCACGCGTTTCCGTGCTGTCGTTGGCCACCGTGCCGGTGCCATGGGCGTTGATGTAGCCGATCTCCTCCGGCGCCAGTCCGGCATCGCGTAGCGCCATGCCCATCGCTGCGGCGGCGCCGCCATCCGAGGGCGCGGCGATGTCGCCGGCGTCGGCGCTCATGCCCACGCCGGCCAGTTCGCAGAGGATCTCCGCGCCACGCGCCTGGGCCGATGCCAGCGTCTCCAGCACCAGCATGCCGGCGCCTTCGCCCAGCACCAAGCCGCGGCGACCGCTGCTGAACGGGCGGCAGGTATCCGGCGCCAGCACGCGCATGGCTTCCCAGGCGCGCATCAGGCCCAGCGTGATGCAGGCTTCGGCGCCGCCGACCACGGCCGCGTCGACCATGCCGGCGCGGATCATCAGTGCCGCCTGCGAGATGGCGTGGTTGGACGAGGCGCACGCGCTGGCCACGGCGAAGGTCGGACCGGTGATGCCGTGCACCATGCTGATCTGGCTGGCCGGCGCGTTGGTCATGATGCGCACGATGCCCAGCGGGTGGAAACGGCCGACCTTCTCCGCATAGAGCTTGCGGTACAGGCCCTCGCGGGTTTCCTCGCCGGCCACGCCCACGCCTACCACCACCGCCGTGCGCGCGGCGCGCTCGCCATCGAAGCGCAGGCCCGATTGCGCGATCGCCTCGCGCGCCGCCACCAGCGCGTACTGGCTGATCGGGTCGAGCAGCGCCAGGCGCGATTCGTCGAAATGCACGGTGGGGTCGAAATCCTTGATTTCGGCCGCGATGCCACCGCCGCGCAACTGGCCGGGCTCGATGCGGCTGATCGGGCCGATGCCGGAGCGGCCCTCGGTCATGCCCTTCCAGATGGTGGGTACATCGTGGCCGAGCGCGCAGATGCCGCCCATGCCGGTAATGACGATACGGCGCATGTCGGGGTGCTTAGCCTTGGGCGTTCTTCTGCGCGAGCTGGCGCTCGATGGCTTCCACGAGCAGGCCGACGGTGCCGTTCTCCATGTCGGTATCCTCGTTGGGCAGGTTGATGTCGAAGTGTTCCTCGAGGTCGAAGATCACCTCGATGGCGTCCAGAGAGGCGATGCCCAGGTCCTTCAGGGTGGATTCCGGCGTGATCGTGTCCAGCTCGATCTTGGCCTGCTTGGCGATGATGTCGAAGGTTTCCTGTTGAACGGTGCTCATGGTCGCTTTCCTGGGTTCCGTGGCGCCGGCCGGCGCGGCATCGGTGCGATGCCATCCGTCAAGCCTGACGGAAGCGCCGAGGCAAAGTCCAGAACGGATGGTGTACGGAACGGTACGTTTATCCTGCCTCTGTCGCCTTTCGCCTGGCTTATCGCCATCGCCGGCCGTGCCAGGCTGCTATGCGGGGACGTATCCTATGCGCTTGTGCCTTGTGGACTTGCCTTGTGCGGTACCTGAACCAGCTCGAGCCGGATGCGCTGATCGCCCGGTTCGCGGAGCATCCCCCGATCGGTTTCAGCGTGGTGGAGGCGGCGGACACGCCAGCCTTCGTGGCGCCATTCGACCTGCTCACCACGGCCGATGCGTCGGTGCGGGAGCGGCTCGTGCATGCCCCGGGCTACCGCTGGTGGGGACGCCTGCTGCGCTGGCGCACCGCGTTTGTGGGGACCACCGTGTCCGAATACGCGCTGTTCCCGCGCGACGCCCAACCCGCGGCGCTGGCCGAGGCGTTGCGCCGCCAGTTGGGCCGGCGCCAGCGGCTCACCATCGTCAAGGACATCCCGCAGGCCTCGCCGCTGTTCGACGCCGCCGCCGGCGACTGGTGCCGGCGCTTCGCCGAGGCCTGCGCGGCGCAGGGCTTCGTGTTGCTGGAAGGGCAGGCACTGGCTTATGTGCCGATCGATTTCGCCAGCGAGGACGAGTACCTGTCGCGGCTGTCCGCCGGGCGCCGCAAGGACATCCGCCGCAAGCTGCGCAAGCGCGGCGAGGTGGTGGTGGACATGCTGCGCTGCGGCGATCCGGCGTTCGCCGACGAGACGACGATCGATGCCTTCTATGCGCTCTACGAGAACGTCTACGCGCAGAGCGAGATCCACTTCGACAAGCTCAGCCGCGGCTTCTTCGCCGCCGTGCTGCGCGACGCGGCGAACGGCGGCGTGGTGTTCGTCTATCGCCGCCAGGGCGCGATGATCGGCTGGAACCTGTGCTTCGTGGTGGACGGCAAGCTGATCGACAAGTACGTGGGTTTCGCCTATCCGCAGGCGCGCGAGCAGAACCTGTATTTCACCAGTTGGTTCCACAACCTGGCGTTTGCCCGCGAGCAGGGCCTGGGCTACTACGTGGCGGGCTGGACCGATCCGGAGATCAAGTCGTACCTCGGCGCGCGCTTCACCCTGACCCGGCACGCGGTGTACCTGCGCAATCCGCTGTTGCGCCTGCTGGCGCGGCGGCTGGCGCGCTTCTTCGAGAGCGACAGCCAATGGGGCGCGCATGAACCGGCGTGAACCGCTCGTCCTGGATTTCGACGGCTCGGTCGGCGACCTGCCGGGCGCGACCACGCTGGCCTTGGCGGATTGGCAGGAGGCGATCCGCTTCGGCTGCAGCCTGCGCACCTTTCGCCGCCTGAGCGGGTATCTCGATGCGCGCCTGCCGGACGAGTACGGCACGGTGCTGATGGGGTCGGGCGACTACCACCATCTCACCTGGCCGCTGGTGGAGCGCCAGCGCGCGCGCGGGCCATTCCAACTGGTGGTGTTCGACAACCATCCCGACAACATGCGCTTTCCCTGGGGCGTCCACTGCGGCTCGTGGGTGCGCCGGGTGGCCCTGTTGCCGTACGTCACCCACGTGCACGTGGTGGGCATCACCTCCGGCGACATCGGCGCGAAGCACGCATGGGAGAACTACCTGCGCCCGCTGCGCGCGGGCAAGCTCAGCTACTGGTGCATGGACGTGGACGTGGCCTGGGCGGCGCGCCTGGGGCTGGCCGGCGCGTTCCATCGCTTCGACGATCCGGATGCGCTTGCCCGCGCCTTCGTGGACTGGCTGGGCCAGGCACCGCAGGCCACCTACCTGTCGATCGACAAGGACGCCTTCAGCGTCGATACGGCGCGTACCAACTGGGACCAGGGCCGGCTGGAGGAACGCCATGCCATGGCCATCATCGAGGCGCTGCACGGCCATATCGTGGCCAGCGACATCAATGGCGAGATCTCCGCCTACCACTACCGCACCTGGTGGAAACGCCTGCTCAGTGGCATGGACGGCCAGGCGCCGGTGCCGCAGGCCGAACTGGAGGCCTGGCAGGCGCAGCAGCGCGCGCTCAATACCCGCCTGCTGGCCGCCATCGCCGCAAGCAGCCGTTGACCCGCGTGGTTCTGTAGGAGCGCACCCAGTGCGCGACCATCCCGCATGGCTGCACCGGTGGCGCATGGCGGTCGCGCACTGGGTGCGCTCCTACAACAGGGATTGGCGCAGCACGCGGTGGATCGACTCGAACGCGGCATCGCCCAGCCACGGGCTGTTGGTGATGGTGAGGGAGCGCCCGGCGAAGTCGCGGGCGCGAGGCAAGGGCGTGTCGGGCACGATGCCACGCAGGTAGGTGTAGTCGGGCAGGGCATGGATGAATAGCCGGCTGACGCCCAGCCCGGCCGTCCATAGCACGCTCATCGCGCGATCGCGCGCATCCGCATCCGGCAGGGTCAGCAGCAGGAAGGGCCAGGTGCCGCGCTGGTCCGGCGCATCGTCGAACACGGTGACGCCGGGTAGCTCGCGCAGCCGCGCGACGCGATGCCATGCCTGCGTCCGCGTGGCGTCGAGGAAGGGGCGCAGGCGCGGCAGCGCGCGGGCGCCTACCGCTTGCCGCCAGCCGCTCACCGTATGCAGCGGGATGTCCGGGCCGAAATCGTCGCCGACCGCGGCGACCGGGTCGCCGGCGGCCAGCGCCTTGCGCAGCGGTCGGCCATACACCAGCGGTAGCAGCGAGGGACGATAGGCGAGGGCGTAGCCGGCCAGTTCCAGGGCACGCTGCCAGTCCATGCGCGCATCGCGGCGGACAAGCGCCTCGTGGCTGGCGGCGAAGGCTTCGCGCAGCGCCGCGTCGCGCGCCAGCAGCAGGCCGCCCTCGAACAGGGTGAGCCCCTTGCCGACGGCCAGGCTGAAGAAGCCCGCATCGCCGCGCAGACCCACGCTGTGTCCATCCTGTTCGGCGCCCAGCGCCTGGGCGGCATCCTCCAGTACGTAGGCGCCCGCCCGTTGCGCGGCGGCGAGCGCCGCATCCACGTCGGCCACGCGGCCGGCCAAGTGCGTGGGCACGATCGCCAGCGTGCGTCCGCCGCACAGGCTGTCGAGCTGTCCAGGGTCCATGTCGAAATGGTTCGGCGCCAGGTCGCACAGCACCGGCTTGAGTCCCGCGCGGTGGATCGCCAGCGCCACCAGCGGGCAGGTCCAGGCGGGTACCACCACCTCGTCGCGGCGGGGGCGCAGCCGGTGCATGGCATGCAGCGCTACCACCATCGCGGCGGTGCCCGAGCATTCCAGTTGCAGTTGCGCCACGCCCAGCCACTCGGCCATGCGTTCGGCGAACGATGCCCGGCCGGGCCGCAGGTCGCCCAGGTGGAGCGGCAGGCCGGCGGTCGGTGGCAGCTCACGCATCGGGCGGCCTCGTCAGTCGCCCGCGGCCACGCCCAGGGCGCCCTTGGCCTCGGTGGGCGCGTCGTGTTCCGGATGCGCATCGCTCTCGGCGAAGGCCAGGCAGACGATGCCGGCCACGATCACGGTGGCGCCGAGCACGCGCGGCCAGGTCAGCGGCTCGCCGAACAGCCACACGGAGAACAGCATCACGCTCACTACTTCCAGGTGGGTCACCGCGAAGGCGGGACCGATCGGCGCATGCTTGAGCAGGGTCATCCAGGTGAAGAAGTTGCCTACGTAGCCGATCACCGCGACGTAGATCCACGGATGGCCGAACACGCGCACGATCCACGCCCAGTTCGCCTCGGGCGGGAAGGCGTGGTTGCCGGCGTACTTGAAGCTGAGCTGCACCAGGGTGTCGAACAGCACCAGCACGGTGAATCCGATGGCGTAGAAGCGGGCGCGGCTCATCGGTTCAGCCTCCACCGGCCAGGCCGACGAGGGCCACCCCGGCGGTCACCAGCGCGATGCCGGTCACGCGCAGCGGCGTCAACTTCTCTTTGAACAGCAGGCGGCCGGCGATCATGATGACCACGATATTGATCGAGCCCAGCAGCACGCCCTCGGACAGGTCCACCAGCGAGAGGAAGGCGATCCACACCAGGAACTCGGCGACGTAGGAGGCCACACCGACCCAGATCCACGGCCGCGCTAGCATGTATTTCCAGCGTGCTACGCCGTCGCCGGCCCGGGGATCGCCCGCCGCCGCCTTGAAGGCGAGCTGGCCGACGGTGTCCAGGGTGACGTTGAGCAGCCACAGCGAGACGACCAGCGGGGTCATGCGGGCGCCTGCCTGCTCAGGCCGCGGCGCGCGCGGCGGGTTCGTAGGTGGCGGCGATCCGCTGGAAGAACGCGGCGGAGCGGTCGATCAGCAGGCGGCGTTGGCGGTCGATGGTGACCATGTGGTAGCTGTCCTCCAGCCACAGCGTCTCCACCGGGCCGGATACCGAGCGCTCCACCAGGCGCGCGTTGCCGATGCTGGCGACGTCGTCCTCGGTGGCGTGCGCGATCAGGCAGGGCGCCGCCACCCGGGGCAGGTCGCGGCGCACCACGGCGGCCATCTTGTACATCTGCGCCAGCGAGGGCCACGGGTTGCCCGGCAGGCCGGCCGCCGCGCTGTCGCCGCCCAGCATCAGCGAACTGATCTGCTGGCGCAGGCGTTCGTCGCGCAGGCCGTAGGGCTCGTTTTCGTGCACCATGCGGTGGCGGCCGATGCCGAAGCGGTCGATCAGTGGCAGCAGGAAGGAAAGCTTGCCGTACCACGGCGTGGCCCAGCCGTCGTACTTGAAGGTGGCGCCGTACACGCCCACGCCCTTGACCCAGTCCGGATGTTCGGCGGCGAGCTTGAGCGCCAGCACCGCGCCCATCGACAGGCCAGCCACGAACAGGTGGTCCACTTCCTGGCGGAACCGCTCGGCGGCGGCTTCCACGCTGGCGTACCAGTCGTGCCAGCCGGTGGCGATCAGGTCGTCGGCATTGCCGCAATGGCCGGCCAGCTGCATGCCGTACGTGCTGAAGCCGGCGCGGCTCAAACCCTTGCCGACCAGGCGCATCTCCGCCGGGGTGCCGGTCAGGCCATGAATGAGCAGCACACCGCTGCGGCCGCCTTCGAAGCGGAACTCGACGTTCTGGATCACTTGGCGGGCTCCGGTGCCGCGGGCGGCAGGGAATACACGGCGCGACGGTGCGCTCGCGAAAGGTGAGAGTAAACCATGGAGCCAGTCTGCGGGCCCACCCTTTCCAATAACTTTCGGTTGCCCGCCGTGGCGGGGCGCGGCCTGGCGGCGCCCCGCCTCAAGCCTGGAACTATTGGGGATGCGGCGTGCCGGTGCTGCGCGGCGGCAGGGTGGGATAGGCGATGTTCGGCTGGTGGCCGGTCAAGGTCTTGAGGAACAGCGTGATGGATTCGACGTCGGCGTCGCTGAGCTGCTTGCCGAGCTGGGCGTTGCCCATGATGGCGACGGCTTCCTTGAGGTCCCAGACCTGGCCGCTGTGGAAATAGGGCGCGGTGAGGGCCACGTTGCGCAGCGGCGCGGCGCGGAACACGTACTCGTCGCTTTCGGTGCGGGTGATCGCGAAGCGGCCCTTGTCGGCGCTGGGCCGTACCGCCTCGCCGGGCTGGTTGACCAGGCCGAACGGGAAATAGCCCTGGCCACCCACGTTGATGCCGTTGTGGCAGGCCGCGCAGCCGCTGTCGACGAAGGTCTGCAGGCCCTTGCGCTCATCGGCGGTAAGTGCCTTGTCGTCGCCCTTGAGGAAGCGGTCGAAGCGCGAGTCCGGCGTGATCAGCGTGGTCTCGAACGCCTGAATGGCCTTGGCCATGTTCTCGAAGCTCACCGGGGCCTTGTCGCCGGGAAAGGCCAGGCCGAAGGCCTGCACGTAGCCGGGCATGCTGGCCAGGGTCTGCTCGACGTTCTGCGGTGTGTTGTGCATTTCCACCGGATTCTGCACGGGGCCCTTGGCCTGTTCCTCCAGGTCCTTGGCGCGGCCGTCCCAGAACTGCGCGACGTTGAACACGGCGTTGAACACCGTGGGCGAGTTGCGCGCGCCCTTCTGCCAGGCATGGCCGGTGGAGGTGGGCACGTCGTCGGCCCCGCCGGTGCCGATGTTGTGGCAGTTGTTGCAGCTGATGACCTGGCTGCTGGACAGCCGCGGGTCGAAGAACAGCTGCTTGCCCAGCGCGACCTGGGCCGGCGTAACGGGCTGGCCGTCGACCGTGCCGACGGTTTCGGGAATCGGCTTGAACAGCTCCCTGGCGCGGTCCAGCAGGGTATCCGCGTGGGCGGGAGCCATGGCCAAGACCAAAGGCAGGAGCGCCCCCATGGCGCCCCTCGGTATCGATCGCATGGTGGTCTCCTTGTCGTGGTGAGCGCGGCAAGGAGAGTGCATTCGGGCTGTGGGCGGGCTGATATGCATCAAGCCCTGGTGGCGTCAGCGACCGAAGTGCCCGGTGGTGCCCCCGACCGAGATGCTCATGCCCCCGGTGGGGTGCTCGCAGCTGCCGAAGGCCTGGCTCAGGGTGACGCCGCCGCCGGTATAACTGCCGCTGAAATGGTTGCCGGAGACCACGCCGGTGCTGATCGCGCCATGCACCTGCGGCTGGTTGTAGGTGGCGTCGTCGCAGGTCACCGCCGGCGGCGGGCTGGCCGCGGCCTGGGTATCGCCGATCGCGCCGCTGGTGTCGCCGTAGTAGGTGCCCGGCGGGTCCTTGGCGTAGGTGCCGCCCTGGGCCGGTGCGCCGGCCTGGCCTGGGGCGGCGTTGCTGGCGACGGCGTCGCCGGCGGGCTTGGCCGGCGATGCCTGGCTGGCCGCCGGCGCGGGGGCGCTGCTGCTGGAGGCCGGCAGGTTGGCGGGCAGCCGGAGGTTCAGCGCCGGCTCGTTGCTCTGCGCCCAGGCCGCCGCGGCGAGCAGGCTGCCGGCGAGGAAGGCGGTGGTGCGGATGATCTTCATGGGAAAACTCCGGGGACGTGCTGCCTATAACGCGCCACCAGCGCCGGTGTGCACACATTTCCCTTCGATGCCGGGCCGGAGGGGAAGTTCCGGCCCCGCTTCCGGTGACCGGCCCCGGCCGCGACGGGACGCCGCGGTCGGATGCAGGGTGTGCCCGGTCGCGGGGAAGGTCAACCCGTGGTCTCGATGCGCTCCACCCGGCGCAGGCCCTGCGGCAGCAGGCCGCCGCGGGTGGCGCGGTTGCCACCGTACTCGACCAGGTCCGACCATTTCAGCTTGAGCTTGCGCTGGCCGGCGTAGAGCGTCACTTCGCCCTTGCCCTCGGCGACCACGGCGATGCCGACGACCTTGACGCCCGCTGCAAGCTTGGCCTTGGGCACGTCGATCAGCTTGTTGCCCTTGCCCTTGTCCAGTTCCGGCAGCTCGGCCACCGAGAACATCAGCAGGTGGCCCTCGGTGGTGACCGCCACCACGCGGTCGCGAGCCGGGTCGGCGCTGACCTGCGGCGCCAGCACCCTGGCGCCGTCGCCCAGGGTGAGGATCTGCTTGCCGGCCTTGTTGCGGCCGGTGAGCGCTTCGAAGCGGGTCACGAAGCCATAGCCATGGTCGGTGGCGAGGATCAGGCGGGTGTCGTTGTCGCCGGCGATGAGCGCGTCGAAGCTGGCGCCAGCCGGCGGGCTGAAGCGGCCGGTGAGCGGCTCGCCGTTGCCGCGCGCCGAGGGCAGCGTGTGCGCCGGGGTGGAATAGCTGCGGCCGGTGGAGTCGATCACCGCGACCTGCTGCGTGGTGCGCGCCTTCACCGCGGCGAGCAGGCTGTCGCCCTCGCGGTAGTTGAGGCCATCGGCATCGACGTCGTGGCCCTTGGCCGCGCGGATCCAGCCCTTGGCGCTCAGCACCACGGTGACCGGCTCGCTGGCCACCAGCGCGCTTTCATCCAGCGCCTGGGCGGCCTCGCGCTGCACCAGCGGCGAGCGGCGCTCGTCGCCATACTTGGCGGCGTCGGCGCGCAGTTCTTCCTTGATCAGGCCCTTGAGCTTGGCCGGCGACTTCAGCAGCACGTTGATGCGTGCGCGCTCCTCTTCCAACTGGTCACGCTCGCCGTTGATCTTCATCTCTTCCAGCCGCGCCAGCTGGCGCAGCCGGGTTTCCAGGATGTAGTCGGTCTGCTCCTCGCTGAGGCCGAAGCGCGCCATCAGTACCGCCTTCGGTTCCTCCTCGGTGCGGATGATGCGGATCACCTCGTCGAGGTTGAGGTAGGCGATGCGCAGGCCTTCCAGCAGGTGCAGGCGGCGCTCGACCCTGGCCAGGCGATGGTTGAGCCGGCGCGTGACCGTGTCGGTGCGGAAGGCCAGCCACTCGGTGAGGATGCGCTTGAGGTCCTTCACCTGCGGCCGGCCGTCCAGGCCGATCATGTTGAGGTTGATGCGGAAGCTCTTTTCCAGGTCCGTGGTGGCGAACAGGTGCTGCATCACCTCGGCCGCATCCACGCGGTTGGAGCGCGGCACCACCACCAGGCGGATCGGGTTCTCGTGGTCGGATTCGTCGCGCAAGTCCTCCACCATCGGCAGCTTCTTCGCGCGCATCTGCGCGGCGATCTGTTCGAGGATCTTGGACGGGCTGACCTGGTGCGGTAGCGCGGTGATGACGATGTTGCCGTCGTCCAGGTGGTACACGGCGCGGGCACGCACGGTGCCGGTGCCGCCCTGGTACATCGCCAGCAGTTCGTGGCGCGGCGTGATGATCTCGGCCTCGGTGGGGTAGTCCGGGCCCTGGATGTGCTCGCACAGGTCCGCCACGGTGGCGTCGGGGTCGTCCAGCAGGCGGATGCAGGCGCTCACCACCTCGCGCAGGTTGTGCGGCGGGATGTCGGTGGCCATGCCGACGGCGATGCCCATCGAGCCGTTGAGCAGCACGTGCGGCACGCGCGCGGGCAGCCAGCTCGGTTCCTCCAGCGTGCCGTCGAAGTTCGCCACCCAGTCCACCGTGCCCTGGCCCAGCTCGCCCAGCAGCGCTTCGGCGATCGGGCTCAGGCGCGACTCGGTATAGCGCATCGCCGCGAAGCTCTTGGGGTCGTCCGGCGAGCCGAAGTTGCCCTGGCCATCGACCAGCGGGTAGCGGTACGAGAACGGCTGGGCCATCAGCACCATCGCCTCGTAGCACGAGGTGTCGCCGTGCGGATGGAACTTGCCGATCACGTCGCCGATGGTGCGCGCGGACTTCTTGGGCTTGGACGTCGCCGCCAGGCCCAGCTCGCTCATGGCGTAGATGATGCGCCGCTGGACCGGCTTGAGCCCGTCGCCCACGAAGGGCAGGGCGCGGTCCAGCACCACGTACATCGAGTAGTCGAGGTAGGCCCGCTCGGCATATTCCTTGAGCGGGATCTGTTCGAAATTGGCTTGCAGATTCATGCGGTTACGTCATTTCGCCTGCGCGCGGGCGACGCGCTTAACCGGGCGATGGTGCCAGAAAGGGGGGATGGGGGGCGAGGGGGCGCATGGTCAACCGCTCCCACAAGAGCGATTGGGCGTCGTCGTCAATCCTTGATGCGCGTGCACTCGATGCCCAGCTTGCGCAACTGTTCCTGCAGGCTGTCCGGGCCGGCCAGGTGGCCGGCGCCCACGGCGACGAAGCTGATGCCCGGCTGCCTGAGCCGCTCGGCGATGACTCTGGCCCAGGCCTGGTTGCGCGTCACGATCAGGCGCTGGTAGAGCATGGGGCTTTCCTGGCGCAGGTCCTCGTCCTCGATGCGCGCGATGGCGCCGGTGTCGCCGTCGCGCCAGGCATCGACCAGCTCGCGCAGCCTGGCCGGGCCGTCGGACACTTCCTTGAAGGACTGGCGCAGGAAATCCAATTGCATGAACTCGGGCAGGTCGGCCAGCATCAGGATCTGTTGCTCGGCCGTCTCCAGCCCGTCGACCGGCTTGCCGGCCTGCTGCATGCGGGCCCTGAGCCGCTTGTCCACGCCCTGGCTGGGGTCCATGCCGGCCTGCATCAGCGGCGCCATGGTCAGGGTCAGCGCGGCCAGCCACGGCCGCATCGGCTGCAGGGCCGCCGCGCCACCGGGCAGCTTGGCGGCTTCCGCCGCCTGTTGCAGCGCGCGCTGGTCGTTGGCGTCCAGCTTGCTCGACAGCGTCTGGCCCAGGTCCAGCCCGTGATGCATCACCAGCGTCTGCATGGAGGCGGCATCGTCGTCGACGATCTCGATGCTCAGCCGCTGGCTGTCCGACAGCGCCTTGTCCAGCGCGGGGAACATCCAGTCGGCATCCGAAGGCAGCAGGTGCACGGTACCGAACAGGTAGACCGTGGCGTGGCCGTTCCTCGCCACCCACAGCCCTGGTTGGGCGTGGGCGGCGGTGGCCAGCAGCAAGCCCAGGATCAGCGCGGCGGCGATTCTTCGAAGCAGCTTCAAGGCGATATCCGGATCAGGTGGCGGGGCCGCCGATCGGTCCCCGTGCCAGCCAACGCACTATGGTCGGCGCGACGCGGTGCCGCAAGCGGATTCAACGCGGCACGCGATAGCCTCCCGGCACGCCATGGGGGCTGAGGGTGAGCTGCCACAGCTGGTCGCGGCGGCTGCGGAACACCGCGGCCGATACCGCCAGGTAGAAGTGCCACATGCGGCGGAAGCGGTCGTCGTAGCGCGCCGACAGCTGCGGCCAGGCGGCGTCGAAGTTGGCCCGCCAGGCGGTGAGCGTGCGGTCGTAGTCGGCGCCGAAGTTGTGCCAGTCCTCCACCACGAACAAGTCCTGCAGCGCCGCGGCCACCTGCGCGGCGGAGGGGATCATCGAATTGGGGAAGATGTATTTCTCGATCCACGGGTCGGGCCGGCTGGGCGCGCTGTTGCTGCCGATGGAATGCAGCAGGAACAGGCCGTCCTCGCGCAGGCAGCGCCGCGCCACCTCGAAATAGGTGCGATAGTTGAGCGCGCCGACGTGTTCGAACATGCCGATGGACAGGATCGCGTCGAACGGTTCGTGCAGTTCGCGGTAGTCCTGCAGGCGGATCTCCACCGGCAGGCCGGCGCACAACTGGCGCGCGAACTCGGCCTGTTCCTGGGAGACGGTGATGCCCACGCCCTGCACGCCGTAGTGCTCGGCGGCGTACTTGAGCGCCTCGCCCCAGCCGCAGCCGATGTCCAGCACGCGCTGGCCGGGCCGGAGCCGCAGCTTGCGGCAGACCAGGTCGAGCTTGGCGGCCTGCGCGTCGTCGAGGTTGTCCGCCTGCGCCCAGTAGCCGCAGGAGTACACCAGCCGCTGGCCCAGCATGGCCTGGAACAGGTCGTTGCCCAGGTCGTAGTGGGCCTTGCCGATCTCGAAGGCGTGCTCGCCGCGCTGCAGGTTGATGAAGCGGGCCTTCAAGTGGGCCAGCAGCGTGTCCAGCGTCTTCAGCTCGGTGTCCAGCTGCGCGCCAAGGATGCGGGTGAACATGCCGGGCAGGTCGTCGGCGTCCCACCAGCCGTCCATGTAGCTCTCGCCCAGACCGAGCGATCCGTGCGCGAATACGCGGGCGTACAGGCGTTCGTCGTGGACGCGCAGGTCGGTCGGCGCGTCGCCGTCGAGGTGCACGCCGGCATGTTCCAGCAGGGTGGCCGCGCGCGCTTTGAGTGAATCCTGGCTCATGCGTTCCTCGTGTGGCTTGGCGGTGAGGCGTGATGTGGCGTAGAGGCGGCGGGCAAGGGCTCAGCCGGGGCCGTCGGCCTTGCCCAGCACGCCGAAGCTTGCCGGGGCGATCGCATACATCGCGTCGACGCCGCAGGCCTGCACGGCATCGACCAGCGTCTGCGCCTGCGCCTCGGCCAGCAGGAATTCCACCTTCACGGCGAGGTCGTCGGCCAGTTCGAAGAACTGTTCCTCGTGCAGCACGCCGTGCCGGCCATAGCCGCAAATGGCGCGGAATACGGAGCCGCCGCCGATGCCGTGCTTCTTGGCGTGCTCGAGCAGCCACTCGTACAGCAGCATGCCGTCGTGGCGCGCGCGGGCATGGCAATAGAAAGTGAGCTGCACGCCTTGGGTCGGGTTGGTCATGAGGTCGCCTCCTAGCTGCGCAGCACGGCGCGGGTAAGCGCGATGCCGGTGATCGTCATCGCGATGGAGCCGGCCAGGTGCATGGCCAGGTGGCCGCCGAACCACAGGTACTGCTGGCGCAGCAGCAGCGTGGCCGATTCGGCGGAGAAGGTGGAAAAGGTGGTGAGGCCGCCGAGGAAACCGGTGGCGGCGAACAGGCGCAGCTCCGGCGGCAGGGTCTGGAAGTGATCGAACACGCCCAGCACGATGCCCATCAGCAGGCCGCCCAGCAGGTTGGCGGCCAGCGTGCCCAGCGGCACCGTGGGAAACAGGGGATTGAACAGCACGCCCAGGGTCCAGCGCAGCCAGCAGCCCAAGGCTCCCCCGACGCCGACGGCAACAAATCCGGTCAAGCCCACGGTCTCGTCTCCTTGCAAGTCAAAGGACTTCCTGGAAACAGGCATGCGCCTGCGCCCCGGAAGTTCCGGCGGTGCAGGCATCATCAACCCGAAGGTGGTTTGCGCTCGCGGATGTCGTCCTGGCCCTACGGCGACGCGGCGAACGCGGGAGGCATGCCATCTCCCATGTCGCGCATGCTAGCCGATGCGCGGCTGGCCGTCATGGCGTGGGTGATCCAGGTCATGACCCGCCGGCCCGGCGCGTAGGAACGTGGCCGGACTTTTCATGCGGGGGGGGGAAGCACCATGCATCCAGTCTGGCATGCCATTCTCATGGAGCCGGTTGGCTGGCTGGCCATCGGCGGAAGCATCGTCATGGTGGGCATCATCCTGACGGTGGCCGCCTACGTGCGGAACAAGGTGCGCGAGGACGAGCGCCGACGATAAGTCGCCGTGGCGGAAGGCGGCGCGCCTTCCGCGATCCCCATGCTTCACGCCGGACGCGGAGGCTTGCGGGGCTATACTGCGCATCCCTCGCGCCGCGCCGCCTTTGCCATGACTTCACCCCAGCGCCCCGTCAGGCGCAGCCTGCCGTGGCTGCTGGCGGGGCTGTCGATGATCGGCCCGTTCACCATCGACGCCGTGTTCCCGGCGTTTCCGCTGATCGGTGCGCGTTTCGGCGTGGGCAGCGCCGAGCTGCAGCAGATCATCAGCGTGTATCTGGTCACCTATGCGACCATGAGCCTGTTCCATGGCGCCATCTCCGATGCGATCGGGCGCAAGCCGGTGATCGTGGCGGGCATGCTGGTGTATGCCCTGGCCTCGGCGGGGGCGGCGTTGTCCACCTCGTTCGGCATGCTGCTGGCGTGCCGCGCGCTGCAGGGCATGTGCGCTGGCGCCGGCCTGGTGGTGGGGCGCGCCATCGTGCGCGACAGCCTGGCCGGCACCGAGGCGCAGCAGCTGATGGCGCGGGTGATGATGATCTTCAGCATCGCGCCCGTGATCGCGCCCATCGTCGGCGCCCAGTTGCTGTTCCTGGGCGGCTGGCACGGCATCTTCTGGGTGCTGACCGGCTTCACCTTGCTGATGGCGGTGGCGCTGGTGGCGTACCTGGACGAAACCCATCCGCCGTCGGCGCGCACGCCGTTCCACCCGGCCAGCCTGATCAGCGGTTACGCCGGTTTCGGTCGCGACCGTCCGTTCTGGCCGCTGTTGATCTCCTGCACGGTCAATTTCGCCGGCCTGTTCCTGTACATCGCCTCGGCGCCGCACATCATCCGCGATCTGCTGCACTTGTCGGCGCAGGGCTTTCCCTGGCTGTTCCTGCCGGTGGTGGCCGGGCTGATGGGCGGTGCCTGGCTGTCGGGCCGGCTGGCCAATCGCCGCAGCGTGGCCTACACGGTGAACCTGGGCTATGGCGCGATGCTGCTGGCCTGCGCGCTGCACCTGCTGGTCGCGCTGGTCACCGTCGAGCCGGTATTGCCGTGGTCGGTGCTGCCCTTGGTGCTGCATGGCGTGGGCATCCAGTTGGCGTTCCCGACGCTGACCCTGCTGCTGCTCGACCGCTTCCCGCATCGCCGTGGCGGCGTCTCCTCGGTGCAGGCGTTCTGCAGCCTGCTGCTGTGCGCCTTCGTGGCGGGCGTGATGTCGCCGGTGCTGTCGGTCCGGATGCTCGATCTGGCCTGGGGCACCAGCGCGCTCAGCCTGGCCGGCTGGCTGTCGTGGCGCTGGTATCGCCGGTTGACCCGCCGTCCGCCGTCGGCGGGCCTGCGCGCTCCCTCGCTGGAAACCGAGCTGCAGGCGGAGATCGCCGAGCCGCATTGAGGCCTGCTCGGCGGCAGGCGGCTCAATGCTCGTTGATCTGCACCTTCTGCATCAGCAGGTCGAGCTTGCCCTTCATGGTGTCGTCCGGACGCGGCCCATCCACCCCGTAGAACGCGGTATAGAGCACGCCGGGCCGGCCCTCGGCGGAAACCGGCGTGCCGCCGACGGTGCCGATGTAGGTCATGTCGTTCTCGCTGTACGGCACGCCGTCGTCGGGATGGGCGCGGCGGACGATCTTGTCCCAATGGTTGCGGTAGCTGTCGTCCAGGTCGTCGGACGGGGCGACGTGGCGATTGATGCTGATCTTCTCGGCGTTGTCGATATTGGATTTCACCACGACGTAGCTGACGTCCCACACCACCTTGCCGTGGTCCTCGAAATAGGACATGCCCAGCACCAGCTGGCTGTCCTGGTCGATCTTCTGCAACTGCGGCGTATAGGCGAAGCCCAGGCGGCTGGACTGGTAGCGGAAGTCGCTGCCGTAGTCGAAGTGGATGGCGATGTCCGACAGTACCGAGGGCAGCAGCGCGGTGTTGGCCAGGTATTCCTTCCACTGCGCCAGCGTGCCGCTGTAGGCGACCGAGACGAAGTTGGTCAGCGCCTGCAGGTCGCCCATTTCCTCGTGCTCGGTCTTGGCCGGCGCCACGCGGATCATCGCCGCATAGCCATCGGGCACGGGCAGCAGGAAGGCGACGAGCACGGTGTTGTCATAGGCCACCGGCCACTCGCGTACCTGCCAGCGGCGCTGGTAGGCGTCGGTGTAGGTGCGTTCCAGGCTGGGCTTGCCCAGGGAGGTCACCTTGACCTGTTCCGATCCCACGCGGCGCTGCAGCGGCGCGCCCTTGAGCAGCAGGTCCATGAACAGCTTGGAGTCGGCGTAGAGCTGCTTGCTCGGCACGTCGTCGGGCTTGCGCAGGTGGAACATCAGCTGGCTGCCCACCACCGCCCGGGCCACGTAGCCGTTGTGGGGCAGGTTGCCCCGGCTCTCGTTGACGCTGGAAAGTACCCAGGTGCCGGTGCTGTTGCGGTGGAGCAGGGTGGGAAAGGGGTTGAGGTTGGAGTTGCTGTGCAGCAGGCGGCTGGAACCGCTGCCCTTGGGGAACAGAGTGTCCGCGTTCTCCGCCAGCAGGTCGTGCAGCTGCTGGTCGACATTGGTGTCGTAGGCCTTCTGGAAGGCCGCGCTGAACTCCGCGAAGCTCTTGGGCAGCGGGAACTGCGCCTTGAAATGGCCGGTGTGCTTGCTGTCGATCACGTCCAGCTGGTAGACCCCGCGGGTATCCGCCACGGCCAGGTTGGCCGGCGCCTTGAGCACCAGGTCGATGGGCAGGGCGTAGTTGAGGTTCTCGTCGGGCGACTTCATCAGCACCACGCCGATCACCTTCCCTTCCTTGTCCAGCAGCGGGCCGCCGCTGTTGCCGGGCGAGGCGGCGGCGGAGAAGCGCAGCCATTTCCAGCGGCCGTCCTCTTCCTCCGGCGTCTGCGAGGTGTAGAGGCCGTCGCGGATCACGATGCCGGTGCCCAGCGCATTGCCCACCGCATAGACCACGTCGTTCATGGCCGGCTGGGTGTTGGGCTCCAGCGGCTTGACCTTGGGCGGGTCCTTCAGGGTGAATTCGACGAAATCCTCCTGCAGCGAGAAGCGGGTGATCTTGTCGATGGCGTAGACGTGGCCGCCGGCGTCGCGGATGGCCGGCTCGCCCATCAGGTTGTCGATGCCCAGCGACAGCACGTGTCCGGCGGTGACGTAGCGGTTGTCGCCCAGGGCGAAGGCGGTGCCGACCGAGTAGTACTTGTCGTTGCGCATCTGGAACGGCAACTGGTCGAACGGCAACGGCTTCTCATAGCTGACCGGGTCGTTGACCGGCTTGGGGATCACCACCTCGAAGGTGGCGGCCTGCACCTGCGGCAGCACGGCGGGGTCGAGCGTGGCGGCCTCCAGGGCCGGCGCCACGGCCAGCGCCAGGCAGGCCAGCCATGCGATGGGACGCCATGGCCGCGTGTGGGTCGATACAACCGTCCGTCGAGCCTGTCCTGCCCGTTGCCGCATGGTGTGCCCCTGTTCAGTGGTTGCCGGCGCGTCCGCGCCCGTTCGGGCGTCAGGCCCGCTTCGCGGCGAGTGTAGCGAAGCTTTCGTGGCCGGGAAGGGGCGGGCGAGTGGCCAGGAAGGGCTGGCCGGATGTCATCATGGCACCCCGCGCGAGGCAGGTCTGCACGCGGGCCGCCGTCCGGGAGTTGCGCCATGTCCGAGTCCATCGCCGCCAGCACGCTGCACCTGCCGCCAGGTGATTGGCGCACCTTGTTCGAAGGTTTGTGTGCCCAGTTTCCGCGGATCGGGCGCACCGCCTGGGAGGACCGTTTCGCGCGCGGCCTCGTGCAGGACCGGGCCGGCCTGCCGCTGGCGCCGGACGCGCCGTACCGGGTGGGGCAGTGCGTGCGCTATTTCCGCGAGGTGGCCGGCGAGGCGCCCATTCCGTTCCACGAGACGCTGCTGCACGTGGATGCGCACCTGGTGGTGGTGGACAAGCCGCACTTCCTGCCGGTGACCCCGGCGGGCGGGTTCGTGCGGGAGACCGTGCTGGCCCGCCTGGCGCGCGCGCTCGGCAACGCGGACCTGGTGCCGCTGCATCGTATCGACCGCCATACCGCGGGGCTGGTGCTGTTCTCCGCCGATCCGTCCAGCCGCGCGGCCTACCAGGCGCTGTTCCGCGAGCGCCGCATCGACAAGCACTACCAGGCCTGGGCGCCGGCCCTGCCGGCGGTGGATTTCCCGCGGGTACGGCGCACGCGCATCGAGGCGGGCGAGCCGTTCTTCCGCATGCGCGAGGTAGCGGGCGAGGCCAACAGCGAAACGCGGTTCGACGTGCTGGAACGCAGGGAGCGCTACTGGCGCTATGCGCTGCAGCCGGTCACCGGACGCAAGCACCAGTTGCGCGTGCACATGGCCGCCCTGGGCGCGCCGATCCTGCACGACCCGTTCTACCCGGCGCTGGCGGAGCCGTTGCGGGACGACTACGCGCGGCCGCTGCAATTGCTGGCCGAGCGTCTGGCCTTCATCGATCCGCTCAGCGGCAAGCCGCGCGAGTTCGCCAGCGAGCTGGCCCTGCCGCGGCCGGCGCAGGATGCGGCGGACGGCTAAACTAGCCGGCCGTCCTTGCCGGAATCCATTGCGCGTGACCCCAGCCCTGCTTTCCGCTGCCGATGCGACGCTCGAGGCCCTGTTCGTTCCGTTCGCGTCGGGGGAACTGGCCTTGCCGGTGGATGGCCGCGTGCTGTTCCTGCGTGCCCGCGACGGGTTCCGCCTGCGCGAGATGGCGCGGCCCGGCTGGGTATGCGAGCAGAGCTTCAAGCCGTTCGCCGATGCGTTGCGGCGCAGCGGCCTGTCGGTGGCGGAGCCCGGCGGCGGCGAGCGCTTTGCATGCGTGCTGCTGCTGCCACCGCGCCAGCGCGACGAGGCGCGCGCCCTGTTCGCGCACGCCCTGCAACGCGTCGCGCCGGGTGGCGTGGTGCTGGCGGCCGTGCCCAACGCGGAAGGCGCCAAGTCCGCCGAGAGCGACCTGGCGCAGCTGGCCGGGCCGTTGCGGCATCTGTCCAAGCACAAGTGCCGGGTGTTCTGGACCATGGCCACCCACCACGTGGACCTTGCGCTGCAGGAGGCATGGCTGGCGCTCGACGCCGTGCGCCGCAACGAGGCCGGCTACCTGACCCGGCCCGGCCTGTTCGCCTGGGACCGCGTGGATGCGGCCTCGGCGCTGCTGGTGGCGCAGTTGCCGGCCGACCTCGTCGGGCGCGTGGCCGATCTCGGCGCGGGCTATGGCTATCTCTCGGCGCAGGTGGTGAAGCGCTGCCCCGGCGTCGGCGCGATCGACCTGTACGAGGCCGAGGCGCGGGCGCTGGAGCCAGCGCGGCTGAACCTGGAACAAGCCTGCCGCGAGCGCGGCGCGGCGGTGGAGGGCGCGCTGCACTGGCACGACGTGACGCAAGGTCTGCCGCATCGCTACGATGCCATCGTCAGCAATCCGCCGTTCCACCAGGGGCGCGCCGACCTGCCGGAACTGGGCCGCGCCTTCATCCGCGCCGCGGCCGATGCGCTGCGGCCGCAAGGCCGCCTGTGGCTGGTGGCCAATCGCCATCTTCCCTACGAGGCCACCCTGGCCTCGCGTTTCGAGCAGGTCCGCACGGTGGCGGACCAGGAAGGCTTCAAGGTGATCGAAGCGCGTGGGGGGCACGCATGAAGCTGGTCAAGCGGATCGCCAACCTCGGCTATGGCAGCCGCAAGGAAGTGGCGCTGATGTTCCGCGAGGGGCGCATCACCGATCCCGACGGCGAGGTGTTGTACGCCGACGACCAGGTGCCGCACGAGCGCATCCGCATCGACGGCGAGCCGTTGGATCCGCCGCCGGGCCTGGTGCTGATGATGAACAAGCCGCTGGGCGCGACCTGCTCGCGCAAGGATGCCGGCCGCGTGGTGTACGACCTGCTGCCGCCGCGCTATCGCCTGCGCGATCCCGCGTTGTCCACCGTGGGACGGCTCGACCGCGATACCTCGGGCCTGCTGCTGTTCACCGACGATGGCGCGTTGCTGCACCGGATCATCTCGCCGCGATCCCGGGTCGCCAAGGTCTACGAGGCCACGCTGGCGCAGGACCTGCGTGGCGACGAGGGCGCCTTGTTCGCCAGCGGCACGATGATGCTCGAATCGGAGAAGGAGCCACTGGAACCCGCCGCGCTCGACGTGCTCGCGCCACGCCGCGTTCGACTCACGCTTACCGAGGGACGCTACCACCAGGTGCGGCGCATGTTCGCGGCGGTGGGCAACCACGTGGAAACGCTGGCGCGCATCTCGGTGGGCGCGCTGACGATGGATGGCCTGGGCCCGGGGCAATGGCGTGCGCTGAACGCGGCGGACGTGGCGCAGGTGTTCTCCGCCCCGCCGCCAGCGGATGCGTGACGACGCGGGCCGGGTTCAACCGAAGGTGGACTCGCGGCGCCGGGCGAGTTCGTCTTCCCGGCGCGAGTGCGCGCCGGGTTGCCAGGACACGAGCTGGAAGCGGTCGTGCGCCTGGGGGGCCTGTTGATGGGCGTCCTGCGTGTTCTTCGCGGCAAGCATCCCTGCTACCAGCTGCATTCCGCGCTCGATGGCGGAACGGGCAAGAAGCATGTGCATGTGGTGCGTTCTCCCGGCTGCCCCTGTCGCAGCCGTTGCGCGCACTTTAACCAGCTTCACGCATCATGCACAAATGCCAATTGGCACTGAATACAACGTAAGTTTTCCGCAAGCCGGTCATCACTTTCATGAACATGAACGACCTGGTCCGCGATGCGTCGTCCGCCTCGGATAGCGCGCAGGATAGGTCAGGCGGGCAAGCACGTTCGACGGGATCAAGCACCGATGCGCCATCTGCGATTCGACAACACGTTTGTACGGGAACTGCCTGGCGACCCGGAGGAAAGCAGCCGGCAACGGCAGGTGCTGGGCGCCCTCTATTCCCGCGTGCAACCGACGCCCGTGGCGGCGCCGCGCGTGATCGCCTGGTCCCGCGAGATGGCGCGGACCCTGGGCCTGGAGGAAGCCGACATCGCCAGCCCGGTGTTCGCGCAGGTGTTCGGCGGCAATGTGCTGCTGGATGGCATGCAGCCCTATGCCGCCAACTACGGCGGCCACCAGTTCGGCGTATGGGCCGACCAACTGGGCGACGGGCGGGCCATCTCGCTGGGCGAGGCCATCGATGGCGCGGGGCGGCGCTGGGAATTGCAGCTCAAGGGCGCGGGACGCACGCCATACTCGCGCGGCGCGGACGGGCGTGCGGTGCTGCGTTCATCCGTGCGCGAGTTCCTGTGTAGCGAAGCCATGCACCATCTCGGCGTGGCGACCACGCGCGCGCTGTGCCTGGTCGCCACCGGCGACACGGTGGTGCGCGATATGTTCTACGACGGCCATCCGCAGGACGAACCAGGTGCCATCGTATGTCGCGTGGCGCCTTCGTTCATCCGCTTCGGCAACTTCGAGCTGCCCGCCGCGCGCGGCGACATCGGCCTGTTGCGCCAGTTGGCCGACTACACCATCGCGCGCGATTTTCCCGAACTGCGCGGCGAGGGCGAGGCGCTGTATGCGGCGTGGTTCGCCCAGGTGTGCGAGCGCACGGCGTGGATGGTGGCGCACTGGATGCGGGTGGGTTTCGTGCATGGCGTGATGAACACCGACAACATGTCCATCCTCGGGCTCACCATCGACTATGGCCCCTATGGATGGATCGACAACTTCGATCCGGACTGGACGCCGAACACCACCGATGCGGGACGCCGCCGCTACCGCTTCGGCCAGCAGCCCAACGTGGCCTGGTGGAACCTGAGCCGGCTCGCCATGGCGCTGGCGCCGCTGTTCTCCGGCACCGGGCCGCTGCAAGCCGGCCTGGACCACTACGCGGCCACCTATGCCGAGGCGGACCGCTGCAACGTGGCCGCCAAGTTGGGCCTTGCCGAGTGCCGCGACGGCGACACGGTCCTCGCGCGCGACCTGTACGCCCTGCTCGCCGAGGCGGAAGTGGACATGACGCTGTTCTTCCGCGCGCTCGCCGACGTGGACCGGAGGCATCCCTCGCTGGAACCGCTGCGGGAGGCGTTCTATGACGACGCCAGGTACGCATCCTCGGCACCCGCCTTCACCGCGTGGCTGTCGCGCTATGCCGCGCGCCTGGCGGACGACCCGTTGTCCGACGACGAGCGCCGTGCCCGCATGAACGCCGCCAACCCGCGCTATGTGCTGCGCAACTATCTCGCCCAGCAGGCGATCGACCGCGCCATGCAGGGCGATGACGAGGGCATCGCCGAATTGCTGGAGGTGATGCGTCGTCCCTACGACGACCAGCCCGGCAACGAGCGTTATGCGCAAAAGCGCCCGGCCTGGGCCGTGCACAAGGCGGGCTGCTCCATGCTGTCGTGCAGTTCCTGAAGTCCTCGCGCCCGCGAACGGACATATGCATCCCAGGCCCTTGCATACAGCCTTGCTGGCTGGCGCCTGCTGGACCCTGCCCAATAGCCTGCTCGGCCTGCTGGCGGGACTGGCCGGCATGGCCTGGGGTGCGCGTCCGCAATGGCGTCCACGGGAACGGGCGCTGGCGTTCCGCCGCATGCCCTGGCCAGGGCCGGGCGGCGCGCTCACCCTGGGCAACGTTATCCTGCATACCGGGGAGACGCTGGACGTGCCCAGCCTGACCTATGCGCATCGCGCCGGACGCGCCGTCGAGCCATGCATCTCACTGGCCGACCATGAGCGCGCCCACGTCTACCAGTACATGCTGCTCGGCCCGTTGTTCCTGCCCCTGTACGCGCTGTGCGGCGGGATCAGCGAACGTAATCGCTTCGAGCGGGCGGCGGACCGGTATGCCCGAGACGGCCGTGGCTGGTGGCCCTGGCCGTCGCGGGCATGAATCGGCTCAGAGCCTGTTTATGATCTCCACGTAGCCCGCGTTGAGTCGGTGTGCCCGCCAGGGAGTCGTGCGTGGCGAAGCGCCCGACTGGCCGTCAGGTCGAGCCGCGCGCGGCTTCCTGGTGGGCACACCGGCTCAACCCTCCGGGCCGGGTCTGTTTGCCCCCAGGCCAGCGTCATCGCTCGGTCGTGTACGGACGTACACTCCCTCGCTCTTCCTTGTCCTGCGCGCAAACAGCTCCCGGCGCGGGCCACGCGGAGATCATAAACAGGCTCTCAGTGCCCGTTGTCGCCATGGCTGGGTGGATGGGACGGGCGCTGGCCGCCCTGGTGGCCCGGCGGATGGCCGCCTTGCGGCGGTCGGTTGCCCTGCGGTGGCCGCGCGCCTTGCGGCGGATGGTTGCCTTGCGGCGGCCGCGCGCCTTGCGGCGGGTGACCGCCTTGCGGTGGCCGTGCGCCCTGTGGCGGGCGATGGCCCTGGTTCGGCGGGGGGCGATGCCCCTGGTTCGGCGGCGGTCGGTGGGCCGGGCCCGAGGGCGGGCGGTGCCCCGGCGCGGGCGGCCGGAAGCCGGGCCGGTAACCCGGCGGGCGCGGCGGCGGCCGCGGCGTATAGGGACGGCTGTACCAGTAGTTGCGGTTCCGGTAGAAGGGCCGGTTGCTGTAGTAGGCGCCCCAATAGGCGCCGATCGAGAAGGTGACGATCGGGATGCCGATGCGCGGGCCGTAGTCGGCCACGATCACCGGCTGGTTCTGGTAGGTGTATTGCACGTAGGTGCCGGCCACCCAGCCGCGCATGCCCAGCGTGATCACGTCGCACCAGGTCCAGCCTTCCAGGCAACCTTGGATGGCGACGCTGGTGCCGGCGGGCAGCTGCGCGATGGTGGGATAGCCCACGTCGGGACCCGCATAGAGATCGACGTAGGAAGTAATCACGCCATTGGCGACCTGCGCCTGACTGGCCGTGACCACGCCAAAGGCCAGCAGCAGGGACCACAACATCCGTTTCATCGTGTTCGCTCCCGGTGGGGACAGCCCGATCAGACAGCGCTCGGTGCGAAGGAGCCGTCAAGGATGCGGCGACCGGATGTGTGGCATCGCACCCCTGGCCGCCGTCCCAAGCGTAGAGGGCAGGCCGGCGGCCAGCAATACCGGCGCGCAGCCGGCGTTCAGCGCGGGTGCCGGCCTGCCGCTTACGCCACGGTGGCCAGCTGGCCCTGTACCTCGTTGATCGAGTGGCGGATGCGCTGGCTGAAGATGGAATCCTCGTGGTGGATCATCACCAGGCGCTCGGTGGCGCGGGTCATCGCCACGTACAGCAGGCGCGCCTCCTCGGCCTCGTCCTTGCCGGGTTTGGGCAGCGAGCCCAGCCCAGGGATGATCACCAGCGGAAACTCCAGGCCCTTGCTGGAATGCATGGTGACCAGCTTCACCGTGTCCTCCACTACGAACAGCGCGCTCTTGCCGTTGCCCTCGGCGAGCCGGCTGGGCAGGCCGGCGCGTTGCAACGCCTCGTGCAACTTCTCGCCCTCCCAGCTGTTGCGGTAGATCACCGCCATGTCCGACAGCGGCCGTCCCAGCGCCTGCTCGTCGCGCAGGCGCTGGATGATCGCCGGCAACTGGTCCTCCTGGCGCTCCACCCGGATCAGCTCGGGCAGGGCGCCGCGCCGGCCCGCGCTCTCGGGCGCGACCAGCGGCACGCCGTCCTCGTCGTCGCCGCGCTCCAGCAGCAGCTCGTTGGCGAAGCCGCGCGCCACCGCGAGGATCTCCAGCGTATTGCGGTAGTTGAGCTTGAGGATGGTGGTGCGGCCCTGCGCCTGCACGCCCAGGCTCTTCCAGCTGAGCTTCTTGCGGTTGGCCTGGCCGTAGATGTTCTGCGCATCGTCGTACAGCACCAACAGCGAATTGGTGTTCGGATCGATCATCTGCACGATCAGCCGGTACCACTCCGGCTCGAAGTCGTGGCCCTCGTCGATCAGCACGGCGCCGTACTGGAAGCGCGGGATCTGCCCGCGGTCCACGCCGGCGATCACCGCCGGCGGCAGTTCCTCGGCGAAATGGGGGCCGTTCGGCGGCAGCGGCACGTGGTAGGCCGTGAGCATGCTGCGGCACCACTTGTGGAAGTTGTAGACCTGCACCTTGTCGCTGAGCCCGCGTTCGCCCATCAGCTGTTCCAGCCGCGCGGCGAGCGTCTTGTTGTAGCACAGCACCAGGATCGGCTTGGACAGCGCACGCGCCAGGTGCATGGCGCGGAAGCCCAGGATCATCGTCTTGCCCGAGCCGGCCACGCCGTGGATGATGCGGTGCTCGTCGCCCAGCGAGCGCGCCAGCAGTTCCTGCTGCGCGTCCATCACCTTGATCAGCTCGGGGATCGCCACCTTGGTGGCGCCGCTGTGTTCGCCCGCGCCGAACAGGCCGAACTGGCCGTCGCCGGGCTCCACGCGGATCTCCGGGAACAGGTGCCAGCGCACGCGGTCGATCTGCGGCAACGTGAGCGCGGTGGGGAATACCTGCGGAAACATCGCCCACAGGCGTTCCTGGAAGGCCTCCGGTTCCACCGACTCGTACATCTCGTCCTGGCAGATCACCAGGTGCGCGGGGATCACCGCTTCCAACTGGCCCGCCTCGAACTGCTTGCGGCTGATGTTGGACAGCACCACGCCGTAGCCCCACGGCATCAGAAGCTTGCCCTCGTAGACATGGCCGGGCGGGTGGCGCAGCGCGGGATCCTGCGCCAGCACCTTGTAGACCTCGCTGGCGCAGTCGCGCGCCTGCATCAGCGGATTGTGCTCCTTCACGCTGCTGCTGCCGGTGAGCAGGGTGAACAAGGTGCGGTCGGCCTGCTGGATGGTGCCGGGCTTCCAGTCCTTCACCTCCAGCACCAGGAGGCCGCGGCGCGGGTGGAACACGATGAAGTCGGGACGGCGCTGCTTGGGGCCGATGGCCACGTCATACCACAGCAGGTAGTCGTCCTCCAGCTTCTGCTCCAGCCGTTCCGACAGGCGTTTCTCGCCGCTGGTCATGCGCGGCAGGCAGCTGTTGCGGGATGGAATGAGCGTCGCCACCGTGGCCCCCTGGCAGTCCGGTTTGGCGACGTTAGCGAATCGGCGCGGCGTGTCAATCGGACGCAGCTAGGTTCAAGGCCTGGCGCCCGAGACGTGCCAATGCTGCAGCGTGCCGGGATCCACGCCGACGCGCGCGCAGGCGCGGCTAGCGATGCCATCGTGCAGGGCCTGGCGGAACACCGGCGCCACCGACCACAGCGCGCGGGCCGCCAGCCGGGCTTGCGCGCGCTGCAATGGCGAGCGCTGCAGCAGGGCGTCGGCCCAGTCCGGCAGCAGCGCCGCGCCGGCCCGCAGGAACACGTCGCGCGACAGGCCGGCGGCGGGCACCGGCAGGCGCACCCGCGAAAGCACTTCCAGCACGGTGCGCGAGCGCCCGCTGAAGGCCAGTTCCGTGCGCATCGCGCGGAAATAGGCGTGGATTTGCGCTTCCGACGAAGGTACCTCGCGCGCGCCCAGCGCCTCGGCCACGCGGCGCACCTCGTCGTAGTAGCGGTCCGCCGCGCCGGCAGGCAGCGCGATATGGCTGTAGCGCCGGTAGCCCTGCAGGAAGCTGTAGGCCTCGGTGACGTGCACCCAGGTCAGCAGGTGCGGATCGTCGGCGGCATAGGGGCGCCCGTCCTCGGTGGTGCCGCGCACCTGCGCGTGGATTTGCCTGACCCGCTCGATCAACGCCTGCGCCTGGCCGAGCGGCGCATAGGTGGTGCCGCTGACGAACGAAGTGGTGCGGCGCAGGCGGCCGACCAGGTCCTCGCGGAAGTTGGAGTGGTCCCACACCCCGGCCAGCGCCAGCGGATGCAGCGTCTGCAGCATCAGCGCGGCGAGGCCGCCGGCCAGCATGCCGGGAAAGTCGGCGTGCACGCGCCAGGTGGCGCTGCGCGGACCGAACAGGCCGGGATCGCCCAGCGGCTGGTCGTAGTCCACATGGCCGCCGCCGCCACGCGGGAAGGCGCCGAGTACCCAGCGGCGGATTGGTTCGCGGGCGGGCAGGGCCAGCAGGTTCCATGGCGTGCGCATGGAGACGAGTGTAGCGCTTGGTTTCAAATGCATCCTTTGCGCGAGCGGGAAGCCTGTGCTATTCCTAGCCGTCATGACCTTCCACGCCGCCAGCTATTACTTTTGGTTTTACGGCTATCCGATGCCGCTGGCGGAGGGTGGGTCGCGCTTGTCCTGAAAGACACGACACCAGATCCCACAAGGCCGCCAGCCACCACTGGCGGCCTTTTTCTTGGGCCGCGAGTGGAAACCCCCACCCCAGGAGCCCCACCGTGAATCCTTCCACCGACGACCTGCGCATCCGTGCCATCACCCCGCTCAGCACGCCCGCCGAGGTCATGCGCGAGTGCGCGCCGAGCGTACGCGCGGCGCATACCGTGGCCAGCTCGCGCCAGGCCCTGCACCGCATCCTCGCCGGCCATGACGACCGGCTGGCGGTGGTGATCGGGCCCTGCTCGATCCACGACACCGCCGCCGCGCTGGACTACGCCGCGCGGCTCGCCGAGCAGCGCCGCCGACATGCGGACGAGCTGGAGATCGTGATGCGCGTGTATTTCGAGAAGCCGCGCACCACGGTGGGCTGGAAGGGGCTGATCAACGATCCCGACCTCGATGGCAGCTTCCGCATCGACAAGGGCCTGCGCCTGGCGCGCGGCCTGCTGCGCGACATCAATGAGCTGGGCGTGCCGGCCGGTTGCGAATTCCTGGACATGATCACGCCGCAATACATCGCCGACCTGGTGGCGTGGGGCGCGATCGGCGCACGCACCACCGAAAGCCAGGTGCACCGCGAGCTGGCCTCGGGGCTGTCCTGCCCGGTAGGTTTCAAGAACGGTACCGACGGCAACGTGAAGATCGCTGTCGATGCGGTGCAGGCAGCCTCGCAGCCGCATCACTTCATGGCTGTCACCAAGGACGGCCGCACCGCCATCGCAGCCACCACCGGCAACGAGGACTGCCACGTGATCCTGCGCGGCGGCAAGGCGCCCAACTACGACGCGGCCAGCGTCGAGGCCGCCTGCGCGGCGATCGCGCAGGGAGGCCTCGCGGGGCGCGTGATGATCGACGCCAGCCACGCCAACAGCGGCAAGCAGCCGGAGAACCAGCCGAAGGTGATCGACGACATCGCCGGCCAGCTGGCCGGCGGCGAGCAGCGCATCGTTGGCGTGATGGTGGAGAGTCACCTGGTCGGCGGGCGGCAGGATCTTCAGCCAGGCCAGCCGCTACGCTACGGCCAGAGCATCACCGACGGTTGCATCGACTGGAACACGTCGGTCGGCGTGCTCGATCGCCTGGCCGACGCCGTGCGTGCGCGCCGCGCCGTGGGCAAGGCGGCGGGCCTGCGCTGCGTCGCGGGCGGATGCTGAAGGTGCCGTCCGGCCTTCCGGCAGCGCATCGAAGGCGGTGCTCGTCTTGCTCCCCTGCTTGAAAACGCGTGCCGCGCTTGTTTGCGGCAGTCTGCCGAAACAGGCATCCAAGAAACGCGAAAAGCGCGAGCCCTGGCCTTCACACGGGGTTCGCTGCAAGATGTTCTACTCTTGCGCGCCCTTGCTTCGGAGGTATGCGTTTCATGTCCGCCGAGATCAGCCACAACCCAAGGACGCATCGCTTCGAGGTCAAGGTCGACGGTGTCCCCTGCGTGCTGGACTACACGCTCATCGATGGCGTCATGACGATCACCCACACCATCGTGCCGTCCGCCGTGGGCGGGCGCGGCATCGCTTCCAACCTGGTGCGCACGGCGCTGGACACGGCGCGCGAGGAACACTGGAAGGTCGATCCCGCCTGTTCGTACTCGGAAATCTGGATGACGCGGCATCCCGAGTACCAGGACCTGCATATCTGAATCCGTCGCCTTGGCGCTAAGATGCGGCAAGCCTGTTTCCGGGCGATGGGGAGCACCTTCTTGACGACGCGACATGCGCCCTGCGTGGGGGCGGTGGCATGAATGCCCCAACCGGCGGTGCCACGCCGCGCCGGAAGATTCCGTTCCGCAACCTGCGCGCGCGTCCGCGCCTGGCCGCCGCCGCCGCGGTGTTCCTCGTCTCGGGCCTGGGCCTGTGGCAGGGCCTGCAGGTCAAGCCGCTCAAGGCCCTGCTGCTGGGCTTCGACCTGGCGGCGGTGGTCTACCTAGTGGCCCTGGCGCTGCTGTTCAAGCAGACCACCACGCCCGAGCTGATGCGCGGCCAGGCGCGCAAGCAGGACACCGGACGCTGGGGTGTGCTGTGGACGTCGCTGGTGCTGACCCTTGCCGTGGTACTCGCCCTGACCACCGAGCTGGGCGCGGCCAAGAACGGCGGCGTGCAGGCGCTGCTCATCGCCGCGGCCACCATCGTGCTGTCGTGGCTGTTCTTCAACGTGATGTTCGCGCTGCACTACGCGCACGGCTACTACGGCAACTTCGGCAAGCAGCACGAGGGGCTGGAGTTTCCGGACACCCCGCAGCCGGACTACTGGGACTTCGCCTATTTCGCCATCGTGATCGGCATGACCTTCCAGGTCTCCGACGTGCAGATCACCAGCCGCTACCTGCGCCGCGTGGCGCTGCTGCACAGCGTGATCGCGTTCTTCTTCAATGTGTTCATCATCGCCATCAGCGTGAACATCGCCGCGGGGCTGGCTGGCTGATAGGCACTTGTTGGCCTGCGCCGGGATGACGCTCGGCAGCCTCAATCCCTGAAATTGTCGAATTGCAGCGGCAGCTCCACCTCGGCCTTGCGCAGCACGGCCATGGCCAGCTGCAGGTCGTCGCGCTTCTTGCCGGTGACGCGCAGCTTGTCGCCGTTGATCTGCGCCTCGACCTTGAGCTTGGCCTCTTTCAGCGCCGCCACCAGCTTCTTGGCGATGGGCTGCTCGATGCCCTGCTTGACCGTGACCTTCTGGCGTGAGCCGCCCAGGTTGGTTTCCGGATCGCCCACATCGAGCGCGCGGATATCGATCTTGCGGCTGGTCAGGCGGCCACGCAGGATGTCCAGCATCTGCTGCAGCTGGAATTCGCTGGGCGCGCTCTGCGTGATCACGAACTTGTCCAGCTCGAACTTCGCGTCCGAGCCCTTGAAGTCGAAGCGGTTGGCCAGCTCGCGGTTGGCCTGGTCCACGGCATTGGTCAGCTCGTGCTTGTCCACTTCGGAAACGACGTCGAAGGATGGCATGGGAAGGTCGCCTCGGGTTCAAAGGCCGGAGTTTAAGCGATATGGCGCCCGCTGTCGGATAATGCGCCGTTACGCTGGAGCAGGCTATGCAGGCGGTGCGCTCGTGAAAGTGGATGTACTGGTCATCGGCGCCGGCGCGGCGGGGTTGATGTGCGCCATCACCGCCGGCCAGCGCGGCCGCCGCGTGCTGGTGGTCGACCATGCCAACAAGCCGGGCAAGAAGATCCTGATGTCCGGCGGTGGGCGCTGCAACTTCACCAACCTGGGCGTGACGCCCTCGTGCTACCTGTCGGCCAACCCGCATTTCGCCAAGTCGGCGCTGGCGCGCTATACGCCGTGGGATGTCATCGCGCTGGTGGAGAAGCATCGCATCGCCTACCACGAGAAGGAGCTGGGCCAGCTGTTCTGCGACGAGTCGTCCAAGCTGGTCGTGCGCATGCTGCTGGACGAATGCGCCCGGGCCGGTGCGCGCATCGAGGTCGATTGCGGCGTGTCGCGGGTGCGCAGGACCGGGGAGGGCTTCAACGTGCTCACCGCGCGCGGCGAGGTGCACGCGTCGTCGCTGGTGGTGGCCACTGGCGGCCTGTCGATTCCCAGCATGGGCGCCTCCGGTTTCGGCTACGAACTGGCGCGCCAGTTCGGCCACGATGTGCGGCCCACGCGCGCGGGATTGGTGCCGCTGACGCTCAGCGGCAAGCACCAGGAGCACTACCACGACCTGTCCGGCGTGGCCTTGCCGCTGGTGGAGGCGCGCGTGGGCAGGCGGTCCTTCCGCGCCGGCATGCTGTTCACCCATCGCGGCATCAGCGGGCCGGCGATCCTGCAGGTTTCGTCGTACTGGCAGCCAGGCGACGACCTGCGGCTGGACCTGCTGCCCGAGCACGATGCCGGCGCATGGCTGCGCGCGCAGCGCGCCGCGCGCCCGGCCGCCGAATTGAAGAACGTGCTGGCCGACGCCTTGCCACGCCGGTTGGCGCAGCGATTGTGCGAGCGCTGGTTCGACAGCCGTCCCATGCGCCAGTACCGCGAGGCGGAACTCGACGACATCGGCGCCCAATTGCACGACTGGCCCATCGTGGCCAGCGGCACCGAGGGCTATCGCACCGCCGAGGTCACCCTGGGCGGTGTCGATACCGATGGGTTGTCCTCGTCCACCCTGCAATCGAAGCATGTGCCGGGCCTGTTCTTCGTGGGCGAGGTGGTGGACGTCACCGGCTGGCTGGGCGGCTACAACTTCCAGTGGGCATGGGCGTCCGGACACGCGGCGGGCGAGGTGGTTTGAGCGGGGGATGGGTAGCGGGGCACGAGCCCGCCTGTTGTCGCAACGCTGGGCCCCACTACCCATCCCCGTTCGCACCGGATGGACACCCTGAGCGCCTAAACTCTCTCTTTTCCACAATCCCCGAGGAACACCCCCATGAAAGTCGGTTTTATCGGCCTGGGCGCGATGGGCAGCGCGATGGCCAGCAACCTGATCAAGGCCGGCCACGAGGTCACGGTGTGGAACCGTTCGCCGGGCGCCACCGAGCCACTGGCCTCGCTGGGCGCCAAGGTGGTGCGCAGCGCCGACCGCGCGGCCCAGGGCGACGTGCTGTTCAGCATGCTGGCCAACGACCAGGCGGTACGCGAGGTCTTTCTTGCCGGCGGCCTGCTGGACGAGATGGACAAGGGCACGACGCACGTCAACCACGCCACCATCTCGGTGGCGCTGGCCACGGAACTGGCGGGCGAGCACGCGCGGCGCGGGCTGGACTACGTGGCGGCGCCGGTGTTCGGCCGTCCCGACGTGGCCGCCGCCGGCAAGCTCAATATCCTCGCCGCCGGCAAGGCCGCCGTGGTCGAGCGGGTACGCCCGCTGCTGGAGGCGATGGGCAGCCGCGTCTGGCCGCTGGGCGAGTCGCCCGAACGCGCCAACGTGGTGAAGATCGCCGGCAACTTCATGCTCGGCGCCGCCATCGAGAGCATGGCCGAGGCTTCAGCGCTGGCACGTGCCCATGGCGTGGGCGCCGGCGATTTCCTGGAAGTGATGACCAGCACCCTGTTCGCCGCGCCGGCCTACCAGGGCTACGCCAGGCTGATCGCCGAGCAGCGCTACACGCCCGCCGGATTCGCCCTGCCGCTGGGCTACAAGGACATCGGCCTGGCCCTGGCCGCCGCCGATACCCAGCGCGTGCCGCTGCCGCTGGCCGGCGTGCTGCGCGACAGCCTGCTGGAGGCGCTCGCCGCCGGCGACGAGGGCGTGGACTGGTCGATCATGGCCGAGGTGGCCGCTCGCCGCGCGCACCTGGACGAACGCAAGCTCTGAAGTCCCCTTGTGGGAGTGCGCCCTGTGTGCGACGGGGCGACAAGGTCACGCCGCCATCCGGCGGTCGCGCACAGGGTGCGCCTACAGGGCCTGGCCGCGGCGCCGGGTCAGCCAGCGGTCCAACTGGTTGGCGAAGGCCTGCTTGTCGCGCGGATGGAAGGCGGCCGGGCCGCCGGTGTCGATGCCGGCGCCACGCAGCTCGTCCATGAAGTTGCGCATGCCCAGGCGCTGGGCGATGGTCTCGGCGGTATACAGCTCGCCGCGCGGGTGCATGGCCAGGGCGCCCTTGGCGATCACCGCGGCGGCGAGCGGGATGTCCTGCGTCACCACCAGGTCGCCCGCCTCCACGCGCCGCACGATCTCGTTGTCGGCCACGTCGAAGCCGCCGGGCACCTGGATGGCGCGCACGAAGCGCGAGGGCGGCGTGCGCAGCCACTGGTTCGCCACCAGGGTGACCGACACCTGCTCGCGCTCGGCGGCGCGGAACAGCACCTCCTTGATCGCCACCGGGCAGGCGTCGGCATCGACCCAGATCCGCGCGGCCGGATTCACGCCGCGCCATTCCAGTGCAGCGTGCCGTCGATGATGGTGTTGGTACGCCCGCCGATCCATACGCTGTTGCCTTCGATGCGGACGGCGAGGCTGGCGTCGTGGCCGATCTCGCGGCCCTGGCTCACCGTGTAGCCGCGTGCGAGCGGGCCCTCCGGTTCGGCATGGGCGATATATGCCGCGATCAGGCCATTGGCGGCGCCGGAGGCGGGATCCTCGACGATGCCCACGCCGGCGGGCAGGGCGCGCGCCACCAATTGGTAGTCGGGGTGCGTGCTGCGCGCGAACACGCACAGGCCCAGGCTGTCGGTCGCCCGGGCCAACGCGCCGATGGCCGCGTGGTCGGGCCGCCAGCGACGCAGGCTGGCTTCGTCGGCGCATTCGGCCAGCCACCAGTGGCGGCCGCCGGCGACATAGGCCGGCGGCAGCTGGCCGAGCCTGATGCCGGCGAGCGCGGCCGGCAGCAGAGGGTGCGCGTTGCGCCCGGTTTTCTCGACCACGGCATGCGGCGATTCCAGCGACAGGCGGCGGTCGGCGCCTTCGCCCTCGACGCGGATGGGCAGCACGCCGGCGCCGCATTCCTGCCACAGCACGCCATCGTGCGGCGTGGCCAGGCCGCATAGCAGCACGGCGTGCGCGCTGCCGATGCTGGGATGGCCGGCGAAGGGAATTTCCTTGTGCGGCGTGAAGATGCGCACGCGATAGCTGGCCCCGGGCTGGCTGGGTGGCAGCAGGAAGGTGGTCTCGACCAGGTTGGTCCAGCGGGCGAACGCTTGCATGCGCTCGTCGCTCCAGCCGGTGGCGTCGGTAACGACGCCCAGGTGATTGCCGCCGCCGGGCGTGGCAGCAAAGACGTCCAGATGCAGGTAACGGATCGACATGGGGAATGGGGGAGATGGGCGTGGGGGAAAACGCGCGAAGCGGCGAATGATAGTGCGGATCGCCGCGTCGTGCCCGGGTTTTCCGCGAGGCGCCGAGTCGACAACGATGCGCGGGCCGGCCAAGATGCGCCTTCTTTGCCTCTCTGGTCCGGTAGGGACTGCCGCATGATTACCCTGGCCATCATCGCCATTACCTGCATCGTTTCCTTCATGGCGTTCAACAATCCCCGCCTGATGAATGACCTGATCCTGTGGCCGCCGGCCATCACGCGCAGCCGCGAATACCACCGGCTGGTCACCTACGGACTGGTGCATGCCGACTTCAACCACCTGCTGTTCAACATGATCACGCTGTTCTTCTTCGGCCGCTCGATGGAGGGCTTCTTCGCCGTGCGGCTGGGGGCGCTGGGCTTCGCGCTGTTCTACATCGCGGCGCTAGTGGTCTCGATCCTGCCGACCTGCCTGAAGAACCGGAACAATCCCAGCTACCGCAGCCTGGGCGCTTCCGGCGCGGTGTCGGCGGTGCTGTTCTCCTACATCCTGCTGGCGCCGTGGTCGCGCATCATCGTGTTCGTGCTGCCAATGCCGGCGATCATCTATGCCGTACTCTACGTGGCCTATTCGATCTACATGGACCGGCGCGGGCAGGGCAACATCAATCACAGCGCCCACTTGTGGGGCGCGGGGTTCGGCCTCATCTTCACGGTACTGGTACGGCCGGAGGTGCTGGCGCATTTCCTGTCGCAGCTCGCCCAGCCACGATTCTGAGCCGCTGGCGGGCAGGGCGTCATCGTGTGGCTGTTTCCACCGGAGTATGGTGGTCATGGCTGACAGGTAAATGTCCGCCATCGGAGCGCCTGGTATTCAGTGCGCACTCAACGGTTCAGGGCTAGCGTTGAACCGTCACTTGCAGAGGCCTTGAGTCATGAAACGCATGCTTGCCGGCCTTGCCCTGGTGCTCGCTGCCGCGGCATTGTCCGGCTGTTACTACTACCCCGACTACAGCTATGTGCGTCCGGTCGCCACCAGTGGCGGCGATGCGTACTACGGCAGCGGGGTGACCTACGACAACGGCTACTACGGTTACTACCCGAGCTATTCCTACGGCTATCCGTATTACGGCTACTACGGCTACGGCCCGGCCGTAAGCCTGGGCATCGGCGGCGTCTGGTATGGTGGCGGTTCGCGCTACTACGGGCATGGCTACTACGGCCGGGGTTATTACGGCGGCCGGGGTTACTACGGCCATGGCGGCTATGGCGGCCACGGCGGCTGGGGCGGCCATGGCGGCGCCAGCCATGGTGGCAGCGGCGGCGGCCACGGCGGCTGGGGTGGCCACGGCCACTAAGGTTGCGGGCACAATCGCGGCATGACGTTTCCACGCCGCGTACCGCTCCATCGCAGGATCTTCCTCAGGCCCATCGCCTCGTTGGCGGTGGGCCTGATGCTCTCAGGTTGCAGCACGGTGGGCTATTACGCCCACGTGGCCCACGGGCAGGGCGAGCTGGTATGGCGGCGGCGCCCGGTGGACGCGGTCATCGCCGATCCGGCCACCGCCCCCGAGCTTCGCCGGCGACTTGAGCTGGCCCGGCAGGCCAGGCGCTTCGCCGTCACCACGCTGGGCCTGCCGGACAACCGCAGCTATACCGGCTACGTCCAGCTCGACCGGCCCTATGTGGCGTGGAACGTGTTCGCCACGCCGCCGTATTCGGTGGCGCCGGTGACGCATTGCTTCCCGTTCGCCGGTTGCGTGGCCTACCGCGGCTATTTCGCCGAGGCCAGGGCCGATGCCGAGGCGGCGCGGCTGAAGGCCGAGGGCGACGACGTCTACGTCGGCGGCGTGCCGGCCTATTCCACGCTGGGCTGGTTTGCCGATCCCATCCTCAGCAGCATGATGCGCTGGGACGACGACGAACTGGTCGGCACGATCTTCCACGAACTGGCCCACCAGCTGATCTACGTGAAGGACGACAGCGCCTTCAACGAATCCTTCGCCAGCTTCGTGCAGGAACAGGGACTGCGCGCCTGGCGCCAGGCGCGCGGGTTGCCGCCGCCGGACGCGCGGGCCGAGGCGATGGACGATGGCTTCACCCAGTTGGTGCTCGACCTGCGTGATCGCCTGAAGGCGCTCTATGCCAGCGGCGCCGACGAGGCCGCGATGGCCGCCGGCAAACAGCGCGAGATCGCCGGCTTCCGCGCGCGCTACGCCCAGTGGCGCGACCGCGAGTGGCCGGGCGACCACCGCTACGACGCCTGGGTGGCCGCGCCCATCAACAACGCGCGGCTGTTGCCGTTCGGCCTGTACGACCATTGGACGCCTGCCTTTGCCGCGCTGTTTCGCCAGAGCGAAGGGCAGTGGCCGGCGTTCTATGCGGCCGTGCGGCAATGGGCGCGCCTGCCGCCCGCGCAGCGCGACCGGGTGTTGCAGCAATGGCTGGCCGCCGGGCCGCCTTGAACGGCGTCAGGGTTGCGCCTTGCGTCCCGCCATATGGCGCAGGTAGGCCAGCAGCGCATCCAGGTCGGCATCCGCCAGCGCCTGCCGGTCGAAACCCGGCATGCGCGCCTGCGGCCAGCGGCGCAGCGACTGGGGATCGCGGATATAGGCGCGCAGCAGGTCCGCGCGCAGATATTCGGTCGGGTTGTGCGGAATGTTGAGGTCGGGTCCCAGCCGGGCGTCGCCCTGGCCATTCAAGGTATGGCAGGCGAAGCAGGTGCGCTGGAACACCGCGAAGCCCCGGTTCACCTCGCTATCGGGCTTGAGCGCCGGGTCGGGCCGGATGGCGGGGAAGCGTTCCGCCACCGGCGGCAGGCGCCGGATCGAGGCGAGCTGGAAGGGCCACTGCTCGGGACTGATCTTCATCGCGCCCGGATCCGTCCACACCAGGTAGAACGGCCCGGCGGCGCCCTTGCCCCCGGCCAGCGGTGGCCAGGGATGGCCGGGTTCCTCGATGGCCAGCCAGGCTTCCGAGCCGTGGGCGCGCAGGACCAGCGCGGCGGGAATCTCCACCGCGAAACCGTCGGTGGCCACGAAAAGCAGGGTGTCTTCCGCTCTCGCGCCTTCCAGCAGGGCTTTCAGCAGCACGGCGCGATAGCGCATGGGTCGCTTGAAGGCCACGTCATCGGGGATGGTGAGCTGGCGCGCGTCGCCGCGCGCCAGCAACTGCTCGGTGCCGAGGGAGCGTGCGCCATGGCCGAGGTCGATGGTGAGCTGGGCGGCGTGCAGGGGCGGGGCCAGGCATAGCAGGAGCAGGCTCAGGCGGCGCAGCAGCGTAGGCATGGGCATCGGTGTCCTGTCCGGTAAAGCCCCGATTGTAGGGGTGGCTTGCCGAAAGCTGAATGGAACGCCGCGGCCCCTTGAACCAGAGCGGGCCAGGCCACACTAAGGAATCGTATCGCCGTGACGGCGACAGGAAGTGGCGCAGCCGCATCGTGCCACTGGGGGGTCGGTCCATTCCCCTCTTTAAATTGCGACCGGCCTGACAAAACCCCGATAGCCCCTCCCCTGGCTATCGGGGTTTTTATTTGCCCGCGTTTGGCGGAAGGCTCGCGCCGGCCTTGCCGTGGCAGGGATAATGCCCACTCCCACCGCGCCCCGCGAGTGATCGATGATCGTCACCTCCCTGCTCGACACCGACCTGTACAAGTTCTCCATGATGCAGGTGGTGCTGCACCACTATCCGGCCGCGCAGGTCGAATACAAGTTCAAGTGCCGCAACCCCGGCATCGACCTGGTGCCCTACATCGACGAGATCCGCGCCGAGCTGGTCCAGCTGTGCTCGCTGCGCTTCACCGAGGAGGAATTGGCCTACCTGCGCGGCTGGCGCTTCATCAAGAGCGACTTCGTCGATTTCCTCGGCCTGTTCCAGCTCAATACCAAGTACGTACAGATTCACCCGGCCCAGGATGGCCCGGGCGAGATCGAGATCCGCATCCGTGGCCCGTGGCTGCACACCATCCTGTTCGAGGTGCCGCTGCTGGCAATCGTCAACGAGGTGTACTTCCGCAACACCCAGCCGGGGCTCGACCTCGCCGAGGGACGCCGCCGCCTGCGCGAGAAGATCGCCCTGCTGCGCGACAGCGAGGGCTATGCGGATTGCCGGATCGCCGACTACGGCACGCGCCGGCGTTTCTCGCGCGCGTGGCAGGAGGAAGTGGTAGCCACCCTGCACGACGGCCTGGGCAAACAGTTCGCCGGCACCAGCAATGTATGGCTGGCCTGGAAGCTGGGCCTGACCCCGCTGGGCACGCTGGCGCACGAGTACCTGCAGGCGCACCAAGCGCTGGGCCCGCGCCTGCGCGACTCGCAGGTGGCGGCGCTGGAGACCTGGGCGAAGGAATACCGTGGCGACCTCGGCATCGCGCTGTCGGACGTGTATGGCCTGAGCGCCTTCCTGCGCGACTTCGACATGTACTTCTGCAAGCTGTTCGACGGCACCCGCCACGACTCCGGCGACCCGTTCGCCTGGGGCGAGCGCGTGCTGGCGCATTACCGCGCCAACCGCGTGGACCCGCGCACCAAGATCCTGGTGTTCAGCGATGGCCTGGACATCCCCAAGGTGATGAGTCTGTACCAGCACTTCCGCGGGCGTTGCCAGCTGGCCTTCGGCGTGGGCACCAACCTCACCAACGACGTCGGCCCGGAGCCCTTGCAGATCGTCATCAAGATGATCCGCTGCAACGGCCAGCCGGTGGCGAAGATCAGCGATACGCCGGGCAAGAACATGTGCGAGGACAGCGCGTACGTGGCGTATCTGCGGCAGGTGTTCGAGATTCCGGCGGAGATGGGGGAGCGGGGCTGACGCCCCGCTCTTTGTGCCCGTCATCCCGGTGCAGGCCGGGATGACGGGCAAGGACGGGGCGTTACGCGCCTACCCAGCCCCAGGCTCTCAGAACGCCGGCAATACCGCCCCCTGGTACTTCTGCTCGATGAACGCCTTGATCTCCGGGCTGGTCAGCGCCTTGGCCAGTTTCTGGATGCGCGGGTCGTCCTTGTTGTCCGGGCGGGCCACCAGGTAGTTCACGTAGGGCGAGTCCTTGCCTTCGATCAGCAGCGCGTCCTTGGTCGGGTTGAGGCCGGCGGCGAGGGCGTAGTTGGTGTTGATCAGGGCCAGGTCCACCTCGTCCAGCGTGCGTGGCAGCATGGCCGCTTCCAGTTCGCGGAACTTCAGCTGCTTGGGATTGGCGGTGATGTCCTTGAGCGTGGACAGCTCGTTGCCGGGGTCCTTCAGGGTGATGATGCCGTGCTTGGCCAGCAGCAGCAGGGCGCGGCTGTTGTTGCTCGGATCGTTGGGAATGGTGACGGTGGCGCCGTCGGGCAGTTGGTCGATGGACTTGAGCTTGCGCGAGTAGGCGCCGAACGGCTCGATGTGCACGCCGGTGACGATGGTCAGGTTGGTGCCGCGCTCGCGGTTGAAGGCGTCCAGGTAGGGCTTGGTCTGGAAGTAGTTGGCATCGACCGCCTTCTCAAGCACCTGCACGTTGGGCTGCACGTAGTCGGCGAACACCTTGATCTCCAGGTCCACGCCTTCCTTGGCCAGGATCGGCTTGACCTGCTTGAGGATTTCCGCGTGCGGCACGGCGGTGGCCGCGACCACCAGCTTCTGGCTGCCGGCGTCGCCGCCGGGCTGCGAGGACGAGCAGCCCGCGAGCAGGACCAGCGCGGCGAGGGTGGCTATGAGCTTATGCAACATCGTCATATGACAGTGGCCTTGGGTGCGGCCCGCCAGAGTAGCCATCCATACCGCCGGATGCAAAGCCGCGGCTAGTGGCGGGTGTAGTGCGCGACGATGCGGTCGCCCAGCATCTGCAGCAGCTGCACCAGCACGATCAGCAGCACCACGGTCACCAGCATGTAGTCGGACTTGTAGCTGAGGTAGCCGTAGCGGTAGGCCAGGTCGCCCAGGCCTCCCGCGCCGATGGCGCCGCCCATCGCGGTGTAGCCGACCAGGGCGATGGCGGTGACGGTGGTGCCAGCGATCAGGCCGCCGCGGGCCTCGGGCAGCAGCACGTGGCGCACGATCTGCCAGGTGCTGGCGCCCATCGCCTGGCTGGCCTCGATCACGCCGCGCTGCACCTCGCGCAGCGCGGTCTCCACCAGCCGCGCGAAGAATGGCGCCGCGCCGATCACCAGCGGCGGGATGGCGCCGCGGATGCCGAGCTTGGTGCCGACCAGCACGTAGGTCAGCGGCATCAGCACGATCATCAGGATGATGAAGGGAATCGAGCGCAGGATGTTCACCGCCAGCGACAGCGCCGCGTACAGCTTGGGCATGGCGCGCAGCTGGCCCTTGCCGGTGAGGTAGAGCAGCACGCCCAGCGGCAGGCCGATCAGCACGGTGAGCAGCAGCGAGCCGCCGAGCATCAGCAGGGTGTCGATGCAGGCCTGGCCGAGTTCGCCCCAGTCGTCGATGTTGGGGAACAGGGTTTGCAGCAGCGCGCTCATGCGTGGTCCTCCGGCGACGATGCGGTGACTTCCTCGACCTCGATGCCGGCCTCGCGCAGGCTGGCCATTGCCTCGTCCACGCGTTCGCCCTGCATGGCGAGGGTGAGCTGGCCGTAGGGCAGGTCCTTGATGCGGTCGATGCGGCCGGCCAGGATGTTGAAGTCCACCCCGGTATCGCGCGCCACGCGGCCCAGCGCCGGGGTCCAGGTGGCCTCGCCGCGGAACGACAGGCGCAGGATGCGGCCCGGCACATGGGCGAACGGAGCCTGTTCCCCGGCCGCTTCCTCCGGCAGCGCCTCGTTGACGAAGCGGCGCGTGGTCGGGTGCCGGGGATGCAGGAACACGTCGGCCACCGAACCGCTTTCCACGATGCTGCCGGCGTCGAGCACGGCCACGCGGTCGCAGACCCGGCGGACCACGTCCATCTCATGGGTGATCAGCACGATGGTGAGTTTCAGCTCGCGATTGATCTCGGCCAGCAGGTCCAGCACCGAGGCGGTGGTCTGCGGATCCAGCGCGCTGGTGGCCTCGTCGCACAGGAGGATCGACGGATGGTTGGCCAGCGCCCGGGCGATGCCCACGCGCTGCTTCTGGCCGCCGGAGAGCTGCGAGGGATGCTTGTCGGCATGCGCGGTGAGTCCCACGCGGGCCAGCAGTTCCTCCACGCGGCGGCGGATTGCGCCAGCGTCGCGCTCGCCGGCCAGGCGCAGAGGAAAGGCCACGTTCTCGGCCACGGTCTGCGAGGCCAGCAGGTTGAAGTGCTGGAAGATCATGCCGATGCGCTGGCGCTCCCGGCGCAGTTGCGCGTCGTTGAGCGTGGTCATCTCCACCCCGCCGATCTGGATACGCCCGCCGCTGGGGCGCTCGAGCAGGTTGATCAGCCGTATAAGCGTCGATTTGCCGGCGCCGGAATGGCCGATGATGCCGAATACCTCGCCATCGGCGATGTCCAGGCTGAAGGGCTGCAGGGCGGGGACGTCCCTGCCGTCGACGCGGTAGGATTTGTGGACGGCCTGGAATCTGATCACGGGATACCTTTGCAAGATACCTGAGGCGCGGGCCCCGGGGCTGGCGCCGGCGGCTGCCGGTGGGTGGCAAGCATACGGCATGTGCCATGGCGCCATGCGTGCGGCTAGACTGAGCGTTCCCTTTGCGAGGATCGCCGCCATGACGTCCGTCTACGATTTTTCCGCCCGCGACATCGACGGCAACGAGCGTTCGCTCAGTGAGTTCCGCGGCAAGACCCTGCTGATCGTCAATGTGGCCTCCAAGTGCGGCTTCACCCCGCAGTACGAGGGCCTGGAGGCCCTGTGGCGGGCCCAGCGCGAGCGAGGGCTGGTGGTGCTGGGTTTCCCCTGCGACCAGTTCGGCCACCAGGAACCAGGCGACGAGGCGGCGATCCGCCAGTTCTGCTCGACCAACTACGAGGTGAGCTTCCCGATGTTCGCCAAGATCGAGGTGAACGGGGAGGGCGCCCATCCGCTTTACCGGTGGCTCAAGCGCGAGGGCAAGGGCATCCTGGGCAGCGAGGCGATCAAGTGGAACTTCACCAAGTTCCTGGTCGGCCCCGACGGGCAGGTGGTCAAGCGCTACGCGCCCACCGACACGCCGGAGAAGATCGGCCGGGACGTGCAGGCTCAGTTGGCCGGGTGACTGGCCACGCTCGGTGAGGCGGCGGCCTCGCGGTCGCGCTCCCTCAAACCCGCCAGCATCACCGCGATCGCATCGAGGTCGCGGCTGGCGCTGGGCGAGCCGGGTGGCGGATCGTAGTTGTTGAGCATGATGGCGAAGGCCAGCCGCTCGCCGTCGCCAGTGGTAGCGTAGCCGGCCAGGCAGTGCACGAAGCTCATGCTGCCGGTCTTGGCCCGCACGTTGTTCTCCGCGGGCGTGTTGCGCATGCGCCCCTGCAGGGTGCCGTCCACGCCGGCGACCGGCAGTGCGTCCTGCACGATGGACGCGTACGGTTGCGAGGCCAGGAAGGCGAGCAGGCGCGCCATCGCATTGGGCGTGGCCAGGTTGCGGCGGGAAAGCCCGGTGCCTTCCTCGATCAGGCTGGCCGCCGGTGCGATGCCGATCTGTTCCAGCAATTGGTGCATGGCGCGGATGCCCCAGCGCTCGCTGGTGAGGAAGCCGGCGCTGCCTTCGCGTTGTTCCGCCTCGGTCTGGGCCCTGACGCCGGCCAACTGCAGCAGGTTCTGCAGGTACAGGTTCTGCGAGCGCTTGAGTCCGCGCGAGAGGATCTCGCCCACCGGCGGCGACAGCACCTCGGCCAGCGTCCTTGGCTGGGCCAGCAGGGCGGGATCGCGGCGCGGCCATTGCAGCGGCACCACCTTGCCGTCCAGGTGGATGCCGTGCCGTGACAGCGCCTCCGCCAGCAGGTCGCCGGCGTAGGCAGCCGGATCGGGCAGCGCCAGCCGGTAATTCTGCGTCGGCGATTTTTCCGCGATGTTGCCGAACGCGTACAGCACGCCGTCGCCCGGAGCACGATACAGGTTGACGTCGTTGCGTGAGCGGACCGCGCCGGTGGTGATCTCGCTGACCACGCGGGGCATGGCGCCGGCCGGGTCGAAGCTGACCAGGGCCGGGCTGCCGGCGACGGCGGCGGGCGTCACGGTGACGTCGACCAGGTTCTCGCGCACGCTCAGCGCGCTGGCCGGCACGGCGAACCAGCTCTGCAGGTCGATCGCCTCCCAGCCGGTACCTGTCACCGGCCCGGCGAAATAGGTGGCATCGGCGATCAGGTCGCCACGCACCCGGCGCAGGCCCTGCGCCGCCAGTTGCCCGGCCAGTTGATCGGGCCAGGAAAGCGTAGCCGCGTCGGCGCCCAGGGTGGGGTCGCCCATGCCATACAGGATCAGGGGGCCGTCGAGCGTGCCGCCATGGATCTCGCCGCTGGCGAGCACGCGGGTGGGGATGCGGTAGTCGGCGCCCAGCTCGCTCAGCGCCACCGCGGCGGTGAACAGCTTGGCGGTGGAGGCGGGCTGGAACAACTGGTCGGCATGGTGGGCGTAGAGCACCCGTCCGCTGTCCAGCGAGATCACCGAGATGCCCCAGCCGGCGCCGGCGAAGCGCGGCTGGCCGATCAGGCTTTCGATCTGCTGGGCCAGGGAAGCGGGGAGGGAGAGCGAGGCCGGCGGCGCCGCTTGCGGCGTGGCGGCCGGCGCGTCCGGGCAAGGCGCCAAACCCGCCATCGCGGCGCCCAGAAGGACGCCGAGGATGCGGCGTAGCGGGTATGGCAGCGTGCCCATGGGCGAAGTATCGCCAATCCGGCGCCGGTGCGCACGAGGCCGGTCTGTTAATCTTGGCCCCTCGCGCCGGCGCTTGCCGGGGCCTCTTTCCCCCTATCGAGAACATCATGCAGATCGCACAGAACGCCGTCGTTTCCTTCCACTACACGCTCACCGACGACCAGGGCCAGGTGCTCGACAGCTCGCAGGGCCGTGAGCCGCTGGTGTACCTGCAGGGCGTCGGCCAGATCGTGCCGGGCCTGGAGAAGGCGATGGAAGGCCGCCAGGTGGGCGACCAGTTCAAGGTCGACGTGGCGCCGGAAGAAGGCTACGGCGTGCACCACGCCGAACTCGTGCAGGAAGTGCCGCGCGAGGCCTTCCAGGGCGTGGAGGACATCCAGCCGGGCATGCAGTTCCAGGGTCGCGGCCCGCAGGGCGTCATCAACGTCACCGTGACGAAGGTCGAGAACGACAAGGTGCACATCGACGGCAACCATCCGCTCGCCGGCCAGACCCTGCATTTCGACGTGGAAGTGACCGAGGTGCGCCCGGCCAGCGAGGAAGAGCTCGCGCACGGCCATGTGCACGGCGAAGGCGGCCACCATCACTGACCGCCGCCACACTCCCGCGCGTCGCCGCGCGGGAGTGCGCCTACCGCTCAATACCAGTCGAGCAGCGACACGCCGACGCCGAGGTAGGTGGCGTTGTGGTTGTAGTCGATCAGGCTTTCGCCATAGCCCTTGAACAGCTCCATGTAGCCGCGCAGGTTGCCGGCGATGGGGAAGGCCCAGGTAAATTGCGCCGCGCCGTGGCTCTCGCTGCCGCCGCGCAGCGAGTGGCGCAGCATCAGGCCGAATTCCTGGCCGTGCCATTCGTGCACGATCTGCATGTCCGCGCGGCCCATGTAGTTGCTGATGTCGGGGTTGTCGTCGTCCCGGCCGCCCTCGGGCACGCGCCACCACGGCCGCACCACCACCGTCCAGCCATCGCGCTCGAAGCCGAAATAACCCATCACGCGATTCCAACTGCGCGACAGCGGGTCGGATCGTCCGTTGGAATCATGGTTGAACCCGATGCCGGCCAGCCGGCCATCCCAGCCGGCGAGCTGGTAGTCGGTGTTGAACACCAGCATGGCCTCGGGCTCGTAGTTGGTCTCGCGGAACGGACGCGAGAGATCCTTGTTGTAGACCTGCCAGCGCGAGGACTGGGTGTAGCCCACCCATAGGTCGCCTGCGTCGCCGAACACACCCTGCCATACCTTGGTCTTCAGGCTCAGCTGGAACTTGGCCTCGATGTTGTCCAGGTCCTGCGGCGTGGTCACGGTGTTGTTGGGATTGGGGCTGCGCGGCTGCTCGTTCTGGTTGCTGGTGGCGAATACCGGCATCACCGTGATGGGCTTGTAGCCGCGCAGGTTGAAGGTGCCAAGCTTGCTCTCCGGCGTCAGCTCCCAGCGGCTGTCCAGCAGCGACAGCGGCCTGGCCGGGGATTCGCCGGACGGCGCCTGCGCGACCTGCGGCGTCTCGTGGCCGAACACCTCGCCCGGTGGCTTCGCCGTAGTGGCGGCTTCGGTTTTCTTCTGCGCGGCGGGCATGTTGTCCCGGCCCGTGGCGCGGTCGTAGCAGGCCAGCCGCTGCGCATCGGTCTCGATGGCCGTGCAGGCGCGGATGTCCATCGGGTTCGGGTTCTGCGCCCACGCGAGGCGGGCGGGCAGGCCCAGCGCGAGAGTCACGGCGACCAGCGGGATCAATCGCATCATCGGCTCCATCCATGTGGGTGCGGCCGCGCCCTGCGAAGGGCGGTGCGGCGGCGGGGCGGGCCCTGGCTCGTCCCGCCCGGGGCGTCATCTTACTGGTTGTTCGCCCAACGCTCGTACTGTTCCTTGCTGATGTGGCCGGTATGGCCTTTGTCGACGTAGCTGAAATCATTGGCCAGCGGCGGATAGGCCGATGCCTGCTCCTCGGTGATGTAGCGCTTGCCGCCGGAAAGCTGTTCGAAGCTGGGCGCGGGACCGGAGGCCGCTGGCGGCACCACGGAGTTGATGGTCACCTGGCCCTGGGCCGTGTTGAACTGCGCGCTGTGCTGTGCCGCGGTGCCGGCGGTGGACTCGGGCACGGACTGGTCCTGGGCCAGCAGGGTGCCGGCGAACAGCAGCGATCCGGCGGTGAGGATGGCAAGTAGGGGTTTGCGGGCTTTCATCGTCTTTGCTCCATGCCAGAATGCTTGGCTTGTGGACGGATGGGCGCAAACGGAAGCGCATGGCCGCATGGCTGCGATGGATTCCTTCGCGCTGACAGCAACGCTAGCAAAGGCGGGATAAATGCCACCTCAATTTCGGCATGGGCAACGCGTGAAACCGTCGTTAGCGTTGTCGGAGCCTTCACCCGTGCCAGCCACCGAATTGAGCCTGGCGCAGGCGCAGCGGCTTCACCTGGCGGCGCAGGGGCTGTTGCGGCGTCCGCCCGCACGCGCCAAGGCAGGCGATGTGGTAGCGGCCATTGCGCGCATGCGGCTGCTGCAGATCGACAGCATCCACGTGGTGGCACGAAGCCCGTACCTGGTGCTGCATTCGCGACTGGGCCACTACGAGCCGCAATGGCTGGACGAAGCCCTGCAGGACGGGCGCATCGCCGAATGCTGGGCGCATGAGGCCTGCTTCGTGCCGGCGGCGGCGTGGCCGCTGCACCAGGCCTGGCGCCAGCAGCGCTCGGCCCACTGGTCGTCCAAGCATGCGGCCCGCATGCATCGCGAATACCGCGAGGGCATGGACGCGATGCTGGCGCGCATCCGCGAGCTGGGCGCGGTGCGCGCCGCGGATTTCGAGGGCGAGAAGCGCGGCGCCGGCGGCTGGTGGTCATGGAAGCCGGAGAAGCGCTGGCTGGAGGCCTGGTTCGCGCTGGGCGAACTGATGGTGACGCGGCGCGAGCGTTTCCAGCGCGTCTACGACCTCACCGAACGCGTGGTGGCCAAGCTCGACCCGCCACCCGATCCGTCGGTTCGTGCCTGGGACCATGTTGGGTTGCGGCGTCATTTCATCCTCGACAGCGTGCACGCGCTGGGCATCGCGCAGGCGCGCTGGATCGCCGACTACCATCGCCTGAAGCCCGCCGTCACCGAGCGCGAGCTGGCGCCACTGGTCGCTTCCGGCGAATTGCTCGAGGCGCGGGTCGCCGATTGGGCGGCGCCGGCCTACGTGCACCGCGATCATCGCGCGCTGCTGGAACAGGCGGGCCAGGGACGCTTGCGCGCCACGCATACCGCCCTGCTCTCGCCGTTCGATCCGGTCGTCTGGGACCGTGCGCGCGCGCAGGCGCTGTTCGGCTTCGAATACACCATCGAGTGCTATGTGCCCGCGCCGAAGCGCCGCTACGGCTACTACGTGCTGCCCATCCTGCATCGGGGGCGGCTGGTGGGGCGGCTGGACGCGAAAGCGCACCGACGCGAGGGCGTATTCGAAATCAAGGCTTTTTTCCTCGAGCCCGACGTAGAGGCGTCGCCGCGGTTGCTGCAGGATGTCGCACAGGCCATCGCCGCGACCGCGCGCTGGCACGGCACCCCGGCGGTGCGCCTGGAACGCAGCCGTCCCGCCGGCATGACGGGCGCCTTGCGGGCTGCGCTGCGCGAAGCGAGCCGTTAGAGCCTGTTCACGATCGCCGCGCGGGCTACGGGGAGACCGTGAACAGGCTCTTAGCGCGAGGCGCCGCCGGACGGCGCGGTGGGCACCGGCGCGCAGGATTTCCCATGCAATGCCTCGCGCAATTGCGTGGCCAGCGCCGTGCACCGGGTGCTCATCTGAGGGCGAACGTTCGGATCCTGCGAATCGCGCAGCAGGCTATCGCGCATGGCCTGGTAGCGCGGCTCGATCTGGTCGGGCCGGTAGATGCCCGCCGCCTGGTGGCAGGCGATATAGCTGGCCAGGTAGTCGTCGCAGGCCGCGATGCCGGTGTTCTGCGGCAAGCCGGCCGTCTTCGATGCCGGAGCGCTGCCGCCGGCCTGGGCGGCCGTGGCGGTGTGGTGGGTAGGATGGGTGGCCTGCGGCTTGTTGGCGCAGCCAGCCAGGATCAGGTCCGCCATGAGCAGGATGGCCAGGACGGGACGGTAGTGGCATGGCATTTCTGGTTTCTCCTGTGCGCCTTCCCGCCATGCCTTGCCGGACAAGGCGCGGGACAGGTTTTGAATAAGCGGGATAAAACGGGAAGGCAAGGTGAAAATCAAACCTTTCATGGCGCCGGGAAGTGGGCTTCCATTCAGTTTCGGCAAACCCGGATTCGCCTTGTGCAAAAGGAGAGGTTATGATGACGCCACTGTGTTTGCCGGGGTCACCAGAGTTTTGTGACCCGATGCCGCCTGATCTCGATCTAGCTTCATCGCCTCACCCCTAGGGTTTCCTAGCACACCAGTAAGCCGGCCAGGGCATGTCGTCCAGGCTGAGTCTGTTCAATCCTATGGAGTGATTTACATGTCTGATCGTCAGATCGGTACCGTCAAGTGGTTCAACGACGCCAAGGGTTTCGGCTTCATCAGCCGCGACAACGGCCCGGATGTCTTCGTGCATTTCCGCGCGATCCAGGGCTCCGGCTTCAAGAGCCTGCAGGAAGGCCAGAAGGTCAGCTTCAAGGTCGTGCAGGGCCAGAAGGGCCTGCAGGCCGACGAAGTGAACCCGGCCTAAAAAGCGTTTTCAATAACGCAATGAAAAGCCAGGCAGCGATGCCTGGCTTTTTTGTTTTTTATACAAACGTCGTTGAAATGTGAAAATGCGAAAAGCCGTTCACTTGCATTAAAGAAATCCGTTATGCTGGATTCACTGTGGTTGCTCGGTCACGTGCGTGCCCGATGCGCGACCCGCGAGGGTCCACATCGCTTCACCCGATCCCTGCATGCCCAGTAAGCCGTCGGCCATAGGGGAGGCTGACTTGTCTCAGCATCGAGCAGATCGGAGTGAGTCATGTCGGATCGTGAAGTTGGCACTGTCAAATGGTTCAACGACGCCAAGGGCTTCGGTTTCATCAGTCGCGAAAGCGGCCCAGACGTCTTCGTGCATTTCAGGGCAATCAGCGGCTCGGGGTTCCGCAGCCTGAAAGAGGGGCAGAAAGTGAGTTTCAAGGTGGTGCAGGGCCAGAAGGGCCTGCAGGCCGACGAGGTCACGCCCGCCTGAGCATGGTTTGGTTTTCCATCGGAAAAAGGCCGGCGCATGCCGGCCTTTTTCTGCGCCGGGCTTTTTCGTCGCCTCCGGTTTGGCTAGCCTGCTGTGCTTTCCGTCGGCAATGGCATGGCATCGATGAGCGCTTCCGTGGTTGATGAATCGACACTCCCTGCCGTCGAGGCGCGGCATGCCGTCGCCGCTGATGGGGCCACGGCCGAGGTGTTGCTGCAGCGGCCGGCGGGTCCGGTTCGCGAAGTGCTGTACTGGCTGCCGGCATTGGGCGTGTCCGCGCGGCAATACCTGCCATTGGCACAGGCGCTGGCGATGCATGGCGTGGCCATGGCCATCCATGAGTGGCGGGGCATCGGTTCGAGCAACCATCGCGCAGGCCGACATGACGATTGGGGATATCGCGAGCTGTTGCGGCAGGATCTGCCGGCGGGCGTGTCCGCCGTGCAGGCGGTCCTGCCGGGCACGCGCTACTGGTTCGGCGGGCACAGCCTGGGCGGACAGATCGCCACGCTGCACGCCGCCCTGCATCCCGCCCAGGCCGCGGGCCTCGTGATGGTGGCCAGCGGTGCGCCCTATTGGCGCGGTTTTCGTCACGCCAGGCTGGTATGGCTGAGCCTGGTCCTGGCGCCCTGGCTTGCGCGCATGATGGGATATCTGCCCGGGCGCCGCATCGGCTTCGGTGGCAACGAGGCGCGCAGTCTCATCGCTGACTGGGCACGCAGCGGCCGCACGGGGCGCTACGCCGCGGCCGGCATCGAGGAGGGCCTGGAGCAGCGCCTGGCCGCCCTGGCGCTACCGGTGCTGGCGTTGCGCCTGAGCGACGACTGGCTGGCGCCGCGGGCCTCCTTGGCATGGCTGCTCGGCAAGTTGCCGCGCAGCCATGCCACGCAGGAAGTGCTCACGCCCGGGGACCTCGATGGCCGGCCGGCCGATCATTTCGGCTGGATGAAGACGCCGGTGCCGGTGGCTGAGCGGATCGCCCATTGGCTGGGCGCGTCATCTTGAAGCCGCCCTCCCGTGCCAGCATGTGGGACGGATGCTTTCCCAGGACCTGAAGCCCATGAACCTGTTCACGCCATTCGCCCAACGCAGCCTCAGCCTGCGCAATCGCCTGGTGATCTCGCCGATGTGCCAGTACTCGGCGACCGACGGCATTCCCGCCGAATGGCACCTCGTGCACCTGGGCAGCCGTGCCGTGGGCGGCGCGGCGCTGGTGATCGCCGAGGCCACCGCGGTATCGCCCGAAGGGCGCATCTCGGCGGGCGACGTCGGCCTGTGGAGCGATGCCCATGCCGCTGCCTGGCAACCCATCGCGCGCTTCATCGCCTCGCAGGGCGCGGTGGCCGGCGTCCAGCTCGCCCATGCGGGCCGCAAGGCCAGCGTGCTGCCGCCGTGGGAGGGCGGCCACCCGCTGGCGCCCGGGGCGGGTGCGTGGCAGACGGTGGCGCCCTCGGCGATCCCGTTCGACGCGCACTGGCACGTGCCGCAGGCGCTGGATGCGGCGGGCATCGCCCAGGTGGTGGCGGATTTCCGCGCGGCGGCCGGTCGCGCGCTGGCGGCGGGGTTCCAACTGATCGAGCTGCATGCCGCGCATGGCTACCTGCTGCACCAGTTCCTGTCGCCGCTGAGCAACCAGCGCAGCGACGGCTATGGTGGCAGTTTCGAGAACCGCACGCGGCTGGTGCGCGAGGTAATCGCCGCCGTGCGCGAAGTGTGGCCCGGGCACCTGCCGCTGTGGCTGCGCATCTCCGCCACCGACTGGGCCGAGGGCGGCTGGGACGTCGAGCAGAGCGTGCGCCTGGCGAGCGAACTGAAAGCACTCGGCGTGGACCTGGTGGATGCATCGAGCGGCGGCCTGGTGCCGCACGTGAAGATCCCGCTGGCGCCCGGCTACCAGGTGCCGTTCGCGGCGCGGATCCGCCGCGAGGCGGGCATCGCCACCGGCGCGGTGGGCCTCATCACCGAATCCACACATGCGGCACGCATCATCGACGAGGGCGCCGCCGACGTGGTGCTGATCGCGCGCGAGAGCCTGCGCGATCCCTATTTCCCGCGCCGTGCCGCGCAGGAGCTTGGCGTGGCGATCAGCGCACCGGTGCAATACCAGCGGGCGTGGTAAATCCCCCAGGAGCCGTGATGGAACAGCAACCGACATTGATCGATGGCCGCGTGCACGATCTGGGCGACGGTTTCCAGGTGCGCCGCCTGCTGCCGGTATTGCAGGCCAGGCACGTGGGTCCGTTCGTGTTCTTCGACTACATGGGGCCGGTGACCTTCCTGGGCGACAAGGGCATGGACGTGCGGCCGCACCCACATATCGGCCTGGCCACGGTGACCTGGTTGTTCGAGGGCGTCATCCGCCACCGCGACAGCCTGGGCAGTATTGCGGACATCCGTCCCGGCGAGGTGAACTGGATGACCGCCGGCCGCGGCATCGTGCATTCCGAGCGCACGCCGCCCGAGGCGCGCGGCGGTGGCCTGCGCGCGCACGGCATCCAGGTTTGGGTGGCGCTGCCGCAGAAGGACGCGGAGGTCGAGCCGGAATTCCACCATCACGGCGCCGGTGAGCTGCCGCGCATCGACCTGCCCGGCGCCAGGCTGGTGCTGATCGCCGGCACCGCGCATGGGCAGGCGTCGCCGGTGAAGGTGTTCGCCCCGATGTTCTTTGTCGAGGCCACGCTGGAAGCGGGCGCCGAATTGCCGTGGCCGCCCGAGCACGCCGAGCGCGGCGTATGCGTGGTCGATGGCGAGGTGGAGTGGGACGGCGTGGCCGTCAAGCCCATGCAGGCGGCGGTGCAGGTCGGCGAGAGTTCGCCGCCGCTGCGCGCGCGCATAGCCAGCCGGGTGATGCTGTTCGGCGGCGCGCCGCTGGATGGCGAACGCCACCTGTGGTGGAACTTCGTGGCCAGCAGCCGCGAGCGCATCGAGCAGGCCAAGGCCGACTGGGCCGCGCAGCGCATGGGCACGGTCGTCGGCGACGAGCAGGAATTCATCCCGCTGCCGGCCTGAGTCTGGACCTGAGACGATGCTGCGGCCGCGCATGCATCGCGGCGCCAGCGGGATTACGCTGGCGCCATCGGATTATCGAGGCGCCGCATGTCCAGCTTTGCCAGCTTCCGCGAGTTCTATCCGTTCTACCTGGGCGAGCACCGCGACCGCACCTGTCGTCGCATGCATTTCGCCGGCAGCAGCCTGGTGCTGGCGGTGATCGTGGTGGCGCTGGCCACCGGCAACGCCTGGTGGCTGCTGCTGGCGCCGGTGGCAGGCTACGGCTTCGCTTGGATCGGCCACTTCGTATTCGAGAAGAACCGGCCCGCCACCTTCACCCATCCGCTCTACAGCCTGATGGGCGACTGGGTGATGTACTGGCAGATCCTGCGCGGCCGGATCAAGCTCTGACGAACCGTGATCTTTTTCTGTGGGAGCGCACCCTGTGCGCGACGCATTTACAACGAGGCGCCGCAGTCGCGCACAGGGTGCACTCCCACAGTGAGGGGGGAATGAGGCGGCGTTCAGCGGTATTGCTGGTGACAGGACTCGCAGGTATCGCCGATCGGCTTGATCGCCTTGGCCAGCGCGCTGCAGTCGGCGGGCGCCGCCTGCAGCGCGGCCTGGATGTGCTCGCGCAGCTTGGCGATCTCGTCCAGGAAGGGCTGGTCGGCGCCCGGGAAGGCATCCTTGATGTCGGACGAGGTCGCCAGCAGGCGGGTGAGATGCAGCTGCGATTGCTCGGCATCGCATTGCTTCGCCTTCACCGCCTGGCCGAGCGCGCCGGCGTGGTGCGCCATCAAGGCCATCACCGCGTGCGACAGCGGCTCGCGCTGGCGCAGTGCGTTCATGGCGAACACGGTGCCGATGATGCCGATGGCCAGGCCGAGCACGATCAACAGGGCATTGCGCATGCGAGGGATTCCGCGTGGAGATGGAAGGCGGCAAGCATAACCCGGGCTTCCAGCGGGTCGGCTGCGCTGGCGCAGGGCAGCCGCTAAAATGCCGTGTCGTCAATAGTTTGGATGGTTCCTGTGAAGCAGTCAGAAGGTGTGGCCGCGCTCGCGGCCGAGCCGGCGGCCAATGAGCGCGCCGTGGCCTGGCCACGCGAGCGCTTTGCCGGCGTGGAGCGCCTGTACGGTGTGGGCAGCGTGGACCGGCTGGCGCAAAGCCATGCCTGCGTGATCGGCATCGGCGGCGTGGGTTCGTGGGCCGCCGAGGCGCTGGCGCGCAGTGGCGTGGGGCGCCTGACCCTGATCGACGCGGACGAGGTCTGCGTATCCAACACCAACCGCCAGTTGCACGCGCTGGATGGCGAATACGGCAAGCCCAAGGTCGCGGTGATCGCGCGGCGCCTGCGGGCGATCAACCCGGCGATTCGCGTGGATGCGATCGAACGCTTCCTCACCCCCTCGACCCTGGACGAACTGCTCGACCGCGGCTACGACGTGGTGCTGGACGCCTGCGACGCGTTCCGCGTCAAGCTGGAGGCGATCGCCTGGTGCCGCCGCCGCAAGCTGCCGATGGTGACGGTGGGCTCCGCAGGTGGGCGCACCGATCCAACCCAGATCCGCGTGCGCGACCTGTCGCGCACCGAGCATGATGCGATGTTCAGCCTGATCCGCAAGAAGCTCCGCCAGGACTTCGGCTTCCCGCGCAACCCGGACCGCTATTTCGGCGTGTCGGCGGTGTACTCGCTGCAGAACGTGCAGTACCCGCAGCCGGACGGCACCGTCTGCGGCACGCGACCGCCGGTCGCCAACGGTACGGAGGCATTCAACCTTGCTTGCGGCGGCGGCCTGGGCGCCGCCACCCACGTCACCGGCGCCTTCGCCTTCGCGGCGGTGGGGAAGGTGATGGAAAAGTTGTTGAACCGCTAGCCGCGCGAGCAACAAGCGGTGTGGCCGGCCGCTCCCGCGGCCGACTCCTTACCACCCCATGTAATGCCCGCCGTTGATCGCCAGGTTGGCGCCGGTGATCCAGGCAGCGTCCTCGCCGGTGAGGAAGGCCACGGCGTGGGCGATCTCCTCGGGCTTGCCCAGGCGACCCACCGGGATCTGCGCCACGATCTTCTCGCGCACTTCCTCCGGCACGGCCATCACCATGTCGGTGGCCACGTAGCCGGGCGAGACGGTGTTCACCGTGATGCCGAACTTGGCGTTTTCCTGCGCCAGCGAGATGGTGAAGCCATGCATGCCGGCCTTGGCGGCGGCATAGTTGGCCTGGCCGTACTGGCCTTTCTGGCCGTTGATCGAGCTGATCTGCACGATGCGGCCCCACTTGCGGTTCCGCATGCCCTCGATCACCGGGCGGGTGACGTTGAAGCAGGCGTTGAGGTTGGTGTTCACCACTTCCATCCACTGCGGGTAGGTCATCTTGTGGAAGGTGGTGTCGCGGGTGATGCCGGCGTTGTTGACCAGGATCTCCACCGGGCCCAGCGCGCCCTCGATGATGCGCACCATGGCTTCGCAGGAGTCGGGATCCTTCACGTCGCCCGGCACCAGCATCACTTCGATGCCTTCCTTCGCCATCAGCTCCTTTATCGCTTCCGCCTTGGCCTGGTCGCGGTAGTTGGTGGCGACCCGGTGCCCCTGGCGGGCGAGGTAGCGGAGGATCGCGGTGCCGATCCCGCCCGTGCCGCCAGTGACCAATGCCGTGCGCTGCGTCATGCCTGTTCTCCAAAAGATGCTGATGCGGTTGTGACCCGGATCGTGCGGTCGGAGCGGCGACATGTCTAGCGCGCGCTACGTGGCAGGATGTCGTCGGAGGGCGCGCATTCCTGCCGGACTTGCACGACGGATCACGAAGGATGTTCTTTATAGCCGTTTATGCTGCGATTCGTTCGCTGCAGTGCGGCAAAAATGTCGGATCGAAATGCGCAAGCGCGTGGTCCAGCAGCTCGGCGGGGGTTCGCGCCCTGGCGTGGACCGGCAGTTCCAGGAAATCGAGCACCCGGCGCAGTGCGGGCAGCGGCTGGGTAGGGTCCACCGGATGCGCCTGCCCGGACTTGGACAGCTTACGGCCGCTGCCGTCCAGCGCCAGCGGCAGGTGCAGGTAGTCCGGCGTGGGCAGGCCCAGGCAGCGCTGCAGGTGGATCTGCCGTGCCGTGGAGTCCAGCAGGTCGTTGCCGCGCACCACCTGGGTGATGCCCTGGAAGGCGTCGTCCACCACGCAGGCGAGCTGGTAGGCGTAGAGGCCTTCCACCCGGCGGATCACGAAGTCGCCCGCGCTGGTGCGCAGGTTCTGTACCTGCGGTCCCTGCAGGGCGTCCTCGAAGCGGATCTCCTGGTCGGGCACGCGCAGCCGCCAGGCGGGCGGGCGCTGCGGGTTGGGCGGGGCCAGGCAGTGGCCGTCGAGGTGCAGGCCGCCGGCCAGGTCGTTGCGGCTGCACCAGCAGGGAAACGCCAGGCCGGCCGCCTTGAGCTGCTCGAAGGCGTCGTCGTAGGCCGCCAGCCGGCTGGACTGGAACAGCGCCGGCGCGTCCGCCGCCAGGCCGAAGGCCGGCAGCGCGGCGAGGATGCTCTCGGCCGAGCCCGGCATCTCGCGTGGCGGGTCGATGTTCTCCACCCGCACCAGCCATTGCCCGCCCGCATGGCGCGCGCACAGCCAGCTGCCCACCGCGGCCACCAGGGAACCGAAATGCAGATGGCCGGTCGGAGAAGGGGCGAAACGTCCGCGATAGGTCATCCCGTCATTGTACGGAGGACGCCGGCGTCCGCAGGCTGGCTGACGTTCCGATGAAGCATCGGCATGCGTCGGCGGCGTTCTCGTCGGGGTGGCCTTGAAACCGCAAGATTTCGCCACGATCCTTGGGGGACGGTGAGAGCCGTCCGTGTTCCTTCATGACTGCCAAGAGACAGCCATGCGCCGCATCGCATTGTTCCTGCTTACCAATATCGCCGTCCTGTTCCTGCTGAGCATCGTCTGCCACCTGTTCGGCGTCGACCAGTGGGCCGCCGCCCGTGGCTACGGCGGCATGCAGGGCCTGCTCGTCTACGCCGCCATCTTCGGCATGGGCGGCGCCTTCATCTCGCTGGCCATGTCCAAGTGGACCGCCAAGATGGCCACCGGCGCCCGCGTGATCGGGCAGCCGCAGAACGAGGCCGAGCGCTGGCTGGTGGAAACGGTGCGCCGCCACGCGCAGAACGCGGGCATCGGCATGCCCGAGGTGGCCATCTACGACGCGCCGGAAATGAACGCCTTCGCCACCGGCATGACCAGGAACAGCTCGCTGGTGGCGGTGAGCACCGGCCTGCTGCAGCAGATGGACCGCGAGCAGGTCGCCGCGGTGCTGGGCCACGAGATCGGCCACGTGGCCAACGGCGACATGGTTACGCTGACCCTGATCCAGGGCGTGGTGAACACCCTGGTGATCGTCGCGGCCCGCATCGTCGGCCGCCTGGTGGACAGTTGGCTGTCCGGCGGCCGCGACCGCGATGGCGGCGGCATCGGCTACTTCGCCTCGGTGATGGTGTTGCAGCTGGTGTTCGGCTTGTTCGCCTCGATGATCGTGATGGCCTTCTCGCGCTGGCGCGAGTTCCGCGCCGACGCGGCGGGCGCCCGGCTGGCCGGCCGCAGTGCGATGATCTCGGCTCTGCAGCGCCTGCAGGTGCAGCACGGCGAAAGCACATTGCCGCAGACCATCGCCGCGTTCGGCATCTCCGGCCACCTGGCCACGGGCTTCAAGCGCCTGTTCATGAGCCATCCGCCGCTGGAAGAGCGCATTGCCGCGCTGCGCAACGCCCCGGCCAACACCTGATTTTCTTCACCCGCCCTTTCCCCGGGGCGGGTAGCGTGGGGGCCGACTCGTCGGCCCCTTCGCTTGTGTCACCTTCCCATGTGCCCGATATCCGCAAGAGTCTTCCACGTATGACGAACGCCGCGTCCGAAACCCGCAAATTCGAAGCCGAAGTCGCCCAGGTACTGCACCTGGTCACGCATTCGCTGTACTCGCACAAGGAAATCTTCCTGCGCGAGCTGATCTCCAACGCGTCCGACGCCTGTGACAAGCTGCGTTTCGAGTCCATCGCCCATCCCGGCCTGGTGTCCGGCGACGGCGAGCTGCAGATCCACGTGAGCTGGGATCCCGAGGCGCGCACGCTCACCGTGCGCGACAACGGCATCGGCATGAGTCGCGACGAGGTGGTGGCCAACATCGGCACCATCGCCAACTCGGGCACGCGCCGTTTCCTGGAGGCGATGAGCAGCGAGCAGAAGGCCGACGCGCGTCTGATCGGCCAGTTCGGCGTGGGCTTCTATTCCGCCTTCGTGGTGGCCGACCGCGTCACCGTGCTCAGCCGCCGTGCCGACCTGCCGGCGGGCGAGGGCGTGCGGTGGGAAAGCGACGGCAAGGGCGAATACCACCTGGCCCAGGCCGAGCTGCCCGAGCGCGGCACCTCGGTGATCCTGCACCTGAAGGCCGACGAGGACGAGTTCCTCAAGGGCTGGGAGCTGCGCTCGCTGGTCCGCAAGTACTCCGACCACGTGGCCTTCCCGATCCGCTTGCCGGTGGAAAAGGACGGCAAGCCCACCGGTGAGTGGGAGACCGTCAACGATGCCTCGGCGCTGTGGACCAAGCCGCGCGGCGAGATCTCCGACGAGGACTACCAGAGCTTCTACAAGTCGCTCGGCCACGACTTCAACGATGCGCTGGCATGGACGCACAACCGCGTGGAGGGCAGCCAGAGCTTCACCACGCTGCTGTACCTCCCCGCGCAGCCGCCGTTCGACCTGATGATGGGTGGCCGCGACGAGCGCAAGGGCCTGAAGCTCTACATCAAGCGCGTTTTCATCATGGATGCGGCGGAAGAACTGCTGCCCAACTACCTGCGCTTCGTGCGTGGCGTGGTGGATGCGGATGACCTGCCGCTCAACGTCAGCCGCGAGATCCTGCAGCACAACCGCCAGCTCGAGCGCATCCGCGCCGCCTGCGTCAAGCGCGTGCTCGACCTCATCGAGAAGCTCGCGCGTGAGGAGCCGGAGAAGTTCGCCACCTTCTACAAGGCCTTCGGCAATACGCTCAAGGAAGGCATCGTGGAGGACGCGGCCAATCGCGAGCGCATCGCCAGGCTGCTGCGCTTCGCTTCCACCAAGGGCGAGGGCGCCGGCCAGACCGTGTCACTGGACGACTATATCGGCCGCATGGCGGTGGGCCAGGACACGATCTGGTACATCACCGCCGACAGCTATGCCGCGGCACTGGGCAGTCCGCAGCTGGAGATGTTCAAGGCCAAGGGCATCGAAGTGCTGCTGATGTTCGACCGCGTCGACGAATGGATGCTGGGCAGCTTCCACGAGTACGCCGGCAAGAAGCTCCGCAACGTGGCCAAGGGCGAGCTGCCGCTGGACGAGGCCGGCAAGAAGCAGCAGGAAGAGGCCAGCAAGGCCGCCGAGCCGCTGCTGAGGAAGCTCAAGGAACTGCTGGGCGACCGCGTGGGCGAAGTGCGGGTGTCCGCGCGCCTCACCGATTCGCCCTCGTGCCTGGCGCTGTCGGATTACGAGATGGCCCCGCACCTGGCGCGCCTGCTGCGCGAAGCCGGCCACGACATGCCCGAGAGCAAGCCCACGCTGGAGATCAACCCGCAGCATCCATTGCTCAGGCGCGTGGAAGGCGAGAGCGATCCGGCGAAGGCCGCCGATCTCGCCAACCTGCTGCTGGACCAGGCCGAGATCGCCGCCGGCGCGCAGTTGCCGGACCCGGCGGCGTTCGTGCAGCGGCTCAATCGCCTGATCGCGGGCTGATCGGGGGAAAGGCCGTCATTCCGGCGCTGTAGTTGGAGGCCTCTCGGGGCTTCCGAGGACGGCCGCTATACTGCGGCCGTTTCTTTGCCTGGGGCATCCATGAGCGCCTTGCTGCTGCTGTTCGTCTGCCTGTTGCTGGGCGCGCTGGTGGCGCGCTACGCCAGGCCGCCCGCTGGCATCGTGCACGGCATCAACTGGTGGGTGATCAATATCGCGCTGCCGGCGCTGGTGCTGGCGCTGGTGCCGAAGGTGAAGGTCGATGCGCAGCTATGGTTTCCCGTGGCGGCGATGTGGGCGGTGTTCTTCGGCGCCTGGGTGTTGTTTGCGCTGCTCGGCCGCGCGCTGGGCTGGTCGCGCGGGCGCATCGGTGCGCTGGTCCTGGTGTGCGGCCTGGGCAATACCTCGTTCATGGGCTATCCCATGATGCAGGCCCTGCACGGCAAGGAAGGGCTTGCGCTGGCGGTGGTGGCGGACCAGTTGGGCTGCTTTCCGCTGCTGTCCTCGGCCGGCGTGGCGGTGGCCGCGTGGTACGCGGGCAAGTCGCCCCAGCCGAAGGCGATCGTACGACGCATCCTGACCTTTCCTTCCTTTCTCGCGTTGGTGGTGGGCGGCATGGCGGGTGCGCTGGGCGGTTGGCCCTCCGCGCTGGATGGCGTGTTCATGCCCATCGGCGCCACCCTCACGCCGCTGGCACTGTTCTCCGTCGGCCTGCAGTTCAAGTTCCATCTTGGCGAGCGGCAGCTTGCCGCGCTGGTGGCTGGCCTCGGTTGGAAACTGGCGCTGGCGCCGTTGGCCGCCTGGCTGCTGGGCCGCGCCTTCGGTGTGCAGGGACTCACCCTGACTGTGGGCGTGTTGCAGGCGGCGATGGCGCCGATGATCTCGGCGGCGATCCTGGCCGATGAGCACAAGCTGGAGCCTTCGCTGGCCAATACCATCCTGGGCGCCGGCATCGTGCTGTCGCTCGCCACTGTGCCGCTGGGCAATCTCCTGCTGGTCGGTTGAGGGACATCCCCTGTAGGAGCGCACCCAGTGCGCGACCAGCGTTCCGCGCACTGCGGTCGCGCACTGGGTGCGCTCCTACAATGGCGATGGCGGGTTGGTGGACAATAGGGGGCATGTCATCCCCCTCTTCTTCCCAGCCGGCCGCCGTGCGTGCCGACGTGTGGCTCTGGGCCGCGCGCTTCTTCAAGACCCGCAGCCTGGCCAAGCAGGCCATCGACGGCGGCAAGGTCGATCTCAACGACGCCGGCTGCAAGCCATCCAAGATGGTGCGCATCGGCGACGTGCTGCGCATCGGCCGCGGCGAGGAACGGTTGGAGGTCGAGGTGCTCGGCCTGTCGGAACAGCGCGGCCCCGCCAGCGTGGCGCAGGCGCTCTACCGGGAGAGCGAGGCCAGCCTTGCCGCGCGCGAGGCGGCGAAGGCCCAGCGCAAGCTGGTAGGGGCGATGGCCCCGCCGGGACGCCCGGACAAGCAGGCGCGTCGGGAATTGCGACGGCTTAAGGATTCCATGTGAGTCGGCCATCGCAGAACGTATCGTCGTTCTGCGGGAGCATCTTGCATCTGGGAAAGCCGCAGGGAGCGGCCTTCCGCGTAGCGATGCGGGGATCGACGATGGTGAGCTTGGCATTCCTCAAGCGATGGTTCGGCGGCGTGGCGCAGGCCCGCGCGGCCCAGGTGGTGCGCAAGGCGGCGCATGGCGCGCGCGTGCTGGTCGTGGACGATTCGGCCACGATCCGCGCGGTGCTGGGGCGCATGCTCGAAGTGGATGGCTACCAGGTGATCCGGGCGGGCGATGGGGAAAGCGCGCTGGAACTCGCGCGAGCCGAGCCGCCGGCACTGATCTTCCTGGACATCGTGCTGCCGGGCATCAACGGCTTCGCGGTGCTGCGCTCGCTGCGCCACGATCCGGCCACGCGGCACATCCCGATCGTGATGATCAGCGGCAACCAGCAGGCCACCGAGCAGTTCTACGTGCAGCGCTTCGGCGCCGACGATTTCATCCGCAAGCCGTTCGGCCAGGCCGAGGTGGCGCGCAGCATCGACCGGCTGGTCCGGCTCGGTCGCCTGCCGATGCGCGAGGCGGCCAAGGTGGTCAGCCTGCCGGTGCCGGCGGAAACCATCCCGGCCATGCTGGCCAATGCCACTGCCGAGCCATCGGAAAACCGGGACGTGCCCGAACTGGCCGCGTGAGCGCATGCCGGCATTCCCTCGTGCCGGCATGAAGAAGGGCGGCCACCCGCAGGGGTGGCCGCCCTCGCTTTCATCCCGCATCAACCCGCAGCGCGCAGCGGTTCGATATTGAGGCCCAATGCCTTGGCCACGCCTTCGCCGTAGGCCGGATCGGCCTTGCTGAAGTGGCCGAGCTGGCGGCGGATGATTTCCTCCGGCACGCCCTGCATGGCCGCGGCGATATTGTCGAACAATTGCTGCTTCTGCCCGGCGTCCATCAGCCGGAACAGGGCGCCGGCCTGGCTGTAGTCGTCATTGCCTTCGCGGTGGTCGTAGCGGTCGGCCTCGCCGGAGATCCTGAGCGGCGGCTCCTTGGCCGACTTGTCCTCGAACGGCCCGTTGAAGGAGTTCGGCTCGTAGTTGACGCTGCCGCCGCCATTGCCGTCGAAGCGCATCTGGCCGTCGCGGTAGTAGTTGTGCACCGGGCAGCGCGGGCGATTGACTTCCAGCGATTCGTGGTTGGCGCCGAGGCGGTAACGCGCCGCGTCGGCATAGGAGAAGATACGGAACTGCAGCATCTTGTCCGGGCTGTGGCTGATGCCCGGCACCACGTTGGCGGGCGAGAAGCTGGCCTGCTCGACCTCGGCGAAATAGTTGTCCGGGTTCTTGTTGAGTTCCAGCACGCCCACCTCGATCAGCGGGTAATCCTTGTGCGGCCATACCTTGGTGAGATCGAACGGGTTGTACGGGGTCTTTTCGGCGTCCTGCTCCGGCATGATCTGCACGTACAGGGTCCACTTCGGGAAGTCCTTGCGCTCGATCGCCTCGTACAGGTCGCGCTGGTGCGATTCGCGGTCCTCGCCGATCACCTTGGCCGCCTCGGCATTGGTCCAGTTCTTGATGCCTTGCTGGGTCTTGAAGTGGAACTTCACCCAGTAGCGCTCGCCCTGGTCGTTCCAGAAGCTGTAGGTATGGCTGCCGAAGCCGTGCATGTGACGCAGGCTGGCGGGCAGGCCGCGGTCGCTCATCAGGGTAGTGACCTGGTGCAGCGACTCGGGCGAAAGCGACCAGAAATCCCACATCGCGGTGTTGCTGCGCATGTTGGTGCGCGGGTCGCGCTTCTGCGTGTGGATGAAGTCGGGGAACTTGTACGGGTCGCGCACGAAGAACACCGGGGTGTTGTTGCCGACCAGGTCCCAGTTGCCTTCGGCGGTGTAGAACTTGATGGCGAAGCCGCGCACGTCGCGCTCGGCATCCGCCGCGCCGCGCTCGCCGGCCACGGTGGAGAAGCGCAACAGCAGGGGCGTCTTGCTGCCCGGCTCGAACACCTTGGCGCGGGTGTACCGGGTGATGTCATGGGTGATGGTCAACGTGCCGAAGGCGGCCGAGCCCTTGGCGTGTACCACGCGCTCGGGAATGCGTTCGCGGTTGAAATGGGCGTGCTTCTCGAACAACTGGTGATCCTGCACCAGCAGCGGGCCACGGGGACCGGCGGTGAGGCTGTTCTGGTTGTCGGCTACTGGCGCGCCGGAGGCGGTGGTGAGGGTCTTGCGGTCGGTGCTCATGGCGTGCTCCTTGCGGGCGGGATTGGCTGGCGATGGCTGGCTTGCCTGGGACTATACGTAGACGCTTCCATAGGCGGAATTTCATTGTTTTGATGTAACTCATAGATGTGGTCTATGAATGTGTCGAGGGTCGGTGGAGAACCGGTAAAGCTTCGCTCTGCCCCCGGTGATGGGCTTGTGATGGAAAAGTGCAGGTTGACGCGGGCTTCACGCCGGCCAGACGCCCGCTTGTCGACGATGCCCAACCCATCCGCATAGGGAGAAATACCCCATGGCCGAGTCGATCGAGGAAGGCGCCCTGGTGTTCGTCGCCGATGGCGAGGATGGCATCGGCTCGGTGCGCCGCCTGTTGCCCGACGAGAATGCGCTGCTGGTCTACATCGAGAACGCGGGCGACTTTGTGATACCGGCCCGCGGCGTCCGCACGGTGCACTCGGGCAAGGTCGTGCTCGACCTGGACCACCTGCCACCTGAGGTGCTGGAGGCCATCGGCAACGCGCGGCGGTCTGAATACCCGCACTGACGCGATCCGGCCGGGGAAGAAGCGGAAGCCCCGTCAGTCGCGGGGCTTCGTCTTGCCTCAGGCCAATGCCTTGAGCCGGTAGAGGGCTTCCAGGGCCTCGCGCGGCGAGAGCGCATCCGGATCGATACCTTCCAGGGCGCGCTCCACGGCGGACGGCGCCGGGGCGAACAGCCCCAGTTGCGGCGACTCCACGGCCGGCGCCTTGCCCGGCGCGGCGGAGGCCTGCTGGTACATGCCTCGCTCCAGCTCGGCCAGGGTGCGCCGCGCGTCGGCGATCACCGGCTTCGGCAGGCCGGCCAGCGCCGCTACCTGCAGGCCGAAGCTGCGGTTGGCCGGGCCTTCCTTCACCGCGTGCATGAACACCAGCTGCTCGCCGTACTCCACCGCGTCCAGGTGCACGTTGGCAATGGACGGGTATTCGCTGGCCAGCTCGGTCAGCTCGAAGTAGTGGGTGGCGAACAGCGTGTACGAGCGGCTGCTGGCGGCCAGGTGCACGGCAGCGGCGCGCGCCAGCGCGAGGCCGTCGTAGGTGCTGGTGCCACGGCCCACCTCGTCCATCAGCACCAGGCTGTGCTCGGTGGCGTTGTGCAGGATGTTGGCCGTCTCGCTCATCTCCACCATGAAGGTGGACTGGCCGCGCGAGAGGTCGTCGCCCGCGCCGATGCGGGTGAAGATGCGGTCGATCGGCCCGATCGCCGCGCGCGCGGCCGGCACGTAGCTGCCGATATGCGCGAGCAGCACGATCAGCGCGTTCTGGCGCATGTAGGTGGATTTGCCGCCCATGTTCGGGCCGGTGATCACCAGCATGCGGCGATGGTCGTCCAGTACCAGGTCGTTGGGCTCGAACGGCTCGTCGCGCACCTTCTCCACCACCGGATGGCGGCCGCGCTCGATGGCGATGCCCGGCTCGTCGGTGAGTTCGGGCGCGCTCCAGTCCAGTGTGGACGCGCGCTCGGCCAGGGTGGCCAGCACGTCCAGCTCGGCCATGGCCGAGGCGGCGTGCTTGAGCGGCTCCAGCCGCTCGATCAGCGCATCGAGCAGCGCCTCGTACAGTGCGCGCTCGCGCATCAGCGAGCGCTCCTTGGCCGAGAGCACCTTGTCCTCGAAGGTCTTCAGTTCCTCAGTGATGTAGCGCTCGGCGTTCTTGGTGGTCTGGCGGCGCGTGTAGTGGGTGGGCGCCTTGTCGGCCTGGCCCTTGCTGATCTCGATGTAGTAGCCGTGCACGCGGTTGTAGCCGACTTTGAGCGTGGCGATGCCGCTGGCGGCCTTCTCGCGTTCCTCCAGCTCCACCAGGAACTGGTCGGCATGCGTGGCGAGCCGTCGCAGCTCGTCCAGCTCGGCGTCGTAGCCATCGGCGATCACGCCGCCGTCGCGCTGCAGCACCGGCGGCTGCGGCACCACCGCACGGGCGAGCAGGGCGGCGGTGTCGGCATGGTCGCCGATGCGTTCCACCAGCGAATGCAGCAGCGGGCTGTCCAACGGAGCGATCAGGGTTCGCAGCAGGGGCGCGGCCGCCAGGCCGTCGCGCAGCGTGGAGAGGTCGCGCGGGCGCGCCGAGCGCAGTGCCACGCGGGCCAGGATGCGCTCCAGGTCGCCGATGCCGCGCAACTGCTCGCGCAGCGCTTCGTACTGGCGGTTGTCGATCAGCGTGCCGATGGCCTGGTGGCGGCCGCGCAGCAGCTCGCGCGAGCGCAGCGGGCGGTTGAGCCAGCGGCGCAGCAGGCGAGCGCCCATCGGCGTCACCGATTCGTCGAGCACGCCGAGCAAGGTATGTTCGGTGCGGCCGCTGGGGTGCGTGTCCAGCTCCAGGTTGCGGCGCGTGGCCGCGTCGAGCGCGATGGTGTCGCCTGCGCTTTCGATCGCCATGCCAGACAAGTGCGGCAACGCGCTCTTCTGCGTTTCCTCCACGTAGCCGAGCAGGCAGCCGGCGGCGGCGATGGCCAGCGGCAGCTTGTCCACGCCGAAGCCGCCGAGGTCGCGCGTGCCGAAGAAGCGGTTGAGTTCGCGCCGCGCGGCGTCGCCGTCGAAGTGCCACGGCGGCCGCTTGCGCAGGCCGGGCAGGGAACTGACGAGCTTCGGCCAGGCCACGTCCTCGCCCACCAATGTCTCGGCCGGTTGCAGGCGTGCCAGCTCCGAGGCCAGCGCCTCCGCGCCGGGCACCTCGCTGAGCAGGAAGCGGCCGCTGGCCAGGTCCACCCAGGCCAGGCCGTAGGCGCCGTGCGCACCGGCGGCGATGGCCAGCAGCAGGTTGTCGCGGCGCTCTTCCAGCAGTGCCTCGTCGGTGATGGTGCCGGGAGTGACGATGCGCACCACCTTGCGCTCCATCGGCCCCTTGCCGTTGGGGTCGCCGATCTGCTCGCAGATCGCCACCGACTCGCCCAGCCGCACCAGCCTGGCCAGGTAGTTCTCCACCGCGTGATAAGGCACGCCCGCCATCGGGATCGGCTGCCCCGCCGACTGGCCGCGCTGGGTCAGCGTGATGTCCAGCAGCCGCGCCGCCTTGCGCGCGTCGTCGTAGAACAGCTCGTAGAAATCCCCCATGCGGAAGAACAGCAGCACGTCGGGGTGTTCGGCCTTGGCAGTCAGGTACTGCCGCATGAGGGGCGTGTGGTCGCTGCTGATTTCGGCCATGTAGGGATGTCGATTCGCGTTCAGAAGGAGCCAGGCCACGCGTGGTATCCGGTGGCGCTACGGCTGAGAGGCAGCGCTCCGGGGCCGTCGGCCGGGAGATTTTGCGTGGGCAGATGGTAGGCGAAAGCCGTTGCCGCAGCCATGGGCCGTGCGGCAAATGCAGCCGGCGTTGTGTCGAGAGATAGGTCGCCTGCGACACCGTCGCGCGTTTGCGGCGAGAGCATGATCGCGCGAACGGGGCGGTGAGGATTGTTCTTGCATCAAGCGCAGGCATTCACTGACAGAACCGGTGGCGTTGCATGCCTAGGCTGGATCTGTTTGTGCAGTAGGCCATGCCCGAGAGGTGTTTCGTTTCGCCATCCCGCTTCGCCACGCCGGGCACCCGACGTCCGTCCGCCGCCGCCATGCGTTGCCCGGAAACCGGCCTGCATCCCATCCCACCCGTTGGCCTCAAGGGGCGCTTATGTACGTGGAGCAATACATCGAAGACCAGTTCGCCCACGCCGGCCTGTCCGTCCAGTCGATCCGGTTGCTGCCGCGCATCGAGAAGTCCTTCGGGGATTTCCTGGCCGAGGTGTCCACCAACCTGGGCCTGTTCCGGGTGGAGAGGGAGCGCGGGCATTACTTCGTCGACGGCTACGACGAGGCGAGCGAACGGTTCGTGCGCGGCAGCGCGCGCTGGCCCGACTTCGTGTCCATCTATGCGCGGAACGCGTGGGAGCTGGGCGACCTGCTGGAGATCGTCCGGGCGCAGGGCGGCATGGTGTCGGACGGCCCATAGGCCGCGCCGGAGGTAGGCGCTATCCGCCGGGCAAGGCTGGCGGACCCTTGGCGCGGGCGCGAGGAACGGGTAGAACGGACGACTCATGCGGGTGCGGTGCCCGCCTGCCAGGCAGGAGTGTCCCTTGGAGTCGTCCTTTCCCACGGATGCGCAGTTGCGCGCACTGGCCGAGCAGGTGGCCGAAAGCGTACAGCGGCATCGGCTGATGCTGGTCACGGCCGAGTCGTGCACCGGCGGCTGGATCGCCAAGACGCTGACCGACCTGCCCGGCAGCTCGGCCTGGTTCGACGCCGGCGTGGTCACCTACAGCTACGAAGCCAAGCAGGCGCTGCTGGGCGTGAATCCGCATACGCTGCAGCGCACCGGCGCGGTCAGCGAGGAAACCGCGCTGGAGATGGTCTCCGGGGCGCTGGCCCGCTTCGGCGCTGGCGTGGCGGTGGCGGTCACCGGTATCGCCGGCCCCAGCGGCGGCACCCCGGACAAGCCGGTGGGCACGGTGTGGATCGGCTGGAAGCGGCGCGGCGGCTACGCCCACGCCCGCCTGTTCCACTTCGGCGGCGACCGCGAGGCGGTGCGGCGCCAGAGCGTGGCGGCGGCGCTCAGCGGCGTGCTCCAGACCCTGACCGATTGAGTCGGCAAATCTGTCCAGGCCCGCTTGACGGGTGTGGGATACTTGTCCATTCCCAGATCGCAGCCCGTGAGACCAGTCGCGGGCATCATGCCTCCATTCACTGCCACCCAGGATTCAAACGATGGATGACAACAAGCGCAAGGCGCTCACCTCGGCCCTCGGCCAGATCGAGAAGCAGTTCGGCAAGGGCGCCGTCATGCGCCTGGGTGATCGCACCGACGACGCCATCGACACCGTGTCCACCGGCTCGCTGGGCCTGGACATCGCACTGGGCGTCGGCGGCCTGCCGCGCGGCCGCGTCGTGGAAATCTACGGTCCGGAATCCTCGGGCAAGACCACGCTGACCCTGCAGGTCATCGCCAACTGCCAGAAGAACGGCGGCACCGCGGCCTTCGTCGATGCCGAGCATGCGCTGGACCCGACCTACGCCGCCAAGCTGGGCGTCAACGTGGACGACCTGCTGGTCTCGCAGCCGGACACCGGCGAGCAGGCGCTGGAAATCGCCGACATGCTGGTGCGCTCGGGCGCGGTGGACGTGGTGGTGGTCGACTCGGTGGCCGCGCTCACGCCCAAGGCCGAAATCGAGGGCGAGATGGGCGACTCCCACGTCGGTCTGCATGCCCGCCTGATGAGTCAGGCGCTGCGCAAGCTCACCGCCAACATCAAGAAGTCCAACTGCCTGGTGATCTTCATCAACCAGATCCGCATGAAGATCGGCGTGATGTTCGGCAACCCCGAGACCACCACCGGCGGCAACGCGCTGAAGTTCTACGCCTCGGTGCGCCTGGACATCCGCCGCATCGGCGCGGTAAAGAAGGGCGAGGAGGTCATCGGCTCGGAGACCCGCGTCAAGGTGGTCAAGAACAAGGTGGCGCCGCCGTTCCGCCAGGCCGAGTTCGAGATCCTGTACGGCGAGGGTTCCTCGCGCGAGGGCGAGATCATCGAGCTGGGCGTGGCGCAGAATCTGATCGACAAGTCCGGCGCCTGGTACAGCTACAAGGGCGACCGCATCGGCCAGGGCAAGGAGAACGTGCGCCAGTTCCTGCGCGACAACCCGGCCATCGCCAACGAGATCGATGGCGAGCTGCGCGCCCGCCTGCTCACCGCCGGCGGCAAGGGCACCCCGGTCTCCGAAGAGGCGATGGAAGAAATCTGAGGCCGCGCGGCCCCAGCCCGGTCGCATCATGAAACGCCGTTCCGACGCCGACGATGGCAAGAAGAAGGCCAGGCCCAGCGCCTACGACAAGGCGCTGGGCCTGCTGGCGCGCCGGGATCACTCCCGGCGCGAGCTGGGGCGCAAGCTCAGGCAGGGCGGCTACGAGGGCGGGGAGGCCGGCGAGGCGCTCGACCGGCTTGGCGAGCAGCACTACCAGGACGACGACCGTTTCGCCGAGATGCTGGTGCGCAGCCGGGTGTCCCAGGGCTACGGGCCCATGCGCCTGCGGGCCGAGCTGAAGAACCATGGGCTGTCCGATGCCCGCATCCGCGTCGTGCTGGACGCCGCCGGGGTGGACTGGGCGGCGGCCGCGGCCGCCCAGCTGCATCGCCGCTATGGCGCCGCGGGGGCCGCCGATCCCGCGGAAAAGGCCCGCCGGGCGCAATTTCTCTTGCGTCGCGGCTTTCCCGCCGCCACAGTACGGAATGTTACCCACGCCGACGTGGACGACGCAGCCGACGAAGATGCCTGACCTCCCCGGTTCACGGGGCGGGTAAGCGCCGTTCCGGCGGCGTTTCCCGGGCGTGACCTATCCGCCAGGTCTTCCCCAGCCGCATGAAAACCGCCGACATCCGCTCGACCTTCCTCGACTATTTCCGCTCCAAAGGGCACACCATCGTGCCGTCCAGTTCCCTGGTGCCGGCCAGCGACCCCACGCTGCTGTTCACCAACTCGGGCATGGTGCAGTTCAAGAATGTGTTCCTGGGCAGCGAGAAGCTGCCGTACACGCGCGCGGCCGACGTGCAGCGCTGCCTGCGCGCCGGCGGCAAGCACAATGACCTGGACTCGGTGGGCTACACCGCGCGCCACCACACCTTCTTCGAGATGCTGGGCAACTGGTCGTTCGGCGACTATTTCAAGCGCGACGCCATCACCTACGCGTGGGAGCTGCTGACCGGCGTCCTCAAGCTGCCCAGCGAAAAGCTGTGGGTCACCGTCTACCACACCGACGACGAGGCCTACGACATCTGGCACAAGGAAGTGGGCGTGCCGGCCGAGCGCATCGTGCGCATCGGCGACAACAAGGGCGCGCCGTTCGCTTCCGACAACTTCTGGCAGATGGCCGACACTGGCCCGTGCGGTCCGTGCACGGAGATCTTCTACGACCATGGCCCGGGGATCGCCGGCGGCCCGCCGGGCTCGCCCGACGAGGACGGCGACCGCTACATCGAGATCTGGAACCTGGTGTTCATGCAGTTCGACCGTGCGCCCGACGGCACGCTGTCGCCGCTGCCGGCACCATGCGTGGATACCGGCATGGGCCTGGAGCGCCTGGCCGCCGTATTGCAGCACGTGCATTCCAACTACGAGATCGACCTGTTCCAGCACCTGATTCGCGTCGCGGCCGAACTGACCGGCACCCAGGATCTCGCCAATAAGTCGCTGCGCGTGATCGCCGACCATATCCGCGCCTGCTCGTTCCTGATCGTGGATGGCGTGCTGCCCTCCAACGAGGGGCGCGGCTACGTGCTCCGCCGCATCATCCGCCGTGCCCTGCGGCATGGCTGGATGCTGGGCGTGCGCGGCGACTTCTTCTGGAAGATGGTGCAGCCGCTGGTGGAAGAGATGGGCCTGGCCTATCCCGAGCTGGCGCAGAAGCAGGGCTTCGTGGAAGAGGCGCTGCGCACCGAGGAACAGCGCTTCGGCGAAACGCTGGAGCACGGCATGCGCGTGTTCGACGAGGTGGCGGCCAAGTCGGGCCAGACCATTCCCGGCGCCGACGCCTTCCGCCTGTACGACACCTATGGCTTCCCGGTGGACCTCACCGCCGACATCGCGCGCGAGCGCGGCCTCACGGTGGACATGGACGGCTTCGAGCAGGCCATGAACGAGCAGCGCGAGCGCGCACGCGCCGCCAGCCGCTTCGAGGCCAAGGGCCAGATGCCGGCGGAGCTGGCCAGCCAGCTGCAGCCCACCGCGTTCCTCGGCTACGAGGCCTTGCGGAGCGAGCGCAGCAAGGTGGTCGGCATCGTCCGCGGCGGCAAGCAGTTCGATGAGCTGGGGCAGGGCGAGGAAGGCCTGGTCATCCTCGACCGCACGCCGTTCTACGCCGAGTCCGGCGGCCAGGTGGGCGATACCGGTACACTGTCCAATAGCGCGGGCCATTTCGATGTGAGCGACACGCTCAAGATGGGCGGTGTGTTCTTCGGCCATGCCGGCCGCTGGAACGGTGCGCAGCCGTTGCGCGTGGGCGACGCGGTCGATGCCGAGGTGAATGCCGCGCGTCGCCAGGCCATCGTGCTCAACCACTCGGCCACGCACCTGTTGCACGCCGCGCTGCGCAAGGTGCTGGGCGAGCACGTCACGCAGAAGGGCTCGCTGGTGGCTCCCGAGCGCCTGCGCTTCGACTTCTCGCACTTCAAGCCGCTCAGTGCGGACGAGCTGCGCGAGGTCGAGAACCTGGTCAACGCCGAGGTGCGCCGCAACGCGCCGGCCGAGGTGCGCCACATGGCCTACGACGACGCCATCGCGTTCGGCGCGATGGCGCTGTTCGGCGAGAAGTACGGCGACGAAGTGCGCGTGCTCAGGATGGGCGATTTCTCCACCGAGCTGTGCGGCGGCACCCACGTTGGCCGCACCGGCGACATCGGCCTGTTCAAGATCGTCAGCGAGGCCGGCGTGGCTTCTGGCGTGCGCCGCATCGAGGCGGTCACCGGCGCCGGCGCGCTGGCCTACGTCGCCGACGAAGAGCGGCGCCTGGGCGAGTTCTCGCAGTTGTTGTCCTCCAGCGGCGACGATGCGGTGGAGAAGCTGCGCCAGTTGTTCGACAAGCAGAAGAAGCTCGAACGCGAGCTGGAGTCGCTGCGCGCCAAGGCCGCGGGCTCGGCCACGGCCGACCTCGCTTCCACGGCGCAGGCGATCGACGGCATCAAGGTGGTGGCGGCCCGCCTGGAAGGCCTGGACGCCAAGGCCCTGCGCGACAGCATGGACCAGCTTAAGCAGCAACTGGTCGACTGCGTGATCCTGTTGGCGGGCGCCGCCGAGGGCCGCGTATCGCTGGTGGCCGGCGTGAACGGCAAGGCACTGGGCCGGATCAAGGCCGGTGACGTGGTGAGCCACGTGGCGGGCCAGATCGACGGCAAGGGCGGGGGTCGTCCCGACATGGCCCAGGGCGGCGGCGCCGACAGCGCTGAATTGCCAGGCATCCTGAACGGACTGACAGGTTGGATCGGCGAACGCCTGGCTTCGTAAGTGAGGTCAACCGATCAGACTCCGTTGCCGTTTACGCATTGCGCTGCCATCGGACGCTCGGCTAGTATCGACCCACTGCCGACACCGATGGTTGCGCCGGTGTCGCTCGACATGGCATCTACAGGGGGTGCCATGTCTGTGAACCGGGGAAGGCGGTAGGGCCTTCGGCGGTTGTTATCGTCGAACTGTCCAGACGGTGAAGCTCAGGGGTGAGGCATAACCGTCTGTTGGCCTATGACCATAGTATTCATGGAGTGGCAAACATGTTGATTCTGACCCGCCGGGTCGGTGAAACCTTGATGATCGGTGACGAGGTGACCGTCACCGTCCTGGGCGTAAAAGGCAACCAAGTGCGTATTGGCATCAATGCGCCCAAGGATGTTGCCGTGCATCGCGAAGAGATCTATCAGCGGATCAAGAACGAGCACGAGCCGGACGGCAGTGCCTCCGGCGACGCTGGCGAACACTGACAAGCAAGAAACGCTTTACCTCGAGCCCGCCGGTCAGTATCCTTGCCGGCTCCGCAGCGATGCGGACGAAATCCGGAGAGATGCCCGAGAGGCCGAAGGGGCTCCCCTGCTAAGGGAGTATAGGGTCAAAAGCCTTATCGAGGGTTCGAATCCCTCTCTCTCCGCCAGATACGCAAAACGCCCCGAGAGGGGCGTTTTGCGTATCTGGCGGAGAGAGAGGGTGGACGAACCCTCTGGGTTCGACAAATTCGCCTGGAGCGAATTTGGACAGCCGCAGGCTGGCCCTGGAGCGCGCAGCGCGGAAGGGTGAGGCCCATGGATGGGCCGAGCAATCCCACGCGTCACGTTGGCGCAAACCTTCCTGACAACGCCCCTCTCGGGGCGTTTTGCGTATCTGGCGGAGAGAGAGGGTGGACGAACCCTCTGGGTTCGACAAATTCGCCTGGAGCGAATTTGGACAGCCGCAGGCTGGCCCTGGAGCGCGCAGCGCGGAAGGGTGAGGCCCATGGATGGGCCGAGCAATCCCACGCGTCACGCTGGCGCAAATCTTCCTGACGAAGCCCTTGGGCATTCGTGTTAGGGCAATTCCACCGAAACTATCAACGCTTACGACAACGCCAACCCGCGCAACTCGACACCCTCGGGCGTTACCCGCAGCACCGAACCCTGCTCGTACCAGTCGCCCAGCACGATGCGCTCGGCCAGTTGGCCGTTCAGTTCGAAACGATGGATGGCGGGACGGTGGGTATGCCCATGGATCAACCGCGTGACGCCCGCCTGGCGCATGGCGTCCGCCACGGCGCCGGCGTTGACGTCCATGATCGACTCCATGGCGCTGCCGGTGTGCGCCCGGCTGTCCTCGCGCGCCTTGGCGGCAAGGGCACGCCGGGCCGGCAGCGGCATGGACAGGACCTGGGCCTTCCATTCGGGGGTGCGCACTTGCCGGCGCACGGCCTGGTAGGCGAGGTCGTCGGTGCACAGCACGTCGCCGTGCATCAGCAGGGTAGGGCGGCCGTACAGTTCGTGCACGGTGCCGTCGTCCAGCAGGGTGAGGCCCGCGTGCCGCGCGAAGTCCTCGCCCAGCAGGAAGTCGCGGTTGCCGACCATGAAGTACACCGGCACGCCGCCCTCGCGCAGCGCACGGGTGGCGTCGGCGATGCGAGCGGGCAGCTCGGCGTCGTCGTCGTCGCCGATCCAGGCCTCGACCAGGTCGCCGAGGATGTAGAGCGCATCGGCGCCGCGGGCTTCCCCGCCGGCGAGGAAATCCTCGAACAAACGGGTGATGCGCGGGCGGCTGTCGTCCAGGTGCAGGTCAGCGATGAACAGCGTGGCCATCGAGGCTCAGCCCTTGCCTTTGCCCTTGGCGGCGGGCTTCTCGCTCTTGGCCGGCTTTTCCTCGGAGGCGGCGGCCGGCTGCTCGGGGCTTTCCTCGCCGACCACGCTGGCGCTGTCGATCACCACCAGCGGATTGGGCACGTCGCCGGCGAACGGGCCGAGGCCGCGCGTGGGCAGGGCGGCGATCTTGTCCACCACGTCCATGCCCTTCACCACCTTGCCGAATACCGCATAGCCCCAGGTGAGGCCGCTCTGGTTGCCCACGAAGTCGAGGCGGCGGTTGTCCACCAGGTTGAAGAAGAACTGCGCCGTGCCTGAGTTGGGGTCGGCGCCGCGTGCTACCGCGACGGTGCCGCGCACGTTGGAGAGGCCATTGTCCGCCTCGCTGGGAATGGCCGAATGGGTGCGTTTGGCCTGCAGGTCGCGCGTGTAGAGGCCGCCCTGCACCAGGTAGCCCTGGATGGCGCGGTGGAACACAGTGCCGCTGTAGAAGCCCTCGCGCGCGTACTGCAAGAAGTTGGCGACGCTCTTGGGCGCCTTGTCGGGAAACAGCTCGAGGGTGATGTCGCCTTGCGAGGTATGCAGCACCACTTGCGGATGCGCCTCGGCGGCAGGGGCGGCCGGCTTGGCGGTCTGCGCGGCGAGCGCGAACGGCGAGATCAGCAGGAGCGCGGCAAGCAGGAATCGGGACATGGCGAGTCGGGCGGTGTGTGGCATCGGGGCATCATACGCGGCGGGCGCCGCGCTGTGGCCAGGCGGCCGGGATTCGATCACGGCGCGGTCAGGAGGGATGGACTTCCAACTGCAGGCCCAGTTCGTTCATCGGCGCCTGCTCCTGTTCGAGGTCGGCTTCGCTGAGCGGGTGCTGGTCCAGCCAGGCGGCGGGCAGCGTCAGGCGCAGGCGGTGGCTGGTGGCGGCCAACTGCATCGGCGGCAGCGACTCGGCCCGGCGCGCCCGGCGGAACAGCACGGCCAGGCGCAGCAGGGCGGTGATGTAGCGGGCCAACTGGCGGTAGCGCTGCGGCAGGGACGAGAAAATGGCCTTGTCGGGTTTGCGCCGGTGGGCTTCCACGATGGCGGCCAGCAGTTGCTGCTCCTGCCGCGAGAAACCGGCCAGGTCGGCGTGGCGCAGGATGTAGGCGCCATGGTGATGGTGCTGGCTGTGCGCGATGGCCAGGCCGATCTCGTGCACGCGTGCCGCCCAGGACAGCCATTCGCGCGCCTCGGCGTCGAGCTTCCAGGGGCGGGCGACTTGGTCGAACAGGATCAGCGCGGTCGACTCCACGCGGCGTGCCTGGGCGCGGTCCACGCCATAGCGGTTGGCCAGCGCGTCGATGCTGGCGGTGCGCGGGTCGGTGCCGCCGGCACGGCCGATCAGGTCCCACAGCAGGCCTTCGCGCATCGAGCTCTGGCACACGCGCAGGCGCTCGATGCCCAGCGCCTCGAAGGCGGCCTCGAAGATCGCCACGCCGCCGGCGATCACCGGCGCGCGGTCCTCGGCCAGCCCGGGCAGCTTCAGCGAGTCGATCTGGCCCTGCGCCAGCAGCGCGTCGCGCAGCGAGGCCAGCGAGGCGGGCGTGATGCCGTCGTCGGAAAGCTTCATCGCCTGCACCACCGAGCCGATGGCCTTGGCGGTGCCGGAGGAACCGTAGGCCTCGACCCAGCCGGACTCGCGGTAATCCTCGGCGAACTGCTGCAGCAGCACGCCGATCTCGTTGTTGGCGCGCTGCCAGCGCTTGCGGTTGAGCTTGCCGCCGGGAAAGAAGCGCATGGTGGAGGCGATGCAGCCGGCCTGTATGCTCTCGGTGTGCATCGGGGCGAAGCCGCGGCCGATGATGAACTCGGTGCTGCCGCCGCCCACGTCGATCACCAGCCGGCTTTCGCGCGAGGCGGGCAGGTCGTGCGAGGCGCCCAGGAAGATCAGGCGGCCTTCCTCGCGGCCGGAGACGATTTCCACCGGATGCCCCAGCGACGCCTCCGCGGCGGTGAGGAAGGCCTGCGGCGAGGCCAGCCGGCGCACCGTGTTGGTGGCCACGGCGCGCACGCGGATCGAGGGCACCCCGGCGATGCGCTGGCCGAAGCGGGCCAGGCAGTTCAGTGCGCGGGCGCGGTGCTCGGCATCCAGCGTGCCGTCGGCGCGCAGGCCGGCGGCCATGCGCACGGTTTCGCGCAGGCGGTCGATCACGCGCGGTTCGCCGTGTTCCACCCGCGCCACCACCATGTGGTAGCTGTTGGAGCCCATGTCCACGGCGGCGATCAGTTCGCCGTCCTTGATCGGGGTGGGATCGCCTTGGCTCATGCGGGGCTCGTATGGGGCTGCAAGATGTGGATTCTCGCATGCGAGGAGCGCGAAGGGAGATGGGCGATGGGTAGCGGGGGCGCAAGCCCGAGCGGTCATCGCAGCGCGCCTTCCTTACCTCACCAGCTTCGCCAGCAGCCACTGCTGCGCGCTGTGCGGCGGCCGGTCGCCCGGTTCGGTGCGCGTGTAGTGGCCTTTGCCGTCGAGCAGCCAGGCATCGGTGTTGTCGGCCAGGTAATTGGCCAGCGTCTCGTCGTAGACGCGCTGGGCCAGCGCGGCATCGAGAATGGGGAAGGCCACCTCGATTCGGCGCATCAGGTTGCGTTCCATCCAGTCGGCGCTGGCGCAGAAGAGTTCCGGCGCGCCGTCGTTGGCGAACCAGTAGACGCGACTGTGCTCCAGGAAGCGCCCCACGATGGAACGCACGCGGATGCGTTCGGATACGCCCGGCAGGCCGGGACGCAGGGTGCAGGCGCCGCGCACGATCAGGTCGATCTCCACGCCCGCCTGCGAGGCGCGGTACAGCGCCTGGATCACGTGCGCCTCGTTGAGCGCGTTGAGCTTGGCCACGATGCGCGCGGGCTTGCCGGCCTCGGCATGGGCGGTCTCGCGCTCGATCCTGTCCAGCACGCCGCGGTAGAGCGTGAACGGCGAGTGCAGCAGGTATTGCAGCTCGATCACCGGTCCCAGCCCGGACAACTGCTGGAACACCTTGTGCAGGTCCTCGCCGATGCCGGGGTGGGCGGTCATCAGGCCGATGTCGGTGTAGGTGCGGCTGTTGGCCTGGTGGTAATTGCCGGTGGACAGGTGCACATAGCGTCGCAGCGCGTCGTCTTCGCGCCGCACGATCAGCAGCATCTTGGCGTGCGTCTTGTAGCCCACCACGCCATACACCACCTGCACGCCGGCCTCCTGCAGGCGCGTGGCCAGGCGGATGTTGGCCTCCTCGTCGAAGCGGGCGCGCAGCTCGATCACCACGGTGACGTCCTTGCCGTTGCGCGCGGCCTCCACCAGCAGGTCCACCAGCGGGGTGTCGGCGCCGGCGCGGTACAGCGTCTGCTTGATCGCCAGCACCGCCGGATCCTGCGCGGCCTGGCGCAGCAGGTCGACCACGGCGGTGAAGGATTCGTAGGGATGGTGCAGCAGCACGTCGCGCTGGCGCAGCACCTCGAACTTGCAGCGGGCGTCCTTGAAGATGGCCGGCAGCTGGGGGATGAAGCGGGGAAACTTCAGCTCCGGGCGGTCGAGGCTGTCGTAGATGGTGCCGGCGCGGATGATGTTGACCGGGCCGTCGCAGCGATAGACGTCCGTTTCCTCCAGCTCGAAATTGGCCACCAGCATCTGCGCGATGGCCTTGGGGCAGTCGTTGCCGACTTCCAGCCGCACCGGGCGCGCGTAGCCGCGTCCCAGCAGTTCCTCGCTGAGCGCGCGGGCCAGGTTCTCGACCTCCGCCTCTTCCACCATCAGCTCGCTGTTGCGGGTGACGCGGAACTGGTAGGCGCCGGCCACCTTGAAGCCGGGGAACATCAGATCGACGAAGCCCTGCAGCAGCTCGGCCAGGAAGATGTAGTGCACGCCCTCGCCGCAGACCTCGTCGGGCAGCCGGATGATGCGCGGCAGCGAGCGCGGCGCGCGCACCAGCGCCATGTGGCCCTCGCGGCCGAAGGCGTCGCGCCCCTTCAGCACCACCGCGATGTTCAGCGTCTTGTTGAGGATGCGCGGGAAGGGATGCGCGGGGTCCAGTCCCAGCGGCGACAGTACCGGCATCACCTCGTTCTCGAAGTAGCCCTGCAGCCAGCGCCGTTGCCGGTCGGTCCAGTGCCCACGGGTGAGGAAATGGATGCCTTCGGCGTCCAGCGCAGGCCGCAGTTCGGCCTGCCAGGTCTGGTACTGCTCGGTCACCAGGTCCAGCACGCGCTTGCGGATGCGCTTGAGCAGCTCGCCGGAGGACAGCCCGTCGGGCCCGGGGGCGGCGGAGCCGAACATGTGGTGATGCTTGAGCATGGCTACGCGCACCTCGAAGAACTCGTCGAGGTTGTTGGCCACGATGCTCAGGTAGCGCAGCCGTTCCAGCAGGGGGATGCGCGTATCCCGTGCCTGCGCCAGCACGCGGAAGTTGAATTCGAGCGCGGCCAGCTCGCGGCTGAAGTAGAGCTCGGGAGCGGCACGGTCGGCGATGGGCGAAGGGGTGGCGGGTTTGCGGCGCATCCCGCCATTCTGTCCCATGCGGCGATGCGTTACATGGCGCACCGCCGCGTAGTGTGGCGGGACCGTTCAGCTGCGGGCGACGATGGGACGGGAGAGCTCACTCCGGGTCGCTGGCGCCTTGCGCCAGCAGCCGCTCGTTGCCGAACCAGCAGGAGAAGGTGGAACCTTGGCCCGGCTCGCTCTGGATCTCCAGCCGCGCCTGGTGCAGGTTCAGCACGTGCTTGACGATGGACAGTCCCAGGCCGGTGCCGCCACTCTCGCGCGAGCGGCTGGACGAGACGCGGTAGAAGCGCTCGGTCAGGCGCGCCAGGTGGGAGGCGGGGATGCCGTAGCCGGTATCGGTGACCGAGTACACCGCGCCTTCCGGCGTGCGCCGCCAGCGGATGGTGATGCGCCCGCCGGTGGGCGTGTAGCGCACTGCGTTGCTCACCAGGTTGGACAGCGCGCTGTGCAAGTCCTTGACCGAGCCGAGCAGGTCGACGTCGGCCGTGGCTTCGATGGCGATGTGGTGGCGGCCCTGGCTGAGCGCCTCGGCCTCCTTGCGGATGGTGGCGAGCAGCGGTGTCATCTGCACGCGCTCGTCCTGCACGTGCTCCTGCGTTTCCAGGCGCGAAAGGGTAAGCAGGTCCTCCACGATCTGGCCCATGCGCTTGGACTGCGCGCGCATCTCGTTGAGTACCGGGGCAAGCTCGGGCACGTCCTCCGGGTCGATCAGCTCGAGGTAGCCGTGGATGACCGTGAGCGGAGTGCGCAGCTCGTGCGAGACGTTGGCCACGAAGTCGCGGCGGATCTGTTCCAGCCGCGTGAGATGGCTGATGTCGCGCGCCAGCAGCAGACGCTGGCGCCGGCCGAACGGCAGCAGCGTCACGTTGATGTGGCGGTTCGGATGGCCGGGCGCGGCCACGTCGTTGAGCGGCTCGTGGGCGCCTTCCTTCAGCCAGCCGGCGAGTTCGGTGGTGCTGAGGCGTTCGTCGAGGTGGGCGCCGCGATCCTGCGGACGGCGCAGGCCGAGCAGGTCCTCGGCGGCGTGGTTGAACCAGCGGACATGCTGCTCGTTGTCGAGCAGCACGACCGCGTCCGGCAGGCTGCCGGCGGCACTGCGCAGATCGCGCAGACTGGAGGCAATGCGACGGGAACGCGTCATGAAACGGTCATGCTTGAGGGATTGCGCCGAGGGGCTGAACGTCATCATGTGCCGTGCTTGATGACGGATTCGGGTCAGCAGCAAGACGATTTCGGCGAGGGCCACCAGCGCCACGCCGGCCGCCACGCGGCCCCCGGCAAGCCAGCCGGCGGCTCCACCGGCAAGCAGCCCGGCGGCGAGGGCGGCCGGCAGCTTCCAGTGGTCGAAGGTCTTGGGCATGGGGCGGAGATCAGCGGCGCCGGTGCTGGCGGTGTGCCAGCATCGGCAAAAGCCGGCGCTCCCGCAATAGCGTCAGACGCTGGCCGAGAAGCGGTATCCGGCGCCGCGCACGGTCTGCACCATGTCGTCGAGCTTCCATGGTTCCAGCGTCTTGCGCAGGCGGCGGATGTGCACGTCCACGGTGCGCTCTTCCACGTACACGCTGCCACCCCACACATGGTCGAGCAGCTGCGCACGCGAATAGACGCGCTCGGGATGGGTCATGAAGAAATACAGCAGGCGGTATTCGGTAGGGCCGATGGCCACCGCGTCCTCGCCCGCGAACACGCGGTGGGCCGGACCGTCGATGCGCAGGCCGCCCAGCTCCACCATGCCCGAACCGTCGTCGCCCTGGCTGCGCCGCAGCACCGCCTTGATGCGGGCCACCAGCTCGCGGGTGGAGAAGGGCTTGACCACGTAGTCGTCGACGCCGGCCTCCAGACCGTTGACGCGATCCATCTCCTCGCCGCGGGCGGTGAGCATGATGATCGGGACCTCGCGGCTCAGTTCTTCCTTGCGCAGGCGGCGGGCCAGGTCCAGGCCGCTGGTGCCGGGCAGCATCCAGTCCAGCAGGATCAGGTCGGGTACTTGTTCCGCGATGGCCAGTTGGGCCGCGCGCGCGTCGGCGGCATGGATCGCGTCCATGCCGGCCTTGCGCAGTGCGAAGGCGACCATGTCGCGGATCGAGGCTTCGTCTTCGACGATCAGGATGCGTTTATGCACGCGAGGGTTCGCTGTGGGAGCCTATGACGCAAATATTGCAGCGGTCTTATGTTACGTCGCGATGACATTTCACGTCGTCGCAACGTGACGGTTCGGATTTGTCTCATCGCCAGCGCGATCAACGGGAGCCACCGTCGGCGCCGAAGCAGAGCCGTCCCTGGCAGCCGATCCCGTTCTGCAGCGGTTGCTGGCTGCGTCCGTCGGGGTTGTCGTCGGTCTGGATCCGGCGCTTGCGCAGCTCCATCACCAGCGGGGTGAGGTCGTTGATGCGGGCCTGGATGCGGGCGCGGGCGTAGTAGTCCAGGTCCGGCCGTTGCAGCATGCGCTTGAGCTGCTCCATGGCGTCGAAGGGCCGGCCCGACAGATAGGAGGCGTCCGCGTAGGCTTCGCCCGCCCGGATGTTGTCCCCGGCCTTGTCGGCGGCACGGGCGTAGGTGCGGTACAGCTCCGGCTCGTCGTTGTTGTCCAGCATGGGCATCAGCATGATGGCGGCCTGCCTGGCGTCGTCCTGGCTGCCGCCCTCGGTGAGCGCCTTGGCATAGCCCATGGCGATGGCCCGGTTGCGCGGCGACTGCTGGTTGAGTGTGCTGTAGATGACCAGGGCCTCGGCGCGCCGCCCGGCCTGCAGTTTGGCGTCGGCCATGGCCAGGCGCAGGACTTGGTTGTCCGGGTGGGCAGCCAGCAGAGGCTGCAGCTCGTCCACGGCCTTGGCGCCGCGGTTGCTGCGCACCAGGGCGAGGGCGTAGCCATAGCGGTTGGCCGGGGTGTCGAAGCCCGCCTGGTTCTGCAGGTTGGTGGCGTAGTAGCCGGCCAGTTGGCCGGCGTCGCCGGACAGCACGCGCACCCGCTCGCGCATCAGGCCGTAGATGTCCAGGCCGCCCTTGCCGTCGCGGCTGGCCAGGGCGGTGGGATCCTTCACGTAGGCGATGGGGGCCGTGCTCTTTTCCCATTGGGCCTTGTCCAGGGTGGAGCCGCTGGGACGCTGCTTCTGCTGGGCGATCAGGGCGCCGGCACGGGCCTTGGCGTCACTGATGCGGTCCATGGTGACCGGGTGGTCCTGCAGCAGCGCGGGCACGTCGCCCTGGTCGCCGCCGGAGCCGACCCGCAGGGTGTCTTCCATGCGCCCGAAGAACGAGGCCATCGCATTGGGGTCGTAGCCGGCGTTGGCCAGGGTCTGGATACCGGCGCGGTCGGCCTCGATCTCGTCCTTGCGGGTGAAGTTGATCTGGCGCTGCATCAGCAGGCCCTGGCCGCCCATCAGCACGGCACCGGCCGCATCGCCGGCACCCGCGCCGGCGCCGGCGACGATCGCGCCAAGCAGCACCAGCGCCATCAGCGGGGTGTCCTTCTTGGAGGCCTCGAAGGCGCGCTGCAGGTGGTTCTGCGTGATATGCCCGATTTCATGGGCGATTACCCCGGCCAGCTCGCTCTCGCTGTTGGTGATGACGATCAGGCCCGAGTTCACCGCGATATAGCCGCCCGGCGCGGCGAACGCGTTGATGATGTTGTCCTTGGCGATGAAGAACTGGAAATGCTCCTTGGGCTTCTCGCTGCCGGAGACCAGGCGGTAGCCGAGGTCGTTGATGTAGTCGTCGAGCATGGGGTCGTCCACCACCATGTCGAGCGCGCGCATCTGGCGCAGCATGGCCGCGCCGTAGTCCTGGGCCTCCTGCGGGGAGATCAGCGCGTTGGCCGAGCTGCCAAGGTCCGGAAGGCGCACGTCGCGGTCCTGGGCCTGGGCGCCCAGGGCGAGGTTGGCGCACAGCAGGGCGGCCACCAGGCGGGCGAGCGGGGTCCGGTTCATCGGCCTATCCCGGGCGGGAGCATCCGCATGCCGGTGCCGGCCTCCCGGGGCCGGCGGGAGGGGCGATTCCAGGGCGTTTGGAAGGAGGCGTGGTGCCATGCGCATAGGTCGGCGACAATAGCATTTGTGGTCGACATTTATCGTGTCGGTTCAGCAATGTCCCGCTTGTCCGGGGCAGGGGGCAACCCCATCTTGGACAAGCCGTACTTTTCGTCAGTTCCGGAGTCCGTCGTGCCCAAGATCGAGGTCTATTCCACCGCGGTGTGCCCCTACTGCGTGTCCGCCAAGAACCTGCTCAAGTCCAAGGGGCTGGAGTGGAGCGAGGTGCGCATCGATACCGATCCCGCGCAGCGCGAGGCCATGCTGGCGCGCAGCGGCGGCCGCCGCACGGTGCCGCAGATCTTCATCAACGACCAGCACGTGGGCGGTTTCGACGACCTGGTGGCCGCCGACCGCAGCGGCAAGCTGGCCGAGCTGCTGGGGAACGCGGCATGAGCAAGCCCACCGACGAGCAGGCCGGCAAGGACCGCGTGGCCGAGTTCACCGCGTTCCGCCAGCGCATGAACGAGCGCATCCTGGCCGAGGACAACCAGGTGGTTCGGCGCTTCTTCGCGCTGGACACGCAAACCTACAAGCCCGGCGCGCTGGACGTGAAGACCAAGGAGCTGCTGGGCCTGGTCGCCTCGATGGTGCTGCGCTGCGACGATTGCATCAGCTACCACATCGCCCAATGCAAGGACGCGGGCGTCACCCGCGAGGAATTCTTCGAGACCTTCAGCGTGGGCCTGGTGGTGGGCGGTTCCATCGTGATCCCGCACCTGCGCCGCGCGGTGGATTTCCTCGACCAACTGGAGTCCGGCGAGGCGGGCCCGCCCGCCGCCGACTGCGCCAGCCACGCCTGACCGGCCGCTCCTTGCCGCCGCCTTGACGCATGCGAGTTTATTCAATGCTGCATGCGAGGATATGCAACGGCTTGCGCGGCATCCGCTCTGGCCGCGTAGGGCGGCATGGGGGATAATCAAAGGGATTTATGGCCCCGTCTTCCCCTTGGCGGGGCCACGCGATTCTTATCCCAAGGAGTGTCCCCATGAGCAAGACCATTGCCGTGATTCCGGGCGACGGTATCGGCCCCGAGATCATGAACGCCACGCTGCGCGTGCTCGATGCGCTGGACTGCGGTCTGTCCTACGAGTTCGTCGATGCCGGCATGGTCGCGCTGGAGAAGAGCGGCGACTTGCTGCCGCAGCCGACGCTGGACGCCATCGCCAGGCACAAGGTGGCCCTGAAGGGCCCGCTGACCACCCCGGTGGGCGGCGGCTTCACCTCGATCAACGTGACCCTGCGCCGCCACTTCGACCTGTACGCCAACGTGCGTCCGGCGATCAGCTTCCCGGGCACCAAGGCGCGCTTCGAGAACATCGACATCATCACCGTGCGCGAGAACACCGAGGGCGCGTACCTGTCCGAGGGCCAGTCGGTGTCCGAGGACGGCGAAACGGCCATCTCGATGATCCGCAACACCCGCAAGGGCTCCAGCCGCATCGTGCGCTACGCCTTCGAACTGGCCGTGAAGAAGGGCCGCAAGAAGGTTACCGCGGTGCACAAGGCCAACATCATCAAGACCGCCTCGGGCCTGTTCCTCAACGTGGCGCGCGAGATCGCCAAGGAATACCCGCAGATCGAGTTCAACGAGATGATCGTGGACAACGCCTGCATGCAGCTGGTGATGAAGCCCGAGCAGTTCGACGTGATCGTCACCACCAACCTGTTCGGCGACATCCTCTCGGACCTGTGCGCCGGCCTGGTGGGCGGCCTGGGCCTGGCCCCGGGCGACAACATCGGCACCGAGGCGGCCATCTTCGAGGCCGTGCACGGCTCGGCGCCGGACATCGCCGGCAAGGGCATCGCCAACCCGTGCGCGCTGCTGCTGGCCGCGGCCGACATGCTCGACCACCTGGGCATGGTGGCGAAGGGCACGCGTATCCGCGACGCCATCCGCGAGACGCTGACCCACGACCGCGACAGCGTGACCCCGGACCTCGGCGGCAAGGGCACCACGGCCAGCTTCGGCGACGCCCTGGTCAAGCGCGTCAGGGCCTGATATCGCCTCGCCAGAGGCTGTGGCGGTCCGGCGGCGCCATGCCGCCGGACTGTCGGACCACCGGGGCGTCGGGCAGGAGGCTGAAGTGTTTCGCACAAGGACGCTGGCCGACGCCCTGGACGCCCGGCAGGACAACTTCCTGCTCCTGCGCTTCCTGGCCGCCAGCCTGGTCATCTACGGCCACGGCCCGTCCATCAGCGGCGGGCTGGCGTGGCCGGACCTGTTCGCCTGGCTGGGCTGGGGCACCTATTCCGGCGACATCGCGGTGGACGTGTTCTTCGTCACCAGCGGCTACATGATCGCCGGCAGCTACCTGCGCCGCCGCCACCTGCCGGACTTCCTGTGGGCGCGCGTGCTGCGCATCTATCCCGCCTACCTGGCCTGCCTGCTGGCCTGCGCCCTGGCGCTGGGGCCATTGTTCACGTCGCTGCCGCCCAAGGCCTACCTGGCCGACCCTGGGGTGTTCCACTACGTGAACAAGAACCTGGAACTGGGCAAGGGCCTGGCCTGGCACCTGCCGGGCGTGTTCGCCACCAACCCCTTGGCCGGCATCGTCAACGGGTCGATCTGGACGCTGCCCGCCGAAATACGCATGTACCTGTGGGTGGCGGTGCTGGGCGCGCTGGGCATCCTGGCGCGGCCGCGCTGGTGCAATGCCGTGCTGGCGCTGCTGTTCGCCTGGGGACTGGCGGCGCCCGGCCGCCTGCCGCTGGTGCCGCTGGATACCTTCGTGCGGCTGGCGGGCTATTTCGCCGCCGGCGTATTCTGCTTCGTCAACCGGTCATGGCTGCGCTTCGGCTGGGCGTGGGTGGCCGTCGGCGGCGCGTTGGCCTGGGCCTTGCGCCACACGGCGCTGTATCCGTTCGCCTTCGGCCTCGCGCTGACCGCTTTCGTCTTCGCGTTCGCCTATGCCACGCCGTGGCGCGGCTTCAACCGCCTGGGCGACTACTCGTATGGCCTCTACCTGTGGGGCTTTCCGGTGCAGCAGGCCGTCGCCGCGCATGCCACCGGCTGGGCGCTGGCCTGCAATGCGCTGCTGGCCTGGCCGCTGGCCCTGCTCCTGGCGGTGGTGTCCTGGCATGCGATCGAGAAGCCGGCGCTGATGCTGAAGGACGTGCCCCGTCGCCTGTACCTGCGCCTCCGCACGAGCAACACCTGACCGGCACGGCAGCCCGTGGATGGCGACGCCACCCACGGGCCGGTGGGTTCAGGCGGCGTGCCGGGTGGCCGGCTTGTAGTGGCCCGGTTCCAGCTGGAACGGGATGGCGACGCGGTTCCAGCCGTTGATCAGCACCACCAGCAGATTGAGCTTGACCAGTTCCTCCTCGCTGAAGGAAGCCATCGCGCGCGCATAGACCTCATCGGGCACGCCATGCCCGCCAAACTGGGTGACGGCCTCGGCCCAGGCCAGCGCGGCCTGCTCGCGCTCGGTGTAGAACGGCGCTTCGCGCCACGCCTGCAGCAGGTAGAGCCGCTGCTCGGTCTCGCCAGCGGCGCGGGCATCCTTGCTGTGCATGTCGAGGCAGTAGGCGCAGCCGTTGATCTGCGAGACGCGCAGCAGCACCAGTTCGACCAGCGGGCGTTCGAGGGTGTTGCCGTGGACGGCGGCGGAGAAGTCCATCATGGACTTCATCACCTGCGGATACTTGGAAACCGAAAGACGCTTGGACATGGGGGGACTCCTTGGTATGCGGCCGGAGTGGCCGTTCATGACAAGGACGTATTGCCCGGCCCGTTCGTGACGGCTTTCAGCCGGGCCAGCTTGCCCGGGTGCCGCAGGGCGTGCACGGCGGTGATCCGCTCGCCGTCGGTCTCGATCCACAGCACGGTGACCAGCTCGGCATCGATCCAGGTCAGCAGGGCGGGCGCGCCGTTGACCCAGTGCAGGCGATGCACCGCGCCGGCTTCGCGGCCGCGCAGGGCGATCTGGACGTACAGGCGGGCGATGCGCTCGGCACCATGCAGCGGGTGCAAGGTCGCGGTGGCCAGTCCGCCGCCATCGGCGTCATGGGAGACGTCCTCGGCGAACAGCGCCTGGAGATTGCCAAGGTCGGGATGCTCCAGCGCGTCGCGGAACTTCTCCAGCAGGCGCTGCTGCGCCTCGGGCGCATGGGTGAAGCGGGGACGGCCCTCGCGCAGTCGCTGGCGAGCCCGGTGGGTGCGCTGGCGGCTGGCTTCCTCGCTGATCTGCAGCGTCGCCGCCGCCTCGGCGTGGCTGTAGTCGAACACCTGGGTGAGCAGGAAGGCTGCCCGCTCTTCCGGGCTGAGGCGCTCCAGCAGGGCGAGGAAGGACAGGCTCAGGCTCTCGCTGCGCTCGAGCATCAGCTCCGGCAACGCTTCCTCGGCCACCAGGGGCTCGGGCAGCCAGGGGCCGGTGTAGCGTTCTCGCTCGGCCTTGGCGCGGCGCAGGCGGTCCAGCGCCAGGCGCGTGGTGACCGTGACCAGCCAGGCCTCGGCGTCATCCAGCGTGGCCGGATCCTGCTGGTGCCAGCGCAGCCAGGCGTCGTGCAGCACGTCCTCGGCGTCGGCCGGCGTGCCGAGCATGCGGTAGGCCAGCCCGTACAGGCGCGGCCGGTGCTGCTGGAACAGGGCGGTGGCGTGGTCCATGACTCATCTCCGGCGGGATACGGTTCAAGGACGCACGGGCCGGGTGGCGCGTGACCGGTCAGCGGAAGAAGGGCCAGGGCGCCAGGAAGATGATCCAGATAAGCACCAGCATGCCCACGTACTTCACCGCGCGGAACAGCCTGGGATGCTTTTTCTTGAAGGCGCGGCTGCGCTCGCGGTTGCGCTGGTTGAGGGCGAAGGCGCGGTTGACGAAACCGGTCTTCTCCTCCGGCGACTCGGTGTTGGGCGAGGCGGTGATCTTGCCCATGAAGGCGCCCACGCGGCGGTTGATCGCGTTCATCGCGCGCGAGCGCAGCGGGCGCTCCACGTCGGCGAACAGGATCACGCGGGTCTGGTCGGTGCGGTTCTCGGCCCAGTGCACGTAGGTCTCGTCGAACACCACGTCCTTGCCGTCGCCCCAGCTGTGCACCTCGCCGTCGACGATGATGCGGCAGTCCTCGGAGTTGGGTGTGATCAGGCCAAGGTGGTAGCGCAGGGAGCCCGCGAACGGGTCGCGGTGGGGGTTGAGCTTGCTGCCTGGCGGCAGCAGGGCGAACATCGCCGCCTTCACGCTGGGGATGGCGTTGAGCAGGGCCACCGTCCTGGGGCACAGCGTTTCGGCGGAGGCGAGCGGCTCGCCGTACCACTTCAGGTAGAAGCGCTTCCAGCCCTGCTTGAAGAAACTGTTGAAGCTGGCGTCGTTGTTCTTTCCCGCCGCGCGGATATAGCCCTCGTCGAACAGGTGCAGCGCCTCCTCGCGGATGGCCTGCCAGTTCGCCTGCAGCAGGTCCAGCTGCGGGAAGCCCCGGCGGTCCAGGATGGGACGGGCCGGTACCGCGGAGAACGCGTACATCAGCAGGTTGTACGGCGCGAACACCGCCGAATGGTCCACCAGCTGGCGGTCGAAGCGCAGCTTGGCGCGCCCGCGCAGATGCACCAGCAGCACGCAGAACGCAAACAGCAGCAGCAGTATCAGCAGGACGAGGCGCGGGGCGAGGATCATGGACTGGAAACGCGGCCAGGAGCGGAAGCCGCCATTCTACTCCCTGGCCGTCGCGGATCCTTGACCGATCCGGTGGACAGCCGGGTTCAGTGGCCGAGTACGTGGACGGGGCCACCCCCCGGGCGGTAGCCGCGCCGCAGGGCGCGCTGCACGTAGGCCACCGCGCTGCGCACAGCGGCGCGTGGCGCGCGGCCCTTGGCCAGCTCGGCGGCGACGGCGGAGGCCAGCGTGCAACCGGTGCCATGGCCCTCGATGCGCAGGCGCGGATGGCGCAGCTCCATCACGCCGCGGGCGTCGTAGAGGCGGTCCACCACGTCGCGCTCGCTGGAGTGGCCGCCCTTCAGCAGCACCGCGCCGGCGCCGAGCCCGAGCAGGTCCTCGCCGGCCCGGTCGACCTCCCGCGGCAGGCGCAGCTTGCGGCCGAGCAGGGCCTCGGCCTCCGGCAGGTTGGGGGTGAGCACGTCGGCCAGCGGGATCAGCTCCTCGACCATGGCCCGCACCGCGTCCTTGTCGAGCAGGCGGGCGCCGCTGGTGGCGATCATCACCGGATCGACCACCAGCCAGGCGGGTTGGCGGGCGCGCATCGCCCGGGCCACCAGGCGAACGACCGCGGCGCTTCCCAGCATGCCGGTCTTGACCGCGCCGATGGGGAAGTCGCCGAACACCGCATCGAGCTGGCTGCGGATGTGCCTGAGCGGCACGGTGTGCACCGCGCTCACGCCGCGGGTGTTCTGCGAAGTAATCGCCGCGATGACCGACAGGCCGTGCACGCCACGGGCATGGAAGGTCTTCAGGTCGGCCTGGATGCCCGCGCCGCCGCCGGAATCGGAGCCGGCGATGGTGAGGGCGATGGGAGGGGGCAGGGAAGGCATGATTGAGTACGCCGGTCGCAATGCCGGCCATTATCGCCCTGGATGCCGGCCAAGAGCGTGGCGCTTTTGCTCGTCATGCCGGCGCAGGCCGGCATCCAGCGTCCTCGGTGGACGGCTGGACGCCGGCCTTCACTGGGCGACTACAACGCCTCCGACGCGAAATCCGCCAGCCGCGAGCGCTCGCCGCGCCGCAGGGTGATATGCGCCGAATGCTCCCAGTGCTTGAAGCGGTCCACCGCGTAGGTCAGGCCCGAGGTCGTTTCCGTAAGGTACGGCGTATCGATCTGCTCCACGTTGCCCAGGCAGACGATCTTGGTGCCGGGGCCCGCGCGGGTGATCAGCGTCTTCATCTGCTTGGGCGTCAGGTTCTGCGCCTCGTCGATGATCAGGTAGCGTGAGAGGAAGGTGCGCCCGCGCATGAAGTTGAGCGAGCGGATCTTGATGCGCGAGGCGAGCAGGTCGTTGGTGGCCTGGCGCCCCCAGCTGCCGCCTTCCTCGGGGTTGGCGAGCACTTCGAGGTTGTCGGTGAGCGCGCCCATCCACGGCGTCATCTTCTCTTCCTCGGTGCCGGGCAGGAAGCCGATGTCCTCGCCGACGGACACCGTGGCGCGGGTCATGATGATCTCGCGGTAGCGCTGCTGGTCCATCACCTGCGCCAGGCCGGCGGCCAGCGCCAGCAGGGTCTTGCCGGTGCCGGCGGTGCCGAGCAGGGTGACGAAGTCCACGTCCGGGTCCATGAGCACGTTGAGCGCGAAGTTCTGCTCGCGGTTGCGCGCGGCGATGCCCCACACGCTGTGGTTGGCGTGGCTGTGGTCGTCCAGCAGCACCAGCGTCGCCCGTGTGTCGTCCACGTGCAGCACGCGCAGTTCCACGCTGTTGTCGCCGGGCAGGTACAGGCACTGGTTGGGGTGCCAGTCCTCGTCCTCGCGGCGGTCGAGCTTGTAGTAGGTGCGGCCGCGTTCGTTCCACGACTGCACTTCGGGGTGACGATCCCAGAAATCGTCGGGCAGGGAGGTGGAGCCGGTGTAGAGCAGCGCGAAGTCGTCCAGCGCGCGGTCGTTCTCGTAATCCTCCGCATGGATGCCGTAGATCTTGGCCTTGATGCGCAGGTTGATGTCCTTGCTGACCAGCACCACCGCACGGTCGGGGTTCTGGTCGCGCAGTTCGATCACCGAGGACAGGATCTGGTTGTCCGCCTTGCCATGCCCGTTGGTGGTGCGCTGCTGGAAATACAGTCGCCCCACCGCGACGCCGCGCCGGAGGTTGACGCCCTGCGGGCTGACCAGTTCCAGCCCGTTGCTGATGCCGTGGCCGTTGCCGTGCTCGATCAGCTCGTTGAGGAAGCGGCTGACCTGGCGACCGTTGCGCGAGACTTCGGACGCGCCTTTCTTCTTTTCGTCCAGTTCCTCCAGCACCGTCATGGGAATGAATACGTCGTGCTCCTCGAAGCGGAACAGCGAGGTCGGGTCGTGCAACAGCACATTGGTGTCGAGAACGTAGATGCGCTTGCTTCCGGTCATACGGAAGAAACCTCCTCAAGAGGGCGAGGTGGGTAAGCCGTGGCGAGCCACGGGAAGCCGGCCGACGCGGCCGGGCAGGCGGGCGCCGCGCCGCGCGGCCATCCTTGGGGATGGCTGGGGACGTGGCGGGGCGGGCGATCGAGGGTCACTTGGCGGGAATGGCGTCGAGCACGGCCTGGGCGTGTCCGGGAACCTTCACGTTGCGCCATTCCTGCACCAGCTTGCCCTCGGGGTCGATCAGGAAGGTACTTCGTACGATACCCATGTGACGTTTTCCATACAGCACCTTCTCGTGAATCACGTCGAAGGCCTGGCACCAGGTTTCCTCGGGATCGGACACCAGCGGGAACGGCAGCTCCTGCCTGGCGGCGAAATTGGCGTGGGATTTCACCGAGTCGCGCGAGACGCCGACGATCTGCGCATGGCGCTTCCTGAAGGCGGGATAGAGGTCGCGGAAGTCCTTCGCTTCGTTGGTGCAACCGGGCGTGCTGTCCTTCGGGTAGAAGTACACCACCACCCATTGGCCCCGCAGGCTGTCGAGGGTCAGTTCGCCGCCGTCGCCAGTGGCGCCTTTGAGCTTGGGGGCTTTCTTGCCGACTTCGGGCATGGGTTCTCCTGCGAAGCCATGGCGGGCTTCGGCTGTGGACAGGTCGTCGGGGGAAAGGGGGCTGCGGGATGCGGCATGGGGCCGAAAGACGTGCGTCCAGCGATCGTTGCCGCTCGATTCGCCTGCCGCATGCCTGGCCCTCCGGTGCTGCCCGGGGACAGAGACTAGCGCTTGCGCCGACGAATGACAGCCCTTGCGCGCAAGGGCGCAAGGGGGCATCCTCGAATACCCGCATGCGACGGCGAAAAAAAGGGTTTTCCAGCCCGCCGCCGGATCGCTCAGAACTTCACCGGGTCCATGATGGCGTCCAGGTTGAGGCCATCGCAGAATTCCAGGAAATCGTCGCGCAGCGCGGCGATATGCGTCGCCGACGGAATGCCGATGGTGATCTGCGCCTGGAACATGTCCGCGCCGGTCTGCATCGCCTGGTAGCGCAGCGAGCTCATCTGCTCGATCACGATGTCGCGGCGGTCGAAGAAGTCGATGATCTTCACCAGGATGCCGGGCCGGTCGGCCGAGATCACCTCGACCAGGTAGGGCAGCAGGTGCGAATGGTGCTCGCGCGGCGAGGTGCGGTAGTGCACCAGCCGCAGGTCCTCGTCGCGCGCCAGCTTGACCAGCGCCGATTCCAGCTTGGCCACCGCGTCCCAGGCGCCGGTGGCGAGCAGGGTCAGCGAGGTGTCCGGGCCGATGGTGGCCACCCGGGCGTCGGTCAGGTTGCAGCCGGCCTCGGCGATCCGCTTGGCCAGCGTCAGCAGTGGGGTGCGGGGGGAGGGAGTCAGCGTCTGGATCAGCAACTGGTGGTCACTGCCGGCGCGCGCGGAAGAACGGTTCAAGGAGCGTCACCTGTGGCGACCCCGCCGCCAGACGGGGTGAGGACGATCGGTCGAGCTTACTTGTCGCCCCCGCAAAGCCGCAAGTAATATGCAGGGCTTGGATTTTGGGCGGAGTGGGTCTTGGACATTCGCGGAAGCATCTGCGCGCTGGTAACGCCGTTCACGGCGGATGGCGCGCTCGATCTGGCGGCTTTCGGGCGCCTGCTCGATTACCAGCTCGCGGGAGGCACGGAAGGCGTGGTCGTTGCCGGCTCCACCGGCGAGGCGCACATGCTCGAGCACGACGAGTTCGATCGCCTGCTGGCCTTCGCCGTGGAGCGTGTTGCCGGCCGCGTGCCGGTGCTCGCCGGCACCGGCGAGGCCGGCACCGCCAAGACCGTGGCGCTGACCCGACGCGCCAAGGCGTTGGGCGCCGACGCGGCGCTGGTGGTGGCGCCCTACTACGTGCGGCCCACCCAGGAAGGGCTGCGCCGCCACTTCCTGGAAGTGGCCGAGCACGGCGGCCTGCCGGTGCTGCTGTACAACGTGCCCACCCGCACCGCCTGCGACCTGTTGCCCGCGACGGTGGCGCAGCTGCGCGACCACCCGGCCATCGTCGGCATCAAGGAGGCCGTGGGCGCTGACGAGCGCATTCGTGCCTGCGCGGAACTTGCGCGCCCGGATTTCGTCTATCTGTCCGGCGACGATGGCACGGCCTGCAAGGCGATGCTGGCAGGGGGCGCCGGCACGATCTCGGTGGTGGCCAACCTGGCGCCTCGCGCGTTCCGCATGTTGTGCGACGCGGCCACGGCCGGCGACCGGCTGGAGGCGCAGCGCTGCGATGCGGTGCTGGCGCCGCTGGTGGAGGCGCTCAACTGCGCGCCGAACCCGATCGCGGTCAAGGCGGGCCTGCCGCCGCTGGATCTGGGGCTGGCCGCGCCACGCCTGCCCCTGGTTGAATTGGAGGATGGCCCGGATCGCACGCGGCTTCGCGAAGCGCTGGCGGCTCTGGCATCCTTGACGCATGCGGCCTGAATTTTCAGGCCATTGATACTCCTACGGAATCTGCTTACATGAAGAAATCCCCGCTCGTCGCAGCCCTGCCGGTGCTGGCCTTGTCCGCCTTGTTGCTCTCGGGCTGCGGCATGTTCCGTTCGCAGAAAGCCTGGGAAAACGCCAAACAGGAATCGCCGCTGGAAATCCCGCCGGGCCTGGATACGCCGTCCACCAGCGCCGCGCTGGTGATCCCGGAACCGGGCGCCAACAACCCCACCTCCAGCGGTGCCACCTCGCGCTTCGGCAAGGGCGGCGGCGTGATCGCCGACGGCTTCGTGCTCAACGACAGCGTGGACAACACCTATCGCCGCGTGGGCCAGGCCCTGGAGAACGGCGACATCGGCCAGGTGCTCGCGCACGACGACGATGCGCACACCTATACGCTGAGCGTGGTTGCCTCGGACCAGCCGACTGAGAAGAAGGGCTTCTTCAGCAGCATGTTCAACGGCAAGTCGCGCAAGAGCGAGGACGCGCCGGGCGCGGCGCCGCACCAGGTGCAGCTCGCCGTCGGCAACAGCGGCGCCAAGGCCAGCGAAGTGCGCGCCCAGGGCGATGCCGCGGCGGTGGCCAAGGTCATCGATACCCTCAAGGGACGGCTCGGCGGCAGCTGAGCGCGCCGGCGCGCCAACGCAAAACGCCGCCCTCGGGCGGCGTTTTCGTTTGATGGCGATGCCGGGGATGCCTGGAAAACGGCGTGCGTCCGTTCAGCGTTCCAGCTGGTCGATCTTGTTGGGCTTGTTTTCCCAGGCCTTGGCGTCGGCCAGGGCATCCTTGCGCTCGGTGATGACCGGCCAGCTCTTGGCCAGCTCGGCATTCAGCGCCACGAACGATTCCTGCCCGGCGGGCACGTCGTCCTCGGGGTAGATGGCGTTGATCGGGCATTCCGGCTCGCACAGGGTGCAGTCGATGCACTCGTCCGGATCGATCACCAGGAAGTTGGGGCCTTCGTGGAAGGCGTCGACGGGACAGACCTCGACGCAATCGGTGTACTTGCACTTGATGCAGTTGTCGGTGACGACAAAAGTCATGCTGTCACGTGCCTGTGCTGGGTGGACGCGGCCCGTGCCAGGCCGAAGTGGCGCTCCCTACGAGGTTCGAACTCGTGTTCCCGCCTTGAGAGGGCGGTGTCCTGGGCCACTAGACGAAGGGAGCGAAATGCACCGGAGCGCGCTAGTATAACGGAATTGCTTCGCCCGGCAATGCCCCGTGGGCGGATTTTCGCCCCGGGGCGACGCGGCCCGCACGGCCGCGGCGGGCAGGGTAGAGCGGCGCCTGGCGCCGCGACTGGTCGCTTTGATACGGCGCTGCGCGCCCGCAAGGATCCCAACCGCTTGAGTCACGACGCAAGGACCAACACCACGCCTGCACTGCGCATCATTCCGCGCGAGCAGCACGTGATTTCGCGCAAGAACATCAGCAAGGCGGCACTGCGCGTGCTGTATCGCCTGAACGAGGCCGGCTACCAGGCCTATCTGGTGGGGGGCGCCGTGCGCGATCTCCTGCTGGGCGGACATCCCAAGGACTTCGACGTGGCCACCAGCGCCACGCCGGAAGAGGTCAAGAAGCTGTTCCGCAATTCACGCCTGATCGGACGCCGCTTCCGCCTCGCCCACGTGGTGTACGGGCCGGAGATCATCGAGGTGGCCACCTTCCGCGGCACCGGCGAGGAGGAAGGCGAGGGCGACCGCCACATCGTGGACGGCCGCATCGTGCGCGACAACGTGTGGGGCACCATCGAGGAGGACGCGCTGCGCCGCGACTTCCGCGTCAACGCGCTCTACTACGACATCAGCGACTTCTCGGTGCGCGACTACGTCGGCGGGATGCAGGACGTGGAGGGCCGCGTGCTGCACCTGATCGGCGACCCGGCCACGCGCTACCGCGAGGACCCGGTGCGCATGCTGCGCGCGGTGCGCCTGGCGGCCAAGCTCAATTTCCGCATCGACGCGGCCGCCGCCGCGCCGTTCGACGAGCTGGGCCCGCTGCTGGCCGATGCCGCGCCGGCGCGCCTGTTCGACGAATCGCTCAAGCTGTTCCTGGCCGGCCATGGCCTCAAGAGCTTCCACCTGCTCGAGCAGACCGGCCTGCTGCGGTACATGTTCCCGGCCACGGCGCGTGCGCTTATGCGTGGCGACCAGGCCCTGCGCGCCCTGGTCGAGCAGGGCCTGGCCAACACCGATGCGCGCGTGAGCGAGGGCAAGTCGGTGACGCCGGCGTTCCTGTTCGCCGTGCTGCTGTGGGGCGAGGTGCGCGACCTGGCGCACACCTGGATCACCAAGGGCACGGAGCCCGGCATTGCCTGGGAGCGCGCCGCCACCCGCGTGGTCGGCGAACAGTGCCAGCGCGTGGCGATCCCGCGCCGCTTCACCCTCACCATGGAAGAGATCTGGGCGCTGCAGCCCCGTTTCGAGCAGGTGCAGCGCAAGCGCGTGTTTCGCCTGATGGCGCATCCGCGCTTCCGCGCCGCCTTCGACTTCCTGCTGCTGCGCGCGCCGGAGTCGCCGTCGATACGCCAGCTCGGCGAATGGTGGGCGCACGCGCAGCAGTTGCCGCACGAAACCTTGGCGGCGGCCTTGTCCGGCGCGCCCGTGGCGGCCTCCGCGGACGTGCCGGAGGCCAAGCCGCGCAAGCGCCGTCGCCGCCGTCCGGCCGGCAAGCCGGGCAGCAAAGCGGATCCGGCGTGACCGGTGCCTATATCGCGCTGGGCAGCAACCTGGGCGATGCGCGCGGCCATGTGCTCGGTGCACTGGACGCCTTGGCGAGGTTGCCGGGCGTGCGCGTGCTGGCGCGGTCACCGCTCTACCTGACGCCACCGTGGGGCGTGCTGGAGCAGCCGCCGTTCGTCAACGCGGTGGCTCACGTCGATACGGTGCTGGCGCCCCAGGAACTGCTGGATGCGCTGCTGGTGATCGAACGCGCCGCCGGCCGCGTGCGCGACGGCGAGCGCTGGGGGCCGCGCACGCTGGACCTGGATGTGCTGCACATGGACGGCGTGGAACAGGCGGACGAGCGCCTGACCCTGCCGCACCCGCGCATCCATGAGCGCGCCTTCGTGCTGCTGCCGCTGAACGACCTGGCGCCGGGCCTGGAACTGCCTGGCCAGGGCCGCGTGGCGGAGTTGCTGGCGGCGTTGGATACGGCAGGCCTCGAACGCCTGCCTTGAGTGCGCCGCGCCTGACGCGGGATAATCGTCGTCTGTTTCCTTTCCAGGGATACGCCGTGTACGTGCAGAAAGCGAATGCGCCCACGCGCAAGCCGGTCACCGTGCCGTCCTTGCGTGCGATGAAGGCGGAAGGCCGTCGCATCGTCATGCTGACCGCCTACGACGCCAGCTTCGCGGCGCAGCTGGAAATGGCCGGCGTGGACGTGGCGCTGGTGGGCGACTCGCTGGGCATGGTGGTGCAGGGGCATGCCAGTACCCTGTCGGTGACGCTGGACCAGATGGTCTACCACACCGGCATGGTGGCGCGCGGCCTGCACGCCACGCTGCTGGTGGCCGACCTGCCGTTCATGGCCGACCGCGACGTACCGCACGCGCTGGAAGCCGGCGCCCGCCTGGTGGGCGAGGGCGGCGCGGCGATGGTGAAGATCGAAGGCGCCTCGCCGCACATCCTCGAGGCGATCTCGGCGCTGACCGAGCGGGTGATCCCGGTGTGCTCCCACCTGGGCCTCACGCCCCAGTCGGTGCACAAGTTCGGCGGCTTCCGCATCCAGGGGCGCGCGCAGGAAGCGGCCGACGCGCTGGTGGCGCAGGCCCAGGCGGTGGAGGCGGCGGGCGCCTCGTTGCTGGTGCTGGAGGGCATTCCCTCCACGCTGGGCGAGCGCATCACGCGCGCGGTCTCCATCCCGACCATCGGCATCGGCGCCGGCCCGCATTGCGATGGCCAGGTGCTGGTGATCCACGACATGCTGGGCATCACCCCGGGCAAGCGCCCGAAGTTCAGCAAGGATTTCCTCGCAGGACGCGATTCTGTGGCCGCGGCGATCGCGGCCTACGCCGAGGAGGTGCGCAGTGGCGCCTTCCCGGCCCCGGAACACGGCTTCGACTGACGTCCAAGCATTCCCCTAGAGCAAAGCATCCATGCAGACAGTGCAAGACGCCGCGGCGCTACGCGCCGTGATCCGCGGCTGGCGCGGCCAGGGCCAGACCGTGGGCTTCGTGCCCACCATGGGCAACCTGCACGCCGGCCATCATTCCCTTATCAAGCTGGCCCGGGCCCGGGCGGACCGGGTGGTGGCGAGCGTGTTCGTGAACCCCACGCAGTTCGGCCCCAACGAGGATTTCGAACGCTACCCGCGCACCCTCGCGCAGGACCAGGTGGGACTGGCCGAGCAGGGCTGCGACCTGCTGTTCGCGCCGGAAGTGGCCACGATCTATCCGTTCGGCGCCGCCCATAGCGTGAGCATCCACGTGCCGCAGCTCACCGAGACGCTGGAGGGGGCGCACCGCCCCGGCCACTTCGACGGCGTGGCCACGGTGGTGTGCAAGCTGTTCAACCTGGTGCAGCCGGACCTTGCCGTGTTCGGCCAGAAGGATTTCCAGCAGCTGAAGGTGATCGAGCGCATGGTGCGCGACCTGTCGCTGCCAGTGAAGATCATGGCCGCGCCCACCCAGCGCGCGGAGGACGGGCTGGCGCTCAGTTCGCGCAACCAGTACCTCACGCCCGAGGAGCGCGCGCTGGCGCCGCAGGTCCAGGCCGTCCTGCAGCAGATGCATGAGCTGGTCGGCAAGGGACACGCCATTCCGGTGGTGGAGCAGGCGGCTGCCTCCAAGCTGGCCCGCGCCGGTTTCGACGTCGATTACGCGGTGATCCGGCGCGCCGAGGACCTGGCCGAGCCTGCCGAGGGCGAGCGCGAGGGCCTGGTGGCGCTGGTCGCCGCCCGCCTGGGCCGCACCCGCCTGATCGACAACTTGCCGTTCGACTGAACGGCCCCATGTAGGGGCTGACCGGCCGGGTCATGTTGCGGTGCGACGTTGCCCGGCCGGATAATGGTTGGCTATGCAGGCTGTTCCTGCCGGAAACGATGTCATGAACCTGAACATGCTCAAGGCCAAGATCCACCGCGCCACGGTGACTCACGCCGAGCTCCACTACGAAGGCTCCATCGCGATCGATGGGCTGTTGCTCGATGCCTCGGGCATCCGCGAGTACGAGCAGATCCATGCCTGGAACATCAACAACGGCAAGCGTTTCGTCACCTACGCGCTGCGCGCCGAGGAAGGCTCGGGCATCATCTCGGTCAACGGCAGCGCCGCCCATCGCGCGCAGCCGGGCGACCTGATCATCATCGCCGCGTTCGCGCAACTGGCCGAGGCCGAGGTCGCGCAGTTCCAGCCGACCCTGGTCTACGTGGACGCGAACAACCGCATCTCGCACACCAACCGCTCCATTCCCAAGCAGATGGCCGCGGCCTGACGCCTTCCCCGCTTCGCGGGCGGGGCCGCGGCGGATGGGCCGCTGGCGCGAAGCGCCGGATGCTGCGTAAGATCGGCGTCCCCATCCGCCGAGACCGAGCCCCCATGTCGTCCGAGCGCCGTTCGTCCTTCCTGGCAGAGCACGTCGATCGTCTTGCAGGCACCCACCTGCGCCAATTGCTGAAGGACGCCGCGCGCGGCCAGCGCCTGCGCCACCGGCTGGGCCCGCTGCTGCTCGACCTCAGCCGCCAGAAGCTGGATGCCGCCGCGCTGGACGCGCTGGGCGCGCACGTGGAATCCACCGGCTGGCAGGCCGCGCGCGACGCCATGTTCGCCGGCGCGCCCATCAATACCTCCGAAGGACGCGCCGTGCTGCATACCGCGCTGCGCGCCAGCGGTTCGCAGTTGCCGTCGCCCGCGCCCCGCGAGGCGCTCGACGAAATCCGCGCCACCTTGCAGCGCATCGATGCGCTGGTGCATGCCGTCGGCCTGGGCGACGCCTCGGCCTTCGGCGTCGCGCCGGGCATCACCGACGTGGTGAACATCGGCATCGGCGGTTCCGACCTGGGACCGCGGCTGGCCGTGCGCGCGCTCACGCCGTACCACGTGCCCGGCCTGCGCAGCCATTTCCTGACCAACGTGGACGGCCAGTCGGCCTACGAGCTGATGCACCAGCTCGATCCCAGGCGCACCCTGGTGGTGGTGGTGTCCAAGACCTTCACCACCCAGGAGACGCTGCTCAACGGCAACGTCATGCGCGAGTGGATCAGCCGCGCCTACGATGGCGATGCCGCCAAGGTGTCGCGCCATTTCCTGGCGGTGAGCGCGAACGTCGCCGCCGCGGAGCAGTGGGGCGTGCCGGCCGAGCAGGTCTATCCGATGTGGGACTTCGTCGGCGGGCGCTTCTCGCTGTGGTCGGCGGTGGGCCTGTCGCTGGCGCTGGCCATCGGCTCCTACCATTTCCACGCGCTGCTGAAGGGCGCGGCGCTGGTGGACGACCATTTCCGCAGCGCGCCCTGGCAGGAAAACCTGCCGGTGCTGCTGAGCCTGGTGGAGCTGTGGAACCGCAACGCGCACGGCCGCGCCAGCCGCGCGGTGGTGCCGTACGCGGACCTGCTCACCGACCTCACTTCCTACCTGCAGCAACTGGAGATGGAGAGCCTGGGCAAGCAGGCCACGCCGCAAGGCCAGCCGGTGGCGCAGTCCACCTCTGCGGTGGTGTGGGGCAGCGTGGGCACCAATGCGCAGCATGCCTACTTCCAGTCGCTGCACCAGGGCACCGACGTGGTGCCGCTGGAATTCATCGGCGTGGTGAAGCCGGCGCACGACCTGCGCGGCAACCACGACGCGCTGCTCTCCAACCTGCTGGCGCAGGCTGCCGCGCTGGCGCTGGGCAAGACCTTCGACGAGGCGCTGGCCGAGGCGAAGGAGGGCGACGAGGCCGCGCGGCGCGCGCTCGCCGCGCAGCGCACCTTCCCGGGCGATCGCCCGAGCACGGTGATCCTGCTCGACGCGCTGACGCCGGAAAGCCTGGGCGCGCTGATCGCGCTGTACGAGCACAAGGTATTCATGCTCGGCCACCTGTGGGGCATCAACGCGTTCGACCAGTGGGGCGTGGAACTGGGCAAGTCGATCGCCCGGCAGATCCTGCCCGCGCTGGAAGGCGGCGCGGCATCGCCGCTGGACCTGTCGACGCAAGCCCTGCTCGAGGTCATCCACGAGCGCCGCCTGACGCTGGACAAGCACAACCGCTGAAGCGCGTCCGGCGTGCTGGCTAGGCCGAGTGCCTGGCCAGCGCCCAGGCCACGTGCTCGCGCACGATGGCCGATGGATGATCGGCCCGTGCCAGCAGCGCCTGGCGCACCTCGGGCGAGGCGGGCGCATTGCCCAGCGCCACCGCGATATTGCGCAGCCAGCCCTCGTAGCCGGTGCGGCGGATCGCCATGCCTTCGGTGCGCTGCAGGAATTCCTGCTCGCTCCAGGCGAACAGTTCCACCAATTTCGCCCCGTCCAGGCGATGGCGTGGCGCGAAGTCCGGCTCGGTGGCCTCCTGCGCGAACTTGTTCCAGGGGCAGATCAGCTGGCAGTCGTCGCAGCCGAAGATGCGGTTGCCCATCGGCGCGCGCAGTTCCTCGGGAATGCTGCCGCGCAGCTCGATGGTGAGATAGGAGATGCAGCGGCGCGCATCCAGCCGGTACGGCGCCACGATCGCTTGCGTGGGGCAGATGTCGATGCAGCGGCGGCACGTGCCGCAATGCGCGCTGGCCGGCGCATCCACCGGCAGCGGCAGGTCGGTGTACAGCTCTCCCAGGAAGAAGTACGAGCCGGCATGGCGGTTGATCAGCACGGTGTGCTTGCCGATCCAACCCAGGCCAGCGTTGCGCGCCAGCGCCTTTTCCAGCACCGGCGCGGAATCGACGAAGGCGCGGTAGCCGAAGTCGCCCACGTGGGCGTGGATGCGCTCGGCCAGTCGCTGCAGGCGGTTGCGCATCAGCTTGTGGTAGTCGCGTCCCAGCGCATAGCGCGCCACGTAGCCGGCCCCGGGATCCTCCAGCACCTGCCAGGCATTGCGCGTGCCCGGCGGCACGTAGTCCATGCGCACGGTAATCACGCGCACGGTGCCCGGTTCCAGCTCGGCGGGGCGGCTGCGCTTGTCGCCGTGGCGGGCCATGTAGTCCATCTCGCCGTGGTGCCCCTCGGCGAGCCAGTGCTTGAGGTGCGATTCGTCCGCCGCAAGGTCGGTGCCCGCGATGCCGGCGTCGGCGAAGCCCAGCTCGCGCGCCCAGCGCTTGATGTCGCTGGCGAGCGTCGCATAGTCGGCGGATGGGCGCGGAAGGGCATGCATGCGTCCATTGTAGGCGTTGGAGACACGGCTCCCGAGTGTCGGCATGCCTATAATCCGCGCATGACCGCCAGCGCCCACCGCCATGAGCTCTACACCGTCGAACAGGTGCGAGCGCTCGACCGCCGAGCGATCGACACGCTCGGCATTCCCGGCTACGAACTCATGCAGCGCGCCGCCGCCGCTGCGCTGGTATGCCTTCGGCAGCATTGGCCGCAGGCGCGGCGCATCGCCGTGTGCTGCGGGCCGGGCAACAATGGCGGCGACGGTTTCCTGCTCGCCGCGCTGGCGCGCGAGGCGGGGCTGCAGGCCGAGGTGATCGCCCTGGGCGACAGCCGGGGCGACGATGCCATCCATGCGCGCCATGCGTTCGAGCAGGGCGGCGGCGTGGCGCACCCCTGGGCCGGGCAGGTCCTGCCCGAGGCGGACGTGCTGGTGGATGCGCTGTTCGGCACGGGCCTGCAGCGCGCCCTGGCGCCCGACGTGGCGGCGCTGGTGCGCCGCATGCACGACACGGGGCGGCCGATCCTGGCGCTGGACGTGCCTTCCGGGGTCAACGCCGATACCGGCGAGGTGCCGGGGCAGGCGGTCCATGCGGACGTCACCGTCACCTTCATCGCGGCCAAGCGCGGCCTCTACACCGGGCAGGCGCCCGGCTACGTGGGCCGGGTGCAGTGGGAGCCGCTCGGGCTGCCCGAGGCGCTGTGGCAGGGCTTCACGCCGGATGCGGTACTGCTGCCGCCGCGCACGCTGCCGCCGCGGCCTCGGCAGGCCCACAAGGGCGACAACGGCCATGTGTTGGCCATCGGCGGCGAGCACGGCACCGCAGGCGCGATCCGGCTTTGTGGCGAGGCGGCCCTGCGCGGCGGCGCCGGGCTGGTCAGCGTGGCCACCCGCGCGGAGCACCTGGTGGCGCTCAACAGCGCGCGCCCGGAACTGATGGCGCATGCGGTGGACGGGCCGCAGGCGCTGGAACCCCTGTTGCGCCGTGCCACCGTGCTGGCGGTAGGGCCGGGGCTGGGACAGGGGGCATGGGGCCACGCGCTATGGCTGACCGCGCTGGACGCCGGCCTGCCGATGGTACTCGATGCCGATGGCCTCAACCTGCTGTCGCGCGAACCGCGCCAACTGCCGGACCGCGTGGTGCTGACCCCGCATCCCGGCGAGGCCGCCCGCTTGCTGGGCACCGATACCGCCGCCATCGGCAAGGACCGCTTCGCCGCCGCCAGGGCGCTGGCCCAGCGCCATGGCGCGGTGGTGATCCTTAAGGGCGCGGGCAGCCTGATCGCCGACCCGGAGGGGCAGGTGGCCATCTGCCCGTGGGGTAATCCCGGCATGGCTTCCGGCGGCATGGGCGACCTGCTGACCGGCATCGTGGCGGCCCTGCTGGCCCAGGGTTGCGATGCCTGGGACGCGGCCTGCCTGGGCGCCGGCCTGCATGCACGCGCGGGCGATTTGGCCACGCGCGACGAGGGAGAGCGCGGCCTGATCGCCACCGATCTGCTGCTGCCGCTGCGCCGCCTGCTCAACGGCAAGGCGCCATGACCCCGTGCTGGGAGCTTGCCGACGAAGCCGCGACTGCGGCCCTGGCCGCCCGGCTTGCCGGCGCGCTGGATGAGGGGTTGGTGGTCTACCTGCATGGCGAGCTGGGCGCCGGCAAGACCAGCTTCGCCCGCGCCCTGCTGACCGCGCTCGGCGCGGGCGAGCGCATCAAGAGCCCGACCTACAGCCTGGTGGAGTCCTACCGCGTCCAGGGACGTCCGGCCTGGCACCTAGACCTGTACCGCATCGCCGATCCGGGCGAGCTGGAATGGCTGGGCCTGGACGCCTTGTCCGACCCCACCGCCCTGGTGCTGGTGGAATGGCCCGAGCGCGGCGCCGGGGCCCTGCCACAGGCCGATCTCGTCATCCATCTCGGCTATGCGGGTACGGGCCGCGTCGCCCGGCTGGAGGCGCGTACCCCGCGCGGCGTCCGGGTGGCGACCCGCCTCGCGTGAATGCCGTCATTCTCTAAGTATCGGACAATCTTGAGATTTTTCCTTTCGCCCGACGGGGTGGCGAAGGCTTTTGTTTGCGTGGGTTGCGGCCGATAGCTGGATGTTGCCTGATAAAACCCATGCAGGTTATGGATATTCAAGGGAAAACCTCTTGCATTCAGCGGGCAGGTGGGCTTCAATGCCGCCCCATGAAGGGATATAGGACGCATCCTGCTGTGCTGGGCGCCGTGGCCTTGCTGGCCGTGGCGCCTTTCTGCGTGGCGCGCGCCGCCGACGTGAAGGGCGCGCGCGTCTGGGCCGGCCCCGAATACACCCGCGTGGTACTCGATGTCTCCGGGCCGGTCACCTATAAGCTCAAGCAGGATGGCGACCAGCTTGTGGTCGATATCGACGGCAGTTCGATCAGCGGCGATTTCCATTCGCCCTCGGCCCAGGGCCTGTACCAGGGCATGAGCGGGGTGCGGCAGGGCAACAACGTGCGCCTGACCGCCCGCATCGCCTCGTCCAGCAGCGTCAAGAGCTTCCTGCTCAAGCCGCAGGCCGACTATGGCTATCGGCTGGTGGTGGACCTGTACCCGGGCAACGGGGCGGTGGCCGGCGCCAAGCCCGCGGTTCCAGCCCGGAACGCCGATGACGGTGGCGCCGTCGCGGCAGCCGCCACGCCCGAGCCGGATCCGGCGCCGGCCGTGGCGCCGGTGCGATCTTCCGGCAAGTCCGGCCTCAAGCCGACCCAGAGCGGCATGGCGTCCACCCGTGCGGCGGCCGCGATGCTCAACGGCGAGCGCAAGGTGGTGATCGCCATCGATGCCGGCCATGGCGGCGAGGACCCCGGCGCGCATGGCCCGGGCGGCACGCTGGAGAAGAACGTGACGCTGGCGGTCGCCCGCCAGCTGGCCGACCAGATCAACCAGCAGCCGGGCATGCGCGCAGTGCTGACGCGCAACGCGGATTTCTTCATTCCGTTGCAGCAGCGCTACCAGATCGCCCGCAACAATTCGGCGGACCTGTTCATCTCGATCCACGCCGACGCCTACATCAACGGCGATGCGCGCGGTTCGTCGGTGTGGGTGCTGTCGCCGCGCGGCAAGACCAGCATGGCGGCCCGCTGGCTGGCGGACGGACAGAACCGCGCCGACCTGATCGGCGGCGTCACCCTGGACGACAAGAACGACGGCCTGGCCGCCGTGCTGCTGGACCTGCAGCAGGGCTATTCGATGCAGGCCAGCGAGTCGGTGGCCGGCAACGTGCTGCGGGCGCTGGGCAATCTCGGCCCGACCCATCGCGGCTACGTGGAGCGGGCCAACTTCGTGGTGCTGCGCTCGCCGGACGTGCCCTCGATCCTGGTCGAGACGGCCTTCATCAGTAATCCGGACGAGGAGCGCAAGCTGCGCGACCCGTCGCACCAGGCGCGCCTGGCCTCGGCGGTGATGAGTGGCGTGAAGGGCTACTTCGAGGCTACGCCGCCGCCGGGCAGCTGGTTCGCTGCGCAGGCGGCGCGCCGCAGCGGCGTGGCGAACGTGGCCACCACCCAGGGCGACGACGACGATTCCTCGCGCGCCACCAAGGCCGTGGCCGAGGCGATGGCCACCACCGCCAACAGCGACGGTTCGCGCGCCGACGATGGCGTGCGCGACCTGCATCGCGTCGAGCGTGGCGAAAGCCTGCGCAGCATCGCCCACCAGTACGGCGTGAGCGTGAATGCGCTCAAGAGCGCCAACCGGCTGGACGGCGACAGCGGCGTGCATGCGGGCATGGTGTTGACCATACCTTCCAGTTGAGACGAGGGAAAAGGCGCTAACGCCTTGCTTTCCCTCGCGCCTTCGATTTTCCGTTCTTCCCCGCGCTTTTCCCCCCGGGCACGAGGCCTTAAGCTTCGCCGATGCCTGTCATTCGCGCCCTTCCTCCCGAGCTTATCAACCAGATTGCCGCCGGCGAGGTGATCGAACGGCCTTCGTCGGTGGTCAAGGAGCTGGTCGAGAACAGCCTCGATGCCGGCGCCACGCGCATCGAGGTGGACATCGAGCAGGGCGGCGCCCGCCTGATCCGCGTGCGCGACGACGGCTGCGGCATCGCGCCGGACGAGTTGCAGCTGGCGGTGGCCTCGCACGCCACCAGCAAGATCGGCAGCTTCGACGACCTGGAGCACGTGGCCAGCATGGGCTTCCGCGGCGAAGCGCTGGCTTCGGTGTCCTCGGTGGCGCGCTTCGCGCTGACCTCGCGCGCGCAAGGCCAGGACGCCGCGTTCCGCATCGAGGTGGACGGTGGCCGGGTGCAGGCCGCGCGTCCCGCGCAGCACCCGCAGGGCAGCAGCGTGGAAGTGCGCGACCTGTTCTACAACGTGCCGGCGCGGCGCAAATTCCTCCGCGCCGAGCGCACCGAATTCGCGCACATCGACGACCTGCTGAAGTCGCTCGCACTGGCGCGCACGTCGGTGGAGTTTCGCCTCAGCCACAACGGCAAGCCCGTGCGCATCCTCAAGGCCGCGCGCGACGAAAGCGCCGCCCTGCAGCGCGTAGCCGAAGTGCTGGGTGAGGATTTCCCCACGCAAAGCCTGCGCATCGACCATGCCGCAGCGGGGCTGCATCTGTCCGGCTGGGTGGGCTTGCCTACGGCCTCGCGCTCGCAGGCCGATTCGCAGTATTTCTACGTCAACGGCCGCCTGGTGCGCGACCGCGTGGTGGCGCACGCGGTGCGCCAGGCCTACGCGGATGTGCTGTTCCACGGACGCCATCCCGCCTTCGTGCTGTACCTGGAGCTCGATCCGGCCGGCGTGGACGTGAACGTGCACCCGGCCAAGCACGAGGTGCGCTTCCGCGAGCAGCGGCTGGTGCACGACTTCCTGTTCCGCACCCTGCACGAGGCGCTGGCGCAGACGCGCGCCGGACAGGTCGGGCTGCCCGCGCAGGAGCCCGTGCCGACGGCCGCTTCCGCCTACCGCATGGCGCCATCGGCCCCGGCGATGCCAGCATGGCCCAATGCCTTGAGCCAGAGCCGGCTCAGCCTCGGCGTGCGCGAGGAACCGTTGGCCGACTATGCCGCCCTGCTTGGCGAGCCCGCCGTCGTGCCGCAGGCGCCGCTCGCCTTCGCGGCGAACACGCCGATGCCGGAGACTACCGACGACGAGGCACCGCCGCTTGGGTTCGCCATCGCCCAGCTCAAGAGCATCTACATCCTGGCCGAGAATGCCCACGGTCTGGTGCTGGTGGACATGCACGCCGCGCACGAGCGCATCACCTACGAAAAGCTCAAGGCCGGCCGCGCCTGCAGCAACCTGCGCTCGCAGCTGCTGCTGGTGCCCATGAACGTGCCGGTCAGCGCCAGGGAGGCCGCCGCCGCCGAGGAACATGCCGACGCGCTGGCGGAGTGGGGGTTGGAACTGTCGCGCAGCGGGCCGTCCGGCGTGGTGGTGCGGCGCATCCCCGCGCTGCTGGAAGGCGCCGACGTCGCCCAGCTGTGCCGCGACGTGCTGGCCGAACTGGCCCAGCATGGCAGCTCGCGCCGCCTGCAGGAACTGGAGAACGAACTGTTGTCCACCATGGCCTGCCACGGCTCGGTGCGCGCGGGACGCCGCCTCACCGTGCCGGAAATGAACGCGCTGCTGCGCGAGATGGAAGCCACCGAGCGTTCCGGCCAGTGCAACCATGGCCGCCCCACCTGGACGCAGCTGAGCCTCGCCGAACTGGACCGGTTGTTCCTGCGCGGCCGCTGAGGCTGCGCCGGGATATGCCGATTCGACATAAGGTCATGCCGATGCGCCGTTTGCCTCGTTGGCGAATGGACGTCTATATTCCATGATCCTACCTGTCCCGGGGCTTGCCATGCTGCGCACCACCGTTCTTGCTTTCGCCCTCAGCCTTGGAGTCGCCGCCGTGCACGCCCAGACCGCCGAACCCACCGCCCCCCAGATCGTCCAGCAGGCGCAGGACTGGCAGCACAAGCGCCTGGAGCGGCTCACCTCGCCCAACGGCTGGCTGACCCTGATCGGCCTGGACTGGCTGAAGGAAGGCGCCAACCGCGTCGGCAGCGCCGCCGACAACGACATCGTGCTGAAGGCCGGTCCCGCGCACCTGGGCGTGGTGACGCTGGCGAAGGACGGCGTCACGCGCATCGTGCTCGACAAGGACAGCGGCGCCACCGTCGACGGCAAGCCGCTGCGTGAGGCCGAGCTGGTCAGCGATGCGAAGGCGGGCGGGCAGGGGCCGACCACGGTGGCCTTCGGCAGCGCCAGTTTCTACGTGATCGACCGCGACGGCCGCAAGGCGCTGCGCGTGAAGGACGCCAACGCCGAGACGCGCACGCATTTCCTCGGCCTGGACTACTACCCGATCGATCCGTCCTGGCGCATCGAGGCCGACTGGGTGCCGTTCGCGCCGGCGCACAAGCTGGAGATCGGCAACGTGCTCGGTAGCATCGACGCGGTGGAGGTACCCGGCAAGGCGGTGTTCCAGCGCGATGGCCATACCTTCGAGCTGCAGCCCTACCAGGAGGAGCCGGGTGGTGAGCTGTTCTTCGTGCTGGCCGACCGCACCTCGGGCAAGGAAACCTACGGCGCCGCGCGTTTCCTCACCGCGGCGTTGCCGGCCGGCGGCCTGGACAAGCCAGGCAAGGTGGTGCTGGATTTCAACCGCGCCTACAACCCGCCGTGCGCCTTCACGCCCTATGCCACCTGCCCGCTGGCGCCGCCGGAGAACCGGTTGGATGTCGCGGTGACCGCCGGCGAGAAAAAGTACCGTGGCTCGCATCACTGAGCGCCTCGCGCTGGCCGTGCTGCTGCTTGGCGTCGTATCCGTCCATGCGGCAGATGACACGGCAGGTTACACGCAGGAGATCGCCAAGGCCCGCGCCGAGCGCGTGGACCGCCTGCGCCGGCCGGATGGCTATCTCGCACTGACCGCTTCCGGCTGGCTGGAGCCGGGCGACAACAGCGTGGGCAGCGCCGCCGACAACCGCTTCCAGGTGCCGGACGCACCTGCGCACCTGGGCGTGCTGCAGTTGGCCGCCGGCGGCGGCGTGGCATTGCGGCTCGCCGACACGCACGGCATCACCGTGGACGGCGCGCCCGCGCATGAGGCGACGGTGCCCTTGCGCACGCAAGGCGCGGACGGCAAGCAGTTGCCGACCCGCATCGGTTTCGGATCGAGCTACCTCTACGTGGTGCAGAACGGCGACAAGCGCGGCCTGCGCGCCAAGAACAACGACGCGACGCTGCGCACGCATTTCCCGGGCTTCGATTATTTCCCGGTCGATCCCACCTGGCGAGTCGAGGCCAACTGGGTGCCGTTCCGGCCACAGGAACACCTGCGCATCGCCTATGTCACCGGTACCGAGGAAGACACGCCGGTGCCAGGCAAGGCGGTGTTCCAGCGCGGCGGCGTCACCTACGAGCTGCGTCCCATCGAGGAAGGCGGCCACCTGTTCTTCATCTTCAGCGACCGCACCGCCGGCAAGCTCACCTATGGCGGCGCGCGTTTCCTCTATGCGGCCGAGCCCAAGGACGGCAAGGTGCTGCTCGACTTCAACCTGGCCGAGAACCCGCCCTGCGCGATCACGCCGCACGTGGTCTGCCCGCTTGCGCCGCCGGAGAACCGGCTCGGCGTGGCGGTGGCCGCGGGCGAGAAGAAGTTCCGCGGCGGGCATTGAAGGCGCGGGGCGGGCCATCCTCGGCTCGCCCCGGCTGCTCACCGGCCCTTGAACACGGCCTTGCGCTTTTCCAGGAACGCCGTGGTGCCTTCGCGCATGTCCTCGGTGGCGAAGGCGAGGGCGAACGCCTGCGTCTCGAACTCCAGGCCCTGGTCGATACTGGTCTCACCGCCCTGCAGCACGGCATCGAGGATGCCGGCGGCGGCCAGTGGCGCGGCGGCGGCAAGTTGGTCGGCCAGCGCGTCCACCGTCTCGTCCAAGGCCTCCGGTGGCACCACGCGATTGACCACGCCCAGTTCATAGGCGCGCGGCGCGCCGATCGGCGCGCCGGTCAGGCACAGCTCCAGCGCCGCGCCGCGGCCGGCCAGGCGCAGCAGGCGCTGGGTGCCGCCGAAGCCGGGAATCAGGCCGAGGTTGATCTCGGGTTGGCCAAAGCGGGCCTTCTCGCTGGCCACGCGCAGGTGGCAGCACATCGCCAGCTCCATGCCGCCGCCGAGGGCGAAGCCTTGCACGCGGGCGATCACCGGCTTGCCCAGGCGTTCGACCAGGCTCATCAGGCGCTGTCCGGCACGCGAGAAGGATTGTGCCTGCACCGGGGTGTAGCCGTGCATCTCGCTGATGTCGGCGCCCGCCACGAACGCCTTCTCGCCGGCGCCGGCCAGCACCACCACGCGGACCGCATCGTCCTGGGCGGCCTGGGTGAAGGCCAGGGTCAGCTCGTTGATCGTCTCGCGGTTGAGCGCATTGAGCTTGTCGGGCCGGTTGACCGTGATGGTGCGCACCGCGCCGCGGTTGGCGATTTCCAGGTTGCGATAGGCCATGGCTACACTCCGGCAGGTAAAACGCGCATGGTACCAGTGGGAACCTTTGACGCCCCCGATGTTCTCAGCAGGGACGCCCGCCCCGGGGCGTTCGCTGCACGTTAGGCCAGGACCGCTTACGATGAGCGTTCCGGCTGCAATGGAGATAGGCATGGCACAACGGCGATGGCTTGCACTGGGCATCCTGCTCTGGAGTGCGATGGCGCATGCGCAGGACACGGGACCGGCGCCGGATGCCAGTTCGATCAAGCTCGACAAGACCAAGCTGTCCTACGCCATCGGCTACCAGATCGGCAGCCAGTTCGCCAACGGCGACGGGCCGGACGTCGACATCGCCACCTTGCAGCGCGCCATCCAGGATGCCTACGGCAAGAAGCGCCCCGCGGTATCCATGCAGGACATGCACGACCAGATGCAGAAGCTGGACCAGCAGATGCGCAGCGAGGCGCTGGCCAAGTTCAACCACCTGGCCGATGCCAACGCGCGCAAGAGCGCGGACTACATGGAGCACAACCGGCAGAAGCCGGGCGTGATCCAGTTGCCGTCCGGCATCCAGTACGAGGTGCTGCGCAAGGGCACGGGCACCAGGGACGTGCCGGTCGGTTCGGTGGTCACGGTGAATTTCCGCGCGATGCTGATCGATGGCACCGAGTTCGACAGTTCCTGGGCGCATGGCTCGCCAGTGAGTTTCGTGGTCAATAACAAGGTGATCCCCGGCTGGCAGGAAGTGATCCAGCGCATGCACGTGGGCGACCTGTGGAAGGTGACGGTGCCGCCCAGCCTGGCCTATGGGCTGCGCGGCGATCCTCCGCGCATCGGCCCCAACGAAGCGCTGGTATTCGAGATCGAACTGCTCGAAATCAAATCATGAGAACTGGCCCGGAGCCGCGCCGGGCCGATTCTGGCAAACTGGATGGCCAGGCGGCGCGCCACACCGTCCCCGATGCCGCCGTTGCCCTTCCGAGCATGTCCAGCGATTCCCGCGATCCCATCCTTCCTTCCGGCCCGCTGACGCCGTGCGTGGGCGTGTGCCGGCTCGACGCACGCGGCTATTGCGAAGGCTGCCTGCGCACCGGCGACGAGATCGCGCGCTGGCGCGGCATGCCCGACGAGGAACGCCGGCGCCTGATGCGCGACGTGCTGCCCGCGCGCAAGGTGCCGTGATGGAGGGCGTGCTGGCCGATCTCGGCGCCGCCTTGCTGCCCTTGTCGGCGCCACCTGCCGGGCAGGGCTGGAACCATGCCGACATGACGGAACTGCTGGGCGACAAGCCACGGCGGCCGGCCGCCGTGCTGGTGGGCGTGCGCGAGGCCGTGCAGCCGCGGCTGGTGCTTACCGTGCGCACCGACCACCTGCAGGACCACGCGGGCCAGGTGGCCTTTCCGGGGGGCCGCACCGATCCAGGGGACGCCGATGCCATCGCCACTGCCCTGCGCGAAAGCGAGGAAGAGATCGGCCTGGCCCGCCAGCTGGTGACGCCGCTGGGTTTCCTCGACCGCTTCGAGACCATCAGCGGCTACAACATCACGCCGGTGGTGGCGCGCATCGATCCGCAGGCGCGGCTGTACCCGGCGCCCGACGAGGTGGCCGAGGTGTTCGAGGTGCCGCTGTCGTTCTTCCTGGAGCCGGCCAACCTGCGCCGCTACACCATGGAATTTCGCGGGCGCCAGCGCGACATGGTGGAATTCGTGCACGGCCGCCACCGCATCTGGGGCGCCACCGCCGCGATGGTATTCAATCTGCTCAAGAGGATGGGCCGCGCATGAGCTTCACGACGCCATTGATCCAGGCCGGCGAACTGGCCGCGCTGCCGCCGGGCGACGTGCTCGTGGTCGATTGCCGCTTCGATCTGGCGGCACCGGAGCAGGGCGAGCGCGATTACTGCGCGGGCCATATTCCCGGCGCGGTCTACGCCAGCCTGGACACCGATCTTTCCGACTTGTCGCGCCAGTCCGAAGGCCTGGGGCGGCATCCGTTGCCGTTGGAAACGTCCTTCTCCGCCACGCTGTCGCGCTGGGGCTGGCGACCCGGCCTGCCGGTGGTGAGCTACGACGCGGCGGGCGGAGCGCTGGCCGCCGCGCGCCTGTGGTGGTTATTGCGCATCGCGGGCGTGCGCGATGCCGCCGTGCTGGATGGCGGCTATCCGGCCTGGCTTGCCGCCGGGCTGCCGGTGGAGGAGGGCGAGACGCTGCGCGAGCCGGGCCGGGCCAGCGTGCGGTTCGATCCCGACCAGTACCTGCTCGATTCCGAGCAGGTGCGCGATGTGCCGAACCGGCTGCTGCTCGATGCGCGCGCCGCGCCACGCTATCGCGGCGAGGTCGAGCCGATCGACCGCGTGGGCGGGCACGTGCCCGGCGCGCTGAATCGTCCGTTCGCGGAGAACCTGGCGGCGGACGGACGGTTCAAGCCGGCCGTGGAACTTCGCCGGGCATTCCTCGCCGTGCTGGGTGCGCACGCGCCGGGCGAGGTGGTGCACATGTGCGGCTCCGGCGTCACCGCCTGCCATAACCTGTTGGCGATGGAACATGCCGGCCTGTCCGGCTCGCGGCTGTATGCGCCCTCGTGGAGTGGTTGGGTCAGCGATCCGGCGCGGCCGGTGGCCAAGGGCGGGTAAGCATTTCTTCATCTGTAGGAGCGCACCCAGTGCGCGACCATGGCCCGCGGCTCAACGCTCCGATGGTTGTCGCGCACAGGGTGCGCTCCCACAGGAAAATCGAAGGGTCAGGGCTTTTTCTTCAGCCGCTCGACCAGGGCCTGCAACACAGCCTGCGTTTCCGGATGGAAATACGCATCGAGGAACGGTTCCAGTGGCATCGCATCCGGATCGGCCCAGGCGGTGGTCAGGTCGGCGCGGGCCAGTGCGCGGGTGGACAGCATGGCGTTGGAGGGCAGAGCCAGCATGCCTTCCAGCCAGCGGAGCGCCCGCGTGACCACCTGGTCCACGCCGGTCAGTTCGTCCACCAGGCCCAGCGCCAGCGCCTCGGCGGATTCGATCATGGCGCCGGCCACCACCAGCCGCTCGGCCCGATAGGCGCCGACGATGCGGCGCAGGGCCAACTGGATCGATTCGGGCACTACCAGGCCAACCTGCACCTCGTTGAGGCCGATGCGGTACGGGCCATCCGCCATCACGCGGTAATCGCAGAACAGCGACAGCACCGCACCACCAGCCGGGCTGTGGCCGGTGATGGCGGCCACGACCGGCACCGGCGACAGCGCCAGCGTCGAGCCGGTGTGGAAGAACTCGCGCCAGAATTCGCGCACGCCCTCGCGGTCGCGGCCCAGCAGGGCCGGCACGTCCACGCCCGCTGAGAACAAGCCCGGCGCACCGGACAGCACCAGTCCGCGCGCGCCGCCGGCCAGGGCGCCATCGACCGCATCGCGGATGGCGCGCAGCAGGTCCACGTTGAGCGCATTGACCGGCGGGCGCGCGAGGTTGATCTCGGTAATGGCGTCGTGGGTGATGACGTTGAGCATGGGCAAGGAATGCATCGAGAGAGGGGAGCCGAGAGTAGCAAAGCCCGGCCGGCGCCGCTTCCGCTATTGCGGCTGCTCCTCCGCCGTCCACTGGTAGCGCAACGCATAATCCAGCGTGGCCTTGCCGCCGGCCGGCACGGTCACCTGGAACTCCAGCATGTCCGGCGTCTGCTTGCTGGGCTTGCTGCTGGACGAGGCCAGGGTCCACTGGCGCCAGCGCCAGGGGTGTTCCAGCACGGTGATGGTGCGCGGGCTGTCGCCGGCGTTGCTGAGCGTGATGCGGAAGGCTTCATCCAGCGTGCGTCCCGCCTTGTCCAGCTTGAAGTCGGTGCGTTCGCGCTCGCCGCGCAGGTCGAAGGCGGTGCCCAGGGTGATGTCTACGTCGCTGCCCTTGGGCGTATCGCTGATGCGGCCTTCGCCGATGAACTGCGGCACACCCGTGCTGTCGGCGGCCAGTGCCCGCAGGTAGCCGGCCGGAAGGCTGTCGAACGCGCGGAACTTCAGGGTACTGGCGATGGCGGTGTTGTTGGCGCCTGGCTGGTAGTCCCGGCCGATGATGGGTTGGGGCGGCACCCATCCGCCCTGGTTGTATTGGTAGATGGCGCTGCGTTCGCAATCGATCGTGCGCGTGGCATACAGGGGTATCTGGCTTACGCTGCCATCGGGCAGGTCGACGAGGCCGGACAGGGCATAGGTGCGGTAGTCGGCCAGCGTGCCCTGCTCGGGCAGTTCGGCGCCATCGGCCTTGGCGCGGGCGGCGAAGGCCATGGGCATGGGGCGGGCCGGTGATGGCTTGGCCATGTTCGGCTCGCCCGCGACCAGGGTCAGCTGCACGTCCTTCCAGTCGCGGCCGCTGCGGTTGGCGATGCTGGCGCGCGATTCGAACTGCAGCCGGCAGCGGTTGCCCGGTTGCAGCGTGCCGACGTAAGCCGCGCGCCAGCCGAGCCCGGCGGTGGTATAGCTCAGCGTGGCCTGGGCGTTTCCGGCGCGCGCGGCGTCGATGCGCAGTTGCAGCAGCGCGCCGGTCTGGAAGCTGCCCTGGGCGCGCACGGCGGCAAACTCGCGGACCAGGCTGGTGCGCCCGGATGCATCCTGCACCAGCAGGCCGTCGCCGGCGCGCAGCAGGGTGCCACTGGCCAGCGGCTGGCCGCTGCCCGAGAGCACTTCCACCGGCTGGCCGACCAGGCTGCCCAGCGCCGCATCCTGGCCCTGGCCGAGCAGCAGGCGCTGGGACTGCACCCTGGCGGCACCGCCGTCGACGCTGAGCGCCAGCGCCTCCGGATCCAGGTATTGCGGCAGCCCGCCGAGGCTGATGTCCTGCGTGCCGGCCTTGAGCTGCAGCTGGCGCGGTTCGCGCGCCACCGCATAGCCGGCGGATACGCCGCCGCCGTTGTCCGCGCCGAACAGCGTGGGGCTGTCGCTGCGGTAGAGCGTGAGCGTGGTGTTGGCCGGCGCCGCGATGGCGTCCGCCGCCAGGCTGGCGGCGAGGGTGAAGGCGAGGGAACGGAGCGGGAACGGGATCACGGTCGAACTCCTTTCGGGGTGGTCGCTGCCGATCATACGTGCGTGGCATGAAGCGGCGATATCCGACCGTCCGGCTGTTCGATCCCTGCCGTCGTCAGGTGGCGGCCTCGCGAATGGAGGGCGGCAGCGGCACCGGCTTGCCGGTGGCGGGGTTCATCCACACCAGCACCACCTTGCCATCGCTGTACAGCCGCGTGGTGTCGTCCGCATCGACGATGCGGTGGGCCAGCGTGATCGAGCTGTTGCCCAGCCGCTCGCAGGTCAGCTCCACGTCGAGCTGGGCCGGCCATTCGATGGGCCGGCGATAGTTGATCTCGCTGGCGGCCAGCACCGGCATCGACTGCTCGTCGAACCAGCCCGGCACGTGGCGTAGCCACTGCAGCCGCGCCTCTTCCAGGTAGGTGAGGTAGATGGAGTTGTTGACGTGGTTGAAGGCATCGAGATCGCGCCAGCGCACGCCGATCGGCGCGACGAACAGCGGGCGCGGCGATGCGGCCCCCGTTTCGGCGGCATCGTTGGCCGGTACGCCGTCCTGGGAATCCGTCTTGCGCTGGCGCGTGCCTTTTCCGGGGGCCGGTTGGGTAGAACTCATGCGGTCTTCTTCCGTAATGCGGGTTTGCTCTTGCCATTGCCTTCGGCCCTGGCCGCCTTGGTGGGCTTCATGCCGAGGTGCGGGGCAAGGAAGTGTCCGGTATGCGAGCCCGGCGTGGACGCCACCGTTTCCGGCGTGCCGGCCACGAGGATGCGACCGCCGCCGGCGCCGCCTTCCGGGCCGAGATCGACCAGCCAGTCGGCGGTCTTGATCACGTCCAGGTTATGCTCGATCACCACCACCGTGTTGCCCTGGTCCACCAACTGGTGCAACACGTCGAGCAGTTGCTCGATGTCGTGGAAGTGCAGGCCGGTGGTCGGCTCGTCGAGGATGTACAGCGTGCGGCCGGTGTCGCGCTTGGACAGCTCCTTGGACAGCTTCACTCGCTGCGCCTCGCCGCCGGAGAGCGTGGTCGCGCTCTGGCCGAGCTTGATGTAGTCCAGCCCCACCGCGCGTAGCGTTTCGAGTTTGCGCGCGATGGTCGGCACGTTCTCGAACAGCTTGAGCGCGTCCTCCACCGTCATGTCGAGCACGTCGGCGATGGTGTGGCCCTTGTAGTGCACTTCCAGTGTCTCGCGGTTGTAGCGCTTGCCCTGGCAGACGTCGCAGGGCACGTACACGTCGGGCAGGAAGTGCATCTCCACCTTGATCATGCCGTCGCCTTCGCAGGCCTCGCAGCGGCCGCCGCGCACGTTGAAGCTGAAGCGGCCCGGCGTGTAGCCGCGCGCGCGCGCCTCCGGCACCTGCGCGAACAGCTCGCGCAGCGGCGTGAACAAGCCGGTGTAGGTGGCCGGGTTGGAACGCGGCGTGCGGCCGATCGGCGACTGGTCGATGTCCACCACCTTGTCGAACAGCTCCAGCCCCTCCACGGACCGGTACGGCGCCGGCTGCTCGCTGGCGCCGTTCAACTCGGCGGCGGCGAGGCGGAACAGCGTGTCGTTGACCAGGGTGGACTTGCCCGAGCCCGACACGCCGGTGACGCAGGTGAACAGGCCGGCGGGAATGGCCAGGTCCACGTTCTTGAGGTTGTTGCCGCTGGCGCCCTTCAGGTGCAGCCACGAGTCCGGATCGAGCTGCTGGCGACGCTCGGTGGGCACCTCGATGCCGCGCTTGCCGGACAGAAACTGGCCGGTGACCGAACGCGGCGTGGCGAGGATCTCCTTGAGCGTGCCCTGCGCCACCACCTCGCCGCCGTGCACGCCGGCGCCGGGGCCGATGTCGAGCACGTAGTCGGCCATGCGGATGGCGTCCTCGTCGTGCTCGACCACGATCACCGTATTGCCCAGGTCGCGCAGCCGTGTCAGCGTGCCAAGCAGGCGCTCGTTGTCGCGCTGGTGCAGGCCGATGGAGGGCTCGTCGAGCACGTACATCACGCCCACCAGGCCGGCGCCGATCTGCGAGGCGAGGCGGATGCGCTGCGCCTCGCCGCCGGACAAGGTGTCGGCCTGGCGATCCAGCGTAAGGTAGTTGAGACCGACATCGTTGAGGAAGGTGAGGCGCTCGCGGATCTCCTTGACGATCTTCACCGCGATCTCGCCGCGCCAGCCGGTGAGCTTGAGCTGTTCGAAGAAGGTCAGCGCATCGTCGATGGAGCGCGAGGTCAGCGAGGGCAGCGCGTGGTCGGCCACGAACACGTGGCGCGCCGAGCGGTTCAGGCGCTGGCCGTGGCACTCCGGGCAGGGCTGGTCGCTGATGTACTTGGCCAGTTCCTCGCGCACGGCGGGCGACTCGGTTTCCTTGTAGCGCCGCTCCATGTTCGGCAGGATGCCCTCGAACGCATGCTCGCGGGTGACGCGGCCGCCGCGCTCGGTGAGGTACTTGAAGGCGATGGCTTCCTTGCCGCTGCCGTATAGGATGGCCTTCTGCACGTCGGCCGGCAGCTTGCGCCACGGCGTCTCGACGTCGAACTTGTAGTGGTTGGCCAGCGACAGGATCAACTGGAAATAGTGCGCGTTGCGGCGGTCCCAGCCGCGGATGGCGCCGCCGGCCAGCGACAGCTCCGGATGCGCCACCACGCGCGCCGGATCGAACACCTGGGTCACGCCCAGGCCGTCGCAGGTCGGGCAGGCGCCGATCGGCGAGTTGAACGAGAACAGGCGCGGTTCCAGTTCCGGCAGCGAGTAGTCGCACACCGGGCAGGAGTAGCGCGAGGACAGCAACTGCTCGGTGGCCTTCGCGTCGTCCATGTCGACCACGATGGCCAGGCCGTCGCCCAGGCGCAGCGCGGTCTCGAACGACTCGGCCAGGCGCTGCTTGATGTCCTCGCGCGGGCGGAAGCGGTCGATCACCACCTCGATGGTGTGCTTCTGGCGCAGGGTCAGCGGCGGCACGGCGTCCAGGTCGTACACGGCGCCGTCCACGCGGGCGCGCACGAAGCCCTGGGCGCGCAACTGGTCGAACACCTGCACGTGCTCGCCCTTGCGCTCGCGCACCACCGGGGCGAGCAGCATGTAGCGCTTGTCCGGGTCGAGCGCGAGGGTGGCGTCCACCATCTGGCTGACCGTCTGCGCCTCCAGCGGGATGCCGTGGTCGGGGCAGCGCGGCGTGCCCACGCGGGCGTACAGCAAGCGCAGGTAGTCGTACACCTCGGTGATGGTGCCCACGGTCGATCGCGGGTTGTGCGAGGTGGACTTCTGCTCGATGGAGATGGCCGGCGAGAGACCCTCGATATGGTCCACATCGGGTTTTTCCATCATCGACAGGAATTGCCGGGCGTAGGCCGACAACGATTCGACATATCGGCGCTGGCCTTCCGCATAGATGGTGTCGAAGGCCAGCGAGGACTTGCCCGAGCCCGACAGGCCAGTGATCACGATCAGCCGGTCGCGCGGCAGGTCGAGGTCGATGTTCTTGAGGTTGTGCGTGCGTGCGCCGCGGATGCGGATGGTGTCCATGTCGCCCGGAAGAGATGGAGGGGAGGGAAAAACTGCACTATATCAAACTAACCAGGACAGTTATTGCCTGCCTGACTTCTGGCCATCGCGCTTCAGGGAAGGCCGGCCCGACTATGGCTTAATAGGGACTTTGGCCTGGATCAGGCCCTGGCTTCGATCAGAGAGTGCGGATGCTTAAGTGGAAAAGATGGGGCGTCGCCCTGGCGCTTGCAATGGCCGGCGGGCAGGCGTTGGCCAACGCGGCCCCGGCCACCGAGGAGCAGGTACGCCAGCTCCTGGACGTGGTGGGCGTGGGCAAGATGCTGGCCCAGATGAACACGCAGGCGGTGACCACGCTGCAGCAGTCGATGCCCTGCGTGGCGCCGGACTTCTGGCAGAACTACATGGACGCCAACCAGACCCAGCTGTTCATCGGCCGGCTGGTGCCGGTGTACCAGCACCATTTCACGGCCGACGAGTTGGAAGGATTGCTGAAGTTCTACCGCTCGCCGCTGGGCCAGAAGGTGGTCAACGAAATGCCAGTGACCATGGCGGAGGCCAGCCAGGCCGGCCAGCAGTGGAGCCATGAGCGCAGCGATCAGATGATCGCCGAGCTCAAACAGATGGGCAGCCTGGACGCCAGTGGCCGCTGCCCGGCCAAGGTGGCGCCGGCGGCCGTGGCCGGGGCGGAGGAGGGCGAGGCCGCGCCTTCCGGCAAGGCGGCACCGTCCAAGGCCAAGGCGGCCCCCCACAAGGCGCCGGCCAAGCCGGTGGCGAAGAAGCCGGCCGCCAAGCCTGCCGCGAAGAAGCCCGCCACCGCCGGCAAGGCGCCCGCCAAGACCGGGGCCAAGCCGGCCACCGCCGCCTCGTCCGCCAAGACCGGCGACCAGGCCACGCCGGGCAAGGCTCCGGCCCAGGGCGGCTCCACGGGTGGTCAATGATTGACCACCCAGTCCTGGCATCGCTATAATCCTCAGTTCGCCAGTGCCGTAGCTGGCCTGGCGAGCCCAAGAGAATAACGACAGAAGGGATATTCCCATGAGTTACGCAGTCATCAAGACCGGTGGCAAGCAGTACCGCGTTCAGCAGGGTGACGTCCTGCGCGTGGAGCTGCTGACGGCCGACGAAGGCGCCACCATCCAGTTCGACCAGGTCCTGCTGGTCGGTGCGGGCGAGAGCATCACCGTGGGCGCACCTACCGTGGCCGGCGCCACCGTGAGTGCCACCGTGCGCAAGCACGGCCGCGCGGACAAGGTGCGCATCATCAAGTTCCGCCGCCGCAAGCACCACAAGAAGCAGCAGGGTCATCGTCAACATTTCACCGAAGTCGAGATCACGGGCATCAACGCCTGATCAGCCGGAGCAGATAGTCATGGCACACAAAAAAGGCGTAGGTTCGTCCCGCAACGGTCGCGACTCCAACCCGAAATACCTCGGCGTGAAGGTGTACGGCGGCCAGGCCATCGAGGCCGGCAACATCATCGTGCGTCAGCGCGGCACCAAGTTCCATCCCGGCACCGGCGTGGGCGTGGGCCGTGACCACACGTTGTTCGCCCTGGTCGACGGCACCGTCGAGTTCAAGGCGCGCGGCGCCGAAGGCCGCAAGTTCGTCAGCGTCGTCAAGGGCTGATAGCTCTACGCGTTGAAGCGAAGGCCCCGCTTCGGCGGGGCTTTTGTTTTGTCGAGTAAATAGTCAATGGTGAATGGCTAAAGCCGGCCACCCGATGCCCGCCCGCTCACAAGGCCGCGACGCTTTTGCCCTTTACCATTAACCACTTACTATTGACTGCTCTCAAAAATGAAATTCGTCGACGAAGCGATCATCAAAGTCCATGCCGGTGACGGCGGCAACGGGTGCATCAGCTTCCGTCGCGAGAAGTTCATCCCGTTCGGCGGCCCCGACGGCGGCGACGGCGGCAGCGGCGGTTCGGTGTGGCTGGTGGCCGACGAGGGCCTCAATACCCTGATCGACTTCCGTCACCAGCGCTCGTTCAAGGCCCAGCGCGGTCAGAACGGCATGGGCAGCCAGATGTACGGCAAGGGCGGCGAGGACACCTTCATCCGCGTGCCGGTAGGCACGGTGGTCACCAACGTCGACACCGACGAGATCATCGGCGACCTCACGCAGCACGGCCAGCGCCTGCTGGTGGCGCAGGGCGGCAAGGGCGGCCTGGGCAACATCCATTTCAAGAGTTCGGTGAACCGCGCGCCGCGCAAGTCGACGCCGGGAACGCCGGGCGACGTGCGCGAGCTGAAGCTGGAGCTCAAGTTGCTGGCCGACGTGGGCCTGCTGGGCTTTCCCAACGCGGGCAAGTCCACCTTCATCCGCGCCGTGTCGGCCGCCACGCCCCGCGTCGCCGACTACCCGTTCACCACGCTGCACCCCAACCTGGGCGTGGTCAGCCTGGGTACCGACCAGAGCTTCGTGATCGCCGATATCCCGGGCCTGATCGAGGGCGCGGCGGACGGCGCGGGCCTGGGCATCCAGTTCCTGCGCCACGTATCGCGCACCCGGCTGCTGCTGCACGTGGTGGATATCGCGCCGGTCGACGGTGCCGATCCGGTGGAACAGGTGCGCGCGATCGAGCAGGAGCTGGAGAAGTTCGATCCCGAGCTGCTTGAGCGCCCGCGCTGGCTGGTGCTGAACAAGGCCGACGTGCTGCCCGCCGCCGAACGCCAGGCCATCGCCGGGGACATCGTGGAGCGGCTGGGCTGGAAGGCGCCCTGGTTCCTGGTCTCGGCCATCGCCCGCGAGAACACCCTGCCGGTATGCCAGCAGGTGTGGCGCTTCCTGGAGGAGGAGCACATGGCGCGCGAGGAACGCGACGACATGTTGCCGGGGGATGTGCGGTTGCGCGGCGAGTAGGCGTCTTTGGCGGTCAAAAAAAGCGGCCCGGGCGGCCGCTTTTTTTGACCGTCATTCCGGCGCAGGCCGGAATGACGATGCAAAACGTCCGGGGTCACTCTATTGCCGGCCAAACAAAAACCGGCCTGCGCTGGCCGGTTTTCACACGGGCACAGAAAAGCCGGCTTGCGCCGGCTCTCCTACCAACCCGGATGCGAGACGCGGGGCCGGCTTACGCCAGCTCGCGGATCTTCGCGTTAAGGCGGCTCTTGTGGCGAGCGGCCTTGTTCTTGTGGATCAGGCCGCGGGCGGCGTAGCGGTCCATGACCGGCTGCGCGGCGGCGAACGCCTCGACGGCAGCGGCCTTGTCCTTGTTCTCGATGGCCTTGACGACCTTCTTGAGGGCGGTGCGCACCATGGAGCGGGCGCTGACGTTGCGCAGGCGGCGCTGCTCGGACTGGCGCGCGCGCTTCTTCGCGGACTTGATGTTGGCCAAGGTAGAACTCCGGAATAGCTGGGTTGGAAAAAGACGGCAAGTATGCGACGAATGCGCCGCAGCGTCAACCGCTTAGCCGCTTGTCAAGCGGCCGCTGCCGGCGCCATGCCTTCGGATGCGCCGGAATGGGCGCGTACGGCCCGCATTATGCCATGACAGGGTCGTGAACTCGCCCACGCGCGCTGTCACACTATGCGCCTTTCGGCCGGGGCGGGGGCTCCTCCCGGCGCCCGTCCCATCCGCCAAGGCACCGTCGCACCGCATGAAGTCTCCCAGCATGTTCCGTGGGTTGCTGTCGTTCAGCAGCATGACCATGATCTCGCGCGTCCTCGGGCTGGTCCGGGACATGTCGATCAACACAGTGTTCGGCGCCAACGCGGCAACGGACGCGTTCTGGGTCGCCTTCCGCATCCCCAACTTCATGCGCCGGCTATTCGCCGAGGGCTCGTTCTCCACCGCTTTCGTGCCGGTTTTCATGGAGGTGAAGGAAAAGCGCAGCCACGAGGACCTCAGGCAACTGATGTCCCGCGTCTCCGGCACGCTGGGTGGGGTGCTGCTGTTGATTACCGCGTTGGGTGTGATCTTCGCGCCCCAGGTGGCCGCGATGTTCTCCCAGGGCGCTGCCGACACGCCGGAGAAGTTCGAGCTGACCGCGCAACTGCTGCGGCTGACTTTTCCCTTCCTGCTGTTCGTCTCGCTGACCGCGCTGTGCGGCGGCGCGCTCAACAGCTTCCATCGCTTCGCGCTGCCGGCGCTGACCCCAGTGATCCTCAACTTGTGCATGATCGGCGGCGCGCTGTGGCTGTCGCGCTACCTGCATCCGCCGATCCTGGCGATGGGCTGGGCGATCCTGCTGGCGGGCATCCTGCAACTGCTGTTCCAGTTGCCTTCGCTGAAGGGGCTGGACCTGCTCGCGCTGCCGCGCTGGGGCTGGAGCCATCCGGACGTGCGACGCATCCTCACGCTGATGGTGCCGACGTTGTTCGGCTCCTCCATCGCCCAGGTCAACCTGCTGCTGGATACGGTGATCGCCGCCTACCTGATGACCGGCTCGCAGAGCTGGCTGTCGCAGGCGGACCGCTTTCTGGAGCTGCCGTTGGGCCTGTTCGGCGTGGCGTTGGGCACGGTGATCCTGCCGTCGCTGTCGCGCCACCACGTCACCACCGACCGCGACGGCTTCTCCAAGGCGCTCGACTGGGGCCTGCGCACCACGTTGCTGATCGCGGTGCCGGCGATGTTCGCCCTGATGCTGCTGGCCAGACCGCTGGTGGCCACGTTGTTCCAGCACGGCCAATTCACTCCGTTCGACACGCGCATGGCGACGCTGTCGATCACCGCGCTCAGTTTCGGCCTGCCCGCGTTCGCCCTGGTCAAGGTGGCGCTGCCGGCCTTCTACGCACGCCAGGACACCAAGACGCCGGTGCGCGCCGGCGTGGCCTCGCTGGTGGCGAACATGGTGCTCAACGTGCTGTTCGTGGCCCTGCTGTACCTACTGTGGGCGACGCCCGAGCAGCGCCGGCTGCCCTGGCTGGACGGCATCGCCGCGGTGCCCGGCCTGCACATGGCCTTGGGCATGGCCAGCGCGCTGGCCAGCTACCTCAACCTGGGCCTGTTGTGGCATTGGCTGAAGCGGGCCGGCGTGTATCAGCGCCAGCCCGGTTGGGCCCGCCACCTGCTGCGGCTGGTGCTGGCCTGCGCGGTGATGGTGGCCGTGCTGCTGGCGGGCATGGCGGTCTGGCCGGACTGGACCGGCGCCGACAAGTGGGCCCGCGTGTGGCGCCTGGCCGTGCTGGTGCTGGCCGGTGGCGGCGCCTATGCGGCAACCCTGTTCGCCGCCGGCTTCCGCCTGCGCGAACTGCGCGGCGCGTGAGGTTCTTTGCTTTTCTGTAGGAACGCACCCTGTGCGCGACCGGCGAAAGCGAGAGGCGAGGGCGCAAGCTCGCATGTCTGTCGCCACTCGGGAGCTGCCCCTGGTGGTCGGCTTTGGCGCCCTCGCTACTAACCCCTAATCCCTCGCTTCCCTGAGCCCTGGCATTCGCTGGTCGCGCACGGGGTGCGCTCTTACAGGTAAGGGGTATAAGAGGTAAGGGGTGAGGCGCGCGGGCGGCTGGCCTCGACCCGCTATAATCGCCGCATGATGAGACTTTCCAGGGATGTCGCCGGCCCCTGTCTGGCGCCGGGCGGCAGCGTGGTCGCCGTCGGCGCGTTCGACGGCCTGCATCGCGGTCACCAGGCCTTGCTTGCGCGGGTGCGCGAGCAGGCGGCTGCGCGTGGCCTGACGCCGGTGGTGGTGAGCTTCGAGCCGCTGCCGCGGGCCTTCTTCTCGCCCGAGCCGGTGGCGCGTTTGTCCAGCGTGCGGGAGAAGCTGCGCGGCTTCGAGGCGGCCGGCATGGCGCACGTGCTGCTGCTGCGCTTCAACCATGCGTTGACCGCCATGTCCGCCGAGGATTTCGTCCGCCGCGTGCTGGTGGACCGGCTGGCCGCCCGTGAGGTGTGGGTGGGAGCGGATTTCCGCTTCGGCCACAAGCGCGGCGGCGATGTGGCCCTGCTGGAGGCGATGGGCCCCTCCCTCGGCTTCGTGGCGCATACCATGCCCTCGGTGCTGCTGGATGGCGCCCGCGTCTCGGCCACCCGCGTGCGCATGCTGCTGGCGGCCGGCGAGTTCGCCGGCGCGGCGCCGCTGCTGGGCCGCCCGTTCGTGATCGAAGGCAAGGTGGAATACGGCAAGCAACTGGGGCGCCAGCTGGGCTATCCCACCGCCAACATCCACCTGCGCGACCGGGCCAGCCCGGTACAAGGCATCTTCGCGGTGCGGGTGGGACTGGGCGAGAGCGAATGCAGCTGGCCCGGCGTGGCCAGCCTGGGTGTGCGGCCCACGGTGAACGAGGTGCCCGAGCCGCTGCTGGAGGTCCACCTGTTCGACTTCGAGGGCGACCTCTACGGCCAGCGCATGGCGGTGGAATTCGTGGCCAAGCTGCGCGACGAGCAGAAATTCAACAGCCTGGACGAGTTGACCGTGCAGATGGCCAAGGACGCCCGCCAGGCCCGCGAACTGCTCGGCATGAATCCCCGGTTGAGCCAGGCGTAACGGCGCCAAATCCGGTAACGTTGGCGTTTCCGCCCGGCCCACGGCGGCGCCGCAGGCGGGCAGGGCCGCGCCAGACCCCGATCAGAGCATTCCCAGGCAATGACCCAGGACTACAAGAACACCATCAACCTGCCGCAGACGGACTTCCCGATGCGCGGCGACTTGCCCAAGCGCGAGCCGAAGTGGCTGGCCGACTGGCAGCAGGCCGGCCGCTACGCGCAGATCCAGGAGCGCGCCGCCGGCCGCGACAAGGTGTTCGTGCTGCACGACGGCCCGCCGTACGCCAACGGCGCCATCCACCTGGGCCATGCGGTGAACAAGGTACTCAAGGACGTGGTGGTGAAGTCGCGCCTGCTGGCCGGCTACCGCGCGCCCTACGTGCCGGGCTGGGATTGCCATGGCCTGCCGATCGAGGTGGCGGTGGAGAAGAAGTTCGGCCGCGTGGGCGACAAGCTCGATGCCGCCGCCTTCCGCCAGAAGTGCCGCGAATACGCGCAGCAGCAGATCGACCTGCAGCGCGCCGACTTCAAGCGCCTGGGTGTGCTGGGCGATTGGGAAAACCCATACCGCACCATGGACTTCAAGTACGAGGCCGACATGGTGCGCGCGCTGGCGAAGATCGTGGCCAACGGCCATGTCGTGCGTGGTGCCAAGCCGGTGTACTGGTGCTTCGACTGCGGCTCGGCGCTGGCCGAGGCGGAGATCGAATACGCCGACAAGGTATCGCCCGCGGTGGACGTGGCCTATGACGCGGTGGACCCCAAGGCGCTCGCGCGAAAGTTCGGCGTGGACGCGGGCGACGCCATCGTCGCCATTCCGATCTGGACCACCACGCCATGGACGCTGCCGGAAAGCCTGGCGGTATCGCTGGGCGGCGAGCTGGAATACGCACTGGTCGAAGGCCCGTCCCGCGAGGGACATCGCGTGCTGTTGGCCATCGCCAGCGCGCTCGTCGAAAAGGCCGCGCAGCGCTACGGCATCGAGGGCGAGCCGACGGTGCTTGGCCATGTCGCCGGCCAGGCGCTGGAAGGCGTGCTGCTGAAACATCCGTTCTATGCGCGCGAAGTGCCCGTGCTGATCGGTGACCATGTGTCCGCCGAGGACGGCACCGGCGCCGTGCATACCTCGCCCGACCATGGTGTGGAGGACTTCGTCGTCTCGCGCAAGTACGGCATCGAGACGCTCAATTACATCGAGGCGCGCGGTACGTATCGCGTCGACACGCCGGCCGCGCTCGATGGCACCGTCATCGCCGGCAAGCACCTTTGGAAGGCCAATGATGAGATCGTCGAGCTGCTGCGCCGTCGCGGCGTGCTGCTGGCGTTCGCCAGGATCGAGCACAGCTATCCGCATTGCTGGCGCCACAAGACGCCGGTGATCTTCCGCACCACGCCGCAGTGGTTCATCAGCATGGAGAAGGAAGGCCTGCGCCGGACCGCGCTCGATGCGATCGGGCAGGTGAAGTGGGTGCCCGCATGGGGCGAGGAACGCATCGCCGGCATGGTGGGCGATCGTCCCGACTGGTGCATCTCGCGCCAGCGCACCTGGGGCGTGCCCATCGCGCTGTTCATCCACAAGGTGACGCAGGAGCCGCATCCGGACAGCGTGGCGCTGCTGGAACAGGTGGCCAGGCGCGTGGAGCAGGGCGGCATCGACGCCTGGTACGCGCTGGATGCGGCCGAGCTGCTGGGCGACCAGGCCAAGGACTACGAAAAGGTCCTGGACGTGCTGGACGTGTGGTTCGATTCCGGCGTCAGCCATTTCGCCGTGGTTGGCCAGCGTCCCGAGCTGCAGCAGGGCAAGGCGTCCAGCTACAAGGTGATGTACCTGGAAGGCTCGGACCAGCATCGTGGCTGGTTCCAGTCGTCCCTGCTCACCTCGTCGGCCATGTTCGCGCGCGCGCCCTACCAGGACGTGCTCACCCACGGCTTCACCGTGGACGCGCAGGGCCGCAAGATGTCCAAGTCGCTGGGCAACGGCATCGAGCCGCAGGACATCATGAAGAACCTGGGCGCGGACATCCTGCGCCTGTGGATCTGTTCCACCGACTACCGCAACGAGATGTCGCTGTCGGACGAGATCCTCAAGCGCGTCTCCGACACCTACCGCCGCATCCGCAACACCGCGCGCTTCCTGCTCGGCAACCTCGACGGCTTCGATCCGGCCAGGCACCTGCTGCCGGTGGAACAGAGCCTGCTGCTCGACCAGTGGGCGGTGCAGCAGGCCTACGACGTGCAGCAGGCGGTGGCGGCGGCCTATGACCGCTACGACTTCCCGGAGATCGTGCAGCGCGTGCAGAACTTCTGCACCAACGAGCTGGGCGCGCTTTACCTGGACATCACCAAGGACCGCCTCTACACCATGCCGACCGACAGCCACGGCCGGCGCAGCGCGCAGAGCGCGATGTACCGCATCGCCGAGGCGCTGGTGCGCTGGCTGGCGCCGGTGCTGAGCTTCACCGCCGAGGAAATCTGGCGGCACCTGCCGGGCGGGCGCGGCGAGAGCGTGCTGTTCGAGACCTGGTACGACGGCCTGGCCGCCACCCAGGGCTCGCCGGAGCAGCGCCGCTACTGGTCCGACCTGCTGGCTATCCGCGAAACCGCCTCGCGCGTGCTCGAAGGCATGCGCAAGGCCGAGCAGATCGGTGCCTCGCTGGAGGCGAAGCTGGCCATCCATGCCGACCCCGCCATCGTGGCCCGCTACCAGCCGGCGGCGTCGGAGCTGCGCTTCTTCTTCATCACCTCCGACCTGCGCCTGGACCTGGCCGGCGGCCAGCCGGCGGATGCGGTGCTGACCGAGCTGGAAGGCGCGGACGTGTGGGTCTCGGCCACGGTCAGCGACGCCGCCAAGTGCGTGCGCTGCTGGCACCGCCGCGACGACGTGGGCACGCATGCGGATCACCCGGAACTGTGCGATCGCTGCATCAGCAACGTCGATGGTCCGGGCGAGGACCGCCGCTGGTTCTAGCTCTTCTTACCTCTCCCTGAGGGGAGAGGGAGCCAACACATTGATTCGCCCATGAACCCCAAACCCAACGCACTTCCCTGGCTGTGGCTCTCCGTGGCCGTCATCGTCCTCGACCAGCTCAGCAAGTGGTGGGCGCTGACGGCGTTGCAGCCGGCTGGCGTACCGCATCCGGTCATCCCCGGCCTCCTCAACTGGACCCTGGCCTTCAACACCGGCGCGGCCTTCAGCTTCCTTGCCGGCGGCACGGGCTGGCAGCGCTGGTTCTTCGTGCTGCTGGCGGTGGCGATCAGCGCGGTGCTGGTGGCGTGGCTGGCGCGCACGCCGCGCCGCGACTGGAAGACGGCGCTGCCGCTGGGCCTGATCGTGGGCGGGGCGCTGGGCAACCTGATCGATCGCCTGCATGCCTCCCAGGTCACCGATTTCATCCACGTGTACTACCGTGAGTGGAACTACCCCGTATTCAACCTCGCCGACTGCGGGATCACGGTCGGGGCGGTGATGCTGGTGGTGTTCGGCCTCTTGGCGGGCAAGCCGCGCGCCTGAACGGCGGGTTCGTGCGGCCATGCGGGCCGTGCGATAATGCCGGCCATCCCTGATGACCCGTCCGGGTCCGGAGTTCCCGTGGATATCCTGCTCGCCAATCCCCGTGGTTTCTGTGCCGGCGTGGACCGCGCCATCGCCATCGTCGAGCGCGCGATCGAATCCTATGGCGCGCCAATCTACGTGCGGCACGAGGTCGTGCACAACCGCTACGTGGTGGACAAGCTGCGCGCCGATGGCGCCGTGTTCGTCGAGGAACTGCACGAGGTGCCCGATGGCGCCACGGTGATCTTCAGCGCCCACGGCGTCTCCAAGGCCGTGCGCGAGGAAGCCGAGCAGCGCGGCCTCAAAGTATTCGACGCCACCTGCCCACTGGTCACCAAGGTGCATATGGAAGTCGCCCGCCTGGGCCGCGCCGGTCGCAGCGTGGTGCTGATCGGCCACGAGGGCCATCCGGAGGTGGAAGGCACCATGGGCCAGTGGAACCCCGCCAACCGCGGCGAGATCCTGCTGGTCGATTCCGTCGAGCAGGTCAACGCGCTGGAACCCAAATTCCCGCACGAACTGTCCTACGTCACCCAGACCACGCTGTCGGTGGACGATACCAAGGCCATCATCGAGGCCTTGCGCGCCAAGTTCACGGACATCGAAGGCCCGCGCAAGGACGACATCTGCTACGCCACGCAGAACCGCCAGGACGCGGTGCGCCGCCTCGCCGACGCGGTGGACCTGATGCTGGTGGTCGGCTCGGTCAACAGCTCCAACTCCAACCGCCTGCGCGAGCTGGCCGAAAGGCAGGGCGTGCGCGCCTACCTGATCGATGGCGCCGAGCATATCGAGCGCAGCTGGCTCGATGGCGTCGCCCGCATCGGCCTCACCGCCGGCGCCTCCGCCCCGGAAAAGCTGGTGCGCGACGTGATCGCCCGTCTGCAGTCCTGGGGCGCCGGCAGCGTCCGCGAACTCGACGGCGACCCCGAAACCATCACCTTCGCCCTGCCCAAGGAACTGCGCCTGGCGGCCAGCCTGTAACGCCACGTCTTGCGCGGCCTCCCGGCGCTCCGTAAAATTGCCAGTTCATCGCCGGAATAGCTCAGTTGGTAGAGCGGCGCATTCGTAATGCGTAGGTCGTAGGTTCGAATCCTATTTCCGGCACCAAATCAAAAGGTTGGCAAAAGGCTCGGCTTCCATGGCTGGGCCTTTTTCTTTGGCGTCACGCCTGGATTGTCCGGTCCAGGGAGCAGGACCGAGTTTCGCTGGAAACCTCTAGCTGTTCGCTGCCCGAGCGTACATATTGGGTTCCAGTCTTGACTGAGACCCCCCATGCCCATGCCATTGGAATATCGCGAAGTATCCATGCAGGACTTGTGGCGGGCCTCGAACCCAGGCCAACCCATGCCATCGGATATGGCGAATGGATGCATCAGGAGCTGGGAGTGCCTCCATGGCTCCCCGTGGGCCACGGAGATCGTGAACAGGCTCTTAGGACGGAAATGTCGATATGGAGAGTGCAACCGGTTCGGAAGACGTGTCCGTGCGAGGTTTCGCCATGGCATGGGGGCATCCGTCTCGGATAGGAATGCAATTATGCGAAGCAAGGGAGTCGCGCTTGGATACTCTGGTCAAACGTCAAACGCTGAAGATTGGCTCGAAACTCTTCTGCTGGGTGTGTTCCTCCGCTTTTGCGGCGGTGACGCTCGCGAGCGTGGCCTTGGCAAACGGCCATACCACTCCCTGGATGATATCCGCCGGAGGATCAGGCTATTCCCTCAAGGCCCAGGGCAGTGCGTTGGATAGTGCCGGTGCGCATGTCGAGCTTGCCTCGGCGGCTGGCAACAAGGCGGCTTTCGGCACTTCCGTCGCCAATGTCGACGCCACGCCTTATCGCGGTTACACCGTCAGGCTTTCCGCGGCGATCAGTACGGTGGATGCCCCTGACGGGGCTGGGTTGTGGCTTCGGGCCGATGGCGCCCATGGCCGGCTTGCCTTTGCCAATTCGGAGACGTCGCTGGTCAAGGGGACGGTGTCCTCCCAGCAGCGGGAGATCGAAATCGATGTGCCGAACTCGGCAACGCGCCTGGCCTTCGGCACGCTGCTCGAAAGGAATGGCAATGCCGTGGCCGATCATCTTGTGCTGGTGCGCGGCGAAGCCATTCCGGCCAACCGTATCGTGCCTGCGCTTGCCGAGTTGGATGCCGCCATCAAGATCGTGAAGGAAAACGCGCTCCGGTCGTCATCGGTGGATTGGGAGCAGGAGATCCCCAGGCTGCATGCCCAGCTGAACAGCGGCGACTGGTCTCTGGATGCCTATCCGCTGATTCGCGGGCTTCTGGCATCGCTGCAGGATCATCATAGCCATCTACTGTCCCCCGAAGAGGCGGCCGCTCCACATGCGGCGGGGATGCCTGTGGCGCTACCCACCGTCGAGGAGCGGCAAGGCACCGGTTATATCGCGCTGCCCGGCTTCAACAGCCTGGAAGCCCATAACGTCAAGGCCTATGAAGACGGCGCATCGACGGGCATTGCCCGGATCGCGGGGCAGGTCACTTCCGGTTGGGTGATCGATCTCCGAAACGACCGTGGCGGCAATATGTGGCCCATGCTGGCCGCCTTGCGCGCCTTCCTGGGCGATGGCCCGCTGGGTTATTTCAAGGATGGTCTTGGCTTGTCCGACCCGTGGATGGCGCAATTGAAAAAATGGCAGCCAGTCCGGCCACTCGACCTCGGCGACGTGCCCGTGGCCGTGCTTACCGGCCCGCATACGGCAAGCGCGGGGGAGGCCGTGGTTATCGCACTCCATGGCCGTCCAAACACGCGCTTCTTCGGCATGCCCACGACGGGCGTGCCGACCAGCAACCGGGTATTCAAGCTGCCGGATGGCGCCGCGATTGCGCTAACCGTCGGTGTCGAGTTGGATCGCAACAGCAAGCCATACGATGGCCCCATCCCGCCGGACGTCACTGTCGCGGCGTCAGCCTCCGGCGACGGTTCCGACGAGACCATGGCAGCGGCGCAGCAATGGCTGCGCAGTGTCTCGCCTCATGCGAAGTGAGTCGTGAGACACGCCCCGCCTCAATGACAGCCAATGACCAGCAGCGCACCGATCAAGGCGATATTGGTCCGCCAGCCGCTGAGGGTGGCCTGGCGAGCCGGCCCGGTCTGCCGCCAGAAGTCCAGAAGCATAAGCGATGCGACCACGGTGAACACCGCAAGTCCCACGGCCGAGAAACGGACGTCCATCTGGATCGCCAGCATCGCGCCGACAATGATCTGGAAGACCGAGCCGATCGCCAGCACGCTCCTGGGTGCCGGTATCTGCCGCACGGACAGCGCGGTGGATACGTCATTGAAGTGCCGGAAATGGAGTGCGCCAGCGGCCACATAGACAAGGCCTAGCAATGCATATCCGAGGTCGACGATCAGATGTTGGGTGGACATGGCGCAGCCTTTGGTATCGTGTATGGGCAAGCTGTCATGGAGAGGGGCGGAATACGCACGGAGGCAATGCCGTCCGATGGCCTTGTCCTTTGTTCTTGCCAACAGCGACGGCTATAACGATACGCATACGGGGCTTCGTGGCCTTGGCCCTTCCGCCCTATCTCTTGAGTGTAGTGCTCGGCAGAGCCTGATGGCAGTGTAGATTTATTCCGACAGACGGGGGGCGATCCACGGTTGGAGCAGGGCGCATCGGCCAACGGCGGTCGCGCGACGTCCATGAAGAGCCAATCGGCACTTCGGAACCTGCCTGTAGGGCAACAGGAAGCGCCAGGTGATCCCTGGATGGTTTGCGTGTGGCGCTTTTCGAATCGTTGGCGCCGAAGGTTGATTTGCCTGCTTTGGGGCGCTTCAATGCCGAAGCGATAGATAAAGAAACAATGCTGCGCGCCTGAGCGAACGCCTGCTCCAATGACATGATGGATGGCATGCATCCATCATTGCGCCAAAGGGGCATTTCACTGATCGAAGTGCTGGTTGCCGTGCTGATCTTCAGCATCGGCCTGATCGGTATGGCCGGCCTGATGGTGATGGCCGCACGCTCCAACCATGCGGCGTACCTGCGTACTCAGGTCACCTTCCTCGCCGACAGCATGGCCGACCGCATGCGGGCCAATCCCATCGGCGTGTGGAGTGGCTGGTACAACGGGGCAAACTTCCCCACCGATGCCAAGGCGAGTTGCGATGTGCTGGTCATCGTGGCGGCCGGTGGCCAGGCAGGCTGTTCGCCCGAACAACTGGCCGCGCACGACAAGTACGCCTGGAGCCAGATGCTGAAGAACCTGTTGCCCGGCGCCAGCGCCAGGATCGCCTGCACCGGCGCAGGAGCCGTCGGGTATAACCCGACGGCACAGCTCAATGCGCGACCGCCCTATGGCGGCACATGCGAGATGACCTTGAGCTGGACCGAGCGTGGCGCGGGCAGCGGCATGTATGGCAAGGCGGTGACGCAGACCTTTGCCTGGGTATTCCAGCCATGAGGCGGTGGTCTTTGCTGGCATGCCGGTCCCGAGGGGTGACCCTGGTCGAGCTGATGGTGGCAATGGTGATCGGCCTGTTGGTGGCGGCGGGCATCATTTCCGTGTTTCTTTCCACCTCGCACAGCAACCGGGTACAGAACCAGTTGGCCCTGCTGCAGGAGGAGGGGCGCTACGCCATCGGTCGCCTGTCGCATGACCTGCGCATGGCCAACAGCCAGTACTGCACCAATACCGGCGGCAACGCCGTGAAGGCCACCAACGGCATCCTGCTGGATGGCCTGCGCGCGCCCACGGTGTATGCCAACGATTTGATGTCGGCATTGAGCGACGTGGGCACGCCCTGGGGCAGCAGCCTGTATCCCGCCCAGCCGAATAGCCCTTATTCCTTGCCGTCGGGCTTGTGGATGCGGGGCTACGCCTGCGACGCCAACGCCTGCAGCCCGGCGGCGCCAGCCAGTATTCCCGCGGCGGGCAAGACAGCGGGCAAGCGCGTGGTGGGTACCAGCATACTGACGGTGCGTTATCTCGACCCTTCGCGCGGCTGGGCGCTGGATGGGGCAGGCACATTGACCACCACGGCCAATGGCACGGTCGCCGCCATCCACGTTGTCCCCACCAGTGGTGAGCCGCCTTTGAGCGATTTCAAGGCAGGCCATCTTGCGCTGTTGGCCGATTGCGCCGCTTCCGCGGTGTTCGCCGTCGCGGGAACGCCATCTTCCGGGCAATTCTCTCCCGCGGCGGTGGAAAGCGGGGCGGCAGGCAACAATGCCATGCCAGTGGTGCAGCCCTTGCCATCGGCGCCGCGACTGTACGACTTCAATACCGATTTCCTGACTGTGACCTATTACGCGAAGGTGGTGGATATCGGTGAGGGGAAAACCACGGGCGCGTTGGTCCGGCGCGTCAATGGCGAGGACCAGGAGTTGGTGCGTGGAATCGAGCGGCTGGATTTCCTCTACGGCGTCGAGCTTGATGGCGGCACCTTGTTGGCCCCGCCGAGCCTGCTCGACGATGGCATCCGTTATTCCCGACTCAACACTCAATGCCTGTCGGTGCCGCTTCCGGTATCGGCAGGGGGCGAGCCCGGCTGCGCGTGGCGTGCGATCAAGAGCGTGGAGGTGCGCCTGCTGATGAGCGGACAGCAGCCGTTGCCCAGCCTTACGGTAAGCGAAACCGCCTACGGCTACTTGCCCGATGGCGATGGCGCAGTGCTCCCGCCGGGCCAGCACGCCATCACGCCTGGCCAGCAAGGCTTCGACGAAAAGCTGTTGCGCCGCCAATTCAACGCATTGGTAGCCCTGCGCAACTTCAATCCCTGACGACGCAGGATACGGCCGTACCCAAGGAATGGACGATGACTCACGCTGATGGCCAACCCGTCTTTCGCTTGCATCGGCAGGAGGGTGCGGTACTGGTGATGGCCCTGATCTTCCTGGTGCTGCTGACCGTGCTGGCCGTTGGCGCCTCGGGTCGTTCGCTGTTGCAGGAGCGCATGGCCGGTGGCTTGCGCAACGCCCAACTGGCACAGATGGCAGCGGAAAGCGCGCTACGCGGCGCCGAGTGGAGGTTATGGACCCTTGGCGCCCAGGGTGGTGTCGATTGCAGCACGCTGGCCGGTTGCTACCCGTACACGCCAGGCCAGCCCCATCCCAAGGTAAAAGCGTTCCGCGAGAGCGCGGGCTGGGTCACGGATGGTGCGGTCGAGTACAAGGGCGAGAGCGGCGGTTACGACTACACCCGCCTGGGAAGCAGCCGGCTCGGCGCGGACGAGAAAGCCATCGCCACGTTCGTGTCCAACCCACGCTACATCATCGAGGACCTGGGCCTTGAGCGGCCGCCTGGGGCGGGCGCCCAGCGCGAATCAGGTGTGTCGGGGAATGCCTCTAACGGACACCTGCACATCTATCGCATCACCGCGCGCGGCGTCGGGCGCACCGCCGACATGGTACGGGTCATCGAATCGACCTTTGCCGCACCCGGCAAGGAAGCCTACGGCGAAGCCGAGGCCACGGTGCCACCACCATCCACTTCGTCGCCGCCATCCGCCTGGGCACCTTGGGGCTGAGTATGCGCATGTCCAATGCGAAGCACCTCGCGGCAAGGCATGGCTTGTCTGGCGCGCTGCTGGGTCTGGCTATCGGTTGCACCGGCATCGGCACCGTCCATGCCGACCAGATTACAAACCCCTCGGTGCTAGGCCGTAACGTGGACTTGAGTGCGGGTCCCACGGCCACGGTAAGCACGGTTGCGCCGAACGTGGTACTGACCTTCGACGATTCCACGTCCATGTTGGCGAACTATATGTCCGACCGCCAACCTTATAGGGACAAGGACACCGCCTGGTGGTACACGGGATACATCAGCAACGGCTCCTACAACGACGGCATAGCCTTTGATCGCCTGGCAGCTCCTTATATTTGCGCGGGCGTCATCACGCCGGGCGTGAGCGATCCGGCGGATCCGCGCTCGTGGACGATGAATGGCGTTTACTACAACCCGGACAATACGTACGCGCCACCGTTGAAGGCAGACGGCACCTCCATGCCGGATATCGACTACAACCACGCGCCGGATGATGGCCTTGCGGCCTATAACCCGGCCGGTGGCCGCACCGTCGCCTATTTCAACCTGGGCAGCATGACCGGCGGCGCCCACGACTTCTGCGGCCACACGAGTGCCGGCTATTACAAATACACCGGTAGCGTACCCGCCACCGATCCGGCCACTGGCCGGATGACGGCCGGGGGAGTCAACACCCTGTACCAGGATGTGGTGAATCCACTGACTCCCCTGAACTTTGCACATTGGACGTGGGTGTCGGTTGACCAGGGAGCCGCCCAGGAGAAACAGAACTTCGCCAATTGGTTCTCCTACTATCGTACCCGCGCGCTCGCCGCGGCTACGGCGGTTACGCGTGCGTTCTCGCCCTTCGGCAGCAATGTGCGCATGGCATGGCAGGCGCTGAGCGATGTCGACGCCAAGCCCGACGGCTCCGGCTACTACAGTTACAACGATTACCGCAGCTATTTTTCGGGCGGGGGAACCCATTGGAGCATGCTCACGCTCGATACGCCCATGCGCAGGTTCGTCGATGGCGATGCGACGGCCAACATGCGCACTCGGTTCTACCAGTGGCTGTTCAACATGGGGCCACGCGGCACCCATGGATCGGATTTCATTGCCTATACGCCCAATCGCGCCGCCGCAATGAATGTGGGCAGGTATTTCAGCAACCGCTCGGGCGCGGTCGAAAGCAATCCCTATTGGGACGTGGATGCAGGCCAGGAACTGGTCTGCCGCCAGAACTATCACATCCAGATGACCGACGGCCTGTGGAATGGCGAGGCACCGGCCCAGGTGATACCCCATGACAAGAGCAGCATCGGCATGTTGCCCGATGGCATCCAGTCGTTTACCGCGTCAGGTGTCGAAAGTGCCGTGGTATGGAACGAAGGCGCCAATACCATTGCCACCATGGCGGATATCGCCTTCCACTACTGGGCTCGCGACTTGCAGGCCGGCGTGACCGGGGCAAGCCTGTTCGCCACCGAAGCCAATCGCCGTCGCGTCACTCCTGCCATCACCGACCTGTCGACCCATCTGTTCGGCCAGCCCCTGGCAGCCGGCGCGGACCCGCGTACCAATGCGGAAATCTACTGGAACCCGGCCAATGACCCGGCCACCTGGCCGCATCTGGTGCAGTACCTGATCGGCCTTGGCACCATCGGCGTATTGCCGAACAACGACAGCACCTACCGGAAGCTGCGCACGGGCCAGGTGGCGTGGCCGGTCATGGCTTCCAACGGCGGTAACAACCCGGAGTCACCGGACGATATGTGGCATGCGGCCTTGAATAGTCGCGGCGCCTATTTTTCGGCCACCAATCCTGGCGTGCTGGTGGAGGCGCTGCAGAAAATCATCGACAACATCGTCACGCGCAGCCTGACCATGCTGGCCAGTAGTCTCAACGCCTCGGTGCTGACGTCCGATACGGCAGCCTTCCAGGCCGGTTATGACACCTACGATTGGAAAGGCAGTCTTACCGCCAACCCGGTGAATACCGATGGCACTGTTTCGCCGTCGATTCTATGGGATGCACGAGTTCTGCTCGACGAGAGGGTGGGCCGGGGCGACAGCCGTGTCATTCTCACCAGCACGGCGCCAGGTGCCGGCCATGGCGTGGCCTTTACCGGCAGCGCGGTCGTGGATGCCATCCATGCGGTGGACCCGGCTTTTGGCGCGGCAGCGGCGGGAGCCGACCGTCTGGCCTGGTGGCGTGGCGATCGAGGCAAGGAGGATGGCGCCACCTTGCGCAGGCGAGGTTCGGTGCTGGGCGCGATCATCAATGCCCAGACGCTCTATGTCGCGCAGCCGGACAGTGGCTATCGCGACGACCTGTGGCCGGCCGGCTCGGCCGAGGCGCACGGGGCGGCCTCGGGCCGTTCCTATGCACGTTTCCGCGCGGATCACGCCAAGCGCGCGCCCACGCTCTACGTGGCGGCCAACGACGGCATGCTGCACGCCTTCGACGCGACCCTGCCGGGAACGCCGGCCAGTGCCGTGGATGTGACACCTTCTCCCGGCGCGGAGCGCTGGGCCTATGTGCCTTATGCGGTCTACAAGCGCCTGGCCAGCCAATCCACTGGTAGCGACTTCGAGTTCCTGCCGACGGTGGATGGCACGCCGGTCAGTCGGGACGTCTATTTCAGCGGCGCGAACGAAGGCTGGCATACCTTGCTGGTCGCTGGACTGCGCCTGGGTGGGCGCGGCGTGTATGCGCTGGACATCACCGAATCGGGCGCCAGCCAGGACGGCGGCTCAGGCAAGGCGCCGGGACCGGCCGGCAAGGTGCTGTGGGAATTCCACTACAGCCAGCCGGCCACCAGCGCGGGCAATCCCAAGAATCTGGGCTATACCTATGGTCGCCCCAACATCGCCCGGTTGGCCAACGACAAGTGGGTGGTGCTGGTGCCGGTGGGGTATTTTCCCAAGCGCAACTACGACAGGGAAATCTCCGGCACCCCGGTCGCCAGCCCCTATAGCTCGTTGTTCGTGCTGGATGCGCAGACCGGTGAGCTGATCCGCGAACTGCGCACGCCCGAGCCGGTGGGAGCAACGGCCACCAGCATAGCGAGCTACGGACTGACCACGCCTGTGCTGGGCGACTACCAGGGCGACCAGATCGACGACGTGGCTTTCGCCGGCGACCTGCAAGGCAGTGTGTGGCGTTTCGACTTCACGGGCCGCGATCCGTCCGAATGGAAGGTCGAGCAGTTCTTCCAGTCCGGCTCGGCCATCAGCGAACGACCCATCGTGCTTCCCGGTGACCGTCCCATCACCGTCATGCCGCGCCTGATTCCCGACCCGGTGGGCGGCGGCTTCATCGTGTTGTTCGGCACCGGCAAATATTTGGGCCGCGAGGACAACATGGTGGATGCTTCCACCATGGTGCAGGCCGTTTACGGCATTCGCGACCTCGGCCAGCAAGGACAGGCCACCGTTATTGCCGGCGGCGCGGAAACACCTTTGGTCCGACACTTCCTGTATGAGACAGCAGGCCTGCGCAGCCTGAGTGATGAACCGGTTCCAGCCCGGGCTGCCGACGGCAAGGTGATTCGCGGCTGGTACTTCACCTTGGATATCCAAGCCAATGCCATCGACTATGCCAGTGCCAGGGGCGAGCGCATGGTGGTGGATGCCACACCGGTTCCCGGCACCTACCAGGTCATTCTTGCCACCTTGATTCCGCAAACCAGTGATCCTTGTAATCCGGCACTGAGCGGCGCGGTCATGATCATCGACGCAATTACAGGCCAGGGGGCCTGGGCCGCAGGCATCAACAACTATGACGTCTCGAACACGGTTGCGGGCGACCTGGCTGGCGCACGACTAAGGAATCCGCCTACTGGTGGCAGCCTGCCGGCAGCGGTAGTGGTTGGCGGCGGTGTGGCCTATGTACCGGGCCTGATAATCAGCGCCAAACACTGGCCCGATCTGGACGGCAAGGCGTTTTCATTCAATGTCCCGCTCTGGCGCCGTCGCGCCTGGCGCCCGCTCAACGATGCGCAATAGGGAGGCTCCATGCCACGGATGCGCGGCTTCACCCTGATCGAACTGATGGTGGTGGTAGCCATCATCGCCATTCTCGCGGCCATCGCGGTGCCCAGCTACGAACGCTATGCCTACCGCGCGCGTCGGGCGGAAGGCCAGCAACTGCTGCTGCACATCGCCAATGCGCAGGAACGCTACTACGCCACCTACAACCGCTATGGCGATCTGGCCACCATCGGCTATGCCACGACCGGCAGCATGGCTTCCGAACACGGCTATTACCTGGCGTCGGTGTCGATCCAAGATGACGGGCAGGCCTATACCGCCACGGCAGAATCCATGGGTGTCCAACAAGGCGATGCCTGCGGCAGCCTGTCGATCACGGATACGGGCGCCAAGCGTCCCGATGTCAACGATATCGACAGCAATCGCAACGGACGCTGCTGGTAATGGAAGCACGCAGGCCAGGTCGACTCGGACGGGGCGTTACCCTGCTGGAACTGCTGGTGACGCTGGCCATGCTGGCCATCCTGACGATGGTCGCCGTGCCCAGTTTCAACAACCTTCTGCGTCGTCACCGTGTCAGCAGCGCGGTCACCCAGTTGCGTGCCGACCTGGCCTACGCCCGCGCCGAGTCAGTGATGCGAGGTACCTTCGTATCCCTCTGCCCCAGCAACGATGGCGCTGCCTGCGACCACGACGCGAGCTATGCAAGCGGCTGGATCGTCTACACCTATCCCACTGGCAAGCAGGGCGCTGACCAGGCATACAGCGCCGGCAAGGATGGTTTCGTACTATTGCGCGAAGCCGCCGCCCAGGCCGGCATCGCGATCGCCGATACGGACAGCAAGATGCTCAGCTACGGCCAGCAAGGCCAGGTCAAGCGCGACCTCAACGCCAAGCCAGTCCACTTCACCATCTGCGCGCTGTCAACCACCGGCCTTCCGGAAAACACCTCCGCCGTCCCTGGCGTGCAGATGGCACTGGTGGGCGCAGGCAGCATCACCGTCACCACCCTCTCGCCCGGCGACTCCTGCATGCCAGGATATGCCGGCGGGAATCCCCTCCTGTGATCCCGTGATATAGGGCCGGTGAAACTGCGGCATGGCATTTGCCCTGGACTGAGGCGAATGCCAGGTAGGCCATGCTGTTATCCGGTATTTCCGGAGCCAATGACCATTGCGGCATATACAATCCTCTCACCAGGAGGCCATACTGTGCCTGCTGCGCAAGCCAATGGTAGCGTCCTTTTCAAAGTGGCCGGCCAAGGACTGGGTCCAGCGCGACTTAGAGCCGCTAACAAAACCGGGTTGAAGGCTGGTTCGCGGGTGGCAAAATTGCAGCATGGCCCG
>NZ_JAKWJO010000003.1 GCF_022760995.1 Dyella sedimenti | reverse complement strand
GGCTGTCGCTTGCCTGCTCGATCATCTGCTTACGGAATCTTCCGGAGTTTTGTTAGCGGCTCTAAGTGCCCAGCGGCAATTCGCCTGCGTTGTAGCGGCCGTGGCTATCGACCGGCACCGTGCGCGCGATGCCGGTGGTGCTCTTGATCAGCACCGTCTCGCCGCCGTTGGCGGCGACCTGGCCGAAGATGCTGCCGGTGGTGGACTGCGCCTGCGCGGGATGGGCGAGCAGCGACAGCGCGGCGGCGATCGCCAGCGCGGCAGCGTTGGCGGGTAGGGCAATACGCGTTTTCAATGGATTCTTCTCGTTATGGGTGGTGGTCGCGCGCATCCGTGCGCACCGCGCGTGACGCGCGGCGGGGGTTCGTCGGAAAAGCGGGCTTGTCCCTGGGGCGTGCCGGGAAGGACCGGCACGAGAATCCGCTGCCGAAGGCAGGGATAGTGTTTGCGGCATGTGTTGCGCCGCAAAATGATGGTTTCACATGTCGCCAGAACCTGCGGGTTATAAGCGATCGCCCGGGCGTTCCGGACGTAGCCGCGCCGCTAGAAACCGAGTTCGGACAGCGAGGGGTGGTCGTCCGGACGCCGGCCTGCCGGCCAGTGGTAGCGTCGATCGGCCTCGGCATCGGCGCGTCGTTGATGCTGGCGATGCGGCGGCGCATCAGTCCGGCCTCGTCGAATTCCCAGTTCTCGTTGCCGTAGCTGCGGTACCACTGGCCGCTGTCGTCATGCCATTCGTAGGCGAAGCGCACGGCGATGCGGTTCTCGCGGAAGGCCCACAGTTCCTTGATAAGCCGGTAGTCCAGCTCGCGCTGCCACTTGAGCGTCAGGAAGGCCTCGATAGCCTCGCGCCCCTCCAGGAATTGCGCGCGGTTGCGCCATTGGCTGTCAGGCGTATAGGCCTGCGCCACCAGGGAGGGATTGCGGGTGTTCCATGCATCCTCGGCGAGCCGCGCTTTCTGCGAGGCGCTTTCCAGCGTGAAGGGAGGAAGCGGCGGTCGGGTCATGGAAGCCTCGCTGGTTTCGTGGTCGGCGGCGGGGAGGGATGCGTTTCGAACGGGTTTTGCCCGGCGGCATCGCCCTGGCTGCCGGTACGGCATCGTAGCCGGCGTGGCCGTCGCGTGGCATGCCGCTTGCCGGCAGGGCGGCGGCCGTGCGTCCTGTCATGTCATGCCGGAATGAGACGCCGCGCGGGTTGTCCCGCGCGGCGGCGTTTCGAGCATACTTAGGCTCAAGGCAACGTGTAGGGGACGAAAACGATGTCTTCGCAGCATATTTCATCCGCATATGCCTGGCCGCCCTCCGTCGTGGGCTTCGACATGCCGTCGCCGTCCGTGAACGGATACGAGGGCGCGGAGCCGGTCATGGTGGCCTTCCTGAGTCCCCGCCCCGACCACTACTGGATCGAGGCCTTCGCCTCGGAGGTCGGCTGTTTCAAATCGAAGCATCAACTGGTGGACGTGCGGCTCGATGTGCAATGCCTGGTGGTGACGGGCACGGCCCCCGGGCTGCGCCATCTGACGCTCGACCTGCGCGACTTCGTGCATCGCGTATCGCGCCTCAGCCTGCAGCGTCGCGTGATCGACCGCATCACCCTGGACGATACCTCGGCCCCGACCGCCGCCGAGAACATCGCGGCGATACGCGACCTCGACCTCGTCGCGCATATCCCGGGCGTGATGGAGATCCTGGAGGCGGTCGCGCGCGAGACCGGGATGCGGCTCACCACCATCGCCAGGGTGTCCGACATGCGATGGACGGCCTGCGTGGTCTACGACACGATCAACTTCGGGTTGCAGCCGGGGCAGGACCTTGTGCTGGAAACCACCATCTGCAACGAAATCCGCCAGCATGGCCAGACGGTGATGTTCAACCATGCGAGCATCCACCCGGTGTTTTCCAGGCACCGCACGCCGGCCCTGTACGGCTTCGAGAGCTATATCTCGGTGCCGATCTACCGCCGCGACGGGCAGTTCTTCGGAACGCTGTGCGCCCTGGATCCGGAGCCCCGGCGCCTGGACCAGGCCACCGTTCAGCTCATCGAGAAGTATGCCCACGCCATCGGCGCGGAACTCGGCGGCGAGACCGTGTAGCGCTTCATATCGCTGAAATGACGAAGGCCCGCTTCGGTTCAAAGCGGGCCTTCGCGTTTTCATCCCCCGCGCTGGGCGCGCGGGGACGTCGCCGGTCAGGCCGCGACGCTTTCCTTGGCGGGCTGTTCCACCGGCAGGCGGATCAGGTAGTCGAAGGCGCTCAGCGAGGCCTTGGAACCTTCGCCCATGGCGATCACGATCTGCTTGTACGGTACGGTGGTGACGTCGCCGGCGGCGAACACGCCCGGCACCGAAGTCTCGCCGCGCGCATCCACTTCGATCTCGCCGCGCGGCGACAGCTTCACCGTGCCCTTCAGCCACTCGCTGTTGGGCAACAGGCCGATCTGCACGAACACGCCTTCCAGTGCCAGCTGACGGCTCTCGCCGCTGCTGCGGTCGGTATAGGCCAGGCCGGTGACCTTCTGGCCGTCGCCCAGCACCTCGGTGGTCTGCGCGCTGACGATCACGTCCACGTTCGGCAGGCTGCGCAGCTTGCGCTGCAGCACCTCGTCCGCGCGCAGCTTGCCGTCGAACTCCAGCAGGGTGACGTGGCCCACGATGCCGGCCAGGTCGATGGCCGCCTCGACGCCGGAGTTGCCGCCGCCGATCACCGCCACGCGCTTGCCCTTGAACAGCGGGCCGTCGCAGTGCGGGCAGTAGGTGACGCCCTTGTTGCGGTATTCCTGCTCGCCCGGCACGTTCATGTTGCGCCAGCGCGCGCCGGTGGAGAGGATCACCGTCCGGGCCTTCAGCGTGGCGCCATTGGCCAGGCGCACCTCGTGCAGGCCGCCTTCGGTGGTGGCCGGGACCAACTGCTCGGCGCGCTGCAGGTTCATCACGTCCACGTCGTATTCGTGCACGTGCTGTTCCAGCGCGGCGCCCAGCTTCGGGCCCTCGGTGTAGGGCACGGAGATGAAGTTCTCGATCGCCATGGTGTCCAGCACCTGGCCGCCGAAACGCTCCGCCGCCACGCCGGTGCGGATGCCCTTGCGCGCGGCATAGATCGCCGCGGCCGCGCCGGCCGGGCCGCCGCCGACCACCAGCACCTCGAACGGCGCCTTGGCCTTGAGGCGCTCGGCCGCGCGTTCGGCCGCGCCGGTATCCAGGCGGCCGGCGATCTGCTCGATCGACATGCGGCCGGTGTCGAACAGCTCGCCGTTGAGGAACACGGTCGGCACCGACATCACCTGGCGCTCGTTCACCTCGTCCTGGAACAGCGCGCCGTCGATCGCCACGTGCGAGATGTTGGGATTGATCACGCTCATCAGGTTGAGCGCCTGCACGGTATCCGGGCAGCTGTGGCAGGACAGCGACATGAAGGTCTCGAAGCGGTACTCGCCGTCGAGGTTGCGCACCTGCTCGATCACTTCCTGCGCGGTCTTGGACGGATGGCCGCCCACCTGCAGCAGCGCCAGCACCAGCGAGGTGAACTCGTGGCCCATCGGAATGCCGGCAAAGCGCACGCCGACATCGGTGCCGATGCGGTTGATGGCGAAGGAGGGCTTGCGCGCATCGCTGCCGTCCAGGCGCAGCGAGACCTTGTCCGAGAGCGACGCGATGTCTTCCAGCAGGCCCTTGAGCTCTTGCGATTTCTCGCTCTGGTCGAGGGAGGCCACCAGCTCGATCGGGTGTACGACCTTTTCGAGGTAGGCCTGCAATTGGGTCTTCAGATCGGCATCCAACATGGGAACTCCATCGGTTTCTTCGGGATGAGCGCCACGATCACCCAGCGAGGCCGGGCGTCGCGCACGCCGTGGATTCGGAAGGTGGACCCGGCCACCGCCGGGTCCATGACGGCTCGATGCAGCGAGCCAAAGCATTCATCGGGTAGCGCTGGATCTACCCTCGCCGCCATCCCGGCAAGGGCCGGGATGGCGGCAGGCGGCTTAGATCTTGCCGACCAGGTCGAGCGACGGCTTCAGGGTCTTCTCGCCTTCCTTCCACTTGGCCGGGCACACTTCGCCCGGGTGGGAGGCGACGTACTGCGCGGCCTTCACCTTGCGCAGCAGCTCCGAAGCGTCGCGGCCGATGCCGTTGTCGTGGATCTCGCACAGCTTGATCTGGCCTTCCGGATTGATCAGGAACGTACCGCGCAGCGCCAGGCCCTCTTCCTCGATCATCACGTCGAAGTTGCGGGTGATCGCGCCGGTCGGGTCGCCGATCATGGTGTACTTGACCTTCTTGATCGCGTCGGAGGTGTCGTGCCACGCCTTGTGCGCGAAGTGGGTGTCGGTCGAGACCGAGTAGATCTCCACGCCCAGCTTCTGGAACTGGTCGTAGTAGTCGGCCAGGTCTTCCAACTCCGTCGGGCAGACGAAGGTGAAGTCGGCGGGGTAGAACACCACCACGGACCACTTGCCCTTCAGCGAGGCATCGGTCACTTCGACGAACTGGCCATTCTTGTAGGCCTGGGCCTTGAACGGTTTGATTTCGGTATTGATCAACGACATCGTTGTTTTTCCGTTGGTTGTGGTTGGTGGAGTCCAAAGCGTAAAGCTTTTGCGCTGATAGGGCCAATTGATTGTTAACATGAACGCCATTGAGATTGGCTATGGATGGACCGCCATGGCGCCATGGATCCGATCCAGCTTGCGAAGTTGCCAGAAGCCCTGGAGTAGCGGCGTGAAACCCATGGGCAAGACACATGCGGCGTGGTGTCCGGGACGGCTGCGCGACGGGGAGGGAACAGGCTCTTGCGTACCGTTCCGCATTGCAGCAAGCTTCGGGGACGATTGCCGGGTAGAGTTGACCCGCCGGGGACCGGCAGCTTTTCTTGCGATCATCAGGTTCGCTTCAACCATGGGCTGCACGCCTTTTTTTCAGGGCACGAATTTAGATCGATCTAAATAGCGTAAAAACCATCGATGTCCGATGGCCGAGGGGAGACAGAAGAAATGAGCCAGGGCAAGTTTGTATCGGCACGTGCAAGTCGCTGGGCGATCGCGGTCCTGTTGGCCGGGACGACCCTGGTCCTCGCCACGCCGCTGCTGGCGGGCGAGGCGACGCAGCCGGCCGACGAGGTCAACCCGCTGATCGGCAGCCGCCATGGCGGCAACACCTATCCGGGCGTGGTCATGCCGTTCGGCATGCTGCAGTGGAGCCCGGAGAACACGCGCGGCAAGCACACGCACACCGCCTCGCCGAGCGGCTACCAGTACGACGCCACGCGCATCCGCGGCTTCAGCCTGACCCATCTTTCCGGCGCGGGCTGCGCGGGCGCCAGTGGCGACGTGCCGTTCATGCCGGTGACCACGGCGGTGACCAGTTCGCCCTCGGCGGACGCGACCGATGCCGTGTATGCCAGCGATTTCACCCATGCCGACGAGCAGGCCAAGGTCGGCGACTACCGCGTGCGCCTGGCCAACGGCGTGGGCGTGGAACTGGCGGCGGCTACCCGCAGCGGCATGGCGAGCTTCAGTTTTCCGGCGGGCAAGCCGGCCAACCTGCTGATCCGCGCCTCTGACTCGGAGCTGGGCAGCAGCGACGCCAACGTTACGGTCGACAAGGCCTCGCGCACGGTGCGCGGCTCGGTCACCAGCGGCAACTTCTGCGGCTACCTGGCCAAGGCCGACCAGCGCAGCTACTACACCCTGTACTTCGTGGCGGAGTTCGACCACGCCTTCGCCGGCACCGGCGCCTGGCAGGATGCCGCCGTGCAGCCCGGGCACACCTCGGCGCGCGGCGGCACCGGCTATGGCGCCAAGGGCTTCCCGGATGCCGGCAAGGGCTCGGGCGTGTGGCTGGACTTCGGTCCGGCCGGCGGCACGGTGCAGGTCCGCGTGGGCATTTCCTACGTGAGCCTGGCCAATGCGCAGGCCAACCTGGATGCCGAGATCGCCAGGGGCGCCACGCTGGCCCAAGTGCATGCGCGCAACCGCGAGGCGTGGAACGACGCGCTCGGCAAGATCGTCATCCAGGGCGGTACGGCAGAGCAGCGCACTACCTTCTACACCGCGCTCTACCACTCGCTGCTGCATCCCAACATCTACAGCGACGTCAACGGCGAGTACCTGGGCTTCGACGGCAAGACGCATCGCGTCGATGGCCGTCAGCAGGTGCAGTACGCCAACTTCTCCGGCTGGGACATCTATCGTTCGCAGCTGCAGTTGCTGACCTGGCTCTATCCGAAGGTGGGCAGCGACATCGCGCAGTCGCTCTATAACCAGGCGCAGCAGAACCATGGCGAATGGGACCGCTGGACGCACAACAGCGGCGGCACGCACGTGATGAGCGGTGACCCGGCGGTGCCGTCGCTGGCGGCCATCGATGCCTTCGGTGGGCATGACTTCGACCTGCGCGGCGCCTACGCCTCGCTGGTTAAGGCGGCCACTGAGCCGACCGCGAACGACCTGTCCGACGACGGCTGCAACGTGGAATGCGTGGGCCAGCGTCCCTCGCTCGACCAGTGGCTGAAGCTGCACTACATCGCCACCAAGTCGCATGCCTGGGGCGGCGCCGCCGAGACGCTGGAGGACGTGACCGCCGACTTCGCGCTGTCCCAGCTCGCCGCGCGGGTGGGCGACACGGAGGGCGAGCGCCGTTTCCTTGCCCGCGCCGGCTACTGGCGCAACCTGTTTAACCCGAAGGCGGCACCGGAGGGCGGCTACATCCAGAACCGCAACGAGGACGGCAGCTGGCCGGCCTTCACGCCGGATACCGACGACGGCTTCGTGGAGGCCAGCGCGGCGGTGTACCTGTGGATGGTGCCGTTCGACGTGCATGGGCTGTTCGAGCAGCTCGGCGGCCGCGACAAGGCGGTGGCGCGGCTGGACCGCTTCTTCCACGACGCGCAGGGCCATTGGGCGCTGACCGGCGCGGGCCCGCTGCACGCGGAACTGGACAACGAGCCGTCGATCGGCACGCCATGGCTGTACGCCTTCGCCGGCCAGCCGGGCAAGACCCAGGAAGCGGTGCGCGTGGTGCTCAACACCATCTGGAAGAACGCGCCGGAAGGCATCCCGGGCAACGACGATCTGGGCGAGATGTCCTCCTGGTACGTGTGGTCGGCGCTCGGCATGTACCCGGCGATCCCCGGCCGCGCCGAGCTGGTGCTGGGCAGCCCGCTGTTCCCGCATGCCGTGGTGCGCCGGGCCGGCGACGACGTGGTGATCGATGCCCCGGCCGCCGCCAGCGACGCGCCGTTCGTGCACGCCCTGTCGGTCGACGGCAAGCCGCACGACCAGCCCTGGCTGCCGGCCAGCTTCGCCACCAAGGGCGGCCACCTGGACTTCGACCTGCGCACCACGCCGGATACGGCGTGGGGCAGCGATGTCGCCAAGGCGCCGCCGTCGTTCCCGCCGCAGTCCTGAGCGGGTTTTCGACGGAACATACCGACAACGCTTGATCGTGCAGTCTGGGGAGGCAGGGCGATGATGGGCAACAAGACTAGGCCGGAAGCGGCCGGGGCGAGGACGTGGACGCCCGGCCGCAGGCATCTCTCCGTCGCGTGGGCGGCGGCCTGCCTGACCGTGGCCGCGGGCCTGCCGGTTGCGGCAGCCAGTGCCGCGCCGGCGCCGGCCTTCGCCTCCTCGTTCGAAACCGGCCAGCCGGTGCCCGCGCAGGACGGCGTGGCCGGATGGCGCGTGCAAGTGGTACCCGGCCCCGGCAAGGAGGAATCCCTCACCTCCAAGCCGGGCGTCGGTTTCACCGGCACGCACGCCCTGCGCTACGACGCCGAGGCGGTGGCTTCCGACGGTACGCGCCGCCTGGTGCTGTTCCGCCTGAAGCATCCAGTGAAGGCGGATACGCACCTGGACTACCGCCTGTTCCCGGACGGCGCCGGTGAAGCCCGGGGCGCGGCCCAGTACGTCGCGCTGGACCTGGTGTTCGCCGACGGCACGCGCCTGTCCGCACTGGATGCGCTGGACCAGCACCGCGTGCGCGCCGAGGCGGGCGCGCAGGGCGGGGCGCGCATCCTGCACGACAACCAGTGGAATGCCATCGACGTGGACGTGGGCGCGGTGGCGGCGGGGCGCACCGTGGTCGCCATCGAACTTGCGGAAGCCGCGCCCGCCGGCAGCGCAGCCTTCCACGGCTATCTCGACGACGTGCACTTGCTCGAACGCGCGCCGGCCAGCGCGGAGGCGCCGCCGCATGCCTTTGTGGAGACGCGGCGCGGCACCTATGCCAACGGGCATTTCTCGCGCGGCAACAATTTCCCGGCGGTGGCCTGGCCGCACGGCTTCAATTTCTGGACGCCGACCACCAGCGCCGGCTCGGACTGGATCTACCAGTACCAGGAGCGCAACGGCGACGACAACCGCCCGCGCCTGCAGGCCCTGGCGCTCAGCCACGAGCCCAGCCCGTGGATGGGCGACCGCCAGACCTTCCAGGTGATGCCCGCCGCGGTGGCCAATGGCGCGCCGCCGCTGGACCGCGCGGCGCGCTCGCTGGGCTTCTCGCACGGCCAGGAAATCGCACGGGCCGACCTGTACCAGGTGCGCCTGGACAACGGCATCGTCGCGGCGATGACGCCGACCGACCACGCGGCGATGATGCGCTTCACCTTCGCGGGCAAGCGCTCGCAGCTCGTTTTCGACAACCGCGACGACCATGGTGGCCTGACGCTCGACCCCTCCCATGCGAGTCTCAGTGGTTATTCCGATGTGGCCAGCCGGCTTTCCACCGGCGCGACGCGGTTGTTCTTTTACGCCACCTTCGACCGCCCCGTGACGGAGAGCGGCCGCTACCCGGGCCAGGTCCGCGAGCACGTCGCCGGCTGGTTCGGCTTCGACACCGGCAAGGAGCGGACGGTGACGATGCGCATCGCCACCTCGCTGATCAGCCTGGAGCAGGCCAAGCGCAACCTCGCGCAGGAAATCGCCGACGACGACACCTTCGACACCGTGCAGGCCCGCGCCGCCGCGCGCTGGGACGAACTGCTGGGCAAGGTGGAACTGCCGGGGGCGAATGCCGCCGACAAGACCGTGCTGTATTCCAACCTGTATCGCCTGTCGCTCTATCCGAACGAGGCCTTCGAGAACGTGGGCACGGTGGCGCAGCCGGACTTCCGCTACGCCAGCCCGTTCTCCGCGCCGGCCGGCGACAACACGCCCAACCAGACCGGCGCGCGCGTGCTGCCGGGCAAGCCCTACGTCAACAACGGCCTGTGGGACACCTACCGCACGGCATGGCCGGCCTACGTGCTGCTGACGCCGACGCTGGCTGGCGAAATGATCGACGGCTTCGTGCAGCAGTACCGCGATGGCGGCTGGATCGCCCGCTGGTCCTCGCCCGGCTACGCCGACCTGATGGTAGGCACCAGCGCCGACGTGGCCTTCGCCGATGCGTGGAACAAGGGCGTGCGCAACTTCGACGTGCGCTCGTTCTACCAGGCCGCGCTGAAGGACGCGACGGTAATCAGCGACGTGCCCGGCGCCGGCCGCAAGGGGCTGGCGCGCTCGGTGTTCCGCGGCTACGTGGACAACGGCACCGACGAGGGGCTGTCGTGGTCGATGGCCGGCTATCTCAACGACTTCGGCATCGGCGAGCTGGCGCAGCAGCTCGCCGCCGATCATGCGGCGGACGATCCGTACGCGGCGCACTATGCCGACGACGCGCGCTATTTCCACAGCCGCGCGCAGGGCTATGTCAACCTGTTCGATCCGCAGGTCGGCTTCTTCGTCGGCCGCACGCCCGAGGGCGGCTGGCGCACGGACGCCGCCTCCTTCGACCCGCGGGCCTGGGGCGGCGACTATACCGAGACCAATGCCTGGAACATGGCGTTCGAGGGCGTGCAGGACGCCCAGGGGCTGGCCAGCCTGTACGGTGGCACCGAGGGCCTGGCGCGCAAGCTCGATGCGTTCTTCGCCGCCGGCACGGACTTCCACACCGGCGCCTACGGCGGCGTCATCCACGAGATGCTGGAGGCGCGCGACGTGCGCATGGGCCAGTACGGCCACAGCAACCAGCCGTCCCACCATATCCTGTACATGTACGACCTGGTCGGCCAGCCCTGGAAGACCCAGGACAAGGTGCGCGACGCGCTGTCGCGCCTGTACGTGGGCAGCGAGATCGGCCAGGGCTATCCCGGCGACGAGGACAACGGCGAGATGTCCGGCTGGTGGCTGTTCAGCGCGGCGGGCTTCTACCCGCTGCGCATGGGCACGCCCACCTACGCCATCGGCGCGCCGTACTTCCCGCGCATGGTCATCCATCTGGAGAACGGCCGCACGCTGGACATCCGCGCGCCCGGGGTGAGCGACCGCAACCGCTACATCCAGTCCGTGACGCTCAATGGCCAGCCCTACGACAAGGACTGGCTGGCCCATGCCGACCTGGCGGCCGGCGCCGAGCTGGTGTTCACCATGGGGCCGCAGCCCTCCGCGTGGGGCTCGGCGCCCAACGAACGCTTGCCTTCGCTGACGCCGGACGGCGGCAAGCCGCAGCCGCTGGTGGACCTGGCCGATGCCCTGCACGCGCAGGTCAGCGTGGATGGCAAGGCGCAGGCGCATGCCGCGGTCAGCGACGACAGCTCCGACACCGAGGCCACGCTGCGCGAGACCGCCGCGACCTTCGCGACCGCGCAGGCGGTGGCCATGTACACACTGACTTCCGGCGCGCAGCCGGGAGGTGATCCCTCGGACTGGGTGGTGGAAGGCTCCGCCGACGGCGTCCATTGGACCGTGCTCGATCGCCGCCAGGGCGAGCGGTTCCCGTGGCGCCGGCAGACGCGTGCCTTCGCCATCGCCAAGCCGGGACAGTACACGCATTACCGCTGGCGCGTCGTTCCGGATGGGGCCGGACACGCGGTGAACCTGGCGGAGATCGAATGGCTCGGGATCGCAACCGGGCAATGAGTTGATTCAACGCGGAACACACTGGCCGCAGGTGCTCGCCACCTGCGGTAGGGGAGGTGTTTGCCCTCATCCGGGGGCAGGTCGTTGCGCTTGAGTCTGTGCAGGACTGCCGCGACGCGGCAGTGGGGTAAGTCAACCTTGGGGAGAAACGTTGCTCTATGAAACCGACTTTTGCTGGTGCATGTACGCTGTCTCTGCTGGCACTCTCGATCACGCGCGCCTTCGCCGGCGGCGTGGACGCAGCGCCGGTGGATCCACCCGCCCAGACGCAGGCGGCCTCGTCGCAAGACACCCATGCCGATGATTCGGACGCGGCCAAGCAGGAAAAGGCCAAGAAGCTGGAGGTGATGCAGGTCACCGGATCGCTGATCCCGCGCGCGCAGATCGAGGGTCCCTCGCCGGTGACCACGATCACCGCCAAGGACATCGACCGCCAGGGCTTCGCCGATACCTTCGAGGCCCTGCGCGCGCTGCCGATCGCCAACGGCTCGGTGCAGGACCCGCAGTTCACCGGCGGCTACACGCCGGGCGCCAAGACCATCAGCCTGTTCGGCCTGAGCCCGAGCTTCACGCTCACCCTGCTCAACGGCCGGCCCATGGCGAGCTACCCATTGGCCTACAACGGCAACAACAACATCACCGACATCGCCAACATCCCGGTGGGCCTGATCGACCACATCGACGTGCTGACCGGCGGCCAGTCCTCGATCTACGGCTCGGCGGCCATCGCCGGCGTGGTGAACATCGTGCTGAAGGACCACATTGAGGGAACACACGTCTCGCTGCGCTACGGCGACTACAGCGACGGCGGCGGTGCCAGCAAGCGCCTGCAGGTCAGCTCCGGCCACCAGTGGGGCGACTTCGAGCTGAGCGGCGGCATCCAGCTGTCCAAGGAAAACCCGATCTGGGCCTACCAGCGCAGCTACATCGATTCCTATGACGACGACCCGACCGGCAAGGGCGCGGTCAACTCACGCACCTTCCTGCGCATGGCCGCGGGCGACAACGCGCACTACATCGACCCGGGCGCGGCCACCTGCGCGCCGCTGAGCTACCTGTACCACGGCAGCACGTCCTACAGTTACCGCGCCGGCTCCAGCCTGGGCTATTACTGCGGCAGTCCGGAGAACGTCAGCTTCGCCACCCTGGCCAACCAGAGCACCGACGCCAACGGCTCGCTGTTCGCGCGCTACCACATCAACGACAGCACCGAGCTGTACGCCGACATGCTGTACAGCTTCAGCAATCCCACCTACGTGGGCGGCAGCCCGTTCTGGAACCAGACCTTCTATAACCAGGCCAGCGGCCAGTACGAGGAGTGGCAGCGCATCTTCGCGCCGGAGGAAGTGGGCGCCGACGCCACCGACCAGCACGTGTTCACGCGCAGCTACAACGTGAGCCTGGGCGTGCGCGGCAGCATCGGCAGTTCCAGCTGGGACTACGACGCCTACTACAACCGCTCGCAGTCCAACGTGGTGCGCAAGTCCACCGACTTCCTGGCCAACAACGGCATCGACAACTACTACCTGGGGCCGCAGCTGGGTACCGACGCCAACGGCTATCCCATTTATGCCCCGAATTTAGATCGATTGTATCAACCGCTGACGCAGGCCCAGTACAACCAGTTCACCGCCACCAACCGCGCGAGCTCGATGTCGTGGACGCAGAACGAGACCATCACCACCAACACCACCAGTCTGTTCACCCTGCCGGCCGGTGACGTGGGTTTCGCGGCCATCGTGCAGAACAGCAACGAGCGCTTCGACAACCGCTCGGCCAGCCCGCTGGCCGACGAGGGCTACTTCCGCGGCGTTACCGGCAGCACGGCGGCGGCGGGCAAGCGCAGCCAGTACGCCTTCGGCGGCGAGATGCGCGTCCCGCTGCTGGAGACGCTGACCGCCAACGTGTCCGGCCGCTACGACAAGTACAGCTACGCGGGCGGCGGCAACGGCAAGGCGACCTACAAGCTGGGCCTGGAATACCGCCCGATCGACACGCTGCTGCTGCGCGGCAGCTACGCCACGGCGTTCCGCGCGCCGGACATGTTCTACCTGTTCTCCTCGCGCAGCAGCGGGTACTCGCAGTCCACCGACTACTACAAGTGCCGCCAGCAGGGCTACAACTCGCAGACCTACGACAACTGCGCGCAGGCCGGCACCTCGATGCTGGCGGTGTCCTCCGGCAACACCGGCCTGAAGGACATCACCGCCAAGTCGTTCACCTACGGCTTCGTCTGGTCCACGCCGGACAACAACCTGAGCTGGTCGGTGGACTACAACGCCATCCGCATCTCCAACGAGGTGGTGACGCTGGGCAACGACGAGATCCTGGAGCAGGAGGCCGACTGCCGCCTCGGCACCTCGGAGAACGGCCAGACCGCCTACGACATCAACTCGCCGACCTGCCGCGAGGTGTTGGGCGAGGTCAAGCGCCTGCCGTCCACCGACCCGGTGAACCCGGGCGGCGTGCAGGAGGTGGACACCTATCCGATCAACGTAGCGTCGGAATACCAGACCGGCATCCAGTCCACCTTGAACTACCACCTGACCACGGCCTCGCTGGGCAGCTTCCAGTTCGGGCTGGACTACTACGACGAGCTCAAGCACACCTACCAGGAGAAGACCGGCGACCCGACCATCAACTACCTGTGCTGCGCCAACTCCGACGAGTTCAAGAGCCGCGTGTCCGGCACGGTGACCTGGAACATCGGCAAGTGGAGCAGCACGCTGTTCGGCATCCGCAACGGCCGCACCTGGAACGCCATCGGCACGGAGAAGAACATCGGGCCGTGGATCACCTTCAATGGCAGCGTGAACTACAAGGTGACCCCGATGACCTCGATCTCGCTGGTGGTCAACAACATCGCCAACAAGCGCCCGCCGAAGGACATCACCAACGGCAACTGGCCGTACTACGACGAGGGCGACTACAACGCGCTCGGCCGTGCGCTGTACCTGGAGGTCGGCTTCGACTTCGGCAAGTGAGGCAACGGCGGCGGGCCGGGCACGTGCCGGCCCGCCGTCCACATCCCCTGTTGACGTAACTTTTACGAATGAGATACATTCTCATTTAGTTGACGCCTTGCTCCGGCGGGGCGTCCTTTTCCCACGATATCGGCCGCCAGCCCAGGCAGCAGTAGCGCCTTCCTCGCCAGCCCGCCGCGTGACTTCCACGCTTGGCAAAGGAATGGTTCCACATGCTGCGTCTTACCCCGCTGGCCGCCCTGATCGGCGCGCTGCTCGCCCTGCCTGTCCTGGCCGCCGAACCGGCCGCTCCCGCCACCGGCGCGAACAGCGCCACCGACCTGCCCGGCGTGCAGGTCACCGCCCTGGCGCCCACCATCCAGCTCACCACGCCGGGCACGGTCTCGGTGATCGACCGCGTGCAGATGGACCGCCATCTGGTGCTCAACATCCGCGACCTGGTGCAGTACGAGCCGGGCGTGTCGGTGATCGGCACCGCCGGCCGCTTCGGCCTGGACAGCTTCAACATCCGTGGCCTGTCGGGCAACCGCACGCGCATCGAGATCGACGACGTCTCGATGCCCGCCTCGTTCGGCGCCGACGTGGCCGGCGGCAGCTTCCGCGCCGGGCGCAACTTCATCGACCTGGATGACATCAAGCAGGTGGAGATCACCCGCGGTCCCGCCTCGGTGCTGTATCCCTCCGATGCGCTGGGCGGCGTGGTCAGCCTGCATACCAAGGACCCAGCGGACTACCTGCGCGATGGCCACGGCAACTACGTGTCGCTGAAGGAGCAGTACGACAGCACCGACCGCAGCCTGTCCTCCACGGCCACGCTGGCCGGCGGCGATGCGAGCAACGGCGTGCTGTTCGTGGCCAACCACCGCGAGGGCCACGAGACCGGCAACATGGGCGACGTCGGCGGCAGCGGCGCCACGCGCACCCGGCCCGATCCGCAGACCTACGGCCTGGACAGTTTCCTGGGCAAGTACGTGCATACCGCCGCCAGCGGGCGCACCGACCGCGTGGTGGTGGATGGCTCGCAGACGCGCACGCGCACCGACTCGCTGTCCAACATCACGCCGAGCGCGAGCTACTACAACTCGCAGGACGAGGACATGCGCGTGCGTGCCAGCGTGGGGCAGTGGTATCCCCAGCTCAACGGCGTGCTGGCCGATACACTGGACTGGAACGCGTACTGGCAGAAGAGCCGTACGCGCACCGATACGCAGACTGAGACGGCCACGGTCGCGCGCTTCTACGACAACCTGCCGCTGCAGGAGAAGGTGGCGGGCGGCAAGCTGGTGGCGGTCAAGCAACTGGGCGAGGGCAGCGAGGTCAGCCAGACCATCAGCTATGGCGTGGAACTGTCGCGCACCGACGCTGAATCCACCGCCGGCGGCTACGGCATCAACAAGCGCACCGGCGCCACCGGCAGCGACAAGTCCTTCTTGCCGGGCAACTATCCGCTGCACCTGATTCCCAGCAGCACCACCGACCGCTACGCGGTGTTCGGCCAGGACGAGATCGGCCTCTTCGGCGGCCGTCTCGCCATCACGCCGGGCGTGCGCGTGGACCGCTACGAGTACAAGCCGCAGCAGGACGCGCTGTATGCCGCCTACAATCCAGGCTACGTCCGCGAGAACTACGAAAAGACCCGCGCCACGCCCAAGCTCGGCGTGCTGTGGCACTTCAACGACACGTTGAGCGCCTACGTGGACTACGTGCAGGGCTTCCGCCCGCCGTTGTACAGCGAGATCGCCGGCGCCTGGAACGAGCAGCCGATCCCCGGCTTCAACATCGCCTTCCTGCCCAACGACAAGCTCAAGGCCGAGACCAGCAAGGGCGCGGAACTGGGCCTGCGCGGCAAGGGCGACGCGGGCTGGTTCAACCTGGCCGCGTACTACAACCGCTACCGCAACTTCATCTGGTCGGGCTACTCCATTCCCGTCGCGCAGGCACCGAGCTGGGTGCAGGTGCTGCCGGGCATGAACCTGTTCTACCAGTCGGTGAACGCGCCCAAGGCCTACATCAAGGGCGCGGAGGCGAGCGGTGCGCTGCGCCTCGGCCGCTTCAGCGATGCGCTGGACGGCTGGGCCCTGAAGGGTAGCGCCGCCGTCGCCACCGGACGGCTGATCCAGCCGGGCGATACCGGCTACAGCCCGCTCAACACGGTGGACCCGGCCAAGCTGGTACTCGGCATCAGCTACGACGCCAGCCAGTGGGGCGCCGAGCTGATCGGCACCGCCGTGCGCCGCCATACGCAGTTGAGCGATCCCACCGCATTCCGTCCGGGTGGCTACGGCACGCTGGATCTCTACGCGCACTACACGCCCATCGACAACCTGGAACTGTACGCGGGGGTGAGCAACCTCACCGATCGCAAGTACTGGGACTGGGGCAACTTGAACGGCGGCACGCTGGGCAACCTGGTCACCGGCAACGGCCTCAACGACGCCGGCACCGGCGGCTTGCCCGCCGACCGTCTCACCATGCCCGGCCGCACCTTCAGCGTCGCCGCCAAGATCATCTTCTGACCGGAGCGCCACGATATGTTGAACGACAGCACTTCCCCTGCATCCGCCTCGACGCCGCCCTTGCTGCTGGAAGCCTGGCGCCAGTTGCGCCGCGATGAGCCGACGCTGCGCATCCGCGACATGGCCGAGCGCCTCGGCGTCAGTGAGGGCGAACTGGTGGCCAGCCGCTGCGGCGACGGCGTCACCCGTCTCGAAGGTCCCTGGCCCGACCTGATCCGTACCTTGCCCGAACTCGGCCACGTGATGGCGCTGACCCGCAACGACAGCTGCGTGCACGAGAAGCGCGGCAGCTACGGCAACATCGAGATCGAGAGCGTGATGGGCCTGGTGCTCAACGAGGCGATCGACCTGCGCCTGTTCCTCAGGCATTGGGTGTTCGGCTTCGCCGTGCGCGAGGAATCGCACGGGCGCTGGCTGCAGAGCCTGCAGTTCTTCGATCGCGACGGCTGCGCGGTGCACAAGGTCTATCTCACCGAGCGCAGCGATGCGGATGCCTGGTCGCGCCTGGTCGCGCGCTTCACCGCGGCCGTGCAGTCGCCGCTGCTGGAGATCGCCCCGGTGAAGGAGCGGCTGCCGTTGCAACTGGACGACGAGGCGGTGGATGCGGCCTCGCTGCGCGAGCACTGGCGCCGCCTGCGCGACCCGCACGATTTCTTCGCCATGCTCAAGAAGCACAAGGTCACGCGCACCCAGGCGCTGCGCGTGGCCGGGCCGGAGTTCGCCCGGCGCGTGCGGCAGGGCTCGGTCCGCGTGGTACTGGAATCGGCCGCCGCCAGCGGCCTGCCGGTCATGGTGTTCGTCGGTTCGCCCGGCGTGGTGCAGATCCACAGCGGACCGGTGCGCAACCTCAAGGCCATGGGGCCCTGGTTCAACGTGCTCGACGAGGATTTCGACCTGCACCTGCGCGAGGATCATGTCGCCGAGAGCTGGGTGGTGAGCAAGCCCACGCCCGAAGGGCACGTCACCTCGCTGGAGCTGTACGACGCCAGGGGCGGGCAGATCATGCAGGTGTTCGGCAAGCGCAAGCCCGGCGTGCCCGAACTGGAGGCCTGGCGTGTGCTCGCCGAGGGTCTGCCGGCACTGGAGGACGGCGATGCATAAGCGGTTCTCATGGTGGCTGGCGGCATTGCTCGTCGCCATGCCATGGGTGTCGCGCGCGGCCGACGCACCGCGCGTGGTGGCGCTGGGCGGCGACATCACGGAAATCGTCTACGCCCTCGACGCGCAGCAGGCCCTGGTGGGCGTGGACAGCACCAGCCAATGGCCCGAGGCGGCCCGCCAGTTGCCCGACGTGGGCTATGTGCGGCAGCTGGCGGCCGAGGGCGTGCTCTCGCTGCACCCACAACTGGTCCTGGCCACGCATGACGCCGGGCCACCGGCGGTGCTCGACCAGTTGCGCGCGGCGGGCGTGCGCATCGAGACCCTGCCGGTGGCGCGCACGCCGGACGCCGTGGTGGCCAAGGTGGAACAGGTGGGCAACCTGGTAGGGCGCAAGGCCGCCGCCGAGACGCTGGCGAACCAGCTCCGGGGCCAGTACGCGGCGCTGGGCAGGGCGGTGGCGGCGATGCCGCGCCATCCACGCGTGCTGTTCCTGATGTCCGCCGGTGCCGGCAGCCCGATGGCGGCGGGCAGGGATACCGCCGCCGACAGCGCCATCATGCTGGCCGGCGGCGTCAATGCGGCGAGCGGCCTCGATGGCTACAAGGCCGTGTCGCCCGAATCGCTGGCTGCGCTGGCGCCGGACGTAATCATGATGATGCGCGAGCGGTCCGAGGCGTGGGGTGGCATCGACGGCGCGCTCAAGCTGCCGGGCGTCGCCATGACGCCGGCCGGCCGCGCCCGGCGCGTCGTGCTGGTCGAGGGGCAGGCCCTGCTCGGCTTCGGGTCGCGCAACGCGGCACAGGAGCTGGCCGTGCAGCGCGTGCTTGCCGCCATCCAGCTCCAGCCATGAGCGCCGTCGTGTTCGCCCATCGTCGTGTCCGTTCGGGGCGGGGCTTGCCGCTGGCGGGTCTGCTGGCGTTGCTGCTGGCCATGGCGGTCGTCGGCATGGCCAGCGGTGCCATGCCTCTGCCCGCGGGTGAAGTAGTCGGTGCGTTGTGGCGCGCCGTGATGGGCGAGGCGGCGCGCGAGGGCGACCTGGTGGTGCTGATGCTGCGGCTGCCGCGCGTCGCGATGGCGACGCTGGTCGGCGCGGCGCTGGCATGCAGCGGCGCCACCATGCAGGGGCTGTTCCGCAACCCGCTGGTGGAGCCGGGCCTGATCGGCGTCTCCGCCGGCGCCGCGGTGGGCGCCATCGGCATGATCGTGCTGGGCGGCCGGCTGCTGGCCGTGCTGCCGAGCGTGCTGGGCTCGTTCGGCATTGCGGCGGCGGCGTTCGCGGGCGGCTTGCTGGCAACGGTCGCGGTCTACGTGATCGGGCGCCGCCGCCCCGGCGTGGCGACGCTGCTGCTGGCCGGGGTGGCGATCAACGCCATCGCCATGGCCGGCGTGGGGTTGCTGACCTTTCTGGCCAACGAGCACCAGTTGCGCGACCTGAACTTCTGGACGCTGGGCAGCCTCGGCGGCACCGACTGGACGCGGCTGGCGGCGGTGGCGCCGCTGATGCTGCCGCCGCTGTGCCTGCTGCCGCGTTATGCGCCGGGCCTGAATGCGTTGCTGCTGGGCGAGCGCGAGGCGGCGCTGCTGGGCTTCGATCCGGAACGGCTGCGCCGCGAGCTGATCGCCCTGGTGGCGTTGGCCACCGGCGCGGCGGTGGCGATGTGTGGCGTGATCGGTTTCGTCGGCCTGCTGGTGCCCCATGTGCTGCGCATGATCTGGGGGCCTGACCATCGCCTGTTGCTGCCGGCCTCGGCGCTGGCCGGGGCGGCGCTGCTGATCGGCGCCGATGCCGTGGCGCGCGTGGCGGTGGTGCCGGCGGAGCTGCCCATCGGCGTCATCACCGCGCTGCTGGGCGGACCGTTCTTCCTGTGGCTGCTGCTGCGCCTGCGCATGGGGGAGGGGACATGAACCTGGCCCTGGATTGGCGGGCGGCGTCCACCGCGGTGGCGGGCCTGTTGGAGGTGCGCGAGGTCCACCTGAGCCTTGGCGGGCGGCGCGTCCTGCAGGCGGTGAACCTGGTAGCCCAGCCGGGACGCCTGCTGGTGCTGGTCGGCCCCAATGGCGCCGGCAAGAGCAGCCTGCTCGGCCTGATGGCCGGCCTGTGCCGGCCGTCGCTGGGCAGCGTGGCGCTGGATGGCAAGCCGCTGGTCCGCTGGAGCGCGACCGAACTGGCCCGCCGTCGCGCCATGCTGTCCCAGCAGGTACGGCTGGGCTTCGCGTTCCGGGTGGAGGAAGTGGTGATGCTGGGGCGCAGCGTGCATGGCGCGGCGACGCCCGGCATGGCCGACCGGCAGGTGGTCGAGGCGGCGCTGCAGGCCACTGGCGCGCATCACTTGCGTGGCCGCAATTACCTGGAGCTTTCCGGCGGCGAGCAGCAGCGCGTGCAACTGGCGCGCGTGCTGGCGCAGATATGGGATTGCCGCGACGCGCCCGGCTGGCTGCTGCTGGACGAACCGGAAGCCGGGCTCGACATCGCGCACCAGCACCAGCTGCTGCGCCATGCCAGGGATTGGGCGGCGCGCGGCTACGGTGTCGTGGTGGTGCTGCACGATCTCAACCTGGCGGCGCGCTATGCCGACGAGGTGGCCTTGCTCGCGCAGGGACGGCTGGTGCGCCACGGCAACGTGGCCCAGGCGCTGGATGCCGAGGTGCTGTCGCACGTGTATGGCATCCGCCTGGGGCGTTCCCTCACGGCAGATCGGCACTGGCTGTTCCATGCGCAATGAGGGCGTGCGCCGCACGGCTAGCAGGCATGGCGTGAGTCCCTCGTGACGGCGCGCCACGCCTCACGCGCACGATGCCGCCATCCGGTCAAGGATTGACTTCAACCGGACGAAACCTGTACCAAGAGCCACGACACTTACTCTTTCCGAGACGGTGGTTGTGATGGTGGCTCTGGCGACAGAAACCGTGATCGACGTTCATCACTGGAACGACAGTCTCTTCAGCTTCCGCACGACGCGCGATCCCGGCTTCCGCTTCGACAGCGGCCACTTCGTGATGATCGGCCTGGAAGTGGACGGCCGTCCGCTGATGCGTGCCTATTCCATCGCCAGCGCCAACTACGAGGAACACCTGGAGTTCGTCAGCATCAAGGTGCCCGACGGCCCGCTGACCTCCCGCCTGCAGCATCTCAAGCCCGGCGATCCGGTCATGGTCAGCCGCAAGCCGACCGGCACGCTGGTGCTCAACGACCTCAAGCCCGGCAAGCACCTCTACCTGCTGGGCACCGGCACCGGCCTGGCGCCGTTCCTGAGCATCGTGCGCGACCCGGAGACCTACGAGCGCTTCGACAAGATCGTGCTGGCGCACGGCGTGCGCCGGATCAGCGACCTGGTGTTCGCCGGTTACCTGGAACAGGAACTGCCGCGCCACGACTACCTGGGCGAATGGGTGCGCGAGAAGCTGGTCTACTACCCCAGCGTCACCCGTGAGCCGTTCCATCACCGTGGACGATTGACCGACGCCATCGTGGATGGCCGCCTGAACGAGGCGGCGGGCCTGCCGCCGCTGAATCCGGCCACCGACCGCCTGATGCTGTGCGGCAGCCCGGCCATGCTGGAGGACGCCTGCGCGCTGCTGGACGGCCGCGGTTTCCAGGCCTCGCCGCGCACCCGCGAGCCGGGTGACTATGTGATCGAGCGGGCTTTCGTGGAAAGGTGAGCGAAGGTCGGTTCGGCGTAGGTTGGAGCCACACGCCAGGACAGGCGACACGAATCCGGCCGAACGGCCAGTCGAGACTCCGCCCCGAGGAGCGTCCGTCGTGCATGCATTGCCCCGAGTTGTCGAAGCGTTGAAAGTGGCGTATCCGCCGACGAGGCGGGAGGCCGGCGCATGAGCGGTTCCCGCGAGCGCTTGTCCATCCTCGGCTCCACCGGCTCCATCGGCACCAGCACGCTTGATGTGGTGGCGCGCCATCCGGAACGCTTCGAGGTGGTGGCGCTGACCGCGCACCGCCGCATCGATCGCCTCTACGAGCAGTGCCTGGCATTCCGCCCCGCGCTGGCGGTGGTCGACGCGGCGGCGGACGCCGAGCGTCTTGCCAGGCGCCTGCGCGAAGCCCGGTTGCCCACCGAGGTGGCCCATGGGCCCGAGGCGCTGTGCGATGCGGCCTGTGCCGGCGACGCCGTGGTGGCCGCCATCGTCGGTGCCGCCGGGCTGGCCTCGTCGCTGGCCGCCGCGCGCGCCGGCAGGAAGATCCTGCTCGCCAACAAGGAGGCGCTGGTGATGTCCGGCGCGCTGTTCATGCGCACGGTGGCCGAGCACGGCGCCACCCTGCTGCCGCTGGACAGCGAGCACAACGCCATCTTCCAGTGCCTGGACGGCGGCAAAGCGAGCGGCGGCGTGGAGCGGCTGATACTCACTGCGTCCGGCGGGCCGTTCCTGCATCGCGACCTCGACAGCCTGGACGAGGTCACGCCCGACGAGGCCTGCGCGCATCCCAACTGGGTGATGGGGCGCAAGATCTCGGTCGATTCGGCGACCATGATGAACAAGGCGCTGGAAGTGATCGAGGCGCGCTGGCTGTTCGACGTGCCGCCCGAGCGCATCGAGGTGGTGATCCATCCGCAGAGCGTGATCCATTCCATGGTGGCGTACGCCGACCAGTCGGTACTGGCGCAACTGGGCAATCCCGATATGCGCACGCCGATCGCCCACGCGCTGGCCTGGCCCGGGCGCATGGCCTCGGGCGTGGCGCCGCTGGATTTCACCCGGCTCTCCGGCTTGAGTTTCCTGGCGCCGGACCTGGCGCGCTTTCCCTGCCTGCGCCTGGGCCTGCAGGTATTGCGCGAGGGTTGCGCGGCCAGCGTCACGCTCAACGCCGCCAACGAGGTGGCGGTGGACGCCTTCCTGCAGGGGCAGGTCCGCTTTACCGCCATCGCGGCGGTGGTGGAGGAAGTGCTGCAGCATGCCCCCGTGCTGGCGCCCGGCCATCTGCTGGATGACATTCTCGCCGCCGACGCGCACGCGCGTGCCTTGGCACGACATCTCATTCGCCGCCTGCCGGCGCCCGGCATCCGCCGGGTGGCCGCCCATTAGGAGACCCTTGTGAGTGAAGCTTTCCAGCTCTGGCCCGATGCGTCGTCCACCGCGGGTCCCGAGCCGTTCGATGCCTGGATGGCCAGGATCCTGGCGCGTACCGAGCATGCGCTCGAACGCTACCTGCCGGCGGCCGACGCGCCGCCGGCAACGCTGCACGAGGCGATGCGCTATGCCACGCTGGGCGGCGGCAAGCGCCTGCGCGCTCTGCTCTGCCATGCGGCGGGCGAACTGGTCGGCGCCAGTCCTGTGGCACTCGACGGCGCGGCCAGCGCCATCGAGATGATCCATGCCTATTCGCTGGTGCACGACGACCTGCCGGCAATGGACAACGACCTGCTGCGCCGCGGCCAACCCACCGTGCACGTGCGCTACGGCGAGGCGATGGCCATCCTGGTCGGCGACGGCCTGCAGGCCCAGGCGTTCGCGGTGATCGGCGAACTTCCAGTGCCGGCGACACAGCGCGTCGTGCTGTTGCAGGAGCTGGCGCGGGCCAGCAGCTCGCACGGGTTGGTGGGCGGGCAGGCGATCGACCTGGCCAGCGTCGGTGTCGCGTTGCCGCGCGAGGAACTGGAATGCATGCACCGCATGAAGACCGGTGCGCTGCTGCGCGCCTCGGTGTTCATGGGCGCGGCTTGCGGCGCCGGAGTGCTGGAACCGTCCCTGCTCGCCGCGCTGGATGACTACCAGCGCGCGGTGGGGCTGGCCTTCCAGGTGGTGGACGACGTGCTCGACGTCACCACCGATGCCGCCACGCTCGGCAAGACGCCGGGCAAGGATGCGCAGGACAACAAGCCTACCTACGTGTCGCTGCTGGGGCTGGAGGCCGCGCGCGTACTGGCCGAGGATCTCGGCGCGCGCGCACGCGCTGCGCTGGTTCCGCTGGGCGAGAGCGCTGCCTACCTGGATGCGCTGGCCGACATGGTGGTGCACCGCGTGCGCTGATCGCTGCCCGGTGGGAAGCCCGGATCAGGCTTCCCGGTACCACAGCAGGATCACGCCGGTCAGCATGAAGCAGATCGGCCACACCACGCCGGCGATCCGGCCGCCGCGCCCAGGCAGGCGCAGTTCCAGCCAGCGCGCCCAGCCGGCGGCCACGCCGCTCAGCGCCAGCGGCGTATGCGTCAGCTCGATCAGCAGTTGGTCCTTCACGTTGGAGATCTGGTGGCTGTGCGTCAGCAGCATGGCGCCGCCCACCGCCACCAGCAGGGGAAACACCAGCGCGGCGCGCGCGCTGCGCAGGCGACCGGTGCGCACCGACCATTCGAACGCGCCGAACAGGACGATCAGCAGCACGAAGAAGCGGTGCTGCGACACCTCGACATCGCGCCACGCCGCCCACCATCCCTCCTGGCCCAGCGGCCATACCTCGGGATCGGAGCGCACCAGCAGGAAGGCCGCCATCACCAGGAACAGCAGCGGCCAATGCCTGGCCCATCCCACGCCCGCGCGGCCGAGCAGGGCCAGCAGGCCGATCAGCAGCACGAAGATGCCAGCCCAGTGGTGGTTGTATTCCGACCACGCGATGTCCTCGGCATTGCGCGGCGGCAGCACGCCCGAGCCGGGCACTGTGGCCGCCTGCGCCACCTGGTGGTGGCGCTCGGCGTCCCGGTCGAGCTGCGCCTGCAACTGCGAGATGGCCAGGCTGTCGTGGTCGGGCGAGCTGAGCCGCGGCCACGACGGCGCGTTGCGCTCGGCGATCTCGTGCAGACTCACGCGGTCGGCGGTGAGGTCGATCGCCGGCGGCACCGAAGTCAGCGAGGCGGCCGCGAAGAAGATGGTGAAGCCGATGCCGATCTCCACCTCGGCGAACCGGCGCATGCGCAGCACCGGCGCCACCTGGCCCTTGCGCAGGCGCTCGGTGACCCGGAAGTTGCCCAGGCCCAGCAACAGCAGGGCCAGGAACATCACGATCTTGGCGCCCACCATCACACCGTAGGCGGTGCCGTAGAAGCCGGACCAGTCGCCGATGTAGAACACGCACATGGTCACGCCGGAGAGCAGGATGCATGCCACGCCGGCCATCGACATGCGCGAGAAGCGCGCGCCGACCTGGCGCAATCCCTGGGCCTCGTCGAGATGGTGCAGCACCAGCACGAAGGCCGGGATGGCGCCGATCCAGATCGCCGCGCCGAGCTGGTGCAGGCCTTCCACCGCCAGCAGCAGCGCGTTGTCGTCCAGGCGCGCGTAGGCGTGGGTGGTGAAGGTAGCCGCGGCCAGCTCGGCCACGCCGACCAGCAGCAGCGCCAGGCGCCCGCCACGCGAGGCAAGCGTGCGCGGATTCAGTCCGGCCAGGATCAGCGCGGCGCACAGTATCTTCACGCCGCCGGCGATCGCGAACGATGCCTGCAGCACGTTGCCCAGCGGCAGGTCCACCGTGGCCATCAGCACCGCCACCTGCAGCGCCGTGGTGGCAAGCTCGGCCAGGATCAGCCCCGCGGCGGCCGTGCAGGTCAGCCGCAGCACGCGCCGTTCGAGCGAGGCGCCCCGCGCCAGCGACGGCGCCAGGGGAAGCAGCAGCAATAGCAGGAATGACAGGCCGCCGAGCGTCATCGACTGCGCGACGATGACCAGTCCATGCAGGATGATGCTCAGGTAGCCGAAGATATCGACGAACAGGTTCACGCGATCCCTCGTTGGCGGGCGGTGGATGGGCCGGCAACGGTATGGAGATTACGGCGCGGCTGCGCCCACCGTGAACGGCAGATCGCCGCGGGTGATATGGCCGTCCAGCGCGAGGGCCTGCCAGTGGATCACGTAGCTGCCGGGCTTGAGGTCCGCCTCGCTGTCCAGCTCGCTGGGCTTGCCGGCATCGGCGGCGATGCGCAGCGTGACGTCCTGCTGGCCGGGGCCGCCGGAAAGCACCAGCTTGGAGCGCGCCTGATCGATCTTGCTGTTGTACTTGAGCGCCAGCGGAACGTGCCCAGCGGCCACGCTGCCGTTCGCCTTGGGCGAACTGTCGATGAGGATGGCATGGGCGCTGGCGGCCATGCTGGCGAACGCCATGGAGGCAGCGAAGGCGACGGTCGCGAGGCGATGGACGGGACGCATGGGTCACTCCTTGGATGGGTCAGTGGTGGGGATCGGGCCGTGCCGGCGGTGGCTCGCACAACCCGATCGAATACAGCATGGCGGGCAGGAAGGCGAAGGTGGACAGCAGCACGGCCAGCAGGCTGAGCAGCAGCACCTGGCCCATGCTGGCGGTGCCGGGATGGCGCGCGATGGCCAGGCTGCCGAAGGCGGTGCCGGTGGTGAGCGCCGAGAACAGGATGGCGCGGGCGGTTGGCGAGCCGAGGAACAGGTGCATGCCGTGCCGCCAGTTCATCACGAAGTACACGTTGAACGACACGCCCACGCCCAGCAGCAAGGGCAGGGCGATGATGTTGGCGAAGTTGATCGAGATGCCGGCCAGGCGCGCCAGCAGGGCGGTCAGCAGGGCCGACATGATAAGGGTGGCGAGCACCAGCCCCGCGTCGCGCAGCCGGCGCAGCACCAGCAGCAGCACCACGCCGATGGCCAGCGTGGCGTAGATGGCGGCCTCGCGGAACGCATCGAGGATGGTGTCCGCGGCCTTGATGGTGCTCACCGCCGAGCCTGCCGCATCCGGCGCCAGGCGATGCACCGCCTGTACGAAGTTGCGCAGGCCCATGGTGTTCTGCGCCTTCGCCGTCGGCGTCACCTGCACGCGTACCCGGCCATCCGGCGTGAACCAGTCGCGCTTGAGGTCGCCGGGCAGGCTTTGCAGCGTGATCGGCTCGGCCGACAGCGAGTCGGCCAGCTGGTTGAGCGTATAGGGCAGGAATTGGGTGAGCGCCTGGTTGGCCATGGCCATCTGCGCGTCGGTGCCTTTCGCCAGGGCCGCCAGCGCCTTGCCGATGCGCAGCAGTGGCGAGCTGGCCGGCAGCTCGCTGGCCACGCTGGCGATGTTGTCGCTGGTATCCCTGGCGGCGGCGCGCATGTCGTCGTAGCTGGGTGCCGGCGCCTTCTCGCCCGGGTTCAGCACCGCGTACATCAGGTCGGAGGCCTGGCCGATCTGTTCGAGCTTGTCCGCCTGGCCGGAGGGGATGAAGTCCGCGCCGCTCACCACCTGGATGACCTCGGGCAGCTTGTCCAACTGCTCGCTCAGCTGCTGCGCCGCGGGCAGGTCACTGGCCAGGATGTCCATGGTGAACGGGTTGGTGTTGGGGTCGTTCATCAGCGTGGTCAGCGTGCGCATGGCCTCGCTGTCAGCGCGCTTGGTATGCAGCGGGTTGGCGTCGAAGGGAATGGTGGCGGCGCACCACGCGCCCGCCAGCCCAAGCAGCACGAACACGACCAGCACCGCCTTGCGCTGGCGGTCCAGCCAGCCGTCCGCCCGGGCGCCACCGGGCAGCGCGACCTCGACGTGGGGCGAGGCGCGCGACAGCAGGCGCAGCAGGGCCGGCAGCACGGTGAGCGTGCAAACCAGCGCCAGCAGCATGCCGACGCCGGCGATGATGCCCAGCTCGGCCACGCCGGTGAAATCGGTAGGCGCGAAGGCCAGGAAGCCGCAGGCGGTGGCCAGCGCGGCCAGGCCGATCTGGCTGGCCGCGCGCTGGGCCGTCTCGTGCAGCGAATCGTGGAAGCTGTGGTCGCTGTATTGGCGGGCGCGCAGGCGCACGGCGAACTGGATGCCGAAGTCCACCGCCAGGCCAACGAACAGCACCGCGAAGGCCACCGACACCAGGTTGAGGCGGCCCACGGTGAGCGCGGCGAAGCCCAGCGTATAGATCAGGCCGACGATGAGCGTGACCAGCACCGGCACGATCAGCCGCCACGAGCCCAGGGCCAGCGCCAGCCAGAACACCAGCAGCACGGTGCTGCCGATGGCGATGGGCGTGGCCCGGTCGGTGAGCGAGGCGAACTCCTCGTCCGACAGCGGCACCGAGCCGGTGTAATCCACCCGCACGCGTCCCGACTTCACCTCGGGCAGCTCCGAGGCCAGCCGCAGCATGGCCTCGGTGGCGGCGCGGCCGGGCTCCAGCGCGCGATGGTCGAGCACGGGGTGGATCAGCACGAATTCCTGCCCGCCCTGGGCGCCCACCAGGTTGGGCGTGAGCAGGGCCTGCCAGGAGAGCGGTGCGGCACGGCCGGCCACCGCGTCCTCCATGGTCCGGGCCACGTTGCCCAGGGCGGCGTCATAGGAGGACAGGTCCTTGGCCATGCCGTGGCGCACGCCTTCGACCATCAGGTCGATGCCCTTGAACAGGCCCCGCGCGGAAGGATCGGTGGCCAGCGGTCCCAGCAGCGGCTGCGCCTGCAGCATGCTGTCCAGCGTGGTGTTCAGCTCGTCCTGGGGCAGCAGGACCAGGCCCTCGCGGTTGAGGAACGGGCTGATGCCCGGCGTCGAGGACGAACGGAAGTGGACAGGGTCGCCTTGCAGCTTCCGGTTCAGCGCCTGGGCGGCGATGCGCGCTTCCTCGGGCGTGGGCGCGCGCACCACGGCGGTCAGCGTGTCGTTGAACTGGGGAAACTGCCGGGCCAGTGCCAGGCTCTGCTGGCGCCAGGGAAGCTGGTCGGAGAACAGGTGGTCCGAATCGGTATCCATGCTCAGGTGGTGCGAGGCGCCGAACAGGCTCAGCAGCACCAGCAGGGCGGCCAGCAGCAGCACGATGAAGTGATGGCGGCCACTGCGGTCGACCAGCCACACCAGTCCTTTCTGAATCGCATGGAACACGCCATCTCCTCGGGGTTGATACGCCGGCGGCCCATCGAGGCCGGACTGGTATCCGTCATCGCTCGCGCAAGGTTAGCAGGGGCCGCATGACTCGCGCGCCCATCCATCGCCGGCGGCATCGGCTGCCGCGCGCAGGGCGCGGGTGGCCTGGCGCATGCGCGAGGCCAGGCGGGGCAGTTGGGCGAGCAGGCCGGGGTGGCGGCCCAGCGCGGCCAGCAGCGCCAGTGTCCGGGGGCGGCCCCAGGCGTCCACGGCCGACTGGAGCGTGAGCGGGACATCGTCGTCGCATTCGTCGACGATGGCGCGCAGCACCACGAACGGGACCTGCCGCTCGCTCGCCACCGCAGCCACCGCCGCGCTCTCCATGTCCACGGCAAGGGCCTGGTGCCGCGCATGCATCGCCTGCTTGTCGGCGACGCCGAGCAGCGGTGCATCCAGGCCGAGCAAGGTGCCGTTGTCCCGTACGGGATGAGCCGTGGTGCGCAATCGGCTGGCGAGCGCCGCCTGCCAGTCCGGCGTGGGCTGGTACTCGCGGCCGGCCGCATCGATGACCCGCGAGGGGCAGAACAGCGTGCCGCTGCGCAGCCCGGGCGCGAGCCCGCCCGCCACGCCGAACACCGCCAGTGCATCGGCGCCTTCGCGCACCAGCGCTTCCGCGGCTTCGTGCGCCGCGCTGGGACCCATGCCGCACAACCACAGGCAGCGGCCCTCGCCAAGGCGAATGGGCCGGTCCGGCGCCACCGCGCGATGCGCGAGCACGCGCGCTTCCGCCGCCAGTGCCGTGACGATGCCTACCCGGTGTTTCACTTCGCGGTGTTGGCTCGCGGGGACGACAGTTGCCGGTAGCGGGTCAGCGCCCACAACGGGAAATACGCGGTGTAACCGTGGTATTTCAGGAAGAACACGCGCGGGAACCCGGGGGCGTTGAAGCTCGGGTGGTACCACAGCCCCGTTTCACGCTCGCCCGTGGGTTGCTGGTGGTCGAGCAGCCAGTCGATGCCGCGTCGCACCGCCTCGCTGTCCGCCTCGCCGGCGGCGAGCAGGCCGAGCACGGCCCAGGCCGTGCTGTGCGGGGTGCTGACGCCGCCGTTGGTGCCGCGCAGCGCCGGGTCGAAATAGCTGTCGTTGGTTTCGCCCCAGCCGCCGTCCGCGTGCTGCCTGGACAGCAGCCAGTCGATCGCGCGGCGGATCCACGGCTGCGACATGTCCTCGCCGACCAGGGCCAGGCCCGCCAGTACCGACCAGGTACCATAGATGTAGTTGGTGCCCCAGCGCCCCCAGAAGGAGCCGTCCGGCAACTGCGCCTGGCGCAGGTAGGCCAGGCAGCGCTCGATCGCGGGCTTGTCCTTGGCGCGGCCGAGCACGCCCAGGCACGCCAGCACGCGGCCGGAAACGTCCTCGGTGGGCGGGTCGAGCATGGCGCCGTGGTCGGCGAAGGGAATCTGGTTGATGTGGTAGTGCGTGTTGTTGCGGTCGAAGGCGGCAAAGCCGCCGTTGTCCGACTGCATGCCGACCAGCCAGTCCGCCGCGCGCTCGATGCGCTCGCGGTAGCGCTCGGCCTGCGGCGTGCCGCGCACGGCCACGTGCAGCAGCCCCGCCACCACGGCGGTGTCGTCCAGGTCCGGGTAATAGGCATTGGCGTACTGGAAGGCCCAGCCGCCCGGGGGCAGGCCGGGGGCCTGCACTGCCCAGTCGCCTTCCAGGGTGAGTTCCTGCAGCGGCGCGAGCCATTCCAGCGCGCGCGTCACCGCATCCTGCGTGGCTTGGTCGGGCGAGGCGCGCAGCAACGCCATCGCCGCCCAGCCGGTATCCCATACCGGCGATACGCAAGGCTGGCAGAACGCCGTGCCGTCCGGGCGGTGCACGACGAGCTTCTGCAGCGACTTCAGGCAGGTGGCGCGGGCGGGGTGGTCCTTGGCGTAGCCCAGCAGGTCCATCGCCTCCAGCGCGTTCACCATCGGCGGGAAGATCGCGCCCAGCCCGTCCTCGCCGTTGAGTCGCGGCAGGAACCATTGCTCGGCCCTGGCGATGGCCTTGCGGCGAAGCGCGCGGGGAACCAGCGGGTCGCAGGCGCGGCCGATCTTGTCCAACGCCAGGAACAGCCGGTTGACGAATCCCTGTCGGGCGAAATAGTGGCGCTCCTGTTCCGGCGGCGTCACGAACAGCTCGGCGATGCCCACGCCGCGCGGGTTCTTCGCGCGTGCCTTGAGCGAGCACAGGATGAACAGCGGCACCATGGTGGTGCGCGCCCAGTAGGACACCTTGTCCAGGTGGAACGGCGCCCAGCGCGGGAACAGCATGATCTCCACCGGCACGTAGGGCGCGGCGCGCCAGGGCACCTGGCCGAACATGGCGAGCAGGATACGCGTGAACACGTTGCTCTTCGCCGCGCCGCCCAGTGCCAGGATGGCCGCGCGCGCGCGCGCCATGTGCGGCGCCTGCGGGTCGTCGCCGGCGGCCTTGAGTGCGTAGTAGGCCTTGACCGAGCACGAGATGTCGATGGCGCCATCGTGGTAGAGCGGCCAGCCGCCGTGCGTGTCGGTGCACTGCTTGAGGCGGATGTAGCGCGCCAGCTTCTCCTGCAGCACCTCGTCGATCTCGTCGAGGAAATGCATCATCAGGATGTACTCGGCCGAGATCGTGCAATCGGTCTCGAACTCGAAGCACCAGTGGCCGTCCGGCTGCTGCCGCTCCAGCAGGGCCTTGCGCGCCCGCTCGATGGCGCGGTCCAGCCTGGCGTTGCCGGTCTCCTGGCGCTCGTCCGGGGCGACCGCGGCGTCCGCGGAGGAGACGCCCGTCATAGCGTGCTGACGTCTTTGGTGTTGCGGCCCGGCGCCACGCCGCCGTAGTACGAGCGGCGGCGGCGCGGCCAGGCATGGAGCGTGCGCGGCGGCTCGCCCCATTCGGGCGCCAGCGGGGTCAGCGGCAGCTTGCGCGCGGCCGCCGCGAACAGCCAGCGGACCGCCGGGTCGAACTTGTCGGTCAGCCGGGTCAGGCCGATGGTCTGCGCCACCGCGGCGCGCGACACCTTGACCTGCGTGCCGGAGGAGAAGTCCAGGCGGTCCTGCAGGTTGCGCAGGGTGAGAACGGCCAGGCCGATGCTCCACAGGCAGAAGCGGCGGAAGCCGGCGTGCCGCGCCGGTACGATCAGGGAATATTCGACCGCGTCGCACAGGTGGGCATGGGCGACGCCGATCAGTTCCGTCATCGCCTGCGCATAGTGCGCATCCTGCTGGCCGGCGCGCAGGTCTTGCAGCGTCACGCCATGGCGCGCGAACACATCCTGCGGCAGCCAGCACACGCCGTGGCTGCGATCCTCCCACTGGTCCTTGAGGATGTTGGTCATCTGCAGGCCCTGGCCGAAGGACACCGCCAGCCGCATCAGCGTCTTGTACTGCGGCACCAGCTCGGGCTCGAAATCGACCAGCAGGCGGGTAAGCATCTCGCCCACCACACCGGCGACGACATAGCAGTAGCGGTCCATGTCCTTGAGGGTGGCCAGGCCCTGCAGGCCGACCACGCGCTGGAACTCGTGCATGCCCTGCGACATCACCTGCAGGCACTCGATGATGGCCGCGCGCTGCGCTGTGTTGAAGGACTGCGTGACCTCCAGCACCAGCGGCAGCCTGGCGACCAGTTCGCGCTCGCTTTCGGACGTGGCGTCGGAGAGCCGGGCGGCTACTTCGCTGGCGAACGCCTGCGCGTCGATACGGCCGGTGACCGCCTCGACGAAGGCGGCCTCGTACTGGCCCTTCTGTTCCGCCGACAGGGCGGGCTCGTCCTCGATGGTGTCCGCGATGCGGCAGAGCAGGTAGGCGTTGGCGACCACGTGGCGCAGCGCCGGCGGCAGCTGCGGGATGGTCAGGGCGAACGTGCGTGAGACTTTCGGAAGGATCTCTTCCTGGTAGGCAGCAGCGTTGCTCGGGGCGATCGCGGCGGCTTGCTTCACTTCAAACATGGGCATGCCTCGGCCTTCTTAGTATTCACATACAGAGAAACGCACGACATCGGCATGTTAACACCCGGATCTCCGCGCATGCAGCCTTCCTTTTTTTCGGTCTGAATATAGAAGCGACGCGGCGGCGCGGGGCGGGGGATGCGCCAGGCAGCGCCTTCATCGTACATAATGAACCGCAACGGTCCCAAGAGTTCACGGAACGCCCGCGCTATGCATCCAGGTGTCCTGCAGGTGATCTTCAGGTTTCGCGGCGCGGTGCGATGGCCATGAAAGCCGTCATCACCGGCGCCACCGGCTTCGTGGGTTCGGCGGTGGCGCGGCGCCTGCTGCGGGAAGGACACGAGGTGCGCGCGCTGGCGCGTCCCGGTTCGGATCGCCGGAACCTGCAGGGGCTCGAACTGGAGGTGGTCGAGGGCGACCTGGCCGACGCTGCATCCCTGGCGCACGTGTGCGACGGCTGCGATGCGCTGTTCCACGTGGCGGCCGACTACCGGCTGTGGGCGCCGCAGCCCGAGCAGTTGTACCGCACCAACGTGGACGGCACGCAGGCCCTGATGGAGGCAGCCAGGCGATCCGGCGTGCCGCGCATCGTCTATACCAGCAGCGTGGCCACGCTGGGCATTCCCACGGACGGACGCCCGGGCGACGAGGATACGCCGGTCTCGCTGGCCGACATGGTGGGACACTACAAGCGTTCCAAGTTCCTCGCCGAGGCGCTGGTGCGCCGCTACGCGGCGGAAGGCCTGCCGGTGGTCATCGTCAATCCGTCCACGCCGATCGGGCCGCGCGACATCAAGCCCACGCCCACCGGCCGGATCGTGCGCGATGCGATGGCCGGCCGCATGCCGGCCTATGTCGATACGGGCCTCAACGTGGCGCACGTGGACGACGTGGCCGAGGGACACCTGCTGGCCTGGCAGCGGGGCGCGATCGGCGAGCGCTACGTGCTGGGCGGCGCCAACCTCAGCCTGCGCGAGCTGCTGTTCGAGATCGCCGACATCGTGGGCCGCAAGCCGCCGCGCTGGCGCCTGCCGCACGCGGCGGTGATGCCGGTGGCCTATGCCGCCGAGGCCTGGGCGCGGATCAGCGGCAAGCCGCCGATCGCCACCGTCGAGGAGGTGCGCATGTCCAGGAAGCGCATGTTCTTCTCCAGCGCGAAGGCCGAGCGCGAACTGGGCTATGCCGCCGGCCCGGTGCGCCTTGCGCTGGAAGATGCGGTGGCGTGGTTCAGCCTGCACCACTAGGGCCTGTTCAACGCACGAAGCGTCGGGCCAGCCGCGCCAGGCGCGGCACGAAGGTGGGGCGCAGCAGGCGTTCGTCGTAGCCGTCCATGCGCAGGCTGTTCTGGGCGAGGCAGAGGTCGATGAGTTCGCCCAGCTTCAGGTCCAGGCCGATCTGCTGGTGGCCGGTCAGGGTGAAATTGGCGTCCTGCATCTCGCCGTTGTCGTCCAGGCCCTTGGCGATGCCGATGCGTTCCCAGATCAGGAACAGCCATACGCGCATCACCTTCAGTTCGAAAGCGGGGCGGCGCCACCACGGCAACTGCCGGCGATGCCAGGCGACCCAGTTGGCGAAGAACAGGATGTGGCGCGCCTCTTCCTGCATCACCGGCTCGAAAGTCTCGACCAGTTCGGCGGGGAAATAGCCGGTGCGCTTGGCCGACTCGAACAGGCCGAAGGCGAAGAAGCTGTCGATACATTCGCTGTAGCCGGTCACCAGCCAGCCCCACTCGGGGTCCTTCGGCACTTCGTATTCCGGTTCCGGCGCCAGCGCGATGCCGTAGGCCTCGACCATCTTGCTCAGCACGACCTTGTGGCGCGCTTCCTCGTCGCCATCCATGGTCATGGCCTCGTGCAGCAGCGGGTCGCCCACCGTCGCGGTATAGGTCGCCACGCGCAGCTTGGCCTTGCCCTCGGTCTGCACCGCGATGTCCCAGATCGGCAGCGAAGTGATGCGCTGCAGGGCGTCGGCTTCCAGCGCAGGCCATTCGATCACGGCCGGCTTGTACGGGTTGTGGGTGTCCAGCAGCATGCGGCAGAACAGGCGCTTGTGCGCCTCCGAGCCGATGCGGATGCGACCGGGCTCGCCGAGCCAGTGGCGCATGGCGTGGTCGGCGGCGGCAACGGTGGCGTCATGCGTCATCAGGCATCTCTCTCCGTGGATCAGGAAGGCAACTGGCCGTCGGAGGCGTCGGCCGCCACGCGGGCGCGGCGCGCCCGCCAGCCGGCATGCAGGCGATGCGCCTCGGCCCATTGCCAGGACAGCAGGGCGGGCACGCCAAAGCCCACCTCGCGGGCGCGCTTGACCAGCGACAGGGCGATGGCGGCGTCGGCGGGCAGGCCGATCATGCCGCCGAACAGCACCAGGCCGCCTTCCTGCACGCCCAGTCCTGCGGGAACGAAGAAGATGATGTGGCGCACCGACTGGGTCACTGCCTCGATCGCGATGGCATCCCACGGCGAGATTGGATAGCCCAGCAGCTGTAGGGCCAGCCAGCTCTCGAAACTGCCGACCACGAAGCCGGCCACCTGCCAGCCGCACGACACCACCAGCCGCAGTGGTCGCCCGTAGAGGTCGCGCACCTCGCGGTCCAGCCGCGAGCCGTCGAGCAGTTCAGTGAAGCGCGAGGGGCCGCCGAGCAGCTTGGTGGCAAACGCTTCCAGTCGCGAGAACAACTGGCCGTGGCGCAGCAGCAGGATCAGCGCGATCGGCAGGGGCAGGCTGGCGGCCAGGGCACCGATGACCGAGTTGAGCGTGCCGATATGCTCGGTAAGGCCGATCAGCAGCAGGATGCCGAGCGCGGCGAACACGTACTGGCTCACCAGCGTGAGCAGCACTTCGATCACCACGCTCGCCGCCGTCGCGGCGCCGTCGAGGCCGCGCCACTTGACCAGGCGGATGCCGACGATCTCGCCGCCGATATTGGCCACCGGCAGCAGCCGGTTGCAGGCCTCGCGGACGGTGGCGACCCAGAACAGGAACGGCACGCCGGCGCGGCGCTGCGGATCGCGCGGGGCCAGCAGCGTGCGCCAGCCCAGCACATCCAGCAGCAGCGGCAGTACATGGAACGGCAGTAGCCACAACAGGGCCCAGCCCGCGTGGTCGAACGCGCCGCGGATCGCCGTCCAGTCCTGGTGCACGACCAGCACGATGGCCGCGGCCAGGCCCAGCAGGCCGGTGATGTAGACCAGGTATTTCATGCGGCCGCCGGGTCGGCGAAGCCGTGGCAGAGCTGGCAGTGCTCGTCGATGGCGCGGCGCACGCGCGGCGACAGCAGGGCGGCCAGCTCGTCCGCGTGACGATAGCTGGCCATGGCGGGCGTAAGCTCGCCGTGCGTGGCCGGATGCAGGTAAAGCTCGGAGAGGCCGGCGGGCAGGCGCCCGATTACGTCCAGCACCACGTGCTCGTCCATGCCGCCACTGTGCCGGATGCCGAATACATGGTCGTTGTAGCGTATCCCGGCACGCCGCAGCCGCCAGCGCATCAGCGCCAGCCAGGGTTGCAGCCAGCGGGACATGCCCGGCTCCGCCGGCAGGCGCACCGCGCGCAGGCCGTACTCGCGCCCGATCGAGACCAGCAGCGAGAGCACGGTGGGATGCAGGTGGAAGTGCTTGTGCGCGTTCACGTGGTCGAGCGCCAATCCGGTGGCGGCGAAGGCGTCGAACTGGGCGCGGATTTCAGCGGCGAGCTGGCGCCGCACATGCGGCAGGAAGAAGAAGCGGCATCCGTCGCGCGCCATGGCGTCGCCGAAGCGGCCGTCACCGTCCACCAGGGCGGGAATGCGCGAGGGCGGCAAGGCCGATCGGCCATCGGCCAGCACCAGGTGCAGCCCCACGGCCAGGCCCGGCAGTTGCCTGGCGCGCGCGACCGCATCGGCGGCCGCCGGCGCGGTGACCATCAGGCTGGCGGCGCCCAGCACGCCGTCGCGGTATCCGCGCTCGACCGCCTGGTTGACTGCCTCGTGCAGGCCAAAGTCGTCGGCGGTCACGATCAGGCGTGGTCGCGAATGAAGCGGTTTCGAGCCCATGGCGCGCGGCGTGGCGGGGCGCTCAGGCCTCGTGCGCACGCAGGAAGCGGAAGAATTCCACGCCCTCGCGCAACCGGCGCTTGGTCATTTCCCAGCTGCCGAGCATTTCCCTGACGATCTCCCAGATCTTCGACGGGCGGAAATAGAAGCTCCGGTAGAACGTCTCCACGCCGTGGAAGATCTCTTCCTTCGACAGGTGCGGGTAGCTGATCAGTGCCAGCTGCACGCCCTTGTCGTTGACCAGGTTGTGCGTCTCGTCGGGCTGCAGCCAGCCGTTCTCGACCGCCTGCTTGTAGAGCGTGGTGCCGGGGTAGGGCGCGGCCAGCGATACCTGCACGGTGTGCGGGTTGATTTCCTTGGCGTACTGGATGGTGCGCGCGATGGTTTCCTTGGTCTCGCCCGGCAGGCCGAGGATAAAGGTGCCGTGCACGGTGATGCCCAGCTTGCGGCAGTTCTCGGTGAAGGTGCGCGCGATGTCGGTGCGCAGGCCCTTCTTGATGTTGTGCAGGATCTGGTCGTCGCCCGACTCGTAGCCCACCAGCAGCAGGCGCAGGCCGTTCTCCTTCATGATCTTGAGCGACTCGTAGGGCACGTTGGCCTTGGCGTTGCAGCTCCAGGTCCAGCCCATGGCGTGCAGGCCGCGCGCGATCTCGTGCACGCGCTCCATGTTGGAACTGTCGGTGAAGGTGTCGTCGTCGAACATCAGTTCGCGCACTTCCGGCATGTTCTCCTTGATCCACTTCGCCTCGGCCAGCACATTGGCGGCCGAGCGCACGCGGTAGCGGTGCCCGCCCACGGTCTGCGGCCACAGGCAGAAGGTGCACTTGGAACGGCAGCCACGGCCGGTGTAGATCGACACGTAGGGGTGCTTGAGGTAGCCGATGAAGTAGCGCTCGATCTTCAGGTCGCGCTTGTAGACCGGCGCCACGAACGGCAGGTCGTCCATGTGCTCGATGGTGGCGCGCGGCGGGTTGTGCTGCGCGCGGCCATCCGGGAGCTTGTAGCTCAGGCCGGTGATGTCCTTGAACGGGCGGCCCTCGGCTACTTCCTTGCAGGTGTAGTCGAATTCCTCGCGGGCCACGAAGTCGATCGCCGGCGAGGCCAGCAGCGAGCCTTCGGCATCGACCGCCACCTTGGCGCCGACCATGCCGATCAGGATGCCGGGGCGGCGCGCCTTGAGCAGTTCGGCGAATTTCGCGTCGGTGGGGAAGGACGGCGTGCTGGTGTGGATGATCACCAGCTCGTAGTCCGCGGCGATGTCCAGCGTGTCTTCCACCGAGAGTTCTTCCACCGGGGCGTCAAGCACGCGCGAGCCGGGCACCAGCGCGGCCGGCTGCGCCAGCCAGGTGGGGTACCAGAAGCTCTTGATCTCGCGCTTGGCCTGGTAGCGAGAGCCGGCGCCGCCGTCGAAACCGTCGAAGGAGGGCGCCTGCAGAAAAAGCGTTTTCATGGATTGCCAAGCTCCTGCAGCAGTCTGGTTCAGATCCGCAACGAGTCGTTCATCGATGATGCGCCGCACGGTCCTGTGTGCCTCAAGAATACCGCGAGGGCGCATGCTTGCGCGCGTGCAATACCTGTCCGCGCCAATGGACCTGCCAGCGGATCAAGGCGCCGGCCCATTCCAGCAGCAATAGCGCGTCACGGAAAGGGGTCAGCAAGATATCGCGACGGGGGAAAGGCCGGCGCATGTCGATCCGCGTCACAAAATAACGCAGGAGGCGCGCGCCGATGCCAGCCGCCGCAAACACGGCATTCGGCCAGCCCGGAGCGATCCACAGGCCGATCGCCAGCACCGGCCAGGTGAAGCACACAAAGCTCATGGCGAAACCGGCCGGCGAAACGGAGCGTATGGTGCGCAGCCAGCGCAGCTCGTGTGTCCACAGCTCGCGCAGGCGGCCCTCGTTGACGCCGGTGCCGACCACCACCTCCGACAGCACGGTGCGCCGGCCGAGGCGGCGGCTTGATTCGCCGAGCCAGAAGTCGTCCGCCAGCGTGTCGCGCAGGCTCTCGAAGCCGCCGATGGCGGCCAGCGTGTCGCGGCGCAAGGCGATGGTGGAGCCGAAGGCGAAGCGGGTGGAGCCGAAGGCGTGCGCCAGCCGCACCGAGGGAGCGAACCAGTCGTCGATGAACAGGCAGCCCAGCCGCGACCAGAAGCCACCGCGCGGCACGCCGTGGTAGAGGCAGGTGACGATGCCTACCTCCGCATTGGCCAACGGTGCCGTTACCCTGGAGAGATAATCGGCTGTCACGCTGATGTCGCTGTCGGCCAGTACCAGCCAGTCGTGCCTGGCGTGCGCCATCAGGTTGATGAGGTTGCTGACCTTGAGGTTGGCGCCATGCACCGTCGGATCGACGACCAAGGTCATGGCCCGTTGCGGAAACTCGGCCTGCAGCCGGCGCACGACCGCGATGGCGGGATCGTTGGCATCGCGCACGCCGAACAGCAGTTCGTAGTCTGCATGATCCTGCAGGCAGAACCCGCGCAGGTCGTCGTACAACCCGGGTTCCCCGCCATGCAAGGGCTTGAGCACGCTGATCGGACGGCCGTGGAAGCGGCTTTCCGGTTGCGCGATCCTGCGTCGATGGCGAAGGCCCGCCCACAGGCTTGCGCAGGCGTAGCCGCAGGCGCACAGGCACAAGGCCGTGCCTAGCCAAGCCAGCAGGGTGGGGACGATAGCGTGGGGCAGCATGGGGTGGCTGTGCTCGATCCGTCTTTACTTCTAAAGTATTCCCATGAGTCAGGCAATGCTTGCCTTTTGGCGCATCTTCTGCCCAGGCGTGCGCAAGTGGCGATGGGGATGGTGGCTCGCATGGGCGAGCCTGTGCGGATGCCTGGCGCTTCATGCGCAATCGCCCGTGCCGGATGGTTCATCAGCCATCGTCGGCGATTGGCTGGTGGCCAGTCGCGACGCGATCATCCGCATCGAACGGGAAGGCGACGGTTATGCCGGCCGCATCGTCTGGCAGCTGCACGACACCTATGGTCCCGAGGATGGCTCCGCGCTTGCGGGCAAGACGGTCACCGACCGCCACAATCCCGATCCCTTGCTGCGTTCGCGGCCCTTGGCCGGGCTCCGGCTGCTGTGGGGGTTGCATTACGATCCGGATGGCCGCAAATGGGTCGGCGGACGTGTCTACGACAGCGACGACGGCAAGACCTACCACTGCGAGATCCGCCTGCTCGATCGCGATCGCCTGAGCCTGCGCGGTTACATCGGCGTTCCCCTGCTGGGCGGCAGCACCACCTGGACCCGCACGCAGGCGCCGCCTGTGACCGGGTCGCCATGAGCAAGGCGTGGGGACTACTCGTGCCGGGGCTGCTTTGTTAGCCTGACGCGGAGTCCTTGCCGCCACGTTCCGTTTTTGTGACGAAGACGTGATGGCGTGAACCGTATGCCGCCCGCAGGATCTGAGAGGTTCGACCTTGGCCAATCGCGAACTGGACTATGCCGTAGGACAATGGACGACGGAGATCGTCTCGTTCCAGGACGAACCACTGGTGCTGGTCGACGAAGACGACCGTGAGACCGGTTTTCTCGACAAGGCCGCCGCCCATCAGGGGCGTGGCACCTTGCATCGTGCTTTTTCGCTGTTCATCTTCAACCGCCGGGGCGAACTGCTGCTGCAGCAGCGCGCGGCGGGCAAGCGGCTGTGGCCCGGCTACTGGTCCAACACCTGCTGCAGCCATCCGCGCCGCGGCGAGGCGATGGAGGCGGCCATTCATCGTCGCCTGCACGAAGAACTGGGACTGGACTGCGAGTTGCGCTTCGCCTTCAAGTTCCAGTACCAGGCCCAGTTCGACAGCGAGGGTGCCGAGAACGAGCTGTGCTGGGTCTACCTGGGGCAATGCGACGACGAGCCGGTGGTGAACGCGAACGAAATCGCCGCGCTGCGCTATATCTCGCCCGAGGCGCTGGATCGCGAAGTGGCGGAAACCCCGGACAGGTTCACGCCGTGGTTCAAGATCGAATGGGAGCGCCTGCGCAGGGAGCACGCGGCATGGCTCGCGCCGGGCGCGTCACTTACCCCCTGAACGCCGCCGCGTGGTTATACTCCGGCTCCATGGCGGTCCGGCAACGGACGGGCTCTCCGGGTGTTCCGGGAAGCAGGCAGGTTACAACCGATAAGGCGGCGAGGAGATTCCGTTGGGCATTCCTCTGATTCAGCAGACCAAGATCGCGCGCTACATCATCGGCAAGAAGCTGAGCGGACAGAAACGCTATCCCCTGGCGATGATGTTGGAGCCGTTGTTCCAGTGCAATCTGGCTTGTGCGGGCTGCGGCAAGATCGATCACCCCAAGGACATCCTGCAAAAGCGCATGAGCGTGGAGGATGCGCTGCGCGCGGTGGACGAGTGCGATGCGCCGGTGGTGTCCATTCCCGGCGGCGAGCCGCTGATCCACAAGGAGCTGCCGCAGATCGTGCAGGGCATCGTGGCGCGCGAGAAGTTCGTGTACCTGTGCACCAACGCCATCCTGCTGCCCAAGCACATCGACGAATACACGCCCTCGCCGTATTTCACCTGGTCGGTCCACCTCGACGGGCTGAAGGAGCGCCACGACGCGTCCGTGTGCCTGGAGGGCGTGTTCGACAAGGCGGTGGCGGCGATCAAGCTGGCGCTGTCGCGCGGCTTCCGCGTCACCATCAATTGCACCCTGTTCAACAACGAGAAGCCGGAAGAGATCGCCGAGTTCTTCGATTTCGCCATGTCGCTCGGCATCGAGGGCATCACGGTGTCGCCCGGCTACAGCTACCAGCATGCGCCGCGCCAGGATGTGTTCCTGGGCCGCACGGAGAGCAAGCAGCTGTTCCGCGACGTGTTCCGCATCGGGCGCGCGCGCAAGAGCAAGTGGGTGTTCAACCAGTCGTCGATGTTCCTGGACTTCATCGCCGGCAACCAGAGCTACCAGTGCACGCCCTGGTCCAACCCGACCTACAACATCTTCGGCTGGCAGCGCCCCTGCTACCTGCTGGTGGACGAAGGCTACGCCAGGACCTACAAGGAACTGCTGGAAGAGACCGAGTGGGACAAGTACGGCGTCGGCATCAATCCCAAGTGCGACAACTGCATGGCGCATTGCGGCTTCGAAGGCACGGCGGTGGACGACACCTTCGCGCATCCGCTGAAGGCGGCGCGCGTGGCGCTGTTCGGACCCGCCACCGAAGGCGCGATGGCGCCTGACCTGCCGGTGCTGTACGGCGACCGTGCCGACGCTACCGCGATCCGCATTCCGGTCAGCGCCATCGAGCGTCGCGGCGCCGCCGCGGGAGCGGACGCCGGCCACTGACGCCGATGCTTGTCCTCATCGGCGCCATCGTTCCCGTCCTGGTGTGGGTGGGACTGCTGCTTGTGCCCTGGCGCCCATGGAGCACGCGCGAGCACCTCGAGGCCGGCGGCGACGCCACGCTGGACGAGGTGACGGTATTGATTCCCGCGCGCAACGAGGCCGAGGTGATCGCCGCCACCCTGGCCGGGCTGCAGGCGCAGGGCGAAGGACTGCGTGTCATCGTGGTCGACGACCAGTCCACCGATGCGACCGCGGCCATCGCGGCGGGGTTTCCCGGTACCGAAGTCGTTCGCGGCGAACCCTTGCCGCCCGGCTGGGCCGGCAAGCTGTGGGCGCTGGAGCAGGGCCTGCGGCACGTACGCACGCCGATGACCCTGTTGCTGGACGCGGACATCCAGTTGCGTCCCGGCCTGCTGGCCGCCTTGCTGGCGCATAAGCGATGCGGGCAGCGCCAGCTGGTGTCGCTGATGGCCGATCTTCGCCGCACCAGTTTCTGGGACCGGTTGTTGCTGCCGGCCTTCGTGTACTACTTCAAGCTGCTGTATCCGTTCGCCCTGTCCAACTCGCGCTCCCGCCTGGTGGCGGCCGCGGCGGGCGGCTGCATCCTGGTCGATACCGAGGTGCTGCGGCGCGTGGGCGCCTTTGCCAGCCTGCGCGATGCGCTGATCGACGACTGCACGCTGGCGCGGCAGGTCAAGCAGGCGGGCTTCCGCACCTGGCTGGGATTGAGCCGCGACGTGGTGAGCCTGCGCCCCTACGGCACGCTGGGCTCGATCCACCAGATGGTGGCGCGTTCGGCATTCACGCAACTGCATTACTCGGCCGCCCTGCTGCTGGTCGTCACCGTGCTGTTCGCGCTGGCCTATGGCGCGCCGCTGCTGCTGATCGGCTCGGTGTACTGGCCGTGGGCGGCGCTAGCCCTGCTGGCGATGATGTTCGGCTACCTGCCGATGCTGCGCTACTACCGCATGCCGCCATGGTGGGCCTTGCTGCTGCCGCTGGGAGCGCTGCTGTACCTTGGCATGACCTGGAGCTCGGCCTTGCGCTACTGGCGCGGCGTGCGTTCGCAATGGAAGGGGCGCGTCTACAGTTCCTGAGCAGGGTCGGCCTGGCAGCCGGAGCGCATGGCGCGGCCAAGGTCGGCGGGCGTATCCACGTCCACCAGTTCGCCGAAGTCGAAGGTCTCCACGCGCGATGCCTCCGCCTTGAACAGGTCGCGTGCGCCACGATCGCCAGCGCAGGCCCGCAGCGCATCGAAGCAATCACGGGGGAACAGGGCCGGCGGACCGGCCGCGTCGCCGTGGCGGGCGGCAAGCACGCGCGTGGGGGCCTGGGCATGCCGCGCCAGCAGGCGTTGCAGCATCCATGCGCGCAAGCCGGGCTGGTCGGCGAGGCAGGCCAGGATGCCGCTGGCCGATGGCTGCCAGGCGAGCAGGGCGCGTACGCCGGCGGCAAGCGAACCGCCCATGCCCTCCCGCCAGGCTGCGTGATGCTCGATGCGCAAGGGGAGATCGCCAAGCTCGGCCTCGACCGGGGCGGCGTGCGCCCCGGTCACCGCCAGTACTGGCATGCCGGTGGCCAGCAGGGTACGCGCCGCGCGCCGGACCATCGGCTCTCCCTCGATCCGGGCGAGCTGCTTGATGCCGCCATAGCGGCGCCCTTCGCCGGCGGCGAGCAATACGATGCCGACCTGCGGCGCGTTCATCCGTGGATGCTGCCTTGCATGCGATGCAGCGGCGCGCCGCTGCGGCGGTGGAGCACCGCGAGGATTTCCGCCACCACGGCCAGTGCGATCTCGGTGGGCGTCTCCGAGCCGATGTCGAGGCCGGCGGGGGCATGCAGGCGCAGGTCGGCGAAGCCTGCCTCGCTTTGCATGCGAAAGGCGCGTTCGCGCGAGGCGAGTGCGCCGATATAGGCCACCGGCGAGTCGCGCAGGGCGGCGAGATAGGCGATGTCCTGCTCGACATTGTGCGTCATCACCAACACGGAACTGTGCGTATCCAGCGCCAGTGCCTCCCTGATCCTGCCTGGCGAAGCGCAGACCGTCGCCAGTCCGGATGGCAGGCTGCCGGCGCGCAGGCGCTGCGGGTCCTGGTCCACCAGGGTGAGCTGCCAGCCCAGCAGATCGGCTACCGGCAGCAGGGCGCGTGCCGCGGCATTGCTGCCGATGACCACCAGCGCATGGGCGGGTTCCACCGGCTCGATCAGCACATCGGCCACCTGCCCGTGGGCCGACAGGCGCCGCGTGGCCGCGGGCATGACATCCACCGTGCCGATGGCGTCGGCGATGGCCGCCGTCCAGGCGGGATCGCCAAGGCCGTCATACAGGACGTGCTGTCCATGCGATACCAGGTGGCGTGGCGTCAGCGTGGCGCCGTCCACCGCGAACAGGGTAGCCAGCCACAGGCTGCGGCGTTGTTCCAGGCCGCGCGCCAGCGCGTCGGCGAACGCCGCCGAGCCGGGCGTGGCCAGGGGCTCGACCAATACGTCCAGCTCGCCGCCGCAGCCCATTTCCATCAACACGTCCATGCCCGACTCGGCGTTGTAGCTCACCACCTGGGCCTGCCCGGTGTCGATGGCTTCCAGGCAGCGCAGCAGGATGTCGCGCTGGGGGCAGCCGCCGGATAGCTCGCAAACCACCTCGCCATCGTCGAACACCAGCATGTGCGTGCCCGGCCGGCGGAAGGTCGAGCCATGCGTACGCACGATGGTCGCCAGCGCCGCCTCGCGGGATGCTTCCTGATGCAGCGAACGCAGCGCGCCGACCAGCGAGCGCCATTCCTGTGCGGAATTCATCGGTACCTCGCAGCTGGGCGGAAGAGCGGATGCAAGGCTAGGCCGGCTTCTCCGGGGCATCAAGCGGGAATGCCGGTGGGCAGGGCCGCATCGCTAGGCCACTTTGGAGGCGAGCAGGTCCTCGATGCGGATCGGCAGTTCCCTCACGCGGATGCCGGTGGCGTGGTGGACCGCCGACGCGGTGGCCGCGGCGAAGCCGGCCAGGCCGATCTCGCCGATGCCGCGCGCGCCCATCTGGTTCAACTTGGTGTCGGGGTAGTCCAGGAACACCACGTCCATCGTCGGCGCGTCGGCGTGGGTGGTCATCACGTAGTCGGCCAGGTTGCCGTTGGCCGCCATGCCGTTGCGCGGGTCGTAGTGGGTTTCCTCGAACAGGGCCATGCCCACGCCCATGGCGATGGCGCCCTCGATCTGGTTGCGGCCGGTCAGCGGGTTGATGATCTTGCCCGCGTCGATCACGCTCACCACGCGGCTGACGCGCAGCCGCGCGATCTGTGGCTGCCAGGCCACCTCGACGAAGTGGGCGCCGTAGGAATGCGTGGAGTAGGCCTTCTTGGCCTTGCTGCCGAAGGTGCCTTCCGACTTGCCGCGGCCTTCCACATGGCCCACCCGCGCCGACGCCAGCACGTCCTCGAAGCGATGCCCACTGCCGGGCGGCTGGTCGCGCCGGTGGACGAAGCCCTGGGTGAAGGCGAGCTGCGCCGCCGCCGTGCCGCCGAAGTGGGCATGGTCCTCGCTCGCCGCGGCCAGCAGGTGCTCGGTGGCCTGTTCGATCGCCTGCGCCATGGCAGGCACCATCGAGCCGGTGACCATGGAGCCGCCGGAGATGGGGCCTGGCGGCAGGTGGGTGTCGCCCAGCACCACCCTGATGCGCGACAGGTCCACGCCGGTCAGCTGCGAAGCCATCTGGGCGATCACGGTATAGGTGCCGGTGCCGATGTCCTGGGTGCCACTGGCCACGCGCACGCTGCCGTCGCTGTTGAACATCACGCTGACCTCGGCGGGAAAGCGTTCGGCGATCCAGGTGCAGGCGGCCACGCCCCAGCCGAGGATATGGTCGCCCTCGCGCATGGCGCCGATGGCCGGGTTGCGCCGCGCCCAGCCGAAGCGTTCGGCGCCGGTGGTGAGGCATTCCTTGAGATGGCGCGAGGAGAACGGGATGTTCTCGCTTTCATCGATGCCAGGCTCGTTGAGCAGGCGCAGTTGCACCGGGTCCATCTTCAGGGCGAGCGCCAGCTCGTCCATCGCCGATTCCAGCGCGAACAGGCCGGGCACCGCGCCGGGTCCGCGCATCGCGGTGGCCACGGGAATGTCGCGCAGTGCCGGCGCCCAGGCGGCGCGCAGGTTCGGCGTGCTGTACAGGAACCCGGTGGCCTCGCCGCAGTTTTCCTTGTAGTCGCCGATGCGTGCGCGGTGGAACAGGTAGTCGTGCTGCAGCGACACCAGCTTGCCCTCGCGCGTGGCGCCCAGCCGGATGCGCTGCTGCGTGCGCGGGCGATGGCCCACGTTGTGGAACATCATCGGGCGGGTGACCACCAGTTTCACCGGCAGGCCCAGGTCGCGCGCCGCGGCGGCGGCCAGCAGGCTGTGCGGCCACACCCACAGCTTGCCGCCGAAGCCCGAGCCGAGGAACTCGGTGATGACCTGCACGTTCTCCACCGGCACGCCGAGCATCTGCGCCAGCGACGCGCGCTGGTTCATCACCGCCTGGCTGGTTTCGTAGAGGGTGAAGCGCGTGCCGTCCCATAGCGCCACGCTGGCGTGCAGCTCGATGGGATTGTGGGTCTCGGTGGGCGTGACGTAGGTTTCATCGATCTTGACCGGGGCGCCGGCGAAGGCCGCCGCGGCGTCGCCGCGCTGGGTATCGACCTTCTGCGGTTCGCTGCCGGACAACCGGCCGTCCACGTCGGGCGCCTGCCTGTCGGCATAGCTCACCGCGACGCGGTGCGCGGCGGCGGTGGCCTGCTCGAAGGTGTCGGCCACCACCAGCGCTACGTACTGGCCGTAGTAGTAGATGCGGTCGTCCTCGAATGGCGGGCGGTTCTCGTCGATCATGGCGCCGCTGGACTTGGAGACGCGGTAGAAGCGGCCGATGTTCTCGCGCGTATAGATCTTGCGCACGCCGGGCATGGCAGCGGCGGTGGCGGTGTCGATCGAGGCGATGGTGCCATGCGCCACGCGCGCCCCCACCGGTACCGCGTAGAGCATGCCGGGAAAGTGGAAGTCGGAGCTGTAGCGGGCGGCGCCGCTGACCTTGAGCGGCCCATCGACGCGCGCGGTGGGGCGTCCGACCGGGGAAAGGGGGATGACGGATGCATCGGCGGGCATATCGGTTCCTCGCAAGGCTTGCGTTCAGGCGGCGGCGGTGGCCAGTGCATGGGCCAGGCAGCGCTGGGCCAAGTCGATCTTGAAGCCGTTCTGGCTTTGCGGCCGCGCGTCGTGCAGGGCCGCCTTGGCGGCGATGGCGAAGGTGGCCGGCGTGGCGGGCCGGCCTTGCAATACGCGCTCCGCTTCCGGCGAGCGCCACGGGCGGGTGCCCACGCCGCCGAGCGCCACCCGGGCATGCGCCACCTTGCCGCCTTCCACCGCGAGCACCACCGCGGCCGAGGCCAGGGCGAACTCGTAGGAGGCGCGGTCGCGCAGCTTGAGATAGTGCGAACGCGCGCCCTGGCGTGGCGGCGGCAGGATCACGTGGGTGATAAGGTCGCCCGGCATCATCACCGTTTCCTGATGCGGCGTGTCGCCGGGCAGCAGGAAGAATTCGCCGATCGGCACCCGACGTTCGCCATGGGCGCCGCGGATGACCACGGTGGCCTCCAGCGCGGTCAACGCCACGTTCATGTCCGACGGGTTGGTGGCGATGCAATGCTGGCTGGTGCCGAGGATGGCGAGGTTGCGGTTGTAGCCCTCGATGGCCGCGCAGCCGCTGCCGGGCTCGCGCTTGTTGCACGGCATGCCGGTGTCGCGGAAGTACACGCAGCGCGTGCGCTGCAGCAGGTTGCCGCCGGTGGTGGCCATGTTGCGCAGCTGCCCGGAGGCGCCCGCCAGCAGGGCCTGCGAGAGCACGGCATAGTCGCGCTGCACGGCGGGGTGGTGGGCCAGGTCGGCGTTGCGCACCAGCGCGCCGATCTTCAGACCGCCCTCGGGCGTGGATTCCACTTCGGCCAGCGGCAGGTGGTTAATGTCCACCACCTGGTGCGGCCGTTCCACGTCCAGCTTCATCAGGTCGATCAGGGTGGTGCCGCCCGCTACGAAGCGGACTTCCGCACCCTGCTGGGCGGTGCTGGCCCCGGCGGCCCATTGGATGGCCGCATCGGCGTCGGTGGCGCGGGCGAAGGCGAACGGCTGCATCACGCATCTCCCTTGGCGCCGCGCACCTGCTTGATGGCGGCAAGAATGTTGGGATAGGCGCCACAGCGGCAGATATTGCCGCTCATGGCTTCCTTGATGTCGGCGTCGGCGGGGCCCCAGGGCTCCTTCAGCATGGCGACCGCGGACATGATCTGGCCCGAGGTGCAATAGCCGCACTGGTAGCCGTCATGGTCCACGAAGGCCTGCTGCATCGGGTGCAGGTGTCCCGGCTGGCCCAAGCCTTCGAGCGTGGTCACTTCGTCGCCCTCGTGCATGGCCAGCAGGCTCAGGCACGAATTCACGCGGCGGCCGTTGACGTGCACGGTGCAGGCGCCGCACTGGCCATGGTCGCAGCCTTTCTTGGTGCCGGTGAGGTACAGGTGCTCGCGCAGCGCGTCCAGCAGCGTGGTGCGGGGATCGACCCGCAGGGTCTGCGGCTGGCCGTTCACTTTCAGCGTCACCGTGATACGGTCATCCGGCTTGCCGTTGGCCGTCTGGACGGCCGCCACCGCCGCCGCGGCCTGTACCCCGAGCGGCAGCCCCAGGCCCGAGGCCGCGCCGGTGACGCCGACGATCTGCAGGAAACTGCGTCGGCCCGGCCGCAAGGGTTGGTCCTGGGCGGGCGTGGGATGTTCTACGGAGCGCTTGTCGGACATGGCTGGCTCTCCCGGAGCTGGCTGTTTCGCATGGCATCGCGGCAAGGCCGGAGGATGTCACGGCATCGATAAGCAATGTGTGATTGCCCCGTGCACTGCATGTGGCACGGGGCGGTCGCCTACAGTCCCACCATTTCCCGCAGTTCGCGCGCATGCGAGCGGCTGACCGGCACCCGGGCCAGTTCCGGCCGGTCGTACACGATATACATCAGCTCGCCGTCGCGCTCTATCTCATGCACATGATGGAGGTTGACGATGTGGCTGCGATGACAGCGGAAGAAGCGGGCCGGGTCGAGCCGTTCCTCAAGGTCGCTCAGCGACAGGTTGCTGAGATAGCGGTCGGTGGCGGTGACGATCCAGGTGTAGTGGTCGTTCGATTCCAGGCGCAGCGTATCGTCCACCTCGATCAGCACCAGCCGGTTGGCGCGATAGACCGGGATCTTGTTCAGCCGGCGCGGTGGGCGCGGCAGGGGCGATGGCGTGTCGTCGTCGTGCGGGGTGGTGGTGATCTCGGTGAGGTCGTAATAGACCATGCAGGCTCCCACCACGCCCTCGGCGTTGAACATCTTCGACACCTTCAGCAGCAGCACGCGGTCGGGGATGTTGATCATCATGGTCACCGGCGGCGGCGAGCGCACGGGACAGCGGTCCACGCCGGAAGGCTCGCCGCCGCCCAGCAGCAGGGCGATCTTCTCGCGGCTCTTGGCGGGGTGCAGACGAAGCAGGTCGATACCGATCAGCTCCTCGCGCGATACGCCCAGGGTCTGCTCGCCGGCCGGGGCCAGCAGTTGCCAGGCGACGTCGTTGAAGCCGATCACGCGGTTCTGCCTGTCCACCCAGACCATGCCGAGGTCGAGGCGCTGCAAGCGATGCTGGAGGGTTTCGTTGTCCATTGAGTCCGCCTGGGTTGACGAACCACGCGCCGGCTTCCGTTGACGCATGGATTTCTTCCAATCGCGCTTCAAGGACTCCATTGACGAAGACGGCATTGAATCTCAAGGACACTTGCGCGCAGGGTTCCGCCCGCATCGCCGTCCATGGCTTCCAGGCATTCGCCTGGGAAACGCCGGCTTCGTGCCAGGGAGATCTTACTCATGATCTTTCCACGTTACTTGTGCGTCGCATCATTGCTCGCGTCGTGCTGCCCGCTCGCCGCGGCGCAGGACAGTCCGCCCGACGCCTATCGCTGGGTGGTGAAGGTCGGCGTGCACAACGTCGATCCGAAATCCAACAACGGCAGCCTGGCGGACAGCGCGTTCGCGGTGGACGTGGGCAATTCGGTGCGCCCCACCGGCACCATCGAATACCTGCTCACGCCCAACCTCGGCATCGAGGCGCTGGCCGCCTGGCCGTTCAAGCACGACATCCGGCTCAACGGCACGCGGGCCGCCACCGCCAAGGAACTGCCGCCGGTGATCTCGCTGCAGTATCACTTCCTGGTGGAACAAAAGCTGTCGCCGTATGTCGGCGTCGGCGTCAATTACACGCGCTTCTTCAACATCGGCGAGACCGGCGCGCTGGCCGGCACGCACCTGTCCCTGGGCAGTTCCTGGGGCGTGGCCGCGCATGCCGGCGTGGACTACCGCATCAACGATCGATGGCTGGCCGGCGTCGACCTGCGCTGGGTCGACCTCGATACGCGCGTCAAGCTCAACGGCTCGCGCCTGGGCACCGTCAACGTCGATCCGCTGGTGTATGGCGTCTACGTCGGTTACCGCTTCTGAGCTTTCGCCTGCTGCATCGCATCACGGCTTGCGCTGGCGAGCCATCCCTGGTCGTCGGCGCACGGATGGCGTGCGTTCGCGAAACCGCCGTTGCCTGCGCGGCAGGGCTGACGCTTCCTACCGGCATGGCTTGTGGCGACCCGGGCCAGGCAACGATCCAGGAGGCAGGCGTCCATGATTCCGCGGCCGTTCGAATACCACGCACCGACCTCGCTGAACGATGCGGTGAAGCTGCTCGGAGACCTGGGTGCCGAAGCCAAGCTGCTGGCCGGCGGGCACAGCCTGCTGCCCATGATGAAGCTGCGTTTCGCCGAGCCGGCGCACCTGATCGACCTGGGCAGGATCGACGCGCTGCGCGGCATCGGTATCGACGGGCAGGTGATCCGCATCGGCGCGATGACCACCGAGAACGAGCTGGTGTGGTCCGAACTGTTGCAACAGCATTGCCCGCTGTTGGTGGAGGCCGCGCGGCTGATCTCCGATCCGCAGGTGCGCTACATGGGTACCATCGGCGGCGACATCTCGCATGGCGATCCCGGCAACGATCATCCGGCGCTGATGATCTGCCTGGATGCGACCTTCGTGCTGCGCGGGCCGCAGGGCGAGCGCACGGTCAAGGCGGTGGACGGCTTTTTCCTCGGCACCTACACCACCGCGCTGGCGCCGGACGAGATCCTTACCGAGATACGCATCCCCATTCCAGCCGAAGGCAGCGGCTGGTGCTACGCCAAGCTCAAGCGCAAGACCGGCGACTTCGCCACCGCGGCGACGGCGGTGCTGCTGCGCATGAAGGGCGGGCAGGTGGAGGACGTATCCATCGCGCTCACCAATGTCGCCGACACAGCGCTGAAGGCGCGCGATGCCGAGGGCCATCTGCGCGGCAAGCGCCTTGACGAGGCAGCGATCGGCGAGGCAGCGCGGCTGGCCATGGCGATCTGCCAGCCGGCCGAGGACTTGCGCGGCAACGTCGAATACAAGACCGCCATGGCCGGCGAGATGACGCGGCGGGCACTGCGCACCGCCGCGTCGCGGGTCCACTGACAGCGGAGACGGCGATGGCCAAGAAGACCGTGGTGAGTTTCAGGCTCAATGGCGTCGAGACCGATGTGATGGTCGAACCGCGCGAGCTGTTGATCCATGCCCTGCGCGAGCAATGCGTGCATACCGGGCCGCATATCGGCTGCGACACCTCGCATTGCGGCGCGTGCACGGTGGACTTCAACGGCAAGTCGGTGAAGTCCTGCACAGTGCTGACGGTGCAGGCGGAAGGCGCCGAGATCATCACCATCGAGGGCATGGCCCAGGGCGGCGAGCTGCATGCCTTGCAGGAAGGCTTCATGCAGGAACACGCCTTGCAGTGCGGCTTCTGCACGCCGGGCATGATCACCCGCGCCTACCGGCTGCTCAAGGAAAACCCCAGCCCGACCGACGAGGAGGTCCGCTACTGGATGGCGGGCAACCTGTGCCGTTGCACCGGCTACCAGAACATCGTCAAGGCGGTGCAGTACGCCGCCCGCAAGCTGCGCGGCGAGGCGGTGGAAACCTCGCATCCCCTGCTGGAAGAAGCCGGCAAGCCAAGCGAGCCAGTCACGGCCTGAGCCGACGAGGACACGCACCATGGGTCTCGAACCGAACCTGGAACGCCTCACCCAGCTCGAAGGCATCGGCTGCGCGCGCAAGCGCCGCGAGGATCCGCGCTTCATCCAGGGGCGGGGGACTTACGTCGACGACGTGAAGATGCCCGGCATGTGCTTCGGCGCGATGGTGCGCAGCCCCTATGCGAGCGCGCGCATCAGGAAGATCGACGCCAGCCGCGCGCTGGCCTTGCCCGGCGTGATCGCGGTGATCACGGCGGAGGAACTGAAGCCCTTCAAGCTGCACTGGATGCCGACCCTGGCCGGCGACGTGCAGGCCGTGCTGGCCGATGGCAGGGTCTCCTTCCAGAACCAGGAAGTGGCCTTCGTGATCGCCGAGAACCGCTACATCGCGGCCGACGGCGCGGACCTGGTCGAGGTGGAATACGAGGAACTGCCGGCGGTCGTCGACCCGAGGAAGGCGCTGGAGCCCGATGCCCCGGTGGTGCGCGAGGACCTGGCCGGCAAGACCGACGGCGCCCATGGCGCGCGCCGCCACCACAACCACATCTTCACCTGGGAAGTGGGCGACAAGGACAAGACCGCTCGCGCCTTCGAGCAGGCCGAGGTCACTGTCACGCAGGACATGCTGTACCCGCGCGTGCATCCGTGCCCGCTGGAAACCTGCGGCTGCGTGGCCTCGTTCGACAAGGTCAAGGGCGACCTCACCGTCTACATCACCTCGCAGGCGCCGCATGTGGTGCGTACCGTGGTGGGGCTGCTGTCGAGCGTGCCCGAATCGAAGATCCGCATCATCTCGCCGGACATCGGCGGCGGCTTCGGCAACAAGGTGGGCGTGTATCCGGGCTATGTCTGCGCGATCGCCTCATCGATCGTGCTGGGCCGCCCGGTGAAGTGGATCGAGTCGCGCAGCGAGAACCTCACCACCACCGCCTTCGCCCGCGACTACTGGATGACCGGCGAGCTGGCTGCCACCAGGGATGGCGTGATCAAGGCGCTGCGCGTGAAAGTGGTCGCCGACCACGGCGCCTTCGACGCCTGCGCCGACCCGAGCAAGTGGCCGGCAGGCATGTTCCATGTCTGCACCGGCTCGTATGCGATACCGAATGCCTTTGTCTCGGTCGATGGCGTGTATACCAACAAGTTTCCCGGCGGCGTGGCCTATCGCTGCTCGTTCCGCGTCACCGAGGCGGTGTACCTGATCGAGCGGATGATCGACGTGCTGGCCCAGAAGCTGGGCATGGACAAGGCCGAGATCCGCCTGCGCAATTTCATCCGCAAGGAACAGTTCCCGTACCAGACCCCGCTCGGACTGGAATACGACTCGGGCAACTACGAGACGGCGCTGCGCAAGGTGATGGACGCAGTGGACTACGCCGGGCTGCGCGCCGAGCAGGCCGCGCGGCGCGCCGACCCCGGGGCGGAGTGGCTGATGGGCATCGGCGTGACCACCTTCACCGAGATCGTGGGCGCCGGGCCGTCGAAGATGTGCGACATCCTCGGCGTGGGTATGTTCGATTCCTGCGAGATCCGCGTGCATCCGGACGGTTCGGCGATCGCCCGCATGGGCACCATCACGCAGGGCCAGGGCCACCAGACCACCTACGCGCAGATCATCGCGAGCGAGGCCGGCATTCCCGCCTCGGTGATCCAGGTGGAGGAGGGCGATACGGCCACCGCGCCGTACGGCCTGGGTACCTATGGCTCGCGCTCTACCCCGGTCGGCGGCGCGGCGACCGCGCGCTGCGCGCGCAAGATCCGCGAGAAGGCGCGCCTGATCGCCGCGCACCTGCTGGAAGTGAGCCCGGACGACCTGGAGTTCGACCTCGACCGCTTCGTGGTCAAGGGCGCGCCGGGGCAGGCCAAGACCATGAAGGAGATCGCCTGGGCGGCCTACAACAACGTGCCGTCCGGCCTGGAGATGGGGCTGGAGGCGGTGGACTACTACGACCCGCCGAACTTCACTTTCCCGTTCGGCGCCTACCTGTGCGTGCTCGACATCAACCGCTACACCGGCGAGACGAAGGTGCGGCGCTTCTATGCGCTGGACGACTGCGGCACGCGCATCAACCCGATGATTATCGAGGGCCAGATCCACGGCGGCCTTACCGAGGGCTTCGCCGTGGCGATGGGCCAGCAGTTGCCCTACGACGAGCAGGGCAACGTGCTGGGCGGCACCTTGCTCGACTACTTCGTGCCCACCGCGGTGGAAACCCCGGTATGGGAGACCGACTACACGGTGACGCCCAGCCCGCACCATCCCATCGGTGCCAAGGGCGTGGCCGAGTCGCCGCACGTGGGCTCGATCCCCTGTTTCTCCTCGGCGGTGACGGACGCCTTCGCGCACCTGGGCGTCACCCATATGGACATGCCGCACAACGCCTATCGCATCTGGCGGCAATCGCACGCACTTGGACTGGACCGGCGGTGACCCATGAAATTCTCGGTGGAAAAGACCTTTCCCATGCCAGGCAGCAGCGAGGCGGCCTGGGCCTTGCTGCAGAACGTCGAGGACGTGGCCGGCTGCATGCCGGGCGCGACGATCACCGAGCGGGTGGACGACAGCCATTACAAGGGCACGGTCTCGGTCAAGCTCGGCCCGGCCAGCCTGGTGTTCAAGGGCGATATCGAAGTGGCCGGGATCGACGCGGCCACGCGCACCCTGCACCTGGTGGGCAAGGGTGCCGACGCCACCGGCACCTCGGGCGCCTCGATGGACCTGCTGGCCAGCGTGCAATCCGGCGACTCGCCCGCCAGTTGCCAGCTGGTGGGCAAGAGCGACGTCTCCGTCAGCGGCAAGGCCGCCACCTTTGGCGGACGCATGATGGGCAGCGTCACCGAGCAGATCCTGCAGCAGTTCGCCAGGAACTTCGCGGCGGAGGTGGCCAGGCAAGCCCCCGCCGCGCCCGCGCAGGAGGCTGGCGAAAAACCTGCGCCACCGCCGGCCAAGGGTCGCGAGCTGAATGCGTTCGCCTTGTTCTGGGCGGTGGTGCGCGACTGGTTCCGCCACCTGTTCGGCCGCCGCGGCTCGGCGTGATCCGGCGAGGCTGGCCATGGACCGCATGCGCGACGTCATCGACCTGCAGGAACGGCTGTTGCGGCTGGGCTATGTCGCCGAGCGGCCGATGGTGGCGCTCCTGCTGCTGATGAACGAACTGCGCCGTCCGTTGCTGCTGGAGGGCGAGGCCGGGGTGGGCAAGACCGAGGTGGCCAAGGTGCTGGCCCGCCTGCACGGCACCGATTGCGTGCGCCTGCAGTGCTACGAGGGTCTGGATGCATCCGCGGCGATGTACGAGTGGAACTACCAGCGCCAGCTGCTGGCCATCCGCCTGCTGGAGCGTGACGAGCGCTCCGCCGCAGCCAAGGAGCAGGACATCTTCTCCGAGCGCTACCTGCTCAAGCGCCCGCTGCTGGAATCGATCACGCGCGAACAGCCGGTGGTGCTGCTGATCGACGAGATCGACCGCGCCGACGAGGCCTTCGAGGCCTACCTGCTAGAACTGCTCTCGGACTTCCAGCTGTCCATTCCCGAGCTGGGCACCATCGTCGCGCGTTCGCGCCCCTGGGTGGTGCTGACCAGCAACGGCACGCGCGAGCTGTCCGATGCCTTGCGCCGGCGCTGCCTGTACCACTACGTCGAATACCCCGCGTTCGAGAAAGAACTGCTGATCGTGGAGACGCGCATGCCCGAGGCGCCGGCCGCGCTGGCCCGGCAACTGGTGGAGTTCGTGCAATCGCTGCGCCAGCTGGGCCTGCAGCGCCGGCCCGGCATTGCCGAGACGCTGGACTGGGCGGCGGCGCTGTTGCGCCTGGAGGTGCAGCGGCTCGACCAGGCTAGCCCGGACGTTCTGCTCGACAGCCTGTCGGCCCTGCTCAAGACCCGCGCCGACCGTGCCGGGGTCGGCGTCGAGACCGTGCAACGGCTGGTGGCTGCATGCTGAAGGCGAAGGCTACCGCGGCGGCCGGGCACGCGCTCACCGTGCGCCTGACGGGCTTCGTCTCGTTCCTGCGCGCCAACGGGTTCGGCGTCGGGCTGGACGACGCGGTGCTGCTGCTGGGCGCGGCGTCCCGCATCGACCTGCTGGAGCCCAGCCTGTTGCGCTGGTCGGCCCGGGCGCTGCTGTGCCACCGCGCCGGCGACCGCGAGCATTTCGACGAATTGTTCGATGCCTGGTTCCAGCCGCCCAACCGGCAGCGGCTGGTGGCGAGCCAGGGTGTCGGCGCGGGCGCGCTGTCCAAGGGAAAGCCGTCGGCGGGCGGCCCGTCGGATCGCAGCGAAGGCCAGGCGCAGGCCGCCGCCAACGACGATGCCGATGCCGATGCCGATGCCGAGGGCGGCGCGGCGCAGCGTGGGGCCAGCAGCCGGCCATCGCTGGAACGCGCCGATTTCAGCCACCTGCACGAGCCGGACAGCCTGCGCGCCATGGATGCCCTGATGCGCCGCCTCGCACAACGCCTGCGCTGGCTGTCGCTGCGACGCGAGCGATCCGGCGAAGGGCGCCGCATCGACCTGCGCGCCACTGCGCGGCATAGCGTGGCCCATGGCGGCGAGCCGCTCGAACTGGCCTTCCGCACATCGCGGCGTCAACGGCCGAGGCTGGTGTTGCTGCTGGACGTGAGCCGCTCGATGAACCTCTACAGCTTCTTCTTCCTGCGGCTGGCACGTGCGCTGCAGGGCGCGCACTGGGATACCCATGTCTTCCTCTGGCATACCCACCTGAGCCTGGTGGGCGATGCCTTGCGCGACCCTGATCCGCGGCGTGCGCAGGAACGGCTGCAATTGCTCTCGGCGGGCTGGGCCGGCGGTACGCGCATCGGCGAGTGCCTGCATCAGTTCGAGCGCGGACACGCCGCGCTGCTCCACCGCCGCACCGGGCTCATCGTGGTCAGCGACGGCTACGACACCGGCGATACCGAACTGCTGGCCGTCACGCTGCGGAGCCTGCGCCGGCGCGTCCGGCGGATCCTATGGCTGAATCCGCTGGCGGGCCGCGACGACTACCGGCCGCTTGCCCGCGGCATCGCCGCCGCCATGCCATACCTCGACCTGCATGCGCCGGCCCATGACCTGGCCAGCGTGGAACGCGTGCTGGAGCCCTTGCTCCGGGCACTACGATGAAGGAGGCTGCCGTGAGCACTCCCGAACTGCTCGATCTCGCGCGCGAACTGATGCGGCAGGCGCGGCCGCATGCCTGGGTCACGGTGATCGCCGTGAAGCCACCGAGCTCGGCCTACCTGGGCGCCCAGGCCGTCGTGGAAGCCGATGGCAGCCTGCATGGCTGGGTGGGTGGCGGCTGCGTGCAGAGCGTGGTCAAGGCCACCGCGTTACGCGTCATTGCCACCGGCCAGGCGCAGCGGCTGCGGCTGAGCAACAGCGGCGATCCGATGGACGACGTGGACGTGCAGCCCATGCAGTGCGCGAGCAATGGCGACGTGGAGCTGTTCATCCAGCCGGCGGCGGTGACGCCACGCCTGCGCGTGTACGGCAATACGCCGGCGGCGCGCGCGGCGGCCTGGTTCGCGCGTGAGGTGGGCTTCGAGGCGCTGCTGGATTCGGCCGTGGCGGCCACGGGCGAGTTCGCCGCCACCTTCGGCCTGCCAGGCGATGCGGCGCATGTTTCCGCCTTGCCGGCGCCGGAATCCTACGCGCTGGTGGCCACGCAGGGGGATGGCGACGAGGCGGCACTGGAGGATGCCCTGCAATCGCCCGCGCGGGGCGTACTGGTAGTGGCGAGCCGGCGCAAGGCCGAGCGCCTGCGGGCGGCGATGCGCCTGCGCGGCATCGCCGAGGAGCGCCTGGCCGACATGCACGCGCCGGCGGGGCCGGATATAGGGGCGACCACGCCGGGCGAGATCGCCCTGGCCGCCGTCACCGGGCTGGTGGCCCTGCGCCACGGCCGCCGCGAGTCGACGGCCGGCGGCGCCGGTGAGGAGACCCGGGCCGAGCCGGGGAAGGCTGGCCCGCCCGTCCAGATCGCGACGGGCTACGTGAATCCCGTCTGCGGCGCCCAGGTCGACCCGTCCACCGCCCTCAGCAGCCTGACCATGGAGGGGCAGACCCACTACTTCTGCTGCACCGGCTGCCGCGAGGAATTCGAGCGGCACCCAGGCAAGTACCTGGCCATCGGCGCGCGCATGCGGCTCACCGAAACGCCGAAGGCCGGCGCATGAGCACGGTGTCGTTTTCAGCGGTGCTGCTCGCCGCTGGTAGCGCCTCGCGCATGGAGGGCGCCTTCAAGCAGCTGCTGCCGCTGCCGCGCGACGGCGGAGCGATGCCCGCCGTGCGCCTGACCGCCACCGCCTTGCTCGAGGCCGGGCCGGAAGAGGTCATCGTCGTCACCGGGCATCGCGGCCGCGAAGTGATGGCGGCGCTGGCCGACCTGCCATTGGCGTTCCGCCACAACCCGCGCCATGCCGCCGGGCAGATGGGCTCGGTGGTCGCGGGGCTGGCCGCGCTGCAGCGTCCTTGCCTGGCGGTGATGGTTTGCCTGGCCGACATGGTGCTGCTCGAAGGCGGGGACTACCGCGCGCTGGCCGAAGCCTTCGCGGGCCTGCCACGCGATGCCATCCTGGTGCCGCATCACCAGGGTCGGCGCGGCAATCCGGTGGTTTTCGCGGCCAGCCGCGTGCCGGAGGTGCTGAGCGGGCAGGTGAATCCGGGTTGCCGCCACCTGATCGAGGATCACCCGCAGGACGTGGTGTGCTTCGAGGTTGGCCATGACCGCTGCACCACGGACATAGACACGCCAGACGACTACGCCCGCATCCGGCGACGCCTGGCCGATGCGGCGGCGATGGCGCAGGCATCGTAGGCATGCCGGCGGCCGGCTCGCGCAGGCCATCGCTGTCCGGTGCCGCCGAAGCCGCTAGACTCACTGCCGGCAGGCTGGCGTGCCAGGCGGGGAGGGCGCTCCATGTTGGAACTGAAGGGAATGCTCTGGCTTCATGCGGGTGGCCACGCGCTGGGCGGCAAGGATCGTATCGAGCTGCTCGCCAGGATCGGCGAGACCGGCTCGATCACCGCCGCGGCGCGTGCCGTTGGCATGAGCTACAAGGGCGCCTGGGACGCCGTCGAGGCCATGAACAACCTCGCCGACGAGCCGCTGGTGCACCGGGCCACCGGCGGCAGGCACGGCGGCGGCACGCGGTTGACGGCGCGTGGGGAGCAACTGGTCATGACGTTCCGCGCGCTGGAGCAGGAGCACCAACGCTTCGTGGAGCGCCTGGGCGCGCTCGACGGGGCTTCCCTCGACAACATCGCACTCGTGAGGCGGCTGATGATAAGGACCAGTGCACGCAACCAGTTCGCCGGCAAGGTCGTCGGCATCCGCAAGGGCGTGGTCAACGACCTGGTGGAACTGGAGATACCCGGCGGCGACCGCCTCGTGGCCGCCATCACCAGCGAGAGCACGCACGGCCTCGGCCTGGCGCCGGGCGGAGAGGCCGTGGCGCTGATCAAGGCATCCTCGGTGCTGATCGGGTTGCCCGACGATGGCCTGCGCCTCTCGGCCCGCAACCAGCTCGCCGGCACCGTGACCGGAGTCACTTCCGGCGCGGTCAATGCCGAGGTCAAGGTGGCCCTCAAGGGCGGCAGCGTGCTGGTTGCCATCATCACCAACGACAGCGTCGATGCGCTGGGCCTGAAGGAAGGCATTGCGGTCCTGGCCATCGTCAAGGCATCCAGCATCATTCTCGGCACCACCGGCTGAGCAGGTAGCCCCATCACAGGCATCCCAAATAGACGGCCAATCCACGCCACGAGTCATGTGCACATGCACAAATGTCATTTCCGGCCGGATTGTTTCCTGGCCAGCATGGCCTGATTCGCTGGGAGGCGGCCCGTGCCATTGCCAGTGTCTGGACGTCGATATGTATCGCGTTATATAACGCCTGCGGAAACTGCCTTGTTCGCCAACCCGCACCTGTCCCAGGGAAAAGGATGCGTTTCATGCTGACGAATGCCATGCGCAGGAACCATGCCCGTGGGTGGCTTTTTCTCCTCGGATGCCTGCTGGCTGCGGTAGCCCAGGCGGCCGAGCCGGTCGCGTCGGTCCGTGTCGCGGTGGCCGGCCAGCCGCCGGTCAGCTTTGATCGTGCCGCGCTCGCCGCCATGCCGCAGGCCACGATCACCGCCGCCGCCCACGAGGAGGCGCAGAGCCAGTGGCAGGGCGTGGCGCTGGACGAGTTGCTGCGCCGCGCCGGCGCACCGCTGGACAAACCCTTGCGCGGGCACAACCTCGCCCGTTTCGTGCGGGTTACCGCCACCGACCATTACCAGGTCGTGTTCAGCCTGGGCGAGCTCGACGCGACCCTGGGGCACGCCAAGGTGATCCTCGCCAGCCAGCGCGACGGCAAGCCCCTGGCGGCCGACGGCCCGTTCAGGCTGGTCGTGGCGGGCGACGAGCGGCCTGCGCGCTGGGTACGCAACGTAGTCAGCATCGATGTGATCGACGGCGCGATAGCGCCCTGATTTCCCGCGTGGTGCAGGGGGCGGCGCCATGGCCGCCATCGCCGCGCGTCCTTCCACGTTCGACTATGTCCAGGAGACCCGCTTCATGCCAAAGAAACTCCTTGCCACGGCGTGCGCTTCCGTACTTGCCACCTGCTGCCTGCAGGCGCATGCCGACGACGATAGCGGCTTCGATGACATCTTCACCAAGGGGCATGTCGACGGCCAGCTGCGCGCCTACGACTTCAGCCGCCTGTACAACACCAACCAGACGCCGGACGCGCATGCATTCTCCCTGGCTGCCCTGCTCAACGGGCAGACGGGCGCCTTCGCCGGCGGCTTCAGCGTGGGCGCCTCGTTCTTCGTCGCCTCGTCGCTGAATACGCATGACGACCCGGTGGCGAGAGTCGACACCTCCCTGGCGGGCCCCGACAACGAAATCGCGGGCGTGACCCAGGCCTACCTGCAGTTCAAGCGCGATGGCTTCCTGGTCCGCGGCGGCTACCAGTTCCTGGATACGCCATGGATGGGCAACAACGATTCACGCGTGATCCCATCCTCGTACAACGCCATCACCGTCGCCTATTCGCCCAACGCCGAATGGAACATCATCGGCATCCGCGAGTTCGAGTGGAAAAGCCGCACCTCCACCGGCATGTACAAGGACAACCTCTACTACCCATCGACCTTCGACGGCGATTCGATGTACGGCAACAACGGCTCGCTGCCGGCGGACGCATCCAAGGCCAATGGCACCTGGGCGCTGGGCACCACCTACAACGGCGGCGCGCTCAAGGCCGAGGCCTGGTACTACAACTTCCTCGGCTTCGCCCGTACCGGCTACCTCAATGGCAGCTACACCTTCCAGACCGACACGCCCTTCAACCCCTCGATCGCGTTCCAGTACCTCACCCAGAACGGTGGCGGCGACGGCAATGTCCTGGTCGATACGCAGGCCAAGCTGCTGGGCGTGGCCGGCGACCGGGTACGCAGCCAGGTGTGGGGCGCGGACATCGGCACCAGCGTGTTCGATGGCCGCATCGATTTTGCCTACAACAAGCTGGACCAGGAGAACGGCGCCGTCGGCGGCGGCGCGCTGATCTCGCCCTACACCATGAACTACGGCACCGACCCGCTGTTCACCACCTCGATGATCCGCGGCCTGGTCGAGACGGGCCCCGGCCATGCCTGGAAGGCCAAGGCGCTCTACAACTTCTTCGACAAGAAGCTGCAGCTGGTGGCTTCATATGCCAAGTACACCACCGATTACCGGGGTACCAGCCATGATGTGTACTTCGACGTCATCTACCACCTGGATTCCCTGCTGAAGGGCCTGACCCTGCGCGACCGCTGGGAGCGTTCCGTCGGCGGCGCCGGCAACCTCAACCCCAACAACGCCTCGTTCACCTATAACCGCCTGATGATCTCCTACGTGTTCTAGCCGCTTGCCTGGGCCGCGCGGGCAGGCAAGGACGGAAGGTGATCTTGTCGCAGGGATGCGACCAATCAACGCGGGAACAAGGCACATATCGCAACGGCGGCCCGGGTTTCCGCCGCCGGAGCAGGGCCGCCATGGGCCCGCCATGGCTTGCCAGGGCGCGCTCCGCCTTCGCGCGCCCTCCATTTTCAGATTCGTCTGATACTTCCGCCGACGGCCATAGTGAAGATAGGCACGGCTAATGAATCCTCATTAGCGGGAAGTGCGTCGCATGCGACCACCGGGATGCATGGCCGATCCAGCTACCGGCCGCTTGGCCACGCACTTCCTTGCCATCCCCAACGCCAAGGAAATTCCATGAAAAGGACAAGCGTCTCCACCGTGCTGGTGGCGGCTTTGGGTCTCGCTGCGCTGTTTCCCGGCCATGTGCAGGCCCTCGAAGGCATTCTCACGTTCTACGGACAGCTCGACGACGCCACTTGCGACCTTGCGGGCGGAGGCGCCGCCACGGGCGACGACCACAATTTCTCCGTGACCTTGCCGGCGGTCAGCGCCGCCGGCCTGCCGGTATATACCGGTGGCGGCGAAACCCCGTTTTCCTTGATCGTGAGCGGCGCCAACTGCACCAATGGCAAGCTGGTTTCCTTGTGGATCGACCGCACCATCAGCCCCGCCATCACGCCGCAGGGCACCTTGCGCAACGCGACCTACAGCAGCGACATGGCCGAGGGCGTGGAAATCGAACTGCTCAATGCAGCCAACGGCAACCGGGTCAACCTGGCCGTGGACGCGCCGCTCGACGACGGCAGCGGCGACACGCTTGGCGCCAACAACCAACCGGTCGCCACCATCAGCAACCACACCGCCTCGCTGAACTATATCGTCCGCTACTACAACCCGGGCCCGGCGGGCGCCATAACGCCCGGTCGCGTCCAGGCCCACATCGCCTTCACCTTGCAATACAACTGACAGGCCACGCCTGGCCTCCGACCGGCGGAGGCCAGGCATTCGCCGGTGCGTTGAATCGGCGCAGGGGCATGGCCCATCGCCGATGGCGCTCCTGTCCTTTTCCTCGCGGGCCAAGCGTGGCGCGACGTTCGTGCCGCACGCCGCCGCCTGCGCTGCCACACGTTCTGCCCGAAGGTCTCCCGCTATTTGAGAGTCGTCTGATGTACCCGCTTGTCGCCGTGGCGAAGATGGGCGCGCTGATGAATCCAATGGCCGGCGTGCCACAACGCCAAGGAGACCTTATGAAGAACGCACTTTTCCTCGCCGCCCTGGTGGCGGCGACAGGCATGGCCATGTTGTATCCCGGGCGCGTGCCGGCCTACGACGGCACCATGGTGATCAGCGGCAACGTCATCGACAGCACCTGCAATATCACGGGTGGCGGCGCGGCCACGGGCAATGCAGGCAGCATCACCATCAAGTTGCCCGGAGTCAGCCTGGCGGCGATACAGAACCAGAGCCACGCCGGCGATACCCCGTTTTCGCTGGTGCTGAGCGGCGCCAACTGCGCCAACGGCAAGATGGTCTCCCTGTGGATCGAGCCCACCGTGCCCAACAGCATCACGCCGTCCGGCACCCTGAGCAACATCCAGGGAGGCAGCGGCTTCGCCAGCGGCGTGGAAGTGGAACTGGTCAATCCGGCCAATGACAACCGGATCAACCTGGCCGTCAATGCGTCCATCGACGGCGCCAGCGGCAACGTGATCGCCGGCAACAACCAGCCGGTCGCCACCATCGCCGGCAACACCGCCTCGCTGGACTATGTGGCCCGTTACTACAATCCGGGTACGGGTTCGATCACGCCTGGGCAGGTTCTGACCTACCTGGCCTTCTCCCTCCAATACAACTGAAACGGCCGAGGCCTCCGGCGGCTCGGCCCACGGGCTACTGGCACATGGCCGGCATCCGGGACAGGTCGCGATGGATGGCCTCGGCCAGCGTCGCGGAAACCTCGGGCGATGGAGGGGCCATGAGGCCGGGCTTGCCGCGCAGCGAAGCCTCGCAGGTGGCCAGCGCCCGCTTGCGCAGGTTGGCGCGCAGGTTGGTGCATACCCAGGCGCGCTGGTCGCCGAGCGGCAGCACGCCGTAGGCCACGGGGGTGCATGGATCGCCCAGGCGCTCCCGCAGGTCGCGTCCCGCGATGTCGGGCGGCGCCACGTCCAGGCCGGGATCGAAATAGCTGTCGGGAAAATGCAGGGCGTAAGGTTCGGGGTCCAGCCGCAAGGCGTAGCCGCCGGCATCGATGTCGAGCCGGCGGCCACAAGGAGCCGTCGCCACCAGTCGCCGGATCATGGCGTATAGCACCGGGCGCAGTTCGGGTTGCCCGGACAGGGCATCGGTCATGCCCTCCAATACCGGAAGCCGCGCGAGAACCGCCATGCGGGCCAGCTCGTGGGCATGGGATGGATCGCAGCGGTCGCGCAGGCCGCTGGCCAGCAGGAACAGTACGTCGCGCGCGAAATCGTCGCGGGACCGCAGCAGCCCCGCCAGCACCGTGGCCTGCGCCTCCGTGCCACCATCCATTCGGACCGCCATGCCTGGCGGAGCGGCTGAGGGCGGGCCGGAGGCAGGCATCGACCGCGAACGGGGCTCGCCGGTGTCGCCGATCCGAGCCAGCGGCAGCAGGCCCATGATCGTCACGGTGAGGATGGCCATGACCCATCGCCGCACGCGGCCATGGGATTCATTCGAAGGCATTGCGCAGGTTTTGCGTGTTGTCGTCGCTGTACGGCTGCAGCGTGCCATCGTGCATCGCATAGGCCGACTCGGCCATGCTGTTGCGAGTGGTCTCGATCCGCAGCACGCCCTCGAGCCAGAAGGCGTCCCATAGCTGCGGCGCCTCCACGCCGCGCGCCAGCGTGACATGAACCATCATGTTGGGCGGCGGGGGCGGCACATGGATGCAGGCGCCATAGAAGGGCACGAAGAAGAACTCGTTCATGTGCCCGGCATCGTCCGAGCCCAGCGGCACGACGTAGCCCGGCAGGCGGACCTTGCGGCCATCCAGCGCGGCGATGGTATGCAGCGTGCCGAACTGCTTGCCGCGTTGCGTGCCGATGTGCACGACGGGCGGCGCCTGTTCCAGCAGCTTGGCGTCCTCCTTGGGCATCATGCGCGTCCATTCGAGTTCGGCGTAGCCGTTTTCGTCCGCGTCGCCGAGGGTGCCGGGCGGCAGGCCGTCGTCCGTGCTGGCGGGCTTGGCTTCCTCGGCGGCCAGGCCTCGCGCGGCGAGCATGCCGGCGGCCATGGCCTTGGCGCGGCGCGCCCGGCCGGCGGCGGCTTCGGCTTCCGCATGCGCCAGCACGGCCGAGGCGCTGGTGCCCGCCGGCGCCGGGGCATCGGCCGTGCCGGTGGCGGGGTGGTGGCAGCCGGCCACCAGCAGGCCGAGGGCGGCAAGGCCAGGCAGGAACAGGCGGCGCGTCATAGGCGCATCCGCAGGCCGTCGGCCAGCGAACGGCGGTACGCGATCCAGGCCGGCAGGCAGCCGGCGAGCAGGGCCATGACGAGCACCGCGCCCATCAGCAGCCATTCGCCCGGTGCCGGCGGCGACAGCGTCAGCATGATGCCCAACCGTTCCTGCACCACGCCACGCACCACGGCGAGCATGGCATACAGCAGCGCCACGCCCAGCACGATGCCGGCGATGGCCAGCAGGGCGGATTCGGAGAGCAACAGCAGGAACACGGCGTGCGCGGGCGCGCCCACCGCGCGCAGGATGGCCATTTCCCGACGGCGTTCGTCCAGCATGGTCAGCAGGGCGGTGAGCATGCCGCACAGGCCCACCAGTACGACCATCGCGCTGACGGCCCGCAGGGTGTTCTCGGCGGCGCCCACCAGGTTCCACAGCTGGTCCAGCGCCACGCCCGGCAGGATCGCCAGCAGCGGCTCGGCCGTGTAGTCGTTCACCGCGCGCTGCACCGCGAAGGTGGCCAGCCGCGACTTCAGGCCGACCATGAAGGCGGTGATGCTGGTCGGCGTCAGGTTCATCGTGCGCGCCTGCGCGGCGGAGATCTGCATGCCGGGCAGGCGCATGCCCGAGCGCCAGTCGACGTGGATGGCCTCGATGCCAGCGAGGCTCACCATCACGGTGCCGTCCACCGGCGTGCCGGTAGGCGCCAGGATGCCCACCACGCGGAACGGCTTGTCCGCGTGCAGCATCTGGCGCATGCCGCCGAAGCCGTGGGCGATCACGATCGACTGGCCGAGCCGATAGTGAAGTCGCCGGGCTACCTGGGCGCCAATCACCGCGTCGTACAGGTCGCCGAACGGAGCGCCTTCGGCAAAGCCCAGCCGGTTGCCTGCGCCATAGCGATAGCGGTCGAAGAAGGCGGTCGTGGTCCCCATGACGCGGAAGCCACGGTGGGAATCGCCCAGCGAGATCGGCACTGTCCATGCCACCTCGGGCAGGGCGGCGATCTCCTGGTAGCTCTGCCACGAGACATTGCTGGTGGCGTCGCCCACGTGGAATATCGCGTAGAGCAACAGGTTCACCGGGCCCGAGCGGGCGCCGACGATGAGGTCGGTGCCCGACACGGTGCTGGCGAAACTGCTGTGCGCCTGGCGGCGCAGGCGATCCACGCCAAGCAGCAACAGCACGCTCAGCGCGATGGTCAGCACGGTGAGCGCGACGGCGTAGCGCCGTTGCCGCATGCTCTTGAAGGCCAGTACCAACAGCCGCATGGTCAGGCGGCCGCCGTCTGGGGCATGGCGTCGAGCCGGACCATGCGGTCGAAGTGTTTGGCCAGGCCCAGGTCGTGGCTGACGAAGAGCAGGCCGCTGTGATGTCGCGCGCACTCGGCCAGCAGCAGGTCCAGAAAGGCGTCGCGGGCGTCCGTGTCCAGGGCCGAGGTGGGTTCGTCGGCGACGATCAGCTCGGGATGACCGATGAGCGCCCGTGCCGCCGCCACGCGCTGTTGCTGGCCGACGCTCAGCTCGGTGGCACGCTGCCGTTGCAGGGCGGCGCCGTCGAGGCCCAGGGCATCCAGCAGGCGTTCGGCCTCGTCGCGGCAGGAGCCCGCCAGGCTGGCGTTGGCATGGCGGCGGCGCGAGAAGGCGCAGCTCAGCAGCACATTGTCCACGACGTCGAGGTAGGGCAGCAGGTTGAACTGCTGGAAGATGTAGCCGATGTGGTCGGCGCGCAGACGGTCGCGGCGCGTGGCGGGGAGATGGGACAGCGGCTTGCCCAGCAGGGTGATGTTGCCTATGCGCGGGGTGATCATCCCGGTGATCAGGCTCAGCAAGGTGCTCTTGCCGCTGCCGCTGGGGCCGTGGATGAACACCCGTTCGTCGCGCCGCACTTCCAGCCGCGGCAGCGCGATGACGTCACGGAGGCCGTTCCAGGCGAAGCGCAGGTCGCGGCACACCAGCAGCGGCGGACGATCGAGCAGGTTCACGGGGCGAGCCTTACCCGGTAGCTGCCTGCCTCCAGCACCTGGCGATCCTCGCGCTGGGGGAGCACCAGGTCCACGACCAACTGGTGCGTGGCGGGAAAGCGCTCGGCCAGATGGATGTCGATATGCGCCAGCGCATCCGGTGCCGCGCAGCGATAGTCGTAACGCGCATCGACGTCGGCATGCTCATGCCCGCCTTCGGTCTGCGTGGTGTCGTAGCCATGCGGCGTCACCTGGGCATCGGCGAGCCGGCATTGCGCGGCATCGGCGGGCTGCATCCAGTCCTGCGGCTTGCCGAGCAGCGCGAGCGCGGCCTTCAGTTGGGCTTGCTGCTGGGCATCGCCGGGCGGGTGCTCGAAGCCCACCACGTTGATGCCGGGAGCTTCCAGCTCGACTTGCAGGTCCTGGTTTTCCAGGGCGATGGTGACATGGGTGATGCCATGCACGTGTGGCGCGGACTGGCGCAGGGTCTGGGCCATCAGGCCGGGAGACAGGACCAGCGTCGACAGGGCAAACGGGATGATGGCCGGCAGGATACGTCGCATGGAGATCGGTCGATGGATGAGTGTGAAACGTTATAACATTCCATGACCATGCCGTGGCAAGTTTTTTGGACGACCGTGGATGGCGGATGCGCGCGGACCCTCACGGTGTCCGCGCGCATGGCCGGGCTTATCGGTGGCCGTTGGCCAGCTCGTCGGCGAGCTGGGGCAGCTTGTAGACCTTGCGCACGGCCTCGACGATGGCGGCGGTATCCACCGCCACGGCGCGGTTCACGCTGCCGTCGAAGGTGAAGTCGCCGCCCAGCGAGTGGATGTTGCCGTCGAAGATCAGGCCCACCGCGTGTCCCTCGCGGTCGATCACCGGGCTGCCCGAATTGCCGCCGATGATGTCGTTGTCGGTGACGAAGTTCATCGGCGTGGACAGGTCCAGCGACGCCTTGGCGTTGAGCCAGTTGTCGGGCAGCTTGAACGGATCGGCCCCGGTGGCCCGGCGGTACATTCCCGCGAGGTCGGTGAAGGGCGGCACCGGCTTGCCCTGTTCGTTCCAGCCGACCACCTTGCCGTAGGAAAGACGCAGGGTGAAGGTGGCGTCGGGATAGCTGGAGGTGCCGTCGCGCTCGAAGCGCGCACGGGCGATCGCCTCGCTGGCCTTCTTGGTGGGCGCTTCCACTTCCTCCTCGTACAGCTTGCGCAGGCGGCGGGCCTCGGGATCGATCTGGCGGGCCAGCGCGATCATCGGGTCGTCGGAGGCGGCGATGCCCTGCGCACCGGCCTTCCACAACTGCATGCGCACCGCCGGATCGCCCAGCCGAGTACCGCTCACCAGCGCGTGGGAAAGCTGGTCGGGCGACTTCGTGCCCAGCACCGCGTGCACGAAGTCATCGTCCGCGCCCAGGCTCTGGCGCAGCTTCTCCAGGGTCCAGGACAGGCGGGTTTCCTCGTAGCCGGGATAGACCGGCGCGGTCGAGGCCAGTTCCTGCTCAAGCGCGGGCAGGTTGGCCTCGCGGTAGTTCGGCAGACGCTCGGCGTCGGGCTTGGCACGCTCGGCGGCGGCGCGGACCAGCATGCGCGCATAGCCGAACAGCCCGCTGCCGAAGCCGCGGCCGGCCTCGATCATGGTGTAGCGCTCGCGCAGCTCGGCACCGCGCTGCTGCGCCTTGTCCAGCGTGGCCCATGGGTCGCCGTAGGTCGCGCGGCGCTTGGCGTCGGCCGCGATCCATTCGCGCAGCGTGGCATCCTCCTGCTGCTTTTTCGCGATGAAGCGCTCATCGCTGAGCGTCTCCAGCCAGCCCTTGTAGACCTTCAGCGAATTGTCGGTGCCGAACAGGGCGTCCTGCGCCTCCTTGGTCTGCTGGTCGCCGAGCCGGCTGTATTGCCAGAGCTGGCCGCGCGACTCGGACAGGTAGCCGAAGTTGGGGGTGAGCACGTGGTCGCGCATGTAGGCGAGCGAAGTCCACGGCGTCTCGCGCTGGGTGGAACCGGGGTTGCCGACGACGAAGGTCAACTCGCCCGCCTTGGGGCCCTTGAGGTCGAACTTCAGGTATTGCGGCGTCCTGGCCGGCTTGCCGTCCACGTAGGCGCGGAAGAAGGTGAGGTCCAGGTCGTAGCGCGGGAAATTGAAGTTGTCCGGATCGCCACCGAAGAACGCGACGCTCTGCTCCGGGGCGAATACCAGGCGCACGTCCTGGTAGCGGCGGTACTTGTACAGTGCGTAGCGGCCGCCGTGGTAGAGCGTGACCACGTCGCAGCGCCAGGTGCCGGCATCGCCGCCCACGCATTCCTGTTCCAGCGCGCTGTTGATCGCTCGCTCGGCCTTGACGCGGTCCGCGCCATCCTTGCCCTGGGTGGCCGCGTTGACGCGGTCGGTGACGTCGGTGATCTTCTCCAGCTGGTTGAGCTCCACCTCGGGGCACCTGGGCTCTTCCTGCCTGGCCGCGTAGCCGTCCTGCATGTAGTTGGCCGTCTTGGACAACTGCGACAGGCAGCTGTTGGCGCAGTGGTGGTTGGTCATCACCAGGCCGTCGGCGGAGACGAAGGAGCCGGAGCAGCCTTCCGCCAGTCGCACCGCCGCGTGCTGTACCAGGTCGATCCACTGCTGGCTGGGGGTGAACCCGTAGCGCGCCTGGATCTGCGCCACCGGCAGGTGATCGAGCGTCCACATGCCTTCGTCCGCCATGGCCGCACCCGCGCCCGCCACCAGCAGGCCGCCCAGCGCGGCACCCAAGATTCGCTTCATGCTGCTTGTTCCCATTGTTGGATGACCCGATTGCCGGGCCGGATGAACTGCTTCCTATCCTGACTTACTTTGTTACTTTATAACAATAGGGGCGCCCGTTCAGATCGCCCTGGCGCGCCAGCGATTGACCGCGAAGCCAATGGCCAGCATCAGGGCCACGGCCAGCTGGGCCAGCAGCGATTGCCAGGTCGGGTAGATGCCGAGCAGGTCGATGGAAGGCACGGGCGCGATCGTGACGCCGGTCCAGCCGGCTTCCTGCAGCGCGGCCACGCCCTTGCCGGTGAGCACGATGGCAAGCACCGCGATCACCACCGAGCTGAGGGAGAAGAACAGGCCCAGCGGCAGGCGGCGGCTGGTGCGCAGCAGCAGCCAGGCGACCAGCACCAGGACCAGCGCGCCCACCACCAGTCCCGCCAGCATCCACAGGCCCTGGTCCTCGCTCCACAGCGCCGTGTAGAACAGGATGGTCTCGAACACCTCGCGGTAGACCGAGATGAAGGTCAGGCCGAACACGAACCAGGCCGAGCGCCGGTCCAGCGCGGTGGCCATCCTGGCCTTGAGATAGGACTGCCAGCGGCCGCCGATGCTTTTCTGGTGCATCCACAGGCCGACGCCAAGCAGTACGGCGGCGGCGAACAGCGAGGAAAGCCCTTCGGTCAGTTCACGACTGGCGCCGCTGATGGCGATGGCGTAGCGCGCCACCGCCCAGGTCGCCGCGCCGGCCACCAGCGCCAGCACCCAGCCGGCATGGACGTAGCGTGTCGCATCGTGCCGCTCGGCCTTGCGCAGGAAGGCGAGCAGGGCAACCACCACCAGCAGGGCTTCCAACCCTTCGCGCACCAGGATCGTCAGCGCTCCCAGGAAGGTGGTCATGGGACCGGCGGCGGTCTCGGCCAGCAGGGATTGCGCCTCGGCCAGCAGGCCATCGACGCCGTCCGCCTGGGCCTGCGCCGCGTCGGCATCGCCGCCTTGCGACAAGGCGGTGCGGTACGCGCCCATGGCGGTTTCGATACGCGAGCGCAGTGCGGTGTCGCGGGCGTCGAGCTGGGCCTCGACGGGCTCGACGCCGTCCAGGTAGGCGGAGAGGGCCAGTTGCCTGGCTTGCTCGGTCGCGCCCTTGCGGTACGCGGCCACGCTGCCGGCGAGCCGCGCCCGAGCCAGCGGGATGCCGGCAAGCGCCTCGTGCACGGCCTGCGGGTGCGCACGCAGGTAGCCCAGGACCAGGCGCGCCTGGTCGGTATCCATTGCCTCGGCCAGGCTGGCGACACGTGCCCGCGCCAGTTCGCTGGCCGAGGTGATCGCGCCACGGGCCTTCTCGCTGCGGTGCCAGGCCTGCTCGCCCTGCGCCGCGGCCCGCGGATAGGCGAAGGTGCCGACGTAATAGGCCAGCGACCAGCGATCATCCGCCGACAGCGTGCCGGCATAGCTCGCCATGGCCGTATCCGGCACGCCCTGGGTGATGACTTCATAGAGCGAAAGCGCACTGCGCTGGTCGGCGCGCGACGGGTCGGTGAAATCGATGGGACGCGGCGAAAGCGCGACCCCTGCCGGGCCATCGCCATGGCCGCTGGCGCCATGACAGGCGGCGCACTGCGCCTGATAGACGTCGGCCCCGCGCGCCAGGGCGGGCGTGCGCGACGGCGCGGTAGGTATCGGGTAGGCCTGCAGCAGGCTGTCCGCCAGCAGATGGGCCTGGCGGGCCACGTCGCCTTCCGCCGCTTTGGCGTCGATCAGCGCGATGAGAACGTCCGCCTGCTGGCGCAGCACGGGCGTCGCGGCCGATGGCGGCAGGGCGAGCACGCGCTCGCGCGTATGGCGGGCGAACTCCTGCATCTCGGCGTATTCGGAGGTACTGACCACCTCGCCATGCTTCACCGCGCCGGCGTAGTCCGCCGCGAGATAGTCGAGCATCTGCCAGGTCTGCGGCACGCTCGCCGCGGGATCGGTCGTCGCCGGCGGCGCCGCATCGGCGAACGACGTGCACGGGATGCCGATCATCAGCGCCAGCAGGACAAAGAGAGCCAGCAGTTGACAAATACGATTCGTTCTCATTTGTCCAGTGTACTCTCCCGTCCGATCCTGGCCACAGCGGCCCGTGAGTCGGAAAGGATGCGCTGGCCCGGGCCCATTCGATTCACGGCGTGGCCAGGCCCGCCTCCATCTCTCTCGCAAGCGGGGAAGGGGGTGGTGCCTTCATGGCTACAGGCTTCGGGAAATCAAAGGGGATAGGCCGGCGCTTCGCCCTTGACGGTCAGCCATTGCCACTGGGTGAACTCTTCCAGGTTGGCGGCGCCGCCCACGCTCGATCCGTTGCCCGACGCACCCACGCCGCCGAACGGGTTGATGACCTCATCGTTCACTGTCTGGTCGTTGATGTGCAGCAGCCCGGTGCGCAGTTGCTCGCCCAGGGCGAGGGCACGGCCGACGTTGCCCGACAGCACCGCCATGGAGAGGCCGTATTCGGAATCGTTGGCGAGCGCGATGGCTTGCGCATCGGTATCGAAGGGCGTGATGACCGCCACCGGCCCGAAGATCTCCTCGCGGAAGGCCGGGTTGTCGGGCATGACGCCGCTCAGTACCGTCGGCTGGAAGAACAGCCCCTCGTACGTGCCGCCCGTTTCCAGCCGGGCGCCGGCGTCGATGGCCTCGGCCACCACCTTGGCGACATGGTCGCGCTGGGTCGCGTTGATCAGGGGGCCCAGTTGCACTTGTCCCTTGGCGGGATCGCCCACGACCAGGCCCCTGGCGTGGGCCACGAGTTTCTCCAGGAAGGCGTCGTGGATGCCGCGCTGGACGAGCACCCGCCCGGATGACATGCAGATCTGTCCCTGGTGCAGGTAGACGCCCCAGGCGGTATTGGCGATCGCCAGGTCCAGGTCGGCGTCGTCCAGCACGATGAGCGAATTCTTGCCGCCCAGCTCCAGCGACACCTTCTTCAGCTGCCGGCCGGCGGCTTCGCCCACCTTGCGGCCGGCGGCGGTGGAACCGGTGAACTGGATCATGGCCACATGCGGATCGGCGGTCAGCGCCGCGCCGGCCGCGCCGTCTCCCGGCAGCACCTGCAGCACCCCCGCGGGCAGGCCGGCCAGTTCGAACAGGCGGGCGATGACGAAGCCGCCGCTCACGGCGGTACGCGGGTCGGGCTTCAGCACGACCGCATTGCCCAGCGCCAGGGCGGGCGCCACGGCGCGCATGGCCAGGTACAGCGGGAAATTGAAGGGGGAAATCACGCCGATCACGCCCAGCGGGCGGCGGCGCGCCAGGCTGAGCCTGCCCGGCACGGAGGGCAGCACGTCGCCCACGGCGCGCGAGGGCAGGGTGGCCGCTTCGTGCAGCGACTTGGTGGTGACCGACGTCTCGAATGTTGCCTTGGGTTGGGTCGAACCGCTTTCGCGCACCAGCCAACCGACGATCTCCGCCGCATGGTGCTCGGCCAGCGCCGCCGCCTGGCGCAGCACCTGCGCGCGTTCCTCGTAGGGGCGCCGGGCCCATGCCTTCTGCGCGTGGGCCGCCGTGGCGGCGGCAGTGGCCACGGCGGCGGGTTCGGCCATGCCTATCCGGCCCAGCTCATCACCGGTCGCGGGCTCGATGACCGCCTGGGAGAAATCGCTGGGTTCCCATTGCCCGGTGAAGTAGGCACCGTTCCATAGGGCGGCGGGGAGGAAATCGTGGGTCGTGGTCGTCATGGTCCAGCCTCCATTGGGGGGATGACGGCAATGTCCAATGGGAGCGACGCCGGGGCCATCCGCCTTTGGCCCCATGGGCCAAGTGCCTGTGTTGCCTGGGCCTGTGCCGGGAAAGTGTCCAGTAAGCGGACACATCGCCCAGCGGCCTGTTCGCATGGCGGCGCCGGCGGAGTGCGCGTCAGGGGATTTTCAGAGCAAGCCTGCGCGCCGAAGCTGGGCCAGCTTGGCATAGAGAGTGGTGCGGGAAATGCCCAGGTGGCGCGCCGTGGCCACCATGTTGCCGCCGTGCGCCCGCAAGGCATGGGCAATGGCCAGCAGGCTCTGGTGGCGCAAGGTGTCGGCCGGTGCCGGCGCTGTCTGCGCGGGAACGTCCGCCGCCAGGGCGGTGATTTGCGTCATGGCGGACGCGACGGACGAGGCGCGTTGCGGCGGGCGGGCATGCTGTATCCACAGATGGCTGCCGTCGGCCAGCGCCATGCGTTGCGCCGGGCGGCGTGGATGCATCAACTGGCGGCGCTGCCGCGATGGGGCGGTACCGAACAGCGATTCGATGCGCCACGAGCGTACCGGTCCGGCGTCGGGCAAGCCCAGCATCCGCCGGGCCCTCGAACTGGCGGCGCGCAGCCGCCCGTCCTCCTCGAAGGCGAGGACGCCGGCCAAGGGGCTGGAAAGCCAGCGCGGATCGTGATGCACGCGCAGCAGATGGCAATGGCGCAAGGTGGAGAGCAGCCGCGTTTCGGCGGAAAGCGCGGCGATGCGGGCCTGCTCCAGGAGCAGGCTCGCATCGCGTTGGCCGCGTCCCGTCATGTCCAGGGCGCCGATTACCTGACCCTCGATGCCCATCAAGGGCAGCGAAAGGCAGAAGATGTGCTCGAATTCGGCCAGGTAATGCTGGTTGCCGCGCACGATGGCCTCGGCGCCTTCGTTCAGCACGCAACCGGGTGCGGTGGTGCCGATGTCGCTCTCGGCCAGGCGACGCCCCGGCGTGATATGGCGCAGGACGGTATCCTGGCATCCGGGACTTTGCCGCGCGTGCAGCACCACGCCCTCGGGATTGGCGCAGAAGATGGCCCAGTCGGGGCCGCCGAAGGCGCTCCAGAGCTGCTCCATTTCCTCATGCACGCACTGGTAGAGAAGCCGGTCCGCAGGGGATTGCCGGACGTTCCGGGCCGGCAGGCCGGCCTCGTAGCGCGGCGGTTGCCAGGGCAGCAGCCCCGCCTGGCGCGAACGCTCCCAGGAACGCGCCACGAACCCGGGGACGAGGGCAGGCGGCAGGGGCTCGCCCTCCAGAAAGCGCAGGCGCGCCGTGCGCAGCTGCTGTTGATCGGGCGAGCGGGCCAGCATGGTCGATCGAGTCTTCGCCATTTCAGGCCGCCATGCTACGCCAGGGTCACGTCCACGTCGAAAACGCGGGATGGTTACCGCCGCTATTTTCCCTGGACCACCAGCGGCGTGCCATCGCTGTCGATCATCTTCAACTCGAAACCGTCCGCGGTCTGCCGGTAATCGACGTTGATGGGAACCGGCATGACTTCCTGGACGCTGCGGGGATATTTGCCATGGAATATGCCGTAGTCATGGATGGCCTTGGATACCAGCAGCAGCGATGCCTTCTGACCGGCCCGCAGTTCTTCCGGTGTCGGCTTGGCGGGATACGGGTCCAGCGTTCCCTGGAAATACAGCGCCAGGGCGCCCACGCTGAGCAGCAGCAGTATCGGCAAGCCCCACTTGCGGGCACGCCCGCCGGGCAGGCGCGATGCCGGCTTTCCGGAAGGCGGCGGCTGGCCTGGGTTCTTGCGGCTCTGCTTCACCAAGCGGTTCCATTCGTCCTGGACAGGGTCTGTCATGGTTTCACGGTCTGGTTGAATGAGGGTTTCACGCCATCCCACAAGGGCGAGGTCGCACCATTGGTCGGCGGGTTGTAGTCCACCACCTGGTTCACCTCGACATGGAAATTCCCGCCCAGCGGCAGGCCGCCGTAGCTGCGGTCCACGCAGCCGGTCGCACTGTCGATCTTCAGGTTTTCCTGGAAGTTGGCGTAGGGCGTCACGATGGTGAAGATCACCGATGTGTTGTTCTGCCCGGTCAGCGGGCCGCCGCTTGCCGCGCCGATGCAGATATGGACGTCGGCCGTCCAACTGCCGCCGTTGTTCGTGCCGGTGACGGTAATGATGGAGCCGCCTCCCGATGCTGGCGGCACCGTGCCGGTGCCGGCATTCGACTCCCCGCCGTTGCCTGGCGATGTGCCGCCGGAAGCCCCGCCGCCCGCGCTCGACGATCCTCCAGGATTGGAGCCGGACCCAGTCGATTCGTCGGTCGAGCCGTTGGACGTGCCGCCGTTGGATCCGCCGGGACTGCCCGGCTCGGTAATGGTCGTGCCGCCGCCCGGCGGCTGGCTTCCGGACGAACCGCCACCGCCGCCGGCCACCGTGCCGCCCTGGCCGCCCGCGCCACCGATATTGATGGGATAGATCAGCTGCGCGCTGGATGCGTCGGCGCTGGACTGCACCCATATCTTGTCGCCGTCCCCATGCGGCAGGATGGAACGAAGCACGCGCAGGCGGACCACGCCGGGAAGGTTGTTGACCGTGGCGACGAGCGCGTAGGTATCGTCCTTGGGAAACGAAGCGAACGTGCCGGCCGGCGCACGTATCAGCTGGAAAGTCATGCCGTCCTTGCCGTTGAATTCCGATGCGCCCATTGAACCGGCCAGCGCCGGCGGCACGGCGCCCGGCACGCTGTCGTGCTCCAGGTTCGCCTCGCCATCGGCATAGGTCTTGACGGCGAGCACGGTGCGGATGTGGCCGTAGTTCACCAGCGCCTGGGATTCCTCGGCCTTCAGCACGTAAAGCCGATAGACGGGAAGGGCGAGCGAAGCGAGGATGGCGATGATGGAAACCACCATCATCAATTCGAGCAACGTGAATCCCCATGAGCGCCTCGGCCCCTGGGCGAATGGCATGGACCAAAAGGAGGGACGCAACATGCGAAGATCCGTTGCTTTTGTATGTGGAATGACGTTATAGGCCGCCTTGCGCCGTCGTCAAGGATGGCGCCTCGGGTGAACCGTCTGGCCTCGGCAATCGCAACGGCGCGTGTGCCCCGAAGCGCACATGCCCCCCGGCCGAAGCGTGTCGCCGAGGATGCTACGGGCCCTGCATGCCGGCCGTGAACACAAAGTCTTCATCTCCCTTGTCGCTCACTTGATGCAACGGCCGCCGCGACGCACTATTTGCCGAAAGGCTTGCCCATAACGATCCGTTGGGAGCATCGATGACCGCTTCAAGGGGAATACGGATTCTTCTCGCGGACGATGAGAAGCATGTGCGCCAGCTTCTGAAGGCCGTCCTCATGCCTTTCCACTGCGAGGTCGTCGCCGAGGCGGAGAACGGGGCGCAGGCGGTCGCCCTGTACAAGGAACTCCGCCCGGACGCCGTGCTGCTCGACATCAACATGCCGGTCAAGGACGGCAGGGCAGCCCTGCGCGAGATCATCGCGTTCGATCCGAACGCCGTGGTCGTCATGCTGACTTCGATGTCGGACATCGCCACGATCGAGGGCAGCCTGGACGAAGGGGCGACCCACTACATCAGGAAAGACACGCCCCCCGCGCAGATGCGGGAGCTGCTTTCCGACGTGTGGAAGGAGCACTTCCAGGATGCCTCGCCATGAGCGGGCAGCCGGCAAGGAACGAGGCGGACGACGACCGGCTGGAGCTGAACAGGCTGCTGCGCGAGATCGAGGCCGAAGCCAAGGAGAAGCCGCAGGGCACCGTCAAGCAGTCCGATATCCTGGAACTCATCAAGAACCGCAAGAAGCGTGGTCCTCATGCCGATGGCTAGGTCCGCGTTCGTCCAAAGTCTCGTCGAACAGGGCGTGGTGCACGAGTCGGAGGTCGACGAACTGCCGCAGCGCTACGGCACCAGGGACTTCGACATCGCCATTGGCCTCTACAGCGACCTTTCGCTGCCCGAGGACCGGGAACTGCTGGGGCACCTGTACGGCACCAGCATCGGCAAGGCCTATGTGCCGCTGTCGAAGACCCTGTTCCAGTCCGAGGCGCTGGAAAAGCTCGTTCGCGACATGGCGGTCAAGCTCCAGTGCATCCCCATCTACCTGCTCGGCAACGTGCTGACCTATGCCACCGCGCATCCCGAGGACGAGTCCGCGCAGGCGGTGCTTTCCCGGCTGGTCGGCTGCGCGGTGAGCCCGGTATTCGCCTTTCCCCAGGAAATCGCCAACTACATCGAGATCGAATACGGCAGCGCGAGCGACCTGCAGCAAATCGGCAACGAACTGTCGGACCAGGCCAGGACGCCGGACCAGATCACGCCCGAGCAACTGAAGCAGTTCGCATCCTCCGCCGGCGTGGTCCACCTGGTGCGGGGCCTGCTGCTCTACTGCATCAAGCACAATGCCAGTGACATCCACATCCAGCCCACGGCCAAGTCGCTGGCCGTGCGGTTTCGCGTCGATGGCCAGTTGCAGACCCTGCTGACGCTGAGCAACGCCCTGAAAGAACCCGTGATGATCCGCCTGAAGGTTCTTTCAGGCCTCAACGTCGTGGAGAAGCGCGAGCCGCAGGATGGCCGCGTCAGCCTGGAATTGAAGGACAAGAGCTACGACTTCAGGCTTTCCACCACGCCGACGGCGTTCGGCGAAAAGGCCGTGTTGCGCGCCATCGGATCGTCCGACCAGGTCGTGAAGTCGCTGGACGAGCTGGGGCTTTCCCAGCGCAACCGCCAGTTGCTCGGCGACCTGATCAAGGTGGCCCACGGCGTGCTGTACGTCACCGGCCCCACCGGATCGGGCAAGACGACGACGCTGTACTCGGCCCTGTCCAGCCTCAACACGCCCGATATCAATATCGTCACGGTCGAGGACCCGGTCGAGCTGCGCATCGACGGGCTTTCGCAGATCCAGGTGAACCCGACGATCGGCCTGGATTTCGCCAAGGCGTTGCGCGCCATCCTGCGCCAGGATCCGGAAGTCGTGCTGGTGGGCGAGATCCGCGACCTCGAAACCGCCCGCATCGCCTCCCAGGCCGCCCTGACGGGCCATCTGGTGATGACCACGCTGCACACGAACAATTCGTTCCAGGCGATCACGCGGCTGGTCGACATCGGACTGGACCCGTACCTAGTGGCGCCATCCGTCATCGGCATCGTGGCACAGCGTCTGGTGCGCAGGATCTGCATCCACTGCCAGGAGAAGTACGCACCCTCGCAGGACGTGCTCAACCGCCTGTTCAAGGACTGGACCGACCAGGAGGTGTTCTTCTACCGCGGGCGCGGATGCGAGGCGTGTCACCATTCAGGGTACGCGGGCCGGATCGCCATCCACGAGATATTCGTGATGACCGATGACATCCGCGACATGATCACCAAGCACGCCTCCGTCACCGAGATCGAGCGGGAAGCCACGCGTCACGGATTCACCACGATGCGGTACGACGGCGTGATGAAGGTCCTGAAGGGACTGACCACGCTGGAGGAGGTGGATCGCGTGACCGGCGCCGTCAAGCAGCAGCGGTAAGCGGGGCGTTCGTCGCTCCCAGGGGCAGCCGGGCCCAGAAGTAGGCGCCTTGCCCGGGCGTGCTGTCGCAGCCGACCTGTCCGCCGTGCAGTTCGACGATGGCTTTCACGATCGACAGGCCCAGGCCCGTCGAGGATTCACCGGCGGTCGGCCGGGCGCTGAGCTTCTTGAACTTGCCGAACAGCTGCGGTTTGTCTTCTTCGGTGATGCCTGGTCCCTGGTCGCGCACGCCGAACTCGATCCACTTGCCGTCGGCGGCCAAGGTGAGCGACACCGTTACCGTCTTTCCCTGCGGGGAATACTTGACGGCGTTGCTGATGTAGTTGTCGAGGGCTTCGCGCAGGCGGGTCTTGTCGCCCTGGTAATGGATATCCGGCGTGATGACCGCGCTCAGGGTGATGCCCTTGCGTTCGGCGGATGGCGTGGCGAATTGCACCAGGTCTGTCGCCAACGCGCTCAGGTCCACGTCGTCCTTGGTGATCGACAGGCCCTCCTGTTCCAGCCCCTCGTTGGCCAGGATGCCCTTGACCACCTCGAACATGTGGCTGGAAGCCTCGTGGATGCTCTTGAGGAACTCGATGTCCTGCTGGGAGGCGCCCCCTTCGGCCGTTTTCATGTCGAGCAAGATCTGCGCGAGCCCCGCGATGGAAGACAGCGGATTCTTCAGGTCATGGCTGGCGATGGCCAGCAATTCGCCCTTGGCCTTGTAGGCCGCCTCGGCCGCTTCCTTCTTGGCCCTGAGTTCCTCCTGGGCCTTGCGTTCGGAAATATCCACGACCGAAACGAGAACCATGAGATCGTCGTTGGTCTGGACGGGATTGAGGCCTACCTCGATCGGCATCGTGGTCCCATCCTTGCGCAAGCCGATCAGGTCGCGTCCCGATCCCATGTAGCGCGTCTGCGGATGGTCGAAGAAGCCATCGCGAAGAGAATCGTGGTGCTTGCGGAACTGCTCGGGGATCAGGATTTCCACCTGGGCGCCGCATAATTCCTTTTCGCTGTAACCGAACAGGGTGCCGGCCTGCTGGTTCGCCAGCATGATGCGGCCCTTGCGATCGACCAGCAGCATGGCATTGGGAGCCGAATGCACCACTTGGCGAAACCGGTCCTCGCTGCGCTTGCGCTCGGTGATGTCCACCACGGTGGCCAGCACCCAGATACCGTCGACCAACACCAGCGGGTTCAGGCCGATCTCGACCGGGAATTCGGTGCCGTCCTTGCGCAGGCCATAGAGTTCACGTCCCACGCCCATGGAGCGCAAGGTGGGCGCCTTGGAATAGTCGGAGCGCAACGACGGATGCTTGTCGCGGAACCGCTCGGGAATCAGGGTCTCCACCTGCTGGCCGATCAGCTCCGCCGCGTTGTAGCCGAAGAGCACCTCGCATTGCCGGTTGACGTAGGCGATGCGTCCGTCATTGTTGGCCAGGAGCACGGCGCTGGGCGACGATTCGACGATCAGGTGAAAAGTAATATCGGTCAGCTTGGTCGGGTTGGTGTCCATGACCCATTCCGCATTGGTTCGAAGAAGTGATGTCCGAGAGCCGCGAGGCGGGGGTGCTCATCCATCGGCGGTGCCGTCATGCCCGCGCTTGACAGCATGAAGCTCGTAGCCGGCGGCGCCGAGCAGGCGCAGCACGACCTTCAGGCTCATGTCGTCCTTGGCGACAGTCTCCATGCGCGAGACCGTCGAGCGCGTCACGCCCGCCAGCTCGGCCAGCTGCTGCTGGGAAAGGCTGGCCGCCTTGCGCAACTGTCGCAATCGGTGAGCAACGTCCTCGAGTGTCAGCACGGATGATCCACCTGGGTCGAATGGCACGGCGAAAGCTATCGGCGGCATGACGGTTCCCGGCCGTCACTTTCCCATGACCCGGGCCACCCCTATATGCCGCGAATCATGGGGGCCGGGGATGTGAATGAGGCGTGATAGCAGCGCAGTCAATGCACCACTGGGCGGGTTCCCCGGCGGATCACGTCGAAGCTGTGCCGCGCGATCTGTTCGTCTTCCTGCGCCGGCAGCACGGCCACCCGGCAGGACGACTCGGCGGTTTCCAGTTCGCCGGCGCCTTCGGCGTTGCGTGCTGGGTCGAGTACGACGCCCAGCCAGCGCAGTCCGGCGCAGACATCCGCGCGGGTGGCGGCATCGTGTTCGCCGATGCCGCCAGTGAAGACGAGCATGTCGATGCCCTGCAGGGCCGCCGCCATCGCGGCGACCTGGCGGCGCACGGCATACCCGAACATGCGCACGGCCAGGCTGGCCTGCGCATGCGTTGCCATGGCCTCGCGCAGCACGCGCATGTCGCCGCTGAGCGCGGAGACGCCGAGCAGCCCCGACCGGTGATCGGTCAGCTGTTCCAGGCGGGCGGCGTCGAAGCCGTGTTCGCGCAGCAGGTAGATCAGCACGCCGGGATCGATGTCGCCGCATCGCGTCGCCATCATCAGGCCGCCGCTTGGGGTGAAGCCCATGCTGTTGTCGATGGAGCGGCCTTCGAGCACGGCCGTCACGCTCGCGCCGTTGCCCAGGTGGGCGATGACCAGCCGCGGCGGCAACGAGGCCCCGAGCTGGTGCAGGATCGACTCGCAGGAAAGGCCGTGGAAGCCATAGCGCTTCACGCCTGCCTCGCGCCATGAATGATCGATCGGCAGGGTTTGCGCGACATCCGGCATGGTGGCGTGGAAGGCGGTATCCAGGCAGGCAACCTGGGGCAGGCCGGCGAAGTGCTCGCGGGCGAAGCGTACGCCCGCCAGGGCCGCCGGTGTGTGCAGCGGCGCCAGCGGCGTGGCCGCCTCGAGTTGGGCCAGCACCGCATCATCGATCAGTACGTGGTGGCGCACGCTTTCGCCACCGTGGACGATGCGGTGTCCCACCGCTTCCGGCGGCGGCAGCCGCTTGCCGTCGAACCAGCACCCCAACTGCAGGAATGCCGCGCGATGGTCCGGCAGGGGCAGGGACTCCTCGACGGGCTTGCCCTGTGGCGCCGGTTGCACGACGAGGCGGCTCTTGCCCGTGCCCAGCGCCTCCGCCATGCCGGAAGCCAGCCCGGTCGTGGCGCCCGAGGGCGCCACCTCGAATATGCCGAACTTGAGCGAGGAGGAACCGATATTGAAGGTGAGAACGCGCATGTCGCATCGTCCATCGGCGGGGTAGGGCCGAGCGTAGCAGGATCGATGCGCGGCCTTTGCCGGGCCGTACCCGCAGCGTGGCGCGCGCGTGGTCCATTGATATCCGTCAACGGCACGCCGCCTGGGCGGCGCCAGGATGACGGCTTGCTTCACGGCACCGTCACCGGCCATGGCCTACGCGGTGGCACGCGATAGCCCAGCATGGGCGCCTCGATCCTCCATAAGGGAAGTCCTTGCAATGACCACGCATGCACTCGATGCGGAACTTCTGCGCAGGATGGACGCCTATTGGCGTGCCGCCAACTACCTCTCGGTCGGGCAGATCTACCTGTTCGACAACCCCTTGCTGCGGCGGCCGCTGAGCCTGGCGGACATCAAGCCCATGCTGTTGGGACACTGGGGCACCACGCCGGGCCAGAACTTCATCTATACGCACCTCAACCGCGTCATCCGGCAGTACGACCTGGACATGATCTACCTGTCCGGTCCCGGCCATGGCGGACCGGCGGTGGTCGGCAACGCCTATCTCGAGGGCACCTATAGCGAGGTCTATCCCGAGGTGGGCCAGGACGAGGAAGGCCTGCGCCGGTTGTTCCGGCAGTTCTCCTTTCCCGGCGGCATCCCCAGCCATGCCTCGCCGGAGTGCCCGGGTTCCATCCATGAGGGCGGGGAGCTGGGCTACTCGCTCAGCCATGCCTTCGGCGCGGTGCTGGACAATCCCGGGCTGATCGCCGCCTGCGTGATCGGCGATGGCGAGGCGGAGACCGGGCCGCTCGCCACCGCATGGCATTCCAACAAGTTCCTCCATCCCGCCAGCGACGGCGCCGTGCTGCCGATCCTGCACCTCAACGGCTACAAGATCGCCAACCCGACCGTGCTGGCGCGCATCGACAGGCAGGAACTGGAATCCTTGCTGCGCGGTTATGGATGGACGCCCATCTTCGTCGAAGGTGACGATCCCATGCCCATGCATGCGGCCATGGCCGCCGCGCTGGACAACGCGATCGAACGGATTCTCGACATCCAGGCGCGGGCGCGAGAGCAGGGCGAGCAGGCACGGCCGCGCTGGCCGATGATCGTGCTGCGCAGTCCCAAGGGCTGGACCGGGCCGAAGACGGTGGATGGTATCCCGAACGAGGGCACCTTCCATTCGCACCAGGTGCCGATGGCCGTCTCCGCCGACGCACCGCCCGAGCATCTGCGACAGTTGGAGGCATGGCTGCGTGGCTACCGGCCCGAGGAACTGTTCGATGCCCAGGGTCGCCTGCATCCCGAACTGGCCGAGCTGGCACCCAGGGGCGAACGGCGCATGAGCGCCAATCCGCATGCCAACGGCGGCCTGTTGCTGCGCGACCTGCGGCTACCCGATTTCCGGGCCTACGCCTGCAAGGTGCCGATACCCGGGACGCCAGGCACCGGGGATACGCGCGTGCTCGGCCCCTTCCTGCGCGATGCCCTGGCGCTCAACGATGCGCCACGGCATTTCCGCCTGTTCGGGCCGGACGAGACCATCTCCAACGGCCTTGAAGCGGTGTTCGACGTCACCGCGCGCCAATGGGAGGCCGCCACGCTGCCTACCGACGAAGCACTGGCGCCCCAGGGCGGCGTGCTGGAGATGCTCAGCGAGCACCAGTGCCAGGGTTGGCTGGAGGGTTACCTGCTGACCGGCCGGCACGGTGTATTCAACTGCTACGAGGCCTTCATCCATATCGTCGATTCGATGTTCAACCAGCATGCGAAATGGCTGAAGGTCTCCGCCCATCTTCCGTGGCGGCGGCGGATCGCCTCGCTCAACTACCTGCTGTCCTCGCACGTATGGCGCCAGGACCATAACGGCTTCTCGCACCAGGACCCCGGTTTCATCGACCACGTGATGAACAAGAAGGCCGAGGTGGTGCGGGTCTACCTGCCACCCGACGCCAATTGCCTGCTGTCGGTGATGGACCATTGCCTGCGCAGCCGGCACTACGTCAACGTGGTGGTCGCGGGCAAGCATCCCGCACCGCAATGGCTGGACATGGACGCGGCGATCAAGCATTGCACCAAGGGCATCGGCATCTGGCCTTGGGCCAGCAACGACGAGGACGCCGAAGAGCCCGACGTCATCATGGCCTGCGCGGGCGACGTGCCCACGCTGGAAACCCTCGCGGCGACCAAGCTGCTGCGCCAGCACCTGCCGGACCTGAAGGTTCGCGTGGTCAACGTGGTGGACCTGGCGCGCCTGCAGCCACCCAGCGAGCATGCCCACGGCCTGCCGGACGAGGAGTTCGATGCCTTGTTCACCCGGGGCAAACCGGTGATCTTCGCCTTCCACGGTTACCCCACGCTCATCCACAAGCTCACCTACCGCCGCGTCAACCACGACAGCTTCCACGTGCACGGCTACAAGGAAGAGGGCACCATCACCACGCCCTTCGACATGACCGTGCTCAACGAGCTGGATCGCTTCCATCTCGCCATGAGCGCCATCGCCCGCCTGCCGCACCTGGGCTCCCGTGGCGCCTACCTGCGGGAACACCTGGCCGACAAGCTGGTGGAGCACCGCCAGTACATCAACGCCAACGGCAAGGACATGCCGGAGATCCGCGAGTGGCAATGGCATTCACCGCAGGCATGAGTGGTGATGCCTTGTCTATCGAGGCGATGCGTGTTGCTTCTGCCAGACGGATGTCCAAACCGGCGCGCCCGGTCGATCTTGCGAGGCATTTGCAGCTAGGATATTGCCAGGGATGGGGCATGGCGCGCATCAGGTGAGCAAAGCAGCGACGCAGGTTGCGAGCGGATCGATCGGCTGGCCAACATGGCTATGGCGCGACCTCATCGCGCTGGCCCTGTGCCTCTGCGCCGCCGGGCAATTGCAAAGCCTGTTCGCCGGTATAACGAATACGGCCTACCGCCCACGCGAATCCCTGGGCGTGGTCTATAGCGTGTCGATTCCGGCACCCTTCTGGATCGGCGTCGCGCGGGTGACACCCGACGGCCCGGCTGCGGCCGCCGGAATCCGGCCGGGGGACTCGTTGCACTTCGATGCTTTCCCCGGGCAATCCATCATCTGGCAACCTGGCGATCATGTAGAAGTCACCGTTGCCCGGGGCGATACGCGCTTCCGGACGACGATCGTCGCCGCCTCGCCGCCGGAGCGTGACGATACCGAACGCATGGTGCCCCTTCTGTTCGGCATACAAGGCCTCATCACGGTCGGACTTGCCGTCCTGCTGCTGATCCGGGGCCGATATATCCCGGTGGCGGTGTTGTTGGCTGCGCTATTGATCGCAGCCAATGGACAGGCGCCAACCGCATGGCTGCCGAAGAGCCTCGCGGCGCCCGCCCTGATGCTGGACTTGTCGCTGAACGTGGCGATCGTCTATCTCTGGCCGGTCTTCTGCCTGCAGATCTCCGGCGGAGCATCCAGCCGTTCGCAAACCAGATGGATACGGGGTGTGGCAATCGCCTTCGTCGTCGTCCATTTCTATAACCGCCTCGGGGATTTCCTGCCCGCCAATCTCCCCGGGACAGGGCCGGCGCTCTACGCGCTGATCATTTCGCTCAACCAGTTGTTCGGCTACGCGATCCTTGGCGCCAACTACCGCAGAAGCAGCGCACCAGCGCGCAACCGGATCAAGATCGTCATCCTGGCCTTCGCCTGCTATCTGTTCTCGGCCCTGTTTCAGCTCTTTGCCAACCGGATTCCCTGGGTTTCGATGCCCTGGTCGCTGATCGTCGCGGGCAGCCTGCAGATATTCGCGATCGCTCTTCTGTCCTACTCGGTGCTGCACCGCCGGCACTTCGACGTCGGCTTCGTGATCAATCGCACCCTGGTCTATGGCGCCGTGAGTTTTACGCTGCTCGCAAGCTTCGGCCTGGGTGAGTGGGCGGTCGACCATTTCATGCCGCAGACGTGGCACGGCGCGAGCGAGGTCTACAGTGCCGCGATCGCGGTGGCCCTGTTCCTGTCCTTCCACCGGTTGCGGGACTGGGTCGAGCATCGTGTCGAACGGTTGTTCTTTCATCGCTGGCAGCAGAATGAAGCGGAGCTGCGACGCTTCGTGGCGGCGGCAAGCCATTTCGAGCAGACCGAGGCGCTATGCGATGCCTTCGCTCAAGAGATGACCCGTTTCTCACAAGGAGCGGCCACGGCGCTCTACCTGCGCCGTCTTGACGGTTCCTACCGCCTGGAGGCGGGCACGCTGGACAGAGCGCTCCCCCAGCTGGCCACCGATGACCGGGCTCTCGCGCTGATGAAGGCGGAGCGCCATCCCATCGACTTGACCGAAGAGGCCAGCGCCTTGCCCGGTGCGCTTGCCCTGCCGATGCTCGACCAGGGGCTTCTCGTGGGCTTCATCCTGCTGGATCGCAAGCCTGACGGTATCGATTACCGCCCTGACGAACTGGATATCCTGGGATGGGCCACGCATCAGGTCGGCCTGGTCTTGCAGGTGCTGCGCGCCCACTATTTGGAGGCACAGGTCATCCACCTGCGCGAAGGTCTCAGTTGGCTCAGCGAGGAAGGTGCCGACAACCCCGGGGGGCACAATATCGTGCAAGCACTCAGGATGGCGGTCGACAAACTGACGAAGTAGCGCCACGCACCAATGAATCTTCCGGCGCGGGAGCGCACCTGACCGCCGAATAAGGATTCGTGCTCAAGGCGCATGGAGAACCGCAAGAGGTCCGCGGAATGGGAAAGGCAAGCCGTGCCAGAGGTGCGTGCCGCTTGTGGTACTCGACGGGTGAAACGCCAACGTGCGTCATGGACGAAGCTGTGGCGAAGCGCCCGGAAACCCTCGGGGGAGACGTACCAGGGGCGCATGGCGCGGCGTTTTTTGCCCTTGCCAGCGGCCATCCATGACTTCGCATAATGTATATTATGTAAAATATGAGAAGTTACCTTAGATATCTCATATAACAGTTTGAATTTTCAGCTTTTTGTCGGCCTGTGATGGGTCCATAAATGGACCCGATGTGTGATACCGCGCCGTTACAGTCAAATCAAGCGCTCTAATCCAGAAGGCCAAGCGCTGCATGTGGATCGTCAGGATGCGCTGGCGCGATTTGAGCGCATCCTGTCCGGCAATCGATCGCCCACAACAGTGCGCCTGTACGTCGGCGTCGTACGTCGCTGGCTCGCTTACGGCGGCGCATCGGACCGGCTGCACGCCGATCTGCTGCATCGCTGGTTGGCCGACCGGCGAATCCAAAAGGCGGCGCCGGCTACCATCAATGTGGATTTGAAGGCGCTGCGCGCCTTCTACGAAACGATGATCCTTTTGGGCATCGCTCCGCAAGGAGAATCGAATAATCTTCCGTCCAATCGTCATGTGCCGGTGCGCGTGGTGCGATGCTTTTCCGATCACCAGGTGCTTGCCATGCTGGCCGCTCCGGACGTGTCGACCTTCACCGGCTACCGTGACAGCGTGCTGATGCGCACCTTGTGGGAGACAGGCTTGCGCGCCACCGAACTGGTCAGCCTGGGCATTGGCGACGTGCGCCCGGATGCCATCTATGTGGCGTCCGGAAAAGGTGGTCGAAGTCGCTGGGTTCCGATCAGCGAGGAATTGTACCAATTGCTTCAGGGTTATCTGGCGCTTCGCACGGGCACACGGCCTGGTAAGCGCAACGCGCTTTGGGTGACAGACGGCGGACTGGCCCTTCACAGCCGTCGAAGCATATGGTTCATCGTCAGCCATTGGGCGCGAGCCACCCTTGGCGGTGCAGTTGGATACGATCGCGTGCGCCGCGCAGCCCAACAGCGCCCATGGAGCGGTCAATACCCTCACCTGCTCCGGGCTAGTATGGCCACTACCCTGCTCCGCCACGGTTGCCCGTTGCCTGCCATCATGCAGATGCTTGGCCATGACAGTCTCGACAGCACGGCGCGCTACCTTAGTGCTGATATCAGTCACCTGCGTGCCGAGATTCGTAAGCATCCCCGTTTCCATGCGTCAGGCCGCTCGCTTGGCGCTTCGGCTAAGGAATGATGGGCAATCGGGTAATGCACTGAGACCGGCGAGCAGTTGGTGAAACTGTTCATGGCTCAACGCAAGGGAACTGCTTGCGCCTACCGCTCCAAGCCGCATGAGGTATTCCTCTTCGGTCAGACCCTTCCGGGATCTGGCCAGCACATGGATCAAGCGCACATGATCTTTAGTCATGCGCCAGCGCTTGCGGGCTGTGAGATCGATCCCGCAGCACCAGCGTTCATTGGTGGCGGCATGACATCGCGGGCAAGTTCGCTTTATCACGGCCGCCTCCTTATGCCGCCGGTCGGCCGCATCACCGAGCGCCATACCCCGAGCAGCCGATTGTCTGCGGGACAGTTGGCCACCAAGATGGCGCTATTCATAATGGATGGGGGTTCACGCATGGGCATCGCCACCGTTGGAAAGTTCACGATTACCAGCTCGTATTCCTCGCAGGACCACAAGATCTGGTTCGGCAAATACCGAATCACCTGCGATGGATCGCACATCGCAATCGAAACCCTTCAAGAACCATTTCCAGATGGAATCGCCGCAGCCGCTCACGCGCTGAAGATTGGAGTGGAAAGAGCGAAGGCACTTCTGCAGGGCGATTGACATCACGCCACCTCCCTGACTCTGTGCGTGATTAGGGCATTGACCAGAGCAATGCGCTGTCCGATCCATCGCATGCATGGGACGGCCATGCTGTTGCCCAGCGCCTTGTAGCGCGGGCCATCGGCCGCCGGCTTGCCTCGGTATTCGATCAGCGTGTAACCATCGGGGATGCCCTGCAGGCGCTCGCATTCGGTGGGGGTGAGGCGCCGCACGCCGCTGTAGTCGAAGGCGATAGCACCCAGAGAATTGCTACCGGAACGAGGATGCCCTCGCAGGATATCGACCAACAGGAGCGTCTCGCTCTCGAAGTCATGTCGGCCGGTGCCGCCATGAGCGTTCCACGCGGTGGCGACCTCGATTGAACCGCTGGTGTTGTTGCCGCCGAAGGCAACAGGGACGAGCATGCCCCTTTCCGCATCTTGCTGCGTGGCGCTCCCTGCGGCTTTTCCAGAAGCCATGAGCGGGCCGGCAATCAGCGTATCGCTTCCGTCTCCCCTAGGGCTGCTATGGCCGTGGTGGCCAGCGCTTGCTGTAAGGCTGGCGGCAATGTCTTGCCCCGCTTCTCGGCGCGGAGGCCGTGCGCGCAGCTATCGCCGCGGGCAAGGACGTCTATAGCGAGTGGCCGCTGACCACGCTCACCGCCACTTCGAAGGCGCTGGTCGAACTGGCCGGCCAGGCCGGCGTCCGGCACATCGTGGGCCTGCAACGCCGCCTGGCGCCGCACAACCGTTACCTGCGCGACCTGGTGACCCAGGGTTACGTGGGCAAGCTGCGTTCGGTCCGCATCCACGTGAGCATGAATTACTTCCAGGCGCTGCGTCCGAATGCGTTGCGCTGGACGATTCCCCCGGAGAATTTCTCCAGCGTGGTGGCCATCTATGCCGGCCACTTCCTCGACATGCTGTTCGCCGCCACCGGCTGGCCCAGCAGCCTCTCGGCGCTCTCGGTCAACCAGTTCCCCGAGGTCACCATCACCGAGACCGGCGAGGTTTTCCACACCAGCAGCCCGGACCAGTTGGTGTTGATCGGCACACTGGCCGATGGCGCTGTGCTCACCGTGCACATCGAGGGCGGCAAGCGCAATGGCTCGGGCGTCCAGATCGACATCACCGGCGACCAGGGCGACCTGCGCATCACCAACACCTCCGCCTTCGGCGGCGTGGGCGACGACTATCGCGTGGAAGGCGTCCACGGCGACAAGCTGCCGTTGAAGGCATTGCCGGTGCCGGCAAGCTACCGGCGCCTGCCGGCGTCGGAGCTGCCGTCGGCCGTGCTCGAACTGGCCGAACTGTATGCCGCCCATGCAGACGACATCGCCCACGGCACGCATACGGCTCCGACGTTCGAGGATGCGGTACGCATGCACGAGTTGCTGGATGCGGCGGCTGAATCCACGCGAAGCGGGCAACGCATCGCCCTGGCCTGATCGCACCGCGCGGCCGGCGCCATGCCGCGCTGGCCGCCTAGGCGGGTTGCTTCGGAAACAGGTGCTCGGCGAGGAAGTCCACGAACGCCCGCCGCTTGGGCGAAAGATAGCGGCTGGAAGGCCATACCGCCCGGAACACGCCCTGGTATTCCACATACTCGTCCAGGACGCGTTCCAGGGCGCCCTCGTCCACTTGCCGGCGTATGGCGAAATCCGGCACGCAGGCCAGGCCGTGTCCCAGTTCCGCCAGGGCGATCAAGGGTTCCAGGGTGCTCGCCGCGGCCGCCACCGGGGGCGACCACTCCGTACCGTCCTCGCCCTTGCGCAGAGGCCACCGCTCCAGTTTGCCCGTGGTCGGGAACCGGTGATACAGACAGGCGTGGCCGGCCAGGTCCACCGGTACGCGCGGACGCCCCCGCCTGGCGAAATACGCCGGCGAACCCACGATCTGGAACTTAAAGTTGCCCAGCGTCCGCGCCATCAGGCGCGAGTCGGATACCTCGCCCGTACGCACGACCACGTCGTAGCCATCGGCGATCACATCGACCATGTGATCGGAGAAATCCATGTCCAACTCGATGTCCGGGTAGGCCGCCATGAACCTGCTCAGGGTGGGAATCAGCAGCATCGCCACCAGCGGCAGGCTCACCCGCAGCTTTCCCCGGGGCGCTCCCTTGTTCTGGGCAAACTCCATGCCGACCGCCTCGATCTCCCCGATGATGCGCCGGCAGCTTTCCAGGAACAGCTGGCCTTCCTGGGTCAGCGTCATGCTGCGGGTGCTGCGATGGAAAAGCCGCACGCCGAGCCGTTCCTCCAGGCGCGCGATGGCCTTGCCGATGGCCGACGAGGAAATGCCCAGCTGGCGACCGGCCTCCTTGAAGCTCAGTGCTTCGGCCGCGCGGACGAAGATCGTCAACGCGCCAAGGCTGTCCAGGATGGGGTCGTGGTTGCTCATGGCGGGATTCCGGCAAAGGTGCCCGAGGGCGCGGCGCGACATTCGCCACGGCAGGCATGGTGCGGCCTGCGCACCGCGCGCGCAACGGGAAAGGCGGCACGAAGGCGCCATGGCCGGATAGCGGACATCCCGATCCGGAGTGTTGCGATCCCCGGCCCACTTTATCGGCCATCCATGCCGCCCCAGTTTGCGCGCGTACCGGACGGCGACTTCGTTCGAGCCCAGGCGCAGGTCCCCCTCACTTTTCTCAGGACGTGATTCGTATGTCAGCCCCCACCGCTTTTCCGCGCACTGCGCTGTACTGGCTCGCCGCCGGCGCATTCGCCGTCGGCACCGAAGGCTTCATGATCGCCGGCATGCTGCCGGGCATCGCCTCGGACCTCGGTACGACCATCGCCGCGGCCGGCCAACTGGTGACGGTGTTCGCCTTCGCCTATGCGGTCAGTTCACCGGTATTGACGGCCCTTACTGGCGGTATTCACCGGCGGACCCTGCTCATCCTCGCCATGTCGGTATTCACCCTGGCCAACCTGGTGGCGGCCAGCGCCACCGGCTATGCGGGCCTGATGGCCGCGCGCGTGCTGCTCGCCTTCGCGGCGGGCATCTATGTACCGGGCGCCAACGCATTGGCCGGCGTGATCGTCGCCCCCGAGCGGCGCGGCAAGGCGATCGCCATCATCAATGGCGGCCTGACGGTCGCCATCGCGCTGGGCGTTCCCCTGGGTACACTCGTCGCCACGCATTTCGGCTGGCGTACCACCTTCGTGGGCGTCGCCGGCCTGTCCGTCATCGCCACCACGGGTCTCGTATTCGGCCTCGACAAGCGCATCGGCGCCCATCTCCCCGTCGCCACGCTGGGCGAACGCCTTGCCGTGGCGCGGCAACCGGCCATCCTGCTGTCGCTGCTCGTCACCACGCTCTGGGCCACGGGCGCCTATACCGTCTACACCTACCTGGCCCTGTTCGTCGGTACCGTGACGCCACTGCATGGCGCGCAGGTGGGCTGGGTGCTCTTCACCTGGGGCGTTGCCGCCGGCATCGGCGTCGCGCTGGGTGGCCCGACCATCGACCGGGTGGGACCACGCCGTGTCATCATCCCGACCTTGTCGCTGGGCGCGCTCGCCTTTCTCGCGCTGTCGCTGACCGCGTATCTCGTTCCCCTGGCCTGGGCCATCCTGCCCGTCGTCGTCGCCGTGGTGGTCTGGGGCGTGGCGCACTGGTCGTTCTACCCTGCCCAGCAGGTCCGGCTGATCGGCCTGGCTGGCACGCGCGCCGCACCGATCGCCACGGCGCTCAACGCTTCCTTCATGTACCTCGGCTTTTCGCTGGGCGCGGCCGCCGGTTCGCTCACCTTGACGCTCGGCCACGGCGTGGTGGGCCATCTCGGATGGGTCGCCGCGCTGTTCGAGCTGGCGGCGCTGGCGCTGATGCTCGCCATCACCCGCCCGCAAGCACATGTCGCCGCCCAGGCGACACAGCCGCATCCCCCGCTCGAGGCGATCGGCCTAGACTGAGCCGCTCCGATGCCTCCCCGGAACCGCACCCCGGGCCATCACTCTCCAGGATCTTTCATCATGTATTCCCATGCTTCCTCTTCCGGCGTCTTCCGCATCGGCGGGGACCTGCCGATCCATCGACTGGGCTTCGGCGCCATGCGCATCACCGGCAAGGGCATCTGGGGCGAACCCGACGATGTCGCTGGGGTCATCCGCACGCTCAAGCGGCTTCCGGAGCTCGGCGTCAATTTCATCGACACGGCCGACTCCTACGGGCCGGATGTGTCCGAGCGGCTGATCCGCGAAGCGCTGCATCCCACCATGCACCGCTATAGCGGCATGGTCGTCGCCACCAAGGCCGGGCTGGTGCGCACCGGGCCGGACCAATGGACACCGCTGGGAAGGCCGGAATACCTGATCCAGCAGGCGCACCGCAGCCTGGCGAAACTGGGCATCGACCAGATCGATCTCTGGCAGCTCCACCGCATCGATCCCAAGGTGCCGCGCGAGGAACAGTTCGACGCCATCCGCTACCTGCAGAAACAGGGCCTGATCCGCCATGCGGGACTGAGCGAGGTCGGCGTCGAGGAGATCGAAGCGGCCTCCAGGTACTTCAAGGTCGCCACGGTGCAGAACCAGTACAACCTGACCAACCGCGGCAGCGAGGACGTGCTCGACTACGCCACCGAGCACGGCATCGGCTTCATCCCCTGGTTCCCGCTGGCCGCCGGCGGCTTGGCCCAGCCCGGCACCCCGCTCGACCAGATTGCCCGCCGCCACCAGGCCACCCCGGGACAGGTCGCCCTCGCCTGGCTGTTGCGGCGCAGCCCGGTGATGCTGCCGATCCCGGGCACCTCGAAAGTGCAGCACCTGGAGCAGAACGTGGCGGCCGCCGGCATCGAGCTTTCGCAGGAGGAATTCACGGTGCTCGACCGGCTGGGACGGGCGGACTGATTCGCCCGCTCCAAGCCTAATCTTCGGCCTACTCCGGTCTTGGGAATTGCCCTACTATCGGGCGATGAATCCTACGGCCCCATCTTCCCCGGGCGGCGCTCCCCGGGGCAGCCTGTCCTGCGTCGGCCTGGGCATGACCCTGGGCTCCCATCTCACGCCGCTGGCGCGCAGCCATATCGAACAGGCGGACGTGGTGTTCGCCGCGCTGTCCGACCACGTGGTGGAGCTGTGGCTGCAGCGCATGCACCCTGATGTGCGCAGCCTCCAGCCCTATTACGCGGAAGGCAAGTCGCGGCTGAAGACCTACCGCGAGTGGGTTGAGTTGATGATGGCCGAGGTGCGTGCAGGCAAACGGGTCTGCGGCGTGTTCTACGGCCACCCCGGGATCTTCGCCTGGTCGCCGCACAAGGCCATCGAGGTGGCGCGTGCGGAAGGCTACGAGGCACACATGGAGCCCGGCATCTCCGCCGAGGATTGCCTGTATGCCGACCTCGGCATCGACCCCGGCCGTTTCGGTTGCCAGCACTTCGAGGCCAGCCAACTGCTTTTCTACGAGCGGCGCATCGACCCCGCCGGCTACCTGGTGCTGTGGCAGGCCGCCCTGGTCGGCGACCGCTCGCTGGCGCGCTTCGAGACCGGCTCCGAATACCGCCAGGTGCTGGTGGACCTGCTGGCTCGGGACTATCCACTCGACCACGAGATCACCATCTACCGCGGCGCCACGCTGCCGATCGAACGGCCGAGGGTCCGGCGCATCGCCCTGCGCGAATTGCCCTATGTTCCCTTGGCTGCCGAGGAAACCGTGGTGCTGCCGCCAGCCGAGACTTTGAAGCCGAATCTTGCCATGCGTGAGCGGCTAGAGGCGCTTGACAGGCTCAATGAGGCAAGCACGATCACATCGTAAGGGGAAATTGGGCACGGTGCCTGTTGCTGGCTATCAATAAGCGCCGATATCGGCCGTTATCATGCTTTGAGCGAATGAATGCATGGCATAGACACGCCGGTTCCATCGCGCAAATGCGACGATACAAAACAGGGGAATCCAAAATGACAGATACGATCGAGCTGTTGGAAACCATTGGCAAGAATGCCTCCTTGCGCCATGCCGCGACCGACGAACTGGCGTACGCCTTGGAACGCGCAGACGCCTCGGAAGCATTGATGGCCGCCGCCTTGGTTGGGGACAGTGCCTTGCTGGCCGTCGAACTGGGCCAGAAACCGATGAAGGTAAATCATGACGTTCACGCTCCAGGTCATGAGGAAGAGCCGGAGCAGGCACCGGGTGAAGCGGATCCGCTTCTTCCGGCCCATCCCGACCAAGGCGGATCCGTGCGCGACCAGTAGGTCTTGTCTACATGCCCCGGCAGTGGAGGCGCTTGCAGCCATGGCCCCTTTTCGTGGCCATGGCTTTCTGCGCATTCACGCAGCCATCCTTCGCGATAGATCAGGAAGCCAGCGCCACAGCACTGCTCGACCAGGCTGAAAGCCTGCGCACCATCGACAATCCACGCTTTCTTCGCCTACTCGAAGAAATTCGCCAGTCATACCCTCACCTGTCGGTCCATGAGCACTGGAAGCTGCGCTATCTCGAGGCATGGCAAGCCTCCTTCCAGGGCGACTACGCCCATGCGGACCCCTTATTGCAAGATGTCATCGACCATGCCGGCGATCCCGCCCTGGTAGCCAAGGCATCAGCTGTGCTCATAGACGACATGGGTAGCAACAAGCGCTATGGCGAGGCATTCGAGCTGGCCAATCGATTGGTGGCCGATCTGCCGAATACGGAGGATAAGCTGGCACGCTTCTTCGTACTGTTTTATGTATCCCAATTGCTCAGGTCAGCCGGGCAGTACGAGTTGGCCGCCAACTATGCCAGCCAGGCACTAGCACTCTCCTCAGGCGAGGCCGCGTGCCCAGCAACAGCACTGCTCCTGACGGTGCGTTATGAAAGCCACAAGCTGACCTCCACCAGTCCCGAGCTTCAGCAAGGAATCAACATCTGCCAGGCCGCCAACGAACCGGTCTACATGGATTCCATCTGGCTGTTGAAGAGTAGTCTTTATCTGGATGAGGACCAGCCAGGCAAGACTGTTGCCTTGCTGCAGCGTATCGCTCCCAGCGTCCGTTCAAACCACTACTACGCGAACATGCTGGCGTCCCAAGTCGAGCTTGCCCAGGCCTACTTGAAACTGGGCGACGATGCATCGGCCCGAAGGGCAGCCCTGGCCGCTTTGGCGCTTAGCGATCCTGACGATATCAGCGAATCGCTGAGAGATACCTACCAAGTGCTTTATCTCCTCGACAAGAAGCACGGCGACTCCGCTGCGGCGCTGGCCAATTACGAACACTACGTCACCCAGAACAATGGCTATCTCAACGACATCAGCGCCAGGGCGCTCGCCTATGCCATGGCCCAGCAACATATGCTGGTGCAGAAGTTCGAGACGGAAAAGCTGAGCCGGCAGAACAATATCCTCCGGCTGCAACAGGCGCTGGATACCAAGGCGGTGGAAGCTGGGCGGCTCTATATTGCCTTGCTGCTGATGGTCCTGGCTTCCGTGATCTTCTGGCTGTTCCGGCTGCGGCGCTCGCAGCTCCGCTTCAAGAAACTGTCTCGCCATGATGGGCTGACCGCCATCTACAACCACCAGCACTTCGTCAGCGAGGCCGATCACGCCTTGCAGCTGCTGAAGAAGAAAGCTGGCGCCGCCTGCCTGGTCTCCATCGACCTGGACTACTTCAAGCAGATCAACGATACCCATGGCCATGCGGTGGGCGATGCTGTGCTCAGGCACACCGTGGCCCTCTGCCGACTGCAGTTGCGTCCGGGCGATCTGTTCGGCCGCCTGGGTGGCGAGGAGTTCGGCATCCTGCTGGTCGGCTGTGCGCGCGACCAGGGCAAGGCCATCGCCGATCGCATACGCATGGCCATCGAGTCCTCGCCAGTGAACGAGGATGGTTGCGTCGTCTCGTTTTCCGCCAGCATCGGCATGGCGTCCACCGATACCTCCGGCTACGAGTTGCAGCGCCTGCGCCGGGAAGCCGATGCCGCGCTCTATCGGGCCAAGCGCACCGGGCGCAACCGGGTCATCGCCGATACCCAGGGGGATGGGTTGGTTGGTGTCTGATCCTGGGGCTTTTCGCGGGTTGGTCGCGCACTGGGTGCGCTCCTACAGACAGCTAGACCCGTCAGATCAGTGTCTGGTCCAGTGGTGTCGGCTCCTTGCCCAGCAGATCCACCAGGGTTCGCAGCGCCTGCTCCAGCCGATAGCGCTGCTTGATGCCGCCCAGCGAGATACGAATTGCCCGGGGCTTTTCCGTGCCGGCGGCAAAGGCATCCGAGGAGGTCACCGCCAGTCCTTCCATGCGCGCGGCAATGGCCAGTTCCGTCGGCGTCCAGTGCCCGGGAAGCTCGTACCAGAGGTGGATCGTACCGCGCGGCCAGCGCCGCTCGCCGTCGGCCAGTATGTGCTCGGCCAGTTCCTGGCGCGTGCGTGCCTCCGCCTTGACGCCCTGCAGCCACTGGCCGGCGGTGCCGTCATGGATCCATTGCGTGACCATCGCCGTCGCCAGCGGCGAGGGCATCAGCGTGGTCGCCCGCAGCGCGGTGAGCAGCGCCTTCCGCGCATGTTCGCTGGGCGATGCCACGTAGGCCGTCCGCAGGCCGGGCGCCAGGCACTTGGATAGCGTGGAGAGATAGTGCGTGCGCTCAGGCGCCCAATGGGCGACAGGCGGCGGCGGGTCCTCGGCCAGCAGCCAGTAGGGATCGTCCTCGATGATCTGCAGGTCGTGCCGCGCGGCGACCTGGGCCAGCTCGCGCCGTCGCGCTTCCGGCATGGTGGTCGCGGTGGGGTTGTGCAGGGTCGGGTTGAGATAGAGCACGCCTGCCCCACCCTCGCGGCAGGCCGAGGCCAGCGCGTCGGGCCGCATGCCGTGCGCGTCGCGCTCGACCACCGCGAGCGAGCGGCCGAGCTGGCGGCAAGCACCGATCAGCCCAGGATAGGTCATCGCCTCGGTGAGGATGCGGTCGCCCGGCCGGGTCAGCGCCAGCACCAGTCCGGCCAGCGCCGCCTGGGCGCCGGGCGCGGTCGCCATCCGCTGCGCGTCCACGCGTCCCAGCATGGGGGCAAGCCAGCGCGCTCCCGCCGCACGCTCGGCCGGGCTGCCGCCGCCGGTCTGGTAGCTCACCAGTTTGTCGATGTCGGCATGGGCCAGCACCTGCGCCATGCCGTCCTTGAGCAGGCCGGCCACGTCGATCCGTGCCGGTGGCGGCGGCATGTTCATGCCCAGGTCGAGCACCGGTGACAGTTCCACCATCGGCGCCGAGACGAAGGTGCCCAGCGCCCCGCGCGCGTGAATGAGCTGGCGCGCGCTCGCCTCGGCATACACGCGTGTCACCGTGGTCAGGTCCAGACCCAACTGCCGGGCCAACTGGCGCTGGGGCGGCAGGCGGTCGCCCGGACGCAAGCGCCCGTCGGCGATGGCGCGCTCCAGGAAATGCAGCACCTGCAGGTAGCGCGGGCCTCGACCGCCCAGGGCGTCCGTCCAATCGAGCGCAGCGCCAGGCTCTTGTATGGGTCTTGTCCGAGGCATTTTGCCGCCGATGTATGGATTTTGTCGGCGACTAGTATGCGCGCACCTCCCTAGCAGAATCCAAGCGTGGCGGCCTTGACGTTGCTCATGAGCTACCAGGCGCCCTTCCCAGGTGCATATTCCCCATGTCTGATTTCCTGGCCCGACATGTCCGCAAGGCCATGCAAGGCATCGCCGACCCGATGCGTCCCCGCCTTGGCGGCCTTGCCCGCCTCCTGAGCCTCGGCTCGACCAGCTTGCTCGCCGGTTGCCACCTTGCCCTGTTCGATCCCAAGGGCGACATCGGCATGCAGGAGCGGCATCTGATCGTGCTGTCGCTGGGCATCATGCTGGCGGTGGTGATCCCGGTCATCGTGCTGACCCTGTTCTTCTTCTGGCGCTACCGCGCCACCAACACCAAGGCCACCTACGCCCCCGAGTGGGCACACTCGACGCGCATCGAGGTGGTGGTGTGGACCATCCCCTGCGTGATCGTCGCCTTCCTCGCCGTGCTGATCTGGCGCAGCACGCACAGCCTCGATCCGTACCGGCCACTGGCCTCGGACGTGCCCTCCGTGCGCGTGCAGGTGGTGGCGCTGAACTGGAAGTGGCTGTTCATCTACCCCGACTACGGCATCGCCACGGTCAACGAACTGGTCATTCCCGCCCGCACGCCGATCGATTTCGAGCTGACCGCCGACTCGATCATGAACTCGTTCTTCATCCCGCGCCTGGGCAGCCAGGTCTATGCCATGGCCGGCATGCAGACGCAGTTGCACCTGGTCGCCGACCAGCCTGGCACCTACCTGGGCCAGTCCTCGGCCTATAGCGGCTCGGGCTTCTCGGATATGCATTTCCAGGCACGGGCGATCGGCGATGCGGACTTCAGGCAGTGGATCGAGCAGGCCAAGGCCTCGCCGCTGAAACTCTCGCGCGATGCCTACCGCTCACTGGCCGAGCCCAGCCATGGCTACGAACCCACCGAGTACGCCGCCGTGGACCCGGGCCTGTTCCAGACCGTGCTCAACCAGTACATGCCGGCGCCCAAGGACGGCCAATTCTGCGGCCCCGCCTTGCCCGGCCTGCGCGCCCAGGCGTCCTGGGCCACCGCGAAACCCGTGAACGAGTAACCAGCCATGTTAGGAAAGCTCACCCTCGACGCCATTCCGCTGCACGAGCCCATCATCATGGGCACGCTGGCGGTGGTGGCCCTGCTCGGCGCCGCCTTGCTCGGCGCGATCACCTACTTCGGCAAGTGGAAATACCTGTGGAGCGAGTGGCTCACCTCGGTCGACCACAAGCGCATCGGCGTCATGTACATCATCCTTGCCCTGGTGATGCTGCTGCGCGGCTTCGCCGACGCCATCATGATGCGCGCGCAGCAGGCCATGGCCGCCAACGACGCGGCCGGCTACCTGCCCCCGCACCACTACGACCAGATCTTCACCGCGCACGGCGTGATCATGATCTTCTTCGTGGCCACGCCGCTGATCCTGGGCCTGATGAACGTGATCGTGCCGCTGCAGATCGGCGCGCGCGACGTGGCCTTTCCCTTCCTCAACCAACTGAGCTTCTGGCTGTCCGCCGTGGGCGCGGTGCTGGTGATGATGTCGATGTTCGTGGGCGACTTCGCCGCCACCGGCTGGGTGGCCTATCCGCCGCTGTCGGAACTGGGCTATAGCCCCACGGTCGGCGTGGACTACTACATCTGGTCGCTGCAGATCTCCGGCCTGGGCACGCTGCTCACCGGCATCAACCTGGTGGTGACCATCCTGCGCATGCGCGCGCCGGGCATGGACCTGATGAAGATGCCGGTGTTCACCTGGACCGCGCTGATCACCAACATCCTGATTATCGCCGTGTTCCCGGTGCTCACCGCGACGCTGGCCTTGCTCACGGCCGACCGCTACCTGGGCATGCACTTCTTCACCAACGAGGCCGGCGGCAACGCGATGATGTACATCAACCTGATCTGGGTGTGGGGCCACCCGGAGGTATACATCCTGATCCTGCCCTGCTTCGGCGCCTTCTCCGAGATCATCGCGGCCTTCTCGGGCAAGCCGCTGTTCGGCTACACCTCGATGGTCTATGCCACCTCGTCCATCGGCGTGCTGTCGTTCTTCGTGTGGCTGCACCACTTCTTCACCATGGGCTCGGGCGCGAACGTCAATGCCTTCTTCGGCATCATGACGTCGATCATCTCGATTCCTACCGGCGTCAAGCTGTTCAACTGGCTGTTCACCATGTTCCGGGGGCGCATCCGCTACCACTCCGCCACGCTGTGGACGGTCGGCTTCATGGTGAGCTTCGCCATAGGCGGCATGACCGGTGTGCTGCTGGCGGTGCCGGGCGCGGACTTCGTGCTGCATAACAGCCTGTTCCTGGTGGCGCACTTCCACAACGTGATCATCGGCGGCGTGCTGTTCGGCTGCCTGGCCGCCATCAGCTTCTGGTTTCCCAAGGTGTTCGGCTTCACGCTGGACGAGTTCTGGGGCAAGGTCTCGTTCTGGTGCTGGCAGATCGGCTTCTACCTCGCCTTCATGCCGCTGTACGTGCTGGGTTTCGACGGCATGACGCGTCGCATGAACCACTACAGCAACCCGGACTGGCATCCCTGGCTGGTGGTGGCGCTGTGTGGTGCGGTGGTGATCGGCGCGGGCATCGTGGCGATGTTCATCCAGTTCGCCGTCAGCATCCGCCATCGCCACGCGCACCGCGACCTCAGCGGCGACCCGTGGAACGGCCGCAGCCTGGAATGGGCCACCTCCTCGCCGGCGCCGTTCTACAACTTCGCCCACATCCCACAGATCACCTCGCTGGAGCAGCACTGGGAGGACAAGGTCACCGGCCGCGCCTACAGCCAGCCCGACCGCTACGAGGACATCCACATGCCACGCAATACCGGCGCCGGCTTCATCATCTCGATGCTGTCGCTGGTGCTGTGCTTCGCCCTGGTCTGGCATATCTGGCCGCTGACCTCGGCGTCGCTGGTGGCGGTGATCGTCGCCTTCCTGGCCCGCACCTACGACCGCGACGTCGACTACATCGTGCCCGCCGCCGAGGTGGCGCGCATCGAGCGCGAGCGCTACGCCCGTCTGTGGACGTCCGTCTCGTCACTGGAACTTCATCCTCACCGCGCCGAGAAGGCGGCCTGATCCCATGGACATGACGCTTGCTACCACTCACCACGACGGCGCCCATGAGGGCGGATCCATGACCACGCTCGGGTTCTGGATCTACCTGATGAGCGACTGCCTGATCTTCGCGGTGCTGTTCGCCACCTTCGCCGTGCTGGTGGGCAACACCGCCGGCGGTCCCAGCGGCAAGGATCTGTTCGAGCTGCCCTACGTGCTGGGCGAGACGGTGTTGCTGCTGTTGAGCAGCTTCACCTTCGGCGCGGGCGTGCTCGGTGCGCGCGCCAGCCGCAAGGGCCAACTGCTGCTCTGGCTGGGCGTGACCTTCGTGCTGGGCTTCGCCTTCATCGCCATGGAAGTGCACGAGTTCGGCGCGCTGATTCATGAAGGCGCGGGGCCGGGCGTCAGCGCCTTCCTCTCGGCCTACTTCACCCTGGTTGGCACACACGGCCTGCACGTCGCCTGCGGCCTGCTCTGGCTCGCCGTGCTGATGCACCAGGTCGTGCGCTACGGGCTGGACGGCATCGCGCAGCGCCGCTTGGCCTGCCTCAGCCTGTTCTGGCATTTCCTCGACCTGATCTGGATCTGCGTGTTCACCTTCGTCTACCTGCGTGAATTCCTATGAGCATTCCCAACCACGGCCATGACGCCACGGCCTCGCACGGCAACCTGCGCTCGTACTTCGCCGGCCTGCTGATCTCCCTCGCGCTGACGCTCGCCGCCTTCGGCGCGGTGATGACCGGCAAGGTGCCGCACGCAGCGCGCCTGCCCGCCATCGTCGTGCTGTGCGTGGCGCAACTCTACGTGCAGCTGGTGTACTTCCTGCACCTGGGCGCGGCACGCAGCCAGCGCCAGAACACGGCGATCTTCATCTGCACCACCTTGCTGATCGCCATCCTGGTGGCCGGCTCGCTGTGGGTGATGCACAACGCCAACGTGAACATGATGCCGATGTCCATGTCGGCGCAGGATGCGATCAACCGGCTCTAGCCATGATGGCCGGCCGATGGCGCCGGCCGTCATGCCCGCTGCGGATAAGCCAGCGCCAAGGCCGGCGTGCCGGTGATCTGCCGGATCAGCTTGCCGACCGCCGCCGAACGCTCCTGCCGGCGATAGACTGCCGCCACGCCGGAAGCGATGGGCGTTCCCGCCAGCGGCTTGAAGCGCACGCCCGGCATGTTGACCACGTCCTTGAGCACGCTGGGCACGATGGCCACGCCCGCGCCCACCGATACCTGGGTCAGCACCGCGAGCAGGCTGCCCGGTACCCCGCCGATACGTGGCGTGAAGCGCCCGCGCCGCGCCACTTCGTAGGTGCCCAGCGATTGCTCGGGCACGATGAACGCCTCGCCCGCCAGCGCCTTGGCGCGCAGCGGGCCTGACGCGCCCGTCAACGCATGCGTGGAAGGCAGCGCCGCGCAGAACACATCGTTCAGCAGCGTGTGCGAGGCCAGCGAAGCGGGCAGCCGCATCGGCAGGCGGACGAAGCCCACGTCGATGCCGCCCGCTTCCAGCAGGCCGGGCAGGTCGTCCATGCGATGTTCCCGGGCGACGACCGCCACCTCCGGCCAGCCCTTGCGGAAACGCTGCACCTGCGCCTGCAGTACCCCGGCATAGACGGCCGAACCCACGTAGCCGATCTCGATACGCCCTATTTCGCCACGCCCCGCGCGCTGGCCCACGCTCTGCGCCCGTTCGAACTGGGCCATGGCGAGGCGGGCCTCGGCGAGGAACGCCTCGCCGGCGGGCGTCAGGGCCACCGACCGCTTGGAGCGCGCGAACAATCGAGCGTGCAGGCTGCGCTCCAGTTCCTGGATCTGCACCGTCAGCGTAGGGCTGGCGATGCCCAGCCGTTCCGCGGCCCGGGCGAAGTGCAGTTCCTCCGCCACGGCGATGAAGTACCTGACATGCCGCAGCTCCATGGAGGCTCGCCTTTATTAGTTATTGCCTAATATAAAACCCGATTCGTCGCAATGAAAACGAACTCATGCGGCGCTTGAATAGGTGCATTGCAGCCGCTGGGATCGCTACATGAGCGACTTCATTAGCACACCGACCGCCCATATGCCTCACGCCGAGGGGCGCGCCATGCCGGTGCTCGCCCTGGCCTCCGCCGGCTGCGCGCTCACCGTGCTCGACACCAACGTGGTGGGCATCGTGCTGCCCGCCATCGCCAGGGATCTCCACGCCAGCTTCGCCGGCATCGAATGGGTGGTCAGCGCCTACGTGTTGCTGTTCGCCGCACTGCTGCTGCCGGCCGGCGCCATCGCCGACAAGCATGGACGCAAGCGCGTGTTCCTGGTTGGCATCGCGGTGTTCGGGCTGGCCTCCCTCGCCTGCGGACTGGCCGGTTCGGCGATCACACTGGCCCTGGCCCGTGCCTGCCAGGGCGTGGGCGCGGCCTTCCTGATCGCGCCGGCGCTGGCCATCATCGGCCACCGCTTCCACACGGAGCGCGACCGCGCCCATGCCTGGGCCATCTGGGGCAGCGTGATGGGCCTGACCATGGTGCTGTCGCCCATCATCGGCGGCCTGATCAGCAGCACCTACGGCTGGCGCTGGGCGTTCTACATCAACGTGCCGATCTGCATCGCGCTGCTGGCCACGGTGCCGGCCATCGTCGAGGACTCCCGCGATCCCCATCCACGTCCGCTGGACCTGGCCGGCATGGCGCTGTTCGTGCTCGGCATGCTCGGCGTCACCTCGGCCCTGATCCTGGGCCCCGGGAAGGGCTGGACCTCGAACGCGGTGACCGCGCGCTGGCTGGGCGGCATCGGCATGTTCGCCCTGTTCGTGCTGGCCGAGCAGCGCAACGAACAGCCGATGCTCGATCTCGGCCTGTTCCGTCGCCCATCCTTCGTCGGCGCGGTAACGGCGATGTTCGCCTACGCCGCCTCCGCCCAGGTCATGGCTTCGCTACTGCCGCTGTACCTGCAGGGCGCGCAGGGCCATGCCCCGCTCGCGGCCGGCATCGCCATGCTGCCGTTCGCGCTGGCCATGCTGCTGTTCCCCCGCGTCGGCCGCTGGCTGGGCACCCATGGGAACGGCTACCAGGTGCTGACGCTCGGCTTGCTGCTGGTGGGCTTCGGCAATGCGCTGATGGTGCATGCCGCATGGCATGGCGGCCATGCCGCCCTGGTGGCCGCGATGGCGATACTCGGGGCCGGCGGTGGCCTGCTCAACGGCGAAACGCAGAAGGCGGTGATGGTGAACGTGCCGCCGCAGCGCGCGGGCATGGCCTCCGGCATCAGCACCACCTCGCGCTTCGCCGGCATCCTGCTCGGCTTCTCGGGCCTGGGCGCGCTGCTGGCCAGCGGCACGCGCGCGGCGCTGGCCAGCGATCCGCGTTTGCGTGGGCTCCTTCTTTCGAATGAACTCATCGACCGCATCGTGGCCGGCGACGTCGATCTCCGGCCGTCCGTGATCCCCATGGGTGACTGGCCCACCTTCCTCCAGCAGGTACGGCAGGACTACGGCCATGCCTTCGCCGACGTGTTCCTGCTGGCCGCGCTGATCGCGGGCACGGCGGCCAATATCGTGTTCTGGACCATGCGCCGCCGCCGTGCGGACGGTCAACGCTGACTTTTCCGGCTTTCCATCGGCATCCTTATCCCATGAAACCGCATACCTCCCCGCTCCCCCCGCCCGACCCCGAGCATGCCTTTGTGCTCGATACCGAGCGTGTGGCCATCTTCGATCTCGATGGCACCCTGGTGGACTCCGTCGACGGCATGACGGCGGCGATCAACCGGATGCTGCGCTCGTTGAAGGCCGCACCGCTGGATCGCCAGGAAGCCACACCGCTGCTCGGCCATGGCCTGGAACGATTCGCCAGGCGCGCATGCCAGCTGCGCGGCGTGCTGCCGACGGACGAGGACATCGAACGCTTCCTGCACGACTACCGCCTGGATCCCCTTAGCGGCACCCAGCTCTATCACGGCGTCAACCCGGTGCTCGGCCTGCTCGCCCAGACCGGATGGCGCCTGGCCGTATGCACCAATAAGGCCGAGGCCGCCGCGCTGACGATACTGGACGGCCTCGGCGTGCTGGGCTATTTCGACGTCGTCTGCGCCGGCGATACCGTGGCGTGGCCCAAGCCCGATCCGCGCCATATCGGCCAGACACTGCAACTGGGCGGCCTGCTTGGCCTGCCCGCGGTGATGATCGGCGACAACGCCGTGGATATCGCCGCAGCCGCGGCCTACGGCATACCCTGCATCTTCGCTTCGTGGGGATACGGCCAAGCAACCGGTGATGCGTCGGCCTGCCATCCGGCTGGCGTCTTCACCGAACTGCCTGGTCTACTGGAGAGACTGGTGCCGGCGTCCCATCGCCAGCCGCTCCGGTGATGCGTCCTCGCGGGTATGGACCGCGCACGCCCACGCCGCGCCGGCGAAGCGGCCGGAGCCGGCAGCCACGCTGAAACAGCGAAGGCGCGCCCCGAGATGTTCATCCGGCGGCTCACGATGTATCTTGCGGCAGAGCCGCCCCGGTAACGGGGCCCAGCCTTCGCACTCCCGCCGGACGCCATTCGCAACGACTGCCCATGCCTGTTGCCGAGCCCGCCAAGACGTCTTCGCCACCGCTGCCGCATATCCTGGTCGTGGACGACGACGTGGAAGTCTCCTCGCTGGTCAAGCGCTACCTCGGCACCCAGGGCTTCACCGTCTCCGCCGCCGAGAACGGCAGCCAACTGCGCGAGACACTGCGCGCGACGCCGGTGGACCTGGTGCTGCTGGACCTGGGCCTGCCCGGCGAGGACGGGCTGGATCTCACCCGCTACCTGCACAGCCACTGGGCCGGGCCGGTCATCATCGTGTCCGGCCGCGGCGAATCGATCGACCGCATCGTCGGCCTGGAACTGGGCGCCGACGACTACGTCACCAAGCCCTTCGAACTGCGCGAGCTGCTGGCGCGCATCCGCAGCGTGCTTCGTCGCACCGGCCGCCTGGCCACGCCCGAACCAGTGCCGTCGCGGCAGCCCACGCTGGTGTTCGGGGGCTACCGCATGGAGATCGCCTCGCACGTGCTGCGCGCGCCCGGCGGCGAGGAAGTGCCGCTGACCACCGGCGAATACGAGCTGCTCAGATTGTTCCTGGAGCATCCCAACCGGGTGCTTTCGCGCAATGACATCATGACCCGCATCCATGGCCGCGACGCCGGCCCGTTCGACCGCGCGATTGACGTGCAGATCGGCCGGCTGCGCCGCAAGATCGAGCCCGACCCGGGCCGGCCCAGCATACTCAAGTCCATCCGGGGCACCGGCTACATCCTGACCGAGCAGGTGCACCGCGAATGAACGACGCCCCCGCCATCCACGGCGACCTGTTCCAGGCCCTGTTCAACACGGCGCCGGACGCCATGGTGGTGGTGGACCGCGAGGGACGCATCGTGCTCGCCAACCCGCAGGCCGAGCACATGTTCGGCTACGGGCCGCACGAGCTGCACGGCCAGCCGGTGGAGGCCCTGCTGCCGGAACGCGTCCGCGTGGCGCACCAGTCGCATCGCTCGGGCTACATGGACCGTCCCCGCGTGCGTCCGATGGGAGCCGGCTACGAACTGACCGGCGTGCGCCGGAACGGCCAGCCGTTCCCGGTCGAGATCGGCCTCAGCCCCATCCGTACCGGCGAGCAGTTGCTGTTCGCCGCATCGATCCGCGACATTTCCGAGACGCAACGCGCGCGCCAGGCGCTGGTGCGCGCCCGCTACGACGCGGCTGCCGGCCAGGTCAGCCGGCTGCTGCTGGAATCGCCCAGCTACGACATGGCGGTGGACAAGGTGCCCTCGCTGGTCGCCACGGCGCTGCACACGGATGCCGCCGCCATCCTGTTCCGCGACAGCCATGGCCGGGGTTGGCATTGCCGGGCCGCCGTCGGCGCCGGACAACTGCTGCAGAAGGCCATCTGCCGCGACCTTTCCGAGGGCGGCTGGCACGGCGACGCGCGCGCGCTGGCGCTGGGCGAGCCGAGCGTCGAAGCGTTTCCCCGCATGCGCGCCGCGGCGGAAGCCGAGCATTTCATGGACGCCGCGCTGGTGCCGCTGCTGGACCGCTACGAGCCCCTGGGCCTGCTGCTCGTGCTCTCCAGGGGACCGGGCACCTTCGACCACGACAAGATGCACTTCCTGCAGTCGGTGGCCAACATGCTGGCCGCCGCCGTGCAGCGCAGCCGCAGCGAGGAGCAACTGGCGCATGCGCAGCGGCTGGACGCCATCGGCCAGTTGACCGGCGGCATCGCGCACGACTTCAACAACCTGCTGACCGTCATCTCCGGCAACCTGCAATTGTTGAGCGCCGCGCTACCGGACGATCCGCTGGCCCGCGAGGCTGCCGACAGCGCGGCGCGCGCCGCCGACCGCTGCGCGGCGCTCACCGGCAAGCTGCTGTCCTTCGCCAGCCGGCGCCACCTGTCGCCGCGCGCCATCCAACCCGGCCAGTTGCTGGCCGAGCTGAAGGAGATGCTGGGCCGCACGCTCGGCGAACGCATCGTGGTCGCCACCGCCACCGCCGGGGCGCTGCCGCCGATCGAGGTGGACCCTTCCGAATTCGATACCGCACTGGTCAACCTGGCCGTCAATGCCCGCGATGCGATGCCGCGCGGCGGCCGGCTGGACATCGCGGTCCGGTTCGACGCGGGCGAACCGTCGCAGCCGCCCGGCAGCGGCCAGGTGGTTTTCCGCATCCAGGACACCGGTTTCGGCATGCCCCCGGAAGTGCTGGCCCACGCGCTCGATCCCTTCTTCACCACCAAGGAGGTGGGCAAGGGCAGCGGGCTGGGGCTGAGCATGGTCTACGGCTTCATGAAGCAGTCCGGTGGACGCATGACGATCGAGAGCCAGCTCGGCTACGGCACCGTGGTGGAACTGTTCTTCCCGGCGGCGGACCCGTCGCGCCTGCCATCGCCGGAAGGCGCTCCGCCCGCCTCGCCGCCGGGTGTGGCGACCATCCTGGTGGTGGAGGACGAACCGCAGGTGCGCGGCGTCGCGCTCGCCTTCCTGCATTCGCTCGGCTATACCGCCCACGAGGCCGCCAGCGCGGAGGAAGCCATCCAGCGGCTGCGCGAGCATCCCGCGATCGACCTGCTGTTCTCCGATATCGTGCTGGGCAACGGCATGACCGGCGTGGAACTGGCGGAAACGGCCCGGCACCTGCGTCCCGACCTGCCCGTGCTGCTCACTTCCGGCTATGAACGGCTGGCGCCCGACATCAGCGACGCGGCCCTCCAGCAATTCGCGATGCTGCCCAAGCCCTACCGCAAGGAAGACCTCGCCCGCGCGGTCTACCGGGCGCTAAGAGCCGTGCAACCCTGATTCCCCAAGGCCGGTCAGGCGTGCTGGCCCGCCAGCGAGCGCAGCGCGCTATCGTCGAGCACCCGCACCTCGCGCCGGGCCACGTCGATCAGCTTCATGTCGTGCAGGCGGGTCATCACCCGGCACACCGTCTCGTTGGTCAGCGCGAGGAAGCTGGCCATGTCCGCGCGGCGCATGCGCAGCACGAAATGCCTGGCGCTGAAACCCTGCCTGGCCTGGCGCCGCGCCTCGTCGAGCAGGAAAGTCGCCACCCGCTGTTCCGCGTTCAAGGTGCCGATGGTCAGCATCCAGGCGTGGTCCGCGCGGATCTCGCGAGCCAGCGCGGCGGTCAGCTTGGCGTGCAGCTCGGGCATCTCGCGGCAGGCGTTGAGCATGGCGGGATAAGGCAGCTCCCATGCCTCGCCGCCCTCCAGCGCCACGGCGCCGCAGGCATAGGTGGAGAGCCCGATCGATTCGGTGCCGAGGAAGTCGCCCTTGCTGCGGAAACCGGTGATCTGGTCACGCCCATCGTCGGACAACTCGATTGTCTTGAGGAATCCCGCATGGACCAGGAACAGCGACTTGAACGGCTGCCCCGCGTGATAGAGCGCATGGCCCGGCGACAGCTTGTGGCGGAACACCGGCACGTAGCGCCGAAGCGTCTCGACATCGATGGTGGTGCCGTCCTCTTCTTCATCCGACGGCAGCGACATGGACGTGATGGAACGTGAGCGCATGTACATGGCGACACCCCTCATAGATCGCAACGATTCGCTGCTGGGGGTGGACGATAGTTGCCGACTGTCACGGCGTGACGTCGGCCCGGCAACAGTTTGTAACGGTGTGTAACAGCGCGGGGAGTGTTGACGCAACGCAATGTCAACGCACTGTCATCGGGCAACACTCGCCGTGACATGAAGGAACCCCCCGGCATCCCATGATCTGGCCCTCGGCATTCATCGATCTCGCCGCCGTCGAGGCATGGGATGCATGGTTCCGTTGGCGCCAGCACGACGAACTGCGCGACGTATCCATCCAGGATACGTGGACGCGCGTGGCGCATGCCCTGGCCGGCGCGGAATCCCCGGAGCAGGCGGGTGCGTTCGAACTGCGACTGTTCGAAGCCATGGAGGGCTGGCGCCTGCTGCTGGACGAACGCGTGCTCGCCACCGCAGGCACCGATCGCCCCGACTGGCCGGACGACGACCTGGTTGCCGTGGTCAACCTCGCCAGCCTGGTGCGCGAGCCGGGCCAGGCCGAGGCCTGCCTGGACCACGCCGGGCTGGAGTCCACTGCCGAGCTCGCCGTGGTCGCCCTGGATAACGCCGCCGCGCTGGCCGTGCCGCGTATCGGACCGCCGGCCATGCATCTGCGCATCGGCCTGATCGGCCTTGCCGACGCCATGGTGCTACTGGGATATCGCTATGACAGTTCGGACAGTCGCCGCCTGGCCCGTGAAGTGGCGCGTGGCCTGGCCCATGGCTGCCTGCGCGGCAGCCTGCGCCTGGCGCGCGAACGGGGCGCCCGCGCCCGACTGGACGAGCATCCCGCGCTGGGCGACAAGCTGCGCGGGATGTCCGCCGACATGGCCGCCGAAGCCGCGGCGTCCGGCGTCCGCCATGCCCGCCTGACCGCCATCACTTCCCAACCTCGCCTGGCGCAGCTGGCCAACCATGTTTCCGATGCGATCGATCCCCTGGCCGTGCGGGACGACGCCCCGGCGGCGCCGGGCGCACCGACCCGGCTGCCCGGCTCGCCGGGCTTCGCCCTGGAGATCCTGCGCCGCCAGGGGCTGAGCACCAGTCAGTTGAACGCCTCGATGACGGATGCGACGGCCTCCACGCAGGCGCAGGTCGAATTGCGGGTCGCGATGCAGGCCTGGATCGACCATCCCATCGCCTATCCGCTGCCTGCCCATGGCGCGCCGGGCCAACGGGTACCGCTGGATTCGTAAGGCTCAGCATTTCATTGCGCGGGATCAATGCCCACTGGGCCGCCTGTGACAGGCTGACAGGTACGGCCCCACCGACCCGAGGGCACCGGCCATGAAACAGATCCATCCCGCTTCCTCCAGGCCACTGGCCTGGCCTTTCCTGGGCTCACCGTACCTGGATGCCGCGTCCAACCTGTTCACCGCCTGGATGCAGGAGAACGGCCGGATACAGAAGGAGTGGCTGCGTTTCTTCAGCCAACGCCTGGAAAAAACCGCGACGTGGTCGGTCCAGTGCGCCGAGTGCGCCAGCCCGGACAGCTGGCTCGACCTGCAGGTGAACCGCTGGACCAGCCTGGCGACCGATTACCTCGACGAAACCCAGGCGATGTCCTCATTGTTGCGGGAGGCGGCCGAACGCTGCTGGGAACAGCTCGACAAGGCCTTCGCCTCCGTTGACGCCCATCAACGCGCCACGCCGCCCGGCAGGTAGCGTGGCGGGCCCCATCGGAGCCATGCCATGCAGCCAGCGGACATCGCACGCCATTCCACGGAAGAGACGCCCCACACCCGCTTCCGCCTGCTGCTGGAACGCTGTCGCGGGCTGCCGCCGATTCGCATGGCGGTGGTGCATCCCTGCGATGCCGCCTCGCTGCAAGGCGCCATGGACGCCTGCGAGGCAGGCCTGATCGAGCCCGTGCTGGTTGGCCCGGAAGCGCGCATCCGGCGGGCCGCCGAAGCGATCCAGCGCGACCTGGGCCACCTCGAGATCATCGCCACGCCGCACAGCCATGCCTCGGCGGCCCAGGCCGCGACGCTGGCGCGCGATGGGCGGGTGGCCGCCCTGATGAAGGGCGCGCTGCATACGGACGAACTGATGCACGCGGCGTTGGAAAAGACCGCCGGACTGCGTACCGAACGGCGCGCCTCGCACGCCTTCGCCATCGATGTGCCGGGCTATGGGCACCCGCTGATCGTGGCCGACGCGGCGGTCAACATCCTGCCCGACCTGGAAACCAAGCGCGACATCTGCCAGAACACCATCCTGCTGGCCCATGCGCTGGGCATCGCCGAGCGCCGCGTGGCCGTGCTGGCGGCGGTGGAAACCGTCCATTGCAGCATGCCCGCCACGGTGGACGCCGCCGCCCTGAGCAAGATGGCCGAGCGCGGCCAACTGGTCGGCGCCCAGGTGGACGGGCCGCTGGCCATGGACAATGCGCTCAGCGAAGCCGCGCGGCGCGAGAAAGGCATCGTCTCGCCGGTCGCCGGCCGGGCCAACATCCTGCTCGTGCCCAGCGTCGAGGCGGGCAACATCCTGGTCAAGCAACTGGTGCTGCTGGCCGATGCCATCGCTGCTGGCATCGTGCTGGGCATGCGCGTGCCGATCGCGCTCACCAGCCGCGCCGACGATGCGCGTGCGCGCCTGGCTTCCGCCGCCATCGCCCTGCTCCTCGCCCATCAGCCCGACGCCGAGCGCCTGGCCGCGCTGAAGGCGGCGGTCGCCGAGACGGCCTGATGCCTCCTCGCCAGATTGATCGCCATCAACTTCCCTCGAAGGATGGATACTAGGCTTGCGGGCATCGGCCCGGACCAGCCCGGGAGCGGATCGAATCCATGTCCGAATACCTGATGCCATCCAGCGGCGGCACCCGCCGTGCGGTGCGCGCATGCCCATGACGTCCGGGCGCGCTCCCGCCATCGAGCGATCGTGGCGCGGCCTCGCCAAGGCCATACCGACGTGGCTCGGCCAGTTACGGGCGGGCCTGATTACCGGCGCCGCCGACGACGATCCCAGCGGCATCGCCACTTATTCGCAGGCCGGCGCGCGCTACGGCTACGGCACCCTGTGGACGGTGATCCTGACCCTGCCGCTGATGATCGGCATCCAGATGATCTGCGCCACCGTCGGGCGCGTCACCGGCCGGGGCCTGGCCGCCAACATGCGGCTGTACTTCCCGCGCTGGCTGGTGCTGGCGCTGGTGTTCTCCCTGCTGGTCGCCAACATCATCAACCTGGCGGCCGACATCGGCGCGATGGGTGCCGCGTGGCACCTGCTGATGGGCGGCTCGGCGCCGCTGTATGCCGCCCTGTTCGCCACGATCTCGCTGCTGCTCGAAGTGTTCGTGCCGTTCCCGCGCTATTCGCCGTTTCTCAAACTTCTCACGCTGGCCCTGTTCTCCTACGTGGCCGTGGCCTTCATGGCCGACGTGCCATGGGCCAGCCTGGGGCGGCTGCTGTGGCCCCGCGGCGTGCCGCTGCACGATTATTTCGTGATGATCGTGGCCATCTTCGGCACTACGATCAGCCCTTACCTTTTCTTCTGGCAGGCCTCGGAGGAAGTGGAGGAAGCGGACGACTCGACGGCCATGGCGCCGCTGTCGCTGGCGCCGGCGGAAGCGGTGGCCGATCTCAAGCGCATCCGCTTCGACACCGTGGTCGGCATGACCTATTCCAACCTGGTGGCGTTCTTCATCATGGTGACCGCGGCGGCCGTGCTCCGTCCCAACGGCATCATCGACATCCAGACCTCCAGCCAGGCGGCGCAGGCGCTGGCGCCGCTGGCCGGCAAGGCTGCCTCGCTGCTGTTCGCCGTGGGCATCATCGGCACGGGACTGCTGGCCGTGCCCGTGCTGGCCGGCTCGGCGGCCTATGCGGTAACCGAGGCCGCCGGGCAATCGGCACGCCTGAGCCAGAAGCCCGGCGACGCCCGCATCTTCTACCTCATCATCGCCGGCGCGACCGTGCTCGGCACGCTGCTGAGCTTCTCGTCGATGGATCCCATCCGCATGCTGTTCTGGGCGGCGGTGATCAACGGCGTGATGTCCGTGCCGCTGATGGTGGGCATCATGTGGATCGCCACGCAGCGCAAGGCCATGGACCGTTTCGTGATCGGCGGCAGGCTGCGCTGGCTGGGCTGGCTGGCCACCGCCGCGATGGCCTTCGTCGTGCTGGGCATGTTCCTGTAGGGAGGTTTCCCCATGTTCGCCATGGTCGCCAGAGCGCCTGGCCTGCCGCTGTCCGCCGAGGAGCGCGAGGACCCGCGTCCCGCGCCGGACGAAGTCCTCATCCGTGTCGAGGCCTGCGGCGTGTGCCGTACCGACCTGCACCTGGTGGACGGCGAGCTGCCGCAGGCGCGCTATCCGGTGATCCCCGGGCACGAGGCGGTGGGCGTGGTCGAGGCCCTGGGCGAGCAGGTCACCGTCCTGTCGGTGGGCGACCGCGTGGGCGTGCCCTGGCTGGGCGGTGCCTGCGGCGTGTGCGAGTACTGCCGCAGCGGCCGCGAGAACCTGTGCGACACCCCGGTATTCACCGGCTGCAGCCGCGACGGCGGCTACGCCACCCACATGACCGCGCGCGCCGCGTTCTGCCTGCCGCTACCGCGCGAGAGCTACCCCGATGCGGCGGCGGCCGCGCCCCTGCTCTGCGCCGGCTTGATCGGAGGACGCGCCCTGCGCCTGGCCGGCGAGGCCCAGCGCGTGGGCCTGTACGGCTTCGGCGCCGCCGCGCACATCCTGGCCCAGCTGCTGCACCACCAGCAGCGCGAGGTGTATGCCTTCACCCGGCCGGGCGACGACGCCTCGCAGGACTTCGCGCGGCAGCTCGGCGCGCAGTGGGCCGGCGGCTCCGACGAGATGCCGCCGCGTCCGCTGGATGCGGCGATCATCTTCGCCGCCGTAGGCGAACTCGTGCCCCTGGCGCTGCAGGCGGTGCGCAAGGGCGGCAGCGTGGTCTGCGGCGGCATCCACATGTCGGACATCCCCCGCTTTCCCTACCGGCTGCTGTGGGAGGAACGCCGGCTGCTCTCCGTCGCCAATCTCACCCGGGCGGACGGGCATGCCTTCCTCGATGCCGCCAGCGACGCCGGCATCGCCACCCAGGTCACGCCCTACCCGTTGGCCGAGGCGAACCGCGCGCTGGACGACCTGCGCCATGGCCGGCTGCATGGCGCCGCCGTGCTGGTGCCCGGCTAGCGCCGGGATTGTTGACACACGTCAACGGCCGGAGCGATGGAGGGCCTACAAGGGAAGCGCGCCATGCCATGGGCGCATGCTATACGAGGTTCCCATGTCCACTCCCACCCAGCCGAACCCGACGCATGTGGGTGATTTTTCCGCCTTTCCCGATGCGCTCACCGGCGATCACTGGATAGAGAAACTGCGTGACGGCACCACGGTGCTCATCCGCCCCCTGCGCGAGGAGGATCGCGAGCGCGAGATCGCCTTCGTGAGCCGGTTGTCCCACCAGGCGAGGCGGCTCCGCTTCCTTGGCGATTTCAGGCAGCTCAGCGCCGCGCAGGTGCAACAGCTGATGGATATCGACTACGACAAGCGCATGGCCTTCGTGGCGCTGGTCCACGACCAGGGCGAACTGCGCGAGATCGGCGTCAGCCGGTACGGCGCCACCACCGACGAGCGGACGTGCGAGTGCGCCGTGACCGTGGCCGACGATTGGCAGAATCGCGGGCTCGGCGTGCTGCTGATGCGCCACCTGATCGACTTCGCGCGCCGCAACGGCTTCAAGCGCATGATCTCCATCGACGCCGCCAGCAACGAAGGCATGCGCGACCTGGCCAGCTATCTCGGCTTCCACCGCGAAATGGACCTGGCGGACAGCTCACAGGTCATCCACACGCTGGCGTTGTAGCCTGCCGCCGGCTTGTTGAGCACGGTCGACACGCGCTCATGCCATCGGTCCAGGATGAAACGGCGGCGCGTCCTTCATCCAGCCCAAAGGGAGTGACCATGTTCAAGCGCATCCTGCTGCCTACCGACGGTTCCGACCTCTCGCTGCGCGCGGTCGATCTCGGCATCGCCCTCGCCGCGCAGCTCGGGGCGAGCGTGTACGCCTTCCACGCCATGCAGCCTTTCGAGGCGGTGCCCTATTTCACCGACATGATGCTGTTCCCCGAGGACGCCTACGAAAAGGCGGTGGAGGAACGCGCGGTCCATTGCCTGGAACAGACCAAGGAGCGCGCCAAGGCGGCGAACGTGTCCTGGGACGGCCATCACGAATACGCCCACCAGCCCTACGAGGCGATCATCCAGGCGGCCAAGGACCAGCATTGCGACCTGATCGTGATCGGCTCGCACGGCCGCACTGGCCTGGATCGCCTGTTCCTGGGCAGCCAGACCGCCAAGCTGCTGCCCAACTGCGATATCCCGGTGCTGGTCTGCCATTGACCGACGCCAATCAGTCGTTGCGCCGGCCCGGCAGGTTGATGTGCACGGCCTGTACGCCGGCCAGGGAACGGCAGGCATCGGCCATCGCGCTCAACTGGCGGGTATCGATGGCCGTGGCGAAGCGCACCTCGGCATTGTCCTCGCCGCTGGGCGAGCGGCGCAGCCGGATCTGCCGGATGGGCGCATGGAGATCGGCGAGCACGCCTTCCAGCGCCGACAGTTTCCCCGCGGCGCCCAGCTCCACCTCCAGCGACACGTATTGGTGGCGCGGCTTGACGAAGCGGCGTTCCAGCGGCTTGAGCAACGCGAGGATGCCCCACAGCAGCACCGTGGCGATGACGGCGGGCACGAACAGTCCCGCCCCGGATGCCAGGCCCACGGCGGCCACTGCCCACAGTCCCGCGGCGGTGGTGAGGCCACGGATCACCTGTTCGCGCTCCAGGAACAGGATGGTGCCGGCGCCGAGGAAGCCGATCCCGCTGACCACCTGCGCCGCCACGCGCGACGGGTCGAGGACCACGTGCGGATAGGTCAGCGCATGCTGGAAACCGTAGGCTGACACGATCAGCGCCAGCGCGGCGCCCACGCTCACCAGCATGTGCGTGCGCAGGCCCGCCGCCCATTCCAGACGCCCCCGGTTGACGCCGATGACGCCGCCGAGCACGGCGGCCATGAACAGTCGCAGCGCGACTTCGTAGACGCTGATCATCAGAACCCTCCTCGCGGATGGCGGAACCCATGGCGCCTGCCTCGTCCCTACCCTGGCAGGGTGCGCCACACGCAGGCGTGAGTGCGCGTGCCGGGCGTTAAGACCTGTTCAAAGTTTCAATGTGACCCACAGCCCCCTCCCAGCCTCCCCCTACAAGTAGGGGGAGGAGCCAAGGCGTGCCGCATTTACTCCCTCCCCTGCATGCAGGGGATGGTTGGGGAGGGGTAACTGGCCACGCGGAGACGCCACCCAACCCTCAAACGTGCCCTGCCACCGCATGCGGCACGTAGGGCTCTTCCAGCGCGGCGATCTCCCCGGCGGTGAGCTTGAGCGACAGCGCCGCCACCGCATCGTCCAGGTGCCGCGGCTTGGAGGCTCCCACGATGGGCGCGGTGATGAAGGGCTTGCCGAGCATCCAGGCCAGCGCCACCTGCGCACGCGGGACGCCGCGCGCCTTGGCCACCGCGGCGACGGCCTCCACCACGCGGCGGTCCGCATCGGGCACGTACAGGGTCTTGCCGAACTCGTCGGTGCGGGTGCGCTCGGTTTCCTCGTCCCAGTCGCGGGTCAGGCGTCCGCGCGCCAGCGGGCTCCATGGGATCACGCCGACGCCCTGGTCCTGGCACAGCGGCATCATCTCGCGCTCTTCCTCGCGGTAGAGCAGGTTGTAGTGGTTCTGCATGGTGACGAAGCGCGTCCAGCCGTGGCGCTCGGCCACCTGCTGCGCCTTGGCGAACTGCCAGGCCCACATCGACGAGGCGCCGATGTAGCGCGCTTTGCCGGCCTTCACCACGTCGTGCAGCGCCTCCATGGTTTCCTCGATCGGCGTATGCGGGTCCCAGCGATGGATCTGGTAGAGGTCCACGTAGTCGGTGCCCAGCCGGCGCAGGCTCTTGTCGATCTCGCCCAGGATGGCCTTGCGCGACAGGCCCATGCCGTTGGGTCCCGGGTGCATGCGGTTGAACACCTTGGTGGCGAGCACGATGGTGTCGCGGTCGGCATGCTCCTTCAGCACGCGCCCGACGATCTCTTCCGACGAGCCGTCCGAATAGACGTTGGCGGTATCGAAGAAATTGATGCCTAGCTCCAGCGCCTGGCGGATCAGCGGGCGGCTGGTCGCCTCGTCCAGCGTCCAGCTGTGGTTGCCGCGTTGGGGATCGCCGTAGGTCATGCAGCCCAGGCAGAGGCGGGAGACGTCCACGCCGGTGGTGCCAAGCTTGATGTAGTCCATGGGAGATGCTCCGGCAACGAGGGGAAGCGCCGATGGTAGCCAATGCGCCCTCCTTCCCGGGATGATCGGGGTGGCAACATGAAATATGTTTCATCGAAGCGCGGCGTGAAATTTCACGTCAAGTCCTTGATGGCCCCACGCCCTATCGGGCCTACTTCCACCCTTGGCTAGCATGCGGGATGGAAGTTCATGTCCGACGGTCGACAGGAAACGCGCCACGTGGGCCTGGTGTTGCTCGCGCTGGCCGTCGGCGGCTTCGCCATCGGCACCACCGAGTTCGCCACCATGAGCCTGCTGCCGCTGTTCGCGCATGGCCTGGGCATCGATGCGCCCACCGCGGGGCACGTCATCAGCGCCTACGCCCTGGGCGTGGTGGTCGGCGCGCCGGTGCTCGCCGTGCTCGGCGCGCGGCTGCCGCGGCGCACCCTGCTGATCGCGCTGATGGCGATGTTCGCGCTCGGCAACGGCCTGAGCGCCTTCGCGCCCACCTACCACTGGATGCTGCTCTTCCGCTTCCTCAGCGGGTTGCCGCACGGCGCCTACTTCGGCGCGGCGGCGCTGATGGGCACCTCACTGGTGCCGGAGAACCGCCGCACCATGGTGGTGGGCCGCATCTTCCTCGGCCTGACCTTCGCCACCATCGTCGGCGTGCCGCTCGCCAACGGACTCGGCCAACTGGTCGGCTGGCGCTGGAGCTTCGGGCTGGTCGCCCTGCTGGGCTTGCTCACCTGCGTGCTGGTGCGCCTGTACGCGCCAGCGGCGCCAGCGGACGCGGCCTCCAGCCCGTTGCGCGAGCTGGGTGCGCTCACCCGCGTGCAGGTGTGGATGACCCTGGCCATCGGCGCCATCGGCTTCGGCGGCCTGTTCGCCGTGTATACCTATCTCGCCGACATTCTCGAAACCGTCACGCGGGTCTCGCCGGCCGTGGTACCGGTGGTGCTGAGCGTGTTCGGCGTGGGGCTCACCGTGGGCAACCTGGTGGTGCCGGTGTTCGCCGACCGGGCACTGATGCGCACGGCGGGCGCCCTGCTGGCGTGGACCGCCGTCATCCTGGCGGTATTCCCGTTCACCGCGGGCAGCCTGGTGGCGATCACCGTGGACATCTTCCTGCTCGGCTGCGGCGGCGCGCTGGCCACGGTGCTGCAGACGCGGCTGATGGACGTGGCGGAGGATTCCCAGGGCCTGGCCGCCGCGCTGAACCATTCGGCCTTCAATATCGCCAACGCGCTGGGCCCGTTCCTGGGCGGCATGGCCATCGCCGCCGGCCACGGCTGGACCTCGCCGGGCTGGGTGGGCGCGCTGCTGGCGGTCGCCGGCATCGTGCTGTGGGCGATCTCGTGCCTGCTGGACCGCCGTGGCGCCGGCGCGATGGCCGAGTGCGCCTGTTCTTCCTGAGCGAACGCATCTTGGAATGGCCACGGCCATCCCCATGACTTCAGTTTCCGTCACCCACAGAGGACCTTCCCCATGGAATATCGGCAATTGGGCGCATCGGGCTTCAAGGTGCCCGTGCTCAGCTTCGGCACGGGTACGTTCGGCGGCAAGGGCGAGCTGTTCGCCGCCTGGGGCAATACCGGCGTGGCCGAGGCCAAGCGGCTGGTCGATATCTGCCTCGAGGCCGGCCTGACCCTGTTCGACAGCGCGGACATCTATTCGGGCGGCGAGGCGGAAGCGGTGCTGGGCGAGGCGATCAAGGGTCGCCGCGACCGCGTGCTGATCTCCACCAAGGCCACCTTCCGCTCCGGCGAGGACGCCAATGACGTGGGCTCGTCACGCTTCCACCTGCTCAAGGCCTGCGACGCCGCCCTCAAGCGGCTGGGCACCGACTACATCGACCTGTTCCAGCTGCACGGCTTCGACGCCGTGACGCCGGTGGAGGAAACCCTCTCCACGCTGGACGACCTGGTGCGCGCGGGCAAGATCCGCTACGTGGGCGTCTCCAACTTCTCCGGCTGGCACCTGATGAAGTCGCTGGCGGTGGCCGAGCGCTACGGCTATCCGCGCTACGTGGCCAACCAGACCTACTACTCGCTGATCGGCCGCGACTACGAGTGGGAGCTGATGCCGCTGGGCCTGGACCAGGGCGTGGGCGCGGTGGTGTGGAGCCCGCTGGGCTGGGGCCGCCTCACCGGCAAGCTGCGTCGCGGCGCCGAACTGCCGGCCACCAGCCGCCTGCACAAGACCGCCGACATCGGCCCGCCGGTGGACAACGAGTATCTCTACCGCGTGGTCGATGCGCTGGACGAGATCGCCGCCGAGACCGGCAAGAGCGTGCCGCAGATCGCCCTGAACTGGCTGCTGCAGCGCCCCACCGTCTCCACCGTGGTGATCGGCGCGCGCAACGAGGAACAGCTGCGCCAGAACCTGGGCGCGGTGGGCTGGAACCTCACCAAGGAGCAGGTGGCCAGGCTCGACAAGGCCAGCGAGGTGACGCCGGTGTATCCGTACTGGCACCAGCGCGGCTTCGCCGAGCGCAACCCGCCGCCGGTGTGAGCGGCTGAAAAGCTCGTCGTGCCCTTGTCCCCAAGGGGGCAAGGGCCGGAACCCAGTCGCCGGGCGGTCACGCCACAGCCAACGCCTCGTCCACCATCCGCTGCGCCTCCTGCAGCAACTGCCGCAGGTGCGCCTCGTCCTTGAAGCTCTCGGCGTAGATCTTGTAGATGTCCTCGGTACCGGACGGGCGCGCGGCGAACCAGCCGTGGGCGGAGGCTACCTTGATGCCGCCGATGGAGGCACCGTTGCCGGGAGCCTTGTCCAGCACGGCCTCGATCCGGTCGCCGGCCAGCTCGGTACTCTTCACCTGCTGCGGAGACAACCTGGACAGGCGCGCCTTCTGCTCCACGCTGGCCGGCGCGTCCACGCGCTCGGACAGCGGCGCGCCCAGCTCGGCGGTGAGCTGGCGGTACAGCTCGCCCGGATCGCGGCCGTTGCGCGCGGTGATCTCGGCCGACATCAGCGCGGCGGCGATGCCGTCCTTGTCGGTGCTCCACACGCCGCCGTCGCGGCGCAGGAACGAGGCGCCAGCGCTTTCCTCGCCGCCGAAGCCCAGCGAACCGTCGAACAGGCCATCGACGAACCACTTGAAGCCCACCGGCACCTCGTACAGCCGGCGGCCCAGGCGCGCGGCCACGCGGTCGATCAGCGCCGTGCTCACCAGCGTCTTGCCCACCGCGGCGTCGCCGCGCCACTGCGGGCGATGGCGGAACAGGTAGTCCACCAGCACCGACAGGTAATGGTTGGGCGGCAGCAGGCCGCTGCTGCGCGTGACGATGCCGTGGCGGTCGTGGTCGGTGTCGCAGGCGAAGGCCACGTCGTAGCGGTCCTTCAGCGCGATCAGGCGCTGCATCGCGTACGAGGAGGAAGGATCCATGCGGATCTTGCCGTCCCAGTCCACGCTCATGAAACGGAAGGTGGGATCGACCTCCTGGCTGACCACGGTGAGGTCGATGCCGTAGCGCTCGGCGATCGGTCCCCAGTAATGCACGCCCGAACCGCCGAGCGGGTCCACGCCCAGGTGCACGCCGCTGCCGCGGATGACATCGAAGTCGATCACCTGCGCCAGGTCGCCCACGTAGGCGTCGATGTAGTCGTGCTCCCGCGTGGTGCCGGCGCGCAGCGCCTGCGCGAACGGCATGCGCCTGACCTGGGCCAGGCCATTCTCGATCAGCGCGTTGGCGCGTTTCTGGATCCAGCCGGTGACGTCGGTATCGGCCGGGCCGCCGTTGGGCGGGTTGTACTTGAAACCGCCGCCATCGGGCGGATTGTGCGAGGGCGTGACCACGATACCGTCGGCCAGCCCCGCCTCGCGGCCACGGTTGTAGGTGAGGATGGCGTGCGAGATGGCGGGCGTGGGCGTGTAGTCGCCGTCTTTGGCGACCAGCGTAGGCACGCCGTTGGCGGCAAGCACTTCCAGCGCGCTCTCGAACGCGGGCTGCGACAGCGCGTGAGTGTCGATGCCCAGGAACAGCGGCCCGTCGATGCCCTGCTCCTGGCGGTAGTCGCAGATCGCCTGGGTGATGGCCAGCACGTGCCATTCGTTGAAGCTGCGCTCCAGCGACTGGCCGCGATGCCCGGAGGTACCGAATGCCACCCGCTGCGCCGGCACCGAGGGATCGGGGCGCAGGTTCACATACGCGTCACGCAGCGCGGCGACGTCCGCCAGCAGCTCGGCGGGCGCATTCTTGCCGGCCAGCGGGCTGAGCCGGGCGCTCACGAACGCGCCTCGCGGCAAGCCGGCGGGCGGATGCGGAAGGACATCATCATGGCAACAGGCGCTCCTGGCTGCGGGAAAGCCTGGTATTGACCACCGCCGCGCGCACCAGTGTCAAGCTCAGCGCAACTGGCTGTCCTTGCTGCCGCGGCGGTTATAGCCGCTGAACGTGGCCTGCTCCTGGTCGCTGGCCTCCTGGCAGGCCACGCATAGCCGCACGCCAGGCACGGCCACGCGGCGCGCTTCCGGAATGGGCGCGTCGCACTCTTCGCAGCGGGTCAGCCCCGGCCCGCGCCGCAACTGGCTGCGGGCGCGCTTGACGGCGTCGTCCACCGTCGCGTCGATTTGGTCCTGAACGGCGCCGTCACCGGCCCAGCCAGTCGCCATGTTCGCCTCCAGGTGGCCCTGAAAGACAAGGAAAACGAGCGGCCACCAGAAGAATGGATATAGGGCTCTTGCCGGCGGAATTCCAGCCGTTACCTGTCCAGCGACGCTTGCGACGGCTGCGCCTGGCTGACCTGCGCCACGTCGGCGCTACCGTCGAAGCCGCCGCCCAGCGACTCGACCAGGCGGATCGAGATATCGGTCTGCTGGCTCTCCAGCAAGGCCAGGCGCTGCTGGGCCGCGAGCAGTTGCTGGCGGCTGGTCAGCGGCGTGAGCGGCCCCTTCAGGCCGCCCTTGTACGCCTTCATCGCATCGTCCCAGCTCTTTTGCGCGTCATCCACGGCGCGCTTTTCCAGCACGATCTGCTCGCGCACGGAGGACAGCGCCGAGACGTTGTCGGCCACGTCGTTGAGCGCCTTCACCAGCAGGCCGTTGTAGCGCGCCACCATCGCGTCGTAGTCGGCGTCGGCGATGGCCAGGTGCGCGCGGCGGGCGCCGCCGTCGAACAGTGGCAGGCTCAGCGCGGGACCGAACGCATAGGTGCGCGCCGGCAACTGCAGCACGTTGGCGCTGTTGCCGCCCACGGCGATGAAGCCCGCCATCGCGCTCAGGCTGATATTGGGCAGGAAGGCGGTCTTGGCCGCCTTGATGTCCTTGTGGGCGGCCTCGATCTCCCAGCGCGCCGCGACCAGGTCCGCGCGGCGGCCGAGCAGGTCCACCGGCAGCTTGTCCGGCAGCACGGCGGGACCGCGATCAAGCATGTGGGGACGCTCGATGGCGAGGCCGCGATCCGGCCCCTGCCCCAGCAGGATGGAGAGAGTGCTGCGCGCCGCGTCGATGGAGCGGTCCGCCGCCACCTTCTGCTGCTGGGCGCTGGCCACCTGCGAGTCGGCCAGATGTTCCTGCTGCGGCGTGCCCAGGCCGCCGGCCACCAGCTTGCGCGTGACCTCCAGCGACTGCGTGGCGCGCTGCAGCTCGGCCTCGGCCACATCCCGCTGGGCGAAGGCATAGCCCAGGTTCACGTAGGCGCGTGCCACGTTCACCGAAAGTTCGATGCGCGCGGCGTAGGCCTCGATCTGCGCGGCGCGACTGCGGCCCAGCGACGCTTCCCAGGCGGCGCGCTTGCCGCCCCACAGGTCCACGTCCCAGCTGAGTCCGCCGGTGAGCGACTTGCTCCATGCGAACACGCCCAGCACGTACTCGGGATAGATCGGATTCATCTTGGACAGGTAGGCGCCGGTGATCGAGGCATCGAGCTGCGCCTGCGGCTTGCGGCCAGCATCCACGCCCTCGGCTACCGCCTGGGCCTGGCGCGCGCGCGCCTGCGCCTGCTCCAGGCTGGGATTGTTCTTCAGCGCCTCATCGATCAGCGCATTGAGCTGCGGGTCGCCATAGCTCACCCACCAGTCCTGCGCCGGCCATGCCGTGGGGCTCAACGGCGTGTCGGCCAGGCTGCGCCCGGATTGCAGCGTGTCCGGATCGGTCATGCTCCCCGTGGTATGCAATCCGCGGCTGGTCGCGCAACCAGCAAGGACGAGACAGAACGCGACGGCGGAAGCTAGGGCAAGGGAACGCATGGGGTGGGAGATCCGGATGTAAAGAGTGCTTGCGGAATGGCAACCTGCCGGCGGGATTCAGGCGGCGGCGATAGCCTCGCGGCGGCAGGCGCATGGCGCGCAGTATATCGCCGCCTCGCCGGCGGGACGCCCGAGGCGCTGGCCGACCATGGTCGAATGGCGTCGCGCGGCCATCGCCATGGCACGGCGGCATCTTCACCCGGATATCACCCCGGGTCGTGTCAAAGTACTATGTCGTGATTCGACGCCGTTCCCGGTTCGGGCGGCGCGACCGGCGTATCAGGAACCATTGGCAAGTTGCATGCGATCGAATGCCCGCGGATGGCCCGCCCGCTCGTTCTGCCCGGGGCGGGGAGTGATGGCGGCATGATCGTCCAGCCGCCCACGCGAACACAGGCCCGCGCGAAGCTGTGGCGCGAACGCAACCACGGGGAAAAGCATCATGGGGGAAGCAACGGTAGTGCGTGACTGGGGACGCCATGTATCCATCGTCATCGCTTACGCGCTCTGCTACGTACTGCTGCACGACGTTTCCGTCTCGCACTGGAACCTGCCCGCCGGCCTGCGGGTGGCCAGCCTGCTGCTTTTTCCCTATCGCTACTGGCCGGCGCTCATCCTCGGCGAGTGCCTGCCGGTGGGCTACCACGCCTGGGACTGCCGCGACGAATTCGGCCTGCGCTGGGCGGTACTGGCGGCCCTGCCGCCGATCCTGCCGACGGCGGCCGTGGTGGCGGCATGCCGCCAGCGGATACGCCTGCTGCAGGGTGGCCAGCAGATCAACATGGCGCTGCTGCTGGGCGTCGTCCTGGCCAGCGCGGCGCTGACGGCCGCCGACAACGCCATCGTGCTCTCGGCGGTGCGGCTGCCGCCGGGCGAATCCGCCCCCGGGATCGATGCGCAGATCCTGCTCGGCTACTTCCTGGGCAACTACCTGGGTGGGCTGGCCATCGCGCCCACGGCCATCGCCCTCTACCTGCGCCTGCGCCGCCACCCGGAGCACGCGGCCAACCTGTCGCTGCTGGCGCGCGACTGCCTGGCCGGCGTGCTGGTTCCACTGTTCGTGCTGATGGGGCTGGCCTTCAGCAGCGAAGGCGACAGCACGCAGGTATTCCGTCTCGCCATGTTCCTGCCGGTGGTATGGCTGACTTCCCGCCACGGCTGGCAGGGCGCTGCCCTGGGCGGCACGCTGGCCAGCACGGCGGTGACGCTGACCTCCAGCATGGTGCGCGACCCGGCGGTGATCCAGGCCCAGGCACTGATCGGCTTCGCCGTCACCACCCTGCTCATGCTCGGCTCGCGCATCACCCACCAGGCCAGCTCGGCCCAGGCCAGCCATATCGATACGCTGCGCGGCTTCCAGCTCGCCCAGCAGGGCCTGTACCTGGAAGAGCTGCGCATGCGCCAGGCGGCCGACGCGCTGGAACACATCGGCCATTCCATCCGCGAGAACCACAACCGGCTGCTGGAACGCCTGCGCCACGTGCTGCCCGCCAACGAGGAACGCAGCTATTCCAAGCAGGTCGCCCTCGCCCAGCACGAGATGCACCGCCTGGCCAACGCGCTGTACCCGCGCGGCTGGCGCGAGCGCGGCGTACCCGCCACCCTGCGCGAGGGGCCGTTCGCCCAGGCCATCCACATGGCCGGCGCCACCTACCAGTGCGAACTGTCGGGCCGTGGGCTGAGCCAGCTGGCGCCGGATGTGCACATGACGCTCTACCGCCTGGCCTGCGAGGTGCTGGTCTACGTGCTGTCGCGCGGTTCGGCGCGGCACATCCACCTGCGCCTGCGCGGCGGCTGCACCGGCGGGCGGCGCTGGGTGGTCATGCGCCTCACCGGCGAGGAGATCGACGCGGCGGGACACGCCGTCGATGCGTCATGGAAGCAGGCTATGGCCCTGCTGGGCGCCAGCGGCCTCGGCATCGCCACGATCCGCGACCGCACCCAGATCTACGGCGGCGACGTGCACCTGCGCGAGCGGCCCGAAGGGCTGAGCGTCACCCTGTTGCTGCATGACTCGCTGCGTGCCGTGCCGCTGCGCCAGGGCGCCTCCCGCTAGGAGACGCCCCGACGCACGCGCCTCAATTGGCGCGCGAACTGCATTCGATGGGATCCTTGCAGTCGCCGTTGGCGGTGAATACCCGCGCCGTGCCGTTGGACTGCGGCGCCACCAGCACCTTCACCGACGGATCCTGGTAGACGATTTCGCCCTGGGTGCCGGACGGTGCCGACTGCGGCTCTTGCGGCGTCGCCAGGCGCGATGCGTCGCTACCCAGCGGAAGCGCCAGGAAATGGCCGGACGACACGGCGAATGCCGCGCGCACCTTGCCGCCCAGGTCGTTGATCTGGACATAGCGGATGCCGCTGCGCTCGAACACATAGACATGCCAGTGAGGACTGGCGCTCACGTCGGTGGCATTGGGCCACGACTGGCCGAGCCCGGTGGATGGCAGGCCGTCGTCCGCGAGCGCACGGGTGGAAACCATGGCCATCGCCGCCAGCCCCAGCGCCGCCATGCGGCCCAGCCACCGATTCGATACGTGGTGCATTTGCTTTCCCTCCATTGCTGATTCCAGGTTCGGGATGCCGAGCGGCATTGCCCAGTTCCATCAAGGCCGACACCCGCGCCAGCGGCGCGTTGCCGGCCTGCCCAATGTGCCTCACGCCATTCCGCTCCGTAAGTGCCCCGCGCGGCCCCAAGGCCCGTACGCCATCGCAAAAACGGCAGCCGCGCGGCGAATTTCACGAAGTCGTCACATCCAGCCCATAGCGTGGCGGCCTTGCCCGTAACACTGCCGACGACCGGAGTCGACGGCGCTGCGAGTGCTTGTGACCATCGATCCGATGTCCGGGCTGGCGCGCTTGTTCGAAGAACAGCACGACACGCTCAATCGCTACTTCCTCAAGCGCACCGCGCATGCCTGGGATGCGCAGGATCTCGTGCAGGAACTCTACCTGCGGCTGTTGCGCACCGATCGCGGCAGTCCCGAGGTGATCCGCAACCCCGAGGCTTACCTGTTCACCGTGGCCGCCAACCTGGTGAAGGAGCATGCGGCCAAGCGCCAGCGCAACCCGCTGGGCAGCGACGAACTGGACGTGGTGATCGATCGCCTCGCCACGCCGTGCGACGCGGCGGCCGGCATCGACCGCGCCCTGCGCCGGCAGCGGCTGGCCGACGTGATCGGCCGGCTCACGCCCAAGTGCCGCGCGGCGCTGGTGATGCATTACCGCGACGAACTGGGCTACCGCGAGATCGGCGAGCGGCTGGACATATCCACGCACATGGTGAAGAAGTACATCGTGAAGGCATTGGCCGCATGCCGGCTAGGGATGGCGCGCTATGACTGAGTTCGCCCGCCATCGCCAGGCCGCCGAACAGCAGCGCCGCGCCGCCGAGCAGGCCGCCAGCTGGTACCTGGACCTGCGCGAAGGACTCGACGAGGCGCAGCGCCAGGCCTTCGCCGACTGGCTGCGCGAATCGCCGGTGCACGTCGCCGAGTACCTCGCGATGACGCGCCTGCATGGCGACATGGGTGCCGCCAGCGCACTCGATCCGCTGGGTGGCGACGAACTGCGCGAACTGGCCCGCCACGAGCGCGCCGTCGTTCCCCTGCGGCTCAAGCCGGCGATGGCACCCGCCGAGGTGGCGCCGCGGCATCGCTGGCGCGCTGCTCTCGCCCAGGTGGCCGCGGTCCTCATGGTGACCCTGCTCGGTGGCGGCGCGTGGCTGTACGGGCCGCCGCCGGGCTGGGATGCCTATGCATCCGCGCCAGACACCTTGCGCAGCGTGCGCCTGCCTGACGGCACCGACGCGCAACTGGACCGCGCCAGCGTCGTGGCCGTCCACTTCGATGCCCGGCAGCGCCATATCGAGATCATTCGCGGCGGCGCGCTGTTCGACGTCGGGCACGATCCCGCGCGTCCCTTGACGGTGCGGCTGGGCGCCAATGAGCTGCAGGACATCGGCACCGTGTTCGATGCGCACCAGTGTGCCGATGGCGGCACCGTCACCGTAATCAGCGGCCGCGTGCGCATCTGGCAGGACGGCGCGCACGCCGCGGCTGCGCACTTTCCCGCCACGCGCAGCGCACCCATCGCGGAACTGGCCTCGGGCCAGCAGGCCAATCTGCGCCACGATGGCTCGCTCGACCTGGTCGACCGCCATGCCGACCTGGCGCGCAGCACCGGCTGGCTGCCGCCCGACATCCATTTCGAGCACGCCAGCGTGGCCGAGGTGGCGCGCCGCTTCAACGCCTACAACCCGCATCCATTGGTGATCGAGGATGCGGCCATCGCGGCCACGCGCATTTCCGGCCGCTTCCATGCGCGCGACATGGAGTCCTTCGTCGCCTACCTGGGCACGCTGCCCGGCGTGCGCGTGACGCGCAGCCAGGACGACATCCGCGTGGACAGCACGCGGGCCGCTTCACCCATGCCCCGTTCGCTGTAAGAAAAAATTCACGAAAAGAGCGGTACCCAACGGCGGGCTTGCCCACTCGTAGAGGGTCATGCAGCGGCGATGGCGATGTGTCTCGCCGCCCCGTCATCCTCCATCGAAGGCCCGCCCCACCATGCGTAAACTGCTTCCCCTCCATATCGCGCTGCTGCTCGGCAGTTCCCTTCCCTCCCTTGCGCTGGCCCAGGCCGCGCCGGCACCGGCCATTGCCGCGATGCCGCTCAGCCAGGCGCTCGACCAGTTCTCGCGCAACAGCGGCCTGCAGGTCGTGTACGGCGCGGACGTGGCCGACAACCTGCACAGCGGCGGCGCCACCGCCGGGCTGGACGCCAGGCAGCAGCTGGCGCAGTTGCTCAAGGGCACCGGCCTCGGCTTCCGCTTCGTCACGCCGACCACGGTGACCATCGTGCGGGAGTCCGCCGCGGGAAAGGCGCTGGCCGCGGGCACGGATCCGGCTCGCGGCCTGCCGCCGATCAATCCCAATGACGGCACGCGCGAGCTGGCCCCGATCAGCGTGCACGCCAACGCGGTGGATACGCTGGCGCCCAGCGCCGCGCCACTGGACGCCACCCAGCCCACCTCGGTGATCGACGAGCGCTTCATCCGCGACGGCCTGCGCTTCAACGCCAACTTCGACGACATCATCAAGTACGCGCCGAGCGTCACCGTGACCTCGCCGGAAGGCCCCGGCCTGGGCAAGAACGAAAGCATCAGCATCCGCGGCTTCCAGGACGGCCAGTTCAACATCACCTTCGATGGCATCCCCTTCGGCGACGCCAGCGACCTGCACCACACCACTTCGGCCTACTTCAACAACCACGTGCTGGGCCAGGCCGAGATCGATCGCGGCCCGGGCGGCGGCGCCACCATCGGCAACGCCACCTTCGGCGGCACCGTCGCGCTGCGCTCGCGCGATCCCAGCGACGTATCGGGCATCACGCCCTACGTCACCGCCGGCAGCTGGAATACTTTCGCCGGCGGCGTGAACGTGGACGAGAAGCTGGGCTCGAGCACGCGCCTGTTCGCCGACCTGTCGAAGGAATCGAGCGACACCTTCCTCAAGGGTACCGACGATAAGCGCGAGCACGTATTCATCAAGACCATCACCGACCTGGGCGCGCAGACGCAGCTGACCTTCGTCACCAGCTACAACCAGGAACACCAGAACACCGTGCAGGGTGCCACCAAGGACGAGATCGCCCAGTTCGGCTGGCGCTACGGCCTCACCGACGACCCGACGCTGCAGTCGTACACGGGCTACAACAAGGCCGCCTACTACTCCAGCTTCACCTACGTGGGCATCACCAGCCGCCTGGGCGACTGGGACCTGGACAACAAGGTCTACTACAACAGCTTCGACCACTGGTCACGCAAGGCCAGCGACGCCACCGACAACGATCCGGCCGACAACGGCGTGACCTTCTACAACGCCAGCGGCAAGAAGGTGAGGACGGTCGCCGCCGACGTGCCGGGCAAGCTGGCCGACAACGGCTTCCATGCCTTCGGCGACGTGCTGCGCCTCGCGCGCGACCTCGGCCCGGGCTCGCTGCAGACCGGCGTATGGCTGGAGCGCGACCTCGACGCCCGCTACCAGCTACCCATCGACGAGACGACCGGCGCCAACACCGGCACCAAGTACGGCCCGATCTACAACTACGCGTTGAACGACCGCACGGACACCGTGCAGCCGTACCTTCAGTATGACTGGAACGTCACCGACCGCTTCACGCTGAGCCCGGGCGTGCGCTATTCCGAAGTCACCCGCGAACTCAACGCCGCCCTCAACAAGGTGTCGCCGCCCGTGCCGTCCTATGCGGAGGCGACCTACCACGCCACCCTGCCCTCGCTGAGCGCGCACGAGAAGATCACCGACGAATGGAGCGCTTACGCCCAGGTCGCCAAGGGCTTCCTCGCGCCGCCCATCGACGTGATCTACGTGAACGGCTCGCACGACCTCAAGCCCGAGCAGACCACCAACTACCAGCTCGGCACGGCCTATGCGACGCGCCAGTTCACCTTCGGCGCCGACATCTACTACATCGATTTCTCCAACTATCTCACCGAGACCGAGGTCAAGACCGGCAACGGCAACGAGACCACGTACATCAACGCCGGCGGCGCGGTGTACAAGGGCGCGGAAATCGAGGGCACCTACGCGCTCACGCAGACGCTGAGCATCTACGGCAACGCCAGCTACAACAAGGCCACCTACAAGAACACCGACGTGCAGATCGCCGGCACGCCCAAGGTCACCGCCGCGTTGGGCCTGCTCTATTCCAGCCCGACGGGCTACTTCGGCTCGGTCATGGGCAAGTTCGTCGGCAAGCAGTACGGCCTGGACAACGTCACCGACGACGCTGGCAACAGCGTGTTCGGCAACGACCAGCGCATCGCCGGCTACTTCAGCACCGATGCCGCGCTGGGCTACCGCTCCGACCATGGTCCGTGGGGCCTGAAGGGCTATTCGGTGAGCATGGACATCAACAACCTGTTCAACGTGCGCAAGATCACCGGCTATGCGGGCACGCAGTCGGTCAGCGGCACGCCGCTGTTCTTCGGCCTGCCGGGCCGCGGCGTGTTCCTCGACCTGTCGGTGAAGCTGTGAGGCTCGCCGCCATGCGGCGCCTGCTGTGCGGCCTGCTACTGGCCTGCCTGCCGCTGGCCGCGGCAGGCGCGGACACCGCCTCGCCGCTGGTGCGCGTGGTGGTGCTGCGCCACGGCGTGCGCGCGCCTACCAGCGGCCCGGCGGAACTGGCGCCGTACGCCAACCGCGACTGGCATGCCTGGCCGGTGGCGCCCGGCATGCTCACTGAGCACGGCGCCCAGGGCATGACCGCGCTGGGCGCGCGCTATCGCCGACTGTTCGCGGCCGATGGCACATGGTCCGGCCAGTGCGATGCGCGCGACCAATTGGTGATCATCGCCGACAGCACGCCACGCAACCGCGCCAGCGGCGCGGCGCTGGCCAGGGGGCTGGCGCCGGATTGCGCGGCGCCCTACCTTGCGCTGCCCGAGACGCAGTCCAATCCGCTGTTCCACTTCGGCAAGGAGGACAAGGACGACGACCTTTCCGCCGCCCCTGCCACATGGCCACCGGCGGCATTGGCCGAGCTACAGTCAGTGCTGCTCGGCTGCACGGGCGACGATTGCCTGGCGCAGGCGCGCAGCCACCAGCGCAAGCTGCTGCTCGATGCCGCCGATGACCGCGCGCGCGCCAAGGCGCTCAAGCAGGCAGGCAGCCTGAGCGAGAACCTGATGCTGGAATACGCGCAGGGCTTCCCCGCCGCGACGGTCGCCTGGGGCCAGGGCGACGAGGCCGCCATCGGACGGCTGATCGGCCTGCACAACCTGCAGTTCGATCTCGCCAAGCGACGCATGCCGGCGGCGGCCAGGGGCGGTTCCAACCTGCTGGCCCACATCCTGGCCACGCTGCAGCGGGCCGCGGGCATGGAGACGCCGGTGGCGCCGCTGGCCTCCGCCGACGCCCGCGTGGTGCTGCTGGTGGCGCACGACACCAACCTGGCGCAGCTGGGCGGCCTGCTCGACGTGGACTGGCGCGATGCGCGCCAGCCCGACGAGTACCCGCCCGGCGGCGCCCTGGTGTTCGACCTGGTGCGGGAGCACGGCGTCGATAGCGTGCGCCTGTCCAGTTGGATGCCGACGCCGGATGCCCTGCGCCGGGCGGACGTCAGCCGGCCCGATGCGCTGGTGCGGCGCACGCTCGGCCTGCCGGCCTGCGACGGCAAGGCCAGTTGCCCATTGCCCGTGTTCGCGCACTGGCTGGAGCAGCGCGTGGACCCCGCGGCGTACGACCCGGCCATGCCCGCGCTGCCCGCCAACCTGCCCTGAACGACGAATGGCGTGCACGGACGCGTGCGCGCTTTTTTCTCCTGGCCATCATCGTGCGCGACCTAGCCTGCTAGCGCAGGTTCGGTCGCGCCGTCATGATCGCCCCTTCCCCCGCCCGCTGGACTGTCCGATGCACGTCGCCTTCGCCTTGCCGGCCACCATGACCGAGATCCAGATCACCTCGCCCGGCGATGCGAGCGTGCTGCAACCGCGCGAGGTTCCCTTGCCGCAGCCACGGCAGGGCGAGGTGCTGGTCAAGGTGCTGGGAGCGGGCGTCAACCGTCCCGACGTTTTGCAGCGCGCCGGCCATTACCCGATCCCGCCCGGCGCCCATCCCGGCCCCGGACTGGAAGTGGCGGGCATCGTGGCCGCGCTGGGCGAGGGCGTGGCGGGCTTCGCGGTGGGCGACTCCGTCTGCGCCCTGACCAATGGCGGCGGCTATGCCCAGTACTGCGCAGTCCCGTCCGGACAGGTGTTGCCCATGCCGCCCGGCCTGTCGTTCCTGCGGGCGGCGGCGATCCCGGAGACCTTCTTCACGGTATGGGCCAACCTGTTCCAACTCGGGCGCGCCAGGCGCGGCGAGGTGGCGCTGATCCACGGCGGCACCAGCGGCATCGGCACCACGGCGCTGATGCTGTGCCGCGAGTTCGGTCTGCGCGCCTTCGCCACGGCGGGCGACGTGCGCAAGTGCGAGGCGATCCGCGAATTGGGCGGCGAGCCCATCAACTACCGCCAGGAAGCCTTCGCCGAGGTGGTGCGGGCCAGGACCGACCAGCACGGCGCCGACGTGATCCTGGACATCATCGGCGCCAGCTATTTCGAGGACAACCTGGCCACGCTGGCCCGCGACGGCCGCCTGCTGCTGGTGGGCTTCCTTGGCGGCTCGGTGGTGGAGCAGATCAACCTGCAGGCCATCATGGCCAAGCGCGCGACCATCACCGGCTCGGCCATGCGCCCACGCAGCGCGCAGGAAAAGGCCGCCATTGCAGCCGACCTGCGGGAACGGGTATGGCCCGCGCTCGCGCAAGGCCGCTGCCTGCCCCTGGTGGATGCCGTCTATCCGCTGGAACGTGCCGCCGACGCTCATCGCGCCATGGAAAGCGGCCAGCACATCGGCAAGATCGTGCTGGAAGTGCGGCACGAGCGCTAGGAGCCTGATTTTGAACAAAAGCCCTAATAGACGGCCGGCAAGCCCTGGCGCGCGGCGGTCGGCAGCGGCGTGTGGCCGCGCGAGGCTTCCATCAGCTCGTCCATCTGGCGGCGCGCCTCCCTGATCTGCATTTCGCCAGCCGGGTGGCGGCGCAGTTGGGCACACAGCAGCTCGATCTCCTGCTGCAGCAGCGAGTTCTGCTCCAGCAGCTCGTCGCAAGCGCGGGACAACAGGTCGTTTTCGCGTTCCCAATCGATCATGGCACCGCCTCTTCGCCGGTGGGATGACCAAGCTGCCCCGAGCGCCGTTAAGCCGGCGTGACCCTTTGGGAAAAGCTTTCGCGCCACGTCCACATCCATCGGTTGTAGGCTCCGGGTCCATGGACAAGCCACACGCCGAAATCGACCGCATGCTCGATACGCTGGACGCGTCGGTGCCACGGCTGCTGCAAGGCAAGCCCAGCCCCGGCGATTTCTGGGCCAGCTTCATGGGCATGGCCAACGCCATCCAGGACTGCGCCACGCCCGACGAGCGCGGCTGGGTGTGCGATCGGCTGGACGCCATCCAGGTCAAGCATCACCTGGTGCCCCCGGCCGACCAGATCTGACCGCCCTGCCGGCTAAGAGCCTGTTCACGATCTCCCCGCGGGCTACGGTGAGATCGTGAACAGGCTCTAACGGCTGGACAGATAGGCGCCCAATGCCTGGATGTCCTCGTCCGTCAGCGCTTGCGCCACGCCTTGCATGATGCGCGCGTTGCTGGTGCCGGCGCGTGCACCGCTGCGGTAGTCGCCGAGCGCTTTGGTCATGAAGGTGACCGATTGCCCGGCCAGATGCGGGAACGTCGACCATGGCGGCTGCGGCGCTTGGCGCTTCTCGGGACGCGGCCCGAGGCCATCGGCGCCATGGCAGCCCTGGCATGGCGGGATACCACGCGCGGGATCGCCATCGCGGTAGAGCCGCGCACCGGCGGAACCATCGTCGCCTCCGCCATGGATGGCCGGAGGAAAGCCGGCGAAATAGGCGGCGATGTCGCGCATGTCGGCGTCGCTCAGCAGTGCGGCCTGGCCGTTCATTACCGCATCAGTGCGCTCGCCACCCTTGAACGCCTTCAACTGCACGTAGAGATAGGTGGCGGGCTGGCCGCCCAGGTTGGCCAGCGCCGGCACCACCGCCGTGCCCTGTTGACCATGGCAGGCCGCGCATACGGTGACCTTGCCGGCACCGGCATGGGCGTCGCCAGCGATGGGCTGTTGGCCGCGCAGGTCGAGGAAGGCGGGTGGCGGCGCGGCCCGGCTGGCCGCCGGCGCCGCCTCCTGCGCAAGCACGGGAAACGACCATGCCAGGCAGAACAGCGCGGGGAGAACCATGTCGGTGCGCATTGTGGTGGCTCCCTACAATTTCACGTTGAGCATCACGCCGAGCGTAGTCACGCTGTAGTGCAGCTGCGGGCCCTCGTCGGTGTAGATGCGATGGTCGTAGACCAGCGTGTCGTCGAAACCCAGGTAATGCCAGTCGAGGAAGCTGCCGCTCTGGTAGCTGCCGAACAGGCGCACGCTCACGTTGCGCACCACCGGGAAGGTCAGCCCCGCGTTGAACGTGCTGCTGCGGTAGTGGTTGTTGGGAAAGGCGCCGACGCCGTCCGGCGTAGCAGCTTCCGGGTGGGTGAGCGCACCGGGCGAGGCGTAGTCGTAGTTCATCTTCGACAGCGATTGCGTGTAGTTCCAGCCCAGGTCCAGCCGCACGCGGCCGAAATCATGCGCGAAGGTGATGCCCGCGTTGTAGTCGCGCTCGTTGTCCAGGTCGTGCCAGTAGTTCTCCAGCGGATAGAACGGACCGCCGAGGTCCGCGTTCTCGCCGCCGGGCTCGTCTACCAGGGCCTCATTGTCGGCCACGTTGGCCAGCTTCAGGTGCGTGCTCTCCACACCGATGTAGGCGCTGCCGGTGGTCTGCGGCCCGGGCTGCCAGTCCCACGAGGCGGTGAAGCCGGTGGTGCTGGTGTTCTGCCGTCCCACCGGCGCATCGTAGTGGTCCCGCGTGCCGTAGAAAGTGCTGGTCAGCGTGCTGGTCTCGCCCAGCGGATACAGCACGATCAGCTTGGCCTTGGCCTCCTTGCGGTCGCTCATGTCGTACTTGCGCATGGCGTCCACGGTGAAGGCGGTCGGCGCAATGCCGTCGGCCGGCACGTAGCCCGGCAGCGAGGCGGAGTAGTAGGCCAGGTACGGGTCGTAGTTGTACTTGCCGCCGTCGCGGTCGCCGTACTCGAAGCTGGCGCGGAGGGTGGCGCGACCTACCGCGCGGTTGCTCCAGGTGAGCTTGATGCGCTGCTCGTCGAGGCGGCTGCGCTCGCGGTGCTTGGGCTGATCGTGGTCGTAGGTGTAGGTCAGGCCCAGCGTATTGCTGCGGCTCGGGTTCCAGTCGGTGCCAAGCTCGAACAGCGTGTCCTGGTAGCCGAACGGGATGCTGGCGATCTGCACGTTCGAGGTGTTGTAGTAGCCGTTGTCGAAGATGCCGACCTCGCCCGGCACCACCGTGCCCTGCGAACCGTTCTCGGAGATATAGCCATACTGGCCGGTGATCGGGTTGTAGGACAGGTAGCGGGTCTTGTTGTCTTCCTGGTAGTAGCGCAGGTCCGCGTGCCAGGCGAACGCGTTGGTAGGATGGAAGCTCACCTTCGCGTCGAGCAGGTGGGTATCGATGCGCGCGTTGGCGCTGGTCTTGGACAGCGCCGCGCTGGTGTTCCAGTCCGCGCAGGGAATGAGCTGCTGCAGGGGTCCGGCGGAAAAGCCCAGGGTGCCGGTGCAGTTCACCGGCGGCAGCAGGTCGTCGTCCTGGCGCATGGTGCCGTAGGCCGCGGCCAGCGAAAGCTCGCCGCGCCATGTCAGCTCGCGCGACAGCTCCAGCCGCAGGTTGTGGTAGTCGTTGTCCGGTTCCAGCGAGAACTGGCCGTTGGTCACCAGCCCCGCCGCCGGCACGCCCACCACCGGGCTGACCAGGAACGGGTTCTGGTAGTTCAGGTAGTCCTTGTGGTCGCGGAAGAACGAACCGGTGTACAACGCATTGAAGTGCCACAGCTTGCCCACGTTGCGCAGGCCCAGGTTGACGTCGGTGGTGGTGAAGTCGATCGGCCGCACCGTCTCCAGCACGCCGCCGTTGCCGCCGTAGGGCGATCCCGTGCTGGGAAAGGCGAAGTTGAAGAACATCGGGCCGCCCCATAGCCGGTCGCCGTTGCGCTCCTCGTTGGTGATCGAGGCGAAGCCCACCCAGTTCCTGTACAGCCCGCCCTCCACGCTCAGGCCAGTGCGCGTGCGGGTGAGCTTGATCTCGCGCCGGGCGGCATCGCGCGAGGCCTGCTGCACCGCCGCCACCGTGCTGTCGCCGGGCGTCAGCCCGGCCGGCAGGGTCAGGTTGGTGCCGCCCACGCCGTTCCATAGCGGGTAGGCGGCGGTGGACACGGTATGCGGGATGTCGCGGTAGAACGCCTCGACGCGGTAGCTGCCATAGCGTCCTGCGCGCAGCCGGTAGTACTGGTCGTCGCTGCTGATGCGGCTGCCACGGAACTCCACGTAGCTGCCGGTCTTCGTATTGTTCAAACCCACCGCGAGCAGGCCCAGCGCGGCGCCGTTCTTCCAATCGGTGTACTGGCGGAAGAATTCGGCGTTGCGGTCGCCGTTGAGGTGGATGTAGCCCAATTGCAGCAGGCCCCAGTAGGTCCAGTCACTGCCCGGCGCCAGCGGCTTGTCGCCCAGCGGCGCGTTGGGATACGGATACAGCGCGCCCGAGGGCGTGCGCAGTGTGCCGGCATGCAGCCAGGACATGCCGTCGGCATCGGGATCGACCAGCGGTGTCCAGCCGCGCGGGTCCAGGCCATTGCCGTACTGCATGTCGCCCACGCGCATGGTGCCGCTGGTATCGCTGGCCGCCGCCACGACGGACCAGCCGACGCACAGCCCCAGCAGCACGGCCACGGAGATCGGATTGAACGCGCGCATCGTCACCCTCCTCCTTGCGGCTATTTGTGGAATCGCGACCCGGACGGATTGTTCGAGCCGTGGACGTTGGCGTGGCAAGTCAGGCACGAACGGCCCATCAGGCGCTCGTCCGGCGTCGGCCCGGTGCCCAAGTTGGTGGGCACCTGCAGGTCGTTCGGGTGGCGCGTCATGGTGTGGCATTGCTGGCACAGCATCGGCAGCGGCGCGACCAGCAGGGTCTGCTGGTTGGAGCCATGCGGGTCATGGCAATTGAGGCAGTTCTCGCGCACCGGGGCGTGCTCGAACAGGAACGGCCCGCGCTTCTCCGCATGGCAGGTGTAGCAGGTCTCGTTGACCGTATCGGTCTTGAGCAATGGACGCGTCAGCGTGCCGTGCGGATTGTGGCAATCGGTGCACGCCATCTGCCCTTCCGGCAGCGGCATGTGCGAGCGGCGGTTGAACTTGGCCAGGATGTCCTGGTGGCAGGTGGCGCACACCTCGTTGATCGAAGGCTTGGCCAGTACGCCTTCGGGCGACATCCGCGCCATGGGATTGTGGCAATCGCTGCACGACAGGCCGCGCTCCTGGTGCACCGACCCGAGCCAATGCTGCCGCGCCCCACCCGCATGGCAGCCGAGGCAGACCGTGGTCTGCGTCTCGGGCGCCGTATCCGCCCCATGCGTGAACCCGATGATCGAACCCCTTGCCGTGGGGTTCTTCGCATGCTCCGAACCTGGACCGTGGCAGGCTTCGCAGGCTGCCTGCGGTCCGGTGCGGGCGGTGCCCACGCGGAACGAGGCCACATGCAGCGTGTGCGAGGCCTGTACGTTCTCCAGCGCATGGCAGGCGATGCAGGTCTTGGCGCCCACCGCCTGCGCCTCGGGCGCCAGCGGGTTGGCGGGAATACTGGCCGCGTCGAATGGTGTGGCCGGGCTGTCGTTCACCGGTCGCAGGTGCGGGTCCGCGTTGCGTGCCGCGTCCGCTCCCATGTCCGTGGCGGGCAGCATGCGCGCGATGTCGCTTTGGGTGAGCCCTGCGCTGCCCGATGCCGGCGGCGAGGATGGCTGCTGGGCCTGGGCGGATCGCGACGCCAGCAGCAGCCCACCCATGGCTAGCAACAGCGAAAGCGCGACCGCGAACGAAAGCGGCAAGGCACGCATGGCTTCAGATCCCCTTCTGCTTTGCGTGTTCGGTGGCAGCGGCGGCGGCCAGCCCCCTGGCCTTGCGTCGCGCCGCAAGTATTCACGCAAGCGCCACGCGGATTAACCGTCAATGGTTGGAATGAATTTCCGGGATCGCAGAACAATGCGCCGGATACTGCACTGCAACGTGGCAATCTTGCGCCGCCGGGTAGTCTGGATGGCAGGGCGAGGCCACGAAGGGGAGCTATCCATGCGGGATCTGAACGACCTCTACTATTTCGTGCAGGTGGTCGAGCAAGGTACCTTCACCGCCGCGAGCAAGGCACTGGGCATCGCCAAGTCCCAGCTCAGTTCCCGCATCGCGCGGCTGGAGGAAAACCTGGGCGTGCGGCTGATCCAGCGCACCACGCGGCGCTCGCACATCACAGACGTCGGTCGCCTGTACTACGCCGAATGCCTGCAGGTTCTTGCGGCGGCGCAACATGCCGAAAGCGTCATCGAAGAGGCGCGAGCCACGCCGCGCGGGCGCATCCACGTGGGCTGCCCGGTGCTGTTCGGCCAACTGCTGATGGCGCCAGTGCTGGCCGATTACCTCAAGCAGTATCCCGAGGTGCAGGTGGACCTGGGCATCTGCGGCCACCAGGCCGACGTGCTGGCGGGCGGCTTCGACATTGCCTTCCGCGTACGCCAGTCGGTGAAGGATTCCAGCCTGGTCGTGCGCAGCTTCGGCATGGACCCGCATATCCTGGTCGCCAGCCCCGCGCTGCTGCAAGGCATGCCGCCGCCGCAGCAACCGGCCGACCTGCAACACCTGCCCAGCATCGACGTGGTACAGGACGACGGGCGCCACTTCTGGACCCTCACCGATCGCCAGGGCCATACGGAAACGATCGAGCACCACCCGCGCCTGGTGACGGACGACCTGCACGTATTGCTCCGCGCGGTGGCCAGCGGTGTGGGCGTGGCGCAACTGCCCCAATGGCTGTGCCGCAGCGCGCTGGCTCGTGGCGAGCTGGTCAGGCTATTGGGAACCCACGCGCTACCGCCGGGCAATGTGCACAGCGTCTACGCCTCGCGGCACGGCCATACGCCGGCGCTGCGCAGCTTCATCGAATTCGTCGCGAAGGAACTGCCACGCACGCTGCTGTCGCTGCAGCGCAGCTCGTATGCCTATGCGCCGGAGCCGATGGCACAGGCGATGTGACGTCCCCTCAGTGGCAGACCAGCACCGGGATGTCGCAGCTCAGCATCACCTTGTGCGTCACGCTGCCCAGCAGCACGCGCTCCAGCCCCTGGTAGCCGCGCGAGGCCATCACGATCAGGTCGCAGTGGTGCTTGTGCGCCGCGGCCACGATGGCGACGTAGGGGCGCAGGTCGAACACGTATTCGGTTTCGCACGCCACGCCGGCGGCCTGGGCGCGCCTGGTCACCTCGGCCAGGAAGCCTTCCGCGCGCTGCTTGGCCAGGTTGGTGTAGGAATCGCGCGACTGGAGCAATTCCGCCACGTAGGACACTGCCGGCAGCGGCGGCAGCACGTGCACGCCGTAGACCCTGGCCTGCAGGCGGCTCGCCAGTTCCACGCCTGTCTCGATCGCCCGCAGGGAATGCTCGGAACCGTCGACCGGCAAAAGAATGTTCTGGAACATCGGAAAGCCTCCCCTTTGGCAATGGCCTCAAGTGTAGCCGCCGAATGTTGGCGCCGTGTGCATGGCCCGGTCGAAGCGTATGGCATCGCGTGAACGCGCCATCGCGCGGCAGATTGACGCTCGCCAATATCTCTCCTGTCCACCGCGCCTAGGCTAGGAACCAGCCGGGCGCCCCGTTCGTGACGGGTGCCGCACGGGCCGCGCGCGACGCTGGGCCTTCCGGCGACGCGTCCCGCTCCACTCCATCGCCGCCACCGCGGCCATAGCGAGGAACCCATGTTCAAGCACATTCTCATCCCGATCGACGGCTCGGAACTTTCCATGCGCGCGGCCAGGACCGGCATCGAGCTGGCCAAGCTGTGCCAGGCCAAGGTGACGGCCCTGCACGTCATCGCGCCCTTCCAGACCATCGCCTACATGGGCGCCATCCTCGCGGCTTCCGAGATCGTCTACAACGAGGAGGCGCGCGCCAATGCCGAGCGCTATCTGCTGGAGGCGCGCCAGCTGGCGGAAGCAGCTGGCGTACCCTTCGAGGGCGAGGCCATCTTCGGCGACCAGCCCTGCGGGACCATCGTGCAGACGGTGGCCGACAAGCAGTGCGATCTGGTAGTGATGGGCTCGCACGGCTGGCGCGGCATGACGCGCCTGCTGCTGGGCAGCGAGACCCAGAAGGTACTGCTGCGCGGTAACGTGCCCGTGCTGGTCTGCCGCTGAAGAAACCGCCGCCTTGCCACGTTGACTCAAGTCAACCAGACCGAGTCCGGGGGGCGGTACAAGTCCACCGATCACTGCGGCCGACTCATCGTCGCCAGGCTCGGGACCGTCCGCCTGGCACGCCCCTTCCGGAGGCTTCCATGTCCACGTCCCCTCGTCCGAACGACCCCGCAGGCGGTGCCGTCATCCCGCCTGGCCCGACCCTGGCCGGCGCGGGCCAGTGGGAGGAACGCCTGCGGGACGGCACACCGGTCACCATCCGCCTGCTGCGGCCGGAGGACCGCTCGCTGGAAACGGACTTCCTCCGCGGCCTGTCGCCCCGGACGCGGCGCGCGCGCTTCCTGTGCGACTTCCGGCAACCCAGCGACACGCTGGTCGACCAGCTGATGGACGTGGACGACGACCGCCGGCTCGCCTTCATCGCCCTGGCCGACCTTGGCGGCGAGCTGCGCGAGATCGGCGTCAGCCGCTATTGCGCCGCCGGCGGCGGCTACGGCTGCGAGTGCGCGGTCACCGTGGCGGACGACTGGCAGCGGCGTGGCCTGGGCGTGCTGCTGATGCGGCACCTGATCGGGGCGGCGCGGGAACACGGCTTCCGCCGCATGGTTTCGGTGGACGCCGCCAGCAACCAGGCCATGCAGAGCCTGGCCACGCGCCTGGGCTTCCGGCGCCGGCTGGATCCGGCCGAACCGTCGCAGGCCATCCACACCCTTGAGCTGGAGGCGCCCTGCCCATGACCGCCGCCGCCCCATTCGCCCCATTCGCCACCGGCGCGCCGACCGACGTGCTGGCGCTGGTGACGTCGGTATCGCCGTGGAGCCCGGCCGCGCGCGCCGCCGTCGCCCTGGCGGCACGCTTCGGCGCGAGGCTCACCGGCTGCTACGTGGATCCCTCGCTGCGCATGCTGCATGGCGGCGAGGCCGAGCCCTCGGTGCTGGCCTTGCTGATGGACACGCCGGGCGAGCGTCCGGAGGACCACGAGGCCTTCCTGGCCTACGCCCGGGAAAGCGGCGTGCATCGCGCCTCCTGGCTGGCCACCCGCGCGGGCATCGCGCCCACCGTGCGGCGCCTGGGCGCCTGGCATGACCTGGCGGTGATCGAACGCGACCTGGCCGGGGAGGACATGGCCTTCGAAGTGCTGGGCGAGGCCTTGCTCACCTGCCGCACGAGCTCGCTGATCTTGCCGCCGGCCTGGTCGGGCGACACGCGGTTCCCACGCGTGGCCGTGGCCTGGAATGGCTCCATCGAATCCGCCCGGGCCATCCATGCGGCCCTGCCCTTCCTGCGCGCGTCGGAAGAAGTGCTGCTGCTCGATGGCGAAGCCCCGGTCTACGAGGACGACCAGGTCCACGCCCCGCAGTTCGATCCCGAGGCCTACCTCGGCAACCACGGCGTCCTGTTCCGCACGCGCCGCGTGCGCGCCACGCCGCGCGACGCCGGCGCGGTGCTGCTGCGCGAGATCGCCCAGGCCAGGGCGGGGCTGCTGGTGATGGGCGCCTACGGCCATTCGCGCGTGCGCGAGCGCGTGCTCGGCGGCGCCACCCGTCACATCCTGCAGCACGCCGAGCTGCCGATCTTCGTGCAGCACTAGGATGGCGGCATGCGCCGCCACGCCGGGTTCACCCGTCCGCGGCCATGCTGTGCCGGTTCCGGGCGCCGCAAGGGAGAAAGCATGCCCCCGTCGATGATCTACAGCTGCCACGGCGCCGCCAAGCAGGTCACCGGCTCCTGCCACCTCGTACGCTGCGGCGACCGCCAGATCCTGATCGATGGCGGCCTGTTCCAGGGTTCCCGCGAGGAGGAACAGGCCAACACCGAGCCGTTCGGCTTCGATCCCCGGCACGTCGATGCGCTGCTGCTGACCCACGCGCACCTCGACCATTGCGGGCGCATTCCCCGGCTGGTGCGCGAAGGCTTCCGCGGCCCGATCCTGGCCACGGCGGCCACGCGCGACCTGGCCCGCATCGTGCTGCTGGACGCCGCGCGCCTGCAGGAAGAGGACGCCGCCCGCGCTGCGCGCGGCAACCACCGGCGGGGCGAGCCTCCCGCACCGCCCATCTCCACGCTGGACGATGCCTTCAGCGCGCTGGAACGCTTCGCCGATCCCGTGGTCTATGGCGACACCGTGGCGGTGGCGCCCGGCATCCAGGCGCAATTCCTCGACGCGGGGCACATCCTCGGCTCGGCCAGCATCCTGCTTCACCTGGACGACGGCCGCCAGACGCGCCGCATCGTGTTCTCCGGCGACCTGGGCAGCCCGGGGCGTCCTCTGCTGCGCGATCCCGTGCCGGCGCCGCCGGCCGACTTCGTGGTGATGGAAAGCACCTATGGCGACCGCGACCACCGCAGCCTGCCCGATTCGGTCGACGAGCTGTACGAGGCGGTGAACGACACCTTCAAGCGCGGCGGCAACGTCATCATTCCCACCTTCGCGCTGGAACGCGCGCAGGAAGTGCTCTACTACCTGCACCAGGGCCTGCGGCGGCGGCGCATCCCCGAGCGCACGCCGGTGTTCCTCGATTCGCCGATGGCGATCTCCGCCACCGAGGTGTTCCGTCGCCACCCGGAATGCTTCGACGAGGAGTTCGCCGCGCTGCTGCACAGCGACGATCCCTTCGCCATGCCCAACCTGCGCTTCTCGCACGACGCCGCCGACTCGATGGCGATCAACCGCATCGAGGGCGGCGCGATCATCATGGCCGGTTCGGGCATGTGCAATGGCGGCCGCATCCGCCACCATCTGCGGCACAACCTGTGGCGCGACAAGAGCAGCATCGTCTTCGTGGGCTACGCCGCCGAAGGCACGCTGGCGCGGCGCATCATCAACGGCGCCCGGCGCGTGGCGATCTTCGGGGAGGAGATCGCCGTCAACGCGCGGATCTGGACCATCAACGGCTTCTCCGCCCACGCCGGCCGCGACGAACTGCTCGCCTGGCTAGGCGACCATCCCCGTCGCGCGGTGATGCTGGTGCACGGCGAATACGATCGCGGCATGCGCGCGCTGGACGAGGCCCTCACCGCACGCGGCGTCACCGCGCGCATGCCCGGCAAGCAGGAACCCATCCTGCTCGACTGAGCCCGTCCCCTATTCCTGTGAGAGCGCACCCTGTGCGCGACGGGACAGGCGCGACGCTGGACATGGCGGTCGTGCACGGGGCGCGCTTCCACAAGGGCGAAAAGCCGGCTTGTCCCTCCCGCCAAAGCGCAGGCCGTGGGCTACAGGCTCAGCTTCACGTCCGCCACAAAGGTGCGCTGCGGGAACGGGTGGTAGAGGTAGTACTTCTCGTTGTTGATATTGTCGATGCCGAACGAGGCCGCCAGATGGTCGTTGACCTGGTAATGCGCCCTCACGTCGAACACGCGGAAGCTGTCGAACGCGCCGAACACGTGCGCCGTGTGGTCCGAGTTGTCCAGCGTGGAGTACTGCCGCCCGCTGTAGCGCCCGGCCAGGGTGAACGCCCAGGCGGCATCGGGCCGGTAGGTGGCCACCGCGGTGGCGCGCCATCGCGGCACGTACGGCGCGTGCTTGCCCTCCGAAGTGGTGCCGGTGGTGCTGACGAAGCTGTCGTTGGAAAGAATGGTGGAGTCGACGAAGGTAACGCTGCCGGACAGGCTCAGCCCGTGCACCAACACATCGTCCTTCTGCGCCACCAGTTCGAGGCCGCGATTGCGCAGCTCGCCCACGTTCATCACATAGGTCACCGGCACCGCCACGTTGGGCAGCGTCGAGGTCTGCGAGACCAGCGCCTGTTTGGTGTTCTCCTGGAACAGAGACAGGCGTACCAGCCCATGGTCGATCGCATGCTCGATCGCCAGTTCGCCGGAATACGCGGTTTCCGGCTTGAGGTCCGGATTGGGCACGCTGTACGTCGAGCCGGTGGACACCAGTTGGTACAGCTCGCCCACCGTGGGGAAGCGCACCGCCTTGGCCAGCGAGCCGTTGATGCGCCAGCCGGGCGCCAGCGACCACTGCAGGCTCAGCTTGGGCGAAAACGCGTCGGCCTTTTCCACCGGTTGCGTCACCGCCGTCTTGCCGCTGAAGTTGAAGCCGTCGCTGGCCTTCCACCATTCGTAGCGCCCGCCGAGCGTCAGCAGCCAGGCCGGTGCCAGCTGCCAGGCATCCTGCAGCCATAGCGCCTGCGTCCGTGTCTTGCCGCGTCCCGAGGCGTACAGCGTGGTGATGCTGGAAGGATCCTGCCAGTCGGCCAGGTTGTCGGTCGGGTTGTTCAGTTCGTACTGGTCGGCATGCGCGCCCAGCGAGACCTCGTGTGGCCCGCCATAGCCCTGCGGCCGCCAGATGCCGGTGGCATCGGCGGTGGACCACTGCGTGCCGCCGTAGCTCGCCAGGCGTCCGTTGGTGGTGAAGCTGGTACCCGCGCCGACGCCCGCCGGCTGCCACTGGTCGTCCTTGAGGAAGGCGTAGTGGGTCGCCACGAAGGAGGCGTCGTAGTCGCCCTTGGTATCGGACTTCAGCGACAGCGCCTGCATCAGGTGATGCGCGCTCAATTGGTACACGTTGTTGGCGAAGCCGGCGACCTTGCCGTAGGTGGGATCGCCCGAGGCATCGTCCAGGTAGGTGTCGGCGCGCGACTGCCCGTGGTCGCTCCAGTAGCCAACCAGATAGGTCAGCCGCCACTGCGGCGTGAGGTCGTAGCTGAGCCTGCCGTTGAGATCGAGCATGCGCGTATGCAACAGCCCGCCCGCGCCATAAACGTTGGCTACCTGCCCCTGCTTGTTCAGCGCCGGAAGAGTGCCGGTGGTGCCGGCCGGCGTGCTCGTGCCCGTGATGATGGACAGCGGCTGGCTGAAGCTGTTGGCGGCGTTGGCGCCGAAGAACCAGTCCAGCTTGCCCGTATGCCCTCCCGCGGCGAGGCTGGTCTGGCTGGTGGCATAGTCGCCCTGCGTACCGTGCAGGTCAAACGATTGCATTGCCTCGGTCTGCTTGATGGTGACCTCGGTGTGGTCCGGCGCGCGCGTGACGATATGCATGACGCCACCCATCGCGTTGCCCGCATAGGCGGCCGAGAACGGGCCGTAGAGCATGTCGATATGGTCGATCGCCTCCGGCGAGACCATGCCCCAGCGCGGCGCGCCGATGGTGTTGTTGTTGGCGATCAGCGCCGAGATGGGAATGTCGTCGATATAGACCAGTGTGCGCGCGCTGGAATTGAGTCCCCAGGTGCGCGTGGCCAACACCGGCTGGGTATCGCCATAGTTGCGCTTGCGGATGAACACGCTGGGCAGGTACTTGGCCGCATCCTCCACGTCCACCGCATTGATGGTGGCCTCCACCTGCTCGGAAGGCACGGTGGCCAGCGTGGCGGGAAAGCCTGGCGCGGGCAGCGCCGGGGTGGCCGCGCTCACCTTCACCGCGTCCAGGTTGGTGGTTTGCAGGCCGCTGGGCGGCGGCTCGGCGTCCGGCCCGCCCTGGGCCAACGCGATGGAGGAGGCAAGCAGCGTCAGCGGCAGCCCCAGGGCCGCGCCGCGCAGGAAAGAGGAACGCATGGCAGGAAGATCCGTCGTTGCCCGGCACCGCCTTGCGGCGCCGGAAAGTCCTGGCAAGCGGACACGCAGGCACGCGGAACCGATCCTCCGGCGCAGCGATCCGTGGTTGCCTCGTCATGGGGCGTGGCTGCCGAAAGGCACCCGCGACCCGGCTCGGTCATGCGATCGGCGACGACGGCGGGCCGCGCGGACGCGCGCCCTGCGAGGGGCGCGCATACCATCGAATGACGCTGTGGACGGCGGGCGGCAAAGCGGGCGACGACGAGGCCACCGACAGGACGGACACGCCGCCTGCCAGCCAGGGACTCTCGCCCGCGAGCACGCAATAGCCGCACAGGTCCATGTGCGGTGAGGACTTGTCGGGCGCGGAGGGATGCTGGCCACCGGCATGTTCCGGGCACTCGTCGCCCATCGCCATGGCCATGGCATGAGGCACGGGCAGCACCCGCGTGATCGTCGGCGCGGCCACGAGCAGCCACATGGCGGCAACAGCCAGCCATGCGACGAAACCCCGTGGTGCACCGCGTCGGATCAAGGTATCCCCAACTCTGGAGTGTGCTCCAGGCTATGATCGCACGCCTCGCCGTGTAGGAGCAGTCTTACAACCGTGCGGCAAGGCGTCACATCGTCAACGCGGGTTGGGCATTCGGTCTGTGCCGGGGAATGGGAAATACGGCGTCCGGCAAGCCCGTCAAGCGGACGCCCGCCTGCGGATAAGCGACCTGATCCGCTCCGCGTCCTCCGGCGTGGCCGGGTTATAGACCACCATGCCGAGGTCGGTGCGGCCGTCGACGGCAAAGACGGAATATTCCATCGAGATCAGGCCGGCCACGGGATGGCGGAGGGACTTGATGCCCTCGCCATAGGCGCGCACATCGTGGTCGCGCCACATGGCCTCGAACTCCGGGCTCAACCGGCTCATTTCCCCGGCGAAGGCCGCGATATCCTTCGCCGCGCCGGCACGTGTGGCATCGGCGCGGAACGTGGCCACCACGAACCGGGCCACGTTCTCCCAGTCGAGCTGCGCCGCACGGACGCGCGGGTCGCAGAACATCATGCGCAGCACGTTGCGCTCCCTGGGCGGCAGCGATTCGTAGTCGGTCAGCACCGCTGTCGCGGCGCGGTTCCAGGCCACGATGTCCCAGGTCGGGGTCTTGACGATGGCCGGGCTGTATTCCAGCGAATCGAGCACGTGCTGCAAACGCGGCGTCACGCCTTCCACTGCCCGATAGCGCACTTCGGGTGGCCGCCCCAGGCCGAGCAGGAACAGGTGTTCGCGCTCGACCTCCGTCATCATCAGCGCATGGGCGATGCGGTCCAGCACATCGGCCGAGGGCGCACCGCCCCGCCCTTGTTCGAGCCAGGTGTACCAGGTGGCGCTGACGCTGGCGCGCTGGGCCACTTCCTCGCGCCGCAGCCCGGGCGTCCGCCGGCGCGCCATGGGGAAGCCCAGCGCCGCCGGATCGAGCTTCGAGCGGCGGTCCCGCAGATAGGCGCCCAGCAGGTTTTCGTCGGTGATCGCCATGAAAGTGTTAATCCCTATACCTGGATAACGCCACTACTTTACCGGGATAAGACGCACCACCGAGGATACCTCCGCTCAACTCCTGGAGGATATTTCCATGCGTGTCTTCGTTACCGGCGCCACGGGTTTCGTCGGCTCCGCCGTGGTGGAAACCCTAGTCGCCGCCGGGCACCAGGTGCTCGGCCTCACCCGCTCGGAAGCCGGCGCCGCCGCGCTTGCGGCGGCGGGTGCCGAGGCGCATCGCGGCTCGCTGGAGGACCTGGCAAGCCTGCGCAGCGGCGCGGCCGCAGCGGATGGCGTGATCCATACCGCGTTCAACCATGATTTCTCGAAGTTCGCCGCTAACTGCGAACTGGATCGCCATGCCATCGAGGCGCTCGGTGCCGCGCTGGCAGGCACCAGCCGTCCCCTGCTGGTCACCTCCGGCGTGGCGGTGCTGGCCCAGGGCCGCCTCGCCACCGAGGACGATGCCGCCGTGCCGCCGTCCGCCGCCTATCCGCGCGCCTCGGAAGCGACGGCGCTCGCGCTTGCCGCGCGCGGCATCCAGGCCTCGGTGGTCCGACTGCCGCCATCCGTGCATGGCGACGGCGACCATGCCTTCGTGCCGCACCTGATCGAGGTGGCGCGCAAGAGCGGCGTATCCGCCTATGTGGGCGAAGGACTCAACCATTGGCCTGCCGTGCACCGGCGAGATGCCGCCGAGGTCTACCGGCTTGCGCTGGAGAAGGCAGCCAAAGGCGCGCGCTACCACGCGATCGCCGAGCAAGGCGTACCCTTCCGCGACATCGCGACGGTGATCGGGCGACGCCTGAGCGTGCCCGTCGCCGGCAAGACACCCGACCAAGCCACCGCTCACTTCGGCTGGTTCGCGGCATTCGCCGGCATGGACGTATCGGCTTCCAGCGAGCAGACCCAGGCGCGACTGGGATGGCGACCGACGCAACCCGGCCTGCTCGCCGACCTCGACCATCCGCGCTACTTCGAAGCCTGAACGTGCGGCGGCGATGTCGCAGGCGAGAAACCCGGTCCGCGATTCCGCCTAGCGGAGGATGCCGTTGATGCACGCCACGGCCTTCTGCAGCGTCTGGCTGTCCCGCCGTTCCCCGACCTTCGAAAAGATCTCGTGCAGCGGGGTCATGGACCACCAGAGGCTGCTTTCATCTTCCAGCGTGTCCACGCTCACCCAATCGAAAGAGATCGCATCGCCGCGCTTGGAACGCTGGTGAAGCTGATACTGGTCGCCCTGGAAGCGCAGCCGGCAACCACGGATAAACAGGGAGGGCGAGTCGAACGCATGCAGGCTCTGCGCTCCGGCGTTGATGGAAACCAGCGTGAGCTCGCCGAAGATCTTCGCCTGGTCACGCACCTCGTCGAAGATGGCCCTGCCCCAGTCGCTCCGGTACTTCACCTCCACCAGGAATTTCTCGTTCTGTTCCCGGTTCATGACGGTGAAGTCGGGAAGCCGGCTGAGCGCGTCCGGATAGCCCAGGGCGGAGTATTCCGCGTGGCTCAGGCATGAGAGTTCGCGCAGGACCTTCTCGATGCCGGAGTCGATCACGCGATAGCCAGCGTCCTCCAGGATCGCGCGCACGATGCCCTCGGCCATTTCCTTCTTGATGCGATTCACAAAGTCCATGGACATGCTTTTCCCTCGTAAGAATCGGTTTGCCGCGGTCATGCGCTTTCCTCGGAGGCCGGCGCCGCGCCCGGCTTCGGCGGCCCCAGCACCACGGCCAGGTGACGCAGGTCGTCGATGGCGAAGCTGTAGCCCCGCCCCGTCTCGCTCTTGCCCAGCGAGCCGAGCGCATAGACGGTGAAGTAGCGGACCTGCTCGTCCATCTTCAGCAACGCATCGAGATAGGCGCGATACCGATAGGCCTCCATCATGCTGGAAGGCACGTATAGCGAGACGGCCTCGCCCTGGTACTTGTCGTAGAACTGGAAGCGGAAGCCCAGGCCATAGCGCTTCATCGTGGCCCCGCCCCACATCACGCGCGGGTTCCCGCCCTCGCGGACGTACTTGATCGGCGCGAAGTACGAGCGGAACTTGACCTCGCCGCGCTCCGGCACGCGGATCGTCAGCGCGTCGAATTCCTCTTCCGTCAATTCGCCGTTCCTCACCCCCGTCACCACGTTGCGATAGCACTCGACCAGCCGTTCCAGGCTGTTGGTCCGCCGCTGCGGTGACTGGGCCGATGGCTTGACGCCACGGACGGCTTCCGCCTTGTCGGCATCGTCATCGTCGGTGGCATCGGAGGCGTCGCCCTTGGCGGTGGCGGGCCGGCCCTTGCGCGCCTCCTCCCGCAAGGGCTCGAATACGTCGATATAATCGTGCAGCTTGCGCTTGGCCTTGCGCGCCGCGGCTTCCTTCTCCGTCTCGCCGGGCCGCGCGCCCTCGTCGTCCCCGTCGCGGCCATGGTCGATCCATTCGCACTCGGGCGCGTGCTCGTCCCTGGAATTGGCGCGGAAATGCGGCGCCTGGACCTTGACATCCTCCTGCGGCCACTTGTCGTAGTTCACCCCGGTGACCTTGGCGCCGCTGCCGGCATGGCGACAGGCCCCGGTCGAGCAGAGGAACCCGAAGCGCCGTCGCGGCGCCTCCTGCTGGAAGTACTCGCGACGCGCATCGACGATGGACACCACCCGGTCCAGCTCGACGCAATAGGCGTAGGCAATGCGCTTGTTGGTCTTCATGACACCTCGCTGCGAGGCTTCTTGCCAGGAGCGATGGATCGTACCAACAACCCGATGTTTGAAGAGCGCCCTCCGCCGCTCGTCATTCCGGCACAGGCCGGAATGACGGCAAGGGGCACGCCTACCGCTCGGAAGCCCAGCCGAGCCCGAGGCTTTTCTGCAGCGACACGAAATCCTTGAGCAGTTCCGCCCTGCCCTGCACCAGGTTCTGCTGGGCGTTGAATTGCGTCCGTTGCGTATCCAGCAGGTCGATCAGCGACGAGGCGCCCGCCTCGTAGCGCTGGTGCATCAGGGTCGAGGAGCGGTCGGCCGAGGTTTCGATCTGCTGCAGGCGCGTCACGCTTTCCCGCTGGTGGCCATAGCGCGACAAAGCGTTGTTGGCGTCCTGCAGGGCGGCGAGCACGGTTTGCGCGTAGCGCGCAGCGGCCTCGTCGCGGCCCGCCTCGGCCTGGCGGATGCTACCGCGCGTGCGGCCGAAGTCCAGCACGTCCCATTGCAGGTAAGGCACGCCCAGCCAGGTAAACGAACTCTTTCGCGGCAGGTGTCCCGGGTTGCCCGCGCTGGAACCGATAAAGCCGAGCATCGTCACCTTCGGGAACAGGTCCGCCTCGTGCTGGCCGATCTGTGCGTTGCTGGCGGCAAGCCGGCGCTCGGCGGCACGGATATCCGGACGCCGCTTCACCACCTCGGACGGATCGTCCACCGGCACGGATGCCGGCAGCGCGGGCAACGGCGCCGGCGCGGCAAGCGCCTGGTCCAACGCACCGGGGGCCTGCCCGGTCAGCACCGCCAACTGGTCGAGCGACTCGGTGATCTGCTCATCCAGCGGGATCAGCGTGGCCCTGGTGTTTTCCACCTGCGTGGTCTGTCGCTCGACATCCGCCTCCGGCACCACGCCACGCTCGCGCCGCTGCCGGATCAGCTCCAGCGTCTTTTGCTCCAGCTCCGCCGACTGGCGGGCCAGCACCAGGCGCTGCTGCTGGCTGCGCAAGTCGATATAGGCCTGCGCCACTTCGGCGGCCAGCGATACCTGCGCATCGGCCAGGTCCGCATCGACCGCCTGCGCCTGCGCCGAGGCCGCCTCGGTGGCGCGGCGCGTGCCGCCGAACAGGTCGATCTCCCAGGAGGCGTCGAACCCCGCGCTATACAGTTGCAGCGGGCCACGCCCCTTGGAAGCACTGCCCTGGCTGTCCTGCGTGCCGTCGGATCCCTGCTGCGAATTCTGCAGGCCGGACAGGTCTGGTTGGCGCATGCGCAGGATGGCCGCATCGCCCGACACGGTCGGCATGTCCGCCGCGCGCTGCTGCTGCAGTTGGGCTCGCGATTGCCGCAGGCGCGCCTGGGCCGCCTGCAGGTCCGGATTGTTCGCCAGTGCCGCGTCGATCAGCGCGTTCAACTGCGGATCGCCCAGCGATTCCCACCAGCGGCTTGGCGCATGGGCTGCCGGCGCAACGCCGGCAACGGGCATCCGCACGAACGTGTTGGCCTGCGTGGCGCCGTGGGCCACGTCCGGCGCGCCGCGATAATCGGGACCCACGGTGCATGCGGAAAACACGACCGCCGTGGCCATCAGCGCGATATGCGAGGCATGCCTGCCGCGCAAGGAAGAAATCGACATGCGGAACATCCTCAATGAGCCTCGCCGGCCGGCGCGTGGTAGCGCGGCGTCCTCAACAGCAACGCGAGCGGAATGCAGCACAGCAAGGCGATGCCCAGCACGTAGAACACTTCCGAGAAGGTCATCACCATGGCCTGCTGCCGGATCTGGCTGGCGAGCTGGCCCAACGCGCGCATCTGCGAATACGCCAGGTCACCGGTGCGATCGAGCCAGCTCGCCGCGTTGGCGGCCATGCGCTCCTGCCCGAGCACGGAGTTGGCCGTCAGCGTTTCGCGTATCGCCGCGACGTGGAATGTGTTGCGGCGGTCGATCACGGTGCCGATGATGGCCAGGCCAATCGATCCGCCCAGGTTGCGCGCCATGTTGTAGATACCCGCCGCGTCGCCCGATTCCTCGCGCGACACCGCCGCCATCGACGCCTGGTTCAGCGGCATCATCGCCAGCATCTGTCCCGCCCCGCGCACCAGCTGCGACCAGAAGAAATCCTGGCCGACGCTCTGCGCCGTCAGGTGGATGTCCAGCATGCAGCTCCACACGAAGCACAACAGGCCCGTGATGACCAGGATGCGGAAGTCCACCCGGCCGAGCAGGCGCGGCAGGATGGGCATCATCAGGAAGGCGGGCACGCCCGACACCAGCATCACCCAGCCCGATTGCTCCGCGTTGTAGCCCGCGATCAACCCCAGGAACTGGGGAATGATGTAGATGACGCCATACAGCGCCGCGCCGACCACCAGCACGATGAAGATGACGCTGGCATAGCGCGGATTGCCCAGCAGGCTCAGGCGCATCACCGGCCGCCTGGCGGTGAACTGCGAGATGGCGATCAGCACCATGCCGGCCAGCGAGAGCAGGCTGAGCCAGACGATCATGTCCGATTCGAACCAGCGCTCGCGCTGCCCTTCCTCCAGCACCACGGTCAGCGAGCTGAGCCCTACCGACAGGCCCACGATGCCCAGCCAGTCCGCCTGCCTCAACGCCTCCAGATGCAGCGACGCGGACGGAAGGCCGGCCAGCAGCAAGGTAATCAGGCCGATGCATACCGGCAGGTTGATGAAGAAGCACCAGTTCCAGCTGATGTTCTCAGTCAGCCAGCCGCCCAGCACCGGTCCCAGCAACGGGCCCAGCAATACGATCAATCCGAACGCGGTCATGCCGATCGGCAACTGCGACAGCGGCAGGCGGGTGCGGATGATCGTCTGCGCGGTCGGGATCATGGCGCCGCCGGTGAGTCCCTGGCCGATGCGGCCGATCACCATCGCCATCAGCGTGTGCGAAAGGCCGCACATCATGGAAAACAGGATGAACAGCACCGCGCAGCCCAGCAGGAAGTTGCGCAGGCCGAACACGCGCGTGAGCCACGCCGCGAGCGGGATGATCACGATCTCCGACATCAGGTAGCCGGTGGAAATCCAGGTGCCCTCGGTGCCGGTGGCGCCGATCTCGCCCTGGATCTGCGGCAGGGCCGAGTTGGTGATGGAGATATCCAGCGTGGCCATCAGGGCGCCCAGCGAACCGGCCGCCACGGCGATCCAGTCCGCCACGCTGGCGCGCTCCGGATGCGGAACCGAAGGGGCGGCCGCCTCAGCCATGGCGGTCGTCCGACGTAGCGCCGCCTTCCTTTCGCGTATCCACGTCCACGGTGACCGAGAGGCCCGGCACCAGCCGCTTGCGCGTCGGCTCGTCGGCATCGATGCGGATGCGCACCGGCACGCGTTGCACGATCTTGGTGAAGTTGCCGGTGGCGTTTTCCGGCGGCAGCAGCGCGAACTCCGACCCCGTGCCCGGCGCAAAGCTGTCCACCACGCCATGCAGGTCCGTGTCGGGCAGCGCGTCCACGTGCACCTCGGCCGGCTGGCCCGCGCGCATGCGGCCAACCTGGGTTTCCTTGAAGTTGGCGGTGAGGTAGATGCTATCCACCGGCACCACCGTCATCAGGCGCGTGCCCGGCTGCACGTACTGCCCCACGCGCACCGTGCGATCCCCGACGCGGCCGCCCAGCGTGCTGCGCACCAGCGTGTCCTGCAGGTCCAACTGTGCCTGCTTGGCCGATGCCTGCGCGGCTTCCAGCTGCGCCTTGGCCTGGGCGACCTGCGCATCGAGGTCCGCGACGCGGGCCTGCGCCTGGTCCAGCGCGGCCTGGTCGGCCGCCACCGTAGCCTGCGCCTGGTCCCGGTTGCTGAGCAGCACGGACAACTGGTCGCCGCTTTCCGCGCCAGTCTTTTCCAGCGGACCGTAGCGACGCACTTCGTCCTCCGCATGCCTGGCGCTGACCTGCGCGACCCGCAGCTGCGCCCTGGCCTGCTCGATGGCCGCCTGCTGCTGCAGGATGCCCGCCTGCGCGCGGGCGATGTCCGCCTTGCGCGCATCGACGGTCGCCTGCGCCTGGTCCAGCGCCGCCTGGTACTGGCGGCCATCCAACCGCACCAGCGGGTCGCCCGCCTTCACCGTCGCGTTGTCGCCCACGTAGACGTCCGTGACATAGCCGCTGACCTTGGGCGCCACGGTGACGCTGTCGGCCTTCAGGTAGGCATCGTCGGTGCTCTGGATAAAGCGCCCGACCACCCACCAATAGCCCAGGGCCGCCAAGGCCGCCACCGCCAGCGCCACGCCGACCGGCAACAGGAACCGCGGCGGCTTGCGGCGCGCCGGCGTGGCGGCAGGAGCGTTCGGCGCATCGTTCGATGCGCTGTTGTTGGAAGCAGGCATGCCTATTCGACCCCAAAATTATTCCAAGTGGAATATTTATACCGACCGGTACAATTCTGTCAAATGCTATCGTGGAGCCGGAGACGGAGAACCGCATGACCCAGACCAAGCGCCCACGTCGCTCGCCCGCCGGCGGTTATGCCCGGGGCGACGAAACCCGCCAGCGCATCATCGACGCGGCCATCCGGCTGTTCGGCGAACACGGCTTCGACGGCGCCTCGACGCGCGACATCGCCACCGCCGCCGGCGTGAACGCGCCGGCGCTGCAGTACTACTTCGAAAGCAAGGAAGGCCTCTACAGGGCATGCGCCGAATACATCACCAACGACCTGAGGGCCCGCTATGCGCCCAGCATGAAGCGGATCAGCGATGCACTGAAGGACGACGCAGGCATCGACGCGCTGGTCGATGCCTACCTGGGCATCCAGGCGACGACCCTGGACAGCGTGCTGGTGCCGCCGCACCTCTCCAAGGGGCGCCTGGTCGGGCGGGAACTGGCCGGCGAATCGCCCAACGTCGCCTCCGAGATGCTGCAGCGGCGCATCAAGCGGCCGATCAACAAGCTGCTGCTCGCCCTGCTCGCGCGCATCATGCACACCCGTCCCGACGATGCGATCACGCGCATCCGCATGCTGACCCTGAAGGGCCTGATGATGGCCTTCTACTACCCGCCCGGCGCCTGCCTGGACCTGCTCGGCTGGAAGGAAATCGACGCCGGCCGCAGCGCCCTGATCAAGGCCGCCATCCAGGAGCAGACACGCACCCTGCTGATGAGCTGGCACAAGGCCGGCGGCTCGCCCAGGGAAGGCGGAAAGGCCTAGCTTCCCACCTCTCCCCGGCCCTTCGGAGGCCGGGCGAAAGTTGAGCAGGGATTTGCTTATGTGATAGACAAACCGCGTTACTTCGACCAAGGATCCCCATGGCCATCAATCTCGACGCCCTATCCCCCACCGAACTCGAAGCCCTTATCAAGAGCGCGGAAGCGCAGATGGAGGCCGCGCGCAAGAGCCAGATCCACGAGGTTCGCGCCAAGATCGAGACCCTGCTCAAGAACGCTGGCCTGACCCTGGCCGAGGTCTACCCGACGCAGGGCGGCAAAGGCGCGAAGGGACCGAGGTCGGTCGCGCCGAAGTATCGCAATCCGGACAATCCGGCCCAGACCTGGTCCGGTCGCGGCAAGCGCCCCCTGTGGTTCAACGAGGCCCTGAAGAAGCGGGGCGTGACCGCGGAGAGCCTGTTGATCCAGGCCCCCGCCAAGGCGCCGGCGACAGCCCGGAAAAGCGTGGCCAAGGCCACCCGGAAGGCCCCGGCAAAAAAGGCCCGCGCCAGGAAATAGTCCCGGCCGACCAGCACGTGAAAAGCCCCGCGGTAGACCGGCGGGGCTTTTTTCATGCCCCTGCCGCACAGGGGCTTGCGGCAAATCAATTGTCATCGCCACTCAGCAAGGAGCCCACGATGCCTCCGAGCAGGCCGCCGCCGATGGCCGCCCGACCGCTTGCGCCATCGTTGCCAGGCAGATATTCGGCAACCTGGTGCGCCAGGCGTGAAATGGGCAGCGTCTGCAGCCATACGGTTCCAGGTCCGGTAAGCGCCGCCAGGAAGATGCCGTCGCCGCCGAAGATGGCGTTCCTGATGCCGGGCACCGTGGTGATCTGGAAATGGACCGAAGCCTGGAACGCACCCACGTGTCCGGGATGAACCCGCAAGGTCTCGCCAGGCGCCAGGTCCTTGCGGATGAGTTCGCCGGAAAGTTCCAGCCATGCCGTGCCCATGCCGCCCACTCGCTGCAGCATGAAGCCCGAGCCACCAAAAATGCCGGCCCCCAGCGACTGCTGGAAACCCAGGCCAAGGGTGACTTGCGACGTGGCGCAAAGAAAGCCATGCCGATGCACCAGGTATTCGCTGCCCGGGCTTACCGGCACCGGCACGATATGGCCGGGCACCTTGGTGGCGAAGGCCACCTCTCCCGTCGCCTGCATGGCGCGATACTCGGTCATGAACAAGCTGCCGCCACCGGCCACGCGCTTGAACATGCCAAACAACCCTCCGCCGCCACCCATCTGCGTATGCGTGGTCATCTGGATCGACGAAGTCATCCATGAAAGCTCCCCGCTCTCGGCAAAGACGCTTTCGCCGGGTTCGAGCCGTACTTCCAGCACGGGCATCACCGTGCCCTGGATGCGTGTCTGCATGGAATGTTCTCTTGGTGGTGAATGGTTGCGGCGGGTTCCGGGAGAGCAAGCCCCCGGGCCAACTTGCCGCTCTTGGCCGCTGTTCACGGCAGCCGACGCATCGCCACGGGGAAAACGCCCGATTGGCGTATCCATCGCAGCGGGCAGCATACCCCCGTTCGCATGGGGCGCGGCGCCTCCCGGCTGCGAAACGCAAAGCCGTCCATCGACACAAGAGATACTCCCTGCCGGCCCGGCAAGTTGCCATACTGGACGGCGGGAATATCAGGGGATGCCCGCCGTCCACCGGGCGGGCATGGGAATCAGGGGGGAACCATGAAGTTCTGGACAGTCCTGGCTGTCGGGCAGGGGTTGCCCCGTCCCGAAGGAGCCACGGGTTTCGAACTCTACGGCGTCGTCTCGGCAGCCGATCCCGATGCGGCGTTCGCCAAGGCCATCGACCTGGCGACGCAACGCTGGCCGGAATTGGCACCCGGCAGCCAACCGTCCGCGCTCATCCGTGCCGAAGCCATCGACGAGGTCACGCCGGTGCCGGGCATGGAGGTCGACGTGGTCGATGTCTCCTGGGACTAGGCTGCGACCAAGGGCCCCCGCGTAGCGGCCAATACCGGCGAGGCGATGCGCGGGCCACCGGCCGATCATGCATGCCGCCGCCCTTCCGCCTGGCCAAGCCATGCGCCGGTAGCGCCGCGCTCATACCAGCCCTTGGAGCGGTTCACGATCCGGACCACGGACAACATCACCGGCACCTCGACCAATACGCCGACCACGGTCGCCAGGGCCGCGCCCGAGTCCAAGCCAAACAGGCTGACGGCCGCCGCCACGGCCAGCTCGAAGAAGTTGCTGGCGCCGATCAGGGCCGACGGCCCCGCCACGCAATGCTGGACGCCCAGCCGGCGGTTCAACAGGTAGGCCAGGCCCGAGTTGACATAGACCTGCACCAGGATCGGCACCGCCAGCATGGCGATGATGAGCGGCTGGGCCAGAATTTGCCGCCCCTGGAAACCGAACAGCAGCGTCAGCGTGACAAGCAGCGCGACCAGCGACACCGGCCCCAGCCGGCGCAGGCATCCGGCCAGCAGGGCCTCGCCGCCACGGGCCAGGATCAGGCGGCGCAGCAGGGCCGCCCCGATCACCGGCACCACGATGTAGAGCCCCACTGACAGCACCAGCGTGGCCCACGGCACCGTGATCGCGGAAACACCGAGCAGCAGCGCCACCAGCGGCGCGAAGGCCACCACCATGATGGCGTCGTTGATCGCCACCTGGCTGAGGGTGAACGTCGGCTCGCCGCCGCACAGGCCGCTCCACACGAACACCATGGCCGTGCACGGCGCGGCGGCCAGCAGGATCAGGCCCGCCACATAGCCGTTTACCTGGTCCGCAGGCAGATGGCCGGTGAAAACGTGGCGCAGGAACAGCCAGGCGAACAGCGCCATGGAAAACGGCTTGATGAGCCAGTTGACGAGCAAGGTGACGCCGATGCCCTTCCAATGTCGCCCCACCTGGCGCATCGCGCCCAGGTCGATCCTCAGCAGCATGGGTACGATCATCAGCCAGATCAGCGCGGCGATCGGCAGATTGACCTTGGCCACCTCCATCGCCCCCAGGGCGGCGAACGGTCTTGGCAGCCAATGGCCGAGCGCCGTGCCCAGCACGATGCACGCCGCCACCCAAAGGCTCAGGTAGCGCTCGAAGAACCCGATGGCAGGCCGGGAAGCGGCGGCTTCAGCCATGGCCGGCCCCCCCGGACTGGATAAGGCCGATACGGTCCAGCGCCATCTTCAGTGCCTCGCGATCGGCCCAGGTCTCCGGCGGCAAGGCCAGGAAGGCCCTCAGCCGCGCCATGATGACGGCATGGGCCCTGGCGAACGCCTCCCGTTTTTCGGCATCGCCGCCCTCCACCGCCGCCGGATCCGGCAAACCCCAATGCGTGCGCACGAAGTCCCCGAAAAAGACCGGGCATGGTTCCGAGGCCGCGCTGTCGCACACGGTCACCACCAGGTCCAGCGGCGGAGCGCCCGCCCCTGAAAACACATCCCACGACTTGCTGCGCAGGCCCGCCGTCGGCATGCCGGCGGCGGCGAGCGCCTCGAGCGCATAAGGGTTGATTCGCCCGGCAGGCTGGCTGCCCGCGCTGAACGCCTCGAACCCGGCACCGCCCCAGGCGCGCAAGGTAGCTTCGGCCAATACGCTGCGGGCGGAATTGCCGGTGCAGACAAACAGGACGCGATGGGTCACGGGATGTCCTTCGATGAATCAGCAACAGGCATCGCCGGGCCGGCAAGCCGAGGTCATGGGCGCGCAGCCGTCCTGCGGGCTGCCCGCGCAGCAGTTGTCGGTGAGGTAGGCGATGAGTCCGTTCATGGCCTCGAACGCCGCGCGATAGCAGACGAACCGCCCCTGCGGCTCCGCCGTGATCAGGCCCGCATGCACCAGTTCCTTCAGATGGAAGGACAGCGTGGCCCCCGGCAGCCCCAGCTCATCGCCGATGTCGCCCGCCATGCGCCCCGTGGGGCCGGCCACCACCAGCAAGCGAAAGATGGCCAGGCGCTTGGCATGGCCCAGCGCGGTCAGGGCGGCAATGGCGTCATTTGTTTCCATGAAACTAGAATAATCGAATCATTGAGCCCTGGACAAGCCCAGGCGGCACCCGCCAGTTCCCCTCCCCCTGCGACCGCAGGGAGTTCCTTTTCGGGACGAGCAGGGGGAGGGGCCAATCTTCTCGCCGCGAGATGATGGCCTCAGTCTTTTTTTGCCAGCGCCTCCGCGACGGTAATCCCCCCGCTTTTAACGCGAGGCAGAAGTAGAAGCTATGCCGCGGCCCTCAGCCGCTGTTTCGGCGTTATGCCGCCAAGACCCATGTTGGGGCGCTCGTGATTGTATTGCCACATCCATTCCGTCGCGAAGTGCTGCACATGTGCTAGGTCATCCCAGTAGTACTGCGATAGCCACTCGTAGCGCACTGTGCGATTGAAGCGCTCCACGTAGGCGTTCTGCTGCGGCTTGCCAGGCTGGATGTAGTTCAATGCGATGCCTTGTGTCCTCGCCCATTGGGTGATCGCTTCACTCAGGTATTCCGGGCCGTTATCACAACGTATCGCCGCCGGCTTTCCCCGCCAGCCGATGATCTGTTCCAGGGCGCGTATGACACGCGTCGAGGGCAACGAGAAGTCGATTTCGATGCCTAAGGCTTCTCGGTTGAAATCGTCGATCACGTTAAACAGCCGGATGCTGCGGCCATCCTTCAACTGGTCGTGCATAAAATCCATCGACCACACCGCGTTCATCGACACAGGCACGATCAATGGCTCCGGCGCCTGCCGCACAAGGCGCTTACGCGGCTTGATGCGCAGATTCAATTCGAGCTCGCGGTAGATCCGGTAAACGCGCTTATGGTTCCACCCAAAACCCTTGACGTTGCGCAGGTACAGAAAGCAAAGACCGAAACCCCAGTTACGGTGGTTGTCGGTCAGTCTCAGTACCAGTCAGCGATCTGATCGTTCTCTGCGTTGCGCTGGCGCTCATAGCGGTAGCACGTCCGGCTCACGCCAAATGCCTCGCATGCAAGCCGGATCGAAACCCCTCGGCGTGCCACTGCGTCCCTGGCCATCTCGCGGCGAGAAGATGGCCTCAGTCTTTTTTTGCCAGCGCCTCCGCGACGATCTCCGCCTTGATCTTTTCCTCGACGTACATCTTGCGTAGGCGGGCATTCTCCGCTTCCAGCTCCTTCATCCGGGACATCAGCGACACGTCCATGCCGCCGTACTTGCCGCGCCAGTTGTAGAACGTCGCCGTGCTGATACCCAGCTCCCGGCAAATCGCCGGCACCCCCAGCCCCGATTCCGCCCGCTTGAGCGCATCCATGATCTGGCTATCCGTGAATTTCGACTTCTTCATTGCGTAGAACTCCCTTTGCTGGAAATTCTACTTCTGGGCCCGCTTACTGGGCGGGGGGATTACCTCGCAACGCGCCTACTTGAAGCGCCACGGCCTACTGCTGCCGGCAGAGCGCCGGCAGATTCCCGAGCCAGTCCGGTATCCGCTGCGCATTGAGGCCGCTACGCGGTGGAAGTAATGGCACCTCAACCTTTTGACATTGCTCGATATGTATCTAGGAGTTCACGATTGCCGGATGCCACTTCGATTATGACTTGAAGGAGCATCGTCGGCCCAGGAAGGATGTCATCAAGCGAAATATCTTCGCCATCAAAGTCGGGGTTTGTTGGAATCTCGACATTGTAAATCCACCATTTTTCCAGCTTGTCCAAAAGGATGGCAAGCTGTTGAAAATTGCATGTCAGGTCAATGTCTTTATCACCAAAAACGTAATGCTGAAGCTCATGCGCGAGCTGATTACGAACCGCTTTCAGTCCATCGAAGATGATGAGATCGCTCCTATCAATCACTTCATTCTCGATAAGCCATTCGAGAGATGCATACAGCTTGCTGGTGTTTCTGCTGGTGACTTCTGATTTGTACTTGTCGTCGAGTGAAGGGCCGGAAGGATCGAAGCCTATGGTGTAGAACGATTCAATCCTTCCGCATATGGAGTCTTTGAGTAGCTCAAATGCCGTAATGTAAAGCGATACAGACACCAGTCTTTCGCGAAGTGCATTTGGGTCAAGGAATCTTTCCCATGTGTTGAACGAATCTGTCATCGCTTTCACTCGGTTGTGGCTGAGGCCATCAGAAGTCGAGATGCTTTCCACAATGCCCAATTACGATGCGCTTTTCTGGTGCAACCCATTCAAAATGGATGCGAAGCGTCTCCGCCGAGCTATCTTTGACGCCGTGCTTCAAGTGTCGCTCCATAAGGATAGGTTGACCTTTGTACTGGAAAGTCCTGCGCGATTTTCCATCAGCGCTCAGTTTCTTGCTCTCTTGCGCGGCATAGTCGTCACGCCCGAAAACACTTTTTGCTTGCGCGTCTGGCTTCCCTTCATTTAGGGCTTCCCAATACCCGTCTGCCAGTTTTGCCAAGAGGTCAATTGCGACCTTCCCATACTTGAAGTCGCTAGAGTCCTGCGCGCTTTTCCTCGCTGAGGGAAGCACGATCACTCGTGAGCCATACATGAACTCTACGAAGTCTAAGCATTCCTCTAGCGATGGTGATCCATTGAGTAGCGGGAACACGATTCGCCTTAATTTCTGTATCTCTTCACTCTCATTAAAGGCTGTGTTCGCGCGTGCGTCCAGCGCGTGATTCAAAGTATCCACTTCAGCACGAGACTTTCGAAGGTCAGCAGAGGACTCTTCAAGTATGGAGCGGAGTTCTGATATTTCCTTGTCCTTTGAACTCAACTCTTTGTCTGCTTCGATCAATAGATCGGTAAACACCGAGTTTTGTTCATCGGTTTTTGAGTCTGCGATTGCCTGAGCAAGCTGATTACGAAGGCGAGCTTGCTGTACGACTTCTAGCGAGATGTGTCGCCACGACATCGGTAAATTTGTGCGATGCGTTATCGCTGCAAGAACTTCGGATTCGATATTTGTTCCAGACTCAAGCATGTCGGCGAGTTGTGCTGGTCGAAAGAGCACTGACTCGCAAGTTCCGCCACTTGCCCCCGGTCGCGGCGGAAAGATGATATTTATTGCGCCACCCCAAGCGGAATAGCGACGACCAACTATATCTTCAAGCGTGAATGTGTCCGTCCCGTTAGGAATGTCCACCACATCAGCAAGCCCGATGAGGAGCGATTTCAGGCGATCAGGCGAAATCATGTACTCACCCTTTATCGTGCAGCTTGTCACTACCAAGGGTGCTGAACGATCCTCTCGCTCCACTGCTGCCAAATAGGCGTGAGCGCTTGCAACATCTAGTGTTTTTATTCGTGTGCCCGCGGTAGCAGGTGTGGGACTGCAATTTTTTGCTAACTCGTCAACCAAGCGAGGTCGAGTCACTTGGATTGGCGCGGTAACACGCGCACTAATTTCGTCCGTTTTCAATAGGAATGAGCACTCGATATCTTCATCTTCGCCGTCTTGGCGTATGCCGATTTCAGTTACCCATCGCCGCCCAGAAACTGTTTGGTCGGCATGAGAAAATTTGGTGCAAAAAAGATATGGATATGCTTTGGGCGAAGATTCGCCGATCTGGTTCGTTCGGGCTTGAACACGTTGACCTTTGGCTAGCACAAGTTCCCGTATCCCGCTCTCCAGCCGGATTGGATCAACAAACGATCCGCCTAGGCTCCCCATCCACCGTGCAACTTGCTGGACGATGCTTTCAGAACCGTTCTTCGCACTCAGTACGAGCTTGCTGCAATAAACGAGCATAGCGTTCCCCCCATCAGCGCTAGGCCACAGTATTCACCGACTTAGAACGGGTTGCTAGCCAGCTTCCGCGCCATTGTCTAAGACCATGCAGGCATGTGCAGGAGCGTGTCGCGCGGAGACATCAGTACGTACCTACTGCCCCCCGCGACCCGTACACAGCGAAATCGCTTCGTACATGGCGGCCATCCGTGTCCGTAGCCGTCCGCGCACAAGCGGCCTGTAACATAGGGACGAAAGTAGGGACGCTAACCAATAGGCAAGAAAAAGCCGCTTAATTCAGCGACTTAGTTCCATTTCTGGCGGAGAGAGTGGGATTCGAACCCACGGTAGGCTTACACCTACGGCAGTTTTCAAGACTGCTGCCTTAAACCACTCGGCCATCTCTCCGATTTGTGTCCGCGGCAGGCGCGCGTTGCGCGCCGCTACGGCAGTTTGATTCCTGGCATCCTGCCCTCCACCCCTGCGGGGTCATCGACTTCGTCGATGTTCGTTACGGCATCCTGCCTTCGCGTCAAGACTGCTGCCTTAAACCACTCGGCCATCTCTCCGGATTGCTGCTGTGGGCGCTGCTAGGGCGTTTCGCTATGGGTGCCCTGCCCTTCGCTCCATTTGGGACCATCCGGCGCTGGATTCCGGCCTGCGCCGGAATGACGAGCGGGTGGGAGGCTCCTTGCAGGCGCCACATCCTATCAGGAATGCGGGGCCGTGCCGTGCCCCTTGCGGGCCAGGGCGAACATGGCCCATAGCATGATGCCGACGGGGATGGCGGCGCCTAGCAGGGGGAATAGCAGTACGGGTTGGCGGATCACCATGGGCGCGAGCTGGGTGGCGGCGGCGAAGCCGATGATCCAGAAGCGGGCCTTGCGGCTATGTCGGGCGAACCAGAAGGCGCCGATCACCAGCACGGTGGCGATGAGAGACAGCACCATGTCCACCGGCGGCAGCGGGAACATGGTGAATAGACCGAGGCGGGTCAGCAGTTCTATGGCCAGGATCGTCAGCAGTGTGTAGCTGGCGGTAAGTTCGACCTTGTCCCAACGCTGGGCGCTCATGGTGATGGCCTCAGGCAATCTGGTCGAGGTTGCGCAGGTAGGGGCGCAGCGCCTCGGGCACGGTGATGGAGCCGTCGGCATTCTGGTAGTTCTCCATCACCGCGACCAGGGTGCGGCCCACCGCCAGGCCGGAGCCGTTGAGGGTGTGCAGCAGTTCCGGCTTGCCGGTGGCGGGGTTGCGCCAGCGGGCCTGCATGCGGCGGGCCTGGAAGTCGCCGCAGTTGGAGCACGAGGAAATCTCGCGGTAGGTGTTCTGGCTCGGCAGCCACACTTCCAGGTCGTAGGTCTTGATGGCGGCGAAGCCCATGTCGCCGGTGCACAGCAGCACCTTGCGGTACGGCAGGCCCAGCAGTTGCAGCACCTTTTCGGCGTGGCCGACCATTTCCTCCAGCTGGGCGTGCGACTGCTCCGGTGCGGCGACCTGCACCATCTCCACCTTCTCGAACTGGTGCTGGCGGATCATGCCGCGCGTATCGCGGCCGTAGCTGCCGGCCTCGGCGCGGAAGCACATGGAGTGCGCGGTCAGGCGCATGGGCAGCGCGTCGGCCTCGACGATGCTGTCGGCCACCAGGTTGGTCAGCGCCACCTCGGCGGTGGGTATCAGGTAGCGCTTGCTGTCGCCCACCTGGGTGGAGAACAGGTCTTCCTCGAACTTGGGCAGTTGGCCGGTGCCCTGCATGGCCTCGCCGTTGACGATCAGCGGGACGTTGCATTCCAGGTAGCCGTGCTCGGCCGTGTGCAGGTTGAGCATGAACTGGGCGAGCGCGCGGTGCAGGTGCGCCAGCTGGCCGCGCAGCACGGTGAAGCGCGCGCCGGAGAGCCGGGCGCCGGCGTCGGCGTCGAGCCAGCCGTGGCGGGCGCCCAGGTCCACGTGGTCCTTCACCTCGAAGTCGAACGTGCGCGGCGTGCCCCAGCGCAGCTGTTCGGCGTTCTCGGCCTCGTCCTTGCCCAGCGGCACGGACTCGTGCGGCAGGTTGGGAATGCCCAGGGAAATTCCGGCGAGCTGGGCCTGCACCTCGGCCAGGGCGGCCTCGTTGGCCTTGAGCTTGTCGCCGATGCCGGCGACCTCGGCCATCAGCGGGGCCACGTCCTCGCCCTTGGCCTTGGCCTGCCCGATCGCCTTGGAACGGGTGTTGCGCAGGTTCTGCAGTTCCTGCGTCTCGGTGGACAGCTGCTTGCGGCGACTCTCCAGGGACTCGATGGCGGCCACGTCCAGTACGTAGCCACGGGTTTCCTTGAGACGCGCGGCGGTGTCGGCCAGGCGCGAGCGCAGCAGTGCGGGGTCCAGCATGATGGGTCCAGGTGGATGGCTCGGAACGAGGGATTATCGCTGCGGGGTGGCAGGGGTCGCAAATGGTGGGGAATGTCCGCGCTGGACGAGGCGGCTCACGGCCTTGGTTGGGAACCGGGGCGCTGGGTCCGGCCCTCACCCCCTTTTGCGGGATACGCCGGGACGACGGGCCAGGCAGCGGCTCAGGCCTTGCGCTCCGCCCCTATGGGCAGGGTGGCGAGGCGGTGCATTTCCGGCTCGTCCCACAGCGTGGGGTCTTCCAGGCAGGCCAGCGCGAAGGCGTGGGCGTCGTCGCCCCAGAACAGGCGGCCGTCCAGCGACAGCGTGGGCACGCCAAACACGTTTTCCGCCACGGCCGCGTCGAAATGGGCGCGCAGCTGGGTCTTGGTCGAGGCGTCCTTGATAGCCGCCGCCGGGTCGTCGATGCCCAGGCGCGCGGCCACCGGGGCCAGCGCCTCGATGCTGTCGCCCGCGTTGCCCTGTCCCCAGATCCACTCGAAGATCGCATCCGTCGCCGCCACCGTGGTGCCGGCGGCGATGCACAGCCGCAGCGCGGCCAGCGGGTTGAACGGGTGCGCCGGCGGGAAGCGCAGCGGCTGGCCAGCCTGCCGCGCGCGCCACAGCGCATGGCGATAGGTGAACTCGCGCTTGCCCGGGATTTCCGCCGGCCCCTTCTGCCCATGCCGGTCGAGCAGGCCGGCGAGCAGGATGGGCCGCAGCGTCACCGGGCGCGAGGCCGCCAGTGCCTTCACCTTGGGCCATTGCAGCCAGGCGAACGGGGAAACGAAATCGTAGTACCAGACGATGGACATGCGTCACCCTGGGAGTTAGCCAATTACCTGCCGCGCGCCTTGCGCCGCGCCTCGCGCAGGCTTTGCAGCTTTTCGCGCAGTTTCAGTTCCAGCCCGCGCTCCACCGGCTCATAGAAGGTCATGCCGTCCAGCGCGTCGGGCAGGCATTGCTGGTCCAGCGCGATACCGCCTTCGGCATCGTGGTCGTACTGGTAGCCCTTGCCGTAGCCCAGGCCCTTCATCAGCTTGGTGGGCGCGTTGCGCAGGTGCATGGGCACCTCCAGCGTGCCGGTTTCGCGCACCACGGCGCGGGCCTGGTTGTAGGCCACGTAGGCGGCGTTGCTCTTGGGCGCGATGGCCAGCCAGATGGCGAGCTGCGCCAGGCCCAACTCGCCCTCGGGGCTGCCCAGGCGCTCGTAGGTGTCCCAGGCGTCCAGCGCCATGCGCCAGGCGCGCGGCTCGGCCAGGCCCACGTCCTCCACCGCCATGCGCGTCATGCGGCGGGCGAGGTAGAGCGGGTCCACCCCGCCATCGAGCATGCGGCACAACCAGTACACGGCGGCGTCGGGGTCGGAGGAACGCACGGATTTGTGCAGCGCCGAGATCTGGTCGTAGAACTGCTCGCCGCCCTTGTCGAAGCGGCGCGTGCGGTCGGCCAGCACCTGGGTCAGCGTGGACTCGTCGATGCGATGGTCCTCGGCCAGTTCCGAGGCGATTTCCAGCAGGGTCAGCGCGCGGCGCACGTCGCCGTCGGCGGCCTGGGCGATCAGCCGCAGCGATTCGTCGGAGACCTCCAGTTCCAGCTCACCCAGGCCACGCTCGCGGTCGTCCAGCGCGCGCTTCAGGGCCACCACGATGTCGTCGGCGGTGATCGCCTCCATCACGTGCACGCGGCAGCGCGAGAGCAAGGCGGAGTTGAGCTCGAACGAGGGGTTTTCCGTGGTGGCGCCGATGAAGATGATCACGCCCCGTTCGATATGTGGCAGGAAGGCGTCCTGCTGGGCCTTGTTGAAGCGGTGCACCTCGTCCACGAACAGCACGGTGCGGCGACCCTGGGCGAAGTTCGCCTCGGCCTCGGCCAGCGCCTTGCGCACCTCGGGCAGACCGGAAAGCACGGCGGAAATCGCGCGGAAATCCGCGTCGGCATAGCGCGCCACCAGCAGCGCCAGGGTGGTCTTGCCGCAGCCGGGCGGCCCCCACAGCACCATCGAATGCACGCGCCCGGCTTCCAGGGCGCGGCGTAGCGCCTTGCCCGGCCCCAGCAGGCGCTGCTGGCCGACGATCTCGTCCAGCGTGCGCGGCCGCATGCGCTCGGCCAGGGGCTTGAGGTCGTCGGGCTCGCCGAACAGGCCCGGCGCGTCGTACATATCGCTGCGTGACATGCCGTGCATGATAGGGCATCGGCATCCCGGCCGGGCTCCGGCGCCGCTACCCGTCCAGCGCGGGCAACGCGGGAAGCCCGCCCGCATCGCGTGGCGAGGTTGCCTCGCCATCGTGGCGGTGCCACAGCTCATGCGCATCCACGCGCACCCGGGTGACCGCCTCGAAGGCATCGATGGCGGCCTGGTGCTCGGCCAGGGTGGCCTCGCGTTCGGCACGCCGCGCGGCCAGCAGGTCCTCGATGCCGGCCTCGCCCAGGGCATAGGCGCGCGCGGCCTTGGCGGCATGCTGGCGCGCGGCTTCCAGGGCCTGGCGCTGGCTGGCCCAGAGGGCGCGGTTGGCGCGCGCCATGGCTACCGCCAGGCGTGCGTCGCGCTCGATGTCGCGCCGCACGGCGGCCAGCCCGGCCTCGGCCGCATCGGCGTCGGCCCTGGCGGAAGCGGCCTCGGCGCTGCGATAGCTGCCTCCCAGCGGAAGGCCCAGCACCACGCCATAGGCGCGCTCCCTGCCCGCCAGGTCGTTGATGACGCGGATGCCCACCGTGGGATCGGGCACGCGGTCGGCGCGCACGCGGCGGGCCTGCGCATCGGCCTGCCGCGCCAGCGCGGCGCTGGCGCCGATCTCGTGGCTGCGGGCCACGATGGCAGCCACCCAGGCTGCGTCGTTGCCGGCAAGCTCGGGCGGCGCGTAGTCCTCGCCGGGCTCGACCTGCGGCAAGGGCAGCGCGGGAAACAGGCTTTGCCAGGTGAGTTCGGCCTGCGTCTGCCCACGCCGCGCCTCCACCAGCATCGCCTGCGCCTGGGCCAGGGCGGCATCGGCGGCGATGCGCTCGCGTTCCGCGGCGTCGCCCAGCGCCACGCGCCGGGCCACCACATCGCGATCGCGCTGGGCGATCTCCGCCAGCCGCTCGCGCTGGTGGCGCGCCGCCCTCGCCCGCTGCCAGTCCGCCCAGGCGGCCAGCAGGCGCCGCGCGGCGGTGTGGTGGGCATCCTCCAGGTCCAGCCGGGCCACGTCCTTGCCCAGGCTGCCTATCTCGCGATCCAGCCGCGCCTTGCCCGGCAGCCGGATCGGCCGGGTGATTTCCAGTTCCCATTCGTTGTATGCGCGATCGCCTTCCACCCGGCGCCGCTGGGGAATCACGGTGGCCTGCCCTTCGTAGCTGCCGCCGTTGAGCAGGCGCGCCTGCGCATCCGCGCGCGATACGCCGGCTTCGGCGCCATGCACTTCCGGCGTGCCGGCGATGGCGCGCCACACCAGTTCGGTAGGCGGCAGCATGGCGTCGTCCGCTTCCGCGGCCATCGCCGGCATGCAGGCGACGGCCAGCCACAGGGTCCAGCGCCTCATGCCAGCCTCCCGCCGCGTTCCACCGGTTCCACCCACCACACCACGTCGCTGGAAGGCAGCTCCGCGGACAACCGCGCCAGCAGCCGGTCCAGCGTTTCCACCGGCAGCACCAGCCACAACAGCACGCGATCGATGCTGCCGCGCACCCGCTCGGCGGTGCTGGCGCGTTCGAAACCCTGCCCATGCCCGGCCACCGGCAGCACGGTGAAGCCGGGCAGCGGCGGATGCATGCCGAGCAGGATGGCGACCAGCTCATTCTCCAGGGCGCGCGGCGCCACCAGGGTCAATCGTTGCAAGGGGGGCTGCATGGGATTACCTCGCGGCGCAGAAGCGGCGGAACAGCACCGGCAACAACAGCAGGGTCAGCGCGGTGGAGGTCACCAGGCCGCCGATCACCACCACGGCCAGCGGGCGTTGCACTTCTGAGCCCGGGCCACTGGCGAACAACAGCGGCACCAGCCCCAGCGCCGTGATGGACGCGGTCATCAGCACCGGGCGCAGGCGCCGCATGGCACCCTCGCGCACCACCTCCGCCAGCGGCATGCCGGTGTCGCGCAGGTGGTTGAAGTACGACACCAGCACCAGGCTGTTGAGCACGGCGATGCCCAGCAGCGCGATGAAGCCGACCGAGGCCGGCACCGACAGGTATTGGCCGGACAGCCACAGCGCAACCATGCCGCCCACCAGCGCGAACGGCACGTTGCACAGGATCAGCAGCGCCTCGCGCACGGCGCCGAAGGTGAAGAACAGCACCAGGAAGATCATGCCCAGCGCCACCGGCACCACCAGCCCGAGCCGGGCCGCCGCGCGTTGCTGGTTCTCGAACTGGCCGCCCCAGCTCACCTGGTATCCCGAAGGCAGATGCACCTCGCGTTCGACGACGGCCCGGGCCTCATCGACGAAACCGACCAGGTCGCGCTCCGCGACGTTGGCCTGCACCAGCGCATAGCGCGAGGCATTCTCGCGGCGCACCTGCACCGGGCCGCTGGTCGGTTCCAGCCGGGCCATGCGCTCCAGCGGCACCTCGCCACCATCGCCGCGCGCCACGCTGATCTGGCCGAAGCGCTCGGGCGCGCTGGCGATCCGTTCGGCGCCGCGCACCACGATGGGAACGCGCCGCTGCTGTTCGATGACGGTGCCGGCCCGGGCGCCTTCCAACTGGGCGCGCAGTTCGTCCTGCACGGCGGTGACGTCGAGCCCATAACGTCCCGCCGCCTGCCGGTCGATCTGCACGCCCAGGTAGCGCATGCCCTCCTGGGTCTGCGCCAGTACGTCCTGGCTGCCGCGCGTGCGCTCCAGGATCGCCGCGATCCGGTTGGCCAGGTCGTTGAGCACGCCCAGGTCGGGGCCGAACACCTTCACCGCCACGTCGCCGCGGCTGCCGGTGAGCATCTCCGACACGCGCATCTGGATCGGCTGGGTGAAGCCGTATTCCACCTCGGGGAAGGCCTTCATCACATCGCGCAGCTGCTGTTCCAGCCAGGCGGCATCCGGCGTGCGCCACTGGGCACGCGGCTTGAGCTGGAGAAACATGTCCGTCTCGTTCAGGCCCATCGGGTCCAGGCCCAGTTCGTCCGAGCCCAGGCGCGCGACGATGTGCTCGACCTCGGGCAACCTGGCCTTCACGGCGCGTTCGATCTTCAAGTCCAGGTCGCGCGAGGCTTCCAGCGAGATCGAGGCGGGCTTGACCAACTGCACCAGCATGTCGCCCTCGTCCATGGTCGGCATGAAGGTCTTGCCGGTACCGAGGTAGGCGACCACGCCGATGGCGAGGCCTGCCACGGCCATCGCCGCCATCGCGCGTCCGTGGGCCAGCGACCATGCCAGCAATGGCCGGTAGATACGTTCCAGCTGGCGCATCAGCCACGGCTCACGGTGCGTCCCCTCGCGCAGCACCAGCGAGCACAGCACCGGGATCACGGTGAGCGACAGCACCAGCGAGGCGGCCAGGGCGAATACGATGGTCAGCGCCACCGGCGCGAACAGCTTGCCCTCCAGGCCCTGCAGGCTCAGCAGCGGCATGAACACCAGCATGATGATGACGACGCCGGCCGCCACCGGCGCGGCCACTTCGCCCGCCGCGCGATAGATGCGGTGCAGTCGCGGCAGGGCCGGGCCGTCGGGTCCCGCCAGGCCGCTGACGGTGTTCTCCACCACCACCACGGCGGCGTCCACCAGCATGCCGATGGCGATGGCCAGGCCGCCGAGGCTCATCAGGTTGGCGCTCATGCCGGTGATGCGCATCAGCACGAAGGTGAGCAGCACGGCAAGCGGCAGCGTGACCGATACCACCAGCGCCGCTCGCGCGTCGCCGAGGAACAGCAGCAACAGGATCACCACCAGCACGCTGGCCTCGACCAAGGCGCTCTGCACGGTGCCCACGGCGCGCTTGATCAGGTCGCTGCGGTCGTAGAAGGTCTCGATGCGCACGCCGGCGGGCAGGCCGCGTTCCAGCCCGGCCAGGCGCTCGCGCACGGCTGCCACGGTCTGCGACGCGTCCGCGCCACGCAGGCCGACCACCAGGCCTTCCACCGCCTCGCCCGCGCCATCCCGCGTCACCGCGCCGTAGCGCGTGAGCGCGCCATAACCGACCTGCGCCACGTCGCCGACGCGCACCGCCACGCCGTCGCGCAGGCTGACCACCACCTGGCGAAGATCGTCCAGCGAGGCGATGGCGCCGGCGGCCCGCACGATCAAGGCATCCTCGCCATCGCGCAGGCGGCCCGAGCCATCGTTGCGATTGTTGCGGCCGATGGCGTCGGCCACGTCACGGAAATGCAGGCCGGCCGCCGACAATCGCGCACGGTCGGGCGTCACGAGAAAGCTGCGCACCTCGCCGCCCAGCGCATTGATGTCGGCCACGCCGGGAATGGTGCGCAGCGCGGGACGGATGGTCCAGTCGAGCAGCGTGCGCCGCTCGGCCAGCGACAGGCCGTCGCCCTCGATGGTGAACATGAACATGTCCGAGAGCGGCGTGGAGATCGGCGCCAGGCCGCCGCTCACATCCGGCGGCAAATCCGCCGCCACGCCGGCATAGCGTTCGGATACCTGCTGGCGCGCCCAGTAGATGTCGGTGCCTTCGGCGAAATCCAGCGTGATGTCGGCGATGGCGTACTTGGCGGTGGAACGCAGCATCGCCGCCTGCGGGATGCCCAGCAGCTCCATCTCCAGCGGCACCACCACGCGGTTTTCCACTTCCTCCGGCGTCATGCCGGGCGCCTTGAGGATCAGCTTGACCTGGGTGGGCGCGATGTTGGGATACGCATCGATGGGCAGGCCGAGGAATGCCCATGCGCCGGCGGCCACCAGGCCGAGCGCCGCCACCAGCACCAGCAGGCGCTGCGCCAGCGAGAACGCAATCAGCCGCCGCAGCATCTCAGCGGACCTCCGCCGCGGCATCGGCCCGCAGCGCGTCGAGCGAGCCGGTGGCCACCTCCTCGCCCGGCTTCACGGCGCCGCGCACGATGCGGCGGACCTCGCCATCGCGCGCCAGCTGTTGCACGTCCACCGCACGGAATCCGTTCGTGCCGCGCACGTAGACCTTCAACGCTTCGCCTTCGCCCTGCAACGCGCTGGCCGGCACCGAGACGGCATCCGGCGGCGCGGGCAGCCATAGCGTGGCGTTGGTCTGCATGCCGGGCAGCAGGGCGCCCGCCTCGCCTTCCGCGCGGACCAGCACGGTCTGGCTGGCCGGGTCCAGCACGCCGCCGGTCTCGCTGACCTGGGCCAGCGCGCCCTCGCTGGTGCGCACCTCCTGGCCGCGCCGCACCTCGCCCGCCCGTGAGGCCGGCACGCGCAATTCCAGCGTCATGCGATGGCCATCCACCAGCACGAAAGCCTTGGCCAGCGCCTCGCTGGTGGCGCCCGGCTGCAACGCGCGCTCGATCACCCGGCCATCGGCCAGTGCCCGCAATTCATAGACGCCCATGCCGGCCCTGCCGCCAGCGGCGGGCGCCCAGGCACGCAAGGCCTGCAACTCGTGCAGGCGCGCGGCGGCGGCATCGCGCGCCGCCGCGCTGGCCTGGGTCCGCGCCTGCGGCACGATGCCTTCGGCCAGCAGTTGCCGGTCGCGTGCCGCCTGCGCGGCCGCCACGCCATAAGCGCCTTGCGCGGCGGCGAGATCGGCATCCAGCGTCATCGCCTCCCGGCTCTGCAGGCGCGCCAGCGGCTGGCCCCGCGTCACCGCGTCGCCTTCGCGGACGAGCACCTCGAGCACGACGCCGGGCAAGGGCGTGGTGACGGTCGATGTTCCGCGCAGGGGCAACCGCACCGTGGCGGGCAGCGACTCCAGCGGCACGCGCTCGACACGCGCTGCGGAAGCGGTGGGTATGGGAGCGGAAGGCTCCGCGGCGAATGCCTGGGCGATGGCCAAGGCCATCAGGCCCAGGCCCGCAAGCCGGCGCAGCATGGCGTATCTCCTGTAGGGGGTGAGGCGCGAGTATCGGCAGCGGCCGCTTTGGTTCCGCTTAAGCCGCCGGACCGCCGCCGCGCCGCCCGGGCAGCATCCGCAGCAAGGTGTCGTCGTGCCGCACCCAGTGGTGGAACAGCGCGGCGGCGGCATGGACCATGGCCAGCCACATGAAGACGTTGCCGGCGGTTTCGTGGATTTCCTCCAGGACATGCGCCAGCCCCGGGTCGGGCGTAGCCATCGACGGCAAGGGCAAGCCGAGCAGGTTCCATGGTTTGCCCGAGGCGAACATCATCGCCACGCCCAGCAACGGCACGGCCCATGCGAGCAGATACAAGGCCAGGTGGACCAGCTTGCCCAGCCACGCCTGCCAGCGCGGCAGCGGCGGCGTGATCGGCGGCACCTGGCTGCGCAGCCGCATCCACAGGCGCGGCCCCATCAGCAACAGCACGGCGATGCCGAACTGGATGTGCCCCCATTGGACGGCGCGTCGCTCCGCCGAGCCGCGCGGTAACCATCCCTTGGTTTCAATCAACACCAGCGCGAAGGCAACGCAACCGGCAACCAGCCAGTGCAGGCGCCTCAGCCAGGGGGCGTAACGCACAGTGGACATGGCCATCTCCTCATGACGTGGATGCCACGGGGCGGCTTGGGCGCAAGAAGCCCGCGCCCGCTGCACGTGACCGGGGAAGGATGGGAGACGCGGCTTTGGATCCGCTTAAGCTCGTATCCGCGCTCAAGCCATTGCGGCACGACGACGCATGACTCAGCCGTCGCTGGGGATGGTCGCGATATCGGGCAGCGCTCCCAGCTCCGCCCACAACCGGCCGTCACTCAACGAAAAGCGCAGCGTGGCGCCGAGCACCACCGCCAGCGTGCCGGCCAGGGCCAGGCCCAGCCCGCCATGGCCATCCGCCTCGCGTGCCGGCGACTTGCGCCAGAAACGCTGGCCGAGATGCGACAGGTCCGCCTCGGTCAGCTCGGGCGCCGCGTTGCCGATGCGCAGCAGCCATTGGCCCCGCGCCAGTTCGAGCGCCAGTTCGACCGTGCCGCCCTCGGGCGCGTACTCCAGCGCGTTGCGCATGAGGTTATCGACGATGCGCTCCAGCAGCGCGGGATCGGATTGCACCCAAGCCTCCGCCGGCAACACCGCATGCACGCGCGCCTGGCCGTCCATGGCGCGACGCAGCAGCGGCACCAGGTCTACCGGTTCCAGCTCCGGTGGCACCAGCCCGGATTCATAGCGGGACACGGCCAGCAGGCTGTCGATGCAGCGCTGCATGCGCTCGATCGCCTCGCCGAGATTGGCCAGCGAGACCGGCGTGCTGCCATCGCGGCGCGCCAGCTCCACCGCCGAGCGCATCTCGGCCAGCGGCGTGCGCAGCTCATGGGCGACGTCGCGCGAGAAACGGCGCTCGCGTTCCATGCCCGCCCGCAGGCGATCGAACGCGTCGTTCAGCGCCTCGGCGAAAGGTGTCAATTCCAAGGGCAACTGCCGCTGGGGCAAATGCGGCGGCTCCTCCGAGCGGCGCGCCACCGCACCGAACCGCACCAGCGGCCGCAAGCCCCGGCGCACCGTCACGATGGCAAGCAGCGCTGCCGACAGCGCCGTGCCCACGACGCCGCCCAGCAGGGCCATGTGCACGCTGCGCTCGAAGCGATCGACCTGCTCGCGCTCTTCCGCCACCGCGATGGTGGCGGGTTCGCGCACGCCCGGAAACAGCAGTTGCAGCGCGACCGCGCGGCCACGGTGGTGGTCCGGCAGCGCCAGATCGTAGAACAACGGCTTGTTGGCGGGCACCGCGGCCGGACGCTCCAGCCGGCCGCGAGGATTGCTGCCCGATACCAGCAGGGTACGCCCCGCGGCATCCCACACCTGGAGAAACTCGGTATGGCCGCCACCGGCATAGGCCGGCCGGAAGGTTTGCAGCCGCGCCATCTCCTGCTCGGCGGGCTGCGTCTCCAGCAGCGCGGCGATGCCGCGGGCACGCTGCAACAGGTCATCGTCCAGGCGCTGGTAGATCTTGTGGTCGATGCTGTGGTCGAGCAGCACGAACATGACCGTCATCAGCACGCCCAGGCCGACGCACAACGTCAGCAGCAGGCGGCCGTGGATGGAATGGAACAGCCAGCTACGCGGGGATGACATAGCCAAATCCCCGGCGCGTCTCGATCAGCTCCGGCATGCCTGCGCGCGCCAGCTTGGCGCGCAGGGTGCTCACCAGTACCTCGATCACCTTGTCGGAAGCATCGCTGCGCGCATCATAGAGGCGCTCGAACAACGCACCGCGCGCCAGCACAGTGCCGCGCTGGCCCAGCAGGGCTTCCAGCAGTGCGTATTCCTTCGGGGTCAACGCCAGCACCTTGCCGTCGATGCGGGCCAGCCGGGCGCGCGGGTCGACCTCCAACGCCCCGGCTCGCAGCAAAGGCGCCAGGCTGGCGCCGCGCCGCGACACGGCAAGGATGCGCGCCAGCAGTTCGTCGTAGGCGAAGGGCTTGACCAGGTAGTCGTCCGCGCCGAGGTTCAGCGCTTCCACCCGGTCAGCCACCTGGTCGCGCGCCGACAACACCAGCACGCCCGGGCTGCCCTCGCCCTGCTTGACCCGTTGCAGCACCGCCCAGCCATCCACCTTGGGCAGCATCAGGTCCAGCACCAGTACGTCGTAGGCATAGGCGGCGGCGAAAGCCAGCGCCTGCGCGCCATCCACGGCGAGATCCACCGCATGGCCATCGCGCACCAGGGCGACCCGCAGGTCGTGCCCCAGGGCGGGCGAATCCTCGACGATCAACAGGCGCATGGAAGAGACGGCAGCGGCATTTTTCCATGATAGGACATGCGGAGCGACGGGCACCTGCGGCTATGATGCTGCCGCGCGCACGGAATGGAGGCGCGGGCGGGATCGAAGCCATGCCGAAAACGCGAAGGCTCCATGAGGGCGGGCGCGCCGTGATCCGGTACCTTGCCGGCCGCGCGCCGCGCGGATGGCGGCTGGCCCTCCTGCTGCCCTGGCTCGTGCTGTTGCCGCTGGGGCTGGCGCGGGCCGAGGATCCGTGGGCACCGTTCGACGCGCCCTGGTTCGATCGCCTGGGCGTCAGCGACGGCCTGCCCCACTCGATCACTACCGCGCTCGCCCAGGACGAGCGCCAACTGGTCTGGATCGGCACCATGGCCGGCCTGGTGCGCTACGACGGTTACCGCATGCAGGTGTTCACCGCCACCGGCAACCCGGCCTATGGCCTGCCCGACGCCTATGTCCGCAGCCTGCTGGCCCTGCCCGACGGCAGTCTGCTGATCGGTACCAACGCCGGCGGATTGAGCCGGTTCGATCCCGCCGACAACCGCTTCCACAACTACCCCGTCGGCAAGGACGGCACCAGCGACGGCAAGATCTATGCGCTGGCGCGTGACGGCGACAGCGGCGCATGGATCGCCACCGAGCGCGGCCTGGACCACCTGGACCTGCGCAGCAACCGCATCACCGCCGTGCCCACCGGCAACGCCGCCGCGCCACGCAACTTCAGCGTGCTGCAGGACCATGCCGGCAACCTGTGGCTCGGCAACAACCTCGGCCTGTTCGTGCGCTATGTGGGCAGCCACGCCTTCGTGCGGCCGAGGCACCCGGCGGGCGACATCCACACCGTGCTGAGCGACGGCATCTGGGCCTTGCACGAGGACCGCGAGGGACGGCTCTGGGTGGGCAGCACGCGTTCCGGCGCGGCCTACCGTGATGCCGACGGGCGCTGGCAGGCGGTGGGCGGCTTCAGCGGCTATCGGCAGGATGGCGAGCGGCACCCCACCGTGCGGGACTTCCTGGAACTGAACGCCGACACCCTCTGGCTGGGCACCGATGGTGATGGCGTGCTGGCCTACACGCCCGGCAGCGACCATGTGCGCCCGATGCTGCACGACACGGCGATGCCCTCCTCGCTGCCGGGCAACGCCGTGCGCGCGCTGCTGCAGGACCATGCCGGCAATGTCTGGGTCGCCACGGACCTCGGCGTGGCGCGCCACGATCCCGACGCCCGCACCGCGTTCGCACTGCTGCCTTCCAGCCATGACGAGCGCACCCTCGCCAACACCAACGTGCGCGGCATCTATGTCGATACGCGGGGACGCATCTGGCTGGGCATGAGCGCCGGGCATATCGACGTGATCGATGTCGAGCACGGCGTGATCCGGCACCTGCAGCTCGGCGGCAGCCAGACCCGGCGCGACGTGCAGGCGTTCCATGAAATGCCCGACGGCGCGATCTGGGTCGGTACGCAGGGGTTGGCCCGCATCTCGCCCGACACGCTGGCGGTACAAGATTCGGCCATCCCCGCGCTCGACGACAAGCCGGTGCTGCACCTGCTGGGATACGACCGGCAATTGCTGATCGCGACGTACGACGGCGTGTACCGCTACGACACGCGAACCCGGGCGCTGGCACACATCGGGCACGATCCCAACGACCCGGACAGCCTGGCCAGCAATACGGTGCGGGCCATCGAGCGCATCGGCAACGCGGTCTGGTACCTCACCAGCCATGGCATCAGCATCGCCGGCGATGCGATGCAGAACCACGGCTTCCGCAACGTGCTGAACCAGCCGGACGATCCGTCCAGCTTGCCGAACAACCTGGTCAGTTCGATCGCCAGCGACCCGCAGGGCGCGCTGTGGATCGGCACCTACGGCGGGCTCGCCCTGCTCGAATCGCACGCCCCCGGCGAGCCGTTCCGCTTCCGCACCATCGGCGTGCCGCAAGGGCTGAGCAGCGAGAACATCAACGCCGTGCAGAGCGACGACCAGGGCAATGCCTGGGTCAGCCTGCCCAACGGAATCTCCCGCATCGACGGCACCACCCATGTCGCACGCAACCTGGGCAGCCGCGATGGCCTGCGCATCGCCAGCTACATCTATGCCGCCACGGCACGCGCGCCCAGCGGCGAGCTGCTGTTCGGCGGCCTGGGCGGGCTCACCGTGGTGCGCCCCGACTGGCGCCCGCCGGACCGTCCCGACGCGCCGCTGGCCATCACCTACGCCACGCTCAACGGCCAGCCCCTGCCGTTCGCCCGGCTGCCGCGCGCGGGCGAGACCCTGCGGCTGGGACCGCACAGCCGCAGCCTGCGCCTGGACTTCGCCCTGCTGGATTACCAGGCGCCCGCGGAAACCAGCTACAGCTACCGCATGATGGGTTTCGACGAGGAATGGACCGAGGTACCGCACGGCAGCCTGCCCTCCGTCATCTACACCAACCTGCCCCATGGGGATTACGCGCTGCAGCTGCGGGCGCAGACGCATGGCATGGAGCCGCGCGCCATCATGGCCACGATCGGCATCGCGGTCGAGCCGCGCTGGTACGAAACGCTCACCGCCCTGGTCGCGGGCGGCCTCCTGCTGTTGGCGGCGCTGGCCGGAGTTACCCAGTTGCGCACGCTCTACCTGCGGCGCCAGGCGCGCCAGCTGCAGCAGCAGATCGACGCGCACACCCGCGACCTGCTCAGCGCCAACCAGCGCCTGGACGAACTGGCCAGCACGGACGAGCTGACCGGCCTGTGCAACCGGCGGCGCTTCCTGCAGCTGGCCGAGGAGGTCCGCGGGCAGGCCGCCGACGGGAATGCCTGCGTCGCCCTGCTCGACCTGGACCACTTCAAGCAGATCAACGACACCTATGGCCACCTGGCGGGCGACGCGGTGATCCGCACCGCCGGCCGCATCGTGCGCGAACAGTGCCGCGAAGGCGACCTGGCCGGCCGCTACGGCGGCGAGGAACTGGTGGCCTGCCTGCCCGGCACGACGCTGGCGCAAGGCATGGAGGTGGCTGAACGGATCCGCCGGGCCCTGGCCGCCTCGCCCGTCGTGCACGAGGGACAATCCATCGCCATGACGGCGAGCATCGGCGTGGCCGCCTGGCGGGCCGGCGAGAGCCTGTCGCAATGGCTGTCGCGCGCCGACCGCGCGCTGTACGAGGCCAAGCACGGCGGGCGCAACCGCAGCGCGGCCGCGCCGTAGGGCTTGTTCGAGGTTGCCCCCCTCCCAGCCTCCCCTGCGACCGTAGGGGAGGGTTGGGGAGGGGTTCGACTCTCTCAGCCGCCCGATGGTGAACCGAGATACAAATGCCGGTAGATCGTGTAGCCCAGGCCCACCACGCCGGTGATCGCGGCGGGCACGTACAGGACGTGCTCCTGGAAGGCCATGAAGCCCAGCGCTCCCAGGGTGGCGCCGACGATGAAGTGGGAGGCCACCAGCAGGCACACGTGGATGCGCAGCCAGTCCACTTCCAGGCCGCGCAGGCGCTGGCCGAGGTAGATGCCCAGGTCGGTGAAGATGCCCGACAAGTGGGTGGTGCGGAAGGTGGCGCCGCTATAGGTGCTGACCATGGCGTTCTGCAGGCCGCAGGCGCCCGAGGCCAGGTACAGGCCGAGATCGCGGCCTTCGTGGATCAGCGGCGTGGCGGCGAACAGCAGCAGCGACTCGATCATCAGCACCACGCCGTAGCGGCGCCCGAGCTGCAAGGTGCGCTGCTGCACGATGAAGCCGCTCGCCACCGCGCCGATCAGGAACGACAGGATCGCCATCGCCCAATGCAGGATCTCGCCGGCGTCGAGCCGGGCCAGGGCCAGGCCAAGCTCCGTGCTGGTGCCGGTGAGGTGGGTGATCGGCTGGTGGCGGAAGCACAAGTAGCCGACCGCGTTGATGCAGCCGGCGATCAGGGCCAGCAGGCCGCCACCGACCCAGGCCCAGCGAGGCAGCTGACGCAGCATGGCGGGATCAGTTCTTGATGGGCTGGGTCTGGATCACCGGCAGGTCGCCGATCACGTCGGCTCCCTGCGGCGGCACGAAGTTGAAGGTGGCGGGCGGAATCTCGATGTTGCGCCGCCAGCCCGAGAAGCGGATGTCGGTGACCGCGCCCAGCTGGTCGCGGAACACCATGCGCGCCAGGCCGTTGGCATCGAAGCCGAGGTCGGCGTAGTCGAACTGCGGGTCCTTGGCCTTGGAGGTCAGGCGCAGCCAGGCCAGGCCGTCGTGCTCGCCCTGCTCGGCCACGTTGAAGTCCTTGTCCATCTGCTTGACGTCGGTGAGCACGGTGAGCGGGCTGTGCGACTCCTCCGCGCTCTGCACGCGCACCGTTACCTGCTGCAGGTCCGGGTCGTACAGCCACACGCGGCTGCCGTCGGCCACGATGGTTTGCCTGGACGGCGCCAGCGTTTCCCAGCGGAACTGCCGCGGCGCCTCCAGCGCGAGCGTGCCCGAGCTGGGCTTGCCCGGATCGCCGTTGGCGTCGCGGATGGTCTGCGCGAACGTACCGGTGAGCGAATGCAGCCCGCTGGTGAAGGTCTCCAGGCGCGCGCGCGCGGGACCCGCGGCGGCCTGGGCCAAGCTGGCCAACGCGAAAACGAAGGTGGCGGCAACGAGTAGAAGCGAGCGTTTCATGAATGCCCTGGAAAGGAGGCTGATGGGCGAATTTCGAGGTGTGTAAGTTTAATGGCAAATCGCCCGGATCTTTCAGCCGTCATGCCGGCGCAGGCCGGCATGACGAGCAAGCCGGCTCAGTTCTTCGGTGGCGGCGGCGCCAGCACCTCGCGGTTGCCGTTGTGCTGCGGGGCGCTCACCACGCCGTCCTGCTCCATCTGCTCGATCAGGCGCGCGGCGCGGTTGTAGCCGATGCGCAGGTGGCGCTGCACACCGGAGATCGAGGCGCGGCGCGTCTCGGTGACGATGCGCACGGCCTTGTCGTACAGCTGCGCATCGGCGTCGCCGCCTTCCTCGCCGTCCTGCGGCAGGCCCGAGTCGTTGATGAACTTGCCGTCGGCGGTGGCCTGCACCTCTTCCAGCACGCCCTCGATGTACTGTGGCGAGCCCTGCGCCCGCAGCCAGTTCACCACGTTGTGCACCTCGTGGTCGTCCACGAAGGCACCGTGCACGCGGTCCGGCGTGGCCGTGCCCGGCGGCAGGTAGAGCATGTCGCCGTGGCCCAGCAGTGTCTCCGCGCCGGACTGGTCGAGGATCGTGCGCGAGTCGATCTTGCTCGACACCTGGAAGGCGATGCGGGTGGGGATGTTGGCTTTGATGAGGCCGGTGATCACGTCCACCGACGGGCGCTGCGTGGCCAGTATCAGGTGCACGCCGGCGGCGCGCGCCTTTTGCGCCAGGCGGGCGATCAGTTCCTCGACCTTCTTGCCGACGATCATCATCATGTCGGCGAACTCGTCGATGATGATGACGATGTGGTACAGCGGTTCCAGCGGCTCGGCGGCGAGGTTGGGCATCTCCGGATTGGGGCGGAACAGCGGGTCCAGCAGCGGCTGGCCGGCGTTCTCCGCCTCCCTCACCTTCTTGTTGAAGCCGGCGAGGTTGCGCACGCCCACCGCGGCCATCAGCTTGTATCGGCGCTCCATCTCCGCCACGCACCAGCGCAGCGCGTTGGCGGCCTCCTTCATGTCGGTCACCACCGGCGCGAGCAGGTGCGGGATGCCCTCGTAGACCGAAAGCTCCAGCATCTTCGGGTCGATCATGATCATGCGAACGTCTTTCGGGCTGCTCTTGTAGAGCAGGCTCAGCACCATGGCGTTGACCGCCACGGACTTGCCCGAGCCGGTGGTGCCGGCCACCAGCAGGTGCGGCATCTTCGCCAGGTCGGCCACCGCGGGCCGGCCGGCGATGTCCTTGCCCAGCGCCAGCGCCAGCGGCGACTTCAGCTGGTCGTACTTGTCCGAGCGCAGGATCTCGGAGAGATAGACGATCTGCTTCTTGGCGTTGGGAATCTCCAGGCCGATCACGTTCTTGCCGGGGATCACGTCCACCACGCGCACGCTGACCACCGACAAGCCGCGCGCGATGTCCTTGTCCAGGCTGGACACCTGCGAGCCGCGCACGCCGGCGGCGGGCTCCAGCTCGAAGCGGGTGATGACCGGGCCGGGATAGGCGCCGACCACCCTGGCCTCGATGCGGAAATCCTTGAGCTTGAGCTCCACCTGGCGCGACAGCACCTCGAGCGTTTCCTCGGAATATCCCGGCCCCTGCGGCGGCGCCTCGTCCAGCAGCGACAGCGGCGGCAGCTCGCCCGGCATCGAGGCGCCGGTGAACAGCGGGATCTGCGTCTCCAGCCGGGCGCGCTCGCTCTTGACCACCGGTGCAGGCGGCGTCTCGATGCGCAGCGGCTCGCGCCTGGCCTGCTTGACGGCCTCGGTCTTCTTGACCACTTCGCGCTCGGCGCGGGCCTGACGGGCGGCCATCATTTCCGGGGCCTCGCGCAGCTTGCCGCCGAACCAGCCGGCGAGCTTGAGCACGCCCTGCCCGGTCAGGTCCATCACGCGGAACCACGACAGTCCGGTGGCCAGCGTCACCGCCACCAGGAACAAGGCCAGCAGCAGCAGCGGCGCGCCCTTGTCGCCCAGCGCATGCAGCAAGCCGCGACCCAGCCACAAACCGATGATGCCGCCTACGCCACCCGCGCCCTGCGGGGCGACATAGTCACGTTGAAAGATGATGTACAGCAGCGCCGGCGCGGTGATGAAGAAGAACACCGAGCCGATCAGGCGCAGGGAGGGCTCCCACGGCTGCACCCTACGCTCGCCGCGATGGCGCAGCACCTGCACGCCCAAAGCGAGCAGCAGCAGCGGAAAGCAATAGGAGACCAGGCCGAAGATGTAGCGCAGCACGTTGGCGATATTGGCTCCCACCTCGCCGCCGAAATTCCTGGTGTGCTCGGCGGTGCCCGCGTGGCCCCAGCTCGGGTCCTGGTCGTTGTAGCTGAACAGGCAGACCAACAGGTACAAGGCCAGGGGCAGCAGCAACAGGGCGCCGGCCTCGCGCAGACGGCGTTTCAGCTCCTCGCTGAGGCCCTCGCGCGGCTTTTCTTTCTTGACGTTCGCGCTACGCGCCACCGTGGTCCTTTTCCCGATTCTCTGGCGTAAGGCCGGCCACCCATGGAGGCGACCGGCCAGTGTTGCATCCGCCGAAACGACAGGGAGACCTTAGATCATGCCCTTGAGCGCCGGATGAACCAGCTCGCCGTTGTCGACGTTGATGCCCCCGCGCAGCGGTTCGAACTGGCGCCATTCGTTGCCGGCGGCCAGACGCTGCACGTAGGGAAGGATAGCCGCAGAGATCGCTACCGACGAGGTCTGCGGGACGGCACCCGGCATATTCGTGACGCAGAAGTGGGTTACGCCGTGCACGTCGTAGGTCGGCTCCTTCCAGGTGGTCGGGCGCGAGGTCTCGAAGCAGCCGCCCTGGTCGATGGAGATGTCCACCAGCACGCTGCCCTTCTCCATGGTCTTGACCATGTCCTCGGTGACCACGCGCGGCGCCTTGGCGCTGGGGATCAGCACGGCGCCGACCACCAGGTCGGCGGTGGCCACTTCCTCGGCCACGGTCGATTCGTAGGCATACAGGGCGGTGACGTTCGGACCCAGCGCCATCATCTCGGCCAGGCGGTCCTGGCGCTTGTCGAACACCACCACGTTGGCACCCGCGGCGGCGGCCAGCGCGGCGGCGTTGCCGCCCGCGGCGCCGGCGCCCAGCACCACCACCTTGCCGCGCGGCGTGGAGGCCATGCCGCCCAGCAGCTTGCCCTTGCCGCCCTCCGGGCGATGCAGCAGGGTGGTGCCGATCTGGGTGGCGATGCGGCCGGCGATCACCGACATCGGCAGCAGCAGCGGCAGGCCGCCGTTCTCCTCCACCGACTCGAACGCCACGCCGGTCAGGCCGATCTCGAGCAGGCGCCTGGTCAGCTCCGGCTCGGCGGCCAGGTGCAGGTAGCAGAACAGCAGGTGGTGCTTCTTGAGCAGGGCCAGGTCGCCGGCCACCGGCTCCTTCACCTTCACGATCAGCTCGCCCGCCTCGTACAGCGCGGCGGCGTCCGGCGCGATCTTCACGCCGACCTTGGCGTAGGCCTCGTCGGAGAAGCCGCTCTTCTCGCCGGCGCCGGACTGGATGAAGACGTCATGGCCGCGGCGCACCAGGTCGGCGGCGGCGGCGGGAATGAGGGCGACACGACCTTCGAGGGTCTTGGTTTCGGAAGGAATACCGATACGCATGGGGAGTGGATCCTGTGGGAGAAGCTTTGGGTGGCAACGACACCGGACCGGGCAACGATCCGACGAAACGCGAGGTACGGCGGCCTTGAATCGCCCGTGCGCCTTCCCCATCCTTGCGGGTTCGGACGCTTCGCCCGGACCTGCGACACGGCCTGAGGAAACCGCCGCAAGGGATGGAGCGAATGGCTGTTCAAGCCGCCAGCAAACCCGCAGGATTATAACCATGACGGACCGGCCGTTTTCACATTCCCGACACGCCGCATAAGCAGACCACTTTGCGCATGATTAGGAAAGTCAAAGGGATAGCCTGGCCTTAGGTGAAAACCAGCCAGTCCACCCCCATGATGGGCGACGCCGTCCACCCTTCGCCGGAGCCTGGTTGTCCGTCCGCGGCGGCCAGGCTCCCTCGCCCACCCGACCCTAAAAAGCAGATCGCCGCCCACGAGGCGGAGAGAAGGAACGCATGAACGCATCGACCAAGCACAGCCGCCTGCTGATCCTGGGCAGCGGTCCCGCCGGCTACACCGCCGCCGTCTACGCGGCCCGCGCCAACCTCAAGCCGACGCTGATCACCGGCCTGCAGCAGGGCGGCCAGCTGATGACCACCACCGAGGTGGACAACTGGCCGGGCGACGACAAGGGCGTGCAGGGACCGGAGCTGATGCAGCGCATGGCGCAGCATGCGGAGCGCTTCGAGACCCAGATGGTGTTCGACCACATCCACAGCGTGGACCTCAAGCAGCGGCCGTTCCGCCTCAAGGGCGACTCGGGCGAGTACACCTGCGACGCGCTGATCATCGCCACCGGCGCCACCGCCAAGTACCTCGGCATCGCCAGCGAGGAGCACTTCAAGGGCCGCGGCGTGTCCGCCTGCGCCACCTGCGACGGTTTCTTCTTCCGCGAGCAGGAAGTGGCGGTGATCGGCGGCGGCAACACCGCCGTCGAGGAGGCGCTGTACCTCGCCAACATCTGCAGCAAGGTCTACCTGATCCACCGCCGCGACAAGCTGCGCGCCGAGAAGATCATGCAGGACAAGCTGTTCGATAAGGCCGCTGCCGGCAAGATCGAGCTGGTGTGGAACCACTCGGTGGACGAGGTGCTGGGCGACGACTCCGGCGTCACCGGCGTGCGCGTGAAGGACGTCAACTCCGGTGCCACCCGCGACCTGCCGGTCACCGGCTTCTTCGTGGCGATCGGCCATACGCCCAACACTGGCATCTTCGACGGCCAACTGGACATGCACGACGGCTACATCAAGATCCGCAGCGGCCTTGCCGGCATGGCCACCATGACCTCGGTGCCGGGCGTGTTCGCCGCCGGCGACGTGGCCGACCACGTCTACCGCCAGGCGATCACCTCGGCCGGCTTCGGCTGCATGGCCGCGCTGGATGCCGAGCGCTGGCTGGACCAGCAGGGCCCGGCGAGCTGAACGCCTGCCCATCCCTCCAGTGCATGGATGCGCCGCACCCCTGCCCGTCATTCCGGCGCAGGCCGGAATGACGGCCTGTCCTTCAATCAACGGTCGTCGCGATGCGCCGGCATGACGACATGGCGTTGCGTTACTCTTGAATGACGTGATCGAAGCCCGCTTCCACGACAGCATCGAAACCATCCCCGCACCCGTGTGGGATGCGCTTCGCCCCGACGACAACCCGTTCGTCTCGCATGCCTTCCTGGCGCTGCTCGAGCGCACCGGCTGCATCCGCGCCGACTGGGGCTGGCGCGCGCACCATCTCGGCCTGTACGAGGACGGCGAACTCATCGCCGCCGCGCCGCTGTACCTGAAGGGCAACTCGCACGGCGAGTTCGTGTTCGACTGGAGCTGGGCCAGCGCATGGGAGCGCGCCGGCGGCGACTACTATCCCAAGCTGCTCAACGCCGTGCCCTACTCGCCCGTGCCCGGCCCGCGCCTGCTGGCCGGCAATGGTGCGCAGGCTCCATCGCGGCGGCAAGCCCTGGTATCGGCCATGGGCATGTTCGCCGAGCGCATGGGACTTTCCTCGGTGCACGCCAATTTCCTGCGCGAGGATGAACTCGCCGCCTTCGACGATGCCTGGCTGGCGCGTTCGGACGTGCAGTTCCATTGGCACAACGCGGGCTACGCGGATTTCGACGCCTTCCTGCACGCGCTGAACCACAAGAAGCGCAAGAACATTCGCCACGAGCGCGCCCAGGTCGAACGCAGCGACCTGGCCATCGCCATGCGCGGCGGGGCCGCGCTGAGCGCCGCCGAGTGGCGCCAGGTGCATGCGCTGTACGAGTCCACCTTCGACGCCAAGGGCAACCATGCCGCGCTCACCCGGCGCTTCTTCACCGCGCTGGGCGAGACGCTGGGCGATGCCGTACAACTGGCCCTGGCCCGCCGGGGTGAGGCGATCGTCGCGATGGCGCTGTTCCTGCAGAGCCACGACACCTTGTATGGGCGCTACTGGGGCGCCATCGAGGACGTACCCGGCCTGCACTTCGAGCTGTGCTACTACCAAGGCATCGAGCATGCCATCCGCCATGGCCTGCAACGCTTCGAACCGGGCGCGCAGGGCGAGCACAAGCTGGCCCGCGGTTTTCTTCCCACGCGCACGCATTCGCGCCACTACCTGGTCGATCCGGGCTTCCGCGAGGCGGTGCGCCAGGCGCTGCTGCACGAGGCCGAGGCCATCGACGACTACGCGCGGGAACTGGATACCCATAGTCCCTACGCCAAGATGGATGCCCCGTAGCGGTTCATCGCCTCGCACTGGATACGGCATCGGCCGCTTGACGGGCCTGCCGGTAGCCGATGGCCATGGAGGCCAGCCATGCGGCGCCGGCGACCGCGTGGAGGGCGATCATGCTAATCGGCGCGGCATGCCGCTAGCATGTGTCGCGTAGCGCTCGCGCCCCAAGGTTCTCCGCAGACCCCGACGATGATCCGACTGCCCCTGCTCGATTCGGCCAAGCCGGAGCATTTCCCCGATCCGCGCAAGGCATTGAACGAGCCGAACGGCCTGCTGGCGTTCGGCGGCGACCTGTCGCCCCGACGGCTGCTGGCCGCCTACGCCCAGGGCATCTTCCCCTGGTTCAACGAGGACGAGCCGCTCTTGTGGTGGTCGCCCGACCCACGCTGCGTGTTCCACACCGCTGCGCTCAAGGTCAACCGCAACCTGCGCCGCCGGCTGGCCCGGGTCTCCTGGCGGATCACCGTGGACCATGCGTTCCGCGAGGTGGTGGACGCCTGCGCCGCCCCGCGCCCCGGCCAGGCGGGCACCTGGATCGTGCCGGCCATGGTCGAGGCCTATACCCGCCTGCATGAGCTTGGCCATGCGCACAGCGTCGAGGTATGGGAGGGCGAGCGGCTGGTCGGCGGCGTCTATGGCATCGCGGTGGGACGGCTGTTCTGCGGCGAATCGATGTTCAGCCGCGAAAGCGGCGGCTCCCGTGCGGCGCTGACGGCGCTCGCGCAGCTGCTGCACCGCTGGGACTACCCGCTGATCGACGCGCAGGTGACCAACCCGCACCTGCTGCAGCTGGGCGCGGTGGAATATCCCCGCCCCCAGTTCCTGCGCATGATCGCCCAGCTCACCCAGCTGCCCGGCCAGCCCGGCAGCTGGGCCGCGTTCACGCCGCTGGCGCAGTTGCGGCCGGTTGCGCCATAGCTCACCGGCGCCCCGTCACGCGCCGGCGATGAAGCCCCAGCCTTGAAGCAGCTCGTGCACGCCGTTGATGGCGAACTGCACGCCGATGCACACCAGCAGGAAGCCCATCAGGCGCGACAGCGCGTCGATGCCCGTCTCGCCGAGGACACGCATGATCCTGGCCGCGCCGCGCAGGCACAGCCAGAAGATCAGCGCGAACAGCAGCGTCGTAGTGGCGACGGCCAGGTGCACGACCAGCGGGCCGGCCTGCCCGGCGGGCAGGGACGAGGCGGCGCTGATGACGAAGGCGATGGTGCCCGGTCCGGTGGTGCACGGCATGGTCAGCGGAATGAAGGCGACGTCCTGCAATTTCGCCGGCGATCCATGCGCGGCCATCTCGGCCTGGACCTCGTCCTCCGCCGCCCGCGCCGGCGGGAACAGCATGCCGAAGCCGATATAGGCCACGATCAGGCCGCCGGCCAGGCGCAGCCCGGGAATCGAGATGCCGAAGCCGCGGATTACCGCGTTGCCGGCGTAGAAGCACACCAGCAGTACGATCGCCACGTAGAGCGTGGCCCGGTTGATCTGCCGGTTTCGCTCCGCTTGCGGGTAGCGGCCGGTGAGTGCCAGCAGCACGGTGGCGCTGGTCACCGGGTTGGCGATGGGCAGCAGGCCCAGCAGGCCGAACGCGACGTAATCGAGGAAGAGGTTCATGTGCCTCCCGCAGGCCTACGGCAGGAGCCAAGCCTAGCGAACCCTCCCGGGCGGGGAGAAGTGCCCGCGATCACGCCTCCAGCCGCTCGTCCATGCCGATCGCCTTCAGCTCGGCATAGTGCCGCAGGAACAGCGCCACGATGGCCGGATCGAGCTGGCTGCCGGCGGCGTTGCGCAGGTACGCCAGCACCTCCTCCTCGGGCCAGGCCGGCTTGTAGACGCGCGGGAAGCTCAGCGCATCCCATACGTCCACCACGCTGAAGAGGCGCGCCGCCAGCGGGATCTCCTCACCACGCAGGCCGCGCGGGTAGCCGGTGCCGTCCCAGCGCTCATGGTGGGCGTAGGGAATGTCCACGGCCGGGCGCAAGAAGGGCGTGCGCATCAGCAAGTCCCGACCCAGCGCCGGATGCGTTCGCATCAGCGCCGTTTCCTCCGCCGTGAGCGGGCCAGGCTTGATCAGGATGGCATCCGGCAGGGCCAGCTTGCCGATGTCGTGCAGCAGCGCGCCGAAGCGCACGTGGCGCAGGGCGTCGCCATCCAGCCCGGCGCAGCGCGCCAGCGCCACCGTCATGCGCATCACGCGCTCAGAATGGTCGCTGGTTTCCTTGTGGCGCGCGTCCATCGCCGACACCAGGGCGCGCAGCGACTGCTCGTTGCCGGTGAGCAGCAAATGGTTGAGGCGATCCAGGCGCTGCATGTCGCGTCCGATCAGCCAATACAGCAGCAGGCCCGTGCACAGCACGTACAAGGTGCCCTTGAGGGTCTGCAGCAGGCTCTGCAGGCGCTCGTCGGACACCAGCGAGGACAGCAGGCGGTCGGAAAGGAAGATCCACGCCAGGGCCAGCGTGACATAGATGAACACGATGCGAATTTGCGGCTTGAGCCTCACCGATCCCCCCCGCCGTCCCAGCACTTGTCTCCTGGCGGGGGGCGCCGGCGAGCATACCCGCAGACGGAAGGCCGTGGGCAACGCTGAGATCGTGAACAGGCTCTTAGCCCTCTTCCGGCTCGATCAGCACATCCACGCTCTGCCCGGGATCCACCCCGGCCGCCTCTTCCAACTGCAGCCAGAACGCACCGCCCCGCTCGACCACAGCACCATGGAAATCACGCCCGTTGAGGCTGCCGCGGACACGGTGCCCATGGCCGCATTTCCACAGCGGACGCGCCGGCGTGGACCACTGGCTGACCGGATCGAACGGCAAGAGCACCAGCCATGGCTGGTGGCCGCCCTGCACGATGGCGCGAAACGCAACGGCACGATGCCTGCCCATGCCCCGTCCCCCTTCAGCGGGTCCCCGCCGTGAAGATAACGGAAGCCGGCCTGCCGGTGCGAGGGTGCAGCGGCTCGTGCAGGGCGGTCAGGCGCAGGCCCGCGACGGTAAAGGCGTCCAGCCATCCGCCAAGGGTGCGGAAATACCAGGGCGCCGGGTCGCCGAACCCCTCGCCGCAGCCGGCCCATGAGCCCTCGCGCCAGCCGTCCCGGTAGGGCTGGACGCCGGCATACCAAGGATGCAGCGTCTGCACCAGCAGCGCCCCGCCCGGCTCCAGCAAGGCGGGTACGGCGGCCAACAGGCCGTCCACGGAAGCCGCGCCCAGCAGGGAGAAATTGCATACCACCACGTCGGCGCGCCGCCTGAGCGCCCCGCCCGCCACCTCGGCGTAGGACATGACCTGGAACGAGCCGCCGCCCTGGGCCTGGGCCGCCTCGACCAGGGCCGGCACCGCATCCACGCCGGTGACGTCGACGCCGTGCGCCGCCAGGGCCCGTGCCAGCCAGCCCTCGCCGCAGCCGAAGTCGATCGCGGTGCGCGGCGCGCGCGCCAGCACGGCCTCGACGATGGCGCGGTCGGTCGCCAGGCGGCGGCTCTCGATGCCGCCCGCGCGCACGGCGCGCGTCCAGGGCGTGGCGTTGGCGTGCCAGGCGTCGAGGATCAGCGATTCGCCCGGGCCGCCGATGGCCATGCGCCCGTCAGCCCACCCGGCTGGCGTACTTGTTGGCGACGTAGTCGTCGAGGATGCCGATGAACTCATGGGCAATGTTGTCGCCGCGCAGGGTCATCGCCTTCTCGCCGTCGATGAACACCGGCGCAGAGGGCGCCTCGCCGTTGCCGGGCAGCGAGATGCCGATGTTGGCGTGCTTGGATTCGCCCGGCCCATTCACCACGCAGCCCATCACCGCCAGCGTGAGGTTCTCCACGCCGTCGTACTTCACCCGCCACACCGGCATCTGCTCGCGCACGTGCGCCTGCACCGTGCGCGCCAGTTCCTGGAAGAACTCGCTGGTGGTGCGTCCGCAGCCCGGGCAGGCGGTCACCAGCGGGGTGAACGCGCGCAGGCCCATGGTCTGCAGCAGCTCCTGCGCCACGATCACCTCGCCGGTGCGCGAAGCGCCCGGCTCGGGGGTGAGCGAGATGCGGATGGTGTCGCCGATGCCTTCCTGCAGCAGCACCGCCAGCGCCGCCGACGAGGCGGTGATGCCCTTGGAGCCCATGCCCGCCTCGGTCAGGCCCAGGTGCAGGGCGTAGTCGCAGCGCGCGGCGATGTCGCGGTACACCGCGATCAGCTCCTGCACGCCGGAGACCTTGCACGAGAGAATGATGCGCTCGCGCGGCAGACCCAGTTCCTCGGCGCGCCGGGCCGAATCCAGCGCCGAGCGGATCAGCGCCTCGCGCGCCACGTGGGAGGCGTCCCACGGCTCGGCGCGTTTGGCGTTCTCGTCCATCAGGGTGGCGACCATGCTCTGGTCCAGCGAGCCCCAGTTGGCGCCGATGCGCACTGGCTTGCCGTACTGGATGGCCTTCTCGATGATCGCGCCGAACTGGCTGTCTTTCTTCTTGCCGAAACCCACGTTGCCGGGATTGATGCGGTACTTGGCCAGCGCCTCGGCGCAGCCCGGCTCGGCCTCCAGCAACTGGTGGCCGTTGTAGTGGAAGTCGCCGATGATCGGCACGTCCACGCCCATCATGGCCAGCCGGTCGCGGATGCGCGGCACGGCGGCGGCGGCGGCGGGCGTGTTGACCGTGATGCGCACCAACTCGGAGCCGGCGCGCGCCAGTTCGGCGATCTGCCTGGCGGTGCCGACCGGGTCCTCGGTGTCGGTGTTGGTCATCGACTGCACCACGATGGGCGCGCCGCCGCCCACGGTGATCTTGCCGATCTGTACGCCCACGCTGGGGCGGCGGGACTCGGGCTGGGCGGAACGCGGGGAGGGAGACTGGTCGCTCATGGGAAGTCGGGATCGCGCACTTGAGCCGCGGACGATGGCGGCAACCGCCACAGCATAACCGAATGGCGCCCGGGCGCCCCAGCAAGCCCCCAGTACGGTTCAGCGATGCGGCAAAACCGCGCACGACGGCCATTCCCGGCCCGCGAGCGAGGATCATGGCGGCACGGAAACGAGCTCGGACCAGGAGGCCTAGCACTTATGTTGCAGACTTATTTCCGCCAGGAAGGCGCTCATCCCATGTCGCCCTCCCCCTCTTGCGCCGGTTGCGGCCACGCCTCGGTGTGCCAGGCCAGCGGCTACGACCGGGCCGAACTGTCGGGCCTGCGCCATATCGCCGAGCGCATCGGACCGCTGCGCACCGGCGAGTACCTGTACCGCCCCATGTCGCCGTTCCGCGCCATCTACGCCGTGCAGTCGGGCATGGCCAAGACGGTGGCGGTGGATATCGCGGGACGCGAGCAGGTGTTGGCCTTCCACCTGCCCGGCGAGCTGATCGGGCTGGATGCCATCGACCGCGAGTTCCATGACAACGCGGTGGTCGCCCTGGGCAAGACCCAGTTCTGCCGCTTCCCGTTCCAGGCGGTCCGCCAGATCTCGGCCGAGCAGCCGGAGGTGCCCTGGCACCTGATGCAGGCGGCCAGCCAGCGCATTTCCCGCCTGCAGCTCAGCGGCGGCAACTACCTGGCCGAGGAACGCTTCGCCGCCTTCCTGGTCGACATGCGCGACCGCCGCGCCCTGCTGGGCCTGTCGGCCGACTACCTGCCGCTGCCCATGTCGCGCGCGGACATCGGCAACCACCTGCGCCTCACCACGGAAACCGTGAGCCGCCTGCTCGGCCGCTTCCGCCAGCGCGAACTGATCGCGCTGGACCGCCAGGGCCTGCACGTGCTGGACCTGCGCACGCTGCGCGAGCTGGGCCAGTCGCTGCTGATGAACTAGGCCGGTGCCGGCGGGAGCGTGCCCGCACGTTCCCGCCGAAGCGGCTCACCCGGCCCGGCGCAAGGCCGCGAGCAGTATCCGGCGCAACATGTACCCGCCAAGGCTCGCCGGTCGTTCCAATCCCATGCGCGCCAGCGCCTCGTCCTCCCCGGCCGCCGGCGTACCCGGGCGCAGCGCCGTGCGCAGGATCTCGAGCTTGCCGCGCCAGTGGCCGCCACGCTGCTTCAGCCAGTCCAGCGCGGGCAGCAGGCGCTGCTCGACCTCGGTGAAGTCGCTGCCGAACGGGAACGCCGGCAACTGGCCCTTGGCCTGCCAGGGCTTCAATGCCTCGCGCAGGTGCTCGGGCCGGTTGCGGCGCCAGCGCTCGGGCACCTGGAAATCCGCCGAGAGCTTGCCATGCGACTTGGCCTCGGCGCACAGCGCGTCGATGAAACGGGCGTCGGTGATCGCCAGCATGGCTTCGATGCACTCGCTGTCGCTCTTGCCGCGCAGGTCGGCCACGCCGTATTCGGTGACGAACAGGTCGCGCAAGTGGCGGGGAATGGTCGAACTGCCATAGTTCCAGCGGATATTGGTCTCCACCCCGGCGGGACCCTGGCGCGTCGAGCGCAGCAGCAGCACGGAGCGCCCGTCCGGCAGCTCGTGCGCCATCGCGACGAAGTTGTACTGGCCGCCGACGCCGCTGACCACCTCGCCGTTCTCCAGGCCGTCGGACACCGCCGAGCCGAGCAGCGTGGCCATCATGCAGGTGTTGAAAAAGCGCGCGCCCCGGCGCTGCAGCATCGCCAGTGCCTGATGGTCGCCATAGAGGTGATTGACGTTGGACACGCGACACATGTCCAGCGCGCCCGGGGCTTCCGCTTCCAGCGCGGCGATCCATTCGTACAGCTCGCGCGAGCCCAGGTAGAACGCGCCGCGCAGGACGTGCCCGCCCGGCGTTTCCGGCGGCAGCCGGCCGCAGGCGGCGGCGCGTTCCTGGTCGAGGTCGTCCCAGGCGCGGCGCTTGAGTACGCCGGCGCGATGCAGGTGCATGAAGCCATCCATCACCATCTCGCTGGCGCCGTACAGGCCGATGCGGAACGGCGCCAGGCCGCCCATGCGCGCCGCCAGCGCGTGCGTGCCGCCGCGCGGGTCCAGCGCTACCAGGGCGCGGCGCCACTGGGTGTTGTCCTGCTGGCGCCAGCGCAACGCATGCACCAGCGCATCGGACAGCGCGCCGATGCCGATCTGCAGGCAGCCGCCGTCGCGCACCAGCGCGCTGGCGTGCAGGCCCAGGGCGTATTCGGTGATGTCCACCGGCTGGCGCGGCAGCGCGAACAGCGGCGGCGCCTCCTCGGTGGCGAGCTCAAGATCGAAATAGTCGCGCGAGACTTCCGCATGCCCGCTGACGTAAGGCAGGTCCGGATGCACCACCGCCACGCACAGCGGCCGCGGCTTGCCGGACTGCACCACCTGGTCGATGAAATCCAGCGTCAGGTCGGGATTGCACGAGAGGCTGTAGCGCGCGCCATCCGGCGTGTCGCGGCGGGCCACCAGCTGCACCAGCACGTTGATGTCCTGCACCGCCAGGTCGCGGGCCACGTGGGTGTAGTTCTGGCTGATGTAGTTGCGCTGCGCGCTGCCGGACGACAGCAGCGCGCCGGACTGCATGTAGAACTCGTGCACCGCCACGTTGAACGGCAGGGCGTTGGCCGCCTGGTCGACCGCGTAGGCCGGATCGACCGCGCCAGCGCCGAAGTGCCGTTCGACAAAGGGCGCGAGGAAGCGCTCCTCCAGCCCGCGCGCCGGATGCGGGCGGGTCAGCGAAAGCGCGGTGTACAGCGTCAGCGAGCGCGAGGTATCAGCCTGGGTCAGGCGGTATAGCGCATTGAGCAGACCGTGCGGCTTGCCCAGCCCGAGCGGGGCCGCCACGCGCAGGTCGGGGCCAATCCTTTCGGCGATGTGCTGTGCGCAGGCTTCGGTGTCGGTATGACATTGCTCAGGCGACATGGAGTGGACATGACAGTGGGTTCATGGGAACGGCATGTCGGAACGGACGGCGCGTAATTCGTGGCATGTTCCGGGTGAACGCGGCTTGAAGGCGGCACCGAGGCATAGCCTACACTCGGCCCATGGATTCCAAGCCCTTTGCCCCCGCGACCACCCGCCTGCTCGCCGAACAGGCCCTGAGCCGCGCCGCCGGCGCGCCGCTGCTGGGCGGCAATGCCGCCGAACTGCTGATCGACGCCGCCGCCCACTACGAGGCCTGGCTCGCCGCCATCCGCGGCGCGCGGCGGCACGTGCTGCTGGAGAACTACATCGTCCGCGACGACGCGGTGGGTCAGTCCTTCCGCGAGGCCCTGGTGGCCTGCGCGCAACGCGGCGTGGCGGTGGCGGTGATCTACGACTGGCTGGGCTGCAAGGGCCAGTCCGGCGACCGCTTCTGGGCACCGCTGCGCGCGGCCGGGGGACAGGCACGGGCGTTCAATCCGCCACGCTTCGGGGCGCCCTTCGGCTGGGTCAGCCGCGACCACCGCAAGCTGTTGGCGGTGGACGGCGAGATCGGCTTTCTTTCCGGCGTCTGCATCAGCGAGAAGTGGCTGGGCGAACCCGCGCGCGGCGTGCCGCCCTGGCGCGACACCGGCGTCGCCCTGCGCGGCCCGGCGGTGGCGGAACTGGAAAACGCCTTCGCGGAAAGCTGGGCCAGCATCGGCACGCCGCTAGCGCCGCTGGATTCCCCGCCGCAGGGAGCGGACGAGCCGGGCTCGATCGCCCTGCGCGTGATCGCCACGCAGCCCTCCACCGCGGGCATGTACCGGCTCGACCAGCTGATTGCCGCCATGGCGCGCCGCACCCTGTGGCTGACCGACGCCTACTTCGTCGGCATGGCGCCCTACGTGCAGGCATTGGCCGCCGCGGCACGCGACGGCGTGGACGTGCGGCTGCTGGTGCCCGGCAGCAGCGACATCCCCCTCGTGGCCGGGATGTCGCGCTCGGGCTACCGGCCGCTGCTGAAGGCCGGCATCCGCGTGTTCGAGTGGAACGGCTCGATGCTGCACGCCAAGACCGCGGTAGCCGACGGCCTGTGGGCGCGCGTGGGGTCATCCAACCTCAATATCGCCAGTTGGCTGGGCAACCGCGAGATCGACGTGGCTGTCGAGGACGCGGGCTTCGCCGCCGCGCTGGCCGCGCAATACGAGCAGGACCTCACCAACGCCACCGAGATCGTGCTGGCGCCCCGGCGCTGGCGCCGCCACGCCGACCAGGTGCGCAGCAGCGCCGGGCAGCCATCGCGGCAACGCCACGTGGGCGGCAGTTCCGGCCGCACCGCGGCCGGGGCGCTGCGCATCGCCAATACGGTGGGCGCCGCGCTCACCGACCGCCGCGTACTGGGCGACAGCTCACCCACTCCCCTGCTGGGCGGCGCCCTGCTGCTGGCCCTGCTGGCGGTGGTGGCGGTGCTGTGGCCCGCCGTGCTCGGCTGGCCGCTCAGCGTGGTCGCCGCCTGGCTGGCGCTCAACCTGGTGGCTCGCGCCTGGCAGCTGCGGCAGCGGCGCCGGTCCATGCCCGCGGAAGACTGACCGCCACGCGCCCGCAAGCGAGAAAAAACCTGCAGAGGATCGGGCAAGCGATTGTTATCCAAGCCATCCATGCTAGGCTGCACAGTCCATGCAGACGCCCGACGACCACCCGCCCTCCCGCCAGATCCTGACGCCCAGCACGCTCAACCGGCTGGTGCGCGACCTGCTGGAGGACGCGCTGCCGCTGGTCTGGATCGAAGGTGAATTATCCAACGTGGCCCGTCCGGCCTCGGGCCACCTCTACTTCACCCTGAAGGACGCCGGCGCCCAGGTGCGCTGCGCCATGTTCCGGCCCAAGAGCGGTTGGCTGAAGTTCCGCCCGGCCGACGGCATGCACGTGCTGGTGCGCGCCCGGGTGGGCCTGTACGAGCCGCGCGGCGAATTCCAGCTCGTCGCCGAGCACATGGAGCCGGCCGGCGAAGGCGCGCTGCAGCGCGAGTTCGAGCAGTTGAAAGCGCGGCTGGACGCCGAGGGCCTGTTCGATCCGGCCCGCAAGCGTCCCCTGCCCCGCTATGCCCGCCGGATCGGCGTGATTACCTCGGCCACCGGCGCGGCGATCCGCGACGTGCTGAGCGTGATGTCCCGCCGCTGGCCGCTGGCCGAGGTGGACGTGTTGCCGGTGCCGGTACAGGGCCGCGAGGCGCCGCCGGCCATCGCGGGCATGCTGCGCAAGGCCTCGGCCAGCGGCCGCTACGACGTGCTGCTGCTTACCCGCGGCGGCGGCTCGCTGGAGGACCTGTGGGCCTTCAACGACGAGGCGGTGGCGCGCGCCATCCACGCCAGCGCGGTGCCGGTGGTATCGGCGGTGGGCCACGAGATCGACTTCAGCATTGCCGACTTCGTGGCCGACCTGCGCGCGCCCACGCCCTCGGCGGCGGCCGAACTGTTGGTGCCCGACGCCCATGCGCTGCGCCGCCACCTGCAGCAACTGGAACAACGGCTCTCCACGCTGGAGCGGCGGCGCCTGCAATCGCGCGTCCAGCAACTGGACCACCTGCTCGCCCGCCTGCAGGCGCAGCGGCCGCAGGCACGCCTGGCACGCGACCGCGAACGCCTGCTGCATCTGCAACGCCGTCTGCTTGGCGTGCAGCGCGAACAGGCGCGTTGGCGCCGTGCGGAACTCGAACGCCTGCACGCCCGCCTGCTGGCCCAGCATCCGCGCCAGCGCCTGGCGCTGCTGCAACAGCGGCTGGCCGAGTTGTCGCAACGCCTGCGCCGGACGGTGGAGCGGCGGCTGGAACGCGACCGCCTGGCCTTGCGCCACGCCGGGCGCGCCCTGCACGCAATCAGCCCGCTGGCCACGCTGGAGCGCGGCTACGCCATCCTGTTCGATGCCGAAGGCAAGGTCGTGCGTTCGGCCAAGGATGTCTCCGACGGGGCCTCTCTACGCGGGCGGCTGGCGGATGGCGAGCTGCCGCTGGTGGTACGAAGCGATGAGCCCCATCGCCCCTGACGTTCCCCTCTTTGTTTTCCCTCGTGGGAGCGCACCCTGTGCGCGACTGATGTGCCCGACGACGATGCAGGTTTCCCTCATCCGCCAGTCGCGCACAGGGTGCGCTCCCACAAGGGATAGATGGCGGCGCGGCCTTTCGCCTCACGCGATATGAACGAGCCATGCCGCATCCTGCGCGCTTCGCAGCGGAGAGCCTCGCATGAAGGCAGCGGCATTGTTCGTCAAGGCGCTGGAAGCGGAAGGCGTGCGCAGCATCTTCGGCGTGCCCGGCGAGGAAAACCTGGACCTGGTCGAGGCGTTGCGCGAATCGTCGATACGCCTGGTCGTGACCCGCCATGAACAGGCCGCCGGTTTCATGGCGGCCACCTGGGGCCGGCTTACCGGCGAGGCCGGCGTCGCGCTCTCCACGCTGGGTCCCGGCGCCACCAACCTGGTGACCGCCGCGGCTTACGCCCAGCTCGGCGCCATGCCGATGCTGATGATCACCGGGCAGAAGCCGATCCGCGAGCACAAGCAGGGCCTGTTCCAGCTGGTGGACGTGGTGGACATGATGCAGCCGCTGACCAAGTACACGCGCCAGCTGGTGTCGGCCGCGACCATTCCCGCGCGCATCCGCGAGGCGTTCCGCCGCGCCGAGGAGGAACGTCCCGGCGCGGTTCACCTGGAACTGCCCGAGGACATCGCGCGCGACACGGTGGAAGAGGCGATCCTGCTGCCCACCGAATACGCGCGGCGCCCCGCGCCCGACGAGGCGGCATTGGTGCAGGCCGCCGAGGCCATCGCCAGCGCGAAGCATCCGATCCTGATGATCGGCGCCGCCGCCAACCGCCAGCGCACCACGGTGGCGCTGCGTGCCTTCATCGACAAGCTGGGCATCCCGTTCTTCACCACCCAGATGGGCAAGGGCGTGATCGACGAGGACCATCCGCTGTGGCTGGGCAATGCCGCGCTGTCCGACGGCGACTTCGTGCACCGTGCCATTGACGCCGCCGACGCCATCGTCAACGTGGGCCACGACGTGGTGGAAAAGCCGCCGTTCCTGATGCGCAAGGGGCGGCGCACGGTCATCCACATCAACTTCTCCAGCGCCGAGGTGGATGCGGTCTACTTCCCGCAGATCGAGGTGGTGGGCGACATCGCGCACACGGTGGAGCGGCTCACCGACGCGCTGGAACCCCAGGCGCACTGGGACTTCGCCTTCTTCGACCGCGTGCGCGTGGCGTTCCACGCGCAGCTGACCGACCATGCGCGCGACCAGCGCTTCCCGATGCACCCGGTGCGCATCGTGGACGACACCCGCCGCTTCATGCCCGACGACGGCGTGCTGTGCCTGGACAACGGCATGTACAAGCTCTGGTACGCGCGCTACTACCGCGCCCGCCAGCCCAACACCATCCTGCTCGACAACGCGCTGGCCACCATGGGCGCCGGCCTGCCCTCGGCGATGGCGGCCACCATGGTCTATCCCGGGCGCAAGGTGCTGGCCATCTGCGGCGACGGCGGCTTCATGATGAACGCGCAAGAGCTGGAAACGGCCGTGCGGCTGAAGCTGGACCTGGTGATCCTGCTGCTGCGCGACGATGCCTACGGCATGATCCGCTGGAAGCAGGCGGAGATGGGCTACGCCGACTACGGCATGGCGTTCGGCAATCCCGATTTCGTCCAGTTCGCCCAGGCGCATGGCGCGCACGGCCACCGTCCCGGCAGCGCCGCGGAGTTCCTGCCGACGCTGCAGCGCGCGTTCGACGCCGGCGGCGTGCACTTGATCGACCTGGCCATCGATTACTCGGACAATCACCGCATCCTCAACGAAGAGATCAAACGGCTGAGCGCCGCCGTCTGATCGCACGGAGCCCCGCATGCTTGCCAAGAACTACCCGTACTACCTCGCCAACCAGCCGCAGACCTCGAAGGAAACGATGGACGTGCTGGACAAGTACAGCGGCAAGGTCGCCACGCGCGTGGCGGTGCCCGACGCCAAGGCGGTCGAGAAGGCCATCGCCGCCGCGGTGAAGGCCACCGGCCCCATGCGCGAGTTCAAGCCGTGGGCGCGCCAGGCGGTGCTGCGGCACTGCGCGCGGCGCTTCGCCGAACGCCGCGAGGAACTGGCCTATGCGCTGTGCGTGGAAGCGGGCAAGCCGATCAAGGATTCCGATGGCGAAGTCACCCGCCTGATCGAGACCTTCGAGATCGCCGCCGAGGAAGCCGTGCGCGTCAACGGCGAAACCATCAACCTGGAGATCGCCAAGCGGCTGGACGGCTACCACGGCTACACCCGGCGCGTGCCGCTGGGGCCGGTGTCGTTCATCACGCCATTCAACTTCCCGCTGAACCTGGTGGCGCACAAGGTGGCGCCGGCCATCGCGGCGGGCTGCCCGTTCGTGCTCAAGCCGGCCGAGCGCACGCCGATCGGCGCGCTCATCATCGGCGAGGTGCTGGCCGAGACCGACCTGCCCAAGGGCGCCTTCTCGGTGCTCACGCTGGATGGCAAGCACGCCGATCCGCTGGTGGAGGACCCGCGCTTCAAGCTGCTGTCCTTCACCGGCAGCCAGATCGGCTGGGACCTGAAGGCCCGCGCCGGCCACAAGAAGGTGACGCTGGAGCTGGGCGGCAACGCCGCCTGCATCGTCGATGCCGACCAGGGACCGCGCCTGGACCGCGTGATCGAGCGCGTGGTGTTCGGCGCGTTCTACCAGTCCGGCCAGAGCTGCATCAGCGTGCAGCGCATCTACGCGCACGCGTCGATCTACGAAGAGTTCAAGAAGCGCCTGGTCGCCGCGGTGAAGAAGCTCAAGGCGGGCGATCCGAAGAAGAAGGACACCTTCCTCGGCCCGATGATCGACGAGGCCGCCGCCGAGCGCCTGCACGGCTGGATCGAGGAGGCCCGCAAGGGCGGCGGCAAGGTGCTGTGCGGCGGCAAGCGACATGGCGCCATGCTGGAGGCCACGCTGATGGAGAACGTGCCCACCGACGCCAAGGCGTACCGCCAGGAAGCGTTCGGCCCGTTCGCCCTGCTCGCCCCGTTCCGCGATGTCGACCAGGTGGTGACGCAGGTCAACGATTCGGACTACGGCCTGCAGGCCGGCATCTTCACCGACAGCCTGTCGAACGCGATGCGCGCCTGGAACGAGCTGGAACAGGGCGGCGTGATCGTCAACGACGTGCCCAGCTTCCGCGTGGACAACATGCCCTACGGCGGCGTGAAGCTCTCCGGTATCGGCCGCGAAGGCGTGCGCTGCGCCATCGAGGACATGACCGAGCTGCGGCTGATGGTGATGCGCGAGGTGTAAGAGCCTGTTCACGATCTCCACGTAGCCCGCGCGGAGATCGTGAACAGGCTCTAAGACGGCGACGACGGGCGGCGCCCGGGCTGTCATGAACCTGTCGCGTGGCGGTGCTTAGCTTCCTCGAGGCCGACCTTGAGGACGCGTCATGCAGACCGAAGCCGCCGTCGTCACCGCCACCGACCAGGGCCAGGGCAGCGGCCGCCTCTTCGCCATCGTGTTCGGCGTGATCCTGCTGATCGGCGGCGCCTACGCCGGCCTGCACCTGGTGGACGACCTCTCGGTGGTCCGCTCCCACGCCATCGGCCCCTTCATCCTGCTCGGCATCGCCCTGCTGATCGCGCTGGGCTTCGAGTTCGTCAACGGCTTCCACGACACCGCCAACGCGGTGGCCACGGTGATCTACACCCACTCGATGCCGGCCAACCTGGCCGTGATCTGGTCGGGTACCTTCAATTTCCTCGGCGTGCTGACCTCTTCCGGCGCGGTGGCCTTCACGGTGGTGTCGCTGCTGCCGGTGGAGCTGATCCTGCAGGTGGGCAGCCAGGCCGGCTTCGCCATGGTGTTCGCCCTGCTGCTGGCGGCGATCCTGTGGAACCTGGGCACCTGGTATTTCGGCTTGCCCAATTCCTCCTCGCATACCCTGATCGGCTCGATCATCGGCGTGGGCCTGGCCAACCAGCTCATCTCGGTCAAGAGCGGCACCAGCGGCGTCAACTGGGATGCCGCCATGGGCGTGTTCAGGGGCCTGGTGTTCTCGCCCATCGCCGGCTTCATCCTCGCCGGGCTGCTGATGGTGCTGCTCAAGGCGGTGGTGAAGATGCCGGCGCTGTACCGTGCCCCGGAAGGCCGCAAGCCGCCGCCGTGGCCGATCCGCGCCCTGCTGGTGCTGACCTGCACGGGCGTCAGCTTCAGCCATGGCTCCAACGACGGGCAGAAGGGCATGGGCCTGATCATGCTGATCCTGATCGGCACGGTGCCCACCGCCTACGCGCTGAACGGCGCCGTGTCCGGCGGCCAGGTGCAGAGCTTCCACCAGGTTTCCATAGCGACGCAGCAGGTGCTCGCCGACGCTGCCCATGGCGCCGCGTTCGACGGCGACCCGCGCGCGGCCGTCACCGACGCGGTACAGCAGCGCAAGCTGCTGCCCACCACCGTGCCGGCGCTGGCCCGGCTGATCGGCGAGATCGACCGCCAGGTCGGCAATCGCGCCTCGCTGCGCGCCGTGCCGCCGGAGCAGATGGGCAACGTGCGCAACGACATCTACCTGGCCAACAGCGCCATCCCGCTGGTGCTGTCCCAGCCCGGCCTGGACAAGGCGCAGACCGCCACGCTCACCAGTTGGCGCGGGCGTGGCACCGAAGCCATCCAGTTCATCCCGCCGTGGGTGAAGGTGGCGGTGGCGCTGGCGCTCGGCCTGGGCACCATGGTGGGCTGGAGGCGCATCGTGGTGACCGTGGGCGAGAAGATCGGCAAGGAGCACCTCACCTATGCCCAGGGCGCCTCGGCCGAACTGGTGGCGATGGGCCTGATCCAGGCCGCCGACATGTACCACCTGCCGGTGAGCACCACCCACGTGCTCACCTCCGGCGTGGCCGGCACCATGGCGGCGAACGGCTCGGGCCTGCAGTGGGCCACCGTGCGCAACCTGCTGATGGCCTGGGTGCTCACCCTGCCCGCCTCGATCCTGCTGGCCGGCGCGGTCTACGTTGTCCTCCGCCAGTTGCTCTGAGAGCCTGTTCAAAGTCTCGGTGTCGTCCCAGCTACCCCTTGGCGCTAATCGGTTCCCTCTGTAGGAGCGCACCCTGTGCGCGACCGCCTTTTGCCTCGGTCTCCATGTCCGTCATCCTGGTCCCTGTCCACGTTTGCGGAGGCGCCAGGATAACCAGCCATGAGGCGAAAGGCGTCGCGCACAGGGTGCGCTCCTACAGGGGGCTGGGAGGGGGGTAGGAGGGCACCAAGATTTTGGACAGGCTCTTAGCGTTACCCCGTTCTCCCGGACCATGGCCTTCCGTCCGCCGCGCATGGCGCGGCGTGGCGCGCTATGGTTCCACCGTGGAGCGCGGCCAGAAGGTTTCCGCCGTCGCGTCCCTTCATGGAGTTCCTGGATGCACGCGAAGACCGCTTTCTGCCTTGCCGCCCTGCTCGCAGCCGCGCCGCCCAGTTGGGCGCAGTCCGGCGGCCCGCCCGCCGCGGCCAGCGTGCCGAGCCCCCCGGTGGTGGACCTGCAGGCGGTGACGGTGCGCGGCGAGCAGCCCGGCCCCGCGCTGTGGGAAGTGCGCCGGGGCGACCACGTGCTGTGGGTGATCGGCACGCTCTCGCCCCTGCCCAGGCAGGCGCAATGGCAATGGACCCAGCTGGAGCAGGCGCTGTCCCGCTCCACCGAGTTGCTGGAAGCGCCGTCGGCACGCCTGAAGATGCCGCCCAGCCTGTTTTCCCGCCTGGCGCTGCAACCGTCGGCCCGGCTCAATCCGGGCGGCGCGACCCTGCAGCGGCTGCTGTCGCCGGACATGTACGCGCGCTGGGCGACGCTCAGGCGCGAATACCTCGGCAATGACGACGCGCTGGAATACATGCGCCCGATCGTGGTGGCCGAGCAGCTCTACCAGAAGGCGCTGGAGGCCAGCGGCCTGACCGACGAGACCGACGTCGCCGAGATGGTCGAGAAACTGGCCCGCCACCATGGCGTGCGCATCATCGGCGTGCGCTACGAACTGGTGGTGCGACGCGTGCCCGGTGCCTCGGGCAACGCCACGCAGGACCAGCAGCAAGGCATCGCCTGCCTGGACGAGACCATGCGGCTGGTCGAGCAGGACCTGCCCAAGCTCACCCAGCGCGCCAATGCCTGGGCCACCGGCGACATGAAGACCCTGCAGGCGCTGGTGCAGGGCACCCATTACGATCCCTGCGTGGTGGCGGCCATCAATGGCGACTTCGAGCACCAGCTCGCCATCCCCGACCTGCCCAAGCGCATCGCGGACGTCTGGTTCGCGGCGGCCGATGCCGCGCTGGTGCGCAACAAGCGCACCGTGGCGATCCTTTCGATGGAACAGTTGATGGGGCCCGACAACTACCTGGCCCGGCTACGCTCGCTCGGCTACATCGTGCGGCCGCCGGAGGGCGTCAGTCCCTAAGGGTCCCGGGACATCCCTCCCCTGCGCGCAGGGAGGGAGCCAGCAGTTCCTCCCCCTGCTGGCAGGGGGAGGCTGGGAGGGGGGGGCTTGTGGCTGCTACGCCATCACTTCGCGCCGTACAACGCCGCCGCGTCCGCCTTGAATGCCACCGCGCTGTCCGGACGGCTGTAGAACATGTGGCCGCCCGGGTAGATCCCCAGCTTCACGCGCTGCGCCTGGCCGAACGCGGGCATCTGGTCGATGATCAGGCGCGAGGTGAAGAATGGGCACGACAGGTCGTTGTAGCCGTGCGCGATCATCACCTTCATGTGCGGATCGTTGGCGATCGCCTTGCGCAGGTCGGCCACCGGCTTGTCGTCGGCGTCGCCGCGGTCCCAGGCGCGGTTCACCGCATAGGACAGCGCCTCGTAGTGGGCGTCGGTCTTCCAGCCCACCTCGCGCGTCACGAAATCGACCATGGCGCTGGTGGCCGGCGCCAGCAGCGCGTCCAGGATCGGATCGCCGGACTGGCGGCGCGCCGAGCCCGGGAACGGATCGAACGCGGTGACGTTGGAGTCGTATACGCTGCCGATCTTCTTCTCGGCGCGATGCACTTCGCGCAGGTAGGTGCCGATGTCCACGCGGCCGTCGAGCTTGGCCACGATCGCCGGATCCAGGCCGGTATAGGCCGAGACCTTCTGCACCATGCGGCCGATTGCCTGCGGGTCGGAGCGGCCGGCCAGGAAGTCGGTGACGAACTGCGTGCGCACGTAGTTCTCCACGTCGGCCATGGCGGCCGGGGTCAGCTTGCCCTCGGACTCCAGGTGCGCGGCGGTCATCGACGGCAGGTTGATCATCCACGGCAGCGGCGACAGCGCGTCGCCGTCACCGATGGCGGCCGGGTCGAGATACGGCGACACCATCACCAGGCCGTTCACGCCCACGCCCATCTGGGTCTGCAGCGCGTAGGCGATGCGCGGCGCGCGGTAGCCGCCGTAGCTTTCGCCCATCACGTACTTGGGCGCGCGCAGGCGGCCGTGCTTGACCAGCCAGTCATAGACCACGCGCGAGAGGTACTTGATGTCCGCCTCGGTCGAGTAGAAGTCCTTCTTGGTCTTGTCCTCGTCCTCCAGCGAACGCGAGAAGCCGGTGCCCACCGGGTCGATGAACACCAGGTCGCTCATGTCGAGCCAGGTGTTGGGGTTGTCCTTGGTCACCGCCGCGTCGGAAGGCGCGTCGCCGTCCACGCCGAACTGGATGCGCTTGGGACCGATGGCGCCCATGTTGAGGTACACCGAGGAAGCGCCCGGGCCACCATTGAACGCGAACGTGACCGGACGTTGCGGGTCGCTGCCCGGCACCGTATAGGCCGTGTAGACCACGTCGGCAATCTTCTTGCCCTTGGCATCGCGCACCGGGATGGTGCCCACCGTGGCCTCGTAGGACAACGTGCGGCCACCTACGCGCACGCTCTGCTTGATGGTCTTGTCCGCGGGCAGCGGCGGCAGCTCGCCCTCGGCCTTCTTGTCGGCACCCGCCTCCGCGGCGGCCGGCTTGGCATCGGCGGCCAGCGACCACGGCGCATAGGCCAGGCCGGCCACCAGCAGGGCGGCACCGCAGGCGGCGCCGCGCGTCAGGCGGGCCATCCTTGCTCGAACGGACAAATCTGGATTCATCGGCAATCTCACGCAGTGTTCGGAAGAAAAAACGACACGTCCCGTCGCGGACCGCGCCGCGACGGAGCGAAGCGGGCATAGAAGCGGCAAGCCCTCGGGCGTCACCAGTGCCGTAAGACAGGGGTCGCTGCGTTCAGCAACCTGTGCCGACGCCGCATGCCTTCACTTGCAAGCCCGGCCAAACCCCGGAAACTAGGGCGTTCGCCTTGGCCAGACCGGTGCCGTGCACGTGCCTCGTCCCCACCCTTTCCCCGTACGCCGGCCCTTGATGCGATGGTGCTGGCTGGTCGCCGTCCTCGCCGCCACGCTGGCGCACGGCCAGGCGGCCCCGGCCGCAACCGCGCCGCTGGCGGTGCAGATCAACGACGACCGGCTCACCCTCGCCGTCACTCACGTGCCGCAGATCTACCTGTACGGCACGATCGACGCCGATGCCCCCGACCGCATCGGCGCGTTGATCCGTTCCAACCGGATTCCTGCCGGCTCGGACATCTATCTCGATTCGCCCGGCGGCGACCTCAAGGCGGGCGCGGCGCTGGGCCGGCTGTTCCGCCAGGGCCGCATGACCACGCACCTGGGCGTGCCGCGGCGCCCCTCGCGCGCGCCGGCGATGCCCCGGGAGGCCGCCTGCCAGGGTGCCTGCGCGCTTGCCTATGCCGGCGGCCTCTACCGCTGGGCGCCGACCGGCAACGACCGCTTCGCGGTGCAGGCGCCCGGCGATGCCGCCCAGATCGCCGGCGCGCGCGACGAGCTGGCCGCCTACCTGTGGCAGATGGGACTGGACCCGCTGCTGTTCGGCATCACCGCGCGTACGCCGCGCGACTACACCGGCTGGCTCGACGGCGACCAGCTGCTGGCCACCGGCATCGCCAACAACGGCTACCTGCCGCCAGCGGCGCAATACGAGCTGGTGTCCGGCGCGCCGCTGCTGACGCTGCGCCAGAACGCCCGCGAAGGCGAGCGCCGCATCACCCTGCTGTGCAAGCCCGATGGCTTGACGCTGACCGCCTATTACACGCTCGCCCCGGAGCGTGCGCAGCGCATCGCCAACCGTGCCGACCGCTCCTATATCGAGATCGACGGGCAGCCCACCCTGCAGGGCCAGCGCGAGCGCATCCATGCCGTGGACCAGTCGCTGGTAATCAGCCGGCCGCTGCCGCTGGCGCAGCTGGACCCGCTGTCCAGCGCGCGCTCGATGGGCGCATGGCTCAGCGACAAGGGCGGCGCGGTGCGCTATGGCTTCACCATGTACCTCGATGCGGTACGCAACAGCCTGCGCGACTACCGCAGCCACTGCGAGCAGTTGGGCCGCGCCCTGCCGACCAGTTGAACATGCCTAGTCCAGCTCGCGCCACCGGTAGTAGCGGTGGTGCGCGATGCGCAGCAGGTCCAGGTCCTCGTGGGTGTCGCCGTAGGCGTACACCACCGGATAGGCATCCAGGTCATAGGCCTCGCGCACGCGGCGCGGCTTTTCCGCGCTGACGCACTGGGCGCCGTGGTAGCGGCCGGTGAGCCGGTCGCCGCGGATCTCCAGCCGCGAGCACAACAGTTCCAGCCCCTGCGCACGGCACCAGTGCGAGAGATAGATGTCCAGCGCGCCGGATACCACCACCACGCGATCGCCCTGGCGCTGGTGCCAGCGGATGCGCTCCAGCGCATGCTCGCGCAGCACGCCGGGAATGATCTCGCTGGCGAAGCGGCGCCCCTTGTCGTCGGCCCGGTCCAGCGCCATGCCGCGCAGTCCCAGCCGCACCGCGCAGGCGCGCATCGTGTTGGACGACACCGCGCCCAGCTTGTAGCCCGCCACCATGGGCGCGAGCAGCAGGCCGCCCCAGCGCAGCCGGCGCGACGGCACCGCAAACTCCAGGAAAGGCCGGAACAATTCCCGGGTGGTGATGGTGCCGTCGAAATCGAACAGGGCGAGGTTCATGGGGCCGGCATGCTCCATGGCGGCCCGCGGGAACGCAAGCCCGCACATCTCAACCGGCGGATTCGGCCTGGCGCAGGCGCGAGACGTCGCGCAGGGGCGGCGCGCCGAAATGGCGGCTGTATTCGCGGCTGAACTGCGAAGGGCTTTCGTAGCCCACGCGATGCGCCGCCGTGGCCACGTCGCACAGCCCGGCCAACAGCAGCCGCCGCGCCTCGTGCAGGCGCAGCTGCTTCTGGTACTGCAGCGGGCTCATCGCCGTGATCGCGCGGAAATGATGGTGGAACGACGAGGTGCTCATGTTCACCCGCGCCGCCAGCGTCTCGATGCGCAGCGGCTCGTCGTAGTGGCGGCGCAGCCATTCGATCGCGCGCGAGACCTGATGGCTCTGGCTGCCGGAGGTGGCGATCTGCGCCAGCCGTGCGCCCTGCTCGCCCGTCAGCAGGCGGTAGAACAATTCCTGCTCGATCATCGGCCCCAGCACGGCCAGGTCAGCCGGCTTGTCCAGCAGGCGCACCAGCCGCAGCAGTGGATCGAGCAGGTGGCCGTCCAGCCGGCTCAGCGACAGTCCCGGCGCCGACAGGGTGGCGCTGCGCGGCGGCGTCACCTGCGGCAGCAGCTCGCGGATGCGCTGCACGTCCAGGCGATAGGTGAGGCACAGGCAGGGTTCCGCCGGCGTGGCGCGCAGCACCTGGGCGGACACCGGCACGTCCACTGAGGTCACCAGGTAGGACCCGCGCTCGTGCACGAAAGGCTGCTGTCCCAGCAGAATCTGCTTGGCCCCCTGCAAGGCCAGTCCCAGGCCGGGCTCGTACATGGCGCAGGTAGGCACGCCGGGCGAGTCGGCGCGGAACAGGTTCAGCGCCGGCCACGCGGTGGCGAGTGAGCCTTCGCTCGACGCCAATCGTTCAACGATCGCTGTCAATTCCTCGCGATCCTGTTCCAGGCGCGGATCCGTGAGCGGGGAAGAAAGCTTGATGTTCATGGCATCGCCAATGAATGCGGACTCCGCAAGGTTGCCTGTTCCTCCGCCCCATGGCGAGGGCGTACCGCCCCATCCCACAGGATCGGGCAAGGATCTCGCAGGATCCGGCTACCGGCCGCCGTGCGGCGGCTTCCATACTTGCCGCCTTCGCTTCCCCGTTTGCCCAGGAGTCACGCATGGCACTCTCGATCCGCGGCTATGCCGCGCAATCCGCCACCACCCCGCTCGCGCCGCACCGGTTCGAACGCCGCGATCCGCGGCCCGACGACGTGGTGATCGACATCCTCTACTGCGGCGTCTGCCACTCGGACCTGCACCAGGCCCGCAACGACTGGCACGGCAGCGTGTATCCGGTGGTGCCCGGCCACGAGATTATCGGCCGCGTCAGCGCGGTGGGTGGCGAGGTCAGCGGCTTCAAGGTCGGCGACATGGTCGGCGTGGGTTGCATCGTCGACTCCTGCCGCCATTGCGCGTCCTGCGACGCGGGCCTGGAACAGTACTGCGAGGAGGGCCCGACCTGGACCTACAACGGCACCGACCGCCATGACGGCCGGCCGACCTTCGGCGGCTATTCCGAGCGCATCGTGGTGTCGGACAAGTTCGTGGTGCGCGTCTCCGAGAAGCTCGATCCCCGCGCCGCCGCCCCGCTGCTGTGCGCTGGCATCACCACCTGGTCGCCGCTGCGCCACTGGAACATCGGCAAGGGCAGCAAGGTCGCGGTGGTCGGCCTGGGCGGCCTGGGCCACATGGGCCTGAAGTTCGCCAAGGCGCTGGGCGCCGACGTCACCCTGTTCACCCGCACGCCGGGCAAGGAAGCCGAGGCGCGCCGCCTGGGCGCCGACCACGTGGTGTTGTCCACCGACCCGGCGCAGATGGAAGCGGCCGCGCGCCAGTTCGATTTCATCCTCGACACGGTGCCCTCGCCGCACGACCTCAACCCGTACCTGGCCACGCTCAGGCTCGACGGCGTGCTGTGCCTGGTGGGCCTGCTCGAACCAGTCGAGCCGCCGGTGCAGGCGGCCGCGGTGATCCTGGGCCGCCGCTCCATCGCCGGCTCCGCCATCGGCGGCATCGCCGAGACGCAGGAAATGCTCGATTTCTGCGCCGAGCACGGCATCGTCAGCGATATCGAGGTCATCGACATCCAGGACATCAACGATGCCTACGAGCGCATGCTCAAGAGCGACGTGAAGTATCGCTTCGTGATCGATATCGCCTCGCTGAAGCAGGCGGCCTGAGCGCCTGCGTCACCCCGGCGAAGGCCGGGATCCAGCGCCCCTGTCCATCGACCGGACATGGGCGCTGGATATCCTTTCACGGGAGCGACGGGTGGAAGGGGGCACGCAGGCGACTAGGCGCGGCGTGTCCGCAGAGAGCGGGTAGCCTCGCGCTCTCCGCGCAGCCGTCCCGTATGCGCCGCCAGCAGGTCGCCGCGGGTGAGCATGCCCACCACCTGCCCAGCATGCTCGCCACCCACTACCACCAGGCGCCCGACGTCGGCTTCCACCATATGGTCGGCGGCCTCGCGCAGGCTATGGTCCTCGCGCACCACCAGCGGCGTCCGCGTCACCAGCGAACCGAGCATGGCCTCGCCCGGCGCCTGGCCCAGCAGGTCGCGCCGCGTTACCACGCCAAGCAGCCGTCCATCCTCGCCGATGACGGGAAAGCCCTGGTGATGGGTCTGCACGCCACCGGCCGCCAGCCAGGCACGCACCTCGGCCAGTCGCCGCGACGCATCGAGCGTGACGGCCGGCTGGCTGCAGGCCTCGCCCACGCTGATGCGCTCCAGGTGATCGACCACATGGTCGGCCGGCACCCGCACGCCGCGGCGCGCGATCTTCTCGGTCATGATGGTGTGGCGCATCAGCAGGCCGGATACCAGATAGGCCATCGCGCAGGCCGCCAGCAGCGGCAGCAATCCCTGCGGCTGCTGGGTGGTCTCGAAGGCGAACACCACCGAGGTGAGGAAGGCGCGCGAGGCGCCGGCGAAGATCGCCGCCATGCAGACCAGCGCCGCCGCGTGCGCATCGACATGCAGCCAGGGCGCCCATGCCACGCAGGCCGCGCCCATCACGCCGCCGAACGCGCCGCCGATGGTGAACAGCGGTGCCAGCGTGCCACCGGAGGTGCCGCTGCCCAGCGCCACCGACCACGACAGCAGCTTGAGCAGGCATAGCGCGACCATCGCGCCCAGGCCGAGCTGTCCGCCCAGCACGGCGGCGATGTTGGTATAACCCACGCCCAGCGTGCTCGGCATCGCATAACCGACCAGGCCCACCACCAGGCCACCCAGCGCCGGCCACCACATCCAGTGGACAGGCAGGGTCTCGAACGCGTCCTCGATGGCATAGGTCAGCTTGGTGATGCCCACGCTGGCCACCCCGGTCACCAGGCCCATGGCCATATAGACGGCCAGGGCGAGCAGGCCCGGCGTGGGCATGGCGGGCATCGGGAACATCGGCGCGCTGCCTTCCAGCACGTAGCGCACGCCGGTGCCGACTGCCGCCGCCAGCGCCACCGGGATCAGCGAGCGGGCGCGGCGCTCGAACAGCAGCAGCTCCAGCGCCAGCAATACCGAGGAGATCGGCGCGGAGAACACCGCCGCCATGCCCGCCGCCGCGCCGGCGGCCAGCAGCGTCTTGCGCTCGTCGGCGGTCACCCGCAGGCACTGCCCCAGCAGCGAGCCGAGCGCGCCGCCGGTGGCGATGATCGGCCCCTCCGCGCCGAACGGCCCGCCGGTGCCGATGGCGATGGCCGACGACAATGGCTTCAACCAGGTCATGCGCGCGGGAATGCGGCTTTCATTGAGCAGCACCTGCTCCATCGCCTCGGGAATGCCGTGCCCACGGATGGCCCGCGAGCCCCAGCGCGCCATCGCGCCCACCACCAGGCCGCCGGCGACGGGCACCAGGATCACCCAGGCCCCGAGGTGATGCCCCATCGGACTGCCGAACGCCGTGCTCCAGCGTCCATGGAAGGCCAGGTTGGTCACCAGCCCGATCAAGGCCGTCAACAGGCGGGCCACCAGCGCCACCAGCGCGCCCAGGCCCATCGCCAGCGCGGCGATCCATGCCACGCGCCCGGACAGCGGACGGAACTGGCGCGGCATGCGCGCCGCGGCGAGCGCGGGGTCCAGCGAAGGGGCGAGCGGAAGCGCCGCACGCGAGTGCGGTTCGGTCGTTGCGGAGGGAGGCATTGGGAAACCCGTGGACTGGGAAAGCCGCGCAAGGTTACGCGGTTACGGACTCGATAGCTGGCTGGAAAATGAACGGCGATGACTTGGGTCAGGACGGCAGCGCGGCCGCCCTGGGCGCGTTCCAGCCCATCGCGTTGTAGACGTGGTAGCGCAGGATGCCGAGGTATTCGTGCAGCACGGCATCGGTCACCGCGTAGTTCCAGGAATCGGGGAACAGTTCGCGGCGGCTGTTCAGCCAGTCGCCCGCCACCGGCTGCGGCACGATGCCGAAATGCGCGAAGTACAGCAGTGCGCGGCGCAGGTGGATGCCCGAGGTGACCAGCACCGTGTGCTGCGGCGCATAGGCGGCCAGCAGCGGGCGGCTGAACTGCGCGTTCTGCCAGGTCGACATGCTGCGCGTCTCGAGCAGCAGGTCTTCCGGCGCAATGCCCAACTGGCGCAACGCGCGCCCGTAAACCACCGACTCGGCCTCGCCATGGCCCTGCGAATCGCCGCCGCTCACCAGCAGCCGGCATTCCCTGCCGGCCTGCTTGCAATCGCGGTAGAGCTGCGCCGCGCGCAGCACGCGCCCGTCGGCGAAATAGGACGGCTGTAGCGGTTCGCCTTCCACCACCGCGGTGCCGCCGCCCAGCAGCACGATGGCGTTGCGCGGTGCCCAGGCGATCGCGGGCTCGACGCCCGGCCCCTGCAGCGCATGCAGCAGCAGGCGTGGGATCGCGCCGCAACCGACGCCAAAGAACAGCAGCAGCGCGCATGCCACGCAGGCATGGCCGCCACGACGCCAGCGCCAGCGATAGAGCAAGGCGGCCGCCAGCAGCAGCGCGAACAGGAGGGTAAGCATGCGGTTTCCCCGGACCCTGGAAAGTCGTGGCATCTTACGCGAGGCGATATGACCGAGGGGGCGCGTGCGCGGCCACCCGGCACGACATGGAACCGGCATGACCACCCTCGTCTTCGTACACGGCTGGAGCGTCAGCAACACCTCGACCTACGGCGCCCTGCCGCAACGGCTGCAACAACAGGCGGCGGCCCAGGGTGTGCCACTGCGGGTCGCGGATCTCTGGCTGTCCGAATACGTCAGCTTCGACGATACCGTGACCATGGGCGACATCGTGCGCGCGTTCGACCATGCGCTGCGCGACCTCGAACTGGGAGACGCGAGCTTTGCCTGCATCACCCACTCGACCGGCGGCCCGGTGGTGCGTGAATGGCTGCGCGCGCAGCGCGAACGCCCAGGCGCCTTCAACGCCCTTCGGCTCACCCACCTGATGATGCTGGCGCCGGCCAATTTCGGCTCGGCGCTGGCGCAGCTCGGCAAGGGCGTGCTCGGCCGCCTGCGCGCCTGGGCCGACGGCGTGGAACCGGGCCAGCGCATCCTCGACTGGCTGGAACTGGGCAGTGCCGAATCGCTGTCGCTCAACCTCGACCACATCCACGGCGACGATCCCGCCCGGCGCGGCCAGTTCCTGTTCGTGCTCACCGGCGACCGTCCCGACCGCTCGCTGTACGACCATATCAACAGCTACACCGGCGAGGACGGTTCCGATGGCGTGGTGCGCATCGCCGCCGCCAACCTCAACGCCCGCCATGCGGTGCTCGCCCGCGCGGACGGCGCGCCCGCCGACAACACGCTGGCGCTGCACCTGGTCAGCGCGCCGCGCAGCGCCTTCAAGCTGATCGCCGGTGCCGCCCATTCGGGCGAGGCCCAGGGCATCATGGCCGCCGCGCCGGCGGAGACGGTGGACGCCCTGCTGCGCTGCCTGCGCGTGGCCGATGCGGCGGATTACGCCCGGTTGTGCGACGCGTTCGAGGCGGAGAACGCGCGGCGCGACGCGGACAAGGTGGAGCACGAATCCGTCGGCCCCTTCCCTGCCCGCGTGCATATCCACGACCCGCGCAGCCTGGTGATCGTGCGCCTGGGCGACGAAAGCGGCGAGCCGCTGATCGGCAGCCGCCTGCTGCTCACCGCGGGCGATCCGCCGAACCCTGATTGGCTGCCCCAGGGTTTCCTGCTCGACCGGCAGGCCAACAGCCGCCAGCGCCACGTGGTCTCGCTGTTCCTCAACCATGCCCTGCTCGCCGGCACCCCGCGCGTGGCCGATCCCGCAGGGCGCCGCACGCTGCGCGCCGCCGTCAAGGCGCATCGGCCGTATGGCGCCACCGTGCAGCCGGCGCTGCTCCAAGGCCTGGTGCATCACGCCATCGCGCGCACCGCCGCCGGCGACGACCTGCTGCACATGCTCGGCCCGCACCAGGCCACCGTGCTGGACGTGGTGTTGCCGCGCCACGTCCACGAGGGCGTATTCCGCCTCACGCGCCGGCTGGCGCCGGAGGATTTCCGCCATCCCGTCCCCGGCCCCGTCATTGCCTGAGAATACGCGCCACCGCGCCAATCGACCGTTCCCATGAGTGACATGCCGTACACCCTCGCAGCCATCTGCCGGCACAGCGAGGACGTCAGGAAAAGCCGCTTCCTCGCCCAGGCCGCGCCGGTGCAGACAGCGGAACAGGCGCTGGCCTTCGTGCGGCAGGTCGGCGATCCGGCCGCGACGCACAACTGCTGGGCCTACCGCATCGGCCAGGACTACCGCTTCAACGACGACGGCGAACCCGGCGGCACCGCCGGGCGGCCGATCCTGCAGGCCATCGAGGGCCAGGGCATCGACCGCGCCGTGGTGGTGGTGACGCGCTGGTTCGGCGGCATCAAGCTGGGTGCCGGCGGCCTGGTGCGCGCCTATGGCGGCACCGCCGCCGAGTGCCTGCGCCGCGCCGAGCGCGTGCCCATTGTGGCGATGGCGCGGCTGGGCCTTGCCTGTGACTTCGCCGAACTGGCCCTGCTCAAGGCGCGGCTGCGCGAACTGGATGCCGAGGTGCTGGACGAACGGTTCGGCACCGACGGCGTGACGCTGGAGATCCAGTTGCCCGAGCGGCGCGTGGACGAAGCGCAGGCGCGCGTCACCGACATCAGCCGCGGACGCCACAAGGCCCGGCGGCTGGATTGATATCCATCGCGGATTGCCCCACGTTGCATGACCATGGGGTCAAGTCGCGCACAGGGTGCGCTCCCACAAGGTGGCTTCGCCCGTGTGGGAGCGCACCCTGTGCGCGACCGGCCTTGCACGCAACCACCACGCCACGGCCAGCCCCTTCATGAGCGAAACTCCCGCCACGCCACGCCCGACCCGCCGCCTTGGCGCCCTGCTGCAGCTGTGGCCGTTCCTCCGGCCGCATCGCGGGCTCGCCGTCGGCTGGCTGGTGTTCCTGGCCATCTCCTCCACGGCCACCCTGGTGCTGCCGTTGGCGGTGCGCCACATGATCGACCAGGGCTTCGGCCATAGCAGCGCCACGGCGATCAACGCGACCTTCCTGGCCTTGTTCGGCGTGGCCCTGGTGCTGGCCTTCGCCACCGCCGCCCGCTACTACTGCATCGCCTTGCTGGGCGAGCGTGCGCTAGCCTCGCTGCGCGCCAGGCTCTATGCGCACGTGATCGGGCTGGACGTCGGCTTCTTTGAGCGCAGCAGGGTCGGTGAGCTGATCTCGCGGCTGGGCACCGACACCGAGGTGATCCAGGCGCTGATCGGGTCGGGCATCTCGGTGGCCCTGCGCAGCGCGGTGATGCTGCTGGGCGCCACCGCCATGATGGTGTGGACCAGCCCGCGCCTGGCAGGGCTCACCGCGCTGGTGATCCCCGCGGTGATGCTGCCGATCCTGGTGTTCGGCCGCCGCGTGCAGAAACTCTCGCGCGCCAGCCAGGACCGGCTCGCCGACGCCGCCGCCATCGCCAACGAAACGCTCAACGCGGCGCCGGCGGTCAAGGCCTATGCGCGCGAGGACATCGAGAGCGCCCGCTATGGCGGCGCCATCACCCGCGCGCTGGCCACCGCGCGCCAGCGCATCGGCATGCGCTCGATGCTGACCGCCACGGTGATTGTGCTGTTCTTCGGCGCCATCACGCTGGTGCTGTGGGCCGGCGCGCGCGACGTGCTGTCCGGCACGCTGGATGCGGGCGTGCTGGGCCAGTTCGTGCTGTATGCGATCTTCGCGGCAGGCTCGCTGGCCGGCCTGTCGGAAGTGTGGGGCGACGTGCTGCGCGCGGCCGGCGCGATGGAACGCATCGGCGAGCTGTTCGCCGAACGCGCGGACATCACCAGCCCCGCGCAGCCCACGCCGCTGGCCAAGCCGGTACAGGGCGCGCTGCGCTTCGAGAACGTAGCCTTCCACTATCCCAGCCGTCCCGACGCGCCGGCGCTGTACGACTTCGACCTGGCCATCCGTCCCGGCGAGACCGTGGCGCTGGTCGGCCCTTCCGGCGCGGGCAAGAGCACGGTGTTCGCGCTGCTCCTGCGCTTCTACGACCCGCAGCGCGGGCGCATCACGCTGGACGGCGTGGACCTGCGCGCGCTGTCGCTGCCCGAGCTGCGCGGCGCCATCGCGCTGGTGCCGCAGGAAACGGTGATCTTCAGCGGCAGCGCCGCCGACAACATCCGCTTCGGCCGCCAGGACGCCGGCCTGGACGAAGTGCGCGAAGCGGCCGACGCGGCCGAGGCGCACGAGTTCATCAGCGCGCTCGGCAAGGGCTACGACGAGGAACTGGGCGAGCGCGGCGTGCGCCTCTCGGGCGGCCAGCGCCAGCGCATCGCCATCGCCCGCGCGATCCTGCGCGACGCTCCGCTGCTGCTGCTGGACGAAGCCACCTCCGCGCTCGACGCGCAGTCCGAGGCCGCCATCCAGCAGGCACTGGAACGCCTGGAAAAGGGCCGCACCACCCTGGTCATCGCCCATCGCCTGGCCACCGTGCAGCGCGCCGACCGCATCGTGGTGATGGACGGCGGCCGCATCGTGGCCCAGGGCACGCACCAGAGCCTGCTGGCCGAAGGCGGCCTCTATGCCGAACTGGCGCGGCTGCAGTTCACCGCCTGATCCATCGCCGCCCGGCTGTAGGAGCGCACCCAGTGCGCGACCCGGCGCTGCACTCAACCACCCGCCAACGCCCGCACCAGCGCCCTGACCTCGTCCGTGTCGCTGCGCACCTCACCATCGCCCATGCCCAACGCATCCCCGCGCATATAACCCATGCGCGAGGCATGCGCGCGCTTGGCCGAGGCATGGAATTCCACGGCGCCGGTCGCCGTGGCCAACCCGGCCGCATTGGCGGGCGTGATGCCCGCGCCCGGCATCACGACGATCCGCCCGCGGGCCTGCATCACCAGCTCGCGGATGCATGATGCGCCCTGTGGCGCCGAAGGTGCGCCGCCCGAAGTCAGCACGCGCTCCGCACCCAGGGCGATAATGTCTTCCAGCGCCCGCGCCTGATCCCGCACCAGATCGAATGCGCGATGGAACGTCACGCCCATGCGACCGGCGGCATCCATGAGTTCACGGCAGCGCGCCTTGTCCACTTCCCCATCGGCATCGAGCACGCCGAACACCACGCCGTCGCAACCCAGCACAGCGCAGGCCTCGATGTCGCGCAGCATGGTTTCCAGTTCCCCCTCGCCGTAGAGAAAATCGCCCGCGCGCGGACGGATCAATACGTACAACGGCAATGCCACCCGCTCGCGTACCAGGGCGATCTCGCCATGCGAGGGCGTCAGCCCGCCCAGTTCCAACGCCGTGCACAACTCGATGCGTCCCGCTCCGCCTTCCTGCGCGGCAAGTGCCGAGGCCAGCGAGTTGGCCGCCACTTCCAGCAGGCGGGCTGCCATCTCAGAACACGCTCTTGGCCGGCAACAGGCCATCCTGCTTGCGCGCATCGCATACCGCATAGGAGAACCCGGGCTGGATCGCGAATGCGCCCACCTCGCCATAGCGATTCATGGCCAGGAAGCCCACCTGCAGGTCCTTCGACGCGCCCGGCCGCTTCTTCACGATGCGCATGACGGCTTCGTGGCAAGCCTCCTGCGGCGAGCGGCCCTGGCGCATCAGCTCGACCACCAGGAAGCTGCCGGCGTTGCGGATCACTTCCTCGCCCACGCCGGTGGAGGTGGCCGCGCCGACCTCGCCATCCACGTACAGGCCGGCGCCGATGATGGGACTGTCGCCGACGCGCCCGCGCATCTTCCAGGCCATGCCGCTGGTGGTGCAGGCGCCGGCCAGTCGCCCGCTGGCATCGATGGCCAGCATGCCGATGGTGTCGTGGTTGTCCTTGCCACCGGGCAGGCCGGTCTTGCCGTAGTCGCGCACCTCGCTGTTGGCCGAGGGCTGGTAGTGCGCGGTCTTCAGCCATTCCTTCCAGGCCTGCTCCGACTCGGGCGTGAGCAGCTCCTCGCGGGGGAAGCCCTGCTCCAGCGCGAACTGCAACGCGCCCTCGCCCACCAGCAGCACGTGCGGCGTGCGCTCCATCACCCGGCGCGCCACCTGGATGGGATGGGCGATGTGCTCCAGCGCGGCCACCGCGCCGCAACTGCCGTCGGCGTCCATGATGCTGGCGTCCAGGGTGACATGGCCGTCGCGGTCCGGGTAGCCCGCACGCCCCACGCTGTGGTTCTTCAGGTCCGCCTCCGGCACCATCGCGCCGGCCTCCACCGCGTCCAGCGCATGGCCGCCCCGGGCCAGCACCGCCCATGCCGCCTGGTTGGCGGCCACGCCAAAGTCCCAGGTGGACACCACGCGCGCGCCGCCTGCCGGCTTGCCTGATCCCGCGGTGTCCGCACCGGCCTTGCCGGCCAGCGCCAGGGCCGAGGCGCCCAGCAGGGATGCCTTGAGGAAATCTCTACGGTCTGCCATCGCCACTCCGCATGATGCAACGCGCCAAAAAGCAAACCCCGCGCCTGGCGACGCGGGGTTTGCTCGACTACATCGGTGACCGGCGCTTGCGCCGACCCGCCGAAATCAACCAGCGATCTCGACGCCCGAAGCCTGGGCACCCTTGGGACCCGTGGTGACTTCGAACTTCACGCGCTGACCTTCCTGCAGGCTGCGAAAGCCCTTGGCGTTGATCGCCGAAAAGTGGACGAACACGTCCTCCCCACCGTCCTCGGGCGCGATGAAGCCGAAACCCTTGGCGTCGTTGAACCACTTGACCGTACCGAAACGCATTGCGTGAACCTCTGAATCATGGACTGGATGCACCATGGTATAGCGCTGAACCACCTTGACCCCTTGGTCCGCCGCCCCTGGCACAGCGCGAAGTATCAACATGTTTCGTGGCAAAGCGCAATACGAAAAATGCTTTGGCACGATCAAAAGCCAAACCGCTGCTCAGCTTTTGAGCAACTCGCCAACGATGCGGGGGACCTCGGCGGTGGCCGCCGCCAGATGGGCGAAGATTTCCTCGATGCTGATCTCCGCCTCGTCGCCGCAGCCGGCCGCGAAATTGGCGACCAGGGCCAGGCAGGCATAGGACAGCTCCAGCTCGCGGGCCAGTACCGCCTCGGGCATGCCGGTCATGCCAACCAGATCACAGCCATCGCGCTTCATGCGGGCGATCTCGGCCCGGGTCTCCAGGCGGGGACCCTGGGTCGCGCCGTAGCAGCCGCCGTCGATCACCGGCACGCCTGCCCTGCCCGCCGCCGCGATGAGCTGGCGTCGCAGCGACCCGGTATAGGGCTCGCTGAAATCAACGTGGCGGACCTCCGCGCCTTCCACGTCGCAGAAGCTGGTGTAGCGGCCATGGGTGTAGTCGATGATCTGGTCGGGCACCACGATCACGCGCGGCCCCATGTCGGCGCGGATGCCGCCCACCGCGTTGACGCCCACCACCCGGCGCGCGCCCAGCGCATGCAGCGCCCACAGGTTGGCGCGGTAGTTGACCCGGTGCGGTGCCACCGTGTGGCTTTCGCCATGGCGGGCCAGGAAGGCCACCCGGCGGCCGGCGAAGTCGCCCGTCACCACCTCGCCGGAGGCGGCGCCGAACGGCGTGTCGATACGCTGGCGGGTGGCGTTCTCCAAGCCGGGGAAGTTGTACAAGCCGCTGCCGCCGATGACGGCCAGGTCGATAGTCACGGGTCGTTCCTGCATGGGAGGGGAAAGTCGGTCACGGTGGCGCCGCTCACCGCAGCGCATAGATGCCCGGCAGGTTGCGGCCCTGCTCGTGGTAGTCCATGCCGAAGCCGAACACGTAGCGGTCGGGCAGTTCCACCCCATTGAAGTCGGAGGCGATGCCCTCGGCCACGCGGTCGTGCCGCTTGGTGCACAGGCTGACGATGAATACCCGGCGCGCGCCGCGGCGCAGGCAGTCGTCGCGCACCGCCTTCAGGGTATGGCCTTCGTCGAGAATGTCGTCGACCAGCAGTACCGTGCGGCCCGCCAGCTCGGCCGCGGGTTCGCGCAGCCACACCAGCTCGCTGCCGGAGGTGGCGCCGCGATAGCGCGTGGCATGCACGTAATCGAACTCGAGGTCGGTGCGGATGGCCAGGGCCAGTTGCCCGGCGAAGATCAGCGCGCCGTTCATCACCGTAAGGAACACCGCGCGCTCGCCTTCCAGGACGGCATCGATGCGCCGGCCCAGGTCGGCGATCACCGATTCCAGCGCGGGGCGGTCGAACAGCAGGTCGGCCTCGACCAGGGCGGCGGCCAGCGGAAAGGTGTCAGCGGTCATGCGGGAGTCTGTCCTTGCGCGGCGTCCAGCGCCGTGATGCGCGCGATGAAACGCTCGCGCTGCGGGTTGTCGGTCAATCCGTCCCAGGTGGACGCCACCGCGCCGCGCAGGGCGGCCAGCCGTTCGGGCGCCGTGGCGGCGCGTCCGCGCACGGCCATGATGGCTTCCTCCACTACCTCGGGGAAACAGGCGAGCACCAGGTCGCAGCCCGCATCGAGGTGCGCCGCGACGCGGGCCGCGACGCCGCCGGCCGCGCCGGCGGCGGCCATGCTGATGTCGTCGCTGATGACCGCGCCATCGAAGCCCAGTTCGCCGCGCAGGATGCCGCCGATCCAGCGGCGCGAGAAACCCGCCGGCTGCGCATCCACCTCGGGATAGATCACGTGCGCCACCATCACCGCCTCGGCATGGGCGGCCAGCCCTTCCACGAACGGCACCAGGTCGTCGCGGCGGATCGCGTCGAGCGGACGCGGGTCGATCGCCGCCGCCTTGTGCGTGTCGACGGCCACCGAGCCATGCCCGGGAAAATGCTTGAGCACCGCGGCCATGCCACCCAGGTGCATGCCGCGCACGTAGGCCTGCGCGAGTTCGGCGGCGGCCGCGGGATCGGCGTGGAAGGCGCGCGTGCCGATCGCCGCGTTGCCGCGCGCCAGGTCCACCACCGGCGCGAAGCTGAAATCCACGCCGCTGGCGCGCAACTCGCTGGACATGACCCAGGCATGCTCCTCGGCGAGGCGGATCGCTTCCTCGGCATCGCGGTCGTACACCGCGCCGATCGCCGCCAGCGGCGGCAGCCGGGTGAAGCCTTCGCGGAAGCGCTGCACCGGGCCGCCTTCCTGGTCCACCGCGACCAGCAGGTCCTCGCCGCCCGCCTCGCGGATCGCATCCACCAGCGCCATCAGCTGCCCGCGCGACTGGAAGTTGCGCGAGAACAGCACCACGCCCGAGACCCCGGGCGCGGTCAGCCAGGCATGCTCGGACGGCGCCAGCGAGGTACCGGCCAGGCCGATCATCAGCATGGCGAGCCCTCCCCGGCGGCCTCGCGTTCCTCGCGCGTCCACTGCCGGTAGGGATGGTCGATCAGGTTGACGTTGTAGTAGCGCGCCAGGTGGCTGACCTCGCGCCCCAACCAGGATGGCCGCGGGAACGGCGCATCCGGCGCGGGCAGCTCGACCTCGGCCACCACCAGCCCCGCGTTGTCGCCGAAGAATTCGTCGACCTCGAACAGCACGCCCTCGACGGTGACGTAGTGGCGAATCTTCTCCAGCACGCCATCGCACAGCGTGGCCAGCATCTGCTCGGCGTCGGCCAGCGGCATGGGGTATTCGAACTCGGCCCGCTCGATGCCGAGCTGCGCCGACTTGATGTTGAGCCAGGCGCGCTCGCCGGTGCGGCGCACGCGCACCGAGGACAGCGCCGTGCCGTCGCGCAAGGCCTGCGCACCGACCAGGTAGCCCTGCGCGATGCGCTCGCTGCGCATGGCGGCCTCGCGCCAGCCATCGCCGGCGAGGAGGAATTTGCGTTCGATCTCAATACCCACGACGGCTCCCGGCCATGGCACGGCTCTTTGGTGCGGCCACGGATGGCCGCTTCCCGATCTTCGCATGCGTGGATGACCGCACAAGCATCAGCGTTCGAACAGCGCGATCGATTCCACGTGCGCGGTGTGGGGAAACATATCCATCACGCCAGCCGCGCTCAAGCGGAATCCATGTTTCTGCACCAGGATGCCGGCATCGCGCGCCAGCGAGCCGGGGTGACACGAAACGTACACCATGCGCTGCGTTTCCTTGCGCGGCAGGTATTCCAGCAGCTTGTCCGCGCCGGCGCGCGGCGGATCGAGCAGCAGCTTGTCCCACGGCAGCCGGGCCCAGTGCGCCTGGCGCTGGTCCTCGAACAGGTTGGCGACCTCGAAGCGGGCATTCGCGATGCCGTTGCGCGCGGCGTTCTCGGCGGCGCGCTCGACCAGGCCATGCTCGCCTTCCACGCCCACCACCTCGGCCACGCGGCGGGCGATCGGCAGGGTGAAGTTGCCCAGGCCGCAGAACAGGTCGAGCACGCGGTCGCCCGGCTGCGGGTCGAGCAGTTCCATGGCACGCGCCATCATGCGCTGGTTCATGCCGGCATTGACCTGCACGAAGTCCAGCGGGCGGAAGGCCAGCTCCACGTCCTGCACCGCGGCATCCCCGCTGGGAATGCGGAAGGCCAGGCGCGGATGCTCCGGCCACAGCGGATGCACGCTGCTGACACCGCCCGGCTGCAGGTAGATGGCGAAGCCGTGCTGCTGGCCGAAGGCCAGCAGCACGGCGCGATCGCGCTCGCTCAGCGGCGACATGTGGCGGAACACCAGGGCCACGGTATCGTCGCCGGCGGCGAACTCGATCTGCGGGATCTCGCTCGACGCGTCCATGCCGCCGACCAGCTCGGCCAGCAGACCGATCTTCGGCCCCAGCGCCGGGTGCACCACCTCGCACTGACTGATGTCCGCCACGAAGCGCGGGTTGCTCTCCTCGCGGAAGCCCACCAGTACCCGCCCCTTCTTGGCCACCGCGCGCACCGACAGTCGCCCCTTGCGGCGGTAGCCCCACGGCTGGTCGGTCAGCGGCGGCAGCCAGGCGGCGGGCTCGACCTTGCCGATGCGCTCGAAGTTGTCCTTCAGCACGCGCTGCTTCATCTCGATCTGCGCGGCCGCGTCCAGGTGCTGCAGCGAGCAGCCGCCGCACTGGCCGAAATGGCGGCAGCGCGGTTCCACGCGATGCGGCGAGCGGCTCAGCAGTTCCGCCACCTCGGCTTCGTCGTAGTGGCGGTGGCGCTTGCGGATGCGCAGCGTCACTTCCTCGCCCAGCAACGCGCCACTGACGAACACGGCCTTGCCGTCGATGCGGGCGACGCCCTTGCCGTCATGGCCGAGGTCGGTGATGGTGGCTTGGAGTTCTTTCATGGTCTCGAAACAGGCGCGCCCGGGCCGTGGGGACCCGGGCGCGGCAATCGGGTGGAAAGGGGCGGCGCGGCTTACTTCTGCTTCCAGGCGCCCGAAGGGTCCCGATAATACCAGCCTGGGCGGGCTCGCTCGATCCAGCCCCGGGCAAAGGTCGCGCGGATCTGCGCCTCCCACTCCGGGTGATTGTTGGCATTGGCCACCTCGCGGTAGAGCGCGTTGCGGTCGCGGTTCTCGTCGGCCACGGCGGCATTGACGCCGGCGCGCTGGCCCAGCGGCACCTTGGCCGCATCGCGCACGGCCACCAGGCCGTCCTGGGTGAACCCGACGACGCCGCTGTCGAACAGCGGCGCCAGGGTGCGGAAACGCTCCTGCATGCGCCCGTGGATGGCGTCGGTGGCCGGCGTCTGGATGCGGATGTCCGGGGCGTCGGCCGCATAGGCGGCGGGGATCAGCAGGTCCAGCAGCATGGCCGAGGGCTGGCCGCCCTTCTTCCTGGCCGGCGCGGGCGGTCCGGCGGTGCCGGCCGGCGCGGCAGGCGCGCTGTCGATCACGGTGCCGATGAACTGGTCCGCCGCCTTCTGCACCGCGGCTTCCGGGAAATAGACATTGATGGTGACGCATCCCACCAGGGCGACCAGCAACGCAGTCAGCAATCCATAGACGAGCTTGCGCATGTTCGACTCCTTCGGTGGGGACTCACGCCGGGCGGGCGTGCTCAGTGGACTTCCGGTCCGTTGCCTTCAACGGCGGCTTTCAGGCGGCGCACCAGGGTTGGCCAGTCCACCTGGGTCTGGTGGCCGATGACCTGCAAGTGCGGCAAACCGCTGCCTTCGACGATAGTGTAGCCGTCCGCATCGCCATCCAGTCCGCCCATGTGGCAGACCGAAGCCTGCAGCGTGCAGTTGAGCCCGATGCGCTTGTAGCCGAAGGTCTTGAACAGTTTCAGCATGGCGCCCTGCAAGCCGGCCGCCACGCCACCGCCGCCGACGGCGGTGAGGTTGTTCACCGCGCGCTGGCTGATGCGGCCGCCGCCATCGGCACGCAGGCTGGCCTTGAAGGCCACCGGACTCCAGTTGACCAGACGCAGCTCATCGATGGCGCCATCCAGGCGCCCGGTGATGTTGCCGAAGTCGAACACGCCGGTCATGGCCGCCAGGTCCAGTTGGTTCAGCTGCACGTCGGCGGTGAGCACCGGGCTGGCTCCGAACGGATCCTGCACGCTCATCCGGGTGACGTCGACGAACCCGTCGAACACGTTCACCGTGAGCCCGCCATCCAGTTCGATACGATCATCGATCCAGTGCAACCCCGGAATCGCGCCACCCAGCGTGCCCGGGAACTCCGGCCAGCCCATGGCCCGCGAGAAGGCCGCCATGTCGATGCCGGTGAAAGCCAGCGAACCCGACAGCCGCCGCCCCTTCGCCGCGGCGGGCCGCCATTCGGCATCCGCCACACGGGCATGGCCATTGAGCACGGGAACGTCCAGCGGACGCTGCAGCAGCAGGGCGCCACTCCGGCTCTGCCAATGCGATTGCGCGCCGCCATACACCAGGCGACGCACCTGCAGCCCTTGCCAGGCCAGGCTGGTGGCCGGACGCTCGCCGTCCAGCGCCCAATCCAGCCCGCCGCGCAGCCCCTTCACGGCCAGCCGGCCCTCGCTATCGGCCAGGTCCAGGCCATCGGTCTCGAAGGCGAAGCTGCGCAGGCCGCCGGCATCCATGTCCAGGCTGCCCGAGATCTGGCCGTCCACGCGCATGTCGCGCAGGCCCAGGGTGGCCAGCCAGGCCTGGCCATAGCGCTGGTAGGCCGCCGGGAAATGGGATTGCAGCCGGTCCAGCTTGAGCTTCTGCCATTCGCCCTTGGCGTTGAAGGCCATGGCGCCATCGAACTGCAACGCATCGGCATCGGCCACGCGCAGGCGGTTGATGTCCACTGCGCCGTTGTGGGTGGCCGCCGACAGGCTCAATTGCACGGCATGGTCGGGCAGGCGGGCGAAGATGGGGCCCAGCAGCAGCTCGCCGCCGTGCAGGCTGGCATCCAGGTCGATGCGCGAGGGACTGGCCGTGGTGTCGATGTTCAGGCGCCCATTGGCATTGACGGCCTGCCCGGCCAGGGTGCCGCCGGGCGTGTCGAAGCCGGCAGCGGTGAGGGCGAACTGGCCCGAGGCCTGCACGCCCTCGTCCGCCAGGTCCAGCGCCATGTCCGCATCGAGCTTGCCCGCCGTGGCCCGCCCGGACCAGGCCGTGCCCAGCAGGCCCTGCAGCCACAGCGCCGGCACGCCCTTGAGGCTGATCTGGGCATGGGTGGGCTGGTCCAGCGGCAGGGCCGTACTGGCCTGGGCCTGTCCCTGGCTCAGGTCGATCTCCAGCGTATTGGCCGCCGGATCCACCACCATCGATACGCTGGCATTGCTCAGCGCGCCACCCGGGGCACCGATCAGCTGCGCGGTGCCGTCGAACAGCCAGCGCATGTGCGAGTCCCGTTGCAGCACGCCGGCAAGCTCCACCCCGACCCGCTTCCAGCCCATGTCGGGCACGTCGGCCCTGGCCGCGCGCAGGCTCAACCGCAGGCCGCCCTGCCCGTCCTCGCCGACCTGGGCCTGCACGTCCTGCAGCTTGAGCCCCGGCACCTCCATGGCCTTGGCGCCCATCGCGATATCCGCCCGCGCAGGCCAGGTCGCGCCCATCCAAAGCAGGATGCCGAGAGTGAGCAGCAGGTAGCTTGATGTGGAACGCATGACGCGCCATTCTGCCAAACTCAGCTGAACGACACGGACTGGTCATGTTCAACACGCCCGCCAGCGACCCCGCGGGCGCCTCCGGCGCCCCTGAAACCATGCGTGCCCTGGTGGCCGACGACGACCCCGCCAGCCGCCTGTTCCTGGTCGAGGCGCTGCGCAGCCTCGGCCTCGAGGCCGAGGCCTGCCACGACGGCACCACCGCGATCGCCCTGGCCCGCCGCCAGCCGTTCGACCTACTGCTGCTGGATTGCCGCATGCCCGGCGCCGGCGCGGAGGACGTGCTGGCCGCCCTGCGGCAGGACCCGGCCGCCTGTTCCAGCGATTGCACCGCGGTAGCCACCAGCGCCGACATGGATGCGCCGGAACGGCAGCGCCTGCTGTCGGCCGAATTCAGCGAGGTGTTGCACAAGCCCTGCAGCGTGGCGGACCTGCGGCGCATCCTCACCCTGGTGCAGGCCGGCACCACGGCCATGCCGTTGCTCGACGACGCGCAGGCCATCGCCACCATGGGGGATGCCGACGTGGTGAAAGCCATGCGCGCCCTGCTGCGCGCCGAACTGGCCAGCCTCTATCAGGATCTGGATACCCTGCGCGACGACCCCGAAGCTTTTGCCGGACGGCTGCACCGCCTGCGCTCGTCCTGCGGATTCTGCGGCGCCACCGCGCTAGCGGCACAGGCCACGCGGTTGCAGCGCCACCTCAGGCTGGGGCACTCCGGCTCGCTGGCGCCGCTGTCCCGCTTCCGCGGGGCATTGCTGGCCACCATCGAGGCCCTGGAGGCGCGAGCGGCCTAGCGGCGGGACATCGCCGCGCCCAGCACATGCCAGGCGCGCAGCTCGCCGCCACCGAGATGGAAGCGGATGACCTCGCGCATCATGCTGCGCAAGGCAGACAGGCCCGCCGCGTCGGGCATGCGGTCCTGCGCCAGCGCCAACAGGTCGCTGCCGCGCAGGGCATGCGCGGTTCCCGGCCGGCACGGCGAAGGCCCCTGCTCGACGTGGTAGCGGTAGGACCCGCCGGCATCCAGCGGTTCGCCGGACTCGGCCTCGCTCTCCAGTTGCAAGCCATAGCCGAGCGCTTCCAGCAGGTCGCGCTCGAAGCGCCTCAGGGTCCATGCCAGCGGTTCGGGGCCCGCCAGGCGGGGAAGCGCCAGGGCATAGGCCCCGTACAGCTCCGGATGGGGATCCTGGCGGCCGGTCAGGCGCACCACCAGCTCGTTGAGATAGAGCCCGGCCAAGCCCGCATCCCCCACCAGGCGGCCCGATCCGCCGCCCGCCTCGGCCGCCTGCAAGGTGGCCAGTTCGCCGCGGAACAGCAGGTCCAGCAGGAGGGGTTGGAAGGGTTCCAGTTGGGCGCGCTGCAGGCGCGAGCGTTCACGCCGGACGCCCCGCGCCACCACGCCAATGCGGCCGTAGTCGCGGGTCAGGCATTCAAGCAGCAGCGAAGTCTCGCGGTAGGGTCGCGAATGCAGGACGTAGGCCGGCTGTTGCTCGATGCGCATGGGGTGGGATGAAGAGTAAGGCGTGAATGGCAAAGGGTCGACGCGTGGCAGCCCGATGCCCTCCGCCTACTTCCCGCTATTCATAGCCGAATTTCTTCAGCATGGTCTCGTCGTCGACCCAGCCCTCGCGCACCTTGACCCACAGGCGCAGGAACACCTTGCGCTCGAAGGTACGCTCCATGTGGCGGCGCGCGGCGCTGCCGATGGCCTTGAGCTGGGCGCCGCCGTTGCCGATCACGATCGCCTTCTGGCCATCGCGCTCCACCCAGATCACCGCGTGGATCTCGGCCACGCCGTCCGGGCGGTCCTTGAACTGCTCGATCTCCACCGTGGTGGCGTACGGCAGCTCCTGATCCAGCCGCAGCATCAGCTGCTCGCGCACCATCTCGGCGGCCAGGAAACGTTCGCTGCGGTCGGTGACCTCGTCCTCGCCGTAGACCGGCGGCGCCACCGGCAGGCGCTTGAGGATGCCCTGCTCCAGTTCCTTCAGGCCCTTCTGCTTGAGCGCGCTGGCGTAGTACACGTCATCGAACGCGTGGCGCGTCATCAGCTCGGCCACGAACGGCAGCATCGTGGCCTTGTCCTTGGCCAGGTCGACCTTGTTTATCACCAGCAGGCGCGGCACCTTCTGCTCGACCAGGGCGTCGTACAGCGCCTCGTCCTCGTCGGTCCAGCGCCCGGCCTCGATCACCTGCACGGCCACGTCGACCTCGCTGATCGCCGAGCGAGCGGCGCGGTTGAGGCTGCGGTTCATCGCCCGCTTGGCGCCCCGGTGCAGGCCCGGCGTGTCCACGTACATGATCTGGCCCGCTTCGCTGGTGGCGATGCCGAGGATGCGATGGCGAGTGGTCTGCGGGCGCGGGCTGACGATGGACAGGCGGAAGCCGACCAGCGCGTTCAACAGGGTCGACTTGCCCACGTTGGGCCGGCCCGCCAGGGCCACCGTGCCACAGCGGTAGTCGTCATGGGGAAGCTCGGCAGGAGCGCCGAGGTCGAGGTCGTCTTGGTCGTTCATGGCGATAGCCTGTGTCGGGTACCCGCCCCGGGCATGCCGGTTGGGTGGCGGGGAAAGTGTATGTCGTCGGCGGTGCCGGCAGGGAATCCGGCGCGCCAGGGCGGGACTCGGTATCCCGCCGGGCGGAATGTCAGGCCTGCCACTCCTGCAGGCGGCGCAGGACCGTCTCGGCGGCATCCTGCTCGGCCGCCCGCCGGCTGCTGCCCCGCCCCTCGGCCCGGATCGGCGCCGGTTCGGCGATCTCGCAGGAGACGTCGAAGGTCTTGGCGTGGTCCTCGCCATGGCTGTCGATCAGCTCATAGTGCGGCAACGGCCAGCCCTTGGCCTGCAGCAGTTCCTGCAGGCGGGTCTTGGCATCCTTGGAAGAGCGCGGGATGGCCGCCACCAGCGGCTCGAACAGCGCGCGCACCACGTCGCGGCATTCGGCGAACCCCGCGTCCAGGTAGACCGCCGCGACCAGCGCCTCGAAGGCATCGGCCAGGATCGAGTCACGCCGGAAACCGCCGCTCTTGAGCTCGCCGGAACCCAGCTTCAACTCCTCGCCCAGCGCCAGCTCGCGCGCGATCGCCGCCAGCGCCTGGCCATTCACCAGTTGGGCCCGCAAGCGCGACAGTTCGCCCTCGCTGGCGTTCGGATGGGCCTCGTACAGCAGCTCGGCGACCACTACGCCAAGCAGGGCGTCGCCGAGGAATTCCAGGCGCTCGTTGTTCGGACGTCCTGCGCTGCGATGGGTCAGCGCCAGTTGCGCGAGCGCGGGATCACGGAAACGGTAGGTGAGCCTGGTCAAATCCTGTGCCTGTGCTTAGCCGCCGACATTGCCCTGCAAGGCCACGCTCTTCTCGAAGTGAAGCAGGAAGTCGATGTTGTACATGAAGGGAATGCGCTTGTCGTAGCTCACGTTGAGCTGCGCGGCGCCGTTGTCGCGGGTGATGGTGATGTCCTTGGGCTTGATGGTGGCATCGTCCACGTACTGGAAGCCCAGCTTGAACATCAGGTCGCGACGGATATCGTCCAGCGACTTGCCTTCCACCCCGCTGCTGGCCACCTGGTTCATGGCCTTGTCCACGCCCATGAACTCCGTATAGGACGGCACCAGCTTCATCGCCATGAAGCCGAAGAATCCGACCACGACCAAAATGAACAGGAACCCGATCAGGGTGATGCCCGACTGCTTCGATTTCATAGTCCCCTCGCTATGCCGTACCGCGACGACGCCGTTCCGATCCGGCCCGGCGTCCCGCATGGGGACCGCCCGGCCTCCGGCGCATTGTCGCCGGAAGCGCTCCATCCGTCACCGTGAGCAGATCAACCCGCGTCACGCTTTGGATCAATGGATGATGGTGCCCATGCGGTGGAAGGCGATGCCGGAGCCGGTCCAGCTCAGCCAGATCAGGAAGGCCTTGCCGGCCAGGTTCTGCTCCGGCAGGCAGCCCCACCAGCGGCTGTCGGTACTGTTGTAGCGATTGTCGCCCATGGCCAGGTAGCAGCCCTGCGGCACCACCAGCGGCACGTGGGGATTGGGCAGCGGCGGCGGCACGGCGTAATTGGGCATGCGCGCGGTCAGATGGTTGACCACGCCGCCGGCACCGTTGGGCAGGTGCTCGTTCCACACCGTGGCGCCCATTTCCAGCATCAGCCGCGACTCGGGGCGCTTGGGATCGCCCTCGTAGGGCCCCACCAGGTCGGCCGCCACCGGCTCGCCGTTGACGATCAGCTGGTCGCCGCGCATCTCCACGCGGTCGCCCGGCACACCGACGACGCGCTTGATCCAGTTCTGGCTGGGCACCGGCGCATGCGGATCGACGCAGCTCTGGTCGCCGCTGCGCACCAGCTTGCCGCCGTCCTCGCACAGGTAGCCCGGGAAGCGGAACACCACCACGTCGCCGCGCTTGGGCTCGCCCAGGCTCAGGAACTTGTTGTTGAAGGCCGGCATGCGCAGGCCATAGGAGAATTTGTTGACCAGGATGAAGTCGCCCACGTCCAGCGTCGGCATCATGGAACCGGAGGGAATGCGGAACGGCTCGGCCACGAAGGATCGCAGCAGCAGCACCACCAGCACCACCGGGAACAGCGAGCGCGACCAGTCCACCAGCATCGGCTCGCGCGGCTCGGCGCCGGCCGCCTCCGCCCTGGCCTTGCGCCCCTTGTAGAAGAACAGGCGGTCCAAGCCCCACACCACGCCGAACACAACGGTCAGGCCAAGCAGAATCGCCGAAAAATCGAAATCCATGAATGCTCCTTTGGAGAGCAGAGAATAGAGAAAAGGGAATAGAGAATAGAAGAGGCGCGCGCGCCGTCGTTGCTATTCCCTCTTCCTACTCCCGGTTCCCTGCCTCACTACTTGTCCACCTTCAATACGGCAAGGAAGGCTTCCTGTGGGATCTCCACGCGGCCGACCTGCTTCATGCGCTTCTTGCCTTCCTTCTGCTTCTCCAGCAGCTTCTTCTTGCGGCTGACGTCGCCGCCGTAGCACTTGGCCAGCACGTTCTTGCGCAGCGCCTTCACCGTGGAGCGGGCGACGATCTGCGCGCCGATGGCGGCCTGGATCGCCACGTCGAACTGCTGGCGCGGGATCAGGTCCTTCATGCGCTCGACCAGGTCGCGGCCGCGGCGCTCGGCATGGACGCGGTGCACGATCAGGCTCAGCGCATCGACGCGGTCGCCGTTGATAAGCACGTCCACGCGCACGAACGGACCGGCCTCGAAGCGCTCGAAGTGGTAGTCCATCGAGGCGTAGCCGCGCGAGACCGACTTCAGGCGGTCGAAGAAATCCAGCACCACTTCGGCCAGCGGCATCTCGTAGGTGATCTGCACCTGGGTCGCCAGGTACTGGATCGAACGCTGCACGCCGCGCTTCTCCTCGCACAGCGTGATGATGTTGCCGATGTAGTCCGGCGGGGTGAGGATGTTGGCGACGATGATCGGCTCGCGGATCTCCTGCATCAGGTTCGCCGCGGGCAGCTTGGCCGGGTTGTCCAGCAGCATCACCGTGCCGTCGCTCTTCAGGACTTCGTACACCACTGTCGGCGCGGTGGTGACCAGGTCCAGGTCGTACTCGCGCTCCAGGCGCTCCTGCACGATCTCCATGTGCAGCATGCCGAGGAAGCCGCAGCGGAAGCCGAAGCCCATCGCCTCGGAGCTTTCCGGTTCGAAGAACAGCGCCGCATCGTTCAGGCGCAGCTTCTCCAGCGCCTCGCGCAGCGCGGGGTAGTCGTCGGCCGAGACCGGGAACAGGCCGGCGAACACGCGCGGTTGCATGGTCTGGAAGCCCGGCAGCGGCTTGTCGGCCGGCTTGCCGGCGTGGGTCAGCGTGTCGCCCACCGGTGCGCCGTGCACGTCTTTGATGGCCGCGGTGAGCCAGCCCACCTCGCCCGAGGCCAGCTTGTCCAGCTTTTTGCGCTTGGGCGTGAACACGCCCACCTCGCTCACCTCGTGGGTGCGCCCGGTGGACATCACCAGCAGCTTGTCGCCCGGCTTGATCTCGCCCTGCACCACGCGCACCAGCGACACCACCCCCAGGTAGTTGTCGAACCAGGAGTCGATAATCAGTGCCTGCAGGCGGTCGGTGTCGCCGGGCTTCGGCGGCGGGATGCGCGCCACGATGGCTTCCAGCACCTCGACCACGTTCTGGCCGGTCTTGGCGCTCACCGCCACCGCGTCGGTGGCGTCGATGCCGATCACCGCCTCGATCTCGCCCTTCACCTTCTCCGGATCGGCGGTGGGCAGGTCGATCTTGTTGAGCACCGGCACCACTTCCAGGCCCATTTCCACCGCCGTGTAGCAGTTGGCGACCGACTGGGCCTCCACGCCCTGCGCGGCATCCACCACCAGCAGCGCGCCCTCGCACGCGGCCAGCGAGCGGCTCACCTCGTAGGAGAAATCCACGTGGCCCGGGGTGTCGATGAAGTTGAGCTGGTAGGTCTTGCCGTCGCGCGCCTTGTACGGCAGCGACACGGACTGCGCCTTGATGGTGATGCCGCGCTCGCGCTCGATCGGATTGTTGTCGAGCACCTGAGCCTCCATCTCACGCTCGGTCAGACCACCGCAGATCTGGATGATGCGGTCGGCCAGCGTCGACTTGCCGTGATCGATATGGGCGATGATGGAGAAGTTTCGGATCAGTTCCATGGAGCACGCTGGCTGCGTTCACTGCCCTGCGCGGCGCGCAGGCAGCGTATCGCCGGGGTGGCGACACGAACCCGGCATTATCGCATGGATGGGATAGTGAAAGGCCGGGGGGCGTAGAGAGCGGGGAAGATGGGTAGCGGGGGCGCCAAAACCGGCCTTCTCGCCCACATGGGCGGGTAGAGCGCAGACCCTGCGCCCCCACGACTCATCCCTTCATCGTCCAGGATAAAACCGCTCCGCCCGGGAACGCGGCGCCCTCCATGGCGCCCCAAGCCCTACTCGTCCTTGCCGCCCGGCACGGTCAGGCCGATGAAGCCGCTCTGGTCGCCATGCCGCACCAGCAGCAGCACGGTGTCGCCCGGCTTGGCGTCCTTGGTGGCCTCGCGGAAAGCCGCCGCGCTGCCCACCTTCTTCTGGTTGACCATCAGGATCACGTCGCCCGGCTGCAGGCCGGCGCGGGCGGCCACGGCGCCGGTGACATTGCCGATGGCCACGCCCTCGCCCGCCTTGAGGCCCAACTGCTCGCGGGTATCGCTATCCAGGTCCTGGACGGTGAGCCCCAGGGCAGCGGAGCCCGCATGGCCGGCAGGCTGGTCCGCGTCGGACGAGGCCAGCACCGCATTCCTGTCGCGCGGCATCTCGCCCACGGTGACGGTCACGTCCTGCTTCTTGCCGTCGCGCAGGATCTGCAGGGTGGCCTTGCTGCCCGGCGGGGTCTGCCCGACCAGTGGCGGCAGGTCCACACTGGAATTGATGGACTGGCCGTTGAAAGCCAGTATCACGTCACCCGCATGCAGTCCGGCCTTCTCCGCCGGGCTGCCCTTGGTCACCTGGGTCACCACCGCGCCGCTGCCCCCGTCGAGCTTGAACGCCTTGGCGATGTCGTCGCTGATCGGCTGCACCATCACGCCCAACTGGCCGCGCGAGACATAGCCCTTCTCCTTGATCTGCTTCACCACGCTCATCGCCACGTCGATCGGGATGGAGAACGCCACGCCCTGGTAACCGCCGGTGTTGGAGTAGATCTGCGAATTGACGCCCACCACGCGGCCTTGCAGGTCGAACAGCGGGCCGCCGGAATTGCCGCGGTTGATCGGCACGTCGGTCTGGATGAAGGAGGTGTACGGCTGGTCCTGGTTGCCCAGGTTGCGGCCCACAGCGCTGACGATGCCCTGCGTCACCGTGTAGTCGAAGCCGAACGGCGAACCGATCGCCAGCACCCACTGGCCCGGCTTCAGGGCACGCGAATCGCCGATGCTCACCGCCGGCAGGCCGCCCTTGGCGTCCACCTTCAGCAGGGCGATGTCGTACTGAGGGTCGCTGCCCACCACCTTCGCGGCCAGGGTGCGACGGTCCTGCAGGCGCACCGTCACCGTATCGGCGCCGTCCACCACATGATTGTTGGTGAGGATGTAGCCGTCGCCGGAGATGATGAAGCCCGAGCCCAGCGAGGTGTGCTGCTGTTCCTCCGGCGAAGGCATCTGCGGCATGCCGAAGAAGCGCCGGAACATCTCCATCTGCGGATCGTCGTCGTCCGGCGTGTCCGGCATGCCGCGCTGGGCGCCACGCCCGCGGACCTGCTTCTTGCCGCTGTACTTGGCCTCCACATGCACGACCGCCGGGGCATTCTTCTGCACGATGCCGGTGAAGTCCGGCAAGCCGGGGGCCGCGGGCGCGGCGCTTTGGGCCTGGACGCCGCCGGCCAGCGCCAGGCTCATCAGAACAGCGCACGACAGCGTACGCAGGGCGAGTCGATTCATGCATTCCTCCTTCGGTGTTTCACGCACGCTCCCGCCAGCCCATCGCGGGCGGGCGGGAACCCATGGCAAGGGAAAAAGAAAGCAGGCCGCGAACGAAGCCACACGGCCATGGATTACTGGGCGCTGGCGGGTGCCTGCGCGGACGGCTGCTGGTCGGGATGGATCAGCAGCAGGTAGCTGCCATCGCCGTTGTTGACGACGGGATAGCGCGCCACCCTGTACGGGGTAAGGCTGTTGCGGGAGTAGAGCAGCATGCCGTTGTCGCCGCCATCCAGCGTGGCCGAGGCCTGCTGGCTGATCCGGTAGGGCGCGTCGGCATAGGCGTTGACCCACGGCGGCGCCATCGCGGGCGCTTCCGTGCGGCCGGCACGCTCGCCTCCGTCATTGGCGGCCACGGTCACCGGCGAGGCCAGGCTCGGCGAGGAGGCGCGGTCGGCACCCTGCCCGGCCGGCTGGGCCACCATCAGGGCCGCCACCGCCACGCTGGCGGCGATGGCGCCGCCGGCCGACCAATGCAGCCAGTGTCGGCGCTTGCCGTGCACCACCACGCTTTCCTGCTCGATCGCCTGCATGACGCGGCTGGCGAACTCCGACGAGGCCAGCGGGGGCAACTGGTGGCGCAGGCCATCGCGCGCCACGTGGTAGCGCGCCCATGCCTGCTGCAGCGAAGCATCGTGGTCGAGCCGGCGCAGCAGGAAGCGCAGTTCTTCCCTGGACAGGGCGCCATCCATGCCGGCAGACAGGTTTTCGCGTTGAGTGTCAGTCATGGGGATTTGTCCTCGCGGTCGGAGAGCAGCGGCCGCAGTTTCTCATCGATAGCTTCCCGCGCCCGAAAAATACGTGAACGCACCGTACCGATCGGGCAACCCATCGCTTCGGCGATTTCCTCGTAGCTCAGGCCATCCACTTCGCGCAGGGTAATCGCGGCCCGCAATTCCTCGGGTAGCGATTGGACAGTGGAAAACACGGTTTGTTCAATTTCCTGCCGCATGAGCTCGCGCTCGGGCGTGGCGCTCTCCTGCATGCGGTCGGCGCCGGGCAGGAAGGCGGCATCGTCGATGGCGATGTCGTCCGTCGGTGGCCGGCGCCCCATGGCCACCAGATGGTTCTTGGCCGTGTTCACGGCAATTTTGTACAGCCAAGTATAGAAAGCGCTTTCGCCCCGGAACGAGCCGATGGCCCGCCAGGCGCGGATGAAGGCCTCCTGCGCGACGTCCTCGCTCTCGCTCTGGTTCTTCACATAGCGCGATACCAGCCCGATGACCTTGTGCTGGTACTTGCGCACCAGCAGGTCAAACGCTCGCTTGTCCCCTTGTTGGACACGCTCGACCAGCGCACTGTCCAGTTCGTTTTCGCCCATCCGGGCCGTCTCCTTCGTCGATGCCGCCACGCGCCTCGGGATGCCTTTACGGATGGAAGCGAGCCTGCTCAGACAAGAACAATCCTTCCTAGTTCAGCATGCCCGCGCATGTTTACCAACCCCCGGGCGGAAGGCCCGCCCGCAAGGGGATGAAACGCGCGGGCGCGCGAGCGGCGCACCGGCGCCCTGGTAGCCGGACCGCCAGCGGCGCCGGATGGGATCGATATGGGGGCCTGGCCGGCCCGCGCAAGTCAGGCGGCGGAGCCGCCGACGCCGGCCAGCAGGCGCTGGCGCTCCAGCAGCAGTTTCTCGAAAGCCGGCTGCGGCAGCGGACGGCAGAACAGGTAGCCCTGCAATTCGTCGCAATGGTTGTTGCGCAGGAACTGCAGGTGCTGCTCGGTCTCCACGCCTTCGGCCACCACGCCGCGCTTGAGGCGGTGGGCCATTTCGATGGTGGCGCGGACAATGGCCTCGTCGTCGGGATCGACGCCGATGTTGCGCACGAAGCTCTGGTCGACCTTGATGCGGTCGGCGGGCAGCTTGCGCAGGTAGTCCAGCGAGGCCGCCCCTGTGCCGAAGTCGTCGATGGCGATGCGGCAGCCCAGGCGGTGCAGGCCCTGCAGGTTCTCCATCAGGTTGGGCGCGGCCTTGATGCTGATGCTCTCGGTCACTTCCATTTCCAGCAAGCTCGCCTCCAGGCCACTTTCCTCCAGCGCCGAGGCCACCACCTCGAGCAGGTTGGGCTGCATCAGCTGCACCGCCGACAGGTTCACGCCCAGGCGCAGGCCCAGGCCGAAGCGCCGCTCCCACTCCTGGGCGTGCCGGCACGCCGTGCGCAGCACCCATTCGCCGATGGAGACGATCAGGCCGGTTTCCTCGGCCAACGGGATGAAGAAGCCCGGGCCGATGAAGCCCAGTTCCGGGTGCTCCCAGCGCACCAGTGCCTCCATGCCCACGATGTCCTCGCTGGCCGCATCCACCTGCGGCTGGTAGAACACACGCAGCTCGCCCTTGTGCTCGGCATGACGCAGGCCGGACTTCAGCGCCAGGTTCTGCTGGTGCGATTGCTCGCCGTTGCCTTCGTAGATCTGGTAGTTGTTGCGGCCCAGGCTCTTGGCCGCGTACATCGCCTCGTCGGCATGCTTGAGCAGGGTCTCGGCGTCGGGGGCGTCCTCCGGGAAGAAGCTCACGCCGATGGAGGCGGTGACCTGCAGCTCGGTGCCGTCGTCGATGCGCAGCGGCGCGCCCATCACCGCCACGATCTTCTCGGCGACGCGCAGCACGTCCTCGTTCTTGACGATATGGCGCAGGATCACCACGAACTCGTCGCCCGCGTAGCGCGCCACCGTATCCGACGCGCGCACGCTGCCGCGCAGGCGCTGGGTGGTGGTGAGCAGCACCTGGTCGCCCACGGCATGGCCGAGCGTGTCGTTGATGGTCTTGAAGCGGTCCAGGTCGACGAACAGCAGGGCGAACGACTCGCCGGTGCGGTTGGCCTCGCGGATCACCGTGTCCAGGCGGTCGTTGAACAACAGGCGGTTGGGCAGGCCGGTGAGCGCATCGAGCAGGCCTTCCGCGCGGCCCTGCTCGCGGGTATGGCGCAGTTCCAGCGCATGCGCGAAACGCGAGGCGGCGCAACGCAGCACCGGCTGCACGATGGACAGTGCCGGCAGCGGCTGGCGTGTGCCGATCAGCAGAGCGCCCAGCACCGTGCGCCGCTCGTCCTGCAACGGCCAGCCGGCGAATCCGGCCAGCCCCAGCTGCTGCAGCAAGGGGTCCATCGCCGCCAGGCGGGCCGCATCGGACTGGTGCAGCATGGCCTGGCCGGACAGCACCAGGCGCAGCGAACTCTGCAGGTGCGGACCGGGCCACAGCTGCTCCTCGCCCCGCCAGTACTGCACCAGTTGCACCGGCGCGCCGCCCTCGTCGGAACGGGCCGACCACACGGCCACGTAGTCCAGCCCCATTTCCTCGTACAGCAACCTAGCGGCGGTGGCGATGCCTTCGTCGCCGCCGCCCGAGGTGAACATCTTCGCCAGCAGCGCCAGCGCGACTTCCGCCCGCGCCCCGGCGCGATCGCTGCGGAACACCAGGGCCACCGCGTCGCGCCCGCCATGGCGCACGGCGCGCGCGCTCGCCTCGCCGCTGTCCACCCCGCGCACGGAACGCCGCCGGCTCGGATGCCAGCGGCGCGATCCCTCGGCCAGCACCTGCTCCACGCTGGTCTCGGCGAAGGCGAGCACTTCCTGCAGCGGCCGGCCGCGCAACTGGTGGTCGCCCAGCCCGCTGTGCCGGGCCAGGGCCGGGCTGTAATCCAGGATCCGGCCGCGCACCGGATCGACAATGATCCACTCGTTGTCCATTTCCTCGAAGGCAAAGCGGTAGTCGCTTTCGCCCGCAGCCGCGTTATCGGCGTGACTCGCGCGCCCGGACCGCCGCAGGCGCTGCCAGCGCGCCAGCAGCTCGTGTTCGATCTGCGAGCCGTACAGCCAGTCGGCGATGCCGGCAGGCAGCGCGCCCGGCTTGAAGGCGGCCTCGTCGTCGAGCACGGCGATCAACGGCGCCGCGGCGCAGGCCGGCAGGCTGCGCAGCACCTCCAGGCCCGCCATGGCCTCGCGGCCGTCGCCGTCGAACACGATCACCACCAGGGCCAGAGCGGGACGCCCCTCCAGCAGGATGCCGGCATGGGTGGCGTCGCGCGCCGAATGGACGTGGAAGTGACCATCGCGGTCGAAGGTGTCGAACAAGGCGCGGCGCAGCTCGCGCTGGGCCGCCACCACCAGGATCCCGGTCTCCGCGCTCATGTCAGAGCAACCACCGGCCATCGCGCAGCCGCGGCCGCTGCGCCGGCTTGGACTGGCAGCTCAGGCGCACCAGGACATCGTTGAAACTGTTCACCAGCGCCTCCGGGGGATCCAGCAGCACGACGCGCCGCACGTGCCCGGCGGTGGGGCGCGCCAGCTGCCGCAGCAAGGCGGCGTCGCCCATGGATAGCGGCAACGGCAGGCGCTGCAGCAGGTAGACGCCGAAATGGTTGCTCTGCTGCACGTAGCGCAAGGCGACGTTCAGGCGCTGCGAGCCCGGCAGGCCGATGTGCTCCTCGCGCAGGTTGCCCAGCCCGGCCTCCGGGTTCCACAGGTATACCGCCTGTCCGCTGCGCCGCACCAGCGAACGCAACTGGCCGACCAGCCCGGCCTCCTCGCCGCCCTCGAGCGCGATCAGGTTGCCGCGGGCGGCCAGGATGCGCTCGAGGATCTCGGTGCCGGTATGGCTGGGAGGGGCAGCGATTAGGGTGCTCATTCGAGCCTAAATTACGTGGTCTGAAGGCGTTCGCCTAGATCGGCCATAAGCCTCGCCGGATTCCGTGACGCATTTCATGCGACAGCGCACAGCTCGCGCTTTTACGGGATTTTCATGATCGTCCGCGGGCACCCAGGACCGTCTCGCAATCCTCGCTACGGGAAGGTATGGTGCGAGGCTTCCCGGTCACCTCCTTATCCCTATGTTCGAAGGATTGCGCTTCAATCACTGGAAGACGAGCTTGGATGACAGCGGCATCGTCACCCTCGCCCTCGACCGCGCCGGAAGCAAGGTCAATGCCATCTCCCGCGAGGTGCTGGACGAACTGGGCCAGATCGTGGAGCGGCTGGCCATCGAGAAACCGGCCGGCGTGCTGATCCATTCGGCCAAGCCATTCGGCTTCGCGGTCGGTGCCGACATCAAGGAATTCGTGACCTACGCCCAACACGGCACGGTGCTGGAGAACATCGAGAACGGCCAGCGCGTCTATGAGAGCCTGGCCCGCCTGCCCTGCCCCACGGTGGCGGCGATCCAGGGCGCCTGCATGGGCGGCGGCACCGAACTGATCCTTGCCTGCCGCCAGCGCATCGCCGCGGACGACGACAAGACCCGCATCGGCCTGCCCGAAGTGATGCTGGGCATCCATCCCGGCTGGGGCGGCACCGCGCGCCTGCCACGCCTGATCGGCGCCACCGACGCCCTGCCGGTGATGCTCACCGGCAAGGCCTTGTCGGCCAGGCGGGCGCTTGCGCTGGGCGTGATCGACCGCGTGGCGCCGCCGGCCGAGCTGCTGGCCGAGGCCCGCGCCCTGCTGCGCCGCCCGCATGCGCGTCCGCTGGCCCTGCGCGCCAAGGCCTGGGCCACCAATACCTGGCTGGCCCGGCAGCTCCTGGCGCCGATGGTGATAAAGCAGACCGCCGCCAAGGTGCGCAAGGAGCACTACCCGGCCCCGTTCGCGCTGATCGACGTATGGAAGCGCGGCGGCGCCAGCATCCAGCAGCGGCTGAAGCTGGAGGCACGCTCGGTCGCGAAGCTGGCGGAGACGCCCACCGCGCAGAACCTGATCCGCATCTTCTTCCTGCAGGAACGCCTCAAGGGCCAGGGCGACGGCACCGAGCACGGCATCAGGCACGTGCACGTGGTCGGCGCCGGCGTGATGGGCGGCGACATCGCCGCATGGGCGGCCTTCAAGGGCTTCGAGGTCACCCTGCAGGACCGCGAGATGAAGTTCATCCAGCCCGCGCTGGATCGCGCCCGGCAGCTTTATGAAAAGCGGCTCAAGACGGCGGACAAGATCGAAGCCGCGACACGTCGCCTGCGCGCCGACGTCGAGGGCAAGGGCGTGGCCGGCGCCGACCTCGCCATCGAGGCGATCTTCGAGAACGCCGAGGCGAAGAAGGCGCTGTACGCCACCATCGAGCCGCAGTTCCCCTCCGACGAGCTGCTGGCGACCAACACCTCGAGCATTCCGCTGGACGAGCTGCGCGTTGGGCTGAAGGCACCGCAGCGTTTCCTCGGCCTGCACTTCTTCAACCCGGTGGCGCAGATGCCGCTGGTGGAAGTGGTGCGCCACGACCAGCTCGATCCCGCGGTCGAGAAGCGCGCGCTGGCGTTCTGCAAGGCCATCGGCAAGCTGCCGGTGGCCGTCAAGGGTACGCCGGGCTTTCTGGTCAACCGCATCCTGATGCCTTACCTGCTCGAAGCGATGCGCCTGTACAGCGAGGGCATACCGGGCCCTGTGCTCGACAAGGAAGCCAAGAAGTTCGGCATGCCCATGGGCCCGATCGAACTGGCCGACACGGTGGGCCTGGACGTATGCGCCTCGGTGGGCAAGGAACTGGGACCGTTCCTGGGATTGGAATTGCCACCGGGCCTGGAAGACAAGCTCGCCGCCGGCAGGCGCGGCAAGAAGGATGGCCAGGGCATCTATGTGTGGCAGGACGGCAAGCCGCAGAAGCCGGAGGTCGATCCGGACTACGTGGCGCCGGCCGACCTGCAGGAACGCATGATCCTGCCCATGGTCAACGAGGCCGTGGCCTGCCTGGCCGATGGCGTGGTCGACGACGCCGACCTGCTCGATGCCGGCGTGATCTTCGGCACCGGCTTCGCGCCATTCCGCGGCGGCCCGATCCAGTACGTGCGCAGCGAAGGCGCCGCCGTGGTCAAGGGCAAGCTGGAACGCCTGGCCCAGCGCCACGGCGAACGCTTCTCGCCCAAGGGCGGCTGGGATCTTGCCACGCTCAGCCGGACCGGCTTTGAGTTGCCCGCCGCCAGCGACAGTCCGGACGACGCCGAAGCCTGAATGGCCCGGCACGTCTCGGCAAAACGCCCGGCCTAGGCCGGGTGTTTCATTTGCAGGTGCGCGACCGGATCACCACACCAGGTCGTCGGGCACACCATCCTCGCCGACACTGCCCGGACTGCCCGGCTCGACCAGCAGGGCCACTTGGTGCGCATCGATCGCGCGCACCTGCTCGGCCAGTTCGCGCGTCACCAGCAGGTAACGTCCCTGCTGCTGCACGACGCCCAGCTCGCCGGCATTGAGCGCGGCAAGCTGCCCCGCATCCACGTGCACGCGACGGATCTTGCCGCCGTACTCGAAGTGCCGCACCAGGTCGACGTCCGCCAGGTTGAGCGCCTTGCCCTCCAGCAATTGCTGGATCTTCTGCTTGCGCTCGCGGCGCAACCGCGCCTCTTCCGCCGCGGCCTGCTCGGCGCGCTTGCGTTCGTTCGCCTCGGCCTGCGCACGGATGGCATAGGCCTTGGCCAGGTCGATCTCGCCGTCCGGCCGGCCCTTGTTGCCCGAGGCGGGCTTGTGCGACGGCGGCTTGCCGTGCGGCTTCTGGAAAGGCTTGCCGCCCTTGGAAGGCTGGCCTTGCGGGGCAGCCTGCCGCTTTTCGTCGCGGACCTGTTTGACGATGCCGCTCTTTAGCAGCTGATCGCGCAGGGATTCGGCCATGTTCGGAACTCGCTTGCGTGGTGCGGTGACGATGTAGCGCTTCGCGTATCAATAATGCGGAGGCGGTGGCTCGCTGTGCGGATCGTGTCCCTGGCCCAGGCGCAGCGAGGACAATTCGCTGCGCAAGCCGCGGATCAACTCTTCCAGCGCGGCGAGGCGCATGGACAACTCCGCATCCGCCGCCGCCAGTCCGTTCACCGTGTCGTCGATGAAGGTGAGCTTCACTTCCAGCTCGGTGAGGCGCTGCGCTAACGGTTCGCCAGCCATCGTCAACGCCTCAGGCTACGGCCGCGGCCGATGCCGTAATAGGCCAGGCCGGCATCTTCCACCGCCGCCGGGTCGTACAGGTTGCGCCCGTCGAAGATGGCGGGATTCGCCAGCAACGAACGGATGCGTGCGAAATCGGGACTGCGGAACGCCTTCCACTCGGTGACGATGGCCAGCACGTCGGCGCCTTCCAGCGCCTGGTAGGCGTTGTCGCACAGCACGAGGTCGTCGCGGTCGCCATAGATGCGATGCGTCTCGTGGCGCGCCTCCGGATCGTAGGCGCGCACCTTGGCGCCGGCCTGCCACAGCGCTTCCATCAGGTGGCGGCTGGAAGCCTCGCGCATGTCGTCGGTATTGGGCTTGAACGCCAGACCCCACAGCGCGATGGTCCGGCCGGCCAACTGGCCGTCGAAATGGCGCGCGATCAGTTCGTACAGCTTGGTCTTCTGGCCATGGTTGACCGCCTCGACCGCGCCGAGCAGGCGCGCCTCGTAGCCCACGCTGCGCGCGGTGCGCTCCAGCGCCTGCACGTCCTTGGGGAAGCAGGAGCCGCCGTAGCCGGCGCCCGGATAGATGAAGTGATAGCCGATACGCGGATCCGAACCGATGCCCTGGCGCACCAGCTCCACATCCGCGCCCACGCGCTCGGCGATGTTGGCGATCTCGTTCATGAAGCTGATCTTGGTGGCCAGCATTGCGTTGGCCGCGTACTTGGTCAGCTCGGCCGAGCGCTCATCCATCACCACGGTGCGCTCGTGGTTGCGGTTGAACGGCGCGTACAGCTTGCGCAGCACGCCGATCGCGCGCTCGCTGGAGCTGCCGATGATGATGCGGTCGGGACGCAGGCAGTCTTCCACCGCATCGCCTTCCTTGAGGAATTCCGGATTGGAGACCACATCGAACGCCACCGACGCGCCGCGCCTGGCCAACTCGTCCGCAATGGCCTCACGCACGCGGTCGGCGGTGCCCACCGGCACGGTCGACTTGTTGACGACCACGCTGTAGCCGTCGATGTGCTGGCCGATGGTGCGCGCCACCCCGAGCACGTACTTGAGGTCCGCGCTGCCATCCTCGTCCGGCGGCGTGCCCACCGCGATGAAGATGACCTGGCCATGCGCGATCGCCGGGGCGGGCTCGGTGGTGAAATCCAGCTGCCCGCTGGCATGGTTGCGCTTGACGATGGGCTCCAGGCCCGGCTCGTAGATCGGGATCTCGCCCTGCTTGAGGCGTTCGACCTTGCCCGCGTCGATATCGACGCAGACCACGTGATTGCCCATTTCCGCCAGGCAGGCGCCGGTGACCAGACCCACATAACCGGTGCCGAAGATGGTGACCTTCATTGTCGTGCAAACTCCTGGAGCCAAGACGTGGGATTCTAGCAGGCCAAGCGTGACAGCACGCCTGGAGCGCCCCTGCGGGAGAGACTTGTCCCTTTGCCGGCCGCCCCAAAAAGAAGCGGGGCGCGAATCGCTTCGCGCCCCGCCTTATTGGCCTGTCGGCCCGGTCGGCGATTACTTCGCGCCGCCACCCGCCTGATCGCCGCCCTGGGTCGGGCCGGTCTTGACCAGGGTGACGTCGAAGATGATCGTCTGGTTCGGCGGGAAGCCGTTCTGCGGCTGCGCACCGTAGGCGATGTTCGACGGGATGAAGAACTTGTAGTGGCCGCCGACCTGCATCAGCTGCATGCCCTCGCGGAAGCCCGGGATCACACCGGCGAGCGGGATCGAGGCCGGGCCGCCACCCTCGTGCTTGGACGAGTCGTCGAAGGTCTCGCCATTGACGAAGGTGCCGACATAGTTGACCTGCACGGTGTCGTTCGGACCTGGGCGGGCGCCGGTGCCCTGGCTGATCACCTGGTACTGCAGGCCCGAGGCGGTGGTCTTCACGCCCGGAGCGGTCTTGTTCTTGGCGAGGAAGGCATCGCCCTCGGCCTTGTTCTTGGCAGCCACCTGGGTGTACTCGGCCTTGGCCTTGGCCTGCAGGTTGGCGACGAAGGCGTCACGCACCTGCTTGGCTTCGGCTTCGCTCATGGTCGGCTTCTGGCCGGACAGCGCGGACTGCAAGGCACGGGCCACCGTGGCCGGATCCACTTCCTCGCGTACCAGCGGCGGCAGCGAACTGGCCAGATCCCAGCCAACCACGTAGCTGGCCTTGGTCTTGTCGACCGCCGGCGGCGTGGTGGAAGCAGGAGCGGCGGACTTCGCAGCCTGTGCGTGCACGCCAACGGTCATGCCCAGAGCAACAGCGAGCGCGGCCGCCGTCAGCGTGGGACGCAGAAAATGCTTCATGTGGAACTCCCTCGTATTTGAGATGTGCCGGCGCTACCGGACTTAAGCCCCCCCGATGGAGGCAGGCCCCGCATTGTGCGGTGCTTGTCGAGTCTTGGCAACGATGTGGGGCCTGGGACCGTCAGTCGTGATTAAAAGTTCACGAGTTGGCTCTGTGACGCGGTTTTTTACGATTTCTGCACATCCCGGCGAGGCCATCTTTCAGCCGGGCTCTCAGGCATGCCCATCGCCGGAACGGCCCGGCTTTTCCAGGGTGTCTCGCAGGGCTGCCTGCAGGCGCGCGTGCACCTGCACCAGGCCGCGCCACAGCAGCCATGCCAGCAGCAGCAGCACCAGCACCAGCACCACCGCCACTTCGCGCGGCGGCAGGATGGTCGATGCCAGCGCCGCCACCAGCAGGCCCAGCACGCCCATCGCCGCCAGCGGGATGAAACGCGCCAGCACCGAGCGGATGCGCATGTTGTAGGCGCCGCCGATGCGCTCGGGAATACTCAGTTCCGCCAGCAGCATGCCCAGCGCGGTGGCCTTGCGGTAGGCCGCCACGATCATCGGCAGCGATACCAGCGCCGCGACCGACCAGGCCACGCTGCGCCTGATCTGCGGGCTGTCGGCCAGGAAATCCCAGTGGAACACGCCCCGGCGATACAGGTAGGACATGATCAGGAACGCCGCCACCACCAGCATCATGTTGATGATCACGTGCCAGACCAGGCGCCGGATCATCTTGGCCACGATCGCACCCTGCCCGCTCAGGCTCAGGCTGCCCATCCAGTCGGTATAGGCCCCGAGCAGGCCGCCCAGCCCCTTCGGCAGGCGGCGGCCCAGGGTGTTCGCCAGCGGGTCCGACGCGCGGATCAGGTAAGGCGTGAGGAACGTGGTGATGGCCGATACCGCCACCGCCACCGGATACAGGAAGCCGCTGGTCACCTTCAACGATACGCCCAGCGAGGCGATCACGAACGAGAACTCGCCGATCTGCGCCAGGCCCATGCCCACGCGCAGCGCCGTGCGCCCGTCGTTGCCCGCCACGAAGGTGCCGAAGCTGCAGGTGAGCACCTTGCCGAGCACCACCACCAGGGTGACCACCAGGATCGGCAGCCAATACTGCTTGAGCATGGCCGGATCGATCAGCATGCCGATCGCCACGAAGAAGATCGCGCTGAACATGTCGCGCACCGGCCCGACGATGCGCTCGATGCGCTCCACGCTCTGCGATTCGCCCACGATGGCGCCGATCATGAAGGCGCCCAGCGCGACGCTGTAGCCCATCTCGGTGACCAGCAGGCAGAAGCCGAAGCAAAGGCCGAGCACCGCCACCAGCAGCACGTCGTCGCGGCTCACCCGCGCAATGTAGTCCACCACCCGCGGCACCAGCAGCAACCCCACCACCAGCGACACCGCCATGAACAGGGTCAGCCGCCCGATCGCGCCTACCGCGTCGGCGGCCGCCAGGCCGCCCGTGCTGGCGATGCCGGTGAGCAGTGCCATCAGCACGATGGCCAACACGTCCTCCACGATCAGGATGCCGAACATCAGCTGGGCGAAGCGCTCGCGCTTGAGGCGCAGGTCGTCCAGCGCCTTCATGATGATGGTGGTGGAGGACATCGACAGCATCGCGCCGAGGAACAGCGCATCCATCGGGCTCCAGCCGAAGAAGCGGCCCATCTCGTAGCCGAGCCACAGCATCAGCACGATCTCGCATACCGCCGCCACCAGCGCAGCGCCGCCGACCTCGCGCAGCTTCTTCAGGCTGAATTCCAGCCCCAGCGCGAACAGCAGCAGGATCATGCCCAGCTCGGAAAGCGTGCGGATGGTCTGCTCGTCCTGGATGAACACCACCGGGAACGTATAGGGCCCCACCAGCACGCCGGCGATGATGTAGCCGAGCACGACCGGCTGCCGCAGCCGCTGGAAGATCACCGTGGTCAGGCCCGCGACCAGCATGACGGTCGCGAGATCCTGGATGAAGTGCAGGTCGTGCATCGACGAATTCCGTGGGGACGTCGGTCAAGACTAGCAATCGAACACTCGATGCACAGCCCCACGCATCAGGTATGCGCTGGCCATACCGACGCGGCGCGCCCACGTGATCGTTGGCTTGGCGTAACCGCTTGTTGTGATTCATTCGTGAAAATTTCTTGAAAAATTTTCACATCGGATGCTTGACGAAATCGCAAACCCTATCTATTCTTTCGGGCTTCCAGAGGCACGGGGCCATAGCTCAGCTGGGAGAGCGCCTGCATGGCATGCAGGAGGTCGGCGGTTCGATCCCGCCTGGCTCCACCAACTTAGACAACGTCCCCATCGTCTAGAGGCCTAGGACATCACCCTTTCACGGTGGCGACCGGGGTTCGAATCCCCGTGGGGACGCCAAGTTGGTACTTGGTTGTTTGCAGTGTAGCTGGAATGCAAAGTGGAGCGGTAGTTCAGTCGGTTAGAATGCTGGCCTGTCACGCCGGAGGTCGCGGGTTCGAGTCCCGTCCGCTCCGCCATCATCGAAGAGCCCGCCGTTGGCGGGTTTTTTGTTGCCTGGAGAAAGCCCCCGCCTTTCCCTGTAGGAGCGCACCCTGTGCGCGAAAAGCCTACGAAGCGATGACGCCGTCGCGCACAGGGTGCGCTCCTACAACAGGAAGCCGGGCTCGTCCGGCGAATGGTGATCCTCCAGCCGCTCCAGCGTTCCCTTCGAATGCCCCTGCTCCGCCAGGTATTCCAGCCAGCGCGAGAGGAACCCGTTCATGCGCAGCCGGTGCTGCAACACCGTGTGCGCCGGCGGGAACGGACCGAGCACCTGCCACAGGTGCCGGCCCGGATGGCAATGCAGCGCCTCCGCCACGTGCGCGTCGGTATACATGCGCAATTGCGCCGAGGGCGATGGCTGGCCCGTGTGCGCATCGACGAAGCTGTAGGTGAGTTCCAGCTCCAGGGTATAGGGATGGCGTTCCTGCACCTGCAGGCGCACATCCAATCCATCGTCCACGCTGGACACATAGAACCCAGGCGGCAGTTCCTGCGGCGCGAACAGCCGCACCAGCCGGTGGTAATTCTCCGCATACAGCCCCATCAGAAAGCCGAAGCGTCCCGGCAGTAGCGCGTTGCGGCTGTCCAATACGGCACTCATGGGCGATGGATACTCCTGAAAGTCCTAGAACATGGTCCGCTCGATACCGAAGCGGTCGAAGATCTTGCTCGCGATCTCCTCGATGGAGACGTGCGTGGTGTTGAGGCAGGGTATACCCTCGCGCCGCATCAGCTTCTCGGCCTGGGCCAGTTCCCAGCGGCACTGCTCGAGGGTCGCATAACGGCTGCCGGCGCGCCGCTGTTCGCGGATCTGCGCCAGCCGCTGGGGGTCGATGGTGAGGCCGAACAGGCGCTCCTTGTAGGGGCGCAGGCGCGCGGGCAGTTCCAGCTTGTCCAGGTCGTCGTCGGTCAACGGATAGTTGGCGGCGCTGACTCCGTAATGCAAGGCCATGTACAGGCAGGTCGGCGTCTTGCCCGAGCGCGACACCCCCACCAGGATCAGGTCGGCCTGGCCATAGTCCACGTCGATGCCGTCGTCGTGCGACAGCGCATAGTTGGTGGCGTTGATGCGCGCCTCGTACTTGTCGAAGTCGACCAGGCCATGCGAGCGGTTCACCATGCCGGAGCGCTTGGCCCCCAGTTCGTCCTCCAGCGGCCCGATGAAGGGCGCGAACACGTCCAGCATCAGCGCGCCGCTCTCTGCCACGATCTCGCACAGGTCGCGCGAGGCCATGGTGTTGACCACGATGGGACGCTGCCCGGTCTGGGCATAGCGGGTCTTGATGCGCAAGGCCGCCGCCTCCGCCTTGTGGGCGTCGTCGATGAAGGGCAGCCGATGCTTTTCGAACTGCACGCCCTCGAACTGGGCAAGAATGCTGTTGCCGATCGTCTCGGCGGTAATACCAGTGGAATCGGAGATGAAGAAAACGGTTCGCTGCATGGGTAATCCATAGTTCCTGGCTGTTCCAGGTGGACACCTTAGCGCAACGTGAAAAGCCTGTCCTTGTCTGGATATCGGCTGACTGGTATGCAGTTGGCGTGGGTTTTGGCGGGAATGGTCTTCTTGTGCTCCTCACCAACGGCAGCGGACAATACCAGTTCTTTGTAGCCGGGATTTCGATTGTCCCGGACACAGTCCCTTTCCGACTACGAGCTCTTGAGGAGACTCCCTTGAACGACCTGGTGCTTTGGCTCGACACGCTGCGCATGACCGACCTGGGCAAGGTCGGCGGCAAGAACGCGTCGCTGGGCGAGATGATCGGCAACCTCGCCAAGCTCGGCGTGTCCGTGCCAGGTGGCTTCGCCACCACCGCCGACGCGTTCCAGCAGTACCTCAACAAGAGCGGCGTGGCCCAGCGCATCCAGGCGCGCCTGGCCTCGCTGGACGTGGACGACGTGGAGGCGCTGACCGCCGCCGGCAAGGAAATCCGCGAATGGGTCACTGAGACCCCGCTGCCGTCCGAGCTGGACCAGGCCATCCGCGAGGCCTACGCCAAGCTGTGCAAGAGTGCGGGCGCACAGGACATTGCGGTGGCCGTGCGCTCCTCCGCCACCGCCGAGGACCTGCCCGATGCGTCCTTCGCGGGCCAGCAGGAAACCTTCCTCAACGTGGTCGGCATCGAGGACGTGTTGCACAAGGTCAAGGAGGTGTTCGCCTCCCTCTACAACGATCGCGCCATCGCCTACCGCGTGCACCAGGGCTTCAAGCACGAGGACGTGTTCCTCTCCGCCGGCGTGCAGCTGATGGTGCGCTCGGACGTGGGCGCCTCCGGCGTGCTGTTCACCCTGGACACCGAGTCCGGCTTCCGCGACGTGGTATTCGTCACCGGCTCCTACGGCCTGGGCGAGATGGTCGTGCAGGGCGCGGTGAACCCTGACGAGTTCTATGTGTTCAAGCCCACGCTGAAGGCTGGCAAGCCGGCGGTGCTGCGTCGCAGCCTCGGCGCCAAGCAGCAGCGCATGGTCTATTCAAGCCAGCCCGGCGAGCGCGTGCGCATCGAGGAGACCCCGGCCGAACTGCGCCACCGCTTCTGCATCACCGACGAGGACGTGCAGGAACTGGCCAAGCAGGCCCTGGTGATCGAGCAGCACTATGGCCGCCCGATGGACATCGAATGGGCCAAGGATGGCAACACCGGCAAGCTATACATCGTGCAGGCCCGCCCGGAGACGGTGAAGTCGCGCGCCCAGGCCACCCAGCTGGAGCGCTTCCACCTCAACGAAAAGGGCAAGGTGCTGGCCGAGGGCCGCGCCATCGGCCAGAAGATCGGCGCCGGCAAGGCGCGCGTGATCCGCTCGCTGGCGGACATGAACAAGGTGCAGCCGGGCGACGTGCTGATCGCCGACATGACCGATCCCGACTGGGAGCCGGTGATGAAGCGCGCCGCCGCCATCGTCACCAACCGCGGCGGCCGCACCTGCCACGCGGCGATCATCGCGCGCGAGCTGGGCGTGCCGGCGGTGGTCGGCACCGGCAATGCGCTGGATACCATTCCCGATGGCGCGGAAGTCACCGTGTCCTGCGCCGAGGGCGATACTGGCGTGATCTACCAGGGCGCGCTGAAGTTCGACCGCGTCACCGCCGACCTCGGCCACATGCCCGAGGCGCCGCTGAAGATCATGATGAACGTGGCCAACCCCGAACGCGCCTTCGACTTCGGCATGCTGCCGAACGCCGGCATCGGCCTGGCCCGCCTGGAGATGATCATCGCCAGCCATATCGGCGTGCATCCCAAGGCCCTGCTGGAATACGCCAGGCAGGACGCCGAGACGAAAAAGAAGATCGACGTGCGCATGGCCGGCTACGCCGACCCGGTGTCGTTCTACGTCGACCGCCTCGCCGAGGGCATCGCCACCATCGCCGCCTCGGTGTACCCGAAGCCGGTGATCGTGCGCCTGTCCGACTTCAAGTCGAACGAGTACGCCGGCCTGATCGGCGGCTCGCGCTACGAGCCGCACGAGGAGAACCCGATGATCGGCTACCGCGGCGCCAGCCGCTACGTCGATCCGGGCTTCGCCGAGTCCTTCGGCCTGGAGTGCAAGGCGGTCAAGCACGTGCGCGAGGTGATGGGGCTGGACAACGTCTGGGTGATGATCCCGTTCGTGCGCACCCTGGACGAAGGCCGCAAGGTCATTGAGGTGCTGGGCAGGAACGGCCTCAAGCAGGGCGAGCACGACCTGAAGATCATCATGATGTGCGAGGTGCCCTCCAACGCCCTGCTCGCCGACGAGTTCCTGGACATCTTCGACGGCTTCTCGATCGGCTCCAACGACCTCACCCAGCTCACCCTCGGCCTGGACCGCGATTCCAGCATCGTGGCCAACCTGTTCGACGAGCGAGACCCGGCGGTGAAGAAACTGCTGGCGATGGCCATTAAGACCGCCCGCGAGAAAGGCAAGTACGTGGGCATCTGCGGCCAGGGTCCCTCCGACCACCCAGACCTGGCCGAGTGGCTGATGGACCAGGGCATCGAGTCGGTGTCGCTCAACCCCGATACCGTGGTGGACACCTGGCTGCGCCTGGCCAAGCACAAGGCGGCCTGAGACGAAGGGGGCGGTGGCGACACCGCCCCCTTCATTTTTCCTCTCTGTGGGAGCGCACCCTGTGCGCGACTGCTGTTGCCTTGTTGACAGCCAGTCGCGCACAGGGTGCACTCCCACAGACGAGCCAGTCCGGGAAACTTTGCATCCACGGCCGAGTCTCTTTCCGGGAATGGCCGGGTTCGCCGGCCGACGAGGGGACTGCCATGCGCGCCATCCTGGGCCTGATTTCCCGCAACAAGGGTTTCATCACCTTCATGCTGTGCATGGTGATGTTCCGCAGCGCGATCGCCGACTGGAATGTGGTGCCGACCGGCTCGATGCAGCCGACCATCCAGATCGGCGACCGCATCGTGGTGGACAAGGCCGCCTACGACCTGCGCCTGCCGCTCACCCATCTCATCCTGCTGCACCGCGCCGATCCACAACGCGGCGACATCGTGGTGCTCGACTCGTCCGCCGCCGGCGAACGGCTGGTCAAGCGAGTGATCGGCCTGCCAGGCGACCAGGTGGCCCTGGTGGCGAACCGCCTCTATGTCAACGGCCAGTCCGCCGCCTACCGGCCCATCGCCGTGCATGGCATCCGCGACGACCGCGAGGACCCCGCCCGCTACGCCATCGAAACCCTGGGCCCGCTGCGCCATCCGGTGCGCTGGTCGATCGCCGCCCAGGGCCACGGCCACGACTTCGGCCCGGTCACCGTGCCCGCCGGCAAGTACCTGCTGCTGGGCGACGACCGCGACAACAGCGCCGACTCCCGCTACTTCGGCTTCTTCCCGCGCAGCGAGATCACTGGGCGCGCCACCCGCGTGGCGGTCTCGCTCGATCCCGGCGACCACTACCTGCCGCGCCGCGGGCGCTGGGGCACGCCCCTGCCATAGCTTCGCCCACCCATTGCCAGCGCCCCCGCCACCACGTAAAATCGCCGGCTCGCGTGGACCACACGCACCGTTTCGGAGAGGTGGCAGAGTGGTCGAATGTACCTGACTCGAAATCAGGCGTACGTGTAAGCGTACCGTGGGTTCGAATCCCACCCTCTCCGCCAGAAACGCAAAGCGCCCCTCACGGGGCGTTTTGCGTTTCTGGCGGAGAGGGTGATTCATACGAACCCACCCGGGTTCGACAAATTCGCCTGGAGCGAATTTGGACAGCCGCAGGCTGGCCCCGCAGCGCGCCAGCGCGGAGGGGTCGGGTCCATGGATGGACCCGACAATCCCACTTCGCATGGCTCGCCGCTCCCCAAGCTCTTCCGCTCTCTACCTTGCAGATAGAGCTCGGCAAGCCCCCGCTGGATCCCCGCCTTCGCCGGGATGACAAGCAAAAGAACAGCGCCACTTCCCTCACCGATTTCTTTGCGCATTCACCCCACTTCCGTCATGCTCGCACCGCGCCGCCACACCAGGCATCCCATGATCGAGTTCGGACACGGAACGCACGTCGGCCTTCGCCGCACGCGCAACGAAGACACCTATTACGCCGATGCCTCGCTCGGCCTGTTCTTGGTGGCGGACGGCATGGGCGGGCACCAGCATGGTGAAGTGGCGTCGGCCCTGGTGCGCGACGCGGTGGCCGATCTCGTGCGGCGCGGCCATAGCCTGGTGGAGGCGGTACGCGCCGCCGACGAGCGCCTGATCCAGCACAGCCGCGGGTTTCGCGACCCGCACCCGATGGGCACGACCATCGCCGCGCTGCGCCTGCATGCGGACAGCTATGAAGTGGTATGGGTCGGCGACAGCCGCGTCTATCTGTGGCAGAAGGCCTTGCGGCAGGTCAGCCACGACCATTCGCTGGTGCAGGAACTGGTGGCGGCCGGCACCCTCGATGCCGCCCAGGCGGCACGTCATCCGCAGCGCAACGTGATTACGCAGGCGCTGGGCATCACGGCGGCCGAACAACTCCATATCGGCATGGCGCGCGGCAAGCTGGAGCCGGGCATGTGCTTCCTGCTGTGCAGCGACGGCCTTACCGAAGAAGTGGACGATACCGGCATCGCCGGCATCGTGTCGCGCCGGGACCTGTCCGCGCAGGAATGCGTGGAGCATCTGCTGCTCGCCGCCCTCGACGGCGGCGGCACCGACAACGTCACGGCCATCCTCGCCCGCGTCAATTGAGCCGGCGAAAAGCGTTCAATGCACGGCTGGCGACTCCGCGAGGCGCCACACGCTGGTGCCGTCTGCGCTCTTGTCCAGCGCATCGAGACGACGTTCGTGGGCCGCCAATTCCTCTTCGCTGGCGCGCAGCACGCGCGGGCGACGATCCAGCACCAATGGCGCCAGCGTCACCGCCGCGCCTTGTTCCTGGGCGCCTTCGAAACCCAGGTCGAGCACGACCTGGCCGGAGGTCATGGCCAAATACACCTCGGCCAGCAATTGGGCGTCGATCAGGCCGCCGTGCAGGTCGCGCGCCGAGTTGTCCACGCCCAGGCGCTTGCATAGCGCGTCCAGGCTGTTGCGCTGGCCGGGATAGCGTTCGCGCGCCATGGCCAGCGTGTCGAGCACCGTGCAGCGGTCCCCGATGCGGCCATACGATTCGCCCAGGCGTTCCAGTTCCGCATTGAGGAAGCCGACGTCGAAGGCAGCGTTGTGGATGATCAGTTCGGCGCCGTCGATGAAGGCCAGGAACTCGTCCACGATGTCGGCGAAGCGCGGCTTGTCGAGCAGGAACTCGTCCTCGATGCCGGTCACCTGGCGTGCGCCTTCGTCGATCGCGCGGTCCGGGTTGAGGTAGGTCTGGTAGTGGCGCCCGGTGGGGCGGCGCTCGACCATCTCCACGCAGGCGATTTCGATCAAGCGATGGCCCTGGCGCACTTCGAGACCGGTGGTCTCGGTATCCAGCACGATCTGCCTCATGCCCTGCTCCTGAATTGCTCGGCCTGCTCGCGCGCCGCCACGTCGACGCGCTCGTTCTCCACGTGGCCATTGTGGCCACGCACCCAATGCCAGCGCACCTGGTGCGACTCGACGGCCGCGGACAGGCGTTGCCACAAATCCTGATTCTTCACCGGCTTCTTGTCGGCGGTACGCCAGCCATTGGCGCGCCACTTGGGCACCCATTCCTCGATGCCCTGCATGACGTAGCGCGAATCGGTGGTCAAGGCGACCTTGCAGGGACGCTTGAGCGCCTCCAGCGCGGCGATGGCGGCCATCAGTTCCATGCGGTTGTTGGTGGTGGCCGCCTCGCCCCCCGCCAGCATGCGTTCGGTGCCCTTGGCGCGCAGCAGCGCGGCCCATCCGCCCGGCCCGGGATTGCCCAGGCAGGCACCATCGGTAAAAGCTTCCACTTCAGTCATTGTCACCCATCAAGATTTACGTACGGTCACGAGGACGCCGCATTGCGCCGAGCCCCCGGCGCCAGACCGACATTGACGGTAGCCGCCACGGCCTTGGGCTTGAGGCGGATCGGCGTGGCGACACGGCGACGCTTGCGCGCGATCATCAGGTAGCCGCCGCCGAAGGCATGCGTCCCCCCATCCAGTTCCACGCTGCCGCTGGGCCATGGCCGGCCCACGCGCGCCACCTGCTCGATATCCAGTTCGATCCGGCGCACCCAGCGCTCGAGCAGGATCGGCGAACGCATCATGGGTGCATGCCCGTGCGTGCGCCAGATCATCCAGGGCACCCAGGCGCTGAAAGGATGCAGGCCCGTCAGCGCAAGCACGCCGCCCGGAGACAGCACGCGCGACGCCTCGCCCAGCAGTTCCTGCGGCGTGGCCGACAATTCCAGCGCGTGGCGCAGCAGGACCAGGTCGAAGGCATCGTCCGTGAACGGCAAGGGCTCGTCGCCCTTCGCCAGCAGGTCGCCGGCATAGCGGTCCTGGCGCATGTCCAGCCGCGTCCAATGGCCCAGCAGCGGCAGCACCGGCGGCGCATCTCCCTGGGTGGCGCTGATCAATAGCGCATGCGCGCCACTGCAACGCTGCAGCCCGGGCGTCAGCGCCGCCGTCTCCTCGGCCAGCAGGCCGCGCAAGGGTGCGCTGGAGTAGATGTCTTGGTCACGCTGAGACATGCCTGGGTGGCCGGTGGGAGCAATAGGGAGAGTGTAGCGGCAGCCCGGTCATAACGTGCCCTGGTTTGCGGCCGGAGCACGAACGCGCCCGCAAGCCTGAACAGCACATCCGGCGATTAACGTCTCACTAACGAGCGAGCTGGCAAGCCGCTTTATAGTCCGGCACTTCGCGCAAGCCAAGGATGCCTGCGCCAGTCGATACGAAACCACGGAGGTGCTCTCCTTGCACGTCGTACCGTTACCGGCGCTTGCCGACAACTACATCTGGCTGCTGCACGACGACGCGGGCCAAGCCGTCGTCGTCGATCCCGGCGAGGCGGCGCCGGTGGAGGCCGCACTGAAGGATCGCAGGCTGCAGCTTCGCGCCATCCTGCTCACGCACCATCACCATGACCATATCGGCGGCGTGGATGCCTTGCTCGCCCGCCATGCCGTACCGGTCTATGCGCCACGCGACGAACGCATCGCCACGGCCACGCACCGCGTCGGCGATGGCGACCGGGTGGCGCTGGAGCAGCCACGATGCCGCTTCGAGGTGATCGCCGTGCCCGGCCACACCACGACGCACATCGCCTATGCGGGCGAAGGCGTGCTGCTGTGCGGGGATACCTTGTTCAGCATGGGCTGCGGCCGCCTGTTCGAAGGCACTCCTGGGCAGATGCTGGCCTCGCTGGACCGGCTCTCGGCCCTGCCCGGCCATACCCTGGTGTGCTGCGCCCATGAATACACCGCCGCCAACGGTCGTTTTGCGCGGACCGTCGAACCGGACAACGCGGCGCTGGCCGCCCGCGAACGGGAAGTGATGTCGTTGCGTGCGCGCGACCAGCCCAGCCTGCCGGTCAGCCTGTCCACCGAACGGGCCACCAATCCCTTCCTTCGCACGGATAGCGAGGGCGTAATCGCATGGAGCCGCCGCCAGGGCATCGACGGCGACCGCATCGCGCGATTTGCCGCGCTGCGCGCCAACAAGGACGTCTTCAGCGGATGAATACGCCTCGTATTCGCCGCCTGCGTCCCCTGCCCCTGGCCATGTCGATGCTGTTGGCGGCCTGCGCCTCCGCGCCGTCGCCCAAGCCACAGGCGCCCCAGGTGCAGGCCCCGGTTCCCGAACCGGTGCGCGACATCGCCACCCCGGTTCCCGGTCCAGCCATGCCCGGCGAGAACACCGCCAATATGTGGGACCAGTTGCGCGACAGCTTCGCCATGGCGGACTGCGACGCCGATCCGGGCATCGCGCTGTGGGCGCGCCGCTACACCCAGAACCCGCAGCGCTTCGAAAGCCAGCTCGCCGCGGCGGCGCCGCGCCTGGCCTATGTGCAGCAGATCGCGGCCAGGCACCACGTGGCGGGCGAGTTCGCCCTGCTGCCCTGGGTGGAAAGCCAGTACCGCCCGATCTTCAGCGGCAAGGGCATGCCCGCCGGCATGTGGCAGATCATGCCCACCACCGCCAATGCCATGGGCATCCGGGTGGACAAGGATTTCGATGGACGTCTGGACGTCCCAGCGGCCACCGACGCCATCATGGCCCTGCTCGGACGCTACCACGACGATCTCGGCGACTGGCGGCTGGTGGACTACGCCTTCAACGCCGGCGAGTTCGGCGTGAAGCGGATGGTGGACCAGCACGGCACGCCCCCCGCCGAACCGGTGATCCCCAGGATGCCGGTCAAGCCCGTGACCCGCGAGCACCTAGTGAAACTACTGGCCATCGCCTGCGTGATCCGCGATCCGGGCCGCTTCAACGTCAGCCTGCCCGAGCTTCCCTCGGAGCAGCGGCTGGTGACCGTGAGCGTCGGCAACGCCATGCCCATCGCCCATGCCGCCGACCACGCCGGCATGTCGCCGGACGAGATGAAGAACCTCAATGCCGCCTTCCGCAACGGCATGGTCGATCCGCACGCCTCGCCCTACCTGCTGCTGCCCAGCAATCGCGTGCAGCAGTTCCGCAGCGCGCTGCTGGCCGAAAGCAGCGGTGGCACGCAGGACATGGCCGGCACGGCCACGCTGCCGCCCCTGGGCGCGGCCCTGGGGGCCGCCGATGGCGACACGCCCGGCAGGACGCATACCGTCAAGTCCGGCGAAAGCTTGTGGAGCATCGCTCGCCGCTACTCGATCGGCATCAAGCAGCTCCAGCAGTGGAACCACCTGCAGGGCGCCGGCGTCAAGCCGGGCCAGGTGCTGAAGGTGAGCGCGCCCGGCTGATCCACGTTACGCCGGGCGCCGCCGGCCCCGTCCCCAACCCTGGAACACAAAGGGGCGGCCTCGCGGCCGCCCCTCCGTGACAACATGCCATGACCGGTTACATGCGGTCCGCGGCGACCTTGATCTCGGTCTTGGCCTTGAGCGCGTCAAGCAGGGCCTGCGTGGCCAGGATGCCGTAGGTCTGGCCCATCTGGTCGCGCAGCGCGGTACGCTGTTCCGCCGGCACCTTGCTCAGGTCGCCGTCCTGCACCTTATCGACTGCCACCAGCGCGTCATTGCCGTCGTGCGTGACGACGCGTGCGAACTGCGGCTTGCCAGCCGCCGGATGCGGCAGCAGGAAGGCCTGTTCCAGCAGTTCCAGCGGCAGCGACGGCTGCATGCGCACTGCCTCGGGTACGGCCTGCACGTTGGCGCCGACGGAAGCTGCCACTGCCTGCATGTCCTCGCCCTTCTGCAGGCGGGCGAGCAGCGCGTCCGCGCGCTTCTGCGCCTCGGCGGCGATGCGCTCGTCCAGGATTTTCTGGCGTACCTGGTCGCGCACCTCGGCCAGCGGACGGGCAGCCGCCGGCACATGCTTGTCCACGCGCACCACCACGGCATGGTCCGGGCCGAGCTCGATCAGGCCGGAGTTGTTGCCCTGGACCAGCACGTCGTCGGAGAACGCCGCCTGCACCAGCTTCGGATTGGCCGCCAGGCCTTCGCCGCCCTTGCGCGAGAACGGCCCGGTGGCCTGGATCGACAGGTGCAGGGCCTGTGCGGCCGGCTCCAGCGACGAGGGATTCTGGTAGGTCTGGTCGGTGAGCTTGCCGGCCAGGTCGCTGTACTGGCGATCGCGCTCGGTGGCCAGGTAGTCCTTGGCGATCTGCTCGCGCACCTCGGCGAAAGGCTTGGCCTCGCCGCTGCGCGCGTCGCGCAGGTACAGGATGTGATAGCCCTCGTCGGACAGCACCGGCTTGGAGACCTGGCCCTTCTGCAAGGCGAACAGGGCCGAATCGAACGCCGGATTGGTCACGCCCTTTTCCAGCCAGCCCAGGTCGCCACCGGCACGCTTGGAACCCAGGTCGTCCGAATCCTGCTCGGCCAGCTTGGCGAAATTGTCCGGATTGGCCTCGCCGGCGATCTTCTCAGCCTTGGCCAGCGCCGCCTTCTGCTGGTCCGGCGTGGCGTTCTTCGGCACGTTGACCAGGATATGCGAGACCAGGCGCTGCTCCGGCTGCACGAAGCGCTGCTTCTCGTCCTCGTAGCGCTTCTTCAGCTCGTCCTCGCTGGGTTGCGCATCGATCTTCAGGTCGTTGCCGTTGACCTCGATGTACTTCAGCGAGACCTGCTCGGGATTCATGAAGTCAGCTTGGTGGTCCTTGTAGTAGGCCTCCAGCTGGGCATCGCTCACCTCGGTGTCGGTCAGCGCCGGACGCGGCACGGTGAACCAGCGCAGGTCACGGCGCTGGTAGAGCAGTGTGAGGTAGCGGTCCATGTCCGCGTCGGTGACGATCGCGCTGCCGATGATCGCGCGCGGCAGCAGCCCCACTTCCATCGAGGCGCGCTGGCTGGCCTCGAACGAGGCCGGCGTCATGTTCTGCGCGGCCAGCACGGCGCGGTAGGTGGCCGGATCGAACTGGCCATTGACCTGGAACTCCGGTGCGCTGGCGATGCTGTCGCGCAACGCCAGGTCGGACACCTTCATGCCCATCGATTCGTTCGCCTGGCGCAGCAGCTCCTGGTTGATCAGCTGGTCCAGCACCTGGCGCTTGGTTTCCGGCTGCTCGAAGGCGGCCGCGTCGAACTGGTCGCCCATGCGCGCCATGGCCTGGCGACGCGCCTCGTTCATGCCGTCCTGGAAGTCGCGCTGGGAGATCTCATGCTTGCCCACCATCGCAACGTAGGTATCGGTCCGCGACGCGAAATAGGACTCGATGCCGAAGAACGAGATCGCGAAAACGCAAATGCCCAGAATGACGATGGAAGGCCATCCGTGAAGCTTGTTACGCAGTGCCTGCAGCATGGATTGTTCCCGGCTCTCGTTGTTCGGCGCAGCATGTGCGCGATGCTCAAATGGCAAGGGCGCCACGCGGGCGCCCTTGCGAACTATGGCGGAGCGGACGGGACTCGAACCCGCGACCTCCGGCGTGACAGGCCAGCATTCTAACCGACTGAACTACCGCTCCGCATATTTCTGGTGGGTGCTGTAGGGTTCGAACCTACGACCCTCGCCTTGTAAGGGCGACGCTCTACCGCTGAGCTAAGCACCCGAAACTAAGCAAGTAGCCGCTTAGTTTAGGGCATCCTTGAGGGTCTTGCCAGCCTTGAAAGCCGGAACCTTCGAGGCCTTGATCTTGATCGTTTCGTTGGTGCGCGGGTTGCGGCCGGTGCGGGCGGCGCGCTTGCGCACGGTGAAGGTGCCAAAGCCGACCACCGAGACGTCGTCACCCTTCTTCAGCGCCTTCTGCACGGTCTCGAAGAAAGCCTCGAGAGCACGGCCGGCGTCAGCCTTGGTGAGTTCGGCCTTTTCGGCAATGGCATTGATCAGATCGGTTTTATTCATTGAGACACTCCCTTAAACGGTTATGCAGCCCGCGTGGTCATTCTGGGACCAGGCGACGTCCCTCGCGCAGGGCGCCGGGTCATCGCCAAGCAACCCCGCATCACTGCGCATCGTGCTCGGCGTCAGGCTGCGGTGCCGCCTTTATACCAGTGCCCCCCAGGGTCCGCAATGACAAGGTCTGCCAAGGCTTCGCGCGGTTCAGCCTGTTTCGACGACGCTTGCAAAGTGCGTGCTGAAACGCTATGCGAAGTGTGTCGCAATCCATGACGCAGCCATGAAAAACGGGCGGTTTCCCGCCCGTTTTTAGGTGATCCATATCACGGATCAATGAGGCCGCACATACGACTCCTGCGCTTCCTCCTGCCCATCGTCCAGCGGAGCCTTCTTCGGCTTGTCGTCGCCTTCGCCGGCCTGCAGCGGCTGCAGCGGGCGCTCCAGAGCGATGTCCAGCACCTCGTCGATCCAGCGCACCGGATGGATGTCCAACGAACCGGTGATGTTCTGCGGAATGTCGGCCAGGTCCTTCTTGTTCTCCTCCGGGATGATCACGGTGGTGATGCCACCGCGATGCGCCGCGAGCAGTTTCTCCTTGAGGCCGCCGATGGGCAGCACGCGGCCGCGCAGGGTGATCTCGCCGGTCATCGCCACCTCCGAGCGCACCGGCACCTTGGTCAGCGCCGACACCAGCGCCGTGCACATGGCGATGCCCGCGCTCGGGCCGTCCTTGGGCGTGGCGCCCTCCGGCACATGGATGTGGATGTCGAATTTCTCGTGGAAATCCGGCGAGATGCCGAGGCGATCGGCGCGTGCGCGCACTACCGAAAGCGCGGCCTGGATCGACTCCTTCATCACGTCGCCGAGCTGGCCGGTATGCACCAGTCGGCCCTTGCCCGGCACCACCGAGGCTTCGATGCTGAGCAGGTCGCCGCCGACCTGGGTCCACGCCAGGCCGGTCACCAGGCCGACTTCGTTCTGGAGTTCTTTACGGCCAAAATCGAAGCGGCGCACGCCCAGGTATTGCTCGAGGTTGGCCGAATCGACCACCACGCTGCCGGGAGCCTTGGCCTTCGCCCTGGACGACTTGGCAGCCGCGACCGGCTTCTTCGCGCCCTTCCCGGCCTGTCCCAGCGCCAGTTCCTTCACCACCTTGCGGCAGATCTTGGACACCTCGCGCTCGAGGTTGCGCACGCCCGACTCGCGCGTGTAGTAGCGCACGATGTCGCGGATGGCCTCCGCCTCCACGCGCAGCTCCTCGGATTTGAGGCCATTGGCCTTCAGCTGCTTGGGCAGCAGGTACTTCAGCGCGATGCCCAGCTTCTCGTCCTCGGTGTAGCCGGGGATACGGATCACTTCCATGCGGTCCAGCAGCGGGCCGGGGATGTTCAGCGAGTTGGCGGTGGCGATCCACATCACCTCGGACAGGTCGAGATCGACTTCCAGGTAGTGGTCGTTGAAGGTGTGGTTCTGCTCGGGATCGAGCACTTCCAGCAAGGCCGACGACGGATCGCCACGGAAGTCCATCGACATCTTGTCGATCTCGTCCAGCACGAACAGCGGATTCCTGGTGCCGACCTTGTTGAGGTTCTGCACGATGCGGCCCGGCATGGAGCCGATATAGGTGCGACGATGGCCGCGGATCTCGGCCTCGTCGCGCACGCCGCCCAGGCTCATGCGGACGAACTTGCGGTTGGTGGCCTTGGCGATCGACTGGCCAAGCGAGGTTTTGCCCACGCCCGGCGGGCCGACCAGGCACAGGATCGGGCCACGCATGGTGTTCACGCGCTGCTGCACGGCGAGGTATTCGAGGATGCGCTCCTTGACCTTCTCCAGGCCGAAGTGATCGGCGTCGAGCACTTCCTGGGCCAGTTGCAGGTCCTTGCGCACCTTGCTCTTCTTCTTCCACGGCACGCCGACCAGCCAGTCCAGGTAGTTGCGCACCACCGTGGCCTCGGCCGACATCGGCGACATCTGGCGCAGCTTGCCGAACTCCTGGCGCGCCTTGGCGAGCACGGCCTTGGGCATGCCGGCGTTGTCGATCTTCTTCTGCAGTTCCTCGACTTCGTTGGGGCCTTCCTCGCTCTCGCCGAGCTCTTTCTGGATGGCCTTCATCTGCTCGTTGAGGTAGTACTCGCGCTGGCTCTTCTCCATCTGCGACTTCACGCGGCCGCGGATGCGCTTCTCCACCTGCTGCAGGTCCATCTCGCCGTCGACCAGGCCGATCAGCAGCTCCAGGCGCTGGCCCACGTCGGCGGTCTCCAGCACCTTCTGCTTGTCGGCCATGCGCACGGACAGGTGCGCGGCGATGGAGTCGGCCACGCGCGAAGGGTCGTCGATGCCCGACAAGGTGGCCAGCACCTCGGGCGGCAGCTTGCGGCTCTGCTTGACCAGTTGCTCGAACAGCGAGACCAGCGTGCGCGACACCACGTCGAGCTCGCGCTCCTTGTTGCTGTAGACCGGCTCGATGATGCGCGAGGTGGCGGTCAGCATGCCGCCATCCTCGCTGTAATGCTCGACCGCCACGCGCGCCTGCCCTTCCACCAGCACCTTCACGGTGCCGTCGGGGAGCTTGAGCAGCTGCAGCACGCCGGCCAGCGTGCCGATCTCGTGCAGGTCGCCCATCTTGGGGTCGTCGATATCCGGGCTTTTCTGCGCCACCAGCAGGATCTGGCGCTCGCCCTCCATGGCGCGCTCAAGCGCGCGCATGGACTTGTCGCGTCCGACGAACAGCGGAATGACCATGTGGGGATAGACCACCACGTCGCGCAGCGGCAGCACCGGCAGGGCGTCCAGTGCGGCTCCAGTGGCCAGGGGATGAGGGGCGTTCTTTGCCATCGAAGAGAATCTCTCAGGGATGAATAGCGTCTTTTGCCCCGACACTGCGCCGGGGGCATCTGTACGTCAAGTGGTGGCAAACCCACACGCGTACAAGTGCATGACGGGACACGCAAACGACATGGCCCCGGCAATCTGCCGGGGCCATGTCGGGTTAAAACGGCCTGAAAACCAGGTTAGGCGGCGTCGCCGCCCTCGCCCGCCGCGCGCGGCTGCTTGAGGTTGCCGCGGTAGATCAGGTAGGGCTCGGCCTGGCCTTCGATGACGGCATCATCCACCACTACCTTGCTGACGTGCTCCAGCGACGGCAGCTCGTACATGGTGTCCAGCAACACCTGTTCGAGGATGGTGCGCAGGCCGCGGGCGCCCGTCTTGCGCTTGAGTGCCTTGCGGGCGATCGCCTGCAGCGCCTCCGGGCGGAACTCCAGTTCCACGCCTTCCATCTCGAACAACTTCTTGAACTGCTTAGTGACGGCGTTCTTCGGCTCGGTGAGGATCTTCACCAGCGCCGGCTCGTCCAACTCGTCCAGCGTGGCGACCACCGGCAGGCGGCCGACGAACTCGGGAATCAGGCCATAGCGCACCAGGTCGGACGGCTCCACGTCGGCCAGCAGCTTGCCCAGGTTTTCCTTGCGTTCCTTGCTGCGCACCTCGGCCGAGAAGCCGATGCCCACGGTCTCGGAACGCTGCTGGATCACCTTTTCCAGGCCGGCGAACGCGCCGCCGCAGATGAACAGGATGTTCTTGGTGTCCACCTGCAGGAATTCCTGCTGCGGATGCTTGCGACCGCCCTGCGGCGGCACCGAGGCCAGCGTGCCCTCGATCAGCTTGAGCAACGCCTGCTGCACGCCTTCGCCGGACACGTCGCGGGTGATCGACGGGTTCTCGCTCTTGCGCGAGATCTTGTCGATCTCATCGATGTAGACAATGCCCGACTGCGCCTTGTCGACGTCGTAGTCGCACTTCTGCAGCAGCTTCTGGATGATGTTTTCCACATCCTCGCCGACGTAGCCCGCCTCGGTGAGGGTGGTGGCGTCGGCGATGGTGAACGGCACGTTGAGCAGGCGCGCCAGCGTCTCGGCCAGCAGGGTCTTGCCCGAACCGGTGGGACCGATCAGGAGGATGTTGGACTTGCCCAGCTCGACATCGTCGCTCTTCTGGCGCGATTCCATGCGCTTGTAGTGGTTGTACACGGCCACCGCCAGCGCCTTCTTGGCGCGGGTCTGGCCGACCACGTACTGGTCGAGCGTCTCCATGATCTCGCGGGGCTTGGGCAGCTGGCTGCGGCCGGAAGCAGCCTTCTCCTCCAGCTCCTCGCGGATGATGTCGTTGCACAGCTCTACGCACTCGTCGCAGATGAACACGGAAGGACCCGCGATCAGCTTGCGCACTTCATGCTGGCTCTTGCCGCAGAAGGAGCAGTAGAGAATCTTGCCGCTGTCGTTGGAACGGCCCTGACGGTCGTCGCTCATGCCTGGATCCTGCTAGTAAATCGATTGCGGTTTGAGAATAGCACAGCGTTCCGCGTCTGCAGCGAGACGCGGAACGACTTGCAAACCTGGTACCAGGTGGCTGAAATCAGGCGGATTTCACCGTTTCCACGGCGCGGCGGTCCAGGACCTGGTCGATCAGACCGTATTCCTTGGCGGCCTCGGCGCTCATGAAGCGGTCGCGCTCCATGTCCCGCTCGATCTTTTCGAGCGGCTGGCCGGTGTGCTGGACGTAAATGTCGTTCAGCCGGCGGCGCAGGTAGAGGATTTCCTGGGCCTGGATCTCGATGTCCGTGGCCTGGCCCCGGGCGCCGCCCGACGGCTGGTGGATCATCACGCGGGAGTTGGGCAGCGAATAGCGCTTGCCCTTGGCGCCGGCCATCAGCAGCAGCGAGGCGGCGCTGCAGGCCTGGCCGATGCACATGGTGCTGACGTCCGGCTTGATGAACTGCATGGTGTCGTAGATCGCCAGCCCGGCGGTGACGGCGCCGCCCGGGCTGTTGATGTACAGATGGATGTCCTTGTCCGGGTTTTCCGATTCAAGGAACAGCATCTGCGCGACCAGCAGGTTGGCCACCTGATCGTTCACCTCGCCCACGAGGAAGATCACGCGCTCCTTCAGGAGTCGTGAATAAATGTCGTACGAACGTTCGCCTCGGGCGGTCTGCTCGACGACGATCGGTACCAGGTTGAGGTTCTGGATCGGGTCCATAGCCATGCGTGTCGCTCTCCGGTGAATGGGCCTGAAGGATGCCTCAGGCACTGACCGGGCGCATCACCTCGTCGAAGGCCAGGTTCTGCACGGTGGTCGAGGCGTGATCCGCCACCCACTCTGCGACCTGGTCTTCCATCACGCGGTTCTGCAGCCCGGACATCAATTGGGGGTCGCGGTTGTAGAGTTCAATGACCTTCTCCGGCTCCTCGTAGGTGGAGGCGATGGCGGCCAGCTGCTCGGCGACCCGGCTGCGGTCGATGACCAGGGACTGCCTGCGGGCGATCTCGCCCATCAGCAGGCCGGCGATCACGCGCTTGCGGGCGATCGGCGCGGCGGCCTCGACCAGTTGCGGCGGCACCTGCTGGCCGCGCGGCACACTGTTGGAGGCCAGGCCCTGGGCCTCGGACTGCACCATCACGTTCGGCACGTCCAGCTCCGGATAGGCATTGGCCAGCTTCTCGGCCACCTCGGACTTGAGGCGGGCCATCAGGGTGGCCTTCAACTCGCGCTCGAGGTTGGCGCGCACTTCCTTGCGGAACTGCTCCAGGTCGCCGTCGGCGATGCCGAACAGCTTGGCGAATTCGGCGTCCACCACGGGCAGCTTGGGCTCCTGCACCTTGATGATCTTGAAGTGGCACTGGGTGGTCTTGCCAGCCAGGTTCTCGTTGCGGAAGTCGGCCGGGAATTCGACGTCGGCATCGAACTCATCGTCGGCCTTGCGGCCGGTCAGCACCTCGTCCAGCGCCTTGAACAGGTTGCCCGAGCCCAGCACGCTGCCGGCGCGCTCCAGACCCTCGGCCGGGAAACGGTAGTCGCCGGCCTGCGCCGAGTATTCGAACATCACGAAGTCGCCGTCGGCCGAGGCGCGCTCGACCGGGTCGAAGCTGCGGCGCTGCTGGCGCAGAGTCTCGATCATCTTCTCGATGTCGGCATCGGTCACTTCCGAGACCGGGCGGGTGATCTCGAGCTTGGCGACGTCGATCTCCGGGAACTCCGGCATGATCTCGAAGGTGGCGGTGTAGGCGATCTCGCCGCCTTCCGGGCGACCCGTGGTGTTGATCGACGGGTTGGCCACCGGGCGCAGGTTCTCCTGGGCGACGGCCTCGCGCAGGGTGCTGCCGATCAGGTCGGAAAGCACCTCGCCACGCACCTGGTCGCCGAAGCGCTGCTGGATCACCGTGGTCGGCACCTTGCCGGGGCGGAAGCCCTTCAGGCGCACCGTGCGGCCCATCTCGGCGATGCGCGCGCTCACCTGCGATTCGAAGCGCTCGGCGGGAAACTTCACCGTGAGCTTGCGCTCGAGCTTGCCGACGTTTTCAACCGAAACCTGCATGACGTCTCCTGGAATACCGATTTGAAGCGCCCCGTCAAAGGCGCCCGGCGGCCCGGGGCCGCCTGCACAAGAACACACTAAAAAGGGAGTGGTGCGAAAGGAGGGACTCGAACCCTCACGGGGTTACCCGCTGGAACCTAAATCCAGTGCGTCTACCAATTCCGCCACTTTCGCATCAGAACAACCCCGGGGAAGTTCCCGTAAATGCTGGATTTCCAAGGCAATGATGGGCAAGCAAACCCATTCGCACCCCGCCCCGCCAGCCTTCGGGCACGTCACCCTAAGTCGATGATTCCCTTACACGAAAGCGGGTCATTCTACGGTTCGCGCCGGTACCAGCACAAGCGGGGCGCACGGCCCAGCGGGGAGTCTCGCAAGCATGGCGACGCCTGGTGCCGCCACGGCTCAAAGCTCCCGGAGCACGCGGAAGCCGACGCGGCCGCTGCGTACGCTGGCGTCGGCGCCCTGCCGGTAGGCCGAGCGCACCTGGTCCGGCGAACTGCCCCAGGAGCCGCCACGCACCACCCTGATCCCGCACCCCGGATTGACCCAGGCGCTGCCGTCGCGTGGAGCCCGCAGGTAGCTGTCGTGCCAGCAGTCCTGCACCCATTCGGAGACATTGCCGTCGATGTCGTACAGGCCGAACGGGTTGGGCGCGAAGTTCATGGCCGGCGCCGGTCCCCAGAAGCCGTCCCGGTAGCCGGGGAAGGCGTTGCTCCAACGGCGGCCGCTGGGCGAACGGTCGCCGCTGCCGGTGAGGTTCTCCACCTTGCTGCCTGGCGTGCCGTCGCCCCACCAGTAGCGCGAGGTAGTGCCGCCGCGCAGGGCGTACTCGAATTCCGCCTCGCTGGGCAGGCGGTAGGTCTTGCCGGTGCGCTGGCTGAGCCAGTCCGCATAGGCCTTGGCGTCGTTCCAGGAAATGTTGACCACCGGGAGGCGGCTGTCAGCCGGATGGCCGGCGTAGTCGTCCTGCCAGCTGGCGCTCGTGTCGTCGCGCATGGCGCCGGTGCCTTCGTCGTAGACGCTGGCGCCGCCGAGCTTCACCGAATCGGGCTGGTATCCGCTGGCCCGCACGAACTCGCGGAACTGGCCCACGGTGACCGAGGTGCGCGAGAGCGCGAACCCCTTGCCGATGGTCACCTCATGCTGCGGCGTCTCGGCGTCCTGGCGTCCTGCCTCGCCATCGGGCGCGCCCATCTGGAAGCTGCCGGTGGGCACGACCACCATCGAGGGCGTCTGGCCCGGCGTGTCGACGAAGCGGTCGGTGAATACCTGGCCCGGCTTGTAGCTGGCGTACAGCCGGGCATTGGTCAGCCGCTCGCCGAAATCCGCCAGCCCGGCAAGGTCCGGGCTGATGCCCTTGGCCTGCTCCGCCAGTTGCTGGGCCAGGGCCAGGTTGCCGGCGTCGAGCGCCGAGCGGGCCTGCGCCAGCAGGCCGGAGGCGCGGGCCTGCCGCATGCCGTCCACGCGCGCGTGCACGTCGCGCAGCGCCAGCGAATCGGGGGCGACCTGGGTGGCCTGGGCCAGCGCCTGGTCGGCGCCCTTGAAATCGTTCTGCGCCACCGCCGCCAGGGCGCGGTCGAGAATGGCGCGCTGCACCTGCAGGATGCCCTGCTGCGCCACCGCGTTATCCGCGTCCAGCTGCTGCACTTGCCGGTAAAGCTCCAGCGCGTTGTTGCCGGCCGGCTGGTCCGCATTGCCTTGCTGCAACAACGCGGCGGCCTTGGCCAGCAGGGGACGGACCTGCGCCAGGGTCTTCAGCTTGGCCTGCAACTGGGCGACGTCGTCATTGGACTCGGGCAGGGTCTTGAGCGCGTCCAGCAGTTCGCTCGCCGAGTCGGCATCGCCGACGGCGACATCCTGGTTGATCTCGGCCACTAGGCGTGCGCGCACCTCGTAAAGGCCTTGCGCCGCGCGCCGGCTGTCCGGCTTCAGCTTGAGCGCCTGCTCGTACAGCGCGGCCGCACTGTTGTCGTCGCCCGCCAGTTGGCCGGCGCGCAGCGCCTTGCCCGCCCGCGTGAGCAGCGTCTCGACCTCCGGCGTGTCGGCGCTCAGCTGCTCGGGCAGCTTGGCGTTCTTGTTGCCCAGCCGGGCCACGATGACGTCGCTGGGCGCCAAAGTCAGCGGCGGGCCGGCATCGACTTCCGGCGGTGCCTGCAGGTGTTCCGCCGTCGCACCGGACGTCGCCGGCTGGATCGTTCCCAGGTTCATGGCCCGCTGCGTGACCGTGACCGACGGCTCGACGTGGAATACGCGCGGAAAGAAGTGGTAGACCAGCGCCATGCCTAGCACGACGACGCCGACGGCTCCGCCAAGGGCGCGTTGTCGTCGTACGGTTTCCTTGCTCGGCATGTTGGGCGTCCCTGGGCGGCCTGTTATCGTGGACCGCCTAACCTTAGGCAGAAACCGATGTCAGGACAATGCGCGAGCACGCGTTCTGCGTCACCAGGAATACGCATGCACCAGGAACCCGCCCTCGCACCCGACGCCGAATGGATCGACCGCAGCGACGCGTTGCAGTCATGGCTGGCCATGCTGCCGGCCGACGCAACGCTCGGCTTCGACACCGAGTTCATGCGACGCAACACCTTCTATCCGCAGCTGGCGCTGCTCCAGCTCGGCTGGCAAGGCCGCTACGCCCTGGTGGATCCGCTGGCCTTCGGCATCGGCGACGCCTTGCATCCCCTGATCGGCGACGGCGACGCGACTACCGTGATGCATAGCGCCAGCGAGGACCTGGAAGCGCTGTCGCCGCTGCTGCCGCATGGCCCGCGCCGGCTGTTCGATACCCAGATCGCCGCCGCCTTCGTGGGCATGGGGCTGGGCATCAGCTATCGCGCCCTGGTGGCCGAATTGACGGGAGCCGAACTGGACAAGGGCGAAACCCGCTCGGACTGGCTGCAGCGGCCGCTCACCGGTTCGCAGCGCGCCTACGCCACGCTGGACGTGGTGTACCTCAAGCCGGTGCACGAGCAACTGGCCGAACGGCTGGACCAGCGCGGCCGCACCGCCTGGCACGCCGAGGACTGCGAGCGCCTGAAGCAACGCGCCTGCCACCGCGAAGGCGACCCGCAACCCCAGCGCACCTTCCGCAGCGCGGCCGACTGGCGGCCGGAGCAGCGCGCCCTGCTGCGCCGCATCCTGCTGTGGCGCGACCAGACCGCTCGCACGGAAGACCGCCCCCGCCCCTGGCTGCTCGAAGACGCGACAGCCCTGGGCCTTGCGCAGCAACCGCCTGGCTCGGCGAACGATCTCGAACAGCGGACCCGCGGCCAGCGAGCCTTGCGCGCGCCGCAACGCCAGGCGCTGCTGGATCTGCTGCGCCGTCCCGTGGATGCCGATGAAGTCGCCGCGACCGCCGCCATCCCCGAATCGCCCCAGGGCGAAGCCAAGCGCGCACTCGCCGCGATGAAGGACCTGGTCGACAAGCGCGCCACCGAACTGGACCTGCCCGCCGGCCTGCTGTGCCCGCGCAAGGCACTGGAGGAATACGTGGTGACCGCGCAGTGGCCGGAGTTTCTGGAAGGCTGGCGCCGCGAGGTGCTGCACGAAGGCCTCAGTGGCCTGCTGCCCTGAAGCCGCTGCCTGGGGCTTGGCGAACCGCGGGACTGCCGTTATCATTACCGGCTCGTGTGGGGCGGTAGCTCAGCTGGGAGAGCGTCGCGTTCGCAATGCGAAGGTCGGGAGTTCGATCCTCCTCCGCTCCACCACCATTCAGCGCCCAACCTTCTCCGGTTGGGCGTTTTCGTTTCCGGGTTCCGCGACACCGTGCGGGGTTCCGGGCCGTTCTGCCTGCGCTGCGCCCCACTGCCGGGGGCGCCTGAACGGGGCAGGTTCGACTCCGCTCCGCCCTCTCTTCTCTCGAAACCTGCGCCAACTTCTTTGCGGAAGCGCACGCAAGCGGCCTTGCGCCACCGTGACTTACACCTGCGTCACGCAGAGCAGTTGCCCATGGCGCTTGCTCGGGCGATCCATCAGGCCAACGCACTCACCTCGGCGGCCGCGCAGGGCATCCAGTACAAGCCTTCGCGCCGTCGCGTCTCCACAAGTTCGCGGTAGGCAACCAGCGGCCCTTCTGCTTCCGGCTTGCTCCTGTCACGCGCCTTCACCTTGAAGACATCGATAGGCTTGCCACTCTCCAGCCCGGCGCGCCGCATGATCGTTTCACCATCGCGCGGTTCGCCTTTGAACGACCACAGTGCCTGGAACACTGCCGCCTGAGCCTTGGTCAGCCGGATCGGGCCGTGCGGCCAGTCGGGCAAGGTCACCCAGCGGAAATCGGCCGAGAACGGGCCGTGTACCGGCGTCGTTGGATCGTGGGCCTGCGGTGCCGGTGGCTCTCCCGTCGCGCCGATGAACGAGATGCCGCCACCGTAGAGCGCAAACCGCTCCTCCAGCGCCAGCCATTCCAGGCCCGCCCCGAAGGGCGCGCCCCGCGTCTCGCGGGGTCTCGGCGTGATCACTCGCACGGGGCTGCCCGACACGCGCACGCGGTCCAGCAGCGCAGGCTCCCGCCATAGCCGGATCAGATCGCGCGCCAGCAGGACCGGCGAACGCCGGGAATCGCCAAGGCGCCACACGCCATCGCCGAGGGCGTCGATGCCGTCGCGGCTCTCGATCGAAAGCGCCAGCCGCAGCTTTCGGCGCAGCCAGTCCTCGTCCAACCTCAACGCGACCGCGTCGTCGGCCGCGACGGCCACCGGCCCGCACTCGGGGCAATGGCAGGTACGCCCCCGTTGCCCGTCGCCCCAGACCTGCGCCCGCTGCTGGTGACAGTAGGGGCACAGCACGAATCGCTGGTCCAGGGCCGTGGGCTTCACCGCCTGCCCGAGGGTCGGCAAGGCGGCGATCTCGCGGGGAGAGAGCGCGGCTCGAAGGATGGGCGTGCCGCCCGCGAACAAGCGGCACACCAGGGCCCAGGCGTCGTGCGTGGCCACCGATCAATCCTCGTAGACTGGCTGAGGATTGGCCGTGTCCGCTTCTGGCGGCGCTTCCTGGGTGTTCAGCGTCTGGCCGGGCTGCAAGATGCCCAGCGAGACCAGGTAGCCCTCCAACTGCGCCTGCAACGCGGCATCGAACTTGTGCAGATTCAGCCGGCCGCGACGCGTCACCTCGACCGTGATGAGCTTGGAACGAGCCTTTCCGGGTTCGGGCGGGTAGTACAGGTTGATGCGTGCCGCCGTGATCAACCAGCCGCGGGCCAGCGGGTCCTCACCGGGGAACTCCTCGCGCAGAAGTTCGGTGACGCAGCGCTGCTCGCTCGACGCCATCGCCGCGCAATCGAGCTTCAGTGCCGTGCTCGGGCTCAGCACCGAGAGGGACTTGACCTGCAGCGCCACGAAACCGTCCGCCACGGCCTGCGGCACATCGAAGCCGAGGCGCAAGACCGACAGGTCCAGCGTCGGCGGCTTGATGCGGTGCGCGTCCACTTTGACGCCCAGCAGGTGCTCGGCGAAGGCGTCCACGAGCATCTGGTGGTACTTCGCACCACCGCGCACGAGGGTGCGAACGACCCCGGTGGCCGCGGCGTACTCCAGCACCATGTGGATGTTCGGGTTGCCGACACGGCGGGTGAGATGGGCGCCCTCGAACTCCAGGCGCAGCATCGCCAGGTCCTTGACGTGGACCGTCAGCAGGAACACGCCGGGGCTGCGTTCCACCAGGTAAGCCACGCTGCCGTCGCCGCATTGCAGCTCGCGCTGATAGAAGGCCGAGATGGCCTGGCGCAGCGCGGCCAGTGCGGCATCCGAGGTGTTAGGCCGGCGCTTCACGCCGAGGTCGTGCTGCTGGGCTTGCGATCCGTGGCGCTCCAGGTAGTCGAACTCACAGGCCCGCTCGAACAGCGCCGGATGGTTGGCATACAGCCAGAAGGAGCGGTGGGTGTCGCTCCGGCATGCCACGAGACCCAGCAGCGCGGCGCCGTCTCCGGCGGCGGCCTGGAACATCGCCTGCTTGCCGGCCGGGTCGGCCAGCTGGATGCTGGCCATGAGGTTGCCGATCAGACGGTCACGGGCGGCGACGTCGGGCCAGGTCCGAACGGCCTCCACCAGTGCCTGCGAGGTGCGAGGCGTGTCCTCCCAGTCGAAATCGTCGGCCACGGGCAGGCCGTGCGAGGTCAGGAAAGCGCTGAGGGTCGCGTCCACCGGCAGTTCGAGCAGCACGTCGACGAAGGTCTTCTTCATCTTCTCGGTCCTTTCCGAAGGGGTGTCGAGGGCTGCGGACCGAGGGGGCTGGTTCGCGGGCCGGCGACTGGGTTACCGAACGGCGATCTCGGCAGAGTAAAGCAGCGAGATACGGCGCGATTGTGTCCCGCCCATTCCCGCTTGTCAATCATCGTGGCACTTATGGCGCGTTTTGGTATCTCATGGCTATACTTACGGTCTGGTTTTCTACACTGACAGTGGATTCGAGACGGGACATCGCCATGGCTTCCGCGTTTGGATCTCGCCTGCGGCGATTCCGCGAGGCGAAGAAATTGACCTTGCAGCAAGTCGCCGACGCGGTCGGCTGCACCAAGGCTTACATCTGGGAACTGGAGATGAAGGAGGGCCAACGCCCCTCCGCCGAGCGCGTGCAGGCGCTGGCCAGGGTGCTGGGTGTGACGATGGAAGACATCATGGGTGAGCCCATCCCCCAGGTTCCCGAGGCCAGTCCCGAGGACGTGGCTTTCTTCCGCGAGTACGCCGGGATGACGGAGGAGGAGAAGAGACGCTACCGGCAGGCGCTCGAGATCATGTTCCCCGACAAGGGCCAGGGCGGGGACTGACGATTGAGCGCCACGCACAACCTCACCGGTTCGATTGCTGCCAGCCATGTCCACAAGTGGCTGCGGGCGTGGTACGGCGCGGACGTGCCCGAGGCCGTCGATCTCGATGTCGTGCGGCAGATGCTGCCGACCACGCCCTACGGCAAAGGGGTTCGGGAAATTCGTCCCCCGGTGCAGTTCAACGACGATGCCTTCGAGGGCATGCTGGCGCGGGATCCCGGCGACCCTGAGGTCTGGGGTATCGCCTACAACGGCACGGTCAGCCCGCAGCGCCAGCGATTCACCATCGCTCACGAGCTCGGGCACTTCGTCCTGCACCGCGACCGGCAGCAGCGCTTCAACTGTGACAAGGAGAGCGTCTACTCGGGCCACGAGACGATGCGCCTGATCGAGCGCGAAGCCGACGACTTCGCCAGCAACTTGCTGATGCCCGGCGATCGGCTGCGCGAGTGGATCTCGAACGGACGCATCGATCTGCACGTCCTCAGCGCCATTGCCAAGCGCTTCGAGGTCTCGTTCGAGGCGCTGTGCATCCGCTTCATCAAGTTCACCTCGCAGCGCGCCATCCTGGTCTACTGGGACAACGGCTACGCGAAGTACGAATGGCGCAGCAGCAGCGCCGTCAGGACGCGGGCGCGCATCCGACGCACCGGCGATCCGCAAGAGCCGTTACCCGGCACGCTCGCCGCCGACGCGAGCGTCGTGCAGGCGTGGGACGGCATCGAGATGTCTGCTGCGATCTGGTGTCCGGAGGAGGCACCCTACATGAAGCTGCGTGAGTTCAAGCACAGCTACACCTCGAGAGATCGCGTCCTGACCCTGCTGCTGTTGGAAAGTGCCGAGCCGCGCGCTTGGGATCGGTCGTGGCAGGACAAAGAGATCTCTGCCAGCCATGCTGAGTTTTATGCTTCGAGATAGCGGGGGGCGTGCAACATGATCGTCTTCAGGGAACACCCCGTCGTCCAATTACGCTTCCTGCCGTGGAGATACTTCTTGAGGCACCGACCGAGTCCAACATGATGCCGCGAGTCAGACGCACGACCGAAGCTGCGAGCAGCAAACGCACGCCTGAAGTCAGGCGTGCGTGGGTTGGTGCGGCTGAGGCTGAACGTCGATCGTTGGCCAGGGTATTCGAGGTCGCCCTCTTCGAGTACGTCAAGCGCCACCATATGGCCGTGCCCGCTGCCGCCAAAGAAGAACAGCCCAGGGAAGACTGATGCCGACGACCCCGCAACACGGTTTGCTTACACGCCTGCTCGATTACATCGTCGAGCAGGGCAAGGAGATCGACCCCAGGGCCTACGTTCTCACGGGCGCCTCCGACTTCAGGCGTTTCCCAGAGGACCTGTCTGGGCTGCCCGGCGTTGACCTCGATCACAAGGTCGAAGGCGACCACATCTGGCTGCAGGTGGCGCGCCTCGCGTCTACCTCGCCACCTACTCCTGACGAGGAGGCGCGGCCCTATATCACCTATTCCGACGATCCGAGCGGGCCCGTGCCGACCCTCAACGAGCAGGCGCTGCAACATCGATTCGCAGCTGACAGACGTACGATGAGTGAGGAGGTCGCGGCCACTCGCGACAAACATCGCCGCGAGCGCATCGCGAGAGCCTTGACGGACTACACACCGCTTTGGCAGGCCTGGGCCGAAGGGGAGAAACCCCGGCGCCGCACCATCGCACTCTATGGCGATCTCTTCATGCTCAAGGGCCGGCTCGAAGCCGAGGAGACCTCCAACCCATCGGAACTGGTTTGGGGCATGGGCGTGTCGGCCTGGAAGTTCACTGGCACGCGCACGGAGGACGGAAACGGCAAGGGCGTCAGCGTCGACTACCAGTACCCGCTGCTGACACAAGTCGTCGAGATCGACCTCGACCCCCAGACGCATACGATTTCGGTGCGCCCCAGGGCTGTTGCCCCGCGCCTGGAGTTTGACGCCTTTGGCGCCTGTCAAGTCATGGGAGCGGCCGAAGTCGAGAAGCAGGCCAAGGTGCTCCTGGAAACCGACTCGGAGTACACGCTCACACCATTCGACATCGGAAGCTTCGAGCCCATCTTGAAGCTCGCCGCCGGAAGCCTCGACAAGGCGGGGCGCTACGACCCAGCCTATCAAGGCTTACCCACTCCGTCCGACCAACTGCTCGTCACGGCCGGCTGGGTGTTGTTCGTTCGTCCGCGCTCGGCCAACTTCCTGGTCGAGGATATCCGTCGTCTAAAAGCACGCCTGCAAGCAGGCGATGCGATACCTGCCGGCCCTGCTTGCCTCGTGACCCCACCTTCTGATGAGGTTGTCAAGTACGAGGCCATCTCGTTTCGAGGCCTGTGCAGTGGCAGCAGGGCCAAGGGTGAGCCGCGCGAACTCTACTTCCCGCTGCCCTATAACCAAGAGCAGGAGACCATCGTCGAAATGCTCGAGCGCGCCCCTGGCGTCTGCGTCCAAGGACCGCCAGGCACCGGCAAAACGCACACGATCGCCAACATCATCTGTCACTACCTCGCCACTGGGCGCAAGGTGCTGGTGACCTCCAAGGGCGAGCATGCGTTGTCCGTGCTGCAGGAGAAGATCCCGGAGGACGTGCGGCCGCTGACAGTGGCGCTGCTGTCAGGCGACAAGGAAGGGATGCGGCAGTTCCAGGCCTCCATCGAGGCCATCATCCACAACCTGTCGCAGCTCAACACACGCGCCATACAAGACGAGATTGAGCGCTGCAAGCAGCTGATCGACGCCGCACACGCCGAGATCGCCCGTATCGACAAGCGCGTTGACCAGATTGCCGTTCAGCAGTTGGCGGGCATCGAGGTCGATGGCGTGCAGATGCGCGCGCAGAAGATGGCCGAGCTGGTCGTCTGCGGCCAACAACAGCACGACTGGTTCGACGACGATCTGACGCTATTGCCGGAGCACGCCCCGCCCCTGAGCGACGCCGAGGCACAGACGCTCAGAGATGCCCGCCGCCGACTGGGAACCGACCTCATCTACGTCTCTTCACGGCTGCCCTCGAGCTTCGGGCTCTTGCCTACCGAAGAGGTGGCCAAGCTGCACGACGCTCTCGTGGGTATTCGCGAAATCGATGGTGCTGAGGCCGACGGCGAATTGCTGGCGCTGCGTGCCTTGACGCCCGAGGTGCTCGATGAAGCCCGCCGCATGCTCGCGGCAGTCGACCAGGTGCTCAAGATCGTGCACCACCTGGAAGAATTGGAGAGCCCCTGGGTCTTCGATCTGCGAACCAAGTGCCGACGCCCGGACTTCGCCAGCGAACAGGAGGCGCTGAAGGCACTGCTGGCCGAGGTCGACGAACTGGTGCAGGCTCGCGCGGCATTCCTGCAGCGGCCTGTGGCGTTGCCCGCTGAAGCATTGGGCAACCCGAAGGTCGTCCAAGCCATCGAGCGGGCGCGCGAGACGGGCAAGCCCTTCGGGTTGATGAGCTTTGGCAACGGTGATGCGAAGGAACAGGTGGGTGCCATCCGCGTGTCCGGACTACCGCCCCAAGCAGTCGAGGACTGGGTACATGTGCATCGCTATGTGCGATTGCACGAGAGGGTACTGTCGTTCTCCGTGCGATGGAATCAGTTCGCGCAGGAACTCTCGGTGCCTGAGGTCAAGGCTGACGTAGAGGCGCTGCGCTCGACCGAGCGGATTGCGCTCGCGGCGAAACTGGCGCACGAACTGGCGATCGCCCACGACGCCAATCTGCCTCGCATGGCCGAGAAGGTGTTTCGCGAGCCGCCGAAGAACGAACTCCTTGGCGGCTCGTCTCAACTGCAGACGGTGCGCGAACAGCTACGCCGCCACCTCACGCGCGCCGAGCTCGCGACTGCCGCCGCGCAGCTCGCCATTCTCCAGGAGAAGCTCGCCGGCACTTCGGGGCCGGTGGTCGAGCGGCTGCGCGCGTTCATCGACTCGCAGCTCGGCAATCCCGAAGTCGCTACCGAGCGCATCGTGGCGCAGTATGCGGAGATCATCGGTGAGATCAAGCGCGTCGAGTCGCTGTCGTCGAGCCTGGCAACCGTCAACGACCTGTGCGCGCGCATCGAGCGCGCCGGGGCGATGAAGTGGGCAGCCCGCCTGCGTTCTCAAGTACTCCCGCCCACCGGCGACGACGAGGTGTTGCCTGTCTCATGGCGCGATGCCTGGAACTGGGCGCGCATCAAGAACCACCTCGCAACCATCGAAGCACGCGATGAACTCCTGACGCTCGCGCAACGCCGCCGCGACCTCGAGAGAGTGCTCGCGCAGCAGTACGAGCAGTTGGTGGCCAAGTCGGCGTGGCTCGAGACGAAGGCCCAGGCGTCGGCCAGGGTGCTATCGGCCCTGGAGAGCTACCGTGTGGCCATCCGGAGGATCGGCCAAGGCACCGGGCCCAACGCCACTCGCTACCGACGCGACGCGCAAAAGGCGATGCTCGACGCTCAAGGCGCCATTCCCTGCTGGATCATGAGTCACGCCAAGGTCTCCGAGAGCCTGCCGGCCCAGCTCGGCATCTTTGACCTGGTCATCGTGGACGAAGCCAGCCAGTCCGACCTCTGGGCATTGCCGGCGGTGCTACGTGGCAAGAAGATCCTGGTGGTGGGCGACGATAAGCAAGTATCACCGAGCGGTGGCTTCATCTCGGCAGCCAAGATCGCAGCGCTCCGAGAGCGCTTCCTCTCTGACCAACCTTACGGGCGGGACCTGACTCCCGAGAAGTCGCTGTACGACATCGCGTCCACCGTCTTTGCGGCCGAGCGCGTGATGCTCGCGGAGCACTTCCGTTGCGTGCAGCCCATCATCGCCTACAGCAACAAGACCTTCTACAAGAACCAGATTCGACCCCTTCGCGTGCCCAAGGCCTCTGAGCGCATCGACCCACCGCTCGTGGACGTATTCATTGAGCATGGGGTGCGGGACAACCGGGACGTCAACCGGATGGAGGCCGAGTTCATCGCAGCTGAGATCGAGGCCATCCTGCGTAACCCCAAGCTGCGCAATCGCACGATCGGGGTCGTGTCGCTCTTGGGGCCTGAGCAGGCCAAGTTCATCCACAACTTGGTGGTCAGCCGGGTGGACCTGGCCGAACTCGAGCGCCGAAAGTTCGCCTGCGGCGACGCCTACGTGTTCCAGGGCAGCGAGCGCGACATCATGTTCCTGAGCATGGTGGCCGACGCCACCCGCCATCACGCGCTCTCCGGACAAATCTTCGAGCAGCGATTCAACGTCGCCGCCAGCCGTGCCCGCGACCGTATGTACCTCGTACGCTCAGTCAAGCTCGGTGAGCTGTCGATGACGGACGTCCGGCGCACGCTCGTCGAACACTTCACCATGCCGCTGGAGGGCGGCGAGGAGGAAAGGAGCCTCGTCGACCTGTGTGAGTCTGGCTTCGAGCGCGACGTGTATTCGTCGCTCGTCGATCTCGGCTATCGCGTCACGCCTCAGGTCAAGGTTGGTGCCTACCGCATCGACATGGTGGTGGAGGGAGCGAACGACACGCGCCTTGCTATCGAATGTGACGGCGACGAGTTCCACGGGCCGGACCGCTGGCCGGCAGACATGCATCGTCAGCGCATACTCGAGCGCGCCGGCTGGGTGTTTTGGCGGTGCTTTGCGTCGACGTGGTCGCTGCGTAAGGACGAGGTGCTAGCCGAACTCAAGGCACGGCTCCATGCAATGGGCATCGAGCCGCTTGGGGCGCTGGAGCGCATACCGTCGGTTGTCGAGAGCCGTGTTTGGCCGATTCAAAACGCTGTTGCAGGTGACTCTGGCGAAAGAGAATCGATTGCCGATGCTGTCGACGTTTCGATCGTCGGCGCGATGACCGCAGGTGGAGGAAATTCCGGCGCTGCGGGACCGTGACTCCCAACCCCGCTGTTGCGAGCGCATCCCCGACAATACCCGTTACGCGAAGCCCCTCGATTCCTAGCATGAACGGCGTTTTCCATCCAAACGCCGACCATGCACGAACCCGAACCCTTCGCCCTGGCTCCCGAGGCTGATCGGCCTCGGCACGCGCACCAAGAGATCGTCGATCTGCTGGCCTGCGCCCTGCTGCGGCTGCGCGCACGCCCCTTTCCGCCACCTGGCCGTCCCGCCACCGACAGCGACTCGGTTGGCCTTGGCTTCTGCGGGCCACAGCGCGTGAATGCGAACCCCGATCACGCACGAGGAGTTCGCCGATGACGACACACGCAGGCCCCGCGGACCCGGCCACCGTCGCCGCCCGCGTCGCCCAGTTGCCCCACCTGCCGATGGACAGCCTCTGGGCGCTGTGGGACGAGTACTTCGAGGAGCGGCCCAAGCATCACCACCGCACCTGGCTGGAGAGCCGGCTCGCCTACAGGATCCAGGAGCGCGCCTTCGGCGGATTGAAGCCCGCGACCCGCCGCAAGCTCGAGGAGATCGGTGAGACGGGCATCTTGCCGCGCCAGCTTCGCCACGACGCGAATCGGCTGCTGCCGGGCACCCTGCTCACGCGGTTCTTCGACGACGTCGAGCACCGGGTGCTGGTGCGCGGGCCCAATGACTTCGAGTATCAGGGGCAGCGGTTCAAGAGCCTGACGGCCATCGCCCGCCACATCACCGGCACGCATTGGTCGGGCCCCGCGTTCTTCGGCCTCAAGACCAAGCACGGCCAGAAGGAGCCGGCATGAGATCACAACGGCCCGTGTCCTCGTCGACCATGCCGACGCCTGGTCCCGTCACGCCATCGAGGCGCTGCGCGGTCTACACCCGCAAGTCCACCGACGAGGGACTGGACCAGGAGTACAACAGCCTGGAGGCCCAACGCGACGCGGGGCTGGCCTTCATCGCCAGCCAACGCCACGAGGGCTGGATCGCCGTCGAGGAGGGTTATGACGACGGCGGCTACTCCGGCGGCAATCTGGACCGCCCCGCACTGCGCCGACTGCTGACCGACATCGAGGCCGGCAGGATCGACATCGTGGTCGTCTACAAGATCGACCGATTGACGCGAAGCCTCGCCGACTTCGCCAAGCTGGTGGAGGTGTTCGACCGCAATGGCGTCTCCTTCGTCTCGGTCACGCAGCAGTTCAACACCACCACCTCAATGGGGCGGCTGACGCTCAACATCCTGCTGTCCTTCGCGCAGTTCGAGCGCGAGGTCACCGGCGAGCGCATCCGCGACAAGATCGCCGCCTCCAAGGCCAAGGGCATGTGGATGGGCGGCATGCCGCCGCTGGGCTACGACGTCGTCGATCGCAAGCTCGTCGTCAACGAACGCGAGGCCGCACTCGTGCGTGACATCTTCCGGCGCTACGCCGAGCATGGCTCGGCGGCGCGGCTGGTGCGGGAGATGGCAGTCGAGGGGCACACCACCAAGGCCTGGGTGACCCAAGGCGGGCGCCGGCGCACGGGCCGACCGATCGATCAGCAATACATCTTCGCGCTGCTGCGCAACCGCATCTACCTCGGTGAGATCCGCAACCGCGGCACCTGGTATCCCGGCCAACACGAAGCGATCGTGCCGCAAGACCTGTGGGACGCCGCGCACGCGTTCATCGTGCGCCGCAAGCAGGCGCCGCGCGAGCACCGCGCCAAGCATCCGGCCCTGCTCGCGGGGCTGCTGTTCGCGCCCGACGGCCAGCGCATGCTGCACACCTTCGTCAAGAAAAAGAGCGGGCGCACCTACCGCTACTACGTCCCCTACCTGCACAAGCGTCGTAACGCGGGCGCGAGCCTGGCGCCGGACGCCCCGGACGTCGGCCATCTGCCCGCGGCCGAGATCGAGAACGCGGTGCTGACGCAGATCCACGCGGCGCTCTCGGCGCCGGAGGTGCTGATCGGCACCTGGCGGGCGTGCCAGCGCCACCCGGCGGGTGCCGCCCTCGACGAAGCGCAGGTGGTGGTGGCGATGCGACGCATCGGCGACGTGTGGGCGCAGTTGTTCCCGGCCGAGCAGCAACGCATCGCGCGTCTGCTGATCGAGCGGGTCCAACTGCATGAGTACGGACTCGACATCCTCTGGCGTGAAGACGGCTGGCTGGGATTGGGGCCCGAGATCGGCGCGCATCCCTTGGTCGACGAGTGCCGCGCGCCTGCCGAGGAGGCCTTGGCATGACCCGGTCGCCTCCCGATCCGACTCCGAACTCCCGCCGTCGCGCGATCCGGGTCGAGGTCGGCAACGATGCACGCAGCTACGTCAGCGCCGGGCAGCGGGTGACCCTGGTGCCCCTGACGATCAAGCGCCGGCAGAACCGCAAGCTCCTGATCCCGCCGACGCACGAGTCTGCAGCCGCAGCCATGGGCGGCCTGGATGCGCCGATGATCAAGACGCTCGGCAAGGCCTTCTACTGGAAGCGGCTGCTCGAGGAGGGGCGCTATCCCACGACGACCGACCTGGCGCGCTCCCTGAAGTTGGAGCCCGGCTGGGTGGCCGAGGTGCTGCGCCTGACCCTGCTGGCCCCCGACATCGTCGAGGCCATCCTGGACGGACGCCAGCCCCGCCATCTGAACCTGCAGACCCTGCGTGGCCGGCACGATCTGCTGCCGCGCGACTGGGCCGAACAGCGCCGGCTGCTGGGTTTTCCGCCACCGGCCCAGTGACCGGCCGCTGACCATCCCCCTGTCCCCAAGAACGGCGAGCCGCGTGCTCGCCGTTTTGGCATGGACGCGTGCGGATTGGCGAACCCGAAGTTCCCGCGTGGTTCGCCATTGCGTCCCTTAAAGGTTCGCCACCCGAAGCCTGCAATGACACCTGTTCCTCAACAGCGTCATAGGAGGCTTCCATGCCGACAACGGCAAGCACCATCACCCGGTCGCCGGTCGATGCGATCAACAGCCTGTCTCCCGGCGACCGTCGGGTCCTCAACGAGAACGAGCTCGCGCAGCGCTGGGGCCTGAGCCCCAAGACCCTGCAGCGCTGGCGCAGCGAAGGGCGCGGCCCGCGCTACCTGAAGCTGTCCAAGCGCGTCAGCTACCCCCTGGAGTCGGTCATCGAGTTCGAGCGTGGCGCCCTGCACGACTCGACCTCCGAGCGCGCGGCGCGCTGAAGGGGGATGCGATGAGCGATTTGACCCTCTACCCCGCCGACATCGCCGCGATGTCCGTCGGCCAGCTGGCTCAACTCCCGCCCGCCCAGAAGGCGCAGATCAGCCGCAACCTCGACGAAGCGCTCGCCTGGCTCAAGCAAGCCCGCGCCAAGTTCGACGCTGCGCTGGAGGCCGCCTACGGCGAGCAGGCCCGTGCTGCCCGCCTCGAGGCGGGCAAGGACTTCGGCGTCGTGCACCTGCAGGACGGTGCGCTGCGCGTGACGGTCGATGTCCCGAAGCGCGTGTCCTGGGACCAGGCGCAACTGGCGGCGATTGCCCGGCGCATCGCCGCCGCCGGCGAGAAGGTCGAGGACTACCTCGACGTCGAGTACTCCGTCTCGGAATCGCGCTTCTCCAACTGGCCGCCGGCACTGCGCGCCGGGTTCGAGGCCGCCCGCACCGTCAAGCCCGGCAAGCCCACGTTCCGGCTGGCCCTCGTCTCGGAGGAGTGATCCATGAGCACCGAACTGATCCCGTTTGATTTCGAAGGCCGTCCGGTCCGGGTCGTCACGGATGCCCAAGGCGAACCGTGGTTCGTCGCGGCGGATGTGTGCGCGGTTCTTGAACTGCCGAACACCACCCGCGCCCTGGCGCGACTGGACCCTGACGAGCAAGCCCTGATCTCGATTCAGGGCATCTCGCGCGGCAATGACCAGGTCAACGTCGTCAACGAGCCCGGCCTCTACAGCCTGGTGCTGGGTAGCCGCAAGCGCGAGGCCAAGCACTTCAAGCGCTGGGTGACACACGAGGTGCTGCCGGCGATCCGCAAGACGGGCAGCTACACGGCGCCAAGTGCACGCCCGACCCTGCCGGCACCCACCCAGGACCGCGTCGCCGCTCTGCTGCTGATCGGCGAGGCCGTGGCCAAGGTGCCGGGGGTCAAACCCGGCATCGCGATGGCGGCCACGCTCACCTGCATCCAGGAGAACACGGGCTTGGCGGTCGAGACGCTGCGCCGCGCCCTTCCTGCACGGGACACTGCGGCGAACGAGGCGATCTGCTCGCTCAACGCCACCCAGCTCGGCAGGCTGCTCGGCCTGTCGGCCAAGGCCACCAACCAGCGTCTGGCCGCGCACGGCCTGCAGTTGCGCAACGAACGCGACGAGTGGGAACTGACCGAGGCCGGCGAGGCCTGGGCCGAGGCGATGCCGTACTCCCGCAACGGGCACAGCGGCTACCAGATCCTCTGGAACCCTCTGGTGGCCGAGCGGCTGAAGGAGGTGGCGTGATGGCCCTTCCCATCATCACCGCCGATGAGCGCCTCGCCGAGAAGCAGGGCGTCAAGCTCGTGCTGCTGGGCAAGAGCGGCATCGGCAAGACCAGCCAGTTGAAGACCCTGCCCGAAGCCTCGACCCTGTTCGTCGACCTCGAGGCTGGCGACTTGGCCGTCAAGGACTGGCGCGGCGACTGCGTGCGCCCGAGCACCTGGCCGGAGTTCCGCGATCTCGTGGTGTTCCTCGCCGGCCCGAACCCGGCGCTGCCTGCGGACGCACCGTACTCCGAGGCGCATTACCGGCATGTGTGTGAGCGCTACGGCGATCCCGCGCAACTGGCCAAGTACGACACCTACTTCGTCGACAGCATCACCGTGCTCGCGCGCCTGGCGCTCGTCTGGGCCAAGACCCAGCCGCAGGCCTACAGCGAGCGCACCGGCAAGCCCGACACCCGGGGCGCCTACGGCCTGCTCGGCGCCGAGCTCATCGGGGCGCTGACCCACCTGCAGCACGCGCGCGGCAAGCACGTCGTGTTCGTGGCCATCCTCGACGAGCGCTTGGACGACTTCAACCGCAAGGTCTTCGTGCCGCAGATCGAGGGCGCCAAGACCGCGGCGGAACTGCCCGGCATCGTCGACGAGGTGGTCACGCTCGCCGAGATCAAGGCCGAGGACGGCTCGTCCTACCGCGCCTTCGTCTGCCACACGCTGAACCCCTACGGCGTCCCGGCCAAGGACCGCTCCGGCCAGCTCGAGTTGCTGGAGCCGCCGAACCTGCGCGCGCTGATCGACAAGTGCGCCGCCGCCACTCGAATCCCGACATCCAAGGAGTAAGCCATGACCGCCTGGAACGATTTCAACGACGCCGAACAGCAGCCCAGCTTCGACCTCATCCCCAAGGGCACGCTCGCCCGCGTGCGCATGACGATCAAGCCCGGGGGCTACGACGATCCGGCCCAGGGTTGGACCGGCGGCTACGCCACGCAGAGCAACGAGTCCGGCTCGGTGTACCTGGCGGCCGAGTTCGTGGTGCTGGAGGGCGAGTACGCCCGGCGCAAGCTCTGGAGCAACATCGGCCTGCATTCCCCGAAGGGCCCGGCCTGGGGCCAGATGGGCCGCAGCTTCGTGCGCGCGATCCTCAACAGCGCCCGCAACGTCCATCCCCAGGACAACGGGCCGCAGGCCGCCACCGCGCGGCGCATCCAGGGCTTCCACGAGCTCGACGGCATCGAGTTCCTCGCCCGCATCGACATCGAGAAGGACGGCCGCGGCGACTTGAAGAACGTCATCAAGAGCGCCGTCGAGCCCGACCACCCGGACTACGCCCGCCTGATGGGGCTGCCGCCCAAGGCGTCGGGCACCGGTAACGAAGGCGCGCCGGCGGCGGTCACCCCGCCCCGTGCGATGCCTGCGCCTGCCGTTCCCCAACGCCCCGCCGTGCCGGGCAAGCCGGCCTGGGCGCAGTGAGAGGAGGGCCGGTGAAGTGCTGGGTCTGCAAACGACAGGCGCGCGGCTACGGCCACTCGGACCTCCGGCATCCGGCGGGCGACGCCCGGCGCTATCCGATCGACTGGGTGTTCTGCTCGCGGCGCTGCCAGGAGGCGTTTCACACGCTCTACGGCAACTGGCTGCGGGTGCGGGACGGACGTTCACCCCTCGGGGAGGTCGCGATGATCGATCCGTCTGACGTCGAACTCGCTGCGATGCGGAAGTGCCTCAAGGCCTTCGGCGCGGCGGCAGAACGCATCGGCTTCGACAAGCCCCTCGGCGCGTACTCCGAGGCCGAGGCCCTGCGGGTGATCGACGCCATCGTCACCTGCTACACGGAGGCGATGGTCGAGCACCACGAGGCGACCAAGTACCCGCCGGTGCGCGGGCTGAAGCACCCGGTGTCCGATCCCTTCGCCGATCTGGAAGACGACCTGCCCTGGGAGGTGACGTCATGATGGACTTCAACGCCTCCAAGAGCCTGTCGGGTCAGCTCACGGCGCTGATCGACGCCGGGATGCAGCAGTCTCGCGCGGCGCAGCCTCGCCGCACCTACCTAGGCGCCTCGCGCCTCGGGGTCGCCTGCGAGCGCGCGCTGCAGTACGAGTTTGCCGACGCCCCGGTCGATCCGGGTCGCGAGACCGACGGCCGCCTGCTGCGCGTCTTCGAGCGCGGCCACGTGATCGAGGCCTGCATGGTGACCTGGCTGCGTGCCGCGGGCTTCGATCTGCGCACGCGCGACGACGCGGGCGAGCAATTCGGCTTCTCGGCGCTGGACGGGCGCCTGCAGGGCCACGTCGATGGCGTGCTCGTCGCCGGGCCCGACCTCGGCTTTGGGGCCGGCTATCCCGCGCTGTGGGAGAACAAGTGCCTGGGCGCCAAATCGTGGCGCGAGTTGGAGAGACATCGCCTCGCGGTCGCCAAGCCCGTCTACGCCGCCCAGGTCGCGCTCTACCAGGCCTATCTCGAACTGCACGCGCACCCGGCCCTGTTCACGGCGGTAAACGCCGACACCATGGAGATCCACGCCGAGCTGGTGCCGTTCGATGCGGCGTTGGCGCAGCGCATGTCCGACCGGGCCGTGAAGGTCATCACGGCCACCAAGGCGGGCGAACTGCTGCCGCGCTCGTTCTCCGATCCCACCCATGTCGAGTGCCGGATGTGTCCGTGGCAGGACCGGTGCTGGAGGGCTGCGGCATGACCGACAGACCACTGCACCCGGTGCTCGGGGAGCGCCTGATCGACGCACGCGAGGCGGCACTGGCGCTCAATCTGCCGCACTACTGGCTCACGCACGCGAAGGAGCGCCGACGTCTGCGCCTGCCGCACTACCGGGTGGGCAAGCTGCTGCGTTTCAAGCTCTCCGAACTGATGGCGTGGATGGAGGAACGTCAAGCCCTGCTCACGGCCGACGCAGGGCACGAGGAGGAGTCGGATGCTGGACTTCAATGACACCGCACCCGCGCCCGAGATCCCGGCGTCCGACCGCCGCGAGGCCGTGCGCGCCGCGCTGCTCGCGAGGCTGGAGTCGGTGCTGTTCACCCTGTTTCCCGCTGGAAAGAAGCGACGCGGCAAGTTCGTCATCGGCGACGTGCTCGGCAGCCCGGGGGACAGCCTGGAAGTCGTGCTCGACGGCGACAAGGCGGGACTGTGGACCGACCGCGCCGAAGGCTCCGGCGGCGATGTGTTCCACCTGATCGGCGCCCACTTCGGCGTGGACGTGCACGGCGACTTCGCCCGCGTCCTCGACCTGGCCGAGGACCTCGTCGGCCGAGCGCTCACGGCGCCGCCGCGCAAGGCGGCCAAGAAGGCCCCGATCGACGACCTCGGCCCGGCCACCGCCAAGTGGGACTACCTCGACGCACAAGGGCAGCTCATCGCCGTCGTCTACCGCTACGACCCGCCCGGGCGCAAGAAGGAATTCCGGCCCTGGGACGCGCGCCGCCGCAGAAAAGCCCCGCCCGAGCCGCGGCCGCTGTACAACCAGCCGGGGATCCAGGACGCCGCCCAGGTCGTGCTGGTCGAGGGCGAGAAATGCGCCCAGGCCTTGATCGAGATCGGGATCGTGGCCACCACCGCGATGCACGGGGCCAACGCCCCGGTGGACAAGACCGACTGGTCGCCGCTGGCGGGCAAGGCGGTGCTGATCTGGCCCGACCGCGACAAGCCGGGCTGGGAGTACGCCGTGCAGGCGGCCCAGGCGATTCTGTCGGCGGGCGCGAAGACCTGCCACATCCTGTACCCGCCCGAGGAAGCGGCGGACGGCTGGGACGCGGCGGACGCCGTGATGGAGGGCTTCGACGTCGCGGCCTTCCTCGCCCACGGTCCGCGTGTGCAGGTGCATGACATTGCGGACCCCGGCGAGCCGGTGATCGGCGCGGATGAATCGGTGTGGGGCACCGAAGATGCCCTGGCGCTGGCCTTCACCCGGCGCTACCACCGCGACTGGCGCTACGTGGCGGCCTGGGGCCGCTGGTTGGTGTGGGACGGTCGGCGCTGGCGCAACGAGGAGACGCTGGCGGCCACCGACTTGATCCGCGGTGTCTGCCGACACGCGGCCCTCCAGGCCGACAACCCCAAGCTGGCGGCCAAGCTGGCCACCTCCGGCACCGTCGGCGGCGTCGAACGCCTGGCTCGCGCAGACCGACGTCATGCCGCGACCACCGCCGAGTGGGACGCCGATCCCTGGCTGCTCAACACCCCAGGCGGCGTGGTCGACCTCAGGACGGGCCGCCTGCGCGCACACGACCGCGCCGACCGCATGACCAAGATCACCACCGCCACGCCCGGCGGCGACTGCCCGACCTGGCGGCAGTTCATCGCCGAAGTGACCGGCGGCGATGCGGCACTGCAAGCCTATCTGCAGCGCATGGCGGGCTATGCGCTCACCGGCTCCACCCAGGAGCACGCGCTGTTCTTCCTCTACGGCACCGGCGCCAACGGCAAATCGGTGTTCGTCAACACCCTGGCCACGATCCTGGGCGACTACGCCGCCAACGCGCCAATGGACACCTTCATGGAGACGCGTACCGACCGCCATCCGACCGACATGGCGGGGTTGCGCGGCGCGCGCTTCGTAGCGGCGATCGAAACCGAGCAAGGGCGGCGCTGGGCCGAGTCCAAGGTCAAGAGCCTCACGGGCGGCGACAAGATCTCGGCGCGGTTCATGCGGCAAGACTTCTTCGAGTTCTGGCCGCAGTTCAAGCTCTTCGTCGCCGGCAACCACAAGCCCGCCATCCGCAACATCGACGAGGCGATGAAGCGGAGGCTGCACCTGATCCCCTTCACGATCACCGTGCCGCCCGAGCGGCGCGACAAACACCTGCAGCAGAAGTTGCTGGCCGAGCGGGACGGCATCCTGGCCTGGGCGCTGGAAGGGTGCCTGGCCTGGCAGCGCCTGGGCCGGCTCGATCCGCCGCCGCAGGTCGTGGCCGCCACCGAGGAGTACTTCGAAGCCGAGGACGCGCTGGGCCGCTGGCTGGAGGAGCGCTGCGTGCGCGAGGCCAATGCCAAGTCACTGACCGCCGAACTGTTCACCGACTGGAAGCAGTGGGCGGAGGCCGCCGGCGAGTTCGTCGGCTCACAGCGCCGCTTCTCCGACCTCTTGATCACCCGCGGCGTCGAGAAATGGCGCAACGCCGCCGGCATCCGGGGCTTCCGTGGCGTGGGTCTCAAGCACCCGATGCAGCCCGCCTACACCCCCTATGCCGACGACTGAACACCCGTGACCACCGACAGGACTGACGCATCTGACGCTGTCCATCGTAAGTCTCTACGCGCGTGCGCGTGCGCGCGCCTCACGGGAACTATCGATATCGTGCGTCGGATGCGTCAGTCCCCACCGAACGAGGACTGACACCATGCACACCACCCTGCTTGCCCTCGACCTGGGCACCACCACCGGCTGGGCGCTGCGCGACCGCACGGGCCGAATCACCAGCGGCACCGAAGCCTTCAAGCCCCGACGCTTCGAAGGCGGCGGCATGCGTTTCCTGCGCTTCAAGCACTGGCTCACCGAACTGAAGGCCCACGCCGACGGGATCGATACGCTGGTCTTCGAGGAAGTGCGCCGCCACGCCTCGACCGACGCGGCGCACGTCTACGGCGGCTTCCTCGCCACGCTCACGGCCTGGTGCGAGCACCACGGCATTCCCTACCAGGGCGTGCCGGTGGGCACGATCAAGAAGCACGCCACCGGCCGCGGCAACGCCGGCAAGGACGCGGTGATGGCGGCCGTGCGTGCGCGGGGCCACGCCCCGGCGGACGACGACGAGGCGGACGCCTTGGCGCTGTTGCTCTGGGCCCTCGAGCTTCACGACGCGGCGCAGGAGGACTGAGATGATTGTTCCGACCTCTCGCTACCGTTGCCCGCTCGGTCGACTGCAGCCCGAGCCGATGGACGTGGAGGCCGTCAAGCGCCGCGGCTGGCGCGAGCAGCGGCTGCTCGTCGTCTCCCTCGACGACGCCCGACTCGACTGGATGGAGCGCGAGCTGATCCGGCAAATCGGCGAGCGGCTCTACGGTGCACGGGAGGCGCGCCATGGCTGAGTGGACCGTCGAGCGTGTGGCCGAGCGCTTCCGGGAGGCGGCCATCACCGCCCACCGCTTGCCGTCCGTGCGCGTGCAGGGCTACTTCAATACTTGGCCCGCGATCCGGCGCATGCCCTGGGAGACGCTGGGGGCCGAACCCACGATCCGGCGCTTCCCGCCCGCGCCCGAGACGGTCGAGCGGATGCTCGAGACGATGCGCTGGGTGTTGTGGCTGGAGGAAGAAGAACGGCATCTCGTGTGGATGCGTGCCGAGCGCCACCGCTGGCGCGACATCTGCGCCCGCTTCGGCTGCGACCGGACCACGGCTTGGCGGCGGTGGCAGCGGGCGCTGGGGGTGGTGGTCGATCGGCTGAATACCAGACCGTCCATTTGACTTGAAATGTATTGCACTAGGTGATACACTTTCGCCATGAATCGCGTGTTTCGGACCCGCAGCTTTACCCGCTGGATGCGCAAAGCGGGTCTGACCGATGAAGTTCTGTGCGTCGCCGTTTCGGAGATGGCGCAAGGATTGATCGATGCCGATCTCGGTGGCCATCTGGTCAAGAAGCGTCTCGCACTGCCCGGTCAAGGCAAACGTGGTGGCGCACGAACCATCGTGGCCACCAAGATGGCGGACCGCTGGTTTTTCGTGCTTGGCTTTGCCAAGAACGAACGGGCCAACATCGAAGCGGCAGAGCTCAAGGCGTTGCAAGAGCTGGCCAAGCACTACTTGGGATTCGATGATCTGCAGATCGAACAAGCGATCGACAGTGGAGTATTGACGGAGGTGCGTCATGACGACGAAAAAGCGTAAGAGCCGGATCCTGCAAGAGGTTCATGAGATGGCCTCTGATCTGCATCGGATCGGTCTGATCGACAAGCGCCGTATGCGCGAGTTCGATGCGTTGTGTCACCTCGACGTTCATGAAATGCCGCCGCAAAAGATCAAATCGCTGCGCGAGCAAGCTCACGTCAGCCAAGCGGTGTTTGCGGCGGTGCTCAATACCAGCATCTCGACCGTTCAGAAGTGGGAAATCGGTGACAAGAAGCCGAGCGGTCCCTCGTTGAAGTTGCTCAACCTCATCGAACGCAAGGGGCTGGAGGCCGTGCTCTGAAGTCGCTGGCACGAGCGCATGCCACCGCGCCTGCGTGTTTTGGCGTGATTTGGCGGGTGGGGTCGTGCATCCGCGTGCGTCTGTGGCGAAATGCGGGTTTGGCCGCTGCAACAGATCCGCCGGTCCGGGGGTAGTATTTCCGCTAACTTCTGGACAGCGGTGACGGTCGAGGAAGCCGCCCGGCAATCCACGGGTCCTTCCTGGCCAATAGCCCATGCGGGGGGCGCGAGCGCGGCAATGCCCTAGCGTCTGACCGCAAACCGAGGTTTGCAGGGTTTGCGGTTTGCAGCCCTCCAGCCCGAGACCTTCTCCCCGACACTCCCAGCCCGCCCACGGTCCGCCGTCGGCGGGCTTCTTCGTTTCCGAGGCACCGATTCTGGACACGCTCGCCGTCACGTACCGCAAGGTCGAGACGCTGATCCCCTACGCCCGCAATCCGCGCACGCACAGCGACGAGCAGATCGCGCGCATCGCCGCCAGCATCGCCGAGTTCGGCTGGACCAACCCGATCCTGGTCGATGGCGAGCACGGTGTGATCGCCGGTCACGGCCGGCTGCTGGCCGCACGCAAGCTGGGGCTCGCCGAGGTGCCGGTGATCGAGCTTGCGCACCTGACGCCTGCGAAGAAGCGCGCCTACGTGATCGCCGACAACCGGCTCGCGCTCGATGCCGGCTGGGACGAGGCGATGTTGGCGCTGGAGTTCGCCAAACTGGCCGACGCCGGCTTCGATCTGGACCTGACCGGCTTCTCGGCCTCCGAGATCGAAGGCCTGCTCGACGCCATCGAGGAGACCGAACCGTCCGACGAAGAGGACACGAGCGCTTTGGCCCGTGACCCGGACGAGGACGACCTCACACCGCCCACGGTGGCGGTCACGCGCCCCGGCGATCTGTGGCTGCTCGGTGAACATCGGCTGCTGTGCGCCGACAGCCGCGACGCGGCCGCCGTCGCGCGCCTCCTCGAGGGCGAGCGGGCGCACCTGCTCTTCACCAGCCCGCCGTATGCCAACCAGCGCGACTACACCACCGGCGGCATCGCGAACTGGGACGCGCTGATGCAGGGCGTGTTCGGCGCTGCTCGCGCGGCACTGCGGGAGGACGCGCAAATCCTGGTCAACCTCGGGCTCGTGCATCGCGACAACGAGTGGCAGCCGTACTGGGACGGCTGGATCGAGTGGATGCGCAGCCAAGGCTGGCGGCGCTTCGGCTGGTACGTCTGGGACCAGTCGGTGACCGTGCCCGGCGACTGGGCCGGGCGGCTGGCGCCCCGGCACGAGTTCGTCTTCCACTTCAACCGACGCTCGCGCAAGCCGAACAAGACCGTGCCCTGCAAGTGGGCCGGGCACGAGACGCACCTGCGCGCCGACGGATCGTCCACCGCGATGCGCGGCAAGGACGGCAAGGTCGGCGCCTGGAACCATGCCGGACAGCCCACGCAGGAGTTCCGCATCCCAGACTCGGTCGTCGAGGTGACGCGCCAGCGCGGCCGCATCGGTGAAGGCATCGATCATCCGGCGGTGTTCCCGCTGGGCCTGCCGAAGTTCTTCATCGAGGCCTACACCGACGCGGGCGAGATCGTCTTCGAGCCGTTCGCGGGCTCCGGCACCACACTGCTGGCCGGGCAACACACCGACCGCCCGGTACGCGCCATCGAACTCGCTCCAGAGTACGTGGACGTCGCGCTGCGCCGCTGGCTGCAGCACCACCCGGGCACGGCGCCGGTGCTGGAGGGCAGCGGCCGGACCTTCGCCGAAGTCGCCGCCGAGCGGCTGGGCGAGACGGCGGAGGCCACTGCATGAGCTGGCTGGCCGATCGCATCGAGCACTGGCCGATCGACAAGCTGCTGCCCTACGTGCGCAACGCCCGCCAGCACTCGGACGAGCAGATCGCCCAGATCGCGGCCTCCATCGCGGAGTTCGGCTTCGTCAATCCCATTCTCACCGGCGCCGACGGTGTGCTGGTCGCGGGCCATGGGCGGCTTGCCGCCGCGCGCAAGCTGGGCCTGCCCACCGTGCCGGTGGTCGTGCTCGACCACCTCACGCCGACCCAGCGCCGCGCCCTGGTGCTCGCCGACAATCGGCTCGCGGAACTCGCGACCTGGGACGATGCCCTGCTGCGCATCGAACTGGAGGCGCTGCAGGACGATGGCTTCGATCTCGATCTCACCGGGTTCGACGCCGATGCACTGGCCGAGTTGCTGGCCGATGAGGAACCACAGATCGAGGGCCGGACGGAGGACGATGCCATCCCGGAGATGCCGGAAGAGTCGGTGTCCAAGCCGGGCGACGTCTGGCGACTCGGGCCGCACCGCCTGGTCTGCGGGGACGCGACCACCACCGAGGCCTACGCGCGCCTGTTTCCGGACGGCGAGCGGGCGGACATGGTCTTCACCGATCCGCCCTACAACGTGAACTACGCCAACAGCGCGAAGGACAAGCTGCGCGGCAAACACCGCCCCATCCTCAACGATGCACTGGGCGAAGGCTTCTACGATTTCCTCTTTGATGCGCTGGCGCTGATCATGGCGCACACCCGAGGCGCGATCTACGTCGCCATGTCCTCCAGCGAACTGGACACGCTGCAAGCGGCCTTCCGCGCCGCCGGCGGGCACTGGTCGACCTTCATCATCTGGGCCAAGAACACCTTCACGCTGGGGCGCGCCGACTACCAGCGCCAGTACGAGCCGATCCTCTACGGCTGGCCGCAGGGCGCGCAGCGCCACTGGTGCGGCGGCCGCGACCAGGGCGACGTGTGGAGCATCAAGAGGCCGCAGAGGAACGACCTGCACCCGACCATGAAGCCGGTGGAACTGGTCGAGCGCGCGATCCGAAATTCGAGCCGCCCCGGCGACGTGGTGCTCGACCCCTTCGGCGGCTCGGGCACGACCTTGATCGCCGCCGAGAAGGCCGGGCGCGTGGCGCGGCTGATCGAGCTCGACCCGAAGTATGCGGACGTGATCGTGCGGCGCTGGCAGGACTGGACGGGCCAGCAAGCCACCCGCGAGGCGGATGGCCTGGCCTTCGATCAGGCGGCGAGCGACTCGTCGGCGATCGCGCAGTGAATCACGAACCCGGTCAGATAGGGCAGCCCGCGCGGGATGTGCTGCCCCATCGCGACTCAGGCAAGCCGGTAGACGCGCTCGCCGCCCGGGGATTTCTCGGAGACGATCGTCAGGCCCAGTTTCTTCTTCAGCGCCCCGGCCAAGGTGCCGCGCACCGTGTGCGCTTGCCAGCCGGTGCTGTCCATGATCTGGCGGAGGGTGGCGCCTTCGGGACGCTGCAGCATCGCGATCACCTGCGCCTGCTTGCTGTCGGCGCGGGGGCGGCGGGGCTCGGCGCTGCGATGCGCATCCTGCGCCCAGGTGGCTTCGGCGGCGCACACCGCCGCCTCCAGGTCGGCCTCGTCGGGTGCCGTCTGCGCCTGCTCAGCCTGGGCGATCACCGCATCGAGCTTGGTGACGAAGGACTGGCGCTGGGCGGTGCGGGCACCCGGGCGCGGCACGCCCAGGGCCTCGTAGCCTGCGTCGGCGACGACCCAGACCTCGCCCTGGCGGGCGATCAGGGCGCGGTTGGCCAGGCCATCGAGCACCTTGCGGCGGGCACCGCCGTGGATGTGCTCGGGGAACCAGTCGATTCGGCCGTCGCTGTGCTCGAGCGCATGGGCCAGGATCGCGTGCTGGGCGGGGGTCAGGGTGATGGTGCTCATGGTCTGCTCCTGGATAGGGATGGATCGGCGCGAGTCAGTCTTCCCACAGGTGCTCGCCATCGAGGCTGATCCACAGGCGCGCATCGCGCGCGGTGGCCATCTCGCGCACCGCCAAGCCGGTTTTGAGGTGGGTGCCGGTCTTGCCGGTGAAGTCGTAGCGCTGGCCGTCGTGCATCACGGTCGCTGGGCCTTGCTCGTCGAACTCGATTCGGATCAGGCGGGTGCCGAGGGCGTTTCCGTTGGTGTCGGTGACCTGGGGTTGGCGGATGCGCAGGGTCATGGTCTGCTCCTTGGTGCGTGGTGATTGGGTGAGGTGATGAACGCGCTGTTCGCGTGAGAAGCCAAGCGTTCTTGCTTGGCTTCGCATTGCTCGTCAGACCTTGCGCAACACCGAGATGCCGGCCTGCGCCAGTTCGAGCGCGGCGGCGTGGAAGGCCATCTCGCCGACCCAGGGCGCAGCCCTTGCGTCGTCGAGCAAGCGGTCGATGACCGGGCGTGCCTGGGCGCGCATCGCGGCGCAGGCGGCTTCGAGCTCGTCGCGGCTGGCGGCGGCCACCTCCTTGCGGCAAGTGCGCACCAGCACGGTCAGGGCGGCCTCGGCGAGCTTGGTGGCGAGAAGGTCGGGGATGTGGGGGTTCATCGGGCGTCCTTTCGATCGGGTGGTTCGGGGTGACGTGATGAACGCGCTGTTCGCCCGTGAAGCCAAGCGTTTTCTGCGGGTGTTGGCCAAGAACTGACGATGAATGGATCGAAGAGGGCCATGGGCATCTCGATTCGCGCCTACGCCCGCCACCGTGGGGTATCGGACACCGCCGTACACAAAGCCATCCGCGCCGGGCGCATCACGCCCGAGGCGGACGGCACGATCGACCCAAGCCAGGCCGACCGCGACTGGGCCAGGAACTCCGAGCCGCCCAAGTCAGGAACGGGCGCCCGGGCCGTGAAGGTGCGGGTGGCGGAGGATCCGGCCCCCAACCTCGCCACCGGCCTGCCCGCAGGCGGCACCACGCTCGTGCAGGCGCGCACGGTCAACGAGGTGGTCAAGGCGCAGACCAACAAGGTGCGGCTGGCCCGCCTCAAGGGCGAACTGGTCGATCGCCACCAGGCCATCGCGCATGTGTTCAAGCTCGCCCGTACCGAGCGCGACGCCTGGCTCAACTGGCCGGCGCGGATCTCGGCGCAGATGGCGGCCCGGCTCGGCGTGGAGGCTCACACCCTGCACGTGGCCCTGGATGCCGCCGTGCGCGAGCACCTCGCCGAGCTCGGGGAACTCAAGGTTCGGGTCGATTGATGGACGAGTTCGCCTATGAGGGCTGGGACGTCATCGAGCGTGCCTGGCGCGAGGGGCTGACGCCCGACCCGCTGCTCACCGTCTCCGAATGGGCCGACCGTCACCGGGTGCTGTCGAGCAAGGCCTCGAGCGAGCCGGGGCGCTGGCGCACCAGCCGCACGCCGTATCTGAAGGCGATCATGGACTGCCTGTCGCCGACCTCGCCCATCGAGCGCGTGGTGTTCATGAAGGGCGCCCAGGTGGGCGCGACCGAGACCGGCTCGAACTGGATCGGCTACGTGATCCACCACGCCCCCGGGCCGATGATGGCGGTGTGGCCCACCGTGGAGATGGCCAAGCGCAACTCCAAGCAGCGCATCGACCCGCTGATCGAGGAGTCGCCGGTGCTCTGCGAACTCATCGCTCCGGCGCGTTCGCGCGACTCGGGCAACACCATCCTCGCCAAGGAGTTTCGTGGCGGCGTGCTGGTGATAACCGGCGCGAACAGCGCGGTGGGCCTGCGCTCGATGCCGGTGCGCTATCTCTTTCTCGACGAGGTGGACGCCTACCCGCTCGATGTCGAGGGGGAGGGCGATGCGATCTCGCTCGCTGAGGCGCGCACGCGCACCTTTGCGCGGCGCAAGATCTTCATCGTCTCGACGCCGACGATCGCGGGCGCCTCGGCCATCGAGCGTGAGTACGAGGCCAGCGACCAGCGCCGCTACTTCGTGCCCTGCCCGCATTGCTCGCACCGGCAGTGGCTGCGCTTCGAGCAACTGCGTTGGGAGAAGGGACGGCCCGAGACGGCGGCCTACGTCTGCGAATCGTGCGAGACGGCGATCGCCGAGCACCACAAGACCTGGATGCTGGAGCACGGCGAGTGGCGCGCGACGGCGGAAGGCTCGGGCAAGACGGCGGGGTTTCATCTGTCGTCGCTGTACAGCCCGCTGGGCTGGCGCGCCTGGCGCGAGATCGCCGCCGCGTGGGAAGCCGCCGTGAGCAAGGAAACCGGATCGAGCGCCGCGATCAAGACCTTCAAGAACACCGAGCTCGGCGAGACCTGGGTCGAGGAGGGCGAAGCGCCCGACTGGCAACGCCTGCTGGAGCGCCGCGAGGACTATGCCATCGGCACCATTCCCGCCGGCGGCCTGCTGCTCACCGCCGGCGCCGACGTGCAGAAGGACCGCATCGAGGTCTCGGTCTGGGCCTTCGGGCGTGGCAAGGAGGCCTGGCTCATCGAGCACCGGGTGCTGATGGGCGACACCGCACGGGATGCGGTGTGGAAGGCGCTGGGCGGGATGCTCGCCGAGACCTGGACCCATGCCTCGGGCGCGGCCATGCCGCTGGCCCGCTTGGCGCTGGACACCGGCTTTGCGACACAGGAGGCCTACGCCTTCGTGCGCGCCTGCCGCGACGCGCGGGTGATGGCGGTCAAGGGCGTGCGGACGGGTTCGATGGGGGGCGCAGCCCTGATCGGCACACCGACGGCGGTCGATGTCTCGCAGGCGGGCAAGAAGCTGCGCCGGGGCATCAAGGTGTATGCGGTCGCGGTGGGGCTCGCCAAGCTGGAGTTCTACAACCACCTGCGCCAGAGCGCGGAGGTGGCCGACGACGGCGTGACGGTGACCTACCCGGCCGGTTTCGTCCACCTGCCCAAGATCGACGCCGAGTTCCTCCAGCAGCTCTGCGCCGAGCAACTGATCACCCGCCGCGACAGGAATGGCTTTCCGGTGCGGGAGTGGCAGAAGGTGCGCGAGCGCAACGAAGCGCTGGACTGCTACGTCTATGCCCGCGCCGCCGCTGCGGCCTCGGGGCTCGACCGCTTCGAGGAACGCCACTGGCGCGAACTGGAGCGGCAACTGGGGCTGGCCAGTCCGCCAGCCCTTCAAACACCTACTGAATCGATCACCGAGGCCACCCATCGAGGTGGCCTGGGTGTTTCTGGCAACCGCAACACCGGCCGGCGCGTGATCAAGAGCCGCTGGCTGTCCTGACGAGGAGACGCTATGTCACTGACCACCCGCATCGAGAGCCTGGTCATCCGCGTCGCGCAGGAGTTCAACGACGTCCGCGCGAAGGCCGGGAACCTCGCCCACCTCACCACCACCGACAAGTCCAGTCTGGTGGCGGCCATCAACGAGCTGAAGGCCGCGGTGGTGGCCTCGGGAGCGATCGACGACGCCCAGGTCGCCACGAGCAGCACCTACTCCTCGCACAAGATCGTCACGCTGCTCGACACCCTCAAGGCCGAGATCCTGGGCGGGGCCGATGCCGCCTACGACACGCTGCTGGAGATCCAGCAGCTGCTGCAGGACGGCACCAGCGGCCTGGACGCGCTGCTTGCCGCGGTCAACCACCGCGTGCGCTTCGACGCGGCGCAGACCCTCACCGCCGCTGAAGCCGCCCAGGCGCGCAGCAACATCGGCGCCGTGGCCGCGGCCGAGGTGGGCGACACCGACACCGACTTCGTCGCGATCTTCGAAGGGGCCCTGGTCTGATGAGCCTGGTCTCGCGCATCGGCGTCTTGGCCGGCCGCATCGGGCGGGAGGTCAAGGTCAAGGTCGGCGCCGACCACCCGGGTCTGGCGCGCGCCTGGGTGTGTTTCGGCTATGTCGGCAACCAGGTCGTCGTGCGCGCTGCGCACAACGTCGCCTCGGTCACGCGGCTGGCCGCAGGGCGCTACCGCGTGCACTTCGCCAGCCCGCTGCCGGACGCGAACTATGCCTGGGTGGGCGTCGCCCGCAGCAACACCAACACGGGCACGCAGCGGCTGCTGATCGTGCGCTCGACCGCCGACGAGAAAACGCCGATGCACGTCGATGTGGGCTGCGCGACCACCGCGGCGTCCTTCGCCGACTCCCCCGAGATCGACCTCGTGGTCTACCGCTGATGGCCTACACCCAAGCCGACCTCGAGGCCCTGCAAGCCGCGCTCGCCAAGGGTGAGAAGCGCGTGAGCTTCGGCGACAAGACGGTCGAGTACCGCAGCGTGGAGGAACTGCAAGCTGCTATTCGCCAGGTGAAACGCGACCTCTTCGAGCAGGCCGTGGCCACGGGGCTGTGGCCCGGCGCACCGCGGCAGATCCGCCTTCACACGACCAAGGGGACGTGATGGGTTGGCGCACCTCACAAACGCCAGCAAGCTGGCTCAGCACCCTCAAGCGCCGGCTGCTCGGCACCAGCCCCACCTACGACGGCGTGGGCGGCGGCCGCAGGGCCGTGGCCTGGCAGGTCGGCAACCCCGGGGCGGTCGCGGCGCTCGCCTCCACCCAGGGCGAGCTGCGCGCCAAGAGCCGCGATCTCGCCCGGCGCAACGCCTGGGCGGCCGCGGGCATCGAGGCGTTCGTCGCCAACGCCATCGGCACCGGCATCAAGCCGCAGAGCATGGTGACTGATGCGGCCGTGCGCGAAGCCATCCACGCGCTGTGGTGGGACTGGGTGGAGGAGGCCGACGCGGCGGGCTTGACCGACTTCTACGGCCTGCAGGCGCTCGCCTGCCGCGCGATGCTCGAAGGCGGCGAGGCGCTGGTGCGCCTGCGCTGGCGCCGCCCCGAGGACGGTCTGCCGGTGGGTCTGCAGCTGCAGGTGCTGGAGCCCGAGCACCTGCCGACCACCCTGCACCGGGACCTGCCCTCGGGCCACGTGATCCGCGCGGGCATCGAGTTCGACCGGCTGGGCCGGCGCGTGGCTTACCACCTGACCCGCTCGCACCCGGGCGACGGCAGCCTCGCTCCGATGTCGGGCACGGGGGCTGCCGCAGGAGGGCTGGACACCGTGCGCGTGCCCGCAGACGAGGTGATCCACCTGTTCCGCCCGCTGCGCCCGGGGCAGATCCGCGGCGAGCCGTGGCTGGCCCGCGCCCTCATCAAGCTGCACGAACTGGACCAGTACGACGACGCCGAGCTCGTGCGCAAGAAAACCGCCGCGATGTTCGCCGGCTTCATCACGCGGCTCGCCCCCGAGGACACCCTGATGGGCGAAGGGCTGCCGGACGCCCAGGGCGCGGCGCTCGCCGGGCTGGAACCCGGCACCTTGCAGATCCTGGAGCCGGGCGAGGACATCAAGTTCTCGGCGCCGGCCGACGTGGGCTCGAGCTACGACGCCTTCATGCGCCAACAGTTCCGGGCGGTGGCCGCCGCCATGGGCATCACCTACGAGATGCTCACCGGCGATCTCACCCAGGTGAACTACTCCAGCATCCGCGCGGGGCTGCTGGAGTTTCGCCGCCGCTGCGAGGCGATCCAGCACGGGGTGATCGTGCACCAGCTGTGTCGCCCGGTGTGGCGGGCCTGGATGGAGCAGGCCGTGCTCGAAGGGGCGCTGAGCCTCCCCGGCTACGCCCGCCGCCGGCGCGCGTACCAGGCCGCCAAGTGGATCCCGCAGGGCTGGCAGTGGGTCGATCCGCTCAAGGAGTTCAACGCGCTCAAGCTCGCGATCCGCGCAGGGCTCATGAGCCGCTCGGAGGCGATCTCGGCCTACGGCTACGACGCCGAGGACATCGACCGCGAGATCGCGGCGGACAACGCGCGAGCGGACGACCTCGGGCTGGTCTTCGACTCGGATCCGCGGCACGACAGGCGGAGCGACACCGTCACTCCGCTTGCGGCGGAGGCTCACGTGAGCGAAAGCGAACGTGAAGCGATGCGTGAAGCGATGTGATCCTCTCCGGGCAGACGAGTCGGCGCGGCAACGCCGTGCCCGACGTCGGACCTCGCCGCTGCGGCCCCGGCTGCCTGGCGCGGACGACCCCGGGACTACTCGCCGTCCCAGTAGTCCAGACCGTCCTTCACCCGCCCCATGTAGGCGAAGCGGTGCTCCGGGTCCAGCACGCCGAACTTGCCGGAATCGGGGTAATGGCAGACCTCGGGCGTGCGCGCAGTGCTCACCGCCAGTACCTTCAGCTCGGCGGTGCCGGTGTTGACGATCTGGTGCGCGGTCTCCGAGCCGCCGGCCGGGCAAGCAATCACGTCGCCCGCGCGGATCGGATGCGTCTGCCCACCGACGCGCAGCACGCCCTGGCCTTCGATCACGAAGAACATCTCCTCGTTGACGGTGTGGCAGTGGTAGGGATATGCCCGCTTGCCAGGCGCGATGACGGTGACGTTGTAGCCGAGCTGGCGAGCGCCGAGCGCGCGGCCGATCAGCGCGGTTCGGCCGCCGTAGCGCTCGGCCGGCATCTCGGAGCCCCAGAGACGGGAGAGGTCAGCGAGGTCGGTGTAACTCGCGTCGTTGATGTTGAGGATGGGTCGGTCCATGCGTGGCCTCCTGGCGTTGGGTGGAGCAAGGCCTGCAGCCTACTTTAGGATTGCGGACAGTTTCGGTCCTCATTCGAAATCTGCATGCTGCCCGCCTCGTCCCGCCTCCTGAGGCTGCTCGGCCTGCTGCAACAGCGCCGCTCTTGGAGCGGGCCGCAGTTGGCCGAGCGGTTGGGTGTCACGACGCGCACCGTCCGACGGGATGTAGAGCGACTGCGCGGACTCGGCTACCGGGTGCGGGCGCTGCCAGGTGCCGAGGGCGGCTACCACCTCGAGGCAGGCACCCAGCTCCCGCCCCTGGCCTTCGAGGAGGACGAGGCTCTCGCGCTCGCGCTCGCATTGCGAAGCGCTGCCTTGGGCGGCGTGCGCGGCTTGGAGGAGTCCGCTTTGGTGGCTTCGATGAAGCTCGAGACGCTCTTGCCGGCGCGGCTGGCGCGCCGGCTCAAGAGCCTTTTCGATGCGGTGCAGCCACTGACGAACGCAGCACCGGCCGCCGACCTGGGCCATCTCGCTGCGCTGGCCGACGCCAGCGAGCTGCAGCAGGTGGTCGAGCTGCGCTACCGCGACGTACAGGGCCGCTCCAGCGTTCGTCGGATGGAGCCAGCTGGCCTCGTGTGTGCAGAGTCGCGCTGGTATCTCGTCGCCTGGGACCGCGGACGCGCGGACTGGCGCACTCTGCGCGTCGACCGCATCGAGGACGTACGCACAATGGGGGACGCCTTTTCCCCGCGCCCCCTTCCCGCCGAGGACGGCGTAACGGGCGGCAGCCGAGGCAAGGCCTCTGCCCGGCCACCGACGCGGGCCGATCTGGCCGCTTTCGTCGCACGCCGCATCTCCACCGACGTCTACCGCGTGCAGGCGCGGGTAGTGTTGCATTCGCCCGTCGACGCCGCGCAAGAGCAGATCTCCCCGTTGGCCGGCCGCCTTGAGGCGCTCGGGCCGGCTCGCTGCCGGCTCGTCACGGGCGCCCACCGGGTGGCGGCGCTGGCCGCTTGGCTGCTCAGCCTGGACGTGGACTTCGAGGTGGAGTCGCCGCCCGAACTGCAGGACTGCCTGCGCCGCATGCAGGCCCGGCTCGAACGCACGCTGGCACCTTCCTGAACGAGCGACCGACGGGCAGCTCGGAGAGGGCATTCCAGCGTCCTCCACGCGCTGGCCGAACCGACGCGTCGCGCAAGGCTTGTGGGCGCGGCAGCCGGCCCGCACAACGTCGGCGAATCGGCCACATCGTTCGAGATTTCGCAACTGGTTTTGGACTCCCCGCGGCACGACAACCAGAGAGACACCGCCGATCCGGTTGCGGCCGCCGGTGCCACAAGCCAAACACCGAACTTCAGGACTGACACCGATGCTCCCCCACCTCGCCGCCCGCCTGTTCGGGACGCCCCTGCTCGTCCAGCGCGCCAAGCTCGACCTGATCCTCGCGGTGCTCTCCGACCGCCTGAATCTCGCCGCGCCGGACGTCGCACTCGCGCCGCCGCTGCCTCGGGCCCCGAACCCTGCGGCGTTTCCGTCAAGCTCGATCGCCGTCCTGCCGATCCACGGCACCCTGGTCAAGCGCACGCTGGGGCTGGAGGCGGCCTCGGGGTTGACCAGCTACGCCGAGATCGGCGCGCGGCTGGAGGCGACACTTGGCGACCCGACGGTCGCCGGCATCGTGCTCGACATCGACTCGCCCGGCGGTGAGACCGGCGGCTGCTTCGAGCTCGCCCGCCGCGTGCGCGAGGCGGCCGGCCTCAAGCCGGTCTGGGCCGTGGCCAACGACGCCGCCTTCTCCGCGGCCTACGCCATCGGCTGCGCCGCCGATCGGCTCTTCGTCACCGAGACCGGCGGCGTGGGCTCGATCGGGGTGATCGCGCTGCACGTCGACCAGTCGGTCAAGGACGCCCAAGACGGCTACCGCTACACCGCGATCACCGCGGGCGAGCGCAAGAACGACTACTCGCCGCACGAGCCGCTACACGATGCCGCCCGCGTGGCGCTGCAGGCCGAGGTGGACCGGCTCCACGCCATCTTCGTCGCGCACGTGGCGGCGATGCGCGGCCTGCCCGAGGAGGAGGTGCGTGCGACCGAGGCCGCGCTCTTCTTCGGCCCGCAGGCTGCTCGAGCCGGGCTGGCCGATGGCGTGGCGACGCTTGCCGCGGTGCTCGCCGAGTTCGACCGACATCTTGCGGCCACGCGGCGTCCGTCTTCCCCGCCGCGCCCAGCCCCGACCGGGAAGGCGACCGTTCTCCGAGGAAACACCACCATGACCGATACCCCGTCCGAAACGCTCGGCGTGGATGAGGCCGCCACCCTGATGGCCGAGGCCCGCCGCGAAGTGGCGCAGTCCGCGCAAGCGATCGCGGAACTGTGTCTGATCGCCGGCTGCCCCGAGCGCGCCGCCGAGTTCATTGCCGCCGGCCGCACCGAAGCCGAGGTGCGCCGCGCCCTGATCGAGGCGCGCGCCGCCCACAGCATGGAGTCGGCCGTGCGCTCGACCCACGTGCCCCAGGACTGGGCCGCCCCCGGCGCCGATCCGGCCGCCTCGCCCGTGGTCGCCGCCGTGAAGAAACTCGTGACCCGGGAGTGAACCATGCCCACGCTCACCCAAGCCCCCACCCTCGGCGACCTGCTGAAGTACGAGGCGCCGAATCTGTACTCGCGCGAGCAGGCGACCGTGGCCGCCGGGCAGAACCTGCCGCTCGGCGCCGTGGTCGGCCGCGAGACGGCCACCAGCAAGCTCAAGGCCCTCGACCCCGCGGCCGGCGACGGCAGCGATGTCGCCGTGGGCGTGCTCGCGCTGGCCGTGGATGCGACGCTGATCGACCGGGAGGACGCGATCCTGATCGCCCGCCACGCCATCGTCGCGCGAAACGCACTGGTCTGGCCCGCGGGGATCACCCCCGCGCAGCAGCTCGCTGCGATCGCCCAGCTCGAAGCGCGAGGCATCGTGGTGCGCGACAGCGCCTGATCGAGTACTCATCGAGCCCCCTGTTCAGAACCCGCCGCTGGCGGGTTCTGTCGTTTGGAGACCCCCATGCTCAACCCCTTCGATTCCCCCGGCTTCTCGATGGCGAGCCTGACCGCCGCCATCAACCTGATCCCCAACCGCTACGGGCGGCTGGAAGCCTTGAACCTGTTTCCGGCCAAGCCCGTGCGCACGCGCCAGGTCGTCATCGAGGAGTACGCCGGGCGCCTGAACCTGCTGCCCACCCGGCCGCCCGGCTCGCCGGGCACGGTGGGCGAGCGCGGCCAGCGCTCCTTGCGTTCCTTCGTCATCCCGCACATCCCGCACGACGACGTGGTGCTGCCCGAGGAGGTCCAGGGCATCCGGGCCTTCGGCTCGGAGACGGAAATGGAGGCCGTCGCGGGCGTGCTGGCACGGCACCTGGAGACCATGCGCAACAAGCACGCGATCACCCTCGAACACCTGCGTATGGGCGCGCTGAAAGGTCAGATCCTGGACGCCGACGGCAGCACGATCTACGACCTGTTCGACGAGTTCGATCTCAGGCCCACCACCATCGCCTTCGATCTGGCCAATGCCGCGAGCGACGTCAAGGGCCACTGCTACGAGGTGCTGGCCCACATCGAGGAGAACTTGAAGGGCGAGTTCATGACCGGCGTGCACGTCCTGTGCTCGCCCGAGTTCTTCCGTCAGCTCACCGGCCACAAGTCGGTCAAGGAGGCCTACGCGCAGTGGCAACAGGGCGCGATCCTGATCAACGACGTGCGCGCGGGCTTCGTCTTCGCCGGCATCACCTTCGAGGAGTACCGGGGCCAGGCCACCGACGCCAACGGCAACGCGCGCCGCTTCATCGCCGCGGGCGAGGCCCACGCCTTCCCGCTGGGCACGGTGGACACCTTCGCCACTTACTTCGCCCCGGCCGACTTCAACGAGACCGTGAACACCCTGGGCCAGCCGCTCTACGCCAAGCAGGAGCCGCGCAAGTTCGACCGCGGCACCGATCTGCACACCCAGAGCAACCCGCTGCCGATGTGCCACCGGCCCGGTGTGCTGGTGAAGCTGACGGCAGCGTGATGACGCAGGTGACGGATCTATACGAGGCCGCCGGCCGCGCCGGGCTGCTCACCGACGTCATGGTGGGTTCGCTCACGGTGCAGTGCGTCTTCAGCGCCCCGGACGAGCTGGCGCTCGACGGGCTCGCCCTGAACCGCGACTACCACCTCGAGTACCCGAGCGCCTGGCTCACCCTCGCCGCCGGCGACACGGTGGAGATCGCGGGAAGCCCGTATCGGGTGCGCGAGGTCCGCCAGCTGCGCGACGGCTCCGAGATGCAGGCCAAGCTGACCCGGCTATGACGTCCTCCGTCCGCGAGCGTCTGGTCCGGACGGTCGTGGCGCGTATCGGTCCCGCGATCGCACCGACGCCGCTGCATCGCCAGCCCACCGTGCCGCTCCCGCGCGAGGCGAGCCCCGCGCTCCTGCTGTTCATCGAAGGCGATCAGGTCCTCACGCAGGCGAACAACCGGCTCGACCGCGCCCTGACGCTGAGGCTGGTCGCGCTCGCGCGCGAAGACGACGCCTTCGACGTGGCCGACGCGCTCATCGTCGCGGCGCACGGCGCGTTGATGGCCGAGCCGAGCCTCGGCGGGCTGGCCCTGGGCGTGCGCGAGATCGACTGCGAGTGGGACGCGGAGGACGCAGACAGCCAAGCCATGGCCGTGCCCGCGCGCTACGAGATCCGCTACCGCACCCTGGCCTCCGACCTCACCCAAAAAGGATAGTCACCATGCACATCGAACTGATCGAACCGCACACCCACGCCGGCCGACTCCACGCCCCCGGCGAGATCCTCGATCTCGACGAGGCAGCGGCGGAATGGTTGATCGAGCGCGGGACCGCGCGGGGGCTGATCGAGCGCGGAGCCGCACGGCCGGCCGACCCCCAACCCCAGACCCAGATCAAGACCCGTAAAGGAGACTGACCATGCCGTACTTTTCCGGACAGGGGCGCGTCTACATCGGCGCCCGCGACGCACTCGGCAACCCGCAGGGCCTGGCCTACGTGGGCAACGTGCCCGAACTCAAGGTCTCCCTCTCGGTGGAGACCCTGGAGCACCAGGAGTCGGTGAGCGGCCAGCGCCTCACCGACCTGCAGCTCATCAAGACCAAGAAGGGCGAGTTCGCCTGCACGCTGGAGGAGCTCATCGCGACCAACCTGGCGCTCGCCCTCTACGGCGCCACCACCGCCCAGACCCCGGGCACGGTCACCGCCGAGGCGCTGCCGAACCCGGTCACCCCCGGCAGCCTCTACCTGCTCGCCAAGCAGGACGTCTCGTCGGTGGTGGTGAAGGACTCCAGCGCCACCCCGAAGACCCTGCCGGCCGCGCAGTACTCGGTGAACGCCAAACACGGCTCGCTCACGATCCTGGACGCCACCACCGGCGGACCCTATGTCGAGCCCTTCAAGGTCGACTACGCCTACGGCACGGCCTCGGTCACCGCGATGTTCACCCAGCCGCTGCCCGAGCGCTGGGTGCGCTTCGAGGGGCTCAACACCGCCGACGCCAACCGCGAGGTGGTGATCGACCTCTATCGCGTGGCGATCAACCCGGCCAAGGAGCTTTCGATCATCACCGACGAACTGCTGAAGTTCGAACTCTCCGGCCAGGTGCTCGCGGACCTCTCCAAACCCACCGACGGCGAACTGGGCCAGTTCGGCCGCCTGGTGCTGCTGTGAGGGGGATGACGATGAGTGCTTCCGATCTGGATGTTCTCGTGCCGCAGCCTCAAGTTGTGGATCTGGCCGGCCAACGCCTCGCGATCAGCCCGCTGGTGCTCGGCGAGCTGCCGGCGATGCTCAAGGCCGTGCAGCCCTTCGCGCAACGACTGGCGGACGAACCGGACTGGCTCGCCTTGCTCTCGGACCACGGCGATGCCTTGCTCACCGCGTTGGCGATCGCCAGTCGCCAACCGCGCGAGTGGGTGGACGCGCTGGCCCTCGACGATGCCATCACCCTGGCGGCGACCGTGTTCGAGGTGAACGCGGATTTTTTCGTGCGTCGGGTCGCACCGAAGGTGGGCGATCTGGCGCAGCGTCTGAACGGCCGTCTGGCTGGGCTGACGCCGTCGCCCGCCTGATTCGCGGCGGTCACCGCTACCCGGACATCCTCGGCTACACGTTGGGCCAGCTGAACGCCTTCCTCGCCGCCGATCGCCGCCTCGAACACGAACGGCTCGCCACCCGGCTTGCCGTCATGACCGCTGCCGCTCAGGGCAGTCGCGACGGCATCCGTGAGCTCCAGGCCGAACTCCATCGGGGCATGCGTGATGAAGATCGATCTGGTCGCTGAGGGCTTGCTGGATCGGCGGCGCTTCAGCGCCTGGCAAGGTGACACCCGCAAGGCGATCCACACCGCCGTGGCCCGCGCGATGCGCGACACCGGCAAGGCGATGGGCGAACGGGTGCGGAGCGACATGCGCGCCGGTTTCAAGGTCGTGAAGCCGAAGTTCCTCCGCTCGATGCACGCCAAGGTGTTCGATCGCAAGGCCGAGGAATTCCCGGCCCTCTACATCGGCTCGAAAGTGCCCTGGCTGGGTATCCACGAACGGGGCGGAACGATCCGGGGGCGGATGCTCGTCCCGCTGCTGCCGCAGCACCGGCGCATCGGGCGCAAGGCGTTCGCTCGGGTGATCGATGCCCTGATGCGCTCCGGCAACGCCTTCTTCATCGAAAAGAACGGCCAGCAGATCCTGATGGCCGAGAACATCGCCGAGAACGCCCAGCCGCTCGCGCGCTTTCGCCGTGCCGAGCGGGAGCGCACCGGCGCCAGGCGCGTGCGGCGCGGCCAGGAGATTCCCATCGCCGTGCTCGTGCGACGTGTGAGCTTGAGAAAACGGTTCGACCTCGCCCGCTCGGTGCGAGGCGATCTTCCCCGCCTGACGGCGGCCATCCGTAAAGCAATGTCGAAGGTTTGAACGTGGCCGGTAACCGTGCCCAGATCCTCATCACCGCCGTCGATGAGACGCGACGGGCCTTCCAGTCCGTACAGGGAAATCTCGCCCGCCTGCGCGGCGAAGCCGCCCAGGTCGGCCAGGTACTCTCACGCATCGGCGGCGCGATCGGCCTTGGGTTGGGGGTGCGCGAACTGGTCGAGGTCGCCGACCAGTACAAGAACCTGCAGGCGCGCCTCAAGCTCGCGGTCACCTCGCAAGAGGAGTTCAACCGCGCCGACGCGGCCCTCTTCGAGATCGCCCAGAAAAACCGCGCGCCCCTGGCAGAGACCATCACCCTCTATGCGCGGCTCGCACCCTCGGTGCAGGCGTTGGGGCGTTCGCAGGCGGACGTGCTGGCGGCTACCGACGCCATCGGGCAGGCCGTGTCGCTCTCCGGCGCATCCAGCGACGCGGCGGCCGGTGCCCTGCTGCAGCTGGGGCAGGCCTTCGCCTCGGGCCAGCTGCGCGGTGAGGAGTTCAATTCCGTCATCGAGCAGACGCCGCGCCTGGCGCAGGCCATCGCCGACGGCATGGGCGTGCCGCTCGGCTCACTGCGGGCCCTGGCGCAGGAAGGCAAGATCACCTCGAAGGCCGTGCTCGACGCCTTGCTCAAGGAGCGGACGCGCCTCGCCGAGGAGTACGCGAGCCTCCCCGATACGGTGTCGGGTGCGCTCACCCGCCTCAAGAACGCCTTCCAGCGAGCCTTCGGCGAACGCGACGCGAGCTCGGGTCTGACGGCGGGACTGGCGCAGGCCATCCAGCTCGTCGCCGGGCATCTCGAACTGCTGATCGACTTGGCCGGTGTCGTGCTGGTCGCCGCGTTCGGGCGGATGGCCGGCGCCTTCGCGACCAGTGTTGCTGCCGCCCGGGCGGAAGCGGCCGCGCGCCTGGCCAACCTGCGCACGCTGGAAGCCGAGGCGCTCGCCCGGGTGCGGCTCGCCGATGCCGCCTTGGCTCAGGCACGTGCGCAAGGGCTTGCCACCGGCGCGCTGGTCGCGGATGCGGCCAAGGCCCGGCTGCAAGCCACCGCTGCTTCCGGTGCCGTGGCTCAGGCAGTAGCGTCCACGTCCCTGCTCGGTCGCGCCGCGGGTCTGTTGCGCGGGGTGCTCGCGCTCCTGGGCGGGCCCATCGGCGTCATCGTGACCGCCGCGGGGCTGCTCGCGGGCGCACTCTATTCGGCGCGCGACGCCGTGGTCGAGTTCGGCGGCAGGACCGCCTCGATCAAGCAGATCGTCGCCGCCGCCTGGGACCTGGTCGTCGAGAAGGTCGGCGAAGTCGTCAGAGCCTTAGGAAGGCTGGTCGGCACCAACGATCTCTCCTGGGCGCGCGTGCGCGCGGCAATGGTCGGCGCGCTGAACGCCATCGGCACGGCGGTCCGCGCGATGGTCAATGTCGTCATCGGCGCGTTCAACGCCATCGGCAGCGTCGTCGGCATCACGGCCGCCTTCCTGGTCGAGCGCTTTCGTAACGCCTTCTCCGACATCGGGGAGCTGGCGAAGGCCCTGGGCCAGGACGTGGCCGCGGCCTTCAGCGGCGACTTCTCGATGCAGTCGCTGCGCGCAGCACTCGGCCGCCAGCTCGGCGAGGTGCGGGATTTCGGGAAGGAGCTGGCCGGAGCCGTGCGCGACGCCGTCACGCGTGACTACGTCGGGGAGGCCGCGCAAGCCATCGCCCGGCGCATCCGCCCCGAGCCAACCCAGCCGGGCGTCTTCGGCCGTCCGCAGCCGCAGGCCTTGTCCGCCCCCGACAAGGGAGGCGAAGCAGCGAAGCTCGCCCTCGTGCAGGCCCAGGCCGAGGCCGAATTCAAGCTCCTCAAGGACGCGTTGGACCGTCAGGCGCGGGCATTGGATGCCTCCCTCGAAGACCGGCTGATCTCGCTCAAGGACTACTACGCGGCCAAGACCCGGATCGAGCAGCAGGAGATCGATGCGGAGATCCGGCGCGTGCAGGTCTCGCTCGCGGAGCAGCAGCGCCTGCAGAGGACCGGCAAGGACGAACCGGTACGCCTCAAGGCGAAAGCCGAGGTCGCCAAGCTCGAAGCGGAGCTCACCGTCCTCAACAACAAGCGCGCGGACGTCGAGGTCGCCAATGCCCGCAAGGCCGCCCAGGCCGAGCGCGAGCTGCGCGAGGAGCTTGCCAAGGTGCGCGACGAACTGCTCGACCTCACCGGGGCGGCGACCAGCCAGGATCGACGCGCGGCGATCGAGCGGCAGTACCAGACGCTGATCGAGCGGCTGCGTGCCGAGGGCGACACCGAAGGCGTGGCCACGGTCGGGCGCCTCATCGACGTCAAGTCGGCGGCCGCCGATCTCGCCGACTACGAGCGCCAGTTCAACGACGCGCTCGCCCGGATGCGTGCATCCGAGGAGTCGATCAACCTGCAGCGCCAGTCGGGGCTGCTCACGGAATCCCAGGCCCGCCAGCAGATCCTCGCGCTGCACCGGGAGACCGGGGCGGCGCTGGAAGGACTGTTGCCACAACTGGAGGCCGCCGCCACAGCCATCGGCCCCGAGGCGGCGGCGCGCGTGCAGGCCTGGAAGAACGAGATCGCGCAGGTGAAGCTCGTGGTGGACGACGTGGCGGTCGCCATCGACGGGGCGGTGCAGGACGGCTTCGCGCAGATGTTCGAGGCCATCGGCAGCGGCGCCAAATCGGCCAAGGACGCCTTCGCCGACTTCGCCCGCTCGGTACTCGCCGCCATCAACCGCATCGCCTCGCAGAAGCTCGCCGAGGCGCTGTTCGGCAGCCTGTTCGGGGGCGGCGGCGCGGGCGGGTTCAGCCTGGGATCGCTGGTCTCGTCGTTGTTCCAGGGCTTCGCCGGCGGCGGCTACGTCACCGGCCCGGGCACCTCCACCAGCGACTCGATCCCGGCACGACTCTCCGCCGGCGAGTACGTAGTCAATGCCGCCGCCGTGAAGCGCGTGGGCGTGGCGTTCCTGGAGGCGATCAACGGCATCGAAGGCGGACCGCGCATCCAGGGGCCCCGGCTCGCTTTCGCCGCCGGCGGGTTGGTGCCCGAGACGCCGCCCCCGCAACCGCAGGGCCAGGCGGTGCGCATCGTCAACGTGATCGACCCGGCGATGGCCGCCGACTATCTCAACTCGTCCGCGGGCGAGAAGACCATCCTCAACATCCTGCAACGCAATGCGGGAGCCGTCAGACAGGTGCTTGCGTAAATGGCGTTCGAAATCGGCACGGCCAGCGATTACCGCGATCTGCTGGACCGCTTCCATGCCTTCCTCACCACTCACCCGAATCTGGTCGCCGCGGGCCAGCAGTGGCAGGCGCTGCGCTGGACGACGGACGCCGCTACGAAAGAGCTCATCCTCAAAGCGCCCGGCCTGGCCGGTGCCGAGGAGATCTACTGCGGCATCCGGGCCTACGAGAACGCCACGGCCGGCTACTACATGTGGGACCTGAACGGCTTCATCGGCTTCAACCCGGCCAACGACTTCTATACGCAACCGGGCGCGATCAGCGGCTGGCTGCCGATGATGTCGCTCTGGAACACAGCGATCCCGTACTGGTTCGTGGCCAACGGCCGGCGTGCCGTGGTGGTGGCGAAGATCTCGACCGTCTACCAGGCGGCGCACCTGGGCTTCGTCCTGCCCTACGCGACGCCGGGTCAGTACCCGTACCCGCTGCTCGTCGGCGGTTCGATGACCGGCCAGCGGGGCCGCAACTACAGCGTGACCTCGCCCAACCACCGCCATTTCGTCGACCCGGGCGAGGATGGACAGAACAACGCCAACACCGCCTGCATGCTGCGCGGCCCCTCGGGCGCCTGGCTGCCGTTCCAGAACGTCGCCTACTCGTCGTCCGAGTATCGCTACGACGGGCCGCGCCCGGTCTGGCCGACGAACTACACCTACCTCGGCAACCTGCGCGAGGCGCCGGATGGCACCTACGTGCTCTCGCCCATCGTGCTCACGCAGAACAACTCCGGCACCGATCACGACCTCTTCGGCGAGTTGGAAGGCGTCTATCACGTCTCCGGGTTCAACAACGCCGCCGAGAACCTGATCACGGTGGGCGGCGTGGACCACCTCGTGGTGCAGAACGTGTATCGCACCAGCGTGCGCGACTACTGGGCGCTGCGCCTTTCGTGACCGACCATGGCCTACCAGACTGGTACCTCCGCCAACGCCGATCAGCTGCTCGACGCCCTGCGCGTGTTCGCGGTGGCCAACGGCTGGACCCAGCTGCGCTGGGCCCCCGACGGCACCGGGCAGACCCTGTCGCTCGCCAAGGGCGGGCTCTACGTCCATCTGCGCTCCGCGGTGAATGAGCGCCTCTCCACACGCTACAACACCATCACCGGCATCTGGCTGATCGGCTCGACGGGATTCGATGCCGGCAAGCCCTGGTGGGATCAACCCGGATCGATCGTCAACGCCAGCTACGTGAGCAACACCACGAGCTACCGCGCCGAAGCCTGCGGCCTGTTCGAGGTGGGCACCGCCAACACCTACCACCTACTCTCGGCCGCCACGCCCGAACTGATCATGTGTGTGGCCGAGGTCTCGCCCGGCGTCTATCACCATCTCGCCTTCGGGGAACTCACGAAGTTCGGCAGCTACGGCGGTGGGGCGTTCGTGTCGGGCGCGTTCGGCCCGGACGCCTACACCTATACGTACAGCGGCTTCAACGACTATGTCTTCGGCTACGACCACGACCGGCACTTCGGCCTGCCGTTCAACGATTACAAGTACTACGGCGGCGCGAACTTCGTTCTCGCCGAGGTGGACGGCGCCACCGACTGGCACTCGGTCTGCAAGGACTGGGCGCTCACCGGCAAGCGCGCCAAGGCGCTGTGGGAACGGGGCACGGGCACGCCGCGCGACAGTCTGGCGCGCTACTGGTGGGGTCACGTGCCCAACACTCTCAACGGCGTGACGCCGATGCTGCCGTTCTACCTGTTCGTGGCGCGGCCTTCCGGCTTCTTCTCGCCCTTCGGCCACACCGCTCACCTGCGCTACCTCAACATCACCCACTACGCGCCGGCGGAGGCCTTCGCGTTGGGCGCCGAGCAGTGGATGGCCTTTCCGGCCCACTCCAAGAACGGCAAGAGCGGCGTGCACGGCTATGCCGTGAGACTCATCCCTTGAGCGGATCATGCCGACCTTTCCCGGTTCCATCCTGCCTGGTGCCGCCCGCCAGGAGCCGCCGACCTGGTCGCGCTCGCCGGAGGTCTCCGAGCGCGTGCCGGTCGCCTTTCCGTTCGACCCGAGTGCGAGCTCGGTCATGCGTCCGGGCGCGCGACTCGACACCCAGCCCGTCGACGAGCTGCGGCTCGGCGTCAACGGCGCTCTGCTGCCCATCTTTGGGGCCGACTGGTATCACCGCATCCACGTCATCCCTTCGACCATCGATCTCGGCAACCTGGTGAGTCCGGTCGAGCGGGTGCTGGAGGTGTGGAACGCTCGGTTCGACGCGCAGACGCTCGATGCCATCGACGAGACCGGAACGGACGGGCTGCTGCTCTCGGGCCAGCCGGCGCCGCCGCTCGCCTTCGGGCCGCTGCAGTCGCGCCTCTACACCTTCGCAGCGGGCACGCGCGGGGCGCCGGTGATCGACGCCGCCTACCGCTTCGTCTTTGCCGGCGGGCTCACCGCGCTGCTGGTGGTCACCGGCCGCCGCGTGGTGGTCTTCGGCATGCGTCCGGACTGGTCGCAAGGGATCACCGAGCGGCTGGAATGGCTCACCGAGGTGCTGGAGGCCTACGACGGCACCGAGCAGCGGGTGCGCCTGCGGCAGCTGCCGCGACGCGGTTTCGAGTATGGATTCCTGATCGAGGGTCGAGACGCCCAGGTGCTGGATCACCTGCTGTTCGCCTGGGGCGCACGCATCTACTGCCTGCCGGTGTGGACCGACGTCTCCACCCTTGCGGGCGAGGCCGCCGTCGGCAGCACCGCGCTCACCGTGCAGGACGCCGCCAACAGCGACTACCACGCCGGCGGCCTGGCGGTGCTGTGGCGCTCCAACACGCGGCACGAGGCGGTGGAGATCCTCTCCATCGCCGGCAACACGCTGACCCTCAAGCTCCCCCTGGCCGGGAGCTGGCCGGCCGGCACGCGGGTGTTCCCGGCGCGGCTCGCCCGCCTCGAGGGCGAGGTGGCCGTGGCGCGTCCCACCGACACCATCGCCGTCGGCCGCTGCCGTTTCGGCATCGAGGACATCACGGCGCCCGCGGTCGCCGACTATGGCCCGGCCTATCAGGGCTACCGGGTGTTCGACTGGCGGCCCAACCGGAGCACCGACCTTGAGGACAGGTGGCTTCGGCGCCTCTCCATCATCGACTACGGGACGGGACTGCCGACCTTCGACGACGAGTCGGGCTCCCCGCTCATCGGCCGCACGCTGACCTGGCTGCTCACCGACCGGAGCAAGGCGACCGCCTTCCGGGGCTGGCTCGCCGCACGCGCGGGACGGGCGAATCCCTGCTGGTTGCCGACCTTCGAGTCCGACCTCGAAGTCAGCCGCACGGTGGCGGCCACGGATGCCGGCCTCGTCGTCCGCAACGTCGGCTACGCCCGCTTCGTCGCCGCCGATCCCTTGCGGCGCGACCTGCGGCTCCTCACCACGGCCGGCACCTTCCATCGCCGTATCACCGGGGCGAACGAGATCTCCGAGGACGAGGAGCTGCTCTCCCTGGACGCGCCGCTGGGCGTGACCCTCGATCCCCAGCAGTTCCTGCAGGTCTCGTACCTGGAGTTGGCCCGGCTCGACCAGGACGCGGTCGAGCTGCATTGGGAGACGGACGCCACGGCGCGCGTGCAGCTCTCCACCCGGACGTTGAGATCATGAGCTAAGACCATGAGCTATCTGAGCATCGAACAGTCCGCCCACGGCGGACAACCGCAGGAGCTCTACCGCTTCTCCCAGGGCGCGCAGCGCTGGCTCTACACCTCGGGGCAGGCGGCGGTGGACTACCAATCCGAGACCTATCAACCGGCGACGATCTCGCGCGGCGGCCTCGAGCAGAGCAACGAGCTCGCGCGGCTGGGGCTGGAGATCCGCATGCCGCGCGACCTGGCCGTGGCGAGTCTATTTCTCGCCGCCCCGCCCGAGGGTGTGGTGAGCGTGACTCTCTACCGGCGCCATGTCGGCGACGCCGAGTTCATCACCTACTGGAAGGGGCGGATCACCGGCGCGCGGCTGTCCGGCGCCGAGGCCACCCTCAAGTGCGAGCCCATCGCCTCGAGCCTGAAGCGGCCGGGCTTGCGCGCCCGCTACCAGCTGCTGTGCCGCCACGTGCTGTACTCCAGCGGATGCGGCGCGCTGAAGGACAGCTTCCGCGTGGACGGCACCGTAGCGGCGGTGAGCGGCGTGACCGTCCAGGTCGCCGCCGCCGCCAGCCGGCCGGACGGCTACTTCGTGGGCGGCATGCTCGCCACCACCGCCGGCGCGCGCATGATCGTCGGTCACGCCGGGATCGACCTCACCCTGGTCGCGCCCATGGTCGGCCTCACGGCGGGCGATGCGGTCCAGCTCTATGCCGGCTGCGACCACACGATGGCGCATTGCAAGGACAGGTTCGGCAACTTGGACAACTTCGGCGGCTTCCCCTTCATCCCGGTGAAGAACCCCTTCACCGGCGACGCCATCGTGTAAGGCTTTCCCATGTGGCAACAGATCATCATTTGGGTCGTCACCACGGTACTGTCCGCGCTGCTCGCGCCGCGCCCCAAGGTGCAGGACGCCCAGCCGGGCCAGATCGGCGACAAGGACGTGCCCATTGCCTCCCAGGACGCCCCCATCCCGGTGCTGTTCGGTACGCGGGTGATCTCCGGGCCCAACGTGGTCTGGTACGGCGACGTGCAGGTGCGGCCGATCCGCAAGTCCTCCGGGGGCAAGAAGTGACCGAGGTCATCGCTCGGCTGGAGCATGCCCGTGCCCTGGGCTACTGCGCCCGCGGCATGCGTCGCTGGTTCGAGGGGCGCAGCCACACCTGGGCCGAGTTCGTGGAGCGAGGGGTCCCGGCCGACTGGCTGCGCGCCACGGGTGACGCGATGGCGATCCGCGTCGCCGAGGAAGCCGACAAGGCCCAAAGGGCCGCAGGACAGCACGAAGTGCTGGTCCCGAGCGCAGCGAGGGATGCGCGAAGCGCACAGAAGGAGCAGGCAGGATGAGCGGCGGCGGCAAAGGCAGTCAGGAGTACACGGTCGGCTATTGGTACGGCCTCGGCGCCCACCTTGCCCTGTGCCACGGCCCGCTGGACGCCATCACCGAGATCCGGGTGGGCGAGCGCGTCGCCTGGTCGGGCAACGTCACCGGCAACACCACGATCACCATCGACAACCCCAATCTCTTCGGCGGGGAGGAGCGCGAGGGCGGCGTGCAGGGGCCGGTGGACATCCTGATGGGCGGGCCGACCCAGGGACGGAACGCCTACCTGCAGGAGCGCCTCGGCGCCGACATCCCGGCCTTCCGCGGCGTGGTGTCGCTGATCCTGCGCCGGGTGTGGGTGGCGGCCATGAACCCCTACATCAAGTCATGGTCGGTGCGCGCCAAGCGGGTGCCGAGGCAGTGGTACGCGGCCAAGGCCGAGATCTCCGGCGACGCCAACCCGGCCCACATCGTGCGCGAGTGCCTCACCAACGGCGAGTGGGGCATGGGTTACCCGACGAGTGACATCGACGATGCCAGCTTCACGGCGGCCGCCGACACGCTCCATGCCGAGGGCTTCGGGCTGTCGCTGCTGTGGAACAAGGAAGAGACCATCGAGGACTTCATCCTGTCGGTGCTCAGGCACGTGGACGGGCTGCTCTACGTCCATCCGCGCACCGGGCTCTTCACCCTCAAGCTCGCGCGCGACGATTACACGATCTCCAGTCTACCGATCTTCGACCCCAGTAACATCCTGCGCATCGAGGACTTCACGCGGCCCTCCTGGGGTGAGATCACCAACCAGGTGACCGTCGTCTACCGCGACGGCGTCACGGACAAGGACGGCAGCGTCACAGTGCAGGACATCGCCGCCGTGCAGCTCAACGGCGGCGTGGTGGCGACCACGGTCAACTACCCCGGCATCAGCCGAGCGGAGCTGGCCAACCGGGTGGCCATGCGCGAGTTGAAGCAACTCGTAAGCCCCCTCGCCAAATGCACCTTCGTCGCCAACCGCCAGGCCTCCGGCCTCAACATCGGCGATGTGGTGAAGCTCTCCTGGCCGCCCTACGGCATCGACCAGATGGTGATGCGCGTCGCGCGCATCGCCTACGGGGAGCTGGCGAACGGCACGGTGCGGGTGGAGTGCGTGCAGGACATCTTCGGCCTGCCGCAGTCGGTCTACTCGGCGCCGCCGCCCTCGGGCTGGACGGAGCCGACCAGCCTGCCGGCGCCGTGCCCCCACCAGACCCTGTTCGAGGTGCCGTACTGGTCGGTGGTCAAGGACTTCACCGGCGAGTCCCAGAGCCTGCTCGGCGACATCGACGATCTCGACGGCCTGGTGGCAGCCTGCGGTTCGCGCCCCTCGTCGGACGCCTTCGGCTTCAAGGCGCTGGCCCGCGTCAGCGGCAGTTTCGCCGACAAGGGCTTCGGCATCTTCACGCCCACGGCGGTTCTCACGGCAATGCTGCCGCAGTCGGCCGCGCAGGTGAGCGTGGGGCTGACCTCCGGCATCGACCTCGAGGAGGTGACTGCCGGAGGACTCACGGTGATCGACGGCGAATGGCTCAAGGTGGTGTCGCTCAACCTCGCGACCCAGACCGTCACCTTGGAGCGCGGGATGCTCGATACGGTGCCGGCGAGCCACCCCGCAGGCAGCCGCATCTGGTTCGTCGACGGCTTCCGCCACTACCTCACGCCCGAGTACGTCGCCGGCGAGACGGTGCGCGTGAAGCTCCTCACCCGCACGGCACGCGGCACGCTGCCCGAGGCGGCGGCAACGGAGATGAGCCTGCCACTCGACAAGCGCTTCATTCGTCCGTACTGCCCCGGCAACGCCCAGATCAACGGCAAGCGCTATCCAACCGTGGTAGCCGGCGAGATCAACGTAAGCTGGGCCACGCGCAACCGCCAGTCCCAGACCGCCTACCTCGTCCTGCAGACCGAGGGGGCGATCACGCCGGAGGCGGGCCAGACCACAACCGTGCGCTTCTACAACGAGAATGGGCAGCTCGCGCGCACGGTGAGCGGCATCACGGGTAACGGTACCACCTGGCCGCTGGCGCAGGAGCTCGCCGACTCCGGCCTCGGGCGCGTCAACGCGCACGTCAAGGTGGAGATCGAGGCGAGCCGCGACGGCCACGTGTCCTGGCAGAAACACGTCATCGAATTCGACCGTACCGGCTACGGCCTGCGTTACGGCGACTACTACGGAGGTGTCTGATGGCCTTGAATGACCCGAACCTCGGCCTCGCCTACGGCTGGGCCCAGGGCGAACACAACTGGAACGGCGGCATGGACGCCAACCTGAAGCGGCTCGGCGCCGTGGTGGGGCTGTCGGTCAAGGACCGCGATCTCGCCACCCCACCCGCGACACCCGTGGACGGCGATCGCTACATCGTCCCGGCAACCGCCACCGGCGCCTGGGCGGGTCGCACCGACCAGATCGCGGTGCGCATCGCGGGCGCGTGGGAGTACCACGTCCCCAAGATCGGCTGGACCTGCTTCGTCGAGGACGAGGGCGTGCTCTCCGTCTACAAAGCGACCGGCTGGAGCCCCGGCATCGCCGTCTGATCGCATTCTCTTTACTGCATCCACCGAACCCGCCGCCCGGCGGGTTCTTCGTTTCTGGAGACCAGCAATGAGCCCACCCACTCTGCAAGACGGCATGGTCGTCATGCCGCGCGACGAGTTCGAGGAGATGCTCGCACGCGCAGCCGAACGCGGCGCGAGGCGCGCCCTTGCCGACGTCGGCCTTGACGGCGAGGACGCCGCCCACGATATCCGCGAGCTGCGCGGCCTGCTCGAAGCCTTCAACGCCGCCAAGCACACCGCCTGGCAGACCGTGATCCGGCTCGTCACCACTGGCTTCCTCCTGGCGCTGGTCGCGGGCGCCGTCATCAAGCTCAAGCTGATGGGAGGTGGCCAATGATCGAGACCCTGCTCGGTGGGCTGCTGGGCGGGGCCTTCCGTCTGGCGCCGGAGATCCTGAAATGGTTCGACCGCAAGGGCGAGCGCAGCCATGAACTCGCCATGCAGGACAAGGCCTTGGAGTTCGAGAAGCTGCGCGGTGCGCAGCGCATGGCCGAGATCGGCGCCGGGGCCGATGCCGCCTGGAACGTGGGGGCCCTCGAGACCTTGCGCGAGGCGGTGGCGGCGCAGGGACAGCGATCGGGCGCCCGCTGGGCCGATGCGCTCTCCAGCAGCGTCCGCCCCGTCATCACCTACTGGTTCATGGCGCTGTACTGCGCGGCCAAGACCGCCGCCTTCGTGGGCGCCGTCGAGGCCGGGGCGGACTGGATCCCGGCCATCCAGGCGGCCTGGACCGAGGCCGACCAGGCCCTGTGGGCGGGCGTCCTGAACTTCTGGTTCCTGGGCCGGGTGTTCGACCGGGTGCGGCCGTGATCGAGGTACCCCAGGCGGCCATCGACCTGGCCAAACGCTTCGAGGGCTTCCACCGCGTGCCCAAGCACGACCCCGGCCGCGCACACCCGTACGTGTGCCCGGCCGGCTACTGGACCATCGGCTACGGGCATCTGTGCGATCCGAAGCACCCGCCGATCACGGAAGGCGAGGCGGAGGCCTACCTCGCCCAGGATCTGAAGGTGGCGCTCGCCGCCACGCTGCGCTACTGCCCGGTGTTGGCCGCGGAGCCGGAGGGGCGGCTGGCGGCCATCGTGGACTTCACCTTCAACCTGGGGGCGGGGCGGCTGCAGACCTCGACGCTGCGGCGACGCGTCAATGAGCGGGACTGGAAGGCGGCCGCGCTCGAGCTGAGGCGGTGGGTATATGGCGGAGGGAAGGTGTTGCCAGGACTCGTAGCACGTCGTAATCTCGAGGCTCGATTGGTTCAGTGAGCGTTAACCTTCGAACTCCTTGAGGCAGATGCGCTTGCAAACGACGAAGTCAGCGAAGCCAAGCGGGAAGCTGAGCAGGGGCCGAGGCTGCGAAGCGTTCCTGGATGGCGAAGAAGAGCTTCCCGGCCCTTTCTAGCACGGGATCGGGAAGCACGACGCCCTGCTGTGACCACGACGAAACCAGTTGAAGAGCGACCGTGGTCTTCCAGCCATCGGGCAAGTCGATGTCCTTCTCTTTAGCGGAAGCCTTGATTCGATCGGGAAGGCTGCGGGTCCTGCCTTCTTCTTCTGGCAGGCGAAGCGGCTCTGACAAGAGAGGATTGAGGACTGGTAGGATGACATCCTCTCCAAGGATGTCTTCAATCTCGACGGTAGCTCCTGGCTGTTGTAAGGCGTCGTCGAGCATGACGATGTTGCTGTCTTTCCCGAGATACAACTCCTTAAGAAGTGCGTCGCGCCTGACTCGGCCAGCCTCGTCGGAATCGAGAAGGATCAGGGGCCGAACGTCCTGCCCGAGGAACAAGGCCGCTATGTGACCGACGAGCTTAGTCCCGCCGCACGGCGTGATGTAGATGTCCTCCGAAAGCGCGGGGAGACCCTTCGCACGGCACTGCTGATTAAGTGCGTGAAGGTAGTAGTAATCGCTCATGCCCTCGACGAGCACGTTCTTCTTGTGCTGGAAGAGGCCGCGCAACATGGCGTAGCCAGCGGCGGCTTGCAGCGGAAAGATGGTCTCGCGGTCTCTGGGCCATGTGTCGGCACTGATCCGCGAGTGGCCTGTGTTGTCCTCCGTGACAGGGCGGACGCGATAGATGTGCTCGCCGTCCACGAGGAACGGCGAGTGGGTCGTATATACGAGCTGGTTCTTTTCGGCCAGGCGCTCGAAGAAGGCCAGAAGCTCCTGCTGAGCCGTTGGATGTAGGTTCATCCCCGGCTCGTCGAGAAGAAGGATTGCGTCCTTGTGCCCCTCTTCGGACTCTACGAGGAACACCAGGTAGAAGGAGAAGAACCACTGGAATCCCTTGCTTCGGGCTTCCAGCTCGATTTCCACATCCGGCCTTCGGTCGTCAGCGACCCAGATTCGGAAATAATCGCCGTCAGCGTGATAGCGGATCTTGTGCCGGCGCTGCGACCACCAGTCAGAGAACCGGGTGCTTATGTCGTTCGATGCAGAGTTGAGGCGGATCGCGCGCTCCTCTTTTCGCCGTTGATCCTTGGCAACGGTCTCGGCGTTTGGCTGTTGGCCGTTTTGACGTTGCGCCCTAGCTTCTTCCGCACCTAGGTCAGCTATGTCCTTCGCGTCGAGCGCGACATGCTTGAACATCGCATTGATCGTGCGTACGCGAGGATTGTTTCGATCACGTTGAAGGTCTTCGAGGAACCGCGGCAGATAAATCGCACTGTCAAGGACACCGTAGTTCTCGAAGTAGATCAGAACGGGAAGCGCGTCTTCGATCAAGCTGTCGAGCTTGGGCAGGACTGGCCCTTCCTTGGCCGCTTCGAGAACCGGATCAACTGCCTCGTGGAGCGCTTCGACAAGATCGGCGGTCTGTGGGCTGCTCTTGGTCTCTGCCTCCGCCTTTAGCTTGGCGAGCATCTTGGCCCCGGCGTCACCACGAAGGTCTGCGGAACCCTTGAGCTTGTCCTGCCACTGAGTCGCCCACTGTGCGAGCGCGTTCCTTGTCTCGGCAGTTGCCTCTTCCTGCTCGGGCGTCGGTGCTCGGAGGCGACGCGCGCCGCTGGCAAAAGCCTTCAGTCCGGCAAGTACGGGCTCTGGCGAAAGGGGTTGCTCGGCAATATCAGGTTCGTATTCGAATGTGATGGAGCCGTCGTAGTAGCGCGTCGCAATCACTTCGGTCGGCGGGATCTGATCGGGTGGCAGCAGATCCGCCATATCGGCTTTCAGCGCATCGTCAACCGCAAAGGCGACGGAGCAGACAGGCCAGTCACTGCCCTTCGAGCCACCGCCGACGAAATCCCGCATGTAGCGATCGCGCGGAAACTCGCGCATTGGGTCGTATGGCTCCGTGGACGCCGGATTGAACTTGTGCAAGGCCTTTAGGAGCGTGGTCTTTCCAGATTCGTTGCGCCCAACAAATGCTGTCACTTGATCAAGCAAGATCCAACCGCTGTCATCAATATTTCTGAAGTTCTGGATTCGAAACCGCTTAGCCTTCATGGCATTTCCCCTTGCTTGTCTGATCCTCTCGGTGGCCTTTTGGATGATCCCCGCGGTTGGTCTCGCTACTCACCTACCTCAAACTCCGCGTTCTTGAACTTCAGCACGTTGCAGTTCTCCTTCACCACGCGCTGCAGGCCGTCATCGAATCCAGAGGGAGACTCGGCCTGGATCTCGATGGCGATCTTGACCTTCACGCCGGTGCGCATGGTGAACTGCTGGACCACCTCGTCCACCAGGTCGGCGAACTGCTTCTTGGCCAGGATGGGGTCGAGGTCGATGCTGCCGTAGAACTGCTTCTTGACGATCTGGCCGGCGGTCGCGCCACCGGCGTGGTAGCCCCCTTTGGCCGAGTCTTGGACGCACGAGGAGTCGCCGCCGCCAACCGGAGCCGTTGCGGTGCTTGCGCCCGTTCCGGCTTCAGCGGTCTTGGCACGCGAGGCCTCTTCAGACGCGCGCAGGGCTTCCATGTACGCGGCGGCCGTCAGCGGCTCGATCAGCAACAGCGACGAGTCCATGATGAGCGACGTGCGCTTGCCGTAGCTGAAGCCGATGTAGCGACCATCTTCCTTGCCCTGCGCGAAGCCGAAGAACTCACGGCTCTCGGCGCCCGCCGCCATCGTGTTCTGGAACACGGTGTCGTCTTTCAGGCGGGGCAGGTAGAGCTGCTGGCAGCTCTGCTGCCAGACGGTAAGCGCCGGAACGTCCTTGACGTCATCCTTCCAGAACCAGTTCTTCAGCACCTTGGCCAGGTGGATCGGCGCCCACTCGGTGATGAGCAGCTCGTTCTCCTTGAGGACGCGTTCGATCTCCTGAGACCAGTTCTGGGCGCCCGGGTTGAGCGAAAAGTGCTCCCACATCACCTCAGACAGACCTTTGCCCGGCCGCGCCTCTTGCACCGGGGCCAGCAGCCACTTATAGGTCTCACGAATCATCCGCCGCACGGTTTCCTCGGCCTGCTCCAGGCTGGCTTGCGCCTGCTTGGCCATCAGGTTGTCGAGGACGATGCGGTTGTCTTTGTAGTCGCCGACGATGCTGCGCCATGCAAGGTACGAGCGCACGTGGTCCTTCAGGCGGCTCACGCTGTCGTAGTCCGCAGCCACGAAGATCAGGCGGTTCTGCTTGAAACGGGGCTGGTCGCCGCGCTTCTTCAGGATCTCGGTGGCGCGCTCCACTGCCAGGCTCTGGCCGCTTTTACTGAAGGCTGCATCCGGCGGCAGCACCACCAGCCGCAATGCCCAGTCGTCCGGCACGTCGCCGCTGCCGGTGAAGATGTGGATGCCGCCGAAGACGCCGCTGGCAAAGCTGCGCTGCACGCGCTCTCGGATCGTAGGGAACACGTCCTCCTTGTCCTGGAAGCGGCGCTTGCGCTCTTCCATCTCGCGCCGCAGGTTCGGGCGCGTGTCCAGCCAGAAGCGGTTGTTGGCGTGGTTCAGGTAGTGCAGCCGGTCGGAGAGGCGCCTCAGCGCATCCTTGTAAAGGTTGACCTGCTGGCCGGGCTGGGCGACACCCAGCAGCACGCGCTCCAGCTCCAGACCCCGTACCAGCTGGTTGGACGCGATCTGGACGGAATGCGGTGCACTGCCCAGGAAGATCGCGCGGGCAGTGCGGCGGCAGGCCTGGACGCTGCCGAAACGGGTGTCCTTGTTTTCGATCTCCCAGGTCTCGGAGCGCTCGCCATCCACGTCGCGCTCGATCACCGGGTCCCAGCCCTGCGGCAGGTAGTAGATGGCCTCGTTGCGCGTGTCGGCATCCATCAGCGGCACGCTGCCAGGCATGATCAACGGGTCGTTGTTGCCGTCCTTCCACAGGCGATGGATGACCTTGGCCATCAGCTTCAGCACGCCGCGGGTGCGCTGGAAGTTGTCCAGCGTGGACCAGTCCTCGTACAGGCGGTCGAACACCTCGGGGTGGATGGGATAGGCGTGGATCAGGCGCTCGAAGTACTTGCTGTCCTGCGTCTCCTGGGGAAAGTCCTCGCGGTTGGCGATGTAGTAGTCCGCGAACGCGCGGCAGACCGACTCCATCGCCAGCTTGTCGTTGATGTTGGTAAAAAGGCGGCGGCGGACGATCTCGAACGCTTCCTCGGTGGCCACCGGCTTCCACAGCGCCTGCACGCGGCCGAAGTAGTGCTCGAGCGCACGCAGGGCCTTCACGCCTTGCTGGCTGCCGGCCTCGCGATCCGAGAACGGCAGCGAGGCGAGCAGCACCGCAGTCGGCACCGCCTTCAGGGCCTCGGTGAGTGCCTGCACGAAGGAGAGTTGGGTGTCGTAAGTGCCCCCCGAGAGCGTCTTACCCTCCTCGAACTGCGACACGTAGCGCACCAGCTCGTCCATCAGGATCACGCACGGAGCGCTGGCCGCCAGCATGTCCGCGAGCTCCTTTTTGCCCGGCGCGGTGCCGGTCAGGTCGGCTTCTTTCACGTGCTCGTAGCTGGTCTCGCCGCCCAGCTGCCAGGCCAACTCACCCCAAAGTGTGCGCACCGTACAGCCGTCATGGACGCGCGGCTTGCTGGCCAGGCTCAGCAGATCCACGCCGTCGAGCACAGCGATACGGGCCTTGGGCAAATCCGTCACGCCGGCCGCGTCAAGAATCGGCGGCACCCCCTGAAGCTCGCTCGCCGGTACCGCCCCCTTGGCGAGGTGGTAGACCGCCAGCATCGTGTGCGTCTTGCCGCCGCCGAATGCGGTCTGAAGCTGGATGACCGGATCGCCGCCTTTGCCGGCCAGGCGCTTGACTACTGAGTCCAGCAGCAGGCGCATGCCCTCGGTGATGAAGGTGCGCTGGAAGAACAGCACCGGGTTCTGGTACTCCTCGTTGGCCGTACGCGCATGCACCCGCGACAGGTCCGCCGCGAACTCGGCCTGCTGGAACTTGCCCTCCCGCACATCGGAATGCGGCTCTGCAATCTCACGCCATGGTTTCAGTGTCATGATCTTCCCCAATCAGATATCCAGTTGCGCTTGCGAGCCGACCACGCCCGCTTCGCTGGCCGCTTGCTCGATGGCGCTCCAGGCAGTAACCAGCTCGTTGTAGGCGCGGGCCTCCTCGGCCCAGCCCTTGCGCTCGCACAGGGTGTAAAGGCGGTAGGCCAGCGCGCGGATCGGCTCGGCCCTTGCAGGCATGCGGGCGAGCAGCGCGCCGGCGGCGGCCTCACCCTCCTGGTTCAGCGCGCGGATGAGTTGATGCAGCGCCTCCCACACGGGCAGGCGGGCGTCAGTCTCGGGTGACCAGTCGCGCGGCATCTCAGCCCACTTGAGCAGCCGCAGTTCGCCCTTGCTGGAGGCCACCACGCCACTGGCTTGCAAGCCGCTCACGCTGGTGCCCTTGGCGCGGGCAAGCACGTCGGCCTCACCGAACTTGCCCGTGGCCCAGCCCTGCTGCTCGAACCAGTGCAGGCAGAACTGGGTGTCATGGTCGAAGTCATCTTCCGCCAGGAAGCGGTTGATCAGCTGCAGCGCGGTACGCACGCTCATCGGCGTGCCGTCGGCTTCGAGCACCGCGGCGTACTGGCTGAAGATCGCCATGCCCGGGCCGATGATGGCCTGCGACAGATCCACTGGCGCGACGGGAGAGTTCACGCCGCCGCGGGTCATTTCATCCAAAGCCTCGGGCAACACCGCGTTCAGTTCGCGGATGAACTCGCGGCGGCTGACGGTAGGCGCATCCTTTGCGCGTTGGCGGCAGACCAATATGATGCTGGACGCGAGCGCGTTAGCTTCGGCACCGACCATGCGCCGCTCAAGCTCTGTGCGCATCGGCCAGGTCCCGGTAACCGCAAACCCTGCATCAATGACCGCCTGAAGAAACGTTTCCCAGCCCGTGCTTGATGTTCCAGCGTCGCTCTTGGTCTCGGCCTGCTTGAAGGCGTAGTAGATCGTTACAGGGAAGGCCGGATGTGCGCTCTCGGCCAGGTTGTGCATGGCCTTGGTCATGCCAGAAAGGAAGAAGGCCTCCGCCTTCTCTTTGCTGCCGTGACGGTATGCCGTCGCAACAAGCTCCTCTGCTTTGGGAACAGCCAAGGTCGCGAACAGCTCTGGGAAGCTCGACCGAAGGCTCTTGCGCAACCAGACGTAGAAGAAGTCGGACAAATCTGCGTATGCAATGTTGTCGTAATACGGTGGATCTGTTGAAACGACCCTGTTCAGGGACAGTGACTGGCCCTGGGCATCCGCTTGGCGAGCCCTTCCAGGAGCTACCGGGGCCAGGCCGGCGAGCGCGTCAATAATCGACTTGATGCCGCCTTCAAAGTTGCCGCTGGAGTCGGAAAGCGGATTGCTTTCTGCAAAGTCCCAGGTCATGGGTAGCGACTGCCGCCCGAAGGTGTTCCTGGCATGTTCGCGGAGGCTTGCCCATGCGCATAGATTGGAATTTCGGTCGCTCACCTTGTCTGTGGCGAAAGCCAGGTACACCCCGACCGCCTCCGCATATGCCGTCGCGCCGGTGCCGCCGGCGTCCAGCCCCACGCCATCGTCGGGCAGGCCGGCGGCGATGGCGTCCTGCCGGCACATGTTGATGGCCTCCTGCACCAGGTCAGAAAAGGTAGTCAACGCGACGAGTTGGCGGGGGGTGAAGAGGTCGCCCCATTCGGTCAGACCGTAGGGAACGCATGTGCCCCCCGTAAGGCGGGCAGGCACATTACCGGAGGGCTTCCAAGTGGGCTGCGCCTGTCGAGCGACATCCTCGTGTTCTTGAGTCGGTGCCAGATAGACGCGACCACGCGCGCCTTCGGCGACGATAGCCATCAGCCTTGCGCCCATGCGCCCGGCCTGCCCCTCGCCCTTGATGTAGTCGCCGCCGATGGGCGTGTCCGACAGCACACAGCGGAAGTTTGCGCCACGACCGGCGGCTTTGGTTCCGTCCTTCGCTTCTTCCGGCGGCGTGCCCACCCTCACCGTAAAACGGTACTGGTCGCCCTCCACCACCGGCTCCACATACGCCTCCTTGCCCGCCTTGCTGGAGAGCACGAAGGTCGATGCCAGCGGAACATCGACGTGGCTGAACGCCGGGTTCGGGCTCTTTACCGTGCGCGCCCACAACCAGGCGATCACGGTGAGCTGTTGCCCCACCAGCGGCTTCAGGTCCGGACGCTCGGCCGCCATCTCGGCGGTGACGGTGATCTTCGGGTACAGGTGCCCGATGCGCTTCTCGGCCTCGGCGCGCATCCAGGCGCCGTAGCGCCGCACGTCCTCCGCCAGCCCGCGCGCGCCACGCCAGTCCTCGTGCAACTTGGCCTGCTTCTCGCCCGGGGGCAGAGGCCCCACCGGCGCGCGGCCGGCAAAACGCGGCGGGATTTCGATCATCGCCTTGTTGATCGTCACCGCCACGGGGTTGAGGTCAGACGCCCAGGCTTCCAGCCCCAGGCGCTGCGCCTCCAGCGGGATTGCGCCGCCCCCGGCAAACGGGTCGTGGAAGGCGGGCAGCTCGTCGGGGTTGAACAGCTCGGCCGCCTGCGGATGGTTCTTGTTAAGTTCACAGGTCTCGCGCCACGAGCGGCGGATCTCGGCGCGGGCGCGTTCCAGCACTTCCTCGTTGTTGGTGTTCTCCCACTGCACCAGGTCTTCGATGATCTTGAACAGGCGCTCGCGCTCGGCGGCGGCCTTTTGCTTGTTGACGCCGCGGCCCAGGTGGCGTTCGTAGCCGGGGTCGTTGACCATCTGCGCAAAGATCACCGCCCGCGCCGCCGCCAGGGGCCGGCGCGCCCACCACAGGTGCAGGGTGCTGGGGTGGCCGTGGCGGATGGACTTCTCGCGCGCTGCCGCTTCGTTGATGGCGTCGAGCGGCAATGCTACTTCGATGAGTTTTTTGGGGGCTTTGATGCTGGTCATTCTTGAAGTCCTTCAGCGCCAGGTGGCAGGGCGTGCGAGCACGTAGCCATCGGGCTTGACGAGTTGTTCGGGTAGCTGGCTGGCGCGCAGCTTGTCTTCACCAATGTTGAGGTAGCCGTTGGCGCAGCGCTTGAGTTCGTTCGAATAACGACCGGGCGGAAAGGCAACGACGATGCGCTTTTGGGCAAAGCGCTCGCGCACCCTGCGGATGGGTGTCGTCAGATCGCTGTCGCCGGATATGACGAGCGCTGTGTCGAAGGCGTTGTCAAAGGCATCGCCGAGCAACTGAATGGCGATGTTCACGTCCGTCATCTTCTCTTCGTAGTCGGGCCAGTTCGCGCCGCACTGCCGGCACTGGCGTGTCTTCTGCAGGTAGTGGCCGAACTGGCAGCGCACGCCGCGCAGGGCCAGGGCTTCGAGGTAGTCGTTCTGCCGCTTCTGGTCAGCCGAGTTGCGGCCATTGGCGCGGATGCGGGCCGTGAAGTAGTGCGTGGCCAGCAGTTGCTGCCCAGGCTTGAGGAGGCTCTGTGCAAGCACTGAGACGTCGAGCCAGTAGTAGCGCTTGAAGCTGGAATCCTTCAACCCGAAGTAGAGGTTGAAGCCGTCCACGTAGGCCGTCACGCGCTGCATGGCTGGCCTCCGGAAACGCTGCTCGGCTTGACAGCAGAGCCTGGTCTGACGACAATATGGCGCATTAACCCCGCCGGAGATAGCATCTCCGGCCCGACGCCTCCCTCGGGAGGCGTCTCTTCTTGTAGCCCCGCCAAGGTGAGCAGCCCTGGCCCGACGCCCTCCCCGTGAGGGCGTTTCTGTTTCTGAGGGCAGCCCAGGCTCACAGCGAGCCCTCCGCCGCCGTGGCGCGCGCGAGCAGCGCGTCCAGGTCCAGGTTGATGCTGGTCACCGCCCAGTCGGGCTCCTGGGTGAAGGGCTTTCGGATGTAGAACGGCCCTTCGTGCCTGCCGCCGTCAACGAGCACGATGGCCAGGATGAACTTGTCCGCCTGGTTGAGGCCATAGAGGATCTCGTTGCGGGTGACGGTGATCGTGGTCTGGCCTTTAGCGCGGCCCTTGACCTCGATGTGGCGCGAGGTGGGCAGGCGGCCATCGCGGGCTTGGGGGATGCTGGTGACGTCCCAGCCGCACTTCTGCGCCGAGACGTCGATGACCTCATGGCCCAGCGCGCGTTCGGCGTTCATCACCGCCTGCATGGCGATGTGCTCGATGCGGCTGCGCGCATCGGCATCCGCCGACCAGCCGGGCTGACCCTTGCGCTGCATCAAGAGGCCCGCCGGGATCACCAGCGCACCGCCCAGCACGACCGGCGTGGCGGAGACCACATGGCGCATGGCCAGCAACTCCTTCTCGCGCGATTCGCGGCGGGCGGTCAGGTCGTCGATGGTGCGGCGCACGTTCTCCAGCGTCAGGCGCACATCCTTGCCGGCAGCCAGGTCGTCTTGCAGCTTGATGTAACGGTCGGACCAAAAGTTGATTTCCTTGACCAGACGCTCATGCACGGCGGCCAGGGTTTTGTCCACCGCCTTCTCGCGGCGGGTGCGAACTTCATCGAAGTGTTCGGGCACCAGGAAGCTTCCGGCATGGGTCAAGGCCTGTTGCTCCAGGTCTTTGGCGATCCACGGGGCCGCCAGCACGTCTTCGATCAATTTGAGGTCGGCAGGCGCAATGGGCTCCAGGTCCAGGTGAGGCGCCCAGCCGGCGTTGGTGGCATGGCCCTGCGGGTCGATCTCGACGAACTGCATGCGACGCGAGACGATGCGCGCGGGGTCTGCCCCTTCCTTGACCGCGTGATCAACGATGAACATCACCTTCGGGGTGACGCCCATATCACTCGGGTCCACCAACACCGCGCCTTGCTTGAGCTTGTTGCGGTGAGCTTCCAGCACCAGGTCGGTGACCGCCTGCATCAAGGGGTGGCCGGGATGGATGAGGCTGGCCATCGGGGCGCCGACACGGTCGGTCAGCCGCACGTACTGCTTCTCGAAGCAGACGCGCTCGTAACGGCGTAGCACCGGGTCGGTATTGCGGCGGTCGCGGCCGGTGATTTGCCGGTCGCGCTCGCGGATGATGGCCGGGACGTTGGTGATCTCGTAGCGCCCTTGCTCGCGCGGGCGCAGCTCGCCGCCCAGTTGCTGGAAGGCCTGATTGAAGAAAGCGCGGATGAAGAAGGGCTGCAGCTTGCGGGCCTCGGCCTTCTCCATCTCCTCCTTCACCGCGAACAGGCGCTTCTCATCCATCACCTCTTCGCACAGCGCATTGCGTTTGATGATGTTTTCAAGGTGCTGGGTATCCAGCGCGCCTTCCACCTTCTTGAGCAGGCGGGCACGGACTTCGGGATCCGAGCCGTAGCGGATGGCCTCGATCAGCAGGTCCTTGAGGGGCTTGTCCTCGAAGACCTCGCCCAGGATGTCGAACACGCGGCCGCCCAGGGCCTGGCGCTCCACCTCCAGCTTCTCAAACAGGCGCTGGAAGACATCCCCCTCGCGGGTCTCGGCGGCCACCATGTTCCACAGGTGGCAGACCTCGGTCTGGCCGATGCGGTGGATGCGGCCAAAGCGCTGCTCCAGGCGGTTGGGGTTCCAAGGCAGGTCGTAATTGACCATCAGGTTCGCGTTCTGCAGGTTCACGCCTTCGCCCGCCGCGTCCGTGGCCAGCAGCACGCGCACCGTGGGGTCGTTGCGGAACAGCTCCTGCACCTTGCGGCGCTCTTCGCGCTTGACCCCGCCGTGGATCATCACTACAGCTTCTTCGTTGCCGATGAGGCCGCGGATCTTCACCGCCAGGTAGTTCAGAGTGTCTCGATGCTCGGTGAAGATGATGAGTTTGCGCTGGCGCCCATCGGCGTCGTGCATCTCCGGCGTGTCTTGCAACAGGCGGGAGAGCTCATCCCACTTGCGATCCTGACCGGAATGCACCACTTGGCGGGCCTGCTCCTCCAAGCCTTCGAGGATGATGATCTCGGCCTCCAGTTCCTGGATGGTCTGGGCCGCCGTGGCCTGGTCGACCACGGCCTCTTCGAAGTTCTCATAGTCTTCGGGCGACAGAGCGTCGGCGGCTTCCCACACGTCGTCGGGCAGGCCGTTGTTGCCGCCCAGCGTCTCGGCCAGTGACTGGCCGCGCTGACGGAGTTTTTCTTCCTCGACGCGGCGTTTGAGCTTGTTGCGCCGCCGCTTGAGCGACTGGTAGATGGCCTCGGGGCTGGAGGCCAGGCGGCGCTGCAAGGCGGTGAGCGCAAAGCCCACCGTGCCCTTGCGCCCACCATCCGTGAGCTGGTCAACCTTGTTGAACTGCTCCTTGACGTAGTCGGTCACGGCCGCGTACAGGGCAGCTTCAAGGTCGGAGAGCTTGTAGTTGACTGTGTAGGCCCGGCGCTCGGGGAACAGCGGGGTACCGTCGAACTTGAGCAGTTCCTCCTTGACCATGCGGCGCATGAGGTCGGACACGTCCACTTTGTGCGCGCCGTCGCGGAACTTGCCGTAGAAGCGGTCGGCGTCCAGCAGCGACATGAACAGCTGGAAGTCCTCTTCCTTGCCGTTGTGCGGCGTGGCCGTCATGAGCAGGAAGTGGCGGGTGATCGAGCCCAGGAGCTCGCCCAGCTGAAAGCGCTTGGTCTTGTTGACCTTGTTGCCGAAGTAGCTGGCCGACAACTTGTGGGCTTCATCGACCACCACCAGGTCCCAGCGCGACAGGCGCAGCTTCTCCTGGAGGTCTTCAGCGCGGGCCAGTTGATCGACGCGGGCGACCAGCAAGTCATGGTCGTCGAAGGGGTTTCCGCTGCGCGACTGTTCGACTTGCTCTCGCGAAAACAGCGCAAACGACAGGCCGAACTTCTCGAACATTTCGTCCTGCCACTGCTCGACCAGGCTGCCGGGGGCGACGATCAGCACGCGCTTGGCATCCGCGCGCATCAGCAGCTCGCGGATGAAGAGGCCTGCCATGATGGTCTTGCCAGCACCGGGGTCGTCGGCCAGCACGTAGCGCAGCGGCTGGCGCGGCAGCATCGACTCGTAGACCGCCGTGATCTGGTGCGGCAGCGGCTCCACGTTCGACGTGTGCACCGCCATCATCGGATCGAACAGGTGGGCCAAATTGATCCGGTAGGCCTCGGTGGCGAGCTTGAACTCCTCGCCCGGGGCGTCGAAGGCCCAGGGGCGGCCGGCCTCGGCCGGCGACAGGTTGGCCTCGTCGGTGCGGAACAGCATCCGCTCACGCAGCGAGCCGTCGGCGGTCTTGTAGTAAACGGTGAGGGCGTTGTCACCGACCGGCTCTGTCGTGACGATGCGTACCACCTGCCCGGGTTCCAAGCCCGAGATGGCCGCGCTCTTCTGGATCTGTTCGAGCTTCAGCACGGTGCGCCCCCTTGTTCTTATTGCTCCCGCCTCAGGGCTTACGCCGGTTGTAGGGCGACTGGTTGGTGGGCTTGAGGGAGATGTTGTTCTCGCCCGCCTTGGCTCGCACCGCGTCCTCCGTGCGGCCCAGCTTCAGGCCAATGACGCGCGTGGGCGTGTTTTCTTGGGCGAGCTGCTTGAGCTGCTTGGCCTCGGCAGGCGTCCATTGCTTGCCGTGGTTGGCGGGAGGCTTAGCCATGATGGAGCTCCTTTCGGCGGTGACGGTCGACGGGATTGCAGGTGGGGGTGATCGTCATGATTACCCCTACTTGCTGGATTCGCTGTAGCCCGGCGCGAGCACCAAGTTGGTGACGCCATAGAGGGCCTGGCGATTGCGGAGCCACAGGTGGTGCTCGCCACCCTTGAGGCTGTGATCTTCGGTGCAGTCCACGTTCCAGCGGCGCAACAGGTAGCCGGCCATCGCCGCACGGGTCCGCACCTTGAGCACGCCGCCGTCCATGCCGTACTCGGCCTCGATGGTGTCGGGGTGCTGCACGTTGGCCGGATGCGGCACGAGCTCGAGCTCGGTGATCCGGTTCCACTGGATGTCCTGATCGGGCTTCTCGTGGTCGGCCACAGGGCCGGGCAGGATGCGGGCGGCGTCGAGGCGGCCCAACACGAAGTCGCGGAACTCACCGCTGCGCCGGTCGAAGGCGCGGACGTGCCAACGAAGGCCGCTGTCGGCCAGTGCGAACGGGACGATCTCCCGGGTCGTCAGCCCGCTCGACAGTGCGCGATAGGCGACCTCAACAGCGGCGCCTTGGTGAATGGCGCGGGTCAGGACGGACAGCAGATCCAGATCAATCTTGCCCGGCAGGCTGGTGCCCTCTTGTGCCACGACACCCTTCCAGCGGATGGGCTCGCCGTCACCGTAGCCCTGGGACAACCAAGTGAGGATCCGCTCGGCGGGGAAGTCAAACAGGGGGCGGAACCAAGCGGCGCGGACGTAGACCTTGCCCTTGGTGTCGTACTCCATATTGCCTGGGGCCAGCTCCTTGTACTGGGCGATGTCCCGCGTGGCTGCCGCAGCCTGGATGCCGAAGCGCGTCACCAAGTCCTGCCGGCGGATCTCGCCGACGAACCGCAGGCGCAACTCGACGAACGCGAGTCGGTCGCGTTGCGCCTGGGTCATCTCCGGGAGTCGGTCGCTGGACATGTTTGCGCGTTGGCTTCAGTATTGTTTCGTGCATCATACACTCATCCAAACAGAACGTCAATTAGTTTGAAAAAGCTACTATATGCATCGCAAAATGATTACTACTGTCGTCGAGTGGGAGGTCTTGCGGGCCAGTTGCGCGCGGGAGAGGCCGCGGATTTCTCTGGCCACAGCGTCAACCAAGGTGTAAACTGACAACTCAACTGTCAACCGCGAAATGATTGGAGCCTACCAGTGAGCGAGAGGATGTCCAACGCGCCGGTGTACTACGCCCTCGCGCAGGCGCACTTCAATCCTGTCGCGGCAATGTCCAAGTACGTGGACCAGATCCAGGATCGGCTGCGACGCGAGGGATACCCGTTGTTTGAGCCGCAGCAAGTCACGCATCTAGTTGTGCCAGGGCCGGGTCGAGCGCAGCCAGTGGAACCGCAGGTCACGCAGGTCCATCAGTGGCTCATCACCCGCAGCGACCGCACAGCGGGGTTCATCTTGGCGCCATCGGCCATCACCTACCACACGACCCACTACGACACGCATAACGAGTTCATTCCGGAACTGCTGCGCGGCTTGGCGGCCGTGCACGAGGCGGCCACCCTTGACCACGTCAGTCGGTTGGGCCTTCGCTACCTGGATGCCGTGTTACCTCGCGCCGGTGAGAGCGTGGAGCAGTACCTTGTTGGCGGGTTGCATGGGGTCGAGTTCAATGCACAGCCACTTTACAGACTGACGGAATCGGTCTTTAGGACGGAGATTGGCCCACTGGTACCGATGGGGACGCTCGTGGCTCGGGTGCATAGGATGACCGCGCCCTTGGGGTTCCCGCCAGACATGCAGCCCAGCGGCTTGACGATTAACTCGAAATTCGAGGTAAAGGAGCCTCGGGCGCATGCGGTCATTGATACGGATCACTTCGTCGAAGGCCGCATGCCGATCGACATGGACAAGCTAGGTGAGGAGTTGCTCTCGCTGCATGCGATCATCAAGTCTGTCTTCCGAGCGACGACGACGGATCACGCGCGCGGCGCGTGGGCCTGAACCGGACAAGGCAAACGCCATGTACACAGCAACCCTCCCTTCCCAGCGACCGATGCCGTTCGCCGCGCCGATAGGGGCTGCCGCTACCGCAGCTTTTGCGCTGATCGGCTCAGCCCTTGTGATCGGCGGTACTGGCAGTGTTTTCGATCTCTCCCGTGCCGGGGACTGGCGCAGGATGTTGGAGGCGCGCGTGCCCTTTCATGTCGATGTGGGGGTGGCTGACGATAGCCAGGAACAGCGCCCGGATCTGAGATCTGCATCTGACCACCTTGCCAACATCCGCCAAGTGTTGAATCCGGCCATCGCGGATCTGGCCGCTGTGTTTGGCGTCTCCCGGCAGGCGATCTACAAGTGGATCGGCGGCGAAGCCACGCCTGAGCCCGAGAAATTTGAGCGGATCATCGCCCTCAGTCATGCTGCCGACGCTTTCCGAGACGCTGGAATTACGCGCGCGTCTGCCATGCTGAAGATGAAGGCGTTTGAAGGTCGGTCCTTGCTGGACCTCGCTGCTACCGGGCAGCTTTTGCCCTCACATATTCAAATGCTGATTGCCGAAGCCCAAGCGATGGATGCAGCATACGACCGATCCGGTATGGCGAAGTCGAAAGCGAAGCCCTCGACCGACTGGCGCGCAGAGGTGTCCATTCCCGGGGCTCCCGAGTGACAGGTCGGGGGAGGATGGATGCTGGCTCGTGATACGGACTGGCGACAGGGCGATCTACTAACTCGCGAGGCCGCTGCTGCTCTCGGGCTGGTCGCGGCTGTTGACGAGGAGCGCCGCGTCATCGTTATCACTCACGACTGCGATCTGCCGCATGGGAGCGAGTTGTGCGTCGAGGTCATCGTCGCCGAAATGGTCGTCAAGGAGGACCCGCAGCTCTCCTACGCCAAAAACCCGCGACGACTCCACCTTGCCTACGAGGGCATCAACGCTGCGCCGTTGATTCTTGAGCTTCGGCACGGTGATCGCCGCAGCGTACCGAAAGGCGATTTCGCCGAGCGCGCAGTCAAAGATCACAGCCTCGCGCTGCCGATTGACGCCAAGCGGGTTCTGAAGCAATGGCTCGCTGCACGGTACGGCCGACCTGCCTTTCCCAACGAGTTCGAAGAGCGACTGCGTAAGGGCAAGGTCGAGCGGAAGATTGCAAAGATTCTGGAGCCCGATGCCAAGTACCTGGTCGGGCTGTTCTTCGATCTGGGCGAGCAGCGAGGCACAGAAGCGGTCGAGGGGGAGCCCTACGCCTTGTCGGTATCTGTTGTCTACGACGCCAACGAAGGGGGCGCCGACGCAAGGGGAGCGGCCGAGCGTGTCGCCATGCAGTTGCGCGAGCTGTTCGAAAATACCTATGGCAAGCCCGACGTTGCCACGGAAATCGCGCTCGACGCTTGCGAAGCCGTGGCAGACACCTACCTGACGCTTGCTGATCTGCGCCGGGTGGATCAGTGGCGCCTGGAGTACATCAGCCTGCGCGATGGCGAGCAGGGCGACTTCCTTCCAGTTGGCGAGATTCCGGTGTAATCGGCGAGGGCCCCGCGCCAGCCCGCGGTTTTCCGCCCAAACGCGTCCTGATGGAGAAGTTGGGTTGTCTTTTCGGGTGAAGTCCACCACCAAATCCACACCAGACGAAAGCCCCGGCTCACGCCCGGGGCTTTTCGTTTCCGGCGCGCATCGTTTCGAAAGAGCCTGCGAACTGGCTGACTGGCAGGCAAACGGCGGCAGCGTGGACCTTGATGCGGCAGCGTCAAGGCGCACTTTCGGCACTGCATGCGCGGCATGCTTGGCGCCAGATTGGGCGCCATACGTCGTCCACGGAGATCCGCAAGCCATGACACCGCAGGAACAACAGCTACTCGATGATTTTCTCCAGCGCCTGGCCGCCGCCGGCGGCGTCGCGAAGGACGCGCAGGCCGACGCACTGATCCGCCAGCGCCTGGCCGGCCAGCCCGATGCGCTTTACCTGCTGGTGCAGCGCAGCCTGCTGCAGCAGCAGGCGCTGGAAAGCGCCAAGGCGCAAATCGCGCAACTGCAGGCCCAGCTCGCCTCGCAGCAGGGCGGCGGCAGCTTCCTCGGCGGCCAACCGTCGGCCTGGGGCGCCACGCCGCCACCGATGCCGCCGCAACAACCCGCGGCCCCCGGCTGGCGCGAACGCCTGTTCGGCGGCGCGCCCGCGCAGCCACCCGCGGCAGCGCCCAGCTTCCTGTCGCAGGCTGCCACCACGGCAGCCGGCGTGGCCGGCGGCATGTTCCTGTTCGACGGCATCGAGAGCCTGCTGAGCGGCCATCACGGCGGCGGCTTCTTCGGCGGCGGGCAGCCGACGGTGATCGAGAACGTCACCGAGAACAACTACTACGACAACGACGACCGCCAGCGCGACAACGACCAGGACTTCGCCTCGACCGATTTCGACGACAACAACGACGGCGGTTTCGACGACAGCGGCTGGGCATGACCCGGAATCCGCGCACGTGCGCGTGCGCGGACCTAGCCCGCGCTGGCGACGCCACCCGCCAGCGCGCGAAGGGCCGGGTGGCGCGAATGCTCCAGCTCGCCACGCAACGCATCCACGAAGTAATCCGGCGCATGGGCGATGGCGGCGCGCAACAGCGCGCAGGCTTCCTCGACGCGGCCCAGGCCGGTGAGCACGGAGGCCCAGCTGCACTGGCCACGGTAGTCGCCCGCTTCCGCCGAGCGGCGATAGAGCTCGCAGGCGCGGGCCATGTCGGGCTCGGTCTCCCAGCCGTATTCGTAGTACTGCCCCAGGAAATGCATGGCGCGCCCATGGCCCGCCTCGGCCGCGCGGCTGAACCAGCGGAACGCCTCGGCGCGATCGCGGGACACGCCTCGCCCCTGGGCCAGCGCGTTGGCGTAGTGGTACATGCCCAGGTCCAGGCCATGCTCTGCCGATTCGCGGTACCACACGGCGGCCAGTCCCACATCCACCGTTCCGCCCCAGCCGTTTTCGTGGCAGCGCCCCAGCATGTGCATGGCCATCGGCGCGCCCTGGTGAGCGGCATGCTGGAACCAATAGCGTGCTTCGGTGCCGTCCCGCTCGCAGCCGATGCCGCCCAGGTACATCTGGCCCACCGCCAGTTGCGAAGCGCAGTCGCCCGCCAGGGCCTGCGCCAGCAGCATGCCGTGGGCGCGCGCCGGGTCGGACCTCAACAGGTGGGACAACACGTCGCCGCCCGTGGCGGACTGGCTGAGGGCGTCGCGGGTCATGGCCGCGCTCCACGGGCACCGGCCGGCGAACCGGCCATCGGCGGAGGGGGGAACCTCCGGCTTGGAAAGAACAGCATGGTGTTTCCTCGCATACGGCCTCCGTTTCCGGCGGAGACGGCAGGCCTGCGAACGTATCAGAAGCCGTACGCCATGGTCATGACGCCGGCCCGATAGCGCGCCGCATCGTGCCGGACAAAGCGCCGCGCCCCAGGCAGGCAAGCCAGCGCCGGCATGACCGCCTCGCCGGTAGGGAACTGTCGGAAAACAACCCGCCCGCCACGCACCATCATATGGCGAACGCCCTATCCGTATCCGCACCGCCCCCATGGCATGCCTTGCCCGCGACAGGTCCGGGCCGGCCGCACCCCTGCCCCTTCATGGCCTGGCGTCACAAAAGACAATATCCGCCATCCGGCAAGCATCCTCTGGCCTAGCGGAAAAACCGGCCCAGCCTGCTAGCCTTGCGACGCCGCCGCGGCACCGCCGCGCGGCCCCATCCAGACACAGCGGGACGCCGGCATGCATTCACTGGAAGACACCAAACTCGCCATCATCGGCCTCGGCTACGTGGGCCTGCCGCTGGCGGTGGAGTTCGGCAAGCGCTACGACACCCTGGGCTTCGACATCAACCGGGGACGCATCGAGGAACTGCGCGCCGGACATGACAGCACGCTGGAAGTGGGCGCCGAGGAATTGCGCGACGCCGCGCGCCTGCGCTTCGGCAGCGAGCTGGCGGACCTGGCCGACCGCAACGTCTATATCGTCACCGTGCCCACGCCGATCGACACGGCCAAGCGGCCCGACCTCACCCCGCTCATCCGCGCCAGCGAGACCCTGGCCATGGTGCTCAAGCGCGGCGACGTGGTGGTGTACGAATCGACCGTGTATCCCGGCTGCACCGAGGAAGTGTGCGTGCCGATCCTGGAGAAAGGCTCGGGCCTGGTATTCAACCGCGATTTCTTCGCCGGCTACAGCCCGGAGCGGATCAACCCCGGCGACAAGCAGCACCGGGTCACCAACATCCTCAAGGTGACGTCCGGCTCCACCCCCGAGGTGGCCGACTTCGTGGACCGCCTGTACGGCTCGATCATCACCGCCGGCACGCACCGGGCCAGCTCGCTGAAGGTGGCCGAGGCGGCCAAGGTGATCGAGAACACCCAGCGCGACCTCAACATCGCGCTGGTCAACGACCTGGCGATCCTGTTCAACAAGCTGGGCATCGATACGCTGGAAGTGCTGCAGGCCGCCGGCACCAAGTGGAACTTCCTGCCGTTCCGGCCCGGCCTGGTCGGCGGCCACTGCATCAGCGTCGATCCCTACTACCTCACGCACAAGGCGCAGGAAGTGGGGCATCATCCCGACGTGATCCTGGCCGGCCGGCGCACCAACGACAGCATGGGCGCGTACGTGGCCAGCGAGGTGATCCGGCTGATGGTGCGCAAGGGCATCAACCCGGTGCGCGCGCGCGTGCTGGTGCTGGGCCTGGCCTTCAAGGAGAACTGCCCGGACCTGCGCAATACGCGCGTGGTGGACATCGTGCGGGCGCTGCGCGGCTACAACGCCGAAGTGGACGTGCACGATCCGTGGGTGAACGCCGCCGAGGCCGAGCACGAATACGCGCTGAGGCCGGTGGGCGAACCGGCGACGGGCGGCTACGATGCGGTGATCGTGGCGGTGGGGCATCGCCAGTTCACCGAACTGGGCGCCGAGGGCATCCGCGCGTTCGGCAAACCGGACTCGGTGGTGTACGACGTGAAGTACGTACTGCCGCGCGAAGCGGTGGACGGTCGCTTGTAAGGAACGCGCATCATGAAAGTGCTGGTCACCGGCACCGCCGGGTTCATCGGTTCCTACGTCGCCGAGCGCCTGCTGGCGCGAGGCGACGAAGTGGTCGGGCTGGACAACCTCAACGACTACTACGACGTCACGCTGAAGAAGGCGCGCCTGGCCCGCTTCGCCGAGCGGCCCGGCTACGCGCATATCCATGCCGACCTCGCCGACCGCGGCGCCATGGAGCGCGCCTTCGCGCAGCACCGGCCGCAGCGCGTGGTGCACCTGGCGGCGCAGGCCGGCGTGCGCTACGCGGCCGAGAATCCCTATGTCTACACCAGCAGCAACGTGGTGGGCTTCCTGCACGTGCTGGAAGGCTGCCGCCAGCATGGCGTGGAACACCTGGTATTCGCCTCGACCAGTTCGGTCTACGGCGCCAATACCGACATGCCGTTCTCCGAGCACAAGTCCGCCGAGCATCCGCTCACCCTGTACGCGGCCACCAAGAAGGCCAACGAACAGATGGCGCACAGCTATGCGCACCTGTACGGCATCCCTTGCACCGGGTTGCGCTTCTTTACCGTCTACGGTCCCTGGGGACGCCCGGACATGGCGCTGTTCCTGTTCACCCGCGCCATCCTCGCCGGCGAGCCGATCCGGGTGTTCAACCACGGCAGGCACAAGCGCAGCTTCACCTACGTGGACGACATCGTCGAAGGCGTGATCCGCACGCTGGACAAGGTGCCCGGCATCGACGCGCGATGGGACAGCCAGCGCCCCGACCCGGCCAGCAGCGGCGTGGCGCCGTACCGCCTGTTCAACATCGGCAACGAGCGGCCGGTGGAGCTGCTGCACTACATCGAGGTGCTGGAGCATTGCCTGGGCCGCAAGGCCATCATGGAACTGCTGCCGCTGCAGCCGGGCGACGTGCCCGACACCGAGGCCGATGTCACGGACCTGATACAGGCCGTTGGGTATAGGCCGCAGGTGTCGGTAGAAAACGGTGTCGCCAACTTTGTACGCTGGTACCGGGAGTACTACCGCGTGTGATGGGCTGAAGGCCACCGACGGTCCGTAACCAACGACCGCCACGAACCCGATCCACGACGCGACATGACGTTGGCCAACGTGGGTTCCTAGGGGGTTGGTGTGATCATCGACTACTTGAGCGGGTCGCATCCAGAGGATGTGGAAGCGGACCTGTGCGTCGTCGGCGGCGGTGCCGCCGGCATCGCCATCGCGCATGCCTTCATCGGCACGCCGTTCACCGTATGCCTGCTCGAAAGCGGCGGCCTGGCCGGCGAGCAGCGCAGCCAGGCCTTGTGCGAGGGCAGCTACGAAACCCGCTTGCCGCTGGACCCCGGCACCTCGCGCATGCGCGTGTTCGGCGGCAGCTGCAACCTGTGGGGCGGCGGCTGCATACCGCTGGGCAAGCAAGACATGGCACGGCGCGACTGGGTGCCGCACAGCGGCTGGCCGATCGATTACGCCGAACTGGAGCCCTACTACGCGCGTGCTCGCGCCTTCTGCAAGCTGGACCCGCTCGACTTCACCGATGGCACCTTCCGGGCGCCGACGCCGCGCGCGCCGTTGCCGTTCGACGCGGACACCCTGGTCAACCAGCTGTTCGCGCGCAGCCCCGTGCTGTTCGGCGACGCCTACCGCGACGCGCTGGCCCAGGCCGCCAACGTCAAGGTGCTGCTGCATGCGAACCTGCTCGAACTGGAGGCCATGCCCAACGGCGCCTATGTGCGCGAGGCGCGCATCGGTTCGCTGGGCGGGCAGCGTGGCCGCGTGCGCGCGCGCCATTACGTGCTCGCCGGCGGCGGCATCGAGAACGCCCGCCTGCTGCTGTTGTCCGGTTCGGTGATGCCGTATGGGCTGGGCAATGCGCATGACGTGGTGGGCCGCTATTTCATGGACCATCCCAGCGGCAAGCTCGGCACGCTCACCACGGATGCGCCGCATCGGGTGACGCGTCCCTACGAGCGCCGGCATGGCCGCAACGCGCCGACCTCGTTTCCCGAGATCGCGCTGTCTCCCCATTTCCAGCGGCGGCATCGCGTGCTCAACGGCCGCGTGCATCCGTTCGGCGTGGAAGGTCCCCTGCCCCGTGGCATCCGCGCCCTGCGCGAGCTGCGCTCGGCCCTGCGGCACGCGGTGCCGGACGAGAATGCCCTGCTGGAAGCGCGGCTGTCCGAGGCGCTGCGCAATGCGCCGGCCGCCCAGGCCATCGCGGTGCCGCAGAACCTGGGCCTGACCACGCTGCGGCTGGGCCTGGGCATCGGCGACATCGCGCGCGCCTTCGCGCACAAGCTGGCCGACCGGCCCGCGGTGACCAGCAGCCATATCGAACTGGTCGGTTATTTCGAGCAGGCGCCCAACCCGGATAGCCGCATCACGCTGGGACGCGAGATCGATGCACTCGGCCAGCGCAAGGTGCACGTGGACTGGCGGCTGACGCCGCTGGACCACTACACCTACCGCACGGCGGCCGCTGCGTTCGGCACGGGCATCGCGCGCGCCGGCCAGGCGCGGTTCGTTCCGGAGCCATGGCTTGCCGACGGCGATACCGCGAGCACGCCCGTGCATGGCACCGCCCACCACATGGGTACGACGCGCATGTCCGAGGATCCCCGTACCGGCGTGGTCGATCGCGACTGCAAGGTGCATGGCGTGGACAACCTGCACGTCGCCGGCAGCTCGGTGTTCCCCACCGCCGGCTGGGCATTCCCCACCTTCACCATCGTCGCGCTGAGCCTGCGGCTGGCCGACCACCTGCGCGGCCTGCTCGCCGACTACGCCTCCGGCGGGTTGATCTAGGCGCGGAGCGATGCACTACGCGGCGTGCCAGGAACCGGAACCATCGTTTGCACGCGAAGTAGCGCTCGCCTTGCGGCACGGCGGCTTCGCCGCCCCGGCCGAGGACGAGGCGCGCGTGCTGGTGTTCGACAGCGCGCCGTGGTGGCCTTGGCAGACGGATGCCGCGGAACGGCTCACGCCCGCGGAACAGGCACGCTCCTGGCGCTTCCACCATGACCGCGATCGCCGCACCTACGTGCTGGCCCACGCCTGCTGGCGGATCGCGCTCGGCGAAGTGCTCGGATGCGATACCCGCGACGTCGCGCTGGCCAGCAGCGCCAGCGGCCAGCCGCGACTGCCCGGTACGGCCTTCGCCACCAGCCTGAGCCACAGCGGCTCGCACGTGGCGATCGCCGTCGCGCGGGCGCCCATCGTTGGCGTGGATATCGAATGCTCGCCCACGCGCACCAGCCTGCGCGCCATCGAGGACATGCTGTGCACGCCCGGGGAGGCGCTGGCCATGCGAGCACTGCCGGACGACGCGCGGACGACGGCGATGCTTGCCCTGTGGACCCGCAAGGAAGCCTTGCTCAAGGCATTCGGCATAGGCCTGTGCGTCACGCCATCGGCCATCGCCGCACCCGGGCAACACGCCATCGATCCGCCCTTGGCCGCCGCCGGCATGCCGGCATGCCGGATCCACGCGCTGCCGCTACCGGCAGGATTGCTTGGCGCCATCGCCGCGCCGCTCGCCGTCGCGCGCATCCACGTACATGGCCTCGCACGCGCATCGTAGACGCGCTGTTACATGGCTGAGACAGCCGAACAGGTAGTCCGGCAGGTCTTCCGTAAGTTGCATCGACACCCATCGATCCCAGGCGATAGCCTCGCTTCCCGCTGACAGGGACGTGCACTTTGGGTTCAAGGGGGATTGGATGCTTCGTTTTCTGCGTCGGCAATCCGTGCGTTGGCTGGTGTTGCTGGGCTTGTGCGAGTTGATGCTGCTTGCCATCTCGCTCTGCCTGGCGACCTACCTGCGCTACGCGCATCATCCGGACGAACTCGCCGAGTTCTCCATGCACATGCCCGAGCGCGCGCTGGTGTTCGGCGGCAGCATCGTGTTCGCCATGGTGGCCATGGGCCAATACCAGGCGCACATGCGCACGACCCGCTTCGGGCTGCTGGCGCGCCAGGCGGTGGCCTTCGTGCTGGGCGGCACGCTGCTGGTGATCGGCTACTACGTGGTGCCGCAGGCCTACGTGGGCCGCGGCGTGCTGGCCATCGCGCTGACGCTGGGCTTCCTGCTGGTGCTCGGCCTGCGCCTGGCCTTCCTGCAGCTGGTGGAAGTGGAGGCGCTCAAGCGGCGCGTGCTGGTCCTCGGCGCGGGCACGCGCGCCGCGCAGATCCACAACCAGATGCGCCGGCGCACCGATCGCCGCGGTTTCCACGTGGTGGGATATATCCCCCATGCCCGCGAAACCATCGCGGTGCCGGAGCAGCACCTGATCCGCTACAAGCTTCCGCTGCACGTGCTGGTGCAGCGCGAGCAGATCGACGAGGTGGTGGTCGGCGTCGACGACAGGCGCGGCCACCTGCCGATGGACGCCCTGTTGGAATGCCGCCAGGCGGGCGTGACCATCACCGATCTCACCTCGTTCTTCGAGCGCGAGGCGGGCCGCCTGCAACTGACCATCCTCGACCCGTCCTGGCTGGTGTTCTCCGGCGGCTTCAACGGCACCCCGCTGCGCCAGCTGAGCAAGCGCTGCTTCGACCTGGTGGCGGCCACGCTGCTGCTGTTGCTGTGCTGGCCGCTGATGCTGCTGGAGATGCTGGCCATCCGCCTGGAATCCGGCCCAGGCCAGCCCATCCTCTATCGGCAGGAGCGCGTGGGCGAACATGGCCGCACCTTCCTGCTACTGAAGTTCCGCAGCATGCGCACCGACGCCGAACGCGACGGCGTGGCGCGCTGGGCCGCCAAGAACGATGACCGCGTGACCCGCGTGGGACGCATCAGCCGCAAGCTTCGCCTGGACGAGCTGCCGCAGCTGTGGAACGTGCTCAAGGGCGACATGAGCATCGTCGGCCCGCGGCCGGAACGGCCGCAGTTCGTGGCCGACCTCGCCACGCAGATCCGCTACTACACCCTGCGCCATTGCCTCAAGCCCGGCCTGGCCGGCTGGGCGCAACTGAGCTATCCCTACGGCGCCACCGTCGAGGAAGCTGCCGAAAAGCTCAAGTACGACCTGTTCTACGTAAAAAACCACAACCTGCTGCTGGACCTGCTTATCCTGATCCAGACGGTGGAAGTGGTGCTGTTCGGGCGCGGCGCGCGCTAGTCGGCGATCGGCAGCGTGCCACCGGGCGTCGTGGGGATGGGACCGAGCGAATGAAGCGGCGAGCTGTACCAGTCCACCACGCGGTCGCCCTCGAAACGGACCCAGGAGGGGCCATAGTCCCAGCGGTCGCCATGGATGCCCAACGGCTCGCCCTCGATGGCGCGCACGTCCTCGCGCGACATGCCCAGGTCCAGCACCGGCCCGGAAGCCGTCGCCGCGCCCAATGGCCGCGCTGCCGGCGAGGCTGGCGCGGGCTCCTCCACGCGCGCCGGCGACTGCCCGAGGAAAAGCCAGGCCAGTGCGCCGGCCACCACCAGGCACAGCAGCATCCAGCCGGCACGCAAGCGCCCGCGATGACGTGCCGGCGCCGCGGGCACCACCTGCACCCTGGCCTCCGGCACGCTGAAGCGCACCTGCGGCATCGCTCCGGGCAGGCGCCCATGCTCGCGCTGGAAGGCCATGGCCGCGTCGTATTGGGCGATCAGGCGCCGCAGGCGTTCGGCGGCGGCGGGATCGACGGCGCCATCGCCACCGCGGTCGGGATGCAGGCGCGCCACCTGGCGCCGGTAGGCCTGCTTGAACACAGGCAAGGCGCAGCCGGGACGCAGGCCCAGCGTGCGGTACATGTCGAGAAAATCGATCTCGCTGGCCAAGCCGGTCCCCCTCCGGGTGGCGATCCGCCGGCGCCGTCCGCGCGACATGCGCGGTGCATGCACCGATCTCGCCTGATTGTTGGCACAGCATGATGCGCTTCGCAATATCGGCCATTCGCCGGAGAGGAATCCCCGCCATCGCGCGGCACATGCTTGCCATCGCGTTGGCGTTGGCGTTGGCGGGCATGCGCGCGGCGGCCGCGCAGGAGCCAGCCATGCCGACGCTCGGCGCGCATGCGCTGCTCACCCATTCCGAAGGCATGGGCGTGACGCCCGCGATCAGCCCGCGGCTGGACACGCAAGCCAGCGGCAGTTCGTTCCTCGTGCTCAGCGGCGGCTACGCCAGGAACGACGAGCCGCCGACGGACAGCTACGCCAACCGCTGGAAGCGCGTCGGCGAGCGCGTGGCCTATCGCGGCTACGACGGCGCCTTCGAGGTGGCCGCCTATGTCGCGCTCGACGGCAAGGGCGGCGCGGCGCACAGCGTGCGCATCGACAAGCCCGGCTACCCGCAGGGCGAGATCTCCATGCCACTGGTCGAGATCCGCCATGCCGGCGTGCTCAAGGACATGGCCCAGAACTATCCGCAACCATCCCTGGTGCTCACCAGCGGCGAGGTGACGACGACCGGCCCCGCGCTGCTGGTGGCGGTGTGGTGGGGTGATGCAGGAGTGAAACACATGAGCGCGCGCCCCGGCGACGGCTTCACCGTGATCGACGACTACCTGCAGCTTCCCGACAACAGCGGCGTGCAATGCGCCGTGGCCTACCGGCAGGTGGCAGCGGCCGGCACGTATCGCGTGAGCTGGGTGGGCTCGCCGATCCAGGGCGCCATCCTGTGGCTGTTCGCGTTCCAGTCGAAATAGCGGACCGCGCCATGCGCATGGGCAGTGACGCCATGCACGCATCGCGCGTCATAGGCAGTAAGGGATAGGGGCAGGAATAGCCGGGATGGTCTAGGGAAAAAGCCTCCCGATCAGCCGACAATCGAAACCAGTCCAGACAGGACCCACCGGGGGAGTGCCATCGAACGTCGCGCGGGCGCGGCAGCAAGCTCCCGGCACGACGAGGTCTGATTCGCCAGGCAGTACCGCGCCACGCGGGGGAGGGTGTAAGCCATGCATGCAGGCTCGGCTTCGCTGATCGAGATGGATTGGGATGCGTTCGACCCATGGCGCATGCAGGACCTGCGCCATCGCCTCGCCGATCATCCGTTGCTGCAGCCCGACCAGTTGGTGGCGCTGGGCAAGCGCTTTCAGGGCAGCAACCACCTGTTCACCTTCAACAACCAGGCTGGCGCGGACGCGAACTTCGATGACGTGGCGCGCCTGTATCCCAACCGGCGTTCGGTTGCCGACACGCTGCAGGGCATCAACGAGGCCAAGGCCTGGATGCTGCTGCGCCACGTGCAGGCCGACCCGACCTACCGCGAGCTGATCGACCGCGTGCTGGACCCGGCGATGCCGCACATCGAGCGCAAGGATCCCGGCATGTACTACCGCGCCGGCTGGATCTTCGTCGCCTCCCCGCATACCACCACGCCATTCCACATCGACCGCAACCACGGCCTGCTGCTGCAGATCCACGGCACCAAGAAGGTGTACGTGTGGGATGCCGCCGATGCGGACGTGTGCAGCGAGCTGGCGCGCGACTGCTTCCATTCGCGCCACGAACTGGACAAGGTGACCTGGCACGAGGCGTTTCGCCAGCGCGCCCGGGTCTTCGAGGTGGGTCCGGGCATGGGCGTGTACATGCCTATCACCAGCCCGCACATGGTGGAGACGGGCGACGAGCCCTCGATCACCATCAGCCTCACCTACAGCACCGACGCGACGCGGCGCAACGCGATGGAACACGTGCTGCACGACCTGCTGCGCCGCAAGGGGCTGCATCCGCCGGCGGTGGGCGCGCATGCCCTGTTCGATCGCCTGAGCTACGCCGGCGCCGCCGCGATGATCGCGCTGCACGGCACCGGCAGCCACCCACCCGCCTGCCCTTCCCTCGCCCACCGCACGGCCTACGCCGTCGCGGACTGAACGCTGCGCGCGCAGCCGCCTCAGCCACCGAGCCCGTGAATGCCATGAGTACCCGCCTGCCCGATCCACCCGCCGAATCCATCCCCGGACTGTTCGATGTGCTGCCGCGCCAGGCCAGCCCGCACGACACCGGCTGGCAGGAAACGGCGTTCGCCTGCGATGGCATCGGCGTGCCCGCCACCCGGCTGTGCGCCGCGCTGGCATGGGCCGAGTCCGCGCTGACCGGCGCGGAACGCGTGCGGGTGACGCTCGCCGCGCAAGGACAGCTGCGCGGAGGCGAGGTGGATGCGCTGCCCGCGCTGGATCGGCATGCCTGGATGGATGCCATGGAAGAGTCCCTCGCCCGCGCCGTTCCCGCCGATGCGCCGTCAGCCTGGTGCGTGGCCGGCGGCGATGCCGGGGCGATGGACATCGATGCCGCCAGCGTGTGGCAGTTGGACCCTGCCAATGCCACCCTGCGCGTGCGCCATCGCGCGCCCTTCGACCGCCAGGGCCTGGGCCTGCTCGCCCAGGTCGTGCGCCGCGTACTGGCCGCGCTGGCGTCGCCCGTCGATGGGCCGCTGGCGGAGATCGACGTGATCGGCGGCGAGCAACGGCAACTGCTGACACAGGCCTGGAACGACACCGGCGTGCCGCGCCATCCCGGCGACACTGTGCATGGCCTGTTCGCCGCCACCGCGCGGCGCCATCCCGCACGCATCGCCGTGGCGGGCGACGGCGCGCCGTTGCGCTACGACGAGCTCGACGCCCGCGCCGACCGCGTCGCCGCCGGCCTGGCCGGCGCGGGCGTGCGTCCCGGCGACGTGGTCGGCCTGATGATGGAGCGCTCGGCCGAGGCCATCGTCACCCTGCTGGGCATCCTCAAGGCGGGCGCCGCCTACCTGCCGCTGGATGCCGGCCATCCCGCGGAACGCCTCGCCTTCACCCTCAACGATGCGCGCGCGGTGCTGCTGGTCATGGCGGGGGACGCCGCCGCGCCGACCGGCGCGGCGATGCCGGCGCTCACCCTCGGCCAGTTGGAAAACGCGGCGCCGCCGCCATCGCTGCCGCCGATGGACGGCGAGGCGCTGGCCTACGTGATGTACACCTCCGGCTCCACCGGCACGCCCAAGGGCGCCGAGATCCTGCACCGTGCCATCATCCGGCTGGTACGCGAGGCGGACTACGTCGCGTTCGGCGACGCGCCGCGCATGCTGCATGCCGCGCCGCTGGGTTTCGACGCCTCCACGCTGGAGATCTGGGGTGCCCTGCTCAACGGCGGCACGTGCATCATCCATGGCGAACGCATTCCCACCGGTTGCGGGCTGGCGCGCACGATCCAGCGCCACGACGCGCGCATCGCCTGGCTCACCGCCGCGCTGTTCAACGCCATCGTCGACGACGACGCCACCTGCCTGGAGGGCCTGCGCCAGCTGCTGATCGGCGGCGAGGCGCTGTCGGTGGCGCACGTGCGCAAGGCCTATGCGGCGCTGCCGCACGTGACCATCATCAACGGCTATGGTCCCACTGAGTGCACGACCTTCTCGGCGACCTACGCCATCCCCCGCGAACTGGACGAACGCGCGCACGCCATCCCGATCGGGCGGCCCATTCCCAACACCACGCTGCACGTGCTCAACGCGCGCGGCGAGCCCGTGCCGGTGGGCGTGGCAGGCGAGCTCTACATCGGCGGCGCCGGGTTGGCGCGCGGCTACCTCGGCCGCCCCGAACTGACCGCCGAGCGCTTCGTGCCCGATCCATCCGGCGAACCCGGCGACCGCCTCTACCGCACCGGCGACCTGGCGCGCTGGCTGCCGGAGGGCGTGGTCGAGTTCATCGGCCGCACCGACCACCAGGTGAAGATCCGCGGCTTCCGCATCGAGCTAGGCGAGATCGAGGCCGCGCTGCAACGCATCGACGGCGTGCGCGCCGGCGCCGTGCTCGCGCGCGAGGACCGGCCCGGGCAGAAGCGGCTGGTCGCCTACTACGTGGCCACCGACGAGCATCTCACGGCACATGCGCTGCGCGAGCAATTGGCGCGCGCGCTGCCGGAGTTCATGGTGCCGGCCATCTACCTGCGGCTGGACAGCCTGCCGGTGACGCCCAACGGCAAGCTGGACCGCCGCGCCCTGCCCGCGCCGGACAGCCGCCGTCCCGAGCTGGCCGATCCCTACGTGCCGCCCGCGACCCCGCTGGAGCGCAAGCTGTGCGCGCTGTTCGCCGAGACACTCGGACTCGACCAGGTCGGCCGCCACGACAACTTCTTCGAGCTGGGCGGGCACTCGCTGCTGGCGGTGCGCACGCTGGCGCGCATCCACGCCGAACTGTCCGCCGCCCCCACCGTGCCCGCCTTCTTCGGCGGCCCGACGGCGACGGCGCTGGCCGCACTGATCGAAGGCGGGAACACTACCGATGCGCTGGCCACGCGGCTGGCGCGCGGCCGCCGGGGCGACGCCGGCGAGGCCATCGCCATCATCGGCATGGCCGGGCGCTTTCCCGGCGCGAACGAGGTGGAGCGCTTCTGGCGCAACCTCTGCGAGGGCCGCGAATCGATCACCTTCTTCAAGCCGGGCGAACTCGATCCGGCCGTGCCCGTCGCCGAGCGCGACGATCCCGCCTACGTCGCGGCGCGCGGCGTGATCGACGGCGTGGAGGATTTCGACGCGGCCTTCTTCGGCATGTCGCCGCGCGAGGCGGAGCTGACCGACCCGCAGCAGCGCGTGTTCCTGGAGCTGTGCTGGGAGTGCCTGGAACGCGCCGGCTACGTGCCCGACGCGCACCCGGCACCGGTCGGCGTGTTCGGCGGCATGCACAACGCCACCTACTTCCAGCGGCACGTCCGCACGCGGCCCGACCTGATCGACAAGTTCGGCGCATTCCAGGTCATGCTGGGCAACGAGAAGGACTACCTCGCCACGCGCGTGGCGAACAAGCTCAACCTCACCGGGCCGGCGATCAGCCTCAACACCGCCTGCTCCACCTCGCTGGTGGCGATCTGCCAGGCGGTCGCCGCGCTGCGCGCGGGCCAGTGCGAGATGGCGCTGGCCGGCGGCTCCTCGATCACCTGCCCGCCACGCAGCGGCTACCTCGCCCAGGAAGGCTCGATGCTGTCGCCGGACGGCCATACGCGCAGCTTCGATGCGCGGGCCCAGGGCACCACTTTCAGCGACGGCTCGGCGGTGGTGCTGCTCAAGCGCCTGTCCGATGCCGAGCGCGACGGCGACGACATCCTCGCGGTGATACGCGGCGTAGCGGTCAACAACGACGGGGGTGCCAAGGCCAGCTTCACCGCGCCCAGCAGCGCGGGCCAGGCGGCGGTGATCCGCATGGCGCTGGACGACGCGGGCGTGGACGCGCGCTCGATTTCCTACGTGGAGACGCACGGCACGGCCACGCCGCTGGGTGATCCGATCGAGATCGAGGGCCTGACCGCGGCCTTCCGCCGGGACACCGACGAGCGCGGCTACTGCGCCATCGGCTCGGTCAAGAGCAACGTGGGCCACCTGGTGATGGCGGCCGGCGCCACCGGCGTGATCAAGACCGCGCTGTCGCTGCGCGAACGCCTGCTGCCGCCGACCGTCCACTTCCAGTCCGGCAACCCCAAGATCGACTTCGCCGGCTCGCCATTCGTGGTCAACGACACGCTGCGCGAATGGCCGGCCACCGGATCGCCGCGCCGCGCGGGCGTAAGCTCGTTCGGCGTGGGCGGCACCAATGCCCACGTGATCCTGGAGGAAGCGCCGCCGCGCCCGGCATCCGATGCGGCCGAGGGACCGCAGCTGCTGCTGCTTTCCGCCCGCTCCGCCGAGGCGCTGGCGCGCGCCGCCGCGAACCTGGGCGAGCACCTCGCCGCGACGCCGGAGGCCAACCTCGCCGACGTCGCCTACACGCTGACGCATGGCCGCAAGGCATTCGCCCAGCGCCTGCGCGTGGTCGCGGCGAGTGCCGCGGAGGCCGGCGAACGGCTGCGCGGGCTCGGCGCCGCCGACGCTGGCACACCGCTGGCAGCCGCGCCCGGCGTGGTGTTCCTGTTCCCCGGGCAAGGCTCGCAGTACGCCGGCATGGGGCGCGGGCTGTACGCCGCCTACCCGGTGTTCCGCGAGGCGATCGATGCATGCGCCGAGGCGCTGGCCGGCGAGCTGGGCTTCGACCTGCGCGAACGATTGTTCGCCGACGATGCCGACGCGCTGCGCGAAACCTCGCTGACCCAACCGGCCACCTTCGCCATCGAGTACGCGCTCGCGACACTGTGGATGTCGCTGGGCGTGCAACCGATCGCGATGATCGGGCACAGCGTGGGCGAGTTCGTGGCCGCGGTGCTGGCCGGGGTGATGAGCCTGGCCGACGGCGCGCGCCTGGTGGCGCGGCGCGGCCGCCTGATGCAGGCCCTGCCGGCCGGCGCGATGCTGTCGGTGCGCCTGGATGCCGCGCGGCTGTCGCCGCGCCTGCCGGCCACGCTGGACCTGGCGGCGGAGAATTCGCCCAGCGCCTGCGTGGTCAGCGGCGAAAGCGCCGAGGTCGAGGCGTTCCGCCTGGCGCTGGAAAGCGACGGCGTCGCCTGCCGCCTGCTGCAGACCTCGCACGCCTTCCACTCCGCGATGATGGACCCGGCGCTTGCGCCATTCCGCCAGGAAGTGGCCGCCATCGCCCTGTCCGCGCCGCGGCTGCCCATCGTCTCCACCCTGACCGGCCAGCCGCTGGGCGACGACGAGGCGCGCTCCATCGACTACTGGACGCGCCACCTGCGCGGCACCGTGCGCTATGCCACCGCCTTGGCCGTCCAGCTGGCACAGGCGCCTTCGATCCTGCTGGAAGTGGGGCCGCGCGCGGCGCTCGCCACGCTGGCGCGCCAGCATCCGCTGAGTCGTGGCCATGCCGTGGTGTCTTCGCTGGCCGATGCGCCCGAGCGCGAAACCGCCGTCTGGCTCGACGCGGTGGGTGCGCTGTGGTGCGCCGGCGCCGCGCTCGACCTGGCGGCGCTCGACACCCGCCAGGTCCGCCACCGCGTGCGCCTGCCCACCTACCCGTTCGAGCGCAGGCGCCACTGGATCGATGCCATGCCCGCGCCGGCCGCCGCGGTGCCGGCGCCCAGCAATGTCGTCCCGTTGTTCAACCCATCGTCTGCCCCTTCTGCGGAGAGTCCCATGGAAGCACTGCGCCCCGAAGCCAAGCCCGGTTCCCCGCGTACCGGCCGCCTGCTCGGCCAGCTCGTCGAGCTGTTCGAGGACGTGGCCGGCACCGAACTGCAAGGCGTGGACCCGACAGCCGGCTTCGTCGAACTGGGACTCGACTCGCTGGCCCTCACCCAGGTCGCGCTGCAATTGCAGAAGACCTTCGCGCTGAAGATCACCTTTCGCGAATTGATGGAGTCGCACTCCACCTTCGAGCGCCTCGCCGCGCACATCGACCAGTTGCTGCCGTCGGATACCGCCGCGCCACCCGCGCCGGCAACGGCCCAGGCCGGCGCGCCGATGCTCACCGTCGCCGCCGCCGTCGCGCCCACCGGTAACGTGGTGCAGGACCTGATCCAGCAGCAGATGCAGATCATGCAGCAGCAGTTGGCCCTGCTTGCCGGAACCCACGGCGGCACCATCGCCGCCCCGGCCGCCGCGCCGGCGGCATCCGCGCCGGTGCCGCCCCCCGTGGCGCGCCAGGCGGCGGAGCCCGCCGCGCCGGACGATGAGGCCGCGCTGGCGCACACCACCTACGACGTGAAGAAAGCCTTCGGCGCCATCGCGCGCATCCATTCCACCCAGACCGAGCTGAGCGAGCGCCAGCGCGCGCGGCTGGACGCCTTCATGCGGCGCTACATCGACCGCACGCGCGCCTCCAAGGAATACACCGCGCGCCACCGTGGACACCTCGCCGACCCGCGCGTGGTCAACGGCTTCCGGCCGCTGCTGAAGGAAATGATCTACCAGATCGTGGTGAACCGCTCGAAGGGTTCCAAGGTGTGGGACCTGGACGGCAACGAGTACGTCGATGCGCTCAACGGCTTCGGCATGAACCTGTTCGGCTGGCAGCCGGACTTCGTGCTCGACGCGGTGCGCCGCCAGCTCGACGCCGGCTACGAGATCGGCCCGCAGCACCCGCTGGCCGGCGAAGTGGCCGAACAGGTATGCGAGCTGACCGGCTTCGACCGCGCCGCGCTGTGCAACACCGGCTCGGAGGCGGTAATGGGCGCCATCCGCGTCGCGCGCACGGTGACCGGCCGCGACACGCTGGTGATCTTCACCGGTTCCTACCACGGCATCTTCGACGAGGTGATCGTGCGCGGCACCAAGAAGTTGCGCTCGGTGCCGGCCGCGCCGGGCATCCTGCGCAACACCTCGGAGAACGTGCTGGTGCTGGACTACGGCACGCCTGAATCGCTGCAGATCATCCGCGAGCGCGCCGCCAGCATCGCCGCGGTGCTGGTGGAACCGGTGCAGAGCCGCCGGCCGGATTTCCAGCCGCGCGACTTCCTCAAGGAGCTGCGCGCGATCACCGCCGACACGGGCGCGCTGCTGATCTTCGACGAGGTGGTCACCGGCTTCCGCTCGCATCCGCGCGGCGCGCAGGCGGTGCTTGGCATCGACGCGGACCTCGCCTCCTACGGCAAGGTGGTCGGCGGCGGCTTCCCGATCGGCGTGATCGCCGGCAAGCGCCGCTACATGGATGCGCTGGACGGCGGCGGCTGGCAGTACGGCGACGCCTCGATTCCCACCGTGGGCGTCACCTATTTCGCCGGCACCTTCGTGCGGCATCCGCTGGCGCTGGCCGCCGCGCACGCGGTGCTCAATCACCTGAAGGCGAATGGCGCGGCCCTGCAGGAGCGCCTCAACGCGCGCACCAGCCTGCTGATGGACGAGCTGAACGCGTTCTGCGCCAGCGTGGGCGCGCCGATCCAGCTGGTGCATTTCGCCTCGGTATGGAAAACCAGCTTCACCGAGGACCATCCGCTGCAGGACCTGCTGTTCGCCATGATGCGCAGCCGCGGCGTGCACGTGCTGGACAACTTCCCCTGCTTCTTCACCACCGCGCACGGCGAGCAGGACTTCCAGGCGATCGCCAAGGCTTTCAAGGACTCCGTGCTGGAGATGCAGGAGGCCGAATTCCTGCCGCGCCGCCGGGACGTGGAAGCGCGGGCCTTCGACGCCAGCAGCCCGCCGGTGCTCGGTGCGCGCCTGGGCAAGGACGCGGACGGCCGCCCCGCCTGGTTCGTGCCCAATCCCGACGTGCCCGGCAAATACATGAGGGTCACCGCATGAGTCCCAACGATTCGCTCCCGCTGTCCGCCGCCGCGGTCGCCGTCGACTACGATCCGTTCGCCGGCTCGACGCTGGCGCGCGTGGTGCCGGCCACCGCGCCGCAGCGCGAGGTATGGCTGGCCTCCACGCTGGAGCCGGCCGCCTCGCTGGCCTACAACGAGTCGATCTCGCTGCGCCTGCACGGTGAGCTGGATGCCGCCGCGCTGCGGGCCGCGCTGCAGCAGCTGATGGACCGGCACGAGGCGCTGCGCGCTACTTTCGGCGCCGATGGCGGCGAGCTGTGCATCGCCGCGCAGCAGGCCTTGCCCTGCGCGTTGCGCGATCTGTCATGGATGGGACCCGACGAGCAGGAGTCCGATGTCGCGCTCACGCTCGAACGCGCGGTGACCACGCCGTTCGACCTGGAGCACGGCCCGCTGGTGCGCGCCGAGTTGCTGCGGCTCGCCCCGCAGGAACACCTGCTGGTGTTCACCGCGCACCACATCGTGTGCGACGGCTGGTCGTTCGGCGTGATCGTGCGCGACCTCGCCGCGCTGTACGCGCAACAGCTCGGCATGGGTGGCGGGCTGCCGCCGGCCGATCCGTTCGCCGACTACGCGCTGGCCGAGGCGGCGCATGCGCAGAGCCAGACCGCTACCGACGACGAGGCCTACTGGCTGCGGCGCTTCGCCGGCGGCGCGCCGATGCTGGACCTGCCCACCGACCGTCCGCGTCCCCGCCGGCGCAGCTTCTGCTCGCGGCGCGAGGACCTGTTGCTGGATCCCGCCCTCGTCGCGGACGTGAAGCGGCTGGGCGCGCAGCGCGGCGCCAGCCTCTACGCCACCCTGCTGGCCGCCTTCGGCTTGCTGCTGCAGCGGCTGAGCGGGCAGGACGAGGTGGTGATCGGGATTCCCTCGGCCGGCCAGGCGGCCGGCGGCCACCACGCGCTGGTGGGCCATTGCGTCAACGTGCTGCCGCTGCGCGTGGCGATCGATCCCGCCACGCCGTTCGCCGATGGCCTGGCCCTGGTGCGCGGCGACCTGCTCGATGCCTTCGACCACCAGCAGTACACCATCGGCAGCCTGCTGGCGCGCCTGGCCCTGCCGCGCGACCCCGGCCGGCTGCCGCTGGCCAGCGTGCTGTTCAACCTGGACCAGGCGCTGGACGAGCGTACGGTGAGCTTTCCTGGCCTGTCGTTCGAGTTCGCCGGCAACCCGCGCGCCTACGAGAACTTCGAACTGTTCGTCAACGCGGTGCAGGTACAGGGCGGCGTGCGGCTGGAATGCCAGTACAACAGCGAGCTGTTCGAGGACGCCACCATCCGCGCCTGGCTCGATGCCTATGCCACCCTGCTGCGCCGCGCGGCGGCCACGCCGGAGGCGCCCGGCGGCGCGCTGGGCCTGGTCTCGGAGCCGGCCTGGCTGGCCCTGCAGGCGCTGCAACCCTCGCGCACGCCCTATCCCGAGCAGCAGCTGGCCCACGAGTACTTCGAGGCGCAGGTGGACCGCGCGCCTTCGCGCCTCGCCATCGACGGCGCCGCGCCGCTCGGCTACGCCGGGCTGGAGTCGCGCGCCAACCGCATCGCCCACGTGCTGCGCGCGCGCGGCGTGGGACGCGGCAGCCTGGTCGGCCTGTCGCTGGCGCGCGGCGCGGACATGGTCGCGGCGCTGCTGGGCGTGCTGAAGTCCGGCGCCGGCTACGTGCCGCTCGATCCCGGCTTTCCCGCCGAGCGGCTGGCCTTCATGGCCGAGGATGCCGCGCTCGCCGCGCTGATCGTGGACGACGAGGCTTCCGCCGCCTTCGCCTTCCTGCCTTCGCAGGTGCTGTCGCTGCGCCGCGACGCAGCCCTGATCGAGGCCGCCAGCGACACGCGCCTGCCGCGCGACGAGCGCTCCGCCACGCCGGAATCGGAGGCCTACCTGATCTACACCTCCGGTTCCACCGGCAAACCCAAGGGCGTGCGCGTGCCGCACCGCGCCGCCGCCAACTTCATCACCGCCATGCAGCGCGAACCCGGCATCGGCGAGGACGACCGGCTGGTGGCGGTCACCACGCTGTCCTTCGACATCGCCTTCCTGGAACTGATGCTGCCGCTGAGCGTGGGCGCCGCGATCGTGCTGGCGAGCTACGACGAGGTGCGCGACGGCGCCGCGCTGCGCCGGCTGGTGGAACGCCACGACGCCACCATGATGCAGGCCACGCCGGCCGGCTGGCGCATCCTGCTCGAATCGGGCTGGCCCGGTCGCCAGGGCTTCAAGGCCATCGCCGGCGGCGAGCCGCTGCCGCTGGACCTGGCCGAGACCCTGCTGGAACGCTGCGGCGAACTGTGGAACGCCTACGGCCCCACCGAGACCACGGTGTGGTCCACGCTGTGGCGCGTGAGCGACCCGCGCGCCGGCATCTTCATCGGCCGGCCGATCGCCAACACCACGGTCGTCATCCTCGACGAGCGCGGCCAGCCCTGTCCGCTGGGCATGCCGGGCGAGATCCATATCGGCGGCGACGGCGTCACCCTCGGCTACCTCAACCGCCCGGCGCTCAGTGCCGAGCGCTTCCTGCCCGATCCCTGGGCGGCACGCCCGCAGGCCCGCCTGTACCGCACCGGCGACCGTGGCCGCTGGTTGGCCAACGGCCTGCTGGAACATCGCGGCCGCCTGGATTTCCAGGTGAAGATCCGCGGCTACCGCATCGAGCTGGGCGAGATCGAGAGCGCGCTCGCCGACCTGCCCGGGATCGCGCGCGCCGTGGTGGTGGCGCGCGAGGAGCGGCCCGGCGACGTGCGCCTGGTGGCCTACGTGGTGCCGGCCGAGGGCGCCGCCATCGAGGATGCCGAGCTGGGCCCGCAACTGCGCCAGCGCCTGCCTGACTACATGGTGCCTCAGCACGTCATGGCGCTGGAGGCGATCCCGCTGCTGCCCAACGGCAAGATCGACCGCAAGTCGCTGCCCGCGCCGCCGGTGCAGACGGTGGCCACGCAGCGCGAGCGGCAGGCGCCGCAGGGCGACACCGAGCAGCGCGTCGCCGCCGCGATGGAAGCGGTGCTGGCCCTGCCTGGCCTGGACGCGCGCGACAACTTCTTCGCCCTGGGCGGCCACTCGCTGCTGGCCGCCCAGCTCACCGCGCGGCTCAACCGCGAGTTCGACCTCGCGCTGTCGTTCCGCACCCTGTTCGACGCGCCGACCATCGCCGGCCTCGCCGCCACCATCGACCAGCTCAAGGCCAGCGGCGCCGCTGCCGCCGTGCCGCCGATCGAGCGCCGCGCCGACCAGCGGCGCGCCCCGCTGTCGCTGATGCAGCAGCGCCTGTGGGCGCTGGAGGAACTGCAGCCCGGCCGCGTCACCTACAACGCGCCCTCCGCGCACCGCCTGCGCGGCAGGCTGGACGAGGCCGCGTTCGAGCAGGCCATGCGCGCGCTGATGCAGCGCCAGCCGATCCTGCGCACCGCGTTCCGTCGCGAGGACGGCGAGGTCATGCAGGTGGTGGAGGACATCGGCATCACGCTGTTCCCCGCCGAGGATCTCTCCGCCCTTCCCGCCGACGAGCGCGAGGCGGAACTGATGCGCCGGCTGCAGGTGCTGACCGACACGCCGTTCGACCTTGCCCGCGCGCCGCTGTTCAGCGCGCGCATGTTCAGGCTGGCCGACGACGAGCATGTGTTCTTCTTCATGCCGCACCACATCATCTGGGACGGCTGGTCGTTCGACATCCTCTACGCGGAACTGTCGCAGCTGTACAAGGCCTTCGCCGAGGGTAGCCCCTCGCCGCTGCCGCCGCTGCCGGTGAGCTACGGCGACTACGCCGCCTGGCACGCGCAATGGCTGGAGAGCGAGCCGTTCGCGGCACAGCTCGGCTACTGGCGCGAACGCCTGGGCAAGGCGCAGGAAACGCGCGCCCTGCCCACCGACCACCCGCGCCGCCCCGGCATGTCCGGCATCGGCCGCACCGAATGGATCCGCGTGTCCAAGGAGGCCACCGACGCCATGCACGCGGTGGCGCGGCAGGCCGACGCCACGCTCAACATGGCGCTGCTGGCGCTGTACTACGTGATGCTGAGCGGCATGACCGGCGAGCGCCACCTGGTGGTGGGCACGCCGGTGCGCGCGCGCAACCACACCGACGTCGAGTCGGTGATGGGCTACTTCAACAACCTGCTGCCGCTGCACGTCACCGTCGATCCGTCGCGGCGCTTCATCGATTTCGTGCGCCAGGTGAAGGACGCCGCGATCGAGAGCTTCGGCCATCCCGACGTGCCGCTGGAATACCTTCAGCGCGAGCTGCGCAGTGGGCACGGCAACGGCGCGGTGCTGTACCAGGCGCTGTTCTCCTTCCAGGATGCGCGCCAGCGCGTGGTGGACTGGGGTGGCCTCGGCCACGAGCAGATCCTGCTGTTCCAGAGCGGCGCCACCGAGGACCTGGGCCTGTGGTTCCTGGAAAACGCCCAGGGCCTGCTGGGCGGCGTCACCTACAACGCCGACATCCTTCAGGCCGAGACCGCACGCCTGCAGCGCGACCGCTACCTCGCCCTGATGGCGCGCGTCAGTGCCGATCCGCGGCAGACCATCGATGCCCTCATCGCCGCCGACGAGGCGGAGCTGGACCAGTTGCGCGCATGGAACGAGGGCGCCGATGCCGTCGAACCCGACGACGTGGTGGCCCAGTTCGAGGCCCAGGCCGACGCCCGACCCCAGGCGCCGGCACTTGCCGTGGGCGACTGGACCACCGCCTACGGCGAACTGGAAATGCGCGCCAACCGCGTGGCGGCCTGCCTGCGCCGGCGCGGCGCGAAGCCCGGCAGCGTGGTCGCGCTGTGCGCCGCGCCGGGCGTCGGCCGGCTGTCGGCCCTGCTCGGCATCCTCAAGGTGGGCGGCACGGTGCTGCCGCTCGACCCGGACGACCCGCCCGCGCGGTGGCGCGACCTGCTCGACGACGCGGGCGCCTCGCTGATGGTCGGCGACGCGGCGCTGGAAGCCACGCTGGAGTGGCCGCGCCAGCGCGCCCTGTGGCTGGACAGCGACACCGACGAACTGATCGCCGCGTCGGCCATGCGCGCCGATGCCCCGCGCGCCGCGCCGGAGCAGCCCGCCTTCGCCTGCTACGTGCCGGGTGCCGACGGCCTGCCGCGCGGCGTCGCCATCGGCCACCGCGCCCTGGCGCTGATGCTGCACGGGCTGCGCGACGCCCTGCAACTGGGCCCATGCGACAGCGTGCTGGGCACGGCGCCGGCCACCACCGGGCTGGCCATGCTCGAACACCTGCTGCCACTCGTCGCCGGCGCCCGGTTCACGCAGGCCGGTCACGGCGCCGATGGCCAGACGCTGGCCCACCTGATCGATGCGGGCGAGGCCAGCGTGATGTTCGCCACGCCCCCGCAATGGCAATCGCTGCTGGCCGCCGGATGGCAGGGACGCCATTCGCTCAAGGCGGTCTGCACCGGTGGCATGCCGTCGCCGGCCCTGGCGACCGCGCTGTCGGAACGCTGCGCGGGCGTGTGGAGCCTGTTCGGCGCCGACGAAAGCGCGTCCGCGCTCGCCGTCGGCCGCATCGACCGTCCCGCCGAGTGCGTGCATAGCGGGCATCCGCTGGGCGGCGCCGGCGCCTGGGTGCTGGATGCGCAACAACGCCCGTGTCCCGCGGGCGCCATCGGCGAGATCCATGTGGATGGCGCCACGCTGAGCCAGCCGTTCGGGCAGCGCTCGGCGCTCGATCTCGTGCGCGCCGGGGAAACGTCCGCCGCGCCGTTGCGCGCCACCGGCTTTCGCGGGCGCCGGCTCGCCGATGGCCAGCTGCAACCACTGGGCCGCTACGACCGGCGCGTGCGCGTGCACGGCCACGAGGTCGATCCGGCCACGGTGGAGGCCGCGCTGCTCGCCCAGTCCGGCGTGACGCAGGCCGTGGCGGTGGCGCGCGCATCCGCCGAGGGCGACGTACAACTCGCTGCCTACGCGGTGGCCGGGGATGGCGGCGATGCCACCCGCGAGCGCCTGCACGCCGCGCTGGCGCGCGTGCTCGCGGCCCATGCGATGCCGCGCCACCTGACCCTGCTCGGCGAGCTGCCGCGCCTGCCGGACGGCAGCGTGGACCTGGCGGCGCTACCGCCGCCGGGCGCACAGGCGGACGACCTGGCCGAACTGGCGGTGCAGCCAAAGACGTCCGGCGAGCAGTTGCTGGCCGGCATCTGGCGCGAGCTGCTGCACCTCAGCCAGGTGCGTACCAGCGACAACTTCTTCGACATCGGCGGCCACTCGCTGCTGGCGGTGGAGATGGCCGCGCGGGTGCAGCGGGACACCGGGGTGCGGCTCAACCTGCTCGACATCGCCAACGGCACGCTGGCCACGCTGGCCGCCGAACTGGCCGAGGCGCCCGCGCCGTCCGAGCGCGGCGCGGCGCTGGGGCAACGCCTGCGCAAGCTGTTCGGACGGCGATGACGCGGTCACTGCCACAGGGGGAATGCACATGATCGGATTGGCCTATGCCGTGTTTCTCGCCTGCTGGGTGTTGCTGGCCTATATCTTCGCCGGCTATCCCCTGCTGGTCTGGCTGCAGGCGCGCCTGTGGCCGCGTCCCGTCCACAAGCAGGCGATCAGGCCCACCGTCTCGGTCATCATCGCGGTACGCGACGGCGCCCGCTTCATCCAGGGCAAGCTGTCCAACCTGGGCACGCTGAACTATCCGCGCGAGCGGATCGAGATCATCGTCGCCTGTGACGGCTGCACCGATGCCACCGCCAGCCTCGCCCGCCATTTCGGCGATCCGCGCGTGCGCATACTCGATTTCAAGCGGCACCGCGGCAAGGCCGCCTGCCTCAACGACGCGGTCGCCATCGCCAGGGGCGAGGTATTGCTGATGACCGACGTGCGCCAGAAGCTCGCCCCGGTGGCGCTGCGCGAGCTGGTCGCCAACCTGGCCGATCCCTCGGTCGGCGCGGCCGGCGGCGAACTGCTGCTGGCCGATGCGGAAACCGGCTTCGCGCACAGCGTCGACGCCTATTGGCGCTACGAGAAGCTGATCCGCCACTCGGAAAGCCTGTCCGGCTCCACCATCGGCGTCAGCGGCGCCCTGTATGCGATGCGCTGCGAGCTTTACCGGCCCCTGCCGCAAGGCACCGTGCTCGATGACGTGCTGGTGCCGATGCGCGTGATCGCCGCCGGCAAGCGCGTGGTGTTCGAGCCGCGCGCGCTGGCCTGGGACCGGGTGACCCAGGCGCCGGCCGAGGAGCGCGTGCGCAAGATCCGCACGCTGGCCGGCAACTGCCAGCTGATCCAGCTGGCGCCATGGCTGCTGTGGCCGGGCCGCAACCCGGCCTGGTTCCGCTTCGCCAGCCACAAGCTGCTGCGCCTGGCCGCGCCCTGGCTGCTGCTGGCGCTGTCGCTGACCTCCACCTACCTGGCCACCGTGCACCTTGCCTGTGCCGCGACCTTCGCGCTGCTGCTGGCGGGCGGCGCCCTGGTGCTGGCCGGGCGCATGCAGCCGGTGGTGGCGCGCTGGCTGCCGGTACGGCTGGCGGTGGCGTTCTTCTACCTGAATCTGTTCGCGGCCCAGGCCCTGCTGGCCTTCGCCCGCAACCGGGGACTGCAGCTATGGTGATGGAAGACATCGGCACGCACGTGGGGTTGCGGGGCCAGCTGGGCCAGCTGTGCTACCGCAGCGGCCTGCTGCATTCGCTGCAGCGGATGCGCTCGTGGTGGCGGCGGGAGCTGCGCGTGCTGGCTTACCACCGCGTGATGCCGCTGCCCGATCCCGCCAGCTACGAGTTCGACCTGGAGCTGATCAGCGCCACGCCGGAAGGCTTCCGCGCGCAGATGCAGCTGGTGAAGGAGCGCTACCGCCCGATGCGCCTGGGCGACGTGGCCGCCGCGATCAACGCCGGCCAGGATCTGCCCAACGATGCGGTGGTGGTCACCTTCGACGACGGCTACGACGACAACTACCGCATCGCCTTCCCGATCCTGCGTGAGCTGGGCGTGCCGGCCACCTTCTTCGTCTCCACCGGGCACATCGACAGCGGGCGGCCCTACGGCTACGACTGGCTGGTGCACATGATCCTGCTCAGCCCGGCCCGGCGGCTGCAGCTGCCGGAACTGGGCATCGACCTGCCGATGCCGGCGGACCGAGCCGCGCGCCGCGCGCTGGCCGGCCACGTGCTGAACCAGATGAAGGAGACCGACGCGCTGGTGCAGACGGCGATGACCCGCCGCCTGGAGCAGGAATGGAACATGCCCGGCGACACCGCGCCGCCCGACTGCCGGCCGATGAGCTGGGAGCAGGTGCGCGAGATGCATGCGGCCGGCTTCGAGTTCGGCTCGCACGGCGTGCACCACCGCATGCTGTCCAAGCTGCCGCAGGCCGAGATGGAGTTCGAGATACGCCACTCGCGCGACACGCTCCGCCGCGAGCTGGGCGAAGCGCCACGGCACCTTTCCTACCCGGTGGGCGGCCAGCGCGCCTATGACGAACGGGTGATGGCGGCCACCCGCGAGGCGGGCTACGCCCTGGCCTGCAGCTACCTGCCCGGCACCAATCCGCAGCCGGCCGCCAACCGCTACGAACTGTTCCGGCTGGCGGTGGAGCGCAACATGGGCACGGGCTGGTTCGCCGCCATGCTCACCCTGCCCCGGCTGATGAGCTATCCGCCGGCCCACGCCGACGCGGCGAAGGAAGCGGCGGCATGGTCCCACTGATCCTGCTCTACCTGGTGCTGACCATCGTGCGGCCGCAGGACTACCTGCCCGCCCTGGCCGGCGTGCCGGTGCTGCCGGTGGTGCTGGTGCTGGCCTTCCTGGCCTGGGCGGGTTCGCGCGCGCGCACCTTCGCCGCGCCGCAGTTCGCGATACTGCCGGCCTTCCTGCTGGTGCTGATGATCTCGCAGGCCACCAACGGCTGGGTCGGCGGCATGCTCGACCAGTTGGGCAAGTTCGGGCCGACGGTGATCGCGTTCTTCATCCTGGCCGCGGCCTGCACCACGCGCGCCCACGCCATCGCCACCATGAGGGTGATCGCGCTGTGCGCCTTCGTGCTGGCCCTGCACGGCGTGGGCCAGGCCCGCAGCGGCATCGGCTGGACCGGCGTGCCGGTGGGCGAGGACGGGCGCATCCAGTACGTGGGCATCTTCAACGATCCCAACGACCTGGGCCTGCTGTTCGTCACCGCCCTGCCGATGGCCGTCTATCTCGCCCACCGCGCGGGCGTCCTGGGCAAGCTGTTCTGGCATGCCGGCGCGCTGCTGCTGCTGTACGGCATCTACCTGACCAATTCGCGCGGCGCCCTGCTGGCCGTGCTGCTGGTGGCCGGCGCCTATGTCTGGTACCGCCGCGGCGCGCTCGTCGCGGGCATGCTGGGTGCGGCGGGGCTGGCAGCGATGAAGCTGCTTTCCTCGCGCATGCAGGAGCTGGACGCGGGCGAGGAATCGGCCAACGGCCGCGTGGATGCCTGGTATTCGGGCCTGCACATGTTCATGTCCCACCCGCTGTTCGGCGTGGGCGCGGGCAACTTCACCGAGTACAACGACCTCACCGCGCACAACTCCTTCGTGCTGGTGCTGGCCGAGGCCGGCTTCGTGGGTTACGTGCTGTGGCTCGCCTTTGTCGGCTATAGCTTCTGGATGATGTTCGCGGTGCTGCGCTACCAGCCAAAGTCCGGGGACGCGGAACTCCTGGCCACGGCACGGGAGGAACGCACGCTGGGCCTGGCCCTGCTGCTGTCGCTGTGCGGCATGTTCGCCGCGGCGTTCTTCCTGAGCCGCAGCTACATGATCGTGCTGTACCTGGTCCTGGCCATGGTGACGGGCTACTACGTGGGCGCGCAGCGGCGCCTGCCGGGGCTGCGCATGTTCACCCTGTCCGATGGCGGCTGGCGCTGGGTGCCCGCGGCGATGGGCAGCATCGCCGGGTTGTACGTGCTGGTGGCCGTGCTGTTGCGCACGGCCGGCTGAATCCGTCCGAGGAAACGAGGCATGAGCGGTTGGTACGAGACGGCATTCCGGCGGGTGCTCTTTCCCGCCTACGAAACGGGGCTGCGGCGTCGCGATACGCTGTCCTGGCTGGATCGGTACGAGCGCGACCAGTGGCTGTCGCCGGGCGAGCTGGCGCAGCTGCAGTGGACCCGGCTCAAGCAGCTGCTGGAACACTGCCATCGCGAGGTGCCCTACTACCGGCGGCAATGGCGCGAGCTGGGCATCACCCCGCGCGACATCCGCAGCCTGGACGACTACGCCAAGCTGCCCGTGCTGACCAAGGCCGACATCCGCGCCCACTTCGAGGAACTGAAGGCGGACTCGCTGCGCGACCGCCTGCTGTACAAGGCGACCGGCGGCTCCACCGGCGAGCCGATGCGCTTCGGCTACACCCGCGAGAGCAACGGGCGCCGCCAGGCGGTGATGTGGCGCGGCTACGCCTGGGCCGGCGCCCCGCTGGGCAGCCGCAGCCTGATGCTGTGGGGCGCGGGCGTCGGCTCGCCGGCGTGGCGGCAGCGCCTCAAGGACCGCGTCTACAACGCCGCCTTCGCCCGGCACATCGTCAACAGCTTCCACATGACCGAGGCCAACATGGCCGGCTATGCCGACGCGATCGACCGCTACAGGCCCTCGGTCATCGTCGGCTACGTCACGCCGCTGGTGCAGCTCGCCCAATGGATGCTGGCCACGGGCCGCCGCGTGCACCGGCCGCGCAGCATCGTCGGCGCCGCCGAGGCGCTGCACGCGTTCCAGCGCGAGCTGGTCGAGAAGGCCTTCGAGTGCCCCGTCTACAACACCTACGGCTGCCGCGAATTCATGCTGGTCGCCTCCGAGTGCGAGCATCGCCAGGGCCTGCACGTGAACGCCGACCACCTGGTGGTGGAGCTGCTCGGCGCGACAGGCGGCCAGGCGCCGGGCGCCGCCCGCGAGATCGCGATCACCGACCTTTCCAACTACGGCATGCCGTTCATCCGCTACGTGAACGGCGACCTCGCCACGGCGGCGCCCTCCGCCGGAGCCTGCCCCTGCGGCCGCGGCCTGCCGCTGCTGGAGCGCGTGGACGGGCGCGTGCTGGACGCCATCCGCACGCCGGACGGCCACGTGCTGCCCGGCGAATTCTTCCCCCACATGCTCAAGGACGTGCCGGGCGTCACGCGCTTCCAGCTGGTGCAGCGCGAACGCGACCGCCTGGACCTGTCCATCGTGCGTGGCGAGGGCTTCGACGACGGCGCCCTCGCCTACATCCGGCGCGAGACCGCCAAGGTGGTGGGCGACAGCGTGGCGCTGCATTGCCATTTCGTCGACGACATTCCGCTGACGCGCAGCGGCAAGCTGCGCGTCACGCTGTCCGAGCTGGCGCCATGAACATCACCCACGTGGTGGAGAACCTCAACCGCGGCGGCCTCGAACGCATGGTGATCGAGCTGGTGAAGCTGCAGCACCGCCAGGGCCACCGCTGCCAGGTGGTGTGCCTGTTCGAGCCCGGCTCGCAGGCGCACGAGCTCGACGCGCTGGGCATTCCCGTCACCGGCTGCCACAAGCGCCGCGGGCTGGACCTGCGCGCGCTGGCGCGGGCGCGCCAGCTGATCCGCCGGCACGACACCGAGGTGCTGCACACCCACAACGCCGTGGCGCACTACCTGGGCGTGCTGGCCAGCACGCGGCTGGGCGTGCGGCGGGTCATCAACACGCGCCATGGCATGAGCCTCAACCAGCGCGCCCGCCGCGAGTGGCTGTACCGCCGCGCCCTGGCCTGCACCGACACCGTAGTCACCGTGTGCGAGGCCGCGCGGCGTGACGCCATCAAGCTCGGCCTGCTGCCCTGGCCCAAGACCCGGGTGGTGCCCAACGGCATCGCGCTGGACGGCTTCGCGCCCGCCTCGCCCGCCATGCGCGGCCAGTTGCACCGGATGCTGGGGCTGGCGCCGGAGCGCATGCTGATCGGCAACGTGGGCCGGCTCAACTGGGCCAAGGACCAGGTGGGGCTGATCCGCGCCTTCGGCCGGCTGCACGCGCAGCGCCCCGATGCCGCCCTGGTGCTGATCGGCGACGGCGAGCTGCGCGCCGAGCTGCAGCGCGAGGCCACGCGCGAAGGCGTGGGCGACAGCGTGTTCCTGCTCGGCGACCGCACCGACGTGCACGAGCTGCTGCAGGGCCTGGACCTGTTCGTGCTGTCCTCGCTGAGCGAGGGCTATTCCATCGCCCTGCTGGAGGCCTGCGCGGTGGCGCTGCCCATCGTGGCCACCGACGTGGGCGGCAACGCCGAGATCGTGCACGACCGGCATACCGGCCGGCTGGTGCCGCCGGGCGATCCGCCGGCGCTGGCCGAGGCCATGCTCGCCCTGCTGCGCGAGCCCCAGTGCGCCTCGGCGTGCGGGCGCGCGGCGCGCGCCTGGGTGGAGCAGCACGGTTCGCTGGAAACCATGGCAGGGCGCTACGCCCTGCTCTACCACGGCGTGACGGACCGCTCCCCATGCGACTACGCCTACTGATCGTCACCAACCTGTTTCCCACGCCCTGGGATCCGCAGCGCGGCGCCTTCAACCGCCAGCAGTTCGAGCAGCTGGGCCAGCACCACGACGTGGACGTGCTGACCGCGGTGAGCTTCGCCGAGCGCAAGGGCGAGCCCGTGGCGCCGGTCGCGGTGAAGGGGCTGCGCACCGACGAGTTCGTGTTCTATTACCCGCCGCGCATCGGCCGCTCGCTGCACGCGCTGTGCTTCCTGCTCTCGCTGTGGTGGCAGCGCGGCCGCCGGCTGCGCGCCGCCGGCTACGACTGCGTGCTGGCCAGCTGGGGCTACCCCGACGCGGTGGCCGCGGGCTGGCTGGCGCGGCGCCTGCGCATTCCCTACGTGGTGAAGGTGCACGGCAGCGACCTCAACGTGCAGGCGGAACGCGCGCTGCAACGGCCACAGATCCGCGCCGCCCTGCGCGGCGCCCGTGCCGTGGTGGCGGTGAGCCGCGCATTGGCCGGCAAGGCCATCGGCCTGGGCGTGCCCGCCGCGCGGGTGCACGTGCTCTACAACGGCGTGGACCCGGCGCTGTTCCACCCCGGCGACCGCGCGCGGGCACGGGCGAAGCTGTCGCTGCCGAGCGGCGCGCCGCTGATTCTCTACGTTGGCAACCTCAAGGCGAGCAAGGGCTGCGACGACCTGCTGGAAGCCTTTCCCGCCGTGCTCGATGCGCAACCGGGCGCACACCTGGTGTTCGTCGGCGACGGGCCCAGCGGCATGCCGCTGCGCGAGCGCGCCGCCGCGCTCGGCTGCCTCCACCGGGTGAGCTGGGCGGGCAAGGTGGCGCACGGCCAGCTGGCCGGCTGGTTCCGTGCGGCGGACCTGCTGTGCCTGCCCAGCCACAACGAGGGCGTGCCCAACGTGGTGCTGGAGGCGATGGCCTGCGGCACGCCGGTGGTGGCCAGCCGCGTCGGCGGGATTCCCGAGGTAGTGCCTGGGGACGCGGGCATCCTGGTGCCGCCGCGCGACCGGGCCGCGCTGTCCGCCGCCCTGGTCGAGGCGACGCGCCGCCCCTGGGACGGCACGCGCATCGCGGCGCATGCGGCCCGCTTCCGCTGGGACGACAACATCGCCGCGCTCGACGCCATCCTGCGCGAAAGCGTCGTGCGCGCGGCGGATTCGCTGGGAGCCACCGCATGAGGCTGCGCCCGAGAAAGCAGCAGTTGCTCGGCCTGCTGCCGCCCAGCCTGGTGCAGACGCATGGCCCGCGCGCGGACAACGCGGTCTACCTCAGCTTCGACGACGGCCCGCATCCCGAGCACACGCCGCGCCTGCTCGACCTGCTCGCCGCACAACGCGTGCGCGCCAGCTTCTTCCTGGTCGGCCGCCACGCGGAACGGCATCCCGCGCTGGCGGAGCGCATCGTGGCCGAGGGCCACATGATCGGCAACCATTCCTATACCCATGCCTCGTTCGGGCCCATGCCGCTGCGGCAGCAGGTCGGCGAGTTCGACCGCACCGACGAGGTGCTGCGCGCCTTCGACCAGCGTTCCCGCCACCGCGTGCGCCCGCCCCAGGGCCACCTGTCGCCCGCGCTGCTGCTGCACTGCGCGGGCCGCCGGCGCAGCATCGTCTACTGGTCGTACGACAGCCTGGACTACCAGCGCGATTCCAGCGAAGCCTTGCGCGAGCGGCTGCGCGCGGCGCCGCCGCGGGCCGGCGACATCGTGCTGATGCACGACGACAGCGACAAGGCCACCGAGGCGCTCGCCGCCCTGCTGCCGGCATGGCGGCAACGCGGCTACCAGTTCCTACCACTGCCGGCGGACGGCGCATGAGGATTCTCTACCACCACCGTACCCAGGGACGGCACGTCGAGGGCGTGCACATCCGCGGGATCGTGCACGCCTTGCGCGAACTCGGCCATGAGGTCAGCGTGATCTCCTTCCCCGGCGCCGATCCCGAGCGCGAACCCGCCCCGGCGGCCAGCGCCAAGCATGGGCGCCTGCACAACCTGATCGCGCGCATGCCCGGCGTGCTGTTCGAGTTGCTGGAGCTGGCCTACAACCTGGTCACCCTGGCGCGGCTGTCGTCGGCGATCCGCCGGCTGCGCCCGCAGCTCATCTACGAGCGCTATTCGCTGTTCCTGTTCGCCACCGTCTGGCTGGCGCGCCGGCACGGCATCCCGCTGGTGCTGGAGATCAACGATTCGGCGCTGGTGCGGCGGGTGCGCCCGCTCTACCTGAAACCGCTGGCGCGCCGCATCGAAGGCTGGTGCCTGCGCCGCGCCACCGGGCTGGTGTTCATCTCCAGCTATTTCCGCGACCAGGCCGAGGCCGCCCATGGCGCCATCGCGCCCTCGGTGATCTCGCCCAACGCGGCGGACCTGTCGCGCTTCGATCCCCGCCGCTTCGACCGCGAGCGCCTGCGCGCGCAACATGGCCTGGCCGGGCGCGTGGTCTGCGGCCATATCGGCGTGTTCGCCCACTGGCATGGCGTGGACGGTTTCGTCGACGCCATCGCCGAACGCCTGCGCGAGCAGCCCCGGCTGGCCCTGGTGCTGGTAGGCGACGGCGTCACCCTGCCCGCCGTGCGTACACAGGTGGAGGCGCGTGGGCTGGGCGAGCGCGTGCTGCTGCCGGGCCGTGTGCCGCACGAGGAGATTCCTGCCTGGATCGCCTGCATGGACTACGCCGTGTTGCCCGATTCCAACCTGTATGGCTCGCCGATGAAGCTGTTCGAACTGATGGCGATGGGCGTGGCCGTGGTGGCGCCCGACTATGCCCCGGTGGCGGAAGTGATCGCCGATGGCCGCACCGGCTGGCTGTTCCCGCACGGCGACGCCGCCGCCTGCGTGCGGCGCGTGCTCGACCTGGCCGAGTGCGACGAGGAACGCCAGCGCATCGGCCGGGCCGCGCGCCACTACGTTATGCGCGAGCGCCAGTGGCGCAACAACGCCGAGCAGTTGCTGAGCCTAGTGCCCATGCAAGGGGAGGCGCCATGCCTGGCCTGCTGATCCTGCTTGCCGTCGCGGCGGTGGCCTGCGCGCTCGCGGTGCTGGTGCTGGCCATCCGCGCCCGCCACATGCAGATCTGGCTGGGCAGCTACCTGCGTCGCCGACGGCCCCGGCCGACAGGCCAGGTCCACGTGATGTTCTGCTTCGTCGACCATTTCGAGCCGGCCTGGGGCGGCGCCGACCTGGCGACCCAGCGGCGGCGGGTGGACCGCTGGTGCCGCGACTACCGCGCGCTGGCATCCGCCCATCGTGACGCGGACGGACGCCCGCCGCAGCACACCTTCTTCTATCCCGAGGAGGAATACCGGGAGGAACACCTGGACCCGCTCGCCTCGCTGTGCGCCGACGGCTATGGCGAAATCGAGGTGCACCTGCACCATGACAACGATACCGAGGACAATTTCCGCGCCACCATCGCCCGCTTCAACGAGGTACTCCACCAGCGCCATGGCGCGTTGCCGCGCGACCCTGCCAGCGGGCGGCTGCGTTTCGGCTTCATCCACGGCAACTGGTGCCTGGACAACTCGCGTCCGGACGGACGCTGGTGCGGCCTCAACAACGAACTGGTGCTGCTGCGGGAATTGGGCTGCTATGCCGACTTCACCCTGCCCTCCGCGCCCAGCGACACCCAGACGCGCACCGTCAACGCCATCTACTACGCCACCGACGACCCGTCGCGCCCCAAGTCGCACGACACCGGCGTGCCGGTGCGCGTGGGCGGCCGGCCCAGCGGCGACCTGATGATCGTGCAGGGACCGCTGGGACTGAACTGGCGCGAACGCCGCTTCGGCCTGGTGCCGCGCATCGAGAACGCCGACGTGCGCCGCGCCTGCCCGCCCACGCCGGCCCGCGTGGACGCGTGGGTGCGCACCGGCATCCACGTCGAGGGGCGGCCGGAGTGGATCTTCGTCAAGGTGCATACGCACGGCACCCAGGAACGCGACATGGACACGCTGCTGGGCGCGCCCATGCACGCCATGCACGAGCACCTGGAGCGCGCCTACAACGACGGCAAGCGCTACGTGCTGCACTACGTGACCGCGCGCGAGATGTACAACATCATCAAGGCCGCCGAGGCCGGCAAGGACGGCAATCCCCACCAGTGGCGCGACTTCGAGCTGCCGCGACCCACCCACCGGGTCGACACGCCATGCGTACCGTGCTGATCTGCCACGCCGCCGACGCCTTCGACCGCGAGGGCCTGGCGGCGTGGCTGGCCTCGTTCTCCGAACTGGCCGGCCTGGTGGTGCTCGACGAGACGCCCGCCCAGCGGCACGCCCGCGTCCGCCGCGAGATCCGCCGCGTGGGCTGGCTGCGCTTCCTGGACGTGCTGGCCATGCGCGCCTACCAGCGCGTGGCCCAGGCCGGCCACGACCGCGCCTGGATGGATACCGCGCTGGCCACGCTGCGCCATCGCCATGGCGCGCCGCCGCGCGTGCCGGAACTCACCGTCGCGGACGTCAACGACGAGGCGGTCGCCCGCTTCCTGCGCGATGCGCGAGCCGACCTGGTGGTCGCGCGCTGCAAGCAATTGCTGAAGAAGCGGCTGATCGCGCTGCCTCGCGCGGGCTGCGTCGTGTTCCATCCCGGCATCTGCCCGGAATACCGCAACGCGCACGGCTGCTTCTGGGCGCTGGCGCGGCGCGACCTCGGCCGCGTGGGCATGACCCTGCTGAAGATCGACGCCGGCGTCGATACCGGCCCGGTGTACGGCTATTACAGCTATGCCTTCGACGAGCGTCGCGAGTCCTACGTGGTGATCCAGTACCGCGTGGTGCTGGAGAACCTCGACGCGCTGGCGGCGCGGCTGGGCGAGATCGCCGCGGGCACCGCGCGGCCGCTGGACACGCGCGGCCGCGCCAGCGGCAGCTGGGGCCAGCCATGGCTCACCCGCTACCTGGGCTGGCGCCTCGCCGTGGCGAAGGCGGACGCGCGATGAACCACGCGGCCCTGATGTACCACGACGTGGTCACGCGCGGACGCGAGGATGCGAGCGGCTTTCCCGGCGCGGCGGCGGCGCACTACAAGCTGGACGAAGCGGCCTTCGCACGGCACGTGCGGACGCTGGCCGGCAGCGGCCTGCGCTTTCCCGCCGTCACGGCGCCACCCGGCGCGGCCGCCTGCTACCTGACCTTCGACGACGGCGGCCGCAGCGCCGCCGGGATCGCCGACGCCCTGGACGTCCATGGCATGGTCGGCCATTTCCTGGTCACCACCGGCCGCATCGCCACGCCGGGCTTCCTCGACGCCGCGGCGATCCGCCGCCTGGCGGTCGGCGGCCACGTCGTCGGCAGCCATTCCCACACGCACCCGGCCGAGATCTCGCGCCTGCCGGCGGCGGCGCTCGATGCCGAATGGCGGCTCAGCGTCGACCGGCTGCAGCAGATCCTGGGTCGCGAGGTCACGGTGGCCTCGGTGCCCGGCGGCTTCTACTCGCATGCCGTCGCACGCGCCGCCGCCGCCGCCGGCATCCGCTGGCTGTTCACCTCCGAGCCGACGATGCGCCCGCACGCGGTGGATGGCTGCCGCATGCTGGGCCGCTACACGCTGTGGCGCGGCATGTCCGCCACGGATGCGCTGGCGCTGGCGCTGGGCAGGGCCGCCCTGCGGCAACGCCAGTGGCTGGGCTGGAACCTCAAGAAGCCGCTCAAGCGCTGCGCCCGTCCCGTCTACCAACGGGTACGCCGCCGCTGGCTGGGCGAAGCCTGATGGCCATCTCCGTCCGCATCCTCATCCGCCTACCGGCGCCCTCTCCCGGAGGAGGACCGCATTTGCTTTTCCTACGGATTACCGCCGAGTCTCGGCCGAGATACGTAGGGTGCCTGGCGGTCCAGTGTTTCATCCATCGCGCCAGGGAGATGGCCAGCTGATGCTCGGCGCTGATCGGGCTGCGTACAGGGGAAGGTTGGGAGGGATAGCCAGGATGACACCGAGACTTGAACAGGCTCTTAGAGGGGCCGTGATCAAGAGGGGGATGATGTACCGGCGCTAGGCCGTTTCCGCCACCTTACGCTGCCGCATGCGGTGCAGCTGGCGATAGATGCCGCGCAGCGGCGCCAGCATGCCGAACCTCGCCCTCGGCACGCCACCGCGCACGAGGTAGAGCGATCCGCACGGCGCCTGCCGGTCGGCCAGCACGCGCTTGTACTGGTTGTCGCCGTAGCCGAAGTCGATGGTCTCGCCGGGAAAACGCGCCAGCACGTCCTGCACGGCCTGGAACACCAGGGACGAGCCCACGCCCAGCGCGGCGAACGCCTCGTCGTAGCCGGTGTCGTCGAGCAGGTAGCGGCCGCCCAGCCGGTAGCCGTGCACGTAGGCGACGGGCTGTTCGCCCAGCATGAGCATATGCCCCAGCAGGTGGCCGTCCCCGGCCAGCCGGCGGAACAGCGCCAGCCGTGCCGGCGCCTCCCAGTCGATCGGCGTGTCGGCGGCATGCCAGCTGCGCGCGTACAGCCGGTTCATCAGGCCACCGTATTCATCCATCTCTTCGGATGCCTCGAACACTCGCAGGCGCGCCTGCTCGCCCAGCTTCTTGTAGACGTTGCGCAGCCGGCGCGAGAGGTCGTTGCGCTTCTTGGAACCCAACGAGGCGAGATAGCCGGCCAGCGAGGCCTGCGGACCGATGCTCCAGTTCACCTGGTCGAGCAGGTTCGACGCCACCCGGCTGAAGCGCCGCTCGCCCACCGACATCGCCGCGGCCAGCGTGTTCGGCAATATCGTTTCCTGGATGCGCACGACGCGCACCGCGCGGTCGCGCAGCAGCGAATCGGCCACTTGCCGCTCGACCAGGCCGCGGTAGGCCGGGAGGGCGACCACGCCCTCTCCCAGCAGGCGCAGCACGCGCCCGCGATAGATCTGCAGATGGCGCCCGCCGAGGGGAACGCGCGCATGGTGCACATAGCCCAGCATCGGCGCATAGCCGACCAGCCGGCCCTGCCCGTTGCGCACCACCACCAGGTAGGGCGACATGATCTCGCTGCGCCACGCCACTTCGAACAGCAGCCAGTCGGGATGCTGCACCACGCCACCGGCGGCCCCCGGCACGCCGGCCAGGCTCGCCAGTTCGTCGCGCAATGCGCGTATCGCCGCAACGTCGCGCAGCGTGGTGCAGCCCAGCGGTTCCGGCGTCGGCATCATGGCAGCGGGTTCACCCGGGGACCCTGCAGGCCGCCCAGCCCGCGCAGCAGCAGGCGGCCCGGCGGCCCGAGGCGGTTGGCGAGGCTGGCCAGCAGCCGGTAGTCGTCCTCGCCCCAGTAGCGCACCAGCACGCTGGCCGGCACGTAGATGCCGACGAAGGCCACGGCGCCGGCGAGGAATCCCCACAGGCTGGGCACGGACGCGGTGACCAGCCAGGCCACCGCGGTCGCCACGGCACCCACGCCGAACAGGCGGGCCATGGCCGCCAGCGGCAGGCTGCCGGTGGTGGCGCGGCGCAGGTAGAACACCGCCAGCGCCAGTTCCGACAGGCGCGTCGCGGCATAGGCCAGCACGGCGCCCAGCAGTCCCAGCCAGGGCACCAGCGCGATGCCGGCCAGCGCGTTCACGCCCAGCGAGATCACCGTGATGCGGATGCGGTCATCCTGCCGGTCCACCACGGTCTGGTAGGCGGCGATGCCGTTGCCGATCAGCAGCAGGCCGGCCAACGCCAGCATCGCCTCGATGGCGGGTATCGCCTCGGTATAGCGGTGCCCGTACAGCAGCGTGACGATATCGGGCGTGGTGACGAAGCCCAGCCCCGCGATCACCAGTCCCACCGCCCAGTAGAACCGCGTCGCCTCGCCCAGGAAGCGCACGGCATGGTCGTTCCCACGCTCGCCGAAGGACTTGGCCATGTAGGGCAGCAGCGTGGAGGTCAGCCCCACCGAGAACAATTGCACGGCGCCGCGCGTCAGCGTGCCGGCGATGGCGAAGAAACCCACCGCGGTCGAGGTGGCGAAGGTGTTGAGCAGGAACACCTCGATGGTGCCCGTCTTGAACGACATCACCAGGATCAGCACGGCGGTCAGCCGCAGGTGGCGGTTCAGGCGCGACTGCAACTCGCCCGGCACCGGGCCTGGCGCGATGGGCCGGCAGTAATGCCGGTACGCCACCCGGTTGATCAGGTTAAGCAGCAGGCAGGCCACCGCGAAAAGGCCGACGAAGGCCAGCAGGCCGGCCTTGGCCAGGGTCGCCGCCACCACCAGGGCCAGGCCGATGACGCCGGCGAGCACGGTGGCGATCGCTTCCGTCTCGAAGCGCTCCTGCCCCTTGGCGATGGCCACCCACATGGCGTAGTTCGCCTTGCCGACCGTGGCCACCACCACCAGCGCCGCGGCCGGCAACAGGGCGTCGTGCCATTCCGCCGGCCGTATCGCCGCCAGCGCCACCACGAACAGCAGCACCACCGCCGCGCTGCTCAGGTGCTGCAGGCGATTGAGCCGGTAGGCGATGTGCGCGGCGATGCCGGCCTGGCCGGCGCCGTCCGCCTCGGCGATGAACTTGGTCGAGGAGGTGGTCAGCGCATGGTTGCTGCATACGATCAGCCAGCCGCACAGCCACACGGTGAACGCGTAGCGGCCGAAATCGGCGGGGCCCAGCGCGCGCGCGATCCACACGCTGACGAACAGGCCGAGCGCGAATTCCACGTAGCTGGAGACCGACACGATGGTGACGCTGCGCAGCACGTCCAGCCGGCGGTTCGACGGGCGCGCTGCCATCACGGGCCTCCCCGCCGCGCCAGCAGCGCGGTGCCGCTGCCGGGTGGCTGTCGGATCATCCACTGCACCACCCCGCTGCCCCGGTTGTTCCAGTTGAAGCGCCGCTTGGTGTCGTCGATGGCCGCGCACGCGGTGTTGTACGACGAGGCCAACCGGTCGAGCCGACGCTTGTAGGCCGCGATCCGCGCCGGGTCCGTCTCGAAGTAGTAGGCCGCCGCCACCGGCAGGGCCAGTTCCACGTTGTGCCCGTCGCTGTACCAGCCCTCGGATTCCTGGATGGCCTCGAGCGCCGCCTGCGGCGCGTGGACCGACGACCAGTACCAGGCGATCTGGCCATCGGGTCCCGAGCAGTTGTTGCGCCAGTCGTGCGGCTGCACCAGCAGCTCGGGGCCGATCCAGCCGTAGCGCTCCAGGTAGCGGCCGAAGCCCGTGACCATGTCGGGGATGCGCCGGTCGCCGGTCACCAGCCAGGCATGCCACAGCCCGTCGATGATGTTCTCGCTCATCCACGGCGAGGTGCCGCGCACGTCGGCCTGCGGTTTCCAGTCGTCGCCCTCGTGGAGGTTCCAGCTGTTGCGCCAGGAACCGTCGTCGCCGAGATGATCGGGGTTGTTGCGCTGGTGCTCGTAGAGCCAGCCGAGCCGCTCGTCGATCATGGCCAGCGCTCGCTTGCTGCCGGTGAGCTCGTACGCGCTCACCGTCTCGACCAGGCCGAGGCCGGCCAGGCGTTCGGTGAAATACGCCTGCGGCTGCGCATAGGGTCCGGGCGGGCGGTTCCAGCCGCCGTTGGACCACAGCGTCAGCATCTTGTCGACCAACGCCTCGTCGTGGTCGCCGTCGTTGCCGGCCAGGGCCACCGATAGCAGGATCGGTTCGATGTAGACGTACTTGACGTCGCACACCTTGTCGTCGAAGGTCCAGCCGCCGGCGCACACGGGGCTCTCCGGCGCGCCGTCGCGCTTGATGTACTTCATGTAGAAGCGGTAGCTGAGGTCGGCCGCCTGCAGGTAGTCGAAGCGGCCGGTGCGCAGGTAGGCCTTGTACAGCGCGGTCGGGCGATCGAACAGCCAGGCGGAGTAGTCGTCCACCGGCAATGCGCGCGCCCACTCGAACTGGCGCGACACGTACCTGGCATAGGCCTCGTTGGGCGAGGCCGGCTGCTGCGGCCCGGCGATCAACGAGGCGCACAGCCATTCGCTGGTCAGCGTGCCCAGCGCCATCGGCACGCGCAAGCCATCGGGCCCGTCCACCAGTCCCGTCTCGTAGGGCCAGCCGGCGATCTCCTCCCTGCGCGGCTTGCCCACGGCGAAATAGAACGTCTCCTCCCCGCCCGCCAGCGCGGCGCGGAACTGCACGCGCACCGCGCGGATGCTGCCGTCCTTGAAATGCCAGCGCAGCATCACCTTCACCGCCGAAGCCACCTCGTTGCCCTTGGCGTCGAGGATGCGCAGCTGCTGTGGGTCATCGAGCACGCCGGGCGGGAACGGGATGCCCACCGAGGCCAGCACCGGGGAACCGCTGCCCGCGTTGCGGTGGAGCACGATGCGCTGGGCCGCCACCAGCGCCGCCTCCGACGCGGCCACGCCAGAACCCGCCTTGGCCTGCGCCACGGAACCGGTCGCCGCCTTCCTCCCCGCGTGGCCCGCCGCCAGCGCCGTGCCGGCAAGGCACAGCAGGCACAGGGCGAGCAGCCAGCCTCGCCAGGGGCGCGTGCTAGCCGGCATGGGCCGCCTGCCGCGCCAGCTTCTGCTCCCAGCGGAAAGCCGTGCGCACGATGAAGTCCAGGTCGTCGTAGCGCGGATGCCAGTCGAGCGCGTGCTGCAGCCGCTGGCTGCGCGCGATGAGCATGGCCAGGTCGCCGGCCCGCCGCGGCCGCTCGATCACGTTCAGCGGGCGGCCGCTCACCCGCGTCACCGCGTCGATCACCTCGCGCACGCTGTAGCCGTGGCCATAGCCGCAGTTGAGGGTGAGCGATTTGCCGCCGTCGCGCAGGTGGTCCAGCGCGCGCAGGTGCGCCGCGGCCAGGTCCTCCACGTGGATGTAGTCGCGGATGCCGGTGCCGTCGGGCGTGTCGTAGTCGGTGCCGTAGATGCAGAGGCTGTCGCACTTGCCCACCGCATGCTCGCAGGCCGCCTTGATCAGCAGCGTGGCGTGCGGCGCGGAGTGGCCGATCCGCCCCTGCGGATCGCACCCGGCCACGTTGAAATAGCGCAGGATCACGTGGCGCATGCCGCTGGCGGCGCTGACGTCGCGCAGGATGTTCTCCGACATCAGCTTGGACATGCCGTACGGGTTCGCCGGGCGTGTCGGCGTGTCCTCGTCGGCGACGCCGCCTTCGGTCATGCCGTACACCGCGGCGGTCGAGGAAAAGATGAAATGGCTCACTCCCGCCTCGGCGCATGCGGCCAGCAGGTTGCAGGTATTGCAGGTGTTGTTGCCGTAGTACTTCACCGGGTCGCTGACCGACTCGGGCACCACCGTGTGCGCGGCGAAGTGCATCACCGTGTCCACCGCATGCTCGGCCAGCACCCTGGCCACCAGGGCGCGGTCGCCCATGTTGCCGACCACCAGCCCGGCGCCCCGCACCGCCTCGGGGAAACCCGAGGACAGGTTGTCCAGCACCACCACGCGCTCGCCGCGCCCGGCCAGTTGCTGCACGACGTGGCTGCCGATGTAGCCGGCCCCGCCGGTCACGAGAACTCCATTCATGATGCACCTGCATGGACTGTGGGGAAATTGCGGCGCAGCCAGGCCTCGACCTGGCCGACCAGCCAGCGGCGGTCGCAGCCCAGCGCGTAGGTGTGATCGGTCTGGCTGGCGTAATGCGCGGTCACCGCCGGGTCTGCCATCACCGCGCCGAAGCATTCGCGGAACTGGCGGCGGTGGTTGAAGTACATGTTGATGCCGCCGCTGTAGACCAGGCACAGCTTGAGCCCGCGCGCCACCATGCCTTCAAGGTCCGCGCGCACCACCGCCTGCGGCAGCGGCGCCACGCTGAAGGCTGGCGCCTCGCCGGCGGCCGCCTGCTTCGCCTTGCGCGCCAGCCAGCGCGACCAGCGGCGCATATCGAGCAGGCGCGGCAGGTAGTGCCGCAGGCGGAAGCCGAGGGTGCGGTAGGCGAAGCCGTCCAGAAACACGGCGCCGAGCAGCTTCTCGTGGCTGTCGTCGGCGCGCGCCACGGTGTGCGCGTTCTCCGCGCCCGAGCACAGGCCGACCAGTACGAAGCGGCGGCACCCGGCGTGCTCGCGCAGCAGCGCCATGGCGTCGTCCACGTCCGCCCGTACCTGCTGTGTGCGCGATTGCGATTGCCCGCTGGCGCCGCTGTCGCCGATGGTGGAGAGGTCGAAGCGCAGCGTGGGATAGCCGCACGCGTTGAGCCGGCGCGCCAGCTCCACGTGCAGGCGGAACGGCCCGACCCGGTGCACCAGCCCCGCGTTGAGCAGGATCACGCCCACCCCGCCACGCCCGATGTCGGGCGTCCCCACGATGCCCACCAGGTGCCGCGCGCGGCCAAAGCGGAAAGCCTGCTCAGGCATACGCGTGCTCCTTCCAGTGGTCGCTCACCGCCTGCACCAGCGCGTGCGAGAGAATGGCCGTCTCCAGCCGCTCCAGGTCATCCCAGGGCGTGGTCGCGTCCAGGCGCCGGATGCGCGCCGGATCGGCCACCACGCCCAGCCAGTCATGCGGCGGTTTCGCCGCCAGCGAATCCAGCAGCAGCGACGGCGCGGCGCTCCAGCCCGCGTGCAGGCCGCCGATCTGCCCGCGCAGGAGCGGGCTGACGGCGAATCCCGTCCATTGCCCTTGCGCATCCGCCCACGCCCGCGGCCGGATGAAGCGCCGGGTATCCAGGCGCATGGCGTCCTGCAGGGCATCCTGCGCGGCCACGTAGGCGCTGCCGTCGATCACCGGGTCCCATACCACGATGTCGTCGAAGCGGGCCGCCGCGCCCACCGCGAGGGCGATGCTGCCGCCGAGCCGGGCGCCGAAGGCCAGCACGCGTTCGGCGCCGCTGCGCCGGCGCAGCTCGCCGGCCGCAGCCAAGGTGTCGGAGAGGCAGCGCCGCCAATCGACCTGCGTGCTGTCGCCGGCGGAATCGCCGCAGCCGTAGTAGTCGAAGCGCAGCACCGGCATGCCCTGGGCCGCCAGCGCGGTGGCCAGCTGGCGGTACAGGCGATGGCAGCGGATGTAGTCCTGCCCGAGCGGCGCGCACAGCAGCACCGCCCTTCCCCCGCGCACGGCGGCGGCGTGATGGATGCCGAACAACTCGCCATCGCGCCCGAAGAAGAATGGCTGCTCGCTATCGACGTGTGTCATCGCTTGTACGTCACGGTGAGGAAGATTTCGTTCTCGTGGTACGACTGGCCCGCCGTATTGCTGCTCTGCGTCTGCCGCGCGAACGAGGCGCTCCAACTCCAATGCGAGGTGAACTGGTGGTTGAAGGCGAGGCCGTAGCGATAGGTCCGGTCGCGACGGCTGATGGTGTCGTAGGTGGTCCGGTCGGCCGTGCCGAACACCGACACCGACTTGTCGGGCGTCAGCCGGTAGCTGGCGGTCGCGCCCACGCCTCGGCTGGCCTGGTTGAACGTGACATCGTTGACGTAGTCCAGCTTGCTGTAGGCCGGCGACACCGAAAAGGAAAAGCGCTGGCCCTGGAAGCTGTACGCGGCCGACAGCTGGCGCTCCTTGTAGACGTCCGAACTGATGACCACGTTGCCGACGCCGATGCCGCCGCGCACCGTATCGGCGGCCAGCGTCACCGGCTGCAGCGGCACCAGCTCGCCGCCAATGCTGATGTTGGTCGGCTGCAGCATGTCCTGCGCCGCGTCGGAGTACTGGTAGACGCCGTCGACCGTGATGGTGCTGCGCGGCGACAGGCGCCACCCCAGGGTCAGGCGCGCCAGCGGCCCGGATTGCGACGCGCCCTGGGTGAAGTCGATGTTCGACCAGCCCAGCGAGGCATCGATGTCCAGCTTCGCCAGCCGGCTGGTGTAGCGCCCGTACAGTGCATAGCTGGTGTAATTGGAGCCGGCGGTGCTGCTGCTGAAGGCGACGCGCTCGAGCTCCATGTTGGCGGAAAGCTGGTCGGTGGGACTGAGGTCGCGGAACACGCGCAGCGCGCCGGCCCCGCGCGAGGAGTTGAACTGGTCCACGCGGGAGGCGTAGCTGTTGATGTACTTGAGCTCGGCATCGCCGCTCATGCCCGCGCCCAGCAGGAAGTGCAGCGTCGGCCCGACCGCCAGCACGTTGGTCTGCTGCTGGTTGCCCGGCGCATTGGAGGCCAGCGAGTTCACCGGTGCCACGCCCGCGGCATCCTGCATGGTGACGTCCAGCCGCTGCGGAATGGCCGACCAGTTCGCCTGGCCGTTGATCTCGGCCACCGTCTGGTTGCCGAGGACGCTGCTGGAATAGTCGCGATATTCCAGGTTGCCCGCGACGTTCGCCTGGAACACCGACCCCTGCCTGGCGTAGCTGAAATTCACGCCCGGCGCGATCACGTTGGTGCTGATCGGGTTGGTGGTGGTCAGCGCCGCGTTGTCGCTGTGCTCCCCGCTCAGGTAGGCCGACCAGTCGAACTGGTCGGCCCATGCGCCGCCCGAGCAGACCGCCAGGGCTAACGCGACGGAACGAGCGAGTATGGTGCGTGCTGCCATGTTCCTTCTCTCCCCACTGGAGTAGCGCAGCGGAAGTCGCTCCGGTCGCAGGCGCGGCGGCCCGTCAAGGCACGTGGTTGAAGACCACCCCGGCCATCTTCTCCGGGTCGAAATTGGTGACGGCCTGGCTGATCGCCGCCGGCATGTCGCGGCCATACCCGGCCACCACCACCACGAAATCGGCAAGGTCGGAAAGGATGCGCGCGTCCGGCGACCCCTTGATCGCCGGGCCGTCGAGGAACAGGTAGCGGTCCGGGTAACGGCAGCGCAGCGAATCGAGCATCGTGCTCATGCGGAACGAGGAGAAATACTCGCCGCTGTTCTCGCGCGCCTTGCCCGCCGGAATCAGCCGCAGCCGCGGGATGCCGGTGCGGTACAGCACCGGCTCGATGCCGAGCGAGGGCTGTTCCAGGAAATCGATCAGCCCACCCGCCAGCGGCTCCACGCCCAGCGCCTTGTGCTGGCTCGGGTAGCGCAGGTTGCAGTCCAGCAGCAGACTGGTCTTGGTCTCGTCGAAGGCAAACGCGGCGGCGAGGTTGCGCGCCACGAAGCTGCCGCCCGAACGCGGGCTCACCGATACCACCAGGGTCACGAAATTCTGCTGGCCGGCGATGCCGAGCAGCCGCGTGCGGATTTCGCGGAACGCGTCCGACTGGCGCCGCACCGAATCCTCGCGATGGATCAGCCGGCGCTCCTCCAGCTGCAGCGGCACCAGTTCCTGGCCGGGCTCGTCCATGCGCGCGATCGAATTGCCCGGCATCGAGCGGCGTTGCAGGTTGCGCGCCGCCTCTTCGAGCACGCTCTCGAAATCGTCGGCGGAGGCGACGCCATTCTCGTCATGGATGTTCATTGCTTCAGCCTCAGCCAGAAGGCGGCCAGGTACACCGCGGCGATGCCCGCCACGGTGACCAGCAGCAGCATGTTGTGGCGCCGCTCGCGGCGGCGGTCCTGCGGCGTGGGATAGAACGGGATGGCGGCCATCACCGCCAGGCCGGTGGCCTGCTCCAGCCGCTCGACCGAGCGCACGCGCGGATCGAGCCGCACCAAGCCGAACAGCAGGCCGACCGGCACCGCCAGCGCCAGCGCGATGCCGGCCAGGCTGAAGTGCATGAAGCGCAGCCCCGAGGGCACCAGCGGCAGCACCGCCGGGTTCTGCACCAGGAAGGTCAGGCCGCGCTGCTCCGCATCCAGGTTCATCGACACGCGCGCGTTCTCGCGGCGCTTGAGCAGGTCCTGGTAGACGTCGCGGTTGACGTTGTAGTCGCGCGTCAGCTCGGCCACCACGTTCTCGGAATTGGCGATGCGGGCGCTGCGCGCCAGTTCGCTCTGCAGCATCGATTCGCTGGCGGCCAGCCGCGCGGCGGCGGCGGCGGTGGAAGCGCGCGTATTGGCCAGCTGGGTCTTGATCTGCTGGTAGGCCGGGTTGAACTGCACGCGGCTGTCCAGCGTGGTGGGCGTGCCGGACAGTTGCGCGGCGGCGTTGCGCTGCTCGTCCTGCGCCATCTGCTGGCGCAGGTCCTGCATCTGGTGGCGGATGCGGACGACGTCCGGGTATTCCTCGGTATAGGTCAGCAGCAGCTTGTCCAGCTGCGCCTGCAAGTCGGCCATCTGCGTCGCGTAGACCCCGCCGACCGTCTGCACCGTGCTCACCTCCGACTCGCCGCTGAGCTGGGCGCTGAGCGAGCCCTCCTGCGAGCGACGCTCCATCAGGTCCATGCGGGCCTGCTCGATCTGGCTGCGCAGCTGGCCGATGCGCGCATTGGTGTCCGCCTCGCTGCCGGGACGCGCGTCGTCGTTGGCGCCGCGATAGGCCTTGAGCTTGTCCTCCGCGTCGGTGAGCTTCCCGCGGTATGCCTCCACCTGGCTGTTGATGAACTCGTAGGCCTCGCGGCTCTCGCGCTGCTTGGAAGCCAGGCTCTCGCTGATGAACAACTGGGCGAACTGGCGCGTGACCTCGTAGGTGCGGCGCGGCTCGGTATCGAAATAGCTGATGGTGATGAGGTTCTCGCGCTCCATCTGCACCCTGGTGCGCGACTTGATGCCGTCGATGATGCGGTCCTGCTCGACCGGCGATGGATGGCTGGCCATCCAGCCGCCGGCTACCAGGATCGCGTCCATTACCTTGCGGCTGAAGATCACGTCGCGGGCGATGCTGGCGCGGTTCTTGTTCGCCGTGGCGGCGGCCGCGCCCTCCATCAGCGGCGAGATGATGCTGCTCTCCTGGGCCAGGATGGTGGTGGAAGCCTCGTACTTCTTCGGCCACAGCATGCCGGTCACCAGCGCGGCCAGGGCGATGGCCGCGAACATCGCCGCCATCGCCAGGCGGCGCCGGCGCGCCTCGCTCAGCAGCGCGGGCACCATGCTGGCAAAAGGTGTGAGTTCTCCGCTCATGGCCTTCCCCCTCGTCCGCCTCGGATCTCAGAACGCACGCAGCGGCACCGTGACCACATCGCCCGGCTGCACCGGGTAGTTCGTCGCCAGGTCCCCGTCCTGCAGCACCTTGTCCAGCCGCACCGCGTAAGGCGTGGTCGCGCCATCGCTGCCCTTGCGGTACAGCTCGGTGCGGTCGGGCGCGGCGAATTCCGTGGTGCCGCCGGCCGCCAGCACGGCGTCGAGCACGGTCATGCCCTGCCGGTAAGGAATGGAAATCGGCGAGCGCACCGCGCCGGTCACGCGCACCCGCGACAGGTACTCGTGGCTGCGCAGCTCGGTGAGGATCACCGCCACCTGCGGATCGCGCACATAGGCCTGCAGCTTGTCCTTGATCTCGCCGGCCACTTCCTCCGGCGTCTTGCCGCCCGCCACCACGTCACCGATCAGCGGCACGGTGATCTTTCCGTCCGGGCGCACCGGCACGCTGACGCTCAGGTCGGGGTTGTGCCACACGGTGATCTGCAACTGGTCGTCCACGCCGATGCGATAGGTGGTCACGGCCTGGGCCGCAGGATCGACCTTCGGCGGCTCTGACAAGCCCCTGCCCGTGGCGCACGCCGCCAACAGCAGGGGAACGCATAGTGCGAGAAGCAAACGAAGATTCTTCATGGCCGCCCCTGCGAAGAAAATGTGACTCAGTTCACGATTGAGTATATCCACGCCCAAAATAAACTTGACAAAACCATAAGTTCTATGACTTGCAGGACATGGACGCCCGCCAACGGCGCGGAAACCGCAAGCGGGCGTGGACTCGCATGGGACACGCGAACGACGCACCGCCCGTGCGGCGACAGGCAGGGCCACGGCGGACGCACGTCGGGATTAGGCCGTTTGGCCGATGATCGGCACGGTGCGCGCGGCAAGGGGGAGCGCGCCCCACTGCGCTATCGTTACGCACGGCCGTGCTTGCCGATGCCCACCGCCGCCCTATCCATTCCCGCTTCCGAGGTACCCCCATGCCCAAGGCACCCGCCATCGCCCCCTATGACTCGCAGCCGCTGCACGACAAGGTCGTGCTGGTGACGGGCGGCGCACAGGGCATCGGCCGCGGCATCGCGCAAGCGGTACTGGGCGCGGGCGGCAAGGTGCTCATCGGCGACCTGGATGCCGAGGCGGGCCACGCCTGCCTGGACGAATGGCAGGCCGGCGGGCGCGCCGCCTTCGCCCGCCTGGACGTATCGCGCGAAGCGAGCGTGCGCCAATGGATGTCCACCGCGCTCAAGCGCTTCGGCCACATCGATGGCCTGGTGAACAACGCCGGCATCGCCAACCCTCACGTGGCCCGCATTACCGAGCTGGCGCTGGCCGACTGGAACCGCTACCTGGCCACCAACCTCACCGGCGCCTTCCTGTGCAGCAAGCATGCGCTGCCCGCGCTGGCGGAGGCGCGGGGCGCGATCGTCAACATCGCCTCCACGCGCGCGCTGCAATCGGAACCGGATACCGAAGCCTATGCCGCCAGCAAGGGCGGCCTGGTCGCCTTTACGCATGCGCTGGCAGTCAGCGCCGGGCCGCAGGTGCGCGTCAACGCTATCCTGCCTGGCTGGATCGCCACCGATGCATGGCGCAAGCCGGCCGAACGCAAGCCGCCCTCGCTCAGCCGCCAGGACCATGCCCAGCATCCGGCCGGGCGCGTGGGCACGCCCGAGGACATCGGTGCCCTGGCCGTCTATCTGCTGTCGGCGCAGTCCGGCTTCGTCACCGGCCAGCCGTTCGTGGTCGACGGTGGCATGACCATCAAGATGCAATACGCCTGAGAGCTGTTCAAAGTCTCGATGTGGCCACAGACCCTGCATGCACCCGATTAGCGTCGAGTCTCAACCGAGATCCGCAGGATGGCAGGAAAAGCGAACTACCGCCTTCCGACAGGATAAATGCACCGATGCCGATCGGGATTTAAGTCCTCCGTCCATCGCCGCCCCGCGGTGTAGCCGCGGTGTGTGGCGGAAGGAGAAGCTGATTCGGCATGCGAGGCCTGCAGGGCTTGTATGCCGCACTTCGTCGGGATGACGCCCAAAGACTGAGGCGCAAGGCGTCGCGCACAGGGTGCGCTCCTACAAGGGGCCGCTGAATCTCAGCCGAGACCCGTAAGGTGCCTGCCGGTCCAGTGTTTCATCCATCGCGCCATGGGGATAACCAGCCGATACTCGCCACTAACCGGACTGCGCGTACAGACCGAGACCTTGAACAGACTCTAGGGCCGGGGCGTCTCGTGAAACGGCTTCGGCGCGATGGTCAGCCCGACCACCCAGCCCAGGTAGAAGCGGAAATCGATGGTGTACTCGCCCCAGGTGTAGATGACCAGGGATCCACTGCCGAACAGCGACAACACCAGTTGCGACAACCCCGCCAATGCCAGCCAGATGGCGGCGATGATCGCCACCACGCCCGCGCAGCGGAAAAGCGCATGGCGGTCGAAGCCTTTGCGCATCACGATGTGGCCGCCGACAAGCATGCACAGGCACGGCACCACCGTCGTGTAGATGTCGATGGGATACCAGTCGAAAACCGGACCGACCAGCGCGATGGAAGCCAGCGCCAGCAGGAACACCGGTACGCTTATCCACCGTCCCAGGTGCGCGCACAGCCAGGCCATGGTGACGGCAAACGGGATCCATGCCCACTGGAACACTTCCGACATGGCGTAGGCGAGCGTGTCCTTCACGTAGTGCCCGGCATAGGGCTCGGCGATGAACGCCGTGATCGCCTCGTGCACAAAGACCGCCAGCACCGCGAAGCTGAAGGCGGCGAACGTCGCATGCGCGGTCGTCTTGTGCCGGTGCGCCAGCTGCAGGCGCATCGCGCGCAGGCGTTCGGTCAGCGGCTCCACGAAGAAGGCGACCACGGCGCCGGTCAATATGGCCGACCCCACGGTAATCCAGTCGTAGTGCCGGAGGGCGACGAGCAGCCCCTGCCAGATGATCTCCGGCGCCACGGAACAGATGGACACCCATATCGCGAAAAAGAAGACATGGACGATGCCGGCCAGCAGGGTTCCCCCATGCGGAGCGTGCGCGGCGGCGGCCGGCGCTTCCCTCTCGAGTCCAGACAAGGTTTCCCCTTTCCCTTTCGGCGGTGAAGCCCGGCATGACACTACTATACAGCGGCGGCTTTCCCGCCCCGGCCGTGGCCGGGCACCACCGAGGATGCCTTCCGGCGCCTTTTCAGGGGAGGGTCATTGCGGCGCGTGGAAGACCGTGGTGACGTCCCCGCCCAGGCGCGTATTCTTCATCGGCCGCAGGGAATCGGCTTTCTGCGCGATCGCGCCCTGGCAGCCGACGGTCCAGCAGTACGGTTCCAGCCAGGCCAGTTCTGTACGCTGCTTGGCGACATCGTCCAGCACCTGGGTATAGCCGCCGCTCTTCGCCTCGAATATCCTCGGATCGTCGATGCCCTGCAGCGTGCGCTGCGCCAGCCTCGTCAATGCGCCATGGCCCTCGCTGGCCAGGTCCACGCCATTGGCCTTGCCGAACGCCGCGATCATCGCCACCGGCGTGAGCGCGAAATTATGGTAGCCCAGGGCGCGTGTCTGCCGCGCCAGTTCGTTCGGCAGGTAGCCATCGGCATCCACTTGCTCGGAAAAGATGCGATAGACCTTGACCGCCCAGTCGAACTCGCCTCGGCGGTTCTCCACCACGCTGGTCGCCATGATGGCCCATGCGGCCCAGTAGAAATGGTTGTTGATCTTCTTCTGCGGTTCGCCGAGGTCCCATTCGGTCAGCACCTTGTCGCCGATGCGGCCGAGCCAGGCCTTGATCTGCTCGGCCTGCTGCGGATAGGCGGCGAGCGGCTGGGAGCGGGAGAATTGCAGGTGCAGGAAGGCGCCGCTCAGGCTGGCCAGCGACCACTTGCGCATCGCCTTGCCCGAATACGAGCTGGAAGGCCCGAGCAGGCCGCCGGCGTCCGCCCATTTGCCATACCAGCCGATCACGCACTTCAAGGTGTCGGGATTGCCGGTGTGCATGTACTCGTCGACCATCTTGTTGATGCCCTTCTCCATCTGGTTGATGGGCTGGCTGCGCTCCTGGTACTCGGCGTTGGCCTGCTCGTTCAACTGGTCGCGGGCCTTGCCGGAACCCTCGTACTTGCTCGGAAAATCCAGCGTGCCCGTATAGGGCTCCGGCGGCGCTTCGCAGGTGAACGACTTGTCCGCCTTCTGCTCGACCGGGGCGTCGTAGCCCGGCGGCGGCACCAGTGCCTGCTGGGCCTGCGCGCAGAGCGGGAACAAGACACTTGTCGCCAGGAACAACGGCAGCCGCCAACCACGATGCCTGATGCATGGATTCATGGGATTCACCTGTTTTGCGAAGCGAGTTGCGTCGACTTGTCCCGCGCGCACACCTGGGCGGTCACGCTCAGCGGCTTGGCCGGGGCCTGGTCCATGAGCATCGTGACGCCCATCACCGTCGCCGACGCATAATCGGGCCGGTCCGAGCGCAGTTCCGCATCGAAACGGCCGCCGTTGTCCACGTATTGCTTGAAGTGCATCTTCAGCGACTCCTTGAGGCCGCTGAAGTACCAGACCTCCGCATGCATGTCCTTGACGCCGGGGTCGCTGAACTGGAATTCGAGCTGGTAGTCGCGGCCCACCAGCGGCAGGATGCGGCCGCCGCCGTTGAACAGCAGCTCGTTGCTGCCCTGGTGCAGTTCCACCGTCCGCGACATCAGCGCGGTCTTGCCGCGGCAGCCGTCGGTCACCAGCGGCACCGCCTGCCGGTAGACCTTGTAGGCGCTCTGCTCGGAGTCGGGGTAGTCCTGGTAAGGCGTCTCCCAGATCAGGAACTTCGGCGGATGCTGCTGGAACTCCTTGCTCGCCAGGTAGTGCAGCAGCGAACCCTCGAACGAACCGCCGGTGATCGCCACGTTGAGCACGTCCACGCCCATGTACTGCTCCAGGTAGCCGGCGAAGTTGTAGCCGCCCAGGCTGTCGCTGTTGCTGGTGCCGACCAGCACCACCTCCGGTTGCGAGGCGTCGCCGAGCAGGCTGCCGCCGCCGACCGGCTCGGTGACGTAGGCCGGCTGGTATTGCAGCGAATACCCGCCGCCGCACAATTGCGTGGCAACCTTCTGCAAGGTTCCCGGCTTGCCGATCACGCCGCTGGTGTGGGTGCTGAACTGCTTTTTCGGGATCGAGCCGAAACCGGGCAGCTTGCTCATGGTCTCGGCGACTACCTGCGCGGTATGTTGCGCGCCGGCCGCGGTCCAGTGGTGGTCGCGGCGGAAGTAGTAGTCATACCCCTTCTGCTCGTTCACCAGCTGGTCCAGCGGCGGCACGATGACGCCGCCCTCGCTGCGCATGTGCTGCAACACCTGCGCATAGTTGCCGCGCGCGGCCTGCAGGTCGTAGCCCCGCCGCTGCTGGGGCGTCAGCTTGTCGGGATCCATCAGCCCGCGAGGCGGCTGGTATACCATCACGATTTCGGTCCCGCGCTGGCGTAGCGCATCGCTGAGGCGATGCAGCTGGGCAAGGTTGTCGTCCTCCACGTCGAAATGCGTGGTCAGGTCGAGGCCGGTGCGGAACAGCCAGCCGTCGCGCCCATCGATCAGCACGCGGAAATCGCTCAGGAACTTGGAGCCCGCGTAGGCTTGCGGGTCGGCCGCGTGCGGGCAGAGCGAGCAGCATGGCTTGGCGTCGTAGGCCGGCGATGCCGGAGCCGGCGTGGCCGCATGGGAGATCACGCCGACCGAGCACGCGATCCCCGCGGCAAGCAGTACCTTGAATATCCTGCGCATGGCGGCTCTCAACCGTTCACCCAGATCAGCACCGGGCTGCTGCGTGTCCCGATCACGAACAGGCTGTAGGTACCACCGCGCATCAGCATCACGGGCTTGGCATCGGCCAGCTTGTTGGCGCCGTCGTAGACGACGAGGTCGGCCTTGATCGGGTTGACCTCGCGCTGGCCGCTGGCATTGGGGGCGACGCTGTCGACCACGGTCGTGCCGTCGGTGGTGCGCAGGCTCAGCGTGGTGCCGTCGATCAGGTTGTAGATCGCGACCAGGGCCTTGAGCTGGCTGTTGAAGCATGGCTGGTCGAACTGGTGCAGCTTGCTGTCGCTTCCCAGTGCGGCCGTGTAGCAATGCGCGCCTTGCAGCGTGGCGTTCTCCGAGGCATCGCCGATCTTCACCGGGTACTGCCCCGGCGGCAGGAACGCGTACGAACTGGCCTCGAGCGCGGCGACGTCGCCGAGGCTCTTGCTGCCGACCTGCGCCGTCACCTTGGGCTGGCTGGTGGCGTTGAATACGCGCACGAATGCCGAGCCGGGCGGCGCCGCGGGCGGATACAGGCCGGCCGTGGCGACGGCGGCGCTGCCCAGGAGGATGACGGCGGTAGCGGCCTGCATGAAGGACCGCATACGCATGGAGCGTTCAGGGTTGACTCGTGACATGGCTGAAGGAGCCTCCTTCTCTGGCTTGTGGGCCGCGCACGGCAGCCGATGTCGCCACGCGGCCGGTGGAAACGCCGGGCGGCAGGTGGTAGGCGGCAAGCGCCGCCTGGGGAAGCGGCAGGTAGCGTTCCGGCACTTCCCAGACCACCAGCTTCGGCGGGGAAGTACGGAAATCATCGGAATCCAGGTAGGCCAGCATCGGCGCGAACGGCCCTTCGCCATCCTTCGCGTAGTTGAGCACGTCGGCATGCATCGCCTGTTCCAGTGCACCGGCGAAATTCCATTGCGCCTCGGCGCTGTAGCTGGTGCCGACCAGCGCGACTTGCGCCGCCGGCGCGTCGCCGAGCAGGCTGCCGGCATGGTCGCTGTCCATGGTGCGCCATGGCGTGAGCCTGTCCGGTGGCGGCAGCAGCGACGCGAACCAGGGATCCAGCGGCAGGAAATTGAAAAGGTCGCCGCGATACGTCCGCGAGCCATCGGGTTGCGAATGGAAGGCGCGCCCTCCTTCGACCAGGCCACGGGCACGCATCGCGACCGCCTGCGCCGCCACGCGCGCGCCATAAGGCGTCCAATGCGTATCCGTGCGCAGGAACGTCGGCTGCTCACGCTTGCCGGCACTCAGCGGCTCCAGCAATGCCACCGTGGCGACGCCTTCGGCTTGCAGCGCATCGAGCGCCCGCGCGTACAGGGCCTGCCGCAGTTCCGGCGGTCGCCTGCGGCCGAGGTGCTCGGGGTACACGCGAGCCTTGGCCGGCACCACCGCGACCAGCAGCGCGACGTGGCGCTGCGTCAACGCACGCCCCACCCAGCCGACCAGCGCGAGATGCCGGTCCACCAGCGCCGGCGAGTCGTTGTCCAGCTTGAACTCCTCGTCGGTGTACAGCCAGCCGTCCTTGCCCACGACCACGCCGGGCAGGCCTTCCCCGAACAACTGGTAGTCGATCGCCGCCCACAGATTCACGCCCAGCTGCTTCAGCGGAAATGCCTGGTCGTAGTGCGCTTCGAAGGCATGGGCCAGCCCGCCACGCCACAGGCCCTGGTGCTGCGCAGGCCGGAAATCCAGCGCGCGCGCCAGGGCAATGCCACCCAGGATCGCCACCAGGCTGACGAACAGCATCGCGTTCAAGGGTCTTTCGCGGCGCCACCACGCGCGCGCGGCCTCAGCCCTGGCCGCCAGGCCAGGAGGCGCGACGTCGAGCGGCGTCGGCTGCATGGCAAGCTTCCGGGCCAGCTCCCTTTGCCCATAAGGCTGCGCGGTCACTCGTCGATGCATCCACATATCTTTTCCTCCTGATGCCCTGGCCTGCGGGCAGGGAACCGAGGGCGCGGCCGCCTGGCCGGACGCGACGGTCCTAGAACTGGAAGTACAGGAACGGCGAATAGCTCTGCGCGGACAGCTTGAGGATCGCCAGCAGGAACACCGGCCACACCATCCACTGCGCGGCGAGGTGGCCGCGCGCGAACAGCGGCGGGCTCACCGCCGGCGAGCGCAGGCTGGCCGCGCCCGTGGCCGCGGCCACCGCGATCGCCAGCAGCAGCGTCACGACCTCGAGCGACGTGATGCTTCCCGCGTATACATCGGACAGGCCCGAACCATGGAAATCGAACATGGCCCGGTACAGGTGCAGTGCGTTGACGACGCTGCCGGCCCGGAACATCACCCAGCCGAGCATCACCAGCAGCAGGGTCAGCGCCCAGCGGTGCGGACGAAACCGCGTCGCGCTGGGCGCCACGCCGAACACGCGCTCCACGCACAGCACCAGCCCATGCCAACCGCCCCACAGCAGGAAGTTCCAGCTCGCGCCATGCCACAGGCCACCGAGCAGCATCGTCAGCATCAGGTTGCGATAGGTCGTGAGCGTGCCCTTGCGGTTGCCGCCGAGCGCGATATACAGGTAATCGCGCAGCCAGGCGGAAAGGCTCATGTGCCACCGGCGCCAGAACTCGGTGATGCTCTGGCTGATGTACGGCTGGTTGAAGTTCTCGACGAAGCGAAACCCCATCATCAGGCCAAGGCCGATCGCCATGTCGCTGTACCCGGAAAAATCGAAATACAACTGCGCCGTGTAGGCCAGCACACCGAGCCACGCATCGGCGGTATGCGGATGGGCCAGTTCGAAGGCACTGTTGGCCAGCGGCGCTATCGAGTCGGCGATGAGCACCTTCTTGATGAATCCCTGCATGAAGCGCACCGATCCCTCGCCGAACTTCTGCCAGCTGTGCTCGCGGTGCACGAACTGGTCGGCGAGATCCTTGTAGCGGAACACCGGTCCGGCGATCAGGTGCGGGAACAGCGCGACGAAGGTGGCGAAATCGACCGGATGGTGGGTGGCCTCGGTATCGCCACGGTACACATCGGCGATATAGCTGATCGATTCGAACACATAGAAGGAAATGCCGATCGGAAGGATCACGTGGAGCCACGAGACCTGACCCGCGCCGGCCGCGCCGAGCACGTCGTTGAGGCTGGAAATGCCGAAGTTGGCATACTTGAAATAGCACAGCGTGAGCAGGTTGCCCGCCACGCCGGCGACAAGCCGGCGGCGGGCCTCGCGGCTTCCCCGCGGCGCGCGCGCGATCGCCAGGCCAACGAAGTAGTTCCAGACGGTCACCGCGGCGAAGAGCAACAGGAAGTCCACGCGCCACCATGCGTAGAACGTATAGCTCCCGGCCAGCACCACCAGGTTGCGCGCGCGCCCGCGGTTGGGCACCAGGTAGTACACCGCCAGGAAGAGCGGCAGGAACAGGAACAGGAACACATGGGAGGAAAAGACCATGGCAAGCTCCTCCTATTTGCTCGCGGTGCTCACGCTGATCGCCTCCGGCTTCACCACCACCGGCAGCTTCTGCCTCACCATGATGTCGAGCACCTTTTCCTGGTTCTCGCCAAGCACGCCGGTGAAATGGATGCCGAGATTCCGTCGCGGCTCGCGCAGGTCGACGTCGTATACCTCCAGGCTAAGCGGCTGGTCGATCGTGATCGGGCCGGAGCCGTTGGACACCAGTTTCCCGCCCACCACGGTCATGGAGATGATCGGGTGGAACGGATCCAGCTTCAGGTTGCGCCCGGTATCGTTGAGGTTCTCGATATGCCCGTAGATGCCTGAAAGGGCGTTGCCGACCGCGACGTTGTCGCGCAGCTGCACGTCGATGCTGTTGCGAACGCGTATGCCGTGGCGGTTGTTGGCGGTGACCAGGTTGCGCCAGATCAGCGTATTGGGGCTTTCATAGATGGTGATGCCGTCGGACTTGTTCTGGTAGGTCTTGTTCAGCGCGATCACGTTGTGCATGCTGCTGCGGTCGACCACGATGCCCGACAGGGTGTTGTCGAACGATGTGTTGTCGACGATCCAGCTTTCGTTGACTTCGCGCGACACAATGATGCCGTGCTTGATGCGCGTGCCGTATACCGTGTTCTGCGCGATGACCAGCCGGCGCGAGCGGTCGTGCGGGTCGATGCCGTACTTGATGTTGTCGTGATAGGTGTTGCCGCGGATCACCACGTCCTCTGCCTCGTAGCAATAGAACCCGTACCAGTTGTCGAAGAATTCGGAGTTGAGCAACCAGCCGGTCGGCGCCCCGCGCTTCATGACGGGCGCCAGCGACGGGCTGAACTGGCTGATGGAAATGCCGTAGGCCTTGCTGGCCGCGTAGCCGAGGTGCGCCACGACGCTATGGATCATGTAGGTGCGCGAACCGCCCCAGGAGACGATGAAGGGCCGGAAGTCCTTCTCGTCGACGAACCAGGTCGGCTTGTCGTTCGCCTCGTCCCAGCCTTCCAGCCGGCTTTGGTCGATGAACAGGTCGCCCTCGTTGACGATGAAGGCACCACGATCCATCGAAAGGCGGAAATCCTTGACGTCCTTGCCGATATGCAGGGTCGCGCCGGGCTGCACGTCGATCGGCAGGCGGGCCACGAACACGCCGGGTTGCGTCTCCGCGAAATACTGCCTGGGCAGCGCACGCGCTAGGTCGCGCGGCGTCACGTAGCCACCACTGATGAAGATGACCTGCGGCATCGAGGACTGGCGTTTCGCCCACTCGCGCAGGCGCTCGTCGCGCCCCATGAAATTCTTGAAGGACATCTGCTCGAGCATGCTCCCGACGCGGACATGGCCAGCCGGCGTACGCCGCAGGTTCTGCATGGCAGCCGACTCGGTATATCGCGAAACGTCGGGAATCCGCGGCGACTGCCAGTCCATCAGGGCCTTGGCCACGCCGGTGCTGACGATATACGCCTTCGGCTTGCTGTCTGTCGCCGCCACCGCGTTCGTATCGGTGCCCTGGTTGTCCTCGTCGGAACCGTCGGTCTGGTCGGCCATGTCGTCGTCGGGGTCCTCCGCCTGGGACTTGCCATGCACCGGCTTGTCCCCGGCCCCGGCGGCGTGCGAAGGCGCATGCCGCGGCGCGGCCTGCGCCGCCCATGCCGCATGGTTGCCGCCGAGCGACAGCAGCGCCGAGATGGCGACAACCAGGCAGGCGGACTTCAGAGCCATAGCACCAGCTCCATGGTGACGCGGTATTCGGACCGGGTATTGGGCCCGTAGGCCGCGCCAGGACGGAATACCGAGCCGCGCAGGCGGATCGAGCTTTCCGGCTCGTCGCCCGACATCAGGTCCGATCGCGCGATGGTCTTTCCGAAGAAGCGGGTGACGACGATGTCGTAGCCCTGCCCTAGCGACCCGCTGTTGTTGACCGGCTCGACGATGATGTTGTCGGCGGTGATCGGCGCATCACCGTGCACGCGGTCGTAGTGGTTGTAGATCAGGCTGGTGTTCCAGCGCCCCAGGTTGACCGACGCATAGGCGGTGGCCACCTTCAGGTTGCCGAGCTCGGCGCGGTAGGCATCCGTGAAACGCTGCACCAGCGAGTCGGTGCCGGTGAAGCGCGAGTAGTTGCTTTGCAAGCCGGTCTGGCTGTACTGGGTGGACAGGTCGTCGCCCCGTCCACCGCTGCTGTAGACGTAGGCCACGCCCAGCTGCAGCGGGAAGGCGTCGACCGGCAGGCGGTAGCGCAAGCCCGCGTCCGCCGCCCAGGCATGCACCGTACGCCTGTCGGTGATGCTGGTGACCACCCGCGTCACCGGGTCGATGAGTGCGCCGCGCTGGTTGCCGCCGAGCCAGTTGAACGACGCGTTGTACGCAAGGGCCGGCGCATTGGAGCCATCGTAATAATGGTTGCCCAGGAAGGCGCCGAGCCAGAGCAGGTTGCCGCTGTTGAGCTTGGCGCCAAGGGTGGCCGGCTCGCCGACCGCCGGCAGCCCATCGTTGTCGTGGACATACATCGCGCGGACACCGATGCGCTGGTAGGCATGCCACTCGCCGCTGAACGTGCCGAACGCATAGACGCGATGTTTCTGGTCCGGCGGCAGGCCGATGTCGTCGGTGCGGTAGGTGCTGAATTCCCGCCCGACGCCGAATTCTGACTGGACCAGCGTGGTATTGAAGATCCAGCGCGCCGCATCGACGTCCTGGTCCATGTACATGGCGTCGTCCTCGCGCACGCGCTGGCGGCCGAGCCGGATCGATTCGCCCGGATAGCGGAAGCCTGCATAGTCGATCCACGCCTCCTTGAGCCCGACGAAGGTCTGCCTGGTAGGGCCGACATTGTTGTTGTCGTTGGCATTGGTCTGCACGGTTCCGGTCGGCGCGAACAAGCGCGCCCGGACGAAGCCGCTCCATGCCTGCGAGAACTGGAAGTGCACCCATGGCGTCGCATCCAGGTAGGCCTGCTGCGTGCTGTGCTGGCCGAGCCGCCCGAAATCGCCGCCCGTCTCGTCGACGACCGCTATCTCGGTCTTGAACGCGTAATCCGTCTCCACCGCGGCGGCGGGAAGGGCTGCCAGCGCCAGCAAGGCACCACATCCGGTCAACGAGAGCGATCTCATCGCGGTTCCTTTTTCATGGCGTTGGAAGTGCGGCCTCGGCGAAGCCGGGCTCGGGCAGCTGCTGCCGCATCGCTTCTTCCTGATGGAGGATGCGTTGCGCTTCCTGGTGCTGTTGCGGTGTCAGCACGCCACTGAGCTGGCCGGCCAGCGTGCGGATGGCATCGGCGCCGTCGCGAGCGCCGAGCTGCGCGAATACGTAGGCGTTGACATGGTTCGGGCAGATGCCCTTGCCGGAGGCGTAGAGCCTGGCCAAGGCGCTATCTGCCGAAACATAGCCGCGGCGCGCGGCATACAGCAGGTGATCGATCGCCTGTTGCGGATCGACCTCGTCCAGATAGCCGAACTGGTACAACCTGCCTATGTAGTATTGCGCGTCGAGCCTGGTGGCGGGTTCGTCTGCGGCGCGCTGCAGCAGTTGCAGCGCCTTGCGCGGGTCGCGCGTGGCACGGTTGCCGTGCAAGTACAGTTCGCCCAGGTACAACGTGGCATCCGGCAGCCCCTGCTTGATACCCGCCTGCAGTGCCGGCTCGACATCGAAATCCGGCGCCAGGAACGGAAAGCGTACTACCACGCCGGCGGCTTCCACGCGCGCCTCGGTGGAACCGGCGACAAGCTTGGCAAGGACCTGATTGGCCAGGTCGGGTTGCGCATTGGTCTCCGGCGACGGCGGCGCCTTGGCGCCCGGGGCATTGCCCGGCGGCGGTGACGGCGCCGGACCACCCGCGCTCGCGCCAGGGGCGCCATTCGAAGCCGTCTGCGCATTGGACGTCCCAGCCACCGCCCCCACGGTGGGCACCAGCTGCGCAACGCCCACCGGATCCTCGGCGCAGGCGTGCGCTGCGCCGAGGGCGATCGGCCTCGGGCCGGCACCGGTGGGTGCAAGATCTTCCGCATCTGTTTCCGGGAGATCGGAAACAGCGACGTCGGATTCGGACACATCGAGGCTGCCATCGGGCGCCGCCACCAGCGCGCGGGCCACGCTTGCCGCCGTGTCGATCGGCAACAGGCCTTGGCCGAACTGCGACATCGCCGCGGCCACCATCTGCCGCATGCCCTGCTGGTCGTTGCGCGCGCGCATGTCCCGGATCAGATCCACGTAGCACGTCGGCGCGAGGTTCAGCGACTTGCGGCACATCGCCAGCAGGCGCTCGTCGTGCCCTGGCATCTCGCGCGTATTGCGGTACCAGCTGATCAGCGCGCCGTTGCTTACCGGCAGGTCGAGCTTTTCGGCGCTGGCGACCAGCGACGGCAACCGCTTTCCGCTGTCGTAGCCCGGGTATTGGACGTACAGCTCGATCAATCCTGCCAGGGCCTCCGGGTCCTGGCGCTCATCCCAGGCCTTCGTGAAAAGGCGCTGCGCTTCGGCGATCTGCGATGCCTGGTCCTGCTGCAACAGCAACCGCGCCAGCGGAACCTCGGCCTGCAGCGGCACCTTCTCCGCGGCGACGCGGAACCAGTGGATCGCCTCCTGCATGGACTGTTGCGTCTGTTGGCGCGCATACACGCGCGCCAGCGCGAGCTGCGCCTCGACATAGCCGCGCTTGGCCAAGGGCAGGAAATTGCTTTCCGCCTCGGCATCGTGCCCGGCTTCGGCGGCAAGCTTGCCGCGAGCCAGGTCCGGCATGCCGCCGCCCTCGACGGACGTGCCATGGCTGTCGCCGGAGGGCTTCTGCGCGTTCGCCATCCCGCCGGCAAACAGCCCGATGGCGAGCAACACTGCGCAACTGGCCGTCGCGCCTTTCATCAAAGCCCCGCGATCAGCTCGCGCACGCGGCGCACGCCCTGGGCGAGAGGCCCGGCGATATCGTTGCGTGGATCGCCAAGCTGGACATCCACCGGCTGGTCGATCAGCGTGCGCGCCAGCGGCTGCGCCGGCTCGATCTGGGTGAGCACATCGCTGACCGCGCCCGGCGCATCCAGCCCGCGCAGGTCGCTGGCGCCCCCCTTGTCGTCGCTCCCTGCCGGATTGGGCAGCAGACGTACCTGGCTGATGCGGCCGTAGCGGTCATGGTTTTCGCCGCTGACATGGAAGCTGACGGTACGGCCCACGCGAAGATCCTGGATGTTGTCGAAATGGAAGCGCGCCAGCACATAGGGCTTGGCATCGTCGGGCAGAAGCACCATCAACGGCTGGTTGCGGTTGATGAACTGCGAATCCAACGCGAAGGTCTGCTGCACCGTGCAGTCGCAGGGACTGGACAGCGTACCCTTGAGCGTTTCGCCCATCAGGTCCGACAGCTGCTGCGGCGTGAGATGCAACGAGCCAGGATCGTTCTGCACCACGTCGAGCATGGCCGCCTGGAAGGTGCCCAGGGGCTGCCCCTTCTTGACCTTGCCATCGGGCGGCACCAGGTTGAAGTAGGTGCCGTCGCGCGGCATGGTGATCGCGAAGCTGGGCGCGGCGACCTTGGCGGCGATGGCATGGTTGATGAAAAGCACGCCGTAGAGCTTGGCGAAGGCATACAGGAAGGCGGCGACGCCGACCAAGAACAACAGGCCCGTCAGCGTCACCGTGCGCGGCCGCACATGCTGAGGCTGCGACGCGAGGGCGCCCTGCGGTTCGCGCGGCTTGGCGAAGTTGTTGCGCGACAGGGTGGTCAGCATGTCGCCGACGCTGACCACCTCGCCTGCGATGTAGGCGTTTATCAATTGCCGAAGCAGCGCCACCTGGCGTTCATCCAAATCCTCGAACGAGCATCCGACGCGATGGTGTCCCTGGTCGACATTGCACACCCTGAAATCGATGGGAAGGGTCATGCCCATGGGATCGATCGCAAAGTTGAGCGTCGCGTGGTAAGTCTTGCCGACGTTAAAGGCCTCGCCGAGCGAATCGAAGGCGAAGCCGCCGGCCGAGATGTCGATCACGTGGTAGTCCTTCTCGCGCCCCATGGTCTCCATGTGCAGGGTGGCCGGGATGCGGACCCTGGGATGCTGGCGCTCGACCTCCGTTTCGTGCACGACATTGAGTGTTTCGTCGACCATTGCTTGGTTTCCTCGTAGCCCTGAATCGTTGGTAAGGCGTCACAGGCTCAGAAGGCACATCACAATCGCGGCGAAGAAGCTCGTCGCCGAAAACGTCATGGCCCACGACGACCACTGGTTGAAACGTTGCTGAAAAGCGCCAAGGTTGCGATCGAGCGTGGTCTTCTGGCGCGTCCAGGATTGCTGGTCAAGGCGGAAGAACACGAAGATCTTCATCACCGAGCCGATCACCTGGTTGTAGTACAGCAGCAACGGAAACGCGGGACCGATGCGGTGTCCCGAGGCCAGCAGAAGCATCGACATCACCAGGCGGGTGATGCCCACCCACAGCAGGAAGGTCAGCATGTAGACCATGCTGAACTTGATGCTCGCGGCGATCGCCGTGGCCAGGCCAAGCAGGCCCGTCCACATCAGCACGCGCTGGTCCAGCAGGACGTAGTAGGTGAACCAGCCAAGCTTGCGCGGCCCAAGCTTGAGCGCGCGCCCGTTCTGGCGCAGCGAATTGCCGTACCAGCGAAACATCAGCTTGCGGCTGGCCTTCAGGAAACGGGGATCCGGCGGGCTCTCCAGGGTTCGTACCGAGGTGTCCGGGACGTAGTAGGTATCCCATCCCAGTCGCACCAGGCTGTACCATGTGCTCTTGTCGTCGCCGGTCAAGAACCTGAACTTGCCCAGCCTCCAATGCTCGATGGCATCGTTCTGCACGTCGTCGATGAAGCGCGGGTCGGTGACGATGGACGCGCGGAACAACGACATGCGCCCGGTCAATGTCAGCACGCGCCGGGTCAACGCCATCGAGCACATGTTCAGGTGGCGCTGGGCGAAACGCAGCTTGTGCCACTCGCTCATGGCGTAGCTGCCGGCGACGTCGCAGAACTCGTTGGTGGTGAGGGCGCCGACGCTGGGCATGGTCTTCAGGAACGGCGCGGTCTTCACGATCACGCCCTTCTCCAGCACCGTGTCCCCGTCGATCAGCGCGACCACCGCGTCCGCATCCGGCATGTCGCGGGAAATGCAGCGGAAGCCCTGGGCCAGCGCATCGCGCTTGCCCGTCCCGGGGATCCGCACGATCTTCAGGCGAACCCGGCTGGGAGGCGCCAGGTGCTCCCACAGCGCGAGGATCAGGCGCTGATCGGCCATCTCCACGATCGAGGCGACCACCGTCGTGGGCAATCCGCAGTTAATCGCCTCCTCGAAGGCCGCCTGGTAGACCATCGTCGTGGTGAGGGTCTCGATGCGGAAGCTGGTGATGAGCAGGTACACGTGCGAGGGCATGGCCGAGGCGCCGGTGCGGAGGGCGGCGCGCCGGGCCCGCGGGAACGCCCAGTGCAGGAACACCATGCTGCGCACGAAATGCATGATGCGGAGGCCATAGCGCCACAGCCCCAGGCCACCCAGCGCGAACACGAAGATCCGCGTACCCGGCTCGAACGCCTGCGCCGGCAACATCAGCACCAGCCCGATCAGACCGCTCAGGTACAGCAGCCAGCCGCCGAGATCGATCAGGAAACTCCGCGATGCGCTCGGCGGCGGACCGTCCAGGTACGTGGACGGATAGGCAATGAACCCGCGGTTTGTCTTGTATGCCGAAAGCATCGCGGCGTCACCAGCAGATGCCCTGCATTTCCGGCGTCGACGCATGCGGCATGAAGCCGATCAGGTCCACCACCTTGCGATCGCCGCGGGCGCCGTTGAGCACCTTCTCGAAGTTCCGGTCGCGCTGCCCCACGATCAGCACCTCGGAATTCTCGATCACTTCGTCGAGGTCCGGATTCAGCAACGAGGAGATATGCGGGATCCTGCTGGTGATGTATTCGCGATTCGCACCATGTACCCGCGCGTACTCGATGTTCTCGTCGAAGATCGAAAGATCGTAGCCCTTGCCGATCAGCATCTCCGCCAGCTCGACCAGGGGGCTTTCGCGCAGATCGTCGGTCTGTGCCTTGAAGCTCAGGCCGAGCATGCCGATGCGACGGTCGCCGAACGAGGCGACCAGGTCGAACGCACGCTTCAGGTGGATCTCGTTGCTCTGCATCAGCGATCCGATGAGTGGATGCGGCGCGTCGACCTGGGTGGCGCGGAAATTGAGTGCCCGCACGTCCTTGGGCAGGCACGAGCCGCCGAACGCATAGCCTGGCTTGAGGTAGTAGCTCGACAAGTTGAGCTTGCGGTCCTGGCACATCACATCCATCACCTCGCGGCCGTCCACCCCGAGCTCCTTGGCGATGTTGCCGATCTCGTTGGCGAACGTGATCTTGGTGGCGTGCCAGACGTTGCAGGTGTACTTGACCATCTCCGCGACCTCGATCGGCTTGCGGATCAGCGGCGCGGAAAGCGTGGAGTAGAGCTCCGCCAACTGGTCGCCGGAAGCCTTGTCCCATTCGCCGATCACGGTCATCGGCGGGTCGTTGTAGTCGACGATCGCGGTGCTCTCGCGAAGGAATTCGGGATTGACGGCAAGGCCGAAGTCGCGTCCCGCGCGCTTGCCGGAGGTGGCTTCGAGCAGCGGCAGCACCACTTCACGGATCGTTCCCGGCAATACCGTGCTGCGGATGACCACGGTGTGCCTCTCCTTCTTGTCGCGAAGCGCCGTGCCGATCTCGGCAACGACGGTTTCCACGAAATGCAGGTCCAGGTCGCCGTTCTTCTTGCTTGGCGTGCCGACGCATACCATCGACAGGTCGGTATGGTGGATCGCATCGTGGGTATCGGAGGTCGCCCGGATGCGGCCGGCGTCGACGCCCTTGCGCAGCAGCTCCTCCAACCCGGGTTCCACGATCGGCGATTCACCGCGGTTTATCAGGTCGATCTTGGTCTGCGCGATATCGACACCGATCACCGTGTGACCACGGTCCGCGAGACAACCGGCGCAGACCGCGCCGACATAGCCCATACCGAAAATGCTGATACGCATGCTGATTCCTCCGAAGGTGAAGCGGTGGGTTGGTCGTCACTCCTGCGCTACGAGGCGCCGTATCTCGTCCGTTTTCTCTTGCACAAGCGCACTATCCCCGCGCGCTTCCACGTTCAGTCGGATCACCGGCTCGGTATTGGAACCGCGCAGGTTGAAGCGCCATCCGGCGAACTCCATGCTGAGCCCGTCGACCCATTCCACTTTTTGCGCGGACGCCGCATAGCGGTGCTCGACGCGCTTCAGCGTGGCATCGGTGTCATCCACCGTCGCATTGATCTCGCCGCTGACCGGGAACGCCCGCATGCGCGCGTCGAGCAGTTGCGACAGCGGCAGGCCGGTGCGGCTCAGCATCGCCGCGACCAGCAGCCACGGGATGGTGCCGTTGTCGCAATAGGCGAAATCGCGGAAGTAATGGTGCGCGCTCATCTCGCCGCCGTAGACGGCATCCTCCGCGCGCATGCGCTCCTTGATGAATGCGTGCCCGGTCTTGGACTGGATGGGCATGCCGCCGGCGCGCTGCACGATCTCCCGCGTGTTCCACACCAGGCGCGGGTCGTGGATGATCTTCGCTCCGGGATGGCGCTGCAGCATTTCCTCGGCCAGCAAGCCGACGATGTAGTAGCCCTCGATGAAGCGCCCTTGTTCGTCGAACAGGAAGCAGCGGTCGAAATCCCCGTCCCAGGCGACACCGAAATCCGCGCCGTGCGCACGCACGGCCTCCGCGGTCACGGCACGGCCTTCCGGCAGCAAAGGATTGGGCACGCCATGCGGGAAATTGCCGTCGGGCCGGTGGCGGATGGATTCGAGGCGCAATGGCAGGTGCGGTGCCAGCGCGTCCACCACCAGCCCGGCGCAGCCGTCCCCGGCATTGGTCAGCACCTTCAGGGGCCGCAGCCTGGCGGCATCGATGTAGCCAAGCAGATGTCGCACATAGGCATCGCGGAACGAGGTCGGCGTCATCCGCGCCGCGCCTGCCGGCGCGGGCGCATCGGACTGCTCCACCTCCGCCTGCAGTTCGCGCAGGCCGGAATCGCCGGAGACCGGCACGGCACCGCCGCGCACCAGCTTCATGCCGTTCCACTCGGGCGGATTGTGGCTGGCGGTGACCATGATGCCGCCGTCGCAGCCGGGCTGGAATGCGGCGAAGTAGATTTCCTCGGTACCGCATAGTCCTAGATCGAGGACTTCGACGCCTTCCTGCGCCAGTCCATGGGCCAGCGCATTCAGCAGCTCGGGCCCGGACAGGCGCGCATCGCGGCCCACGGCGACGCGCGACGGCCGGAAGCGCCTGGCATAGGCAAGCCCCAGGCGGAACGCCACTCCCGCATCCAGCTCGCCGGGAACACGGCCGCGTAGATCATAGGCTTTGAAGCAGGACGCAAGTCGGGGCGGTGATGCAACTGTTTCCAGCACTTCAGCCATCGAATGTTTCCTCGCGGATTGCGGGGTCTTCAAGCTACGTGAGCGCTACCGGCGGTCTCCGTTGCCGCTTCGATGCGGCCATAGGCATCGCTGAACCGCACGATGTCGTCCTCGCCCAGGTACACGCCGGTCTGCACCTCGATCAGCTCGAGCGGAATCCGGCCGGCGTTTTCCAGCCGATGCGTGTTGCCGAGGCGGATATAGGTCGACTGGTCCTCGGACAGGATGAAGGTCTTGGCCGCGATGGTGACCCTCGCGGTGCCCTTGACGATGACCCAATGTTCGGCGCGGTGGTAATGCATCTGCAGGCTAAGCTTGTGCCCTGGCTTGACGCAGATGCGCTTGACCTGGAAACGGTCGCCAAGCGCGATGGTTTCGTAGAACCCCCACGGCCGGTAGACCCGGCGATGGTTCTCCACTTCGGTTCGCTTGGCGTGCTTGAGCGACTGCACCACCCTCCTGACTTCCTGGGCGCGGTCCTTGGGTGCCACCAGCACCGCATCGTCGGTCTCGACCACGATGTGGTCGCGTACGCCGATCAACGCGATCAGCCGGTTGCTTGAATGCACCAGGTTGCCCGTCGCATCCTCCAGCAATACGTCGCCGTGCGTGTGGTTGTCTCTCGGATCGACTCCTGGCATGCGATCGAGGTAGTCCCAGGCGCCGACGTCCTCCCAGCCCGCATCCAATGGCACCAGCGCAATCCGTCCAACTTTCTCCATGACGGCGTAATCGATCGATTCGCTGCGGCAAAGGCGAAAGGCTTCCGGATCAAGCTCGGTAAAGCCGTTCTCATGGCGGGCCTTGTGCAATGCCTGCCGCGACTGTTCGAAGGTTTCCGGCTCGAGCCGTCGCAATTCGTCGAGGAAGCGGCCACAGCGGAACACGAACATGCCACCGTTCCAGAAGTAGTCGCCCGTGGCAAGGAACCGGCGTGCGGTATCGACGTCGGGCTTTTCGACGAAGGACTCGACCTCCCGCACGCCAGCGCCCCCCAGCGGCGCGCCGCCCTTGATATAGCCGTAGCCCGTTTCCGGCCTTGTCGGCGTAATGCCGAAGGTGACGATATGGTCCTGGTTCGCGGCACTCGCGGCCGCGCAGGACGCAAGCCTGAAAGCCTCGACATCGGAGATGAAGTGATCGGCCGCCATGAGGAACGCAAGCGCATCCTCACCGTGTTCCACGGCAACATGGTGCGCTGCTATCGCAGCGGCGGCGAGCGTGTTGCGGCTCTCCGGCTCGAGCAGGATCGCAGACGGCTTTACCGCGATGTCCTGCAGTTGTTCGGCGATCACGAAGCGATGATCGTGCGAACCAAGCACCATCGGCGCGACCGCGCCATCGATCCCCGTTGCACGTTGCGCGGTTTGCTGGAAGAGACTGAGCGATCCGATCAGCGAAAGAAACTGCTTCGGATACTGCTCGCGTGAAAGCGGCCAGAGCCTGGTGCCCGTACCGCCGGCGAGCAAGACAGGAACGAGGACGGGATCCGCATTTTTAACCGGGAATTCTTGGGACGTAGCCATGCACGCGCCTCTTTCTTCGGTCGCGGAGGGCCCCCTGATGCGTATTGAATCGTCACGGACGACCTACGAACGGCGGGTGCGATTCACGCAACCATCCATTCGCTGATCTCGAAAGAAACTGAGAATCATGCGTCGGCGAGGCATCATGCGTTTAACGCTTATCCATCGCCCGTCTAACGATTCGGGGTTGTTATAGCGGACGCCCATGACCGCAACATGAACTTGCCGAAGCGCAAACTTTCGATATTCGCAGAGCGTTCAGCACGCAACGCACAAGCGAAGTGAAGATCTTTTCGATGAATCGATGCGTTTTACGATGGAAGTCTATACTTCCAAAAGAAAAACCATGCCCTATCGAACATCCGTCATGCAAGAGGGGCGACAGGAATCCACTTATGAGGTTGCAGTAACCGTGCCACCGCATGACGGCACATCGCGTCACGCACCGAAATCAGCGAAATCACGAGGATTTTCCTGACCGCATCTTGTGCATTCCCGAGGGCATGTCACGGTCGTGCATGCACCATTGCGAGGACTTCCCACGCAACCTGAACGAACTCATCCATGGGGCGCCGCTCATCGCGAGACCCGCTTGCCCAGCTTGCGCGGCGCTATATGCCGTGCACACAACCCCATTCCGCTTGCACACCCATCGCCACGAACCGCGATGCATGCGGGCCTTCATCGCGGCCAATGAAAAAGGCACCCGGCTTTCGCCAGGTGCCTTTGAATTGGTGGGCCGTCAAGGATTCGAACCTTGGACCAATTGATTAAGAGTCAACTGCTCTACCAGCTGAGCTAACGGCCCGTGAAACTAAATTGTAGAACCAAGAACTGGGGTGGACGATGGGATTCGAACCCACGACAACCGGAATCACAATCCGGTACTCTAACCAGCTGAGCTACGCCCACCATAAACCACGAATTGGCGCGCCCGACAGGAATCGAACCTGCAACCGTCGGCTTAGAAGGCCGATGCTCTATCCGGTTGAGCTACAGGCGCATGTGCACGATGTGCATAGCATCTGCTGGTCGGGGCAGAGGGATTCGAACCCCCGACATCCAGCTCCCAAAGCTGGCGCTCTACCAGGCTGAGCTATACCCCGATTTCGAACCCTCAACCTTACGGGCTGAAGCTTTGAAATGCTACGGGTGACGCCTAGCCTAGTCAATCCGTATCAAAGCACACCGAACCTCGTACCTCATCGTCCGGCCCGCTTGGCGATTCACTGCCCTGCGGCGGCAAGCAGTGATGCCGAGCACCACACCTTGCCTCTTGTTTGGCGCGCCCGGAGAGATTCGAACTCCCGACCACCAAGTTCGTAGCCTGGTACTCTATCCAACTGAGCTACGGGCGCGTTTCAATCATTGCCTTGTCGCTTAACCATTCTACTGGAAAGCGTCGAAGCGAGAAGCGGAATTATTCAGATTCGGGACCAATGCGTCAATACTTTTTTTCATATTTTTTTCATCGCCGTTGAAGAATCGTCATCTTCGGCGATGAGAGCGCGTCACCCGAGCCCGCTAGTTTAACCAGCCTTTCCCTATTCGGCCATACCCCGCGGAAGAAAAATATCCGCTGGCACCCTGTAGGAGCACGCCCTGTGCGCGACTGGCCTGTCGGGACAGCAAGCACACACACTGACCGCGCCGTGCGCCTAACTATTCCATCTCCTTTTCGGGGACTCATTCCTCTTGTCCGGCGCAAGTCGCGCACAGGGTGCGCTCCCACAGGAGGAGCTCTCGGAAGCCATCACAGGAAAAAGGCGGCCCATGGCCGCCTTCTCTTCGTATGCCGCTACGACTCGTTCAGCGGTCGGCGATGCGGCTCTGCGTGGCCGGATCGCCCACCTTGGCGCCCGTGTCGCCGCGCGGTGGCGGAGGTGGCGGCGTGGAGCCGGTGGTGGAGTTCTTCGACCAGTCCGCCGGCGGTCCAGGAATGCGGCCGGCCATGATGTCGTCGATCTGGTGCGCATCGATGGTCTCGTACTGCAGCAGCGCGTCGGCCATCACGTGCAGCTTCTCGATGTTGTCGGTCAGCAGCTGCTTGGTGCGCGAATAGGCGCGGTCCAGGATGGAGCGCACTTCCTCGTCGATCTTGCGCGCGGTCTCGTCGGAGACGTTCTTGTGCTGGGTCACCGAGCGGCCGAGGAACACCTCGTCCTCCTCCTCGCCGTAGGTCACCGGGCCGAGCTTGTCGGACAGGCCCCACTTGGTCGCCATGTTGCGCGCCATCTTGGTCGCGCGCTCGATGTCGTTGGAAGCACCGGTGGTGACCTTGTCCTCGCCGAAGATCAACTGCTCGGCCACGCGTCCACCGTACAGCGAGCACAGCTGCGATTCGATCGCCACGCGGTTCATGCTGTACTTGTCGCCTTCCGGCAGGTACATGGTGACGCCCAACGCGCGGCCGCGCGGGATGATCGTAACCTTGTAGACCGGATCGTGCTCGGGCACCAGGCGGCCGACGATGGCATGGCCGGCCTCGTGGTAGGCGGTCAGTTTCTTCTCGTCTTCGCTCATGGCCATCGAGCGGCGCTCGGTGCCCATCAGGATCTTGTCGCGCGCCTTGTCCATGTGCGTCATGCGCACCTCGCGCGCGTTCTCGCGCGCGGCGAACAGTGCCGCCTCGTTGACCAGGTTGGCGAGGTCCGCGCCGGAGAAACCCGGCGTGCCGCGCGCAATGGTCATCGGTTCCACGTCCGCTGCGGTGGGCACGCGGCGCAGGTGTACCTTGAGGATCTGCTCGCGCCCCTTCACGTCCGGCAGGCCGACCACCACCTGGCGGTCGAAGCGGCCCGGACGCAGCAGCGCGGGATCGAGCACGTCCGGACGGTTGGTGGCCGCGATGACGATGACGCCCTCGGTACCCTCGAAGCCGTCCATCTCGACCAGCAACTGATTGAGCGTCTGCTCGCGCTCGTCATGGCCGCCGCCCAGCCCAGCGCCGCGATGGCGGCCAACCGCATCGATCTCGTCGATGAAGATGATGCACGGCGCGTGCTTCTTGGCCTGCTCGAACATGTCGCGCACGCGGCTGGCGCCCACACCCACGAACATCTCGACGAAGTCGGAGCCGGAGATCGAGAAGAACGGCACCTTGGCCTCGCCCGCGATGGCCTTGGCCAGCAGGGTCTTGCCGGTGCCCGGCGGGCCCACCATCAGCACGCCGCGCGGGATCTTGCCGCCCAGCTTCTGGAACTTGCCCGGGTCGCGCAGGAATTCGACCAGCTCGCCGACCTCTTCCTTGGCTTCGTCGCAGCCGGCGACGTCGCTGAAGTTGACCTTGATCTGGTCCTCGCCTTGCAGCTTGGCGCGCGAGCGCCCGAAGCTCATGGCGCCGCGCCCACCCGCGCCGGCCTGCATCTGGCGCATGAACCAGATGAACACGCCCACGATCAGGATGATCGGCAGCCAGTTGAGCAAGAGGCCCAGCAGTGAGAAGCCGTTGTTGGAGGGCTCCTGGCGCACCTCCACGCCCTTGTCCTGCATCTGCTTGACCACCGCGTTGGTGGACCAGCCCAGGACCGGCGCGACGGTGCGGAACGAGCTGCCATCCTTCAGCTTGCCGCTGATGGTGGCCGGCTGGTCGGCGCTGATGGTGGCCGTGGACACGTTGCCGTTGTCCACGCTCTGCACGAAGCTGCTGTAGGGCAGATCCGAGGAGGACGCGCCATGCGGATTGAAACTCTGGAACACGGTGAGCAGGACCACCGCGATAATCAGCCAGAGCAGCAGGTTTTTCGCCATTTCATTCATGCACGGTTCTCGCCCGGTTGCCGGCCGGGGATCTTGCGACCCACGGCCAATGCATACACCTCCCGCGAACGTGCGCGGGAGGCCTTAGGTTTACGCATGGTCACGCGGGTGAAGTCTGCGCGCAAGTTGCGTAGGTAATCGTCAAAGCCCGTCCCCTGGAACAGCTTGATCAGGAACGACCCGCCCGGCTTGAGCCACTGGCGGCTGAAATCCAGCGCCAATTCAGCCAGGTCCATCGCCCGGATCTGGTCGGCCAGGGCCACTCCGCTCATATTGGGGGCCATGTCCGACAGCACAAGATCGACCTGCTGGCCCTGCAGGCGGCTTTCCAGCTCGCGCAGGACCGATTCCTCGCGGAAGTCGCCCTGCAGGAAATCCACCCCGGCGATGCCCTGCATGGGCAGGATGTCCATGGCCACCACGGTACCCGAATCGCCCAGGCGCTGCCGCACCAGTTGCGACCATCCGCCCGGGGCGGCGCCCAGGTCCACCACCCGCATGCCCGGCTTGAGAAGGCGGTCACGGTCGACCAGTTCCTCCAGCTTGAACACGGCGCGCGAGCGCAGGCCCTCGGCCTGGGCCTTCTTCACATAGACGTCATCGAAATGCTCCCGCAGCCAGCGGGAACTGCTTTTGCTGCGAGACATGGGTCGGCGGCGGCCACAGATACGGGGGAGATGCCCGCATGATACCCTTACCGGTCCTATCGCAGTGAATCCGAGACTGAACACATGGCCCTCTCCCCTTCGCAGCGCCGCTACCTGCGCAGCCTGGCCCATGACCTGAACCCCGTCATCCTGCTGGGCGCCAAGGGCGCGACCGAGGCCGTGCTCAAGGAACTGGATCTGGCCCTGTCGCACCACGAGCTGGTCAAGGTGAAGCTGTCCGGCGGCGACAAGGACGAGCGCCAGGCGCAGGTCGACTATCTGGCTGACGGCACCCGGTCAGAGAACGTGCAGCAGATCGGCCATATCGTGGTGTTGTTCCGCCGCAATGAGGACGAGCCCAAGCTCGCCCTGCCCCGCTGATGGATCTTTCCCTCGACCGCCCCGGCAATTACCTGTACGTGCGCCGCGTGAGCGCACGCGCCATCACCGTGGTGGACCGCGAGTTCACCGCCAGCTTCCTGCTGTCGCCCGAGCGGGCGGTGGAGCGCTGGCCGGTGGCCGCCTCCGCCGAACTGGACGACAGCCACGTCCAGGCCATCCTCGACCTGAAGCCCGAGGTGGTGCTGCTGGGCACGGGCGAGCGCCAGGTCTTTCCCGCCGCCGCCTTCATGGCCGCCCTGCTGCGCCAGGGCGTCGGCGTGGAGGTGATGGACAACGCCGCCGCGGCACGCACCTACGACCTGCTCGCGGGTGAAAGCCGGCGGGTGGTGGCGGCGTTCATCCTCCCCGCCTGACTTGTGGGAGCGCACCCTGTGCGCGATTGGTGTCCGATCCTGTTCCTCGCCTCGCCGGTCGCGCATTGAGTGCGCTCCCACAGTGGTCCTACGGAGACCGAGGTTCAGCGTGATGGCAGGTAGCCCAACGGATCGACCGGGTTGCCATCCTTGCGGATCTGGAACTGCAATTCGTCGCGCGAGGCACCGGTGGAACCCATCTCGGCGATCTGCTGGCCGGCGGTGACGCGCTGGCCTTCCTTCACCAGCCGCTTGCTGTTGTGGCCATAGGCCGACAGGTAGCTGTCGTTGTGCTTGACGATGATCAGTTCGCCATAGCCCACCAGGCCGTTGCCGCTGTACACCACCACGCCGTCGGCGGCCGCCCGGACCGGATCGCCGGCCTTGCCGCCGATCTCGATGCCAGGGATGGCATCGCCCGCCTGGAAGCGCTTGATGAGCTGGCCATCGGCCGGCCAGCGCCAGGTCACCCCGCCATTGCTGCGGGTGGCCCCCGGAGCTGCCGGAGTGGCGGGCGCGGGAGGCGGCGTATTGCTGGCGGTGGCGGCAGGCGCACCGGCTACCGGCACCACCGGCGTGGTGCTTGCCGCCGGCGCAGGGGAAGCGCTGGCCGCTGTCGCCGGCTGGGGTGGACTGGCCGGGCCCGCATGCGCGGGAGCCGCCGCCGGGGCCTGGGGCCTGGCCGTCGTCCCCACCACCACGCCGGTCATGTTGCGCGTGGGCGCGGGAGCCTTGCCCTCGGGCGCCAGCCGCAGTTCCTGGCCCGGCCAGATCGTGTACGGCGTATCGATATGGTTCCAGCTCGCCAGGTCGCGGAAATCCACCCCGTTGCGGAAGGCGATGGAGTACAGGGTGTCGCCCTTGACCACCTTGTAGGTGCCGCCCGGTGCCGGGCGCGCGGCTGGCGCGACGGTTCGCGAGGCGCCGCCCGCGGCAGGCTGGACCACCACGGAACGCTGGGTTCCACAGGCGGCGAGGGTCAGGACGGCGAGGGTCAGGGCGATCGACCGGAGATATCCATTCATGGAAACGAGCATAGCGAGGCGCGGCGGTATTTTCATGCGTGCCACACCGACAACCTCCTTGGATACAGGCCTACGTTCAGTGCGCCCAGAGCCACCACGCCACGAGGCTGGCCAGGATCACCAGGGCCACCCAGCCAATACGCTCGATATGCTGGTGCAGGATGCGCTCGGCGCGCTCGCCGAACAGGCGGATCAGCAGCGCCAGCAGCCATACGCGCTTGCCGCGCCCCACCGCCATGCACACCAGGAACGGGATCACCGGCACGCCGACGATGCCCGCCGCCCAGGTCACGAACTTCATCGGCACCACCGGCTGCAGCGCCGCCAGCGCCAGCACCAGCATCAGGCCCAGCCAATGCTGGTTCATCTGCGCGCGCAGGTTGGCCACGCCGGTCTCGATCGGCGCCAGCAGGTGCAGGTGCTCCAGCAGCGGCGACAGCGCATGGAAGGCCCAGTGGCCCAGCGCATAGCCGACCAGCGAGCCCAGCAGCGAGAACAGCAGGCTGAGGTTGGCGTAGAAGAACGCCTTGTGACGCTTGCCGAGCATCATCGGCGCCAGCATCACCTCCGGCATGACCGGGAAGATGAAGGCCTCGACGAAGCTGAGCCCGCACAGGAAATACACGGCCTTGGGGTGGCGCGCCCAGGTCAGTGCGCGCGCATACAGCGGTCCGAACAGACGCATGCTTACGGATTTCCTTGTGGGCGCATCAGCCGATGCCGCCGAGCAGGGGCACGAAACTGACCGCGCCCAGTTCCTCCTGGATGAAATCGCCCTGCCCGTCGCCGCGCATGCGGATCAGCATCTGGTTGCTGGGCGAACCGACCGGCGCCACCAGCACGCCGGTGGGGCTGAGCTGGTCGAGGATGGCATGCGGGATCGCATCGCCGGCGGCGGTGAGGATGATGGCGTCGAACGGCGCCTCGTCGGCCCAGCCCAGCTTGCCGTCGTCATGGCGCGAGCGGATGTTGGCGAGGCCGAGCTGGCGGAAGCGGCGGCGCGCCTGGCGCAGCAGTTCCTCGATGCGCTCGACGGTGTAGACCTGCGGCACCAGTTGCGCCAGTACCACGGCCTGGTAGCCCGAACCGGTGCCGATCTCCAGCACCTTCTGCGGCATGCCCTGCTTCGCGTCGAAATGTTCCAGCAGCGCCTCGGTCATGCGCGCCACCACCCAGGGTTGGGAAATGGTCTGGCCATGGCCGATCGGCAGCGCGGTGTTCTCGTAGGCGCGCGAGTGCAGCGCCTGGTCGATGAAATGGTGGCGCGGCGTATGGCGGATCACGTCGATCACGCGCTGGTCGCGGATGCCCTCTTCCTTGAGCTTGGTAGCCAGGCGATCACGCGCGCGCTGCGAGGTCATGCCCTCGCCCTTCAATGCGGATGGCGGCAATGGATGCACGTTCATGCCCTCACGCCGCCTCGTCGGCGCTCTTGCCGCCGACGCCTTCGTTCAACGCGCCGACCCAACTGCTGACCTTCTCCAGCGCCTGGAAGCGGGTGAGGTCCACATGGATCGGCGTCACCGAGATATAGCCGCGACGCACCGCGTTGAAGTCCGTGCCCGGGCCGGCATCGTCCACGTCGCCGGCCGGGCCGATCCACCAGATGGTCTTGCCGCGCGGATCGGTCTGCCTGATGGACGGCGCCGAGCGATGGCGCTTGCCCAGACGGGTGACCTCGAAGCCGTGGATGTCCGCCCACGGGCGATCGGGCACGTTGACGTTGAGGATGGTGTCGGCCGGCAACGGATCGACCAGCAGGCGCCGCATCAGCAGCAGCACCGCATTGGCCGCCGAGTCGTAGTGGATGCCGTTGTGGTCCTTGCTCACCAGCGAGACCGCGATGGCGGGCAGGCCGAGGAAGCGCCCTTCCATCGCCGCCGACACGGTGCCGGAATAGATCACGTCGTCGCCGAGATTGGCCGAATTGTTGATGCCGGAGACGACGATGTCCGGCTCATGGTCGAGCATGCCGGCCAGCGCCAGGTGCACGCAGTCGGTGGGCGTGCCGGCCACGCGGTAGTAGCCGTTCTCCATCCGCAGCGCGCGGATCGGCGCATCCAGCGTGAGGGAATTGCTGGCGCCGGAACGGTCACGGTCGGGCGCCACCACCGTCACCTGGCCGACCGCGCCGAGGCGCTCGGCGAGCACGCGGATGCCCGGTGCATCCACGCCATCGTCGTTGCTTACCAGAACTCGCATGATGATCCGTCGAAAGCCAATCGCGGCGTCCTCGTCCTGGGGACGGGCGCATGTCAGGAGCCGAAGCATACCGGAGCCGGCCGGAGGTTTCACATGCGTTTAGGCTGCCGCGCCGCCGGCCGTGCGTGTGGCGCCAGCCGGCGCCGCCTGCATTACGATGCAGGCATGAAACACCGTCCGCCCTCCCCGGTGACCGACGACGACGCCCGCCTGTTCCGCGAGGCCATCGGCGACGTGCGGCCGATCGACCCGGTAGCGCCCGCGCCGTCGGCGCCCAAGCCAGCGCCGCATCCGCGCATGTTCGAGGCCGACGAGGCCGCCGTGCCCGGCGAGCTGCTGGACATGGCCTTCGATCCCGGGCTGATCGAAGTGGGCGAAGAACTCAGCTACCTGCGCGACGGCTACCCGCCCAAGCTGCTGCGCCAGCTCAAGCGCGGCCAGTTCAGCATCCAGGACGACATCGACCTGCACCAGATGAACGCCGCCGCCGCGCAGGCGACCATCAACATGTTCCTGGCCGAGGCACGGCAGCGTGGCCTGCGCTGCGTGCGCATCGTGCATGGCAAGGGCCTGCGCTCGCGCGCTGCCGGGCCGGTGCTGAAGGCACTGACGGACCGGATGTTGCGACGGCGCGACGACGTGGTGGCATTCGCCTCGGCGAGGCCGATGCAGGGGGGCACGGGGGCGGTGGTGGTGCTTTTGAAGGGGTGAGCGCCGCCATGCGCCCGCTTTGAGTCCTCATCGCTAGGGCGCGTTGCGATGTCGTGGCTGGAGACCGACGCGAAAGGCGGTCGCGCACAGAGTGCGCTCCTGCAGAAGGCGGGCTAGGTGTTTGCCAGTTCGCGCACCACCGTGGTCGCATACGCCCCCGCCGGCAGCTCGAAGCTCAGTTCCAACGCGTCGTCGTCCAGCCAGCGCCAGGCGAGGTGCTGCGGGATCATGCGCAGCGCGCGCCGCTCCTGGTCCATCTTCGCGGCGACAAGTCCCCCGGCCAGGTCGGTGTTGGCCGCCGCCACGGCGTTCTCCAGCGCGGCGACGTCGCCCTTGGCCGGCGTTTCGCCGCGGCCCCACAGCGGGCCGGAAGGATGGATGTCGCCACGCGCCAGCCGGTCCGACAGCGTCGCGTCGAACGGCTCGGGACCGAACCACGAGCGCGAGCCGGCCAGCGCCCAGATCTCGCCGTCCATCGGCGCGTCCCAGCTGCCCTGCTCCACCCGCGCCGCCAGCACCGCGTTGAAGATGTGCGAGCGCGCGGCGGACAGCAGGAAATGGCGCTTGTCGCGGTCGAAACGGCGTCCCGCGAACATTGCCCGGGCCAGCGCGACGTTGCCGCCTTCGCGGCCGAAGCGCTGTTCGCCGAAGTAGTTGGGCACGCCGCGCCGAGCGATCTGCTGCAACACCTGCCCGGCCACCGCGCGGTCGCCCGCCACCTGGCGCAGTACCAGCACGAAGCGGTTGCCGCGCAGCGCGCCGCGCTTGAGCTTGCGCTTGTGCCGCGTGGCAGCCAGCACCTTCACTTCCGTATGCGGAAACGCCGACCAATCGGGATCGGGCTTGCCGGCCAGTTGCACGGAAAACGCCTGCCGCGTGACGGCGTGGCGATCCTTGAGGCCGGCATAGCCGACATTGAGCGGCGGCACCTCGGCGAAGCGCGCCAGCTCGCGCGCTACCCAGTCGGTGTTGGCGCCGCGCTTCTCCACCCACAGCAGCGCGTGCTCGCCCTCGCCGTCGGCGTCGTAGCCGAGGATCTCCTCCACCTGGAAATCCTCCGGCGCCGCCCGCAGCACGGCGGTCAGCGGTGGGTTGCCGTAGGCATAGGGCAGTTCAGGATCGGACATGGGAACTCCGCCGGCAGGGCCGGTCGATGGAAACGAAAAACACCAGCCTGGCGCCCGCCGGTCCATGGAGCCAGACGCGGCATGGCGGGACCGGAAAACCGCAGCTTACGCGAGAACCAGCAGCACGCAGGCCTGTGCGGCAATGCCTTCGCCGCGGCCGGTGAAGCCCAGCTTCTCGGTGGTGGTGGCCTTGATGCTGACCTGGCCGACGTCGCAGCCCAGCTCCGCCGCCACCGCCTCGCGCATGGCCAGCGCGTGAGGGCCGACCTTGGGCGCCTCGCAGATCACGGTGACGTCGGCATTGCCCAGCGCATAGCCCTGCTCGCGCATCAGCTTCGCGGCGTGGCGCAGGAAGATCCGGCTGTCGGCATGCCGCCACTGCGCCTGGCTGGGCGGGAAATGCCGGCCGATGTCGCCCAGCGCGAGCGCGCCGAAGATGGCGTCGCACAAAGCATGGATCACCACGTCGCCATCGGAATGCGCCACCACGCCGCGGCTGTGCGGCACGCGCACGCCGCCGAGCATCACGTGGTCGCCCTCGCCGAAGATGTGGACGTCGAAGCCCTGGCCAATCCGCATCATCTTTGACTCCTCATTGGGTTCGCGGCAGCAGGAACTCCGCCAGCGCGAAGTCCGCTGCGGTGGTCACCTTGATATTGTCCTCGGCACCCTCGACCAGCAACGGCGCGAAGCCGGCACGCTCCATCGCCATCGCCTCGTCGCTCACCGTCACGCCGGCCAGCGAGGCCGCCAGCAGGGCCGCCGACAGTTCGCCGCGGCGGAACATCTGCGGGGTGAAGGCGCGCCAGCGATGGTCGCGCGGCTCGGTGTCATGGCTGCGCCCGTCGTCGCCGGCACGCTTAAGCGTGTCGCGCAACGGCGCGCCCAGCAAGCCGCCGCCGGCGGGTATGCCGAGCTCGATCAGGCGCGCGATGTCAGCCGTCCGCACACAGGGCCGGGCCGCGTCGTGCACCAACACGAAGGCCGCGTCGGTGACCGCCGCCGGCAAGGCGCGCAGACCGGCCAGCACCGAATCGCAGCGCTCGGCCCCGCCCACGCAGGTCAGCAGCGGCTTGCCCGCCAGTTCACCAGCGCCAGGCCAGTGCTCGTCACGGGCGCCCAACACCACCATCAGGCCGGCCACTTGCGGATGTGCCGCCAATCGCTCCAGCGTGTGCAGGATCAGCGGCTTCCCACCGAGTGGCAGGTATTGCTTGGGAATGTCGCCGCCCACGCGCGTGCCTCGCCCCGCCGCCGGCACCACGCACCACAGCCGCCCGCTCATTGGCCCCCGCTGCTGGAGGGAGAGGCCGGCGGCTGGGCAGCGCCCGGCTTCTCGACGACCTGGTAGAACGTCTCGCCCGGCTTGATCAGGCCCAGTTCGGCGCGCGCGCGCGCCTCGACCGCCTGCTCGCCATGCTTGAGATCGTCCACGTCCGCGCCCAGGGCCTGGTTGCGCTGCTGCAGCTTGTCATTGTCCTCGCCCTGCTTCTTCACGGCGGCGCGCAGGGTTTCCACCTCATGCACGCCACCGTTGCCGCCCCACAGCTTCACCTGCAGGGCGATCAAAAGCAGTACCAGGACCAGCGCGACCCAACGCAGCATGGACGATCCGCACTCCTTCGTCAGCCCGGCAGGCTGGCCAGGTTCGGGAAGGCCTCGCGGCCGGCATAGCGTGCCGCCGAACCCAGCGCTTCCTCGATGCGCAGCAGCTGGTTGTACTTGGCCACGCGGTCGGTGCGGCACAGCGAGCCGGTCTTGATCTGGGTGGCGGTGGTAGCCACGGCGATGTCGGCGATGGTGGTGTCCTCGGTCTCGCCCGAGCGATGCGAGATTACCGCCGAATACTTCGCCGCGTCGGCCATGGCGATCGTCTCCAGGGTCTCCGACAGCGTGCCGATCTGGTTGACCTTGACCAGGATGGAATTGGCGATCTTCTTGTCGATGCCTTCCTTGAAGATGGCGGGATTGGTCACGAACAGGTCATCGCCCACCACCTGGATGCGATCGCCGATCGCATCGGTCAGCAGCTTCCATCCGTGCCAGTCGCCCTCGGCCATGCCGTCCTCGATGGTCACGATCGGGTACTGCCGGGCCCAGCCGGCCAGCAGGTCGACGAACTGCTCGGAGCTGTAGGCCTTGCCCTCGCCCGCCAGGTCGTACTTGCCATCCTTGTAGAACTCCGAGCTGGCCGCGTCCAGGCCCAGCAGGATCTCGCTGCCAACCTTGTAGCCAGCCTTGTCGACCGCCTCGAGGATGGTGTCCAACGCCTCGACGTTGGAGCGCAGGTCCGGGGCGAAGCCGCCCTCGTCGCCCACCGCGGTGTTGAGGCCGCGGCCCTTGAGCACGCTCTTGAGCGCGTGGAAGATCTCCGCGCCGGCGCGCAGCGCCTCGGCGAAGCTGGGCAGGCCCACCGGCAGCACCATGAATTCCTGCACGTCGACGTTGTTGTCGGCATGGGCGCCGCCGTTGATGATGTTCATCATCGGCACCGGCAGCGCGCCCGGCCTGCCAGTGGTGCCGTTGATCTCCGCCAGGTACTGCCACAGCGCCTGCTTGCGCTGGGCGGCGACCGCATGGGCGGCGGCCAGCGATACGCCGAGGATGGCGTTGGCGCCGAGCTTGCCCTTGTTCGGGGTGCCGTCGAGGTTGATGAGCTGGGCGTCCAGGCCGCCCTGGTTGGCGGCGTCGAAGCCCTTCAGCGTGCTGGCGATGACGCCGTTGACGTTGCCTACGGCGTTCTTCACACCCTTGCCCAGGTAGCGCGACTTGTCGCCGTCACGCAGCTCCACCGCCTCGCGCGAGCCGGTGGAGGCGCCGCTCGGCACCGCCGCGCGGCCGAAGCCGCCACCGGCCAGGGTCACCTCCGCCTCAAGCGTGGGATTACCGCGGGAATCGAGAATTTCACGGGCGTGGATGCGGGTGATGTCGGTGCTCATGGGTTCCGTTGCTTGGTTGAGGTGAAGGAAGTTTGGATGTCTATCCTGCCTGATCTGCGGGGGATCCGCTTCATTCGCCTCCCCCGCGGCGGCTCTAAAGCGTGTGTTCCAGGAAGGCGTGGCGCTTGGTGACCCGGTCGAGCTCAAGCAGCGTCTCCAGCAACGCCTCCATCTTGCCCAGCGGCCAGGCGTTGGGGCCGTCGCTGAGCGCCTTTTCCGGATTCGGGTGGGTCTCGGCGAACAGGCCTGCGATGCCCACCGCCACGGCGGCACGAGCCAGCACCGGCACGAATTCGCGCTGGCCGCCGGAGCTGGTGCCCTGCCCGCCCGGCAACTGCACCGAATGGGTGGCGTCGAACACCACCGGGCAGCCGGTGTCGCGCATCACGCTGAGCGAACGCATGTCCGAGACGAGGTTGTTGTAGCCGAAGCTGGCGCCGCGCTCGCACACCAGGATGTCGTCGTTGCCGACGGCCTTGGCCTTGTCGACCACGTTCTTCATGTCCCAGGGCGCCAGGAACTGGCCTTTCTTGATGTTCACCGGCTTGCCGGCGCGCGCCACGTTCTGGATGAAGTCGGTCTGGCGGCACAGGAAGGCCGGCGTCTGCAGCACGTCGACCACGGCGGCCACCTCGTTCATCGGGGTGTACTCGTGCACGTCGGTGAGCACCGGCACGCCGAGCTGGCGCTTCACCTCGCCCAGGATCTTCAGGCCCGCTTCCATGCCGGGACCGCGGAAGCTGCCGCCGGAGGAACGGTTGGCCTTGTCGAAGCTGGACTTGAAGATGAAGTGGATGCCGAGCTTGCCGGTGATCTCCTTCAGCGTGCCAGCGGTATCCAGCTGCAGCTGCTCGGACTCGACCACGCAGGGACCGGCGATCAGGAACAATGGCTGGTCAAGGCCGACCTCGAATCCACACAACTTCATGCGACGGACTCCTTGGCCAGGCGCTCACCCTCGCGCACCGCCTTGAACTCGCGGGCGGCCTGCACGAAGCCGATGAACAGCGGGTGGCCGTCGCGCGGGGTGGAGGTGAACTCCGGGTGGGCCTGGCAGCCGAGGAACCACGGATGCTTCTGCGGCGGCAGCTCGACGATCTCCACCAGCAGGTCGTCCATCGACTTGCCGGAGATCACCAGCCCCAGGTCCTCGAACGACTGGCGGTAGCGGTTGTTGAACTCGTAGCGGTGGCGATGGCGCTCGCGCACCACGTCCTGGCCGTACAACTGGCGGGCCAGGGTGCCCGCCTTGAGGCGGCACTCCTGCGCGCCCAGGCGCATGGTGCCGCCCAGGTCCGAGCGCTCGCTGCGCTGCTCCACCTCGCCGGAGGCGGTGGTCCATTCGGTGATCAGCGCGATCACCGGATCGGGCGTATTGCGGTCGTTCTCGCTGGAATCGGCCTCGGCGAGACCGGCCACATGGCGGGCGAAGTCCACCACCGCCGCGTGCATGCCATAGCAGATGCCGAAGTACGGCACGCCCTTCTCGCGAGCGTACCGGGCCGCCAGCACCTTGCCCTCGAAGCCGCGCTTGCCGAAGCCGCCCGGCACCAGGATGGCGTCGGCATTGCCCAGCACCTTGGCGGCGCCCTCGGCCTCGACCTGCTCGGAATCCACCCAGTTGAGGTTGACCCGGGTCTGCTGCTTGATGCCGCCGTGGCGCAGCGCCTCGCCCAGGGACTTGTAGGCGTCCTTGTGCTCGACGTACTTGCCGACGATGGCGACGGTGACCTCGTCCTTGGGGTTTTCCACGGCATCGACCGTGCGCTGCCAGGAGGACAGATCGGCCGGGCCGGCCTGCAGGCCCAGGCGCTTGACCACGATCTCGTCCAGGCCCTGCTTGTGCAGCCACAGCGGCTGCTTGTAGATGATGTCCACGTCGGCCGCGCTGATGACGGCGTTCTCGGGTACGTTGGTGAACAGGGCGATCTTGCGGCGCTCGCCGTCCGGCAGCTGCTGCTCGCAGCGGCACAGCAGCACGTCCGGCTGGATGCCGATCGAGCGCAGTTCCTTCACGGAGTGCTGGGTCGGCTTGGTCTTGATCTCGCCGGCGGCCTTGATGTACGGCACCAGGGTCAGGTGCATGAACAGCACCTTCTCCGGGCCGTGCTCGATGCGCAGCTGGCGGATGGCCTCCAGGAACGGCAGCGACTCGATGTCGCCCACCGTGCCGCCGATCTCGACCAGGGCCACGTCGAAGCCGCGGGTGGCCTCGTGGATGCAGTGCTTGATCTCGTCGGTGATGTGCGGGATCACCTGCACGGTGGCGCCCAGGTAGTCGCCCCGGCGCTCCTTGCGGATCACCGACTCGTAGATCTTGCCCGTGGTGATGGAGTTCTTGCCGGTCAGGCGAGTGTTGACGAAGCGCTCGTAGTGGCCCAGGTCCAGGTCGGTCTCGGCGCCATCGTCGGTCACATAGACCTCGCCATGCTGGAAGGGGCTCATGGTGCCCGGATCCACGTTGATGTACGGATCGAGCTTCATCATGGTGACCGAGAGGCCACGCGCTTCCAGGATGGAAGCCAGCGACGCCGCGGCGATGCCCTTGCCAAGCGAGGACACCACACCGCCGGTGACGAAAATCAGGGGGGTCATGGGATGCAGCCGTGCTGGAAATTTGTATTTTAGAGGAAGATCGGCCCGGCCGCGAGGGCTTGAAAGGCCCGGATGACCGGCCCGTTCAAGTTGGAGCCCGCCTCCCCGTACCCCAACCCACCGTCATTCCGGCGCAGGCCGGAATCCAGCCACGGTGAGACCGGTCGTCGCGACAAAGCCCCATCGCCTGGCGACAACCGAGCTGTCCGGCTACTGGATTCCGGCCTGCGCCGGAATGACGATCACGATCATGGCGCCGCAACCAGACCAAAAAGCAAAGGCGCCCGAAGGCGCCCTTGCTTGGAGCCCCTGACGGGAAACCTCACTCCACCGGCATCATCTGCGACGTCGGGTGCATCATGTTCACGTTCATGTTGTGCAGCACCCACAGCGAGCCGACCACCACGATGGCCAGGATCAGCAGGGTGAACAGCATGATGGCCAGGTTGCCGCGCTGGGAGGGCGAGGTGCCCATGTGCAGGAAGCAGACCAGTTGGACCACCAGCTGGGCCACCCCGAATAGCACGATACCCGGCATCATCAGCTCATGCGGCACGGCGCCGCTCATGACCACGCCGAACGAGGCCAGGGTCAACAGCACCGACAGGGCGAAACCGATCAGGTAGGACTTGGTGCTGCCATGGTCGGCATGGGCGGCCTCGGGATGGGCCGCGTCGTGAGAATGGTTGCTGCCCGCCATCAGATGGCCCCCCGCAGGTAGACAAAGGTGAACACGCAGATCCAGACGATGTCCAGGAAGTGCCAGAACAGGCTCAGGCACGACAGGCGGCGGCGGGTGGCGTCGTTGAGGCCATGGCGGCGGACCATGTCCATCATCACCACCAGCCAGATCAGGCCGCAGGTCACGTGCAGGCCGTGGGTGCCGACCAGGGTGAAGTAGCTGGACAGGAAGGCGCTGCGGTCCGGGCCGGCACCCTCCTGGATCAGCTTGGCGAATTCATGGACTTCCATGCCGATGAAGCCGGCGCCGAACACGAAGGTCACCGCCAGCCAAGCCAGCAGTTGGCCCTTGCGGCCGGCATGCATGTTGAGCATGGCCATGCCGAAGGTGACCGAGGAGACCAGCAGCAGCATGGTCTCGCCCAGCACGTAGGGCAGCTCGAACAGCTCCTTGCCGCTCGGGCCGCCGGCGGTGGCGTTGGCCAGCACGGCGAAGGTGGCGAACAAGCCCGAGAAGATCAGGCAGTCGCTCATCAGGTAGATCCAGAACCCGAGCAGGGTCTTGGATCCGTCGTCGTGATGGTGATGCTCGCCGCCGCCGTGGGCGACGTCGTCGAAGGCGCCGTGGGAGGCGCTGAGTGCGGTACTGCTCATCGGTTACGCCACCTTCTGGCGCGAGGGGGCCGCCACCGGGGCCACCTGCGTGGTCTGGAACTGCTGGAGCCGGGCGTGGCGCGAGCGCTCGATCCGCTCGACCTCGGCCGCCGGCACCCAGTAGTCGACGTCGGTGTCGTAGGCACGGGCGATGAAGGCGCCAATCATGCCCAGCAGGCCGACGGCCGCCAGCCACCAGATGTGCCACACGAGCGCGAAGCCCAGGACCGTACCGAACGCGCCCATGACCACACCGACGCCGGTGTTGCGGGGCATGTGAATGTCTTCGTACTTGGCAGGTTGCACGTAGGCGACTCCGTTTTGTTTGTCTTCCCAGAACTGATCCAACTCGCGCACCTGCGGAAGCGTGGCGAAGTTGTAGAACGGGGCGGGAGAACTGATGGACCATTCGAGGGTGCGGCCACCCCACGGGTCGCCGCTGGGATCGGTGAGCTTCTTGCGGTCGCGCACGCTGACGTAGAACTGCACCAGGGTGCAGAAGATGCCGACCGCAATGACGGCGGCGCCGAGCGCGGCGACAATGAGGTACGGCTGCCAGTCGGGGTTGGCGTAGTGGTTCATGCGGCGCGTCATGCCCTTCAGGCCCAGCACGTACAGCGGCATGAAGGCCAGGTAGAAGCCGACCAGCCAGCACCAGAACGAGGCCTTGCCCCAGAACTCGTTGAGGCGGAAGCCGAAGGCCTTCGGGAACCAGTAGTTGATCGCGGCGAACACGCCGAACACCACGCCGCCGATGATCACGTTGTGGAAGTGCGCGATCAGGAACACGCTGTTGTGCAGCACGAAGTCCGCGCCCGGCACGGCCATCAGCACGCCGGTGACGCCGCCGATCACGAAGGTGACCATGAAGCCCACCGTCCACAGCATCGGCACGGTGAACTGCACGCGGCCGCGGTACATGGTGAACAGCCAGTTGAACAGCTTGGCGCCGGTGGGCACCGAGATGATCATCGTGGTGATGCCGAAGAAGGCGTTGACGCTGGCACCCGAGCCCATGGTGAAGAAGTGGTGCAGCCACACCACGAACGACAGCACGCCGATGCAGGAGGTGGCGTATACCATCGACTTGTAGCCGAACAACGGCTTCTTGGCGAACGTGGCGACGATTTCCGAATACGCGCCGAAGCACGGCAGTATCAGGATGTAGACCTCGGGGTGGCCCCAGATCCAGATCAGGTTCACGTACATCATGGCGTTGCCGCCAAGCTCGTTCGTGAAGAAATGCGTGCCGAGGTAGCGGTCGGCGGTGAGCAGCGCCAGCGTCACCGTCAGCACCGGGAACGCGGCCACGATCAGGATGTTGGTGACCAGCGAGGTCCAGGTGAACACCGGCATCTTCATCAGCGTCATGCCGGGCGTGCGCATCTTCATGATGGTCACGATGAAGTTGATGCCGCTCAACGTGGTGCCCAGGCCGGACAGCTGCAGCGACCAGATGTAGTAGTCCACGCCGACCGTCGGGCTGTATTGCAGGCCCGACAGCGGCGGGTAGGCCAGCCAGCCGGTCGCGGCGAAGTCACCGACGAACAGCGACACCATCACCAGCACCACGCCGGAGACGAACAGCCAGAAGCTGAGCGAGTTCAGGAACGGATAGGCCACGTCGCGCGCGCCGATCTGCAGCGGCACCACCAGGTTCATCAGGCCCGTGATGAACGGCATCGCCACGAAGAAGATCATGATGACGCCGTGGGCGGTGAACACCTGGTCGAAGTGGTGCGGCGGCAGGTAACCGGCCGCGTCGGAGGCGGCCATGGCCTGCTGCAGGCGCATCATGATCGCGTCGGAGAAGCCGCGCAGCAGCATCACCAGCGCCACGATGATGTACATGACGCCGATCTTCTTGTGGTCCACCGAGGTGAACCACTCCTTCCACAGGTAGCCCCACAGACGGTACTTGGTCACGACGGCGAACAACGCCAGTCCGCCGAGGATGACGGCGGCGAGGGTGCCCATCACGATCGGCTCGTGATACGGGATCGCATCAAGGGTGAGCTTTCCAAACATGGCTTACTTCTCTGCCTGAGTCGGGGTGGTGTTCGAGGACACGGCGTCCCCGTCCTCGTGGTGGTGCATGTCCATCGGCATGCCGGCCTGCGACATGTCGTGGTGCGAATCCATCGGCATCTCGCCGTGCGACATGTCACCCATGTGCTTGTTGACGACACTGGCGAACAGGCCCGGCGTCACGGCGCCGTAGTACGACACCGGCACCTTCTGGCTGGGCTGGGCCAGCGCCTTGTAGCTGTCGCCATCCAGCGTGACCTGCGCGGCCTTGGCCTTGGCGATCCAGTCCTTGAAGCCATCCTCCGAGGTGGCGATGGCCTTGAAATGCATGTCCGAGAAGCCTTCGCCGCTGAAGTTGGTCGAGAGGCCTTCGTAGCTGCCCGGCTCGCGCGCGATCAGGTGCAGCTTGGTCTCCATGCCGGCCATGGCGTAGATCTGGCTGCCCAGCTGCGGGATGAAGAAGGCGTTCATCACCGAGTCGGAGGTGATCTGGAAATTCACCGGGCGATCGACCGGAAAGGCCAGTTCGTTGACCGAGGCCACGCCGTACTCCGGGTAGACGAACAGCCACTTCCAGTCGAGCGAGACGACCTGCACCGTCACCGGCCGGGCCTCGGACGCCAACGGCTTGTAGGGATCCAGCGCATGGGAGCTGCGCCAGGTGATGACGGCGAGGATGGCGACGATGATCGCCGGCACGGTCCACACCACTACCTCGACCCCGGTCGAATGCGACCAGTTCGGCGCATAGGTGGCCTTCTTGTTGCCGGAGCGGTAGCGCCACGCGAACCACAGCGTCATCGCGATGACCGGGATCGCCACGATGGCCATCAGACCCAGCGCGATCAGGATGAGGGACTTCTCGTCGGCGCCGATGTCGCCCTTGGGGGCGAGCACTTCCATGTTGCAGCCGCTGAGCAACACGGCGACGCCAACGCCCGCATAGCGCAGGCGCGAAATAAGGGCTTGCTTGTTCACTGACATCCTGGGGGGACAGCGTGGGGACGCGGCATGCTAGCGATGTTGCACCTGCGATAGAACGCCCTTGAGACACAATGCCGCAGGAGTAAATTCTTGCGCGCATCACTGCGGCGACTTGACATAAAAATGCAAGCATCCGCACCCGCCATTTTTCGCCGGGACGCGCCTGGCGCAACGAAAAATCGCCCTGCCCCGCCCTGCTACCATGCGCCGATGGAACCGACCACGCCCGCGAGACTTGCCGCCCTCCGGCACGCCATGCTGCAGCACGGCGTCGACGCCTGCCTGATCCCCAGCGCCGACCCGCACCTTTCCGAATATCTGCCGGCTCATTGGCAGGCACGCGCCTGGCTGTCCGGCTTCACCGGCTCGGCCGGCACCCTGGTGGTCACCGCGGACCATGCCAGCCTGTGGACCGACAGCCGCTACTTCGCCCAGGCCACGCAGCAGCTCGCCGGCAGCGGCATCGAGCTGATGAAGCAGCGCGTGGCGCATGCGCCGGAACATATCGCCTGGCTGCGGGAACACCTGCGACCGGGCCAGAGCCTGGCCGTCGCCGGCGACAGCGTCGCCCTCGCCACCGCGCGCCAGCTTGAACGCCAACTGGCCGAAGCGGGCGCAGCGCTGCGCACCGACCTCGATTTGCCGGGCCAGGCCTGGACTGGCCGTCCCGCCCTGCCCGACGCCCCGGTGGTCGAACACCCGCTGCGCTACGCCATCCAGGCCCGCGCCGAGAAGCTGGACCGGCTGCGCACCGCGATGCGCAAGCTGGGCGCCACCCACCACCTGGTGTCCAGCCTGGACGACGTCGCCTGGCTGACCAACCTGCGCGGCAGCGACGTGGAGTGCAACCCGGTATTCCTGGCCCACCTGCTGGTGCAGGCGGAAGGCCATGCCACGCTGTTCGTGGATCGCGGCAAGCTCAACGACGCCCTGGTCGCCTCGCTGGCCGCCGACGGCGTACGCATCGCCGACTACGCCACCGTCACCGACGCCTTGTCGGAACTGGGTGCAGCGGACCGCCTGCTGCTGGATCCCGCCCGCGTGGTGGTCTCGGTGGCCGCCGCCATCCCGCCCGAGGCCAATGTCATCGAGGCCGCCAACCCATCCACCCTGTCCAAGGCGCGCAAGAGCGAGGGCGAGCTGGAACATATCCGCGAGACGATGCGCCGGGACGGCGCCGCCCTGGTGCGCGCGTTCCGCCGGCTGGAGGAACGCGTCGCCGCTGGCATGCGCCAGACCGAGCTGGACGTGGACGCGCTGCTGCGCGAGGAACGCTCGGCTCAGCCGGACTTCGTCGGCGAGAGCTTCGCCACCATCGCCGGCTACCAGGCCAACGGCGCCCTGCCGCATTACCGCGCCACCGCCGAATCACACAGCACATTGAAGGCGCAAGGCCTGCTGCTGGTCGATTCCGGCGGCCAATACCTGGGCGGCACCACCGATATCACCCGCGTGCTGGCGCTGGGCGAGACCACCGCCGAGCAGCGCCGCGACGCCACCCTGGTGATGAAGGGCATGATCGCGCTCAGCCGCGCCCGCTTCCCCCGGGGCGCCAGCGGCCCGCAGCTCGATGCGCTGGCCCGCGCGCCGCTGTGGGCCAACGGCATGGACTACGGCCACGGCACCGGCCACGGCGTGGGCTACTTCCTCAATGTGCACGAGGGACCGCAGGGCATTCGCCCGCCGGTATCAGGCACCGCCCTGGTGCCGCTGGAGCCGGGCATGATCACCTCGATCGAGCCGGGCCTGTACAAGCCGGGCCGCCACGGCATCCGCCACGAAAACCTGGCGGTGGTGGTCGAGGCCGACCGCTCCGAATTCGGCGAGTTCTACGCCTTCGAGACGCTGACCCTGTGCCCGTTCGACCGCCGCGCCCTGGAGCCGGGCCTGCTCAACCCCGAGGAGCGCGCCTGGCTGGACGACTATCACGCCACCGTACGCGCCGCCCTGGCACCCTTGCTGGAGGACGCGGACCTGGCCTGGCTGGAGCGGCATTGCGCACCGCTGGGCTGATGGCTATCCATTACCGGCGGGAGCGCACCTTGTGCGCGACCGCGGAGCGGAAGGTTGCCGCTCCGCCAGGTCGTCGCGCACAGGGTGCGCTCCCACATTTGTTTGGCGAGCATCACCCCAACCCTTGACCTCCCCGCCCGGGCAACCCATCCTCCCGCGCCTGACCTGAGCAGAACCTCCCCGCATGAGCAGTCGCTACAACGCCGCCGACATCGAAGTCCTCTCCGGCCTTGACCCGGTCAAGCGCCGCCCAGGCATGTACACCGATACCTCCCGCCCGAACCACCTGGCGCAGGAGGTGATCGACAACTCGGTGGACGAGGCCATCTCCGGCCACGCCAAGACGCTGGAAGTGATCGTGCACACCGACGGCTCGGTGGAGGTCAGCGACGACGGCCGCGGCATGCCGGTGGACATCCATCCGGAAGAAGGCGTGCCGGGCGTCGAGCTGATCCTCACCCGCCTGCATGCGGGCGGCAAGTTCTCTGGCAAGAACTACAACTTCTCCGGCGGCCTGCACGGCGTGGGCGTGTCGGTGGTGAATGCGTTGTCCAGCCGGGTGGAAGTCACCATCCGCCGCGATGGCAACGAATACCGCATGGCCTTCGAGCACGGCGACCGCGCCAGCGAGCTGGAAGTGATCGGCACGGTGCCCAAGAAGAAGACCGGCACCACGGTGCGCTTCTGGGCCGATCCCAAGTACTTCGACTCGCCGAAGATCTCGCTGGGCAAGCTGCGCCACCTGCTGCGCGCCAAGGCCGTGCTGTGCGCCGGCCTCAGCGTGAAGCTGGTCGACGAGGCCACCGGCGAGGTCAACGAGTGGTACTACGAGGACGGCCTGCGCGACTACCTGCGCGGCGAACTGGACAGCGCCGAGGCGATCCCGGCCGAGCTGTTCGTGCACCACGTGCAGCGCGAGGCCGATGGCCTCGACGTGGCGCTGGCCTGGCTGCCGGAAGGCGAACTGGTGCAGGAAAGCTATGTCAACCTGATTCCCACCGCGCAGGGCGGCACCCATGTGAACGGCCTGCGCTCGGGCCTCACCAATGCCATCCGCGAGTTCTGCGACATCCGCAACCTGCTGCCGCGTGGCGTGAAGCTGGCGCCGGAGGACGTGTGGGAGCGCCTCGCCTTCGTGCTGTCGGCCAAGCTGCAGGATCCGCAGTTCGCCGGCCAGACCAAGGAACGCCTGTCCTCGCGCAATGCCGCCGGCATGGTCGAGGGTGTCATCCACGACGCCTTCAGCCTGTGGCTCAACCAGCACGTGGATCTGGGCGAGCGTATCGCCCAGCTCGCCATCGAGCGCGCCAGCGCGCGCCTGAAGGCCGCCAAGCAGGTGGTGCGCAAGAAGATCACCCAAGGCCCCGCCCTACCCGGCAAGCTCGCCGACTGCACCGCCACCGACCTCACCCGCACCGAGCTGTTCCTGGTGGAGGGCGACTCGGCCGGCGGCAGCGCCAAGCAGGCGCGCGACAAGGAGTTCCAGGCGATCCTGCCGCTGCGCGGCAAGATCCTCAACACCTGGGAAGTGGAATCGGGCTCGGTGCTCGCCTCGGAGGAAGTGCACAACCTCGCCGTGGCGATCGGCTGCGACCCAGGCAAGGACGACCTTTCGGGCCTGCGCTACGGCAAGATCATCATCCTGGCCGACGCGGATTCGGACGGCCTGCACATCGCCACGCTGCTCTCCGCGCTGTTCCTGCGCCACTTCCCCGCGCTGGTGCGCGAGGGCCACGTGTTCGTGGCGATGCCGCCGCTGTTCCGCGTGGACGTGGGCAAGCAGGTGTTCTATTGCCTGGACGAGAACGAAAAGACCGCCCTGCTCCAGCGCATCGAACGCGAGAAGATGAAGGGCCAGGTCAGCACCACCCGCTTCAAGGGCTTGGGCGAGATGAATCCCTCGCAGCTGCGCGAATCGACCATCCATCCCGACACCCGCCGCCTGGTGCAGCTCACTGTCGACCACGACGACGGCACCGCCAAGCTGATGGACATGCTGCTGGCCAAGAAGCGCGCCGGCGACCGCAAGGCGTGGCTGGAGGAAAAGGGCGACCTGGCGACGCTGGAAGTCTGAGAGCCTGTTCACGATCTCCCCGCAGTCCCTCCCCATCCGTCATTCCGGCGCAGGCCGGAATGACGAGCAAGGGGTGCACGAACCTTGCCCCGCAACGCCAAGTCCACGGTCCACACTGACTCGCATCAACGGACCAGGCATCGGCGGCGCTAGACTACGCGGATGCACACCGCCTGGACCCGCCACGCCATCCGGACCCTCGAGTCCGAGGCCCATCGCTCGGCCGACACGCACCTGATCCGGCTGGACCTGCCCGCCTTCCCCGGCATCCCGCTGTATCTGAAGGACGAATCGGTCCACCCCACCGGCAGCCTCAAGCATCGCCTGGCGCGCTCGCTGTTCCTCTATGCGATCTGCAACGGCTGGCTGGCCGAGGGCCGCCCGGTGGTGGAAGCCTCCAGCGGCAGCACCGCCATTTCCGAGGCTTATTTCGCCCGCCTGCTCGGCCTGCCGTTCTTCGCGGTGATGCCGCGCGGCACCTCGCGCGACAAGGTCGCCCAGATCGAGTTCTTCGGCGGGCATTGCCATTTCATCGACGACACCGATGTCTACGGCGCGGCCCAGCGGCTGGCGGCGGAACGGGACGGCCACTACATGGACCAGTTCACCTACGCCGAGCGCGCCACCGACTGGCGCGGCAACAACAACATCGCCGAGTCGATCTTCCGCCAGATGCAATGCGAACCCGATCCCGAGCCGCGCTGGATCGTGGTGCCGGCCGGTACCGGCGGCACCTCCGCCACCATTGGCCGCTACATGCGCTACCGCTGCGGCGAGCACGGCCTCGCCCGGCTCGCCGTGGTCGATCCGGAACATTCGGTGTTCTACGACTACTACCGCGGCGGCGATGCCAGCCTGCAGCTGACGCGCGGCTCGCGCATCGAGGGCATCGGACGGCCGCGCGTGGAACCCTCCTTCATGCCCGGCGTGATCGACCGCATGATGCAGGTGCCCGATGCCGCCTCCATCGCCGCGCTGCGCCTGCTGGAGGAACTGCTCGGCCGCCGCTGCGGCGGCTCCACCGGCACCAACCTGGTGGGCTCGCTGCAGCTGATGGCGGAACTGAGCGCCAACGGCGAGCACGGCCCGGTGGTGACGCTGATCTGCGACGGCGGCGATCGCTACCGGGATACCTACTACGACGAGGCCTGGATCGCCACCGAGGGCCTGGACGTCGCGGGCCAGTTGGCCCGGCTGCGCGCCATCGTCCACGAGGGCCGCTGGATCGACTGAACGGGATTGTCCCGGCCTGCGACGCTATCTTGCCCACCATTTCCCTGCTGGATCACGCCATGTCCCTGCTGCCTCCCATCGACCTGAAGCGCTGGATCGACGAACACCGCCACCTGCTCAAGCCGCCGGTGGGCAACAAGTGCATCGTCGACGGCGATTTCATCGTGATGATCGTGGGCGGCCCCAATGCGCGCACCGATTACCACTACGACGAGGGCCCGGAGTTCTTCTACCAGATCGAGGGCGAGATGGTGCTGAAAGTGCAGGACGAGGGACAGGCGCGCGACATTCCCATCCGCGCCGGTGAACTGTTCTACCTGCCGCCCTGCGTGCCGCATTCGCCGCAGCGCCTGCCCGAATCCATCGGCCTGGTGATCGAGCGCCGACGCCTGGCCGGCGAGAAGGACGGCCTGCTGTGGTTCTGCGAGCGCTGCAACCACAAGCTGTACGAGGAATACTTCACCCTCGACAGCATCGAGCGCGATTTCCCGCCGGTGTTCGAGCGCTTCTACCGCTCGATCGATGCGCGCACCTGCGTCCAGTGCGGCCACCTCAATCCGGCACCGGCGAAGTACGCCTGAGCCACACCCTGCCGCTTTTCATGTGGGAGCGCACCCTGTGCGCGACCGGATGGTGGAGGAGCGAGTAATGAGTCGCGAGGGCGCCTAAACCGGCCACCAGGCGCCTGCCTGCATGTCGCGACAACCGCGCAGGCTTGCGCCCTGTCCACTCACCCCTCGTGCCTGCTTTCTCGCTGGCTAGTCGCGCACAGGGTGAGCTCCCACACAGATTAGGGATACTGCAGCCATTTGCGGGCCATGCGCCGCAGCGAAGCGTCGAATGCCGCATCCCCGGCAATGTCGCGAATGTCTCGCCAAGCCAGCGCGTTCGATTCCCCACTGACCACGAAACGCTCGTTCGCTCCCGCCCGCACGACGTAGCGCACGTCGTAGTGCCAGTGCTCCGGCTCCGTCCCGCGCGCCGGGATGCGATGGCGGTCCAGGTCGAACGGCTCGGACTCCACGCTGAGGCCGTCCAGTCCCGATTCCTCCTCGGCCTCGCGCAGGGCAACGCGCGCCAGGTCGGTATCGCCGTCGGCATGGCCGCCCAATTGCAGCCAGCGGCCGAGCTTGCGGTGATGGGTGAGCAGCACGCGCTCGCCATCGGCGCTGACCAGCCAGGCCGAGCCGGTGAAGTGCGCGTCCAGCGCCTCGCGCCGGAACGCCCGCTCGCCTTGCGCCAGAAGATCGATGAAGTGCCGGGTATCCGGCTCCTCCGGCCATCGCTGTTGGTAGTGCCGGAACCCGACGTGCCATCCGCTCATGAAAATCCGCTCCTGCCAGGGCCGCCTCCTCGGGCGGCCGCGCATTATTCCACGGCCGGCGCCACCGCCGGCCGGAGCCGGGCTCGCCGGCCGCATTGCAGCTTGTACCGCCGCGGCCCGCTGGGCTATGGTGCCCTGTCGTCGCCGGGATAGCGACGCGCAAGCCATGGCGAAAGTCACGGTTGCCAAACCACTAAAAACGCAAGAACCACGACAGGCGGTAGGGGAGAGACATGCTGAAAAACCTGTTCGCGACGCATCCGATCCAGGCGTCGCCACACGTCGACGCGGGCGAACTGCCCCACGACAGCCTGCAAGGCGAAGTCAGCCTCAAGCGTGTACTTACCGCGCGCCACCTGATCATGCTGGGCATCGGCGCCGTGATCGGCGCGGGTATCTTCGTCATCACCGGCCAGGCCGCCGCCGAGCACGCCGGCCCCGCCCTGGTCGTCAGCTTCATCGTCGCCGGCATCGCCTGCGCGTTCGCGGGCCTGTGCTATGCCGAGTTCGCCGCGATGATCCCGGTCTCCGGCAGCGCCTACGCCTATTCCTATGCCACGCTGGGCGAGATCGTCGCCTGGTTCATCGGCTGGAACCTGGTGCTCGAATACCTGTTCGCCGTCGCCACCGTGGCGGCCGGCTGGTCAGGCTATTTCAACGAATGCCTGTCCATCCTCGGCCATTGGACCGGGCTGTCGCTGTCGCTGCCCGACTACCTCTCCAGCGCACCGCTGAAGTTCACCGATACGCACCAGATCGTGACCACCGGCTCGTTGGTGAACCTGCCGGCGGTGCTGATCGTCAGTGCGCTCACCATGCTCTGCTACGTGGGCATCACCCAGTCCACCTTCGTCAACTCGCTGATCGTGACGATCAAGGTGCTGGTGATCGCGCTGTTCCTGATCTTCGCCTTCCGCTTCATCGATCCGGCCAACTGGCATCCGTTCATCCCTCCGGAGGAAGGCCCAGGCCGCTTCGGCACCAGCGGCATCTTCCGCGCCGCCGTGCTGGTGTTCTTCTCCTACGTGGGCTTCGACGCGGTCTCCACCGCCGCCGGCGAGGCCAAGAACCCGCAGCGCGACATGCCCATCGGCATCCTCGGCTCGCTGCTGGTGTGCACCGTGCTCTACATCGCCATGGCGCTGACCCTCACCGGCATCGCGCCCTACCGGATGCTGGGCACGCCCGAGCCGGTGGCCACCGCGCTCAACCTCTATCCGCAGCTGACCTGGCTGAAGGCCATCGTCTCGTTCGGCGCGCTGGCCGGCCTGTCCTCGGTGATCCTGGTGATGCTGCTGGGCACCTCGCGCATCTTCTTCAGCATGGCGAAGGATGGCCTGCTGCCCAAGGGCATGTCGCGCGTGCATCCCACGCACCGCACGCCGCACGTGGCCACCATCATCGCCGGCGTGGCCGCGCTGGTGATCGCCGGCCTGTTCCCGGTGAGCATCCTGGGCGAACTCGTATCGATGGGCACCCTGCTGGCCTTCACCACGGTGTGCATCGGCGTGCTGATCCTGCGCTACACCCGGCCCGAACTGCCGCGCTCGTTCCGCGTGCCGGGCATCTGGGTGGTCAGCGTCCTGGGCGCCATGATCTGCTTGTACCTGTTCTGGCAGTCGTTCCGCGCCAACTGGCCGCTGATGCTGGGCTGGACCGCATTCGGCATGCTGATCTATGCCTTCTACGGCTATTCCCATAGCAAGCTGCGCAAGCAAAACTCCTGATCCGACCCGAGGGCCGGCCCAGTGCCGGCCCTCTCGTTTCGACCGGGGCGCACCGGCGCCTTCCGCTCCACCAGGCCGACGCATGCTCAAACAGTTATTCGCCCGCAAGACCGATTTCTCCGACGCCGACGACGCCACCCACGGCCCCACCCTGCGCCGCACGCTCGGTCCCTGGGGCATCACCGCGCTGGGCATCGGCGCGGTGATCGGCACCGGCATCTTCGTGGTCACCGGCCAGGCCGCCGCCGAGCATGCTGGCCCGGCGGTGCTGGTCTCCTTCGTGCTGGCGGCGATCTGCAGCGCCTTCACCGCGCTGTGCTACGCCGAGTTCGCCACCCTGATCCCGATTTCCGGCAGCTCCTATTCCTATGCCTACGCCACGCTGGGCGAGCTGGTGGCCTGGTTCATCGGCTGGAACATGGTGCTGGAATACGGCATCTCGGCCTCCGCGGTGGCGGCCAGCTGGACCGGCTATTTCACCAGCCTGCTCGACCATGTGGGCATCCACCTGCCGCAGGCGCTGACCGAGGCGCCGCTGGCCTTCACCGACGGGCACCTGGTGGCGACCGGCCACCTGATGAATCTGCCGGCAGTGGCGATCGTGCTGGCGCTCACCTGGCTGTGCTATGTCGGCATCCGCGAGTCGTCGGGGCTGAACGTGCTGATGGTGGCGCTCAAGGTGGGCCTTATCATCATCGTGGTAGTCGCCGGCTACCGCTACATCGATCCGGCCAACTGGCACCCGTTCATCCCCGCCAGCGAGGGGCCGGGCAAGTACGGCTGGTCTGGCATCATGCGCGGCGCGGCCATGGTGTTCTTCGCCTACATCGGCTTCGAGGCCACCTCCACCGCCGCGCAGGAATGCAAGAACCCGCAGCGCGACCTGCCCTTCGGTACCCTTGTGTCGCTGGTGATCTGCACCGTGCTCTACCTCGCCATGGCCGCGGTGCTCACCGGCCTGATCTCCTATACCGAGCTGGGCACCAGCGAGCCGGTGGTCACCGCCATCAAGGGGCACCCCGAGCTGGGCTGGCTGCGCGTGGTGGTGGAGGTCGGCGCGCTGATCGGCCTGTCCTCGGTGATCCTGGTGATGATCATCGCGCAGCCGCGCATCTTCATGATCATGTCGCGCGACGGCCTGCTGCCGCGCGTGTTCAACCGCATCCATCCGCGCTACCGCACGCCGCACATCAATACGGTGATTACCGGCGCGGGCATCGCGGTGCTGGCGGCGATTTTTCCGCTGGACCTGCTGGCCGACCTCACCTCGATGGGCACGCTGATCGCCTTCGTGGCGGTCTGCGCGGGCGTGCTGATCCTGCGCTATGCCTCGCCCGGACTGCATCGCGGCTTCCGCGTGCCCTGGGCCTGGGTGATCTGCCCCGCCGGCGTGCTCAGCTGCCTGGCCCTGCTGGGCGCCATGTCCTGGTTCAACTGGCTGCTGATGATCCTGTGGACCGTGCTCGGCCTGGCGATCTACTTCGGCTATGGCCTGCGCCACAGCCGCCTCCATCGCCAGGCTGGCTGAACGGCCCGGAAGAATTTCGCCGAACTTGTCCGAAGTTCGGCGAACGCTCCCGGAAGCCATCCTCTCCTTCCGCGCGTGAATGTGCCATCCTTGTCCCACATTCATGAGGGCAAGTCTTGAATTTTCTCTTAACTCATTGTTTTTAAATATTTTAACGAGAGTTTTTCGAGAAATTTTTGAGGCCGCCCAGCCCCAAAACAGCCCGCCAGGAGTATTATTCGTGCTCCGTGGGTTGATCACTTGGCAGTGGGCCCCGGATTGCCGCCCGGCGCGTCAGGCGGGTCAGCTCCTCGGCCTGACGCGTCTGGGCAGCACCTTTCGCTCACCGAGTTCCTCGGTTCGAGCCTTCCCTTTCGCACGAAGTCCGCAGGCCGCCATCGCGCGTGTCGTCCGCGTGCGCGATGTGCGTCGATGCATGGCGCGATCGCGTGTCGGCGCATGCCGCATCGTAGGTATCGGCCAAAAAGAAGGCCGGCATCGGGGCCGGCCTTCGGGACAGCGCATGGATGGAAAGCTCAGGCTTTCTTGACCGCGTGCGAGACGCACCAGCCCTTCGCGCTGACCGCCTTGCCGGGGAACAGCTGACAGGGACCGTAGCCGGTCGGGCCACCGGAGTAGAACTGGCAGTTCGCGCACGTGTCGCCCGCCTTGTGCTTCGCATCGGTCGTCTTGCTGGCGTCCTCGACGTAGCCGAGGGCCTTCGCCGTGGGATCGGATTCGGCGAGATGTGGCAGGTCGGCGGCGCGCGCAACGCGCGGCAATCCTCCGATCACGACAGCGGCGGCCGCCGTTCCGGCGGCGGCCTTGAGAAAGCGACGACGCGATTCGATATCTTTTTCATGCGACATTGGTGCAACCTCCGTCTGTATCGACATCCATAGCCCGCCACGCCCGTGGCGGATCAGCCGACATGCTACTCGTCTCGTGAATAAGTCGTGAGAACGAATCGCATTTTCGGCATGGCGATGCAGGCGGCGTGATATAGTGCGCGCTCATTTGGACGTCCATACACCATGACCCAGGTTCTGCCCTCCGCCATTTCCGCCGAGCTGTTCGCGCAGCGCGCCGATGCCATCGCCGACGCCGCGCGCGAGCTGGCCGCCGCCGGCTGGACGCCCGCCACCAGCAGCAACTTCTCGATGCGCCTGGACGCCGACCACGCGGCCATCACCATTTCCGGCCGCGACAAGGGCAGGCTGGGGCGCGAGGACATCATGGTGATCGACATGCACGGCAAGGCGGTGGGCACCGCCGCGCGGCCCAGCGCGGAAACCGACCTGCACACGCAGATCTATCGCCGCCTCCCCGAGATGAACGTGGTGCTGCACACGCACTCGCGCACCCAGAGCGTGGCCTCGCGGCTGTTCGCACGCGATGGCGTGGTGAAGCTCGAGGGCTGGGAATTGCAGAAGGCAATCGCCGGCCAGACCACCCATGACGCGGAACTGGCCATCCCGGTGTTCCCCAATACGCAGCACATGCCCGAGCTGGTCGCCCAGGTCGATGCCTGGCTCGACTCGGGCAGGCCGCTGCACGCCTATCTCATCAACGGTCACGGCATCTACACCTGGGGCCGCGACATGGCCGAAACGCGCCGCCACCTGGAGGCGCTGGAATTCCTGCTCGGCTGCGAACTCGATCTAAGGAGGTTATCCGCATGAGCCGCTTGCGCATCTTCAACGAAAACCAGCCGCAGCAGCCGCTGGCCGTCTACACCGACCACGCGGAGGTCGTCCGCGAGCTAGCCAAGGCGGGCGTGCGCTTCGAGCGCTGGGAAGCCAGCCAGCCGATCGCCCCGGGCGCCAGCCAGGAGGAAGTGATCGCCGCCTATCGCGCCGACATCGACCGCCTGATGGCCGAGGAAGGCTACCAGGCGGTCGACGTGATCAGCCTCAAGCCGGACCATCCGGACCGCGCGGCGCTGCGCCAGAAGTTCCTCAACGAGCATACCCACAGCGAAGACGAGGTGCGTTTCTTCGTGGCCGGCGCGGGCCAGTTCACCCTGCACCTGGGCGAGAAGGTCTATGACGTGCTGTGCGAGCAGGGCGACCTGATCGGTGTGCCCGACGGCACCCGCCACTGGTTCGACATGAGCGAGTCGCCCTACTTCGTGGCGATCCGCCTGTTCACCAACAAGGAAGGCTGGGTGGCCAACTTCACCGGCGAGGATATTGCCGAGCGCTTTCCGCGGATGCAGCCCCACACGTCCGTCAAGGCGGCCTGACGATCGTATGTGGGAGCGCACCCTGTGCGCGACTGGCGTTGACACAGGCGTCCGCCAGTCGCGCACAGGGTGCGCTCCCACAACGGCTCTCGCTCGGCGTCCCCGCCCCGGGTAAGCTTGTCGTCCCCGCAGACTGGCTTCCCGCATGACCGTCATCCGCGCCATCGTCACCGACATCGAGGGCACCACCAGCTCGATCAGCTTCGTCAAGGACGTGCTGTTTCCCTATGCGCGCGAGCGCCTGCCCGCCTTCGTCGAAACCCACGGCGACACGCCCGAGGTGCGGCACTGGCTGCACGAGGCGGCCCGGGAGGACGGTCTCATCGAGGCTTCCCGGCAGGAAGTGATCGAGCTGCTGCTGCGCTGGATCGACGAGGATCGCAAGTCCACCGCGCTCAAGGCGCTGCAGGGCATGATCTGGCGGGAAGGCTACGAGAACGGAGACTACCGGGCACACCTGTACCCGGAAGTCTCCGCCCGGCTGCATGCCTGGCGCGGCGAGGGCCTGCACCTGTACGTGTATTCCTCCGGCTCGGTGCCCGCGCAGAAGCTGTTCTTCCGCTACAGCGAGGCCGGCGACCTGTCGCCATTGTTCGCCGGCTATTTCGACACCGAGACGGGCCCCAAGCGCGAGCAGGCATCCTACGAGAAGATCGCCGCCGCGATCGGCGAGCAGCCGGCGCATATCCTGTTCCTTTCCGACGTCGTCGAGGAACTGGATGCCGCCAGGGCCGCCGGCCTGCGCACTGGCTGGCTGCTGCGCGCGCCGCTGGCGATCCCGGATGCGCCGCGTCACCCGGCCTACCGCCAGTTCGACGACATCGTCCTCTGACCCACGCGAGTTCTCCGCCATGCGCACCGCATTGACCGCCCTGCTCGCCTTCGCGGCCGGCGTATTGCTCATGCTGGGCCTGTCGCACCATGCGCCGGCCGGCGGCGAGACCACCGTTCCCGCCCACGCCGCCAGCACGGCGACGCCGGCCACCAGCACGCCAGGCACCGACGAGGACACCGCCACGGACGACAACTGGCCCCAGCAGGCCCCCTCGCCGGAACAGGTGATCTATTCGCAGCGCGGCATGGTGCGCAAGGCGCTGTCCGGGCTGGGCGCGCGCGTGCCCGGCCGCCCCAATCTCTATGTGGTGGCCTTCGGCGGCGACGGCGGCGAGGACGTGTTTCGCAACGAGGCCGAATACGCTGCCAAGCTGTTCCCGCAGCGCTTCGGCAACAGCACCCACGTGATGGTGCTGGAGAACAATCCCGCCTCGCTGGAGCAGCGCCCACTGGCGACCTGGAGCAACCTCGAGGAAACCCTGGACGGCCTTGCCGGCACGATGAAGCTGGACGAGGACATCCTGCTGCTCTACCTCACCACGCACGGCGACGAGGACCACACCCTGCTGGTGGACATGGATCCGCTGCCGCTCGACCAGATCGGCGCGGACGACCTGGCCGACATCCTCGGCAAGCACCCGTTCAAGTGGAAGGTGGTGGTGGTGAACGCCTGCTATTCCGGCGGCTTCGTGCCGCCCCTGCGCGGCGCGGGCACCCTGGTGATTACGGCTGCGCGCGCCGACCGCAGCTCCTTCGGCTGTGGCAGCGATTCGGATGTCACCTACTTCGGCAAGGCCTGGCTGGTCGATGCCCTGAACCGCACGCCGGATTTCATGGAAGCCTTCCGCCAGGCCTCGGGCGAGATCGCGCAATGGGAAGCGAAGGACCGGCTGACGCCGTCCGAGCCGCAGATGGACGTGGGCAGCGGGATCGCCGGTCAGCTTGCGCTGTGGCGCCGATCCGTGGTGCCGGGCCCGGCACTGGCGTTCAAGCCGGCGCCACCGGAACATACCGGCAGCGCACACTAGACCCTGGCCGGCACCGGGCTCGGGGCGTGCCAGAGCCAGCGCTCCTCGCTGCGCGGGACACTGTTGCCATCGAGCGGAAACAGCACGGCGCTGCGCGGCGCCACGCGCAGCGCCATGCCGGGCTGCAGACCCAGTCGCGACAGGTCCTCGCTGGCCACGTCCGCTTCCAGCGGCTGGTCCAGCGAGGCGACGTGCAATTCCAGGTGCGCGACGCTGCCCGCGAGATAGATATGCCGCAGCCGTGCCTCCCAGGCCGGCTGTGAGGGAGGCACTGCCAGCCACAGCTGTTCCGGCCGCACATAGGCGACCGCCTCGGTGACGTCGCGCTGCCAGGGATCGTCCTCGGGCATCCATCCGCCCACGCCGAATCCCGCCCCATGGCGCCGGACGCGAAAGCGGTTGACCTTGCCGATGAACTCGCACACGAAGGGGGTCGCCGGCTGCTGATAGATGACTTCCGGCGTGCCAACCTGCTCGATGCGGCCGTTGTTCATCACAGCGATGCGATCGGCCAGTTCCAGCGCTTCTTCCTGGTCGTGGGTGACGAAGACGGTGGTGAGCTCCAGTTCCTCGTGCAGCTCGCGCAGCCAGCGACGCAGGGTCACGCGCACCTGAGCGTCGAGCGCGCCGAACGGCTCGTCCAGCAGTAGCAGGTCCGGCTCCACCGCCAGGGCGCGGGCCAACGCCACGCGCTGGCGCTGGCCACCCGACAGCTGCGTCGGATAGCGGCCGCCCAGGCCCTCCAGTTGCACGCGGCGCAGCAGGCGCTCGACCCGTTCGCGGATCTCGGCGCGCGACGGGCGCGAGCGCCATGGCCGCACGCGCAGACCGAACGCGACGTTCTCCGTCACCGTGAGATGCCGGAACAGCGCATAGTGCTGGAACACCATGCCGATGCGCCGCTCGCGCGCGGGCGTGGCCAGGAAATCCTCGCCGCCCATGCGCACGCCGCCGCCATCGGGATAGTCCAGCCCGGCGAGGATGCGCAGCAAGGTGGTCTTGCCCGAGCCGGAAGGTCCGAGCAACGCCAGGAACTCGCCGGGCGCGATGGACAGGCTGACGTCGTCCAGCGCGCGAAATCCCGCGAAGCGTCGGTCGAGATGGGACAACTCGAGCGTCATGCGCGTCCTCGTTCAGTGTCCACCCGGCGCATGCGCCAGCTCGTCGCCATAGCGCCATTCCAGCAGGGTCTTGATGCCCAGGGTAAGCAACGCCAACAGGGCCAGCAACGAGGCGACCGCGAAGGCTCCCACGTAGTCGTATTCGTTGTAGCGCATTTCCACTTCCAGCGGCATGGTGGTGGTGAGCCCCCGGATATGGCCCGAGACCACCGAGACCGCGCCGAACTCGCCCATCGCCCGCGCATTGCACAGCAGCACGCCGTACAGCAGGCCCCAGCGGATGTTCGGCAAGGTCACCCGGAAAAACATCTGCCAGCCACTGGCGCCCAGCACGCGCGCGGCCTCCTCCTCCTCGCTGCCCTGCGACTGCATCAGCGGTATCAGCTCGCGCGCGACGAACGGCAAGGTGATGAAGATGGTGGCCAGCACCAGCCCCGGCACCGCGAAGATGATCTTCACGCCATGCGCATCCAGCCATGGCCCGAACCAGCCCTGCGCGCCGAACAGCAGCACGTACACCAGGCCCGAGATCACCGGCGACACCGAGAACGGCAGGTCGATGAACGCTCCCAGCAAGGCCTTGCCGGGAAAGTCGAAGCGCGCCATGGCCCAGGCCGCGGCGACGCCGAACACCACGTTCAGCGGCACCGCGATCACCGCCACCAGCAAGGTGAGCCGGATCGCCGAGAGCGCCTCCGGCTGTTGGATCGAGGCGACATAGGGCGACACGCCCTGGCGGAACGCCTCCACGAACACCGTGGCCAGCGGCAGCACCAGGAACAGCATCAGGAACACCAGGGCCGCCAGGATCAGGCCCAGGTGCACCAGGCGGCGCGGCCAACCCCACGGACGCGAGGGATGGCGCCCGCTCATGCCGCGTGCTCCGCCCAGCGGCGGCTCCAGCGCTGCAGCAGGGCCACCGCCACCAGCAGCGCGAACGACAGCAGCAGCATGACCACGCCCAGCGCCGCGGCACCGGCATAGTCGAACTGTTCCAGCTTCTGCACGATCAGCAGCGGCACGATCTCCGAGCGCATGGGAATGTTGCCGGCGATGAAGATCACCGAGCCGTACTCGCCCACCGCGCGCGCCAACGCCAGCGCGAAGCCGGTGAGCAGGGGCGGCGCCAGCATCGGCAGGATCACCCGGAAGAAGGTCTGCCAGCGCCGCGCGCCCAGGCTTTCGGCGGCCTCCTCCACGTCGCGCTCCAGCGACGCCAGCACCGGCTGCAGGGTGCGTACCACGAAGGGAAAGCCCACGAACACCATCGCCACGAACGCGCCGAGTGGCGTGTAGGCTACCTGGATGCCCATCGGCGCCAGCCAGCCGCCCAGCCAGCCATTGGGCGCGTACAGCGTGGTGAGCGCGATGCCGGCCACCGCGGTCGGCAGGGCGAACGGAAGATCCACCAGCGCATCGAACAGGCGCCGCCCTGGGAAGCGGTAGCGCACCAACACCCAGCCCACCAGCAGGCCAGCCGCCACGTTGACCAGCGCCGCCAGCAAGGCCCCGCCCAGGCTGAGCCGCAGCGCGGCCAGCGTGCGCGGCGTGGACAGCAGATGCAGCAGTTCCCTGACGCCGATGCCCGACGCCTTCCAGGCCAGCGCGGCCAGCGGCAACAGCACGATCAGCCCCAGGTAGGCCAACGCATACCCCAGGCTGATGCCGAAGCCCGGCAACACGCGCCGCCGCATGCGCTTCAGTTCCCCGCGCCCAGTTGATCGAAGATGGCACCGTCGTTGAAGAACTTCGCCTGCACCTGGCGCCAGTCGCCGAACACCTCGTCGATGGTGAAGGTGTGCGTTGCCGGGAACTGGCCGGCATAGCGCGCGGCCACCTCGGGCGAACGCGGGCGGTAGTAATTCTTCGCGGCGATCTCCTGGCCCTGCGGCGAATACAGGAACTGCAGGTAGGCCTCGGCCACGGCGCGCGTGCCATGCTTGTCCGCGTTGGCGTCCACCACCGCCACCGGCGGCTCGGCCAGGATGGTGAGCGAAGGCACCACGATCTCGAACTTGTCCTTGCCCAGCTCCTGCCGCGCCAGCAGGGCCTCGTTCTCCCAGGCGATCAGCACGTCGCCGATACCGCGCTGGACGAAAGTGTTGGTGGCGCCGCGCGCGCCGGTGTCGAGCACCGGCACGTGCCCGTACAGCTCGCGCACGAAGGCCCTGGCCTTGTCGTCATTGCCGCCCGGCTGCTTGAGCGCGTAGCCCCAGGCCGCCAGGAAATTCCAGCGGGCGCCGCCGGACGACTTGGGATTGGGCGTCACCACCTGGATGCCGGGACGCACGAGGTCGGGCCAGTCCTTGATGTCCTTTGGATTGCCCTTGCGCACCAGGAACACGATGGTCGAGGTGTAGGGCGAGGCGTTGCTGGGCAGGCGCTTCTGCCAGTCCTTGGCCAGCAGCCCGTGGTCGGCGATGGCATCGATGTCGTAGGCCAGTGCCAGGGTCACCACGTCCGCCGACAGGCCATCGACCACCGAGCGCGCCTGCTTGCCGGAGCCGCCATGCGACATCTGGATGGTGACGCTGTCGCCGTGCTGCGCCTTCCATTGCGCGGCGAAGGCGCCGTTCACCTGGCGATAGAGCTCGCGCGTGGGATCGTAGGAAACGTTGAGCAGGGTGATGTCCTTGGCCGGCGCCACGCCGGCCAGCAGCAGGCCAGCGGCGGCGACCAGGGCCGGAAAGAACGTTTTCATGGCGTCTCCCGTATGCTGGGCCGGTGGCCAGCTTAGCCAGACCGGCGTGTCGGTACGAAATCGCAATATGTCATAACTTCATGATCCGGCCATGCGCGATATCAGCGTGCGGCGCGCCACGGCATTCCTCGGAGCCTGTTCGCGGTCTGCACGCGGTCCGCGACAAGATCGCAAAGATGGGCTCTCAGGGTACTTCGCCCGCGCTGTCGAGGGTGGCGACGGCCGTGTCGGCGCTCGCCAGGCGGACCGCCAGGCGATGGGCCGCCGCTCGGATTTCCGGCATCGCCGTGCATTCCCACAGGTTGCCGCGCAGCAGCGAGCCGATCGCATGCAAGCCCGGCTGCACGCGACCATCCGCATCCAGCAACCGGCCGTCCGGCTTGGCCAGCACGCCCAGGTGCAAGGGATCGGCCACCGCCAGTCCATCGCGCAGCAACTGCGACAGCAGGTCGTGGGCGCAGTACGCCACCGCGGTGTCCAGGCCGGTCGCCTGGATCACCAGGTCCGCCTCCAGCGTGCTGACCAGTTGAGTGGCGCGCTCGCGCAGGGTCACCTGCAGCGGCGCCGTGCCATCCACATCGAGCACGCGGGCGGCATGCACCTGCAGGCGGCCTTCTTCCTCCAGTTGCAGGATCGCCTCGCCCGTGGCCGGCGCCATGCGATGACGCGAGGCCTCCCAGACCCAGCGCGCATGCCGCAGGAACTGGCGCCGCCGCGCATGGCTCATGCCCTGCCACAGCAAGGCGTTGACCGGGCGCATGCCGTCGATGACGCTGCGCCAATCGGTATCTTCCATTTCCGCGATGGCCCGGCGCACCTGCCGCAGCATCGGCAACGCGCCATCGCAGGCCAACAGGGCCTGGTTGAGCGCTGCCTGCCGCGCATACGGCGACAGCGGCAGCGCGGCGTGCGTGAACGGCCACAGGCCATGGCGCGATACCGCCACCAGTTCCGCATGCGGCCACTGCACGGCCGCCGAGAGCAGCGTATCGACCGCGGTCAGCCCGGTGCCGATCACCAGCACGCGGCGCGGCGCCTTCGGGTGGCGATCCAGTCGCCAGGGATCGAGCTCGTAGGCACCGCTGTCCAGGGCGGTGGTCGATACCGTGCGCAACGGCCGCTGCGACAGTGCGCCTATCGCCAGCACCACGTGCGCCACCTCCAGCCAGCGGTCGGCGCCCACGCGCACCGCGTAGCCGGCCTCGCCGCGCGGCGCAATCTCGCGCGCGCTGCCGGGATGGATGCGGAAGCTGCGCCCGGCGCGTCGCGCCGCATCGATGCGCGCGCCCACCTGCGCCTGGATGAAATCGCCGAACAGGCGACGCGGCAGGAAATCCGTGCCCTTCACCTGTCCCAGCTGCCGCGAGGCATGCCGGATGAAGTCGTCGCCATGCTCCTGGAACACGCCCATGGCCGAGGCGCGCACATTGAGCAGGTGCCGGTCGTCGCTGGTGGCGTAGGCCACGCCCCGCCCCGGCATGTGCTGGCCGACGATCCAGTGGACCGTGCCCGCGTCGTAGCAGGCCAGCAGTTCGCCAAAGGCCGCCGCGCCCGCCGCACCACCGCCGATCACCGCGACATCCGTCATGACTCACTCCTCTAGCGAGGGCACGGAGCCAGGCAAGCTGCTGGCAGCAGCCCTCGTCCTGTCCGTGTGCTTGAGGCAAAGAAATCACAAGCGCCGTTAAGGCCGCGCTAGCCCTTCATGGGTTTGCGGCGCGGCTCATTCCCGGGAGGTTATGACGACCGCTGCACGGCATGCCTCTGGGCCAGCACCGCCGCGACGTCCGCCAGGCCCAGGCCGCGCGCGCGCAAGGCCACCGTCAGGTGATAGACGAGATCGGCCGCTTCGCCGAGCAGCGCCTCGTCGTCCTGGGCCACTGCGGCGAGCGCGGTTTCCACGCCCTCTTCGCCCACCTTCTGCGCCATGCGGCGGATGCCGCCTTCGAACAGGCGGGTGGTGTAGCTGCCTTCGGGACGCTCGGCATGGCGCTGGGCAACCAGCGCATCCAATTGCGCGAGGAACCCCAACGCGGGCCGCACATCGTCGCCGAAGCAGCTGCTCGTTCCCGTATGGCAGGTCGGTCCCTGCGGCTCGGCCAGCGCCAGCAGCGTGTCGCCGTCGCAATCCACGCGCAGCGATTTCAGCGCCAACACGTGCCCGGAGCTTTCGCCCTTGGTCCACAGCCGCTGCTTGCTGCGGCTGAAGAAGGTGACCTGTCCGGTCGCCTGCGTCGTCGCCAGCGCCTCGGCGTTCATGTAGCCCAGCATCAGCACTTCGCCGGTAAGCCAGTGCTGCACGATGGCCGGCAGCAGGCCATCGCCCTTGGACCAGTCCAGTCGCGAAGGATCGAAAGTCGTCGTCATGTCCTATCCCCGCCTCACCGTCACGCCCGATGCCGCCAATGCCTGCTTCAACGCGGGAATCGCGATCGCGCCGGAATGAAACACGCTGGCCGCCAGCGCGCCATCGACATCGGCCTCGGCGAAGGCGTCGCGGAAATGCTCGATGGCGCCCGCGCCGCCGGAGGCGATCAGCGGCACCCGGCAGATCGCGCGCACCGCGGCCAATTGCTCGAGGTCGTAGCCCTGGCGTACGCCATCGCTGCCCATGCAGTTGAGCACGATCTCGCCGGCGCCGCGCCGCTGCGCCTCGGCCACCCAGTCCAAGCTGCGCCGCGGCAGTGCCTGCGTGCGCGAGGGATCGCCGGTGTACTGGCGCACGCGCCATTCGCCGTCGGCATCACGCAGGCTGTCCACGCCCACCACCACGCATTGCACGCCGAAGGCCGCGGCCAGCTCGTCGATGAGTTCGGGCCGCTCCAGCGCGGGCGAGTTCACCGAGATCTTGTCCGCGCCCGCATGCAGCACCGCGCGTGCTTCCTGTACGCTGCGGATGCCGCCGGCCACGCAGAACGGGATGTCGATCACCCGCGCCACGCGCTCTACCCAGCCGCGATCCACGCTGCGCCCTTCCGGGCTGGCGGTGATGTCGTAGAACACCAGCTCGTCGGCGCCCTCGTCGCGATAGCGCAGGGCCAGTTCCACGATCTCGCCCATCACCACGTGGTCGCGGAAGCGCACGCCCTTGACGACCTTGCCGTCGCGCACGTCCAGGCAGGGAATGATGCGACGGCTCAGCATGCGAGCGCCTCCGCCAGCGCGAAGCGCCCTTCCAGCAGCGCGCGGCCAAGGATCACGCCGCGCGCGCCGGCCTCGCGGGCGGCGCGGATGTCCTCCAGCGAGCGCACGCCGCCGGAGGCCTGCACGGCCATCGCCGGCACCGTGGCGGCGAGATGGCGATAGAGTTCGAGGTTGAAGCCGGCCAGCATGCCGTCGCGATCGATGTCGGTGCACAGCAGGTGCCGGGCGCCGCGCGCGGCGTACCAGGGCGCCAGCTCGTCCAGCGTGCGCGATTCGGCTTCGGTCCAGCCCGCGCTCGGCAAGGTCCAGGCGCCATCGCGCCGCAAGGTGTCCAGCGCCAGCGTGAAGCGTTCGGCACCGTGTGTCTCCAGCCAGCCGGCGACGCGCCCGGGCTCGCGGATGGCCAGGCTGCCCAGCACCACCCGCGCCACACCGGCGTCGAACAGGCGCTGCACGTCGGCCTCGGCGCGCACACCGCCACCGGCCTGGACGTGCATGCCGTCGCGGGCGATCGACTCGATCACCGCCAGGTTGGCCAGGCTGCCGCCGCGCGCGCCGTCGAGGTCCACCAGGTGCAGCCAGGCCGCGCCGGCACCGGCATAGCGGCGCGCCTGCTCGCGCGCGTCCACGTCGTAGGTGGTCTGCTGCGCGTAGTCGCCCTGCTTGAGGCGTACCACGCGGCCTTCGCGCAGGTCGATGGCGGGAATGACAACGAAGCTCATAGGTCGAGGAAGTTCTTCAGCAGGCGGGCGCCGACCCTGGCCGAGCGCTCGGGATGGAATTGCATGCCATGGAAATTGCCGGCGGCGATCACACTGGCGAAGTCGCCATCGTAGTCGGTGGTGGCCAGCGTGTACTCGCCCACCGGCACCGCATAGCTGTGCACGAAGTAGGCCCAGTCCTGCTCGCCCAGCCCGTCCAGCAGCGGATGCTCCTGCTGCTGGCGCAGACGGTTCCAGCCCATGTGCGGCACGCGCAGACCGGGCCGTTCGACGAAGCGCCTGACCGTGGCGGGCACCACGCCCAGGCACTCGGTATCGCCCTCTTCCGAGCGCTCGCACAACAGTTGCATGCCCAGGCAGACGCCGAGCACCGGCTGGGTGAGCGAACGCATCAGTTCCACCAGGCCCAGCTCGCGCAGCCGTGCCATGCCCGGCCCGGCAGCGCCGACGCCGGGGAGGATGACCTTGTCCGCGGCACGGATCGCCGCCGCGTCGGAGGTCAGCGCGGCTTCCACGCCCAGCCGCTGCAAGGCATAGCGCACCGAACCGATATTGGTGCCACCAGCATCGACCAGCACCACGCTCATCACAGCGCTCCCTTGGTGCTGGGCAGTTCGCTGCCCTCGCGGCGGATGGCCTGGCGCAACGTGCGCGCCACGGCCTTGAAACAGCCCTCCACCATGTGGTGTGCGTTCTCGCCGCGCACGCTCAGGTGCAGGTTGGCGCCCAGCGTCTCGCACAGCGAGCGGAAGAAATGCGGCACCAGCTCGGTGGGCACGTCGCCCACGCGCTCGCGCGGGAACTGCCCCTCGAACACGAAGTACGGACGACCCGACAGATCCAGCGCCGCGCTCGCGGACGATTCGTCCATCGGCAGGGTGAAACCGTAGCGGCCGATGCCGCGCTTGTCGCCCAGCGCCTGGCGCAGCGCTTGGCCCAGGGCCAGCGCGCAGTCCTCGATGGTGTGGTGCTCGTCGATGTGCGTATCGCCATCGCAGCGCAGCGCCAGCGCGAAGCCGCCATGCTTGCCGATCTGCTCCAGCATGTGATCGAAGAAGCCCAGGCCAGTATGCACCTGTGGCTCGGCCGCCTTGTCCAGGTTCACGCTGACCGTGATGCGGGTCTCGCGCGTGTTGCGCTCCACCGTGGCCATGCGCGGCGCATCGAGCAACTGGTGCGCCACCTCGTCCCAGCCCAGGCCCTGCGGTCCCACGCGCAGGCCGCGCACGCCCATGTTGGCGGCGAACTGCAGGTCGGTCTCGCGGTCGCCCACCATCGCGGAGGCGGCGCGGCTCCAGCCGTCGTCGGCCAGGTAGTGGCGCAGCATGCCTACTCCCGGCTTGCGGGTGTCCCTGTTCTCGTGCGGGAAGCTGCGGTCGATCAACACGTCGCGAAAGCGGATGCCCTGCGAAGCGAGGATGCGCATCAGGAGATCATGCGGGCCATGGAAATCGGCCTCGGGAAAACTGTCCGTGCCCAGGCCATCCTGGTTGGTCACCATCACCAGTTCATAGCCGGCGGCCACGAAGCGCTGCAGCGCGGCGATCACGCCGGGCAGCAGGGCGAACTTCTCATAGCTGTCGATCTGGAAATCCGCCGGCTCCTCGATCAGGCAGCCGTCGCGGTCGATAAAGAGGATCTTGCGGCTCATGCGGTTCCACCCGATACCGTTCCCTCGGCCACAGCCCGGCCTTCCGTGGACGCGCCATCCAATACGGCGAGCACGCGATCGTTCTCTTCCACGCTGCCGATGGTGATGCGCAACGCATCGCCCAGCCCCGCATAACGACGCACGTCGCGCACCACCACGCCGGCCTCGAACAGGCATCGGTAAGCCGCGCCGGCATCCTCGAAGCGCACCGCCAGGAAGTTGGCCTGCGAGGGCAGTACCTCGCGCACGCCGGGCAGGGCCGCCAGCGCGGCCCGCATGCGCTCGCGCTGCTCGCGCACGGTGGCGAGATGCCCGCGCGCCACGCGCTGCCCCTCCGGTGAAAGCGCTTCCAGCGCCAGCGCCACGCAGGGCCGCGGCAATGGATATGGCGCCAGGATGCGGCGCAACAGGCCGACCACCGCCTCGCTGGCGAGCAAGGTGCCGATGCGCGCGCCGGCCAGCGCCCAGGCCTTGGAAAGCGTGCGCAGCACGACCAGGTTCTCGTAGCGGTCGATCAGCGGCGCGGCGCTGGCCGCGTCGGCGAACTCGATGTACGCCTCGTCCACCACCAGCAAAGCGCGCCCGGCCAGTGCCTGCGCCAGCCGCTCCACCTGCGCGGCGCTCACCAACCGCCCGCTCGGGTTGTTGGGCGTGCACACGAACACCAGTTTCACCGCAGGCGTCAGCGCCGCCAGCACGGCGTCCACGTCGAGCAGGAAATCGGCCGCCAGCGGCACCTCGACGATGCCGGCGTTCTGCACATGGGCGCATACCGCATACATGCCGAAGGTCGGCGGCTGGATGGCGATGGCGTCCTCGCCGGCACGGCAGAACGCGCGCACCAGCAGGTCGATCGCCTCGTCGCTGCCACGTCCCACCAGCACCTGCCCGGCACGCACGCCGTACAGCGCGGCCAGTGCCTCGACCAGGGCACGCGGCTGCGGATCGGGATAGCGGTTGCAATCCAGCGCCGGGTCGCCCGGCGGCGCCCAGGCCGACTCGTTGGCGTTGAGCAGGATGCTGCCGCCGCTCGCCTCCATGCGTGCCGAGGAATACGGCTGCATTGCGCGGATTTCCGGCCGCGCCAGGTCGAGCACGCTCATGCCGCATCCTCCAGCGCCGCCAGGCGCAGCGTGACCGCGCGGCGGTGCGCTTCCAATTGCTCCGCCGCCGCCAGGGTGGCGGTGCACGGCCCAATGGTGCGCAAGCCGTCGGCGCTCACCTCCTGCACGGTGATCTGCTTCTGGAAACTGGCCACCGACACGCCGCTGTAGCTGCGCGCATAGCCATAGGTGGGCAATACGTGGTTGCTGCCGCTGCAGTAGTCGCCCACCGACTCCGGCGTCCACGCGCCGAGGAACACCGAGCCCGCGCTTTCGATGGCGGGCAGCAGCGCGCGTGGATCGGCCACCTGCAGGATCAGGTGCTCGGGCGCGTAGCGGTTGCTCACCTCCACCGCCTGGGCCAGCGATGCCACCGCGATCAGGCGGCTCTGCGCCAGCGCCTGCTCGGCGATATGCGCGCGCGGCAGCGCCGCGCACTGTCGCGCCACCTCCGCCGCCACCGCGTCGAGCAGCGCCGGCGACGGGCTGAGCAGGATCACCTGCGAATCCGGGCCATGCTCGGCCTGCGACAGCAGGTCGGCCGCCACGAAGGCGGGATTGGCCGCCTCATCGGCGATCACCAGTACCTCGGACGGGCCGGCCGGCATGTCGATGGCCGCGCCTTCCGGATCGGACGACACCTGCAGCTTGGCCTCGGTGACCCAGGCGTTGCCCGGGCCGAACAGCTTGTCGCACTTGGGCACCGAGGCAGTGCCATAGGCCATCGCGGCAATCGCCTGGGCGCCGCCCAGCTTGAACACGCGGTGCACGCCGGTGATGCGCGCGGCGTACAGCACCGCCTCGTCGCAATGGCCATCGGCGCGCGCGGGCGAGCACAGCACCACCTCGGCGCAGCCCGCGATGCGGGCCGGCACGCCGAGCATCAGCGCGGTGGACGGCAGCGGCGCGCTGCCCGCGGGAACGTACAGGCCCACGCGGCGGATCGGACGCAGCACGCGTTCCACCCGCACGCCACTGGCCGTGTCCAGTGCCACCGGTTGCGGCGCGGCGGCACGATGGAAGGCCTCGATGCGGCCGGCGGCTTCCTCGATGGCGGCCTTCAATGCAGGTGCCAGGCGCGCCTCTGCCTCGCCGAACTCTGCATCGCCCACTTCGAATGCGTCAAGCGTGCAACGGTCGAAGCGTGCGCTGAATTCGCGCAGCGCGGCGTCGCCGTCAGTGCGCACGCGCGCCACGATCTGCTCGACGCCATTGCGCAGGGTTTCCGCGCGCGATTGCGCCGGCCGGGCCAGCGCGGCGCGCTGTCCGGCTTCGTCCAGTGCCATCCAGTCCAGGCGGTTCATGCCGTTCTACCCTTCATTGCCGCCTGCCTCACGCAAGCATCTTTTCCACCGGCAGCACGAACATCTCGCGCGCACCGGCCTTCTTGATTTCCTCGAGCTGGCGCCAGCTCACCTCGCCCGCGCACAGCGCCTGCAGCATCAGCTGGTCGGGCTGGCCCGCCACCGGCAGCAGGGTCGGCTGCGGCCCGCCCGGCAGCAGTCGGATCACCGCGTCCAGGGCGTGGCGCGGGGCCTGCAACAGCAGCAGGCGCGACTCGCGCACCTGGATCACGCCGTCCAGCCGCTTGAGCAGCAGGTCGATCATGTCGCCGCGCTCGTCGGCGGGCAGCGCCTGCGGGCCGGCCAGCACCGCTTCGCTTTCCAGCAGCACCTCGACCTCGCGCAACTGATTGGCCACCAGCGTGCCGCCGCTCTGCACGAGGTCGCAGATGGCGTCGGCGGTGCCCAGGCGCGGCGCGATCTCGACCGAACCGGCCAGGGTCACCACGCCCGCGCCCACGCCGCGCTCGCGCAGCCACCGGCCCAGCAGGCCGGGATACGAGGTGGCGATGCGTTGCCCCTGCAACTGGGCGGCATCCGCATAGTCCAGCTCCTGAGGTACCGCGATGGATAGCCGGCAGCGGCCGAAGCCCAGCGAACGCCACTCGGCCAGTTCGGGACCGTCCTGCCCGGCGGTGAGCTGGAACTCGCTGAGCACGTTGCGCCCCACGATGCCCAGGTCGCACACGCCCTGCGCGATCAGTCCGGGGATATCGTCGTCGCGCACCAGCAGCAGGTCCACGGGCTCGCCCTCGCCGAAGCAGAACAGCTTGTCGCGGCTCTGGCGGAAGGTAAGCCCGCAGCGGTTGAGCAGGTCGAGCGCCGGTTCGGTGAGCCGGCCGGATTTCTGCATCGCGATGCGCAGTCGGTCGCGCGGTTTCATGCGGGGAGCCTGTGCAATGCCTCCCCGGAGCGCACGCCACAAGCCGCCGGCACGCAGATCGGGGAAGAAAGGGGGAAAAGGGATCGATACGCGGCGGAACGGCGGCGGACCACGGCGGCCGGACCGTTCCCGCCCTGGCTACGCGGTGGCATGGGAGGAACCCTTGGCCTTCTTGCCGGCCGCGCGGCGGCGGGCGGCACGGGCGGCGGCGGCCAGGTAGCCGCCACTGCCCTGGTTGATGTAGCGCGCCACGCGACCGATGGTGGTGATGCTCACCGCGGTGCGCTCGTGAATCTCCCGGTAGGACACGCCTTCGAGCAGGTACGGCACCACGCGCCAGCGGTCCACCATCACCTCCAGTTCGGCCGGCGTGCACAGGTCGTGCAGGAACGCCGACATCTCATCGACGCCCTTGAGCGACAGCAACGCCTCGCACAGGCTGCGTTCGGCCGATTCGGCCGGGGTTTCGGGATCGAGCGATCGACGCTTCATAATGTACTAACGCGTTAATACAATGGATCGCATGATACGCGACGCGGCGCGGCCCGGCAAGCCGCTGCCACGTCGCATGCGGCCATGGCAATTTCTTGCGGGCAACCGCGTCGTCACGCCGGTCTCGCCAAGCGTTGCCGACGCGGCTAACATAGATAGGTAACCTACCTATTCATCCGCGAGGCAAGGCCATGCATGCCAAGACCACCCAACGCCGCGAGGCTCTCGTCGTGGCCGAGCAGCTGCGCGCCGCGCTGCGGCGCGTCTACCGGCAGATCCGGCGGGACGCCGAGGAATCCGCCGTTTCCCCGCTGCAGGGCCAGTTGCTGGTGGCCATCCTGGAGCACCCGGGCATCGGCGTGGGCGAGCTGGCCGGGCTGGAGCGCTTGCGCAGCCCGACCATCAGCGGCCATCTCAAGAGCCTGGTCGAGGCCGGCCTGGTCAAGCGCACGGTTCCCGATACCGGCGACCGACGGCGCGTGGGGCTAATGGTCACCGCGCGCGGCCGCGCCACCGTCGAGGCCCGGCGCAAGCAGCTCACCGACCGCCTGGCCCAAGCCCTGGCCGAACTCTCCCCTGCCTCGTTCGAGGCGATCCGCGCCGCCATCCCCGCCCTCAACGAGCTCGACGCATGACCCAGCCCATCGCCACGCCTGCCGCCACGCTCCCCGTGGCCAGCCCGCCTTCCGCCCAGGAAATCCAGCGCGTGTTCATCGGCCTGGTGATCGTGCTGGCGCTGGGCGCGATCGACCAGAGCATCGTCGCCACCGCGCTGCCACGCATCGTGAGCGACCTGGGTGGCATCAACCATCTCTCCTGGGTGGTGACGGCCTACGTGCTCGCCTCCACCGCCACCATGCCGCTGTACGGCAAGCTGAGCGACCAGTACGGCCGCAAGCCGATGGTCATGTTCGCCATCCTGGTATTCCTGCTGGGCTCGGTGCTGAGCGGCGCGGCACGCAACCTGATCGAGCTGATCGTGTTCCGCGCCGTGCAGGGCGTGGGCGCGGGCGGCCTGCTGCCGCTGGCGCAGATCATCATCGGCGACATGGTGCCGCCGACGCAGCGCGGGCGTCGGCAGGGCGTGATCGCGGCGATCTTCGCCGTCTGCAGCGTGGTCGGCCCAGTGCTCGGCGGCCTCATCACCGACCTGCTGTCCTGGCACTGGATCTTCTACGTGAACCTGCCGGTCGGCGCGGTGGCGCTGGTGATGATCGGGCGCACGCTGCGCCAGTACACGCCGTTGCACCACCGTCGCATCGACTATCTGGGCTCGGCCCTGATGACCATCGCCACCGTCTCGCTACTGCTGGTGCTGACCCTGGGCGGCACGCAATGGCCGTGGGCTTCCGCGCCCATCGCCGGCTTCGCCGCATGCGCGGCGCTGACCGGCGTGCTGTTCGTGCGGCACGTCCGCCACGAGCCGGAGCCGGTCTTGCCGCTGGCCCTGTTCCACAACCGCCTGTTCGTGATCGCCTGCACGGTGATGGCGCTGACCTTCATGGGCCTGCTGGGCGCCAGCCTGTTCTTCCCGCTGTTCTTCCAATTGGTGATGGGCGTGAGCCCTGCCCGCTCCGGACTGATGACCGGGCCGCTGATGGTCGGCATCGCGGCGGCCTCGCTGTTCAACGGACGCGTGCTGCTGCGCGCGGGCCGCTATAAGCCGGCGCAGGTGATCGGCCTGGCGGTGGCCACGGTCGCCTTCGGCGTGCTGGCGTGGAGCGCGGCCACCTCGCAGGGGCTTGGCGTCATCGAACCGTCGATGCTCTCGCTCGGCCTCGGGCTGGGCCTGGTGATGCCGAACATGACCATTGCCGTGCAGAACGCGCTGGCGCCGGTCCACCGAGGCGTGGGCACGGCCACGCTGGCCTTCTTCCGCTCGCTGGGCGGGCTGGTCGGCGTGGCGGGCTCCGGCGCCATCCTTGCCTGGCAGCTGCGGCGCTCGTCGAACCTGCTGCCGCATACCGCCACCCTGCTCGCCGAGGGCGGCCCGAGTCCCGACAGCGTGCTGTCCCTGCATGCGCAGGCGGCAGCGGTGGCCGTCTACCGCCACGCCATCGCCTTCACCTTCGTCACCGGCACACTGGTGGTGGCCTGCGCTTTCCTGGTGATCCTGCTGCTGCCGGAGTTTCCGCTGCGCGACCACCACCCTCACGCCGCCGCGCCGGCGCCGGTGGCCGAGTAGCGACACGGGTATTCCGGCTAGGCCGTGAACGCGCGCTGCCGCACCAGCTCGCAGACCTTGCGCACGTCGCCATCCATCGCACGGTCGCGCGACATGAAGCCGATATGCTCGCGCAGCGCATCGTGCGCCCGGCGCACGGCGGTGCCCGCATGGAAGTCGCCCACGTGGGCCAGCGCCGCGGTGAGCTGGCGCACTTCCTCGGCGAACTGCGCATGGTGCGGATGCCCTTCGCGTGGCGCATTGGACACCTTGCCGGCCAGCGCCTGCCAGTCCCCGCGCGCCGCCAGGCGGCGCGCCGCGTTGAGCATGGCCTGGCGGAAATCCAGTGCCTGCGCGGCGGTGTACAGCTCCAGCGCGATCACATGGCCCAGGTCTTCCATCATCTCCAGCACGTGACGCGCCTCGTTGGCGCCCATCGATACGTGGTCCTCGGCGTTCGCACTGGTCGGCACCGAATACACGCTGGCCGGATGCGCACGCGTGGCGAGATCATTCACCAGCGCCGCGGCGGTGTACTGCACGATCATGAAGCCGGAGTCGGTACCGTCCTCGTTGCCGGTGAGGAAGGCTGGCAGGCCATCGTTGGTGGCCGGGTCCACCAGCTTGTTGAGGCGCCGCTCGGAGATCGACGCCAGCACCGGAAGCGCCGCCTTCACGTAGCTCATCGCCAGCGCCAGCGGCATGCCATGGAAATGGCCGGCCGAGATCACCTGCTCCTCGATGAACTGCGCGCCTTCCGCATCGGGGAAGATCAGCGGGTTGTCGGTGACCGCGTTGAGCTCGATGTCGATCACGCGGCAGGCCTGGGCCCAGGCGTCGCGCACCGCGCCGTGCACCTGCGGCATGCAGCGCAGGCAATAGGCATCCTGCGGCTGGTGCTTCTTGCCACCCCGGAACGGCAGGAAGCGCGCGTAGAACGCCTCGCGACCATGGCGCTGGTTCGCGGGCACCCAGTCCCAGCCGATGTCGAAGGTCAGCGCCTGATCGGCGGGATCGGCCCAGGCCTCGGCCGTCCACGGCTTGAAGCGCGGCACCAGGTGATAGGGAATGTCCACCAGCGTGCTGCCGTCGAGCAGGCTCCTTACGTGTTCGGCGGTGCCGACCTGGCCAGGATGCGGGCGCAGCGCATGCACTTCCGGGCGCAGCGCGCCGCTGCGTCCGGCGAAGGCATCCAGCGTCATCGCCGCGGCGAGGTCGGCCAAATCTAGCAAATAGGCCAGGTCGTCCAGCGCCAGCGCGGCGGTGGCCAGCATCTGCGCGGTGCCGTTGTTGAGCGCCAGCCCTTCCTTGAAGGACAGCCGAATCGGCGACAGGCCGGCGCGCCGGAGCGCCTCGGCGCCCGGCAGGCGCTCGCCCCGGTAGAACGCCTCGCCGCCGCCCAGCAGCACGATGGCCAGGTGCGAGAGTGGGGCCAGGTCGCCGCTGGCGCCGACCGAGCCCTTCTCCGGCACCACCGGCACCACGTCGGCGTTGAGCATCGCGGTGAGTGCCTTGAGCGTCTCCACGCGGATGCCCGAATGCCCACGCATCAGCGTATTGATGCGGATCACCAGCATGGCGCGCACCACGTCCGCCGCGAACGGCTTGCCCACGCAGACCGCGTGGGTGGTGATGAGGTTGTGCTGCAGCTCTTCCAGCAGCGTGCCCTCCGGCTTGCCCGGATTGCCTCCCGGCAGCTCGTCGCGCAGGCGGTGCGCGCCCAGTAGCTTGTCGGCATTGCTGCCGAAGCCGGTGGTGACGCCATAGGTCGGCTCCCCGCAGCTCACCTTGTCGGCGAGGAAATCCGCCGCGCGCCGCACGCGTGCAAGCTGCGCCTCGTCCAGCACCACGCACAGCCCCCGGCGGGCCACCGCCACCAGTTGCTCGCGGGTAAGGCTGCTGCCGTCCAGGAGAATGGTCTTCGCAGTCATGCTCGGCTCCGGCCCGGACGGGCCCGTGTATCCATGGAGCGCCGCGCCATCACGGCGCGGCGGTGATTCAGGCGAGGCGGCTCAGCGACCGATCTCGGCCTGCGCCAGTTCGACACGCAGCGTCTTGACGAGTTCGGCGCGCGGTACCTCGAACTGGTCCTCGCGGCGCAGGTCCTTCACGGTGACCACGCCCTTGGCGAGTTCGTCCTCGCCCAGCACTACCGCGAAGCGGATGCCCGCGCGGTCGGCATACTTGAACTGCTTGCCCAGCTTGCCGCCGTCCATCACCACCTCGGTGGCGATGCCGGCACTGCGCAGCTCGTTGGCCACGGCGAGGTAGGCAGGCAGCTGGGCCGGATCCATCTGCGTCACCAGCACGTCGACCGTGCTCTGCCCGGTGGCGACCAGCCCGGCGTCGCGCAGCTGCCAGTACAGGCGCGTGAGCCCGATGGAAATGCCCACGCCCGGCAGCTTGGACTTGGTGTACTGGCTGGCCAGGTTCTCGTAGCGGCCGCCCGAGCAGATCGAGCCGATCTGCGGATGGTCGTTGAGCGTGGTCTCGTAGACGGTGCCGGTATAGTAGTCCAGGCCACGCGCGATGGAGAGATTCAGCGCGTAGTGCGTCTCCGGCACGCCGAAGTCGCGGATCAGGCAGAGCACTTCCCTCAGTTCCGCGCGCCCCTGCTCCATCGCCTCCGGGCCAGGGCCCAGCGCGTCGAGCCGGTCGAACGCATCCTGCAGCGAAGTGGAGCGTACCTGCACGAAATCGAGGATCTTCTGCGCAGTGGCCGCGCTCAGGCCGAACGGCTCGGCAGTGAGCGTGCCGCGCACGTAGTCGGCACCGCGCTTGTCCAGCTTGTCCACCTCGCGCAGCACCAGGGTCTGCTGCTCGCTGTCGCCCACGCCCAGGCTCTCGAAGAAGCCGCGCATCAGCTTGCGGTTGTTGAGCTGGATGGTGAACGCGCCGATGTTCAGCTCGCGGAAGACGCTGTAGATGACCGCCGGCAGTTCGGCGTCGTAGCGGATCGATAGGGCGTCCTTGCCGATCACGTCGATGTCGCACTGGTAGAACTCGCGGAAGCGGCCGCGCTGGGCGCGCTCGCCGCGGTATACGCGCTGCATCTGGTAACGGCGGAATGGGAAGGACAGGTCGTGTTCGTGCTCGGCCACGTAGCGCGCCAGTGGCACGGTAAGGTCGAAGCGAAGCGCCAGCTCCGGCTTCTCGCCCTGCTCCAGCGAACCGGTGGACTGCACGAAATAGACCTGGCGCTCGGTCTCGCCGCCGGTCTTGGTCAGCAGCACGTCGGCATATTCGATGACCGGCGTCTCGATCGGCAGGAAACCGAAGCGCTCATAGTTGCGGCGGATCACATCGAGCATGCGCTGGAACGCGATCTGGTCGAGCGGCAGCAATTCGAGCACGCCGGGCATGGTGCGGGCCGGGGTAAGCGCCATGAAATCCTCTGCTAAGCGACAGGAAAACGTCGGGCCACCGCCGCATGGCGGCAAACCCAACCAAGCCGCATAGGTTAGCAGAAGGCCACTCCCCAGCCGCGCCGCCGCCCCGCTCCCGCTTGCCGGACGCATCATGACGAAAAATTTGCACGCCCCTGTTGCCAAGGTCGCGGGAGGCCATTAAGATACGCGGCTCCCACGGGGTGTAGCTCAGCCTGGTAGAGCGCTACGTTCGGGACGTAGAAGTCGCATGTTCGAATCATGTCACCCCGACCAAAATTCGAAGTAATGAAGGCCCTGAAATCCGCTAAACGGCGTGCTTTCAGGGCCTTCTTCTTTTTGCGGGCGGAAACGGCCCCGCATCGCGCAAGCCGTCGTCCTTTCCTGGGCTGCATTCCACGGACACGAGGACAAGCCACCCGCTCATAAAGCCATGCGGGACGACGTCAATGCGACGGATCGGACCAGGCTAGGCCGATCCGTCGCGATACTCATAGGGCCCTTACCTCAAAAATCGAAGTTCGCAGACAACATGACGGTGCGCGGCGTTCCCTGGGTCAGGTAGCCGCCGGTCGCCGAGGCCCAGTAATTCTTGTTGGTCAGGTTCTGGACGGTGAGATTGAAGGTCACCGGCACGCCCTCCAGCGGGGCCGTCACCCTTGCGCCGACGTCATAGGTGGTCCATGCCGGCACCTTCAGCGTGTTGGCGACATCCAGGTATTGCTTGCCCGTCCGCACGGCGCGCGCGCTGAAGGTCAGGTCCGGCGTATCGGGAACGGTCCACTCCACGCCGGCATTGGCCTGGAAGCGCGGCACGCCGATGGCATCCTTGCCGTCATCCAGCCCGCCCTGGGTCTTCACCATGCTGGGCTGGAGATAATTGGCGCCACCCAGGATGCGCACGCCCGTGACCGGTTCGCCGAAGAAGCTCCACTCCACGCCACGATTGCGCTGTTCGCCGTCCACCACGTAGGTGTTGGTCGCATCGACGTAGGCGCTGGGCTGCTTGATCTGGAATAGGGCAAGGCTGCTGCCGACGTTGCCGCCATCCCATTTGACGCCGACTTCGTTCTGCTTGGCCTTGTATGGGGCGAATACCTGGCCGGCGTTGGTGACCGGCGCGCCATTGAAGTTCACCGGCGCCTCGCCGCCCTGGGTGAGCGCCTCGATATGGTTGGCATAGACAGACCATGCATCGGCGATGCGGTAGACCACGCCGACGATCGGGCTGCTGGCGTATTGCAGGTATTCGGATGTCTTGGCGCCGTCCACGCCGTCCACCGCGTAGGCATAGCTGATGACATGCAGCTTCTGGCGACGCACGCCGAGCGTGACCTGCAGGCGATCGTCCATGAAGCCGAGCGTGTCGGAAAGCGCCAGGCTGCGCAGCTGCGTCCGGCCGGTGAAGCCAGGGTCGCTGATCGGGCCGACGTTGTAGATGTAGTCCGGCGTCGCGACGCTGGTCGGGTGGTAGATGTTGGTGTCGAACGTGTCGGAGCCGGCATAGGCGGCTTTCTTGTTCGTGGACAGGGCCGAGAAGCCCAGGGTCACCCGGTGGGTAACGTCCCCGGTATCGAAATGCGCATTGAAGCCGGCCTCGCCGGTGCCGGTGTCGGCGATGTACGGCACGGTGAAGCGCGACTCCGTGGCGTTGCCGGCGTTGTCGATGAGCGTCGGGCTCACGTAGTCGCCGAACTCGTGGCCGTGGTGCCCGCCGGCGGCGGCATAGCCGATCAGCCACGGCGTGAAATCGTATTCCGCGCGGACGACGCCGAAGGTGTCCTCCAGCGAGGAGCCCGACCACGGCTGCGCATAGTTGGTCTTTGCCGATGGCGCGCTAGGCACCTCGGTAGCGCTGCCGATGTACACCACCGAGCGGCCGCCGCTGATGACCTGCTTCTGGTAGCCGACGTCGGTGGTGATGCGCAGGCGGTCGCCACGGTAGTCGAAGTCGACCGCGGCGGCGGTGACGCGGCGCTTTTCCCCATCGATGGCCGTGTCGCCATCGCGGTGCACCGCGTTCACGCGGATGCCGAACTCGTTTCCAGCACCAAAGCGGCGGCCGAAGTCGATGGTGCCGCCCACCTGGCCGTCGCTGCCGTAGTCGACGCCCACGCGCGTTATCGGCTGCGCTTCCGCCCGCTTGGGCGCGATATTGATGGCGCCGCCGATGCCCGAACCGGCGATGCTGATGCCATTGAGAAAGGCATTGGCGCCCTTGAACACCTCCACGCGGCTGATCAACTCGGGCGCGAGCAGCTGGCGCGGAAGCAGGCCATAAAGCCCGTCGAAGCCGATGTCATCGCTATACAGCTGGAAACCGCGGATGGTGAACACCTGCGAATAGTTGCCGTAGCCAAACCCCGTGCGCACGGCCGGGTCGTTGTCCACCACGTCGCCCAGGGTGCGGGCCTGCTGGTCGCGGATCAGCGTGTCGGTATAGCTGGCGAGGCTGAAGGGAACGTTCATCGCATCCTGGTTGCCCAGCACGCCGAAGCGCCCGCCTCGCGCCACCTGGCCGCCGGCGTAGGCCGATGTCGGCGCGGCCACGTCGGCCTGTACCTGCACGCCCGACAGCGTCGTCACGTTGTCGCCGGGCTTGCGCTGCTCCTGGTTCGTCGTATCGTCGGCATGCGCCGCGGCGACGGCGAACAACGCACTGGCGAGTACGGCCGGCTTGAACAGCAAGGCGCCAAAGCGCGATGGGGGTAAAGTCGTAGGCATAAATGATCCCAAGGGGAAACAGGAAAATCCGATCACGCCAATGATAATCATTATCATTGGCGGGCGTCGAGTAGCCGTACGGCCTTCCCTGTCCAGGCACCGCCATGGTCTTCCGGCCAAACCTGGGAACAAACGGCTGAAGCGCGTGGCATTGCGCCCACCGTGCGGCCATTCGACGCACTGCCGCAGGGGCTGCTGGAGCGGCCCTGGCCGGAACAAGTCCACCACCGGCCAGCCGGCCTCCGCAGCCTCCCGCCTCCACCACCTTCACCATGGCGTAACCCGATGTCGTGGAGCATGCACCATGCGCTCGATCCGACCGAATAGACGTCCAAAACCGGATGGATGGCTCAGGGGAATCGGATGATCGGCATCGTGGCGCCCGTCCTCGGGGGACATCGGAACCAGGCAGTCGATGGCTGGCTTCGATGCTTGTTCGGATTAACACCATTTCCGTGCATGGGATAACCTGCCCGCCCCTGCAAGGCGCATGTGCATGCAGCGGCGCCTGCCATACGACTCCAGGAAAATCCCCCCGATGAAACATGCCATGGCTTGCAGCCTTGCTCTTCTTCTCCTCGCCCTGGCCCAGCCTGGCCTGTCCGAGGAATCGCCTCCGCGGGATGAGAGTTATCCTGCCGGCGATATCGCCCTCCACCTCGACCTGACCCGGGTACCGCAACGTGTCTATGAGGTGGCGGAAACGATACCGGTGGCGCCAGGACCGGTTTCGCTCTACTACCCCCAATGGGTGCCGGGCGATCACAAGCCCAGCAATCCGATCGAAAGCCTGGCGGGCCTGGTGATCCACGGGAACGGAAAAGTCATTCCCTGGCGCCGGGACCTGCGGAACATGTACCTGTTCCATCTGGACGTGCCGGAGGGCGTGCGTGCGCTGCAGGTGAGCATGGAATCCCTGATCCAGCCGGAATCGCACGGTTTCCTCGGCGCAACGCCGAAACTGGCCAGCCTGAACTTCGAACAGGTCCTGCTCTACCCGGCGGGATATGCCGCGCGCAGGATCGGTGTCCTGCCCAGCATCACGCTGCCCACAGGCTGGAACTACGCCAGCGCGCTGGAAACCGATCACCGCAAGGGCAACGACGTCTCATTCAAGCGCACCGACCTGGAAACGCTGGTCGACTCGCCCGTCCTGGCGGGGGAGTACTTCAAGCGCGTGGACATCGCCAGCGGCCACGGCCAGGCGATACGCCTCGATGTCGCTGCCGACAGGCCCGCAGGGCTCGATGCCGCCGCGGGCGAGGCCAGCATCCTCGCCAAGGTGATCGAGCAGACCGATGCCTTGTTCAGGGCACGCCATTTCGACCACTACGACTTCCTCCTAGCGGTGTCGGACCATGTGGGCACCCACGGCCTGGAACACCACCAGTCCAGCAGCAACTATCTTTCGGCCAGCGCCTTTGCCGATCCTCATTCGCTGCTGTTCGGCGCTCTGCTCCCGCATGAATATGTCCACTCCTGGGATGGCAAGTACCGCGTGCCGGCGGACTTGTGGACGCCGGACTTCAACACACCCATGCAGGACGACCTGCTGTGGGTGTACGAAGGTTTCACCAATTACTACGGCGAGGTAATCACCGCGCGCGCCGGCATCTGGACCCCGGCTCAGTATCGCGACGTCCTGGCCAGGCACGTCGCGCAGATGGCCAGCCAGAGCGGACGCCAGTGGCGCAGCCTGCAGGACACCGCCGATGCCGTCCCGATGAGCCCGACGACCTGGAACAACTGGCAGCGCGGCGACCAGGATTACTACGACGAAGGCATCCTGCTGTGGTTCGACGTGGATACGCAGATCCGCTCGCTCAGTGGCGGGGCGCGCTCGCTGGACGACTTCGCGCGCGCGTTCTTCGGCCATCCCGGCGGCACCGGCAACGTGAAGACCTATGACTTCGCGGAGCTGGTCGCCACCCTCAACCGGGTCCAGCCCTACGACTGGAGCGCGTTTCTCCAGCATCGACTGACCTATGTGGGCGTTGGCCTGCCAGAAACAGGCCTCGACCGCAGCGGATGGAAACTCGTGCTGACCGATGCTTCTTCGGAAGCGGACAAGGCCTGGGGCACCCCCGGGGACACGCGCCTGGGCCCAGGCGTGATGCTCACTTCCGAAGGACGGGTCGTGGACGTGTACAAGGGAAGCCCCGCCTTCACCGCGGGCCTGTTGCCCGGCGTGAAGCTTCTGTCGGTCAACGGCATCCGCTTCAGTCCGGACCAATGGCTGGACGCACTCAAGACGAAGGCACCGATCGACCTGATCGTGCAGAACGGCGACACCGTCGGCACCGCCACACTCGATTATCGCGAAGGCGAGAAATACGCCCACCTGGAACGCGTCGGCGGCACTGCCGATGCCCTTTCCGCCATCACCGCGCCGCGGCCGGTGGCAACTGCCGCGCAGGCCGGCAATCCATGATCCCGTGACACGACGGCGGCCTTCATGCGACGCCCGCTATGCCATGACCAGCACCATGCGGAAGCGCGCCTTGCCCGCCATCATTTTCGCGTACGCTTCCGGCGCCTTCTCCAAGGGCATGGTCTCGATCATGGCCGATACGCCACTCAACGCACTGAAGCGGAGCGTGGCATCGCCAGCCGCCGGCGTCCCCGTCAGGGAGCCTTCAAGCCTACGGCTGCCGAGCACGAGCTCGACGCTCGGCACTTCGACGGGCTGGTCCCCGACGCCGACGACGACCGATACGCCGCCCGGCCGCAAGCCCCTGAAGGCATCGGTCGTCGTCCTGCCGGCGGATGCGGTAACCAGGATGACCTTGGCGCCACCGAGCGCCTGCAGCGCCGCTGCCGGATCCCCGGCGGCACTGTCGATGTAGTGGTGCGCGCCCAACTGCCTGGCCAACGCCGCCTTGTCCTGGCCACGCGCGATCGCCACCACTTCGAAACCCATATGCCTGGCGTATTGCACGCCCAGATGGCCCAGGCCCCCGATGCCCAGCACCGCGACCAGGTCCCCGGCCCGCGCGGGCGAGTTCCGCAGCGCGCTGAAGGTTGTCAGGCCCGCGCACAGCAGCGGCGCCGCGTCGACAGCGGCCAGGGCCTCGGGAATCCGCACCAGCCCGCTGGCCTTGGCCAGCATCACGTCGGCGTAGCCGCCGTCCACATGGATGCCCGTGTAAGACTGGTTCCGGCAGTTCACCAGGTCGCCGCTGCGACAGCTCTCGCAATAACCGCAAGGGCCGGCAAGGAAGCCCACGCCGACGCGTTGTCCCAGCGACCATCCCTGCACACCGTCGCCTAGGGCATCGATCCGGCCAATGGCTTCGTGGCCTGGCACACGGGGCCACTGGATCGGGAAAACGCCCTCGACCGTACCCGCGTCGGAATGGCAGACGCCGCACGCCTCCACGCGAAGGCGGACCATGCCCGGCCCGGGTGCCTGGAGAGGTTTCTCCGTCAGTTCCAGCCGTCCCGGCGCAACCGCCTGCACCGCCCGATAGGTCGTGCCATCCATCCTCCACCTCCCGTCCGCGTGACTGCGCAGCCCATCCAAGCATCGATGAAGCGCCAGGCCGGCGGCTTGGACGAAACCGCCGGCTTTTCTCGAAAGACTTGGAGCCTGTTAGCGACCACCACGGAGCGGCAAACCTATGCTCCGCGGTCGCGCAGGGTGCGCCCCTACACTTGGCGCTGAATTGCAAATTTCCGGATAGCCACCATAAGACCCATGCCCTACGCTCCGCGCTCCCATTCTTTCCCCTTCTCCACCGGATTCCTCCCATGGCCAGCCGCACGCCTTCTCCCGTCCTGTCCAGGCGCAGGCTTTTCGCCATGGCCCTGGCGGCCGGCCTGGCCGTCGCCAACATCTACTACAACCAGCCCATGCTTGGCCTCATGAGCCATGGCCTGGGCGATGCGCGCGTCAGTGGCTGGATTCCCACGCTCACGCAATTGGGCTACGCCGCGGGCCTGCTGTTCCTGCTGCCCCTGGGCGACATGCTCGAACGTCGCCGGCTGATCGTGGTGCAGTTCCTCGTGCTGGCCGCGTCCCTCGTGCTGGCGGCCATGGCCCCGGGGTTGGCTGCCTTGGCGGTGGCGTCGGTGCTGGTCGGCGCCACCGCCACCGTCGCGCAGCAGATCGTGCCGTTCGCGGCCGTTCTCGCCCCGCCGGAGAAACGCGGCTCGGCCATCGGCAGCGTGATGAGCGGCCTGCTGACCGGCATCCTGCTCAGCCGCACGCTCGCCGGCCTGATCTCCACGGCCGCGGGATGGCGCTCGATGTTCTGGCTCGCGGTTCCCATTGCGGTCATGGGCGCCATCCTCATGGGCCGCTCCCTGCCCGAGCACCGCCCCCGCCATCCGCTGCGCTATCGCGAGCTGATGGCTTCGCTCGTCAAACTCTGGACCGGCGAACCGGTGCTCCGGCGCGCGGCCATGACCCAGGCCCTGCTGTTCGGCTCGTTCTCCACGTTCTGGACCATTCTCGCGCTTCGTCTCGCCCAGCCGCCGCTGAACCTGGGCGCGGCGGTGGCGGGCCTGTTCGGCGTGGTGGGCGCCGTCGGCGTGGCCATGGCGCCGGTCGCCGGGCGCGTCGCCGACCGCAGGGGGCCCGCGCCGATCATCGCGCTGGGCGCGGCCGCGACGATCCTGGCCTGGGCGATCTTCGCCGCTCTGCCCGGCCTATGGGGACTGATCGCCGGCGTGATCGTGCTGGACTTCGGCGTGCAGGCCGCCCTGGTCTCCCACCAGCACCTGATCTACGGACTCCACCCCGAATACAAGAGCCGCCTCAACACGCTGTTCATGACAACGATGTTCGTCGGCGGCGCCATCGGCTCGTTCGCCGCCTCCTGGGCCTGGCGGCAATACGGCTGGCCGGGCGTGTCGGTGCTCGGCGGCATGCTTCCGATAGGAGCGCTGGCCATGAGCCTGATGCATTGGCGTCCGGCGCGCGCCGTTCGTACAAGCGAATGACGGATGGCCACGGGGGGCTAGGCCGCCGTCACCCAGTGCTCCTGCAGGCGTTCCCGCAACCGGTCCAGGGCTCGCTTGTGCAGTTGCGAAACCCGACCCTTGGTGACACCCAGCTGCTCCGCAATGTGTACGAAGGGCACATGGTGGTAGTAATGGAGCGTCAGCACCAGGCGCTCCCTGTCGGGAAGGGCTTCGACGCTCCGTGACAGATCCGCCTCGGCTTGCGCACGCTCGGCCGTCGAATAGACGTCCGATTGGGCCGACGGGTCCGGCAAGGATTGGACATCCAGGAGAAACCCGAGGCCAAGTCCGATAGTGGTGGCCACGAACGCCTCGACAGGATCACCGTCCCTCTCCTCCTGCAGCGACTCGATGCGCTCCCGGGCCACCTGCGCTTCATTCCTGACCGCCCCCTGGGCCAGGTTTTCGCGCAACTGCCGCAAGCCATTGAAAACCGCGCCCCTCACGCGATGCCTTGCATAGGGTTCAAAGTCGATGCCCCGGGTCGGGTCAAAGCGATCGATGGCTTCGATCAAACCGATGAGCGCATTCTGTGCACAGTCCTCCCAGGCATCTCCGAGGGCGTAGATGCGGCGGTACACCCCGCGAGCCACCTGGCGAGCCCAGGCGGAATATCGTGCGATCAATTTCTCCCTGGCAGCGGCGTCGCGCTGGTTTCGCCACAAGTCCCACAGGGCGGACTCCTCCATCTCCAACGCTGTCTCGCCCGCCGTCAGTGGTAACTGCCGATCAGCGCCTGGGCGAGCAGCGTCCAGCCATTGACCAGAAGAAACAGGAGAATCTTGAGCGGCAGGCTGATGGTCGTGGGAGGCAGCATGATCATGCCCAGGGCCATCAGGATCGCCGCCACGACCAGGTCGATCAGCAGGAACGGCAAGAAAACCACGAAGCCGATCTGGAATGCCGTACGCAGTTCGCTGAGCATGAAAGCAGGGATGAGCTGCAGTGCGCCGATATCGTCCACCGTCCTTGGGGCGGGCAACTTGGCCATGCGCACCACGGCCAGCAGATCCTGCTCCCTGGTCTGGCGCACCATGAACTGCTTGAATGGCTCGAACCCCTTACCCACCGCCGTTTCCGCGGAAATCTCATGGCGGCTGTAAGGCGCGATGGCTGACTGCCTGACCGCCTCGAACACCGGATTCATCGAGAAAAGGGTCAGGAACAGGGCCAGGGTGAGAAGCACGCTGTTGGGCGGCGTCTGCTGGAGTCCCAGCGCGCTGCGCAGCAGCGAAAGCACCACGATGATGCGCGTGAAGCTGGTCAGCGCAATCACCAGCAATGGAAGAAATGCCAGCGCCGACAGGAGCAGGAAGGAACGGAGGATGGACGAATAATCGTCATTGGCAAGGCCACCAAGCAGGTTGGCGACGGGCTCGCTATTCGCCCTGGCACAAACCACCATGCAGGCCAGCCCACTGGCAACCGCACCCAAGGAGCGCCATGTCATGGCAGATCTCCCCGTGAATCGCCATGACACCCCAGGAGCCGGATCTGCGACGTCACACCACGCGCCGATTCCACCACCAGGAACTCGCGATCGCCACTGGCCAGGACGTAAACGGAGGTGGAGGCACTGATGCGTTTGGCGGCGCGCAAGACCAGGGGCTCCGGATCGTCCTTCCGCCCGAGGCCGGCAGGCATCATTCCCTTGAGCCACCCACGGCGTTTGGCCACATACAGCGCCACCAACACAGCCACGAGCACCAATGAGACACCCAGCATGGCGAACAGGAGCCGGTCCGCCGCTACCGCTGAGTCCGTTCGGAAAGGGATGCCCACGGTTGCGGGAGAGGCCACGCCCAGGGCGGCCTGCCCGATGGCATCCGTCCAGGACATCAGAGAATCTCCGATATCTTGATGCCGAAATGGTCGCCGACGGCTACCAGGTGACCCAATGCGATCGTCTTGCCGTCCAGCCGGACCTTTACTGGCTCATCCAGTTCCGCATCCAGGGCCAGCACCTCTCCCTTGGCCAAGGAAAACAGCTGATCGATCGACACTCCCACCTGGCCGACGACCACGTCAAGCTTGACGTTGACATGGCCAAGCAGGGACAGGTTGCGCTTGACCAGTGGGCTGCCGTCCCTCGCCTCCCGTGCCACGGGGGAAAGTTCCAGATCCTCGACGATGTCATTCATAGAAAACTTCCGTCTTTCAAAAAGATTCAATCAGAGTGACCGCACGCCGCGGGCCATCCCTTCCGAGCGTTGCGTAGGCCACGGTGTCACCACCCACGAGTCGAAGCGCCAGGGGTTCACCCAGCGCCGAGTCACCAACCAGTACCTCCCCCACCTTCAAGTCGTCGAGACCCGATAAGGGCGTCGTTCCCAGCGACAGGCAGGCCTCCAATGGGATGCCGCGGCTACCGACGGCCTTTGCCCTGGGAACCAGCGAAGTGCCGGCATGCGTCTTGACCGGCGCCAGCCCATCGACCAAGGCGCGGTCCATGGCCAGATGGAAACCGTGGTCACCCAGGAAAACGGCAGCCATGTAGCTGCCGAACTCAAGCTTGCGCCCCTCTCCCGCGTCATCGCCGGTATCCATCGCCCGCACGGCCACGCCAGAATGGCGCGCCAGCCTATCGGCAAAATCCGCCAGCGCACTTTCGCCGACCTTTGCCGCCAGCACGCTATTCCCGCCTCCGCGATGTCCGGCCAGGTACGCACCAAGGACCCCGGCCTCCACGTTGGCGGATAGCCAGAGCAGGCCATCGCCGAGGCGATGCGCCGTGTCTGCTCCCTTCCCCTTGGGTCCAGGCCACTCATCCAATGGACGAACATCGATGGCCGACACGGAATGGGCCATCCACCAGTCGCGGGACCACTCGCATGCTTCGCGCATCAACAGGGAATACAACGTCGCCCGGCGTGATTCGCCAATCCAGCCAAATCGTATAGCCCCTGGCATCATCCGCCCCGCGTGGAATCGTAGAGCTGTTGCAGCATGTCGCTCGATACGGTCATGACCCTTGAGCTTGCCTGGTAGCCACGCTGGATGACGATCATTTCCGCCAGTTGCTGCGTCAGGTCGACGTTGGACATTTCCAGGCTGCTCCCATCGATTTTCCCGAAGATGGACGAACTGGGCCTGCCGATCTGCGCCACCTGCGTTTGCGGTTGCAGATACAGGTTGCCCTGAATCATCTGGAGGCTGGACTCGTCCTGGAAGGATGCCAGCGCGAGCTGCGGGCCCGCCTTCGTTTCACCATCGCCATAGGTCAACTGCAACGTCCCCGTGGTGTCGAACGACTGCGAAGAAAGACCGACGACGCCGTGGCCATCCTCCACCTGCGCCGCCAGCGTCGATGAGCTGCCCTGGAAGCTGGTCGCACCCGACAACCCGCCGGCCGTGCCGAAATCGAAGGCAAGCGTCTGCGGAGAAGGCCCCCAATCGCCGGTGGCGGTCAACGTCGTATAGCCGGGTTGCAAGGTGCCATCGGTGCTGAAGCGGATCTCGCCGCTGCCCAGTGCCGTTCCTCCCGCATCCGTGATGCTGACCAGCCAGCTGCCGGGAGTCACCGAGGTATTGCTGGTGAGCGAGACCGTCAACGCATGCGCATTGCCCTGCGCGTCATAGACCGTCACGTTGCTCACGTCGTCGGACGGGCTGGTCGGATCGATATTGCCGCTCAGGGAAATCGAGGTGGTGGCTGCGGCCGGCAGCTTTTCCAGCGAGGAGATGTCGATGGGACCGTAGCTTCCGTCCGTCCCGTAGCCGAGCACCAGGTACTGGTTGACGGAATCGACCAGCTGGCCTTTTTCATTGAACTGGAATTGTCCCGACCGGGTGTAATAGGTCGTCCCCTGGGGATCTTGCAGCACAAAGAAACCTTGTCCGTCGATGGCGACATCCGTACCGGTGCTGGTCTGCTCAATTTGCCCCTCGCTGAGGTCGTAGCCCGTACCGGCCACTTTCGACCCATTGGAGTCGAGCACGTTTTCCATGAACGAGTCGCTTCCCCGGAAACCGGGGGTGTTCATGTTGCTCACGTTGTTGCTGATGGTATTGAGCGTCTGCGAAAAGCTGAAAAGCCCCGAAACACTGTTGTATAGCGCCTGCATGATGCTCGACATGGCTTCACCTCAAGGGGTCACGAGCTGTATCTGGGACAGACCGACATTGGTGACAACATTGCTGGTACCGGTGGAAATGGTCATCTGCACGCCATTACTGGTGTACTGGATGCCGGTGACCTTGCCCGTGGTGGTCGAGCCGTCCGCATTGGCGATCTGCACGGTATGGGACAACAGGCCTAGCGACTGGTCGGAGGAATCCAGCGTAAGAAGGTTGTTGATGCCGCTCACTTCCTCGCTTTGCTGCTCGATACTGACGAACTGCGCCAGCTGGGTAAGGAATTGGCTGTTGTCCAGCGGCTGCATGGGGTCCTGGAACTGCAGCTCGCTCACGAACAGCTGGATGAAATCCTGCTCGTTGATGCCGGAGTTCGAAAGCGTGGATGGATCGGTCGTGTTCAACGCGCTGCCAATGGCTTCGACGGACATGTCACTCCCCTTGTTCGTTGCCGGTTGATGGCCAGATCTCATGGCCGTTCCATAGGATGCTGTGCAGGGACATGCCCTGCGCCTGCCCGTGCCGGACCAGTTCCTGCGCCAGCCGGTGCGCCTGGTCCGGCGATAGCGTGTAGTCGCGTAGCCAGATGACCTGCTTGCCATCGAGTCGATGGATCACGCGCAGGGAGCGCTCCTGCCATGCGACCGCATCCCCCGCGGCACCGGGCATGCCTGGCGGAGCGGGCGCCACATCATCCGGCGCCCAGGAGGCATGCATCTCCCCGGGCGAGTCGACTGGCATGGCGCCTCCCGCCATATCCTCGCTGCCGAGCGCCTCGGTGCGCGGCGTTTCCACAACCACATCGAAACCGGTGGAAACGTCCCGTGAACCGGCAAGGACCTCACTCCGTTGAGGAGGCGCAAGCGCCTCATGGAGCTGGCTGGACAAGGCAAGCTCCGACAGATAGCCGGAGGCCTGCGCATGCAAGCCGAAGATCCGTGCCGACAGTACGCGTTCCAGCGACGCGACGAGCGGCGTCGGCAATGGCCCTGCCGTGGCCTCGCCATGCGCTTCGCCATCGGCCGCCGCCACCACAGCGATGTCCCCTGCCTTGATATCCGTCCGATCACCGGCCTGTTCGTCCTGCCTCCCGGAACCTTGCGGGCGGACTGCATCCTTTGCCGATTCGGCCCCCTTTGGCGTCGCTTTCTCCAGTGCGTGGGAAAAGTCGCCCGACCTGGCTCGGGCTCCGCTCTCCGGCCGGCCGCTCATGGAGGTAACGGACAGCAGATCGATCATGCGTTCTCCTTCGCGCTCATCCACAGCTCGAGCCGTTGCTCGGATTGCCGGGACTCGCTTATCACCGCCGCTGCCTGGCGCCTGTCGTCCAATGCCTTCCCGACGCCATCGGCAAACCTTCCGGCGGCCAGGGCTCGCTCAGCCTTTTCCTGGCGCCGGGCGGATACCACGGCCAACGCCTCATCGGCTATCGCCAGTTGCTCATGCAGCGAACCACTCAACGCGGTATACGTCGCGTACTGGCCCATCGCGAGCTGTCCCTGGAGACAGCGGGATCGCGCATCGAATGCCATCCTGCACCATGCCGATGCCTGCTCAACCTTTTCCGACGCCACGCGCTCCTCCCGTATCGCACTGGCCAGATCCAACGAAGCCCGTGCCTCCCTTACCCGGGCAATTCGCAACAGGACCTCATAGGACCGCGTCGAGGAATTGCTCACGGCGATTGCCCTTCCGCCAGCTCACGGAGCGTCCTGAGGCTTTCCCTTCTTTCCGTGCGCTCGCCGGGAGATTGGCGAACGAAGTCGAAAATCAGCGGCTGGCAGCGCAAGGCCTCGTCCAGGGCGGGATTGGCGCCCGCCTGGTAGGCCCCCATGTCCACCAGGTCGCGCGAGGCCTCATGGACGGCGACCATCGAGCGCACACGTCGCATGACGTCCAGTTCCTCGTCCTGGCAGATCCTGGATTGGAGCCGGCTGATGCTTGAGAGCAGGTCGATCGCCGGCAATTGCCCCCGCGCCGCCAGCTCACGGGACAGCACGATGTGTCCGTCCAGCACGGCCCGCATATGGTCCGCCACCGGCTCGTTCATGTCGTCGCCCTCGACCAGCACGCTATAGACGGCCGTGATCGTTCCGGAGTTCTTGAGGCTTCCTCCGCGTTCCAGGATTTGCGGCAGGAGATTGAATACCGAAGGCGGATAACCCCGCGACGTCGGAGGTTCGCCCGTGGCGAGCCCCACTTCCCGCTGGGCCATCGCGAAACGGGTGATGGAATCGACGACCAGCAGCACGTCCTGCCCGAGATCCCTGAAATACTCGGCTACCGCGTGAGCCGCATGCACGGCATGCGTCCGCATCAGCGCGGGCTGGTCGGCCGTGGCGACGATCAGGACCGAGCGCTCCCGGCCCTCGCGGCTGAGCGCATCCTGGAGAAAATCCGCCACTTCGCGCCCACGCTCTCCGATGAGGCCCACCACGATCACGTCGGCACGCACGTGCCCGGCGAGCATGCCAAGCAACGTGCTTTTACCCACTCCGCTACCCGCGAAGATTCCCACGCGTTGTCCCTTCGCCAGGGGAATCATGCCGTCGATGGCTCTTACACCCGTTTCCAGGCAGTCGCTCAGTGGCGCGCGCGCCAGGGGATTGATGGCATCGCTGTAGATATCGCGCTCGGCCGTGGCCTGGAACCCGGGCCTGCCATCCAGGGGATTGCCAAAGGCATCCAACACCCTGCCCACCATGTCGCGCCCAACCGGGATGCGAAGCCTGCGCCCCAGGGCTTCCACCGTGGCTCCGACCGGCATACCTCTCAGATGCCCGAACGGCATGAGCAGGACATGCCCGTCCCGGAAGCCGATGACCTCGGCCAGGACCGGGGCAGCCGCCGGTTCGCCGCGGACCTCGCAAAGCTCGCCCAGCACGGCGTCCGGCCCCTCCGCCTCGATGACCAGCCCATTGAACGCCGTCAGGCGGCCGCGCCGATGAACCATGGCGGCCCTGCCCAGCAGGTCCTTGAATCTCGCGACCGCCATGCCGGTCATGGGGCCTCGCCTCCCAACGCCTGGATCATGCAGCGATGGATGAGCGACAACCGCTCGATGATCGAAGTCTCGAGGCGACCATGCCCGGTCACCAGCACGCATTCTCCCCGCCGCAGGCCGGGCCGCACGTCGATGCCGATACCGTCGACATGGTCGGGCAGCAGTGCCCTGTCAGGCTCGGCGACCTCGATCCGCAACGCGTCCGAACGAAAGGCCTGTACGAGTTGCGCGATCATCCGGCCCAGCAGCTCGCGATCTCCCTCGCGTTCACCGAAGGCATGCGCCAGGCTTTGGAGTGCGACTTCAAACGCTGCCGCCTCCAGGGCCGACATGTGCGCGGCCTCGGCCTCGGCCAGCCGCCCCACGAGACTCGCCAAGCGGTCACGCTCGTCCCGCAGCGACAACTCGGCGTCTTCGTACTTGCGCCGAAGTTCATCCTCCAGCGCATGGGCACGGGCCTCGGCCTCGCGCAAACCATCTGCCTCGCCTGCTTCGAAACCTTCCCGGTAACCATCGCCATAGGCCGCCGAATCGGTCGGTGCCTGCGCCGAGGCCGCATCGTTCCCGGCCGCGACCAGGCGGCGCGACGATACCGTAGCGATGGCCGGATCGCTCAGCCGGCGGATCATGGCTGCGACGCCTCCGGTCCATGGGCCATGCTCGCCAATGCCTCGCTCATGCACCGGGCGAGGGCGGCCGGCAGCTTGCTCGGCAACGCTTCCAGTTCATGGCGGATGCCCATGGCGCGCGGATGCGGACAAGCCGCCAGGTAGATCCCGGCATGGTCCGGAGCCGCGGCGGCGATCATCCTGGCGGCCCATGCCTCATCGAGCGCATCCAGGGCCCGTACCAGCGCGTCGGGAGCCGGCACCTCGATCAATCCCTCGCTCGCCGGCTCATCCCAGAAGGCATCGGGAGCCGGCATGGCCTTGAGCAGCGGCGCCACTTCCCTGACCAGCGGCTCCAGCCGCCGCGCGGAGGCCACCGGCAATTGGCCCAGCAGCCATCGGCGATCGACCGCGTGCAACCCCGCCAGGAATGCCGCCGCCTTGCGCATGCCCGCCGAGCTCATGGCTTGGCCTCGGCCTGGGCAATCCATTCGCGCAGCCGTTGCAGGGCCACCTCGCGCTCATGCAACGTCAGCCGCTTCGGCGCCGAACGCGCCCGCCACAATCCCCATGACGAAACCAGCAGCAGTGCGCACAAGCCAAGCGCCACGCTGATCCAAAGCCATGACGGGAACGAAGAGGCGGCGATGCGCGGCTCCTTCGCCGCATGATTGTCTTCCACGTCCGGAGCCGGGATGGCGGCGGGCGGCGGCACGGTGGCATGGGGCTTGCCGGCCGGCGCGGCCATGGGCGGCGCGATCGAGGCGATGTCCACCTTGTCTCCACGGGTGGCATCCAGCCCGAGTCCGGCCGAGACCACTTCGGCCAGCTTGGCCACCGCTCCTTGCGGCATCGCCTCCGGCACGACGATGCCTACCGATATGCGCTCGACCCTTCCGGGAGCCTGCACGATCTCTTCCTGCTCGCGTCCATGCGCATATTCCACTTCGCGCTCGCTACTCGAGCTTCCCGGCTTCTCATGATCGGGATCCGCGTCGTCGGCCGCCTTTCCGGACGACCCCGTTTTCTCCCTGACCAGCAAGCCATTGCCGTCCTTGCCCTGGGAGATCAGTTGCTCGCGAACCTGCTTGACGTGGTCATAGTTGAGGCGCACGTCGACCGAGACGGTAAAATCATCATTGGACAGCACCCGGTGGAGCAGCTCGGCCACTTTCCGCCGCAACTGCAGCTCCAGGCGTGACTGTTCATCGAGGCGATCGCCCATGGCAAGGTGGCCGCCGTCCACACCGTGGGCCGACAGTACGGTGCCATTGCCATCCAGCACCACGACCGCGTCCGGCGCCAGTCCTTCGACCGCCGAGGCCAGCAGCCGCTGGATGCCGACGACCTGGCGGGCATCCAGGTGTTTTCCCGCCTTGATGGCGATCGCCACGGACGCCTTGGAGGCATCTTCGTCATGCGAGAAAAGATCCTGCCGGCGTATCGTCAAGTGGACCCGCGAAGAGGACACCTCGTCCATGGAATCGATCGTCCGCTCGAGTTCGCCCTGCAGGGCGCGCTGGAAATTCACCCGCTGGGCGAACTCCGTGACGCCATAGTCGGAGTCCTTGAACAGCTCGAAGCCGACGCTGCCGCCCTTGGGAACGCCCTGTGACACCAGCTTCATGCGGGTGTCGTACACCTGGGTCTCCGGCACCAGGATGGCGTGCCCCTCGTCCGCCAGGCGGTAGGGAACCTGCATTTGCCCCAGGGCCGACGTGATCTCGGCCGCATCGGCGTCCTTGAGGTCCCGGAACAACACCCCATAGTCGGGATGGGCCGCCCACCAGGCGATGGAGGCGCCCGCGCCAACGATCAGGAAAGCGCCCAGCGCAAAGCCCATGCGGGCACGCCGGGAAAGATTGGAAAGAAACTGCTGCATGCCTGCTCCGGGTACTCGACCGCTATCGACGCATCGTCACAACTGCATGTTGGTAAGGTTCTGGTACGCATCCACGACCCGGTTGCGCACTTCAACGGCAAGCTGCAGCTTCAGATGCGCCTGCTCGAAAGCGATCATCACGTCATGCACCGGTACCTTCTCGCCCGCCGCCATCTGACGTGCCAGGGCGTCGGCATGCGACAAGTCGGCATTGAGGCCATTGAGGCCGTCGCCAAGAGCCTGCATGAAGCCCGCGCCTTGCGTGGAGCCCACCGGCGACGCCTCCCTGGCGGCATCGATCCCGATCCCGTTGACCGGCTCGATCGGCGTGATCGTCATGCGCCACCTCCAAGGTCGAGGGCATGCAAGGCCATGCCGCGCAGCGTATTGAAAGCTCGCACGTTGGCCTCGTAGGCGCGGCTGGCATCCAGCAGTGCGCTCATTTCCTGGACGAGATCGACCCTGGGATAGCTCACCATGCCGTTCCCGTCCGCCGCGGGATCGGAAGGATCGTGGACCTTGCGCTGGTCCGCCGAAACCTCGACCAGCGCGGGTTCTTGCCAGCGCCCACGCAGGCTCGGGGAATCGGAGGCCATGTGAGGGAGAAACGTCGTGGACACCCGCATCAATCGCGACGGTTGCCCGGGGTCATCGGGCGTGTTGGCCACGGCGATGTTGTGGCTGGCCGCCTCCAGTCGCAGGCGCTCATATTCCAGGCCATAGCGGCTTGCCGCAAAAATCGGGTCGACCATGATCAGTTCCTCCCCGCCAGAGCCAGCTGCATGAGCGAGAAGCGGCGCGAGAGCACCGCCGTCATCGTCTGGTAGTCCGCGCTGGCGGCTTCCAGGTCGGCCACTTCGCCATCGAGGTGGACGGCCGGATCAGCCTCGTCGAAGGTCGTCGTAGTCGCGGCAAGCTCGCGGTCGCCCTGGACACGCAAGCGCACGTCGCTCATCTCCGGATGCGCCGCCGCATCCCGCAGCAGGCCGATGGCCTGGCTGAAATCGGCCTGCTGGGCGCGATAGCCTGGCGTATCCACGTTGGCGATATTGACGCTGGCCACCTCCGCGCGTGTGCGGGCCAGCCCCATGCCGAGTCGCAAAGCTTCGGTCGTAAGGTCCATTGTCTGCCTCACTGGATGACGAGGTCGCCGTGCAACGCGCCGGCGGCCTTGATGGATTGAAGAATGGTGATGAGGTCACGCGTCGAGAGATGGATGGCCCGCAGCGCGCTGACCAGGTCGGCCACCGTCGCCCCGTTGGGCATGTTGACCATGCGCGCCTCCGGATCCTGCACGCGAATGGTCGATTGCGGCACCACGGCCGTGCCGATGCTGCGCGACGGATTGATCAGGGCTTCGGGCTGCGATACCAGGTAGTCGGTCTGCACCGAAATCCTCAGGTCACCCTGCGAGATGGTGACGCTGCCCAGCCTGACGTCGCCGCCGGAAACCACCGTGCCCGTCCGCTCGTTCACGACCACCCGCGCAATCGCGTCCGGCGTGACCGGAACGTTCTCGATGGAAGAAATCGCGCGCACCATGTCCGGCGGGGGCGATCCGAAGACGACCTTGACCTTGCCCGCATGCTCGGCGACCGCCGAGACGCCGGCATAGCGGCGCAGCGATTCGGCCACACGTTCCGCCGTCGTGAAATCGGGCTGGTAAAGCACGACATCGAGGGATCGGCTATCGGTATTGAGACCCAGCGGCGCCTCCCGTTCCACGGAAGCCCCGTCCGGCACGCGTCCCACCGTCGGATGATTCTTCTGCTCCATGCTGCCGAACGAGCGCACGTCATAGCCACCGACCGACAACGCACCCTGTGCCAGGGCATAAAGCTTTCCATCGGGCCCGTTCAGCGGCGTAAGCAGCAGCACGCCGCCGGAAAGGCTGCGCGCATCGCCCAGCGACGACACGGACACATCCAGCTTCTGGCCCGACTCCGCGAAGGCCGGCAGCGTGGCCGTCACGAGTACCGCGGCGACGTTGCGGCTGTTCAAGTCGTCGGGACTGATATTGACGCCGAAGTGACTGAGCGTATTGGCGACGGATTGGACGGTCAGGCGGTTCTTGTTGGTATCGCCGGTACCCGCCAGGCCAATCACCAGCCCATAGCCCGTCAGCGGGTTGTCCCGCACACCCTCGATGCGGGCAATTTCCTTCAGACGTACGGTACCGGTGTCGGCCAGGGCGGGCGACATCCCGGCGCAGGCCAAGGCCGCTATGAATGCAAGGCGTCTCATATGAGGTGAAGCCACCGGGCGATGCGATAGAGAATGCTTCGGCGCTGCGCTTCGGACACGTCGCCTTGGCCCGTAAACTCGATGTTGGCGTCACTGATGCGATTGGACAGGACGACATTCGTGGTGGAGATATCTTCGGGGCGAACCAGGCCGGTGAGCGAAAAATGCTGCTTTTCCCCATTCACCACCATCGTCTGTTCGCCACGGATGCGAAGCATGTCCTTGCCTTCCAGTGCCGTGACCCGCACCGTCAACTGCGCCTGTAGCGTGCCCGCCCGGGTCGTCATGCCCTCGCCCGCATCGCTACCGGAAAGTCCAAGCCCATAGTTGTGCTGGCTCCGCTTGCCGTGGGTATTGGCGGCCAGTTGCACATCGCTGTCCGCGTCCGTATTGGCGCTGGCCGATGCCTGCGTCGCCTCGGTAACCACGACAGTCAGCGTATCGCCCACCTGGTGGGCCCGGCGATCCGCCGCCAGTCCGCGATAGGTATCCGGCTCGATCATCGAACCGCTGGCCTGCTGCGCGTGCAGCGGAAATGCGCTCAGTGCGCAAGCCAGGGCGACGGCCATTGCATGCTTATTGGACAACTTCGACCACTCCTTTTTCGGTCACCCTGGCCTGTACCGGAGCATCCGCGCCATCGACCAGCACAGGCACCATGTTTCCTGCATTGCCCATGGCATTGGCCACGCCGTGCGTGGCCAGGCGAATGGCGCCATAGCTCACTAGCACGCTCACCTTCTGCTTCCTATCCACGTCGGGAATGCGCTCGAAGTCGCTCTTCAACACAGGCGCTCCCGCCTGGGCGGGCTTGCGCAAGCGCATGCCTTCCAACTCGGCCGGCTCGGCAACGGTGGCATCCTGCAGGGCGGCGACGTCGACATCCGCCAACTGCATCGGCACGCTCGAGGCCATCGTATCGATGGGGAAATCCCCGCCATACGTCAGTACCCGGCCATGCAGGCTCAAGGCGAACCACACGGTGGTCGAGCGCGCCACATGCCCATCGACCAGCACATCCACGGGAACTCCCACCCGCGGCCGCGGCCAATGCCCGATAACGGGGCGGACGTTCAAGCTCACCGTGCCAGGGCCGACGCGCACATCCTCGGGGGCGCCGATGGCCGACAGTTCGGCCTCCCCCGCGCTGGAGGCAAGCCGGGCAAGCAACGCCTGCCGCGCCGTCTCCACGAGCCGCGACGAAGCCACCACCTGCGCCGCCGCTCCCGCAACCAGCCTTGCAGGCAACAGCAACACGGCAAGCCCGAGCAGGAGATATCGCATGCTTACTGGCGCAGGTTGTTGATCGTATCGAGGACCTGGTCCGACGCCTGCAGAACGCGCGCATTCAACTGGTAAGCGCGCTGGGCGATGACCAGCGAGGACATCTCCGACACCATGTCCACGTTGGAACTTTCCAACGATCCCTGGAGAATGATGCCGGTGCCGTTTTCATTGGCCTTTTCCACGCTCGGGTCGCCGGATGCCTGCGTCGCCACGAAATTGTTGCCGCCGACCGACTGGAGGCCGTCAGGCGAGGGAAAAACGCTCAGCTCGATGGTGCCAAGCAAGGTCTGCGATGTTGCGCCACCGACATTGGCGTAGATCTGGCCGTTCTGGTTGACCTTGACCTGCGACGCATCGGGTGGAACCTGGATGTTCTGAGCCAGACGATTGCCATCGACCGTGGCCAGGTAGCCTTCGCTGTCGATGTGCAGTTGTCCCGCCCGGGTATAGAGATGGTTGCCGTTGCCGTCGACCACCTCGAGGAAGCCGCTGCCCTGGATGCCAAGGTCCCAGGTGTTGTTGGTCTGCGTCATCTGCCCCTGCGAAAACAGCGCGGTCGTGGCGAGGACTTCCGAGCCCGCGCCCGCGCTCTCCGGTGGAAGGCCCGCCGCGACCTGGGCCGGCGAGATCGTCGCAATATCGCCGAAAGCGACGCGCTTGGCCTTGAAGCCGGGCGTCTGCATGTTGGAAATATTGTTGGACAGCGTATCGATCTGGCTCTGCTGGCTCTTCAGTCCGGAAGTGGCGATATACAGCGCATCGATCATGTCGGGTTCCTCAAGCATTGTCGCCAAGGTGGGAGATACCGTTCTGCATCGCGGTGTCGTAAGCCTGGATGGCCCGCTGCACGGACTGGGCGTGCCGCGTTACTTCCATCAACCGGACCATCTCGGTGCCCGGGTCGACGTTCGAACGCTCCAGCGCCCCCTGGTGCAGGGTTCCGTTCCAGTCGGCCGGCGCACCGTCATAGGCATAGAGGCCGCTCCCCAGTTCACGCAGGCCATTGGCATCGGCGACGCCTACGATCCGCAGGGTATCGACCTGCCTGTCGCCGTCCGTGATCGTTCCATCCGCGGCGACGCGTACCGTCTCGCTGTCCAGCGCGATGGGACCCGATGCGCCGAGAACTGGCCTGCCCATGGCATCGACCAGTTGCCTGTCCGCATCGAGATGGAATTGGCCATTGCGTGTCAGGCGCTCCTGGCCATCCGCCTCGACCACGAAGAAACCCGGCCCCTGGATGGCGAAATCGAGCGGGGCTCCGGTCTTGTCGATATTGCCGTCCAGCAGGCTGAGGAACCGGTCCGCACCGGGACCTTCGCCCCTGAAGCCGCTTTTCAGCCGCTCCGTGCGGTATCCGGCCGTGCGCATGTTGGCCACGTTCTGGCCGATGACGTCCAGCGCCTCCACGTCCCGGCTCAGATAGCTGGCAATGCTCGAAATGACGTTGCTCATGATGATCCTCAGTGCGTTGCCGAGACGATGCCGAACGCCTTCACCGCGACCGACGTCGGCACCTCGTTGATGCCGAGCACGGTGACGTGGGGAAGACTGCGCTGGATGAGCGCGCGGAGATGGCGCCTCAAGACGCTCGGGCAAAGCAGTACGGGTAGATGGTTGCGCACCATCATCGCCTCGGATTGCTTCGCCAGGCCGCCCAGGAAAGCTTCCAACTGGCTTGGATCGCTGAGCAGCAGCCCTCCACCCTCCTTCTGCCGGACCGCCGCCAGGATGTTGCGTTCCAGGTCCGTGGCCAGCGTCAGCACGTGCAATTCGCCCTGGGCGTTGCTGATGCGTTGGCAAATCACCGGACCCAGCCGCTCGCGCACGCGCTCGACCAGTTCCTCGGTCTGCTTGAACGTCTTTCCAGCGTCGACCAGCACCTCGAGGATCGCCTCGATATTCCGGATGCTGACCTGCTCCCGCAGCAATTGCTGCAGCACTTTCTGCACGTCGGTATAGGACATGACGCCGGGAACCAGTTCATCGACCAGCGATGCCTGCTGTTCCCGCACGCGGGCCACGAGCCGTTCGGTCTCCGCCCGGGTCAGCAACTCCGGCGCATGCCGCTTGACCACTTCGCCCAGATGGGTGATCAGCACCGTCTCCGGGTCGACCAGCGTATAGCCCGCCCCCCGCGCCGCCTGGCGCTTTTCCGGGGCGATCCACAATGCCGGCAATCCATACGCCGGGTCCTTGGTTTCCCTGCCTTCCAGGCGTGGCCGCTTGCCACCGGGATCGATGGCAAGCAGCGCATCGAAGTAAAGCTCTCCCTTCCCCACGCGCGAGCCCTGTACGAAGATCTCGTAGGCCCGCTCGGGTAGTGGCGCCTCCTGCACGAGCTTCACCTTAGGCAGGATGAAGCCCGCCTCCATCGCGTACTGCTTGCGATAGGTCGCAATGCGTTCTCCAAGGTCGAGGTTCCTGGCCCTGTATGTCGCGACAATGGCTGTGCCCAGGTGGATCTCGATCGGCTCGATCGCGATAAGCCTGTAGATGTCATCTTCGGTGCGGCTAGTGGCCGATACCGGCTCGTCGGCGGCGGCTTGCGCCATCTGCTCAGCCTGGCCGCCGCGAGTCGAGAAGAAGATCATGACGGCCACGCCGGCGAGCACCAGCAGTACGGGCCATGCCGGCAACCCGGGAAGCATCAGCACCACCATCAGCGTCAGCGCCACGATGAGCAGGGTGCGCGAATTGGACAACACCTGGCGCGTCACCTCGGTGCCAAGCTGTGCATCCGACGCCGCACGCGTGATGATGATGCCCGTGGCCACCGCGATCACCAGGGAAGGGATCTGGGTGACGATGCCGTCGCCGACGGTCAGCAGCGTGTACTGGTGCGCCGCCTCGGACCACGGCAGGCCGCGTTGCACCATGCCGACCGCAAGCCCGCCGATGATGTCGATCAGGATGATCATGATGCCGGCGATGGCGTCGCCTTTCACGAACTTGGTGGCGCCGTCCATCGCGCCATAGAAGCTGGCTTCCCGCTCCACCATCCCGCGGCGGCGCTTTGCCTCGTGCTGGTCGATGAGCCCCATGTTCATGTCGGCGTCGATGCTCATCTGCTTGCCAGGCATGCTGTCCAGCGTAAAGCGCGCGGCCACTTCGGCCACGCGCTGGGCGCCGCTGGTCACCACCACGTACTGCACGACGACCAGGATCAGGAACACGACCAGGCCGATCACGTAGTTGCCTCCCACCACATAGGAACCGATGGCGCTGATGACCCTGCCCGCATTGCCCTTGTCGAGGATCAGCCGTGTCGCGGAGATGTTCAGCGCGAGCCGGAAAAGCGTCGTGATGAGCAGTAGCGACGGGAACGTCGAGAAGCTCAGCGGCGTATCGGTAAAGAACGTGATCAGCAGCACCAGCAATGCCGACGTGAAGTTCAGGACTAGCAGGAAGTCCAGGAGGCCCGGTGGAATCGGCGTGAACAGGATGACGAGAATGCCGACCATGCCGAGCACGAGGGCCATGTCCCGCTTGCCGCTCCACAGCTGCCGGAATAGCGCGTTCACGAGAAGATCCTGTTGCCGGGACGCCCCATGAGCCAGCGATAGACCGGCGCAAGCTGGGCATAGAGGTGGTCGGGAACCGTGCGATCCACGCCGCATTCCCGGAACAACGCGCGCGCCAGGGCCGGCGAGCGCAGGCAGGGCACCCCGGAGATGACCGCCTTGCTGCGCATCCTCGCCGCGACCGCATCGGTGCCCTTGGCCACCACGATGGGCGAGCGCATGGTGCGCGGCCGATACTGCAACGCCACGGCCAGATGGGTGGGATTGGTGAGCACCACGTCCGCCTCCGGCACACGGCGTATCGAACGGGACTGCTTGAGCAGTTCGGCCATCAGGCGCCTGCGCTTCTGGCGGATGTCGGGGTCGCCCTCCCGCCGCTTTACCTCGTCCCTGATGTCGTTACGGCTCATGCGCAGCTTGCGCAGGTACTCGCGGCGGCTGAACAGCCAGTCCAGAAGCGCCACGAAGGCAAGCACGCCGATGACCCAGGCGGTGACGTGGACGTACACGGCCCGCAACAGGCTCCCGGCCTCCGTGGGAGCCGCGCTCACCGTCGCCAGCACCTGCCGCTGCAGCGAGCCAGCCAGCCACCAGGCCAGCGCTCCCAGCAACGTCACCTTGAACACCAGCTTGAAGAGATCCCACAGCAGCCGCATCGAAAAGATGCGCTTGAATCCCTGGGCGGGATTCAGGCGCGAGAAATCCGGCCTGAGCGGATCCGTGCTGAAGACGGGCCCGGTCTGCACCAGGTTGGCCACCACGGCGGCCACCAGCAAGGCGATGATCAGGGGCACCAACGCCTGCCATACGGGCTGGAAAGTGGCGTCGATCCAGCGCGCCAGGCTGACGGTCGGCGACGGCGCATTGCCGGCCATGAGAATCAGGCGCTGGAAGGAATGTTCCCAGGCGTGGGCTGTGGCGTACCCCGTGGCGCACAACGCCACGCTGAACACCATCATCACCAGTAGCCCGCTCAGCTCGGCGCTGCGGGGCACTTGTCCCTTTCTTCTCGCTTCCTGCAGCCGGAAGGGCGTCGGCTGTTCAGTCTTGCTCTGCTCGCTTTCGGCCACGTCAATAGTTCCCTGGCATGGACAAGGCCGAGAAGGCGCCGTGGAACAGACGGCCGATCAATGCCGGCGCGAACTTCAGCGTGCTGGCCAGCAAGGCAAAGCCCGCCAGCAGTTTCAGCGGCAATGCGACGAAATAGATATTCGCCTGTGGCATCGACCGGCTGGCATAAGCGGTGCCCAGGTCGATGGCGAACAGCCCGAGAATGACCGGCAGCACTACCATGATGCCCAGCAGGAACTGGCTGGAAAGCAGCCCCATGAATGCCGCCGGGGACAGCAACCACCTACCACTGCCAAGAGGCACCAGTTCGACCGACGATACGACGCCGCGCAGCAGCACCAAGTGCAACCCCAAGACAAAGAACGTGATCGTTCCACCCCACTGGACCAAGGTGCCGAACAACGACTCCGAGGTATGCGTCGATGGATTCAGCAGGCTGGCCGCCGCCAATCCCGACTGTATGTCGACCATGCGCGAAGCGAATCCCAGCGCCGCGGCGGGAAGCACCACCGCCAATGCGAACGTCAGCCCGACCAGGCTTTCTCCGCCCAGGGCAAGGCCGAAAAGCAGCGGTGAATCCATCATGTCCGATGGAGCCGAGGATGCGCCCGCCACGCCTGCCACGGTCATACTCAGCACAAGGAGCACCACGACCCTGACCATGCCCGGCACCCATGCCATGAAGCCGAAAGCCGGCACCATCAGCAAGGGAGCGAAACGCGCCATGGCCAACAGGAACGTGCCGATGTCGTTATCCCAAGCGCCCACAGCCGTCACATCCCCACGATGAGGCCGAAGAGATGGCGCGTGAACTCGACGATGACGGCCATCATCCAGGCGCCGGTGGCCACCACCATCACCACGACAATCGCCAGCTTGGGAATGAAGGTGAGCGTCATCTCCTGGATCTGCGTCACGACCTGCACGATGGAAATCACCACGCCCACCACAAGCGTGGCCAGCAGGATCGGCGCACTGACCTTCGATGCCGTCAGCAGCGTCAGAGACAACAGGTGCATGGCGGTATCAGTGTCCACGCATGTTCCCCGCCCTTGGACGCAGCAGCTCGCGCAGCGTGTGCACGAAGCCGGCGGGAATCGGCACCTGGCCCTGCAGCGGTTCGGACGCCAGGGCATCGACGATCTGCTGTGCCTCCGACTCCCTGCCCTCGTCCAGCAACAGCACGCTCTGGGCATAACGCGCCGATCGGCCTTGGGGATCCAGGCGCAAGGCGCGCTTGATCGCCTCGCCGGCCAATGCTTTCTCGCCGCGCAAGGCATGGACCAGGGCGCGACCGCCGTGCGTCTCGCCAAACGCGCGGTCCAGGGCGAAGGCCCGATCGAAACTGGCTTGGGCGCCATCGAGGTTGCCCAGCAACAACTGGCACCATGCCAGCGCGTGCCAGGTACCGATGTGCCCGGACATATGGGAGGCCGCTCGTTCGAGCACGCCAAGCGCGGCAGGAATATCCCCCCGCAGCATCAAGCCCTCGCCCAGCCCCAGCAAGGCACGTCCCGCCGTGGGCTGCCTGGCGACCAACGGCTGGAACTGCGAGATAGCGACATCCGTCTGGCGTGCCCACAAGGCAAGCGTGCCGTTCACCAGGCAGGCTTCATATTGGGTGGGGTCCAATGCCAGTGCCTGCTCTGCCTCCCGTGAGGCCTCTGCCGCCTGCCCATGGTCGAGCAACAGCAGTGCGCGCAAGCCACGACGCTCCGCTTCCCGATCCTCCCCAGGCGTTTCATCCAGCAACGCCAATGCCTCCACCAGGCGCTGCTGCTGGTACCAGATGCGGGCTTTCAGCAAATGGATGGCGATCGCATCGGTCCCGGTGGCCTGGGCAAACGACAACGAATGCAGCGCCCCTTCCGGGTCGCCGAGCAGGAATTGCGCCCACGCCAGATCGTGGCACAGCCCTGCCGGGACAGGCTGTGCCGCCTGCCGGATGGGCATCAGCAAATCGACGACTTGCGCGTAATCACCCGCCATGAGCGCGCAGCGCGCTTCGCGGAAACGCATGCCGGGCAAGGCCCGCACTTCTTTCGGTGCCTGGATCAATCGCTGCCTGGCACGCTCGACCTCGCCTTGCAACAACAAGGCATCCAGCAACTCGCAAAGCGCGTCCGGGTTGGACGGGTCGCTGTCCGCAAGCATCTCGAGTCCGGGGACGCGATTCATGCGGCTCCCCTAAACTTCTTACGCCCTGAGCGGACAAGCATTTCGCGCGAGAAGCCGTGTCTTCTCGCCATCAAGATGACTTTGAACACGTAAGTCCATTTACGCACGGTGTATACCCGTACGCCCCCTAATACCCAGCCCTTCGAAAGAGCGCCCCCGCGCTCTTCAGCAGATCAAAAGTCAACCTGAGCTGTGGTCCGGAGACTATGTGCCGTTCGGCAAAGCTGTCAACAAGCTAACGACGACGTACTTATTTGCGCAGGTCGACTCGATGATAATCAGCATGATGCCCGCATTGAACGCATGTTCTTGCGCCGATGGCAAAGCATTTGGCGAACCAGGCCGGCCCTTGTAGCCACCATGAAGTCCAGGGCACCCTGCCGATCTGGCCGGCGAGGCCAACCGTGCATGTGCTAACGACGGGCCGCACCAGCAGCTAGACTTCGCAAGCCTTATCGACAGGAAGAATCCAGCGCATGCCTACTGATCGCATCAACCCCGGCGCTTCCCTGCTGGAGGCGATGCGCGCCATGGCCCTGGACAAGGCCAGGAAGAGAGATCCGTCGAGCGCCGCCGCCAGCATCGATCCGGCAAAAAACGAGCCCACCGGTCCATCGCGCACCGGCGGCGCCACGGAACTGAGGCAACGCCTTCGCACGTTGCTCGCCCCTGTCGATCCAGATGACGACGAGGCGATAAATCGCATCAGGGAGCCCGCGCTACGCGAAGTCATCCTCTGGGAATTTGGCGACGACTTCAGGCAAAGCGCCAATTTCCATCCGATGGTCACATCGATCAGCCAGGCAATGGATATCGATGAACGATTTCGCGCGCAGTTCATGGCGATGATCCGGAGCTTGAAGCCCTGAGGCCAACTCCACGCCGGTGTTTTCCTGCCTGGCGGCCACTGCCGATGCCACTGAAGCTATAGCTCAGTGGGCGACCGGAGGGATGGGTGAAGGTGACAAGCGGGCCACCACCATCGTACGGGCGCTACTCGATGCCATCGCCAGCTACGGGAAGCCCAAGGCGATCCGTACCGACAACGAAGCGGTGTTTCGCAGCCATGCGTTCAACGCCGCCCTGAAGCGGTTGAGCATCCGGCATCAGACCATCGAGCCGCACTGCCCTGGCAAAACGGTCGCATCGAACGCTTCTTCGGCATGCTCAAGGGCAAGCTGGACCGTTGGGCGGTAGCCGATGCCGATACGCTGCAAACATCATTGGTGGTCTTCCGCGCCTGGTACAACCACGTACGTCCTCATCAGCACCTGGGCGACCTCACGCCGGGGGAGGCCTGGGCTGGCGTCGACATCCGCCGGCCGCCGCGGCGACGGCTTTGGTTCGAGGGGTGGCATGGGCTGCTGCAGGGCGAATATCTACAGCGCTGACGCCACGCCACGATGAATCCAGGTCTGTCCGGAGCACGGAAGGTTCCAAGCCGTTCGTATTGTCAAAGCAAGACGGTTTTAGCGCAAACATCCCAAGGAGGACGCACATTCGGCGAGCCGAAACTGAGCTTGCCGACCATTTCGAACGGCGGTCGCTTCAGAAAAAGGGCTCGCTGAAGAGACGGAAGAGCTATTCGGACAGCGGACAGGACACTGGCGATCTTCCGCACTTGGTACAACCACGTACGCCCTCATCAGCACCTGGGCGACCTCACGCCGGGGGAGGCCTGGGCTGGCGTCGACATCCGCCGGCCGCCGCGGCGACGGCTTTGGTTCGAGGGGTGGCATGGACTGCTGCAGGGTGAATACCTGCAGCGCTGACGCCACGCCATGCCGAATCTGGGCCTGTCCGGGATACGGAAGGTTCCAAGCCGTTCGTGCTATCAAAGCAAGACGGTTTTAGCGCAAACATCCCAAGGAGGACGCACATTCGGCGAGCCAAAACCGCGCTTGCCGGCCATTTCGAACGGCGGTCGCTTCAGAAAAAGGGCTCGCTGAAGAGACGGAAGTACTATTCGGAAAGCGGACAGGACACCCCGTTTTGTTGAAGAGAAACGCCCGCACAACGCGGGCGCTTCCGGCACAATCATCAGCTCGTTGCCTTTACGCCGAGCCATTGGCAAAACGTGGTGTACACGAAGTCATAAGCAGCGTCCACCGCATTGAAAGATGCGAGCTCGTCGGGCTTATCACGTTCTACATAATAGACCTTCCATTTATCGCCGTCCTCAACAACACAAACACATTCGCTGTTGCGGAGAGCTCCCAATGAATAGCTATTCGGGTGCACACCAAGCTCGGAAAGTTTAGATATCAACTGATCGCGCGTCATGGATGAATCACCTTCAAATATCCGTTGTTCAAGTACCACTGTACAGAATTTGGAACCTGGAACTGGGTACCCATGCCAGGCTGCCCAAACCAAGGCAACGCCTTGGCCTGCGTTACGCCAGGAATCGGCTGTATGACCTCATATTGGAAGTATGGCTTTGTAGTCAGATAGGACGACGGCAAAGCGCGGCCGCCAAACGAATCGCCAAGCGGAGACAAATACGTTCCACCAGGGAAACCAAATCGATCGAGCTGCGTACCGACATCTAGCGTCGTGTTGTAAATCGGGGCATAGCCACCGTTATTGGGTGGCCAGATTCCAAGTGCCTCCTGAAGCTGACCTTCTACTTGGCTAAATTGACCAAAATTCGAGCTTGCTCGCGCAGCCTGGCTGTCAGCAATGTTGCTCAGGACACGGGCACGAATCGCAGATGCATCAGCACCGCTCGCCAACGACGTATCAACGGCCGTCGTGTTTGGAACTGCTGGGTTGGCGACAGCTGAGCTATCGCTGGCCACACTGCCTGTTATCCCACCACTTAACAGCCCAGCCAAGCCAAAAGAATTTGCTATAGCCTGGCCGCCTGCCATCAGGCTTTGGCTAGTATAACTCAACATATCGTTCGAGTTATTTGACAGCACTGCAGCGGCAGCACTTTGGCCCGCAACAGACGCATCGGAGTAGATGTTCTCGATGCCCCTGATCCAGCCAGCGACGAGATTCGCCGGTTCCTCGGCAGCCCCCAAGACCAAGTACCCGGCGCGCTGCAGCAACGTATTACTGGGGTCGCTGAATCCCTCAACTGCCGTGTCGTGAACTTGCTCGTAATAGCCCTTATCGACGTAGTAAGGCCTCTCGATGGCGGGCAACGTCTGAGCGCTGTCGCCTGCTGGATTGAGATAGGTAACTTCGTTCATTGAAGGCGTCTGCGCCCAACTCATGGTGGGGCCACTGCCGCCAGAACCGGATGGCACTGGGGATGGTGCCTGGCTATCGTTTGGTAGCGCCGGCACATTTATCTCACTAGCCAGCTTCTGATTCACTTCATCATTCAGCCGCTGACCCATTGCGACACTGGCTTGCGAACCTATGCCAGACAAGTCGCTATCAATGACTGCCTGTGTGCTGGCCCCGTTAGCGGTTGAAAGCTGCTGAATTTCAGCACCAATCTGCTGATTGGCCTGCGTTGTAATTTGGCTCATCCGCTCATAGCCAGCCACCTGTTGGTTGACGATGGCGCTCCCCAACGCATTCCCAAACGCGTCCTCAGCGATGGTGTTCCAGCCGGCGACGCGGTCATCGCCCAGCAATTGCGAGGCCCCGCGATTGAGCGCACCTGACAACAGCCCGCCCGCCAGATCGCCACCGAACGACCCCGAAGTCAGCCCCAGGCGCTGCAGCGGCTCACCGACCGTGCCGGCTCCCGCCGCCACTCCCGACGCCACGGCTGAAGAAATCACCCCGGCTCAACTGAAGGCGCTGGCCTGCCCGGTGACCTTCGAAGCGATCACGTTATTCGCATAACTACCGGCCGCCACCAGACCCGCGCCTACGGGCTCCAAGTGACCCTGGCTGTTGGCCAGTATCGAGAAATCGTCTCCCTGCTTGGCGATCTCCCCACCCAACCCCGCCGTCAGCCCCGACGCCAAGCCACTGGTCAGTGCCTCGGTCAACGAGAATCCATGGCTCACGCCCAGAACATCGCCGGTGACCTGCCCCGCCACGCTGCCCACGAAACCGCCCGCAGCAGCAGCGGCGACACTGGCTCCGACCCCGACGCTACTTGTGCCGGCCAAGGCGGCCGTACCAGCGGCCCAGGTCGATGAGGCAGTGGCGCCCATGGCCTCCGCCGCCAAGCCCGCGGTATAGACGCTCGCCACCACCACCACGACCGCCACCACAATCTCCGCCAACGCATTGCAATGGTGGCTGGGCGGCGGCGGGGGTGCCGCCGGCAGGCTCGGGGTGGTGCTGCCGATGATCTGCCCGGGGTTGTACGGCTTGAACGTGCTCGCCGTGTTGCTCGTCGTGGTCACCGTCGGCAGCGTGATCCGCTGCCCCACCACCAGCGTGCCGTCGGTCAGCGCATTGGCGTCCCCGATCACGAAGGCCAGATCGCTGTTGCCGTACACCGACTGGGCGATGCTCTCCAGCGTGTCGCCCGACTGCACCGTGTAGCTCTGCGTGCTGTCCCCGCTGCTGAACCCCGTCAGCGTGTCCGCCGTATGGATGCCGCCGCCCTCGTCCACGTCGCCGATCTGCTGGCCCTGGGCATAGCTGTAGTGGTCCACGTCGAAGCTGCCGTAGACGGTGAAGGTGCCGTTGCTGGTGCTGCCCACCCGACGCTGCACGATCTCCCCCGCCGCGTCGTAGGCGAACACGCTGGCCGTGTTCTGCGCCGTGCCCGTCGACAGCTGGCTGCTCTGCGCCACCGCGAGACGGCGGCCGAACGCGTCGTAATAGCTGGTGTCCGTCGCCGCCACGTAGCCGGACACCGTCGGCGTACCGGTGGTGCTCTGCTCCAGGTAGCCGTCCTTCTTGAGGTAGTTGACGGTGTAGTTGGCCCCGTAGGCTGGCGTGCCGGCCCCGTCGACACCCTGTGGCGAGGTGGCCTTGGGCTGCGCCGGCTGGCTGTAGGTATAGGTCACCACGTTGCCCACGTGGTCGAAGCTGGTGTACTGCGTCACCGAGCCGAGCTGGAGCGGCCCGTCGCTCGTGGCGCCCGGCGCCGCACCGGCCGTCAGGTCGGTCTCATCCGGCAGCTGGCCACGCTGCTGCAGCTGGTAGGCCTCGTCGCGCCAGTCGCTGTCGTAGCGGTTGTAGGTGGCCTGCGCGGTCAGCTGACCATCCGCGTTGTAGGTGTACAGCTGCGCCCCCGCCAGCCAGCCGGTCCAGTTGAGGATGTCCGGCTCGCCCGAGGGGCCACCCACCACGCCCGAGGAGCCATCGCCGTAGTAGCTCGCATCGAGCAGCGCATGGCCATCCGCGTCATAGCTCTTGCGCTCGGTGATGGTGCCCGACGCCGTGGCGGTCATGACCAGCTCGTTGGGTTTAACTACCCCCGCTCTTTATCGGATCGTCCACCTCGATAGAAGGAAGTGAACATGACCCCGTTATGGTCTGACCCCGTTATGGTCTTGCCGCCGAACGTGGCAATCGGTTCCTGCAGCCAGGCAACCGCTTTATCGCGATCGCCCGATATCGCCTCGGCGGCCAGTAGGGCGCGTCTAACGCGTAGATCATCAACGATCGCCACACAGCTACTCCGTCGATAAGCGATGACCATCATAAAGAGAAACGCCCGCACAGGGCGGGCGCTTTATTACGTCAAGCCAATCTCTTCTGCAGATCAGCCTCAATTGCTTCCAGCAGCGACTGATCAGCCTCGCCGTCCTCTCTGACGAAGTAATTTCCATCCTGCCCGTCGTGATAAACGGATATGGAAACGCCACCAGATCGCAGTACCCACCGCCGCGAATAGACGTTGTCGACTGACTCAATCACTACTCCATCCCAATGCTTCTCGATGTACTTCACCAACGAATCAAAGCCATCCCAAGTCTGATCGGCCCAAAAGTGATATTCGACACGGCCTTCCCTGCCCACAGCTTTGGTGATCGGCGGCAATTTAACAGTCATTACTCTAACCCCAGCTGCTTATTAACGGAGACACGCGTCTTCTGCGAGCTATCGATAATCGATTGATAAATTTGCTGATCAGACAATCCACTTGCTCGCCTGTACTCGATCATCTGCTCCCAAGTGCGATTTGGCTCTTCCCTATTCAAACGATCAGCGGTAATTCGATCTGACATATACTCTCGAGTATCCGTACGGTTAGCATTACGAAGATCAAACGCCTGCTTCGCTTGATCTTCGAGTGGCGCATAGGCATCCAGGCTCTCAGGAATGCTCGCATCTTGCGCCAAATACCACTGTCGCGCCTCCACGTTTGACATAGTGCCATGCAGCGGATTGTCACCGTAGAGGGCATAGAACTCTGCACTTCTGGCGTTAACGGCATCAGGGCTGAAAGGAGTACCTTCAAGTGCTGGCGTGCCACCTGAAAATTCCAGTGGTTTGCTCGGAATTCCACCTGGAATCGCCCTCCCTCCAAGTCCTTCGATAGCCCCTGGTACCACCCACATCGCCGCGTCGACCGTCGAGGAACCCAGCCGCTCCATGCCGCCCATGCTGTCTTTTTCGTTGAGCGCCTTGATGAAACCCACGGGCGTGGACATCACAAGCCCATGAATGGCGCCACCTGCATCCTGCAGCATGGTGTTACCCAATTGTCCCTGGTTGTATGCCTGCGTATAGCGGGTAGTCGCCAACGGCAGCATGGAGGGCAACGTGACGGGATTGAACATCACCGCGTTTGTCGCCAGCCCTTTGAGTTGGTGCCCCACACCGCTCAGGAACTGACCTGCCCGATTGAAGGTAAAGAATGCCTCCGTGTCGGAGATGCCATGCGTACCGCCAAACTCGTAACCACCACCGGCATTTCCAAGGCCGGCAGCGGCCATGTCCTCCGCCGTCGGTGTCACATTGACCGTTGCTAGGGTCTGCGCATCAGGCTGATAAATCCCTAGCTGGCTGTAATCGTGCACATACGACTCGACCTGATCGGTCGACATGGTGCTGAAGCTCACCTGAGGCGCACCGGTGGATTTAAGCTCCTGGGCAGCGCTATACAAGTCGTCGATCGACGAGGCCTTCAGGCTCAGATAATCCCCGCCTGTATCGCCACCACCGTTGACCGCTGCCACGGAAGAGCTGCTATTCAGTGCATAGCTCATCGCGGCATTTTGCTCCTGCCAACCTGACGCACCCTCTGCATTGTACGTGGATAGCGCGTTGTTCCAGTCCGTACCTGAACCCTGCTGGGCAACCGTCTGCGCTGCGTTCGGGCTGTTCATCCCCGCAATGGCCGCATTGCCCAACGCATTCCCAAACACATCCTCGCCGAGCTGCTCCCAGCTCATCACATGGTTGTCCCCCAAGGCGACGCTACTCTCACGCGTTACCAGGTCCTGCGCCACATTGGACTCGACCCGGCTAAGGAAGTCGCCACTGTTGATGCCCGCCGCCGCCTGGTTGTTGGTCGTCCCTAGCGTACCACCCGCGGCCGAGCCCACTGCGCTGGACACCAGCCCCGCCCAGCTGAAGTGGGCCGCCTGGCCACTGACCTGCTCGGCGGCGTAAGCGCCGGTATAGCTGGCCGCGCCGATGATTGCGTTGCCTCCTACGCTGATATGGTTGCCGACATCGCTGTAGAACGCACTGTCCGAAGCGGTAAATTGGGACGCCAAGCCACCACCAATGCCGCCGCCCACCGCCCCGGTCAGCACCTGGCCAAAACTGAATCCGTTCTGGACACCCAAGGACACCGCCACCGTTTGACCCGCCACGCTACCCACGGCCCCTGCCACGGCACCGGACGCAATAGCCGAACCTGTGGTCCCGAGTTCACTTTCGAGCATGCCGCTGGTGGCGCCCGCCGTGTAATACGTCACGATGGCCGTCACAGCGATAACCACGATCTCTGCCAACGCATTGCAATGGTGGCTTGATGGCGGTGGCGGCGCCGCCGGCAGGCTCGGGGTGGTGCTGCCGATGATCTGCCCGGGGTTGTACGGCTTGAACGTGCTCGCCGTGTTGCTCGTCGTGGTCACCGTCGGCAGCGTGATCCGCTGCCCCACCACCAGCGTGCCGTCGGTCAGCGCATTGGCGTCCCCGATCACGAAGGCCAGATCGCTGTTGCCGTACACCGACTGGGCGATGCTCTCCAGCGTGTCGCCCGACTGCACCGTGTAGCTCTGCGTGCTGTCCCCGCTGCTGAACCCCGTCAGCGTGTCCGCCGTATGGATGCCGCCGCCCTCGTCCACGTCGCCGATCTGCTGGCCCTGGGCATAGCTGTAGTGGTCCACGTCGAAGCTGCCGTAGACGGTGAAGGTGCCGTTGCTGGTGCTGCCCACCCGACGCTGCACGATCTCCCCCGCCGCGTCGTAGGCGAACACGCTGGCCGTGTTCTGCGCCGTGCCCGTCGACAGCTGGCTGCTCTGCGCCACCGCGAGACGGCGGCCGAACGCGTCGTAATAGCTGGTGTCCGTCGCCGCCACGTAGCCGGACACCGTCGGCGTACCGGTGGTGCTCTGCTCCAGGTAGCCGTCCTTCTTGAGGTAGTTGACGGTGTAGTTGGCCCCGTAGGCTGGCGTGCCGGCCCCGTCGACACCCTGTGGCGAGGTGGCCTTGGGCTGCGCCGGCTGGCTGTAGGTATAGGTCACCACGTTGCCCACGTGGTCGAAGCTGGTGTACTGCGTCACCGAGCCGAGCTGGAGCGGCCCGTCGCTCGTGGCGCCCGGCGCCGCACCGGCCGTCAGGTCGGTCTCATCCGGCAGCTGGCCACGCTGCTGCAGCTGGTAGGCCTCGTCGCGCCAGTCGCTGTCGTAGCGGTTGTAGGTGGCCTGCGCGGTCAGCTGACCATCCGCGTTGTAGGTGTACAGCTGCGCCCCCGCCAGCCAGCCGGTCCAGTTGAGGATGTCCGGCTCGCCCGAGGGGCCACCCACCACGCCCGAGGAGCCATCGCCGTAGTAGCTCGCATCGAGCAGCGCATGGCCATCCGCGTCATAGCTCTTGCGCTCGGTGATGGTGCCCGACGCCGTGGCGGTCATGACCAGCTCGTTGCGCAGGTCGTAGGTATTCTTCTGCGTGTCGGTGTAGGTCCCCGTGAGCGCGTTCACGCGCACGGTGTTCACCAGCGCCACGTTGCCGGCCGCATCGTACTGGTTGGCATAGCCGGCGTTGTTGGCGATGGTCACCTGCCCGTTCTGCAGCACGCCATCGACCACCACCGCCCGGTTGTCCGCATCGTAGGTGAACCAGTACGACTGCACGTTCGGGCTCGGCGCCACCTGCGCCTGCGCCTGCGTCGCCACCAAGGTCGGCACGCCCTTGCCGTTGCCGTCGATCTCCACGCTCAGCGTCACGCTGACCGACAGCCCATCCGCCGGGTCCGTGGCGGTAATGGTGATCGAACCATTCAGCTCGTTGCGGTTACTGGGGATGGTGGCAGTGATCTGCCCCGTGGAGGAATTCATGCTCCACGTGCCGTAGATGCCACCGCTGCCGATGCCACTGAAGCTGTAGCTCAATGCACGGCCGGAGGGATTGGTGAAGGTATTGGCGGGCAGGGACCAGTAGTTCGTCGTGCCCGCCGTGAAAACGATCGTGCCGAGGCCACCGTGATAGACCGGCGGCTGGTTGGCGGGCGGATTGACGGTGAGCACGAGGGTGGTGCTGCCCGCGTAACCCAAACTGTCCGTTGCCGTGACCGTGATGTAGTACGTGCCGGCCGTACTGGGTGTGCCGCTGAAGGTGCGGCTGGATGGGTCGAACCCCACCCCGCCCGGTATGCCGCTGGCACTGTAGGAGATACCGTCGCCGTTGTAGTCCGTCGCAGCGGGGACCTGATAGGCGAAGCCCGTGCCCTGCGTGGCCGTGAAGTAGTATGGCCCCCCACTAAACTGCGGCGCCACTTCCGGCACGACTACGGAGAACGACGTGGTGGTGCTGCCGCCGGCATTCGTCGCCTTTATCGTGACGGTATACGTGCCGGCGGGTTGTACCCCGCTCCAGCTGATTTCAGTCCCGGTAATCGTCATCCAACTCGGGGCCGTGACCGTATAGGTCATGCCCGTCCGGGAGGGGTCGGAGAACACATTGAGTGGAATCGGATAGACCCCGCCGCTACCTGGCGAGGTCGTCACCGTCGGTAGGGTGCCCACCACCACGGGTACCGGAATGCTGCTGCTCAGCGTGAAGGTGCCTGAGACAGCTCCACCCTGGGCATTGGTCGCCACGATCTCGATCTGGTAGCTGGGCGAGCTCGAGGTGCCGAGGTTGTAGTAGATGGATCCCGTATCACCGTAGTTGTAATCGAGAACGAGCGGTGTGCCCGTAACCTGGCCGGTCGTTGCATTGACAGCCAATCCGACCGCATCGAGGGATACCCAATGCGCTGGCACATCCTTCAGGATGTCGTCTGTGTGCGTGGAATTCCAATAGTCGACTTGATGCTCCGGTATCAGCACGTATCCCGTATAAGTCAGCGCGCCGCCATCCGGCTGCACGAAGGCATTCGACGGAAGATTGATAGCTATGGAGCTACCGATGACGCCATTGACGTTGGGAAGATTGCCATTGTAGACCGGCGCCGGTTCCACGTACTGGGCCACGGTGATGCTGAAATAGCCCTTGACGAACTGGCCTTGCGGGTTCGTGCCCTGGATGTAGATGTTGAAGGTCTGGCCGACGGCGCTTTGCGGCGGCGTGCCGCTGAACGTGAGCGAGTTGGGATAGAAGGTTAGCCACGATGGCAGGGGTGAATCGACCTCCGTGCCGGGCACCTGCAGGTACTGGTAGCTGCCCGCGCTGTAGGAAAGCGTATCGCCATCGCTCTCATAGAACGTGCTGGTCGAGAAGCCGAACGAGAAGGCGCGCGTGCCATAGACCGTCTGGTTGCTGAGCGTGCCGTTGATGACCGGCGGCGTCGATTGCACCGTGAGGGTGAACGTCTCGGTCGCCACGCCGCCATTGGCGGCCGTCGCCGTCACGGCGATGCTGTAGCTGCCGACGCTGCCCGGTACGGGCGTACCGGTAAAGGCGTGCGTGCTGGCATTGAAGCTCAGCCACGACGGCAGTGCCGCGCCGCTGGATAGCTTGGCGCTGTAGGTCAGCGAGGCATTGTTGGGATCGGTCGCACCGGGCACGGTGAAGCTGAGCGCGCCGCCCACGCCGCCGATCTGGTTGGCGGCACCCGCCGTGAACACTGGCGCCGCTACGGGCACGGTGACCACCACGTTGGTGGTCACGCTCTTGCCGTTGACGTCCGTCGCGGTCACGGCCACGGTCCAGCTGCCCGCCGTGGTCGGCGTGCCGCTGAAAACGCCCTGGGTGTTGAGCGACAGCCAGCTCGGCAACCCGGTGGCGGTGAAGGTCAGCCCGAAGCCGACGTTGTCGGTGAACGCCCCCGCAATGTTCGAGCTCCAGGCCGCCCCTGGCGTGGCCGTCTGCGTACCTACCCCACCGGTGGTCGGGGCGCCGCCGTTGCCGCTGATAGCGGTGGCGTTGCCATAGGCGCTTTGCACGAATACCGCGCGCCGGTTGCCCACGGCGTCGTAGTTGTAGACGGTGCGCGTGCTGAGGGAACCGTTGTCCGGGTTCTCCGTCGTCACCATGCCCAGGCGGTTGTGGCTGTCGTACTGGGTGATGGTTTCCGTATGCACCGTCTGGCCGGCGCCATCGGTGGTGTAGGTGGCATCCACCGTCTGGTTGCCGTTGGCGTCGTACTGGTACGTGTCCCATTGCGCGGTGGTGCCGCCAGTCTTCTGGGTCACTTGCTGCAGCTGGCCATCGGCGTAGTAGGTGTAGTCCTGCTCGCTGCCGCTTCCGGTCAATATGCCGGGCAGGTAGCCGGGATTGCTCTGACCCGTCGGTGCCCAGTTGCTGGTCTCCTTGACGAGCAGGCCGGAACTGGCGTCGTAGGTATAGGTCGTGGTGGCGCCGCTCAGGTCGACGTGGGAGGTCACGCGCCCGAAGTAGTCGTACACCCAGGTCTGCGTGTTGCCGTTGGCGTCGGTATCGCTGACCTTGTTGCCGTTGGCATCGTAGGCGACGGTTTCCTGCCAGCCGTTCTGGTGCTGGATCGTCGTCTGGCTGGTCAGTACCCGGTGCTGGCTGTCGTAGGTGTAGTAGCTGGTATTGCCCAGCGCGTCGGTCACCTGGGTGCGGTCGCCATTGGTATTGAGGACGTAGGTTTCCTGCGCCTGCTGGGTACGGGCCGTGCCTGCGCTGTTGAGCAGGAAATCGCCTTGCTGCACCGCCTGGTCGAGGTTGTCGTAGTTGGTGTAGGTGATGTGGGCAACCGGCCCGGTGGCCGTATTGGCCGGCGGCGTCTGCTGCGCCACGGCACGCCCCAGCGCGTCGTAGGCCGTATAGGTCTTGTTGCCTGCGCCATCCTGGGTGATGGTGAGGTTGCCGGCCCCGTCGTAGGTGTTCCAGGTACTGTTGCCGTTCTCGTCGGTGACCCCGATCAACTGGCCGCTGACGTTGTAGTACCAGTTCTTGGTCGGCGTCTGCCAGGTACGCGCACCCGTGGCCGAGACGACCTGCACGTTCGGCTCGATTTCGCGGATGAGCGTGTTGTGGCTGTCGTAGAGATACTGGGTGACGTTGCCCGCCGCATCCGTATAGGACAGGACATTGCCCCAGCGATCGTAGCTGCGCAGCAGCATCGGGGTGCCTACCCCGCTGGCCGCCGAGGTGCTTGGCGTACGCTGCTGCACGGTATGGCCCGCGAGATCCAGCCAGTTATGGACAAAGGTGGTGGCGCCACCGCCGGTGACGACGGTCGCATCGACGATCAGCTGGCCGGCCAGGTCATAGCCATAGCTGTGGACGGCTCCGCTCTTGGCGTCCGGCGCGGCGATCTGGTTGCCCACGTTGTCGTAGGTGTAGGTGGCCTCGTAGCCCTTGTTGTCGCCCCGAGCAATCACCTCGCCGAAGGCGTTGTACTTGACCTGGGTGTAGCTGTCGTACCCGGACTGCCCCGAGCGCTGTGTGATGGATGTCAGCTGCTGGTTGTCGGCATCGTAACCATAGGTGCTCGTGACCGTGACGGACGTGCCGTTGTTGGTCAGCGTATAGCTTTCTCCAGTGATGTTGCCGTTGTTGTCGTAGCTGGTGTAATGCGCGTTGCCGTTGGCGTCGAGCTGTTCCACCTGCTGGCCCAGGGCGTTGTAGTAGGACCAGGTCTGCTGCGACTGGCCACCCGCCGACACGTTGGTGCTCAGTACGTGGCCCAGCGCATCGTAGACATAGCTGGTGACCGGGCTGGCCGTGGTGTAGAGGCTGCTGCTGGTCAGGTCCAGCGTGGGGCTTTGTTGCAGCAGCGTCTGCCAGTTGCTCACCAGCACCTGGCGTGCCGGCGCGGTGACGCTGGTGACGCGCCCCGCCGCATCGTAGGCGGTGGTGGTCTTCATGCCATTGACGGTGACCGTCAGGACACGGTTTTCCCCGTCGTAGGTGTAACTGGTCACCGAACTGCCGGTGGTGATGCCCGGCGTACCGTTGACGTCGCTGAACTCGCCGGTGTCCGTCTCGCTCAGCTTGCGGCCGATGGCGTCGTAGCTGTAGGCGGTCGTGCGGTCATAACCCGTCGCCTGCGTTCCCGCCGACGGCACGCCCGGCTTGGTCGCCGTGGTGATACCGCTGGTGCTGATCGCCGTCGCATACTGGGTGGTGCTGGTGACGTCGCCGAACGCATCGTAGGCCGTGGTGGTGACGTAGCCCTGCGGGCTGGTATAGCTGCCGGCGGGCGACACCGTCATCACGGCGCGATTCAGGGCGTCGTAATACGTGTAGGTCGTCGCCCAGATGGCAGGGGTGGCGTTGCTGTCACCGGTGGCGTTGGCGCCCTGGACCAGTACCGACGTGCTGGTGAGGTTGCCGTACGCATCATAGGTGTAGGTGGTGGTCGGGGAGGCCGCCGCCATGGCCGTGCCGGCCATCGGCCCCATGGCGAGGTCATAGGCAATGGCCGATTGCAGGACCTGGGTCTTCTGGTTGAGCTGGTTGTAGCTGGTGGTCAGGGTGCGGTCGCTGCCGGAGGCGACCAGGCCCTGCTGCACCTGGGCCAGGCTCAGCGGCTGCCCGGCACTCCAGCCGGTGATGGCGCCGGTATTCAGCGCCGTGGCGTAGCGCTTGGTACTGGTCTGGTTGCCATAGGCATCGTAGGTGCTGGCGGTGACGTAGCCATCGGCATCGACGCTGTAGGCCAGCTCGCCGTCGGTGTTGTAGACGTTGTACTGGTAGTGCCCGTTGGCGTCCTGGTCCACCACGGCCTGGCCAAGCGCGTTGTAGACCACGTGCGTGGCGGCCGTGCCGGCATAGGTGGTACTGGTCTGGTGACCCAGCGCGTCGTAGCCATAGGTGGTCGTGGTCGCCGCCGTGATATGGGCGCTGTCCGGCCCTGCCCCCTGGCTGATGGCCGTGACGTTGCCCGCGCCATCGTAGCTGTAGGAGGTATACAGGTACTGCGTGGCGGTCTGGAACGCGCCGGTGCTGGCGTTGTAGCTGCCCACGGTGACCGCGGGGCTCTGCTCCAGCGTCTTGCGGCCCGCCTTGTCGTAGCTGTCATAGGTCCAGTGGCCGTCACGGTCCTCGCGCGCCGTCTGCAGGCCCGTGGCGTCGTACTGGAAGCTGGCGTTGGTGCCGATGGCGTCGGCCGTGGCGGTGACACGGCCGGCGGCATCGTAGGTGCTCTTGCTGATGCGGGCGCCGGTGGTGCCGCTGTTGGTGGCGCTGACGGCGCTGGCCAGGTTCGCCATGGTCTGCGAACTGGGCAGCGTGATGGCATTGGCGTAGGCAATGGTGGCCGTGACGCGACCATCGGCGTCATATTGGGTTTCGGTCACATGGTTGGTCGCATCGACCGTGTAGCGCAGGCGGCCGGCATTGTCGTAGACGCTGTAGGTGACGTGGCTCGGCGCACTGGCCAGCGACTGCGTCACGCTGCTGGTGGACAGTTGGGCGCTCAAGGCCTGGCTGCTGGAGAGTACCAGCGTGCTGCCGTAGCTGATCGATACCAGCACACGGCCCGCCGCGTCGTAGCGCTGCTCCGCCACCACGCCCACCAACTGGCCGTTCACAGTGTTCTGCTGGACAGTGAAGCGCTCCTGCCCGTCCGCATCGTACAAGTGCAGCGTGGCATGGGCATTGGCGTCGGTATTGCCGGCCCCGCTCACCAGCGATGCCATGGAACCCAGCGCCGTGCCCTGCTGCAGTGAGGTCGCCAGCGTGCCGGACACGCTTACCGCGTTGGCATAGGCCAGCACCTCGCTGACCCGGCCCTCGGCGTCGTAGCGCGTCTCAGTGACATAACCCATCGGGTCGATGCTGTAGCGCACCTGGCCTTCGGCGTTGTACGCGGTATAGGAAACCTGGTCGGCGCTGGTCGCCGTGAGATCGGCCTGCACCTGCGCCAGGGTCGGGGCACTGCCCAGTGCGCTCAGCTGCGTGCTGCTCAGCGGCGTGGCGTAGGCGTGCACGGACGTGACGCGTCCATCCGCGTCGTGGGTGGTCTGCACCACCGCGCCGGCAGCGTCGATGGAGACGACCGCCTCGTTGGCTTCGTTGTAGACCGTGCGTGCCACGTGACCGTCGGCATCGGTGACGCTGATGAGGTTGTCGTTGCCGTCGTAGGCGTAGCTCGTGACCAGATGCAGCCCCGACGGATCGACGATCTGCTGGCTGAGCCGCTCGAGGTTGTCGTACACGTACTGGGTGGTGCGCGCGGCCGAGGTGCCCGCGCCCACCGTTACCGTGAGGGTCTTGCCCTCGCCGTCGTAGCTATAGGTGGTGGTGAGATTGAGCTTGCCGGTGCCGGCATCCTGCACCTGGGTCAGTACGTCGCCGTCCGCGTCGTAGCTGTAGGTGGTGACCGAACCGGCCGGGTCGGTCACGCTCAGCTGGCGCCCTATGCCGTCGTAGGCATAGGTGGTCTTCAGGTTCAGGCCCGACGGATCGACCGTCCGGGTCAATACCCGGCCGCTGGCGTCATAGCTGTAGGTGACGACGTGGCCCGTCGCGTCGGTGGTTTGCGTCAGGTGGCCGTCGGCGTCGTATTGGTTGGTGCTGGTATTGCCCAGCGCATCCTTGGTCGTCAGCAGGTTGCCGTCGCCATCGTAGGTGTACGTGGTGATGTCGTTGGCGGCGTCGGTGACGGTCAGCGTATCGCCATAGGCATCGTAGGCGGTGACGAGCTTGACGCCGTCCGCCGTGGTGACGGTGGTCTTGTGATTGAGCAGGTCGTACTGGTAGGCGGTGACGTTGCCCGCCGCATCGGTCTGGGTCACCACGCGGTCGAACGCGTCGTAGGTGGCGTGCGTCGTGCGCGCCACGCCCTGGACCGTCTGCGACGCACTGACCTGGCGGCCCAGCCCGTCGTAGGTGTAGGTCGTGCTGTTGCCGCGCGCGTCGGTGGTCTTGGTGATGCGGCCGAAGGCGTCGTAGGTGACCGACGTGCTGCGCGCCACGCTGGTGCCGGCCCCGTCGGCCTCGCCGGTGCGCTCGCCGCGCACGTCATAGGTGTAGTTCGTGATCGTGCTGTTGGCGGTGGACAACGCGCTGCCCGGGGCGCTGAGCTGCTGTTGCTGCTGGATCAGGTCGCCGAAGGCGTCGTACTTGCTCGCGGTGTGATAGCCCAGCCCGTCGATGGTGCCCGCCACCTGGCCATCGAGCGTGTAGGTGTAGGTCGTCGTGGTGTCCAGGCTGGCGTTGGCCAGGGCCGACGCCGCCGTGCCCAGCTGGGCGGTCGTGGCGGTGCTGACGTTGAGGGTGCTGCCGCTGCTCGATCCCGACGTGGCAAGCGTCAGCAGGCCCGCGTATTGGCGGCTGGTGGCCACTTGCCCGAACGCGTTGTAGGTATAGGCGGTGACTGCTCCCTGCTTGTTGGCGACGCCGCCTTGCGGCTGCCCCTGCACGACGTAGGCTACCCGCCCATCGGCGTCATAATAGGTATAGGTGGTGTTGCCGAGCGGATCGGTGGCGGTCACGCGCTGGTCGAGCGCGTTGTAGGTGTAGGTGGTGCCCTTGCCGTTGCCGTCCGTCGTCGTCAGCGTGTCGCCGAAGGCGTTGTAGGTCGCGCTGGTGGTACGCGCCGCCCCCTGCCCGCTGGCCGGCGTGGCGACCGAGCTCAGCAACTGGCCGACGCTGTTGTAGTTGTAGACGGTAACCGTGCCATCCGGCGCCGTGCTCTGGTGCAGGCGGCCATCGGCATCGTACTGGTCCATGGTGGCCTGGCTGCTGGGCGAAGTGCCGAGCAAGGCTACCAGGCCCGCCACGGTCTCCTTGCCGGTCAGCGCACTCAGCTGGGCGGCGGTCAATGCTGTGGCATAGCGCGTCGTGGTGGCGGCATGCGTCGTTTCGTTGACCGTGGTCGTCGTGAGATAGCCGTCCGCATCGATCTGGGCGACGTTCCGGCCCGCGTCGTCGTAGTAGTAGCGTGTGGTCTGGTCGTTGGCGTTGGTGGAAAGATCCGCCTGCAGCGCGGCCAGGGTCGGGGTAGCGCCGAGAGTGCTGACCTGCGCGCTGGTCAGGGCGGTGGCATAGGCGACCTGCCTGGTCGGCCGGCCTGCCGTGTCGTAGCTGGAGACGACGACGTAGCCGGCGGGGTCGATGGTGGCGACAGGCTGGTTGTCGGCATCGTAGATCGTCCGGCTGGTGCGGTCGCTCGCGCTGGTCGTGAGGTCCGCCTGCAGCGCGCTCCAGTTCGGCTGGGCGCCGAGCGCCGTCAACTGCGCGCTGGTCAGCGCCGTCGCATAGGCGGTCGTGCGTATCGCATTGCCGTCGCCATCGTAGGTCGTGGCAACGACATCGCCCAGCGCGTCGATGGTGGCGATGACGCGACCCGCCGCGTCGTACAGCGTGTGCGCCGTGCGGTCGCTGGCATTGGCGGTCGGGACCGGCAGGCTCGCCGGGTGGCTGGTCGTCAACGCGCCGGCACTGACCCAGCCCGAGGTGCTGACCAGCGTGGCGTACTGGGTAGTCGCCACCATGTGGCCATCCGCATCGTAGGCGAATGCGGTGACCGCCCCCGTGGCGTCCACCGTGCCGGCTACGCGGCCGTCCGCATCGTAGAAGGTATAGCTGACGTTCCCAGCCGGGTCGATGGCGGCCACCTGCTGGCCCGCCGCGTCGTACAGGTAGGAGGTCACGCGGCTGGTCTGCCCGCTGGCCGATTGCGTGCTGCTGACCAATTCGCCGGCATTGTTGCGCACCTGCGTGGTGGTCAACCCGTTGGCCTGGGTGATCGCCAGCTGGTTGCCGCTGTCGGTGTAGACATAGCTGGTGACGTTGTTGAGTGGGTCGGTCATGCTGACCAGCCGCCCCAGCCCGTCGTAGGCGTAGGTCGTCTTTTCCTGGCTGCTGCCGCGCACCGTCGCTTGCTGCAGCAGGCGTCCCTGCGCGTCGTAGGTGTACTGGGTGATGATGGCGCCCGTGTCGCCGCTCTGCGTGCCCTGGCCGCTGCTGCCGAGCACGTCCCACTGGATCGACTGGCTCAACTGGCCTCGCACGTCATAGCTGTAGTCGGTGCGTTGCATCTGGCCCAGCACCGCTTGCACCGGACTGCTGGCCACCCAACTCTGCAACTGCGCCAAGGTCGGCGGCGCGCTGGGGCTCAAGCCCGTCAGGCTGTAGCTCACGCCGACGTATTGCCTGCTGCTGGCCAGGACGGTGACGCCCTGGCTGGTGCCGTAGTCGTGCTCGGTGACGTTGCCCAGCGCGTCGACCACGTAGTTGAGGCGGTCGCTGGCGTCGTAGACGTAGTAGGTGGTCTGCGCCCCGCCCGGCGCGACATAGCCGCTCTGCCCCGCCACGCCCTGGGCCGGCACGCTGTAGGTGGTCTGGCTGGTGACCTGGTTGTCGGCGTTGTAGGTATAGCTGATGGTGTGCCCGGTGGGATCTTCCGCGCTCAGCCGGTTGCCGTTGGCATCGTAGGTATAGGTGGTGATGCCGCCATCGGCATCGGTCACCTGGGTAAGGTTGCCGCTGGCGTCGTAGAGGTACTGCGTGGTCGGATTGGCGCCGTTGACGGTGGGCGCCACCACCTTGGTCAACTGGCCTGCCGCGTTGTAGGAGTAGCTCCAAGTCCGGCCCAACCCATCGGTAACGGTGGTGGTATCCGTGCCCAGGTTGTAGCCCAGCGTGATGGTCTGGGCCGCGGCGCCGCTGCCGGTGGTGATGGTCGCCACCCGATAGGTACCGTTGGCATCCGCCGCATAGGTATAGCTGACGCTGGTCCCGTCGCTCTGGGTCACCGAGGCGACCCGGTCGCTGCTGCCATCGTAGGTGTAGGTGGTGGTGTAGCTGGCCGTGGTGGTGTCGGTATCCGAACCCAGGGTGGTGGTCACCGTATGCAAACGGCCCTGGGTGTCGTAGCCATAGCTCACCTGCTGGCGCACCACCGCCGTGGTGCCGCCGGGCGGGATTTCACTGATCGACAGGCTGGTGAGGGCGCCGCTGGTATAGCCCAGGGTCAGCTTGTCGCCGTCGCCGGCGGTGATGGTGCTGAGCTCGTTGCTGGCGTCATAGCCGAAGGTATAGCTCGCGCCAGTCTCGGGATCCTTCAGGGTCTGCAGCTGGCCGCTGCCGCTGTAGGTCTCCTGCACCCGGCTGGTGCCATCGGTCCAGGTCCAGGTGGATGCCGAGGCATTCCAGGCCAGGGTGTCGGCCGTGCCCGCCTGGCCCTGGCTGACGTACTTGCCCAGGGTGGCGTTGAAGGCGTAGGTGACGACCGAGCCATCGTCGGCCACCCGGGTGATCGTGCTGCCGGCGGTATTGACCGTACCGGTCACCGCGCCCAGGTGGCGGTTGAAGCCGAACAGCCATCCCTGGTTGCCGGTGGCCTGCCCGAGGCTGTTGTACGTCCTCAGTACATTGAGCGGCAGCCCATCGAAGATCAGCCCCTCGTCGGCGTTCTGCAGGATCAGGTTGCCCGTGGCCAGGTTGAGGTATTGCCCGCTCGACGCCTGCCCGATGGCGGCTTGCCCGCCGGAAGTCTGCCCCAGTTGGGACAGTGACGTGTTGGCGAGCCCAAGACCGTTCCCTGCGATCACTGCGACCATCGAACCACTCCCCGGATAAGCGTCAGTCGGTGCCTTGCCCGGCCACGGGCATGGGCTGTCATCGACTTAATCCAGGGGAGACCGAAAAAGTTTAGGCCTGGCCACTACGGCTGTTGCCGCCCCGATTGCGCCTCGGGGCGGGACATCACTGCCGTTCGGGCAGGAACACGGCGAACAGGGCGCCTTGCGGGTCGCGTAGTACGGCGTAGCGGCCGATGCCGGGGATGTCTTCCGGCGGCGTGGCCACTTCAGCGAGCAGGGACTCGGCCTTGCGCACCGCGGCGTCGACGTCGGCGACCAGCACGTAGGGCAGCCACAGCGACGGGCCGATGCCGCCGGGGTTGCGGATCAGGCCGCCGCGCGCGACGCCGTCGCGCTTGAGCATGTAGTAGGTTTCCTCGCCGGCGGGCATGCTGTCGTGCGCGAGGCCGAACAGGGTTTCGTAGAACACCAGCGCACGCGCATCGTCGGTGGCGTGCAGCTCATGCCAGCACCACTGGCCTGGCGGCACCTCCGTGTCGGGTGCGTCATCGCCGGCGCTGCGCCAGATCGAGAACATCGCGCCCGCCGGATCGCGCAGGGTGGCGCCACGGCCCGCCGGCGCGAAGTCGGTGGGCGGCATCAGCGGCGTGGCCCCGGCCACCAGCGCCTCGGCATAGCTGCGATCGACGTCGTCCACACTGAGGTAGACGCCCCACAGGCTGGACTCGCCCACCTGTGTCTCGCGAAGGCCGCCGATGCCCTGCCCCGCGTTCGAGATGACCTGGTAGGGTTGGCCACCCGCTTCCATCGTCGATACCTGCCAACCGAACAATGCCTGGTAGAACCGGCCGGCCTCCGCGGGCACGGGACTGGCGTGCTCGACCCACACGAGCTTGCCCGGCAATGACTTCATGGCATGGCCTCCTGGGGAAGGGAAACCCTAGCCTAGCGATGCGAACATGACGATCAGGTCGTGATGCGTACGGCAGGCTCAGGCGTGCAGCGCCAACTCGGCCAGGCGGTCCAGTTCCTCGGCGTCGAAGCCCGCCGCCAGGCGCGCCTGGCGATTGAACGGGCCGCGCAGGTTGCGCCCCATGTAGTCGCGCAGCAGGTCGAGGAAGGTCTCGCGCGGATCGAGCCCGTCGCGTTCGCAGCAATGGCGGAACCAGCGCGTGCCGGCGGCCACGTGCGCCACTTCCTCGCGCAGGATTACGTCGAGCACGGCCACGGTGCGTTCGTCGCCCACCGACAGCAGGCGCTCGATCATGCCGGGCGTCACGTCCAGGCCGCGAGCTTCCAGCACGCGCGGCACCAGCGCCATGCGCGCGGTATCGTGGTGCGCGGTTTTCCCGGCCATCTCCCACAGCCCGTTGTGCGCGTCGAAGTCGCCATAGGCATGCCCCAGCTCGGCCAGTCGCCCGGTCAGCATGGCGAAGTGGCGGGCCTCGTCATGGGCGCAGCTGGCCCAGTCGCGATAGTAGTCGCGGGGCATGCCGCGGAAGCGGTACACCGCGTCCCAGGCCAGGTTGATGGCGTTGAACTCGATGTGCGCCACCGCGTGCACCAGGGCGGCGCGACCTTCCGCCGTGCCCAGGCCGCGATGCGGCACCTGTCGCTGCGGCACCAGGCGCGGCTTTTCCGGACGCCCCGGCGCGTCGATGGGTCCGGGCGCGGGCGACGAAGGATCGGGATGCAGCTCGCCGGCCAGGAAGGCCTGCCAGGTGGCGTGGGTCAGGCGCAGCTTGTCCGCCGGATCGGCGGCATCGAGGCAACGCTTGGCGGCGGCGTGGAGGTCATGCATGGCGGAGGAAATCACTGTGGGAGCGCACCCTGTGCGCGACATGCGACCACCGGGCAAAGCGGAACATCGCCATGCCGCAGTCGCGCACAGGGTGCGCTCCCACAACAGCGTCGTCGTTCAGGCGCTGCGGCGGGCGGCCTTGGCGTCGTCGGAACGCAGCATCTCGATCTGCCGCAGGTAGTGCTGGTCCAGGCCGGTGACGTATTCGCCGGAGAAGCACGAGGTATCGAAATGCTTGAGCGCCTCGTTGCCGTCCTGCACCGCCCACACCAGGTCCTTGAGGTCCTGGTAGATCAGCCAGTCGGCGCCAAGCATCTTCTCCACTTCCTGCTCGGTATGGCCGGCGGCGATCAGCTCAGAGGCGGCCGGCATGTCGATGCCGTACACGTTCGGGTAGCGCACCGGCGGCGCGGCGGAGGCGAAGAACACGTTGCGCGCGCCGGCGTCGCGCGCCATCTGGATGATCTGGCGCGAGGTGGTGCCGCGCACGATGGAGTCGTCCACCAGCAACACGTTCTTCTTGCGGAATTCCAGCTCCACCGGGTTGAGCTTGCGGCGTACCGATTTCACGCGCTCGCCCTGCCCCGGCATGATGAAGGTACGGCCGATGTAGCGGTTCTTCACGAAGCCTTCGCGGAACGGCACGCCCAGCACCTCGGCCAGCGCGGAAGCGGCGGTGCGCGCGGTGTCGGGGATCGGTATCACCGCCTCGATACCGTGGTCCGGGCGCTCGCGCAGGATCTTCTCGGCCAGCTTCTGGCCCATGCGCAGGCGTGCCTTGTACACCGACACGTTCTCGATCATCGAGTCCGGCCGCGCAAGGTACACGTATTCGAAGATGCACGGCGCGTGCATGCCGCCCTCGGCGCAGTGGCGCGCATGCAGCTGACCGTCGTTGGTGATGAATACCGCCTCGCCCGGCGCCACGTCGCGCAGGCGCTTGAAGCCGAGGATGTCCAGCGCCACCGACTCGGAGGCCACGGCATATTCGCGGCCTTCGGAAGTGATGCGCTCGCCCAGCACCAGCGGGCGGATGCCGTGCGGGTCGCGGAACGCGAGCAGGCCGTAGCCCAATACGAGCGCGATGCAGGCATAGCCGCCGCGCGCGCGCTGGTGCACGCCGGCCACGGCCTTGAAAATGTGGTCCGGCGTGAGCGCCATGCGATCCTGGATCTGCAGCTCGTGCGCGAGCACGTTGAGCAGCACCTCCGAATCGGAGTCGGTGTTGATGTGGCGGCGGTCATCCTCGAACATCTCGCGGCGCAGCGTCTCGGTGTTGACCAGGTTGCCGTTGTGCGCGAAGGCGATGCCGTAGGGCGAGTTGACGTAGAACGGTTGCGCCTCGGAAGAGCCTTCCGAGCCAGCGGTGGGATAGCGGCAGTGGCCGATGCCGATACGCCCGCGCAGCCCGCTCATCGAGCTTTGGCTGAACACGTCGCGCACCAGGCCGTTGCCCTTGTGCAGGCGCAGCCGCGCGCCGTCCACCGTGGCGATGCCGGCAGCGTCCTGGCCGCGGTGCTGCAACACGGTCAAACCGTCATAGAGTGACGCGGCGACCTCACTGGTGCCGACGATGCCGATGATTCCGCACATGGTTGAAAGCCTGTCTTAGTAAGTCATCGCCTGGGCGGCCGAGGATGCGGCCGCCACGTGGGTTCTGTGTCCGGGCGCTGGCGTATCGCCCGGTACAGCCGCCGGCAAGGCGGGAAGATGGTCCAGTACCGCCGGGGGATGGAGGTAGCGGCGGACGCTGTCCGGCACCTGCTGGCCCAGCCATGCCGCCATGCCCTTGAACTGCGGCAACAATACCGAATCGCTCCACCAGGGATCGCGCGTGAACGCGGTAAACCCGAGCAGGAACACCGCAAGCGTCACCAGCAGCACGCCCCGCGCAAAACCGAAAAACATGCCCAGCAGGCGGTCGGTACCGGACAATCCTGTGCCCTCCACCAGCCTGCTGACCAGGAAGCGCAGCAGCGCCCCGGCGATCAGCACGGCCAGGAAGCAGATGCCATAGCCAACCAGGATCCGCGCCGACGGCAGCTGGATGCTGTGCTCGAAGTAGCCCGCCACGCTCGGACCGAACGTCCAGGCCACCCAGAACGCCGCTACCCAGACCGCCAGCGCCAGCACCTCGGAAATGAGGCCGCGCCATAGCCCGATCAAGACCGAGAGGGCCAGGACGGCCAGGATGATGTAGTCGGCCCAGTTCACCGGGTCACCGTCCGCCGGACTCGGGCTCAGGGCGCGCTGACGACATTGCCGTCCACGCCCAGCTTGGTCTTGATCTGGTCGCGGACCCGCAGCGCGTCCGCGCGTTGCGTCTGCGGACCGGCGCGCACGCGCCACAGCTGCTTGCCGTTGACGTTGACCGTGTCCACGTAGCCGTCGAAACCGTTCGCGCGCAGCTTGTCGCGCAGCGTATTGGCGTCGGCTTGGCTGCCCATGGCGGCCACCTGCACCGCCCAGCCACCCGCGCGGGGCGTCGTCGCGGCGGCAGTCGCGGCCGCCGGCTTGGCTGCGGGCGCCTCGTCGTCCTGCGCCGGGGTGCTGGCGCTGGATTCCAGCCGCACGGGCACGCCCGCGATGGATTGGCTGATCTTCAGCCGCGCGGCCTCAGCGGCGGCGCGCGATTCGAACGGTCCGGCGGTGACCAGGGTCAGCGGCTTGCCGGCCTGGCTAATGGCGCGGCCGGAAGCGGGATAGCCCAGCCCGCGCACGCGCTGGACCAGGTTCTGCGCGCTCGCGCTGGACGCATAGGCGCTGAGATTGAGCGTGAACTGGCCATGCGCCGCCGTGGCGGGCGGCGTGGCCGGCTGCACAGGGATGGCCGGGGCGTTGGCAGGCGGCTTCGCGGGCGCCGAGGCGGTCGCGGTGGTCTTGCCCTGCGCCGGGATCACCGGCTGCGCCGCGCTGGAACCGGCGCGCGTCACCGTGGTCGGCTCGGGCGCCTTGCCGGCGTTGGGATCGGTCTCCACGTCGCGCGGGCGATTGGAGCCGATGTTCACCGTGGCCAATTGGTCCGACGCACCCACCGGCGCGGCGGCGGGCGTCGGCGTCGGCACGGCGGGCCTGGATGCGGACGCCGCCGTGGAGGCCGGCGCGGCGCCCGGGGTCAGGCTCATGGTCTTGGTCTGCAGGTCACGGTCCGGCGCGGGCGGGATGGCCAGGCTTACCGATTCGTCACCGCTGGTGGATGGCGGGTTGCTGGAGAAGAACATCGGCACGATGAGCACCAGCAGCGCAATGATGACGGCAGCGCCCAGCAGACGTGTTTTCAAGACAGGCTCCAAACGGCGGGGGTGCGAGGACCAGCGCGATTATACCCGCCCGCGCCGCCGGTCAGGCCGAATCCTGTCCGGACGATTCAGCCAGCACGGCCGACGCCACGAAAAACGAACCGAACGCGAGCATGCATTCGCCCGGCCGCGCCGCCGCGCGCGCAGCGGCCAGCGCCTCGCCCACGGAGGCATGCGCGTCGTAGCGCGCCTGCGGCAGCACCAACCGCAGTTGCCCGGCCAGCGCCTCGGCCGGCAGGCCGCGCGGCGTGTCGCGGTCCAGAGCGGCCAGGTGCCAATGGTCGATCCGCGTACCCAGGGCGCGGATCACGCCGCCCACGTCCTTGTCGGACAGGGCGCCATAGACGGCATGCACGCGCCCGTGCGGCCGCGTGTCCAGCCACTCGGCCAGGGCGCGCGCCGCCTGCGGGTTGTGGCCCACGTCCACCACCAGGGCCGGGTCTCCGCCCAGCGATTGCAGGCGCGCGCTCGCCTTCGCCCGACGCAGTCCCGCGGTGGCCGCCTGGCCGAGGTCGATGCCGGCCAGCGGCGCATCCACGGCGCGCAGGGCATGCAGCGCCGCCACGGCGCTGGCCGCGTTGGCGTATTGCACCGGCGCCGCCAGCGCCGGGTCGGGCAGCGCCAGCACGGTGCCGTCGCGATGCCACCAGCGCCAGCCCCCCGCGGGCAGGCGCTCCACGCCGAAATCCAGGCCGGCGCGCTGCGTGTCGGCGCCGATCCGGCGCAAGGCTTCCAGCAACCCGGCCGGCGGATCGTCCTCACCCACGATGGCAGGCCGCCCCGCGCGGGCGATGCCGGCCTTTTCCACGCCAATGCTGTCGCGGTCCGGCCCCAGCCAGTCCAGGTGGTCCAGGTCGACCGTGGTGATGACGGCCACGTCGGCATCGATGATGTTCACCGCATCCAACCGCCCGCCCAGCCCCACTTCCAGCACGGCTACGTCGAGGCCAGCACGGGCGAACAGGTCCAGCGCGGCCAGCGTGCCGAACTCGAAATAGGTCAGCGGAATCTCGCCGCGTGCCGCCTCGATGCGTTCGAAACTCGCCACCAGCGCCGGAGCGCTGGCCTCCGCGCCATCGATGCGCACGCGCTCACGGTAATGCAGCAGGTGCGGCGAGGTGTAGCAACCCACGCGCTGGCCGCCGGCGGCCAGCATGGCCTCCAGCATGGCCACGGTGGAGCCCTTGCCATTGGTGCCGCCCACGGTGATCGCACGTCGCGCCGGCACGGGCGCTCCCATGCGCTGCCAGACAGCACGCACACGATCGAGCCCCAGCTCGATGCTGCGCACGTTCACGCGCTCCTGGTAGGCCAGCCATTCGTCGAGGGTGCGGGTCATGCGGCGGTATCCAGCGGATGCATCCAGAAGCGCAGGCGATGCGGCGTCGAAGCCAGCGCATCGACCTCGGTCCAGTCCAGCGTGCAGAACATGTCCTCCTGTCGCCGGTAGCCCCGTCCGGTCCAGAACGCATCGTTGGCCCGATAATCCGCCGGGCGGCGTGGATCGTTGGCGGCGCGCTCCACCGCGCAGAACGCGGTCCAGCGAATGCCGGGCACGCGCCGCGCATGCGCCTCGCGCTGGTCGAAGAAGCGATGCCCCAGGCCCAGCCCGCGATAGGCCGGCAGCAGCACCGATTCGCCGAAATAGAACACTTCGCCGAGCAGCATGCCCCGCTCCACGAACGGCTGCTGGATGGCCGCGACCTCATCCACCAGCGGCATGCCGGTGGCGCAGCCCACCACCTTGTCGCCGTCCAACGCCAGCACGAACACGCTGCGGCGCGACCTGGCATAGGCCTCCAGGTAGCGCTGCTCGTAGGCCATGTCCCCGTCGTAGAGATAGGGATAGTCGCGGAACACCTCGATGCGCAGGCGCGCCAGGTCCGCCAGGTAGGGCGTCACCGCGCCGCCGACGCTGGTGATGATGCGCACGTCCATCGCTCAGGCGCCCACGACCTGGGCGATCCAGTCCTGCAGGTTGTAGTAGTTGCTGACGCGCGCGATGCGGCCGCCGCGAATGTCGAAGAATGCCCCGCCCGGCAGTACGTAGCGCTGGCCGCGCGCCGGCGGCAGGCCCTCGTCGTCGGCCAGGTACTCGCCGTGCACCACGTATTCGGCGGCGGCACGGGTATCGTCGGCGCCGGCCATCACCACGATGTCGCGCAGTTGCTCGCGGTAGCAGCGGTTCATGCGCTCCAGGAAGCGCCGGAAGGTGTCGCGCCCGGTCTCGCGGTGGCCCTGGTTGATGTCGTGCGCCACGTCGTCGGCGAGGCAGGCCAGCATGGCTTCCCAGTCGGCGCGGTTGAAGGCGTCGTAATAGCGTGCGATCAGGTCGGTGCTGGCGGACATGCGAGGCTTCCTGCGGGGTATGGCGGGGCGCACAGCTTAAAGCATGGCCGTATCCGCACGCCTCACCCCACACCTCGTCATGCCGGCGCAGGCCGGCTAGAAATGCACACCCGTGGCCCGCAGCGCCCAGTACATGCCGAACGCGGTCCAGAACATTTTCTTGAGCGCCCGTCCCGCCAGCAGTGCAACCAGCAGGCCGAGCAGCAGCGGCATGTGCTTTTCCAGGGTGCTGCGCGTGTCGTCGATGATGTTCATGTGAATGCCCTCCCGCACCCCAGCGGTGCGGGAGGCATGTTCCGCCCTGCCCGGCCCGCCCGGCAGGGCGTGCCGTCAGGCATCGCGGGTGACAAGCATCACAAGGGCGCCCGGCGCAGGCGCAGGGCGTTGCCCACCACCGACACCGAGGACAGGCTCATTGCCAGCGCCGCCACCATCGGCGACAGCATCACGCCCAGCAGCGGATACAGCAGGCCCGCCGCCAACGGCACGCCGATGGCGTTATAGAGGAAAGCGAAGAACAGGTTCTGCCGGATATTGCGCACGGTGGCCCGCGACAGCGCGCGGGCGCGCACGATGGCAGTGAGTTCGCCCTTCACCAAGGTCACCTGGGCGCTTTCCATGGCGATGTCGGTGCCGGTGCCCATGGCGATGCCCACATCCGCCAGGGCCAGCGCCGGCGCGTCGTTGATGCCGTCGCCCGCCATCGCCACGCGATGGCCCTGCCCGCGCAGCGTACGGATCACGGCCGCCTTGTCCGCCGGCGATACATCCGCATGCACGTCGTCGATGCCCAGCGCGCCAGCCACTGCCTTGGCGGTGATGGCGTTGTCGCCGGTCAGCATCACGATGCGCAGGCCCGCCGCATGCAGGTCGCGAATCGCCTGCGGCGTGCTCGCCTTGACCGGATCGGCTACGGCGACGAGGCCTTGCAGACGGCCATCCACCGCCAGGAACATCACCGTGGCGCCATCAGCACGCAGGGTGTCGGCGCGCTCGAATGCGGCAGGGGCCGCCTCGATGCTCAGGTTCGACAACAACTGCTGGTTGCCCAGCGCGACCGCATGCCCCTGCACCGTGCCCTGCACGCCGGCGCCCGTGGTGGAGCGGAAGTCCGCCACGTCCGGCACCGCGATGCCGCGCGATTGCGCTCCCGCCAGGATGGCTCGCGCCAGCGGATGCTCGCTGGGCGCTTCCAGCGCCGCCGCCAGCGCCAGCAACTGGTCGAACGGATACGCGCCGACGCTGGCCACGTCCCTCAAGGCCGGCTTGCCCTCGGTCAGCGTGCCGGTCTTGTCCACCACCAGCGTATCGATGCCACGCAAGGCCTCGATGGCCGCGGCGTCGCGGAACAGCACGCCGTTCTGCGCGGCACGGCCACTGGCCACCATGATCGAGATCGGCGTGGCCAGGCCCAGCGCGCATGGGCACGCGATGATCAGCACGGACACGCCCGCGATCAGCGCATAGGCGAGCCTCGGGTCCGGCCCCAGCCACGCCCATAGCGCGAAAGCCAGCACCGCCACGGCCGCCACCGCCGGCACGAACCACGCCGCCACGCGGTCGGCCACGCGCTGCAGCGGCGCCTTGCTGCGCTGCGCCTGCGCCACCAGCGCCACGATCTGCGCCAGCAAGGTCTGCGCACCAACCTTGTCCGCGCGCATCCGCAAGGCGCCATCCTGGTTGAGCGTGCCGCCGGTCACGCGCTCGCCGGCGCGCTTGGCCACCGGCAGCGGCTCGCCGGTGAGCATGGATTCGTCCACGTGGCTCTCGCCTTCCAGCACGACGCCGTCCACCGGCACTTTCTCGCCGGGGCGGATACGCAAGATGTCGCCGGGGTGCACATCTTCCAGCGGCACGTCGCGCTCGCCGCCGTCGGCGGCGATGCGGCGCGCGGTCTTGGGCGCCAGGCCCAGCAACCCCTTCAATGCGGCGCCGGTACGACGCCGGGCGCGCAGTTCCAGGAAATCGCCCAACGTCACTAGGGTGACGATCACCGCGGCCGATTCGAAGTACACGCCCACGCGGCCATGCATGTCGCGGAAACCCGCCGGGAACAGCGACGGCGCCAGGAACGCCACCATGCTGTAAAGCCAGGCCACGCCGGTGCCCAGGGCGATCAGCGTATACATGTTCGGCGACCATGGCTTGAGTGAGCGCCAGCCGCGCTCGAAGAACGGCGCACCGCCCCATAGCACCACGGCGGTGGCCAGCACGGCCTCCACCCAGGCGGCCGCACCATCCCATGGCGCGGGCAATTGCCAACCAAACAGATGCGGCCCCATCGCCAGCAGGAACACCGGCAGGGTCATCGCAGCCAGCACCCAGAAGCGCCGCGACATCGCGCGCAGCTCATGGCCGTCATCCTCGTCCAGGCTGGGCATCATCGGTTCCAGCGCCATGCCGCACTTGGGGCAATGGCCGGGACCCGCCTGCTGCACCTCCGGATGCATCGGACAGGTGTAGATCGCGCCGGCCACCACCGGCGCCGGTTCCGGCGACGGCTGCAGGTAGCGCTGCGGATCGGCCAGGAACCGCTCCTTGCAGCGCTGCGCGCAGAAGTAATAGGTCTGCCCCCCGTGCTCGGCGCGGTGGACGGCCGTGGCGGGATCCACGGACATGCCGCAGACCGGGTCCTTGGCGGCCTGGGCATGATCGCCGTGACGGGCATGAGGATGCATCGGCAGCGCGGCGGATACGTGGCCGCCACAACAGGATTTCGCCGCCGGCTCCGCCACTGGTTCCTTGCCGCCGTAGCAGGCGTGCTTTTCCATGTTCATGCCTCGTCCTCCTGTCCGGTCAGCGCACGTAGAATCGGGCATTGCTCCGGCGCCCCGTGGCCGGGGCAGGCCTCGATCAACTGTTCCAGCCCGTTTCGCACGCGGGTCAGCTCGACGATGCGCTCGTCGATCGCGGCCAGCCGATCCCGCGCCCGCTGCCGCACTGCCTTCACCCCGCGCTTGCGATCGGCGGACAGCGCCAGCAGGTCGCGGATCTCTTCCAGCGTAAAGCCCAGGTCTTTGGCGCGACGGATAAAGCGCAATTGCCGCACCGCGCCTTCGTCATAGCTGCGATACCCGGATGCCCTTCGCTCCGGTTCGGGCAGCAAGCCTTCGCGCTCGTAGTAACGGATGGTGTCGATCGCCACGCCGACGCGCTTGGCGACGGCACCGATGGTCATGGGAGACGGTGATGTGTTCATGCCGCCAAGTCTAGACCCTTGATCAAGGTCTAGAGTCAAGCCTGGCGCCGGGGCGTTTTGTCGCCGTCGAGGGGCCTTGGCGCTGTCACCAAAGGCGCCAGCGGAAGCCACGCGAGTCAACCCGACCGCCGATCTCGATGTGCCCCCTGCCCCCCCTCCCAACCTCCCCCTGCGTGCAGGGAGAGGAGCCAAAAACATGTGCGCTCCGGCCCCCTCCCCTGCGTGCAGGGGAGGGTTGGTGCCCTGTGGCCCGTGGAGATTTTGAACAGGCTCTTAGAACTTCCAGTTGAGGCTCAGTGAATAATTGCGCGGTGCGCCGTAATAGCCGATCGAGTACAGGCTTCCGATGTATTTCTTGTCGGCGACGTTGTTGATGTTCGCACGCAGGGTGAGGTTCTTGACCACCTCCCACGCGGCAAACACGTTGTATACCGCGTAGGCGCCCTGGCGCACCGCATAGCCCGTGTAGCTGTCCACGTTGGCGGTCTTGTCGCGCCAATTGCCGCCGGCGCCGAACGACAACGCTTCGTGGCCCGGCACATGCGCGCTCAACAGGAAGTTGGCGGTATTGCGCGGAATCCACGGATTGATGCGGCCATCGACGGTGGTCAGCAGCGTCTTGTCGCCATCGAGCGTCAGGTGCGTGTAGCCGAGCACGAGGTCGACGTAATCGTTGAGTTTGCCGGTGGCCTCGAATTCCCAACCCTTCGATTCCACGTCCTCGCCGACGTAGTAGTACTGGAACGTGTCCAGGTCCATGCCGGCATAGGTGCCCAGGTTCTTCTGCTTGGCGTCGAACACGGCCAGCGTGGTCAGCAGGCGTTTGTCGAACCAGTCGGCCTTGACGCCGGCTTCGTAGTTCTCGCCCTTGGTCGGCTTGAGATAGACATGGTGGATGTCGTAGTAATCCTGCGGCTGGAAAATGTCCGAATAACTGACGTAGCCGAGCACGTTGTCGCTGAAGTCGTAAGTCAGTCCGCCGTAAGGACTGAGCTTGGTCTGGCTCTGCGAACCGGAACTGGTGTCGTTGCGGCTGAAGGCCGCGTAGTTGAAGCCGACCACAGCCTTGAGCTTGTCGGTCAGGGTCAGGCGCGTCGCGCCGAACACGCGCTTGAGATGCTGGCTGAGCGTGTCGCTCAAGATCCTGTCGCCCCACGTCGGCTTGGGAATCGCGTCGCCGGCATACGGGAAGCCCGGCAGCATGCCGAACGCCGCCTGGCTGGCATCGATCGGGTATTCGTACTGCGGATAGTTGCTATACGCGGTGCTGGCGCCAAGCATCACTTCCTGGTCGTGGCCGAGCCAATCGAAATGGCCGTTGACGCTGACGTTGCCCATGTGCTCGGTGGTGGTGTCGTTGCCGCGGTACGCCCAGCCGACCAGTCCTTCGCGGGTCCGCGGATCGAGGCCCGTCGTGGTGTACGCGTCGAGCAGCAGATCGTCTTCTTCGAAGCGCTGGTAGTTGTACGTGGCCTTCACCTGCCAGTTGTCGGACAGCGCGTAGGTGTATTCGATGAAGGCGTTGTTGTTCTGCGTGTTCCAGTACGTCCAGTCCTGCCCCGTCGAAGCACTGCGGTTCCAGCCGATCTGGCTGCCATCGACAAGGTTGTAGGTCAACGCGCCCCACATGTTGCCGTTGGTCTTGGCCTTCTGGTAGCTGTAGCCGAGGGTCAGCGTGCCGTTCTCGCCGACCTGGCCGTCGACCACGCCGTAGAGGTAGTCGCGCTTGTTGTCGAGGCCGCGCAGGTACGAACCGTCGTCTTCGTGCACGGCGACGATGCGTCCGGCCCAGGTGCCGCTGGCGGTGAACGGCGTGGAGTAGTCGAGCTGCTCGCGCGTGCTGCCCCACGAGCCGTAGCTGATCCCGGCCTCGCCCTGAGCCTCATTGGTGGGGCGCTTGCGCACGTAGTTGATCGTGCCCGACGCATTGCCGACGCCGGTCAGCAAGCCGTTCGCGCCGCGGATTACTTCGATCTTGTCGTAGCCGTAGGCATCCAGCGCACCGGTGACGATGCCCCAGCCGTTCGGCATGCCGACACCGTCGATCTGGGTATTCTCGATATCGAAACCGCGCGCGGTGTAGTTGCTGCGGTCGGTTTCCCACTGCTCGACGTTGATGCCAGTGGTCAGGCGCAGCGCATCGTTGACGTTGTTGGCGCCGAAATCGCGCATCTGTTCGCTGTCCACCACGCTGATCGACTGTGGCGTGTCCTTGATATCCAGGTCGAGGTTGGTGGCGCCGTTGCTGACGCGCTCGGCGCGCTGGGCGACGACCCGCACCGCGCCCAGTTCGGTCGCCTTGTCCTTGTCAGCGGCCGTATTCTTGGTCGAAGCGTCATTCTTGGCCGAGGCATCGGCGGCGGATTGGGCATGGGCTTGCATGGCAAGCAACAGCCCGATGGCGAGCACGGAAAGGCGCGGGGCGCGCAGGGCGTGCGCGCGACGGAAAGCATTGGACATGAGGGGATTCCCGAAAATGACGAATGAGGCCGGCACTCGGCAGGCACTCAGTGCAAGTCATAATAAATGAGAATCGATCTCATCTACAATATTCCTGTTAAACAAGTGCTGGGATGGCCTTGACGCGGTGGAGCCTTACCTATCGGAATGCCCAGGAGCCCGTCGGCATACCCTCCGGATCGAGTTCGCTCGCCATCTATTTGAAATTAAAGGACTGCCAGTCTGTTACCCGTTCTGCATACTGCGGGTTCGCGAGTTCATGAGATGGGCGTTGTTGTCGGCCGACCACGATGCTCGTGCGATAGTGCTTCGCGTGGTTCCGCAGTCTGCGCAATCGGCTGCGACAAGAAGTCCCGATAGCATCGGTCTGGAGGATGGGCATGCCCTGCGACTAAGAATCTGTTCACCGCATGCCCGGGCGGCCTTCCCCAAGACCCGCGAACTCGGCCGCGTGGCGTAAGGATCCCATCATGACGAAACCCGGCGCCATCCTGCACAGCCTGCTGGAGAAACTCACGGGGCAACGGTGCCGAAAAAAGCCGCGCGGCGTGCGCAGATACGTTGCGCTGGCAGGCATGGTCGTTGCGTGTATGCCGGCGTCATCCATCTTTGCCGCACCGGGCGACCCCGCCAGCCTGCCGGCATGGTCCAGGGGCTATCTCTACATCCATCACATCAGCACGGGGCGAGGCAATTCGACGTATTTCGTTTTCCCCGACGGAACGACCATGCTGATCGATGCGGGAGAAGCGGATCCGGCATTCGAGGCATCCGTACGACCGCTGAAACCGTTTCCGCCCCGTCCCGACGGTGCGCATTCGGCGGCCTATTGGATCGCCGACTACATCCGCCAGTTCGCGCCGGCTGGGCGGCCGGTCAAACTGAACTACGCGCTCATCACGCATTTCCACACCGACCATTACGGCACGATCACCCCGGACAAGCCTATGTCCCGGACCGGCGCCTATCGCCTGGCGGGGATCACGGAACTTGCCGATCTCATTCCCATAGGCATGCTCATCGATCGCGCCGCGCCCGCGTACGACTACCCGGTCGACCTGCGCAAGTGCCTGCAGGGGCCCGATGGCCTCCAGGGCTCTGACGCCCTCTCCCTGTCGAATTACCTGGGCTTCGTGGCATACCGGATGGCCCATGGCCAAGCCGTGGCCGGCCTCAAGCCGGGTGTGCTGGACCAGATCAAGCTCGGGCAAGCCGACGCATTCCCGAGCTTCCATATCCGCAATATCGCATCCAGCGGCATCATCTGGACTGGCGCGGGAGATGGCACGCAGTACTACATTCCCAAAGGCGCGATCACGGATTGCCATTTCGACGAGAACCCGCTCAGCAACGTGTTGTTGCTCGCCTACGGGAAGTTCAAGTACTACACGGGCGGCGATATCCCGGGCGTGCCCAACTACGACCAGCCCTGGTGGCGCGACATCGAAACACCCGTGTCCGCGGTTGTCGGGCCCGTCGATGTCATGTTGCTCGATCATCACGGGAACAGGGATTCGACCAACCAGAACATCCTTCGCAACCTGCAACCGCGCGTGATCGTGCAGGAGAACTGGCTTTCGCCACAGCCAGGCGAAGAGGTCGTCAACAGGATGGCCTCGAAAGGTCTCTATCCCGGCCCCAGGGACGTGTTCTCCACCGGCATGAGCCCGGAAAGCCGGGATGTGATCGGGCCGATCATGGACAGCGTCTACAAAAGCTATGGCGGCAACGTCGTCATACGGGTCGCCCCCGCCAGCGACCAATACGAGGTCTATATCCTCAGCGACGACAAACGCCGAGAGGTCCTAAAGCGGTTTGGGCCCTATATGTCAAAGTAGCGCCGTTCTCAGGGCCTGTTCACGATCAGGACTCGACAGCTTTGAAACGTCGAAAATGCGCCCATGGCGCATTCCCCGGTAGATGCCATCCTTCCGGAAGGTCGCCGCCCATATGACGCTGTCCAGCACTGCCGCGTCGTACTGCGCGGTATAGCTGAATCCGTTGCTTGTGGTGCCAAGCAAGTCATGCATAGCCACATAACCCGTGGGCGATCGTGCGTTGACACTACTCCTTGCCGAATGGGATGCGTAAAGCCCACGGAATGGGCCAGGGCCGCTATCGCCCGGCAAGAAGCCACGGTGCGGGCTGGTGGTCCACATGTCCTGCGATACCGGGAAGGTGGCCGGACGACGCCATGGCTATCACACCCCCATCGCGTGGAGATTGCAGCCTCGGTGGCATGACGTCACATCACCATCACGTAACAAATAAAAGCGCATGCTGCCTTGGCGCTTGGAAAGATATAGCCCTCCCTGGCAAGCGCCTCAGTCACGCGGTCCTGTCCCTAACGCCATCTGAGTACTTCCCCGATCTTCATCGGAGTTGCGGCTCGGTCCGCCCTGGATTCGCACTGCGAATCACCACTTAAGGCATATACCCATGTCCAGCAACGATCACAATGCTCCTCGCGTTGGCAGCAAGAATCTCGTCGAGACAGCGGCCTCCAACGACTCCTTCCATACCCTTGGCAAGGCCCTCGAAGCGGCGGATCTCGCCAGCGTCCTGAAGAATTCGGGCCCATTTACCATCTTCGCACCGACGGATGAAGCCTTCGAGAAGCTGCCCAAGGACACGCTCGCCCATTGGCTCAAGCCCGAGAACAAGGCGGAGTTGATCTCCGTGCTGAAGTATCACGTTCTGCCCGGTCGCGCATCGGCTGCCGACGTTGAAAGGCTCACCACGCCGAAGATGATGCAGGGCCAGACTGCGACGATCACCAAGGATGGCGACAAGCTGCGTATTGGCGAAGCCACCATCACGAAGACGGATATCGCTTCAAGCAACGGCATCATCCATGCAATCGATCGGGTAAATGTGCCTACCAGGCATTGATCGTCGGGAGCTTGTGGTAAAGCGGGAAAAATCTCTTGCACACGACCCTACCAACCAGTCCGGCCATGGATGGCGTACACTGTTCCACCTGCGAGGCCGTCTGCTGTCGCCTCATGGTCGTCCTGCAGCCGGAAGACCGTATTCCCCTGCACCTCACCACGCATTCACCGGAAGGTTTGCATGTCATGAAGCGTGGCGAGGATGGCTGGTGCGTGGCTCTGAACAGCGTGCGCATGAACTGCGGCATCTATGAGACCCGGCCCACCGTGTGCCGCCGCTTTGTCATGAATGGCCCCTATTGCAAGGCCATTCGCACCGAGTACAGCGGCCCCGCCGCCAGCGCGCGACACGAATCTGCCGCATAGGCCCTACTGCCTAGCGACACTACCGGCGGACGCACTTGCAAGAGTCCGCTCCCCTTCCTCACCAGCCCGGGAAAGCTCCATTGGCAAAGACAAACTATTCCTTCGAAAAACGCCAGCGCGAGATCGCGAAGAAGAAGAAGCAGGACAGCAAGCAGGCCAAGAAGATGGCATCGCGCGACGGTGCAAGGGCAGAGCCCGCCGCGAGGGCATCGAGCATCAAGGATGCATAGGCCACGCCGGCATTCCGGCATGCACTGACCAGCCGCGTCGGAAACATTCGAGGAAAAAAAACCCGGCGCAAGGCCGGGCTTTTTACGTTCTTGGCAAAGGTCCTTAGACCGCCTGCACCTGCTCAGCCTGCAGGCCCTTCTGGCCCTGGGTCACGGTGAAGGACACCTTCTGACCCTCGACTAGGCTCTTGAAACCAGAAGACTGGATCGAGCGGAAGTGTACGAATACATCGTCACCGCCCTGGTCCCGGCTGATGAAGCCAAAGCCCTTGGCATCGTTGAACCACTTCACGGTACCGGTTTCTGTCTGGGACATGTTTATTTCTCCTTGGAACGAATAAAAGCCGCATAGCGGCGAAGAGGCTGGTCGCAAGGAGGAACGGGGTACAACGGTGTAGTGGAACTGCAATCTACAGCATCGGGCCACAATTCATGGTGACCCTTGAAACTCAGCCCGCCCACCATATACGGCATTGGCTCAAAGAGCAAATGCCGGGACAAGCTCCCATACAGACATGCCCCGCCGCTGTCGCCTTCCTTCGCATGCCTGGGGTCAAATCACTACGGCATTGCCGCTGCCGAAGCGGCAAGCCCTGCGGAACCGCAGTGCTCACATGCCCGCCGGCCCTGCGAGCCGGGCCAATGCCTCCCGCAATCGCGGCACGGCAAAGTCGATGAAGCTCCGCAGCTTCAGCGGCATCTGGCCTCGCGACACGTGGAGCAGGTGGACGGGGGCAGGCTCCGGTTCGTAGCTTTCGAGGACGATTCGCAGCGCGCCGTCCCGCACGGCATCGGCCACCTGGTATTGCAGCAGGCGAGTGATTCCCACGCCCTGGATCGCGGCCTGGGCCGCCGCCTCCGGCGTCGTCACGGCGAGCCGCGAGCGAATCGGCACGTCGCGCATGGCCTGCGACCTTGGCATGCGGAAGCGCCAGGACGGCACGGGCGTGGGCGTGATGGCCGCCACGCACGGGTATTTCAACAGGTCGTCCGGCTGCCTGGGCACGCCATGGCCGGCAAGGAATGCGGGGCTCGCGCAGGTGACGGTCCTCATCGCGCCCACCTGGGTGGCCACCATGGAACTGTCCGGTAACTTGCCGATGCGCACGGCCATGTCCACGTGGTCGCTGACGAGATCGACGTTGCGATCGGCCAGGATCAGGCGAAGGTCGATCTCCGGATACAGGGCAAGGAAATCGATCACCACGGGCAAGACGTGCAAGCGGCCGAAGAAGACCGGCGCGGTCACCACCAGCTCGCCTTTGGGCATGGTGAATTCGCCCGCCGCCTCGCGCTCGGCTTCCTCCACCTCGTCCAGGATGCGGCGCGCCGCCGCCACATAGGCCACGCCGGCGTCGGTCAACGTGAGCTTGCGCGTGGTGCGCGTCGTTGCGCACGACCTGCCGCGGCGAGTCCCGGCGTGCGGCCGCAAGGGCAAGGTCGAACGCCTGCTCCACATGGATGTCCTTGCGGCTTTCCGAGACCTCCGGGTAGCAGAACGCGAACCCGAGCCGCTTCAGCGGTTCGATATAGGCGCGATAGGCCAGGTAGAACTGCACCTCGCGGTCGAACCGTAGCATCGAGGGATCCACGAAGTCCGCGTGCCCGGCGACATAGGCATCCAGACGGCCGAACTCGCCTGGAAAAAGCAGGGCCACGCGTTCGAGGATCATCGCCTCGACGTGGTTGAGCCTGTCGTGGACCGGGAAGTGCGCCAGGTAGTCGGTGGCGGCGGCCTGCCGGAACTTCGCGAACAACGCCGTGACGACTTCGCTGTAGTCGGGCTCGCCGTCATAGCGCCGCACCGTGACGCCGTCCTTGAAGAGCACCGCGTAGCGGATGCCGCGCAGGCCGGCCAGGGTATCGTCGACGTCCTGCTCCAGCCGCAGGAACTCCGATGACCCCAGGTAGGCCTGCAGGTGGTCACGCATCCTGCACAGGCCCGTGGAAGCCAGGCCCAGGGGTTCGACCCCCTGGGCAAGCGCCCTCACCGTCCCGCAATAGGTTTCGCCGGCGGCGAGCAGCCAGCGCCTGGCCTCGTAGGGGTAATGGCACTCGTCCGCATGCTGCTGGCAGGCCCGCACCATACGCATGCCGTCCGCGAAAGCCTGGATGGCGCGCACCAAGTCCGCCTGCGCGAGATCGCGCATGACGGCTTGACGATAGGCGATGTCCTCCACGCTTGCGAGCGGCGCGTGGAAGAACGGGGCCAGCCGGTATGCCTCGGCGGGCTTGGCGATCGCATCGACGATCTGGTCGAGATGGAGATCCACGAAGCAGGCCGGGCGCGGCGTCGCCTCATCCACGCCTGCCCCGGGATCTCGATAGAGAACGCTGAAGCTGGCTTCGGCAACGGTATCCATGCGCGGCGGCACCTCGTCGTGCGGGTGCGCATCGCGCCGGCAACAAGCCATGGCGCGCCTACGCTCCCAGGGTCGGGAACGCAGGCATCATTAACCTCGAGGGCGGTTTGCCAGACAGGCCGGACGGGAGGCATGCCATCTCCCTGGGCGACGATGGTAGCGGCCATCGGATGAAGCGCAAGTGGAACCGCCCGGTCGGCGCATATTGCGATGCAGCAACGAATTGTTATACTGGCGGGTACGGAGATGGCATGCCTCCGCGAACCGCCGAGCGATCGGCTGATGATGCCTACGCGTTCCCTGACAGGGAGGTCGTAGGCTTTTTTTATGCCTGCTGCTTCCGCCTGTCCGGGTTTGATCCACTCAAATCTGGAGACCTGATGAAGCGTTTATCGGTACCCGAGCAAGTGGCCATGGTGCCCTTCCTCGGACGGTGGCTGGCGCTCTCGGCCATCATCGGCGGATTGATCGGCTGTGCGTCCGCCCTCTTCCTGTGGTCCCTCGAATGGGCCACGCAACAGCAGACCAGCCACGGCTTCATGCTGGCCCTGCTTCCCATTGCCGGCCTCGTCGTCGGCTGGGTCTACCACCGCGTCGGCAAGGACGTCGAGGGCGGCAACAACCTGTTGCTCGACGAGATCCACGATCCCAAGAAGCTGGTGCCCAAGCGGATGGCGATCCTGGTGTTCGCGGGCACCGTCATCACGCACCTGTTCGGCGGCTCGGCCGGACGCGAAGGCACGGCGGTGCAGATGGGCGGCACCATCGCCGACCAGATCAGCCACCGCTTCGGGCTGGGCAAGGAGGACCGGCGCATCCTGATGATGGCGGGCATCAGCGCGGGCTTCGCCTCGGTGTTCGGCACGCCGCTGGCCGGCGCCATCTTCGGCCTGGAGGTGCTGGCCATCGGCAAGGTGCGCTACGACGCCTTGCTACCCTGCATGCTGTCCGCGGCCATCGCGGACCAGGTGACCCTGCACCTGGGCATCCACCACACCGCCTATGCGATACCGCTGGTGCCGCACGTGAGCTGGCAGGGCGTGCTCGCGACCATCGTCGCCGGCATCTGCTTCGGCATCGTGGGCATGCTGTTCGCCAACAGCACGCATGCGCTTTCCGCGCTGCTCAAGCGGCTGATCAAGTACCCGCCGCTGCGGCTCTTCCTCGGCGGCGCCGTGGTCGCCGCGGCGGCCTACGCCATCGGCTGCCGCCAGTACCTCGGGTTGGGCATACCCACCATCCAGGCGGCCTTCCTGCATCCGCTGCCGGCCTACGACTTCGGCGGCAAGTTCGCCTTTACCACCGTCACCCTGGCCTCGGGCTTCAAGGGCGGCGAGGTCACGCCGCTGTTCTACATCGGCGCCACGCTCGGCAATGCGCTGGGCTATGTCCTCCCGCTGCCCTTCCCACTGCTCGCCGGGCTGGGCTTCGTGGCCGTGTTCGCCGGGGCGGCGAATACGCCCATCGCCTCCACCGTGATGGCGGTCGAACTGTTCGGTGCGGAGATCGGCACGTATGCCGGCATGGCGTGCGTCATCGCCTACCTGTTCTCGGGACACACCAGCATCTATCGCGCCCAGCGCGTGGGCCATGCCAAGCACCTGCATTGGCCGGAAGGCATCCGCCTCGCGGACATTCCCGCGCTTCGTCGTGCCCGCCGCGCCTCCCCTACTCCTTCCAATTCCTGAAAACCTTCATGAGCCAAACGATGAACAAGCTGACCGCCCTGCGCCTGTATTTCCACCACGCCGAGAAGGTCGAGCACACGAGCCTCTGGCATCGCCTGACCCGGCCGAGCATGGCCTCGCACGTGCTGAAGTCCGCGCACAGCAAGGGCATCGAGCAGGTGCTGGTCCACCAGGTGCATGGCGGCTACCTGCGTGGCGGCAAGCCGCAACTGCGCCATATCGAGCACGTCCATCCGCACCTGCCGCACTGCATCGAACTGATCGACATCGAGAGCAAGCTGCGCGCCTTCTGGGACGACCACGCGCACCAGTTCAAGAATGTGCGCGCGCTGTTCCTGCCCTGCGAGGTGGCGCCCGAAGCGGCGTCCTGAGCACACCGGAAACGAACAGGGCCTGCGCATGCAGGCCCTGTTCGAGAAGCATCCTCGCCATGCGCGGGCGCCAGCGCGCCCGCACCATCATCAAGGCGTCTTGCCAGCCTTCAGCTGTTCCACGACGGCGAGCGACTTGCTCACGTGCTCCTGCGGATGGAGGTGGTCGGCCTCCGAGGAAAAGACCGCCGCGACCTTGCCATCCTGCCCGATCACGAAGGTGGAGCGCGAGATGAAGCCGTGCTCGATGGCCTCGCCGCGCACGTCGGTCGCGTTGGGCACCGCCGCGGACATCTTCACGTCGAACAAAGCGGCGACCTTGCCTTCGGAGTCCGACGCCACCGGGAACTTGCCGGCGCAGTAGCTCGGGTCGGCGGAAAACTTGTCGAGCCGCTGGATGCTGTCGGCGGAGACGCCGACGATCGTCGCGCCGGCCGCCTTGAACTTCTCAGCCTCGGTGGCAAAGGCATGCGCCTCGATATCGCAGCCACCGGTATAGGCGGACGGGAAGAAGTACACGACCACCGGTCCCTTCTTGAGCGCATCCGCCAGCGAATACTTGAAATCCTTGCCGGCATGGCTGGCCTGGGCAGTAAAGGCGGGCGCGGCGGCCCCCTGGCCGATCTCCGCGAACGCGGGCGGCACCATGGCCATCCCGGCGGCCACGGCTCCCGCGGCCAGCAAACACATAAGGCGCTTGTTCATTGCAGTAACCCTCGTCTTGCACATGGAAAGAGACAATCGCGGAAGCCCCGGCAACGTGCCGCGAACGACCCGGCGCATATCATGCGCGCCTGACAGGGCCATGCGGGCATCGGGCGCCATGATGAGGCATGAAGCGGCATGGTGTCGAAGGCGATTCCAGGAAGCGGCCATAACCAAGGTGAGTGCCGTCCATGCGAGCAAAGGTTGCCACTCGTCCGCAAGAACCCGGCGTCCCGCCGCGATGCGGATAAACGGCGGTTCCGCAAGCGAAATCCAGGGGGATTCGCTATTTCTTGCCATCACCCGCGATGGCTGCGTCATCCGCCGATGGCAAAGACCGTCCTGGTCCCGCCGGCATCGTCGTTCCATGCCGACTCGACCTGCGGCAGCGGCACGGTACGGGTGGCGATGCGCAATCCCGCGGGGCCATAGGCGTCGTAGACATGCCGCACGGCTTGCAGCAGTTCGCGCCAGGGCACGCTCTTGATGCCGCTGCCCATCAGCACGATGGCCGACGACCGCAGCGCGGCGCCCGGCAGTGCGATGTCGGCGCCGCTCGATGCACCCACGTGCACGAAGCGGACCGGCGCGGCATCCCCGGCTGCCTTGGCTATCGCCGCGATCACCACTTCCGCGCTTTTTCCCCAGAGATAGTCGATCACCACGTCGACGCCTTGGGCGAACTGCTCCTTCAAGGCTTCTTCGAACGCCTTGGCGCCATGCGCATTCCCTTCCACGTCGAAGGGAACGATCACATCGGCCCCAAGCGCCCCGACTTCCCGCAGCGCGGCTTCGTTGCGCGCGGTGGCGATCACCTTGGATGCACCCAGGTACTTGGCCAGTTGCACCGCCAGGCGCCCCGCCGTGCCGGTGGCGCCGTTGACGAGGACGGTCTCGCCCGGCCGCAGCGCGGCACGGTTCACCAGCGCGGCCCAGGCCGACATGCCGGGATTGGCAATGGCGGCGGCGGTGACGTCGTCGATGCCCGGCGGCAGTGCCACGCAGTGGTCGGCCTTCACCCGCGTCCGCTCGGCCATGGCGCCGAACGGCGCCTCGGGCAGCGCGAAATAGACACGGCGTCCGTCCGCGGTGACGCCCACGCCATCGGACCCTGCCACGGCCGGCCACACGTCCTGGGCGCTGTAATGGCGTCCCGACGCGCGAGCCCGGGTGAACTGGCTGAGCGCGGACGCCCTGACCGATACCAGTTCCTCGCCCGGCATCGCCGAAGGCTCCTGGAAATCCGCATAGCGGGGCGATTGCCCCGCCTGGAAGACGACGGCTGCTTTCATGGCACACCTCCAAAATCTAACAATGTTAGATCACTCTAACCATGTTAGATTTCATGCGCAACTCGTCGGAGTCTGTCCCATGAAAGTCAACCGCGAACTCATCGTCCGCACCGCCCTGCAATTGCTGGACGACATCGGCCTGGAGGAACTGACGCTGCGCAAGCTGGCTGCCCGGCTGGGCATCCAGGCGCCCACGCTGTACTGGCACTTCAGTAGCAAGCAGGCGCTGATCGACGATATGGCGACCACAATATTGGTGGAGGCCAGCGGTGACCTGGCGCCCGCCAGGCCAGGCGACGACTGGACGGCCTGGGTCATGGCGTTCGGCCAGGGGATACGCCGCCGTCTCCTGCAGTATCGCGACGGGGGCCGCGTGGTCGCCGGATCGCGGCTCACCAATGCACTGTTCCACGAGGCGGCCGAACGGATCGGTGCCCAACTATTGGAGGCCGGCCTGTCCCATCGCCAGGCCATCGTGCTGATGAGCACGGTCTATACCTTCACGATCGGCTTCGTGGTCGAGGAACAGGCCGTCTTTCCCCGGCCCGGCGAACGCTCCCCCGCCTACGACATCGCGCAGCGCAACCAGGCCCTGGACGCCGGGAAGTTCCCGCTCATGCGCAAGGCCGGCCCGGTGCTGTTCGACCAGTTCGACCGGCGTTACCGGGAAAGCGTGAAGCTGGTCATCGAAGGAGCCCGCGCCTCAGCGTCGCGATGATCGGGCGTCTGATTTCCCGCGAAAGCCGGCATGCCGGCTCATGTCGAGGAAGGCCGCCATGGCGCTGGAAACGTAGGCGTCGCGCCGGCGGACGAAAAGCGTCTCGACCCGAGCCTGTTCGCGGGGAAGGCGATGCGCACGGATATCCCACTGGGCCAATGCCGACTGCGCAACGCCCTTGGGCAGCAGCGTCACGCCCACGCCGGCCGCCACGCAGCTCAGGATCGCATCCAGGGAACCCAATTCCAGCGGCTTGGCGACGACGATGCCCGACTGCGCCAGGAACGCCTCCAATCGCTGGCGATACGAACAGCCCGACTGGAACACGATGGTGCGCAGCTCCGCGAGCCCGGCCAGGCCCTTGAGGGAACGGATGGCGGGAGACGTCAGCAGCGCCAGTTCTTCCGCGAACACGGTTTCCTGCGCCAGTTCGGGATGGTCGATGGGACCGGCCACGAAGGCGCCATCGAGCCGGCCATCCACGACGTCCTGCACCAGGCGCGCGGTGGTTCCCGCGCTGAACGCCAGGCGGACGCGCGGATAGGCCCGTGCGAATCGCGTCAGCACGGGCGAGAGCCGCAGCGCGGTGGTCGTCTCCAGCCCGCCAAGGACGAGCGCTCCCTCCGGCGTGCCGTCGTCCCTGGCGGCCACCTGCGCCTCGGCCAGCAGCGTCATGACGCGGCCGGCAAAGGGCAGCAAGCGCTGCCCGGCCGAAGTGAGCGAAACGCCCCGGGCATGGCGGCGGAGCAACGGCATGCCCAACTCGTCCTCCAACGCCTGCATCCGTGCCGTGATGTTGGATTGCACCGTGTGCAGCTCGGCGGCCGCCCTGTTCATGCTGCCCAGGCGGGCCACCGCCTCGAACGTTCTCAGCTCGCTGATGTCCACGGCCTGCTCCGCATGCGCGGGACCATCGCCGCGCCAGCCCACAAGATATCATTTATGCAGATAAGTCGTATCCAAAACTTTCGTTTTCAGTGATTTCATGGCACGCGTAGCCTTGCGCCGTTCCCACTGAAGGCCAGCCGATGGGCAAGGCGAAAACCCCACCCCGTCCCTACGACGAAACGCGCAGTGTCCACGCCGCCTGGCGGGCGGTGGTATCGGGCTTCTGCGCGAGCCTGGTCGGCATCGGGCTGGCGCGCTTCTCGTACACGCCGCTGCTGCCGGCCATCGTGGCCGCGCACTGGTTCGATGCGACCGTGGCCGCCTACCTGGGCGCGGCGAACCTGGCCGGCTATCTCGCGGGCGCACTGGCGGGACGTCCGCTGGCCCGCCGAGTGTCCGCGCGCGCGACCATCCGCGGCATGATGCTGCTCGCCACCGTGGCGTTCTTCGCCTGCGCCCACCCCGCCGCCTTCACGTGGTTCTTCGCCTGGCGCTTCCTCGCCGGGCTCGCTGGCGGCGCCTTGATGGTGCTGGCCGCGCCGGCGGTGCTGCCGCTGGTGGCGCCCTCACGCCGCGGCTTGGCCGGCGGCATCATCTTCATGGGCGTCGGCATCGGCGTGGCTGCCTCGGGCACGCTGGTGCCGCTGCTGCTGGGCAACGGCCTGAGCGCCACCTGGCTGGGCCTCGGCGCCTTGTCCGCCGTGCTCACCCTCATCGCCTGGGGCGGCTGGCCGGACGAGGTCCAAGCCGCCGAGCCACGGTACGCAAGGCCGGCCACGTCCCTTCCCGCCAGGCGGCTGCGCGCGCTCTACCTGGAATACGCCTTGAACGCGGCGGGCTGGGTGCCGCACATGCTCTTCCTGGTCGATTTCGTGGCGCGCGGGCTCCATCAGGGCATGGCGAGCGGGGCCGCCTACTGGGTGCTCTTCGGCATCGGCGCCACGGTCGGGCCGGTGCTCGCAGGAGCCCTAGCGGACAGGACCGGGTTCGGCCGGGCGCTCCGCATCGGCTTCGTGCTGGAGGCGGGCGCCGTCGCCATGCCGGTGCTGGCCAGCGGAACCGCGTGGCTGGTCGCGTCCAGCGTGATCGTGGGGGCGTTCGTGACGGGCACGGTGCCGCTGGTGCTCGGGCGCCTCCACGAGATCCTCGCGCATCATCCCGCCCAGCACGGCGGCGCCTGGCGCACCGCCACCGTGGCCTTCGCGCTGTTCCAGGCGGCGGCGGCCTATGCCATGTCGTTCGCCTTCTCGGCCAGCGGCGGCAGCTACAGGCTGCTGTTCGCCCTCGGCACGGCGGCCATGGTGCTTGCGCTCACCATCGATCTACTGGCCTGCGCCTGCGACCGCCCTTCCCCATCGGAACGCCCGATGGCGCGGAGCGCCGGCAATCAATAGTGCAGGTTCAATTCCTCGATACGACCGCGGCTGGCTTCGAACAGGTCCTGGAACTCTTCCTCGGTAAGTTCGTCCGGCGCGTAGACGGCCACCGGATCCCAGGTCCGTTCCTTGGTCGGCTGCGGCGTACGCGGGCCGCCACGCAGCGAGTAGACGACGCCCTCGCGTTCCAGCAACTCGGGCGCCTCCTCGACCTGCTCCCTGCGCGAATCGTCAGGGGTGATCAGAAAGATGGCTGAGATCATGGATTCGCTCCTCATGGCGCGCGCAGAAAATCGATGGCGCCGCTTCCGACTGGAAATGAAGCATAACGCGCCACGTCTCCCCTCTCCCAGCGTGAGAGGGAAACGCGCCTACGGCTTGGGCACCGCCGCCGCGGTGGGCGCGGCGCGCAGCGGGGCCAGCGACTCGAACTTGCGCTGGTATTCGTCCGTCACCTGCTTGGCCTCCTCGCTGCTGGTGATCACCCGCGGGGTGATCAGCACGATC